>JACJYG010000001.1 GCA_020636215.1 Lewinellaceae bacterium
GGAAGTATAATAATCCACCAGTTCGCGGGCCGGCTGGCTGTTGTCTTTGCCATCCACATTGCCCGGCCACATATAATCGCTTTCCACTACCCAGCTTTTTTCTATCGTCTTGTCGTCGGCAGCGTAGCGGGAAACCAGCCATCGGTCAGGGACAGCGGGAAAGCCGGGGCTGTCCAGCAGAGCGTTGACGGCCTCTAGTTGTTCGGGGGCTATGCCGGCAGGGGGAGTCCGGCGGCCTTCCGGGTTTACGGTTACTTTGGCCAGTTTCGAAGGTATGACCTCTGTAAGCCAATTGGCTTTGGTAAGGCTTCTCCAAAGAGCATTGCCCGGCGTGTATCCAAATACATTGTGGAAGGTATGGCACTGCACCAGCGGCAGGCTCATGGTCTTGGTCAGCGCATCCGGCAGGGCCCAGTGCAGGTGAACACCCTGCTGCAAGATATGGGCGTCTTCCAGAGGCTTTGCCGTCAGTTCCTCGCCCAGGTAGGGCACACTGTCCTTCCTGAGTTTGGAAAAATCCACCATGGGCCCGGCCACGTTCGTATCCTGAGCGAGGTACAAGCCGTCCAGGTGAATGGGGATCAGGGCAGAAAGGGAATTATTGGGCATTTTATATAAGATTTCGATCGGTCAATCAGGCGGCAAATCCCACCCGTACCTGTTATCCTCAGTGAGCGGATTACCGGCTTAGAGAGGTGATCCGTTCCATATCTTTTTCATCATGGTTTCCTGGTGGGCAAAGCACTATTCCTCTGCTGCTGTTACCTCTACCCATTTTACCCTAAATTCCAAACTCGTCCCCCGCACCTCAAAAACCGCCGTCCTCCCATTGCGGGCAAACTGCAGTTTTTCCGCCGCCTCCAGGGCTTCACCCATGGCCGCCTTCACTCGCAGCACTACCTCCGTTCCTTCCGGAAAGCCCCCTTCCAAGAGGTCGAGCCGGCCCTCCCGTTGGATGGGCAGGTCATTGCTGCAGAGCGAATGGCCGTCGTTGCCCGCCACTTCGAAGGACAGTACAAACCAGGCGCGGTTGATGCATTTGATTTTTTGGACGGCCTCCATTTTGGGGTGGTGTTTTAGGTGTTTTCCCCTTTTGGAAAAATCAGTCGGAATAATACGGTGTGCTCTTTCCTATTATTTGAATTCCCGCCCCAAGTTAGGAAGATGCGTTGTGCTATTTCGGGACAATATCAACTCATTGTTTCAAAAAAAAATCAAAAAATCATAGTGTATTTTGTGTAAAAATTTGATTTATAAATTTTTAATTTGCCGCATCTGTTTCAAGAAAGCAATTGCTTGTGATACATACCCCCGGCTGCAGATAAGCCACAGGATGACTCAACGGCCGCAAGATCAAGGCCGTTCAGCCACCCCCTGACACCTGGAGTTGAGGCGGGCGCCCCTCCTAAACAGTTACAAAAAATAGCCGTATGCAGGACGCTAAGCTGATTGTCTTACTAAAAACGGTACAGCCGGAAGAGCTGCGCTGGCTGGCCAAATGGGTGCGCTCGCCTTATTACAATTCCAATGAAGGGGTGGTGGCCTTGTTTGACTATCTGCGCCGGTATGCTCCGGCATTCGATTCGCCCAAACTCGACAAGGAGGC
>JACJYG010000010.1 GCA_020636215.1 Lewinellaceae bacterium
GGGCTCAGTGCATCGATATCGCCTAATGCGGTGAAGATATGCTGGCCGATCAACTGGCCGGCCCGCGTGGCAATGCCGTCCTTCAATCCCACCTGCCCGCTTTCCACCTTATCCAGCAAAGCCGGTTCGCTGGCCAGGAATAACAGGCCATTGTGAACAAGCGCCTGCCCTTTGATATCCATCGTTACCGTAGTAGAGCCGGAATCCGTTTTTACTTCATTTTTGACCTCCAGCAATTGGTAGCGGTTGTCGCTGATCTTTTCAATCTGTTTTTCCTTTATTGCGGCTTCGAAAAGCGTGTTTAGGGCTTTTTCATCCCCAATCCTGGCGGCAAAGAGCAATGCTGGTTTTTCGGTTGCCCCTTCCGGAGCATAAGCGGTGAGCAGGATGTCTCCCTGCAGGGCTTTCAATACTGTATTCGTGGAGATGCCGTATTTTTTGAGCATCCCTTCGGAAAGTCCCTTGCTGTACTTTTCGACCAGCAGTTGGTTGATCCCGTCCATGTCGAATGCGGTGGCCATCAGGAAGAGCGGTGTTCCTTGTGGTGCGGCGGAGATGAAGTCAGTTTTTACCTTGTTACGGAAAAACATGCTCAGGTCATTGGCCAGGCGTTTTTTCAGGTGGAACGCGGTTTGGCTATGGACTTTCCCCTTGTCGAAAGTGAGAAAATGTTGCACGTAATTGCCGCTCAGGGTTTCAGCATCGTAGTTGAGCAGGATGGTAGAGTTTTTCGCTATCTCGGAATGCAGGAAAAAATCAGAAGAGAACCAGTTGGCGACATCGAAATCCTGAGCCAATGCCTGCCGTAGGTCCCGGTTTTGGGCGATGGAGGCTTTGGGCTTGGTTTCCAGGTAGCGTTGCAACTCTGCCTGGGCATCGGTTCCGCCTTTGGAAATGCCAATGATGGCTACTTTATCATTCCACGCCAGGGAGTTTTCCCCGGGTGTGCCGGCAAAGCGGTACCCTTTGCTGGCAGGTTGTATCTCTACTTCAACACTTTCCAGCAGCGCTTCGAATGCCTGCGGGTCGGCCATTGACATGGAAATCGCCACAAAGGGCTCTTGCTTGTCCCGCATTTCCATAGTGATGTAAAAGTTCTTATCCAGGGCGATACCGGAGCTTTCGGGTTGCTCCATTACTTTGGCGAGTACGGGGTTGGTTTCGCGGGCTTCCTGCAGCATTTGCTGGTAGCCTTCGGATTGCTGGATGGCTTTGAAATCCGCCTTCTCCATCAGTTGAGCGGGGCGGATGGCGGTCACCATCGATGCCTGCTCAGGTATGAACGTCAGGCTGTCGTCGGGCGCCGGTGCAGAAGGCTGGCAGGCGCTAAAACCCAGGATAGCAGTGATGGCAAAGAGATAGAAAATTTTTAATACTCTCATGGTTGTCAGGTTTGGTCTTGGATGGAATAGAATACCCAAACCTAGGGCCATTCCGGGCTGAACGCCAATCTGTTGGATTAAAATCCATAAAAAATCGATGGAAATAAACCAGGAAACCTCTTGGAATGGCTGCTCGGCTGTTATGGGGGTTAAATGGTCGAATGGCTATATGGTTGGCTTGGGGCTATAGGGATCTGCTGGAAAAAACCATTCATTAACCATTCAACCATTCTCCGCTTTCCCCGACACTTGTTTGGATCCGCCGTGTAATAGAGCCATTCAACTATTAACCATTCAACCCCGCTTCTTCTTCACCAGATGCCAACTGTCCTTCCATATTCAACCGCTCCGACTGGCGCTTGATATAATAATAGGTTTCCATTTGGGAACGGATGGCAAGGTCAGAGCCATCCTTGCGGTACTCATTGGAGGACTCCTTGTCGATGATACGGGCCTTAACGTTGTCACTCAGCTGGATGGCGATAAAATCCTTGATCTGATTGCGAACATGGTCCGAATAGATGGGGAAGGCGGTTTCCACCCGGTAGCTAAGGTTGCGCACCATCCAGTCGGCAGAGGATAAGTATATGAGCTCTTCGCCGCCGTGGTAAAAAATAAAAACGCGGGCGTGTTCCAGGTAGCGGTCGACAATACTGATGGCGCTGATGTTTTCACTAATGCCCCTTATGCCGGGCACCAATGAGCAGATGCCCCGGATGATAAGCTGAACCTTGACCCCCGCCTGGCTGGCGCGGTATAGCTTTTCGATGATAGCCTGATCCTGAAGGCTGTTGATCTTCAGGATGATCTCTGCTCTTAATCCCGCTTTGGCCTGTTCAATTTCGAACTCGATCAGCTTTTCCAGTTCGGTGCGGAGGTTGAACTGCCCGACCAGCAGGTGCTCGAACCCCTGTTGGGGCACTTTTACGGTCTCCAGGAAGGAAAATACCCGGGCCATCTCGTTGGTCAGGCGTTCATCGGCCGTGAATAGGCCAAAGTCGCTGTATACTTTGGCGGTGTCTTCATGGAAATTCCCGGTGGACAGGTAGCCATACATCCGGGCATCCTTACCTTCAATCCGGCGGATCAGGGCCAGCTTGGAGTGTACTTTTACACCAGGGAAACTATAGTGCACCGTGACTCCGGCTTCTTCCAGTTTTTCCCCCCATTCCAGATTGGCCTCTTCGTCGAAACGGGCTTTCACCTCAATGAATACGGAAACCTGCTTGCCGGCCTTGACCGCATCCTGGATGGCTTGCATGATCCTGGATTTGCGAGCTACCCGGTATTGAATAACCTTAATATGAGTCACTTTGGGGTCTTTGGCAGCCTCCTCAAAAAAACGCACTACTGATTCGTAGGAGTGATACGGTACATGGATAAAATGATCCTGGTCCCGGAGGCATTGCCAGTAATCTTTGGTATCTTCCAAAGGGTGGTAGGGGAGTGACGGCATCGGTGGGTTCTTCAGATTCGTCAACCCCAAATCGGGGAACTGGAAAAAGTCGAAATTGTTGTGGTAGCGGCCTTCCTGGAGAAGGTCGTATTTGTCCAGGTCGAAAGCCTCTTTAAGGAAGTCCAGCAAGTCATCGGGCATCTCGCGGTCATAGACGAAACGGGAAGCCGGGCCAACCTGCCGCTTGATGAGGCTTTCCTTGATTTTTTGGATCAGGTCACCGGAAAATTCGTCATCGATGTACAACTCTGCATCCCGCGTCAGTTTGATGGAAAAGGTATCCAGAATATCATAACCTGGGAACATCCAGGAGACGGAATGGCGCACGATGTCGTCCAGGATAATGATATCGTGCCGGTTGGGTATGGAAGGCAGCTTGATAAAACGTGGCAGATGATCGGAAGGGATTTTGATAATGGCAAAATCATGCGGTGCGTTGGGCGCGCTTTTATCCTGCAACAACACAGAAAGGTAGAGGGCGGCGTTGTTCAGGAAAGGGCGAATTTTGTTCTTGACCAACAATACCGGTTGCACGAAGGGTAGCATGTGGTCTTTGAAGTAGGCTTCCACAAACTCCTTCTGCTTCTCGTTGAGCTCCAGGCGCCGCAACAAATAAATGTTGTGGTTTTTTAATTCAGGGATGATCTCTTCCTGAAAGATCCGGCTGAATTCCTCCTGTTGCTTGTCGACAATATTCTGAATATCCTTGATGAGCTGTTTGGGGTCAATGTCGAGTTCCCGCTTGGTTTTTTTACTGACTCTTAGCAGGTTGCGGTGGTTGGCCATCCGGACGCGAAAGAATTCATCAAGGTTGGAAGAGTATATGGCCAGGAATTTGATGCGTTCAAATAGCGGCACCGTAGGGTCTTTGGCTTCCTGAAGGACCCGATAGTTGAACGATAGCCAACTAATGTCCCGGTGAATGAACGGGAAGTTATTCTCGCTAACCTGCACCAGCCCTGCCGTATTGAAGTTGGAGGTGGATCGGTTGTTTCTTTGGATGTTCGTATTATCTAGAAAGTTCGCCATAATTCCTTGAAAGCTGAAGGTTACAATATTACCGCTTTTTGATGTCCCACCCGAATTTTTAGGCCAGATTGGCTCTAAATAGGCTTTAAAACAAGCTCATTTGTTGGCCTTGGCCCGGATCTGGGCCAAATTCTGGCCCCCGACAGCTAATATCAGGTAATTCCTGTTGTGCTTTTTCCAGGAAGTAGGCAGCTAGTTCCGGTGCATGGAGATTGTCGGGTTCGTGGGCAAAAAGGAACAACTCCTCTAAGCCGGCTTCGTACCAATGTGTTAGGCGTTTGACCCAGGAATCGGCACGGGAGAAGTCGGTCGGGTGCAGGCCGTTGCCCACAAAGCGCAGTATAACGGTACCAGTGGCCAGCCGCATGTGCAGGATATCGCGCCGTCCTGCTACATCGGTAATTACGGTAGAAATGCGATAATGCTCCAATAGTTCGAACAAGGCATCCCCGGTTTGGGTTGATTCAAACCAACTGTGGTGCCGCAATTCCAGCGCCAGAGGGATATGACGGGGGAAGGCCTGCAGGAATTTTTCCAATTGGGGTAAGCGGCTTTGGTCAAAATAGGGCGGTAGTTGAAGAAAACAGCAGCCCAGCTTTTCGGCCAGCCCCTGGATCGAATCACAAAACAGAGGGATCAGCTCCGTGCCCAAACCAAGATTGTTGCTATGGCTGATGGATTGCGGAATTTTCGGGCAAAAACGAAAGTCGGGGGCCGACTCCTCATACCAGCGTTGAATAGTCCCTGCTTCCGGTATCCGGTAGTGCGTAGTGTTCAGTTCAATGGTGTTGAACTGCCGGCTGTAGTGCCGAAGGTAATCTTTACTTTTCGTACCGGCAGGGTAAACGCTGCCCACCCATTCCTTCATACTCCAGCCCGTACAGCCGATGTAAAGGCGCGGCGGGCCTTCCCGGGCGGGAAGCCCGCTCAAAAGCCGGCCGTTGGCCGGGTGGTCGGGAGGCAAAGTGAAATCGACACCTGAAATATCAGCTAGTTTTCCAAATTCCATATTTACATGCGTTGGGCAGTCCGGGCCATTTCGAAAATTGAAGATACAGTTTCAGGTTTCAAGTTTCAAACCGGATCGCTTAACTTTGCCCCTCGATAGGCTGGGTGTCCACCGATTTTTTTTGCGGTGAGGCTTTTGCCTACCAGGAATTTAATTACTTTGAGGGGTTAAAAATTGATTTCATGATCATTCGCCTTCTGATTATTCTGGCCTGTGTGGTTGTCTTTATCAATGGCTGCAATAGCGTGATCTCCCAGAATTTCGGGACGCACAAATTGCGCACTTATTCCATAGAGGATGTGCTGAAAAATGGCCTGGGCGACGCTGATTTCGTCGAGATCGAAAACGCCTGGCTGCCAGGTGATTTTGTTTATAAAGCGGCGAAGAATCCCAAAAATCCGGGTGTGATCATTTATCCGGTGCTGAGCCGCGAACAACTTGCTCAGCGGGATAGTGGCCTGCAAGTGGAACCGGCCGCCATCGCCTGGACGATGAACTTCCCTTCCCAGTGTGTAGATGCGGGAAATTGTATCAAACGGGGCCCTGTTAGCCTGCGCGGCGTCGTCCGCCAACTGCCTAAGGACCGGCGGGCGGCAGGGCTGCTGAGAGAAAAAGGCTACCGGATCAGTGATACCGCTTTTCGGATTGAACACGGCAGGGCGCCATTAGCCTGGTACTGGAACGTGTTGATGATGCTGGGCGCCGTCGCCCTGGCCATTGGAATAGAAGCCTATGGCCAGGGAAAGAACCGAAAAATTCAAAATCGATAATTCGTTAAAATACCTATCAAAATGAAACGAAAGCAGATCGTCGCCGGCAACTGGAAAATGCACATGGATTATGAAGCAGGCCGGGCTCTGGTCAAAGCCATTATTGACCGCTTACAACCTTCCGACACGGTAGTCGTCGTTGGGCCCCCTTACATTCACCTTAAAAATATCAGTGGTATCATTAAAGATGTTACCAACCTAAAGCTGGCTGCTCAGAACTGCCACCAGGAAAATAGCGGCGCGTATACCGGCGAAGTGTCGGCGCCGATGCTGAAATCCTGTGAGGTCGATTATGTCATCCTTGGCCATTCTGAACGCCGCGAATTCTTCGACGAGGCCGATAGCCTGATTGCGCGCAAGATCGATGCTGTATTGGCACAGGGTATGAAACCGATCTATTGCTGTGGAGAAAAGCTGGAAGTGCGGGAAGCTGGAGAACACGAGGCGCTGGTCGGCCGGCAGGTTTCTGAAGCTTTGTTCCATCTGGATAAGGGCCAGATACAAAATGTGGTGATCGCCTACGAACCAGTATGGGCCATTGGTACGGGAAAAACAGCCAGTCCGGAACAAGCCCAGGAAATGCATCACCACATTCGCAGCCTGATCCGCCAACAATTTGGGGATACTGTCGCCGATGGAATATCCATCCTGTATGGTGGAAGCGTCAAACCCGGCAATGCCAAAGAGATTTTCGGGAAACCCGATGTGGATGGAGGGCTGATCGGAGGAGCTGCGCTCAAAGCTGAAGATTTTATTGCTATTGTGGAAAGTATCTGAGAGTGTCACTTTTTTGGATAAATATTCCCGGCAGTTTCCTAATTTGCTGAACAAATTTTCTAAATTTGCTTAGACAGCATGGATTCAACCTCTTAAAGCACCGCCCTTCATGAGTAGCATCATTACCCAGCGGTTTATTAAATGCCATAACAAACTACGGGAAGAGAACCGCATTCGCTCCAGCCGGCAGTTCGCTTTGGCTTTGGATTATTTGCCCCAAAGTTTGAGCGAAATCCTGAAAGGGCGCCGGGACGTTACTATTGAACTGCTTCGGAAGTCGGTGGAAAAATATAAGGTCAACCCGGTCTACATCTACACCGGCGAAGGCCCTATGTTTATGACGGAGGAAGACCACAAAAGCTTCCGCGTCCTGACCATCGTGACCAATGCCCAGGAGGATGAACGCATTGTCCATGTCCCCGTCCCCGCTCAGGCAGGTTATGCTGCCGAAATGGGTGACCCCGTCTTTATCCAGGACCTGCCCAGCTTTACCTTGCCGGACTATAAGTATAAGGTGGGCACCCACCGCTCTTTCGATGTGGCGGGCGATAGCATGGAAACCACCCTCTTCGAAGGAGACAAGGTGATATGCAGCTATTTGGAACCCACTCTTTGGGAATCAGCCATCAAAGATAGCTACGTCTATGTTATTGTAACCCGCGGCGATGTCGTGGTGAAACGGGTGGTCAACTTTCTGAAAGCTGAGAAACAACTGGAACTCAGTTCTGACAACGCCTTCTACGAACCCTACCGGGTTAATCTGGGAGACATTCGCGAAATCTGGTATGTGCGGGCTAAAATAAGCCCCTTCCTGCCTTCTCCACAAAATCTTAAACACTACCTCCACGATGAGGTCCAGGAACTGAAGCAAACGATTAGTAAGCAAACCAACTTAATTGACAACCTCAACCAAACGATCCATCGCCTGTTGGGAGATCCTTCCTTCGCAGGGGAAATAAGCAAACCAAATAATGAAGCAGCGGAAGATTAAAATTAAAGGGAAAGTGGTTTACCAAAAGCTGGGTACTGGCTTCTGGGGCATCATCGGTGAAGACGGCCGGGAATGGCGCCCGGTTAAAATGCCGGAACAACTCAAATATGAAGGTAAAACGATCGAGGTGGAAGCGGCCGAAGTGGACGAGGAAGCCTCTATCTTTATGTGGGGAACTCCCGTCCGCATTACTTCTTTTCAGACCTTGATGCCATAGCCTGGCGGATCCTAATATCAACCACGTCACTCTTAGGCTTTCTGAAGTGGTAATATTTGGACGTATTACCTATTGTCCTTGCCCCAATTTGACTGGTCCACATTCGGCACTTTCAGTACCCGTTGATAGTCGCTATATAGTTTTACCGCCAATTGGGCGGCGATTTCCGCACCAACGGGGTTCGTTTCTTCCAGTTTTTCAGGCTTGAAGTGCTTTTGCACGAAGTGGGTGTCGAACTGGCCTGAGGTAAATGCTTCATGTTCCAATACAAAGCGGCCAAAGGGTAGGGTAGTGGCCACTCCTTCAATTTCATATTGCCCGATGGCTTCCAGCATCAGTTGAATAGCAGCATCGCGGTTGCCCCCCCATGTGATCAGTTTGGCAATCATAGGGTCGTAGTAAATGGGGATGGACATGCCTTCGTCGTAGCCATCGTCGACCCGAATGTTGGCGCCCCGGGGCCGTTGGTACCTTGTAAGGGTTCCAATACTGGGCAGGAAATTGTTTTGCGGGTCTTCCGCATAGACCCGTAATTCGACTGCATGGCCTTTTATGGACAGGCTATCCTGCCGAAGGCTGAGCGGTTGGCCCAGTGCAATGAGGATCTGTTGTTCTACCAGGTCGACGCCGGTGATCATCTCCGTTACCGGGTGTTCTACCTGGAGGCGGGTGTTCATTTCCAGAAAGTAGTAATTCAGTTTGTCATCGACCAGGAACTCCACCGTACCAGCGCCCCGGTAGTTGCAGGCCCGGGCTACTTTTATGGCGTCCTGCCCCATTTTTTTCCGAACTTCCGGGGTCAGAATGCTGGATGGCGCCTCTTCCAATACTTTTTGGTGCCGCCGTTGCACGCTGCACTCCCGTTCGAAAAGGTGCACGGCATTGCCATGCTGGTCGGCCAGTACTTGTATTTCGATATGGCGGGGTGAGGCGATATATTTTTCCAGGAACACCGAGCCATCGCCAAAAGCAGAGGTCGCCTCGCTAATGGCCCGTTGCATTTGCTCCTCGAATTCGGCTTCCTTTTCCACAATGCGCATCCCCTTGCCGCCGCCGCCGGCCGAGGCTTTTATGAGTATGGGGAAGCCGATTTTTCGCGCCAGGTTTTTGGCGGCTTCTACATCGGTGATGGCCCGGTCTAGCCCCGGCACCATAGGTATATCGTATTCTTTAACTGCTGCCTTGGCTGCCAGTTTGCTGCCCATTACCTCAATGGAAAAAGGGCTGGGGCCGACAAAAAGGATGCCGGCGGATTCTACGGCCCGGGCAAAGACGGCATTCTCACTGAGAAATCCATAGCCAGGGTGGATCGCGTCCACATTCAGTTCCCTGGCCACTTCAATGATCCTGGCGCCATTGAGGTAGGACTGATTGGATGGATTCGGCCCGATGCAGACCGCTTCATCGGCGAAACGCACGTGTGGCGCGTTGCGGTCTATTTCCGAAAAAATAGCTACCGTCTTGATTCCCATCTCGTGTGCAGTGCGCATAATGCGAAGGGCGATCTCGCCGCGATTCGCAATCAGGAGTTTCTTCATGTTACAATCCTTTGAACGGGGGCTTAAGGTAGGGAAAAAAGTTTATTTTTGGGCAGGCCGATAGTGATTTGCAATCAGTACTTATGGTCAGATTAACCAAATACAAACCAGAAATAATGACTGAAACGCCCCGACAACTATGGCAACCGTCCGAAACTTTTGCCCGCAATTCCCGCTTATACCATTACCTGGACTGGCTGGCCCGGGAAAAAGGCCTGCACTTCCAAAATTATGCGGAGGCCTGGGCATGGTCGGTGGAGCATCCCGCCGCTTTCTGGGAGTCCATTTGGTTATATTTTGACATCGTGGCGCACCATCCCTACCGTAGCGTTTTGTCAGGAACAATGCCGGATGCCCAATGGTTTGAAGGCAGCACCCTTAACTATGCGGAGCACATTTTTCGCCAAAGAACCGATAACCAACCTGCTATCCTCTTTCAGTCGGAGCGTCATGCCCTGCGGGAAGTGAGTTGGCAGGAACTGGAACTGTCGGTGGCCCGTATGGCGGCCTTCCTAAAGGCTGCCGGGGTAAAAAAAGGCGATAGGGTAGTGGCTTTCCTGCCCAATATCCCGGAAGCGACAATTGCCTTCCTCGCCGCCTGTTCCATCGGCGCTGTCTGGTCCAGTTGTTCCCCCGATTTCGGGGCCAACAGCGTAGTGGACCGCTTTCAACAGATCGAACCCAAGGTCTTGTTTGCGGTAGACGGGTATCAGTACGGCGGTAAACCTTATGATAAATTGGAGGTCGTCCGGGAGCTCTGCGGCCAGTTGCCCACCCTGGAAAAAGTAGTCATTCTGCCTTATTTGAATGAAGAAAGGCCTGTTGCGGATATTCCCAATGGCATTAGCTGGGCGCAGGCCATGCAAACAGCGGCCGGTGCTTTGGCTTTCGAAGCAGTGCCTTTTGGACATCCCATCTGGGTGTTGTATTCTTCCGGCACCACCGGCATCCCCAAGGCCATTACCCATTCGCAGGGCGGAGTGTTGCTGGAGCATTTGAAATATCTGGCGTTCCACAACGATGTGCAGCCCGGCGAGCGTTTTTTCTGGTTTTCCACCACAGGCTGGATGATGTGGAACTTCGTGCAGGCGTCCCTCTTGGTTGGTGCTACGATTGTACTCTATGATGGCAGCCCCGGCTACCCCAACCTCGACGTATTGTGGCAATTCACCCAGAAGGCTGGTATCAACCACTTTGGGACCAGCGCCCCCTATCTTGTGGCCTGTATGAAAGCGGGGATAGAACCCGGCCGTGATTACGATCTGTCCGGCCTGCGTTCCATCGGTTCTACCGGCGCACCGCTGCCGCCCGAAGCCTTCGACTATGTTTATGAAAAGATCAAGGAAGACTTGTGGCTCTGTTCCATGAGCGGAGGCACCGATGTCTGCACTGCCTTCGTCGGGGGCTGCCCGCTGGAGCCGGTTTACGAAGGGGAGGTGCAGTGCCGCGCCCTGGGTTGCTCCCTTTATGCATATGACGAAGCAGGCCACACCATTGTGGATGAGGTGGGGGAAATGGTGATCACCGAGCCCATGCCCTCCATGCCCATCTATTTCTGGAATGACCCCGACAAGCAAAAATACCTGGAGAGCTACTTCGAAATGTACCCCGGCATCTGGCGCCATGGCGACTGGGTGCGGATCACGCCCCGTGGCTCCCTCGTTATCCTGGGGCGCTCCGATGCGACCCTCAACCGGCAGGGTATCCGTATCGGTACGGCCGAGATCTACCGCGCCGTCGATAAGATCAAAGCGATAAAGGATAGCCTCATTGTGAACCTGGAGCTGAGCGGCGGGCGGCACTATATGCCCTTGTTCGTGCTGTTGAACGAAGGCCAGAAGCTAACCGATGCTGTCAAGGATCAGATCCGCCAGGTGCTGCGCAGCGAATACTCCCCCCGCCACGTGCCGGATGAGATCATCGAGGTTAAGGATATTCCCTATACGATTAGTGGAAAAAAACTGGAGGCGCCGGTGAAGAAAATACTGCTGGGTTATCCCATTGGCAAGGCCGCTAATCCGGATTCGATGCGCAACCCGGAGTCGCTTGATTTTTTTGTGGCGTTTGCCAAGGGGGTGGAGCGCTGATTTTCCCGCATTCTCACATTCTCACATTCCCGCATTCTCGCATTCATGCATTCACACATTTCTACCAGTCCGTAAACGCCGCATTGAAAATATCCTCCATCATCTGGTTGGAAATGGTGCTGATGGCGTCTTCTTCTACGCTGGACAAGTCCTGGGAGCTGGGGAAATCGTAGAAGAAGGAGAAGTTTTTCTTCCAGCGATTCTCTTCATCTTTGTTGTTGATAAACTCAATGGCGGTCGTGATAGTCAGGCGGTTGAGGGCGGTGGTTTCGCCTGGTTGAGGCGCTTCCGAGCTCACATCATAGCGCACGATGGCGCCTTTAAACTCGATGTCGGGGTTAACATCGTTCAATACGAGGCGGGATTCCGTACGGATCTTTTCCTTGAGGTCTTCCGTCAGGCGCTGGGACAGGGCGGGTTGAGCATTCAGGGCGTTATTGGCGAACTGATCTACGTAGTAGGTTTTGACCGTGTTGTAATCGATGCTGATACCCCGGAAGGAATAACAGCCGCTGAACAGAATTGAGGTTAAGAATAGAAGCGTGAAGAGTCTTTGCATGATGGCTTTTTTAATCTGTGTTTGGGTGTTTGAGTGTTTGAGTGTTCCGGTTGGGAGTGTCCAAATAACTGTGTCAAATCCTCCGCTATGATCAGGGGCACTCTGATTTTACTGGGGCTTCAGGGAACTCGAACTTTACCCGGCCTCTAGGGACGGGACACGAACTCCTGAACACTCCCCTGATAGCCCCTAAAACTTTACCCAGCTCACCGGGACGGAACTCACTCCCCAAACACCCAAACACTCGATTACTCCCTTTTAACGCCAAAGATAACAACGATTTCAGGAAAAATATTTGACGCCTTGCTTACAATATATTAGCTTTAGTTCTCTTATTAGCCAAATTCCGATTAACATCGCGTCGTTTTATACACCTCCCTATACACCCAATCACCACCCAACACTTTTTCCCCCCTCCATGGTATAGAAGAAAGGCAGGATTTGCCCTTGAAATTTATGCACAAAAACAATATTCAACTTCAAACAAAAACTTAGGTTTCCTATGAAATCACTTCACATTGTCTTAAGCATTTTAATTCTGCTTGGCATCGCTCCCTCCGTATTTGCCCAGCGGGATTGTGGTACGATGCAGTACCTGGAGTACGAACAGCAACTGGACCCGCAGCGGCTGGAGAGATTGGAAATGATCGAAAAGCATACCCGGGAGTTTCTCAACAACCCAAACCGGGACGTGACTGGTGTAATTACCATACCGGTTGTCGTTCACGTAGTGTGGAACACTTCAACGGAGAACCTCAGCGATGCGCAAATACAGACGCAGATCGATGTCCTTAATGAAGATTTTCGCCGCCTCAACGCGGACGCATCCAATACCCCTTCTGTTTTTTTGGGCGTAGCAGCGGATACGGAGATTGAGTTTTGCCTGGCTACAGTTGACCCCAATGGCAACGCTACAAATGGCATTACCCGTACGCAAACCAGCTCGACCTCTTTCTCTACGAATAACAATGTAAAGTTTAACGCCACTGGCGGGCATGATGCCTGGCCATCGGGGCAGTATCTCAATATATGGGTGTGCGACCTATCGGGCGGACTGTTAGGGTACGCCCAGTTTCCCGGCGGTAATTCCGCAACCGATGGGGTTGTTTGCGATTATCTGTACTTTGGCACGATCGGGACTGCCACTCCGCCCTATCACCTTGGCCGCACCGCTACGCATGAGGTTGGGCACTGGCTGAACCTGCGCCACATCTGGGGAGACGGCGGCTGCAGCGTCGACGATTTAGTCAGTGATACGCCGCTGGCCGGCTCCGCTAATTTTACCGGCGCTCCCTGCACTTTCCCCGGCCCCAATACCTGTAACACCGGCGCCGGCGACCTGCCGGATATGTTCCAGAACTATATGGATTATTCGGATGACGCCTGCATGAATATTTTGACCCTTGGCCAGAAAGCCCGTATGCGGGCATTGTTCGATACCGGCGGCGCCCGCCAGAGCATCCTCACTTCAACCGCTTGTGGAAGCGAACCGCCCTCCACCTGCAATGACGGTATTCAAAACGGCCAGGAGACCGGCGTAGACTGCGGCGGCCCGTCCTGTCCGCCCTGCCCGACCTGTTTTGACGGCATCCAGAATGGCCAGGAGACGGGCGTAGACTGTGGCGGCCCGGATTGCCCGGCCTGTCCCCCAGGGTCCACCTGTAATGATGGTATCCAGAATGGCCAGGAAACGGGTGTGGATTGCGGCGGCCCGTCTTGTCCGCCCTGCTTCAGTTGCAATGACGGCATTCAAAATGGGCAGGAAACAGGTGTAGACTGTGGCGGCCCGGATTGCCCGGCCTGCCCCTGCAATGGTACAAATGTTCAGCTCACGATCCATTTCGACCTTGCTCCGGCGCAGACCAGTTGGGTGATCACACAATCCAATGGCAATACCGTTGCCTCCGGCGGCCCTTACACCAACCAGTCGCCCGGTTCAACGCTCAACGTCGACCTTTGCCTGCCTGATGCTTGTTACACCTTCACTATATTTGATTCGGGAGGTAACGGCCTATGCTGCCGCCTTGGAGAGGGTTCTTATACCTTGACCGATGAAAATAACAACCTGCTGGCTTCTGGCGGTAGTTTTGGCAGCTCACAAGCCACCATTTTCTGCCTGGATAGCGGCACCGCTCCGACTTGTGATGACGGTATTCAGAATGGACAGGAGACCGGCGTAGACTGTGGCGGCCCGGATTGCCCGGCCTGTCCGCCGGTACCTACTTGTAATGACGGTATCCAGAATGGCCAGGAGACGGGTGTAGACTGCGGCGGCCCGGATTGTCCGGCCTGTCCGCCGGCGCCTACCTGCAACGACGGTATTCAGAATGGCCAGGAGACGGGTGTAGACTGTGGCGGCCCGGATTGTCCGGCCTGTCCGCCGGTACCTACTTGTAATGACGGTATCCAGAATGGCCAGGAGACGGGTGTAGACTGTGGCGGCCCGGATTGCCCGGCCTGCCCAGGCTGTCCGTTTAATGTAAACCTGGAGATCCATTTCGATTTATTCCCTGCCCAAACTTCCTGGGCAATTACCACTAGCGGAGGGGCCCCTGTGGCTTCTGGCGGGCCGTATACTGCTCAGGCGCCTCAATCTGTCCTGATTCAGGATATTTGCCTGGAGAATGGCTGTTATACCTTTACGATCTTCGATGCCGGAGGCAACGGCTTGTGTTGCCAGGGAGGAAGAGGATCCTATTTCCTCACCAATGACAATGGAAATATTCTGGCATCAGGCGCGATCTTCGGAGCTTCTCAGTCCACCGGCTTCTGTTCTTCCGGAAACCGGGAAGGCCTGAATGCTATTGAAAACGGTGTGGGCCAGATTGAACTGTTCCCCAACCCTGCCCGCCAGCAACTGACCGTAGCCTTTAGCTTACCGGAAGGAGATAGGGTGCAGGTTAAAGTAGTCAGCCTTGCCGGAGCTGTGCTCTATTCGGAAGAAGCAAGCATGGAAGCCGGAAGGCAAGAGGTCCGACTCGATGTCAGCACCTTGCAATCAGGGATGTATTTCCTGGAAGTTACTTCGAAAGGAGAACGCCAGGCGAAGAAGTTTGTGATTGCCCGGTAGAATCTATTAAGCGTCCAGCTTAGGATGCTGATCCCGCCCGGGCCAACCGGGCGGGATTGATAATACGCCCAATGGGCCGGTAGATACTGTGGATGCTTTCGATCCTGAATCAGCTTATCCATAGAATCTACCGGCCCAGGAAGGGCAATAGAATCCCGCCTGGTTGCGAAGGGCCAGAAATAGTATCAACAGAACCCCGCTTACAATTCGTATTGCTTGATCTTGCGATAGAGTGTTCGCTCTGATATGCCTAATTCTTGCGCTGCCTCTTTGCGACGGCCAAGGTGTTTCTTCAGAGCGCGCCGGATGAGCCCTTTTTCATTTTCCTCCAGTGAGAGGTTATCCTCAACTTCTTCCACCGGTGAGTAGCCTGCGCTTTCCCGGTGCAGAATAATAGGCTTTCCATTGGTATTGTCTTCCTCCTCGTCTTCTTCGTGGTAATCCGGGAGGAATTCAGGTTTTTCCACCGGTTCTTTGATGACGGAAGAAGCGGGGAAATCGGCCGGCGCCCGCAGGCCGCGGAGAGCAGTCGTGTCGGAAACGTGAAGGTCGTTGCTTCGAATGAGCTCTACGACCAGGGCTTTGAGGTCGTTCAGGTCATTCTTCATGTCCAGCATGAACTTGTAGAATATCTCCCTTTCCTGCATGCTGGCTTCGCTGCTCGGAGACTGGCCGGTGATCATGGGCAGGTTGCGCTTCATGATGTGGGGAACATAACGGGCCAACTGCTCAACGGTGACATTTTTATCTTCGGCAAGCACGGAAACCTGCTCGGCGACATTCTTTAGTTCCCGGACGTTTCCGGGCCAGCTGTATGCCTCCAGCACGGCCTGGGCCCGTTCATCCATTTGAATGGGCGTGGTGCGGTATTTTTCGGCAAAGTCAACGGCAAATCTTCGGAAAAGCATGTAAACGTCTTCCGGGCGGTCCCGCAGCGGCGGAATTCGGATGGGGACCGTATTGAGCCGGTAATAAAGGTCTTCCCGGAACTTGCCTTTTTTGACGTGTTCATACAACTCGACATTGGTGGCGGCGATGATACGCACATCGGTTTTCTGCACTTTGGATGCCCCCACCCGGATGAACTCTCCGCTTTCAAGTACCCGCAGCAGGTAGGATTGTGTGTCCAGCGGCATCTCGCCGATCTCATCCAGAAAGATAGTACCGCCATCATAGGTTTCGAAGTACCCCTTGCGCTCCCCGGTAGCCCCGGTGAACGACCCTTTCTCGTGGCCGAAGAGTTCGGAGTTGATCGTCCCCTCCGGTATGGCGCCACAGTTGATGGCAATAAATTTATTGTGTTTCCGGGCGCTGAGGGAATGGATGATCTTGGAGAAGATCTCTTTGCCAACTCCACTTTCTCCGGTGAGCAGTACTGAAAGATCTGTATTAGCCACGCGGATAGCGGTGCCCAATGCCCGGTCGAGCATCGGGGATCGGCCTACAATGCCGAATCTCTGTTTGATTGATTGTAATGTGCTATCCATCTTGTTTTTTCTTTTTCGAAGGGGGATAAGTTTGGGCGGAGGAGTTAAGTTGAAAAGTTTAAGATTAACGTTGGAAAAGTGGCTTTTTTTAAAATAGCCTTGGCCTCCCCTTCAAATTTTCAACTATTAACCTTTAACCCTGGCTTCCCTCCGTCCTATCCACGATTTCCCCTTTTAGTGTCGCACTGCTGGCTTCATGGACTTTTACCCAGACATAATCGCCGGGTTGGAGGCCATCTGCCTTGGGGAACACAATCATTTTATTCTGAGAGTTGCGGCCTTTGAATTCCTGGTCCGACTTCCTTGAATCGCCTTCGATGAGCACCTGGAAGGTTTTTCCGATATCTGCCTGATTGTGGCGGTGGGAAACCTGGGTTTGCAGGTCAATGACCTCCTGCAGGCGCCGCTTTTTGACCTTCAGGGGGATATCGTCCGGGTATTTGCGGGCAGCAAGGGTGCCGGGCCGCTCGGAGTAGAAAAACATGTAGGACATGCTGTAATTAGCATATTCGATCATGCTGAGGGTGTCCGCGTGTTCTTCTTCTGTTTCTGTGCAGAAACCGGTGATGATGTCGGACGAAATGGCGCAATCCGGGATGATCTCATAAATGCGGCGCACCTTGTTTTTATACCAATCCCGGTCATAGGTGCGGTTCATGAGTTCCAGGATTCGGCTGTTTCCTGATTGTACCGGTAGGTGGATGTAATTACAAATGTTATCGTACTTCGCCATGGCGTATAGCACCTCGTCGGTAATGTCTTTAGGGTGGGAAGTAGAAAAGCGCACGCGAAGGGTGGGATGCACCAGAGCTACCATTTCCAGGAGTTGGGCGAAAGTGACGATCTTGCCGTTTTCCGGGTTTTCCCATTTGTAGGAATCCACATTTTGCCCCAGCAAGGTTACTTCGCGATAGCCTTTTTCAAACAGATCGGTTGCTTCCGCTACGATGCTGAAGGCGTTTCGGCTGCGCTCGCGCCCGCGGGTAAAGGGCACTACGCAGAAGGAACACATATTATCACAGCCCCGCATAATAGAGATAAAGCCTGTCACGCCGTTAGAGTCCAGCCGTAGGGGGCTGATGTCGGCATAGGTTTCTTCACGGGAAAGCAGAACATTGATCCCCTTTTCCCCTTCACCCGCCGATTCGATCAAACCGGGCAGGTCGCGGTAGGCGTCCGGCCCAACGACCAGGTCGACCAGTTTTTCTTCTTCGAGTAGTTTTTTCTTGAGGCGCTCGGCCATACAACCCAATACGCCAACCAAAGCGCCAGGGCGCTGAGCCTTCATTTTGTCAAAGATCCTTAGTCGTTTGCGGACCGTTTCTTCGGCTTTCTCCCGGATCGAACAGGTGTTGACCAGAATGAGGTCGGCCTCTTCCAACATACGGGTAGGGCGGTAACCTGCCTCGGCCAGGATAGAGGCCACAATTTCGCTGTCGCTGAAGTTCATCTGGCAGCCGTAGCTTTCAATATAGAAATGCTTGGTTGCCCCTTCAGCACTGGTTTCCTGCCGTTCCTGGTAGAAAGCCTCGCCCTGCCTGCTTTCGTCAATTTCTTTTTTTATGCCTACGAGAGTAGGATTATTATCGTACATCTTCTTCTGAAAAATTTTAGCCTTATTTTGTGTATTGCCGGCTTTGCCAGCATCGTATAAAAAGCTTTAACGAACGGAATGGTTCAATAGCCAGGCCGCAAAGATAAGGATTTTTGCCGCCAGCCGTGACATTTTGGCAGTTCCTTTTTCATAATTTGTATCCGCGCCTCCAACCTTCTGTTTGGAGCCGCCATTTTTCAGCCACCTTCTACGGCCGGAAGGCCGGAGGTAGGGGATTATCCACTAAAAAATCTGAATACCACATGAAAACCACCAATTGGCCCATCCTGATGCTTCTGGCTTTGTTTACGCTGGCTTGTCATGGTAGCCGCAGTGCTCCCGAAATGGCTTCGGATAATATTAATACGTTCACTGGCGCCGATGCCAAAATGGCCTCAGAAGAAGAATACCGGCAGTCTGCTTCAGGCGGGGAATCCCCCCAGGCCCTACCGGAAAAAAAGATCATCCGAACAGCCAATATGCGGATGGAAGTGAAGGATTTTAAGAAGGCGCAGCAGGAGATTGCCGCTCTGGTATTACGGATGGAGGCGGAAGTCATCAGTGAGGAAATTCAGCAGTATGGCGAAATGTTGGAAAACCGGATGGTCCTCAAAGTCAAACCCGAGCGCTTTGATTCCATGCTCAATAGCCTGGAACAGCTCGCCACTTATGTCGATTTCCGATCGGTCAACGCCGAGGACGTTACCCGGCAGTATATCGACCTGGAAACCCGGCTGTCGTCCAAGCGCGCTGTAGTGGAACGCTACCGCGAATTGCTGAAGCAGGCCAAAAATGTAGAGGAAGTATTGGCCGTGGAAGAAAACCTTCGTAAAGTAGTGGAGGAGATCGAATCGATCGAAGGACAATTGCAATACCTCAGCCGGCAAGTGGACTACAGCACCATTAACCTCACTTTTTATGAAAAAACGGATCAGCCCTTGCTCCGTCGCTCGTTCATGAATCGCATCGGTGAGGGCTTTACCCGGGGCTGGTATCTGCTGAAAGACCTGGCAGTAGGCCTCGTATCCATTTGGCCAATCCTGCTGATCCTTGTACTTGGAGTGTGGTGGTGGGTGCGCCGCAGAAGGAAGCACTAACGTTCATCCGAACTCCAGTTCGGATATTAAAATTCAACCTTATTACAACAGGCCGAACTCGTGTTCGTCAGAACTAGCCCATCTTATTCTTACCTGAGAACCCCATAATGATGGGCACGAAGAACAAAACGAAGGCGAATAATAGGATCAGAAAAGTACTACCGGGCGTCATGGCTTCAGGATTTTGTGGTGAATTTTTTCACCTACAAGTTAAAATGCCAGGGCGTTTACGGGAGTGATGTTTATCAGAGGAGCGGGTGATTTTTATTAGTGAGGGCATTTTCCCAAAAAATGCCCTCACTTCATTTTACCCCGTGGTTAAAACTTAAAGTCCATCCGCGCCGTCAGATTTCGGGGCGGGTCGAGCAGGCCCGGGCGGGAGGAGTATTCAATGTTGGCCAAATTATTCAGAAGCAGAGAAACTTTCATATGCTCCGAAAAGCTATAGCCGGTTCGGAGGTTGATCAGGGTGTAGCCCTGGTCGTGTTTCTCCCGGAACCTTTTCAGCCCGCCGATGATGAGCAGGAAAGGGGAATCAATGGCTTCGATATTGCTGTTATGAAAAACCTCTACCCCGAGGAAAGCTCCCTTGTATTTCGTTTCCAGATCGAACTTGAACAAATGCCGGGAGCGATATTTAAGGATGTTATCGTCGGAGGAGGAGTTCTGGGCATTGATTTGGGCAATGGTCGGGGTCTCGCCAGCAGCAACTTGTGTTGTATCAAATTCCAGAAAACGAGGGTCAACAAAGGTGTAGCCTGTCAGCAGGGTGAAAGGAAGCCCGAATAGATCCCCCTGGCCGGCTGCGGTGACCTCAAATCCAACGGATTCGGTATCGCCAATATTGATGGAACGGAAGTCGCTGGAAAGTGTGCCGTCGACTGGGTCGCGTTGGGTCACCAGGTTGAATTCCATCATGTTATAGTAGCGGAAAGTGAAAGCTGCCAGGTCGAGGTATCCTTTAAAGGAAGAGATCTGGAAGCCTTGTTTGATGCCGATCTCGGCGCTCCAGCCTGTCTCTGATTGGAGCGTCGGATTGGGCAGCACATTGAAAAAACCGACGTTAGTCACGATAAATTTCTCGGCCACAGTTGGAAAGCGATAGCCCTGCCCCCACGAGGCCCGGAGAAAAGTCGCTTCCGCCGCCCGGTAGTTGAGCCCGAAACGGACCACCGGCTTGGATTCCTGCTCGTTAGAGGGGAGTACTTCCCGGTCTTTGTTTCCAATCTTATAAATGAAGCCGGGATTTTTCAACAGATTGTCTTCGTAGCGAAAGCCTGCCGAAACATTGAGCCGGTCGAAGAATTTTTTATCCAGTTGGAGATAGGCCGCATAATTTCTGGATTTGAAGGTGGTATCTCCGTATAGTTCTGCTTTAATGTAAGTGCCCTGGTATACTGCGCCGGCTGAAACGACCAAACCGATATCCGGCATCTGCCGCTGAAACTGATACTCGGCGTAGTACATATCGGAAGAGTTGCCCTGATTGTTGTCATTATTGTTGTCGACGTTGAAAAAACGCCCCTGCAGGCGGTGGCGGTTGCCACCTTTATCGTAGTAATTCAGGTAAGGGTCGATGTTGTAACGAAAGCGCTCGCGGTTAGAGAATGTGCTGGGCACGCCGACGTAGGCCATGGTATCGGAAACCCAGTAGAAAAAGGAGGCCGTTTTACCGGCGTTGAGATTGCCGTTCAACCCAATGGTGAGGCGGTCGGTGACGCGGTACCGGGTGCTGAAATTGAAGCGCCCGAATTCTCTGAAAGCGTCTTTATTGACGCTCTCTTCTTTAAGATAATAGCTGCCCAGCACCAGGTCGAGCTTGCCGATCTTGCGGCGGTGCGCCAGCTGAGCGCCCATGGTGTAGGGAGAACGGTCCCACCATTTCAGGCGTTTGTCGGCAGGGTCAAAAAAATGCGTGTAATAAACGGCCGCTTCCGTCTCGGGTTGCGACTTGGGGTAGGCTGTGCGCACGTTGATGATGCCGTTGAGGGCCGAGGAGCCAAAGAGGGCGGAAGCGGCGCCTTTCACTACTTCAACCTGCGAGATATTCTCGATAGGCACATCGTCCCAGTTGGGGAAACCGGCGTCGGCAGTCAGAATAGGCATGTCATCGACCAGCAACAAAACACGGCTCCCGGCGCCTTGAGAATAGCCTGAACCGGCCCGGATATTGGCCTGGCCGTCGATCACGGTTACACCGGGCAGTTTTTCGATGGCGGCGTCAAGAGTGAGTTTGCCGGTGCTCTGGATCAGGCCGGGCCGCAAGACTTCCATCGAAACGGTAACTTCACTTAGCGGCTTGCTGTGCTTGCCGCTGGTTACCGTAGCCGTTTCCAGAACGGCGGCTTCCTGCTTCAAGGCGACATTCAATTCAAAGGACTGCCCGCTTTCCAGGTCAACGTCCCGGTTGAGGGCTTCATAACCGACGTAATGAAATGTGAGGGTATACTGTCCCGGTGGCAGCGAAAGGGTATAACTGCCGTTAAAATCCGTAACAGTCCCGGTAGTGCCGGCAATTACCGTGGCTGCGATCAGCGGCTCTCCGGTAGATGCATCAGCAGCTACCCCTTTGACCGTGGCATTTTGTGCATAAAGATTAGGAAAGATCAGGGCCAGCAAACAAAAAATCGTAAGTGTTTTGCTCATGTGCAATTGACAATTTGAGTGGGTAAATTGAATGTTACATAAGGCCCAAAGAGCAATTCGGAATAACGAAAATAGGTAAAAAAATTACCTGTGGCGTAAATTTCAGAAGAAATTGGGCCTGCTGTTACCGTTGGGAGTGTTAAGCCTGTCTGCCAAATGGCCATTATTTCTTAATTTCACCCCCTACAGGCTCTTTGACTGTCAAATGTCCTATATTGCAATACCGTAGTAGTGTTCAAATAATGTGGCACTTTAATTTTTTTAGGTTTACTATATCAATCATTAATCTAATTTCCTTATCGCTATGAAGAAAGTCGTTCTACTTTTTTTGGGGTTTGTAACCTGGAGTGCAGTATCTGCCCAGGAAACTACTTGTTCGCCGGACCAGAATGTCCCGGACTCCGTGGTGGTAGCACCGCTGCCGTATTCTCCTGACCGGCCCGATGGCGGCCTGACGGATACGGCCTGTGTGGGGGATTACTACAACTTTACGTTCACCTTCAACATCCCGGCAACTTATACCACCGATTTTGGTGATATACCCCTGACTTCCGTGTCCATTGCTTCGGATGGCGCCATCCAGAACCTGCCGGCCGGCTTTGATTACGTATGTAATCCACCCAACTGTGTCTTTCCGGCGGAAACTAGCGGCTGTGTCATACTTTTTGGCACTCCAACCGCCGGCCAGGAAGGCGTGTATGACCTAAAGGTGGACGTTTTGGTTTCTACTTCTTTTATACCAATCAATCTGACTGCGCCCGACGACCTGGAGGCAGGCTCCAATTATTACCTGGTTGTCAAACCGGAAGGCTTTGAAAACTGCTACATGGTGGGCACGCAGGAAACCTTCGCTTCCCAATTCAGCATTCGCAACCAGCCTAATCCAACCAGCGGCTGGACGCAGATTGTCGTGGAAACCGAACAAAGCGGCGATTACGACTTTGTGGTGAGTGACATTTTTGGCAAAACCCTGCATCGCCAACACGTACAGATCCATCCGGGCGAAAACCGCATCGATTTCGACGGCAGCCAGCTGCCCAATGGGTTCTACCTGTATTCCATCAGCGACGGCCGCGAAATGGTGAGCCGCAAACTGGCCATCAGCCGTAGATAGTCCAGTAGGTAGTATTCCGTTAGCACGTTTTGATCTCCAGCAACAAACCCTTCTGAAATAGGGAGTAAGCCTTTGTTCACCCTGAATTTTTACGGCTCACTCCCGGCGCCCTAGAAAGTTAGAACAATAACATAAAAGCAGCGCCTGCCTTCGGGCAGGGCGCCTGCTTTTTGTGTATCATGGTTTCATTGCCTCTTGGCTTTGCAAACGGGGGGCCATGCAACCATTAACCTTCCCAGAGCTAATGCCATGGGTTTAAAACTTTAGGTCTATGTCCAGAAATTTACTATTGTTGCTGCTTTTCTCTTTTACTACTGTTCTTTCCGCTCAGAACGGCTGCCCAGGCTGTATTGTCAGCCTGCCTGACAGCCTGTCGGCCGATACCATTTACCTCGGCGAGGCCCCAAATGGCCAGGTCGGTGTTTACTATGATTCTGACCTGAGCTTCCGCATGCCCAAAACCACTACGCCGGTGAATGCCACCGACCCGGATACGCCTCCGGGCCTGACCATCTCTCAAATCACTATTCTGTCGGTTTCCAACCTGCCTCCGGGCCTGAGTTGGCAAGCCAACCAAACCCAGTTTAACCCGGCTCAACAAACCGACGGTTGCGGCAAATTGTGCGGCGTGCCGCTGATTCCCGGCCTCTATAACGTAGAAGTAATCGTAGAGGCGCAGATCTTTGTCCTATCTCAAACCACAGCTTTTACCTTCCCGGTGCTCATCCTGCCAGGGACCAGCGTAACCGACGGCTTCACGCTCGAGAACAACAGTGGTTGTGGCTCCGTCACGGCCTCTTTCCTCAACAACGTGCCTTCCGGCGGGCAGGACGGCTATTCCTACTTCTGGGATTTTGGCAATGGCAACCAATCGGTGAATGAGAATCCCGTGCCGCAAATCTATACGGAACCGGGCGTGTACGAAATCCAATACGAAGCACAGATAGACACTTTCGGGTATCTGCTGACGGAAGTAGTGGTGGAAAGCGTGGCCTGCAATGATGTGCTCAACGGTGCTCCCGACCTGCGGGTAGAAATATGGGACCCCAACGGGGTGCGGATAATGGATACCCCTCATATACAGAATGCCCAAACTCCGGTTGTTTTTACCCTCAATATCTTCATCGGCCCGGGCAACTACCTGTTGCGGGTGATGGACGAGGATAGCGGCCTGGAAGGCGGAGACGACGAGTGTGGAACGGTCAATTTTACCCAAAACTCCAATGGTTTTTTTGCCAGCGGCAGCCTGGAGGCCAGCCTGACGATCATCCATCCGGTAGATACCATTCTTTCCGTTGATACGGTAATTGTTTATGAACAACCGGAGACGCCTGTTTTATCCAGTATGTCGGAGTTCCCCTTTTGCGCCGGCGACACTTTGTTGTTGCTGACGGATGAATTGGATGGCTTGCAATGGTACCAGGACAGCCTTCCGATCCTGGGCGCCGATAGCGCCAGCCTGCGGGTAGTGGATAACGGTTCCTATTGGGTCATCCGTACTACTCCTGACGGCTGCAGCGCCACTTCTGAAGTGGCCGATGTCGCCTTCCCTCCGTTGCCGGTATCCCCGGTTTTTCAGAATTTCGATAACTTACTGACACTCTATGACCCCGGTAGCTTGCCGGATATTTACCAATTGCGGTGGTTCAGGGATGGCGTGCTGATTTCCGGTGTCAGTGATCAGGACTATTGCGTGGATGCCAGCGGCAGCTATACGCTGGAAGTCACCGACCTTTCCAGCGGATGCGCCAGCACCTACAGCCTCGAGGTCAGTTACAACCCCAATTTCCCTGGTTGTATGCCCACCGCCACGGCAGAACCTTCTGCTTTATTCCACCTGGCCGCTTTTCCAAACCCGACATCGGGTGTGGTAAATATACAGGGAACAATCCAGGCCCGGGAAGCCCGCTTGAGGCTCTACAACGCCCAGGGGCAATGGCTTGCTGCTCAAACAGTACCTGCCTCCGGAGGGCTGTTCTCGACAGCAATGGATCTGAGTTCCTATCCGGCCGGCTTGTATTGGCTGGCTATTCAGGCGGAAGGAAGGACGGAGCAGGTCAAAGTGTTAAAGCAATAGTACTGAGTAAACTTCCGAAGTTTACTCAGGAAAAGCTTGGATAAACTTCGGAAGTTTTGCTTTGAAAGCTATGAAACAGTGAAGTCTCTGAAATTCAAAAATATATATTACATTTGCCCCGGAGCGGCTGGCAATGACAGCTCATTGCAGAAGAAAACGCGCTAATTCAACTTTCCTTTACCATAATCCCATCTGAACAATTCTGTTCATTTTTCCCTATAGGGGCCCCTATTTGAACATTGATTGTATATGACAGCTCAGATTATAAAAAGGGAAATTGGTAACCTGTTACTTGAAAATATCCCTGATATCCCGGAAACGATAAGTGAACGGCTGAACCAATACCACAGCACCCGTGAAGCTTTTGTCGTCGATTGGCTATACGATAATAAAGGGCTGCTGATCAGCACTCGCTTTGGAGAAGCAGCTCAATTGCACCTCGTGGAAAGCGCCGGCGGTATCCGCCGCCAACTGACCTTTTTCAATGAACCGGTCTTCAGCGCATCTATGCGCCCCCGCAGCAATGGATTCCTTTTTTCCAAAGACCTGGGCGGCAATGAAAACTACCAGTTTTATTATTACGACCTGAACTCCGGGCATTATCATCGACTGACCGATGGACAATCCAAGCACGGCAATGCGGCCTGGAGCCCGGATGGGTCCATGTTTATCTACAACAGCACCAAGCGCAACCAGAAGGACCACGACTTGTACATCAACTATTTTGCCAATGGCCAGGGCGAACAACTGCTTCTGGAATGCGAGGGCTTCTGGTATCCCATCGATTGGTCGCCCAACGGGCGATATGTCACCGTAGCCCACTATTTGTCTATCAATGAGAGCCGCCTTTACATCCTGGATGTCCATACCAGACAGCTCAAGCCTGTGTTGGCAAAAGCTGATGTAGCCTGTCGCGGCGGCTTCTGGTGTGCGGATGGGAAGGCCTTACTTTTTTCCTCCGATGAATTCAGTGAGTGTCGGCAACTGTTGAAGTATCATGTTGAAAGCGGGCAACTGGAGCGTCTGGCCGAGCGGCTGAATGCGGAGGTAGAAGGCATGCGCTTGTCGCCCGATGGGCAAACGTTGGCCTTTTTACTGAATGATAATGGCGTTTCCCGCTTATACCTTTTGAATACGGCAAGTGGCGAATACGAGCCCGTAGATTGCCTGCCGGAAGGTATCATCGGGGACCTGCGCTGGGACGCCGAAGGCCGCCGCCTGGCTCTGACCCTTAACGCTTCGGATGCCCCGGCAGATGTGTTCGTCCTGCGCACCGCCGATTGCCACCTCACACGCTGGACCTGTAGTGAGGTGGGCGGGCTGGATAGCAGCGATTTTATCAAGCCTACCCTTTTTCATTATCCAACTTTTGATTTGGTGGAAGGCCAGCCTCGGGAGATCCCTGCTTATTACTACCGGCCGAACAAAGGGCAAGGGCCATTCCCTGCCCTTATCTACATCCATGGCGGCCCGGAAAGCCAGTTCCGGCCTGGATTTTCTCCAACATTTCAGTATTACCTCAATGAACTGGGCATGGCTGTACTCGCACCCAATGTGCGGGGGTCAACCGGGTACGGCAAGAATTTCCTCAAGCTGGACAATGGCTACCAACGGGAAGATTCCGTAAAAGATATTGGAAAGTTGCTGGATTGGATTGAGCAGCAACCTGAACTGGATAGCTCCAGGGTGGCCGTTATTGGAGGGTCCTATGGCGGCTACATGGTACTGGCCTCTATGGCCCACTTCAACGACCGACTTTGCTGCGGCATCGACATCGTCGGCATCAGCAATTTTGTGACTTTCCTGGAAAATACTAAATCCTACCGCCGCAACCTCCGTCGCGTGGAATACGGCGATGAACGCGACCCCAGTATGCGCCAACACCTGGAACGCATCTCTCCGACCACTAACGCCCACAAAATTTCAAAACCCATGCTGATCGTCCAGGGGCAGAACGATCCCCGCGTACCGGCCAGTGAAGCGGAGCAAATGCTGGAGGCTATCCGCGAAAATGGGGGAGAAGCCTGGTACCTGCTGGCTAAAGACGAGGGCCACGGCTTCCGAAAAAAATCCAACCGCGAGTTTTACGATCGGGCGGTGATCTTATTTTTGCAGCGTTATTTGTTGCATTCGTAAATTCTGAGAGATCCAGGACTTTGATGATGCTATTGATCCTCCTTCATCGCCTGTTCAAGCGATGAAGGATACTACGGCCTTCGGCCGATGGATGCTGGCATCTGCAGCATCCACAGTATCAATAGTATCCACAGTATCCACAGTATCCATAGTATCAATAGTATCCACAGTATTGCCTACCTTGTTCCCAAGCACGCCACTTCCAGGCCATCAATTTCATTTAAACCGTCTACTTCTTCCAGATACACCTCCGCCACAGTGGCCTTCAGTCGGCGCAGTTTGTCATCCGTTTCGCTCTGGCGGATGGCGACATCGACGACGCCCAGTTCGCCGAAGTCCTGATGGACCATGTCCAGCCCCAGGCTTTTGATGGCGTTCATCACCTTGCTCATCAGTACGTAAGTAAAGGTGAGGCGATAAATATCCTCTACCACCTTTTCGATGATCTCGGCTTTTTCCAGCGCCTCGGCAGCGCTTAGTTTGTAGGCGTTGATTAGTCCGGAAGTACCTAGCAGCGTACCTCCGAAGTAGCGAACGACGATAATGATGACGTTAGCCAATTCGAAGCTGTCGATCTGGCCGAGAATAGGCCGGCCGGCGGTGCCGCTGGGCTCGCCGTCGTCGTTGGCGCGGAAGTTGTTGCCGTCGAGACCCAGGCGGTAGGCGTAGCAGTGGTGGCGCGCCTTGGGGTGTTCCTTTCGCACCGAGTCCAGATGGGTGTGACAGTCTTCCTCGGTGTACGCCGGGAAGGCATAGGCCAAGAATTTGCTGCCCCGGTCGCGGAATTCGCCGAAACTGGGGCCGGACAAGGTTCGGTAGTTGTCTTTGGTGGACATAGGGCGAAAGTAAGGAAAATTCCCCTTGCGATACTATTGGCCCATGGGTTGTGTGAAAAGCTTCCCCCTGTAAGCCCATAGTGGGCTCCTCCATCAAAAATATGGCTTTGTCCTCAACATTGAAATCCATGCCAGTGGGGGCTTTTTATTCAACCCCCTAAATAGCCGCTACTTGGCAAGATCAGGGATATAGCCTATATTTGGGCTGGCGAAATACTGCCTTTTTAATAAAGGAAAAACCTGAAACATCAAACCGGATATGCCTGGACAAGAGGAGACAAAACGCGGAGTGGACCTGGGCGGCGATGAAGACGCCAGACTTCCGAAAGGAAAAAACTACCTCTTTGTAGTTGGAATTGACCAATATCAGGCAATGCCGCGCCTGCAAAATGCCGTGAAGGATGCGCAGGAAGTGATGAAAGTGCTCACCCGTAAGTACCAGTTCGACAATGACAACCTGAAAACCCTTTTCGATGGGCAGGCCACTCAGAGCGCCATCATTAATCAGTTGAAGGCTTTCGCCAAAACCATTACCGACGAAGATACCCTATTGATGTATTTCGCTGGCCATGGCGAATACGATGACATCATTGATGTGGGCTACTGGATCCCCATCGACGGCCGGCAAGGGGAGATCGGTTCCTACATCTCATTCGACCTGGTGACCCGCCTGTTGCGCGCCATTAAATCCCGCCACACTTTTCTGATCACTGATTCCTGTTATTCCGGTAGTTTTTTCACCACCCGCCGCGCCACCACGGCCGCCGACCGCTTGGAAAGCCTGCCTTCCCGCTGGCTGCTCACAGCCGGCCGCAAGGAGGTCGTTTCCGATGGCTGGGACGGCGACCACAGCCCTTTCGCCAAAGCGGTGCTCTGGCATCTGAACAACAACAATGAAGCCCGGCTGCGGGTCTCTCAGTTCTGCAATGATGTAATAGTGGCTGTTGGCAATAATGCCGATCAGTTGCCCCGCGGCGCCGCACTCCAAAATGTAGGCGATATGGGCGGGGAATTTATGTTCCGCCTCAAGGAATTTAAAGATATAGTGTTTGAAACCCCAGCCGTTACCGCTCGCCCCACTACTACAACCCAGGAACCAGAAACCAGAAACCCAGAAACCCAGGAACCCAGAAACCCAGAAACCCAGGAACCCAGAAACCCAGGAACCCAGAAACCAGAAACCCAGAAACCAGAAACCCAGAACCCAGCCCCCCCCCAACCCCTCCGCACCATCGATGACGTTCGCACCCGCCTCAAGGGCCTGCTCAAGGACAGCGATTTCAAAGGCGTGTTCGACCTGCTCAACCAGATTATCGACGACCGGTCCAGCCGCGAGAACGATGTCATTATGCAGCAGAGCCAATATAGCAGTATCAGCAACCAGATGCGCAGCGGCCTGGTCGACCCCAACTTCGCCAATATCACCCTCAACCGCATTCGGTTCGCTCTGACGTCCATCGTCGATGAATTGGAGGCGTCCGACCTCAAGGCCGGGGTACTGCAACCGGAAGCAGCTATGGGCTCCACAGGTAACGGCGGCGCTTACCTCAACGAACTGGAGCGTCAGGGCCTGCAGGAGCAGGCCGAAACCCTGCAACGCAAGCTCAACCATTTCCGTCTGGAATTGGCCAAAGCCTACGACTCCAATCAGAAATTCGCGCTGCAGGAGCAGATCGCCGAAACGGAACGGCAGTTGAGAGATATTAAAGCCAAATTAGAGTAATTTTGAGCCTGGCGCCTGTGGTTGTCAATCGGTAAAAGCCATTCGGCCAGGTAACCATTCAACCAACCCCATCCCCTTCACCACTCGATCTGAATAAACAAATTCGGCGTAAATCCCAGCATCGGGCGCCGCAGCCCCGTCAGCTCCATGGATTCCGGATCCGTCTTCGACGGCGCCAGGAAGTAATCGATATCGAACAGGTTGGTGTGGTTGTAAAAGTTGACGACAGACAGGCCGAGCTTGCCCAGCCAGCGCTCGGTTTGGAAGCGGTAGTCGGCCGCCAGGTCGAGGCGGTGATAGGCAGGCAGGCGGGCGTTGTTCGGGTGAGCATACTGCAGGAAGAACTCCTCGGCCCCGGTTTCCGCATTGATTCGACTGCCGACCCCAGTGGGCAGGGTATAGGGGCGGCCGCTATTGAGATACCAGGTGGCGGAAAGGTCCCAGTTTTTTAAGGCAAGGGTTTGGGTCAGGGTGAGGGTGTGGCGTTGGTCAGTATCGGTAAAAAAGGCTTCGCCATTGTTGATCTCCGGAAACTGGTTGTTGGCTACTGCGAACGAATAACTAATCCATAGGGTATATTTATTCCAGCGCTGCCGGAGCATGGCGTCCAGGCCCACCGTACCCATACTGCCCATTTGCGTGAAGGGAGTTTCCACGCCTTCCTCCTGTGTCAGCCGCAGGGAGGACAGGTTTTTAACGCCTTTTATATAAAAATCCATTTCCCACAGAAAGCGGCCCCGCTGATAGCCATACCCCAGGGAGAGTTGAGCTGCATCCAGCGTCGGGAAAAGGTCATCCGCCATGACCCATATTTTCTCTCCGGCGCCCAGGTCACTGTATGCAGCAGCTATTTGATAGACGTACTGTCGGAAGAGGCCGCCGTTGGCGTGCAGGAAAAAGTTGTCGCCAAAGGGGCGCCAATTGGCGGAAAACCGGGGCAGCAATGCTGGTTGTTGTAGGAGGGTTGTATCGCCTTGCAGTGTCGTGAAGTTCTCGTAGCGGAGGCCCATCGTCAGAAAGAACTTTGGCGGCAGCTCCAACTGGTATTCGCCATATAAAATGCCGGTTTTACCCAGTAGCGCCTTTTGGTTGCGCTCGAATACTTCCTGCCGGTTCTCGGTTTGAAATAGGTAATCCGTGCCCAGCCAGTTCAGGATGATACCGGTTTTCAGACGCTGCCCGTCAAAGATATCCCACTCCTGGGCGAAGGTCAAAGAAGCATCGTTCAGATTGTTTTTGGCCTGAAAACGGGCCTCGAAGGGGATGTCCGGGTCGAAGGTGTAACTAAAGCTGTAGTTGTTGTGGAAATTACTGGTTACGGCTTTGAGCTCGGTTTTGAAGAGTTGGTTCCACCGCTGGGTATAACGAGCGCTAAAACCGGTGTTTTCGGTGCGCAAATGGTCGGATGTAGACAATTGCCCCTCCAGGCCGAAATTGTAGTCAAACTGGTCGCTCCCGGCATAAATGCTGAGGGCGATTTCACTTTTTTCCGAGGGCTTGGATGCCCATTTTGCGTTGAAATCGCGATAGAAAAAACTTGGGCTGGAAGTAATGACCCCGCCGCTTTGGGCGGCAGTAGCTTCATTTTCGTATACCCTTCCCTTGGTAAACACCTGATTGAACAGTTTTTGGTAAGTCCGGCTTTGTATCCAATCGGTGTACGAACGCCGAACAGCCAGTAAAAGGGAGGAGCGTTGTGGTTTGAGCGGTATCTCGGCATAGCCGTGCAGGTCGAGCAGGTTCATACCGGCCCCATAGCGGGCCTTGCCGCCAGCAGTAGGCTTCCCCTTGATATCGATCACCCCGGAAATGCGGCCGCCGTACTCCGCTCCGAAGCTGCCCCGGTACACGTCCATGTTTTGGGCGACATAAGGGTTGACGGCAGAGTAGAAGCCAAAAAAATGGCCGCTGTGGTATATGGGAATATCATCCCACAGCAACAGGTTCTGATCGGAAGTGCCGCCCCGGATGTTGAGATTGGAAGCGGATTCGTCGGCAGTACTGATGCCGGGTAAGAGTTGGAGGCTGCGCAGCAGGTCAGGCTCCCCCCATCCCGGTAGGGTTGGGATGTCCTTCGGAGCGAAATGGAAATGGCCGTCTTCGGCCCGCTCCATCATTTCCAGGGTAAATTCTTTGACCAGGATGCTGGCCAGTTCGGCGCCGGTGGGCTTCAGCTGGAGCGTGAAACACGGCTTGTCTTTATACTGGAAGGCTTTGACCTGCTTTTCCTCATAACCCAGATAGGTGAACCGCAGCCGGGCGGTTTTGCTGAGGATGGGCTTCCATTCGAAATAGCCATCCTCATTGGTGTAACAGCCTCTGTCGGTTCCTTCCAGGGTGATGTTGGCATAGGGAAGAGGCTCCCCGCTACTTTGGTCCACCACCTTGCCGCACAGGCGAATGGGTTCGGGGGGCAATATCCGTAACACGACATCCTGCGCATCGACAATGGTGTACCCCCAGTCGGTATCCGCCAGCAGCATTTCCAGGCAAGCCTCCAAGGGGACATTGGCTGCCGGCAATGGAACGGCCAGGTGTTCCGCCTGAGCAGCATCATAGGAAAAGGTGACGCCGAAACGGGCCTCCAGCTTTTTAAGGGCCTGAGGCAGGGGTTCGGGCTGGGCCGTAGCTTGAAGGGTAAAGGCCAGCAGTAAGCCGGCGAATAGGACAGGCTTCGGGCAGCGAAGGAGTGGTTGGATGGCTGTATGGTTGAATGGCTGATTACACGGAAGCCATAAAGCCTTGCGAAACCGGAGCGTTGGAAAAGTAAAAATATGGAAATCCCTACCCCTCATTCGGTTATTTGAACGGTGTTTTTGTTGACAAATTTATATTTTATCCCCATCGCCCCGCAAACGAGCTGTAACGCTTTGTCGATATCATCGTGCGGGAAACGCCCGGAGTAAACGCGGGATTCAAGGCCGGATTGCTGGATCGTGACGCCATATTGCCGCTCCATCTCCTGGAAAACTTCGGGCAATGGTGTTCGGTCAAAGACACTTTCGCCATTGGCCCAGGGCGGGCTTTCCCGTTCCGTTATCTCCGGCTGCCGCTCCAGTTGGCCACCTTGTTTTTTTACCTTTTGCCCTGGTTTAAGGGTATCCTGCTGGGTAGCGGTGCTGGTTAGCACGGTTCCTTCCAGGCAGTATACTTCGAATCGCTTTTCCCGGCTCAGCACGTTGAAACGGGTGCCCAGCACGCGCACTTTTCCTTGTGGTGTATTTACGGTGAACGGCGCACCCGGTTTTACAGAAAAGTAGGCTTCTCCCTCCAGTTTCAGTACTCTGGCGGGCCGCAGCCAGCTGCTGCGGTAGGAGAGGGTAGTAGCGGCGTTGAGTAAGGCCTGGGAACCATCCGGCAGGCTTACCGCCTTTTGTTCGGCTACCGCCGTGGCCCAGCTTTGCTGCTGCGGAAATAAGCCAGCAGCCAGGATCAGCGCTGCCAGAACTGCCGCCGCCGCCGTTAAACGTTTCACCCAAAGCCTCCGAAGCCGAAGCCGCATGCGCTGCGCCCGGGCGTCCAGCAGGCGGGCGTAGGCAGCGTCCTTGTCCATTGGAGGTAGTGCGGCCTGACGCAGGCTTCGGGCCATAGCTTCCCATTTGGGATAGGCTTCGCTGCCTTCCCATTCCATGCGCTCCGGTTCGCTGAGCTCGCCATTCAGCCACCGCAACAGGAAGTCGTTATCTGGATTTGATGGGCTCATTGTTCAGGTTCTGTCAATTGTATAACGATTTTCAAGGAAAATACCCTACTGCCCACTGTCCACCACCCCCCTCATCACCTCCAGCGCTATGCTCATGCGTTTCTCCACGGCTTTTACACCGATGTCCAGCCGTTCGGCGATCTCGCGGTAGGTGAAGCCCTCGATGCGGTTCATCAGGAACACCTCGCGGCTCTTTTCCGGCATGGATTGGATGGCGGCCCACAACTTGGCTTCGAATTCTTTACTCAGGTAGGCGAATTCCGGGTTTTCGGGCCCAGGGCCACTGAATTGCCGGCGCTGGAAATTCAGCACTACTTTGCGATGTTTAATTTGGTCGAGGAAGAGGTTGTAACCGACGCGATAGAGAAACGCCTTGGCTTTGGCCGGCGCTACTTTCCGGCAATTTTCCCAAAGACGGATAAAAGCTTCCTGCGCCAGGTCTTCTGCCTGTTCGGAATCACTACAGTGGTAGAACAGGTACTGGCGCAGCCCTTCCACGAGCTGGTAGAACAGGGATTGGTAGGTTTCCTCTTTGCAGGTACTCTCTTCCATGAAAACCAAGGTAGTTTGATTGGGTAAGATAGGGTAAAATTGAGTAAAATTGGGTAAGCCGGTTTTAAATCCCCTTTATCCTGCGTATTTTCGCTGGAGTATGGTAGAAAGATTGAACAAAGAGGCATTGGCAGGGCTGTTCTTCCGGGAAGTGGAAAAACTGGCCCAAAATGAGGAACTGGAAGGGCAGGGGAAAACCGAAGCGCTCTACCGTTTGCTAACTTTATTGTTTATTGAACTGACCCGGCGCGAACGCCTTCAGTTTTCCACACTTTTCGCCCGGATCGCGTACACCTGCCATCAGGCGGGGGTGGATAAATCCCTGCAATACTACATCCACGCTTTCCGCAAGCGGGCGCTGAATGCCCTGCAAGGCAAGGAAGAGGATTGGCCCCTTGTCGCTGCCTTGGGCCTGAAAGCAGTGGCCGAATCCATACAAGCCTTACTGGGCCAGCCCGTGCCGGAAACCCTGGAGGCTTTGCTCCCCCAACGTTGGCCGGAAGAAATGCGCCCGGTGGCGCTGCGGGAATTTAAACCCAAAGCCAGGGTAGTTGCCCTGTCCGATGATGCGGGCCAACAGCAGCTTCTGGTTCGGGATGAGGATCAGCCTGAAACGGTCTTCCGGGTGCAGTACAACGAGGCGGACCGCAACGAGAATTTCATGCCAACGATCGAGGTCATCCGCCTGGTCTTCGGTTTCCCGATCATGCTCAACCTACTGGATGTTACAGTCGGAGAAGATGGCCTTTACCACCCCCGCGCGATCGTCGTAGAGCCAGATTATCTGGTCGATGTAACTGCCGTGGCGGAATGTTTCCAGCCGGGCAGCATCAATCCCTGGCCCTATTTATCGAAAAAATACCTGCCCTTCGAAGCCCGCCCTGCGCTCATGATCGGCCATATTGCCAACTTCTTTCTCGATGAACTGATGACGGACGTAGACTTGCCCTTCCGGGAAACCTTCGCCCGCGCCTTCCAACTCAATCCGCTGGCTTTCTGCCTGTTTGAGGACCGGGAGATCAAGGAGATCATGCAGCGCTCGCAGAAGCATTTTATCAACCTGAAACAAATGGTCGTCCAGGGCTTCAGTGAGCAGGGCGTCGACCCCCAAGGCTGTTACCTGGAGCCCAGCTTTTACTCTGAAACTTACGGTATACAAGGGCGCCTCGACGTACTCTATCGCGGCGAATCCAAATCCGCTATCGTGGAATTAAAAAGTGGCAAGCCCTTTATGCCTAATATCTATGGGCAGAGCACCAACCACTTTGTTCAAACCTTGCTTTACGACCTGTTGGTCCGGTCCGCTTTTGGCAAGGAGGCCGATCCGGCCAGTTATATCCTGTATTCCGGTGAAGATGAAAAGCAATTGCGGTTTGCGCCCCGCATCAAGGCACAACAGTACGAAGCTTTGCAATTGCGCAACCAACTCGTAGCGATCGAATGGCTGCTTTCCCGATTGGGCCAGGCTACAGAAGGGGATGTTCTGGAGCAGGGGCGCCGCCTTTTTGGCAAGATCAACCCTGCCCGCCATCCCCAGTTGAAGGGCTTTCTGGCGCGGGACTTCGAGTTGTTCGACAAGGTGTTTAACGGCATGAGCGAATTGGCCCAGCGCTATTTCATTGCCTTTTCCGGCTTTATCGCCCGCGAGCACCAACTGGCTAAAACAGGAGTGCAGGGCGTCGGCCACCTCAACGGGGTAGCGTCTCTGTGGCTCAATGCTTTTGAAGAAAAACAGGAAGGCTACGATATCATCAGCCACCTTCGCCTGCAAACGAATCAGGCTGGTGAACAAGAACCGCTCATCACTTTCCATAAAACGGAACATACCAACCCCCTGGCCAATTTCCGGGAAGGAGACATTGCCGTGTTATACCCTCATCAGCAAAGCCAGACAGCGGCGCTGCAAAGCCAGATCTTCAAATGCACCATTATTGAGATAACCAATGAACTGGTCGTGGTGCGCCTGCGTTCCCGGCAGTTCAATAGCGCTATTTTTAGCCAGTTTGAGTACTGGAACCTGGAACACGACCTGCTCGATAGCAGTTTCGTCAGCATGTACCGCAGCCTTTTTGCTTTTGCAGCATGTTCGCCAGAGAAGCAGGAGCTGTTACTCACCCTACGTCCGCCCCGGGAAGGAGAAGCCGAAGCAGTTGCGGTGCCTGCAGAACTGACTCCAGAACAGCAGGACATCTTCTGCAAAGCCCTTTCCGCTGAAGACTATTTCCTGCTCTGGGGCCCGCCCGGCACCGGTAAGACCAGCATGATGCTCAAACACCTGGTAGCTTACCTGCTGGATAACACCAATGAGAATGTGCTGTTGCTGGCTTACACCAACCGTGCGGTCGATGAGATCTGCGAGGCGCTGGAGAACATCCGGCAGGATATTCGACGGCATTATCTGCGCATCGGCTCCCGTTATTCTACTGCACCGCGCTTTCAGGAGCAATTGCTCAACGCCAAGACCGGCCAGGTGAGTACCCGGCAGGGGTTGAAAGAGGTGATCGACAGCCATCGCATCATCGTGGGTACGGTCTCTTCCATTGTCAGCAAACCCGAGCTGTTGAAACTCAAGTCCTTCCAGCGCGTGATCATCGATGAGGCTTCCCAGATCCTGGAACCTTTGCTGGTTGGCCTGTTGCCACATTTTGAGCGCTTCATTCTCATTGGCGACCACAAGCAATTGCCGGCAGTAGTCGTTCAGGATGAGGAAGCCTCCCTGGTCTGCGACGGCCCTTTGCAGGAGATCGGCCTGGGTAATCTGCGCAACTCTTTGTTCGAGCGCCTCTACAAGCGCTGTATCCAGTTTGGTTGGGATTACGCCTACGCCCAGCTCAGCCACCAGGGGCGCATGCATCAGGATATCATGGATTTTCCCAATCGTTATTTTTACGACGGCACCCTGAAGATATTACCGCCCTCCCTTCCCGCTCATTTGAAGCAGGTGCAACACCTTTCCTATACCGCATCTTCCGAAGAAAATGCTTTGGATGAAAAACTGATTCGCGACCGAATCCTCTTCCTGCCTACCCCGCCCGATGAGAACAGCGCTACCCAGAAAACGAATACCCACGAAGCCTTGCTGATCGGAGAATTGGTGGAAGCTTTTCAGCGGATTTATGCCAACCACGGCCAGCAACTGGCGCCCAACAGTATTGGCATCATCACTCCATACCGTGCACAGATCGCCCAGATCAGAAGCGTTTTGGAAGAGCGAAAAGCCCCCTTGAGCCTGCTGACCATCGATACTGTAGAGCGCTACCAGGGGGGCGCCCGCGATGTGATCCTCATCTCTCTGTGCACCAATTCGTTGAGCCAACTCACGTCCCTGTCCTCTTTGTCTGAAGATGGAGTGGACCGTAAGCTCAACGTCGCCCTCACCCGCGCCCGCGAGCACGTGGTAATCATCGGAAACCCGGACTTGTTGCGGCAAAGCGAGATCTACCGGGAACTGATCCATTATTGTGAAGAGAAAACGGTGGAACCGTAGTTCAGTCGGCAATGCCTTTGGCCCCCGGCTCAAGAATCAACCAAATCCTTCAACGCAGTTTCTGCCGAACGAGGCGTATAGCCAAGCGCATAGGCTTTTTCGCTGCTGAGGCTTACATCTACCGGACGAGGCGCCGGCATGGCGACATCGGCCTGATGGGCCGGCAGCACCAGCCGTTCGTCACAGCCGAAGGCCCGGGCGATAGCCTGGCCCAGTTCAAAGCGGGAGAGGGGTTCCCTGCCGCCGAGGTGAAAAATACCGGAGACATATTTTTCCAGCAGTAGCAGTAAGCCGGTAGCTACATCCCCGGCAAAGGCGGGGCTGCGGTATTCATCGATGAAAGCGGTAACGGGCTTGCCCTGTTTCATTTGTTCCACCCAGTTTTGCAGGAAGCCGCCCCAACCGTACAATAAGGGCAGTCGGGCGATTACTGCCTCAGGATAGGCCAACAGAACACCTTGCTCCGCTTCGTACTTCTGCCGGCCGTAGGTGCAGATCGGCGAAGGCGCCCAGGCCTCCTCATAGGGCGCCTGCTGGCCGTCGAACACCAGGTCGGTGGAGGTGAACAGGAAGGGAATGCCTGCTTCCCGGCAATATGCTGCTAAGTGTACCGGCGCCTCAGTATTGATGAGCCGGGATTCGGACGGGTGCAACTCGCACCAGTTGGGACTGGACGCGGCGGCCAAATGTATTATGGCTGTAGGGTGCAGCTCCCCGAGTTGATGGAGCATGGCTGCTCGATCAGTAAAGTCCAGCTGAATGACGGGAAATGGTGGCGCATGCTGATGATAGGCTCCAATAAATGGCAGCCCTCGCTCCTGCAGGAGTTGGGCCAAATGGCGGCCAAGGAAACCGGAAGCACCGGTGAGGAGTATGGGCATAGAGAAGGGGATATGCTTTATTTGTGGATTAGAGGTTGACTGCCGACTCTTGCCCCATCTGTATAGTGAAGGATGTATAGGCCTGCGGGCAGGCCTTCCAGGTTGATGCGGGTGGGGAAGGATATGGAAGTTGCCTCTTGCACCAGCTTACCGTGGGTGTCATAGAGTTGCCAATTTAGCCCGGTTTCTATATTTCCTTCCAGAAAGGCCGCTTCCAAGGCTGGGTTGGGAAAGACAGCGAGTTTAAGAGCGTTTCCCTTGCCTTTTACGGCGGTAGGGCTTTGTATTAAAATAGATAGCGTGATGAGTTGCTCGCCTAGGGATATTCCGTTGCGCCATTCCTTTACCTTAATCCCAAACAGATACCAGCCTGGCAGGCAGGGGCTTTCCCAGAGCAGATTTCCGGTAACCGGATCCATTGAGAAAGTTTCCGTGCAAGCATCAACTTCGTCGGGGAAAACATATACCTCCGGATCAGTCAGCGGTATCAATTCGTAGCTGAGGCTGTCGCCGTCCGGGTCGTAGGCGTTGGGGTTGTAGATGAAAGGACGCCCGGGCTGGCCTATGTCAACCGGCGGTTGAAGGAAAACGGGGTTGCTGTTGCACCCTTCCACCTGCGCATCGGGAATTCGATATTCCTGTTGTAATAAAATGGACACACCGGCCTGGTTCTGAAAACTGATAATATCGTTGGCATAGCAGCAATCGCTGTAGGAAAGGACGTAAGTTCCTGATGAAGGGTAGGTGTGGAGGGCTTCGTAAACAGTACGGTAAAGCTGGTTCTTCAGCAAGCCCTGAGATACTTTGGGGAGGGCAGTGCAGGCTCCATCCCCCCAGCAGAGTTCCAGGTTGTCGGGGATATCGGCGGGGCTATTCGCTTGAAAGTACGATACCAGGGTACCGCGCACCGTCAGGGAAGTGACGCAATCGCCTACTAACTGAACACTGATCTGTCCACCCCGGAAGGCGGGCTGGAGGAAGGCGGATTGTAAATAAAAGCAAAGGGCGGCTAAAGTAATTACTGTTTTCATAGCTCGTTATTTTTTTGCTTATGGTAAGAATCTTCAATTTACGATGAAGCATCCCACATATTCAACAGTACCTTCGTTGTTTAAGGCTGTGAAATTTTTATTTCGATTTTATCCCCATGCCCCATGCCCCATGCTCCATGCTCCATGCCCCATGCCCCATGCCCCATGCCCCATGCCCCATGCCCCATGCCCCATGCCCCATGCCCCATGCTCCATGCCCCATGCTCCATGCCCCATGCTCCATGCCCCATGCTCCATGCCCCATGCTCCATGCCCCATGCCCTATGCCCCATGCCCTATGCCCCATGCCCTATGCCCCATGCCCTATGCCCCATGCCCTATGCCCCATGCCCCATGCCCCATGCCCTATGCCCTATGCACTATGCTTCCAATTATTTACCTTTGCACGCCTGAAAACAACTTTTCAGCTCCAAACCAGTTATTGCTTTTAGTAACAGGTACACTTTGGCAGTGGTAGCAACCCAAATAAACTATGCAGTTTCTATTCCCGACTTTCCTTTTTGCACTGGCCGCGCTGGCCATCCCGATCGTCATCCACTTGTTCTATTTCCGGAGGTTCAAGAAGGTGTACTTCACCAATGTACGCTTCCTGAAAGAGGTTAAGGAAGAGACCAGCGCCCGGTCCAAGTTACGCAATTTGCTGGTGCTGCTCATGCGGCTACTGGCCATCGCCTTTTTGGTGCTGGCCTTCGCACAGCCTTTTATTCCGGCCAAAGACGCGGCGGTCAAAAAAGGCAATACTGCCATCAGCGTTTTTATCGACAACTCTTTCAGTATGGAAGGCCTGAGCGAGGATGTGCCGCTGATCGATAAGGCCAAGCAGCGCGCCCGGGAAGTGGTGGAAGCCTACGCTCCTGATGATGAGTTTCAGATACTGACCAACGATTTTGAAGGCCGCCACCAGCGCCTCGTCGGCCGCGATGACGCGCTGGCGCTCATCGAAGAGGTGAAGATATCTCCTGCTGTGCGAGTGCTTTCCAACGTCCTGGCTCGTCAGGAACAGGCTCTGAATACCGCCACAACACCCAACCATGTGGCTTACCTTATCTCCGACTTTCAGCGCAATATTACCGATATTCCCAATTATGCCGATACAACCCTCGAACTGAACCTTGTCCCCTTGCAGGCCGTTCAGGAGCGCAATATCAGTGTCGATTCTGCCTGGTTTATCGCTCCGGTACCGGTGGACCAACAGGTCAACCCGGTCGTCGTAAAAGTGCGGAATCTCACTGGAGAGAATGCGGAGAACATCCGCTTGTCTATCCGTTACGAAGGCCAAACCAAACCGGTAGGCACCTTGTCCATTCCTGCCGGCGCCTCCGTGCTGGATACGGTCAACATTTCTATACAACGTACCGGCTGGCATGAAGCCGAGTTGGCGATTACGGATTATCCCGTGCAATTCGATGATAAATATTTCATCGCCTTCAACGTCAAAGAAGAGGTCGACATCCTGTCGATCAATGAGTCCCAGCCTAACCGTTACCTGGAATCGGCCTATTCCGGCATTCCCAATTTCAAAGTGGTCAACCTGCTGAGCCAGGGGCTCGACTACTCTCAGTTTTCGAATTACGAGCTCATCGTGATCAATGAGCTGGCCAATATTTCCTCCGGGCTGGCTTTTGAGCTGAAGCAATATGTGGAAAACGGAGGCAACCTGCTGGTATTTCCCTCCCGCAACGCCAATCTGGAGGCCTACCGCAGTTTCCTTTCCGGCTTTCCAGCCAACGAATTGTCTCGCTTTGAGGAGCAGGCCCGCCAGGTGGGCAGCGTCAATACCGATGAATTTGTCTTCAACGATGTGTTTGAGAATAAAAGCGCGAATCTAAAATTGCCAGCCACTACCGGCAATTTTCGCCTGACCGATTATGGCAACCGGAGGGAGGAGCGATTGCTCACCTATCGCGATGGCAGTACCTATCTGGCTAAATACCGCATTGGAGAAGGCCTCTTGTACCTCTGTGCCGCCCCCCTGGATGAAACCTACAACGATTTGGTGCGGAACGGGGAGATCTTTATTCCGATGTTGTATAAAATGGCTATCTCTGCCGGGCAGGGCCAGCGTATCGCCTACACCATTGGCCGGGACGAAACGATTATCGCCAACCATCAGGCGACCAGTTCTGATATCGTGTATAAATTGAAAGGGCCGACTGAAGAATTTATCCCCGAGCAGCGTATCATTGGCTCTAAAGTTTTCCTTACAGTCAATAATCAGGTGCAGGAAGCCGGCTTTTATTCCCTCTTCCTGGATGATAGTAAATCGCTGGGAGAATATGCTTTCAACTACGATCGCAAGGAATCGATCCTGGATTACTATACCCCGGATGCTCTGGCGGAATTCGCCGGGCCTGTGGCAAATGTGATCAATGTTTCGGATAATGCCCTGCTCACCGCTCAGATCGAAGAGCGCAGCCAGGGGGTCAGCCTGTGGCGCTGGTGCCTTATTCTCGCCCTGGTTTTCCTGGGTGCTGAAGTGCTGCTGTTAAGATTCTGGCGGGTGTAAGAAGCTGTTTGAATTTAGTCCTTTAGCTTCTAAGGGGGCAGGATAAACTTCCGAAGTTTATACAGGTATCATCAGGATAAACTTCGGAAGTTTAGCCATTAAATCTTGAGCACACGCCCAACAAAGAGCCTGGCGCCGTCCATTTTCTGGCATTCGATAAGGTACACCCCGGAGGGAATTGAACCCAGGCTTAGCACTACTTCCCCATTCTCCATGCTTATTTGTTGTTCCACTACAACCCGGCCATTGATGTCAATGACCCGGAATATGGCCTGCCCCCGGAAATCGCCCTGTATAAATAACTGCCCGTTGGTAGGGTTGGGGAAAACATTCCATTGAGTAGCTGTTGGGGCCTGACTGGCTACCAAACCTTCGTCGACCATGCCATTACAATTGTTGTCGAGGCTGTCCAGCACCTCCTCCGCGTCCGGATTGATGTCGGGATTGATGTCATCACAATCCATATTATTGGAAACATATCCTTTGGGTGGCGCTGTCAGGCAGGTGTCGAGAGAAATGGCGGCATCGCCAAAAGCGTCGCCGTCGGTATCCAGGTAATAGGTGTACACCGTAATGCCGTCATCGGCTATGCCATTGCAGTCGTTGTCGATGCCATCGCACACCTCAATCATATCGGGATTGATCTCTGCCATGCCATCGTTGCAGTCCAGGTCATTGGCTACGTAACCGAGAGGTGGCTCCGCCAGGCAGGTGTCGAGAGAAATGGCGGCATCGCCAAAAGCGTCGCCGTCGGTATCCAGGTAATAGGTGTACACCGTAATGCCGTCATCGGCTATGCCATTGCAGTCGTTGTCGATGCCATCGCACACCTCAATCATATCGGGATTGACCTCGGCCATGCCATCGTTGCAGTCCAGTCCATTGGCTACGTAACCGGCGGGCGGCGCTGTCAGGCAGGTGTCCAGGGAATTGGCAGCATCTCCGAAGGAGTCGCCGTCCGTATCCAGGTAATAGGTGTAAACTGTGATGCCATCATCAGTCAAACCATTGCAGTCGTTGTCGATGCCATCGCAGGTTTCAATTGCATTAGGGTGAACAGCGGGGTTGTTGTCATCACAGTCTTCGAAACTGTAAAAGCCATCCATGTCCGCGTCCTGATAGAAATAGCTTTCGGCAAAATTAAAGGCCTCCACGCCTAATATCTTGCCCAGGCGGCGCCCGGGTATGTCATCGGCCGGCGGATGAATGCCTCCCCAGATTCGGGAAAGGCTGCATTGGTCGGAAGCGTCCCGGTAGGTGGCCCATTGCAGGGTGACATCCACGCTGGGGCCCTCTTCAAAGACCAGAAATTCATTTTGCGGCGCATGAAACTCGCCCATGCCCCTGGGGAAGAAAGGGTCGCCGGTTAGTAGTGTCATCACTTCGGCCGCGGCGCGGGAAAAGGTGGAGTGCCCGGAAACATAACCGGCAAAAGGTGGGGTGACAAAGGTTGGCCGTTGATAGGGCCACCAATTCTCCGCAAGTATCCAGCCAACCCCCGCATCATCGACGGCAGGGTTTTGTATGAAATCCGGGCCGCGCCAGGCGAAAAGCTTGATCTTACCGACATTTACGTTGGCGAAACCAGCCAAAGGGTCGCCGGCCTGCACCAATTCCACATGGCCAGGGATCAGCGGAACGCCACCCGGGTGGTAGGAAGGCAGGTTCGGGTCCGAGCTTTGTCCCAGATCGGCCATATACCGGATAGCGGAGATGGGGCGGGTATAATCATACCAGCCCTTAATTCCCCAGGCAGTAATAGCGACATCATGCATAGCGCCACCCAAAGTAACGTAGGCTTTGACGTCCCACTCCAGGTCGTCCAGAACCGGGCCCTGGCCGCTGAAGCGTTTTACCAACTCGGGTTGGTCATTGACATAATTCAAAATGGTGAACCAATGCCCGGGAGGGGTCTCTGAATCCGGCCCATCAGCCCAGAATTCAGCCAGTACCCGAGCGTAATCGCCCCTGGGCACCATCTGCGGCTCATATGGTTGGCCGGTATAGGGGTTTAGAGGCCATCCTGTCCCGATATCGCCGCCTTCAAAGTCATTGTAAAAATCGCGCAGCCCTTCAATGTTTTCCGGAAGGTTCGGAATATTGCCGATAGAAGCCGGGGAAATATCCCACATGACGCCATCATTCGGGTCGAGATTTGCCGACCAGAGAGACACCAGCAGGAACCCCCATTTATATTCGTCCGATAAACCGCCGCCATCGATGATATCCAGGTAGGGTGGGGGGCCCGGATCGTGATAGACCCAGTACAGGCCTCCATCGCGTTCGTAAATGTTCAGCTCCTCCGGTTTCAGGGAAAAAGGCGACACTCTTCCCCATTCCGGGCTTTGGAAAGCCGGGGTAATACCCGGAATGACGTTGCCGCTCTGGTCAATAAAGACATCAAAGGTGAGCGGCTGCCAATGATTGGGGTTTAGAATGCCCTGGCTGCCAGGAAGGTCCGGAGCCATGGGGGGGTTGATGGGCTGGTAATACTGGTTAACAAAGTTGTTTTGTTCGTTGGAGCCATCCTGCAGGCCGAACAGGGCGACACAGGTGGCGATGTAATTGCCAAGCGCAGCCGGGTTGCCGGTGGAATAGTCGCCGGAAGTGAAGGAGGGGTCGTATCCCAGCTGGGCAAACAGATCATTGAAGACGGCCTGAGATGCGGCAGCACCCGGGGAGTTCTGAAACCGGAAAGTCAGCAAGCGGTAGGCTGCGTAACTGATGGCCATCTCCCGGGCGGCCTGGATATCGGCGGGCACAGGCACGCCGTTGAAGGGGCAGGTGTAGCCGTCCAGGGTTTTGCCAAGCAGGAAAGTCTCTGCTTCATCATCGTAAGCGGCCCAGGCGTCGTACATGGCCATAGAGATATGAAAGAGGTTGCGGGCATGTACCGGTGGCCGGGCGAAATCTTTGCGGATGGCTTCGAGCAATGCTTCATTCCACATCCGGGCCACCGAATGCTGTTGCGCGAAGCTGAATTGTTGCAGGATCAGGAACAGGAAAAAGAATAAGGCGAACCGCCTTCCTGGCAGGAGGTGTACAATAGAATTTTTCATTGGGTGTTATTTATGTAATTGAACCGGCCGTTGGGTGGCAATGAAAAGATAAATATACGAGAACAATCCATTTAGCCCAGGCCGTCTGTTTTTTTTCCGCCCGCCCCGGAGGCTTATTCCGCTTTTACCATTTGCTCCATACCCTCCAGCGCTTTTTTGATATCGGCTTTTACCCGGCTGTGCTGTAGCACGGTGGGCGCTGCCGCTCTTGCGCCGCAGTCGGAGATGCCACAGCGTTCGCAGGTCGTGTGTACATCTTTGGCGGGGAAAGCCGGGTCGTTCAGGAAACGGAACAGGCGCCGGAGTTTGTCATTGACCAGTAGCCCGATAGTGACGCTGGTGCTGTCTTCAGCAGCCTTATATCCGGCCTTGGCGATGCTGATGCAGAAATAGGCGTTGGTGGTTCCCCAATATCGGGAAACCTGTGCGCCGACAATGGGCCCTTCGGTATTGTTCATACTTTGCAGTGCCTTTAGTTTGCGGATCACATTGATGGAAATCCAGCGGCGGCAGTAGTGTTCATCGAGCTGGTTGGCGTGCGGGTCGTGCAGCTGAGACAGGTGCATTTCTTTTGTCATCTCGAACTTCTGAAGGTCCGGCCCGGTGAAGAATCGCAGGAAAAATAGGTCCTTAATATCGAAATGGCTGGGCAGGATATTGGCAAGCCGTTGAAGCAACATCTCGGAAGTGACGTTATATTTTGCCAAAAACTTCAGAAAGGCATCGTCGTCCCATCTTTCCCATTGCGCCATAGCTTCCACATCCTGCACCATCTCCCGTTCATCCATTAAGAGGGCTACGGAAAAATAGGAGGCCTGAAAGTTATGGAGCAATTTATCGAAGGAGTCCGCTTCGGTCATACGGGTTTCGTACGGGCGTTCGGCCAACTGCAGATACTGAAAGCCCAGCTCTTTGGCCAGCAGGAAATTTTCCTGAGCACTGGCCAGGCCCTGGTTCAGGAACAATGTTTTCCGGGCCAGGGAGAAAAAAGACCGCAGCTCGTTAAGGGCAGGTTGGCAGGCCAGGTAGTCCCGGTCAACTACGATGCCATAGTGTTTCAATAATAATTGCTCCAACTGCTCCGTAGGCGCCGGCAGGTGCTGCGGAAGCCCATTCTTTTCCTTGAAGCGGAGCACTGCCTGCTCAATGTGCTCAAAATAGTTGTCGTGAAGATCCTGATAAGAGCGCAGCGCTGCCTTGTAAAAGTCTTCTCCCTGAAGGTGGTAATTGCGGATAATCTTGATCACCGTGCTGATAAAGGCATTGACCTTATCGGGGGTGTCCGATAGTAGTTCCACAAGTTTAGGGGGGTTGATGCCGAATAGCTCAAGGGGGAATATTTTCAGGAAATCGGATTGCAGCAAACTGATGACTGGCCGAAGCCGCTTGTCGGCATCGAGTGAAACCAGGGAATGGTAATCGGTCTCCAACGCTTTTGCCAGGATGATAATCTTATCTGCCTTGGGGTATTTCTTGCCTTTTTCAATATTATGCAGGTAGGATATGGCCAGGCCTGTTCGGTCCGACAACTGTTGAAAAGACAGGTTTTGGTCCCGTCGAAGTTGATGGATCTTTAACCCGAAAATCAGTTTGACGGTGTCGATTTCTTTTAGCATTTGGCTAAATTAACAGATTTTGCAAAAAAAACCAGTTAGAGAAATTTTCTCTGTGAGAGAAAAATGTTTATTATTGCAAATGAATCTGATGATTATTCGAATTTAGTTATTGAAATATTAACCCATCACATGGCGCGTAGCGAACCGGCCCATCGAAGCTTACGCGCCATGGCTTTTTTGGGGAAAGACGACAGGATGATTAGGCCCTTGATCCATAAAACCAATTCTGACCATGAAACACTCTGAAAATCAATCCCCTAAAGCTTCCCTGAGACAGCTTGGCCTTCACAACGTCAAAAAGGCCTATTGGAACCTCGGCCCCGAAGCCCTGATCGAAGAAACCATCCGGCGTGGCCAGGGCGTACTGGCCGATTCCGGTGCTATTGCTGTGGAGACCGGCGAATTTACCGGGCGCTCTCCGCTGGACCGCTTCATCGTCCGGGACAACATAACTGAAAGTACTGTGGACTGGGGATCGGTTAACCTGCCGATTGATAGGCAGCCCTTCGAACAACTTCGGATGAAAGTCACACAATACCTGAGAGATAAAGATATTTTCATCCGCGATGCCTATGTCTGCGCCGAAAAAGGCTACCGATTGAACCTGCGGCTGGTTAGTGAGCATCCATGGAGTAACCACTTCGCCTATAATATGTTCTTGCGCCCCCTGGCGGAAGAACTGATAGATTTTGAACCCGAGTGGAGTATCCTCTGCGCTCCGGGATTCTACGCCGAGCCTAAAGTGGACGGCACCAGGCAACATAATTTTGCCATCATCAACTTCTCTGAAAAGCTGATCCTCATCGGCGGTACTGGTTATACCGGCGAGATTAAAAAAGGCATTTTTTCCGTGCTTAATTACGTCTTGCCCCAGGAACAGGGCGTATTGCCGATGCATTGCTCTGCCAATATCGGCCCCGGGGGTGATACAGCGATATTCTTCGGCTTGTCAGGCACCGGTAAAACTACTCTTTCCGCCGACCCGGAGCGCGCCCTCATCGGCGATGACGAGCATGGCTGGTCTGACAATGGGGTTTTTAATTTTGAAGGCGGCTGTTACGCCAAAACCATCGGCCTGAGCGAAGAAAAGGAACCGCAGATATTCCGTGCTATCAAACACGGCGCTATTCTGGAGAATATTCAATTTGTGGAAGGGACGCGCCGGCCAAATTTTGATAGCGACGCCATTACCGAAAATACCCGGGTTTCTTATCCTATTTACCATATCTATAATGCGTTGGAGCCTTCCGTTGGAGGCCATCCTAAAAATATCTTTTTCCTCACCTGTGATGCATTCGGGGTATTGCCTCCCATTAGCAAGCTGACGCCAGAACAGGCGATGTATTACTTCATCTCCGGGTATACCGCTAAGGTAGCAGGTACGGAAGCCGGCGTTACCGAGCCGCAGGCAGCCTTCTCCGCTTGCTTCGGAGCTCCGTTCATGCCTTTACACCCCACGGCCTACGCCGAAATGTTGGGCCGGAAAATGCAGGAGCACCAATCTAACGTTTGGCTGGTCAATACCGGCTGGACAGGCGGAGAATATGGGGTCGGTTCTCGAATAAAACTGGGATACACCCGGGCCATGATCTCGGCTGCCCTGAATGGCGAACTGGAAAGGGTGGCCTATGATACACATGATATCTTCGGCCTGCAAATGCCCGAAAGCTGCCCTGGCGTTCCGGCTCAGATACTCAACCCCCGCCAAACCTGGAAGGATAAATCCGCTTATGAAGCCAAAGCTAATGACCTGGCGCTGCGCTTCGTCAAAAACTTTAAAAAATTTGAGGATAAGGCAGGAGCAGGCCTCTGCAAGGCTGCGCCCCGGGTTCTGGAAAATGTTAAATCTTAAGCTCTCAGAAGTACTTAATCAACAGCATCGGCCCGCCCTAAGGCGTAGCATCTTTTTGGGACGCCTGGCCCAAAAAGAGAATCCATAGGATCAATACGAAAATTCGGGATGACTCCTGAATTTATTTTAATTATACCTTGCCCACTAGGCTTCCTTCATCGATAACTGCACCCGGCCCCGTTTGATATCCACTTCCAGCACTTTAACCATTACTTCCTGATTGAGGCTCACTACATCAGCCGGATTTTTGACGAAACGGTTCGCCAGATGGGAAATGTGCACCAACCCGTTTTCTTTGATGCCGATGTCTACAAAAGCACCGAAGTTGGTTACATTGGTAACAATGCCCGGGACTACCATACCAATGTGCAGGTCTTCAATGGATTTGATGTTGGCGAATTCGAAGGCGCGGGCTTCGCCCCGGGGGTCAAGGCCGGGCTTTTCCAGCTCTTTTAGAATATCGGTTAGGGTCGGCAGGCCGACGGTGTCGGTAATATAACGGCGCAGGTCGATTTGTTTGCGCAGGTCCGCCCGTTGGATGAGGTCCTCCGTGGAACAGCCCAGGTCACGGGCCATTTTTTCTACGATGTGGTAGCTCTCCGGGTGTACGGCGGTATTGTCCAATGGGTGCTCTCCTTCCCGGATGCGAAGGAATCCGGCGCATTGCTCGAAGGCTTTTTCACCCATGCGCGGTACGTTCATGAGTTGACGGCGCGAGTGGAAAGCGCCCTTTTCAGCCCGAAAATTTACAATGTTTTGCGCCAGTGCCGGCCCCAGGCCAGATACGTAGGTCAACAGGTGTTTACTGGCCGTGTTGACGTTAATACCCACCGAGTTGACGCAACTTTCCACGACCTGATCGAGGCTTTCCTTCAGCCGCGGCTGGTTGACATCGTGCTGGTATTGTCCCACGCCAATAGATTTGGGGTCGATCTTCACCAGTTCCGCCAGCGGGTCCATCAGGCGGCGGCCGATGGAAACGGCGCCCCGGACCGTGACGTCTTCGTCCGGGAATTCTTCTCGAGCTACCTCCGATGCAGAGTAGATGGACGCGCCCGCTTCATTGACGCTGAAGACCTGTACTGGGCTGCCGAATTTGAGGCGGCGACAGAAGTCGATGGTCTCCCGCCCGGCGGTGCCGTTACCCACGGCGATAGCTTCAATGTGAAACTGTTCTACCAGATGTTCCAGGGTTTTGCTGGCGTTGTATTCATCCGATTTTGGAGGGTGGGGATAAATGGCGGTGTTGCGGAGCAATTGGCCGCTTTCGTCCAGCACCACCACTTTACAACCGGTACGGTAGCCAGGGTCGATGCCCAGGACCCGCTTCTGGCCCAGTGGCGCACCCAGCAGCAGTTGCCTTAGGTTGGTAGCAAAAACGGCGATAGCTTCCTCATCAGCTTTTTCCTTGGAGATATTGCGGAATTCGGTTTCGATGCTGGGTTCCAGCAACCGGTCATAGCTATCGTGCAAGGCTTCCTTCACCTGCTGAGCGGCCGGGCCGGCGCCGCGCAAATAAACTTTCTCCAGTTGAAAAAGCGTCTCCTCTTTATCCGGCGTGATGCTCACGCGCAGGAAACCTTCTTCTTCACCGCGCCGCATGGCCAAAAGCCGGTGGGAGGGGCATTTTTTCAGCGGCTCTTCGTAGTCGAAATAATCGCGGTATTTGGCGCCCTCTTCCTCTTTGCCACGCGCTACTTTGGAGCGGATGACCGCATCCTTCCGGAATGCATAGCGAAGCTTGTTGCGGGCTTTTTCGTCCTCGTTGATCCACTCGGCAATGATGTCGCGGGCGCCCTGCAGGGCATCATCTATGGTGGGGACTTCATTGGTGATAAAACTGCCCGCCAGCCGCTCCAGGGCGTTGTTCTCTTGCCGGAAAATGACCTCCGCCAGTGGTTCCAGCCCTTTCTCGCGGGCGACGGAAGCCCGTGTCTTTCGTTTGCGCTTGTAGGGCAGGTAGAGGTCTTCCAGTTCGGTGGAGTCAAAAGTATCCGCGATGCGCCGGCGAAGGCTGTCGGTGAGTTTGCCTTGTTCTTCGATGGAAGCCAGGATGGACTCCCTGCGTTTTTCCAGCTCTTCCAGTTTTTTATTTTCGCGCTGAATGTCAGCGATTTGCACCTCGTCCAGCGAACCCGTAGCCTCTTTGCGGTAGCGGGCAATAAAGGGAATAGTGGCGCCTTCGCCCAGCAGTTTCAGGGTGCTTTCCGCTTTTCTGACGGGTACGTTGGCCCGTTCTGCGATTAATTTGATGTGTGTGTCATTCATTGATAGCCTCCATTTTGGGAAGGGTACAAAAGTAAAAAACCCATCGCATTAATGTGCAGCGGGAGACAAATGGAAAATTTTGAACAATTAACCCATCTCTGTCCTTTACATTCGCAAATTATTACATAATCAAATTTTGGACATGGCCAGAATAATGCTCTTTACACTTTCCTTGTGCGTCGTTTCAGGCGTTTTTGCTCAAAACAATACTCTTTGGCAGGACATCGACGGCCCTATTCGTCCTCAGGGGCAACGAGCTATTGTTCCGCAACAATACCGAACCTTGCGGCTGAATACAGCGGCTATGCTGGAACGCCTGGCAGAGGCGCCTGACGAGCAATCGGTAAAGGCATTTGAATCGGATGTCATACTGGAACTGCCAACGCCGGATGGCCGCCTGCAAGCCTACCGGATTTGTGAATCGCCCATTATGGCGCCGGGTTTGGAGGCTCGTTTTCCCACCATCAAAACCTATTTGGGCAAAGGCGTCGACAACCCATCCGCCTCCCTGCGCCTGGATTATACCCCTCAGGGATTCCATGCGATGGTATTGGACGGGGCGGCTACCTTTTTCATTGATCCGTACTACCACCTTTTAAATGAAGGAACGTACCAGTCTTACTTCCAGCGGGATTTTAAAAAAGAAGCAGATTTTGAATGCTTGTTGGAACCTGATGCCACAATTGCCCCGGAAGAAGGCCAGGGCCATGCTCCGGCCGGCCCGGTGGGGGAGACTTTGCGTACTTATCGGCTGGCCGTATCCGCCACGGGAGAATACACTCAGTATCACGGGGGCACTGTCGACGGGGCCATGGCGGCGATTGTGACCTCCATGAACCGGGTAAACGGCGTTTACGAGCGGGACATTTCCTGCCGGATGATCCTCATCGACAGCAACCACCTGCTGGTCTTTACCGACCCATCAGAGGATCCTTTTTCCGGAGACCCCGGTAACCACCTGGGGCAAAACCAAACGGCCGTGGACCAGATCATCGGAACGGCAAATTACGATATCGGACATGTTTTTCACCGCGCCGGCGGCGGCGGGGTGGCTTTCCTGTCGGCAGTGTGCAGCAGCGAGAACAAGGCGCGCGGTTTTACCTCCACCACCAATCCGGTCGGCGACCCTTACGACATCGATTATGTGGCGCACGAGATGGGACACCAGTTTGGGGCCAACCACACCCAGAATAATAATTGCAACCGCAATGGAAATACAGCCATGGAACCCGGCAGCGCTTCCACTATTATGGGCTATGCCGGCATCTGCCCACCCGACCTCCAGAACAACAGCGATGCCTATTTCCATTCCATCAACCTGCAGGAAATGATCGTAAACACGACAAGCAATATCGGTAGTTCCTGCCCGGAGCTTATTCCCACCGGTAATACCGCTCCGATGGTGGAGGCCGGCCCCAGCGGAGAAATAATCCCCCGTTCGACTCCTTTCGAACTTACCGGCTTTGCCGAGGATATGGAAGGAGATTCCCTGGCCTACTGCTGGGAACAATTCGACCTGGGCCCCTCGGCTTCTCCAAACAATCCGGTGGGTAATTCCCCTATCTTTCGATCTTTCAACCCTACCACCAATCCCACCCGGGTATTCCCCCGCCTTCCCGACCTGGTGAACAACACATCCACCATCGGGGAACTGCTGCCCGGCTATGCGCGAAATCTCAATTTTCGTCTGTCTGTACGCGATAACCACGGATTTGGTGGTGGAGTAGAATGGGATAACCGGACTTTAACCGTAACAGATCAGGCCGGGCCTTTCCGGGTGTTATCTCAGAATACGGCAACTACCTGGAGCGGCGGCGCCTTTGAAAATATCATTTGGGATGTAGCCAAAACGGACCAGGCGCCGGTTGCGGCCGGGACGGTAGATATATTCCTCTCTGAAGATGGAGGCTATACCTATCCATTCCTTCTGGCAAATGGCGTCCCCAATGTTGGTAATGCTTTGGTCCAGGTACCGGATAGCCTGCAGGGAACAACTTTTCGGATTAAAGTGAAGGCTTCTGGCCGGGTGTTTTTCGATATCAACAATACCAATATCACTATCGAGCCGCCGTTAGGGCCGGGTATAGCCATTGGGGCGCCATCCCCCAGCCAGCTGGCCTGCGGCGGACAGGCCGTACTGTACAGTCTCCGGCTGGCGCCCCTGCTAGGGTTTAGCGATACCGTGACATTGGCAGTGGAAGGTTTGCCGGGAGGCCTTTCTGCCCAGATGGAAGGCCCGTTCACCCTGCCGGCACAAACGGAGCTTTCAATTACAGGTACTGAAAACCTGCCTAGCGGAACCTATCCCTTCCTGGTTATTGCCAGCAGCGGCGGCATTGCCGATACTGTTATGCTAAGCCTGCAGCTGTACCAACAGGCGCCGGCCGCCGTGGAACTTCTGTCTCCCGCCTCAGCTGAGACAGGAACGCCGGTAGTCGCAGCCTTTTCCTGGCAGGCCAGCCCCGATGCGCTGGATTATAAGCTGGAGGTAGCCTTTGACCCTTTGTTTGAGGATATACTCTTTGCAACCCAAGGCATCACAGAAACCAACTATCAACCGGAGCTACAACTGCCCGACAGCACCACCCTTTTCTGGCGGGTGCAGGGCCGCAACCCCGTCTGTGGCGCTGGCGAATATGCGGTAGATTATTTCTCAACGGAGGTTATCCGATGTAATACCTACAGCCCCGATCTGCTTCCGGTTTCACTTGAAACGGCTGCTTCTATCGTCTTCTCCAGGGTGGAGGTGGCCGATGATATTATCGTGCGCGATGTCAACATCCGGAATCTTCGTGGGGAACACACGCCTTTGAGTGGGCTGAATTTTCGCTTCGGCAGCCCGGAAGGGCCTGTCATCGACCTGATTACCGAAGACTGCAATTCCGGCTCTGGTTTCAACCTGGGGCTCGACGATGAGGCCGCCGCTGCCGTCCCCTGTCCGTTTAATAATGGTAATACCTATCGGCCGGAAGATAAATTGTCTATCTACGATGGGCAGAATGCGCAGGGAACCTGGCGTTTAATCCTTTTCAAGAGCGCCTTTAATGGCAGCCTTCAGGACTGGCAGCTGGAAATTTGTTATTCGGCGCCGCTTACTTCGGTGAGGGAATCCCGCCTTTCTGTACCTGGCCTGCATCTCTTCCCCAACCCTGCCAGAGAGCAGATTTCGGTGGAATTGCCTTTGGGGCTGGAAACCGGCGCCATTGTGGAAGTGAGCAGTGTAAGGGGAGAGAAATTGTTGCAGTCCACTGTACAAACTGGCCAGCGAGCGGCTGTTCTGCAACTGGACGGCTTGCCGGAAGGCTTGTACTTTCTGCAACTAACCAGCCGGGAAGGCCAGGTGTTGGGCAACGGGAAATTCATTCACATCAAAAGGTAAGGAACAAAAGTGGCCGGGGATGGCGTGAGCTGTGACTTTCCGCCTTCCCCCTTCCCCCTTCCGCCTTCCCACTTCCGCCTTCCCACTTCAAATCAAAGGTCTTCCAGCGCCATTTTCGCGCCCATCAGTTCGCCGAGGGTGTGATGATCGCTCGCCTCACGGGCCATTTCAATTCCTTTTTCATATACTTCCCAGGCATTGCCCGCTTCCTCCAGCTTTTCGTACAGTTTGCCCAGATGGTAGTAGGCGCCGACATAGTGCGGGTCTTTTTCAATGAGGTGAAGATAGAAGTGCAGGGCGTCTTCGTGATGGCCTAATTTCTCGTGCTCTTTGGCAATTGCAAACTGAATGAAAGAATCATTTGGGTTTTCCTCAAATAAATGTTGGAGTTGCTTCAATCGTTCCGTGGGCATGACAACGTGTTTTTGGAAAATTAACATCCAATATAAACCAGATTTTGGAGAATTTCCTGCTTGGGCCAGTTGGATTTTTGAAGGTTTTAGGATTCCTATAGCTACCGTTCTGCACATCTCTGAAACCATGAGACAGTAATACAATACCCATCCCCACGCCCGGGCGGGGCAAAAAACAAGAAGCTGGGAAACCATGAAATCGCGAAAAAGCGAATTTTCGCTAATCCGGTTTCCCTTTCTTCATTAATTCAGTATATTTGCCTGGCTTTTGTAGCCCTTTCAGGCGCATTGCAAAACTTAAAAAACAACTTTCAATGAAGTTATTGGTCTGTGTTAGTAAAACACCCGAAACAACCGCCAAGATCGCTTTCACCAACAACAATTCGGAATTTGATACTGCAGGCGTGCAGTTCATTATGAACCCTTACGACGAGTGGTATGCCCTGGTGCGCGCCATTGAATTGCAGGAAGCCAACGGTGGTACGGTTACACTTATCAACGTGGGTACGGCCGACAATGACACCATCATCCGCAAGGGGCTGGCCATCGGCGCCGATGATGCGGTACGGGTAGACGCCAAGCCTGGCAGTGCTCTTTTTGTCGCCAAGCAAATTGCTGAGTACGCTAAAGGAAAAGACTTTGACATCATCTTCGCCGGGAAAGAAACCATTGACTACAATGGAGCAGAAGTCGGCGCCATGATCGCCGAGTTCCTCGATTTGCCATTCATTTCTTTTGCCAGCCATCTGGAACTGAGCGGCAATGTAGCCACTGTGTCGCGCGATATCGAAGGAGGGACAGAGGTGCTCGAGGTGGCCACCCCGTTCGTGCTTAGCGCCTCCAAAGACCTGGCGGAACAGCGCATCCCCAATATGCGCGGCATCATGATGGCCAAGAAAAAACCTTTGAATGTTATTCCCCCGGTTGCTTTTGAAGACCTGGCGGTGATTAACAGCTATGAGCTGCCTCCAGCCAAAACCGCTGTAAAACTGGTGAACCCGGAGGATATGGACGAACTTATCCGCCTGCTACACGAGGAGGCGAAGGTGATTTGAGAGAGCAGCGCGCAAAATGGCTTCTATCCGGGATTGAGGCCGGGAAATTATTCGAAATCGTAAATTATGCCCGTCCGCTACTGCAGGCGGGTAAAAATCAAAAACCTAAAATCGAACCATGGTTTTAGTTCTCGCAGAAACAACAAAAGGAAAATTCAAGAAAGCGGCATTTGAAGCGGTTTCTTATGGATATCAAACGGCACAGTTGCTGGGTACCGAATGCGCTGCTTTGGTGCTGGGTACAGCCAGTGGTGCGGAGGAACTGGGTAAATACGGCGCGGCCAAGGTTTACCATGTTCAGGATGCGTCGCTTGATAATCTGGATAGCCAGGTTTATACGGCCATTATCAGTGAGCTTGTCGGGAAACTTGAGGGTACGGTGGTTATCCTGAGCCATTCTTCCACCGGCAAATCGCTGCTGGGCCGCCTGGCGGTGCGCCTGAATGCCGGCTCGGTGGCTGGCGTCAATTCACTGCCTTCGGTCGAAGCCGGGGTATTCAAAGTAAGGAAGCCGGTCTTCTCCGGGAAGGCTATCAGCGAATTTGAATTGAGGTCTCCCAATAAGGTGTTGTCCTTGATGGGGAATTCTTACCAGCCAAAAATTGTAGGGGCTCCTGCTACGGTGGAAAACCCAAATGTAAGCGTGCCGGCCAGGCGGATAAAGGTAAAAGAGGTAAAACGCGTTGAAGGCATAACCCCGCTGCCGGAAGCCGAATTGGTTGTCTCTGCCGGCCGCGGTATGAAAGGCCCGGAAAACTGGGGAATCGTGGAAGAACTGGCGCAGGTTATGGGGGCTACTACCGCCTGCTCCCGCCCTGTAGCTGACGCCGACTGGCGCCCTCACCATGAGCACGTGGGGCAAACCGGCATAGCTATCCGTCCTAACCTATACATTGCCATCGGTATCAGCGGCGCCATTCAGCACCTTGCCGGGGTCAACAATTCCAAGACGATTGTCGTGATCAATAAAGACCCGGAAGCTCCTTTCTTTAAAGCCGCCGATTATGGCGTGGTGGGGGACTTGTTCGAGGTGGTGCCCAAACTGACGGCAGCCTATAAGAAATTCAAGGCCGAGCAGGGAGGATAGACAAGGGGGGCCGGAGCCCATGGATGCCGCTCAAATACTCGAACACGCTTAAAGGCTTTCAGCAAAAGGGAAAGCAACCGGAATATTTGCATTTCAACATATTAATCGTACCTTTGCGCCCGCTGTAACTGATTTTAGTAATCATCAACGGTTAATCACAATGAGTATTTATTTGCCTAAAGAGAAGAAGGAAGAGATCTTCAAGGAGTTCGGTGGCTCCGAAAAAAACACCGGATCGACAGAAGCGCAGGTTGCGCTTTTTACGTACCGCATTCAATCCTTGTCGGAGCACCTCAAGAGCAACCATAAGGACCACTCATGCCGCCGCGCATTGCTGGCCATGGTCGGTAAGCGCAAGCGGTTGTTGCAGTATCTGCAACATACCGACCTTGAAAAATACCGCGCATTGATAGAGAAACTCGGTATTCGTAAGTAAAGGAAATAGGAAGAAGTATTTCGCTCCGGAATGCTTCTTCCTTTTTTTGCCCCTGCCGTTGTGAAAAGCCGGGAAGAGGGTACACTCCCCAACCTAGTTATGGATACAAAGAAAGTTCCCAGGTACCATTTACCGTGGAAGCATTAATCATAAGCAAATTTAATCAACTCTAAGATGGGACAACAGATTCCGATTACAACGTCCTTTGACCTCCCTGATGGTAGAACAGTGACGATTGAGACGGGGAAACTGGCCAGCCAGGCCGACGGCTCCGTGGTGGTGCGTATGGGCGATACCATGCTTTTTTGTTCAGTAGTTTCCGCCAAGGAAGCTAAAGAGGGGCAAAGCTTCTTCCCTCTCTCTGTAGATTACCAGGAAAGATTCGCCGCTGCCGGCCGAATTCCCGGCAATTTCTTCCGCCGTGAAGCCAAACTCTCTGATTACGAAGTACTCATCTGCCGATTGGTAGACCGGGCCATCCGCCCGCTCTTCCCCGACGGCTATATGAATGAAACGCAGGTGATCATCAACCTGATCTCTGGTGAGAAGGAAGTTCTGCCGGATGCTTTTGCCGCCCTGGCCGCTTCCGCCGCCCTGGCCGTTTCCGATATTCCTTTTGCCGGGCCCATATCTGAGGTTCGCGTCGCCTTGATCGACGGAGAATACCAGATCAACCCTAATAAATCGGCCCTCGAAGAAGCCGAGTTGGATATCATTGTTGCTGCTTCACTCGACAATGTGGTGATGGTGGAAGGCGAAGCCAGAGAATGCTCTGAAAAAGCTCTGGTCGAGGCCATCAAAGTCGGCCACGAGGCCATCAAGGTACAATGCCGGGCTCAGCTCGACCTGGCGAAGAAAGTGGGCGAAAAAGCCCTCAAGAAACGCGAAGTGGAGCCCATTGCAGAAGATGAGGAACTGAAAAAACGCGTGGAAACCTTCGCCAAAGACAGGATATATAAAATTGCCCGCGGATTCCTCGACAAGCAAGCCCGCAAAGATGGCTTCTCTGAAATTAAGGAGGAATTAGTGGCCGCCCTGACCGAAGAGAAAGGGGAGGAATACATGGAGGAGAAAGGGGCCATGGCGGAGGAATACTTCAATAAGCTGAAGAAAGAGGTGATCCGTGAAATGGTGATGGCGGAAAAGGTGCGCCTCGATGGCCGTAAACTGGATGAGGTTCGCCCCATCTGGACTGAGGTCGATTATCTGCCTTCCACGCACGGCTCCGCGCTGTTTACCCGCGGGGAAACGCAGTCGCTGACTTCCCTCACGCTGGGTACCAAGACAGATGAGATGATGATCGACATCGCTCTGGGACAGTACTACGAAAAGTTCATTCTACATTATAACTTCCCGGCTTTTTCCGTCGGAGAAATCAAGCCGCAGCGTGGCCCGGGCCGCCGTGAAATAGGCCATGCCAACCTGGCTGCCCGCTCATTGCGCAAGGTATTGCCCGATGATTCGCCCTACACCATACGCCTGGTTTCCGATATTCTGGAATCCAATGGGTCTTCATCGATGGCCACTGTCTGCGCCGGCTCTATGGCCCTGATGGATGGCGGGATCAAGATCAAATCAGCCATTGCCGGTATCGCCATGGGTTTGATCTCTGACGGAGAGCGTTTTGCTGTGCTGACCGATATTCTCGGCGATGAGGATGCTCTGGGTGATATGGACTTCAAAGTGACCGGAACTGAAAACGGGATCACCGGCTGTCAGATGGATATCAAGATCGATGGCATGCCATACGAATTGCTCGAATCCGCCCTGGATCAGGCCCGTGCCGGCCGTTTACACATCCTGGGGGAAATGAACAAGACGATCTCCGAACCAAGAGAAGACTTCAAGCCGCATGCTCCACGTATCGTTGAGCTGATCATCGACAAGAGCTACATCGGTGCGGTCATCGGCCCGGGTGGTAAAGTGATCCAGGAAATTCAGAGCGAGACCAATACCATTATCAATATTACGGAAGTAGGAGATGAAGGGGTGGTTAACATCGCCAGCAACGACCGTGCTTCTATCGATGCCGCCCTCGAGCGCATCCGCCGCATTACCTTTACGCCCGCTATTGGTGACATTTATGACGCCAAAGTGAAATCCGTTATGCCTTATGGTGTATTCGTCGACTTCATGGGCAAGAGTGGCTTACTGCACGTTTCGGAAATATCCCATTCCCGCATCGACAGCGTGGAAGACTTCTTCAAAGAAGGGGACGAAGTGCGGGTGCAACTGATCGGTGTTGACAAAAAGACCGGAAAACTCCGCCTTTCCCGCAAATCCCTGCTACCTCGCCCTCAGCGCAACGGGCAGGATGATGATGGCGATGAAAGAGATGACCGCGACGCCAACCGGGGTGGAGACGACCGCGGCTCCAACCGGGGTGGTGGCCACCGTGGGGGCGGCCATTCTGGCGGACGCGACAGAAGAAGAGATTAATCTCAAAATATAACGATCCGATACCCGGCTGCCGAAATACTGGTAGCCGGGTATTTTTTTTTCTCTTGGGTATCTTTTACATTTATAGGCGTCAAAAGGAATGCGCAGCCCTGAAAAGAGGGAACTTTTTTAGGTAGCCTATTGTATTTGTAGTGAATTTAGTGCAATACCATTTTTTTTGAAAAAGTCAAGTTTCCAAGAAAGGGCAACTTTTTAAAGTTAAAAGCGTATTTTAATGGTGAAAGGAGCGTCCCTAAAATACCCAACCTTATGCGTCAACTGAAGATTACCAACAAAATTACGGCCAGAGAGAGCCTGGCTTTAGATAAATACCTCAACGACATCGGTAAGATACCGATGCTGACGCCGGAAGATGAGGCGTCTCTGGCTAAACGCATCCGGGCCGGTGACCAGGACGCATTGGATAGGCTGACAAAATCCAACCTCCGTTTTGTCGTCTCAGTTGCCAAGCAATATCAAAACCAGGGGCTTTCTCTTAGTGACCTCATCAACGAAGGCAATGTAGGCCTGATGAAGGCTGCCCGGCGTTTCGATGAAACCAAAGGATTCAAGTTTATTTCTTACGCCGTTTGGTGGATTCGCCAATCTATCCTTCAGGCTATTGTCGAATATTCCCGTATCGTACGCCTTCCGCTCAATAAAGTGGGTTCCTATAATAAGGTCAATGAGGCGTTCCTCGCCTTTGTCCAGGAGTTTGAACGGGAGCCAACCAATGAAGAACTGGCTGACCTGTTGGATATGACGCCCAAAGAGGTAGCCAATATGCTGAAAGGCAATGGCCGCCACGTTTCAGTTGATGCTCCGATGAGTGGCGAAGATGGGGATTCTACTATGCTCGATGTTATTTCCAGCGATGAGGATATGATGCCCGATGGCCTGCTTATGGAGCAATCGCTCAAAGAAGAAGTCCAGCAAGGCTTATCGATCCTCTCTCCACGCGAGGTCGAGGTATTGTCCTCCTATTATGGCCTGAACGGCCAAAAGGCATTGACTCTGGAAGAGATCGGCGAGCTATATGGCCTGACCCGCGAACGCGTCCGGCAAATAAAAGAACGGGCTATTCGCAGGCTCCGCAAATCCTACAACCGCAACGCCCTCAAGTCCTATCTCGGTTAGGGCGGTGTAAGCAATAATACACTATCCACCTTCCTCATCAGGGCGAAGGTGGATTTTTTTTGGTGTTGGTTAGATCCGGTAAATGATCCATCTTCAAAACGAAATTTGAACAAACGCTTCTTTTTTTTAATATGCCCTCTATGAAACTGCTGCTACTCATACTGTCTCTTTTCTGCCTGGCACTCTGGAGTTGCCAACCGGACAACGACAAAGCGGCCGGCCAGGCAGGAGTGGATGCCAGAGAAGCACAGGCCTTGGTAGTCCGGCAACCATATTTTCAACTGTTGGAAGAGCCTGGAGAGGAGGGCCGCCCCCTGCAGGAGCTGCTTCCCGGCGCCATCGTATACAGCCTGGGACAGGCTAGCGGTTTTACAACCCGGCTTCAGCGGGAGGGACGAACCTACAATGAACCCTGGTTGCTGGTCCAAACCCGCGACGGGCGACAGGGGTGGGCCTATGCCGCTGCTTTTTTAGAAACTGACGAAACAGGTTCAATAGGCTTAAGCCCGCTTTCCTGGCGCCTTCGCGCTCTGGTTGGAACAGAACTGGCCGAGCGGATTGAAGCCTTCAATCAGGCCTTCGATACCATCCGGTCGGAGAAAGCCTTGATACATCATCTTTCAACGGCTTATCTATTGCGGGATACGCTCCTGGAGTTGGCCTCCAGTTTAGGAAGTGGGCAGGATATCTTCTGGCTGAAGGAAGCCCTGCCTGTTTTATCCCCCTTCCGGCTCAAGCAGGAAGGAAATTTTTACCTCTTCATCGATTTTCGGCCTTATCTTCGCAAAGCAGCCGATACGCCCGGCCCCGCAGATGATCAATGGATGGCTTTCTGCCTGGCCGCATTTCCGGAGGATAGCATCGAGTATTTCTTTCCCTCCTGGACCATTGAGGACGCCCGGCAGAAAGGGCATAGCCTGTTGGGAAGAGGGATACATTTTACCCTGCTGAAGCGATTAGATAAACTGCTGGTTTTTAAAGATTTATTGGGGGAAGAAATCGGCCGGTTCCGGGGCCTCTTGCTCAACGATATGACGGCTCCCGGCGTTACTTATTGGGAAGAGAGAGAGAAGGCAATTGCCGAACTGGATTCCATTCTGGCCGCTGATTTCGCCGTGCTGGGAGATAAGGGGAAAATAGCCCTGCAGGCCCGTCGGCGGCAGTTTGAAGAACCGGATCAGTACGGGATACAATTCAACCATCGGTCGGGCATTTATGAGCCGGGTGGAGTAGAGGTACAAAAAAAATAATAATGAGGCTACTCCGGAATATTCCGGGGTGTGCCGTTCAATCCAATAAACCCTGACATGGCATTATTCGCATTATTCACATTGATTCTGGCAGCCGTCGGTGTAATATTATTAGCCAAAGTGTTTTCCAATTTTCAACCCGGTAGCCGAAAGATACAGGAAGACCTCAAAACCATGAAAGCCGATATGGACAAATGGGCTGGTGACCTGGTGCCCCTGACCAAGGAGGAAGTTGATTTGTTTTCCTTTAACCAGGAAAAGCAGTCCGTCCGGAAAGGGCTGACCCGCACGGCGAAAGGAATATTCACTTCCATTTACCACGAGCCGGTGGTGGCTTATAGCTATCGGGAATACCTGGGGTCGGGCCGCAATGGCCTGCTTTACGTCCGCACCAGCAACCGGGAATATGTGTACCGCTTCCGGAAAAACTCGGTAGAAGTATCCGTGAACGGTAAACCGGTAGGCACTCTTAAAGATAACAGCGTTTTATATGGCGGCCGGAGCAACCGCGTATTGGCCCGAATCAACCGGGAAACAGATACCCTCTTGTTGCCGGTATTGGTCAACGAGCGGGAAGTGGCCAGCGTCGCAAAGCTGGATAAAAAGGCCCAGGCAGCCAAACTCGGCCAGCGCGCTTTCGAATTTGTCAAAGAGGATATGACCCAGGAGGAAAAAGAGGTATTCCTTTCCCTGGGAGTGCTGGAAGTACTGGAACAATCCCTGAGCCGATGAGTACAGGCCTTTCTTTTTTGTAAAACCCGCCGGATGCTTTATCTTTGCAAGATGCCCAGCTTGAAACCTTTTTCCTGAATAACTGTTATGCAAATGATTTTTGTTGGCGGATAGCCGAAAAGTAACTGTTATGAATTTGTCCAAAAAAGCAAACCTGATTATTTATAGGTTCCGGGAAAAAGGCTTGGAAGTGTTCCTGGTCAACGCGGACAAAAAGAGCGACAACTGGGAAATACCCCAGGGCCCTCTCAATGATGAGCGTTCCCAGCATTTTAAGGAGGAAGACCGGCTCATCGAACTCGATCCGGTTCAACAGGAAAGCGGTGACCTGGAAGAAGCCTGGGCTGTCGAAGGGGACTGGCATGAGATCCCTTCTCTGAAAGGCATGTTGTATGAAGATGCCAAGTATCTGAAAGATAAAGTCATGGAAATGGGCGCCTTCTTCGTCGTAAAGGAAGCCTTCAAAAAAGTGTTACCCCACCAGTACGGATTTTTAAAAGAACTCAAAGATATCCTGGTTGACCGCAATTCGGTTAAGGATATTTAGAGTTTGGCCAAATTTCAGCCCGAAGGATGAAATTTGGCCAAGCTCTAAATATAGGGATCACTCTGCCGAGACAGCCCCTACCTGCACTCTCCACAAACTGGCGTATTCCCCATTAGCTGTCAGGAGGCTATCGTGACGGCCCTGCTCTACAATCTGCCCATCTTTTATCACTACGATCTTATCAGCATGCCGAATGGTCGAAAGGCGATGAGCAATGATAATCGCAGTTTTTCCTCTTGATAATTGGCTTAGGTTTTCTTGAATGGCGCGCTCAGTTTCCGTATCCACCGCGCTGGTAGCCTCATCCAGAATAAGGATGGGCGCATCTTTAAGGATGGCTCGGGCAATACTCAGCCGCTGCCGCTGCCCACCGGATAGTTTGATCCCCCTTTCCCCGACAATGCTTTCGTACTGATCGGGTAGTTGGGTGATAAAATCATGCAGCTGAGCCTTTCGGGCAGCTTCTATTACTTTTTCCATGGAACAATCCGCCAGTCCGTAAGCGATATTTTCGCGAATCGTACCGTGGAAAAGGTAAACATCCTGGCTGACGAGTGCAATTTGTTGCCGTAACTGGCTGATTGTAAGCTGCCGGATGTCGATGCCTTCCAGACGGATAGAACCTCCGGTTACATCATAAAGCCGTAGCAGAAGTTTGATGAGCGTAGTTTTGCCACCACCGGTAGGGCCGGCAATACCAATGGCCTGGCCGGCTTCAACATGCAGGTTGAGTTGGCGGAGGACGGGCTGGCCAGGTTGGTAGGCGAATGTGACGTCCTGAAGGTGGAGGTTGCCGGCCACTACTGGTAATTCATGCGGCGTTTCGGGGTCAACAATTTGGCGTGGGGTATCGATCAGCCCGAAGATCCGGCGCGCCGAAGCTCGTGCCCGTTCGTATTCATCAAAAACGACGCCCAGGCGGGTAACCGGCCAGAGGAGGCGCTGGGTCATCATCGCAAAAAAAGCCAACTGGCCAAGAGAAAACCTGCCGGGCTGATAAATTACCCAATAGGCCCCAATGAGCAATGTCGCTGCAAAACCAAGGCTGATGAAGATCCGGATTAGAGGAATATACACAGAACTCCACCGGATCGCCAGGAAGTTGGCGTCGCGATACATTTCCGAAGATTTCCGTACCCGCTCGGCTTCAAATGCCTCGGCCGTGAAGCTCTTGATGACCAGAATACCGGCGATATTGTTTTCCAGGCGGGTGCCTAATGCCCCTACGCCTTCCCGGATTTGACGATAGTAAGGGGCTACCTTTTTCTGATAGTACAGGCTGCCGAGAATAATAAACGGGATGGGCGCCATGCCGATAAGGCCCAGCGGAAGCGAGACGGCACAAAGCGCCCAGCCGGCAAAGATCACCAAGGTGATCAGTTGGAGGATCTCATTGAAAACGTGGTTGAGAAAGCGCTCCAACTGGTTGATATCGTCATTGAGCATTGCCATCAGGTTACCGGTGCGCTGACTCTCGAAATAAGCTAGTTCGCGGCCCTGCAACTGTTCGTAGGCATCAAGCCGGAGATGGTGCTGGACCCGTTGGGCCAGCCGCAAAAAGCCCCGTTGAAACAGCCACTCGAAAAAGCTTTCAAAACCAAAGATCACCAAGGTCAATACCGCGAGGAATACTACGACTGGCCAGGCTTCAGACAATCCAGTTAGCCGCGGAATCCAGTCTGGTATCTGATTGCTGGCCGTGTCGATTAACCAGGCAGTCAGGAATGGAGGCATCAGGTCGAATATCTTGTTGATGACGCTGGATACAGAGGCAAACAATACAGGCTTACGAAAATTTCGCAGATACTGGAATAAGCGCCGCATTGGGTGGGTAGGCTCGTTCATGGTTGAATACCTTAAATGTGAGTGTTTGGGGGTTGAGGATTTTTCAGGTGCACGCCAATTAAGTGCTTCACGCTTCTCCTGCCCTCATCTATTGTTTTTTTTGAGCACCGCCTGCGCTATCTCAAGGGCTTTTTGCAATTGCTGGGCTTCATTCAAATATGTATTGTCAATAACGATTGCGTCTTCAGCTTGCCTTAGGGGGCTGTCTTCGCGGGTGGAATCGATATGGTCCCGATGTTGCAAATTGGCGCGCACGCTTTCCAGACTGCTGGGAACGCCCTTGGTTAGGAGCTCATCGTAGCGCCGCTGCGCCCGTACTTCGGGGTCGGCGGTGAGGAATATCTTGAGTTCTGCTGTGGGGAATACCACCGTGCCGATGTCCCGTCCGTCCATGACGATACCTTTGTCTTTGCCCATAGCCTGCTGGAGCCGTACCATGGCCCGGCGGACCGCCGGAATAGCAGAAACAGGGCTGACCAGATTGGAAACGGGCATCTGGCGGATCTCTTCCTCCACGTCCTCCCCATTTAATAAGGTATGGTTGTTGGCGGAGGCAAAGCGGATGGTAATGCTTTCGAGGGCGGCATCGACCTGTTTGGCGTCCTTCAGCGGAATTTCGTTCCGGAGGAAGTAAAGGGTTACGGCACGGTACATGGCTCCGGAGTCGATGTAGGTATACCCTAGCTTTGCCGCCAGGCCTTTGGCAAGCGTGCTCTTCCCACAAGAAGAATACCCATCAATGGCAATAGTGATCTGTTTCAATGGCCTGCATTTTCAGGCCCCAAAGATATAGATATCCGTTGAAAAGGACGGCAATTGGCTCTATCCCTTTAGTTCAGATAGGAAAGAATGCGGCTCCATAGCTTTTCATAGGGAATGACCTCTAACTCGGCAATAGCGCCCCGATAAAAGAAGGCGCGCTCCCGGAGTGCGTTCAGGTAGTTATCGATATTGGATAATTCTTCGGCCTGGAAATCCGCTTTGTTCAGTTGCTGTAGCAATCGGATGAATTGGACCGCCCGGTAATATTCTTCTTTCCGGAGCTGCTGGTTGGCGTACTTTTTAAGCCGTTCTATGCGCTCGGATAGGCCGCTGTAAGTTTTGCGTTCCAACAAAAACAGGATCTGCAGGATTATCATCAGGATGGAAAAAATACGCTGCTCTTTGGGATACAGCACTGGGCTGCTCAGGAAGCTGCTCAGGCGAAAGTTTTTCCTGCGCTGCATCATCAGGACCGGGTTTTTTTTGCCTTCGCTTTCAATGATATAATTGCAATAGGCCTCAAATACCTGCCACTTTTCCTTTTCGGGCTCTTCCAGCTTGCGGAATTTACTATTTTCTGACGCTTCGTTGAAAATGGCGATGGCATGGATGTAATTGTCGGTATGCATCGCCAGCAGGAAATAGTACTCCATGAAATTGAACCAGGCCTCGCTCCCTTCTACCATTTTTTTCAGGCAAATTTCCGCATTGGCCCGGCCGTCCCGGTAATTTCTTAAATGGAGATAAGCAGACATTTTCTTGGACTGGAAAGTGACCAGTTTGCTTTCCTGCTCAAAGGCGGCGTGCTGCTCAATGTATTTTTCGCCCTGTTCGCACACCTCGATCATGGCTTCGAAATCCATGAGCATTTCATAGCGGTAGACCCAAACCAGGTACATATTGTAAAAAACGATCGGCGAATTATACTGTTCCGATAGGCCTACCAGTGCATCACAGTAGGAATCGATCCGCTCCGCCAGGCCTCTGTTTTGGGAATAGGGCTTGTAATAATTCATGATGACCCGCTGGTATAGCTCCTCGGAACGGATCTCTGCTTCCAGGATGTGGGCGTACTCTTTGATATAATTATCGTACACTTCATAATTGCGCTCGTCCCCTTCGGTGGCATAATATTCGCGAAGGATTCGGGAACAGTTGACGATGATGTCTGCAAAATGGAATTTAAGCGCGGTCGTTAGCACCTGACGGGCCAGTTGTGCGGCGGTATGGGGTGCTTCGTACCACATGAGCGTTTTTACCAGCGCCCATTCCTTGTTGCAGGAGTAGTAGGCGCGGTCATAGCTGGAGGCTGTCGGGAGATTGACATCCAGAAAGAACAGTGTATTGAGCAGGCGCTTTCGGAACCTCGATTTTAGCTGCCGGTATTTTGGGTCAGTTGGAGAGCAGTTGTATAGGTAATTAGCCGCATCGCGGTCTGTTTTGAATTTGTTGCCCATCAATGCATCGTAAAATTCATTGAACTTACTGTTTTTGTTTTGAAGGGAGTTCAAGTCGAAAATTTCAATCTTTCGCACTTTTCGTTTCGTAACGATCTTAGAAATTTCAATAAGGTTCTTCATTATGGGCTTTTTGCATTTTGTGACATTGTAAAAATTGCATTTTTTGCCCATATTTTCAAATAATTATGTCACATGTACACAATTAGGGGCGTACCGTTTAGAAGGCCATAACGCAAAGAGAGGGGCCTGCCGATAACTTCGGCAGGCCCCTCTCTTTGCGCTTTCTGTTATCCGGCTCTCCTTAAATTATAATCCTTTTTGAATCAATTGATTAGCGAGCTCCGGGTAATAGGTTCTCAACAGGTATGAAGGGGTATCTTCTTTCCTGGTCAGTATTCTTCTTCGTTGAAGAGAAAATCGTCTTTTCGAGGATAATCTGGCCAGATGTCTTCAATTCCCTCGTAAATCTCTCCTTCGTCCTCCATGTTCTGAAGATTTTCGATGACTTCAAGCGGCGCACCTGAGCGAATTGCGTAATCAATCAATTCGTCACGGGTGGCGGGCCACGGAGCATCTTCCAGATGGTGAGCTAGTTCCAAGGTCCAATACATATAATTATGCGTGTTTGTAATGAAAATTCAGTGGTTACTCTTTATCGAATCGGCCCTAAGAACTTGTTTAAAATTCGTTTTTGGGAATGAAAAGGATTCATTTTTTGGTGAGACAAGGCTCTTTTTGAAGTGCATACCTGGAAGGTATGGACGAAAAAAGGAACGAAGTATCACCGAAAAAGGGGCATTTTCAACCCGAAGTATGAAATTTAAACAAGTTCTAAGGGCTCTATCTAGATATTTTTAATTAGCCTGTTGAATAAGAAAGTTCTTTTTTTTAGAATCAAAAGGACAGAATAAATTTCCGGCAAATGAAAAAAAACCTATTGGATTATCCAAACAATTTCCACCAATTTTTTTTTCCTTTGAATTTTTATTTTCCAACACGGGCATTCAGGAATTTTTTCACCAATTTTTTTACTATTAATATTTGATTGTCAATTGGTTACGCTTTTTATGATTTCAAATGGGCTGTTTTCAAAACCTTCCGGTGCGATCCCAATCACAGCTGAATTGACCGGGCCGGTTGGATCACAGATGTAATAGGCTTTTCCCTGATAACGAATGAAGCCCGGCCGGGTTTGGGGCAGGGCGACTCCCACCGTCAGATGCCCCGGGTAAGCAATAGCGATTACGGGAAGGTGGAGCAACTCTTTAATGAGCTGAACAAATAGTGCACAACGGTCCTCACAGTCAGAGTAGGGATAGAGAAAAACCTCCTCCGCCGCCATAGGCTTGCTGTAGCCGAAGCACTCCTTATCTTCCCGGTAGGCAAAAGCAGAACGTGTAAAGGCTGCTAATAGTTCGGTTGCTTCCCATTCGCTTTTTCCTTCCAGCATTTTACGCAATTGCGGCAAAAGGGATTCTGACAAGCTGGCAGAAAATGGAATATCGAGGTAGGCGCTTTCATCGATGACAGGGTAGTCGTTCATATAGGACCGGACGACTGCATCAGCCGACAGCCGGAGTTGGTACCACTTGTCTTTAAATGGAAACCGGAATTGCTTTTCGATAATTTCCGGCTGGAGCAGCGGCAGTTTTTCCAGCCGAAAGGAAAAGGCATGGCCCTTGGGGTTAGGCTGAAAATCCAACAAGTACAATGCCCTTTGTTGGCCGGCGCCACTGTGGATGTCGGTCAGGTTGACAAATTGACGCCCCCTGTCTTCGATGATGGGGGCTTCGAAGACCTCATCCTGAGTATAGAGGAATAAAAACACTTCCTGTTCCTTGAATGCCAGGCGGGTATCAAAACCGGATTGGGAAAGAAAGAACCAACAGGCCATTTCCTTAGCCGGCAAAGCACCGGGGCCATATAGCTTATCCAGGGCATTGTGCATAAGCTGGTAGTACAGCCAGTCATTGAGTTGAAAGATCTTGCGTGCCTGTTGAAGGCTACGCAGCAGCGGGGCATAGTCCGATTTGGCCAGGGCATGAAAATATTCAACCAGATCCTGTTCGTGTATCCTTGGTTGTGGCAGAGAGAGCATGTCCGGGTTATAAGTTATCCGGATGGTTTCGGAATAAAAAGGGACGGCGGCCTCCTCATATCCCTGTGCACCGGCATTGATGCCGAATTGCAGAATTGCCAGGAGCATCAATCCAAATTGTCGGGGCATATGTTCACTGCATTTATTACAAAAGCGTATCCTGAAGTAAAAGATACGCTTTTGGACAAATAGATCTTGCTACTAAAGCATATCAGATGATCAACATGGCGTCTCCATAGCTGAAAAAGCGGTATTCTTCCTTGATTGCCTGATGGTAGGCTTCCATGACCAGGTCAAAGCCTCCAAAAGCACAGACCATAATCAGCAAGCTGGATTTTGGCAGGTGGAAATTGGTTACCATAGCGTCGGCAATGCTGAATTCAAAAGGTGGATAGATGAACAGGTTTGTCCATCCCTCCGCAGGTTTCAGCATATTTTCGGCTGAAACAGCCGATTCGATAGAACGCATGGAAGTGGTGCCCACAGCGCAAAGGCGGTGCTTCCCTTCTTTGGCGCGGTTGACCTTTTCGACCGCATCGGCGCCGATACGGAAATATTCGGCGTCCATTTTGTGCTTCGACAGGTCTTCTACATCAATGCTGCGGAAGGTGCCTAAGCCAATGTGAAGGGTGAGTTCTGCAAAATCAACCCCTTTTATTTCCAGGCGCTTCAATAACTCCCGGCTGAAATGAAGGCCAGCGGTTGGAGCGGCGACAGCACCAATTTCTTTGGCGAAAACTGTTTGATAACGGTCCCTGTCCAGGTCTTCGGCCGGCCGGGCAATATATTTGGGCAAGGGCGTATTGCCCAGCAGGCTCAGCTCATTCTGAAATTCATCATCGGTCCCATCATAGAGAAAACGGATGGTCCGTCCACGGGAAGTTGTGTTGTCCACGACTTCCGCTACCAACACTTCATTGCCGTGTTCATCGCTGAAATATAACTTATTGCCTACCCGGATCTTCCGGGCCGGATCGACCAGGACATCCCAAAGGCGGGCTTCATTATTGAGTTCGCGAAGTAGAAATACTTCGATCTTTGCTCCCGTTTTTTCTTTCTTGCCATACAAGCGGGCTGGAAACACCTTCGTATTGTTGAAGATCATCACATCTCCTTCGTCGAAGTACTCCAGAATATCCTTGAAAATACGGTGCTCTATCTTGCCTGTTTCCCGGTGGATGACCATTAACCGGGATTCGTCGCGATTAGCAGCAGGGTATTGTGCAATTAATTTTTTGGGAAGCTCAAAGTCAAATTGTGACAGTTTAGTCCTCATTCTTTAGATACTTTTTCGGATATCGGAGCGCAAAGATAATTAAATATGCCTGATGCTCAGCCCAAAGTAGGTTTAAAATATGCGTAATTTACCGGAATGGGCTCAGGGGGGGTATTGCTCCTGTCCTACACTAATACAGCTTTCCGGCCGATTAGTTCTCTGGAACCTGTTTTCCCTTTTGCTTTATTCCTTCATTTGCAGTTTTTCCCGTATTTCTTCGGGGATGAGGGATACAATCAGGCTTTCCTGCCCGGGGTCGCTTTCCATAAAAGACCAGTCCTCACTATCCTCAGGAGCAATGGCGAACAGGGCCTTTTCGGCCCGAATATCGAAGCTGTTATCTTCGGCAAGGTATTGCACATTTTCTGCGCCATAGGAGGCCACATAATTCTGGCGGATCATCTCGGTTATGGAAGTATCTTTATAGGCTTCGGAAGTAAAACGGATATTCATCAGGGCGCTGTAGTCCACCAATGCGAAGGCCTCTCCTTCGTGGACATATGCCTTGGAGATCCGGCGCAGTTCGAAGGTTTTCATTTCAAATTCCACGCCATTTCCCTCCAGGTCTTGAAACATTTGCACCATGGCTTCTTTCTCCATGAGGGTAAAAAGCTTGGGGTAGAGTAAGTCCACGACCTTGGGCCAGTCTTTGGCTTTGGTCGCTTCAAAATATTCATTCAGTCTCTGCTGAATAGTATGCGAAGCGTCGAATTGAGCCCTGGCGGATACAACCAGGCACATCAGCCCCAACAATATCGTCAATTGTTTCATAAAGGGTTGTTTATGGTTTTTTGCATTTGTGCTTTCCTTTTTCCTACCTTCCCCGGTCCACTGGTTCAAGCTTTTTTTTCAGATAGTCATTCGAGAAGTCGACCTTGATCTCTACCCACATCGGCAGGTGGTCGCTCATCTGGAAAGTGCGCCAGTAGTTACGGTAGTATAGAGCGGTATTCTGCCTGGCTTTCCCCTCAGAAGTCTGGGTGTAAGCTTTTCCCATATCCGGAGCGTATATCGCCTCATCTTCGGGGCGAAAGACCGTTTTATAGAAATTAAAAACTCCAGCTTTCCCCGTTGGGGTAAACCTGCCGGGCCGTATGCGGAAAGCGATCTGATCGTAGAACTTAGACTGGTCGACATTAGAGGGGAGATGTTGTAGCTCAGGCGGCACCACAAAACCCGCATCGGTGAGTTGCTTCATAGTCTCATCCTGAGGGGAAAAAATATTAAAATCTCCCAGAAGGATGAGGTTGCGCGACCATTCGAAGGAATCTTCACTACGCCGTTTCAGGGCCTGAGCGATCTGGCGGATCTCCTCGACGCGGTCCGGGTCGTTAGCTTTGCCATCTCCGTAAATGATGTGCACGGTGGTGAGGATAAAATCTGTCCATCCCACTTTGAAGCCACATATCAGCGGTGTTCGCACGATCTGTTTTAACGGTTGGTATATAGTTTTCCCATCAGGGCCTTTGAGCTCTATTGGCGGTAGGACCAATTGCCCCATCAGCCCGCCGGTTTTGACCTTACGGCGGTCGTAGAGGAAAGCTGTGCGCTCTCCGTTGCCTTGCGTACCTTCGGTTACATCGGAGAAAATATAGTCCCAGTTGCCACCCAGTATATCCATCAGTTTGTTCAACGCTCTGAGGTCCTGGCGCACCTCCTGTATAGCAACGAGGTCGAAACGAGCGATGATCTCTGCAATGTAATAGAAGGCTTCGGGAATGCGGTCGCCATAGGCGGGCGAGTCGAATTCGCGGATGTTCCAGGTGCCTAGCAACAGGGTCTCATCTATTGTTTTCAGCGGGATCTCTGCATCTAATTGTTGCCGCAAGGCCAGCAGCCGCTCGGCTGTGCGTTTGCCGGCTGGTGTCTGTGTATCGATCGCTTTGTAAAAGGGCATAAAGTAATTTTTTTCTTTTCAGTTCCTCAGCCATAATTGACTAAAGGAAATGACTGCTAAACTCGAAGGGGCCACAGCCCGATGGCCCCAAATCCAACTATCGCTTCAAGGCTTCGGCTATTTCGCCAGGAGAGCCGCTGCTTTCGATTACTTGTTCTATAACCATGATTTCCAGGAAGTTAAACCTTTTGTCAAAAGAATCCATGTAGGTTTCATTGAAATAGAACTGAAGGTCGTCAAAGAGAGCGGTTTGCAACAGTTGGAAGGCATTATCCTGTGGTGAAAAGACGACGGCCCGAAAATTAGAAGCTTTTTCCGGAGGTGAGCAAAGCAGAAATACCGGGTAATCGAAATAATCTGCATGCCAAAAGCCGAAAAGGTTGGCTTCGAAAAGAGGGTAATACATTTTCTGGCATCGAATCCCCTGGAACAACAGGAACTGTTGCAATTCCTGCAGCCTGCGCTCCATTGTGTGGATTGGAGTATTTTCGCTGTCGAGCGTCCGGAAGGGAAGCCAGCTATCGGTTCGGAGGTCGAAATAGCTGACATCGCCGATTCTTAGCTTGTAATCAAAGCGAGGGTAACCGGGTACTACATAGCCAGGGTAAAAAAAATCCAGCTGATTGTCCATACAAAAAGCGATCTCCATCAGCATCGTATAAATGCCCAGGCTGAAGTTATTGTATTCGGGGCTGTAAATACCGGTAATGCTGGCGGCGCTATTGGCGCCCAGGTCAAAATAGCTCAGGGCGGCCAACTTTGAACCATCGTAAACGGCTACTTCGTAGGTATTATAAATGTTGAAATCATCTCCGTCGAGCAGAGAATCCCGAAGGGTAGGGGCCAGCATGCCCGGGAAAGTGGATTTGTACTGCTGGTACAGGGCTTCCTTTTCCGGGGTAATAGAAGCCTGGCGGAACTCCGTACGGAACCGATTCTGATTGCGGCGGATAATGCGCCGCAGGCTGCGGCTAAACTGATAACCTTCTAATGGCAAACGAACCCAAATAGCGGAATAGAATGTGCGCCCAAAGCAAAGGAAATGGGTGGTGAAAATGGTTTGCCCCATGCGATACCACCCCTTTGCCAGGTAGGCATCGAGCTCTTCAGGCAGCATCGTTTCAGGGTAGTGTTTCTCTGCAAACATGAATGGGCTTTGAAGATCAAACGGCCAAACTAACAATAATTTAGGAAAGGAACTTCTTACCGCATTTTGAAAATGTTGTTTATATCTCCGTCTTCATTACCCGCTTTTCCCCAGGGCGAATTGTTTCAGTACCGACAAGGCGCTTTCCAGGCTTTTTCCTTCCGCCAGAATATTGAAGGCCGCTACAGGCTGCATACAAAGCCCGGAAGAGTTAGCCAGTAATTGTTCCGCAAATTCAAGATGATTTACCGCGATGCCGAAAAAACGGCCGTTTAACAGGGTAAAGCAATTTTGAACCGGATCGAACACCGCCAGCGGGCAGGTTTCATCTGCAGATTGGGAGGAAACCAGCAAAAAAACAGGATACTCCAGAAAGGGGAATGGCCGGTTATCGTAAAAACGGATATCAAACAGGCGATAGTCCAGTAAGCTGCTCTTAATGCCTTGTTGCCGTAGGGTTGCCTGCAACAGAAGCAATTGCTGCCGCATCCGGTTTATTGGCACATCCATTGGTTGAAGTTCCCGGAATGTTTTCCATCCTCCTGTGGGCAGGTCGTAGTATTCCAGTTCACCTACCCTGTGTTTATAGTCGAATTCCGGATAACCTGGCACCACATAGCCAGGATAATAATATTTTACGCCTTTTTCCATGCCGTAGGCGATTTCCACCAGCATCGTGAAAAAACCAGGGCTATAGGATCGGAATGCCGGGTCATAAATGCCCTGTTTGCTGTATAGGCTATCTTTTCCGAGGTCGAAGAAGCTAAAAGCCACCAACCTGCCCTGATGGTATAGTTTCACTTCTCTGGTGTCAAAAGCCCGGCCGCCGGCGCCATTGTCCAGCATATCAGCAGCATCTTTTATGGCGCGGCTGGGAAATAAAGCGGCATAGCGCTTATTGACGCGCTCTTTTTCCGGGTCAAATACAGCCGGCGCTCCAACCTCAATCTGAAAAAAACGCTCGTTGCGGCGCCACAAGCGGCGCAGGCTTTTACGAAATGCATAACCATCCAAGGGCAGCCGGGTAGGCAAGGTTGAATAGGCATGGCGGCCACCCGAGGCCGGGAAAAACATGAAATGGGAAATGTAAATGGCCTGTCCCATACAACGCCACCCTGCAGCCAGATAGGCATCCAGCTCTTCTGCTTCCATCTTTTCCGGATATCTTATACGGGAAAACATCTGCTTCGCTCCTTTTTGTCACCTTTCCGCCCTCTTGAAGGGAAGAGGAAAGGAAATTCCAAAATTTGATTATTTTTGGTCGATTTATTTCGAAAGAACAAGCCGGAAGATAGCACCCCCTACAGCATACTGATTACTGATCACGACAAAAAACACTAAAAGGCGAAATATGAAAGTATTATTGACCACCCTTTCCTTTATTTTTCTTGCCGCCTCCCTGATTGCACAACCCGTAAACGATGACTGTAATGGGCTCGTCGACCTCGGAGTGCTGCCGGCTTGTCCGGATGACGTCTTTACCAACGTAGCTGCGACGGCAAGTAATATTGGTTTCGGTAATATCCCCTCCTGTTTCAATGGAGGCAGTGTAGCCAGAGACGTTTGGTTCTCGTTTACGACTAACGATACGCTGATCGATATTTCCATTATTCTCCAGGGAACTGACCAGGGCCCCAACGGGCCGATCACCAATCCGCAGATCGCTATCTATCGCGGCGACTGCTCTTTCAATAACCTAGCCGACCTGGGCTTTTGTATTTCGGCCCCTTCGGGTTCTAACCAGTTGCAACTCGATGTGCTGGGCCTGACGCCGAACACCACCTATTTCATTCGGGTTAACGATTATTCGGCTTCCGCAACACCGAATTCCGGTGACTTCACCCTTTGCATCCAGGAATATGTGCCGGCAATCAATATCGGCGACCAGCCAAGTACAACCTCCTGCTTCGGAACCTTGTACGACTCCGGCGGCCCTGATGCAGACTATCAGAATTCCGAAAACCTGACTTTTACGATTTCCCCTGCCGAATTCCACCAGTGCATCGAGATCACTATTGTGGACCTGATGCTGGAAAATAACTTCGATTTCCTGCGCATCTATGCCGGCAACAGCACTGCGGACCCGCTCATTGCCGCCCTCACTGGTGTAAATAGCGGAGATACTTATACCATTCAGGCATCTTCCTCCTCGGTAACCCTTCAATTCACTTCTGATTTTTCGGCGGTGGGCGCCGGTTTTGAGATTACCTGGGAGTGTAGCCCATTGGAGTGTGACGGTTCAACGATTGATAACCCGACGGTCATTTCCGGCCTTCCGTTCAACCAGGGCGGCTATTCCACCTGTGATGCAGCGGCTACCTTCGCTACTTCGCCCTGTGGCGCCACCCCTTTCCTGAACGGCCCGGAATATGTGTTTGCCTACCAAACTCAGGGTGGTTTATGCGCTGATATCCAGGTGACGAATGCCGAAACCGGAACCGGTATCCTAATCTTGGATGGCCCGCCCGACGATGCCAATACCAACTGCCTGGGCGCTAGCCCCAACGGTATTCTCAATGGAGTGAATTTTGAAAATGCCGGTACTTATTATATTGTGGTGGCCCAGGCCAACGGCTGCACCAGCTTTGGCTTGTCCATCGAAGAGGGCCAGTGCAACCTCAATCCCTCCCTGTCGGGCGCCCTCTGTAACCCGCTTAACGGTTGTATCGACCCATCCGGCCTGCCCTCGGTATTTAATTTCAACCAGGGCTTTCAGGATATCCAGTTCAACCCCGGTGTCAATGATGGTTGCTGGGTGAATACAGGGGCGGCGCAACCCAACTTTTACTGGTTCACGATCGAGGCCCAGGCGGCCGGTCCCTTTGGCTTTATCGTACAGGCGGACAACCCGGCCGAGGCGTCCGATATCGACTTCAACGTCTGGGGCCCCTTTAATTCCGAGCAAGTTTGCGAGGACCCACAATCAGTGGTGAATTTTATCAATAACAACCAGCCGATCCGCTCTTCCTGGGCGGGCGGCGCCGATCCTACCGGCCTGGCGCAGTTCAATGCCGCCGGCCTGCCGGTGACCGACCCTTTTGATTGCGCCCCTGCTCCCGGTGCTAATGGTGATGACTTTGCTTCCGTGATTGACTGCCAACCTGGAGAAGTATATGCTGTGCTGATCAACGACTGGCAGAATAATATCGAAAGTGGTGCAATCTCCATCGACTGGTCGCCCTCCGCTAATGAAGTGCTGGCGCCTATCCCTCCGGTGGTTATCAGCAATGATACCGCCATCTGTTCGGGTGAATCGGTTCAGTTGCTGGTACAAAGCTCTATTGATAACATTACCTGGCTGAAAGACACGACTACCTTATCCTGTCTGAATTGCCTGGACCCCATCGCTACTCCCCTGGAGTCTACGATCTACGTTGGGGTTGTCGATGCAGTTTGCTACCAGGACACGGTTGAAGTTTTAGTACAGGTGTATGACATCAATGCCGGGCCGGATGTAACGGTCTGCCGCAATGAAGAAATCCAGATCGTGGCGGGAGGAAACTTCCTCAACGCCAGTTACACCTGGTCGGCGCCCGCCGGCGTCACTCTCAGTTGTACGGATTGTCCCGCGCCATTTATTGTGGCGGACCAGGCAGGGGTGTATACCATTTCCGTAACGCTGGACGGGCCGAGTTGTACCCTTACAGATGCTATGCAGCTAACCGTGTTACCTCAGGATGCGGCGCAGTATAATATAAGTGATGACCTTGAGATTTGCCTGGGGGAAACCGTCAATATTGGCGGAGCGCCGATCGGCGGCGTATTTTACGGCTGGACCTCCAACCCCCCGGGCCTGACCGCCAACGTGGCCAACCCGCAGGTGACGCCCGATACGACTACAACTTATTACCTCAGCGCCAGTAACGGCCAGTGCCCGGTGCCATCTTTAGACAGTGTATTGGTACGGGTCGATATTCCACCGGTGATCAATATTTCCGGCGATACCGCCGTGTGCCAGGAGGAGCCCATCATATTGGGCAATACAGCCCTTGAACCGGGAGTAACTTATAGCTGGAGCGGCCCGCCTTCCATCGAAGACCCCACCGACCCCAATACCATAGCGTTTCCACAAAGCCCCGGCGCCTATACCCTTACGGCAGTGCGTGGCGCCTGTACCGTCACCGAATCGGTCGACGTCGATATCACCCAGATCGCCATTGATATCCTCGATGCCAGTATGGGGCTGGCGCCGGATACGCTTCGAATATGCCGGGGAGAGGAGGTCAACCTCTTCAGTTCCATTGTTCCTAATGATAGCCTAACCCTTTGGACGGGCACAGACCCCGATTTCACGTCTACCCTGGCGGCAGCAGTTACGGTAACCCCACAATCGGTAGCCACCTACTACGCTCAGGTCGCGGTGCCCGGCTGCTTCAAGATCGATTCCATTGTGGTGCTGGTAGATTCCCTGCCTTCCAACATGGAGATCCTTCCGGCGGATACCACCATTTGTCAGGGCGAATTGCTGGTGCTCACCTCACCGATCTATGAACCGGGCGATTTTCCCGATATATACTTCCAGTGGATTGAAGGCCTTGGGTTCCAAACTCCAGATACCCTGTACAATATGGTTATCTCTGGACAGGATACCGTAACCTATGCCCGTTTTGCCCGGAGTGGAGTGTGCATTGACACCAATTTTGCGCAGGTAAATGTTATCCGGGTGGATCAAATTGCTATCGTTCCCCAGGATACCCTTATTTGTACAGGGCAATCCGTACAATTAGACTTACAGCTGGGTTTTGAGCCGACCGAAATTGAATGGACGAGTACGCCACCGGGTGCAATGAGTTGTATGGATTGCGAAGATCCATTGGTTACACCAACGGCTAATACGCTGTATACCGTTCAGGCCAAGGTGGAAAACTGCCCGGCCAGCGCGATGTCTACTGTTAGGGTAGCCCAGCCACCCACATTGGGTGTTGTACCATTCCTTCAGGTGTGTCTTGGCGACTCGGTCAGCCTGAACAGTGCCTTTGACCAGTTTTCGCTTTACGAATGGACTTCTACGGATCCGGCTTTTGGTATTGTGAATGAGCCTGCGCCTAATGTGGCGCCATTGGAAAATCAAACGTATACTGTAATTGCCGATAATGGTATCTGCCTTCCTGTTGAGGCCCAAACAACTGTGGAAGTCATCGGCCTGGTCAACCTCAGCATCACGCCTTCCGCCGATTTCATTTGTTTTGGCGATGAAGTGACGATTACTGCGGTTGCGGAAGGCGGCTCCTCGGGTGATGTCTTTAACTGGGAAGGGACGGACGGATCAACCTACACAGGGAGTACAATTGTGGTTTCTCCCACAGGAACCACCACTTATTCCCTGACCTACATCAGTGGGGCAGGTTGCGAAACCATCAATGATGAAGTGACGATAGGGGTAGAGGATGGGGTGTTCATCGAACGCCTTGATATAGAGCCTGATACTGTACCTATGTATTTCCTGGGTGATATGGTGGTATTTACGACTACCTATAATTCTACTATAGAAGACCTGGTGCTCGACTGGTATCGCAATGATTCTCTGATCGCCTCCGGGGTGGACCTTTTTCAACTGGAAGAAACCCTGGTGGTGGAAGACAGTGTCCGATATACGCTACGCATCGAAACTCCGGCAGGATGTATTTATGAATTGTCCCGGACGATCTTTGTGAAGAGCCCCATAGTGGATGCCCCGAATGCATTTACTCCCAATGGTGATGATGATAACGAAACCTTCAATATCGTTTTCCAGGGAAGGGGCGATGCAATTACCATTACGGACTTTAGGGTTTACAACCGCTGGGGGCAGTTGGTGTATGATAATGAGACGCCGGATACTGGTTGGGACGGCACTTTTGATGGGAAACCCCAGCCATCGGATGTGTACTTCTATATCATCGGCTATCGCTTGTTGAATGGATTTGAACCCAAGCCTTTGAAAGGGGATGTGACGCTATTGCGTTAAAGGCTTTCCTGGTTGGATAAAAAAAGTTGCAGCTGTTTTCAGTTGCAACTTTTTTTTATCCAACTGGTTTCCCCCCTATGGATTGGATTTTCAAATGGCATCTGTTTCTCACCCTCTACATGACGGGATTAATCTGGTTCGTGCAGGTGGTGCATTATCCCTTGATGCGCCGGGTAGGGCAGGGAGCTTTTATCGCCTATGAGCGGGCGCATACCCGGCGCACTACCTGGGTAACAATGCCGGCAATGCTCGGGGAATTGGCGACCGGCCTGTGGTTGTTGCTTCGGCATTCGGACAGCGGCCTGCTATGGGCCAATATGATCCTACTTTCTTTGATCTGGATGTCTACTTTTTTTATCCAGGTACCGCTTCACAATCGGCTCAGCCGACAATTCAACAGCCGCCATCTTCGACTGTTGGTGCAATCCAACTGGATCCGTACGGTGCTTTGGACGCTGCGGGCGGGGTTATTGCTGTGGTTATGAGGAGGGTTGAATGTTTAGCCGGAGATTACCAAAGCTGCCAGGCCAGGGCATAAACCATTCAACAATTTAGCCCTTCAGCCCTTCAATCATTCACATCCTAATCCTCAAACAGCCCCTCCAGGTCTTCCTCCGTTTTGCGCAGTTTTTCCCGGCACAGGGCGATCAGCTCAGCTGCTCTTTTTACCTTGGCAGACAATTCATCGACACTCAGGCTATCTTCCTGGAGCTGTCCGACGATTTGTTGCAGCTCCTCCATAGCTTTTTCGTAGTTAATCTTCATATTCGGATTCCTTACTTGAGGTGTATTGTTTTTTTACTTCGCCGGTTATTTCGCCATCCCGGAAGCGAGCAGTGAATTGTTCTCCGGCTTTAAGCTCAGAAGCGGAAGCTATGGTTTTTCCTTCTTTGAGTACGATGCTAAACCCTCTTTTCAAGGTTGCTTCGGGGCTGATAAGAGACATGAGTTGTTCCAGTTGGCTGAGGCGTTGGTGTTCTGTTTTGGCGCGCTGACGGTACCATCGGGGGATTTCGTTAGCCAGGCTGTCGAGGCGAAGTTGTTGTTTTTGAATGCGCTGCAGGGGTAAAAAGCGCAGGGCTTGTTCGGTACGTTCCAACAGAACTGCTTGTTCCCGTATCTGATTGGAGGCCAGCAGGCTGAGTTGTTGCCCCATTTGCATGAGGCCTGCTTCGAACTGCATGTTCCGGCCAACGATAAAATCCGCAACGGCTGTTGGTGTTTTCAGGGCGGTGTGCACTACTTTATCCAACAATACCTCATCCACTTCGTGGCCGATGCCGCTGAGTACCGGCAGCGCCATTTCAGCTACTGTTTTACAGATCTCGTAATCATCGAAAGCCGCCAGGTCAAGGCGAGCGCCCCCTCCGCGGATGATCGCCACGCAATCGAACCGCCACCGCTGCTTGGCGATCTTTTTTAGTTGCTGGGACACCTCCGCCGACACCTGTTCACCCTGGACGGCAGCAGGATAGAGGCGGCAGTCAAACTGATAACCGTAAGGATTTTCCTGTAAATGCTGGAGGAAATCCTGCAGGCCGGCGGCCCGCTCTGAGGTGATGACGGCAATGCGCTGAACGGCCAAGGGTAAATGTTGGCGGCGGTTTTTTCCGATGAGTTGTTCTGCCTCCAGGCGTTCCAGGATCTTGCGCCGCCGCAATTCCAGTTGGCCCAGGGTATAGGCCGGGTCGATGTCCTGGATGATTAGTTTAAAACCATAGCGCTCATGGAAATCAACGCTGGCCTGCAGTAACACTTCCATGCCTTCCTGCAAAAGAGAAGCAAGGCTGCTGCCGATCTTGCGCTGCAACTGCCGAAACTGGCGTTGCCACAGGACGGCTTCCGCCCGAGCGATGATCTCGTCACTTTCCCCGTTTTTCTGTACGAGGCTCAGGTAATAATGCCCTTTGGAATGGCCTATCTGGGCAATCTCGCAACTGATCCACAGCGGATCCGGCAGGTTCAGCGCCAGTACCCGCCGGATGTATTCGTTTAGCTCGAAAAGGGTATGTTTTTCCACGGGATGGCCCTTGTGTGTCTTGTGTGTTTGCCCGGCTCGCAGAGATTTATCCGGCTGGCGAGACGGACGGGTCTTGTGTGTCTTGTGTGCTAATGTGTCTAATGTGTCTAATGTGTCTTGTGTGTCTTGTGTGTCTTGTGGGTCTAATGTGTCTTGTGTGTCGAAAGTTCGGTGGGATTTAACTGCATCAACAGCTAAGCCACCCAAGGGGCTGTCTACTGCCCACTGCCCACTGGCATTTCCTCCTCCGCTTTAGGGCGTTTGCCGAAGATCTCTTCCAGGTCCTTTTGGAAGACAACTTCTTTTTTGAGCAGCAGCTGAGCAAGGGTTTCCATTTCAGCGCGGTGGTCCTGGAGTAATTTTTTGGTGCGTTGGTAGGCGGATTCCACCAGTTTGTGCACCTCTTCGTCGATTTTTTGGGCCGTGGCTTCGCTGTAAGGCCGGTGCAGCGATTGCTCATACTGGCCGGTGCTGTCGTAGTAGCTTATGTTGCCCAGTTCGTCATTCAGGCCGTAGTAGGCCACCATCATGTAAGCCTGTTTGGTTACCTTTTCCAGGTCGTCGAGGGCGCCGGAGGAGACTTTGCCAAAGATGACTTCCTCCGCCGCACGGCCCCCCAGCGCGGCGCACAGCCGGTCTACGAATTGATCCTTGTTATAGATGACGTTTTCCTGTGGCAGGTACCAGGCTGCACCCAGAGAGCGGCCGCGAGGTACGATAGACACTTTCAGGAGGGTATCTGCATTTTTGAGATACCAGCTGGCTGTAGCGTGCCCTGCCTCATGGTGAGCGATGACTTTTTTCTCCCCCTCAGAAATGATCTTGCTTTTTTTCTCCAGGCCGGCAATGATGCGGTCAGTTGCATCGTAAAAATCGTTCATGCCGATAGCGTCCTTATCCTTTCGTGCGGCGATGAGGGCAGCCTCATTGCAGACGTTGGCAATGTCGGCTCCGGAAAATCCCGGTGTCTGAGCGGACAGCACTTCAAGGTCGATATCATTACTCAGTTTCAACTCTTTGGTATGGACCTTGAAGATGGCCCTTCGTTCATTGAGTGTAGGCAATTCCAGATAGATCTGTCTATCGAAACGGCCTGGGCGAAGCAGGGCGCGGTCGAGGACATCCCCCCGGTTGGTAGCCGCCAGTACGATAACGCCAGTATTTGTGCCGAAGCCGTCCATTTCGGTCAGGATCTGGTTTAGGGTGTTCTCCCGTTCATCGTTGGACTGGAGGGACACGGCCTTTCCGCGAGACCGGCCGATCGCGTCAATCTCATCGATGAAAATGATACTGGGAGAATTCTGTTTGGCCTTTTGGAACAAATCGCGTACCCTTGAGGCGCCTACACCGACAAACATTTCCACGAATTCCGAGCCGGAGATAGAGTAGAAGGGCACACTGGCCTGCCCGGCCACTGCCCGCGCCAGCAGGGTCTTCCCCGTGCCCGGAGGGCCTACCAGTAGCACCCCCTTGGGTATCTTTGCCCCCAGTCGGGTATAGCGGCTTGGGTTTTTCAGGAAATCTACCACTTCTTTAACTTCGACCTTCACTTCTTCCAGGCCGGCTACATCGTCGAAGGTGACATTACTCTGACCCTTTTCAAAGAGCTTGGCCCTGGATTTTCCGAAATCGAAGATATTTCCTCCGGCGCCGCCACCGACACCGCCGCCGCCCATCCGCCGCATAATAAACATCCAAATGGCAATGATGATCACAAGAGGCAGCACCCAGGCGAGGATGCTGCTCATCCAGTTGGTGCGGGTCACATATTCAACATCGATCCGGTTTTCTGGTGATATCCCCTGTTGGGCATCTTCCAGTTCTTTCTCAAAAGTTTCGATGGAACCAATGGTGAGTTTGTAGTGGGGGCCGGGGTCGCTGGGCTTAATATTGGAATAAGGCCCCTGGCCGAGCTTTTCTTTTTTTAGAAAGATCTCGGCTGTTTCTTTATTGACCACTGTGATCTTTGCTACATCATTGTTTTGGAGCATCTCCCGCTTAAAGGAGGTCCAGGAGATTTCCTTGGCGGTGTCGCTATTGAAGTAGAAAAAGACCTGGCCGAGGATAATGGCCGCCACGATCCAAAGCAGCCAGGAAGGAGAAGAGCCCCCCGGCCTTCGGCCTCCCGGAGGGCCTGGTTGCTGATTGTTCTCTTCGCTGTTTTGTCTGAATTCTGCCATGCTATTCTTTCTGCTTATTATGTAAACCCGATATGCCCATGCTAAGTTCAGGCAGCACCTCTATCTATACCAGCCCCTCATCCATTTCATCACACACCAATGGATAGATGGCCCGAAACAGTTTCGCGGTTTCCCGGACCTGTGCTCTGGCTTCTTCCCGCTTGCGGAAATCCTTGTACATGCCAATGCCTCCACCACCGCTAAGTCTGCTCCAGAGAGAAGGCTTTCCACCTTCATATTCGATATCCGGTATGCGCCGGGCCAATTCCTGTATCCGCCGGTTGGAAAAATTCCCCAGCACCCAGGCGCGCATGTCTCCGGAAAAACGGAGAAAACTGGAGAGGGCTGCCTCAAAATCATCATTTTGCTGGACTGCTTCGGCCAGCTTTTGTAAAGTTTGAAAATCCTGGTGAAGGTTTGCCATGATGTCTGAATTCTGGTTTTTCTCTGCGCCGCGGGTTAAATTGCCGCCTATCTCATGCCGGAACGCCGCATGCCGGAACGTCAAATTGCCTGTACATCGACAGGCCTGAATGTCCATTGAAGATAAGGCCTTTTTGCCATTTTTCAGGAAATTTTGAAAAAGCGGGAACCAAAGAGCAGGGAAAATCCCTTTATGGGACGACAATCAATCATGGAAACATCCCAAATGGCAAAATTGAAACTACGGGGAAAGGACCTGGTCGGGATCGGATATTCAGAGGGGCGGCCGATCGGGTTAGCTATCGACATCATGTTGAAGCATTATCGCACAGACAGCCGGGAAAGCGTGCTGGCCTTGCTGAAGGATGTTCTGGAAAATCAGGAGCAGTATGCGGAACATGAGGTATTGGGGCCCATTGTTGCGGCTTTCCGGCACAAAAAAGCGATGCATCAGGAAATTAGCCTGGAAGCAACCCCGCTTCCCTACCGCAGCTTTGGCGCAGATGGCATCGAGGCTGGCGCTATCCGGCAGATGGATATGGCCATGCGCCTGCCGGTGGCGGTAGCCGGCGCACTGATGCCCGACGCCCATCAGGGTTATGGTTTACCGATCGGAGGGGTGCTGGCGGTGGAAAACGCCGTCATTCCCTATGGCGTAGGAGTAGATATCGGCTGCCGTATGTGCCTCACGGTTTATGGGCTCCCGCCGCATTTCCTGGAAAAAAACCGGGCAAGTTTGAAGGAGCTACTTATTGAAAATACCCGCTTCGGTTTCGATACTTTTGAAAAACCCATGGATGACGAAGTGCTCGATCGCCCGGAGTTCCGGGAGATCCCGAAGCTGCGGGAGCTGAAGCAAAAGGCTCGCCAACAGATCGGCTCCTCCGGTTCCGGTAACCACTTTGTTGATTTCGGTATCGTTGAGCTGCCGGATGATTCGAATGAATTTGGCCTGCCCGCCGGGCAATATGTAGGTGTCTTGTCTCACTCCGGCTCCCGGGGTTTAGGCGCCAGCATTGCGAAGCACTATACTAAGATAGCGATGGAAACCTGTTTGCTTCCCAAAGAAGCGAAGCATCTGGCCTGGCTGAGCCTGGATTCGGAGGCCGGTGAGGAATACTGGCTGGCAATGAACCTGTCCGGCGATTATGCCTCAGCCTGCCATAACCACCTGCACCACCGTCTGGCGAAGGCCCTTGGAGAAGCGCCGGTAATGAAGGTGGAAAACCACCACAATTTTGCCTGGAAGGAATTCCTACCGGATGGACGGGAGGTGGTGGTGCACCGCAAGGGCGCCACTCCCGCCGGCAAGGGCGCATTGGGAATCATCCCCGGGTCTATGACCTCCCCGGGTTTTATCGTTCGGGGTAAAGGGGAATCTTCCGCTCTTGCTTCTGCGTCCCATGGGGCTGGCCGGCTTCTATCGCGCCGAAAGGCTAAAGAGCAGATCAAATTCAGCGATATGAAGCGGCTACTCAAAACCCATAAGGTCGACCTTATCGGCGGTGGACTGGATGAAGCCCCCTTTGCCTACAAAGATATCCATCAGGTAATGGAATACCAGCGGGGCCTGGTTGAGGTGCTGGGGAGCTTTTATCCGAAAATCGTGCGGATGGACCATCCTTAAAGCCCCGGGGCTTCTCTTTCTTTTAGCCAAGCCAGCAGGGCCTCGCGGGGCAGGCCGGGTTGGAACACCCAACCGGCCACATTGAGATGGGTGCTGTTTTCGAGGATGACAAAACGAGTTTCCGCCCGGTTGTGTTGTTTAAGCTTTTTGGCAAAGGCGGCAACGCTGGCGAATTCTACCATGCCATCCAGGGTTCCATGTAGTAAGAGGGTAGGGATATTGACTCCCTGGTTCAGATAATTGATCGGGCTGGCTTCCCGGAACATGGGTTGGTTTCTTGGGCCGGCGAAGTGGCGCACTGTTCTGGAATCGCTCATTTGTTCGAGGTTGAGCGGAGCACCAAGCGCGAACAGGCCTTTAATCCAGTCCGTGGGAAGGCCTGCCGGCGGCGCCAAGGCCGCGAGGGCAGCCATATTTCCTCCTGCCGACATGCCGCCAATCACTACGGGGCTGTGGGCCAAGCCCTGCTCCTGCAGCAATGCATGGGCTGTCAGCAGGATCTCATCCAGGTCTTCCCGCATGTGGCGGTAACAATGACGGGGTGTTCTCCGGTAAGATGGCAACAGGACGGCGTAACCTTGCATGGTAAGCAAGCGGGCATGCGCCCGAAATTGTTCGGGATGGCCAAAACGCCAGCCGCCGCCATGAAAATAAATTACGGTCAACCTGGCCTGCGAGGGTTGTTCAGCAGGAAGAAAGTATAACATGTATTGCCGGCCATGTGGGCCATAATGGATGCGTTTTTCCTGTATTCCGCTGGCCTTCCCGGAGAGGGCCTGCCACCAGAAAACAGGGAGGTGCAGGACTTCATGCAAAAGGTTGCCCTTTGGAGTGAACAGCAAGAGCAACAGGTAAAGGATCAGAAAGAAAAAAAGAAGGCCAAAAAAGAAAAGCACCGGTTCTTTATTTATTGACAAAAACGGTTATTGTATCTCAACCGGCATGGGGGGAGAATTGTTGGCCTGTCCCTGAAAATGGCCCCATATTCGCGCAGTAACCGTTTGGGAATTGTTATTTTCACCTTTCGATGTGAATTGATCTTCCGCTTATGCGCTATCTGCACCTGGTAATCCTGGCTTTCTTATTTGCTGCCTTGCCGCTTTGGGGCCAGGAAGAGCAGTCTGATAGCCTCAAAGCCTATACGGCCCTCTGGCAGGGAGATCAGTGTATTGAATCGGAAGAATATGAAGCAGCGCGGGTATATTATCAGGAGGCATTGCCCTTTTTTCGCCGTACGGGCCGGTATTATGAGCAGTCCTATATTTATCTGTGGCTGAGCGAAACAGCATACTACAAGAATGAAGTAAGGCAGGCCATGGCGGAAGCTCAGGCGAGCCTTCGCCTTGCAGAAGCACATCTTCAGGCCGATACCCTTTCCTTTTATTCCACGATCCTCCAGAATATTGGTTTGTTCTATTCCCGTTTAGGAGATTTTGAGGCCCAGATGCGCTTTTACCAACGATCGTTGGTGGCGGCGCTGCGTTGCCACGGGCGCCAGAGTGAACGGGCCTGTGATGCTTTTTTTAGTGTAGGAGCCGCCTACGGGCGACGGGGCCAGTGGGGAGATTTCATCGCGTATACAGACACCTCCCTGCAAATAGCGGAGGGGATAGGTTATCAGGGAGGCGTTGCCTCTGCATTGCTCAACTTGTCTTATGGTTTTGCGGAAAAGGAAGATTATGATAAGGCGATTCAATACCAAAAACAGGCGCTGGCCCGCACGGAATCACAGGAAGAACGGAGTAGAGGCCTGAATAATTTGGGTAGCCTCTATATCGATACCGGCGATTATGAAAAAGCCCTGGAACAGCTGCGACAGGCCCTGGAACTCAGGAGGAGCCAGAAGGACGAAAATTTTTTTTCCACCTTGCTCAATATTGCCCGTGCTTTTTCGGAAGCAGGGGCAATAGAAACGGCAGGCCGTTACCTCGATGAAGCTATTGCCGGCCTGTCAAAGTCGCCTCAGGGCAATACCCCTATGTTGCAGATCGCCTACAATTACAAGGCGCGTTTATTGGTGCGAACCGGCCGTGCCCGGGAGGCAGAGGCTGTCATCAGCAAGGCTTTTGCATTGCAGGGAAAACGTCCCGACATCAACGCCAGTTCCTGCCTGGTAAAGGGCGAGGCCCTTTTGGCGCGCTTTCGTTATAGCGAGGCCCTGGACGCCGTGCAGCAAGGGCTGCAGTATGAGGTCCCGGGCTTTGAGCCCAACGGCCGATTTGACAATCCTCCCTGGAAACAAATGGAAAGGGTTTTTCAAGGTAGAGACCTACTTCAATTAAAAGGAGAAATTCTGCGGGAGTGGGGTTTGTCGTCAGGGCAGCGGCCTTTACTGGCCGCTTCGCTGGAAGCCTTCCGGCAGGGAGATTCCCTGGTCACCTGGTCCCGCAACAATTATCAGAGCCGTACATCCCGCGATCTTCTGGCCGCCAATGCTAATGCCCTTTACGCCGGCGCACTGCATACCCTCTTTCACCTGTATAAGGAAACCGGCGATACGGCTTTTTTTGACCTGGCGCTCACCTACGTGGAGAAAAACAAGGCGCTTTCTGTACTGGAAAACCTAAATGGCTTATATGCCCGATCTTTTCTGGGTATTCCGGATGAACTTGTAAAAGCCGAACAATCGCTGTTGGAGGAGATCGATTTTTATGCGAACCTCCTGAAATTGAACCGGGCGAAGGAAGCGGATAGCCTCTTGGCAGAATGGGAACGGCAACTTTTTCAAAAACGGCAGTCCCAGGACAGCCTCCTGGCTGTTATCCGGGATAGTTTCCCCAAGTATTACAATATGAAATATGGCTATCAGTTGGCCGCGGTTTACCCTCTAAAAAAAGAATTGCTGGCGGATGGGGAAACTTTGGTGGAATACTTCCTTGATGAGGATTCCGCTTTTGTATTACTATTATCTGCACAACAGCGCCATTTTTACCGCCTGCCAACACCCCATCTTGCCGAACAGGTAGCCCTGCTCCGGGAGTCTGCCGTTCAGCGCGCCGACACCTTTTATACGTTGAGCCATGAATTATACCGCACATTGGTGCAACCCCTGGAAGAAAATCTGCACGGGCAAAAGCTGGCCATCGTTCCGGATGGTGTGTTAGCGTATCTGCCATTTGATCTCCTGCTTCGCCGGCCCGCCCCTCCGCCGAAAGTGGTGCGGCAGGCCAAGCTGGACTATCTATTGCGCCAGTACTCCATTCGGTACCTGTTTTCTGCCAATAGTGCGCTGCACGCCCGAAGAGCAAAGAAAGATTTCGGGAAAAAGCATCAAAATATTCTTGCGCTGGCGCCCATTTTTGGAGAGGGGGAAACGGACGGGATCGGAGGGGATTTCGTCAGCCTGCCGGGCGCCCAGGCCGAACTGGATAGCCTGGAAGCTGGTTTTTACGGCCGATTTTTAAGAGGAGAGCGGGCATCTGAAGCCAACTTTAAATATTATTCCCAATCCGCGGCCGTCTATCATATTGCTACCCACACCGATATCAACGACCGCTTACCCAGCGCCTCCCGGCTATTGCTCCACCCTGGTGGTGGGGAAGACGGGCAGCTATACGCCTATGAATTATACAACCTTCAACTGCCGGCTGAACTAGCAGTTCTCAGCGCTTGTAACACAGGGTTTGGCACGATCAAAAAAGGAGAGGGCAGCGCCAGCCTGGCGCATGCTTTTGCTTATGCCGGTTGCCCCAACCTGGTGATGTCTCTCTGGCCGGTGCGCGACAGGGCGACTCCCGTGCTGATCAAGCGGTATTATGATAACCTGGCGGATGGAATGGATAAAGCAGAAGCCTTGCGGGCTGCCAAGATTTTCTGCCTGGAATATGATGAATTGTTTGCGCACCCCTATTTCTGGAGCGGCTTTCTCTACCTGGGAGAAAGGGCGCCATTGCCCTTGCAACGGCGGGAGGCTTTGAGCGGGAAGTGGGCCACGGGCCTCACTGTAGTGCTCGTTTTGATTCTGGGGCTCATAATTTTTTTAAGATGGAACGGGCTTGATTAGCATAGCGGTCTTCCCCGTCTGCCAGTTCGGAAAACAGCCTACGGGCAGTATCCGACTGCCCTCTTTTCAGATAAGCCAACGCCAGGTACCAGGTTGCCGGGCGCTCATATGCAATAGGATCTGGTTTTTGTTTCACCGCCACCAGATAGGGAATGGCCCCGCTGGCATCGCCCTTTCCCAATAATAGCAATCCGTAATAGAACTGTATTTCCGTATCATCCGGATTGTTTTCCAGATAAGCCCGCGACAGGGCCTCCGCGTCGGAGTATGCCCCGGCTTCATAAGCCTTTACGGCGGAAGCACGCAGGCCTGTCAGGCCAATCCCCGCTTTCCGGACTCCGCCTTCCTCATTGACGGCGCTGGGAAGGTACTCAAAGTTCTGGGTGAATAATTTCTCATTAGTGGGGAAACGGAGGTAGGCTATATAAGCGGCCAAAACCAGTATGGCGACTCCGGCGGCAATGCTCAGGCCTTGCCGGAAGCTGAACCGGCGCCCCCGCTGTTTCCGGAAAAGGATCTTTTTCTCAATCCGGCGGAAGGTTTCTTCCAGAGGTTCTCCGGAGGGATGGTACTGCAGGCCGTTCACAGCGCGACGGGAAAATTCATTCCATTCGGCGCCTTCCGCTCTCCACTCCTGTCTTTGGTGGCGGATGAGCATTTCTTCTCGGGAAACGGATTTGCCTTTGGGGGTATTGTCGTGGATCATGCCAGCTTTAGTATTAGGTTCTTTAGGTTGCGTTTGCCGTTTTGGATATAACTTTTTATGTCATTCAGGGAATAATCGGTCAGCTCTGAAATTTCCTGATAACTTTTATTTTCCAGGAAAAAGAGGATGATGCATTTCTTTTGGCCATTTTTCAATTGGTCGATAGCATCGCTAAGCACCTCATAGCGCCGGTTCTCATTATTATGATCCGTATCCAAGGGAAATTCCATAAATAATTCTTCCCTAATTTCTTCCAGGCCACTGGTTCGTTCCTGGGCTTTGTGCTTGAGCTGTTTGAGGCAATAGTTGCGGCTGACGAAGTACAGCCAGGGCTCAAAATTGGTGATTTCATATTGCTGGATCTTTTCGGGGAGGGATTCGAAAATTTCCATCAGGCTATCTTCGGCATCCTGAGCATTTTTGAGGTAACTCAGGCAAAGGCCATACAATTTGTGGTAGTGCCGTTGGAAAAGTACGCCCAATATAGTAGGGGAAGGCCGGCGTTTGTAGGCTTGCAGTAACTCCTCATCGCTCCGTTTTTCCAGCCGTTTTTTCCCCAGGATCATGCAATAACTTTTAATGTAGCACTCTAAATTAAAATTTTTCCAGGATAAACTTTCTGCGGAAGAATACAAAGCCATTTTTTCGGCCGATCTCTTCCAGGGCGCTCCGGGATTCCAGCTCGGATGCCTTATGTACTTTCGACACAATGTAGGCCGGTTTGTCGAGGGGGTCATAAATCAGGTGGTTGATACAGGCCGTATCCATAAAACAATCCTGTCCCGCCTGACTGGGGCGGCCGTAGAAAAGATGGGCGTAGGACTTATAGCCATAGACTGCCAGGTGGCAATCTTCTCGTGATTTTTCTTTAAAAAAGTTAACGGCGGCCCGTTGGGAATAGCCTTCGATTCGGCCGACGAAAAAGAAAAGCGTTAGCATGACGAATACGGCCGTACCGCCGAAAAGCAGATAGAATGCAGGCCGGCGCCGTTTTTTTTGCATCAGTTTAAAAAAAACGGCCATCAGCGCCAACAAATACAGTCCGGGCAGTACCTCAGCCCCGGTCCAGTGTACATTGGCTTCCAGGTTGCCCTGGGCAAAAGGGTCTTCGAATAGTGGCTTCAATACTTCCGCCTGCATCCCCAGCACGGGGAGGACAAGCGTGGCCATTATGAACAAACTGCTTACCAGCCAAAGCCCGGTGCGCATCCAGCTATTCAGGCGGATATCCCCGTCCAGTATCTTCTCTACACTGAGCGCTGCCAAATAGGTGAGCGGAAAATAACAAAGAGAAGAATAGTGGACGATCTTGGATTGAACGATGCTGAACAGCAGCAAAACGGTCCAGAAAAGGTACTTCATCCAGCGCCGGAAATCCTTTTCAAAGGGCTTGTCGGCGCCGGGAAGCTGGAAAAAGGAACGGATTGCAAAAATGGAAGCCGGGAAACAGCCCACCAGCAGTACCACAAAATGATACCCTGGAAAGCCCTTATGGCCGGCGTCGGGCGTGCTGAATAATCGGTACTGGTACTGAAAAAACTCCACGATAAAGGCCGGGCCATTGGCCAGGGCCTCTGTACCAAACCAGGTGAGGGTCACCAGAATAGCTGAAGCTGTAAAGAAAAGGAACTGCGGGATGCTGACATAAAGGCGGAACCGTTGGTAAACCCAGTAAACGCCCATAGTCAATACCACAATGAGATAGGCCACCTGCCCCTTGGTGAGCATTCCAAGTCCAATCCAGCAACCTGCCAGGAACAAGTGCCACCATTGGCTGGCGCGTATTTCCACACCCTCAAAGCCTTCTTTCTTCCAGTAAAACAAAATAAAATGGTAAAGCCCCAGGAATATGAAAAGGTTGAACCAGGGGTCGATGATGCCGGATTTGAAATATAGAAAGGGGAGGACGGAGCCAAAGTAAACGCCGGCCCAAAGCACCCCAAAACGAATGCCTTTCAGTCGTTGCCCGATCCGGAACAGGAGCGCCAGGGTAAGCATGCCACAAAGGGCATTGGGTAGCCGGGCTGCAAATTCGCCAACCCCGAACCCCCGCATTGCAAGCGCCTGCAACCAGAAAAAAAGCGGCGGCTTCTGGTAAAATGGCTCAAAATTAATGTACACCCGCGTATACTCCTTCAGGAGCAGCATCTCCCGGCTGATTTCTGCAAAATTGATCTCGTCCCAGTCAAATAAGTGAACGCCACCCAGGAATGGAATAAAAAACACAGCCCCGAGCAGGGAGAACAATAGGGTATATCGGTTGCGTAAATTTTTCCACATACAAGAGGGTATTCCATTGGTGTGGGGCAAAGATAGAAGAAGCAACGTTCTTTCATCAATACATCCAGGGGGACTTTTGCCGGAATTCTTCCAACAATCGTTTCCGCCAGGCCGTGACCGGAATCTGCTTCTCGTAGGCTTCTATGGAAAGAATATCTATGATCTCAAATGACTGCCTTCCGGAATTCCAGCGATAGCGCACCCGAAGAGTGGCCGGGTCCCAGGAACCATCATTGTCAAAATCATGCTGCGGGTATTCAACATGGATATAAATCAGGTCGGGCACGGAATGGCCGGATTGGGGGATAGATTTTTCAAAATAGCCGAGGAAATTATTGACTTCATCATACCCATTGCCTCTTTTGCGGTAAACGGTGCCGGTGCACCCTCCGGAACCACAATGGTTCGGCGATTGGGTCTCTAAAAAGAATAACAGGTCCGGTTCGCCTCCTGGGCTGAGGGATAGGAATTTGAACTTACACTGGTTGCATGGATAGGCCATACTGTAGTTGGAAGGTTGTCCTTTTTGCGCCGTGCACAACCCCAGCTTTTCAGCCAGCTTCACTTCAATGCCGTTCTGCTGCGCCCATCCACTGGTGACGGCTAAAAGAATAGTATATACGATCCCGGTCAGTTGCCTCATTTTCTCTCCTGGACAAAAAGTTAACAATTGATTTTGATAGGGTAGGGTGTCTTTGGAAATTGGAGCCTGGCCCACCGCCATTGAAGTGGTTAGGGAGGAAGACGATGGTTAGCTGGCCCGCCTTTGCCTAAAGTTACGGCCTAACTGGAGATGTTTTTAATAATTTAATCTTTGGTGTGCATAGCTACGCGTCAAAGATACCAGTTGCTGCGCAAAGCCGCCATTTTTCGCCAAATTTTATTTTCTTTTTGCGGACCTGGCCTGTATTTAGGGCTCGCCAACAGAAAACTACCCCCATTTTCTCACTTGGTTCAATACTGCCGAAAAGTCCTTGGGTAGTGGCGCCTCGAAAGCGATCGTTTGGCCGGTGGCGGGTTGTTCCAGTTCCAGCTTCCAGGCATGGAGGGAGAGGCGGCTCATCAGAGGGCGTTCCTCCTGGTCGCGGCCTAGTTGGAAACCGCGTTGTTTAATTTCCGAAAGCAGGAGCGCTTCCCGCCGGCCGTAAAGGGCGTCGACAGCAAGCGGATGGCTGATCGATGCGAAGTGGACACGGATCTGATGCGTGCGCCCCGTTTCAATTCGGGCCTCCACCAGCGTGAACTGCCGGAAGGCTTCCACAATCCGGTAGTGGGTGATGGCGGCTTTACCTTTTCGGGCGATCATCATTTTGCCGGGATGAGCGGGGTCTTCGGCAATCGGGCTGTCGATGGCGCCTTCGGGCTGGAACAGCTTGCCGTCCAGTAAGGCGAGATAAAACTTCCGGGTTTTGCGTTCTTCGAACTGCAGGGACAGATGGCGATGGGCTTCCGGGTTGCGCGCGAAAACGATCAGGCCGCTGGTTTCCCGGTCAATGCGATGCACTGCCCATACCTTTTCATACTGTTGGTTTAACAGGCCCAGCAGGTTGGTTTTTTCGGTATCATAGCGTCCGGGAATACTGAGCAGGCCGGGGGGCTTGTTGGCCACCAATAGCTGTTCGTCTTCATAAATAATCTCCGGCTTATACTTTGCCATGATATCAGAGGTTTTTGAAAAAGTGCTTCCGGCGGGCATAATACTGCCACACTATACTTCCTTTATACCGGCCCGAGAGGTTAGGCGATGGGCTGATGCTTACTTTCTGGATCAACTCCCGGATATGCCGGCGCTTTTTCCAGGTTCGGTTTAAGTGTGGAAAGAATGCCCAATGCGCCGCTATAATGGACCGGATATGCTGGAATTTTCCTTGCGACAGAAACAGCACGCCCGCCAGCCCATCCAGCACTACGCGCAAGGGAATGAGCCAGGCCAGTCGCGTCGCTTCTTCATTTTTCATCAGGGTAAAGAGGCTGTTGCGAAAATTAAGATACACTTTTCGTGGCGTGTTGTAGGAAAGGGTGCCTCCTCCTACATGATACACTGCTGACTGGGGTTGGACCATCACCTTGTAGCCGGCGCGTTTCATGCGCCAGCAGAGGTCAATTTCTTCGGAATGAGCGAAATAATCACCATCAAAACCTTCCAGCGCATGGAAAAGCTGGCTCCGGACGAAGAATGCGGCGCCGGTGGCCCAGAATATCTCTTCGGGCTTGTCATACTGCCCGGTATCTTTTTCGGTAACAGCAAAGATGCGCCCGCGGCAAAAAGGGTAACCCAGGGTATCGAGCCAGCCTCCGCTGGCGCCGGCGTATTCGAAATTTTCCCGATTATGGTAGGATAAGATCTTGGGCTGGCAGGCGCCTACGGACTGGTCGCGTTCCATGAGTTCGATAATGGGCTCTATCCATCCGGGGGACACTTCTACGTCAGAATTCAGCAGGATATAATATGGGGCCTCTATTAGGCGAAGGGCAAGGTTGTATCCCTGGGCAAAACCATGATTGTCCCGCAGGTCGATACGCCGGACAGAGGGGTAGTGCTCCGCCAGGAAGCTCAGGGAACCATCGGTAGAGCCGTTGTCGGCAATGATGAGTTCAAAGTTGGGATAGGTGCTGGCCAGGACGCTGGGCAGGAATTGCTCCAGATAGGCTCGTCCGTTGTAGTTGAGTATGACAACGGCCGCCGGAGGGAATTGGCTCATTTTTTTTTCCCGCTCCGGCTGCGGTTGAGCTTCGAGTATTTTATGAGCACTGCTTCGGTCCTTTTCCAGCTGTTTCTTTAAATCGTCCAGATCCTTAAATTGATGATCATCCCGGATGCGTTCCACCAGTTCCAGCTGGAGTTTGTCACCGTAAATATCCTTATTGAAGTCAAAGATGTTTACCTCGATGGTCTTGTTTTTGAACTGCCGGAGCGTGGGGCGGTTGCCAATATAAAGCATGCCGCCATAGCGTTGCTTCTGATGGTGTACCCAAACGGCGTATATACCAGCCGGAGGGACGAGCTTATGCTTTTGCCCGACATCGAGGTTGGCAGTGGGGAAACCGATCCCGGCGCCGATCTTGTTACCGTGCGTTACCGTACCGCTGAGGGGGTAATGATGGCCTAGCAGCAGCCGGGCGGCTACCATATCGCCGGAATCTAATGCCCGGCGTATTTTAGTCGAACTAACGGTGATGTGGTCTACTTCCTGTTTGGGGATCTCTATGACCCGATACCCGCCTTTTTCCCCATGCCACTTCAGATAGTTGATATCTCCCTGTCGGTTCAGCCCAAAGCGGTGGTCAAAACCAATGACGATATAACGGGGATGGAATTTTTCAACCAGGAATTTCTGAATGTACTCGTCGGCGCTTATCTGAGAGAATTCTATGGTAAATGGCGCTACCACCACATTGTCTATCCCATACCGGTGCAGCAATTGCACCTTTTCCTCAATGGTGGTGATCAGCTTCATGCTTTCGTCCTTTGGATAGACGACAAGGCGGGGGTGCGGGTGAAAAGTGATGACTATGCTTTCTCCGTTGATACTGTTTGCCAGGCTGGTGACCTTTTCTAAAATATGCTGGTGCCCGATATGGACACCATCGAAGGAGCCAATCGTGACTACGGCATTGCGAAAAGGAGGCAGGTTGTTCAGATCGTTAAACACTTTCATGGCAGTGCAAATGTAAGCAAGGCCTCCTAATAAACTAGCAACAGGCCTCTTAATTTGAAAACGCCTTGCAGGCAACTTCTGCAAAACAATGCTAAAAACTGTTCTTTGCCCTTTATTGTTTGTATTTTTGTGTTGTTCAGCTTAGTAACATTTAATCTAAATCTAAACTAGTAGCAGTGAGTTTCGATACGTCAAAAATCGTCAGAGCGCTGGCCAAAGTCATAGACCCGAATACCGGCCAGGATGTCATCACCGTCAACATGGTGCGCGACCTGGTAGTGGATGGCCAGAATATCAACTTTTCACTGGAGCTTCCCTCCCTTGACGCGAAGAACAAATCGGAACTCAATTTTGCCTGTATTCAGGCTATACAGGAGCTTTACCCGGAAGCGAACGTCAACGTGCACATGATCGCCCGTACGCCGAACGCGCAACAACCGGCCAACCCGCTGGGGCAGATCCATAACATCATCGCCGTGGCTTCGGGCAAAGGTGGCGTTGGCAAATCTACCGTTTCCGTCAACCTTGCACTGGGCTTGAAGAAGCTGGGCGCCCGGGTGGGCCTCATAGACGCCGACCTATACGGCCCTTCTATCCCTACCATGCTCGGCCTGAACGGCCAACGCCCCAAGATACAAACGGTATACGACCAACCTAAGATGGTGCCGCTGGAGGCCTACGGAATGCCCGTGATGTCCATTGGCTTTATTATCGAACCGGAACAGGCTGTCGTATTGCGTGGACCGCGCCTGGGCGGCATCATTAAACAGTTCTTCCAGGATACCATCTGGCCAGGACTGGACTACCTCATCGTAGACCTGCCTCCTGGAACAGGCGACATCCAGCTCACTCTGGTGCAAACCGTGCCGGTTACCGGCGCCATTATGGTCACCACGCCTCAGGAAGTAGCCGTAGCAGACGCCATCAAAGCAATGAACATGTTCCTGCTTCCGTCGGTTAATGTACCGATCCTGGGCATCGTGGAAAATATGGCCTGGTTCACCCCGGCCGAACTGCCCAACAACAAGTACTTCCTATTTGGGGAAGGCGGCGGCAAAAAACTGGCTCAACTGAGCAACTCTATGCTCCTTGGGCAAGTGCCCATTGTACAAAGTATACGGGAATCCGGCGATAATGGGCATCCCGTCGTCCTGAAGGAAGTACCGCAGGCTTCGGAGGCGTTCATGAAGGTGGCGGAGAATACCGTCCGACAGGTGGCCATCCGAAATGAAATGCTGGACCCTACGCAGATCGTGAAAATGAATGGATAGTTTTCAGTAGGCAGTATTCAGTGGGCAGAAGGCAGTTGGCGGTGGGCATGGAGCATGACTCAACCCTCCGGCGAGGTTATTACATAGTATTTAACAAAGGCAAAAGCACATCATGTCAGGTATAGAGAAAATGAAATTGTTAAACCGAATCGACGAAGCGCTGAACGACGTCAGGCCTCACCTGGCGGTTGACGGTGGCAATGTCGAAGTGGTGGATATCACCGAAGACAAGGTGGTCAAGATTAAATGGATCGGCGCCTGCAAGGACTGTGGCATGTCGATGATGACCCTCCGGGCAGGGATCGAGCAGGCGCTGGTTGGCCGAATACCCGAGCTGAGTGGGGTAGAGGCGGTGAATGGGCTGGAGGTTTAAGGGTGAACCTTCTATGATTAGTTTTTAACCTTCCGGAACACCACTACCACTCCTCGCGCCTGTACCTCTGTCGTCTTCCCTTTTACCACCGGCGCTTCGCCCAATTCCAGGCAGCTCTCCTTTCCAGGAACGTTTGTGTCAATAATGCGCCGCCATTTCGTCTTTCCAACCGGTAATTCAAACTTCAAAGGTTCCCAATAGGCATTGATCATCACGTGCAACTGATGGCCGTAATCCTTGTTGTCAAGGGTATAGGCGATAGAGTGGGATTGATGGCCCCAGTCCGGATGATAGAGTTTTGTCCCGTGGAAGGTGCAACTGGTGCCGGTCAGGTGGGTCGGGGCATTCCAGTAGATCTCTTCCTGGAAGAATTTATCGGACAAGTTAAAGCGAATGAGCCGTTGTACGAACTCCAGCAATTCTGCGTTTTCCTGTACCATGTTCCAGTTGAACCAGCTCATCTCGTTATCCTGGCAGTAGGCGTTGTTGTTGCCTTGCTGTGTACGCCGGATCTCATCTCCCATCAATAACATAGGGGTGCCTTGCGAGGCCATCAACAGCACCAGAAAGTTTTTGATTTGCCGGATGCGAAGTTGCTCGACGGCCGGGTCGTCGGCCGGGCCTTCTACGCCGCAATTCCAGCTGAAGTTGGCGTTAGCCCCGTCGCGGTTATCTTCGCCATTGGCCTGATTGTGCTTCTGATTGTAGGAAACCAGGTCGTTGAGGGTGAAGCCGTCGTGACAGGTCACGAAATTAATGCTCCGGTTGGGGTCGCGCACCAGCTGTTGAAAGAGGTCGGGGCTGCCACTAAGGCGATAGGAAACTTTATGGGCCAGGCCGTCGTCCCCTTTGAGGAAGCGGCGGATATCATCCCGGTATTGCCCGTTCCACTCCGCCCACTTGTCTCCAATAAAGGACCCCATCTGGTATTGGTGTACATCCCATGCCTCGGCGATGATCTTGGTGGAAGCAAGCACCGGGTCGGATTCAATAGACCAAAGCACGGGTGGGTTGTCAACCGGTTTCCCGTTTTCATCGCGGGAAAGCACTGAAGCCAGGTCGAAACGGAAGCCGTCGACATGCATTTCCGACACCCAGTATTTGAGGCAATCCAGTATCATCCGCCGCACGACGGAGTGGTTGGCGTTGAGGGAATTCCCGGTACCGGAAAAATTGGAAAAGCGGTGAAAATTATCTTTCTCCAGCAGGTAATAGGCCCGGTTCTCAATGCCTTTGAGCGAAAGCGTCGGCCCATTTTCATCCCCTTCAGCAGTATGGTTGAATACCACATCCAGGATCACTTCGATACCTGCCTTGTGCAGCGCCTTGACCATATCCCGGAATTCGTTGATCCGCCCGATCGGGTCGGGCGTACTGGCGTAGGCGTGGTGAGGGGCGAAGAAAGCGAGGGGGCTGTAGCCCCAGTAATTGGCCAGCTGTTTGTTGGGTACATCGAAAGGGTCAAACTGTTGGATGGGAAGCAGTTCTACGGCGGTAATCCCCAATTTCTTTAGATAAGGGATCTTTTCAATCAGCCCGCGGAAGGTGCCGCGCCATTCTTCCCGGACGCCGGAGGAAGGATGTTTTGTAAAACCGCCCAGGTGCATTTCATAGATAACAGATTTGGCAAAGGGATGCTTAATCGGACGGTCATCCTCCCAGTCGTAATGATTGGGGCCCACGACTACGCTTTTAATTGCTCGGGCGCAATTATCGCCGGGCAGAATGGCGGCTTCCCGATCGTAGGTTTCCATCGCCACCGCCCGGGCGTAGGGGTCGATCAACACCTTATGCGGGTCGAAGCGATAGCCTTCTTCTGGAATGAATGGCCCGTGGACGCGCCAGCCGTAAAGTTGCCCTTCCCGGATGCCGGGAATAAAAATATGCCAGTAATAAAAAGTTTTATTGGACTCGGGGTTTAAATGGAAAGCATGCACCGGAAAACTGTGCCCTTCGGCGGCATCGAATAGAAGTAGCTCTACTGCGGTGGCATTTTTGGTGAATAAGCAAAAATTGCAACCCTCGGGGTAGAGGGTGGCGCCAAGTGGAAAACTTTTGCCCGGACTAGCCTTTGGTATCTTTTTCATCGATGTCCAATCTTTAACCATTATAAACCGGCTCAATAGAGCCGGCCAGCCATTCGGTGGATACAATATTAAGCAATTACCGGCATAAAAAACAAAGCCTGCCAGAGCACTATTATGACTCCTCGCAGGCTTTGACGCCGTCTGTCAAGAAAGGGTTAGGGCTGATTGGTTTTACGCTTAAACAGTTGCGGCTTCTTTTTTCTTCATTTTTTGCTGTTCAAGGTATTTTTCCAGCAATTCCGGCGCTTTTTCAAAAATACCGGCAAAATTGCTTTTGACCTTGGTTGAGATAAAACTGATCTCCTCGCCCCGGCTGACCAGAAAGCCAATAGGCTCGACACCCATGCCACTGGCAATGCCCATTCCTTCGCCATGGCCCTGTTTGTTGGGGGCTTCGCCTTCCCCGCCTCCCGAGCCAAAGCCCATCCCGACGCGGATGACCGGCACGCAGCTGAATTCACCTAATTGAAATTGTGCGCCTACTACTGTTTCCGTCTTCGCTTCCGACTTTAAGAACTCGGTGATCTTTGGAAGCATTTCTTCGAAATTGATTGTCATAGAACATGGTTTTAGTTTAAAAATAGAGCAATACAGGCGCCCTGCCAACTATTGCCTGAGCCTTTGCCGGTAGGGCGCCATCCTATATAAACATTGGCATTTAGGGTCTAAGTTTACGTTCACCAGTTCTTACCAAAGTGCGGCCCAGGCTATTTTCCAAACCTGATTTTCCAAGAACAAGCGGATTTCATTTCTGCCCTGGAAATTGACCGACACACTATACCGCAATGGTTTAATGGCGTAAAACAGTGGAAATAGCCAGGCGTTCCACACATAATTATCCGTGTCTATTTCCATTTGAAATTCCTTGATGGTGAAGGACTTCAGTATGCGCCGCATCCTGGGGAAGGAGATCTTTCGGCCCTGTTTTTTTGCCGGGGCGCGCGTTTTTTTTGGCGCTTTTTTACCGTCCACCTTTTCAATGAGGTGCAGTGCGTAGAAATCTTTTTGATAGGGGCCGATTCGGAGATGCAGGATAACATTATCCGGAATAAAAAGAACCTCCACTTTTCCTATTCCCCGCCACCGGATATAGTATTCGTTGAGATAGGTATCTATCCTTAAGGACAGTGGGGCGAGGAGCACCCAAAGCAGCATAATCACGATAAAACCGAGAACAATGGCAACGACCATAGTTCTTTCTTTTTTGCGCCGCAAAGTTAAAACGAAGGGTATCGGCAGGCAATGCGGTTTGTCATGGCCGGCGAATGATTTTTATCAGGTTAGAAAGGTAAAGGGCGATCTTCTTGATCCGTTGTGAATTTGAAAAAGGAGAAGGAGGAGGAAGGCGCCGAAAAATCAGTTTCTGTCCACTACTTCGCCGCTACCAGTTAAAGTGGTGGTAAGGGTGGGATGCCCCTTGAAGAAAACACTTCCACTGCCAGTAATAGTGGCTTTTAGAGCATCTTCGACAAATACTTCTGCATCCCCCGAACCGGTGAGCAGTATTTCCGCTTGCCGGCTGGTGAGGCCGAAGCCAAGAAAATCTCCGGAGCCGGTGATACTCATTTTCAAAACGTCAGCGGATCCTGTCAACTCCAGGTCGCCGGAGCCAGTGAGTAAGACATCGAGATTATCGGCCTGCAGTGCCAGGCTGATGTCGCCACTGCCAAGGATATCGATGCTCAGGCTACTGATGGCGAGAGTATTGTCCCCGGAAATATTAGTGGCTCCGGAATTGGATATTTTTTTAAAATTCGGATTGGTGAGGAGCAATTTTGGGCGGTCCTGATAGTTGATACAGCGCCGCGAAGATATGATTAGCCTGTCGCCATTTACGTCCAGCAATACTTCATCCAGAAGATTTTCATAAGCCCGGAGTTCAACGTTGGGAACTGGCCCTTGAGAAAGGATAAGCTCCACATCGCCCAGTAGTTCAATTTCATTGAAGGGAGAGAGCTCATACACCGTTGATACAATATTTCCCCGCCCATCGAGGCAATCCGAGAAAGGAGCATCGTCATCGTTGATGATGATGCATCCGCTCCAGCCGAGGATCAGGACGGCAGCCATTAAGGCGGGTGAACGTCTCATATCCGATTTATTCAGAATACGGACTTACTGTTGTTTGTCCGTTTTTTTTTCCTTGCCGGCCGAAGGTTTACTACTATCGTCCTCTTTGACGTTGAGTTCGTTGAACTGTTTTTTGTTGAATTCGGCGCTCAGGACATTTACATCCGTACGCACTTTTTCCAGCATCTGGTCCGGAGAAATGAGGGAATCATCAAAGGAGAATATCCAGTAGCCGGTATCGGAGAACGGCCTTTCGGCTACCATATCGGCTTCGACATAAGTCTCAGCCCATTCTTCCGGGCTAATCCCATCGGATAACTCCACGACCAGTTCGTTGGGGATGAGGTAGTCCGGCCGGTCATCCTGCAGGGGTTCCTTGAGTACCCAGCCTTCCGGGTCATTGGCCACCTGATCGAGGATACTCTCCAACCATTTTACGGCATTGGGGCGAACTTCCTTTCCGGAAACCGTTTTTTTACGGTCGCCCTCGAAATAGGTAATGGTCACGCTTTGCATATCTGGTATCCGGCCGGTATAAACATCCCGGTATTGCCAGAGGTTTGCGTTTTTGAACTCCCGTCTCAGCCGTTCCATCTGAGCTTTGTCCAGCTTTTTGACATAAGTGCCCAGCCGGTCGGTATTGCGTTCGCCTTTGTAGCTGGCCAGCCCGTTACCAAAGACAGTCAGGGTATATACGGGGCAGTTGCCATAACAGGGCCCTTTCGACATTTCAATGACTTTGTCACGTTTACCCTGAGGCGCAGGTATGCTGGAACCACAGGAAGTTGAAAATGCGAAGGAAAAGGAAAGAGCGAGGAAGATGCCCAGTGTCCTGGGGGGAATAAGATGGTCCAATCTCATCAGGAACAAGGTTTGGTTTTGCAGTGGATTGTATGTTTGAATCAAGCTGAATGGCTTTTGTCAGTCGCATCGGCTTGGCGTCCCCGAAAGGAAGCAGTCAGTGCTTGTATAATGCCGGCTACTTCCTTAGGTTACAGGCAGACGGCAAAAAAAGTTCACTTAATCAGCCGTCATCTCCAGTGAGGACATGTCAGAATCACCTGACAATATTAAGCTTTTTAGTGTGGATTTTTCCTTCATTCCTGATTTTTATATAATAGATTCCACTAATGAATGATCTTGTGTCTATGTAAAAGAGCCCGCCGCCAGTGGGGCTTTCGATGAATACTAAACGGCCGAGCTGGTCAAAAATTGCAATTTCGAATATATCTTTTTCTGGTAATTGAAGCGCCGTCCAACTGTCAGCGGGATTGTTGAAAAGGCGTATATCAGTTAGGGTTTGTTGCGGTTCAAATGCCGATACCGGGTTGCAGGAAGCCCCCAGCAAGCCTGGGCGATAGGTACTGATAGCGGCCCAGGCGCGTTCCTTTTGGCCTTCCGTAAATAAGGCCATACAGGCGTCGTTGGTGTAATTCATAAAGTTCATGAACATGTCGGCTGTCCCACAAGAAAGGCTTGGATGGGTGGGGCATTCATCCTGATAACTATAAGCCTGCTCCGGGGTGTCGGCCACCATGTCATCAGTTTGGCACAGTGGGTCTTCAAAGCCTTCCCCCCAAAGGTGCTTGAGATTGAGCCAGTGCCCTATTTCATGGGTCGTCGTGCGCCCAAGGTTGTAAGGCGGGCCAGCGATGCCGCTGGCGCCAAAGCAATCAGGCCGGATAAATACACCATCTTCAGCCGGAGGGACAGGATCGGTTTGCCCGGGTAGTGGCGCATCCCCACAGGCGCCGTCCGTTCGGCCGGCCACCCAGATATTGAGATACTGTGAAGGGTCAATGGCATCGTGCCCTCCCAGGCTGTTGTAACAAACCTGCCGTAGCCCCCCCTCAAAACGGGTGCCGATCCCGCTGACATTTGTTTGAGTACGGGTGGTTGCCACCAGGCAAAATTCAATCTCCATATCGGCCAGTACGGGGTTGAAAATGGCCGGGACTGTTGTAGCTTCTGCATTAAGCGCCCGAAAGTCTTCGTTCAGCACTTCGATCTGGGATTCCACCTGGGCGTCGGTAATGTTTTCCGGCGCGCTGCGCCATACGACATGCACGACAACGGGAATGACGATGGGTTCGCGCTGCAAAACGGATTGGGCGCCGGAGTTGGCAGGAGTTTGGGCCGGATTGCCGCGCCACAGTTCGCTGTTGGCGCATCGGTATTGTCCAGAAAGGGGCAGGCTGGCCAGGAGCGCAAGCAAAAGGGCGGCTATTCTCATAAGATGTTTCCGGGTAAATTATTCCCGGCTAAGGAATTCATAGAGTTCATCGAGCTTGGGCGCCAGGATAATCTCCGTCCGCCGGTTTATGGCTTTTCCGGCAGCCGTAGTGTTATCTGCTTTGGGCTGGTATTCTCCACGGCCGGCAGCAGTGATCTTTTCAGGGTTGACCCCAAAGGAAGTCAACAAGCTGGTGACTGCCACGGCGCGGTCTACGCTTAAATTCCAGTTTGTTTCCGCACTGCCGTCGGAATCAGTATGGCCTTCCACCAGAATATCGATGTCCGGGTTGGCCTTTAACGCCTCTGCTACCTGGCGCAGGGCGTCTTTACCCTTGGGGTCGATGCGGGTGCTGCCGCTGGGGAAAAGGAGGTTGGAACTGAGCGAGAGGTATAGTTTGCCGCCTTTTTCCTCCACGGAAAGATCATTACTGGAAAATTTCAGTAAAATCGAGTTGAGGCGTTCGCGAACATCCCGCATATTATTTTCCCGCAGGCTGAGCATCTGTTCCAGCTCCTGGATGCGGATGTTCTTATCCTGAAGCGTGCCTTTCATGTTTGAATAGTCATACTCCATTGTGTTGAGGCGGGAGTCCTTTTGATACAGTTCATATTCCATGGCATTAAGTTGGCGCTTACCGGCATCCAGGTCTTGCTGCTGGTCGGAAAGCTGGGACTCCAGGCTGTATTTTTCGTAAGATGCCGTCACATCCAGTTCATTGCGTTCTTTAGCCAGATTTTCGATCCGGTCAAGCGCTTCACGGTAACTGCGGTAAAGGCTTTGGTTGGTCACCACGTATTGCTCAAGTTCCAAACGGGTATTTCGGTTGTCGATTTCCAGCTGCCGGTTATCTTCCGCCAGCTTATTGTACTCGTTCCGGATAGAATCTGCGGATAGCGATTCCGTTTGGTAGTAATCCTTTACTTCCTCCAGTTCCTGGTATTCCTTCCGGGTAACGCAACTGGATAAAGCGATCAGGGCGGTTAGCAGAAAAAGGCCTAAATGTTTCATAGAATGGGATGTTGAGGTAAATATAGTGATGACACAAGGTAGTAAAATTAACGCTTTTTTAACAAGGGCTAAATTCAAACAGCTTCTAAAACTGGCTCCCCAGGCCATTATTCCTGTAATGCCGCCCATTTCTAAGTAAAGAACTTTAACTTTGACGGCAAAAAATGCCCATGAAAAGGTTGTTCATTTTATTGCTGTTTCCTTGTTTTTTATCCAATTGTGCAAATGGAGGGGGCGCCGGGGATAAGGTTGCTGCCTCCGAACCGGCTGCTGCTTCAGCCACCGTTGAGGGCGCCCAATCTCAGGCGGCGGCCGAAAAACAAGAAGGCGCTCCTCAGGCTGTAAAATCAGAAACGAAGGAGGCTTCCAATGCAATTTCTAAAAAAGAGGAAAAGCCGATTGTCGGCGCGCGCCCTTCCAATCAGCCGCCTCAAAGCGGCCAGGTACTGACGCTTCAAGCCCAGGATATGACCGCCAAGTCGGGCTCCAAGGCCTGTATGGATGTAAAGGTGATGGACTTCGACAACCTTTTGTCTATGCAGTACACCATGGCCTGGGACGCCAAACTGCTCACCTTCACCGATATCCGCAATTTCGGCCTGCCCGGCCTCAATGGCCAGAATTTCGGAACCAATCGGACAGCCCAGGGCCTGCTAACCACCGTTTGGATCGATGGCAGCCTGCGGGGCGTCACCCTTCCCGACAATAGCACTATCTTTTCGGTTTGTTTTGATGTGAAAGGCCCGGCAGGACAGTCGGCCTTTTTTCGCTTTACCGACAAACCAACTGCCTTTGAATCAGTGGATGTGAATGAGGAACTTGTGGAAATAAAAACACTGGAAGGGAAGGTGGTGATACAGTAGGTTGAGAGGGTTGAGGGAGTTCAACCCTCTCAACTCCCTCAACCCTCTCAACCTATAGGACAGGGAACGCTCCTGGCTTCTAACCTCTTCTAAACCTCCATCAAGGCCTTTCCCCGGCTTGAAGTATCTTCTAGTAAGTGGTTGCGGACAAGTCGACTACAAAGCCTTTAATCTTGTGTTTCGACTGCAGGTTTTTCACGTAGTTGGTAGCTGCTGATTCGGTGTCGAATGGGCCAAGCATGATTTTATAGACCGGGTTAACATCGCCTTTCTCTATGCTGATCAGGATATTATCAAACCATTTGGCTTGCAGGTCGGCCACTTGCTGGAAGACATTTTCGTAATTTTCCAGGGAAGCTACCTGAACGGCAAAGCCTTTGCCGCCGGGCTTTTCCAATGCGATCTTGTACAGGCCGTATTTCTGGTATTCCTTGCCAACGAGTTGTGGTTTGGCGGTACTGCCCTTCGCGCTAGTCTTTACGGCAGCTGTTTCCACTTTGGGAACATCCTCCTTTTTGGGGGCAACAGTTTTGTCGGAGGCCTGGGTGTCATAGTTGCTAGGTATCTTGTTTGTCTCCTTGCTTACCGCCGGAGAAGTAACAGCTTCCTTGGCTGTTTTTTCTGCCTTGGTGGTTTTGGAGCGGCTCACCACCTCTACTTTCACTTCGGCTACGCCATCTTTCAGTATTCCCAGCTTTTCGGCAGCGGCACGGCTGAGGTCTACCACCCGGCCGGTAATGTAAGGCCCTTTGTCAATGACCCGGACTACGACCGACTTATTATTGTCAAGCCGGGTGATTTTGAGCATTGTATTGAGCGGGTGGCGCATATGGGCGGCAGTCAGTTCATTGGGGTTGTACGTGATGCCATAGAAGGTTTTCCTTCCGGTAAAATCATCGTGGTAATAGGCGGCCAGCCCGAATTCATCATCGGTGTTTTCCGTTTGGGCCATTACGGCTGAGCAGGAAAGCAGGGCTATTGCCACGGGAAAGATCTTGCTGAAGAAACTTCTCATGATTTTTTTGTTTTTGGATGTTGTTTTAATATCATATCGGTTTTTGGCCGTCCCGGGCGGGCGCGAGGCGCTCACAGAAATGCAGGCGGACTTTTCAAATATAGGTATTAAGTGACACTCAGAGAACAAGTCAGCCTATTTTGAAATAGTATAGGCGGTATGTATTTGATATTGGAACGGTTAAAGCAGGCCAAAATTATCCGATGGCTGCCTGCAACCCTTGAAATAAGCCTATGCCAATGAGGATGCCGCCAATGGCCTTGTTCATCCAGTGTTGGATCATCTGGCTTCGCTGGCTGATTAATTGGCCTAATAGGCCGAATAACAGCAGGGCGGCCAACTTGCCGGTTGATACCCCGAGGAAGAAAGCCGTCACGATCTGCATCGATTGATGGGTGCTGAATCGTATGGATTGGGAAGCTTCCAGGTAGGCCAGTACGAATATCCAGAAAGGAATGGCCTGAGCATTGAGCAGAGAAATGAAAAGGCCGCGGACAAAGTTGCTTTTTTGCGGCCATTGCTGTTTTTGATCTTCCTCCTTGTCTTTACGCAGCAGGAAGGCCAATCCGATGCCCAGGAATACCATTGCAGCCACCAGCTTGGCCCAGGGATGCCCATCCAGATAGCCGGTAATGTTGTGATTGAACTGTAATGCTATAAAGGATTGCCCGATCTCCACGATTGCGGCCGCTACTGAAAACCAAAGGCCAGCCCGGAAACTTTGCCGGATGGTCGTATCCACTACGGATAGGTTGATAGGGCCAAAGGGCAATGTGCCAAGAAAGGAAGCGGCCCAGGTGGCCAGGAATACAAACATGGGATGCAAGGACATGGCGAGTCGTCTTTTTTGCAATTGAAGAGGCAATATTACAAATTTTTGTCCGGGTGCAGATAGCACGCCTTTTTAGGTTTAAAAAATTGTCAGCCTGAAGAGGGGCCTTTTGTAAAGCCATCAGGCTGATGAACTATTCGGGGGCAAAATTTGTACCTTTGTAATCAAAAAAATCGCAAAATCCAGGCATTTTAATTGTAAGAGGCATGAGTAAGCACGGAAAAGTATTGGTAGCCATGAGCGGCGGCATCGACAGCACCGTTACCGCTATGATGCTGCATCAACAGGGGTATGAAGTTATCGGCATAACGATGAAAACATGGGACTATGCCAATTCCGGTGGCTCCAGTAAGGAAACAGGCTGTTGCAGCCTCGATTCTATCAATGACGCCCGGGAAGTGGCCGTTAACATGGGTTTTCATCATTTTATTATCGATATTCGGGACGAATTTGGCGATTATGTCATCGACAATTTCGTTGACGAATACCTCGCCGGACGCACGCCAAACCCTTGCGTGCTGTGTAATACCCACATCAAGTGGAACGCCCTGCTAAAACGGGCCGATGCCCTGGATTGTGAGTTCATTGCTACCGGACACTATGCCCGGATTCAGGAACTCAACGGGCGTCGCTATATCTCCCGGGCGGCCGATTCCAACAAGGACCAATCCTATGTTCTTTGGGGACTGAGCCAGGAATGCCTTAGCCGCAGCCAATTCCCCCTGGGCGGTTTTACCAAACCAGAAGTCCGCCAAATGGCGGCCGACTGGGGGTATGACGAGCTTTCCAAGAAAGCAGAAAGCTATGAGATCTGCTTTGTGCCCGACAACGACTACCGCGGGTTTCTCAGGCGCCGGGTGGATGGCCTCGAGGAGCAGGTCGCCGGCGGTGATTTCATCAATACGGAAGGCGAGCCTATCGGCAAACACCAGGGATACCCGTTTTATACGGTGGGCCAACGTAAGGGCCTGGGCGTCGCTTTCGGGCAGCCCATGTTCGTGACCGAAATCAGGCCGGAATCCAATACTGTTGTGCTAGGCACCGAAGACGAACTGGTCCGCAATGGCATGACGGTAGGAGGGGTCAACCTGATGAAATACGCCAGCCTCCCGGAAGAAGGGCTGGAAGCTGTTACCAAAATACGCTACAAAGACAATGGAGCATTCAGCCGGGTCTACCAGAAGGGGCCGAAAGTGCAGGTGGAGTTCCTTGCCAACGTCAAAGGCGTAGCCCCGGGCCAATCCGCTGTTTTTTATGAAGGCGATGATGTGGTCGGCGGAGGCATTATCCATGGCAGTTTCCTGAATGGACAGAATTAATCCCAATATTAAAAGGGAAGGAAGGCTTTTCTCCTTCTCTCAATCTTTCTCTGCTTTATGCGTCAACTGTTGCTCCTTCCAGTTTTAGCCGCTATGGCCATTATCCTGTTTGCCTGCAGCAACCGGGAAGTAGAGGACATCACTATCGATTATGGTTATGATTACTTTCCGCTGGAAGTCGGCCGATTCTGGGTCTATCAGGCGGATTCAATTACCTACGACCCGGCTCTGGGAGGTACGGCAATAGACAGTTTCCGAACCTTCATCCGGGAGGTGGTGGCCGATACTTTGCTGGACAATACCGGCGCCGTACTTTACCGGATCGAGCGTTACGAACGACAGGCGGATACGCTGCCCTGGCAAATACGGAAGGTATTTACCCTTTCCCGCGATGAACAGCGGGCCTACCGAACAGAAGACAACCTGCGATTTATTAAACTCACTTTCCCGCTTCGGACGGGGCAAAGCTGGAACGGGAATGCTTTTTTTGACCCTTTCACCAAAGTCCTGGTGAAGGGCGAAAGTATCGAAATGTTCAAATCCTGGGATTACAAGATACTTACTCAGGGCGAGCCGCTGCAGTTAGGCGGGCTTCATTTTGATGAGGTGGCCACGGTTCAGAATGCGGATAGCCGCAATAACGCCATTGAGTTCCGCGTAGCTACGGAGCAATATGCTAAAGGCGTCGGGTTGGTGTCTCGCTACCTCGACATCCTCGATACGGAATGCCGTGTGTGTTGTAACGGCGATACCGGTGATGAGTGCCAGGCATTACCTTGGGAAGAAAGAGCAGAAAAAGGCTTTCGCCTTTACCAGCAATTGATCACCTATCAATAGTGCAATGGAAACCTATATCTCCGTTGGGAAGACTGGAAAGACACACGGCATCGACGGCGAGTTGAAATTTTTCATCGAGGATGCATTCCTGGACGATTTTCTGGATGCCCCGGCAGTTTTCCTAACGGTAGCGGGTAAACAGGTGCCCTTTTTCATTGAATCCGTCCGTGGAGAAAGTAACTTGATCATTAAACTTGAAGAAGTTGATTCACGGGAAGCTGCACTACCCTTGGCCGGCGCTGAAGTTTTCCTCCGGGAACAGGATGTCTCACAAGGCGTTTCTGCTGCTCTGCCTGACTTTGGCTACCTGGAAGGTTATACAATTAAAGATGCCAATGCGGGTGTAATAGGCCCCATTGAGGAGGTCGTGGAATTTCCCCAACAATTGATGGCGGTGCTTACCTATGGCGGGAAAGAAATACTCATCCCGCTCAATGATCAATTTATTCTGAAAATCGATGAGGCCGCCCGCCGGATAGATATGCAACTGCCGGAAGGGCTGCTGGGGCTTTAAGTCAGTAAACAGCCTGCCAGGCCTTAAACCCTGAAACTTGCCCTGCCTTCCCCCGATAACCGTCGGAATCGGCCTGGTAAAAAACTGAAACCTCCTGAGGGGCTACCGAACTAGATACTACTGCTTGACCAGCCTTTTCGTCCATTCCTTGCCCGGGGGGATGGTGAAATGAAGAATGTAAACACCGGCAGGAAGCTGGGAGAGGTCTACATTGGCCAGGTTTTCTCCTTTTCGGATGCGTTCTGTCCGCTGGATCACCTTTGCTCCTTTAGCGTCAAATACGGACAGTTCGGCCTGGGATTCGTAGTTGCTTTTCACCTTTATTGTTTTGACCCATTGCCGGGGCCCTTCGAGCAGTTCAAAGGACAGTTCACGGTTTTTTAGGATTGTTTTCTCCACGGCGGAGTATTCAACCCCACCTTCGATGTCTATTAGTTTTACTCTGTAATAGAGATCCTCATTTGGATAGACGTCTTTGTCGATGTAGAGATAGGAAGCGCCCTCGTCGCTGTTATCCATAGAGCGGAAGCTGGCCAGTTTTTCAAATTGTTTTCCATTGACAGAGCGCTCCAGTTCGTACCCCAGGGTTTTGCGTTCATACGGTACATCCCAGTTCAGTTCGATATAGTCGGTAAAGGCATCGACGGCGAGGCTGATCCGGCTGGGAACAATTTGGGAAGCACGGCCTTGAACCCAAAGGGAATAGGAGCGGGGCGGAAGGACGAGATAAACGGAGTTGGGGATCCGGTAGGCAGAGTCCATGGCAGCCACTTTCATTTTTGGGCTAAGGGATTCTCCCAGGACGTCGGTAAAGACATCACCAATGCGGACATTGGACAGGTTAACCTCCTGAACGACCCGTAGGGTGTCGTCGGCGAAGTTGATAGCCACGATCACGTCTTTGTTACCGGCGGGCTGGTTGCGCTGGCCAGCGGGGGTATTGGTCCCGTCAATCTGGAACAAGAGCGCCCTGGATGCATCAACCCCTTTTTTACCAGAGGGGTAATAGCTGGCTTTTTCCGTTTCAAAGCGGTTGAGGTATTCTACGCCAATTGCCCCATAGATATAATCCTTATGGGCCTGGATGAGCTGGGCTATCTGTTCGCGCAGTGGTTTGTAGTTGAGATACTCATCTAGTTCGGATTCGTCGCCGTAATAGTCACCGTAAGACACGGTGGGCAGGCCGATCTGGTTGTTGGTCAGGGTATAGGCATAGCCTAACATGGGATTGGCAAGGGGGTCGTCCCAATCGCCGGCTTTGCCATTCTGATTTTTATAAAAAGGGTGGTTGACCAGTGTAACGATGTTGAAGCCGGAAATGGCCGAGGCGTCCCGAATGCTTCGTTCAAAAATAAAGCGGACATCATAGGCCGTATCGACGGAAGCGCGGCGAATCGCCTCCCGGAGCGGGTAATCATAAACCCTGGGATCGATTTCGGAGCGGGATTCATCGGATTGATTCCGGATCACTTCGGCCACCCAATCCCCCAGTTTTTGCGGATCATTGTAATACGGAATATTGGCAACGAGTAGTTTAAGCAGCTTACCTTGCCGGCTGAGCTGGTTGAGTTCACGGGCAATGGAAGCGGCGTTGAGCTGCCGCCGGCTGTGCAGGCTGTAAGCCGCTACCCGAAATTGTTCGTCCAGCCGGTGTATTTGTTGTTGAAGGGAAAGGCTATCCGGGCCGGTTTCAAGCTCAGCGATGGGGTATATGCCGTTCTTTTCCAGGCTCTTCAGCAATTGCTGTAGCGCTGGCGGGCTATTGGGTTGTAGGGCCGGCAGCCAAAGGAAGGAAAACCCGGCATAGGCCAATTCCGGCGCCTGGCTCTCCATTCTGCTAATCCAGAACTGCAGCGTAGCAGAATCGGCAGGTGTTTCGGGGCTGTCTTCCGGGCAGCTCCAATAGCATCCCTGCAGAATGAAGTCCTGGCTTATAGCTGGCAGCGCAAGAAACAGTAAAGGAAGCATAACGGCAGATCCGTGCATTCTCATAGCACAAAGGTTTTAAACCGGTTTTGGAAGTATGGCGCCGGATATGCTCATGGGGTGGGCAAACAATTTAGAAAAAATCTTATTGTTTCTCGGCATCTTTTTTATAGATTTTTCTTTTGGAAGAATAGGATAAGTACTTAATTTCCCTCCGCCTTGTATTTAGCTATTTGTTGTGTTGCCGCATTCAGGTGCGGATTTGTATGAATAAGACTACTCAACGTTTATTATTGGGGGTGATCCTTATGATCATTTTCTTGCCTTCTGCTTTCGCCCAAGTGGGTATGCAACGAGAAATTGACAGCTTGAAGCAATTACTCCAGGCTAGCGCCCAGAAAAAAGACACCAACCAGGTTCGCCGTTTGCTGGCGCTGGGGAAAATGTATCAAAACACCCTCCCTGATTCCAGCTTGTGGTATAGTGAGGAAGCCCATCAACTAGCGGCCAGCCTGGAGTTTCCGAAAGGCAAGGCAGATGCACTCCTGGATATGGGAATGGCCTTTACGGCAAAAGCAGAATATGACAGTGCTTTGCAGGTGACCAAAGCTGCGCTTGCCATTTTTGTAGAGGCAGGGGATCATGACAAAGCTTGGCGGTGTCGCAATAACCTGGGCGATACGGAACGGCTAATTGGAAATTACGCTCGGGCCATGCAATACCATCGCGACAATTTACCGGAGGCCCGCCAGTCGGGCAATAAAAAATTCCTGGCCGGCAGCTTGCACAATCTCGGCATCACCCTCAGTTCGGTGGGCAACTATACAGAATCACAGAAGTACCTATTTGAGAGCCTGGCGATTAAGGCCGAGCTCGGCGATACTGCATTTATGGCTTCCACGATACAGGCTCTTGGTGTCAATTATCAGGAAATGGGGCAGTTGGCCCAAGCCCTTGATTATTTCCACCAGGCCCTTACCCTTTGGACGCAGGCGGGCAATCGCGTAGGAGAATTCTATGGATATTACAGTATCGCAACAGTCGAAGAAGTGGTTGGGCACTATTTTCAAGCCCTGGAAAACTATGAATGCGCCTGCATCACAGCCAGGGAATTGGACAATCCGAATTTTTTGGCTTATTGCCTCTCCGGCCAGGGTAATGTTTTGATAAAAGAAGGTAAGCTGGATAAGGCGGAAAAGTACATTGTAAAAGCTCTGGAAATCAGACAGCGCTTGGATGACCTCAGTGGGCAGGCCAATCTGTGGAGCAGCCTGGCCCAGTTGCGGGCCCGGCAGGGTGAACTTCTGGAAGCTCAACATTTCACCCAGCAGGCCTTACAATTATCAAAAGACATCCGTGCCCGCCAGCTGGAACATGACTATACGGTTCAACTGGCAGATATTCTTCAGCAACGTGGCCATTTTGAAGAAGCCTACCATTATCTGCAGTTGGGGCTCCTGTTGAAGGATAGTTTGTTCGACATGGAAAAAGCAGAAGAAGCGGCTACTTTGAAGTTAAAATATGATTTGGATAACACCGAACGATTACATAAGATCGAATTATTGGAGAAGGAGCAGTCGATCAAAGCATTACAGCTGAAAAATTTTAAAATGATAGCTTTTGGGCTGGCTGGTTTTGTTTTCCTTCTCCTTCTTCTTCTCCTCCTGTTTGTTGTCAATAACCGGCAGCGGAAAAAGACAAACGCTGAATTGGCTGGAATCAATACTGCCCTTCGAAAGGCGGAAACCAACCTTCGGTCCAATTATCAGGAACTGGAAATCGCTAAAGACAAGCTTCAGCATTTTGTTTTTGCCATTTCACATGACCTGAGAGAGTCGGTAAGGGCTGTTACCAGTTTTGCCCAATTATTACACCGTAAGCTGGCCGCCAGGCAAGTGGACTCGCATGGGGATTTGACCCAGTATATCGACTTTATTGTGGAAAATGGGCGGCGTATGAGTAATACGCTGGATCAGTTACTCCTGATCACTGAACTTTCCGATCCGCCTCCGGTAAGTTTTGAAGTGCTTGACCTTAAGCAATTGATGGAAACGATTGCTGAAAACCTGTTGCCTGAAGAAGGCTCTGAATATTGCATAAGCATCACTGACCTGCCCCGGGTGAAGGGCAATTTGTATTTGGTTCGCAAGCTTTTGGAATGTCTGTTGGAAAATTCCGTGGAGTTTAAAAAAGCCAATACACCCCTCAAAATTGAATTGGGTTTTATTCCCGGCCCTGGCCAAAACGCCATTTTTTACCTGAAGGACAATGGGCCGGGTGTTGAGGAACAGTACCTGGACTGGATCTTTCAGCCCTTTAGCAGGTTGAATGCCCGGGGAAAAGGCGGTGCAGGCCTGGGCCTGAGTATTTGCCGTCTAATTGTTGAATTACACGCCGGGAGGATGTGGGCCGAATCACAACCAGGAGAAGGCTTAACTTCGTATTTTACCTTACCGCTTGCTTAAGTAATCGTTTCTGAGCCTCATAGTACAAATTAATATTAGGTGCCAATGCTTTCCATACTCATCCCCATTTTCAATTTTGATATTCGCCCCCTAGTGCAACGGCTCTGCCTCCTGGGCCAAAACCTATCGGTTGAATGGGAGATCCGTTGTTATGATGATGGATCGGAGGAGGACTGGAAAAAGAAAAATCGAGAAATAAAGGGCCTAGGAAGGGTGCACTACCAGGAACTGCCTCAAAACCTGGGCCGTTCCCGCATCCGAAACCTTTTAGCCGAAGAAGCCCAAGGCGATTACCTGTTGTTCCTCGACTGTGATTCGGAAGTGCCGGATGATGCTTTCCTGTATCGGTATGCCGAATTACTCCGGCCCAACACCTTACTCTACGGCGGCCGCATCTATCAGGCGGCGCCTCCAGCTGACCCCGCTCTTTATTTTCACTGGCTTTATGGTAGTAAACGGGAGGCCATTCCGGCAGCCGAACGGCGGGCGCAACCTTACCGGAGCTTTATGACCAATAATTTTCTGATCCCCACGGCGATATTCCTCCAGATCCGTTTCGATGAGCGGCTGCTCCAATATGGGCATGAGGATACTTTGTTCGGTATGCAACTGGAAAAAAAAGGGATCCGCATTCAACACCTGGATAACCCATTGATCCATGCCGGACTGGAACCTGTAGGTGTTTTCCTGTCCAAAACCCGGCAAGGCATTCAAAACCTGGCCTTCCTGTACCGTTCCGGTTATCACATCGATACGCGCTTGCTGCGTTTTTACAAACAGGCGGAACGACTGAAGCTGACGGCTATTCTCCCTTGGGTGCTACGGGTTTTTCGTCCCATCATAAGCCGTCAATTATTTTCTTCAAAACCATCCCTTCGGCTCTTCGACCTGTACAAATTAAGCCTATTGTTGGATGAATTGCAGCGCAAGTGACCGGCTATGCCTAAATTGCCTACTTTTGAGTTTGAACCATGCCTATTGTACATTATGAGAAACGAGTTCACCCTATTCGCCATCCTTTCTACTTTTGTACTTAGCCTTATTGCCTACCTCTTCTGGCCACCCATGTGGTGGTCCTTTCTGATCCTCGGCCCCATTATTCTCCTTGGATTCTATGATATGGCCCAGTCTCGCCATGCCATCATGCGCAATTATCCGATTTTAGGCCGGGGGCGCTACATTATGGAAGAATTGCGGCCCAAGATGTACCAATATTTCATAGAATCCGATACCAATGGGCGTCCCATTAGCCGCATTTTTCGGTCGGTAATCTACCAGCGTGCAAAAAAAGAACTGGATACGACCCCATTTGGCACCCAACTCGACGTCTACGAAGAAGGATATGAATGGATGAACCATTCCATAGTAGCGCTTGATGCGCATGAGTTGGAGGGCGGCCCACGGGTTCTGATTGGCGGGCCAGCCTGCCGGCAGCCATATAACGCCAGCATCTTAAATGTGTCGGCGATGAGCTTTGGGTCTCTTAGTAAAAACGCCATCCTGGCGCTCAATGGTGGCGCCAGGATCGGAGGTTTTGCCCACAATACGGGTGAAGGCGGCATCAGCCCTTATCATAAAACACCCGGCGGCGACCTTATCTATCAAATCGGCACCGGCTACTTTGGCAGCCGTTCACCTGATGGCGGTTTTTCTCCCGAGCGCTTCGCTGAAAGCGCCGCATTGGAGCAAGTGAAAATGATCGAACTCAAGCTGTCCCAAGGAGCAAAGCCCGGCCATGGGGGCATCCTTCCCGCTAAAAAGAATACTCCGGAGATCGCTCAGATCAGGGGTGTGGAAGTGGGGACTATGGTGCTTTCTCCTCCCTGTCACAAAGCGTTTTCTACTCCAATCGGGCTACTGGAATTCATACAGCAAATGCGCGAACTATCGGGCGGAAAACCCATTGGCTTCAAACTTTGCCTGGGGGGGCGCCATGAATTTATCGCAATCTGTAAGGCCATGGTTCAAACCGGTATTTATCCGGATTTTATTACTGTTGATGGGGGAGAAGGGGGGACCGGTGCAGCGCCGTCCGAGTTCTCCGATTCTGTTGGCATGCCTTTTAAAGAGGGGCTGGCCAGTGTTCATGATGCTTTGGTTGGCTTCGGGCTTCGGGATCAGATAAGGCTGGTGGCTTCCGGCAAGGTCCTTACGGGCTTCCACATTTTTCGGGCTTTGGCTTTGGGGGCGGATGCCTGCAATAGCGCCCGCGCTATGATGATGGCCCTGGGGTGCATTCAGGCGCTGGAATGTAACCGGAATACCTGCCCCACTGGTGTTGCAACTCAGGACCCCGAACTGGTGCGTGGCCTGGTGGTGTCCGATAAGAAGGTCCGGGTGGCCAATTACCACGGGGAGACGGTTAAAGGATTTGTAGAATTGATGGCGGCGGCGGGCCTGCACCACCCTTCACAGATCACGCGGGCGCATGTCTACCGACGGGTGAGCATGAGTGAAAGCCGGCGGTACGATGAACTGTTTCCACCAATCCCCGCAGATTGCCTGTTGCAGGAGAACAGCGTACCTTCAACCTGGCTGGCCGATTGGAAAACAGCCCGCCCGGATAGTTTTTTGCCGGCTTAAATACGGCGATAAAAGTCCAGCAATACCTGCTCCTCCTTGTCCCAACTCCAGTCCTCCCGCGCCAGCATGCAATTATCCTGTAGTCGTTGGTAAAGATGGTGATTGTCCAATAGCTTCCGGAGCGCAGTTTCGACAGAGGCCGTGGACAGTTCTTCCAGCAGAAGAAACACCTCGTATTGCCGGTTCAATGCCTGATATTCGGGGAAAGCCATTTGAATAGAAGGTACTGCAGCCTGTACATAATCGAAGGCCTTGTTGGCCAGGGAGTAGTAATAGCTCAGGCCCCGGTTTTCCAGAAGATTCAGGCCGATATAGGCAGAGGGGGTCAGTTGTTGTAGTTCATGCGGTTGTACAAAGCCCAGGAATTTCACCTTTTCTCCAAGCTCTAATTGTTGCGCCTGCTCCCGCAGTTGAACGGATAGGTCGCCCTCGCCGGCCAGCCACAACTGGGCGCCTTCGATATTTTTCATGGCCGCTATGGCATATTCCAGCCCCCGCCCTTCATTGAGGGCGCCCTGATAGAAAATGATGGGTTCCGCAGATAATCGGGGCTTGGGCCGATCCTCCTGCGGAACCGGCACATTCCGGATGACGGCAAAAGGGATACCGTATCTTTCCTGAAAGATGCCGGCCAGGGCCGGGCCCACCGTGTAAGCGAATTTTAGTTTTGGAATTGTGAACTGCGCCACCCATTCCCACACCCGCCTTACGTTTGGCCTGCGTTCCACTTCCGGGGTTTCTGTAAAGTACTCATGGGCGTCGTATACGCAAACCTTATTTTTAATCCTGCTCACCAAAAAGCCTGGCAGAATGGTATCCAGGTCGACGGAACAAACGACATCGAAGGGGTGGAATAGCAGGAAAAGAAATAAGCGGAGGTTGTATTCCAGGTAAAACAATTTTCCTTTTTCAAAATAACACCACAGGCGTTTTTGGCGGAAAGCCTCCTGTCTCACCGGCTTGGAAGCCCGCCGTTTCCTGCCCACCAGAGTTACCTCATAGCCTGCCCGGGCCAGGCTGGTGCAGATGCGGATCATGCGCTGATCGTAGGTCAGGTCGTTGGTGACGGTGCAGAGGATGTGTGGCATAAATAGTGTTCAAGGGGGGGGAAGATAATGATTTTTCATCGCTCTCCCTGCACTGCAGCATGATGAAAATCATTGTGGTTTTTCAGCTTAAGGGCTATTATTAAAAATTGGCAGCTTCTTTTACCAGGACATCAGTTCCGAAAGCCGGTTCATGGTTTCACCAAATCAGATAACATGTGTAAAAAAGGCAGGGTAGGGCAACTCGTTGTTCTTCTGGCGCTTATGGGAGCGCTCCTGCCTTGCCTGCTCTTCAGCCAGGAGCGCATCATTCCGGAGCCTTCCTTCCCGCCCCGGGTTGAAATCTTCGAGCTGCCCGGCGGCACCCTGGGTAACCGGGTTCGGGATATCGTTCAGGACAGTGTGGGCTTTCTGTGGTTTACTTCTTCCTATGGCCTGCACAGATATGACGGATATGAAGTCAAAACCTACCTGCATGACCCAAGCGACACCACTACTATTTCCGCCCACCTTTCTTTTTGCCTTTATGTGGCAAGGGATGGATCCCTTTGGGTTGGCGCCAACAATCAGTTGGAGGGGCTTTGTCAATACGATTATGCGACGGAAACCTTTGCTCATTTCCGGCATGAGGCGCCGGAGGCGGAAAGCCTTACCAATGCTCTGGTAAACGTAATAACCGATGATGCCGCCGGCAACCTTTGGGTTGGTACTAACAATAAAGGTTTGTACCGCATAAACCGCAAGACGGGGGCTGTCCGGCGCTTTTTCCACGCCCCGGCCGATCCCGGCAGCCTGAGTGATGATCAGGTTGTCAGCCTGCTGGTGGATTCCAGGGGGATACTTTGGGTGGGTACTGGCGCAGGTAGATTTCTTGGCCCTACGGGCGGCCTTAACCGCTACGAGCCCCAAACAGAATCCTTTACCCACTATTTCCACGAGCCCGGTAACCCCCAAAGCCTGCTCAACAATAAAATCAATGCCCTGTTGGAAGATTCCTACGGCAACTTCTGGGTGGGCGCCCGAGGCAATGGCTTGCATTTGATGGACCGCGACAAAGGCGCCTTCCAGCGTTATCAGCTGGACCTTTCCCAGGTTGCTCCTCTCACCTTTCCTTACCTTTTTTCTGCGAATGCCGTGAGTTTCATCCGTGAGGACCGGGACCGGCGCCTCTGGGTTGGAACCATCCTGGGGGGGGTGAATTGCTACGATCCGGTTTCGGGGGCGCTGGAGCATTTCGAATTTGACGAAAAGAGCCCACAGGGGTTGAAGTCAGAAGTGACTCTTACGATGTGCCAGTCCAAAGATGGAACGATCTGGCTGGGGCCGGGCGAGGAATTCAATCCACGGGTTCAGCGGATAGATATGGGCAACAGGCACTTTTCCTACTACCGGCTGGGAAACCGGGTGCAGACATTGTTGGAAAGCCGGAACGGAGATACCTGGATTGGAACTACGGACGACGGCCTGATGCGCATGAATCGGGAAAGCGGGGAATTGAAACGTTTCCGCCTGGGCCCTGCCGGGCCAGAGGGTGTTATTTTCCAGGACATCACATCCATCTACGAGGATCAGGAAGGCCGGCTATGGATTGGTTTTGTTTTCAATCAGGGGTTTGTTTGCCTTGATCCCAATACCAGGGCCCAGAAACAGTATGCTTTCCTTCCGCCGGATGCCCCGGAGCCGCTTTGGGTATTGCTGACGGGGCTTCTGGAAGATCACAACGGCCGGCTTTGGATCTCCACTATCCGTCAGGGTATTTTTATTTTTGATAAAAAAACGGAAACCGTCCGCCGCTTCCAGCCTCCGCCCTCGCCTTCGGACAGCATTCCCCTGAAGAACGTCACCAAGCTTTTCCTGGACAGTAAAGGGCGGATGTGGATCGGCTGCGGCGGCGCGCGCTTTGAACAGAAACAGGAATTGACCGTCAGTTGCCTGGATTTCCGGAAGGATTCCATCTTCCATTTCAAACTCAGCGCCCGTTTTTCCGACCTGAGGAATTACATCAATGGTATAGAAGAGGATGGACAGGGCAATATCTGGATCAGCGCGTTCCAGACGCTTTTTAAACTGGATCCTGAGCGTGGCCTAATCCGCCAATTCCACTATCGCAACGACCCGGCTTTTCAGTCGGTGGTTTTCGCTATGGCCAAAGACGAAACGGGCAGGTTGTGGCTCTCGGGCGCGGAGGGTTTCACCTGTTTCGACCCGCTTAGTGAAAAGGCGCTGGCCTTCCGGCCTGGCCGGCTGGAACATAACCTGGTTCGTTTTCAACTGGCTGGATACCGCAACCCAAAGGGGGAATTGTTTTTCGGAGATGCCGCTGGTTTTCACACTTTTGATCCCGATAAGGCGCTGGAGGAAGCCATGCGCTTTCAACCGGAAGTCAAGTTGACGGAATTCCGGCTGGCTGGCGCTCCTTTGAAGGCCACTGCCGGCAGCCCCCTGAAAAACAGTATCTGGGAAACGAAGGCGCTTTCGCTTACGCACGATCAGAATGTCTTTTCCATTCAGTTTTCCAGCCTGGATTTCCGAACGCCCAGAAATACCCGTTACCAATACATCCTGGAAAATTACGACGCTGATTGGCGCTGGGCCGGCGCCGACCCTATAGCAAGCTATTCCCGGGTGCCTCCCGGGGAATACCGCTTCCGGGTAAAAGCGCTGACGAATGGAGGGTTATGGAGTGACGAAGCTTCCCTGCGAATCACCATCACGCCGCCCTGGTGGGCGAATATATGGGCCTATAGCGTCTATGCTGCTGTTATCATTACGCTGATCTACTACTTCACCAATCTCCGGTTCAAACGCCGCCTGGCGCAGGCGGAAGCGCGGTCGCTCCGCGAATTGGACCTGGCCAAAACCCGCTTGTATACTAACATTTCCCACGAATTCCGCACCCCGATCACCGTCATCCTGGGTATGGCCCGGCAGGTGCGCGAACAGCCGGAAAAATGGTTTCGCCAGGGGCTGGATATGATCACCGAAAATTCCCGCCGGCTGCTCCGCCTGGTTAACCAGATGCTCGACCTGAGCAAGCTGGAAGCCGGGGCAATGGAGGCGCAGCTGCAACAAGGTGATGTGATCGCCTATTTGCGGTATCTGGTGGAGCCCTTCCAATGGCATGCCCAAACCAAAAATATCCAGATGGAATTCCACACCAGTGAAAAGGAATTATGGATGGATTTCGACCCCGAGAAACTGGGCCACATCTGTTCCAACCTGTTGTCCAATGCCATTAAGTTTACACCGGGCGGCGGCCCTGTATTCCGGGATGGAAAAAAGCGAATTTCACGAAGCGTGGAGCGGATTCGCAACTTCATCATTAGAACAGGCATCTTGGGTGGAGGCTGATGCCCTGCCCATCGCCCTTATCGTGGAAGACAATCCCGATGTGATCGTATATCTGCGCTCCTTCCTCTCAGAAAAATACAACCTAGAAACCGCTCGGGATGGAGCTGAAGGAATAGAAAAGGCCATCGAGCTGATCCCGGACATCATTGTGAGTGATGTCATGATGCCTGAAAAAGATGGCTTTGAGCTGTGTGAAACGCTGAAACAGGATACCCGGGCCTGCCATATCCCCATCATCCTGCTCACCGCCCGGGCCGATCAGGCCTCCCGTATTACGGGCTTACAACAAGGCGCCGACGCTTATCTGGGCAAACCCTTTGATAAAGAAGAACTGCTGGTGCGGATGGAGCAACTGATTGCGGGCCGGAAGCAATTGCAACAATACTACCTGGCTTCCGCCGGCTTTTCAGCGGAACAAGCTGCTGAGGGGAAGGAACCGGCAATATCCGGCCTTGACCATACCTTCGTGCAGAACGTGCGCGACAGCATCATGGCTCGTCTTGATGATTACAACCTTCAGGTTCAGGATTTAGCAGAAACAGTTCATCTTAGCCAATCGCAACTCCACCGAAAATTAAAAGCACTCACCGGCCTGTCCACCAACCACTTCATCCGCTCGGTCCGCCTGCAGGAAGCCTGCCTCCTTTTGAAGGACCCCGAGCGCTCCATCACTTCCATCGCCTTTGATACGGGCTTCCAGCATCCCGATTATTTCGCCAAGGTGTTCCACCAGGAATTTGGCGTGACGCCGACGGAGTATCGGGAAGGGGTTTCAGTCAGCAGTTAGCAGTACGTCAGTTGGCCACTTTCTGTGGCCTTCTGACTTGAGTTGGGGTACTATTCATTTCCTTCATCTCAGCCCGATAGCTGTGGATAAGCGAAGAGGCCACTGGCGTGCCCGCTTCACGCCCGGCGTCGGTTGGCCACTTCGAGTGGCCTTCCGACTTAAGCTGGAGAAGCTTTGCAACCGGAGCTTGACGGCGGAGCGCCCAGGCAAAGTGACGCTTCACGCCTGGTGTCAATTAGCCACTTTCCGTGCAAATCATCCGCTGAGAATAGCGATCCTGTCGAATCAAAATCAATCTAAAAATCAGTATACTATCCTCTCCAGGGGCTTTTTAAACAAGCCGCTCTACAAATGCAAGAAAATTTCGGCCACATGCAAGATTTGTTGGGGCAGCTCTGCCCGGAGCGCGGCAAATTCCAATTATTATTTCATTCAAAATCAAATGATCATGAAAAAGCTATTAGTGCTTCCAATCCTTCAGTTGAGCGTGAGTGAGCTGGAAAATGGTTTTTACATTTTGAAAATCGACAATGGGGAGCGCCTTATGAGTGAAAAGTTTTTGAAGATGAAGGAGTAATCGCAAAAAACAGAGTTGCTCCTCTTTTTAAACCAACTTTTCATCCTGTGTAACCCAAAAGCCTTCATCGAGCAGGTACTCCAGTGCTTTGAGTACCTGCTCGCGTGTTTTGGAAGTGGTTATCCATCATTCCGCTCTGATAAAAATCATTGATATTCAACGGCTATAAGTTTATTTTGAAATTCGGGGAACATATCACCTGATAGGTGGGGGGGCATTTTAAAAAACAACTTCAGCGGCATGATCTACCCCATTCGAATGGACATGATTCCGATGCTCCGGCATTTGGTGGAGGCCATCCGGCCCTTTGCGGCCGCCAATTTTGTCGGCCTGGTTTTTGAGCCGGAGGAGGCATCGTTGGAGGTAAATTGCCCACTGGATCGGGTCCTGCCTGATTTAGCCCGGCTTATATGTCGGGCTATTGCTTTTACCCCTTCAAATCATGAGGTCCGCCTGTCCGTCTCCCTTCAGGAGCTTGAGGGGGCAAAAAAACTGTCGATCCGGATGGAGAATACTGGCGCCGACTTAAGTTATGTTAGAGAGGTTGTGACTGGCCTGGATGGGGGGGTGGAAGTCTTATACCTGGGCAATAGCGGCACCCGCTTTGAGTGGAGCATTCCCGTAGAAGAAGTTAAAACGGCGCCGGCAAGCGGCAGGCAAGGCGTGTCGGGAAAGGAAAGTTACACGGTTCCCGTTTTTTACCAGAAGCTTCGAAAACACATGCAGGCATATACGGCCAACATGAAAAGCCTGGAAGAAGCCGTCGCCAGAGATCAGGAGGAGCGGGAGCAGGTATTTTTGAAAAAAGTAAACGCCATTATTCTGGCCAAGCTCGGCCGGGAAGATTTTGACGTAGCCGCCCTGGCTCGCGGCCTGGCCCTGAGCCGCAGCCAGTTGTACCGCCGGATCAAATCGCTGGTACACCTGTCTCCTTCCCAGTACATTCGGTACATCCGCCTGCAGAATGCCAAGGAACTTCTGGAATCGGGTAATATGACGGTAGGGGAGGCCGCCTTTAAGACAGGCTTTATCGACAAAAGTTATTTCACCCGGGCTTTTCACCGGCAGTTTGGTTTCAACCCGTCCTACCTCAGGAAAGCTTCAACCTTAAAAAAACTGAGCCATGACCCAGGAAAAGAAAAACAAGCAGTTCATCATCGAGTATTACAACGCCCTGGCAGGAAAGGAAAAACCGGAACATATGATCCGGAAGTATGTGACTGATGAAAAACTGATCCAGCACATCAGGTTTTTCGAAAAATCCTTCCCGGAATACGACCTGATCCCCGAGGAAATTATCGCCGAAGGAGACCGCGTCTTTGTGCGGGCCCGCATAGAGGGTATGCACGAAGGGGAAATGGACGGCATCCCGCCCACTTTCCAGGAAATCAAAATGCCTTTCGCCATCTGTTACCGCATTGGCAATGGCAAGATCATCGACCACTGGATGATCGCCGACCAGATGGAACTGCTGGAACAACTGGGCCTGGCCCGGACTATGAAATCGGAATTTGATTAAGGCGCATGCAACCTGAGGAACATTTTTAGGGCAGAATAACCTACCTCTTTTGCGCAATGCCGCGGTAAATTGGGTGAAAAGCCTGGCCGTGGACCGAGCAGAAACCAATAAAAGATTTATCCTCAAATACATCCGGGCGCTCAATGAAGCGGAGGATAAACTTAATATCCTATCTCAATACACCTCTGATTCTAAACTGATTGAACGCATTGCTTTCCTGGAAAAGGCCTTCCCGCGGCATCAGGTGATGGTGGACGAAGTGACGGCGGAGGCCAGCCGGGTCATCGTCCGGGCTCGTTTCATCGGAAAAAACCTTGGCCCGGCCAATGGGATGAGGCCTACGGGTAAAAAGGTGGAGGTCCCCTTTGCGATGGGATATGAAATTCAGCAAGGCAGGATTATTTCACATTGGCTGATCACCGACCAACTGGCGCTGCTGGTGCAGTCGGTGGTGTAGGCAGTTCAAATATTTATTTCACAAAAACCAGAAAATCATGAAAAAGTTATTGTTGCTTTCAATGCTGGCGCTGCTGTTTGTGGCCATGGTGAGCTGTGAAAAAGACCAGCTTGCCCCAGTTGATGGCCAGGAGGAGATGATTGCATCTCGGGCTGTTACCCTGCCATTTAGAGCATGGTTCACCACTCACCCTGTGATGACGGGGGCCGATGAAAATGGCACTCTCACGTTCGAGATCCCCTCTGAGGGTATTTCGAACATTCTGCGGCAATGTACCTGGTATTCTGATTCTCAGGTTTTTGCCACCATCTTACCGCCACCCTGGGTTCAGACCGGCACGTCTATCTTTACCGCAGCCGATGGCTCTCAGCTGATCGGCGCCTTTGGAGGCACGACCGGGCCTCAGGGAAATATTCCTTTCGTCGGAACCGGGACTTATGAGATCACCTCCGGCACCGGAAGGTACGAGGGGGCTACCGGTAGCGGAACCTATTCTTATGCTACGACGCTTGATGTATCAAGTGCACAACTTGAGTTTGTAGGTACGCTGACGCTCAAGTAGATGTTTCAGGTGGAAGGCACTTCCAAAGCGCCTTCCACCTAATGCGCAGGGAAAGGCCGTGGTGTAGCGCTGGTTCAGTCTGTACCCTCATTCCACCCCAACTTCTCCCCCTGTTGCTCCAGAAAACCCTCATCGAGCAGGTACTCGAGCGTCTTGAGCACCTGCTCCTGCCTTTTGGGCGCAAAGGATTCGACAATCTGTTCCAGGCTCAGGGGTTCGCGTTTGAGCAATAGCTGTATTTTGTCTTTGTACCGTTCGAAATCACTGGTGGAAACCTCAGATTGCGTCCGGCCGGTGCACACATCGCAGATGCCGCATTTAGGCGCGTCGCTTTCGCCGAAGTACTGCAGTAATTGCCGGCTGCGGCATACCGGCGTTTCTGCATACGAAATGGCCCGGCGGATGCGCTCGTGCTGGCCCTGTTTGCGGAATTCATACAACTTTCGGTCGAGCTGTAGGTTATCGGCGTCCACACGCTCTTTTACAAAAATGATCTGGGGCGTATCCTTTTGCGGCTGATAGTCAATGATCTGGTCCTGTTGTAGCTTTTCCAGTGCTTTGCGTAGTTCTATCAGCGATATCTTCAGAAATTTGGCGAGCTGGCCTTCTCTCAGGTGGATAGGGTGGCTGAACGCCCCCTGATAAGTGCGCAGGATGGCCTTCAGCAATTTATCCATTTTCGGATGGCGAAGCTGGTAATCGTAAAGCGTATCCTTATCTACCAGTATCAACAAGCTGGAAGGAATGAAGACGGATTCGGTGAGCACGATCCATCCGGCCTGTTCCAGGAGCTTCAGGCAATGGAAGGTGCGAACCATATTCAACTGGTAGGTTTGGGCAAACTGTACGATGTCGAAGTCGAAACTTTGGCTTTCGCCGGCGCCGATGGCTAGTTGAAAGTAGCTGCCCAGGGCGCGGTAGGTACGGCGTACCTCTTCCAGCTCTGGAAAAGATTGTTCGAATTGATACTCCAGGTTCCGGCGGTCGCTTTCGTTGTAGAGGAGCACGGCGTAGGCCTTTTGCTCGTCGCGTCCGGCCCGTCCGGCTTCCTGGAAGTAGGCCTCCAGGCTATTGGGCAGCTCCAGATGTACAACTACCCGAACATCGGGTTTGTCGATGCCCATGCCAAAGGCATTGGTGCTTACCATGATGCGCCGCTTTCCGGCGATCCACTCATCCTGTTTGCGGGAGCGCTCCTCCGATTCCAGCCCGGCGTGGTAAAAATCAGCGGAGATACCGTTGCGTTGCAACAGGCTGGCGAGGTCTTTGGTGCCTCGTCGGTTTCGGGCGTAAACGATGCCGGAGCCTTTTACCCGTTGGAGTATATCGATCAGCTTTTGCGCTTTCCCTTCCTCCTGCAGGACGGCATAAGCCAGGTTCTTACGTTCGAAGCTCTGGCGGAATACATGCTGTTGTCGGAACGACAGTTTTTCCTGGATGTCCGTCACTACTTCCGGTGTAGCGGTAGCCGTCAATGCCAGTATGGGTACATCGGGTATTAATTCGCGCGTCTCGGCAATACGAAGATAGGGCGGGCGGAAATCATATCCCCACTGAGAGATACAGTGCGCTTCATCCACCGCCAGCAAATTGACTTTCATTTTGCTAATACGCACCTTCGCTAATTCGGTAGTGAGGCGTTCGGGGGAGAGGTACAACAGTTTGATGTTGCCATAGACACAGTTGTCCAGGATGCGGTCAATATCCCGGTAGGCCATGCCGGAATAGATGGCGGCTGCCGGGGCCTGCCGTTTCTGCAGGTTTTCAACCTGATCTTTCATTAGGGCGATGAGGGGGGAAACGACAATACAAATGCCTTCCTGGCAAAGGGCCGGCACCTGGTAACAGATCGATTTTCCGCCGCCGGTCGGTAACAGCGCCAATGTGTCTCGCTTATCCAGTACGGATTGAATGATCTCTTCCTGCAAAGGCCGAAAGCGGTCGAAACCCCAGTATTGCTGTAATATCTCGATCGGTTGCTTCATGGTTTGTTGCGGAGCAGGAGTAGCATAATTACGGCTTGCTTCGGTAGCAAAGCGCCAGGGCTTTGCCTCTGGAAAAGGGCGAAAGGGCTATTGGGCTATATTTTAGGCGAATCCAGGGCTAAATATCCAGGTGGCCCAATCCCTCCACATCCCAAAGATCGCCCTGAGCAGCCAGCCGGCGGCGCTTCCATTTTGCCTGAAGGGCAAAAGCATAACCCATGGCACCGCTCTGGATATTTAAAACCAAATATAGGCATAAGAGATGGAAAAACTACTGTCGCCTTCTTTTCAAACTTACGCTGAAAATGTAACCCAATGGAAATCTTAAATTCTAATGGACTCTGGTCAAAAAGAGAAAGGGGCGCATTGCTTGCACCCCTTCTCCAAATACTCAAATCGTTGTATCTTAGCTAGCTGCCTTGTAAACATGGATCATCCCGAATTTTTGTAGAATATCCCGGAAGATGCTCGCCCCCTGCCATTCGGGCCGATACTACGCCTGATCGGCGGAGCCCGCCTGCTGTGCCGCAGGCCGGCAGGGATACTAAGTTGATGCTATTGATGAGAGAAGCCGCCCATTAAAGTTCTTTTTGTTATGGAGCCTCCTCATCCATAGTATCAACGGCCCGCAGGGCCAAAGTATCCTCAAAGCCCGTATGCGGGCTTTGATGAGTATCCCCGCTTGCTGCCAGCGGCGGGCAGGAATAGAATCGCTGATTGGTGGCTCAAAATTCGGGATGACTCCTGTTTACAACGATTATTAAATAATCGTCGAGACCCGTTGGCTGTTCTTTTCCGCTTTAAGCAGGATCTCTTCCTTTGGATCGGCCACCAGGTGCGCCACCAGGTCGCCGATCTGGGAGCAGCCGTAGACGATGGCCGGTTGCAGTTCCGGCGTTCCGATGCCTTTTTCCAGGATGTACTGGACCGAGAAGCGGATGGCTGCGGCTGCTTCGTGCATACCAAGGGATTCCACCAGCATAGCCGCAGACAGGATGGCGGCCATAGGATTGGCAATATCTTCCCCGGCAGCCTGCGGATAAGAACCATGTATCGGCTCGAAAAGAGAGGTATGGATGCCAATGGAAGCGGAAGGCAGCAGCCCCATGGAACCAGTCAATACGCTGGCCTCATCGGACAGAATATCTCCAAAGAGATTGTCAGTCAGAACAACATCAAACTGCCCTGGGAATTGAATGAGTTGCATCGCGGCGTTATCCACAAACATAAAATCGAGAACAACATCCGGGTATTCGGCCGCCAGTTCGCGTAGGGTGCGGCGCCATAGCCGGGAGGTCTCCATGACATTGGCTTTGTCGACCAGCGTTAGCTTGCCGCGCCGGTGTCGGGCCTGTTCAAAGGCCAGGCGGGCGATGCGTTCGATCTCTTCCACGGTGTAGGTACAGGTGTCGAACGCCTGTTGGCCGTCGGCAGCCGTTCCTTTCTCGCCGAAATAGATTCCGCTGGTTAGTTCCCGGAAGATGACGAAGTCCACGCCCTTTACTTTATCGGGCCGCAAGGGGGAGAGGTGCAGGAGATTTTCGTAGGTCGTAACCGGGCGGATATTGGCGAATAGCCCCAATTCTTTGCGTAGCTTAAGCAGGCCCTGCTCAGGTCGTACTTTAGCGTCGGGGTCGTTGTCGTATTTGGGGTGGCCGATTGCGCCGAAGAGCACTGCATCGGCCTTCAGACAGGCTTCCAGGGTGGCGTCGGGTAGGGGAGAGCCGGTATGGTCAATAGCCACCGCTCCGACTTCAGCAAAACAGTATTCGAAATGATGGTTGAAGCGTTCGCCAACGGCGTCCAGCACTTTGATGGCCTGTTGAGTTACTTCCGGGCCGATGCCATCACCGGGGAGTACGGCAATTCTTGTTTTTTGGATCGTGGTCATGGGAAAACGATTTGAGTTTATGTTGTTGTTTGATGCTGTTACGCCTTTGGGAGCCGGGTCTGTTCAAAAGCTGTGATCTTTTCCTTCAGGCTGAGCAGGAAATCGATATCGTCGTATCCATTGATCATACACATTTTTTTATACGGGTCGATCTCGAAATGTTCCGACTGGCCGGTGGAAATAATAGTGAAAGTTTGCCTTTCAAGGTCTACTTCAAAGGCGGCTTTAGGGTTCGTTTCAATCGCCGAAAAGATGGCATGGAGGAAATCAGCCGATACCTGCACCGGCAATAGTCCGTTGTTGAGCGCATTACCGCGGAAGATATCGGCGAAAAAACTCGACACTACCACCAGGAATCCAAAATCAGCCAGCGCCCAGGCGGCGTGCTCACGGCTGGAGCCGCATCCGAAGTTCCGGCCCGCTACCAGTATCTGTCCGCTATAGAGGGGGTTGTTGAGGATGAATTCAGGGCGAGGGCTGCCATCCGGGAGGTAGCGCCAGTCACAGAACAGGTTGTCGCCGAAACCTTCGCGGGTGGTAGCTTTCAGGAAACGGGCGGGGATGATCTGATCCGTATCCACTTCTTCGATGGGTAGCGGGACAGCCGATGATATCAGGGTATTGAATTTTTTCATAATCCTTTTGATGGTCAGTTTAAAAATTCCCGTACATCGACGATACGCCCGGCAATAGCGGTGGCTGCCGCCATCAATGGGCTGGCCAGGATAGTGCGTGCCCCTGGCCCCTGTCGGCCTTCGAAATTCCGGTTGGAGGTCGATACACAATATTCTCCGGCGGGGATCTTGTCTTCATTCATACCCAGGCAGGCCGAACAACCGGGTTCCCGGAAGTCAAAACCGGCCTCGCGGAAAATAGCGTCTAAGCCTTCGGCTTTAGCCTGGGCTTCTACCTGCTTGGAACCCGGCACGATCATAGCGTGCACATTACTGGCTTTTTGCTTTCCCCTGACGTAATCAGCTACGATGCGCAAGTCCTCGATCCGCGAATTGGTGCAGCTTCCGATAAACACATAATTGACCGCTTTTCCGGCCAGGTGCTCGCCGGACTGCAGGCCCATGTAAGCCAGCGATTTTTCGTAAGTCTGAGCACTACCGGTTTCCGGGCTTGCCGGAACTGCCTGGCTGATGCCGATGCCCATGCCGGGATTGGTGCCGTAGGTGACCATGGGCTCGATATCTTCCGCACGATAGTGATATTCTGTGTCAAAGACCGCATCGTCATCGGAGTACAGGCTCCGCCAATATTGGACGGCAGCATCGAAGGCCGCTCCTTTAGGGGCAAACTCCCGCCCCCGGACGTATTCGAAAGTGGTTTCGTCCGGAGCGATCAGGCCGCCCCGAGCCCCCATCTCGATGCTCATATTACAAATAGTCATACGGGCTTCCATCGACAGGGAGCGGATAGCTGAGCCGGCGTATTCCACAAAATGGCCGGTGCCCCCGCTGGCGGTGAGCTTTGAAATGACGTATAGGATGATATCCTTAGATAACACACCTGCCTGCAGTTGCCCATCGATGGTAATCCGCATCCGTTTAGGCCGCTTTTGAAGCAGGCATTGAGTGGCCAGTACCTGTTCTACCTGGCTGGTGCCGATGCCAAAGGCGATGCAGCCAAAAGCACCATGGGTGGAAGTATGGCTGTCGCCGCAAACGATGGTCATGCCGGGTTGGGTGATACCCAGTTCCGGGCCGATAACGTGTACGATGCCCTGGTAAGGGTGGCCCAGGCCGTAGAGATCTACCCCGAAGGCCGCACAGTTTTCGGTGAGTTTTTCAACCTGGAATCGAGATAGTTTTTCACTGATCGGCAAGTGCTGATCCCGGGTAGGGACGTTGTGGTCGGCGGTGGCAACTGTTTGCCGAGGCCGGAAAACGGCAATGTTCCGCTGCCGGAGGCCATCAAATGCCTGAGGGCTCGTCACTTCATGGATCAGATGCCGGTCGATATACAGCACTTCTATTCCGCCTTCGGCCTGGGTGACGACATGTGCCTCCCATATTTTGTCAAATAGTGTTTTACCCATAAAATTTCAGATTGAAGCTTGTGCCGGCTTCGTCTTATTCAGTTTGCTGGTGATAATCTGTTGAAGGTCCTGGTCTTCGACTTCCTTTTTTCGGTCGGCCACCTGAAGGAATTGAGCGTAGACGGTATCCAGTTCCTCCTTGGTCAGGTCGAAACCGATATTTTTGGCGCGGTAAGCAATGGCAGCGCGCCCGCTGCGGGCAGTAAGCACGATCTTGGAATGGTCGACCCCAACTTCCAGCGGGTCAATGATCTCGTAGGTGTCCCGCCGTTTGATCACCCCGTCCTGGTGGATGCCGGAGGAATGGGCGAAGGCGTTGGCGCCAACGATGGCTTTATTCGGTTGCACCGGCATGCCCATGCTTTCGGAAACCAGGCGGCTGGTCGAATAGATGAGCTTGGAATTGATATTGGAATCGAGATCCAGATAGGGATGCTGCCGCATGATCATTACCACTTCTTCCAGGGAAGTGTTGCCGGCCCTTTCGCCGATCCCGTTGATGGTGCATTCAATCTGGCGGGCGCCGTTCTGTATGCCGGCAATGGAATTAGCCGTGGCCAGTCCCAGGTCGTTGTGACAATGGGTGGAAAGCGTAGCTTTGTGAATACCTTTCACGTTTTCCTTCAAATAGCGGATCTTTGCGCCATACTCCTCGGGCAGGCAATAGCCGGTAGTATCCGGGATATTGAGCACGGTTGCTCCGGCCGCCACTACAGCCTCAATTATCCGGGCCAGAAATTCGTTTTCAGTTCGGCCGGCGTCTTCTGCGTAGAACTCAACATCTTCAACAAAGCCTTTGGCGAACTTCACGGCGGCGACCGCCCGTTCCAGGATTTCCTCCCTGGTACTGCGCAGCTTGTAGTTGATATGGGAATCAGAAGTGCCGATACCGGTGTGGATTCGGGGGCGGACCGCCTTTTGCAGCGCCTGGGCGGCCACCTCAATATCTTTTTCCACCGCACGGGTCAGGCCGCAGACCACCGGTTCGCGCACGGCCTGGCAGATAGCGTCCACCGAAAGGAAATCGCCGGGGCTGGAAATCGGGAATCCGGCTTCGATGATATCCACGCCAAGGCGTTCCAGTTGCAGGGCGATCTCAATTTTCTGCTCGGTATTTAATTTACAACCCGGCACTTGTTCGCCGTCGCGCAAGGTGGTGTCAAAAATGAATACTCTGTTGTTGTCCGCCATGGCCTGATTGGATTTTTTCTAAAAAGAGAAGTTTTGTTATTTTTTCGTTTGACGTAGCTTAGCTGTCAAAGATATTGGGCTTTACTAAGGGAGGTAAAATCAAATTCGGGCAATTACTACAGAGTGGAACCTTAGTGTGTTTTTTACAAAAAGCTGGCAGCCAAAAGGTTGTGTTAAAAAGAATTACAATGCCTAAGCAGAAAACCGATGACCTCATGCAGTTGGTCAAGAGCATGACCCGTGCCGAGAAAAGGCATTTCCGCCTGTTTGTCCGTCGGAATCAAGCTTCCGATGACATTATTTTTTTAAAATTATTCGATTTTTTGGAAAAACATCAGGAGTACGATGAACCGCTCATCCTGAAAAAACTGCCCGACGTTAAAAAACGGCAATTATCCAACCTCAAAGCTCATCTGTATAAACAATTGCTGATCAGCCTGCGGTTGCTCAATTCGGCCCATAATGAGGACATTCAGTTGCGGGAGATGGTCGACTATGGCCGGGTTCTTTATAATAAAGGCTTGTACCGGCAAAGCCTTGATATTTTGGATAAGGCTAAAGAACGAGCCTACCGCGGCAAATACCATGCCCTGGCTCTGGAAATTCTTGAATTTGAGAAGCATATTGAAAGCCAGTATATTACCCGGAGCATTGAAGGTAGGGCGGAAAAATTAACGGAAGAATCTCAGGGGCTCTATCAAACCATGGAGAAAGTCAGCCTTTTTTCCAACCTTTCCCTTCAATTGTACGGCCTGTATCTTAAGGTGGGGTACGTTCGCAGCCAGAAGGATTATTTCTACGTCCGGGAGTTCTTTCAGGCCAATTTGCCCAAAATCGATTATCAGACGCTCGACTTTATGGGTAAGGTCCATTTTTGCCAGGCGCATGTATGGTATTATTACATTACACAGGATTTTCCGCTTTGTTACCGCTATGCTCAGAAGTGGGTGGAGCTTTTCCAGGAGGGGCCTGAACTGAAGGCCCTCTATGCTCCAATGTATCTTAAAGGCCTGCACAATTTGCTCAATGCACTGTTTAACACCCTCCAACACGCCCGTTTTTTGGAAGCGCTGGAAGAGTTACAGCGTTTCCCGGAAATTTATGATGTCAGCCAGTCGATCAATATAGAGGGCCTTTATCACCTATTTCTATATATTCATACGATAAAAAAGCACTTTTTGGAGGGCACTTTCAGCGAAGGTCTCCGGATCGTACCAGAACTAATGGAACTTATCGAAGAAGACCGCTTCAATTGGGATGATCATCGGGTCATGGTTTTTTATTACCGTATTGCCTGCCTGTATTTCGGAAGTGGCGATAATGCTTCTGCTATCGATTACCTCAACCTGATCATCAATCAGAAAAACCCGGATTACCGGGCTGATATTCAATGCTTTGCCCGTATTCTAAACCTCATTGCCCATTTTGAATTAGGGAACGCCCAATTAGTAGAATATCAAGTTAAATCCGTCTACCGTTTTCTGGCTAAGATGGGGGATTTGCACGCTGTTCAACGAGAGATCTTTCGCTTTCTGCGGCGGACGCCCCGCATGAGGGCTGCCGAACTTCGGGAGGAATTCATACACCTCAAAGAAAAGCTCTCCAAACACGAAAATGACCCTTATGAGCGACGGCCATTCCTATACCTCGATATTATTTCCTGGCTGGAATCCAAGATTGAAGGCAAACCGGTTCAGGAGATCATTCACCGGAAATTCCTGGAAAGGCAGGGCATGAAAAAAGGGGAGGCCTGATCTGAAGGAAAAAAATCAGTTTTTATTATGCTATATTTTAGATTTTCTCATTTAAAAGCCGGAAATTGCACTGTTTATTTTATTTTCCCATGAAGTACGAGACGAGCCTATGACCAGGAAATCTACCCTTCCCGAATTCCAATCCATTTATATTGGCCTTACTTTTCGGCCCCTTCACAAACATTACAGTTCGACAACACTAATTTCTTCCAGTTAATTTTTCCATAGGCTCCCCAACAACGCTGGCTGCATACCGTTGTGGCTATCCCTTTGAAATATTCGGTGTTCAACCTATAGGGCCTAAACAGACGACTTTCAAGACGACTTTTTTTAAAAGTATCATAATCAAACTTTTACCTAATTCTTAGTTTAAACAAATCGTGATCTAATGGAAAGAACGAGACTTAACTTCGCTTCTCCATCCAGTTGGTTCAGCGCGATCGCCCTGGTGCTCGTGTTCGGACTGGCAGGATTGCAGCAAGCCTCGGCGCAGTTTCTGTCTGTGACAGATGCGTCCGGCGGCACGCCGCCCTCCCCACTTAACTTCACGCCGCCGGAAGGCGACTGTGGGGTTAACCTGCAGTGGGCTATTTTTGCAGTGGACCCGCAAGGTGTCCCCACCGTGACGGCTACTGCTAGCAACCCGAACCTGGGGGTTTTCCCTTCTGTTTCGCTGGTGCTGGTGCAGAACACGGCTACACAGGTGTCTTACGCCCTGTACATCAACGCTGCTATCGGAACCAACACGGTGACGGTGACCTCCACCGGCCCAAGCGGCACCGTTCAGCAGACTTTCGTGATCACCGCTACCGACGTGCGCATACCGGAGATTTACGCTCCGAGCACGATCACGCTGGAAGTACCCGGCTGTGATGCGGATGGCCTGGTGCCCCTGAACTACTCTTATTCTGTAGTAGACGACTGTGATGTACAGCCGGCTGTTACGGTTGTGGGCCCGGCCAGCGGCACGCTGGTAGGCGCCAACACCACGGTAGTTATTACTGCTGTGGATGATTCCGGCAACACGAGCAGCCGCACGATCAACGTGGTGGTGAACGTACAGCCGGACGACAGCCCGGTGCTCAACGTGAGCGGCAACGGCCAGTTCACGGTCCCTGCTTGTGAGGATAACGTATTCGTGATCTTCTCCGGGACGGTGATCGACTGTGATATCACCGCTGCTACGGACAACTCTCTGGGTGGTGCTTTCGCTGCCCGCCTGAGCGCCACCGGCGCCGGCCTGGCGCTGACCTATGTGGACACCGAAGACGGCTATGCCTACTTCGAGTACACCGGCAACCTGGTGCCGAACACTTACCTGTTTTTTGTTACCTACGACAATGGCGTAGCTCCGGCTACTACGGTAGACGCACTGCTCACAGTTGAGCAGGATGCCCCTCAGCCGCCGGATGTAATCATGCCAGGCAACCTGACTTTCACTTTGCCACAGTGCACCAACTCCATGGTGGCTCGCTGGGCAGTGACGATCACGGACGAGTGCGACGCTGCGATCAACGGCGCAACTTTCCAGTTGAACGGCGCACCGATCGTTCCGGTTTCTTCCAACCCGGCCGACGGCTACTTCCAGTTCGAAACGCCGATCACGGCAGCCTCTGACGGTGCAGTGATCACGGCTTCCTACACGGATGGCGATATGCTGAACACCACGGTGGACGCAACGCTGCAAGTAGTAGCACAGCCCGACACCTGGGCTCCGGTCATCGTATACCCGGCACAGGACATCAACGTCGAGTTGGACCCCTGTGAAACGGACCCAGCCTTTGTTTTCTTTGAAGTAACGGCAACGGACAACTGCAGCGGCGATGTTACGCCGGTGGTAACGGTTGCTCCGGGCGCTCTTGGCGCATTCATCATCCCGAGCCCGGGTGGCGATACCTACATTTTGGTTGCTGGCCCAGGCGTATACCAGATCCTGATCGAAGCAACGGATGCCGCGGGCAACCTGCGCCAGGAAGACTTCTTCGTCACGGTTACCCAGGACCCGGCCCCGCCGACGAACCTGGCTTGCAACGACGATATCAATGTAACGCTGGACGCAAACTGCCAGCGTCTGATCACGGCAGACATGGTGCTGGAAGGCTCCTTCGGCTGTGCAACGGAAAGCGACTTCTTCGTAAACATCGTCAACGACGACGACCCGACGAACGGCAACATCCTGGATGGCTGTGGCCAGTTCATCTACGAAGTAAGCTACATCGGCCCGACACTGACTGGCCCGGGCCAGAGCGGCACGCAGGTGCAGAACTTCAACAGCACCGGCTTCACCGGCCCGTTTGCCGAAGCCAACTGGACGGTTGACGAGAACCTCGGCAACGGAGGCGCTGGCGCGATCGCAGATGTATCTTTCACTACCTCTACGATGACGATCCAGACGCTGACGGCTAACTACGCCCTGGCATCTATCATCATCCCGAACGATGGCCACCTGAGCTTCAGCTGGGACTACAACGGAGCAGACCCGAACTTTGACTTCTTCCTCTTCGACCTCAATGGCGGTAACCTCGTGAACGTCACCAACGCCGCATCAGGCGCCTTCGATGATGATGTACAGGCAGGCTGGCTGTTGATGTTCGAAGTGAACGACGACGACTTCTTGCCAATCGGCGCTGCGACCCCGAGCACGGCAGTGATCAGCAACTTGCAATATAGCTACCAAACGGTCGTGAACGGCGACCCGGTATGGCCGTACTTCAACTGGGAACCCTGCTGGGGTTACATCACGGGCGAAGACAAGACGAAGCCGATCCTGGATTGCCCGCCGAACACGAACCAGGCCTGTGTTGACGTAACACTGCAGGCGATCAGCGGCGCTTTGGCGACGACTGACCCGACGGTGAACCCTGCGAACTACTCCTGCTTCCAGCAGTTGGGCACGACGGGTGGCGCACACCGCTACGACCTGAACTACTTCCAGGTTGACGTAGAAGACTACTATACTTTCTATATCGTACCGCAAGGCGGCTGGGAGCCAGACCTGGCGATGTACCAGGGCAGCTACACAGCTGGCAACCCATGCGAGAACATCATCGGTTTTGCTGATGCCGGCGTACAGATCCAGCCACCGGTGATCGGCCTTCCGGGCGCACAGCCTTTCACGCCATCCCTGGCGATGACCCTTCCGCTGCGGCCGTACGAAGACTACTACCTGTTTGTAACCAGCGACCTGGCGAACATCACGGGAGCTTACACGGTATATGTCCGTTCACAGAACAGCGGGCGGATCGGCACGTGGGTGACCACGACGACGACCAACCCGGTAAGCTGGGATGTAACGACGACGACGACGTTCAACCCGTATGCAGGCGCACAGCTGGGCACGATCTGCTTTGACCTGGTCTGCGACGACCTGAACTGGATCCTGAACAACCCGGCATCCCCGGCATGGACGGGCCGGCCAACGGCAACGGACAACTGTGGCGTGCCGACGGTAACCTTCACGGATACGTATGTAACGCCGGGCGACTGCGCCCCGACGACGCTGACGCGGCACTTCAAGGCCACGGACAGCAAGGGCAACAGCTCGGTATGCGACCAGGTGATCACGATCCGCAAGCTGGTGCTGGGCGACGTGTACCTGCCGCCATTCACAGTCCCGATCGAGTGTGACGAAGACTTCGTCACGCTGCCCAACGGCAACCCGTCGCCAGAATCAACGGGCTGGCCGTTCATTTCTACGGCACAGGGCATCATCCTGATCAATGACAGCTACTGCAACCTGGGTGCTGCATACGAAGACGGCCCGCGGATCACGGTTTGCGACGGCGCATACAAGTTCGTACGTACCTGGTCCATCCTGGACTGGTGCGACCCATCCGCCCCTGGCCTGACAGTATTGACGTACCCACAGACGATCAAAGTAGGCGACTATACTCCGCCGGCTGTTACCTGCCCGCAGGTAGACTACGGCTGGGGCCCGCAAGACCCGGAATACTCCACGAGCCCATTCTCCTGCACGGCGAGCTTCACAGTCCCGCTGCCGGATGTAACGGACAACTGCTCTAGCTGGCAGGTACTGTCAGAGATCGTGACAGAAGTTGAGGTTGAAGACTACAACCAGTATGGCATCCTGATTGGCACGCACATCGACACGGTTGTGGTTCGTACGATCCCCTGGAATGCCCCGACGCGCGTAGTAAGCGGTATCCCGCTGGGCAACCACTACTTCCGCTACACTACGACGGATGCCTGTGGCAACAAGACGGTTACCTACTGTGACTTCTCTGTGAAGGACAAGATCGAGCCGGTAGCGGTTTGTGACGACAACCTGAACATCTCCATCGGCGGCGGCGACTTTGCGCGCGTATTCGCTGAGGATATCGACGAAGGCAGCTGGGACAACTGCGAGATCGACCGCATCGAGGTACGCCGCAACAAGTTTGACCCGATCAACTACACTTGTGGCACGGCTTTCTCGGCCTGGGGCCCGTATGTAGACTTCTTCTGCTGCGACGTAGGCGTAGAGGTAACGATCGAACTGCGCGTGATTGACAAAGCTGGCAACATCAACACCTGCTGGCTGTATGTAACGCCGGAAGAGAAAGTACGCCCGTACTGCTACGCACCGCACAATACGAATATCGACTGTGACGACCTGCCGTACAGCTTCGACCCGACGGACATAGCCCAGCTCCAGGACTTGTTTGGCGCACCGAGCGCAGACGACAACTGTGAAGCAACGGCAACGGAACTGCCGCCGGCGCCGAACCTGAACTGTGGCTTTGGCACCATCATCCGCCGCTTCCGTGCGACGGACATCCATGGCAACCAGAGCAACAACTTCTGCCAGCAGGTGGTAACGATCAACGAAGTACACAACTACGAGATCAAGTTCCCGAAAGATGCTTCTGAGATCTGCGGCACGCCAACTCCGGATAGCGTAATCTACGAAGAGATCGGCTGTGACCTGCTTGCAGTAAGCAGCAACGATGAGTTCTTCAGCGCCTCTGGCGATGAGTGCTACAAGATCTTCCGTACCTGGAAGGTGGTCAACTGGTGCCAGTACGATGGCGAAAGCGACCCATTCATCGTAGGCCGTGACGAAGACTGTGACAACCAGCCTGGCGACGAAGCAGTATGGGTACTGCACCGCCCGAATGGCTATACTTATATCGACCGCGATAACGATGAGACCGAGCCGAACAACGTACCGCTGGCGTTCCAGAACATTTGCTGGGGCATCGATGACTTCTGGCGCAAGGTAGACGAAGCTACTCCTGGCTACTACCAGTACCTGCAGATCATCAAGGTGTACGACAACATCGACCCGAAGATCCTCTACACGCAACCGGACGACTTCTGCAGCTACGACAACGTAAACTGCACAGGCCTGGTAACGTATCCGTTCCAGATCGACGAGAACTGTACGCCGGACGACCTGACGATCAAGGTGTTCCTGGATGCCAATGCAGACGGCACGATCGATGCCGACCTGACGAACTCCGGCGCACTGAGCGGCACGTACCCGAACTACACGATCACGGGCAACTTCCCGATCGGCTGCCATGCATTCGAAGTACACGTAGAAGATGGTTGTGGCAATGCTGATGCTGAACTGCTGCCGTTCTGCGTAGTAGACTGCAAGCCGCCGGCCCCGACCTGTATCAACGGCCTGGCTATCGAGCTGATGCCGTTTGACAGCGATGGCGACGGCACACCGGACACTGGCCAAATGGCTATCTGGGCATCTGACTTCATCGTTAGCCCGATGACGGATTGCACGGGCCCGGTTAAGTACTCGATCAACCGCTCCGGCGACCCAGTAGACCCGGCAGTAACGGGCCTGACGCTGACGTGCGCCGATACCGGCACGCTGGTAGTAGAGATCTGGGCATGGGATGGCGCTGGCAACGGCGACTTCTGTGAGACCTACATCCTGGTACAGGACAACCAGTTTGACCTGTGCGGTGGCGCGACGCTGCTGGCAGTCTCTGGCGCCGTAGCAACGGAAGTGAACGATGCAGTTGAGAACGTAGAGGTAAGCCTGTCAGGCCAGGGTTCCGCAACGATGATGACGACGGCCACTGGCTCGTACGTCTTCAACGGAGAGGAAGGCTATGACTATACGGTGACGCCGCAGCGCGATGGCGACTACCTGAACGGGGTATCGACCTTCGACCTGGTACTGATCAGCAAGCACATCCTGGGTGTGCAGCCGCTGAACAGCCCGTACAAGATGATCGCCGCGGACGTAAACAACTCCGAGTCTATCACGACCCTCGACCTGATCCAGCTGCGCAAGCTGATCCTGTCGATCGATACGGAATTCACGAACAATACGAGCTGGCGCTTTGTAGAGCGTGCTTACGCTTTCCCGAACCCGTCGAACCCATGGTTCGAAGACTTCCCGGAAGTAGTGAATATCAACAACCTTCCTGCCACGGGCATCAGCAATGCTGACTTCGTAGCGGTTAAAGTTGGCGATGTGAACCTGGACGCTCAGACGAACAGCTTCACGGCTGTAGAAGAGCGCAACATGGTAAGCACCTTTGCATTCAACGTAGCTGACGCAAGCGTGAATGCAGGCAATGAGTACACGGTAACCTTTGCAGCCGGCAGCGCCGATGTAGATGGCTACCAGGGTACGCTGATGTTCGACAACGCAGCCCTGGAACTGGTGGACATCATCGGTGGCGTGGCGACGGAAGAGAACTTCGGTTTGACTCGCGTGAGCGAAGGCGCAATTGCGACGAGCTGGAACGGCAACGTAGAAGCAGGCCAGCCGCTGTTCAGCCTGGTATTCCGCGCCAAAGCGGAAGGCCAGTTGAGCCAGCTGCTGAGCGTAAGCAACCGCGTAGTGAAATCAGAAGCGTACAACCGTGCTGGCGAGTACATGGATGTCGCCATCCAGTTCAGCAACGGCACCGTAGCTTCTGCAGGCTTCGAGCTGTATCAGAACACGCCGAACCCATTCAAGGGTGAGACGATGATCGGCTTCAACCTGCCGGCAGACGCACAGGCAACGCTGACGATCAGCGATATCACGGGTAAAGTCCTGAAACTGGTTCGCGTAGATGGCGTTAAAGGGTACAACCAGGTGGTTGTAAACAGCAACGGCCTGCCGACCGGTGTATTGGCTTACACGGTAGAAACCGCTGACTTCACGGCTACCAAGAAGATGGTTATCGTAGAATAATCCTCTAGTAGTTAAGTAATAAAAGGCTGGGCAACCATCAGGTTGTCCAGCCTTTTTTCTTTATTGTTGGGGACAACGACCAGTTCAATTTCATGATTTAGCACTAACTAATTAGGCGCTGAGATGAGCAAGTAGCAGGCCGCGGCAAAATATTTTAGTAATTGTCGCGTCATATTTTGGATTTTATGATTGAAAAAAATAATTTTGTCTTGTTTATTTTTATTCCCATGAAGTACGAGACGAGCCTATGACCAGGAAATCTACCCTTTCCGAATTCCAATCCATTTATATTGGCCTTACTTTTCGGCCCCTTCACAGACATTACAGTTCGACAACACTAATTTCTTCCAGTTAATTTTTCCATAGGCTCCCCAACAACGCTGGCTGCATACCGTTGTGGCTATCCCTTTTTGAAATATTGGTGTTCAACATAAGACAAAGGCCTAAACAGACGACTTTTATTAAAAGTATCATAATCAAGCATTTACCTAATTCTTAGTTTAAACAAATCGTGATCTTATGGAAAGAACGAGACTTAACTTCGCTTCTCCATCCAGTTGGTTCAGCGCGATCGCCCTGGTGCTCGTGTTCGGACTGGCAGGATTGCAGCAAGCCTCGGCGCAGTTTCTGTCTGTGACAGATGCGTCCGGCGGCACGCCGCCCTCCCCACTTAACTTCACCCCGCCGGAAGGCGACTGTGGGGTTAACCTGCAGTGGGCTATCACCGCATTGGACCCGCAAGGTGTCCCCACCGTGACGGCTACTGCTAGCAACCCGAACCTGGGGGTTTTCCCCTCCGTTTCGCTGGTGCTGGTGCAGAACACGGCTACACAGGTGTCTTACGCCCTGTACATCAACGCTGCTATCGGAACCAACACGGTGACGGTGACCTCCACCGGCCCAAGCGGCACCGTTCAGCAGACTTTCGTGATCACCGCTACCGACGTGCGCATACCGGAGATTTACGCTCCGAGCACGATCACGCTGGAAGTACCCGGCTGTGATGCGGATGGCCTGGTGCCCCTGAACTACTCTTATTCGGCAGTAGACGACTGTGATGTACAGCCGTCTGTTACCATTACCGGCCCGCTCAGCGGCACGCTGGTAGGCGCCAACACCACGGTGGTTATTACTGCTGTGGATGATTCCGGCAACACGAGCAGCCGCACGATCAACGTGGTGGTGAACGTACAGCCGGACGACAGCCCGGTGCTCAACGTGAGCGGCAACGGCCAGTTCACGGTCCCTGCTTGTGAGGATAACGTATTCGTGATCTTCTCCGGGACGGTGATCGACTGTGATATCACCGCTGCTACGGACAACTCTCTGGGTGGTGCTTTCGCTGCCCGCCTGAGCGCCACCGGCGCCGGCCTGGCGCTGACCTATGTGGACACCGAAGACGGCTATGCCTACTTCGAGTACACCGGCAACCTGGTGCCGAACACTTACCTGTTTTTTGTTACCTACGACAATGGCGTAGCTCCGGCTACTACGGTAGACGCACTGCTCACAGTTGAGCAGGATGCCCCTCAGCCGCCGGATGTAATCATGCCAGGCAACCTGACTTTCACTTTGCCACAGTGCACCAACTCCATGGTGGCTCGCTGGGCAGTGACGATCACGGACGAGTGCGACGCTGCGATCAACGGCGCAACTTTCCAGTTGAACGGCGCACCGATCGTTCCGGTTTCTTCCAACCCGGCCGACGGCTACTTCCAGTTCGAAACGCCGATCACGGCAGCCTCTGACGGTGCAGTGATCACGGCTTCCTACACGGATGGCGATATGCTGAACACCACGGTGGACGCAACGCTGCAAGTAGTAGCACAGCCCGACACCTGGGCTCCGGTCATCGTATACCCGGCACAGGACATCAACGTCGAGTTGGACCCCTGTGAAACGGACCCAGCCTTTGTTTTCTTTGAAGTAACGGCAACGGACAACTGCAGCGGCGATGTTACGCCGGTGGTAACGGTTGCTCCGGGCGCTCTTGGCGCATTCATCATCCCGAGCCCGGGTGGCGATACCTACATTTTGGTTGCTGGCCCAGGCGTATACCAGATCCTGATCGAAGCAACGGATGCCGCGGGCAACCTGCGCCAGGAAGACTTCTTCGTCACGGTTACCCAGGACCCGGCCCCGCCGACGAACCTGGCTTGCAACGACGATATCAATGTAACGCTGGACGCAAACTGCCAGCGTCTGATCACGGCAGACATGGTGCTGGAAGGCTCCTTCGGCTGTGCAACGGAAAGCGACTTCTTCGTAAACATCGTCAACGACGACGACCCGACGAACGGCAACATCCTGGATGGCTGTGGCCAGTTCATCTACGAAGTAAGCTACATCGGCCCGACACTGACTGGCCCGGGCCAGAGCGGCACGCAGGTGCAGAACTTCAACAGCACCGGCTTCACCGGCCCGTTTGCCGAAGCCAACTGGACGGTTGACGAGAACCTCGGCAACGGAGGCGCTGGCGCGATCGCAGATGTATCTTTCACTACCTCTACGATGACGATCCAGACGCTGACGGCTAACTACGCCCTGGCATCTATCATCATCCCGAACGATGGCCACCTGAGCTTCAGCTGGGACTACAACGGAGCAGACCCGAACTTTGACTTCTTCCTCTTCGACCTCAATGGCGGTAACCTCGTGAACGTCACCAACGCCGCATCAGGCACCTTCGATGATGATGTACAGGCAGGCTGGCTGTTGATGTTCGAAGTGAACGACGACGACTTCTTGCCAATCGGCGCTGCGGTCCCGAGCACGGCAGTGATCAGCAACTTGCAATATAGCTACCAAACGGTCGTGAACGGCGACCCGGTATGGCCGTACTTCAACTGGGAACCCTGCTGGGGTTACATCACGGGCGAAGACAAGACGAAGCCGATCCTGGATTGCCCGCCGAACACGAACCAGGCCTGTGTTGACGTAACACTGCAGGCGATCAGCGGCGCTTTGGCGACGACTGACCCGACGGTGAACCCTGCGAACTACTCCTGCTTCCAGCAGTTGGGCACGACGGGTGGCGCACACCGCTACGACCTGAACTACTTCCAGGTTGACGTAGAAGACTACTATACTTTCTATATCGTACCGCAAGGCGGCTGGGAGCCAGACCTGGCGATGTACCAGGGCAGCTACACAGCTGGCAACCCATGCGAGAACATCATCGGTTTTGCTGATGCCGGCGTACAGATCCAGCCACCGGTGATCGGCCTTCCGGGCGCACAGCCTTTCACGCCATCCCTGGCGATGACCCTTCCGCTGCGGCCGTACGAAGACTACTACCTGTTTGTAACCAGCGACCTGGCGAACATCACGGGAGCTTACACGGTATATGTCCGTTCACAGAACAGCGGGCGGATCGGCACGTGGGTGACCACGACGACGACCAACCCGGTAAGCTGGGATGTAACGACGACGACGACGTTCAACCCGTATGCAGGCGCACAGCTGGGCCAGATCTGCTTTGACCTGGTCTGCGACGACCTGAACTGGATCCTGAACAACCCTGCATCCCCGGCATGGACGGGCCGGCCAACGGCAACGGACAACTGTGGCGTGCCGACGGTAACCTTCACGGATACGTATGTAACGCCGGGCGACTGCGCCCCGACGACGCTGACGCGGCACTTCAAGGCCACGGACAGCAAGGGCAACAGCTCGGTATGCGACCAGACGATCACGATCCGCAAGCTGGTGCTGGGCGACGTGTACCTGCCGCCATTCACAGTCCCGATCGAGTGTGACGAAGACTTCGTCACGCTGCCCAACGGCAACCCGTCGCCAGAATCAACGGGCTGGCCGTTCATTTCTACGGCACAGGGCATCATCCTGATCAATGACAGCTACTGCAACCTGGGCGCTGCATACGAAGACGGCCCGCGGATCACGGTTTGCGACGGCGCGTACAAGTTCGTACGTACCTGGTCCATCCTGGACTGGTGCGACCCATCCGCCCCTGGCCTGACAGTATTGACGTACCCACAGACGATCAAAGTAGGCGACTATACTCCGCCGGCTGTTACCTGCCCGCAGGTAGACTACGGCTGGGGCCCGCAAGACCCGGAATACTCCACGAGCCCATTCTCCTGCACGGCGAGCTTCACAGTCCCGCTGCCGGATGTAACGGACAACTGCTCTAGCTGGCAGGTACTGTCAGAGATCGTGACAGAAGTTGAGGTTGAAGACTACAACCAGTATGGCATCCTGATTGGCACGCACATCGACACGGTTGTGGTTCGTACGATCCCCTGGAATGCCCCGACGCGCGTAGTAAGCGGTATCCCGCTGGGCAACCACTACTTCCGCTACACTACGACGGATGCCTGTGGCAACAAGACGGTTACCTACTGTGACTTCTCTGTGAAGGACAAGATCGAGCCGGTAGCGGTTTGTGACGACAACCTGAACATCTCCATCGGCGGCGGCGACTTTGCGCGCGTATTCGCTGAGGATATCGACGAAGGCAGCTGGGACAACTGCGAGATCGACCGCATCGAGGTACGCCGCAACAAGTTTGACCCGATCAACTACACTTGTGGCACGGCTTTCTCGGCCTGGGGCCCGTATGTAGACTTCTTCTGCTGCGACGTAGGCGTAGAGGTAACGATCGAACTGCGCGTGATTGACAAAGCTGGCAACATCAACACCTGCTGGCTGTATGTAACGCCGGAAGAGAAAGTACGCCCGTACTGCTACGCACCGCACAATACGAATATCGACTGTGACGACCTGCCGTACAGCTTCGACCCGACGGACATAGCCCAGCTCCAGGACTTGTTTGGCGCACCGAGCGCAGACGACAACTGTGAAGCAACGGCAACGGAACTGCCGCCGGCGCCGAACCTGAACTGTGGCTTTGGCACCATCATCCGCCGCTTCCGTGCGACGGACATCCATGGCAACCAGAGCAACAACTTCTGCCAGCAGGTGGTAACGATCAACGAAGTACACAACTACGAGATCAAGTTCCCGAAAGATGCTTCTGAGATCTGCGGCACGCCAACTCCGGATAGCGTAATCTACGAAGAGATCGGCTGTGACCTGCTTGCAGTAAGCAGCAACGATGAGTTCTTCAGCGCCTCTGGCGATGAGTGCTACAAGATCTTCCGTACCTGGAAGGTGGTCAACTGGTGCCAGTACGATGGCGAAAGCGACCCATTCATCGTAGGCCGTGACGAAGACTGTGACAACCAGCCTGGCGACGAAGCAGTATGGGTACTGCACCGCCCGAATGGCTATACTTATATCGACCGCGATAACGATGAGACCGAGCCGAACAACGTACCGCTGGCGTTCCAGAACATTTGCTGGGGCATCGATGACTTCTGGCGCAAGGTAGACGAAGCTACTCCTGGCTACTACCAGTACCTGCAGATCATCAAGGTGTACGACAACATCGACCCGAAGATCCTCTACACGCAACCGGACGACTTCTGCAGCTACGACAACGTAAACTGCACAGGCCTGGTAACGTATCCGTTCCAGATCGACGAGAACTGTACGCCGGACGACCTGACGATCAAGGTGTTCCTGGATGCCAATGCAGACGGCACGATCGATGCCGACCTGACGAACTCCGGCGCACTGAGCGGCACGTACCCGAACTACACGATCACGGGCAACTTCCCGATCGGCTGCCATGCATTCGAAGTACACGTAGAAGATGGTTGTGGCAATGCTGATGCTGAACTGCTGCCGTTCTGCGTAGTAGACTGCAAGCCGCCGGCCCCGACCTGTATCAACGGCCTGGCTATCGAGTTGATGCCGTTTGACAGCGATGGCGACGGCACACCGGACACTGGCCAAATGGCTATCTGGGCATCTGACTTCATCGTTAGCCCGATGACGGATTGCACGGGCCCGGTTAAGTACTCGATCAACCGCTCCGGCGACCCAGTTGACCCGGCAGTAACGGGCCTGACGCTGACGTGCGCCGATACCGGCACGCTGGTAGTAGAGATCTGGGCATGGGATGGCGCTGGCAACGGCGACTTCTGTGAGACTTACATCCTGGTACAGGACAACCAGTTTGACCTGTGCGGTGGCGCGACGCTGCTGGCAGTCTCTGGCGCCGTAGCAACGGAAGTGAACGATGCAGTTGAGAACGTAGAGGTAAGCCTGTCAGGCCAGGGTTCCGCAACGATGATGACGACGGCCACTGGCTCGTACGTCTTCAACGGAGAGGAAGGCTATGACTATACGGTGACGCCGCAGCGCGATGGCGACTACCTGAACGGGGTATCGACCTTCGACCTGGTACTGATCAGCAAGCACATCCTGGGTGTGCAGCCGCTGAACAGCCCGTACAAGATGATCGCCGCGGACGTAAACAACTCCGAGTCTATCACGACCCTCGACCTGATCCAGCTGCGCAAGCTGATCCTGTCGATCGATACGGAATTCACGAACAATACGAGCTGGCGCTTTGTAGAGCGTGCTTACGCTTTCCCGAACCCGTCGAACCCATGGTTCGAAGACTTCCCGGAAGTAGTGAATATCAACAACCTTCCTGCCACGGGCATCAGCAATGCTGACTTCGTAGCGGTTAAAGTTGGCGATGTGAACCTGGACGCTCAGACGAACAGCTTCACGGCTGTAGAAGAGCGCAACATGGTAAGCACCTTTGCATTCAACGTAGCTGACGCAAGCGTGAATGCAGGCAATGAGTACACGGTAACCTTTGCAGCCGGCAGCGCCGATGTAGATGGCTACCAGGGTACGCTGATGTTCGACAACGCAGCCCTGGAACTGGTGGACATCATCGGTGGCGTGGCGACGGAAGAGAACTTCGGTTTGACTCGCGTGAGCGAAGGCGCAATTGCGACGAGCTGGAACGGCAACGTAGAAGCAGGCCAGCCGCTGTTCAGCCTGGTATTCCGCGCCAAAGCGGAAGGCCAGTTGAGCCAGCTGCTGAGCGTAAGCAACCGCGTAGTGAAATCAGAAGCGTACAACCGTGCTGGCGAGTACATGGATGTCGCCATCCAGTTCAGCAACGGCACCGTAGCTTCTGCAGGCTTCGAGCTGTATCAGAACACGCCGAACCCATTCAAGGGTGAGACGATGATCGGCTTCAACCTGCCGGCAGACGCACAGGCAACGCTGACGATCAGCGATATCACGGGTAAAGTCCTGAAACTGGTTCGCGTAGATGGCGTTAAAGGGTACAACCAGGTGGTTGTAAACAGCAACGGCCTGCCGACCGGTGTATTGGCTTACACGGTAGAAACCGCTGACTTCACGGCTACCAAGAAGATGGTTATCGTAGAATAATCCTCTAGTAGTTAAGTAATAAAAGGCTGGGCAACCATCAGGTTGTCCAGCCTTTTTTCTTTATTGTTGGGAGATAAGGGTGGTATTCAATCAATACCTTCATCACCCTTAAAATCACTTTGAGCGATGTAAAGGATCACAATACCGGCGATGGCTAAAATTAGTTTGAAGACCAGGCCGAAGAGTGGCCCGGGAGCATCGATCCAACTGAGAAATGAAAATTTAACGCCAACCACGCTCAGTACAATGGAAAGTATCCCTAAAGCGGTCAGGGTGAAACCAACTATTGACAGTATTCCCTTGTTCTTATTCATGTGTTTTTTTTGAATGAAACAGTGTGCTGCAAAGATAGGTTTTCTATATTTTAACCATATTATACATATCAACCCCCGCGTTGAACAAGGGCTGTTGAGCTCACCAGCTTCACAGGAATTGAAACCGGGTTAGGCCTAAACCTAAAAAAGTACTAACCATAGTGTATGGTCAAATTGATCGAGTGCCCTCGGGATGCCATGCAAGGCATCAAAGAATTTATCCCCAGCGACAAAAAAGCCGCTTACATCAATCAGCTGCTTAAAGCAGGGTTTGATACCTTGGATTTCGGGAGTTTTGTTTCTCCTAAGGCCATTCCACAGATGCGGGACACTCCGGAGGTGCTTCAGCAATTGGACCTGAGTTCAACTTCGACCAGGCTTTTGGCCATTGTGGCCAATCAAAGGGGCGCTATGGATGCGGTACAGTTTGAAGAGATCACCTATCTGGGCTATCCTTTTTCCATTTCCGAGACCTTTCAATTGCGCAATACGAATGCTACCCTGGAAGAATCGGTAGGCCGGGTAAAGCAGATACAGGATATTTGCCTGGCGCACAACAAAAAACTGGTGGTTTATATATCAATGGGATTTGGAAACCCCTATGGTGATCCGTGGAATGTGGAGATCGTTCAAAAGTGGGCGGGTCGACTCATTGAAATGGGCATTTCAATCATTCAACTTTCTGATACGATTGGAGTCGCCAGCCCGGAAAGCATTCGCTACTTATTCAGCAACCTGGCTCCAGCTTATCCAGATATCGAATTTGGGGCGCATTTTCATACATTGCCGGATAAATGGAGAGAAAAAATAGAAGCTGCCTACGATAATGGTTGCCGCCGTTTTGACGGAGCGATCAAAGGTTATGGAGGTTGCCCTATGGCTAAAGATGACCTAACCGGAAATATGCCCATGGAGAACATGCTGCTTTATTTTGAAGAGCGGGGTATAGAAACGGGCGTCGGCCGAGATGCATTCCTGGAGGCTATGGTGATGGCCGCAGATGTTTTTCCTCATTAAGGCAAAGCCGGAGTGGGTGAATGGCTGTTTGGCTAAATGGTTATGCCAATCCGGGATAATTGAAGAAAAAAAAGCCTCCCCAGCGGATGGGAAGGCTCTTTTTGGATAAACTTATTTTCCTTATCGGCTTACATCATGCCCGGCATTCCACCGCCACCTGGCATACCTGCCATTGGGGCGCCGCCGTCTTTTTCAGGCTTATCATTGATGACGCAATCCGTTGTGAGTACCATACCGGCGATAGAGCCGGCATTTTCCAGGGCGATACGGGTCACCTTGGTTGGGTCGATCACACCGGCTTTTTTCAGGTCTTCGTAAACATCGGTGCGGGCATTGTAACCGAAAGCACCTTTGCCTTCCAATACTTTTTGGAGTACGACGGAGCCTTCCACACCTGCGTTGTCGGCGATAGTGCGCAGCGGGGCTTCCAGCGCCTTTTTTACGATCTGAACGCCGATCTTTTCATCTTCGTTAATGCTGTCTACCCCCTCGAGGGCACGCATGGCACGGACCAGCGCAACGCCACCACCGGCGACGATACCTTCTTCCACTGCTGCACGCGTAGCGTTCAGGGCGTCGTCCACCCGGTCTTTTTTCTCCTTCATTTCTACTTCTGTTGGAGCGCCAACATAGAGTACTGCGACACCACCTGCCAATTTGGCGAGGCGTTCCTGTAGTTTCTCGCGATCATAATCAGAAGTGGTGGATTCGATTTGCTGCTTGATCTGGTTGATCCGAGCGTTGATTTGCTCTTCCTGGCCACCGCCATTAACAATGGTAGTGTTGTCTTTGTCGATGGATATTTTTTCGGCCCTGCCAAGTTTGTCAAGGGTCGCATTTTCCAGCTTGTATCCTTTCTCTTCGCTGATGACAGTACCGCCGGTAAGGATGGCAATATCTTCGAGCATAGCTTTACGGCGGTCGCCGAAACCGGGGGCTTTGACAGCCACAACTTTCAGATTGGCGCGCAGGCGGTTGACGACGAGTACGCCGAGGGCCTGGCTTTCGATATCTTCAGCAATGATCAGCAGTGGCCGGCCAGCCTGGACAACCCGTTCCAGGATGGGAACGATGTCCTGCATATTAGATATCTTCTTGTCGTGGATCAGAATATAGGGGTCTTCATACTCCGTCACCATATTGTCGGGGTCGGTTACGAAGTAGGGAGAGAGGTATCCGCGGTCGAACTGCATACCGAGTACTTCTTCTACGGTAGTGTCGGTACCTTTTGCTTCTTCCACTGTGATCACGCCGTCTTTAGAGACGCGCTGCATCGCATCGGCAATCAGGCTACCGATTTCTTCGTCATTATTGGCGGAGATAGCACCCACCTGCTTGATCTTTTCGAAATCATTTCCGATTACTTCGGACTGTTTCATCAAGTCGGCAATAACTGCTTTGACACCCTTGTCGATACCGCGCTTAAGGTCCATTGGGTTGGCGCCGGCAGTAACATTCTTCAGGCCGGCATTGATCATAGCCTGGGCCAGAACGGTAGCGGTAGTGGTGCCGTCACCGGCGATGTCGGCGGTTTTGGAAGCTACTTCCTTGACCATTTGAGCACCCATATTTTCAACCGGGTCTTCCAGTTCCACTTCTTTGGCGACAGTGACCCCATCCTTGGTGATTTGGGGCGCGCCGAAACTTTTCTGGATGACCACGTTTCGGCCTTTGGGGCCGAGGGTCACCTTCACAGCATTGGAAAGGGCGTCGACCCCGGTACGGAGTTTTTCTCTGGCAGTTCTGTCAAAGCTAATTTCTTTAGCCATATCAGATTTGATTTTTTTGTTTTTTGATTAATAGGATGTAAATAGAAAATGCGGCAGCCGTTTTATTCGGCGCCTTCCAGGATGACCAGGATGTCATCTTCGCGCATGATCAGGTAATCTACGCCGTTGTATTGTAGCTCCTGGCCAGCATATTTGCCGTACAACACGATGTCACCTGGCTGCACGGTCATGAGGTTGCCATCTTTTCCCGGGCCGACTGCAATGACCTCACCGCGTTGCGGCTTTTCTTTTGCGGTATCGGGAATGATGATCCCACCTTTTGTTTTTTCTTCTGCCGGAGCAGGTTTTACAACTACTCTGTCATTGATGGGCTTCATAGTAACTTACTTTTATGATCAATTTTAGTTAAACAATGGTATTGTATCTCGTTCAAACACAAAATTTGAACAACCTACCTCTATCATACGGTATGCCAATTTCAAATTCATGACAATATTGCAGGTTTTTCCGCCATTTGATAGGGTTGAAAGTGAAGAGCGGAAAAAAGGGAAAGGAAAGTTGTCATTTTGGCAAGTACAAGTGCTTGTTTAAAGCTAGGCGAACTTACCGGGCGTGAGCTGCGCCATCATTTCATTTACTGTGTTCAAAAGAAAAGGCCTGCGCGTGTTGCGCGCAGGCCTTTTCTGGTAGCTCCGGGAATTGGGGGAGCAATAAAATTACTGAGACAGCAGTTGTTCGGCGCCTTCGCCGCCACCGCCGACCATCATACTGACGATGATGCAAAGTATAAAGAGTGCAGCTGCCAGGTACCAGGTAGCTTTCTCGATGAAGTCAGCTGATTTTGCTGCACCGAACATCTGGTTGGCCTGAGCACCACCGAAGGTAGAATCAACACCGCCACCCTTAGGGTTCTGAATCAGTACCGCAGCCATCAGGAGCACGCACACCAAGGCGATAAAAACGGTCATTGCAGTCAACATATGTTATTCGCTTTTAAGGTTCGCTATTTTCGACGCAAAGTAATCACTTTTTTCCGGAAAAACCAACATCAGGCGCTGATACATTTCACAGGCTTTATCGGAAAGGCCCTGAGAGGCGAGCAATTCCGCAAGCGTCTCGGAGGCGATCTCTTCGTTTTCGGTTATGCTTCGAGTGGCGATGCGGGAGACCGCATTGGCTGGATCAACTCCTTTTTTCTTTTTCAGCTTTTTCTTTTTTTTCTTTTCTTCCCTTTTTCTGGATTCCATCAATTCACCGAGTTGTCCCTGTATATGGGGTGATTGAAATTGTTCTATCCAACTGGTAAAGGATTGTTTTGGTTGAGGGCGGGCCGGCTGTGGGGGTAGTTCGGGAAGCGGTTTAGGGTGGGCGAGCCTTGTATAAGGTTGATTTTTAAGGACCGTGAGCTCTGGACTGATCAACGGCCGAGGGGGTTTCACTGCTTCCACTTTCGCCGATGGAATGGCGGCAGGGGAAGGCTCTTGGATGCCCGACAGGATCGCATCAATGGCAGCCAGGGCAGGTAGCAGGCTTTCGTCGGCCTGGAAGGCAAGGGTAGGTTGATCTACCTGAACTGCCTGAGAAATGGACTGGTTGTCGGTAGAAGATTCGGCGGCTTCCTCTTCTTCTTCTTCTTCAACGGTTTCCTCCAGATCTGTCAGCCTGCTTTCCTTTTCTCCCTCCGGAGGCGCCAGCCCGGCTTCGGCTTCCGTTTCCTCAATCATTTCTTCGTCCTCCATATTTTCATCCTCATCGTGGAGGCTGAATTCCAGCCCCCCTTCCGGTGAGTGATAGGGCTCCTCTCCGCCAAGCGGCTGGCTGAGCCCCTGCTCGATGGGGGAGTGTTCGGCGGTGTTCCGATCCATTTTAAGCAGAGCGTGTCCATCTTCCTCCAGTTCCGAGAGGCTTTTCAGTTCCAGATACTCTTCCTCCAGCAGGAAATTATCAGTTTCCGGCACTTTGGCATTCATCTGCTTCATTTGCTGGTAGAGGAAGTTTCGGTCAATGCTGTAAGCGGCCGCCCGGTGCAGGTTCTGTTCCCAGTCCGGCAGGGCGTCCATATAGCTTTTTTGTAAGAGTAGCCAGTGCAGGTTTTGACAATAAGGGTACTGCAACGCCAGGCTCTTCAATTCCTGATAAGATATTTGATAGAGTAAGGATGGATTTCGCAGATATTGGGTAAAGCTGTCCGTATTCATATCCTGCTGACTTTTAAGTGCTTATTGGAAGGCCAATATAAACAGGATTCACCGGATTTTCAAGGCCGCTCTGGCGAAGCGGCCAGTTCAAGCAGGAACGCCTTTAGCTTGGCAATGGCTCGAGCGCGATGGCTAATCTCATTTTTTTCCCGCATGCTCATTTCCGCAAAGGAGCGGTTATGCCCTTCAGGGATGAAGACCGGGTCGTAGCCGAAACCCTGGCCGCCGCTTTTCTGGCCTGCGATCCGCCCTTCCACGATGCCTTCGAATAGGTGCTCTGTTCCATCATCGAGGATCAGGGCGATCACTGTTCGAAACCTGGCGCGCCGGTTATCGTTGCCTTGAAGTTTTTCCAGAAGCAGGCTCATATTTGCTTCGGAATCCCGGCCGGGGCCAGCAAAGCGGGCAGAGAAAACGCCCGGGGCTCCTGCCAGTGCTTCAACTTCCAATCCGGTGTCTTCTGAAAAACAGGGGGTATTATAATGCTCATAGACATAACGGGCCTTCTGCAGGGCGTTGCCCTCCAAAGTGGGGTGGTCTTCGGGTAGTTCTTCCTCACAGCCAATATCTTTCAGGCTGATGATTTGGAATGCTTCTCCGAGGGCAATATTGGCTTCCTGCACCTTATTGGCGTTGCCTGTGGCAAAAACGATCGATTGCATTGAAGAAGGGTTTATTAATGTTTAGGGAGGAATACTTGCATAGCTTTCCACAATTGTCCGGCTTTCTCCTTGCCGCCTTGTTGTCGCTCCTCATAGATGTCCGCCAGGGGATGCGCCAGCAGAAAGGTGATACCGCCTGCCTGTACCGGCTGATAAAGTGGCAGGTTGAAATGCAGGCCCAAATCTTTTGGTGTTATTCCAAAGATCAAGGCGGAATGGAGGTTGTATTGGGCAGAAAGCCGCGAAAAACTATAAGGCTTGCCCTTTGTTATTTTTAGAAAAAGCACCGCTCGGGAAAGCCCGGGTTGGAGAGCCTCCAATATTTTTTTCAAGAACCCGTCAAGGATTATGTCAGCGTCACTTTCTCCGGCTGCCATCACGATCAGAACCCTGGCCGTAGGGCTTCCGGACAGTTGCCCATCCGGCGTTTCACCGTCTGGAGCAGGAAATAAAAGAAAATCAAAAAAAGAAGATTTCAAAATTATTAGTCTTTTTTAAAGGAACAACAGAATATGGTTTTGAAATGATTCGAAAAATTCCCCTGAAATAGAATTTCTGTATAAAAATAATTAAATTTGTACAAAAACCTACCCTAATGAAGTACAATATAAGGATCACCAAGGTCAAAGAATCCCACCTATCTGAGGTAGACTTTAACAACATTCCATTCGGGCGAGTATTCTCAGACCATATGTTTGTTGTAGACTACAAGAATGGGGAGTGGATTGATCCCCGTATCGAACCCTTTGGCCGGTTTGGCATTCATCCGGCAGCGATGGCCCTTCACTACGGCCAGGCAATATTCGAAGGCATGAAGGCTTCCAAAAGCTATGACGGCAAGCCGATGTTGTTCCGCCCGGAGCGGCACGCGCACCGGATCAACAATTCGGCCCGGCGGCTATGCATGCCGGAAATTCCGGAAGATCTTTTCCTGGACGGCCTGCACGCCTTGATCGCCATAGATAGCAACTGGATACCGGCTCAGGAAGGCAGCGCCCTTTATATTCGTCCATTCATGTTTGCCAATGATGAGTTCATTGGAGTACGGCCTTCCGAGAGTTATAAATTCTTCATTATTACCGGGCCGGTTGGCCCCTACTACCCCAAGCCGGTGAGCCTGCTGGTGGAGGAGAAATACGCTCGTTGCGCCGTCAAAGGGGGCACTGGAGAAGCCAAAGCGGCTGGCAATTATGCCGGCTCCCTGTTGCCTGCCAAACTGGCTCAGGAGAAAGGTTACGATCAGGTCATGTGGCTGGATTCCAATGAGTTTAAATACGTCCAGGAAGTAGGCACCATGAATATTTTCTTTGTCATCGACGGCAAAATTATTACTCCCGCACTCGACGGAGGCATCTTGCAGGGCATTACCCGGGACAGCATCCTGAAGATCTTTCGAGAAAAAGGCTTTCAGGTAGAAGAGCGCCGCATCACGATTGATGAAGTCGCTGAGGCCTATAAGGCCGGAAAGCTTCAGGAAGTATTTGGGGCCGGCACGGCCGCCATTGTCTCCCATGTTTCCAGGATATTGTATGGTGAACTGTTGATGGAACTTCCCCCCGTTGAATCCAGAAAGTATGGCGAGTTGGCTAAGGCTGAAATCAATGGCCTGCGTTCAGGGAGGATCAAAGATACCCATGGCTGGATCGTTCCGGTCAAAAGCCCGGTCGCAATGAAGGTCGGATAAGCTAATTTCAGATCAGGCCGAAGAAAAGGGCTGCTCCAAAAGAGTAGCCCTTTTTTTAAATTTCCTGTCCATTCAGGCCAATAAAAAGCCAAATTATATTTTGGGAAGTAAAAAAATAGAACGACTTTAGCCTTTCCAAAAAATGGCATCTATGAACCGCCAGGATCGTACCTTTTTGCCGCAAAATCTGCGCCTTTCTTTCAGCTTGAAGAAGCTGTTGTTTATTGTAGCCTTTCTGCCGCTATCCCAGTTGTTGTGGGGGCAAAGCGAAAGCTCTGATTTCATGCGAAGCACCGGCAAGATCTATGTCGTGGTTGCTGTAATTATTGCCATTTTTATCGGAATAGTCCTATTTCTGATCTTTCTCGACCGAAAGCTGACCAAATTAGAGAACCAAATTAAAGAACATGATTGAACTCGAACCAAAGTCACAAACCAGCTTTTATGAAAGCGTGGTGAATTATTTTGATAAAGCTGCCCGCCATACGGGGCTCCACCCCGGGCTACTGGAACAGATCAAAGTGTGTAATGCCGTCTACCGTATGCATTTTCCGGTCAAGATCGGTAATGAGTACAAAGTAATAGAAGCTTACCGGGTACAGCACAGCCACCACCGTACGCCTACCAAAGGGGGAATCCGTTTCTCCAACCACGTCAATCAGGAGGAAGTAATGGCCCTGGCGACGCTCATGACTTTCAAATGTGCAATCGTGGATGTGCCTTTCGGGGGGGCTAAAGGGGGGGTGAAAATCAACCCATGGGAATATTCACCTTCCCAAATAGAAAAGATCACCCGCCGCTACACCTCCGAACTGATCCGTCGCAATATGATCGGCCCATCCGTAGATGTGCCTGCTCCGGACTATGGAACCGGAGCCCGGGAAATGGCCTGGATCTATGACACCTATCGCACTTTCAAAGGAGATGACATCGATGCAGCCGGTTGTGTAACCGGAAAACCAGTCACGCAACACGGTATCCGGGGGCGTACGGAAGCTACCGGCCGCGGTGTTTTCTACGGTATCCGCGAGGCCTGCAGCAACAGTGAGGACATGAAGCGCCTCGGATTGGAACCTGGAATTGCTGGTAAGACTATGGTCGTTCAGGGCCTTGGCAATGTGGGCTCCTATACGGCCATGATTTCTCAGGATGAAGGTGATGTCAAAATCATTGGCATTGGCGAAGTAGAAGGCGCTATCTATAAAGAAAGTGGAATAGACATCCACGACCTGCTCAAATTCCGCAAGGAAACAGGTTCCATTTTGGGGTATCCCGGTGCAAAAGTCTTCGAGAAGAAAGACCGCCTTGCCGTACTCGAAATGGAGTGTGATATTCTGGTTCCGGCTGCCCTGGAGAATCAGATCACTATGGAAAATGCACATAAGATAAAGGCCAAGATCATCGCTGAGGCGGCCAACGGGCCTATCACCTCCATGGCGGAAGAAGTATTGCTGAGTAAAGGTATTCTGATCATTCCCGATCTCTTCCTCAACGCCGGAGGGGTTACGGTTTCCTATTTCGAGTGGTTGAAAAACCTTTCGCACATGCGGTTTGGCAGAATGGAAAAACGATTCAACCAGCAGACCTACCAAAACCTGGTCGACATGGTGGAACGTCTGACAGGGCATTCTATCGGTGAGCGCGAAAGGGCGATGGTGGCTCGTGGGGCCGACGAGATCGACCTCGTGCGCTCGGGGCTGGAAGAAACCATGATCAGCTCCTACAATCAGATCAGAGAGATCATGAAACGCAAGCGTAAAGTTGAAGACCTGCGGACCGCAGCTTTCGTCAGCGCAATTAACAAGATCAGTAGCGACTACCTGTCATTGGGTATCTTCCCCTGATAAGCGTGGAGGTGTTTCATGGTTTTATGGTTTTATGCTGGCATGGCTTCAATGAAATCATGAAACCATGAAACAGCCCTAGTTTCAGAATATTGTTGTAAAAAATTCCGAATTCATGGGGTGTTAAGAAATTTTGATAGGTTTACTGGAACAATGATTTGTATTTTATTCTTTTAGTCAATATCTTACAGCGTTTTTATTGTAAAAAGCATAACGAAAAAGACAATGGCGGACAAGCTAGACAAAATCGACCTTAAGATCCTGAGAATCCTGCAGGAAAACAGCAAGATCACCAACCTGGATCTCTCCAAGCGCATCGGGCTTTCCCCGGCTCCAACGCTTGAGCGGGTCAAAAAACTGGAAAACTCCAATATCATTGAGAGCTACCACGCCAAAGTGAACCCCCAGTCCATTGGCTTGAACGTCAAGACTTTTGTACTGGTCTCATTGGCCTGGCAGAAGGAAAATGCACTGAATCACTTCCTGGAGAAAATTAAGGAAATTGAGGAAATTACGGAATGTTATATCATCACTGGTGAGGCAGACTTCCTGATCAAGATCGTCTGTAAGGATATTCCCACTTATGAGCAGTTGCTCTTCAAGACTTTGTCTCAGATCGACGAGATCGAGCGCCTGAAGACTTTGATGACCCTCTCTACCGTCAAGGATTCCAAGGTGCTGCCCTATAAATATGATTAAAACCGGCATTTTACCGGATAACCATAAAACCTAGCCGCTGCCGGAGTATTTCTGCAGCGGCTTTATCATTCCGATGCGGCCAAAACAAAAAACGCTTCTGTGGGAATTTGAAACGGAGGGCGGAGTTGGCCCATCCTTCCTGTTCGGCACTATGCATGTCCAGGATCAGCGCGCTTTCACATTTCTGGAATTAGCTAAAGAGAAAATACTGGATTGCAGCCTGTTTGCCCTTGAATTTGACCTGGCGGATGCACCACTGGCAATGGATGCCTCTATGCTTCAACTTCCCAATAATAAAACCCTCGACCAATTACTATCCCGGCCGGTATTTGAAAAACTTCGCCGTATCTTCCTCAAAACAGTACAATTGGATATTGCCACTTTTCGTCATTTCTCTCCCATGCTGGTGGCCAACCTCATCAATGAACGTTTGCTCTCCCGGGATATGCCGGTTTCTCTGGACGAACATCTCTGGCAATTTGCCCGCCAGACTGGCGTTCCGACAACGGGTATTGAAACCTACGCAGAACAAATGGAAGTACTACAACATATTTCACTGGATTACCAATTGAAATCACTGGTTTCCATGGGCAGGCATTTCCGACGGCACCGGCAACAACTTCTCCACATGGCGAAACTCTATGAAAGCGCGGAAATTTTCAAGCTATACCAGGCAGCCAAACGCAGCGCCTCTGGCCTGCGCGGCCTTTTATTATTCCGTCGCAACCAGATAATGGCCAGCCGTATCGGTCAAATGGCCAGAGAGCAGCGCCTGTTTTGCGCCATCGGCGCCGGGCACCTGGCCGGTGGCAAAGGAGTGATCCGACTCCTGAAGCAAGAAGGCTTTCGGATGCGGCCAGTGGCTTGGCGCGGGAATGAATAGTGCCTTGGGAGCTAAATAGCGGCATGGCATTTTTTCGATCACCCTCAGAACCTCTCGAAACTTTATCTTAAATCCGGGCGGCAAAAAAATATTATATGATCCATTAAGCAAATACGGCTTTGCGGTGTTTAGGGTTCATGATAAGTACAACAGCAATGAAGTTATACGCCCTGATGATATTTTTTTTGCTAATCCCATTGGTAAGTTGGGGGCAGGCCAAATATTCGGTAAGTGGTTATGTAAAAGATACCGCAACAGGGGAAGACCTGATCGGCGCCACTATTTTGGTGGCAAAAAACAAAACCCAGGGTGGGGTCACGAATGCGTATGGATTCTATTCCCTCCTTTTGCCGGAAGGAGATCATGAGCTCATCTTTTCCTACATAGGATACGACACTAAATCCATAAGCCTTTCATTACAAAAAGATACCCGCCTCAATGTCGAATTGAGCGATGAAGTGATCGGCCTGGCGGAAGTAGTGGTCACGGCACGGGAAGAAGACGACAATGTGAAAAGCACGGCCATGGGTACGGTAGGCCTTCCCATGGCTCAGGTACGCAAACTTCCGGCCCTTATGGGAGAGGTAGATGTGTTGAAAACCATGCAATTGCTTCCGGGTGTAAGTTCCGCCGGAGAAGGAAATGCAGGCTTCTATGTGCGGGGAGGCGGCCCCGACCAGAACCTTGTGCTCCTGGATGAAGCAACCGTTTACAATCCAGGCCACATGCTGGGGTTCTTTTCCGTCTTTAATGCTGACGCTATTCGGAATACGACGCTCATCAAAGGAGGGATGCCAGCCAATTATGGGGGGCGCCTGTCTTCAGTGGTGGATATTCAGATGAAGGAAGGCAACAACCAGGATTACAATCTGGAAGGCGGTATTGGCGCTATTTCTTCCCGCCTGACGGTGGAAGGGCCGTTGGCCCGCGACCGCGCCTCTTTCATCCTGTCGGCCCGCAGAACCTATGCCCTCGACCTGGCGCAGCCTTTTCTGGGGGGGACGGCATTTGAAGGCACCAACTATTATTTTTATGACCTCAACGCCAAGCTGAACTACCGTTTTAGTGACCAGGACCGCTTGTACCTGAGTACCTATTTCGGCCGGGACGTCCTTAAGTTTCGGGGCAACAGCCGCAATTTCTACTTCGACATGCCGTACGGCAACGCCACGGCCACTTTGCGATGGAATCACCTGTTCAACAACAAGTTGTTCATGAACGTTTCGGCCATATATAATGACTACGATTTTGGCTTTAATGGAGGGCAAGGGGAGTTCCGGATCAATTTGTTTTCCGGTGTTCGGGATTGGAGTACCAAGGTGGATTTTGATTATTTTGCCGGCCCGCGGCACAAGTGGAAGTTCGGCGCCAATTATACGTATCATCAGCTTACCCCCAATGTTGCTTCGGCCACCAACGGAAGCCAGGTGTTTTCGAATAACTTTCAGCCGAGCTATGCCCATGAATCGGCAGCCTATGTTCTGGATGAATGGAAATTAGGAGACGCAGTTATCGCAAATATCGGTTTACGGCTGTCGGCTTTCACGCCGGTTGGCCCTTATGTTTCCGGCAAGGATTCAACAGTATACAGCCGTGGAGAAAAAGTGACGACGTTCCTGGGGTTGGAACCCAGGATGGGGGCAACCGTGATGCTTGCTCCGAATGCTTCCCTCAAAGCGGGTTTGACTTTTTCCAACCAGTACCTGCATCTGGTGAGCAACTCCACCAGCACCCTGCCTATTGATGTATGGGTCCCCAGCTCAGAGGTCGTAAAACCGCAACTGGGCGTACAATATGCTTTGGGGTACTTCCAGAACCTGGCCCGCAATGCCTATGAAGTTTCGCTGGAAGTTTACTATAAAAGCCTGCGCAACCAAATAGATTACCGGGAAAACTACGTGGACAACGTCGCTAATGAACTCGAATCGGAATTTGTATTTGGGGCCGGCCGCGCTTATGGCCTTGAATTGTTTCTCAAGAAGAATCAGGGCAGGCTTAATGGCTGGGTGGGCTACACCCTTTCCCGCACCGAACGGCAGTTTCCGGATATTAACCAGGGCCGGGTTTTTCCCGCTATCTATGACCGTCGGCACGATTTGTCGGTGGTGGCCAACTATTCGTTGAGCCCCAAATGGGAACTTGGTGGTGTTTTTGTTTTTGGAACAGGTAGCGCTTACACTCCGGTTGAAAGCTTGTATTTTATTGACCGCTATCCGGTGCAGCAATATGGCTCCCGAAATAGCGCCCGCCTTCCGGATTATCACCGCCTCGACCTTTCCGCCACCTTTCGGCCGAAGCCCGATTCAAAAAAGCGGTATCAGTCCAGTTGGGTGTTTTCAATCTATAACCTGTATAACCGGCAAAATCCATTTTTCATCTACTACGACTTCCAATCCGACCCCGCAACCGGGTCCACTCAGGCTGCTGCTTACCAGGTTTCGCTCTTTCCGGCCATACCATCGGTTACCTGGAATTTCCGCTGGAAATAGAATTGATTAAAATCATTCTTGTTTTTGATGAAAGTCAGTGCGCCGCATTGGCTTTTTGTTTACTTAGGCTTGACGTGCTATTGTCTCACCCAAACCGAAGCAATCATGACCAAGGAAAGTCAAAACATTCTGGATGTCCAGCAGAAGATGATGGAAAACTGGCTGGAGGCCTGGCAGGCTATGTACCAACCTTTCAAAGAGGTGCAGGCAAAATCAACTGGGACTAAAAAGAAAGGTGGCGGTAAGGCGTCGGCCGCCGTTGCGGAGGGACAGGCGGCGGTGGTGGATTTTACCCGGCATTGGGCCGAAGCGCAGGAAATGTTAGCCCGGAAGTGGTGGGAGGTGTTCCAGGAAGCCTCCTGGTTACCCGGGCTGCCGGCAAAAGGTGCTCGTGTACCGTACGAAGGAGAGGGAGGATTCTGGAAAAAATGGATGTCGTGGATGGAAAGCTTTTGGCCGGCAATGGACAGTTCAGATAAACCAATTGACAGCCGTATATTCATGAAGATGTATGCGGACTGGCTGTCTTCCTGGTATGAGATGTGGGGAAGCGGTATGAAGCGCCTGAGCGATGATAACCCTTTGATCAGCAAGTTATTTTCTACCGATTTTGTCCGCCATTCCCTGGATAATACGCTGAAGCTGTTCCCGGCTGATAACTGGAAGACAATGCTGGATTCCATGCAGGCCTTACAGGAGCAGAACGTCGCTTTCTGGAATGATATCGACCTGCCGTTTGATGAAATAGCTGCTTTCTGGGATCGGATGATGGTGCGGTTCACCCCGCTGGAAGACACACAGCTGTTTACGCTTGGAAACCAGGCCAACCAATACCTGGAAGTGCTGGTCAATCCCTTCTTTGCCATTGCCGGCACACCTCGTTTGGCACAGATAACAAAGCTGGGCCGCCTCGTTCAATTTCACTACTATTCTTTCCTGATCAAAAATGCGGAATTGAGGGGTAAAGTATTGGAAGCCAGCCTGGCTGTCTGGCCGGAAACGGTTAAAAACCTGCTGGAAGAATTAGAAACGGAAAAAACAGTTAAACTGGATGCTGACTTCTTCCGCGTGTTTATGGCCAGCCTGGAGGAGCGAATTGGCCGGCTGATGAAATCGGATGAATATGCCAGCGTTCAGAACGAACTTTCGGAGATTGGGGTAAGGCTGAAAGCCGGACTCGATGACTGGTTCGAATTGATGCTCTCCGGAATGCCGGTTCTGACCAAGAGTGATGAAGACGACATTGCAAAAGAACTGGAAGCTTTGCGGGTAAAGGTGCGCCAGTTGAGCCAGGAACAAAAGAAAGAACCCCGGGAAAAATTGGTCAAGAGTGAAAGTATGAATTAGAGCCTTGCCAGCCAAACCCTTAAAAGTAGCTTTTTAAATAGTGTAAGGGTAGGCGAGGGGGTGAAAAGGCAGGGTTCTCATCTTGTGGAAATACGGCCTGCAGGCCAATTTTGGTTTGCAGGCTGTTTTTGATGCAATTATTTCAGAGGGCATTGATCCAACAATTTTTTCAGCGCCGGGTGTTCCGGCTTCAATTGCGAGGCTTTACTCAGGACATCCTGGGCGGAAGAGCAATCTCCATATTTGATGATGTTTTCGGCGCGAAGGAGGTAATCATTGAATAAGCGATTGATATCTCCCTCGGCCTGACGGGCTTTGTTCCGGATCCATTCGTCGGCAGAAAGCCCGATGGCTTCCTGATATAGGGCCAGGGCACGGCTAAGGGTGCTGGTTTCCCGGGCCAGGCTATCCGCTTCCGCCATGACTTCCGTTAGCCTTTGGTACAATAACATGCTATCGGTAATGATTTGCTGGTTCTCTTCCCCAATGGCAAAGGAAGCGGCTGTTCGTAGTTGCTGGATAGCTTGTTGATATTGCCCATCCCTTTTGAGTTCAGCTGCCGCTAAAAGTTGAGATTGGAAGGCTTCCTTTTTGGCTTGTGTTTCGGCAATCAAGGTGTTTTGGCGTTCTTTCCATGCCCAAAGGCCAACAGTGATGGCGATTATTGCGGTGAGCCCAACGAAAGCAGAAATGGCCCGCTGTCGCTGCGTCGCCCGTTTTTGGGTTTCTACCTTTCGGTGCACCTTTTCCAATTCTCTTTGCTGACGGTTCTTTTCGGTTGCTTCCAGCCAGGCGGCGTGTTCCTGGCTGTCCTGGATGAACTGCCGGGCGGATGGCTCGAGGATTAATAATGGCAGATACTCCTCATAGGTGTCAAGTTGTCGGCGGTTGAGGAATTCGCCGCTGCGTTGATAATCCAGAAAATGATTATAAATGCGGCGTTTGATCTCGTTGAGTTGGCGTTGTTCATCGGTTCGGTGGGCATCAATGAGGGTGGCAAGGCTGTCGTGAGTCAATTCTAACCATCCATCAGAAGCCCGAAACAGACGGCTATTCTCCAGAAGCTCGATGCTGGCAGTCCAGCTGGCCTGGGTTAGGTTGGCCGTGTGGGGTTGGATTTCCTCTGGCAGATCGGACAGCTTAGAGCTAATCAGCAGCTGGCGCCTCAGGGGACGGCTGGTGCCGGCTTCGGTTACGAAAATATCGAGGACCTCCCGGATGGTATCTCTTGGCAAACTGGGAAACCTGCGACTGAGCACGGCCTGCAATTCCAGTTCCTGTTCATTGAGCAAAATTTCCAGAGCTTGTTCCGCCTGGCCGAAATTTCCGGCTTCTTGCCGGGTGATCGTTACGGGCGGAAATTCACCAACCCGTTTCGGAGTTCCGTAGATTCGGATGTAGCTCGTGCAATAGAGCCGGTCAAGGAAGACCTGAAGGCTGGCTAAGGAGAGGTCTGTATGTGCCTGCCCTAATGGTTTGGCCCACTGCTGCACCCATTCTTCGGCGGATGGTTCCAGGCTGATGTTGAACTTTTGGAAAGATGCCAGTACCACTTCCTTTAATCTATCGCTTGTCATTGGTTCAACCCGCAGCCGAAAGTCGGCGAGGTAGGGCATGTCCTTTTCAAAGGAATATAGGCGGCCGATATATTCTTCCCGCATAACCAACAGGATGGTACAGGGTAATTTCGCATCCAGTATTGCCTGGAAACTGTCCTCCAGTTTTTTTTGTTCTTCCCAGCTACCCATGATGAAGAGCTCTTCCAACTGGTCAAATAAGAGATAAATCGGTTTTCGGTGATCCTGGTATAATTGCCAGATAGCTTCAGGAAGCGGTTCCGGTAAGGGGGGGGCAGAAAATTTTTGCAGAGCTCGGAGTAAGGATTGGTTGATGTTTTCCTGTCTGCGGATAAAGATGGGCAACCAGTCGGATTCTTTGAAACGGCTGGCCAGGCCGCATTGGATGAGGCTTGTTTTTCCAGTGCCGGATAAGCCATACAGAAGCGCTAAAGGTGCTTTTGACACCATATGGAATAGTTCTTCCGTTTCCTGTTCCCGCCCAAAGAACTGGCCTTTGTCTTCAGGGTTGAAAGCATCCAGGAATTTGAACGGGCTTTGCATGGAGATTATTTGTAATGGTGAGTTGGTATCGGTTATTTGTGAATTGCGTCCAGTTGGTTATGGGGTGGCTCTTCGGCTTAGTTCAATGATCTCTATGATGAGGGGAGGGATCAGAAATCGTTCGCTGAGGGACAATTGGCGGCCTTTGGGAAGTGGCGGGCCGTGTTTCATTTCCATCCATTCTACGTCGGGAATCGGGCAGCGGAATAGCTGCTGATTGTTTATTGCCAGAATAAACGATTTTCCGTCGGGGGCAAATCGGGCCGGCAGGCCAGTGGAGGCTGTTCCGGGGGCGAACAACCTGAGCTGTCCGTCGCGGCCCCACAAGCGAGTGGCTCCGCTTTCACTACTGGCCAGTACCCAATTCCCTTCATCAGACCAGCTGGGGGGCATCAGTATTGGTTCATTATTTTCCAGGGCAAGCAGGCATTGGCCATCCGGAGTCCATAAGCGAATGCTTCCGGCATCAGTCCAGGAAAGGAAGGTGCTTTCGCCCGGGTGGAAGAGCATTCCGCTGGGCGCTTCACCCTTGCTGAGCAGGGCCAGTGGCCGGCCATCGGTATGCCAGGTTTGAAGGTTATTCTTCAGCGGGCGGCTCACGATCATTTGGCCACCGGTAATAAAGCGAGCTTCTTTGACCACATTGGGGTTAGGCCCAAAGGTTTGCAATGGCTGCCCGTCGAGATTCCACAGAGTGGCCAGGCTATCGGCGCCTGCGGTCAGGATGGTTGTGCCATCGGGGGAAAAGCAGGCGGAATACAGATAACCCCCATTTCCGGCGAGTTCTGCCTGAAGCGCCCCATCAAGCGTCCAGATCCGGGCGCTACGGTCGGAGGAGCGGGTGAGGATGTGGCGGCCGTCTGGTGAGAACGATCCTTCATATAGACTGCCCCTGTGGCCGGAAAAGGTAGCCAGCAATTGTCCGTTTAGGTTCCACAGCATAGCTGTTTTATCGCGCGACCAGGTCAGGGCCTGGCTTCCATCCGGTGCGAAAACAGCGCCTAATACATCTTCTTTATGGCCTTTCAGTACAATGGGCTGAGCAAAACCGGGAAGGTCCCAGAGCAGAGGCGCCTGACTAGCCGCGCAGCTTAAGGCATAACGCCCGTCTGGTGACACAGCAATGGAACGGATGGGGGAGGAGTGGCTGCCCAGAGCGCGGCTGGACTGGCCGTTGGGGCTTGCCCAATAGAGGCTGCCATCATTTAAGGCTATCAGCAGGCCTCCCTGGCCTGGCAATACCTGGAAAAAATCAATAGGCGCAGGACTGTTGAAAAGGAGTTGGCTTTTTTGGTAAAAAACCGCCCGCCCAAAAGTGAGGGCTATTTCTTCTTGTGGTGTTCCCGTAGGTATTTGTGACAGCTGAATCGCCATGAAGGCGAGGTCGAGTGCATCCTGATAATGGCCGGCCCTGATTTCGTTTTCGGCCACCAGGGCCAGGCGGCTGGCTTCGGCCTCGATAGCTGCCCGCCGGGCCTTATCCGCATATTGACTGGCCTCAACCTTTAGTTGTTCGGCGAGAAATAGCAGTGAGTCCGACTGGTTCTTTCTCGTAATAGCCTGTTGCCGGGCTTGTTCCAGTCCACCCACCCAGGCGCCCTGCGCCAGCCTGATCAGGCTGTCCAGGTTAACCGACGGCCTTGAATCAAGGCAAAATCTCGCGGCAATGAACTTGTCGATAGCCTGTTTGTATTGGGTGCCGCTGGGATTTTGCTGTTGCATCAAGTAGAGGCCCTGCTTGACCAGCGGGTCAAAACACTGGCCGGGCAGCCAGGCTGGGGCAGCCAATACAAAAAAGGTGAAAAGAACAATGTTTTTAAAAAATGTCATCAACTTGATGATTTAAAACTGGATAGATAGCTTCAGCCCGTCCTCTGGTTGGAAACTCAACTTTGGAGTCCACTTTCCCGGTACGGCCGATTGCGGGCAGTATTTTTGGTACAACAGCTCCCTATGCCGGGCCTTCTTCCGCCGTATGGCGTACCAGGCCGCGTCAATGCCCAATACCGCAACGCCTGTCCAGGTGAGAATGTTGCTGATTTTTGCCTGCTTTTGGGCGTTGTCATAATACGGGATGGCTTCCGGTAAAGGCCGGCCGTTGGACCAAAGCTTCTGATAAGCGTTGTAATCCTGATTCGCAGCTCGCCGATAAGCCAATCCAACACTGGCCATCGTCAGGCCCACACCAACCACTACATAATTAGGCAAATGGCTTTTCTTCAAACGCGCCGGCCCTTGCTCACAATTGAGGCCAAGCCGATAAATATCACCCTTTAATTCTGTTTTTACGGCTAACTTGTAGACCTGGTTAAAATCCAGTACTTCCTCCAGTGCGTTGGCCCATACCCATTTCAGCCGGTTGAAGCCCTGGCTAACCCGGGCGCCATTGCCCATAATGGCCCATGCAGGTGGGGTCAAGTGTCCGCCTCCTTCTGTGATCAACTCCACACTCAATTCATAATGAAAATCATGGCTGGTTTCTTCTGTATTTAGAGGAGGCAAACGATAGGAGAGGGTGAGGTCAGCATCGTTCAACTCCAGCCATTGAATGGACAGGAAGCTGGGGCCGCTCTCATCCTGCCCGGGCCTGACCCAATCGAGAAAAGGTAATCCAGCCTTATTTCTAATGATGAACTGGATGGTATCTTCATCGGCCAGCAAAATGTTTTCCTGTGCTTGCAGGCGCAGCGTCAACAGCTCTAAAATAATCCATACCGGCAGCCAGGTTTTCATGGCGATTTCAATTTGTATTTTCTTAGAATTTTATGGGGGGTTAGCAACCATCGTTGGCGGGGGTGGCGTCGGGAGCCGGCCCGAATCCGTCCACACCGATGGAGCAGTCGTCACAACCATCTCCGTCGGCGTCCTGCCCACACACAAAAGGGTTGAGCGGCTCTGGGTCGGCATCATCATTTACGCCGTCATTATCGTCGTCAAAGTCACAGGCATCCCCCAGCCCGTCCCCATCCGTATCCTCCTGGGTTGCATTGGGTACAGTCCGGCAGTTGTCACCAGCATCGCAGATGCCATCCTGGTCTGTATCCGGGGCGTCATGGGCCGGGTCGTAATAGCCAGAACCGCTACAATCATCGCAGCCGTCGTGGTCATCGTCCTTGCCACAAATGAATTTGTAGGTGGGGGCGATGTCATCAGGGTCAAGTACGCGGTCATTGTCGTCATCGGGGTCGCCTGCATCGCAGAGGCCGTCCCCATCGGTATCAATTCCGTCGTTGTTCGGATCCACAAAACCGGAACCGGCGCAATCGTCGCAGCCGTCGAAGTCATCATCCCGGCCGCAGATGAAACGGTTGTAGGGTTCCGGGTCTTCCAGGTCCGGTACGCCATCCCCATCGTCATCCTCGTCGCAGTTATCGTTGATGCCATCTCCATTAGAATCATTGAATTCGATCTGGAAAGAGAAGATATTGCTGTAGAGAAAGCTTTCATCCGCTCTCTGAACAACAGCTCTGGCAAAATAGACCCGGCCCGGTTCGAGGCCGGAGAGGAAGGCCGAAAATTCGAATGGGTCCGGAAACCCATTCGTAATCCGGAGGCTGGAATCTGGCAGAGCTGGGAATTCCTGAGGGTTTTCGGAAAACACTACGCCGTAATTCCGGTAGGTTTCATTCAATGCCCGGTTGGTAAATACAGCTTCCACCCGGGCCAGGCCTTGTTCGCACAGGGGATGGATACCCCTTATGAAAACCTGAAGGTTCAGGTTCAGGGTGTCGGTCTCACTATAAACGGTGCGTTCTTCCCCTGCGAGCAGGTAAACCGCGTAAGCCCTGATGTAATAGATCGCTTCCGGCAAGGCATTGCGGTGCAGGGTTTTCTGAAAAATGGGTTTATCCCGGTCGAGTTGAGGCCAGGCGTAAATAGCATCATTCTTGCCTAGCCTGGGTTCGGCCTGGGCGGAAGACAGGACGAAACCGTGCTGCCGGACTTCCCCCTCTTCCCATTGGCTCGTCTTGCCGATTAGGACAACCGTATCGATTTGCCCGACATAGCCGCCTTCTTTTAGATCGACATCAAGAGAGAGCGACAAAAAATTGAGTGCAATGAATTTGTCTTTCAGGCATCCGGTCAGACTGAATGCGGCCAACAAAAGAGTGGCAATACGTTTTCTCATGTATGGAATGCTTGTTAGTCTTTGGGGCAAGTTCAATCAAGAGGCTTGCCTATGATGCCCCGGATCGGGTTAGCGCTTCTTCCAATTCCTGCCGCTGATCCCCGATAAAGGCCTCAAATTGTTCCCTAAAATACGAAAAAGAAGTTAATGATGTTTGATTTTCCAGGAAGTCCCCCGCTAATGTTAACAGCTTTCCAGCGGCTATTCTGGATTCATAGCGGTGGAGAATGGCAGACAGGCTGATGTGGGCTTCCGGCAAATTCAAAATTCCCGCCAGGCCGTCACCGAGGATGGCTCTGGCCCGTTCCCCGATGACAGTAGCATTATCTGCCGGCAAGTCTTCACCAGAGTATAATTTATATAATACAGACAGGATCATCTCGTACTCAGTTAGTTTTTCCTCAGCAACAAAATTGGCTAACAAAAATAGAAACTGCTCCAGATCCAGGGGTTGCGCCAGTGCTGCGAGCGCCTCATCTGCGCCTGCCAGGGGGGCCGCTGCTGAGCCGGCCATTTTTTCCAGGGCGCGGCCTTTCATTTCCTCCTGTACCTGGCTGAAGATCTGCTGTTCCACCTGGGCAGGCAGTGTCCAAAGTTGAAAAAAGGGTGGTTGTTCCCGGGAGTTCAGCACCTCGAAATCAAATGGGTTGCCTTCGAACTCGGAATAAAAGTGAAGGACTTCGATGGCGTCGGCCAGTTCCTGATAACGCATCACCGGCAATAATGCGGCCAACGGGCTCGGATCATCCAGGGAAAGTGTTATGGGCTGCAGGCCTTCGGTAAACTGCCGTTTTGCGGCCTCTTGATCCAGTAGCAGGGCGGCTTTTTCTTTTTTCTTTTTCGGTTGTACTATTTCCTCACAAAGCCAGAGCGCCTGGTAGGCAGCCGGGAGAAATTCGCGTTCAATCCGTTCAAAGCAAGCCATTGCCTTGTCCAGTTCATCATTGTAAACAAAGATCATTCCAGCGTAATAGCAGTCTTGGTAAGCCTTTGGCGGTAGGGGAGGAGCGGCTTCTTTTTTCTTCCAGAACTGCCAGCCGCTATCCTGCTCGGGGGGAAGAAAAGCAGCGGCTTTTTCACGGGCCGGCTGCAAATAAGCTGCATCGGGTTCGTGGAATTCCCAACAGGCCTGAAGTTGGTAGTAAGCGGCCATAAGGTCCAATTCGCTTTGCAGCGCCTGATATTGATTGAGCTGAACCAGTGCGGTTGCAGGGTCGCCCATGAGCAGGTGCGCCAGGCCCATCCAAAGCCGGTATTGGCCTTCGGGCAAATCTCCCTTTTGCCGGCGGAGGCTGAGCCAGCTTTGGTAGGCCAGCAGCGGCGTCGCGTCCTGCATTGTCTGCTTCAGGTATTCACCCCAGCGCTCATAATCCTGAAGGGGCATATAGTTTTGGATGATGCGCCAGGAGAAGAAGGGGTAGTTGGGCAGCTGGGAGAAGAGGGCAAAATAATTGTTGGCGAACAAGCCTTTGGCGAGGAATTCGCAGCGCTGAAAACAGCGGATGCCTTCCTCCGGTTTCCCCAGGTGGCTGAGGTAGAGGGCCCCGAGGGCATTCCAGGCACTGGCAAAATCGCGGTCTAAGCGAATGGCCTGTTGGAAGGCTTCCTGGGCCTGAGGGAAATCTTCCAATTGTTCGAGCGCGACACCCAGGCCGTGCCATGCCGGGGCATAGGATGCATCCCATTGCAGGGCCTGCTGATAGGCCTCGTAGGCTTCATCGTATTCACCGGCCTGCAGATAGGTGTTGGCCAGGCCGTTCCAGGCGCGGGCGTCTTCTTCATTTTCTGCAATGGCGGCTTCAAAAGCTTCCTTCGCGGCGGCGTAGTCTCCTTTTTCGTAGAGTGCTTTGGCTTGTTCGAACTGCTCTGGCATGGATAGGTTGGTTATGCGGTTATTTGGTTTCGGGCTTTCAGGGGCTTGCTGCTGAGGTGGGTAAAATTAATAGTTTGAGGCCGTTTTGGGAGGCTTTTGGCGTAAATACGAGCGAAATTCCTATTTTTAAGTAGAAATCTATTGTTCCATTTTCTTGAACACCCTTTGTATATGGAAACAGTTAAAGCGGAAAAGGAATTTCGCAATTACAACCAGGGAGAAATAACCGCTGCCGTTCGGGAGCATTACCGGAAAATGCGTAGCCGTCAAACCTATGATTATGTCCGGCGGATGAAGCAAAAATATCTATCCTTCGACAAGCCAATGTACTTGTGGGATGCGATGGAAAAGCTCAATGCGCTCATTGACGTAAGCGATCCGGATCTTAACCTGCCTAATGTTCAGCACCTCTTACAATCAGCCGAAGCGATCCGGGAAGACGGCCGGCCGGATTGGATGCAATTGGTGGGCCTGATCCACGACCTGGGAAAAGCCATGTACCTCTGGGGAAGCGATGAGGATGGCACCAGCCAGGCGGAACAATGGGGCCTGGTGGGCGATGTATTTGTTGTGGGGTGCGCCCTGCCCGATACCTGCGTCTATCCGGAGTTTAATGCGTTGAACCCGGATATGAAGGACGAGCGGTATAACTCCACCCTGGGCGTCTATGAGCCCGCATGTGGTTTGGATAAGTTGGAACTGGCCTGGGGACACGATGAGTATCTCTATCAGGTACTGGCCAATCACCCTGATAATAAGATACCCGAAGCAGGCATGGTCATGATCCGGTATCATTCTTTCTACCCCTGGCATACCGGCGGCAGCTACGATGCTTTTTTGACAAAAAAAGATGAACAATACAGGGAATGGATCCTGGATTTTAACCGCTACGACTTATACACCAAGAGCCCTAAATTGTATGATCTGGAAGCGGCAAAAGATTACTATTTACCCATTGCTGAAAAATATCTAGGCGCTGGACCCATTATGTGGTAGGCATTGATTATACCTGCTTTAATTCTGCAGATGCTTTGCCCTCAATCCACAGCATCTATAGCCCGTCCTCAGTGCCATCGGCCGGGTAAACATCTATGGTATCACACCAGGCTTTACACAGGAATCGTAGATTCTGGCCACAAGAATAACTAACACCGATCCTCCATGGCTCAATTCGCCAGTTTTTTAGCCTTTACTGCCTTGGTCGCCATTTATTCCGGTTGGAAGCTTCGAAAAGACCGCCTGGACACTTCCGACGGCTATTTTCTGGGTGGCAGAAGCCTGACCGGAGTCGTGATTGCCGGTTCTATGCTGCTGACGAATATCTCGACGGAGCATCTTGTAGGGATGAATGGTTCGGCATACAAGAATGGTGCGATCATTATTGCCTGGGAAGTGACTTCGGCGCTGGCTTTGGTAGCGGCCGCCCTCTATTTTGCACCCCGCTATTTAAAAATGGGGCTAACGACTATCCCCCAATTTCTGGAAAGACGCTTTGATGGCATGACCAGGACCATTATTGCCCTTTTGCTGATTATTTCTTTCGTGGCGACCTTGTTGCCCATTGTTTTGTATACAGGCGCCATTAACATTGAAAGTATATTTGAAATTTCAGCCCTCTTGAACGTGAGTAAAGCAGAGGGCCTTTGGATAACCGTCATTGTAGTGGGGACGGTGGGCGCCGTTTACGCCATATTTGGCGGGTTGAAAATGGTAGCCTACACCGATACCATCAATGGCTTTGGTTTGCTCCTGGCGGGCCTGGCGGTACCTATACTGGCGCTTTGGGATATTGGTGATGGCAACCTTTGGGCCGGCCTGGAGGCGGTCTTTCGGAATGCTCCGGAAAAATTCAGCGTCATCAGTTGGGAGCCTTCTGTAGGAGAGGGGGCGCGAATGTCTATTTTGCCTTTTGATGTATTGTTTACTGGTTTGATCATCAATCAGTTGTACTTCTGGGCTATGCACCAGTCCATTATTCAGCGGGCATTGGGAGCGGTTAGTTTAAAGGAAGCGCAGAAAGGCCTGTTATTTACCGGTGTTTTAAAAATATTGATCCCTCTGGTGATCGTATTGCCTGGCATTATTGGTTTTTACTATTTCGGGGATTCTCTTTACGGGGCGCAGGACACGGTTTATCCGGCTCTTTTAAAACGAGTGCTTCCATATTGGATGGCCGGTTTTTTTGTGGCAGTAGTCATGGGCGCGATTCTGAGTACCTTCAACAGTGCGCTAAATAGTGCGGCTACCCTTTTTAGCCTGGGCATTTATAAGCGATATATCTTTCGCGATGCCAGTGAAAAACGCCTGGTTTGGATGGGCAAGATGACGTCGGCTCTGCTGGCTGTTTTTGCCATCACAGTTGCGCCATTTGTCGCTGAGGCTCCGGAGGGTTTGTACCAGTTGCTGCAACAACTCAATGGTATTTTTTTCATACCAATGGCGACCGTAATCCTGGCGGGTTTTTTCTTTCCGAAGGTATCCGCTACCGGCGCGAAGGCCGGTTTGTTGTTCGGATTGTGTTTTTACGTCCTACTGTACTTCATCCTGAAAGTCAACCTGCACTTTGTACACATCTGGGGCCTGGAATTTGTGTTGAACCTCCTGGTGATGCACCTTGTTTCGATGGTTTACCCTCCCAAAACTACTTTCTCCATCCAGGACATTGGAGTGGTTGATTTGGCACAATGGAAATATGCCAAAGGGTTGAGCTTGTTCCTGGTGGTGGTGACGCTGGCGGTCTACGTTTTGCTGGGGCAGGTGGGGTGAGGGAAGGAATGGTTGGATGTCGAATGGTTTGGTAGATATTTTGTGCAGGCTTTTTGTTTTTCCTTTATATTTGCATCCAGATTGGAGATGTGCCAGAGTGGTTGAACGGGCCGCACTCGAAATGCGGTGTACTCGCGAGGGTACCGGGGGTTCGAATCCCTCCATCTCCGCAAAACTTTTGGATGGGCCGCCATTTTGGCGGCCTTTTCAATTAGAAAGGCAGTGGCTGGAGCTCGTTCCCTGCCACTGCCTTTCTAATTGAAAACAGCCTGCAAGGCCAGCCCGAAAGTTTCGCAACACCCCCGTTCGGGATGGGCATAGCCAATCCCTCTTTTTTCTGTAAGAACGTATCCGCTCAAAACGTAGTGGCGGCGGATAGCCAAGATATTGAAAAAAGCCGTATACTAGAGTTGTCAAAAGATGCTTGATCCGATCCGCCATATTGACCCTTCGTCCATCAAAGACCAGGACACTTTTCGAGACATCGTGAAGTTGTTACTCAACATCGTGGAACAACAATCAGGACAGCTTGAGCAACTTCGCCAAGAGAACCAGGAGTTAAAAGATGAAATTAACCGTTTAAAGGGAGAACAGGGCCGGCCGAAATTCCCCAAACCTAAAGGGCCTGCAACTAGCGACATTTCCTCGGAAAAACGGCGGCGCAAAAAGAATCATAAAAAAGGCGAGAAGAAACCTGATATTAATATTGACCGCACCGAATACTGCAAAGTAGATAAATCACTTTTGCCAGAGGATGCCCGATTCAAAGGTTATGACGATGTGATTCAACAAGAGTTGTGTTTAGTGCGGCGTAATACACTTTACAGAGTAGAACGCTATTATTCTGTCAAGGAGGGCAAATTGTATCGAGGCCAGCTTCCAGAGGAATACATTGGAGAATTTGGAGCAGGCCTTCAGAGCCTGATGCAACTGTTACACCATGTATGTGATGTGACTCATGGGCGGCTGGCTGCCTTACTCAACAGCCAAGGTATTGTGATGTCCACCGGCACGATATCCAACGTACTGCTGAGCGGTAAGGCATGGGCTTGTGAAGAACAACGAGCGATTTTGCGGGCAGGCATACAGGCTAGCCCTTATACCCAGGCCGACAGCACCAAGAGTGTGGAAAAAGGCCAAGGCAAAGCTACTCAAATCATTGGCGCTGAGTTTTTCACCGTGTTCTACACCATGGATTCGAAGAGCCGCCTGGATGTGCTGCGCGCCTTTTTGGGCAATCCCCCTGAAGGCTTACCCCTGTGCCTGAATGCCACTAGCCGGCAATTATTACGGCATTTTGAGGTGTCTAAAAAGGATAGGCAATTCCTGGAAAAGCATTTTGGCGATGGGCGCCTGTGGGATATTCCAGCCTTCAGCACTTATTTGCAGAAGCATGCCCCCAAAATCCGGGCGAAGAAGAATATGTACCCCCGGATTTTGGAAAGCCTTGCCTTGGGGCACTATCATGAGCAGGTGGGTTTTCCGGTGGTAAAATCGCTGCTTAGCGACGATGCGCCGGAGTATCTAAGAATTGCCCTGTGGCTTCACGCTTTGTGCTGGATACACGATGCGCGCCATTACAACAAATTAACCCCAAAAATAGAGCTGCACCGTTCTATCAAAGAAGAGTTCCAAAATAAATACTGGCAATTTTACTATCAACTCCTGGATTTCAAAGAACTTCCAGCCTCTCGGCAAGAGGCGCAAAAATTAATATTAAAACAGCAATTTGAAAGCCTCTTTAAGCCTTCTACTAATTATTTCCAGCTTAATGAGTGCATCAGCCGAACCCTGGCAAACAAAGATAAACTCCTGGCAGCCCTAGAGAATCCCGCCTTGCCCCTGCACAATAACGGCATGGAACTGGGGGCAAGGCGAGTTGTCCGCAAACGGGATATCTCTTTGCACTCTTGGTCAAAAACCGGCACCAAAGTCAGGGATGCTTTTATGTCCATTGTGGAAACTGCCAACAAACTCGGGGTCAACGCCATGGAGTACATCGCCGACAGGATTTCCCAAAAGCATGACATGCCTCATTTGGCTGATTTGGTGCGTCAGGCCTATGCCTGAATGCCACTACGTTTTGAGCGGATACGTAAGAACAACATAAATAATTGTATTTCATTTAATTACAAATGTGTCGATGTTCGGGTTTTCCACAAAAACATCTTCACAGCGGTGCAACCGAAGCGTATTTGGCTGCGCTGCTGGCATTTTGTTAGATTACCAATGGTTATAGATAAATTGGACAAGCAAAAGGACCGGCATTTTTACAAGGAGCTTACTACCCCTCCGCCCCAAGGGCAGACGCATTAAATCCCCATGATTTGTTCCCTATATTTGTCTGACATTGCACTTTTATTTTGTTTTCGATGAATACTTATTTTCTCCGGGTATTTTTTCAACAAGCTCAAAGCGAAGCGTAAAATAATAGCAAAGTTCGCAGCAGCATTGTGAGCCCGCTTTCGGCTTTGGTCTTCTTTGAATTGCACATCTAAGTTTGACTTTACTACTTTTTCCGGGTGTCAAGCCACGGCTTGCGTAAGCAAGAACCAAAGGTGGCGAATTTTGGCGGAATAACTTCCGACATGGGGCTGAAAATGGCTTATCGATAGTTCGGCCTTTCGCCATATCTCCAGCCTCACGGCGGAGAGGACGTCCGAGAAGGTGACGCCCGTTTTCCGGTACCAGGCCGTGACATTAGGCTGTATCGCGCAGCGCTGGTGTAAGGTGTTTGCCATCAGGCAAACGATAGAGAAAAGGGCCATCAAGCACGGGGTGGAACGTTCAATGGCCAGATCCGACCATTGCCTCTGGCTTTCCACGCCCAGGTGGCGGCGCACTTCGGCGAAGGTGACTTCAACCCGCCAGCGGCGCACGAAGAAAGATACGATTTTTTCGGCGGATAATTCCGTGTCGGTGCAAGCCAGCAGTACAGGTTCAAGCCCTCCTTCGGGGTCTTTGACAAGTACCCATTTGACTTTAACCATCACCTCATTGTTTCTATGCCAGATGGCCACGCCCGAGGTGATCAACATTTCTTTGTGGCGCTTGCCATACCACTCGGAAAAGATGACGCGCGTCCATTTGATGCGCTTATCGGTGAGCCGCTTTTTCATGTCAAGCAAGCGTTTGCCCTTTGGGGGCTTCGGGCCTGGCTTGCTCTCGGGCCACTTTTGGGGAGGCAAATGGAACAAGCGGGCGTTGAGCTTCATGCGTACGATCATGCCAATATCCAGGCTTTGAGCGTGCATGAGCAGTTCGTAAACGGCAAAAGTGCCGTCTCCTGTCAAATAGATTGGCCGGTTTAATGCAGTAGCGTTGCGGCTCAACCAGGTGATTAATTGCCGGGCCCAATCGGTGAGCTTTTTGGGTTGCTTACCGCGAGACTTGTAAAAGCGCTCCGAAGGGCAAAGGGCTGTTAACACGGGAAGTGCCCAAAATACGCCAGCTTCCAGCCAGGGCAGGCCGGTTAGGAGCATCAAAGACAGCCAACGCAGGCCGCTGCATTTGACAAAATGGCTCTTTGAGGAGCGAACCGGGTCACGGTAAATACCCCGCTTTTTGATCTTGGCTCCCCAGCGGCGCTCGATCGTATCGTCAAAGCCGAAAACCAAGGCTTCGCCAGGGCCAACAAAAACATCGGCGAGTAGCTTAAGCAGCACCCCCGACAGCCGCCTAGCGGACCACTTGTCCTGGCTCAGCAGGCGGTGATATTTGGGGAAGCAACGCTCCGCTTGTAAGCCTATGCTCCGCAGCAAGTTGCACACCGTGCGGCTGCCCGGGCAAATGATGGCGCCAGTGATCAGTAAAAGGGCTTTTGGCCATACGTCTTTACGGAAAGCCGTAGAAAAAACCGATATTGTGCGTTGAAATCCTGGTGGTAATGTTAGCATCTCTTGGAGGGTTGGTATACTCCAAGATACTAATCGCCAGGATTTCTTCTCATCATAAGGCTACCCTGTAACACTTGGCAATCGGCTGCTCTAACACGTTTCAAGCCAGAGCCCGCTGGGCATGCCTTCGCTAAAGCTCCGGCAGCCGAAGAAAAGCGCACCCTGGCGCCAATCGGCACAGGCCCTAGCCTGCCCGGGTTTCGCCCTCGGATGAGGGTCAGCCTCGGACGACGGGTACAGCGCAGGAAAAAGTAGTAAAGTCAAACTAAGGACCAATGCAGGTTGTTTTCGATTGCCCAATGGCTACGGACAATTTGATTAAATTCGGTTGCGCCTGAGTTCAAGCTGCTAATGTAATAGCGCCTCTCTAAACTAAATTGTCCGCTAGCCATAACATATCGGTGGGCGGTTATTTCAACTATCGATTGAAGCCCAGCCCATTCCAGCTGGAATTCTTCGCCTAATAGGTAGGCCGGCAATATCCGGCACACTCGCTTTTCCAGCCGCCCATGCCCACGGCTTGTTTGTTCTTGAAGGTGTTCCGGCTCCATTTCCAGCTGAAGTTCCTGCTCGGTAATTATTCCGGCTTGCTCAAATAGCCCTTTAACATCTTCCAAAAGCTTGCTGTGATTGTTTTTCAAGCCCAGGACATAATCGGCTTCCTGCTTGATTATTTGCTGAGCAATTACCTTCTGGCAACCCATAGCGTCAATGGTTATTATGCAGCCGCGCACGTCCAGCCATTCTAAAAGGGCAGGGATAGCCGTGATTTCATTTGACTTATCCTCCGTCTTGTATTGGCCCAGGCACAGCTGCAGCTCGTTGCACCAGGCCTGCACTAGATGTACGGCGCCTTTGCCGCCTTCCGAGTGCGGGGTTTGCTGCTCTTTCTTGCTGGCGCTCCCACGAAGTTTTTTGCCGTCCACGTTTATCACCGTGCCGTCCGGCAACTTTATATCCTGCGTAGCCCAGCGAATGAAATGCTCCTCAAAGGCCCGATAATCCAAAAGTGATACCACCCGGTTGATGGTATCATGGGATGGTGTACCGTTTTCATAAAGGTAAAACCCTCGAAGCCAGCCCAGTTTCTCCTCCCCAAAGTCAGCAATTTCCTCCCACTCCGTAAACCCGCTTATCACAGCGCTAAGGGTGAGGAATAATATCTCACCCAGTGTATACTTCTTGTGCCGGTCGATCCTGAAATCAGGAACGCCCTCAAACACGGTAACCAGGCTTTGGAGCGAAACCCTATTCTCAGCCATTTTATTTTTTTCCCCAAAGCTACCCCTTTGTTTTTATTTGGCATTTTTATGCGTCTGCCCTTCCCTCCGCCCCCGTCTCTTGCAGAGCCGGGCAAGCTTCGGGCATCCCTGCCCTGCGGGTGCGGGACAGGCTCTCCCCCGCGGGGAGTATAGGCTTGGGAGCTCCAAGAGAATCCCGGGATTTAGCCCCTAATTCGCATGATTCATATATTGGTTTCAATTGTGCAGTTATATTTCAATTTTCCATCTTTTTGATTATTGCCCCAATTTCCCCACGTATACCAGGATGGCGTTCTTCAAGTTCCTTAAGCTGGCCTAGTACCATACGAAAAACCTCGGCATAACGCATGGTGGTTTTTTGCATCCGATCTGCATGCTTAACCTTGCTCCAGTTAGCTTTTGCTATTTCTAACCGCTGCTGAAGGCGCCGTTCAATAAGCTGCGTTTCACCGAGCAAATAAATATTGTTTTCCAACTCCCAGGAACAGGAAGGGCAATAGGATTCATCTTTATAGGGCCGGCTGCAGACCGGGCAGCTTTTCGTTGACATAGCTTCTTGTATTAATTTTATTTCCGTGTTCTGATAAGGACATTTTTCTGCAGTTCAGGGAAGTGGTGCTGGAGAATAGTCCTGACCACTGGAAGGCTAAAAATATTTGTTGTTTCACGATGGGTCCAGGCGGTTGCGATGTAACGTTGGGCAATGTCACCTGAGCTTTTCAGGTGCCCAGATAACAGTGTACGAACCTCTTTACTGGAAAGCGGCCTATCCTGGGTCCGAAGGATATCCATTTTGGCTAGCAATATAATCAGTTGAAGCTGATTTAAAAGCATTCCTCCAAAGGGTTGAAAAGCGTCTAATTCCGGATCAACATGGTCTTTTATAAAACGCATTGCCGCAATCGCCCCTTCCTGGTTAATGACATAACCGGGAGTATTTCTTTCCTGAGACGGTGCCACGGAAACTGGTTCCGTACTATCTATATCAATCAGATAGAACCGGCCATGCTCATCTGAGTAATAAATGTTTTCTTCATTGAAATCTGTATGCCAGTAATTGTTAGCATGAATACTATTAAGGCCTTTCCAGATTTCATCCAAAAGCTGTTTTCCATTCAGGCTTATTCCCTCCTTCAGGCTTTTTTTCAGTGTCTTCCCAGAGAAGAACTCTTGAAACAGATAGAAGGCTGGTTTCCCCCCCTCCTGTGCGATTGCAGTTGCTAGCACTTTGGGTATCCCTGTATCTTCCTGCCCACTAAGCCGTCGGGCCAATTCCCAGCCGGTCGGTTGCTCCTCAAACCTTTTAACGAAACATTGGTAAGGGCCTATTCGCTGAGGATTTGGGGTGTACCAACTCAATCGGTGCTTCCAGGTTTCACTCTGAGGCGAAAAACCAGGTTCATACTTATATTCCTGGGATCCAATTTTGATGATCATAGTTCCACAATCGTGTTAAATATGTCCAATCAAACGGGAGAAGAGGATAGTCTTATCATCTTCGGTTCGCTGGGGAAGGCCAATCAGCATCTTCCGAATATTTTCTTCCCCTGCCCGTAGATGCTGTTGAAGTAGAGCCATAGTTGTACGCCCCAAACCATCCGTAGCACCGATAATGAGGCCTACACCTTCAAGCTGCAAGGCTTCGCCGGCAGGACTGTTGTGTTCCAACAGAAGCCCTTCTCCAGTCATCCTGAAAAAGAGCCGGCTGTTCAGTCTGCCTTTGGGTTTGACAGCCAAGGAATTCTCCAGAAATTCCATGTTTTGACCGAAAGGTAATAGAAAAGAATCGCCAATTCTGTATGCGTTAAGTTGTCCTTTTTTAGTAAATATTCCTATTAAAACCGTAGTGGAGCAGGTTTGAGGGGCATCAGCCAACTTGCCCTCCACCATTAACCTGTCCGCTCCGTCAAGCTGGTCCAATTGTTGTGACCAATCGATATGAGTTTGTTCTAGCGCACGGGCAAAGAGTGCCTGAGGATCGATTATTGACCGTGCCCCAAATCCTTGGGCCTGCCGGGCGATATAGAACCCAAGCGTATGGGCCAAATGTCGGCTGGAGAATAAATCGGCGCCGTTTGTAGCACGGATCACCGGTGCATCACTTGAACCATCGAGTACCCAAAACAAAAGCTGCTCTCCACTTTGAACAAAACCGGCTACATCTTCTCCCAGGTCAGTATCCCCTTCCATTGGGCTACTGGAAAACCACTTCCGGGGCCCTGCCGAAAGCATCACCTCCGTAACAAAATGGTGGGAGGGATCCTTCCGTTCAACCTCTTGAGAAGGTTGTTTCTTTTCAGGAAGTTCCACGAGTGCATCCGGGCCCGGCCCCGATGCAGGCATTTCTCCCTCCATTTTTTTTTCTTCTGACTCTTTTATTCCTGGTCCTTTTGGACCTTTTTCAATTTCCCATTCCTCCCCAATTTGTTCAGTTGGAGGAAGTGCTTCAAGTTCAGTTTCATCCGGCTCATTTTTCTTCTCCGGTAACAAATCCCTAAAAAGCAAAAACTTGTTTTCTAGCTTCGATACTTCGGCTTCACTAAGAATTCCCCGGGAGAAGGATTCCTCCACATCATAGATTGCCTGTTTTAGAGCATTGCCAAAATTCCAAAACTTTTGCTCCGTTTCAGAAAGCTCCACCTCATCCCAGGCATCATCAGCACCGGAATAATCTCCTTGTGAAGGCTCTTCTTCGTAACGAGAACGCAGCCTAAAATAGAGTACGGAGGCTCCCACAATGAGTATTGCCAAAGCAAAGGTGGTGGACATAGGTTATTGTTTTTGACATTTCACACAAAAACCGGAAGTACCTGATGCCATGTGAAATAATTTGCGCAGGGTAGTGAGTTTTTCAAAACGATCCAACAGGAAAAACTGTGGATGGCTATGCTCAGGGCAATTGCTTAGCACCGCTTTTAATTTATCGCATCCCTCGTGCTGCTCTGAGCCGACAAAGACGCCCATGAGGATATCTGGCTTCATTTTCGAGAAAGGATTAATGATTGGGTCGGTTGCATTAGGCACATTATGCTGTCCATCGGTATACAATAATACCCGGACATTAGGTACATCAATATCTTCTTTGTCGTGTGTCCATAAAGCATGGTAGAGCACTTCATAATCCTCAAGAGTGGATAGTTCTTTGTTTAAGAATTTTTCTACCAGAACATGAGCGGCATTTAATGCATCATTGATATTGGTGTCCCCTCGCATCCTGGATAACTCCTCTTTAAAAAAAGAGGCAAACTTATCGACATTGCCTTGATATCTTTCGAAAATGTTGTGTACGGAATCAAAGAGAAGGGTGCGAACCTCGCTGCTGAATCCCATCACACAGATATAGGTTTCCTTGGCTTTAGTGATGCCTTGCAGGTCAAAAATCCCATTGGCCGCTGTTTCAGCGATAAGCTCGAGTCGGTTTTTCTTGCTAGGAGGGATATTATTTTGAGTCATCGACCAGGAAGCGTCCATCAACAAGACGCATAAGCCCAACTCATTTTCATAATCCGTATCAAGTGTGTCACTTGCCACGAGAATGCCTTTTAAGCCGCATTCGGGGCAGTTGATATCACCATTTTCCGGCAAGGTGTTAAAGATGTGTTCAGGATTATAGGTGCAAATCCAAGCCATAGTAAAAAGGTTATTTCGCCAAAAATAAAAATTTTGTCAATATATTTTTTAGCAAGTAAATCTGCAAAAAAAACAACTACTGTCTGCCAACATTGTAAATTTATATTATATTTGAACCACCCTTATAAAAAAGTTGGTAATATGTTTGCGGGCATAAAAATTAGCCGCTGGCACACGGAAGCGGGAGTGTGGGATATTCCAGAGCCCGAAACAAATGATTCACTAAAGCTGTGGAATAGGATGCCGTGTGTATTGGAAGAAGGTAATCCGGCATCTCCTCCCAACCTGAGCCAGCTTATTCCACATCTTCAAAGCTTGTTACAGCATTCCCCTTCTGAAGCCACCTATCCTATTGCCATTATTATGCCATGGGATTGGAAACCCTGGTATTCATCCATTGGAAGAAGCCTCCGGAAGGCTATGGGGTGGCCAAGGTTGTCATTAATTTCTGAACCCCTGGCTATGGCTGCCTTTCACTATCGGCAGCATGGAGCCCCCACCCCCATGGTCATCGATATCAGCCGACAGGCACTGGCACTTATCGATATAAAGGACACACAGGGGGTACTCAGGGAAAAGGACTCAGAAGTATTCAACTTCCCTCTACCGTCTGGAGGAAGAAAAGAGCTGCTGGAAAGAATATTGGCTAAAGCTGACGCTGGTGTAGGGAGAGGCTCTGGATACCCCGTTTCTGTCCTTGCGCATTTCCTGGATTCCCCATTCACCCCACAAAAACTCGGTGCTTTATATCGAGAGCGCTATTTGCCTGATCCTGAAAACCAACAGCACAGGCTACTGACACAGGTCGAATCATACCCGATTGAACTGGGGGTTTTATTGGAAGCGGAAACCGAATGGATGGAAACCTTGCGCCCTGCGCTAAATGCAGCACAGGCACATTGGCAGGAAAAAGGCCGGCAGGTCGTGCTCACAGGTGAATTAGGCACCCATCCCTTCCTTAAGCAGGCTATCCTTGATCATTTAGGCTGCCTGCCTGAGCACCCGGCTCCTCCGGAAGCAGCTATCCTTGGGGGGAGCTTCCTTTCCGCTGGTCAGGTGAGTTTCGATTCCGGGCCTGATTACACTATTGCCATCCTTGCTAACAAGCCTTATTATCAGGAGGAGGAAGGTGCCTATCGCTTCAAAGAGGCAAATATCGAATTCAACCCGAAACAAAAACAGGACTTTGGAAATGGCAAGTTCGTATTCAAAAGCCAGCTTTTCCGTTTCACGGAGCCCCATGTTACGCTCCGGCTTCTGGCTTACCCATTTGGCTTACCGGAAGAGGCTATGGAATTACAAATCCCGGTCCAACTTCCAGACGGGTACCTGCAGCACACTTTCCGCCTGGGGATACAATCCGAAGATGAGCAATCCTGGCAACTTGTGCTGGAAAGCACTCTGAATAAGCATCGTATTTTTCAACCTTTTCAACTGCCTTAGTTCAAACTATGGAGGATTTCAGAAAACACGCTCTGAACACCCTGGCTCAATTGCCGGAAAAGGAATCAGAACTCCTATCAGAAGACTGGCGGATTTTACTGCTGCTTCCCAAACTTCATCGCCTGGTACAGGACAAGATGTTTACTGTATTCAGTCGTGGAGCTCTGCAAGCGATAGAGCAAAAACGAGGTTTGGACTATGGCTTTCTCATAGAGGAGATCCTGCTGGCATTGCAGGGCCAAGAGCAATGGCTGGATGAACTGGGAGCCTTGTGCCAAAGCGAATATCTGATCAGCAATACCCAGCAGCAGCTCCGAACAATAAAGGGCCAACTCAGCAAAAAGAACAAAAGCCTGTCCACCTTCTTGCCCAAATTCCAGGAATTAGAGAAAACCGTAAAAGAACTTGAAGAGCAAACCGAAAAACTGGAACTGCTCAAAGCTGCAGAAGGCAGGCTTCGCAACCGTAAAAAAGAGCTGGAAGCATTCCAAAAGTGGGTGAAAGACAACAAGTTGGAGCAACTGGAAAAAGAAGTGGAAACCCTGGAAAAAGAATACCAACCGCTGGAGGCAAAACGCCAGGGCTTGGCAAGCAAGCTAGAAAGGATGATTCGGGAGAAAGATAAACGCTCCTTTGAAGTGGAAAGGTTGCTCCGTATAGAAAAACGGCTGGAGGGGGCTAATCGTATGTTAGAGGAGTGGGCACCAGCTATCCGGGCCTATAACGAAAAGGTAATCCAAGAACTGGAAGATGAAAAAGAAACTTTAATGATCCACTTTCAGGAGAACCATACTATTGCCACCGAACTCAACGCTCCATCAAACCTTAAAGATCAATTGGAAGACATCCAAGCCCAACTCCGGGAAACCGACGACAAGTTGGCGTGGCAAATCGAAGAAAATACAGATAAAGTCTATGCCGAATGATATCCCTCAGAACTTAAGCGGCCTGATCAACATTGCCGAATTATGCCCTTCTAGCGAAGCCTTGGGGCCTGGCAAGCGATTTGTCATTTGGGTTCAGGGATGCCCTTTTGAGTGCAAAGGATGTATAGCGCCTGACTGGATACCCTTCCGCAAAGCTCACACAATGAGTATTGAAGAACTAGCTGAGCGGATAGTGGCCGAACCTGAGATCTGCGGCCTTACAATATCCGGCGGAGAGCCTTTCATGCAAGCCTCCCGTCTTGCAACTTTGCTACGCAAAGTAAAGGCACAGCGCCCCTCCCTGAACGTGATCACTTTTTCCGGCTTTCGGATTAACCAGCTCAACTGGCAGGATGCACTGGCCCTGCTTGCTGAGACAGATGTGCTTATAGCCGGCCTTTTCGTGGAAAAACTAAACAACGGCAGAGGGCTTAAAGGATCTAGTAACCAAACTGTCCACTTCCTGACCCCATCTCTGCTCCCTTTCAAAGAGGAACTTGAAAACGGACAACGCGGCCTGGAATTCCACCTTCGGGTAGAAGGGGGGCATTTAATGGTAGGAATCCCCTGAATTCTAATGAAAAAGCGATAATTATTTTCTAATAAACTATCCTAATACGATGAGTGGATTAAAATGGAGTGATATTGTAGATGGAGCTCGACATGTCAAAGATAAGGTAGAAAAAAGCATTCGGAACTTTGTCGATGGATTTCAGGCAAGTGTTGACTTGAGGAAAGCCATCAGCCAAACGCAGATGGAAAGCCGGCGCCAGATGGAAATTACTCGCCAGGATATTGAGAAAGAACGAAAAGCTCATCAGCGCAGCCTCGAGAAAATGCAGGGGGAAATCCGTGAAATGGCAGAACGCCATCATCAGGCGATGGAAGAACAGCGCAACGCCTTTTCAGAAGCCCAGCTTCAGCAACGAGAGGCCATATTGTCTGAAGTCAGTAGCCTCAAGGATTGGACGAGTGAGCAGTTGGATCGGCATGATGCCAAATTTGAAGCTATCACTCAGCGCCATGAGAAAAAGATCAACCAACTCGAAGATGATGTACAACGTTTCATCCAACAGGAACAGGGGCAGGAACAACGGGCAGCTGATCTTATTTCGGGCATCGAGCTGATGATGGATGAATTTCAGGCAAAAGCAGCTATTCAGAAATTCGCTCCTAATGACATCCAGGAAGATATCCGCCCCATCCTTAATCATGCAATATCCAATTTCAACAACCGCGATTTTCAATCGTCACTTGCCCGGAGCCAGGACGCTTTTCTCCAGCTTACCCGGCTCGACCGCAAAGTACTCCAAAAGCAAATGGAGTTCGACCGCCTTTACAATACCACCCTCGATGCTGCGACAACCTTCCTGGAAATGGTGCGTGAGAACAGAAAGATTAAACTGGAAGAAGGGGCTTATGTAGCCGAATTAGACTACTGGACCCGTGGGCAATATAGCGAACTTGAAAAAACAGCGCAACAACTGAAAGCAAAACTGGAGACAGAAAAGGAAAGCCCGGGTTTTACGACTGAAAAAGTCCGGAAAATCCTGGAACAGCTTGAAACACAGGAAGAAGAACGTAGGACATTGATCAGGACGACTATCGAGCGCGTGTACTCCTCACACAAGCGTGCCCAGCTTGCTGACCTTATCGAGCGTGCCCTGGGGACCCAAAACTTTCGTGTTGTCAATCAAGGGCGTGGCTTTGAAGGCAATGATCAAAGAGGATCCTATCTGATAAAGCTTAAAGCAGGGGATGGCGCAGAGATCGTTGCAGTGATCACACCAAACGAAAAGGCGAATACAAATAGCCTTTCTTTTAACACCTATAAAGACAAATCAGGAGAAGGTGCCAGATTAGGGCGTTGGGAGGAACTGAAAAAAGCTCTTGGCGCTTACGGCATAGCATTTGACAATGCAGGAGCCTCCGTTCAGGAAGAAGGTATCCGGGAGTTATACGATGTAGAAGGCCTTATTCAGGAAGGGAAGCTAATTCCCGAAGCAGTCAAGCACAAAGCCCGAATGATGTAAATACGAACTACCATTTTCAATTGTCCAATTCCATCTCATGCCTGTAAAAAGGATTGAAGCCAACCTCAATTTCTTATCCAGAAGCGGCCCGGTTTTGTGTATCTATGGCCAGGTTAATGACGATTTTATAGCGCCTTCCGACTATATACCCAAAAACCTGGAATGGATACTTGCAGAGTATTTGCGGAACAATGGTTATGATTGCGTTGTATTTTATAGTTCAAAACAGGGCTTATATGCCTTGGACGTGCAGTCCAAATTATTCTGCCAGGCAGATGGCGCCAGCCAGATTGATTCCAGGGTGTCTTCCTCCTCTCCAGACGACCGTCGCCCTTTGGGAAGCCTTAACCTCTATTTACCAGAACCCGAAGCCGCAGATACAGGGGCATCGGAAGACGAACCGCTCACCGAAGAAGAAAAGCCTCCCTTTATTATAGCCAAAGGCCATTTCAGTGCATTTGCTACGATGGAGGCTATAATGACCCGCAGGAAAGTTCGCACAGCAGTTGTTATTCCCCATTTTGACGAAATCCGGATTGGTGGCGAAGTTGAAAACCAATGGCAGGACATACTCCGGAACTGGATTAAGCTGCCTTCCGTCTCCCGGAATAAATGTATAATTGTTTTTAACAATGGGTCTGCCGATGAAATCCTGCAAGCCCTGGAAGAAAGAGGTTACAATCAGCTCTACGAATATTTGTCGGGAAAGTTAAACCGCCGGCAAGGAGGGCTACTCAATGAGATGCTATCGATTTCCATTCCCGAAGAAGACGAGATCCGGCGTTTATTGCACCGCCGGCGGCTCCTTGAAAGCTTACCACTCCACTGGAAGAAGCTGGACAGGATAATACATAAGTTGAGGGTAAAGGGCCTTACACTGAGAGAACTGGCCCTGGAGCCGTTACCTGAGGCAGATGCTCAAACCCCCATGGAAGAGTTGATGTCGATGATCGGGCTGAAAAAGGTGAAAGAGTTGATTCAGGATCGCCTGGACGCCGCTCGTTTTTTTCGGGATAATCCTGGAGTAAGTAGCATTAAAAATAGCCGGCGCCATTTGATATTTACCGGCAACCCAGGTACGGGAAAGACTACCGTGGCCAAGTTGGTTGGACAAATATACAAAGAAGCAGGTTTGCTGAAGACCGGTAATGTTATCCCTGTTTCGCAACAGGATTTAGTCGCCGATCACTTGGGTGGCACGGCAAAGGCAACAGCGGCCTGGTGTGAACGGGCATTAGGAGGGATATTGTTTATCGATGAGGCATATGCCCTCTTTCGAAACGAACAGGACAGTTTTGGCCGGCAGGCCATAGATGTTCTGAACCAGTATATGGAAGAAAAGCGCGACGATTTGATGGTCATCCTCGCTGGTTACCAAGACGAAATGCAGCAACTGTTTGAAGCTAATCCCGGATTCAGGAGCCGCTTCCCTCACCTGATAGAATTTGAAGACTATACACCAGAAGAGCTGTACCAGATTTTTGAATTAAAATTGAAAGTATCAGGCCTGAACGCCAATGAAGTGTTGCTCAAACAGGTAGAAACTGTACTACAAAACTTCCATTTTCGGCGGGGTAAACACTTTGGTAATGCGCGGGAGGTCGACACGCTCTTTGAAGGAATCGTAGAAAGGAACCGAGCACGGCTGGGCCGCTCAGGTGATCCCAATGTAACCGAATTATCTCCAATAGACCTCCCCGAAAATTATACCCAATTCCTGTCCTTTGGTTTCGATGAGGACGCTCTTTCAGAAGCCATGGAAGAACTGAACAGCATGGTTGGACTCCAACAGGTAAAGGACCTCATACAAGAAATCATCAAAGAGAACAAATTCGAGCTCCTATCTGCAAGAAACAAATCCCGGAAGGAGAGTCAATTCAAGCGCAACTTCGTATTTGCCGGAAACCCCGGAACGGGGAAAACGACTGTCGCCAAACTTATGGGAAGGATTTGTAAAGCCCTTGGGATGATCCCTACTGATAAGGTCAAAAATGTCAGCCGAAGCGATCTTGTTGCCGGGTACGTTGGGCAAACAGCCGAAAAAACAAGAAAGGTGGTTGAAGATGCTCGTGATGGGGTTTTATTCATTGATGAAGCTTACAGCCTCGTTCAGGGGGGAATGAATGACTTTGGCCCGGAAGCAGTTAAAGAACTGGTGAATCAGATGACCGTTTATCAGCAGCGCCTGGTTGTTATCGTAGCAGGCTACCCTGGAGAAATGGAATACTTTCTGACGAGTGACCCCGGGTTACAGTCCCGGTTTAATATGACCCTGCATTTCGAAGATTACAATGCAGAACAATTATACACTATCTTCGAAAACCTCGCCCGAAAAGAACAAATGGATATTAGCCCTGAGGCTCAGGGAAAGGTTAGGCCATACTTTGAAGCAATTTGCCGGAATGCAGTCCGGGGATTTGGAAATGCCCGTGAAGTGCAACGCTTTTTCAATGAAGTTTACCAAAAATTTAAGAGCCGTGTAATTCAGCCGCTGGCAAGGGGAGAGGCCATCGCCTATTGTTTCCTCCCTGAAGATATTCCTGCCTACGGCAAGCTCAAAGGGACAATCCCGGGCCAGAACCTCCCCTCCGCCAGGGTAATGGCTTCCCGTTACATCAGTGATGCAGGGCGTTCTATGGCGGTAGGCTTACGGCCAGCGCTTCCGACACGAAAGCAATTCCAGGCCCCTCCCAGGGTTTATCTTGCCTTCGCCCATGATAAAAATACCCCTCTCCCGGAGCTTCATCAGGAGTACCAGGACCTCTCCCGCTTATTAAGGCCACTTGATAAAAACGGTGCGATCCGGATGCTGGTGAACGAGTATACAGAAACGGATACCATTTTTGAACAATTTAACCTTTTTAAAGACGAAATCTGCCTTTTCCACTACGGCGGCCATGCTGACGGTCAAGGCCTGCATCTCAATAGTTCCTCAGGCAACAATGAAAAGGCTTATGCTGAAGGGCTTGCACGATTGTTTGCCCAAAGCCTGAAATTACAATGCGTGTTTCTAAACGGCTGTGCCACTATTGAACAGGTAGAAACACTGCTGGAAGCCGGAGTCAAAGCCGTTATCGCTACGCAAGCTCCTGTAGGAGATAAAAAAGCAGCTCTTTTCGCCAAGGCTTTTTACGAAGTACTTGTCGGCGGCTCTCCTCTTCAGGAAGCCTTCGAGGCAGGCCGGGCAAGGGTTGGAGCTTCTTACCCGGAATTCCAAATCAACCAGGAAGCATACAGAGGGGTCATTTTAGCCGAGGAGAGCCAGGATTTCCCCTGGGGCTTGTTTTACCAGGATGAAACAGTACTCAATTGGAGCCTGCCAACTCATTCCAACTATCTGGCCAAGGACCTTACCCAGCTCCCGGCTTATGCTACCGGACAGCTATTGGGCAGGAGCCAGGAACTTGAACAGATTCACGATTACCTCGGAAAAAAGGAGTTGCCGATGTTAATCCGAGGTATGGGAGGCATAGGTAAGTCTTCACTGGCAAAGGCCTATCTGCGCAAGTATTACGATCAATTTAACCACATTGCCTGGATTGACGGCCAGGAGGGAGCCCGGGCCGGTTTTTTGAAAGAAAAAAGGCTGATTCACTGTTTAGGGTTGGAAGAGGATTTTCAGAAATACCGGGACAATTCCCAACTCTTCGAGCTAATAATGACCAGGTTGCGTGATGTAGAAGGTAGCGGCCTGCTCATCCTCGATGATCCAAAGGACATGATGTTTGAAGAACTCGAGGCTCTCCCCAAACCACCTAATTGGAGTATTCTGATCACTTCACGCCATCAGATTCAAAACTGCGAGGTTCTTCAACTTGGGCAACTCCCTCAACAACCTGCCGAGATGCTCTTTCGTAAGCACTTTCATAGAGAAGAAGTTGATAGCGAAGCCTTGTCACGGTTGTTTGCCCTGATAGATTATCACCCATTGGTGATCGAACTGCTAGCCAAAACACTACAGAACAATTTTAACCTGGAAGGCGTAGAGAGCTTAATCACACCGCTTAGCCAACCGGCATGGGATAGCAAGCCCCTGGGCGTGAATGTCGATCTTTCTTTTGCCGATGGAGAAAAACAAATACTGCAGCATCTTCACTCCATTTTCTCCCTAGCCAATGACTCCAAAGGCGGCACTGGCATGACAGACCATCAACTGGACATCCTTCGCAAGTTCTCGGCACTACCGGCCCAGTTTATACACGGAAAAATATTACAGGAACTGATTGCTGTCAGTAAACAACACCAGAATAGTTTTATTAATGACCTTACAGCCCTGGTGAACAGAGGCTGGCTGGAGAATAATGGGCAAGCTCATTTCCGCATGCACCCCCTCATTCAGGTTATGTGCCTGGGCCAGTTGGAGCCAAGCCTCGAAGATTGTGCTTCGATAATATCTGGAGTAACAGATCGGCTTGAATTTGACCCTTTCACTGACCGGTTCCTCGACAAGATCATGTGGAGTTCTTTTGCTGAGCGCCTATTAAAACTTTTTGGATGGAAGGAAGAGCAGATGACCAACCTGGCCATCCACCTCTGTGCCTTACTCAATGAAGGCGGAAATCACCAACGGGTGATCAGCCTGCTACAGAAACCATTAGCGTACTATTTGGAAACAGCCGGACAAGATGACCCTACTACAGTAACCATCCAAATGCAACTAGGGATTGCCTACCGCAACTTGGGTAAACTCAAGGAAAGTAAAGAGCTTATGGAGCGTTCGGCTGAAGTGTTTAGCAACCTTCTGGATAGCGAAGAGGTAAGGGGAACTCCAGAAATGCTGATCTTTTTTAAAGAGCACCTTGGCATTACTCAATATATGAATGGTGAATATGATCAAGCAAAACAGTTCATGGAATCTGCTCTGGAGCTTTATCAGAAACACTATTCCGACTCTGGCGCCACTCAACAGATCTTTCAATGGAAAATATTACTGTGTCATATTTACCGAGAATTAGGTGACGATGATAAAGCCATTGAGACAGGGAGAACAACCAGAGAAGAAATATTATTAACTACAGGAGCTGAACAAAACCCATTCGTGGCCAGGATAAATATTGCTCTTGCCCTTGCTCTTCTTGAAAAAGGCAATGAACTGGAAGCCTCTGAACTGTTGGAAGACGCCAATCAAATATTGCTAGAACAATACGGCGAAGGACATTATGAATTAACGGCAATCCAATCCGTTCTTTGCCTATTTTACTTAGACAAAGGAAAGGTTGAAAGCTCGCTCGAGCAGCTAACCAAAATTGCCGACGCCATAGAAGCAAGGTATGGAAAATTGCACCCTCAATACGCAGAATGTAGATTATTCATTGGCCTTGGAAAATCTTACAAAGCTACTCTTTTGGAAAATGACCCGGAAGCAGCAACTGCACTCACTTGGGAAGGCCTGGAAAATATCGGTGAGGCCATGCATATCTTCCATGAAACAACAGGGCAAGACACACTTTACCAATCCACCTCTCCAACCCAAATGGGGTTGATGGCAATGAATACCGACAGCCCGCCTGAAAAAGTGGAAAGCCTCCTGGCAGAAACCTATCAACAAAACCTGGAACGCTATGGAACTCAGCATCTCAATACCCTCGACAGCCATTTCGGTTTGCTATTTTTCCGAATTATAAACAAAAACGACCTGGAAGCACTTCCCCTGTGTGAACAGACGCTAGCTGAATTTGCCCAGATAGCCGACTCTGACAACATGGATACAGGGCTTTACACAATACTGCTAAGCTATTGCCATAAATACGCTGGCAACTTCAACCGGGCTAAAGAAGTTTTTGAGGAAGGTAGAGAAAGGATCAACAGCGCAATGGGCTATAACAAATGGGGGGATACTCTTGTCAATATGCTCCAGGCTGGTTTCCAGGCTATTGAACCTTTCTAAAAAGAAAAGGCTGCTACACTTACACACCGCCGCCTTTCTAAATGGAAAACAGCCTGCAAGGCCATCCAAAAGTTTTGTAGCCCCCCGCCTCGGGATGGGCGCAGCCAATCCCTCTTCTCTGCAACAATAACTCCCATTCCCCAATATTCGCCGGGGCACTGCGCAGGACGTCAGAGTACCAACCTTCCTCGCTGAAAAAAACATAGCATTGATTTAAGTCATTGACAGTCAATAGTGAATTGAATATTATTATTGTGTTGTTATAACTGCTTTACCTTCCATCATTGACCCCCAAAAACGAATGCCATGGCTAGTAAACAAGACATTGATTTCATCTATACAACTCTGGATAAGATCTACCGGATGAGCCAGGGCGATACCGCCGATTTTAGTGGCGCTATGTACAATGGCGATTACTCAATGACACTCGAAGCGGCCCAACTTGCCAAGCACGATTTTATCACTGATAATCTCAATATCCGCGCAGGGAGCAGTGTGTTGGATATGGGATGCGGATGGGGCCCGATGTTGAATCACTTTCGAAAAATAGGGGCAAAAGGGGTTGGGCTGACCCTGTCGGATGGACAGTATCAAGCCTGTAAGCAAAACGGTTTTGAAGTATATGTCAAGGATGTGCGGACGGTGAAACCTGATGATTACGGTACTTTTGATGCCGTCGTTTCGCTAGGTGCCTTTGAGCACTTTTGTTCCCTGGAGGATTACAATGCCGGCAGGCAGGAAGATGTGTACCGGAATTTCTTTGAAACGGTGTACAACCTATTGCCTAAAGGCGGCCGGTTTTTTCTCCAGACCATGGTAATTACGGATAAAATGCCCGCGCCCGAAGAGATGGACATCAATGCCGATAAAAATTCTGATGCCTACATCTGCGCATTGGTGCTGAAGCTCCATCCAGGCTCCTGGTTGCCTCTGGGCTCAGAAATGCTCATCAGGGATGCAGCGTCCTATTTTAAAATGATCAATATCAGCAGTGGCCGGCTCGACTATATCAAAACTATACAAGAGTGGAACAAGAACTTTCGGCGTTTCAATCTTCGTAAATACGCATTATTGTTGAGGATGGGCTACGAATGCCTGGCCAGAAAGGAATACCGGCACTTAATACCGGTATTCCTGACCAGCCCCATCAAAGTTTGTTTTGAACGCGAACTGATGGAGCACTATCGGATCGTGTTTGAGCGCTTGTAGAAAAAGGATGATCTAATCACCCCACTTTGGCGAATTCCTTAATCGCCGTAGGCATACATCGATTTGAACAGGTTGATGGCCTGATTACGGCTTTCGGGAAGGTAGACCATAGTCACCAGGAAGTTGCGGTGGCTGGCAGTGTCCATCAGAGCCATGACGACTGCCTGGACGCCCTGGCTTTGCCCTTCGATGAAATAGCCATACAGGTCATTCAGTTGCATTTCGTCGGCATCGGTGATCCTTTCAAATTCCATGGCGTCCATCATAATGAGGACGGCATTGGCGAGGTCCTCTTCATAGGCCCAGGCATCTTCGACGGGCGTTATGCTGAGGTGCAAATCATCGCGCTCTGCGCTAAAGGTTTCTCCGTTATTCTCGGTGATCCTCATGCCCGGGGCAAGGGTGAATCCCAACCCCCAGTCATCCCACACCATCTGTGTCTGGGCGGAAAGCGTAGAAGGAATAATGGCGGCCAGGGCCAGGAAGGTTACGGTCAAAACAGTGTTCTTCATAGAAAGTTTGATTTTGGCTCAAGGTAGGAATATTTTCATTTTCAGCTCACTTTTTGGGGATTGTGCAGGAGATTTCTAAGTTCAATGTCATCACTTAGTGAATGGTGAGCTTTTTAGGAAGTGACTTCGAGTTCACCTTCTAAATTGGAAGCCTCGAAAAGTAAGGAGCCGCTTTTAGATATCCTCGATGCTTGCCGAATAGGAGCGCCATAGGACGGAGCACATAGGCCGGCTGCAAGGAGATTTACGCCAAGCAGAATATGGCCTTGGCGGCCGGAAGCCGGGTAAAAAACAGGAACCTTTTAAGGGCCGGTCGGCTGGCAACGGGCTAACGCCGGCGTTTGCTGCGGCGAGCAGCTGCTCCGGTGGCGCCGCCGGGAGCACCCGCGCCCATGCCCGGCATTTTGCTCATCTTGTGCATCATGCGGCGCATCTGGTCGAACTGTTTGAGGAACATGTTGACTTCGTGGATATTATGCCCACAGCCATTGGCGATCCGCTGTTTGCGGCTCATGTTCATGAGCTCGGGGTTTTCGCGCTCTTGAGGGGTCATAGAGAAGATGATGGCCTCTACTTTGTTGAAGGCGCTATTATCGATATCCAGGTTTTTGGTCATTTTGCTCATGCCTGGAATCATATTCATCAGGTGCTTGAGGTCACCCATTTTGCGGATCTGCGCGATCTGTTCGAGGAAGTCGTTAAAATCGAACTTGTTTTTCTTGATCTTTTTCTCAAGCCGCTTGGCCTGTTCTTCATCGAACTGCCGTTCCGCCATTTCCACAAAAGAGACAATATCACCCATGCCGAGGATACGGCTGGCCATCCGTTCGGGGTGGAAGACATCGAGGGTGTTCATTTGCTCGCCCATGCTGACGAACTTAATGGGTTTACCCACGGTGTATTTGACGGACAAGGCGGCGCCGCCGCGGGTATCGCCATCGAGTTTGGTGAGCACTACGCCATCGTAATTGATGCGGTCGTTGAAAGCCTTGGCGGTATTGACGGCATCCTGGCCGGTCATGGAATCCACCACAAACAGGGTTTCCTGAGGCTGTATAGCTTCCTTGACATTGGCGATCTCCTGCATCATCTCCTCATCGATAGAGAGGCGTCCGGCGGTATCCACGATCACGACGTCAAGGTTGTGAGCCTGGGCGTGGGCGATGGCTTTCAGGGCAATCTGAACCGGGTTTTTATTTTCCACTTCCTTGTAAACCGGCACGTTGATCTGTTCACCGATGACACTGAGCTGGTTGATAGCGGCCGGGCGGTAGACGTCGCAGGCGACAAGCAGCGGGCTTTTTTTGCGCTCACTTTTCAGGTGATAGGCCAGTTTGCCGGAGAAAGTGGTCTTACCGGAACCCTGCAGGCCGGCGATCAGGATCACGGTAGGTTTGCCCTTGAGGTTGATATCTTCAGCGGTGCCGCCCATGAGGCTGACCAGTTCGTCATTGACGATCTTGATCATGAGCTGGCCGGGCTTTACCGAGCGGAGCACGTTCTCCTGGCCCAGGGCTTTATCCTTGATGTTATCGGTAAATTCCTTGGCGATCTTATAGTTGACGTCGGCCGCCACCAATGCGCGGCGGATTTCCTTGATCGATTCGGCAATATTGAGTTCGGTGAGCTTATTCTCTCCCTTCAATACCTTAAAGGCGCCTTCGAGGCGTTCGCTTAAGCTGTCAAACATGGTGTTTTTTGGTTTAATGCGCTGCAAAAATAATAAAAGTGCCCATCTTCCACCAATATTAAATGCATGGCTGGGCTTAAAGTTTGATCCTGTTAACTGTGCCGCCGGCTTGTTTTCGGAGTATAAACAGAGAATTCATTGGATGAACTTCGGTTTAGCCGCTTTTTTCTTCTTATTTACAAAAAAAAGGAAAACATATTGTTGTCTTGTTGGGAATATGTTTAATTTTATACGGAAGGAAGGTGTGTTTCCTTCAATCACCCTGCAGTTCATCCCTGTCCATATCCCACTTTGCTGATTATTAACAAAACAAAGCGAAATATGTCCTTTCCCTTTAAACTATTCATTGCCGTTGCAGTGTGGCTGCTCTACTTCCTGCTAGTCTATTACGGCTGCAGGGATGAGCTTTGCGATGCCTGCGGTAAAAGCCAGGGGATAACCGAAGTAGTGGAGTCAGGGGATTCCCTTCAGGCGGCTATTCCATCATACCCGATCTATTTCAAATGGTCAGACCCCAAAGCGTACACGGACCCTCGTTACGACCTGGACAGTATGAAGCAGGTGATCCTGCGCGGAATGGGTGAAACGAACATTCTGAAGGTCACCGGTAAGTACTTTGAAGAAGAAGGCAAAGCGGAGGGCTTTGATAACCTGGGCTTTGCCCGCGCAACTCAGGTAAGAGAACTGTTGGGTAAAGCTCTTCCTGATGGGCGCTTCGAATTCCGGGCTCAAACCATGGACGAGCGGGAAGGTGTTCGCCAAAACCCCTTCGATGCTTTTAGCTATGAATGGGTAGAACCGGAAGCCACTGTATCGGAAACAGTCGAAGAACTGGAAGACCGCATCATCATGCGCTTTCCCTACGGCTCAACGGAAAAAGAGTACGATGCCAAAGTGGAGGAATACCTGGATAAACTGGCTGAACGGGTCAAAAAGACCGGAGAGAAAATCACCCTTACCGGCCATACCGACAATTCGGGTAGTGAGGAATTCAATATCAAGCTTGGCCAGGGCCGCGCCAATGGCATCCGGAACCTACTGGTGAAGAAAGGCGTTCCAGCTGCCCTGATCACGGTCAGTTCCAAAGGAGAATCTCAACCGGTCGCATCCAATGATACAGAAGCAGGGCAAAGGGAGAACCGCCGGGTAGAACTGCGACTGATCAAGAAACAATAATCCATTGCAAAACAAAAAACTAACTTAAGCATGAATACGGATCACATCTTATTACAGGCCACCCTGGAACCCTGTTGGCTTTGGTGGCTCATCTTTTCCGCTTTGGCCTTTATTTTGGGTGCACTGCTGGGCTGCCTGCTGTGTAGCAACCGCAAGCGGCTCAAGGAATTGGAAGGCGAAAACAGTGGGCTGCATGCCAAACTGACCAATATGGAGAAAGACTTTGTCAGCCTGAAATACCAGTATGAAGAAGCTCAAAAAGACCTGAGCAATATGCGGACTTCTCTGCAACGCTGCCAGGCCGATAAGGCGGTGCTCAGCACCAAACTGGAAAAGTGTATGGCTGAAAAAGAACCGGACAAGCCTGAAACGGATACAGATGCGGGTGCAGGTACAACATCCCGGAGCTTTGGCGCCGGCGCCGTCGTGACGCCCCCTGCCAGTAAGGATGACCTGAAAAAGGTTGAAGGTATTGGCCCAAAGATCGAGGAATTGCTGAATGCGGCCGGTATTTATACCTTCCAGCAATTGGCTGAAACAGCAGTTGAAAAAGTAAAGGCTATCCTTGATGAAGCCGGCCCCCGATACCGATTGGCAGACCCAGGCTCCTGGGCAAAACAGGCTGCCCTCGCTGCCTCCGGCAAGTGGGATGAGTTACAGGAATTGCAGGATCAACTGAAAGGCGGTAAATAACGGAATGCTTTTCCGGCTCTTTTATTCCGTCTGAATTTTTCTTTCAATGGGCTTTTGACCCAATAAGCACCTAACACAGGTTGGCCCGCTGTACTTTTGGTACGGTGGGCCTTCCTTATGGTGGGGGGCTCTTCGGATGGGGGGTATAAATGCGAGAATGTGAGAATGTGAGAATGCGGGAATGAGGGAATGCAAGAATGCAAGAATGCGGGAATGCGGGAATGCGGGAATGTGAGAATGCAAGAATGGCTTTTCACCTTTCCACAAATAGGATGACTCCTCCAATGCCACGTTTATCACTTTTCTTACTTGGATAGCTCCCCAATTAAGGGCTATATTCGCAGTAAAAAACAGGCAGATGAAAATTACCGTTTGGTGTACCGCTTTAGTCCTGGGGCTGGCCGCCTGGGCCTGCCAACCGGGTGGCGCCGGGCAAACGGCTTCCAAGGAAGCACCGGCAACGCCTATTTATAACCCTCCGGCGCCAGGTTTTGATTCCGCAGGGTCGGATGCGCTGGCTATCGCGATTGCGGACTCCGTTATGGAGGCCATGGGGGGGCGCCGGGCATGGGACAATACCCATTTTCTCAAGTGGAATTTCTTCGGCCGCCGCATCTTACTTTGGGATAAATATACCGGTGATGTCCGCATCGAAATTCCTGGCGAGCAAACCGTTTATATTGTCAATATCAACAATGGCAACGGAATGGCAAAAGTAAAGGGGGCGGTTATTGAAGAACCGGATTCCCTGCAAACGCTTCTGAAAAATGCAAAGAGCATTTGGATCAACGACGCCTATTGGTTGCTCATGCCGTTTAAGCTCAAAGATTCCGGGGTTACCCTCAAATTTGCCGGTGGCGGCGTATCCCAAACCGGGGAACCGGTGGATATCCTGGAACTAACCTTCAAAGACGTCGGCGATACCCCTCAGAATAAATACCAGGTCTTTGTCAGCAAAGAAAACCACCTGGTATGCCAATGGGCCTACTTCGCCCATGCAACGGATGTAGGGCCTACTTTTATTACCCCCTGGAAGGATTATAAGCCTTATGGCGATATTTTGTTAAGTGGCAATCGCGGCGAACGCCAGTTGTCTGATATAGCCGTCCTGGATAAGGCGCCGGAGGGGGCCTTTAGCAGCCTGGAGCCCCTGGCATGGTAGGGGAGCTTGGGGGGGGGAGAATGCGGGAATGCGAGAATGTGAGAATGCGAGAATGCAAGAATGCGGGAATGCAATTTAGGTATTCTCCCATTTACGCATCAAAAAACCCTATCTTTGCGGCTTATTTTTTCAGAACCAAAATGAGATGTGATGCCTTCGATATCCAAGCGGGGCGGGACGGTGCCCATGTCGCCATTTCGAAAGTTGATCCCCTTTGCCGACAAAGCTAAGGCGGCGGGAAAACATGTTTATCACCTCAACATCGGGCAACCGGACATAGAGACGCCGGCCTATGCGCTTCAGAAGGTTAGGGAAACCACCTTTAAAATTCTGGAGTACAGCCCGGCGGAGGGCAATGCCTCCTACCGCCGTAAGTTGACGGAATACTACAAAAAGTTCGGCATCGATGTGAATGCCGATGAAGTCATAGTCACGACCGGGGCTTCCGAGGCTATCCAGTTTGCTTTGCTGGCCTGTCTGGATCCAGGAGAGGAAGTCATCATTCCCGAACCATTCTACGCGAACTACAACGGTTTCGCCCAGATTGCCAATGTTAGTATCCGGCCGATTACTTCTCATATAGAGACGGGTTATGCATTGCCGGATATCGCCGCTTTCGAGTCGATGATCACTCCAAAGACCCGGGGGATATTTATCACCAATCCCAGCAACCCTACCGGTACGTTCTATTCCCGGGAAACCCTGGAAGGCTTGGCAGCACTGGCCCGCAAATACGGTTTGTTCCTTTTTGCCGATGAAGTGTACCGGGATTTCTGCTATGACGACAATACGTTTTTCTCCATCCTTAATATTCCTGGTATCGAGCAGCATGCCATCCTGATCGACTCCATTTCCAAGCGTTACAGCGCCTGTGGAGCCAGGGTAGGGGCGCTGGTAACCCGCAACCAGGACGTGCTGGGAGCCGTCCTTCGCTACGCCAAACTGCGGCTCAGCCCTCCGGGTTTTGGGCAGATACTGGCCGAGGCAACACTGGAGATGGAAGACACTTATATCAATGAGGTGAAGGAAGAATACCGCCGCCGCCGCGATGTAGTGTATGCCAGGTTGAGCCAAATGCCGGGAGTGGTAAGTTACCGCCCGGGCGGCGCTTTTTACTGTTTTGCAAAATTCCCGGTCGATAGCGCTGAGCACTTCTGCCAATGGCTGTTGGAGGAGTTTGAATATAATGGAGCTACCGTAATGTTGTCGCCCGGGGAAGGATTCTATGCAACACCAGGCCTTGGGGTCGATGAAGCCCGGCTCGCTTACGTACTCAATTGCCATGACCTGGAAGCAGCTATGGATTGCCTGGAGGCCGCCTTGAAAGAATACCCTGGGAGGATTCAGGCTAAAGAGGAGATATCCGCCGGCCTGGCCTCTCGATGAGCGCATTTTAAAATCAAGTTCGGCGCCCGTTAACAACTGCTTCGTCGATGGGTAAACAATAATCATCCAATCAGGTTACGCTAAGCGCATACAATATTGTACCTTTGCCGTGCTTTCGAAGAAAAGCCCGGGCCCTATGCCTTTGTTGTTTCTTTAAGTTTTGATTATCAGAAGGATAGGCCCTAGTTAGTACTTAGGCAGTTCTCTTAGAAAAGTAGTATTGATGGATAAGAATACGATCATTGGGCTGGTGCTCATTTTTATTCTTCTTTTGGTTTGGCAGCAATATATGGCGCCTTCTCAGGAAGAGATTCAGGAACAACAGCGCCTGCAAGATTCAATCGCTTTGGTGCAGCAGCAGGAGGATAGCCTTCTGCGTATCGAAAAACAAGCCACAGATGGCCAGCAACCAGTGCCAGTTGCAGACTCCCTTCGCCAGTTAAGCGACAAATCGGCTTTCGGCCCTTTCGCCCCGGCGGCAAGCGGCGAAGCACAGGATAAGGTCTTGGAGAATGACCTGTTTAAGGTAACGGTCTCCACTAAAGGAGGGCGGGTTAAACAGGTAGAACTCAAAAAGTACTTCAAACTAGTGGATGGGGAAGATGGTAAGGAAACCAAAGTTCCGCTCTATCTCCTGGAAGATGAGAAGAATAAATTCGGCTATTTCCTCCCCCTGGCTAACCTTCCATCCGGTGGCGTCAACACAGATGACCTGTACTTCCAGGTGGCAGAGTCAAGCGCTAACAGCATTACGCTGAGGGCCCCAGCCGATAATGGCGGCTACTTTGAGCAGCAATACCGCATCACGGATGGCACCTACAATATAGACTACAAGCTTTCCTTTCAGGGGCTAAATACCATCATTCCTCAGGATAAGGATGAGATCCAACTCACCTGGGTAAATTATCTGGATAAACTCGAACGAAATACGCAGTACGAGCGGCGCTATTCCACCGTATATTTCAAACCGGCTGAGGAAGACCCGGATTATTGCTCCTGTACGGGCGACGATTTAGAGGAGATCACCAATAAGCGCATTAAGTGGGTGTCCAACGCCAACCAGTTTTTTAACAGCTCGCTCATAGCAGAAGAACCTTTTAATTCGGCAACGCTTGAAACCAAGATGCTGCCGGAAGACGCCAAGGATCTTAAACTGCTGGTTTCCAAGATTGGACTGCCTTACCAGCACAGTCCATCGGAAGCTTTCGCTATGTCGTTTTACGTTGGCCCTAACGAATTCGACAGGCTTTATAATATGGGATATGACCTCCAGGATGTTATCCCTTTTGGCCGCAGTATTTTCGGGACCATCAACCGCTGGGTCATTCGCCCTATATTCAACTTCCTGTCCAGCTTCATTGGCAGCAAGGGGATCGTTATCCTTTTTCTTACCCTGATCGTCAAGCTGTTGCTCTATCCGCTGACCTATCGGATGCTCTATTCCCAGTCTAAAATGGGAGCGCTGAAACCACGTATGGAGCATCTTAAGGAGAAATACAAGGACGACGCTCAGCAGCAGCAGGTGGAGTCGATGAAGATATACCGGGAATTTGGAGTGAACCCCCTCGGTGGTTGCCTTCCTATGGTGCTGCAGATGCCGATCTGGTTTGCCTTGTACCGCTTTTTCCCGGCCTCTATCGAGTTCCGGCAGGCCAGCTTCCTTTGGGCCACCGACCTCTCTTCCTACGATGTGTTTATGCGGCTTCCTTTTGAACTGCCCTTCCACATGGGCGCCCACATCAGCTTGTTTACTGTGCTTTGGGCGATCACTACTCTGATCTATACTTATTACAATACCCGCCACATGGATATGTCGGCCAACCCTGCGATGAAGTATATGCAGTACATCATGCCGGTCATGTTCCTGGGCTTTTTCAACACTTTCGCTTCCGGCCTTACCTGTTACTTGTTGTTCAGTAACGTGCTCAACATTACCCAAACCATTGTCACCAAGAATTATATTATCGACAATGAAAAGATTGAAAAGGAACTGGAAGCCAACCGGCAGAAACCCAAAAAGAAGGGAGGTTTCCAGGCACGCCTGGAACAAGCCCTGAAGGAGCAACAAAAGGTACAGGCGGAGCGCCAAACGCGCGGTAAGAAGAAATAATGCAAGGAGCGCGGGCCTTTACCATCAACCGGCTTCTGTTTTTGGGCATGGTGATCATCCAATTGGCTTGCAACCGGCAGGCCGCACCGGATGACAAACCGCAATTCCCTGTCCAGCCAGCGGATTCCCTTTCCAATACCTCCTCCGATAGCCTGCTGCCGGCCACCGAACCTCACCTGATGGCCAGCCTGAAGCGCACCCCCTGCTATGGCCGCTGCCCCGTTTATGAAGTCCAGTTCTTTTCTAATGGCGAAGTAGTCTTTAAAGGTGAGCGCAATATCAAACGGCTGGGTATTTTTCTGGCTCAGGCGCCCGATAGCACGCTCCAACGGCTTCGGGAGGAAGCCCGGCTGGCCAATTTCTTCGCGTTGAGCGATGTATATCCGGAAAATGGCGATATTATCGAAGACTTACCCGAGACAATCACCTTTTTTGCTGACGGGAAAAGACAAAAAACCATCACCAACTACTATAACGCCCCCCTGGCCTTGCTTCGCTTTGAACAGTTCCTGGATAATGTAGCCAGTGGGTTAAATTGGCAGCCTAAGGTGGAATAGGCATTCAGGCATTCACTTCCCACCAACCACCAACTCCCCAAACCCTTCCGGCGCCTCGATCAGCAGGTAGTTTTCCTCCTTTCGGAAGGACAGTTCCTTTCCATCAGCCTTGCATTGCGTAACTTCGAAGGGCAGGCCAAATAGTTGGATTTGGAAAACAGCATAAGTGGTTTTAAAACTACCCTCCTGGTTTTGCTTCAGGGAAAAGGTTTTGGTTCCGGGTGCAGTGTGGAAAGTGCGCAGGCGGAACGCCCCCGATTGGTAGGCATAACCCTCACCGGCGTCTTCGTATAATTCGCTGCTGAGCTCCCCGTAATAAACCCGCAGGCTGATCTTATCGAAGGCCTTTTCACCCGTATACTGTTGGACCGGATAATTGGGGATAACGGCTCCTGCTTTTACCAGTATCGGGATAAGGCCGGCACTAACCGGCAAGGTTACCTCCTGCTGGCCTTCATACAGGATGCCCGACCAGTAGTCGTACCAACGCCCCCCCGGCAGATAGCCCTTCTGCGATTGAAGGCCGGGTTGTAAGATCGGGATTACCAACAGGTGGGGGCCGAAGAGAAATTCGCTTTCCCGCCGGAGGTTTTCTTCGTCGGTTGGGTCATAGAGAAAGAGGCTGCGCAACAGGGGCTGCCCGCTGACGGTATACAAGCGGAAGGAAGTGTAGATATAGGGCAATAGTTCATAGCGAAATTCAATAGCCTGGCGCGCGAGTTGCGTGTTTTCGTCCCCAAACGACCAGGGTTCCTGGTCGACGCGGTTGGAGCGTTCTGCTTCGTGTATGACTTCCGCTTCCGCTTCCGCCGCCCCGTCGACATTGTTTCCCATAGAGTGGACCCGGTAAAGCGGATGGAACACGGCCAGTTGCAGCCAACGCACGAACAGTTCCCCATCGGGTTGGTTCTTGAAACCGCCAATATCCGTACCCACAAAGGAAAAACCGGAGGCGCTGAGCCGCTGGCATTGCAGGTTTGCCAACCGCAGGTGCTCCCAACTTGCGACGTTGTCGCCGGTCCAGACGGAAGCAAAGCGCTGCCCGCCACTAAAGGTCGCCCGCGTCAGCACAAAGGGGCGTTTTTCCGGCTTTAACCTTTTCAGGCCTTCAAAGCTGCCTCTGCTCATTTGCTGGCCATAGACATTATGCGCCCGCCGGTGGTTGGTAAGCTGGCCATCGTAGTGGTGCAGCACATCGTCGGGGCAGGTGGCGCTGTTGACTTTAAATACCGCCGGCTCGTTCATGTCATTCCAGAAACCGCTGACGCCATGCTCGTTGTAGAGTTTTTGGTAGAGCCCGCCCCACCATTCGCGCACCTCCGCCCGGGTAAAATCGGGGAACACACAATCGGAGGGCCAGACCGGGCCCCGCATCAATTCTCCGGAAGAACGGTAGCAGAACATGTTTTTAGCCAGGCCCTCCCGATACACCGGATACTTCGGGTCAACCCGGATGCCGGGGTCGATCATAACCACCGTTTGGAAACCCTGCTCCCGCAAGTCATCGATCATGCCCTTGGGGTTGGGGAAATGCTCCTCGTCCCAGGTGAAGCAACGGTAGCCATCCATATAATCGATGTCGAGGTAGATCGCATCACAGGGGATCTTTCTGTCCCGGAATTCCCGGGCCACTTCATAGACCCTGCTCTCCGGATAATAGCTCCAGCGGCACTGATGGAAGCCCAGGGCCCAGATTGGCGGCAACTCCGCCCTCCCGGTCAGCCAGGCGTAGCGCTCGGCCACCTCCATAGAGTGAGGCCCATAAATGAAATAGTAATCCATCTCGCCGCCATCCGCCCAGAAGGCCGTCTGGCCGTTGTGCTTGGAATTAAAGTCAAAATGGGTGCGGTAGGTATTGTGCAGGAAGATGCCATAAGCCATGCCGCTGTGGATGCCATAGTAGAAGGGGATGGACCGGTACAGCGGGTCGCTGTCCTTTTCGTAGGCAAATGAATCCGTGTTCCAATTCTGGAACTGATGGCCAAGCAGGTTCTGGTTGCCGGATTTATCCCCCAGCCCAAAGTAATTTTCATTAGCCAGGGCGGATTTGGTGATCTTCACTAGTTCCACACCATGATGAATGCTGCGCCGGGCGTAAAAAGGGGCGGCGTCTTCACAGATCACCTGCTGGCTCTTAGCATCTAACAAGCTTACCTTCAGATCGCTTTTCCCGATGCGGCAATGTAGCTTTTCGGTGTGGATGAAATAGTGCGTTGCATCGCCGCCAATCGTGATTTTGGGCGCCCGGTAACTAGCCTCGGGATCAATGGCATAGGAAAAATCGCGTTCGAAGCTTCCTTCAAGGGCGAAACGGAACCGAATGATGTTTTCGGTGACTACCTCTACTTTCAGCGCCAGCCCATTGGCGCACTCGTAGACGAAGATGCCGTCCTTCTCCTGATACGATAGCTCTACCGCATTGGGTTGGTATTCGTAATAGACATCGGTGTACCGTTCTCCGGTAATGGTCTGGGCGTCGTTGACGGCCGGGCCGGTATGTAGTTTGGACATGGTCGTTTTGTTGATTGTTGAACGCTAAGGAAAGAAGTTTTTGAGGGATTTCCAACCTTCTGCCCGAACTCCGGTGCGGGCATACAGGAAGATCGTATATGCAATTAAAAATATAGTGAGCCGTTAGGATTTTTATGAATATAATATATACCATATCAGCTCTTTTAATTTCATGTTTCTTGATATGCTGTAATCAATCAGCTAAAGCGTGCAGTATGTATAAAGTGACTGTTGATGGCAAAACAATGGTCGGTTGCAATCAAGATGCTTGGCGAACAACAACAAGTATTTGGTTTGAAAAATCAACGAATGAAACTGAATATGGAGCTTGTTTTACTGGATCAAGGGAGGTTGGCCCTAACGAATTTGCTCCTCAGTCCGGTATGAATGAAGAAGGCCTTGTATTCTCCAGATTAGTAGCGTATCATCCAAATAAAAACCTACAACAGATTGAAAAAAAAACAATAACTAATGAAGTCGAGTACTTAACGGATATACTACATAAATGTAAAACTGTAGAAGAAGTTAGGAGGTATATAGATAGATACGATCATAGTGCCAACAACGTAATATATATGATACTGATAGTTGGTTTTGGGTATTGGGGGCTCTTTGATATATTGAATTAAAAATTAAGGAAATGCCCCAACATATGTTTTGGCAAATTTTTGTCCTTCATTGACAAGTAATCAAGATGCAAGAAAACAAATTCGGTATAAAAATGGTGAAGATTATTTAAGAACCAATAAATTAAACACTTCACTTGAATTTTGTCGTTCGGTGTCAGATACAATGTCTGTTTGTAGAAATCGAAATGGAGATGGAACTTTATTGACATCTATTTGGGATACACAAAAGGGACTTGTGAATCTTTATTTTTACCACACTTATGATACCACAATCCAATTCAATATATCAGACGAATTAGCATTAGGAAACCATATCATTAGTATTCCCGAACTATTTCCTGAAAACCCTGAATTTCAGAGGTTAATAAATTATAAAACACCATTTAACTTAAGCTCGTTGAGGATTTCCTTAGTATTCATTGGAGGATTTATCATCATTCTATCATTTTTGTTCTTCATAAGTTTCCTTAGAAAAAGGTATACGGAAAAATTTAACTTGATCAAATTGCTCTTTGCAGGAATGAATGTTTTGTTATTTGCTTATCTATATGTTTTAGCAACAAATATCAATATATATTATTTTGATGCCCCTTATCACGATTACGGTTCTGACCTGATTAGTTTGTCTTCATATATTCCCTTTTTATTACTCCTGATAATTTTTCCAATGACCTATTATAATATCCGTTTTCTAAAGAGTAATAGTAAATCTAATTGGATAAAAAGTTCTCTTATTGCCAACAACGTAATATATATTATACTGATAGTTGGTTTTGGGTATTGGGGGCTCTTTGATATATTGAATTAAAAATTAAGAACGTGTTTAAATTTAGTTTTTCAGTTAATATGAGATGGATCTCAAAGCCGCGCGAGGCTCATTTTTCGGCGCATACCTGGAAGGTACGTGCCGAAAAATAGCCGAAGTCCGGCAAAGAGAGACACTCATATTAGCGAAAGGATTAATTTTAAACACGTTCTAAATTGCATACAACACTGTATACGAAAATCATAGCGCCCTAATGGGATGCTACGCTCCATTTACTAAACGTTGCCATTAGGATTAAGAAACCACCCTCGCTCCTTCTCCCTCCCGCTCAAAATGCGCCGCCTGATAAACAGCCCGCTCCACCGCCGTCTTTTCCTCCGCCAACTGGGCGTCTGTCCAGCCAAAATAGGCCTGGAAATCCTTCAGTACCGGTTCAAGCACCTTTTCAATACTCGGCAGGTTGAAGAACAGCCGGCCGGAGCGGCGGTTGAAAAAATCCATCGGTTTGGCTGCCAATTCGTGGTGCACGGTAAACCAGGCTTCCGCCCGGGCCAGGGCAATGGCTGCGTCTCCATTTTCAGGGGTTACCCGGCTCAGTATCTTATCGGTTTGGCGGCCGTAGTTGGCTACCAGGTAATCGGCGTACCAGGGCTTCAAGCCCAGGCTTGCAATTTGTGTTGCAAGCTGGCCCCGGTAGGCATCTACTTCTTTCCCATCGCGGAACGGCCCGCCGGCCAGCGGAATCTGCCTGGTTGTGCTGGGCTGGAAAGTTCTGCCTTGTTCCGCTTCTAATTTCCGGCTTACCAGGTTCACGATCCGCTCCGCCATCCGGCGATAGCCGGTGAGTTTACCGCCGGCAATGGAGATCAGGCCCGATTTGGATTCGAAGATCTCATCTTTGCGGGACATTTCCGACGCGTCTTTGCCTTCCTCATAAATGAGGGGGCGCAGCCCGGCCCAACTGGATTCTACATCTTCTACCGTTAAGCCCACTTTCGGAAACATACCGTTGGCTGCCCGGAGCAGATAGTCGACATCCTCCTGATTGACGGGGATATCGTCGAGCGGCCCTTCGTAGCGGGTGTCGGTGGTGCCGATATAAGTTGCCCGGTGGCGGGGAATAGCGAAGATCATTCGCCCATCGGGCACATCAAAATAGATGGCATGGCGAAGGGGAAAGCGTTCGTGGGGAACCACAATATGGACGCCTTTGGAGAGGAAAAGCCGCTTTCCACTTAAGGATTGATCCGATTTGCGCAAGGTATCTACCCACGGCCCGGCTGCGCTGACGATATGGGCGCCCCTGATCTGGAAGGCGTCCTTGGTAAGTCCGTCTTCGCATTGTACGCCGACCGCCTGTCCGTCTTCATAAAGCAGCTGGAGCACTTTGGCGTAATTGAGGCATAGCGCGCCTTTGTCCACCGCTGTCTTAATATTTTCGATCGTGAGCCGGGCGTCGTCGGTGCGATACTCGGCATAGTATCCTCCGCCCTGGAGAATATCTGCCCGGCCTTCGAGTAGCGGTTCCTGTTGAAGGGTTTCAGCCTTGCTTAGCATCCGGCGTTTGTCTTCTCCTTTTACGCCGGCCAACAGGTCGTATACCCAAAGGCCGAAGGAAGTGGATAGCGGGCCGAAAGTGCCTCCTTTGACCAGCGGGAGCAGCATTTTTTCTGCGACTGTCAGATGAGGCGCCAGGCGATGTACTATAGCCCGTTCATGGCCTACCTCCCGGACCAGGCCAATTTCAAATTGCTTCAAATAACGCAAACCACCGTGGATCAGCTTTGTGGATTTGCTGCTCGTTCCGGAGGCAAAGTCCCTTTTTTCCACCAACGCCACCTTCATCCCCCGGGCAGCAGCGTCCAATGCAATGCCGGCGCCGGTAATGCCGCCGCCGATAACGATCAGGTCAAAGGCTTGGGATTGGAATTGTTGTAGAATTTCCTGCCGGTTTTGGGAAGATAAGTAGCGCATAGCTGATGGAATGGTTTACTTTTAATAAAAATCTGTTATTTTTTGGGCTGAATTGCCTTGCAGCGCATTGGGTGTAAGCCTGGCTTAAGTTACTTGCTTTGTGTCGAAAATACAATAAGTGAGCTCTTGCTATACTAATTCAATCTGAAAACCCACTAAATTGTTCAAAAATGGCAAACCGGCGTATTCGAAAATATGATATTCTTTCTGTCGGGGAACTGCTGATCGATTTCATTTCCGTCGATTTTGCAGATAACCTGGACCAGGTTCAGAATTTCAAACGGCTAATGGGGGGGAGCCCGGCCAACCTCTGTATGAATATGGCGCGCCTGGGAAATAAAACGGGCTTAGTTGCAACCCTTGGCAAGGACGACATGGGGCGTTATCTGTTTCAATACGTTCAGAGCCTGGGTGTAGATTGCCATCAGGTCCGGTCCATCGACGTCCCGACCACCCTGATCCTGGTAACCCGCTCCCGGCAGGTATCCAATTTTGAAGCCTACCGGGGCGCCGATTGCCAGATCGTCGATGAGCAGTTCCCGGAAACCGTGCTGGCGGATACCGCCTTGTTTCATACGACCTGCTTTGCCCTGAGCCTGGAGCCGGCGCAAAGCAGCATTCTACGGGCCGCCCGGCTGGCCGTTCAGCATGGCGCACAGCTGAGTATTGACGCCAACTATGCCCAAAAGATTTGGAAAGATCAGGATCAGGCGCAGCAAACTGTCCGGGAGTTCTGCGCTCATGGGGCGCTGGTAAAAGTAAGTGAAGTAGATTGGGAACGCTTGTACAACAACAAACTGGAGGACGCTGAAAGGGCAGCGATGCATTTTCTGGGTATGGGCGCCCGCGAGGCCTGTATTACTTTAGGTGGAGACGGGTGCTTTGTAGCCACCAATGAGGAAAAGCATTTCCTTCCGGCCCGCCAGGTGGAAGTCAAAGACACTACCGGCGCCGGCGACGCCTTCTGGTCGGGCTACCTGACCGCCTGGCTGGACGGAGAGCCGCTGCTCAACCGGGCTAAGGCCGGCCGGCGTATGGCGGAATTAAAACTCGCCCACTTCGGGCCGCTACCGGAAAAGGTGGATCGGAATGTTGTGTATGAGGATTTTCAATGAGGCTGTTCAAAAACCTTTGTCAAATCTTGGACCTGAACACAGGAAGCCTTGGTTTATCTAGGTTTCCTGTGTGCTTACACTCGAACAAGCAAACACTTGAACACGCTCTTTTCAATAGGCGCCTCACTAAACCTAAACCTAAATCCTCAACATTAACCTTCCCTGGCTTTCTAATTCAAATAAACCTTCTGATACGGAATGATCACCTCAGCTGCCCCCAGATTATTGACTGAACGGAGGTATTCCACGGTGACACCGTACATGCGGGCAATGCGGAATAAGGTATCGCCTTCCTTTACGATGTAATAGCTCCGATCGCCAGATTTGGCAGTTGTATTATTGCTTGGCGTCAAAGCGTTTTCGCTATAGCCCAGCGGGAGGTTGAGCGGCGCCTGGCTGGCCGTATAGGAAGAAGATTGAAGTTGATTGCCCGTACTTCCGGTATCATAAATGCGGCCGCCGGTATTACTGTAGGATTGGGCCGGTTCGGTATTTGAGGCCGGTGTGATCAGGCGATCGAGGAAATACGGCGTATTGAGATACTTTTGGTCGGTGCTGGCTTGCCCGAAGGCGTCATTGGAGAAGGATTCCGCCTGGCTGCTTGTGGGAGGAGTGTAGCCCATTTCCGTAGGAACGGTAGTCAGTTCCGGAGACTTGGCGGTCAGGCCCGGATTGAGGGCCTGGGTATAATTATAGTTACTGGTAGTCTGGTTATAGAGCGCAGGTTGGTTGTCGGGGCAATCACAATCGGATGTCTTGAGGACTTGCCCGATCTTGGGTACGTCGTATTTACCCAGGTTATTGAACTCGCGAAAGCGCGCCTCGGTATAGCCGTAACGCATTGCAATGGAAGCCACCGTTTCTCCCGGCGCCACGGTATGCCTGCCGCTACCCGTATTGCCCGCAGGTATAAGGCTATTGACTGGTTGGATATTAGCGACACCACTCCCGTTTTCAAAAGACTGCGGAAGCACGTTCACCACACCTTCTTTGGCCGTCAGCGTACTGGCGGGCGCCGACACCTGTAATTTTTCTCCTTTAAGGATGACGGTTGATTTTCCTTTGTTATTCCAGGCTTGCAGCTGATCAACGGATACGCCGTATTTTTTGGAGATTCGGAAAAGCGTTTCTCCTTTGGCTACGGTATGGTATTGTGGCGCGGCAGCCGGCCTTACCTGGCTTTCTCCGGATCTTGCCGCCAACAGGCTTATTTTATCTGTCGGCGCCGGGTTGGCGCCTACTGTAATAAATTCATTGGAACCTGGGCTGGCCGTTAGCGCGCTCTGCGTTGGAATATCCGGTACATCAATGCCTTTACAGATCTTTGCCAGGTAGCTGTCCAGGGGTTTACCGTTTACTTTGGTGAGCCGCAGGGTATTCTTCATCGCATCGTCAATATTAATTCCACTGCGTTCTTCCGTGATGCCTATTTCCGGGACGAGCACCAGGCCCGTGTACGGGTTGCCGGCATATTCAGCGTTTTGCCGGAACAGATAAGCTCCGGAGCAATCATTGTCAATCCGCCCTTCGAAGAAAACCTGCGCTTTGGGATTGCGGAAGGCGATATTTTCGCCAATTGTTCCCATCTTCAGGTCAAATTGGAAGCGGTACTTTGGTGAATCGTACAGGATATAGTCTTCAGCGCGTACATACCGGGCGGCGAAGGTGACCGGGGATGCCAAATAGCTGTTTTCTCCCGTTTTCACTACAATGAAAACCCGGTCGATATTGCTGTTGATATCATTTACGAACTTATCATCAAAAACAGCATTGTTGCATCGGATGAATTGCGCCGGCGGGAAATTCTGCGTCACATCGCTTTCTGTGCCGACGTCAAGGATGATCTTTTCTCCAGGAATGGTAGTGACCTGATAAACCAGATAAGGGGCGCTGTTCTGGTTGTTGAGATAAGTGTACTCCAGCCGGTCCATACAGGCCGGGTCATATAAAATATACAGGTTGACTGCTTGAGCAGATAAGCTCAGGAAGAATGCAAAGAGAGAAGCAAACAAGAACTTTTTCATAATGTGACAATTTATTACAAGCATTTCAGGCACATTAACCCTGGTAAGGTATAAGAAATCAGTAACTTATGCAAGTGTACGTTTTTTGTTGCGTTTTGTTGCCAAATCGTTAACGATCTGAGGAGGAAAAAGATTGCAGGGAGGCATTATCGGCTTTTACCAAGCCTGTGTTTACGGCATACAACACCAGTTCGGAGGCCGAACTGAGCTGCAGTTTTTTCATGATGTTCTTTCGGTGCGTGTATATAGTGTGTGTACTTAGGTTGAGCGTATTTGCGATTTCCTTGGCAATCAGCCCGCGGGAAACGAGCTGCACAATCTCAATCTCACGAGGTGTGAGCGGAGTGGGCCCGCAATCATTGCCCTGCCCTCTGGAGAAAGAACGCTCCAGCAGGTAGTCCAATATCTTAGTACAGAAAAACTTTTCTCCTCTGGCAGTCGCTTTGATGGCGTCCAGGATCTCCTCTTCGGCGCAACTTTTGGTTACAAAACTGTTGACGCCCTGTTCCAGGATCTGAAAAATGTTATCCTTGTGATTGTCGGCACTGATAATGAGGATGTTGGTGTGTGGGGCCGCTTCTCTGATCCGCGCAACCGTAGCTTTGGAGAAATTTCCCGGCTGGTTATAGTCCAGAATGACAACTTTGGCGGGCCGCGTGCGCAACTGTTCCATCAGTTCTGCTTCATCATTAGCCTCACCAACTACCCAGAATACTTCGTTGCCCATCAAAAGGTGCCGTAGGCCTACTCTGATAAGGTATTGCGCATCAGCCAGGATTATGGAAATTGGTTGCATTGGGTTTTGAAATATCGCTCGCTAATTTAGCCATCCAATGCCAATCCAACAAATTTATTTAGACTTAGTTTAGATAACTGCGGCACCGGACGGATACGATGTACGACTCGCAAAGCCCATCAACCCTTAATCCATTCAGCCATTTTTAACCGGCTCATTAGTGATGGTCAACCCTTCAGCCATTCATTATTCATATTGGTATTCCGCAGAAGCAGCGCGTTCAGGGTCAAACTCAGGGTCTTCGCCCACTTCCCGAAATTTCACCTGCAATTTGTAGCGGTTATTCAGGCTGCTGACCACCGGGGCAAACATGGTGTTCATCAGTTCTATAGCCTGCTTTTTTGACTTTTCCATAATATCACTCTCCAGGGCTTCCCGGCGGAATTCCGCGCGCAGCACGTTAAAAGTCCGGTTAAAGTCGGCGTCCTGTACTTCGCGCAGCCAGCCAATGTCGAGGTTATCGACTTTAGGATAAACCTCGTGAGAAAGGATGGTTGGTTCGGGCAGGGTGATGGTCACCAGGCCTTGTTTGGCATTGAGGCTGATGTCGAAATATTCGTTGAGGCGGAATCCTACCTTTAGAATACTAATTGCGGAGATCTCAATATCAGAACTCGATACGTTGAAACCCAGCACCTTGGTTTTCAGCTGTTTGTTCAGCCCTTTCTTGTCGCGGACTTCCATAGTGGCCAGCTCAGCGATCACCTTTTCCACTTTTTCCTGTAACAGCCCCCGGGAACGGCTAAAATCTTGAATGGCGGCCCGGTCTTCCAGTTTTTTCAGCATGGGGCTCAGGGCTTCCTGCATGGCCATGCCACAAGGGGTTTCCACGTTCTGCCCCTTCGCATAGATGCTGCCCCCCTTGGTGGGCACCAGCGTGGTCATAATTTGCGTCACCAGAAAACAGGTATACTTTGAGGCTACCTCCCGCAATACCTCGACGGCATTCGTGCCTTCGTTGTCGTACCAGGTTTGATAGAGTTGGGAGGTGGTATCTTTCAGGGCTACAAAATCGTGGAAATAGAGGTTGCGCAGATAGGGGTGGTGCTTTTCGTACTCCGGTTTGATCAGGGCTTTGTCCGATTCACTCAATCCCATCCGGTTGGCGACATGGTAGAGGATGGACATGTTGATGTCGTATACCAGGTCATTGAATTCCCGCCGGTAACGGTGTGGATTCGATAGAATAGCCAGGGCATTCTCCTCATCGATATTTATTTTAAAATCAGAGGGTACATAATTGAGTTGCAATTCCTTTGGAATATTGGAATAACCTGCCGGCGAGATCCACTTCCGGTAAATAATGATCCCGATCAGGCTTACGGCCAGAACCAATAACAAGGCCCGCATAGTATTGCGGGAACTATTGGAAGTTGGAGAACTGCTGGGTCTTTTTGCCATGTTTTTTTTCTTGGGCTCTGTAAAATGTGCTGCTCGTTTCTGACGTAACCACCCTCAAAGGTAACAAATTACCCTGGAGCCCTGGTTCGATTTTTAGCGGATTATATTGTCAAAATAGATGGAAAGGAATGCTTTGTATATTTGTATTTTTAAAAAGTTTGAAAACGGAACAAGCCGTAATAAGTTTTGAAAAGCAGGCTGTAAACGCCTTACCTTTGTTTCTGAAAGTACGGATTCCGGATCGCGCCAAAAAGTGAAACCATGCTCAACCCACGCCTTACTCTCAACTGCCGCGGCCACCTGATCAGCCTGGATCGGCCCATTGTGATGGGTATACTCAATGTGACGCCGGATTCCTTTTTCGATGGGGGGCAATATAGCGGGCGCGACGCTATTCTGGCCCGGGCGGAGCAGATGCTGGAAGAAGGAGCTGCCATCCTCGATGTGGGCGGCATGTCTACCCGGCCCGGTGCGGCGCCGGTGCCGGAGGCGGAAGAGCTGCAGCGGGTCATTCCGGCTGTCGAAGCGATTCATCAGGCGTTTCCAGAAGCGATTATTTCGGTCGATACCGTTCGGGCCCGTGTCGCACAGGAGAGTGTTGGCGCCGGAGCAGCCATTGTCAACGATATCTCCGCCGGGCGGATGGATGAGGCCTTGTACGCCACTGTCGCCGCCCTGGACGTACCCTATGTCCTGATGCATATGCAGGGTATGCCCCGGGATATGCAAAAGGAACCCTACTATGAAGATGTGGTGCGGGAAGTACTGGATTTTCTGATCGCCGAAGCAGGAAAACTCAGAGAACTGGGTGTTAAAGACATCATTCTCGACCCCGGCTTCGGTTTTGGGAAAGCAGTGCGCCATAATTATCAGCTCCTTAAAAACCTTCACGTATTCCAGATACTGGACTATCCCATCCTGGCAGGTTTGTCCCGAAAGTCAATGATCAACCGGGTTCTGGGCATCCAAGCCGCTGAGGCGCTCAACGGCACCACAGCGCTGCACATGGTTGCTTTGCAACAAGGCGCCAAAATTCTTCGCGCCCATGATGTGCGGCCAGCCATAGAAACTATTAAATTGTGGGAGCAATTGGAAATGGTGGAATAATCATTATCTCCAAACCTGCTTTTAGCTCTAAATGCCGTCCTGAAAAAAAATCATGCAAGGCCTTTCCGAGAACGATATAAAACAAACGACGCTCCGCTTTCTGAAAGCCTACTATCGTTATCGGCAGCGGGAAGGAGGCACTACGGTCAGTTCGGACATGCGGGGCGCGGGGGGGATTATCGCCGATGGCTTCCTTTCTTATCCCAAACCCGGTGGTGAAATTTTCCACGCTACTTTCGAAGCGACTTCCCAGGATACCAGAGATGAAGTCCGTTTTAAAATACAAAAGCGGCGCCTGCAGTGGGATGCCATTGCCGTAGCTTCTTTGGCTGCCGCCGTCCTGTTTATTGCGGGTAATGTGGAGCAGCTCTTTACTTTTAAAAAAATCACCTATGCAGGCTGTATCGGAGTAGTGGTGATGTCCTTTCTGCTGGCCTTTTTATTTTATATTACCGCTTTTTGGAAATTGCGGCGGTACCGCTATATCTATGCTGTCGAACAGTTTAAGCAGTACTATGCCGATGAGCAATGGATCGCCATTGGAGAAGATGTTTTTGCCAATTATTACGATGACCGCCATTACCTGGAGCTGAGGAAACAATGCATCCGCAACGGCTTTGGCCTGATCGTGGTGCGGGAACACGGCCACCCCATCATGCAGATCACTCCTTCCCGTACGGACCTCTTCAAAAGCCGGCGCCGGCAACTGCGCCTTTTCAGCCAGGCTGAACTCGCCCGGTATGCCCAGGAAGGCAACTATCCGGATTGGCTCAAGCAGTTCAACGCCACCAATTTTATGCGGTTTCAGAGCCAGTACCGCTATCAGGTCATCGTTTTAATAATATCCTTGTTAATGATTGGCAGTGTTTTTTACCTTGAATCGCAAAAGGAGGATATCGTGATTGAGGAGGAACCCGATTATCTGGACCGGATGGAAGCAGTTCGGCTGTATAACAATAGGTTGGAGAACCGGCAGGATTCCAGTTTTGTGGTAGATACACCCTATGTTTGGCCTCCGCCCATTCTCCGGGAAAAAGATACCCGCCCGTATGTGGACCTGGAGCCCCAGCCGGTGGCAGGGCAGGATGCTTCGCAGGCCGCTGCCGTCAAGCGGCGCCGACAGCCGGATTTCCTGCTGGCTACTCCGGGAGAAGACCCTTTGGCTGTTTACGATTGCTCGCGGCTGCAGAATATAACAGGCGCCGCTTTTATATTGCAGGAGGGCGTGTATCCATCTTTTTCGGCAGCCGAAGACAGAACACTCGCCCTGGGCCAATACGGGCTGGAAACCAGTGCCTTGTGGTTGGGCTGTTTTCAAGGGAAAGAAGCTGGTTATGCCGTTTTTTTTGGCCCTATTTATGGAAAAGAGGAAGAAGCCCGGCAGGCGCTTGCTGCCTTTGAAACACAACTGGGCGATAATGTGTTAAATATCACGATAGTGATTCGCACTTTGTCCCGGAACACCTCCAAATGATATGCCGCTGATCCCAAGATCATCCTATCGCGCTAAAGGGCTTTTCCGCAATGCGCACTTCAATACAGTCTTTCCCCCACTTTTCCGAAAAGTTGAAGGCGTGGTGTATGAACGGGAGCGGATAAGCACTCCCGATGAGGACTTTCTCGACCTGGACTGGTCGCGTGCAGGTAGTGATCAATTACTCCTCCTCCTGCATGGCCTGGAAGGCAATTCCGGCCGCTCGTATGTGAAAGGAATGGCGCGGTATTTCAACCAGAGGGGTTGGGATGCGCTGGCCCTTAACTTCCGGGGTTGCAGCGGGGAACCCAATCTGCTGCTCCGGTCTTATCACGTCGGAGAAACCGCTGACCTGCACTATGTTTTGCAGCACGCCCTTCACCAGAAGCCTTACCGCTCCGTGGCGCTGGTTGGATTTTCGCTGGGAGGTAATGTATTGTTAAAATATATGGGAGAGGAGCCTTCGATTTTACCGGAAGCAGTAAAATGTGGCGTAGCTTTTTCCGTGCCCTGTGAAGTGTCGAGCGCCAACGAAGAGATCAACAAATGGTACAATTGGCCGTACCAAAAGCGTTTTATGGATAGCCTTAATGAAAAAGCCCGCCAGAAAGCCAGGCAATTTCCTGGGCAGGCTGCTTTCCCGGAACCAGCCCCTCAGAACTTTCGGCAGTTCGACGGCGCCTTTACAGCCCCTATCCACGGCTTTCAAAGTGCTGAGGATTATTGGGGCCGCAACAGTTCGCTCCAGTTTTTACCCGCAATTGAACGACCGGTATTGCTCATTAACGCACAGGATGACTCCTTCCTCAGCCAGGCTTGTTATCCGGCCGGCCTGGCGGAAAAACACCCGTATTTCCATTTGGAAACGCCTCGCTGGGGTGGGCATGTCGGTTTTGTATCCAATATTGGCAAAGGTGCATACTGGTCCGAACAAAGAGCCTTTGCTTTCATACATCAGATGGCGTCGTAAATCTGCGTTAAATGCGGGGCGCTTTGAATATATTCGCAGGGCTTTTTAGTTGTATTGATATAGTATGCAGGAGAATACAGAAAATCAGGAACAGGAAAAACGCTCTCGCTGGCGCTCGCTGGCAGGAGGGGCCTGGCGGTGGCTGAAGCGCATCGTTGGAATAAGCCTGATTTTGTTTCTGGTGCTTTCTCTCATCCTGCAGATTCCTGCTGTACAGAATTGGGCCGCCCAGCGCATTACTTCCTATCTGGGAAAGGCGATGCAAACAACCGTTAGCATTGACCGCCTCAATATCATTTTCCTGGACCGGCTCATCCTCGAAGGTTTTTATGTGGAAGGCCTCACGCCGGGCGATACGGCTATCTACAGCAAGCGCCTGTACGCCAACATTAGCCTGAACCCGATAACTTACCTCAGGCGGGGCCTGGTCGTCGAAGAGGCAGAGCTGGATAGTGCTACCGTCAATATCCGAAAAGCGGAAGGCGCTTATCAAACCAATATTCAGATACTTTTGGGGCGCCTCCTCAGCCCGGATACAACGGCTGTTAAAAAGGAGGAGAAAAAGCCTTTCAATCTGTCGCTTGACAAGCTTTCTCTGCGCAGCGTACAGTTTTTAAAAGAAGACCAGGAAAATGGCCAGGTATTATCGGTTTTTCTGCAGGAAGGCGCTCTTGTATTTGATGAGGTCAATCTTCCGGGGAATTTCATTCATACCCGTTCTGTCGTATTGAAACAACCCTACATCAGTATCGCCAGCTATCCGGAAAAGCCCCTGCCACCGCTGGGAGAAGCGGAACAAACCCCCGCGGCCGACGAAGCGGGAACAGAAGAAGGGCTGCCTTTTTACGCCACTATAGGGTCCTTTCGCTTGGAAGGCGGGAAATTTTCGCTTCACAACTACCGCAATGCACCCCAAAAGCTTACCCCAATTGATGAGTTGGACTTTCAGCATCTGGAAGTCTACGATATCAATATCGGAATTGATAACTTCTCGTTTTGTTCGGATAGCCTGGATTTCGAAGGCCAGGTCCGGCAGTTGGCCTTACGGGACGAAAGCGGGTTTGTACTGGATAACCTCAGCGCAGAAGAAGCCCGTGTGTGGAATAAAGGAGTTACCCTCAATGGATTGAAACTAAAAACACCATATAGCACCCTCGGAGATACGCTTACTTTCCGTTATAGCAGCTATGAAGCATTCAAGGATTTTCCGTCGCGGGTGCGAATGGGGCTTTACCTGAACGATGCTTCCGTCACCCTTCGGGATATTATGACTTTTGCACCCGGGCTGAATCAGAATACCTTCTTCAGCCTGAACCGTAACCGCAAAGTATTTCTCGATGGCCTAATAAAAGGCCGCGTGAATAGCCTGGACGGGGAAAACCTGCTCATTGCCCTGGAAGACAACAGCCTGATCGTGGAGGGCGGTTTTAGTAGCCACGACCTGACTGTAAGGCGCAGTGAGTCTATGAACCTGAACCTGGCCCGCCTCAAAACGAGCATGGGCACCCTGCGGCAGCTGATTCCCAATTTCAACCCGCCGCCCAACTTCGACCGCCTGGGCCGGCTCAACTTTAGCGGGCGCTTCGACGGCTATTTTTTGGATTTTGTGGCTTATGGAGAATTGTCTACTACCCTGGGAAAGGCAACTATGGACATGCGGATGGACCTGAAAAACGGACGGGAACGAGCCAACTATTCCGGGAAACTGGCCCTGATCGATTTTGACCTCGGTGGATGGGCGCAAAACCCCGACTTCGGACTGGTCAATTTTACTTCTGAAGTTAAAGACGGGGTGGGCCTGAGCCTGGAAACCGTCCGCGCTTCGCTCAACGCAAAGGTGCAGAGTTTCGTCTTTAAAGGCTATAACTACCAGAATGCCAACCTTTCCGGTGAATTGAAGAAAAACCTGTTTCGCGGGGACTTTGCGATTCAGGACGACAATGTCGACTTTTCCTTCCTCGGCACCGTTGACTTAACCGATTCCCTACCGGCCTTTAATTTCAATGCCACCGTTAACAAACTGGACCTGAAACAACTCAACCTGGCGCAACAGGATATTATTCTCTCCGGAAAGGTGCAATTGGACGTGAAGAACAGCCGCCTTTCCGATATGGAAGGAGGGGGCAGAATACAGGACCTGGTGATCCGCCACAGCAAGCTGGGCCGCACAGTGATCGACTCGGTTTCCTTCCGGTCTCAATTTGTGGGCGCCCGCCGTAAACTGTTCACCATAAACTCTGATGTCGCCGATGTTGCACTGGAAGGGGCTTTCGATATCGAACAGGTTCCGGCTGCCTTCACACAATATTTAGCGCGCAATTATCCCGAGTTTTTCAATCGCCTGAGGCTGAAAGCCCCGGAGAAACAGATCGGGGCTTATGCCTTTAGCTTTGACGCCCGGATTTACGATACAAAAAACCTGCTGGCTTTAGCGGATGGCAAGCTTGCACCTATCCAGAATGGAGTGCTGGAAGGATATTTTGACAATACCCGCGATTCCATTTCCCTTTCCATGTATCTGCCTCAGTTTAAATATGATAAAATAGCGCTGAATGACCTGGGCCTGGATGCCCGTCTGGAAAAATCGGCAGGTAAGGTTGACCTCATCATCCTGGAGCCGGTGTTGAACGACAAGACCCATTTCTCTAAAGTCACTATGCTGGGTATCCTGAAAAGAGATACTTTCGAATGGGGGTTGAACTACGAATCGGAAGGAATGTCCATTCTGGATCTCGATGAACTCAACCTCAACGCCCAGATATTCATGCCGGACAGCCTCAACTTTCGCATGGAATTTACGCAGTCCAACCTGGTGCTGCTAAAGCAACCCTGGTTGATCAATGACCGGAATTTTATCACTTTCCGTAAAGGCTTCATCGATACGAAAAACTTCTTGCTTACCAGTGGAGAAAAAGAGATCCACCTGGAAGGTGTGGGTAAAAAGGGCCTCAAACTGGGGCTGTATAATTTTGATTTCAGTTTCATCGATGACATCTGGGATTACGAGTCGCTTGATTTTGGCGGCCGCTTCAATATCACTGCTGAAGTCGGGGATATTTTCGAAATGACGGGCATAAAAGCGACTGTGCTGGCTGATACCTTCCTGATCAATAATGACGATTGGGGCGCGCTGCGTTTAGACGCCAATGCCGACAACCTTAAGAGCCCCTTTTATGGCTACCTTTCCCTCACCAAGGATACCGCCCAGTTGCTGGCGGAGGGCTTCTTTAATCCGGCCGCACAAGGCAGTGGAAGAGGCCTGGCGGATGAACAAATGGCCAATTATTTCAATATCAACACATTTATTACTGGTTTTCCTTTAGCTGTCGCCGAATACTGGATAGGAAGCAGTGTATCGAATACAGTTGGTAGTGTCGGAGGGAATATTCGGATCAATGGCCTGCCCGGCGACCCCCACATAGCCGGCTTCCTGACTATCCGGAATGGTGGTACTACTGTCGATTTTCTAAACACCCGCTATACCTTTGACCAGGCTCTGGTCCGGATGGATGACCACTATTTATTCGATGCATCCGATACGACCGTCAAAGATAAATTTGGCAACGAGGCTAAAGTTTTCGGGGGCATTACCCATCAGAAACTAAAAGGCCTCGCTATTTCCGCCCGGATGGAAACCAATCGTTTCCTGGCCCTCGACACCGAGAAAGGCGATAATGAACTGTTCTATGGCCATGCCCTGGGCGAAGGCGACGTCCTGTTCAGCGGGCCTTTAAATAAGATCGATATTTACGTCAACGCCACGGTTGGCGAAGGCACCCGGCTGGTAATTCCTGTAAGTTATGGTTCGGATGCTTCCGAACTGAGCTTTATCAATTTCCGTCAACGCAACCTACCGAATCCGAAAGAGGATGAATCGCGCCGGGAAGAGCCCACTGGCGTCAACCTGGAAATGGACCTGATCATTACCGAAGAGGCGCAGGGGGAAATCGTCTTCGATGAGCAGGCGGGGGATGTGATCAAAGGCCAGGGCCGGGGCAATATCCGGATATTGGTTCCCCGCAACGGAGAATTCCAAATGTTCGGCGATTATATTATCGAGCGGGGGGATTACCTGTTCACCCTTTATAATGTGATCAATAAGGAATTCTCTATCAAAAAGGGTGGGGTAGTGAGCTGGTCAGGCGACCCCTTTGGCGCCAAGATCCGTTTGGAAGCAGAGTACAAGGATCTGTCTACCTCGGTAGCCAATTTTATCCAGGAATACCTGCAGGATGTTCAGCCGGAAATTAAAAACGAGGCCAGTAAATCAACCAATGTGGGCCTTACCATGGACCTGAGAGGAGACTTGCTGCAGCCGGTGATCAACTTCGACATCAACTTCCCTCAACTGACGGGACAGCTCAAAACATTAACCGACAATAAACTACGGTTACTCAAACAAGACCCCAATGAGCTCAACCGCCAGGTTTTCGGGCTTATTGTCGTCGGGCAATTCCTCCCCTCCGACCTGGCCATTCAGGGAAGCGAGATATTCTACAACACCGTTAGCGAATTCGTTTCCAACCAGCTGTCTCTGCTATTGACTGAACTCTTCTCGGAAGTCTTCTCCGAAGGTTCGGCCCTTTCCGGCATCGACCTCGACATCGCCTACAATCAGTACCAATCGGTTGACCTGGGCGAAGGGCAGAATATCAGCGGGGGTGATGAATTTCAGGTCCGGCTCCGGCAGGAGTTTTTCAATGACCGACTGACCATCCTCGTAGGCGGCAACGTCGATGTGGGAAATACCGCCCGCGCCACCCCCGGTAGCAGCGGCACTTTTGTCGGCAACGACCTGGTGATCGAATACGTCCTCAATCAGGACCGGACCGTGAAATTAAGGGTTTACCAGCGCTTGGAACCCGATATCGGCGGCGGCAGCCGCCTGGAGATCGGCACCGGCCTTAGCTTCCGCCGCGAATTCGACAGCTTCGGGGAATTCATCGCCAGCTTCCGAAGGGCGGCGCGGAAGGGGAAGCACTAAATCATTCCTGGTATGTCCAGACTCATGTGACATGCGAGACCCACCAGACCCACCAGACACACGAGACATACGAGACCCACCAGACCTACCAGACCTACCAGACGCACCAGACACACCAGACACACCAGACGCACCAGACCTGCCAGACCTACCAGACCTACCAGACACACCAGACGCACCAGACCTGCCAGACCTACCAGACCTACCAGACCTACCAGACACACCAGACACACCAGACACACAACAAGCCCCTGGCGTCAATCCAAAATAAGGTCAATAAAAACCGGCAGGTGGTCGCTAAAGCCACCGTAGTAGTTGGGCCCGCCGTATGTGCGGTTGGGGCTCAGGCCGAAGCGGTCGCCTTTGTACATCACCCATTCCGGGGCGAAAATAGCCGGAGAACTGGCGTGTGGCGTGTGGCCCTGGCTGGCCAGAGCGGAGGAGACGATGATCTGGTCCAGCATATTCCAGTTGCCGCGATAGTTGTAAGAACCCAGGCTTTTCCCCTGATAAGCGGCGAAGCAATTGTACAATTGGCGGCCGGCAACCGGGTTCCCGAACGGCTGCGCGCCTAGTACTTCACTGACGCTTTTGTTGTTGGGTTCGTCATTAAAATCCCCCATGATGACGATCTGAGCGAGCGAGTCGGCGGCGAAGAGTTCATCCACCTTCTCCTTCAGTTTGGAGGCCACCAGCAGGCGGCGGGGCTCGCTGGCCTGTTCTCCGCCGCGGCGCGACGGCCAGTGGTTGACGAAAAAGTGTATTATGTCGCCAGAATCCTTCAGTTTTCCTTTTACGTAGAGGATATCCCGGCTGGTGTAGGCTTCCCCTTTCTCATCCGGTGGAAAGGTAATGCGGATATAACTTTGTTCCAGTACCTTGAAGGCTTTCTTCTGATAGAGCAAGCCCACATCTATGCCGCGAAGGTCCGGTGAATCAAAGTGAGCAATGTCGTATTTGCTTTCCCGAAGCAGGCCTTCCTCCGCCAGGGCTTCCATTACCTTTGCATTTTCCACTTCCGCCAAGCCGATAAAAGCCGGATCGCCCATAGCGTCCAACACCTTCGCCAATTGTTCCAGCTTTTTCTGGTAGCGTTCCGCGGTCCACTGCTGTTTGCCGGTGGGGGTGAAGTCTTCGTCCAGCGTATTGGGGTCGTCTTCCAGGTCGAAGAGGTTTTCGACATTGTAAAAGGCGATGCGCACGCTTTTCTGGGCTGAAAGTTGAGGGAGAATGCACAGCAGGAGAAAGCAGAAAGCCAGGTATTTCATAGTGGATGGTTTTGTGGGGGGCAATATTACAAAAAATCCATTCACTAATCACCTGCCAGGTGACACCTCTTCCTCTCGTTGGAGATGTCACCTGGTAAGCGTTGCCTTTTAACTTTTTACATTCCTCAAATTTCCCTCGGCGCCGTCACCTCCACCCAGCGGCCCGGCACGCGGGCGTTGATGGAATGGTCGTACATCGCTTCGCAGGAGACGGCGGGCAGGTAGAAACGCCCCTGGTAAGCGGCGTTCAGCTGGACGCGGTACACATCCGTTTTCCGTTCGCCCAGGCCGAAGAAGGTATTGACCCGGTCGTCGCGGATATCCAGGTATTCGGGCCGGCTTTCGGTTTTGAAGGCCTCAATTTCATCCATTCGGGTATTGATGATCTCCCAGCCGGAGGGGAAGATCTGGCTCAGCGCCAGCTCCTGGTAGGGGAAGGGCCGTTGCCCGGTATGGGTGACCCGCACCTCGGCGATGAAGTCGCTGCCCTGGCTGATGGCGCCCGGGTCGAGCAGGCTGTTCTCCATCGTTTTGTATAACACCTCGATCTTCAGCCCCTGTGCGCTGGCGGTTTCCGCTCCGGCGAGAGGCTGCCCCCGGCGGATGACCCGGGTAAAGAGCGTTCCCTTTCCGGAATTTTTCACCGTCACTTGCTGCTGGCCGCTATTCTTTATCGGAATCTCGATCTGCATAAGCGGTTTATTGGAACCGGCATTGACCGGTTGGCCCTTCTGGAGTTCGTAGGCAAAAGCCAGTTTCCCACTCACCTCCGAGCCTCCCACATACTTGCCTATTGCCAGAAGGGAGAAGGCAATCTCCTGGGTGCTGTACCAGCCCTGGCTGCTGAGCTCGTCGGAAATATAACGAACCAGCTCTGCTGCTTTTTCACGTTCGTTGAGCAGCACCAGGGTTTCCAGGATCATGGCGCGGTCTCTCAGCTCGGAACCATAGGTGTAAGCCAGTTCCTGGTATTTGTCCACCTGGGTGCCCAGCTTGTTGGTGATCTGTTTGGCCACCTCCGGCTTTCCGGCCAGGGCATAGGCGGCGGCCAGTCGCCATTTCGCCTGCAGGGAGAGGCCGTTGAATTCCCGCAAGCGGTTCATCGCAGCCAGGTCCGGTTCTTTGGCCAGGGCGAGGGTATAGAGGCGGTAGGCCTGCATCAGTTCATGGCTGTTCCGGGAATAGAAGCCGTATTCAGCTTGTTTTCCATCCCACATTCTGGAAACCTTTTTCTGGAACTGTGTCCATTTTTCAAGCATGGAAGGCGGCACGGAATAGCCCAGTGCCTGGGCTTCCAGCAGGAAGTGGCCGGCGTAGTTGGTAGCCCAATGGTCGGGTTCATAGCCGCCGGGCCAGTAGGCGAAACCGCCCTGGCTGGTCTGGAACTGTTTCAGCCGTTCGATGGTGGCCTTGATGTTGCCGGGAATCCGCTTTTCCTGAGCGTCGTCCAGCTCCATCAGTTTCTGTACATAGAGCTGTGGGAAACCACCGGAAAGGGTTTGTTCCAGGCAACCGTAGGGGTATCCCAGCAGGTATTCCAGCCGCTGGCCCAGGTTGATGGGGGGAATGCTGGATACTTCCAGAATAGCCTCATTCGTGCCCTGCATGCCTACGGGGCTGAAGCTATAAGTAAAAGCTTGTCCGGCATCCAGCACTTTGCTGTCAACATCGGTGACATAGGGGTTTGGATTCCGGACCTGTATCTCTATTTCCTGTTTAGAGGTTTCGCCGTTGCCATTGCCGGTAACGGTGAAGCGGGCGACACCAGCCGCCTGGCCTACCTCGATCTCAAAGTTTACCAGTTGGTCGCCGGGGCCGGAAAATTGGAGGCTTTGGGAAGCCGGGCCGATGATCTTCACCAGGCCACTTTTTTCCTGGACACTAATGGTCGCGTTGCGCACCTTCTTGTCCATGGCAAACACACTAACCGGTAATTGCATCCGCTCACCTGGGCTCAGCACCCGGGGCAGGGTAGCCAACACCATCAGCGGCTGCCGGACCGGCACTGTTTTTTCAGTGCTCCCGTAGGCTGTTTGGTCGGCTGCTACCACCATAACCCGAACGGCGCCGACGTAATTGGGCATGCGGATCTCATGCTTGGCGGCCTTGCCTTTCTTAAGTTCGAAGGGGCCCAGGTGGATGGCTACGGGCTTGAAGCGGTTGGCGCGGTCGTCCTGTGCTCCGCGGCGGATCTCACCGTCCCCGCCGATGCTGAGCAGGCGTTCCAGTTCGGCGCCGTAAGCGCCCAGCACCTGGTCATATACATCCCAGGTACGCACGCCCAGCGCTTCGCGGGCGTAGAAGGCATCCCAGGGATTGGGTGTTTTGAAGCGGGTCAGGCCCAACAAGCCTTCATCGACGACGGCGAGGGTGTAGGCCATGGGCTGGCCTTTTGTTTCGGAAACTTCCACCGTAAAGGTTTGTTCCGGTTTGAGTTCATCCGGCATTTTAACCTTTGGCGCCAGTCGGGTAGCCGGGTCTTCCACCATGATGGGAATGACGCCATACATGCGGATTGGCAGGTCATTTTTTACCTGGGCGTGGGGTTGGATCATGGCGACGTGGGCATAAACGTTGGGCGCCATTTCCGGTTTGGCCTTGAAGGAGAAGGTGTTTTCACCTTGTTTGGACTCCACCCAGAATGATTCCACCACCTTTGTGCCGTTTTCGAGCGTAACCAGGGCGCGTCCGATCTCCCCGGCCGGCAAGGTCAGCTTGACCGTTTCACCCACCTGGTATTTTGGTTTGTCAGAAGAGAACGACAGCATGGCGGCAGCCTCCCGGAAGCCATCCTGGTCTTCGCCATACCATGGATAGCCGGCATAGAAATAGCTACCGGAGCAATGGCCGGTTTCGGTATCGCAAACGCGGACGAGGTAGCGGCCCCACTCTTCCACTGAAAGGGCCCAGTCGGCTTCTCCTTTTCCATTTGTAGACACCTCCTTCTTCATGAGGGCATCGTAGTGGGTGCTGGTATTATAGCGGGAAACGTTATCATAACCGTTGTCCCACCACCAGCGCCATTCTACCCGGTATACGCCAATGCTGAGCTTGCGGTTACTAAGCGGTTGCCCCGTTTTGCTAAGGGAAACAAAGCTGATGTTGCCGGTTTCTTTGACATTGAAACGTTGCTCTCCGTATTTGTTGGTGGGGATGCGGATCCCGGCATAAGCTTCAAAGGGGTCGTACGGCAGGGTTTGGCTATCAGTGCTGAAATCGCCGCCCTTTTCGAATACGCGGCTCTTGAAGGATGCCGATAACCTGCCGGGCATGAGCGTGTTGTTAGCGAGGCGGAATTCCAGGGAAGCCCGCCCTTCCTCATTCAGTTTTCCATCGAAAGCCGTGATCGGGTCGGATTCAAAAGACCGCGCCGGGTCGTCGAAAATGAAATTGTCATACCCTTTGAATTCGGTCCTGACGGTGCGCAGTTGGGCCTCTACTTTGGCCGCCAACCCGCGCGCCGGAGCGCCGTGCAGCCAGTTGGCCTGAAGGCTGGCCCGGATGGGCTCATCGGCAGCACTAAGGGACGGCTTGCCGAAATTCAGGTCAATTTTGATGCGGTTGGGCTTCACGGTTTCGATGCGGATGGGCTTTTCGAAAGTAGCGCCCCCGGCTTTAACAGAAGCCATCCAGGAACCGGTGGGGTCATCAACGCCGGTGGAAAAGTACAGCGGATAAACAAAGTTCACGCTTTCACCAACCACCCGTTTTTCCCGGAGCTGGCCACGCGGGTCGCGCAATTCAAAGGTGATGGGGTAGTTTGGCGGGAGCTTGCTTTGGCGGTCTTCCAGGATAAAATTAAGGTAGACCGAATCTCCTGGCCGCCAAACGCCGCGTTCACCATAGAGGAAGCCTTTGAGCCCTTTCTGCGCCACCACGCCAGACACATCGAAGCGGCTCATCGATAGAGAACTGCCGTCTTCAAGCCGAAGATAGCCACGCTGGTTGCCCTGTTGGGCGATCACCACGAAGGGTTTGCGGGGCAGCTGCACGCTGGCTATCCCCTTATCGTCGGTTGAGGCTTGTCCCAGTAATTGCTGCTGGAAGTCGTAAAATTCCAGTTGCGCCCCCTGGACAGGAGCCGTTGTACGCAGGTCGGCAACGCTTACAAAGAAAGCGTTGTCGGAGCCTCCTTTGGCAATCAGGCCCAGGTTGGAAGCGAAGACGTTGCGTTGAATAAAACGGTCGGAATTGTAATAAGCAGGGTAGCAAGGGTCTTCCCGTTGGGCCCAGGAATAGTCTTCATAATAGCCGTCGATGCCATACCAGCTATCCATAATGCTGGCAATGTCGTCCTCCTGAGGGGTATCGGTTTGTTGAAGGTTATCGTTTAGGGACTCTGCAGTTGCATTTTTATTACAGAAATAGGTGGAATATTCGGGGCGGAAGCCAATTCGGACCTGATAGATCGCCTGGTCGTCCTTTTCGATCATTCGGCTTAGGTCGAGAGCGTAGCGCGTCCATTGGGAGGTATTGGCATCGGGGTTGAGCGTAGCCAGCGGCACCTTTTTTTGCATGATAATGCGCCCAACCCGGTAAAGGTCGTAGTTTCCATCCAGTTCGTTGGTTTGCAGGAATTGAAGGATATTGTTGTGGTATATCTTGAAGACCTCTACCTCCACAGCGTTCAGGCTAATGGCTTCGAAGGGGAAGATGAGCCCATTGGAGTTGGGCATGATAACGCCATTGCCGACGAGCCGTACTTCCGGCATGGAACCATTGATACTGATGGACCATTCGCTGGCGTTGCGCATTTTTTTATCATTGGTGTTCCGGATGCCGGGGTTCACCTGAATAGTTTGATCCCCTACGATGCGGGAGGTGGGGTATACCCGGAGCACATTGCCGTCGATAATGTAGCGAAAGTTGCTGCCGTAGCCGGCGATGCTGATCAGGCCATCGAGGTTTTGGGATGCGAGCAAGGGGTCGGAGAAGTGTAGCTGAATATATTGCTCCTGGCCCTGAACGGCCCGGGCGTTCGTCACTTTGAAATCGTCAATAGCCGGCACCTCTACTTCCTGGCTGTCCTTAGCCTTAACATTTATGGGGGCGCCATTCCAGCTCAGGCTGACCTGTGATGCACGTGCTCCCCGGGCGATGCCTTCCACGTAAAAATAGTGTTCCGTGCCGTCAGCAGAATGGGTCCAACGGATGGATAATTGCTGGCCGTTCTGTTTGGCAGTCAGCAGTTGTTCCACCTTTTCGTCGCTGGCCATATCGGCCGTGAACAGGCTGCCCTGCAGTTCCTGTTTGCTGAGGTCTTTAGGATTAGGGGCGTGAAGCCCGTCAACGGTGACTTCAAAATACTGGACGCGGGTACGGAAGTCAAACTCAAAGCTTTCGGCTTCAGCCGGCACATCCGGGAAAACCGCCTTTAGGTTGACGGTGGCGACAAAAGTTTTTCCTGATTCCAGTGGTTCGCTGGGATCAAAACGGAGCGTCTGTCCATCTTCCCATTTCGCAACACCACTAATAGCAGGAGAGAAAGAGAGAATACGCTCTTTTACCTCCTGTCCGATCTCCGTTTCATCCGCTGCAAGGCTGGCAAAACGCACGCGGATGGGGTCGGCTTTGGAGATAGCGCCGGACGTATAGGCATAAACATAAGCACTGACACTTTCCGGCATTTTCCGTGCACGCTTATCCTTGCAGGAAGTGAAGGTAGAAAGAAGCAGGAAAGCAGAAACGGAGAGTAATAGGAAAGAGAAAAGTTTCTTGTGGGACATGGTTTTTGAATTATCTTGGGGAAATGAACAACTCCTTTCCCTGATCTGTGTTAGGAATTTGGCTACAAGGTAGTCGCTTCCCGTATCTTCATCAAGAGGAGTTCCATCTAAATATAGAAAAAAATTGCGACATCTTCCATGAGTAGACTATTGCCACTCTTTCCGCTTCAATTGGTCGTTTTTCCGGGCGAAAGCCTCAACCTCCACATTTTTGAGCCGCGTTACCGGCAACTCATTAAAGAGTGTGAACAGGGCGGTTTAACTTTTGGAATCCCTGCTTACATCGATGGTAAGGTAATGGAGGTTGGTACAGAGATCCGACTGAAGCAGATCGAAAAGCGTTATCCGAATGGTGAATTAGACATTAAAACGGAAGGAATAGGATTATTTAAGGTACAGGAGTTTTATCGGAAAGCACCCGGTAAACTTTATAGTGCGGCCGATGTCGAACCCCTTGAATTCACTACCAAAGGCGATGTACTGGCCAACACCCGTATACTGAAACTGGTGGAGGAACTTTTTGGCCTTTTAAAGGTGCAAAAGAAGATCGAGGAAGGCCCGGACGAGTTGAGCACTTACAGCCTGGCCCATCATGTGGGCTTTTCTCTGGAACAGGAATATGAGTTTCTTTGCATCCCGGAAGAAAAGCAACGCCAGGAATGGATGGAAGCCCATCTTGAAAAACTGCTGCCGGTGGTTCAGGAAATGGAAAACCTACGGAAGAGGGTGCAGATGAACGGGCATTTCAAGGATATTGTCCCACCCAAGTTTTAGGCTGTTGAAGCTAATTTCGGAGAGTGTTCAAGAGAAGGCTTCCCTGATCATGGTGGAGGATTTGACACAGTTATTTGAACAATCTCTAATTTCGGGCGAAGTGTGGCAGGGAAAGAACCTACTTAATCCACCTCCAATTCCGCGACCCGGTTCAGATGTTCCATAACGCGTTGCAGGGCCAGGTTGGACAGCCCTTCCGAGGCCATCAGGTCGGCCAGGCTAACCTGGTTCAGTACCTGGTCGACAGCGCGTTGAACGACGCGCCAGAGAGACCGGACCGAGCAATCTACAGAATTGGTGCAAATACGGAAGGCGCCGGAGTGGCCTTCGCAGAAACTTTCATCGAAAAGTGCGCCGCCCAGCGCCACGAGTACGTCATTGATGCGGATTTCTTCGGCGGGCCGAGAGAGGATATACCCACCTTTCTGCCCGCGGGTGCTTTGGATGAAGCTCGCCAGGCGAAGGGTTCGGGTCAGCTTTGCGACATAGGAGGCGGATAGGCCTTCCAGTTCGCTAAGCTGTGGAATACTCAGCCCATCCTCACTGTCGGAACGGGCGATCCGGAGTAGTATTCGGAGTCCGTATTCATCTTGGGCGGATATCTTCATGTTTGTGTTTTGTTTTTTGAAAATGCGAGAATGTGGGAATTTGGGAATGCGAGAATGCGAGAATGCGGGAATGCGAGAATGCGAGAATGCGGGAATGCGGGAATGCGAGAATGAAATTTCCTATTCATGCATTCATGCATACATTCATTTACGCATTAAAACATATCCAGCATCAGCCGGGCTTCTTCGCTCATCTTGTCCTTGGTCCAGGGTGGGTCATAGACAACACTAAGGTCAACTTCCGTGACGCCATCTACTTCCGCCAATCTCTGCTGGACTTCCATGGGGAGGATTTCGGCGACGGGGCACATGGGGGAAGTCAGGGTCATGCTGACCCGCACAAAACCATCATCCCGGATATCGATCTCGTAGATCAGCCCCAGTTCGTAAATATCGACCGGGATCTCGGGGTCGTAAACGGTTTTTAATGCCGCAATGATCCGTTCTTCCAATGCTTGTTTGTCCATTGTAACCACTTCTAATTTGCCTGTAAGGCCAGCCCATAAAGCTTCATTTGTTTCACCATGCTGACCAGGCCATTGGACCGGGTAGGGGAGAGGTGCTCCTTCAATCCGATCCGGTCGATGAAATAAAGCTCCGCTTTTGCGACATCATCCGGGCTTTGGTTAGACAGCACCCGGATCAGCAGCGCAATAATTCCTTTGGTAATGATGGCGTCGCTGTCGGCGGTGAACTTCACTCTGCCATTATCTTTTTCCGCATGAAGCCAAACCTGGCTTTGGCAGCCCTTAATGAGGTGTTCCTCGTCTTTGTATTGCTCCCCGATCAAGGGCAAGCTCTTGCCCAGGTCGATGATATATTCGTACCGCTCCATCCAGTCGCCAAACAAGGCAAACTCTTCAATAATCTCGTCCTGTATTTCGTTGATGCTCAATTTTTTAGTTATTTTTTTGTAACTGCCAGCAGGCGGACTGAAAACCTTTACCCCAACATAGCCACCGCTTTTTTTACCCCATCCACCAGGCGGTCGATATCCTCCACGGTGTTGTAAAATGCAAAAGATGCCCGGACGGTGCCGGGTATGCAAAAATGATCCATCAGCGGTTGGGTACAATGATGGCCGGTGCGCACGGCAATGCCGAGTTTATCCAGAATAGTACCCAGGTCATAGGGGTGAATGTTATCTACGAGGAAAGAAACCACGCTGGCTTTGTTTTTTGCGGCGCCTATGAACCGTATCCCCGGCACTTCTTTCAGGCGTTTGATGGCGTAGGCCAATAGCGTGTTCTCGTATTGCGTAATAGCGTCCAGCCCAATTTCCTGAATATAATCCAATGCCGCGCCAAGGCCGATAACCCCTGCGATATCCGGGGTGCCCGCCTCGAACTTATGCGGAAGTTCTGCGTAAGTCGTTTTTTCGAAAGTGACCGTTTTGATCATTTCCCCGCCCCCGTGATAGGGCGGCATGGCGTTCAGCCATTTTTCTTTTCCAAATAACACGCCGATGCCGGTAGGCCCGAATACTTTGTGGCCGGAAAAAGTGTAAAAATCCACATCCAGCGCCTGTACGTCAATGGCCATATGAGGGGTCGCTTGTGCGCCATCCACCAGCACCGGGATGCCTTTGGCATGCGCCATTGCCACCATCTCCCGGATCGGGTTGATCGTGCCCAGGGTATTCGAAACGTGGGTAGTAGCGACGATGCGGACTTTGTCCGACAGCATTTTTTCAAATTCCTCCAGGATCAGTTCACCGGCTTCGTTGATAGGCGCTACCCGGAGATGAGCGCCTTTTTCCTCACAGATCAGTTGCCAGGGGACGATGTTGCTATGGTGTTCCATGGCCGTGATCAGCACTTCGTCGCCTTCTTTAAGAAATTTGCGGCCGAAGCAGGACGCGACCAGGTTGATCCCCTCGGTGACGCCCCGCACGAAGATAATCTCCGGGGAAGAAGGCGCATGGATGAAATCACGGACTTTATCCCGGGCCACTTCGAAAGCCGTCGTGGCTTCCTGGCTGAGTTGATACACCCCACGGTGGACATTGGCGTGCTGGAAACGATAGTAGTGGCTGATCGCTTCGATCACGCTATTCGGCTTTTGGCTGGAAGCCGCACTATCCAGAAAAACGATGGGCTTGCCATTCATGTCCCTGGACAAGAGTGGAAAGTCACGCCTGATCTGCTCAATGTTGAGCTTGGATACGGTTGTGGGGGTTGTTGCTTCCATTCTTCTATTCTTCAAATTTATGGTGCACCAACTGTTCGGCGAACAGCCGCACCTCTTCCAGCTTCATATTCTCAATCGCCTCATACAGGAAAGCATGCTGGAGCATACCACGCGCCTGAGCATCGGGCAGCCCACGGGAGCGCAGATAGAAAACCGCGCTCTCATCCAGCTGGCCGATCGTTGCGCCGTGGCTGCAACGCACATCATCGGCAAAGATCTCCAGTTCCGGCTTGGTATCCATGGAGGCTTTATCCGACAGGACGAGGTTGTTGTTTTGTTGGAAGGCGTTGGTCTTTTGTGCATCCTTGCGCACCAGTACCTTGCCGTTGAACACCCCGCTTGCTTTATCCGTCACAATCCCTTTGTACAGTTCGTTGCTGATGCAATGCGGAACGGCGTGGTCGATGAAGGTATGGTTGTCGATGTGTTGTTCACCTTTAGCGAAGTAGGCGCCCCAATAGTTGGTGTTGGTCCCGGAACCGTTCAGCTTTGTCTTGAGGTTGTTGCGCACCAGCCTTCCGCCCAGGTCGAGGGCATAGGAAGAGAAAGTACTGTTGCCATCCTGTTCGATGTCCACGTTACTGACCAGGAAACCTTCCTTCCCTTCCCGCTGCAGGCGGTAGTGATGGATGTGGGCATTTTCCCGGATATGGATTCGGTTGAGGTGGTTGTTGAAATAAGTACCTTCCGCACCCGGTAGTTCGAACAATCCTTCGATCACGGAAAGCTCGCTGCTCGGCTCAGCAATGATCAGGTTCATATGGTTATTGAACGAAGCCTTTTCGCCCGGCGCGGCCAGGTGAAGGAGGTAGGCCGGTTTTTCCACAATTGCCTTTTTGCCGGCATGGATCAATAGGCCATGGTGGGCAAAAGCGGCGTTCAATATCTTGAAGGCATCGGATTGGCTTTCCAAAAGGCCCTCCAGATAAGCCGTGGTACTGGCCTGGTATTTTTCATCGGAGAGCGCTGAGGCGATATCGATCACGGACAAGCCGTCGGAAAAATCGCCGGTTTGGGACAGGTTTTCCTGAAAGACCCCGTTTACAAAAACGAGCAAATGGCAGTCGAGGCCCGGGATGAGAAAGGGCTCGATGTCCGCCTGAGAAAGCCGGGGCGCTTCATTGGCTGTATATTCCGGCTGCAGGATACGGTTGACGCTGGTATATTTCCATTCTTCGTCCCGGCGGGTAGGGAAGTTCACCCCCTCCAGAAAATGGATCGCACGACGGCGAAATTGGTGCAAAGGGTGGTCGCGATGGCCATTGAGTTGGCTTTCTCCGGCTTCAAAAAGCGTTTGAAAGCGGGCTTTTGCCTCAGCAAACCTATCTTGGACTATAGTTGACATCGTTTTTTCAATTTTTTTCAAGCAATCGTGCCTAAATCCTTACATCGCTGTGAGGGAATCCACTTCTTCTTTGATCCAGTCGTACCCTTTGTCTTCCAGTTGCAGGGCCAGGTTTTTATCCCCGGATTTAACAATGCGGCCGTTATACAGCACGTGCACGAAATCAGGAACGATGTAGTCTAACAGTCTTTGGTAGTGGGTAACAATGATAAAGGAGCGATCCGGGCTGCGCAGTTGGTTGACCGCCTCGGCAACGATACGCAGGGCGTCGATATCCAGGCCCGAGTCTGTTTCATCGAGAATACCCAGTTTTGGTTCCAGCAGCGCCATTTGGAGCATTTCACTGCGTTTTTTCTCCCCGCCGGAGAAGCCTTCGTTCAGGGAGCGTTGTAAGAGGCGCTCATCCATGCCCACCATTTTGATCTTATCACGCATGAGTTTGAGCATCTGAACGGCGTTCAGTTCCTCCTTACCCTGAGCTTTGCGCACGGCATTGACCGTACTTTTCAGAAAAGTGGCGGTGCTGACGCCAGGAATTTCCACCGGGTATTGGAACGCCAGGAAAATACCGGCCTGAGCGCGTTCATCTACTTCCATTTCCAGGAGGTCGTGGCCCTGGTATTGGATGGCGCCATCCGTTACTTCGTAATCTTCCCGGCCGGCCAGAACATTGGCCAGGGTGCTCTTTCCGGAGCCGTTGGGGCCCATAATGGCGTGTACTTCTCCCGGCTTTACCTCCAGGTTGATCCCCCGGAGGATCTCTTTTTCTTCAACTGCTACTTTCAGGTTTTTTATAATCAGCATTATTGTTTGGTTTGGTCGTTTTCAATTTAGAAGTATTCAAGCGTTCGTGTGTTCGCGAATTTGAGTTCCCACTCAATGCTCAACCGCTTACCCAACACTACCCTCCAGGCTGATGGCCAGCAGCTTCTGGGCTTCCACGGCGAACTCCATGGGCAGCTCGTTGAAGACCTCCTTACAATAGCCGTTCACGATCATGTTGACGGCGTCCTCTTCGCTCAGGCCGCGTTGCATGAGATAGAAGAGCTGGTCTTCGCCGATCTTGGAGGTTGTCGCCTCGTGTTCCACTTTGGCGGAATTATTCTCTACTTCCAGGTATGGGAAGGTATGGGCGCCGCATTTATCGCCCATGAGCAGAGAATCACACTGGGAAAAATTATGGGCGTTTTCGGCTTTTTTCCCCACCTTGACCAGGCCGCGGTAGGAATTATTGCTAAAGCCGGCAGAAATGCCTTTGGAAATGATGGTGCTACGGGTGTTCTTCCCGAGGTGGACCATCTTGGTGCCAGTATCCGCCTGCTGGTAATTATTGGTGACGGCAACAGAGTAGAACTCTCCGACCGAATTGTCGCCTTTCAGCACGCAGCTGGGATATTTCCAGGTAATAGCGGAGCCCGTTTCTACTTGCGTCCAGGTGATCTTGGAGTTGCGGCCGGCGCATAAGCCGCGCTTGGTAACGAAGTTATAGATACCGCCCTTGCCTTCCTTATCGCCGGGGTACCAGTTCTGTACGGTGGAGTATTTAATAGTAGCATCGTCCAGTGCAATCAGTTCCACCACGGCGGCGTGCAACTGATTCTCGTCGCGCATCGGAGCCGTACAGCCTTCCAGATAGCTCACCGAACTGCCTTCTTCCGCCACGATAAGGGTGCGTTCAAACTGCCCGGTATTGCGTTCATTGATCCGGAAGTAAGTTGACAATTCCATGGGGCAGCGGACGCCTTTGGGGATGTATACAAAAGAACCGTCGCTAAAGACAGCCGAGTTGAGCGCGGCGAAATAGTTGTCGGTCGCCGGCACTACAGAGCCCAGGTATTTTTTGATCAGCTCGGGATGATGCTGAACGGCATCGCTGAACGAACCGAAAATGATACCCAGTTCGGCCAGTTTCTCCTTGTAAGTCGTTTTGACCGAAACGCTGTCGAGGACCGCATCCACCGCCACACCAGCCAGTAGCTTCTGCTCTTCGAGGGGGATGCCCAGTTTGTTGAAGGTTTCCAGCAGGTCGGGGTCCACCTCATCGAGGCTCGCGAGCTGTTCTTTTTTCTTGGGCGCCGAGTAGTAGATGATCTCCTGGTAATCAATGGGAGGGTAGTGGACGTTCGGCCATTTTGGCTCTGTCATTGTTTTCCAGTGCTCGAAAGCTTTCAGGCGCCATTCGGTCAGCCATTCCGGCTCGTTTTTCTTCCTGGAGATGAGGCGCACCACATCCTCATTCAGCCCTTTGGCAATGGTTTCGGACTCGATATCACTAGTGAAGCCGTATTTATAATCGCTTCTGGTATGCTCCTCAAGCGTCTGCATGGATTCGCTCATCTGCTATATTTTTTATGGCTGTTCTTTATTTAGACTAATTCAACTTTGACTCCGGAATTTATACAAAAAAGTATAAATAAGGTTCAGGTGGTGGGAGTTTTTTTTTGGTTTTTTTCTAAAACGCTGCGAAGGTAGGGAAAAGTGGGGGAAACCTGGGTAAGGGGAGCGGGAGTTTGTGGAGTAGCCCCTGGCCTACGGTGATGGTGCGCAACAGCATCCGGGAGCGGTATGTCCACCAATACGCCACCATAGCCCTGTAGGCCAGGGTGAGCCGGAATTTTCAGTTTACCACTTATGGCATACTGTTGCTATACGGATTTGCTCTTTTTTACGTCATTGACCTGCGGGGAAGGGGCGTCCTGGGGCAGTTCGACTATATGACAAGCCTGCTGGCGCTGGTCGAGCTGTTGCTGGGGGTGTATGTAGGGCAGGTGGTGTTTAGTTCGTTTAAAAGGGAATCATATTTATGAAAAGGATTCGTAGATGGATTATTCTTTTAACGCTGCTTGACTATTGTTCATCGCTTTTACCTTGTATGTCCATCCCGCTCTTTACCGCCAGCAGCTCGTCCTGCCGTTATCCGCACCATTGCCCAGCAAGGCAACCGGCAGCATCTGGCAAGTGGAGTTGGCACACTGGATGGGGTGTGAGAAGCTGGCAAATTGAGGCTGGTTCCTGGCAATTAGCTGCCTTTAAGCTCTAATCCGGTTTCGTAACTCCGAAATAAAAATCCCGTTCCCTGTAACCTAATTGTTAGTTTTTTCGTAAAATGCAGCCTAGAGAGCGTTATGCCCGAAGGACAGCCCTAAGCTTGCCCTTCCTAAGCAACCCAGGCAGGTAGACCCCCATTGCCAGTAAAACCAACTTCCAACATGACAGCATGAAGCGCCAACTCTCCGAAACCGACATCTGCATGAAGTACATCACCCCGGCCTTGCAAGAAGCAGGCTGGGATATCCATGCCCAGGTGTTTCGGGAAGCGGCGCTCAACCAGCTCACCAAAGGGCGGGTGCACGTCAGAGGGCAATTGTATAAGCGGGGGACGCCCAAGCGAGCGGATTATATCCTGGTGGTCAATAACCTTCCTATTGCGGTGGTGGAGGCAAAGAAAAATACACTGGCGGTGAGCGCCGGCATGCAGCAGGCGCTGGAATATGCGGAGATGCTGGACCTACCCTTTGCCTATAGCTCCAATGGCGATGCTTTTCAGGAGCACGACAAAACGCTTAGCTTCGGAAGCATTGAAAGGGAGGTGGCGCTCGATGCTTTTCCTTCGCCGGAGGAATTATGGCAGCGGTATAAACGCTACAAGGGCATCGACAGTGCGGAGGTTGAAAGGATCGTTACCCATGAGTTCTATGAGTACGCGGATGGGAAGCAGCCGCGCTATTACCAGATCGTGGCCATCAACCGGACGGTGGAGGCGGTGGCGAAGGGGCAGAACCGGATATTGCTGGTAATGGCGACAGGCACGGGCAAAACACTCACGGCTTTTCAGATCATCTGGAAACTGTGGAAGGCAGGTGTCAAGAAACGGATACTCTTTCTGGCGGACCGTAATATCTTGCTGGACCAGGCCAAAACGGGGGATTTCCGGTATTTCGGGGATAAGATGGCCATCGTGCGGCAGCATAAGGTGGAGAAACAATTTGAAATCTACCTGGCGCTGTACCAGGGGCTGACCGGGCAGAGTGAGGTGGACAACATCTACAAAGAGTTTTCTAAAGATTTCTTCGACCTGGTGGTGATCGACGAGTGCCACCGGGGTAGCGCTTCATCCGAATCCAACTGGCGGCAAATACTGGATTACTTCGATGAGGCTACGCATGTTGGCCTGACGGCTACACCCAAGGAGACCAACACGGTGTCCAATATTCACTACTTCGGGGAGCCGGTTTATTCCTATACGCTCAAGCAGGGCATTCAGGACGGCTTCCTGGCGCCTTATAAGGTCATCCGCATCGACATTGACCGCGACGTCTTGGGCTGGAGGCCGGAAGGGGGGCAGCTGGATATCGAAGGGAATATCGTTCCGGACCGGGAGTATAACTCCAAAGATTTTGACCGCACCCTGGTCATCGACAACCGGACTCGGCTGGTGGCGAAACGGGTGTCGGATTTCCTCAAAAAGACGGGGCGTTTTAGCAAAACGATCGTCTTTTGCGTGGATATCGACCACGCGGAACGCATGCGCATCGCTCTGGCGAATGAGAATGCCGGCCTCTACGCCGAGAACGCCAAATACATTATGCGCATTACCGGCGACAACCCGGAGGGCAAAAAGCAGCTGGATAATTTCATCGACCCGGCTTCCAAATACCCTGTTATCGCCACTACCTCCAAGTTGCTGACCACGGGCGTGGACGCGCAGACCTGTAAACTCATTGTCCTGGACGCCCCCATTGAATCGATGACGGAGTTTAAGCAGATCATCGGGCGGGGCACAAGGATCAATGAGGAATTTGGGAAGAGCTACTTCACCATCATGGATTGCCGGAATGTGACCAAGCTGTTTGCCGACCCGGCTTTTGATGGGAAACCGCTTTTGGTTTATGAGCCGGCGCCGGAGGAGGAGGTAGCGCCGTCTGAGGAACTGGAGGAGCAACTGGCTTACTCCTCGGAGGAAGGAGTGGTTTGGGAACCGCCAGGAGCAGAGGAACCGGAAGTGGGCTACCGAAAAACGCGGGTGGATGGCGTAGAGGTCACCATCCTGCGGGAGCGGGTACAATACCTCAATGCCGATGGTAAGCTGATTACGGAATCGCTGCGGGATTATACCCGCAAGGGGCTTCGGCAGGAGTTCCAGTCGCTGCATGAATTCCTGAATACCTGGAACGCCAAGAAGCGCAAGAAAGAGCTCATTCTGGAGCTGGAAGAACAAGGGCTGTTGTTGCACGAGTTGCAATCGGTGGTGGATATGGAGCTGGATATTTTTGACCTGATCTGCCACGTGGCTTTCGACCAGCCGCCACTGGCCCGCCGGGAGCGGGCCAATAAGGTCAAAAAGCGGAATTACTTTACCAAGTACGGCGAACAGGCCCGCAATATCCTGGAAGGTATCCTGGATAAGTATGCGGACCAGGGCATCGAAGAAATTGAGACCATCAAAATATTGACACTGGACCCTTTCCGGAAAATGGGCACGCCCAAGCAACTGGTCCAACTCTTTGGAAGCAAAAAAGCCTATCTTGAGGCCATCCAGGAGTTGGAAAATGAACTATATGCTTTTACTGCATCATAGCCTTTTTCAATAAACAATAAAATTCAAAACCAAATGGCACCCTTAGAAAAAGCACTCTCTGAAAAGTATGGCCAAGAGATATTGGATTCGATGGTAGAAAACGGCCGGTTAACAATCCCCAATACCGATCATCAACAGCTAAAATCCTTTGCTGCTGCCCAAATGGGCCGGTTTATCGAAAAAGGCTTATTAACTTCTGAAGAGCACACCCATTTTAAAGAAAGAGGCTGGGGGGTAGACTTTTCCGGATGGTTGGGGGGAATAAGCCCGGGTAATGGGAAGAAGTATATGATCATCGGAGTGGAGCCACATATTGTTCATCCACAACTGGTACAGGTGGTTTACGATTTTTTCAGTAAAAAAGGCATGGAGGATTCAGAAAGGGCTCAAGAATTGTATCTGACAGGCCACCCCTTATGGAAAAGGGTTTCAGAGCTGATCTATGATGACCCTCAAAATAAAGCTGAAGCTTTGCTGGATTGTTACATTGCAGATATCTGCCATTTTGCTCCGTTCAATATTGGATCGGCTGATACCATAAAACAAAAAGTGTCCCGCTGGAATAAGATCAGGGCTGTAGCTGCCGAACGGTATCTTTTGGAAGAAATACAGGCGCTAAGCCCATCTGTAATAATTGCCCAGGGCCATACCGCTTTTCACACTTTAAAGTCCTTATTTGGGATTAGAAATGGATCAGTCCAGATATTGAATAAATATGCTGTGGGGCCACGGAAAATAGCGATCGTCCGGTATTTTCAATTACCGGACAGGGTTGTCATTGGTGTACCGCACATGGGTACTAGTTTTAACATTAACCGTAAATTCTGGAATGAACATACGGCTAAGGTTCGCGAAGATTTATTAAACAAAGGCCTGCTTCCAATAGCAAGCCTAACTATTTAGGAAATTAACCCGTTGATATGTCCCTAAGCACCAGCATTAAGACCATCCAGAACATCATGCGCAAAGACGCCGGCGTGGATGGGGATGCCCAGCGCATCTCCCAGCTCACCTGGCTGCTCTTCCTGAAAATCTTCGACGGCAAGGAGGAAGAACTGGAGCTGCTGATGGACGAGGAAGAGGAATATCATTCTCCCATACCGGAGGAACTGCGGTGGCGCAACTGGGCCACCGATGACGAAGGCATCACCGGAGACGAGCTGATGAATTTTGTCAACAACGAGCTCTTCCCCCGGCTGAAGGAACTGCGGGGCGATGAAAAATCGAGGCTGGTGCGCAGCGTCTTCGAGGATACCTACAACTACATGAAATCCGGCACCCTGCTGCGGGCGGTCATCAATGAGATCGAGAAGGGCATTCAGATGGACACCCGGGAGGACCGGCACCAGATGAACGATATCTACGAGAAGATCCTGAAGGACTTGCAGAGCGCCGGCAATGCCGGAGAGTTCTACACGCCCCGGGCGGTGACCCAGTTCATCGTGGAGCGAACCAACCCCCAACTGGGCGAGCAGGTGCTGGACCCAGCCTGCGGCACCGCCGGCTTCCTGGTGGACGCTATCGAGCATATCCGACGGAATGTGGATTTTGATTCGCTGGAGGTGCGGGAGCAATTGCAAAATACCGTGCGGGGGGTAGAGAAAAAGCCCCTGCCGCACATGCTGGCCGTCACCAACCTGATGCTGCACGGCATCGATGTGCCTAAGATCGCCCACGACAACCTGCTGATGGAATCCTACAAGAAGTGGACGGACGCCCACCGGGTGGATGTCATCGTGGCCAACCCGCCTTTTGGCGGTATGGAGGAAGATGGGATAGAGCGCAATTTACCATCCGATTTCCAAACCCGCGAAACAGCCGACCTCTTCCTCTGGTTGTTTATCCACTTGCTGAAGGATGGCGGCCGGGCCGGCATCGTGCTGCCCGACGGCTCTCTGTTCGGGGAGGGCATGAAAACCCGGCTGAAGGAAAAGCTGCTCACCGAATGCAACCTGCACACCATCGTGCGCCTACCCAAGGGCGTTTTCGCGCCCTATACCAGCATCAACACCAACCTGCTGTTCTTCACCAAGGGGGAACCGACCCGGGAGGTTTGGTACTACGAGCACCCTTACCCGCCGGGTTACAAATCCTACTCCAAGGGCAAGCCCATCCGCATCGAGGAGTTCGAGCCGGAGAAGCAATGGTGGGACAAGCGCAAGGAGAACCGGCATGCCTGGAAGGTTAGCATCGAAGAGATCCAAAAGCGGAATTATAACCTGGACATCAAGAACCCCCACAGCGAGGAGGAGGACCTGGGCGACCCGGAGGAACTGCTGCGGGAATACCGGGAACTGGAGGCGAAGGTGGCGGAGATGCGGGAGGCGCTGAAGAATGAATTAACTCAATCGTTTATATCAACTGTTCATGGAGATAATATCTAATGATTTCGAAGTAATCTCTAAAGCTCCTGAACAAATAAGGAAGCTCAAAGAATTGGTTCTCAATTTAGCCGTAACAGGAAGATTACTTCCGCAAAATTCCGATTGGGGCAATGCATCTTCAATTTTGAATAGTATTAAGCAAAAGAAGGCAGCTTTGATCTCGGAGAAAATCATTGTAAAAGAAAAACCCCAGCCCTCAATAGATTACGATGAAATTTATTTCAATTTACCGCAGTCATGGGAATGGTGTAGGTTAATTGATCTGTGCAAATATATCCAAAGAGGAAAATCTCCAACATATATTGAGGATTCCAAAATCCCAATAATATCTCAGAAATGTGTCCAATGGGATGGCTTTCAAATTGATCGGGCAAGATTCCTTAACCCTCTGGTTTTACCCCAATATGGGCCTGAAAGATTTTTAGAAACGGGCGATTTACTCTGGAATTCCACAGGACATGGAACATTAGGAAGGATTATAGTTTTTTATGAAAAGTATAATCCCTTTGAGAAGACTGTTGCAGATTCTCATGTGACAGTAATTCGACCTTTTAAGGAAAAAATTTTGCCGGAATACTTGTTTTATTGGTTTGCGAGTCCTTTTGTTCAGGAGGAGATTAATGATAAAGCCACTGGTACAACAAAACAGTTGGAATTGAATACCAGTACCGTAAAAAGCTATTTAGTTCCCTTACCCCCAACGGAAGAACAACACCGCATCGTCCAAAAAGTCACCCATCTTTTCCGTCAGATCGACGCTTTAGCCGAAGGGGCGGAGCAGGCGGAGCGCGTCCGGCAGCGGTTGCGGGCGGCCCTGCTGCACCGGTTGGAGCAGGCGCCGGGCCCGGCAGCGGCGGGGCAGGCCTGGGGGCCCTTGGACCATCAGTTTGCCCTGGCCATCCGCCGGGTGGAGGACGTACAGGCGCTGCGGCAGACGATCCTGCAGTTGGCGGTGAAGGGCTTGTTGGTAAAGCAGGACCCTGGTGATGAGCCGGCTTCGGTATTGCTGGAGCGGATCAGGAAAGAGAAGGCGCGGCTGGTGAAGGAGGGGAGGATCCGGAAGCAGCCGGCGCTGCCGCCGGTGAAGGAGGAAGAGGTTCCGTTTGAGGTTCCGGAGGGGTGGGTGTGGTGTAGGTTGGGGGAGGTTGTAGTAGATATTTCTTCTGGGTGGAGCCCCAAATGTTATTCCTTCCCTGCTAAGGTAGGAGAATGGGGGGTCTTGAAAGTTAGCGCAGTTTCTTGGGATGTTTTCAAACCGGAGGAGAACAAAAGACTTCCAGAGAATATGTCTCCCAAAAAAGAAATCGAGGTAAAAAAGGGAGATTACCTTATGAGCAGAGCAAATACTGAGGAGTTGGTCGCAAAGAGCGTAATAGTCCATCAAGATGTTCAAATGCTCATGATGAGCGATAAAATTCTTCGGGTTTCTTTCTCAGAGGAAATTTCCAAAGAGTTCATCAAAATCGTGAACAATGGAGTACTTGGGCGGGAGTTTTTTGCTGAAAAAGCTACAGGTACAAGTATGTCAATGAAGAATGTATCTAGGGATATTATAAAAAGGATGCCCATCCCTCTTCCCCCCCTAGCCGAGCAGCGGCGCATAGTGGAGCGGGTGGAGCGTTTGCTGGGGTGGTGTGCGCGCTTGGAGGCGGGGATACGGGATTTGGAGGAGAAGGGGGAGCAGGTGGTGCGGGTGGGGGTGCGGAATTCTGTCTGAACGGGACACAGACAGACAAATCTTGTTGTATTTCCAGTCTCCCATGGGAAATTGGCTATAATGCTCATTTACGGAATATTTTAAGCAATAGAGAAATGAGGAAATACAGGTTATTAATTACTCTCTTATTATCTATAGTTTCGATTAGCTTAGGTGCTCAAATAATAGACCCACTCGAAAAGGAATACCGTAAGCTGTTGTCGGATCAGGCACAACTCAAGATCGAAATCGCTGAGCTCACGGAAAAACGGAATGCATTAGCCGCTAACCGTGACTTCCTGCAACAGGAAATGCAGCAACTCGTACAGGAAAAGCAAAAAATGGAAGAAAAGATCTCCGAAAAGGAGGAACTACTGGCGACTGTCTCTGAAGCTAAACAACGTGCTGAAGAGGTCGCTCAAGTCCAGTCTCAGCGGGTTAAACAGCTCGACCGGAAAGTGCTAGAGAATGAAAACGTCCTGTTCGCTAAAGAGGCAGAGCTTGCAAAGGCTACACTGGAAGCCGAACAGGCAACCAACCGCCAGAAACAGCTCATCATCCTGTCTGGCTTTGGTACTTTGTTTGCCCTGTTGCTCCTGGTACTTTTCTTAGTTAGCCGAAGATCCCGAAACAAGCTTTTAAGGCAAAAACGACAGATCGAATCTCAACATATGCAATTGTTAGAACTGGATAATTATAAAAACTCTTTGCTAAAAGGCATATACCATGACCTCAGGTTTCCGGTTTCCAGCATTAAAGAATTATGCAGGCAAGCTACAAGGGAAGCCTCTTTGGATAGTACTGTGGCTTATAGTAACTTAATTTCAATCAATGAGATATCTAATTATCTGATCACCCTTTCAGAGACTGTTTTAACAATTGAACGGAGTAAACAACAAGAATTCTTATTGGAGGCTTTGGATCATAAGCTGTCTGAGGCTGTTCGTGATGCGATCAACCAACTGAATGCTGTAAGGTTAAGAGGGAATATCGTTTATTCCAATGAGGTGTCACAAGGCCTCTATGCGAAATTTGACTATACCAATATTGTCCGTGTTTTTGTTAACCTTATTTCAAATGCAGAAAAGGCAATTGATCAACGAATGGCAAGGGACTTCTCTTTCATTGAAGGTAAAATTGCTATTCAAGCTATAGATGAGGGACAATGGGTCCGAGTAAATATTGTGGATAATGGATTGGGTATGGATAAACAAATTGTATCCAGCCTTTTAAATGATGAACCGTTAAAAAGCAACTCGTCCGACCTTTATAAAGAAATTGAACCTACTGGAATAGGTTTTTCATTTTGCAAAAAGATTGTTGAATTACATGATCAAGAAATAGGCATCCAGTCTTCTGTTGGTGAGGGTACAACAATCTCATTCTTTTTAGAAAAATCGGAGTTGGAATGGGCAGTTGATATTGGAGAGGATGAAAATCAAGTTGATTATGGGGTCGATGGGTTTATTCGGAAAATATCTAAGGAATTTAAAGCAGAGGCTGAAGAACTGGCAAAAATTGGATTTCATCAATTTACCAGGATTGAACAATTAATTGAACAAATCTCCAGGAAGGCGAATTCAAAGGAAGCATACGAATGGAAAAAGATTATACTGGAAGCACTTTATACTCGGAACCAGGCCCGTTTTAAAGCTTTATCTCAATTATAAAGAAGTGGATAAAAAGATACTGATCATAGAAGATAATATTCACCATCTTCACCGCTTAGTGACTTACCTGAAATCGGCGCATGAAAGGTATGCCCTCCTGGTAACCCACGATGGTGAGGAAGCTTGTTCTATCGCTCGCTCAGAACACCCAGACCTTATCATCAGCGATTGGGAACTAAAAGGTTCAGCATTGGATGGCATTCAAATAATCAGTGAACTGAAGAAGAACGTGGATACTGCCCGTATTCCAATCATAATGGCAACTCAGTTCACTTCGTCAGATATGCTGGACAAGGCATTGAATGCCGGAGCTGTGGATTATATCCGCAAACCCATTGACAAGACGGAAATTTTGGCAAGAGTCCGGGCTACATTACTGCTAAAAACTTTTCAAAGAGAAGAGATTATTAAAGACAAGATGCGGAAAATCAAAGTGCTGTTCCTGGGTGCTAATCCTGATGCCAGGAATTATCTAAGGATAGGAAGCGAATATGATATCATTTCCTCAAATTTAAAAGAGAGCTCAAAATTCCGGGATCTCTTTGAATTAGAGCAAAGGATGGCCACAAGAGTTGACTCTCTTACGCAAGTTTTATTGGATGTCCGGCCAAATATCATCCATTTTTCAGGACATGGAGTTACCGAGGGCATCATATTGGAAAATCATGAAGGAAAACCTCATCTCGTGGAAGCACACGCCTTAGAATCTCTTTTTGAGCTTTTTAAAGATGATATCAATTGCGTTGTCCTAAATGCCTGTTATTCTCAGCAACAGGCTGAAGCCATCGCGAAGCACATTCCCTATGCGATAGGTATGAAAAGCGCCATATTAGACGAGGCAAGTATTGCTTTTTCCCTGGGTTTTTACAAAGCCATTGGAGCCGGGGAGGACATCAATTTTGCCTATAAGATGGGAATCGTAAACATCAAGATGTACGGTGTAAAAGGAGAAGACCTTCCGATTTTGAAGACAAAGGATACGTAGTGAAAATGACCATAACCCAATTCCTCCAAGCCACCCTCATCTCCGGCATCGGCGACATTGTCCTCTCCGGCGGCCATTACCACGCTTTCAGTTTGATCGCCCAAGGCATCGAGCTGCTGGGTGCCTGCCTGGATGAATTGCCCATCCATCATAAAGGAAGCAGCGGTAAGCGTTTTAGGGCAGCCATCCAGGAACTATTCCCCACAGAATATCATGCCTTCAATGACAAAGGCAACCCTTATGACCTGTACTCCAATCTCCGCTGTGGTTTGTTGCATGTGGTAATGCCAAAGAACAACCTGGAACTGATCCAACGGGCGGAATTGGGCAATTTTCCGGAAGGGCACCTGGGATTTGGCCATCAGCGTGGCAATAAGAGGCTCATTCTGGTTTCGGAAGACTTTTATGGAGATTTTGAACAGGCGTGCAGTCATCCGCAGAATTGGGGTAGGGGAATTGGACCATAAGAAATTAAGAGAAATAGAGTTTTGGGTATGAGATGGAAAGTGACGGGTTTTAGCTGTTCATTAGCAGCGCCGTAATGAAACAATCAAATTAAAAGAAACGTACCACAGAGAACCGAAAGCCTTCGACACCATGCGAGACTACATCTCCACCATCCTCCCCCGCATCCAGCAGTACAGCAAGCAGCTGAACGACGAAGCCAACTTCGTCGAGATCCCCTGGGCTTTCCTGGACGAGGCCGGCGCCAAAGTCACCTACATCTTCCGCCGCAACAATGAGCTGCTGGTCTCTCGCCACGGCGATGTCGCCACCGGCCGCTGGGAATATTTGCCTGTGGTCCAGTCGCTGCTCATTGAGTATCAGGGCAGCAAGCGGCTGTATAACCAGGGCTTCCTGGATAAGGCGGTGATGGTACTGCGCAAGGATGGGACGGAGGAGTTGTTTGCGTTGGGGAATAGCCAGATTGTGGCAGACCTGAATATTAGTAGGTATCTTGAAAGCAAGGTTGCTGGGGATCATTCAGAATTTCCCCAAAAGAGGCGCTATCACTACATCGGGGAGTTAGCAGGCAGTAGAAAAAAGGTGGTTTTCTGGTCAGAGGAGGGGCGAACGACTGTTGATTTTTCTACTGGCACGCAAGTCACAATGATTGACAAATCAACCCCTTTACCAGATGGTGAATACAAGTTAAATGATGGTGGTTTAATGAAGGTTAAAGATGGCAGGATTCAGTCCTATAAATCGAATGCCTGGCTTGTTTTTCTGATATGGTTAATTGCCGCTATTATTTTTTGCACCTTGATTCCCCTTTTACTTTTCAACTTGGGGTAGGAATCGCAATCAGATACAACTATAGGCCCGGGCTTCTTCTGGCAGGAATTCCAGTGCCTGGGTGGTGCAGTTGTTTGCTTTTTGCTCCTCGGCTTTATGCAGCAGGGCGCCGGAATCGAGGCGCCGGCAGCAGGCTGCTTGGCGGGCTTGGAGCTGAATAGGTTGCGGAATAGGGAAAGGTGGACGGTTTTGGCTTGAAGGGCGATGATGGGGGCGAGGTGTCGGAGGAGCATGGGTAAGGTTGTTTTGAACAGGGGAAATTCCTGGAAAATTTGTAGAATAGGGAAATTTTTGGCAATGCAGCGCAATTGGTCAATAAAGTTATTGTACAACCCCAATATCGATCGTTTCATCTCTGGCCATGGGATGAAAATTCACGATATTCGAATACAACCGTTCCTTGGATCAGATATTAGATGGGAACATACGGATGATGGATGGGTTATTTCTCTTTATCCCGGAATGTATCACAGCGGGCCAGCAGAGGAAAGCATTCTTCATGCCTTGTCGCTTATAAACCGGAGGTTTAACCCTTGGTTTGAGGAAACTCCGGCAGAAGAATTCAACCGGCTCACCAAAAAGTTTCTTGATGAGCGGCGGGTAGTATACCCAGAAGTCCGCGATGATTATTCTCGTGATATTGTGGCTATTGATGAAGCCATTTGCTCTGCATTTGATTTCTACTACTTACTTACCCGAGGTTATTTAAATGGCCATGAAGCTCAAGGTCTGGTTGACTATCGCTCTAGGAATTTTATCAGCACCAGAGGCACCGTGGAGTTTCTTGCTGCAATGGCAGTCTTAAAGTTGATGGGGTATAATCTATCGGAGATGAATGATTTCATCATTAGAAACAAATGGTATGACCTGTTCCATGCGCTCGATAGAATTGAGAATTGCCTTGGTAACAATAAGGTAGTACATTCCGATAGCATTTTTGTTTTCGATAAATTACTTCCCCATCTCAAAGAGCAGAGCTTTTTCGATACAATTGCCGTACTGAAACGGAATGCCATTGGCGAGCGAGACTTATCGGAAATTGACTTCGATATTACAATTTCTTACGCAAGCGAAGACAGGGAAGTGGTTTATCCAATTACAAGGGGCCTCCTTTCAGAAGGGCTTGTCGTATGTTTTGATGAGTATATGCAGCCTGAATGGTGGGGAAAGGAATTACACAAACACCTTACCGATGTGTATCGAAATCGGGCAAGATTCTGTCTAATGATAATCTCCGCTGATTACGCGCGGAAACTTTGGCCAACCGTTGAAAAGGAAGCAGCAGCAGGTCGTGCTGTTAGGGATAACCTTGACTACATACTTCCTCTCAGGTTGGATGATACTGCTGTACCAGGTTTGCCTCAAAGTTTAGTCTATATCGACATACGATACAGGACAATCGAACAGATTTGTGATTTAATTCTAAAGCGTGTCCGGTTTCTAAAATAACTTGGGTGTACATAACTTCTAAGTCATTAAACACGGCAGGCAATCAAATCTGTCTCAAAAAAACGAACGGTTTACCCGGCCGAGAAAAGAGGACGGGTGACAAGCTGAGGCGCCTGGCTGGTAGCAGGCGTATTAGCCAGCAAGCGCACCCAAGCTCTTGCATCCAGCCGGGGTTGCCTCGGGGTTGCTTGTGATTTTTTCATGCCCTTGTTTTCGGCTAAGGCTGTGCTCCTGGCTACATGGGCAAGATGCCCTTCGTCGAAGGCTTACGCCGGGCCGGCGCTACCGGTTCAGAGTGTCTGGCTGATTCGTTTATATATATCGAATTTGGCGTGGGGAATTTGCCAAACCGGCTGAATGTTTCCAATCATATTACCTGCCCTTACCAAAATCCAAATAATTTTTCCAGCATCTGGCTTGCCGGAAAACTAATAATTGCATTTTAAGCCAACATTGATTACATTGTTAAACGTAGCGTCGAAGGTGTCGCGTCTCGAATGAACGCGCGAAAGAGCTAAGAAGATCTTGCAATGTAGCAGGTGTCTATCGGATGTTCACTGGTGCACCAGGAATCTTTGACGCTACTTTTTTTTTACCTACATAAACAACATGCCAAATCACGCTGGTTTTGCCGCTGCGGTAACTGTTCGCGAGCAAACGCTTAAAGTCGCGATGCTTGCTGCTTATGCGAATGGGAGCTTCCCCAAGATGCTGGTAGCGAATTTACCGGGTGGCCCGCCCACCATTGCCACCAATCTATTTCTCGACCAGCCTGAGATCCACTGTGAAGGTTCAACAAACTTGCTTGTTCTGGCTTTGGGAACTTGGGGTTCGCTGAATGTTGTTCTCGACGAAGGTGAACACATTGTCCAAATAGTTGGCGAGTTGGAAGTGGCCATCAGCCCCGCATTTCGCCCTGGGTCTAGTTTGCAGCTTGATCCTGTGGGCGCCAATGTCGTGGTACGCCGGTGGACTGCCGCTGTAATATCCACTGACACTCCGGATAATGTCGTTTCCATTGTAGTAGGTGAACAATTCAAGGCGCGTTTACAACAGGCCATCCAATTTGCAATCTTAATCGGGGCGATCAATCTACCTTCTATTGATGTGAGCTTTTTTGGCCCGCTTGCCGATAAAGCAACATCGGTTAGTTCTCGCGTACGAGACGGAGCCTTGTTGCTTGGCCTGAACTACGGTAGTCAAGGCCTTACATTAGTTGGCAATGAGAATGCCCTGGCTGACTTTGCTTTCAGCAACGACGTGGCCGGTGTTGTCAACCCAAATGCCACTGGGCTTTTGCTAGACGAATTGCATACACAGCTTCTAACACAAGTCGAACAACAGGATGCAAGCCTGGATAGGTTCTCCGTTAATCCTGCTGCCGGACATTTCCTGGTAAGTGGGGCAGTAAGCAAGACAGGGGGTACAGTGAACTTTTCATTCAAGCTTGTTCCCAGCATGTTCCACGTTCGGCCTGGGAAGTATTTCCAATACTTACCAAAACCGAGATGGGTCAAAAGTCGCATTTGGCCGGCCCTCGAGTTCAAAATCGAGGATGTCACCACCGATGTTGACCGGTCATGGTGGGTCATCCTGCTAGATATCCTTGGGGTAATTTTAACTGCAGGGATTGCAACACTCTATATTGAAGGGATATTGAGTTCTGCCGCCCAGAGCTTTAGTGGAAAGATCAAGGCGGCCAAGACAGGAGCTCCGACAGCCCGAATACAGCGGACGATCCCTCCAACTGGCGGTGTAGGTGTACGGATAGGCCTAGAAAGATTTGATATCAGTACTGATGAAACTTACATTGGTATTTCTACTCAGCCGGCCTCCAGCCCGATTATACTGCTGGGCCCAAAGACGGTTCCAAGCACATATATGGGCGAAGCTCTACGCTACCAGGTGCAACTCCCATCTGGAGTATCGGAGGATGATCCCGCACTGCGCATCCACTGGATTCTCGAAGACCGGACAAACAACCTCAGCTTAATCGATGATGATAGGCTAGCAGCCGGGCAGCTGCGGTTTGATTTTTTGCCATCTGAGCATGCCAACACTAGCGATTTCGGCATTGTCGTTAGACTGTACCGTAGGTTGGGGCCGAATGTTACGGACTTGGGCACGACCTCCCTCAATATTCATATGCGTGGCCCGCTCCCGCCAGCTGCGTATGTTCGCTGGCGTTCAGAGGTGCGTAATCCACAGATTGCTATCGATGAGGCCACTGAAACCTGGACTTATCAGGGCGAGGTGCGCGTACGCCGGTGGTCGAAGTGGCACCGTACTGACGCTCCCTGTAGGGCAGTTAATGCTACCAACCGTTTCCGCTTCGACCTGGAAACCGCCGGCCGCCTGCCCTTTCTCCTAATTTTCCTCGAGAAAAACCGCAAGCATTTGTGCCCTTATTGCTTTTATGGTGGGCCAGATGGAGTCAATCCGGACTTGTAACCGTTTCCGCCTTGCCAGGCCTGTGGAATGGGCTTTGGAGGTGGCTGTGAGCATCCTCGTCCTGCTTACTGTTTCCCGATTTCGATCCACTGGATCTCATCGGGATGAAAAGCTGCGGTGCACCTTAGAAAACACATTAAGGCATGATAAACTGGAAAGACCATATCCATTCTAATGATGAGGTGTTGCTTGGCAAGCCGGTGATCAAGGGCGCCAGGATATCGGTGGAATTTATCCTGGAGCGCCTCGCCAATGGCTGGACGGAACAGGAAATCCTGGAAAATTATCCAAGGTTGACGAAGGACGATTTGCAGGCTGTGTTTTCCTATACCTACGAATGTATGAAAGACGGCATGCTGTATTTCCCCAAAGTGAACAGAGCATAGCCCATGAAGTTTTTGGCCAATGAAAACTTCCCGCTGAAAAGTTTTAGGATACTTCAGGACAAAGGCTACGACATCAAACATATCGGCCTGGAGTTGCCAAGTGTAACCGATGAAGAGGTCATGGCATTTGCTATTGAGGAGGGCCGGGCCATCATTACCTTTGATAGCGACTACGGCGAATTGGTTTATAAACACGGATACAAGCCGCCAGGAGTAATTTACCTGCGGTGGAAGTAATTTACCATCCTCCTGATTTTCATAAAATTATTAGTGTCCGTAGACAGCTCCTTGTCCACGCCATAGACAATCACTTACGCGCCGGCCTTAACTGCCAGTTCATCCACCGATGAAACCTCCACGCCATTCGTCCAGAGTTCGTATTCGCTCAGGTCGATCTCGTCGCTCCAAATCACGCCGTAGCCGCCGCTGCTGACTTTTGCCTGATAGAACAAGGCCTCATCCTTCAGAGCCTGAAAAGCAGGGGTTTCCAGCCTTTCTTTCATGGAATAGACTTTGATCGCACCATTGTCGAATATGACAAAGAGGCGGTAACCGGGAAGCGGTTCTATATACTTTATGGTTGGGTAGGTAGCCATACTGCTGTTCATTTCATTCTTTTCTAGTCTATTTCATGAATATCCTGTGTATCCCACATCTCCTTTAGCTTGTCTTTCCGGGGCTTTGCCCACTTTGATACACTCTTCTGGTCTTTGCTCGACAAGTCACCCCTGAACATCTCCGAATCGTCTATTTTGAACAACCCGTTTTTCTCGTTATTCGTTGCATGAAAATGAGGAGGAGGGGGGGGGCAAAAAACATGCGTAGGATGATGCCTTTGATTCTACCAATAATGGGCATGAGTGCGTTAATTGATTCCTTCAGATGGAGGGTAACTGAAAATGGGGGCTTCTCGCCGCTTCCAGACGTGCTGTATATTGGCTTTCACAAGCAATTCATCTACCCCTCTCTCTATACTAATTTAGGATTTAAAACCCAATAAAGCTACATTCCGGCCAATAAAAAAGCCCGGCGCTCAATGAACGCCGGGCTTTGGAGTGCCGAAAGGGGGAGTCGAACCCCCACGCCCGTAAGGACACACGCCCCTGAAACGTGCGCGTCTACCAATTCCGCCATTTCGGCATGAAATGAGCAGTTAAATACCGAAAATGATTGGGTTTCAGTGCGCACGTTTCAGGGAATAGAGTTCGTGCGCGCCTGCCGCGACATGGAAAATTTTTGATACTCCGTTGAGCCAAAGTTTTTCTTTATCGGGGCCTACCAATTTTTACCCGCCAAAGCTTTACGCGGAGGCGGGCCGCCATTTCGGCATGAAATGAGCAGTTTTTTCAGGGTGGGGCAAAGATAATCGTAAATTTTATTTTTACAATTCTCCGCCCTTAATTTTCGTACCGAAGGTGGGACTTCCCGGTTAACTAAACCTAAAGTCGCTTCGCTCCTAAGGTTTAGTAAATCGGGATAAACTTTCTCCGGGAGCCGTAGCATTAGCGAAGGCTCCTCGTCCCACTACTAAGGATGTACCGAAGGTGGGACTTCCCGACTAACTAAACCTAAAGTCGCTTCGCTCCTAAGGTTTAGTAAATCGGGATAAACTTCTCGTCCCACTACTAAGGATGTACCGAAGGTGGGACTCGAACCCACACGATGTTGCCACCACTGGATTTTGAGTCCAGCGCGTCTACCAGTTCCGCCACTTCGGCAAATATTGCGGAAGCCAGTGCTTTCACTAGCTTTTCCCGTTTTGCGGGATGCAAATCTAGATAAAAATTCCGGTATGTTCCAAATAATTTGCACAGAGAAAACTCCGGAAAACAGGAAAAAGTTCCAGCCGGACTCCCGGCGGTAAATGCTTTGGCTATATTGCTCTATGTCCATATTGTTAGCCTAAATGTGCCCTTCAGGCCTCTTGACCTACAGACCTTTCGACCTACAGACCTACAAACAGCCCCAGTTCCGCCCTGCCTACTTACTAAACCAACTTCGGAAAATATCCAGGCCATTGGCGTAGACGACCAGGGCCAGCACAATGATAAAGCCGACCATGGTGGCGTATTCCATGAATTTATCGCTGGGCTTTCGGCCGGTAACGACTTCATAGAGCAGGAACATGACGTGTCCGCCATCCAGGGCGGGGATGGGCAACAGGTTCATGAAGGCCAGGATAAGAGACAGGATCGCCGTCATAAACCAGAAGCGTTCCCATACCCATTCATAGCCGAACATGGAGCCGATGGTGCCGAAACCGCCGAGGCTTTCCGAGGCTTTGATCCGCCCGCGGAACATTTGGCCGAAGGCTTTCAGTTGGTCGTTTAGGAAGCCCATGCCTTTGGAAACTCCGGCGGGTAATGCCTCGGCCAGGGTGTATTCCTGGCGTTGAGTTCCTAGAATATCCTCGGGGCGGTAGGGATAGATCCCCACTTTGCCTTCCTTTGTATTGACCATCTCGAACTGAAGGGTGTCTTTTTCCTGACGCACAGCGGTAATGGTTACCTTCTCATTCTTGTTTTGCTGGGCAAGCCGGGCGAAATCGTTGAAAAAAGGAGTGGGCTGGCCGTTAAAGGCGATTATTTTGTCATCGGGCTGGATACCGGCCTTTTCCGCCGGCGAATCCTTGGCCAATTGGGCTGCTATGAACGGTACCCGGGGGCCAAACAATCCTTTGGCTTTGTTCGCGTGGCTGGAGAGGATGCCGACAAACTTGGGGTCGATAGGAATAGTTTTTTCTTCCCCATCCCTTTGCAGTTCAATGCTTCCGGCATTGTTGATGATGATCTCCCGGACCACTTCCCGGTCGTTGAATTTCACAAAAGGCTTGCCGCCCACGGCCAGAATATGGTCGCCGTCGCGCAGGCCCATTTCCTGGCCCAGGGAATCGACGTAGATACCGTATTTTATATTATCGTTGGGAAGGTATTCTTCGCCCCAAACCCAGAGCACCATGCCGTAGATGAAGAATCCAAGAATAAAGTTGACCGTGACGCCACCCAGCATAATAACGAGCCGTTGCCAGGCGGGTTTTGACCGGAACTCCCAGGGTTGAGGGGGTTGGTCCATCTGGTCGGTGTCAAAGCTCTCGTCGATCATGCCGGATATTTTGACATACCCCCCCAGAGGCAACCATCCGATACCGTACTCCGTTTCTCCTTTTTTATATTTAAAAAGGGAAAACCAGGGGTCGAAGAACAAGTAGAATTTTTCAACGCGGGTGTTAAAAAGCCGGGCTGGCAGGAAATGTCCCATTTCGTGCAGAACAATCAGAATAGAAAGGCTCAACATAAGTTGCCCCGCCATGATCACGTAATTCATAAGCCGCTATAATGTGTCTATTGTGTGAAATGTTTATGTGTAAATTCCGCCCCCTTGTTAAAGGTGGCTTTTTCGGGTAAAGGATTTTGCAAACCAGTTTCATCCGAGTTTAGAAAACAGGATAAATTTTCCTATTGTTGTGCAAACGTGCGCAAAGGTAATCGGAATTGGATAAAAATTATATTATCCTGCTTCCAAAACAGATGAACGCTATCTTTCAAACGATTGTATCCGGGCTTATGAACCTGTTCTACACCACCGATATCCATAAAGGCTTGCTGGCGCTTCCGGAGGAGGAGGCCCGGCACTGCATACAAGTGTTGCGCCATAAAGTAGGCGATATCATTCACATTGTGGATGGCCAGGGCGGCTTTTACAAAGCGGAGATTGTGGAAGCTGGCAAGAAGAAATGCATTGCCCGCCAGTTGGAATCCCAATACAGCTTTGGCCGCCGGCCTTTTTACCTGCACCTGGCCATTGCCCCGACTAAAAACATCGACCGCCTGGAATGGTTCCTGGAGAAAGCCACCGAAATCGGGGTGGACGAAATCACCCCTATTTTGTGTGAACATTCTGAACGAAGGCAGTTGCGCCACGACCGCCTGGAGAAAGTTTTGCTGGCGGCTATGAAGCAGTCGCTCAAAGCATTTTTGCCCCGATTGAATGAGCTGGCCCCGCTTTCAGCTTTGCTCCGGCAGGAAGCTTCACAGGAAGGGCGTAAGTTTATTGCTTACTTAGGGGAAGGCGTAATAGGACATTTAAAAGACAACTACCGGGCTGGGGAAAACGTTTGTATCCTCATAGGCCCTGAGGGCGATTTTAGCCCGGCCGAAGCCAGCGCCAGCCAGGAAGCCGGCTTTCTTCCGGTAAGCCTTGGCCCAAGCCGCCTGCGTACCGAAACAGCCGGCCTGGCGGCCTGCCATATTGTTAACCTGATCAATGAATAAAAAAATGATGAAGCAGCTTTTGGTTGTTTTTCTGTCGCTCTGGGTTTTGTCCGCCGCCTCTGAACCTCCTTCCCTGCATATGGGCCTGCTAAAGTATAAAGGGGGCGGAGACTGGTACGCCAACCCTACTTCCCTGACGAACCTGAGCCGGTTTTGCAACCAGCAACTGGGCACTAATTTTGATACGGAGTACAGCGAAGTTGAGGTGGGTAGTGTCGACCTTTTTAACTATGCCTTCGTACATATGACCGGCCACGGCAATGTGGTCTTTTCTGATGCTGAGGCGGAAAATCTGCGCAATTATCTGATCGGTGGCGGGTTTTTGCATATCGACGACAATTACGGGATGGACCAGTATATACGCCTGGCTATGAAAAAAGTTTTTCCGGAGCTGGAATTTACGGAATTGCCTTTCGAGCACGAGATATACCATCAGAAATTCGACTTTAAGAATGGCTTGCCCAAGATCCACAAACACGACGGGAAGGCTCCTCAGGGGTTTGGGTTATTCTGGGAAGGCAGGCTGATCTGTTTTTACAGTTATGAGTGTGACCTTGGAGACGGATGGGAGGATCAGGATGTGCACAACGACCCCGAAGAGGTGCGCCTGCAGGCGCTACGCATGGGGGCGAATATTGTCCAGTACATCTTTCAGCAATAAGTTGTTTCGGGGCTTCATGGCTACACTGTTTCATGGCCATGAAGCAGTGAAACACTAACCGATCTAATTCCACATTGGAGAGCGCTTCTGTTTGATGTAATTGCGAATATTGAGCCAAAAAGCAACAAAAAGATAGAAAATGACCGGGGATCCCAGCGTCGCGAAGGAAAGGTAAATAAAGTACATCCGCACTCTTGCTGATGCTACCCCGATTTTTTCGCCCAGATAGCTGCATACCCCAAAGGCAGAGCGTTCTAACAAACTTTTTAAATGGTTCATGGCCCTGTTGTTTTTTGTTTGATGGCCCGGAAAACGGGACGGCTCGCCTTGACCGAGTGAACATTGCTGTTGATGTAAAACAGCGCTCCCAGGATCAAAATAAGCAATTTTGAAACAAAAGTTAGGCCAAATTGATTTCGTGCTGGGTAAAAAAAGTGTAATTTTTTTAAAATCTCTTTTCTTTTTGCTGATTAGAGCCTGTAAAAGATTTGAACTAGCCCTCAGTTCAAAAACTTCTTTTACAGGCTCTAATGCTTTATTCGACGCTATAGGCAGAAACCTGATAGACGGGTTGAGGGGCTTCTAGGGAATGGCCGGGGTCGGATAACTTTTTCTGAGACCCGGAAAACAGATTCATTGCTCCAATAATACCGATCAAAAGAATAACGGCAATAATGATGCTTTCTATTTTATTGGATGACTTTGTTTGGCGTGCCATGAGATTCCTGATTTGTGCATTTTTGATGTAGTTGCATATTAATATGTGGCGCGGCCCAGGCAATAATCTGCCAGGATACCATAGCGCAGGCTAAGGCATTTGCCTTTTCTAACAGGGTACCAGGCTAGCCTGTAGAGCGATTGCCAAAAAAAACAAAGCTGTACTGTTTACTTACGCCTGCTGTACAGGCCTAAGTGGCACAGATTGCCCAACAACAGGTATAGAGTTGTTGTCTTCCAAAAACGGTTGGCGACAACCGCTAAGGTGGCAAGCATTGGCATCAACCTTCAGGCTGTGATCCTATTACATTAACAACAGTAAATGGTTTTCCGCAGGAATAGAGCGGAATAGAGGATGAACTTTGACACCAGGGGCGTCAAGTTTTGTCCGGGGGCCGTAACGGCAGCGTGAGTTAGTAGATTTGAGTTGCATAAAACACTAGTTTGATTATGGAATGGGAATAAAAAAAACACTTAATAGATTGGGGGGAAGTTAGTCTTGGGAATGAGTATTGCAAATATATAAAAAAAATAAACATTTGAAATTTCTTCAAGGCATTTCTGCTATTTTTTTCAGTTGCTTATGTATTAATATAATACAAAATGTGTGCCAAAAACGCTTTTTGGGGTTATTCACTGGAAATAAAATAGGCTTTGGGCTGTTTGGGCAGTAATAACCAGAGCCGGCCGTAGTTATTGATGCGCCCGGCCTGTCTGGCGGCTTGCCTTCCGGTTCCGGTATAGACATCAACATGGCCGGGCCCCTTGATAGCGCCTCCTACGTCCTGTGCCACAAAATAGCGGTAATCATAGCCGACCACCCTTTGCCTTCGATGGTCGAAAACAGGGAAGGCCGCCAGCAGGCAACTACCCAGCGGAATATACCGACGGTCGACTGCGATTGAAAAATTATCTGTTAGTGGGACATTGCCGGCTCCTTTGGGCGTCGACCGCTTTCGGGTAAAGAACGTATAGGAAGGGTTGTAGAACAATACGGTGTCGGCCAGGTGCTCATTTTCTTCCAGATATCTTCTAATGCCACGGATGGAAAGGTTTTTTGGGCCAATATCTTCCCGGGAGAGGATGAACTTTTCGATACTCCTATAAGGTTGGCGATTGGTCCCGTTATAAGCAAATAGCTCCCGGCTGCCATCCGGGTATTCTACATAACCCGAACCTTGAACCTGCATGTAATAGACTTCCACTTTATTGGATGCATAGGCCAGTTCCAGCCCCAGCCCCTTCAGGGCGCCTTCCCCTTCTATCTGGGCCCGGGTAGGCAAATCTCCTTCCCAATCCAGCGGGCGGCTGTAGATGGGGTGCTGGAATCGCCCCTTTGGCTTTTTGGATACCTCCAGCACCGGGGTGAAATATCCGGTAAAGCGAACGTTGCCGCGGCGGTCATTCCCCCAAATCTGGTATGCTTCCAGTTGGCTCTGAATGCCAAACGGTTTGGTTTGTTGCCAGGCCTTGAGTATTTCGATGGCCCGCTTCAGGTCTTCTGAATTGATCCTCAGGCTTCCTACCTGCTGGTTTTTTATTCTGGTTTGCAGCTCCAGTAAATTTAGGTTTTGCTCCAAGGCATCCACAAAGGCGCCATCTATAAAAGGCAGGTCGAAAGTATCGAGGGGGACAGGTTCATACACCTCCTGCATCCGGGGGCCTCCGATCAACCTGCCATCGCGGCGGATCACATAATCGAAGGATTCTTCATCGGGTTCGGAAAAGGAAAGCTCAGGCTCGCCAGGGGGAGTGTCTTGCTGCCTGCTCCCGGCTGTTCGCAACCGGTTACGGCAAAAATAATACTGATAACCAGGGCTTTGTATTTATGCATAGCCTCCGGCAAATTAGGCCGTATGACAATGATACTATTTAAAAAGAAATTTCCCAAGTAAAAGGCAGTCTACCGGCTTCGCGATTGTCGATACATCAGATCGCCTCCGGCATCCCAACTCCGGCGCCTTCTGGTAAACCCCGAGGCTCCAATGCTTGCTGGCCTAGGGTTTCCCCGCCGTGATCACGGCGTAATACCACAGGCCATGCTCCAGGGCATGGAATTGCCGGATGCTACCAAGGATATTGTGGTGCTGGACTCGGGAGCGGAAGCCTAAGCCATATAGCAAATAGTCGGCCCACAACCAGCGCCTGGCAATTTTGTGAAGGTTTTTCAGCGAAATCCAGGTGTAGCGGGTATAATCCCATATCCCGATATTTTGGAAACCGGCCTTTTGAGCCTGTTGAAGGTGTTCGTCAGTGGTGTTGATATCCGGAATTGCCCAGCGGTTCAACCAACTGAGTAGAACTGTTTCACCGATACCTGGCAGGGGCCGGCCAGGGCGGGTATATTCGGCAACAACCAAACGGCCGCCGGGTCGTAACAAGCGGTAGGCTTCATGAAAGAAAGCCTCTTTGTCGGAGGCATGGCAGAGGCTTTCACAAGCCCAGATGACATCGAAACTGGCGTTTTCAAAAGGAGTATTACAATAATCGGCCTGATGGAAGGAAAGTTGCTGTTCCAGTCCTGCTGATCTGGCGTTTTGCCGGGCTTCGGCCACCTGGCTGGCGACAGGGCTAATGCCTACGACGGAGGCTTGGCGATGCCGGGCCAGCCACAGGCAACTACCGCCTTTCCCACAGCCTGCATCGAGCACTCGTTGGCCGGGCTGAATTCCAGCCAAATCGGCGAGCACCCGGTTGGTGTTTGATAAGGCCTCGGCATGTTGGCCGGCCTGGTGATCGTAGAAACCAAAATGAACAGCCTGGTTCTCCCGGCCAACCCAGGCAATATGGTAGTCAAAGCGGGTCTGGTCGTAATAATCGATGAGTTCCCGGAATTTAGATTCGTCAAATGGCTGTTGTTCCATAGAGAGAAAAATGTCCGTTTTGCCGGGCTAAGGTAGGGATTCCGGGTAAAATCTTACTATTGAAGGCAAAACAAGGCAGCCGCCTTCGCACCAGGCGAGGCGGCTGCAGTACTATTCCATTAAAAGTCAGATCAGGCTCGGCCTTTTAGCATGAGATTCCAATACATAAAAGGCAGTCCGTATTTTTTGAGTATCCACATGGACCACTTTTCCTTGCTGGTGTCGACGAATTTGCTGATCAGCGGGTCACTGTCTCTTTCTCCTTTGTAGTTGAACTCTGCCAGCAGCATTTTCCCATAGCCCGTTACCAGCGGACAGGAAGAATATCCCTGGTAGCCTTCGTTTATAGTGGTTTCATTTTTAATAAGGTGCAAGAGGTTTTCCACTACCACCGGCGCCTGTTTGCGGACGGCCGCCCCGGTTTTGGCGGTTGGAAGGTCGGCAGCGTCTCCCAGGGAAAATACATTGGGATATTCAACGTGTTGCAGTGAATAGGGGTTGACATTGATCCAACCTTTGGACGGCCCGTCCTGATGGGCTATTTTGGACCGTTTGATAAAATCAGGAGCGGACTGCGGCGGCGCCAGGTGTAGCATATCGAATTTCAGGTTGGCGTGGCCTTGGACGATTTCGCTATCATCGAGGTCGCTGTAGTTATAACAAAGGTGGGAAATTTTCTCAAAAGGCTGTACGATATCGAAAAACACCCGCTTGTTTTCCCCATCGATTTTGGTGATTTTATGGAAAAACCGCAATTGGATGCCTTTTCTGTCCACAACTTTCATTAGAGTAGACCCAAAGGGCTCCACCCCGAAAATAACAGAACCCGGGGTGATGAATAGAATTTCCGAATCTTTTCTGACTCCAGTTTTTCGCCAGTAATCGTCGGCGAGGTACATGATCTTTTGCGGCGCCCCTCCACATTTTATTGGAGTGGCGGGTTGGGTAAAAATGGCGTTGCCACCTTTGAATTCCTGTAATACTTTCCAGGTGTATTCCGGGTCAGTGTAATTGCTGCAAACTCCGTTTTTGCCATGGGTCTCAGCCAGCCCCTCAATTCCGTCAAGGTCAATTTGGATGCCTGGGCAGGCGACCAGGTAATCATAATTTATGGTAGTGCCATCTCTCAGAACCACCGCATTTTCATCAGGGAGCACCTCTTCCACATACTCCTGTATCCATTTTGCACCTTTGGGGATGAGATCGCCCATATTGCGTTCGGTGTCCTTAAAATTGTAGGTGCCGGCTCCTACCAGAGTCCAGGCAGGCTGATAATAGTGTTTGGAAGCGGGATCGATTATGGCAATATCGAGGCTCTTATCTTTAAGGAGCAATTGAGCGGCAACGGTTATGCCCGCTGTTCCTGCTCCTATAATAACGATTTGGTGTTTCATAAAACAGGCTTTAACTTGATAGGTAATTGATTTTCCCAAAGATACAGGCATTACCCCTGCTCCTTGTGTGCTCTAGATCACAGAGCATTATGATTTTTGTCAGCTTAATGCGGCAATTTGCTCCGCAAGAGCCCGTAAACAAAGGTGCCGAACATGGCGGAGGCCAGGAATACAATAAACACCGTATAGCCACTGCCCAATAAGATAAACATGGGGCCCGGGCAAACACCGGCCAGCGCCCAGCCTAAACCAAAAATGAAGCCTCCGATCAGATAGCGGGGAACGCTTCGGTCTTTAGGGTGAAAAACGATCTCCTGGCCTTCCGTCGACCTCATATGGGTGCGCTTGATCAATTGCACGATACCCATTCCGGCAATCACAGCCGTAAAGATGATGCCGTACATGTGGAAGGACTGGAAGTGGAACATCTCGTATATCCGAAACCAGGATACGGCTTCGGATTTGTACAGGGTGATGCCAAACAGGATCCCGATGAAGATATATTTTGAAATTTTCATGGCGTATTCAATTTTTTGCGGCTAGAAAAGAATCGGAAAAATAAAGTAGGTCATAAATAACCCGCCCAGGAAAAAACCGATAACGGCAATGAGGGAGGGCAACTGAAGGGCCGACAAGCCGCTGATGGCGTGGCCGGAAGTACAGCCGCCGGCATAGCGGGCGCCAAAGCCAACCAGAAACCCGCCCAGGACAATAATGACCAGGCCGCGCAGGGTGAACAGGCTCTCCCAGGTATAGAATTCCGGAACTAATGGAACCTGGCCTTGCTCGTAATTGAAACCCAGTTCCTTCAGGCTGGCCACCGTAGCAGCAGATACGTGCGCAATATCACCGTCTGGGCTGAGGAAGTAGTGCGAAGCCAGATAACCTCCAAACATAGCGCCTAGAGCCACCATCAGGTTCCAGCCCTGAGATTGCCAGTCAAACTTAAAAAATTCAGAAAAATCACCGGCCCCGTCTGCTGCGCACATGATGCGCAGGTTGGCGGATATGCCGAACTCCTTACCGAAGACGAGCAGAACGAACATGATCAGGGCGATCATGAGGCCACCCACCCACCAGGGCCAGGGCTGGCTGATAAAGTCTTTGAAATCAATTAAGAATTGTGGTACCATTTCCTTTCGTTTTTTATTTGGCGTCGTTTTGCGACTAAATTTATGCCTTAATCAGTAGTTCTTATTCTCTTCGGGCATAAAATTAACGGCCCGGCTTGTCCGGTATAAGTGATTTTCCTTGGTGGGAAGGGTGATTTTTGTCAATATATATGGCTGGGCATAGCTGTTATGATCAATAGGCCGTAACTAATTTTCAGGGTTAAGAGCCCATTAAATACTGTACGATCAGGCTGGCGGCCCGCCGTGAGGCGCCCGCCGAGCCCAGGCGTTCCCGGATCAGGGCATAGCCTTCCGATATCCGGCGCCGGTTCTCCGGCTCCAATAATTTCGCCAATTCTTTCCGAAGATTGGCTGCGTTGAAATCCTGCTGAATCAGTTCTTTGACGACTTCCCGCCCTGCAATGAGGTTCGCCAGGGCAATGAATTCTACATTGACAAGGCGGCGGGCAATAATATATGATAAGAAGCTGCCCTTATAACACACTACTTGCGGAACGCCAAAGAGGGCGGTTTCGAGGGTGGCGGTGCCGGAAGTGACCAGCGCCGCTTCGGCCTGGCTTAGCAAGGCATAGGTTTGGTTGGAAACGAGCTGTACGCCTTCAACGCCCAGGCGGGACTTTTTTATGATAGCCTGGTAAAAGGCATCCTCCTGTGAAGGCGCCCCCGCAATGACAAACTGGTATTCCGGAAAATCGGGTGTTATTGCGAGCATTACTTCCAGGGTGCGCTCGATCTCCTGCTTACGGCTCCCCGGCAGTAATGCGATAATGGGACGGCTGTCCAGCCGGTTTTTTTCACGAAAGCCCTCAGCTGCTACGCCCTGGTCCACCACGTCCATCAAGGGGTGGCCGACAAAGTCGACCTCGTAGTCATATTTTTTGTAAAAATCCTGCTCGAAGGGCAGGATGACAAACATCCGGTCTACACTGCTTTTGATTTCGTGAACTCGGCTGCTGTGCCAGGCCCAAAGTTGCGGAGAGATGTAATAAAATACTTTCATGCCCTGGGCTTTGGCCCATTTGGCGATGCGCAGGTTGAAGCCGGGGTAGTCGATCAGGATGAGGGCGTCGGGTTGGAAATCCAGAATATCCTGCTTACAGTATTTGATATTGCCCAGAATAGTACGGATGTTTTTGGCTACTTCCCAAAATCCCATAAACGCCAGGTCGCGATAGTGCTTCCTGAGCTGGCCACCGGCGGCTTCCATAAGATCTCCACCCCATATGCGGCATTCCGCTTCGGGGTCTTCGGCCTTCAGTCCGCGGATGAGGTTGGAACCGTGCAGGTCGCCGGAGGCTTCTCCGGCTATGATGTAGTATTTCATGGGTTGGGATTTTTCAGAAAATAAACCTTCCGAAATACACGACCCAAACGATCACCAGTATTACGGTGGCCACTACGATGCCCCGCATGGAGTTGATGGCGCGCCGTTTCATGAATTGGTTGAGTGGAATAAGGTTCAGACAGATGGCGACGATGCCGGCGGTGCGCTCCCGGAACATAGGGGAGAAGCCTTCGCTACTGGCTACACCCGCGGCGCCCAGTTGCTGAAATAAAAGGTACAACAATGCGAAGGCCGCCAGGGGCAGCAACAGGCCGATAGCCAGGCCAATGGGGATAGAGTTTTTATTCAGCATATTTTTTATCATAACTGCTTTAGTGCTGCCTGCACCGGGTTTAAAATTAGAGTTTTTATATGAAAATAGTGAAAAGGGCCTTGTACCATGTTAGGAGCTTCTTTTTATAAAAAAAATCAAGCACTTGTGAAGTGAGTTTTGCTTTTGCGTGCTTAATTGGCCCGCCAAACGCGCAACAAAAAGCAAGGCCGGAACCACAACTCCTTGATTTTTAGGACGAACCCGCTCCAAACATGCGCTCAGGATGCCTCTAAGCCTTTCAGCCCACCCATGGCCCGGTAATTCGTCAGGTCGTGCATGGAGGGGACAATGGAGATAAAGCCCTTTTCTAGAGCACTAATATCCGTGTCCTCGCCCTTATCGTCGTTGACGAATCGGCCGGTGAGCCAGTAATATTTTTGCCCGCGCGGGTCGACGGCCTCGGTAAATTCCTCCACCCAACGGGCGTCGGCCTGCCGGCACACTTTCAGGCCTTTAATTTCATCAGCCGGGAGGTTGGGGATATTGACGTTCAGCAAGCTGCCTGTTTCCATACCATTGGTCAAAACCCACTCCATGATCTGCCGGATAAAGGCCTTACTAGCTGCGAAACTTGCATTGTGAGAATAGTCCAGCAGAGAGAAACCAATTGATGGGATGCCCTCCAGCGAAGCTTCCATGGCGGCCGACATGGTACCGGAATAAATGATGTTGATGGAGGCGTTGGAGCCGTGGTTGATACCGGAAACGCAGAGGTCCGGCCGCCGGCCTTTAAGCACCACATGCCGCCCTAGTTTGACACAGTCTGCCGGGGTGCCGGAACATTCGTAGGCAGTAATCCCCTCAAACACCTCCACCGGGTGCAGGCGGATTGGCGCGCTGACGGTTATGGCGTGCCCCATGCCGGATTGGGGCGAATCGGGCGCCACCACGACAACTTCGCCTAACTTGCTGGCTACTTCTACTAATGCGCGTATGCCGGGAGCCGTAATGCCGTCGTCATTGGTGACCAGGATAAGTGGTTTTTTCATGGATGGTTTTTGTTCTGTGAGGGCCCAAAATTAGCCTTTTTGCCGGGTAAATGCCAGGCGGTAGATTGGTTTCTCGTTATTCGATGAGCGCGATGCTAAATTGTGCCTATGATGGTTTAGAGGGTTTAGAATGCAGTAGTCAAGCTTGGGATAAGGTTTAGAATTTTAGAATGGTTGAGTTTTCTGCATTCACGCCCGCACAGGAGCCATCTAAACCGCCCTAAACCTGCGGGAGGGTACAAAAGGGAACCCACCGGCCTTTCGAGGGAGTGTTCAGGAGTTCGTGTCCCGTCCCTAGGGGTCGGGTAAATTATCGAGTCCCGTCCTTGATGGCCGGGTAAAGTTCGAGTTACCCACCGACCTCCCGACCTACTGACCTCCCGACCTACCGACCTACTGACCTCCCGACCTACTGACCTCCCGACCTCCCGACCTCCCGACCTCCCGACCTCCCGACCTACTGACCTACTGACCTCCCGACCTACTGACCTCCCGACCTCCCGACCTACCGACCTCCTACAGCGCCGTTTCCGCCAGATGCAAAATCCGGAGTTCTTCGATCCCGAGTGCTTGTTTTGGTGTGTCTTGAGGTGAAAAATGGACTACTTTGGCCTCTCCAGGCAACAAGTCGAAATAATTATCGGAGAAATGGCCATCGACCGCATCAAATTCCAGAAAAACATTTTTAGCAAGTGCTTTGCTGTTGAGGGTCAGTACATAATCGCCCTTTGCCGTGAGGCCAATAGTAGTGGTGATTTCTGGATTTTGGGGCAATTCCAAATTTTTCGGCGCCTCAAAATAGAACAGGTTTTCGTGCAGCAGCTGTTTGTCTTCATAGAGCCGGGCGCGCAGCACCATCTTGCTTTTGTCGCCAATATTATCGAAATAATCAAGTGGAAAGGATGCAGCCACCAGCGCACTGTCGGGGGAGAGCCGGGCATCGAAGTTCTGATACCATAATAACTCGCCTTCAAAGTCTAACAATTCCATTCGGAGTTGGGTGCGTGCCGGCGTAATCCGGTCCGAACAGGTATATACTTTCAGGCTGTCTTTGTCGTCCAGGAAAACTACGCTTTCCCTTTTGAAGGCATCCCGGACAAAATAGTGGAGGGCTTTCCAGCGCAGGTAGTAGTCGATACCCGCCCAGGAGGCCACGGGCCAGCAGTCGTTGAGTTGCCAGTAGAGGGTGCCCATGCAATAAGGCTTGGCGGTGCGGTGGGCTTCAATAGCCATCTTGATGGATTCTGCCTGCAGTAGTTGTCCCACATACAGGAATTGATCAAATTGCCGAGGCGCCTTGTAGTGGCCTTTCATATAAGACCGGATGCGGAGGTTGCCAATGCCGCTGCGCTGATGGGACGCCATCACTTCCGATTCGATATCGTAGTCTTCCGGAAGCGTGTACTGCTGGACGGAGCGGAATTCCGGAAAGGATTGAAAGCCATACTCGCTCATGAAGCGGCCGATATATTTACGGAAGTCCTGGAATGGGTGTTCGCCATGCCATACGCCCCAGTAGTGGATGTCTCCGGAAGTACTGCTATAGGAAGCGTGGGCGCCGTTTTCGGCATAGGGCGATGAGGGCCAGTAAAAAGCCCCTGGCTGGTAGGCTTCGACTAACTCAGGTAGCAGTTGGTGGAAAATCAGTTCGTAGTCTGCCCATATAGCAGCGCGCTGCTCCTTGGAATACAGTTGCTTCCAGCCCCAGCCCAATTTTTCTTCGTATTGGCTCCAGGCGACATCTATCTCGTTGTTGCCGCACCAAAGTGCGATGCAGGGGTGGTTGCGCAGGCGTTTAATGTTGTAAATGGCTTCCTGCCGGACACTTTCCACAAAAGTGCTGTCACCCGGATACATGCTGCAGGCAAACATGAAGTCTTGCCACACCATAATGCCCAACTCGTCACACAGTTCATAGAAAAGATCGTCTTCATAAAATCCACCGCCCCACACGCGCAGCATATTCATGTTGGCATCGGCCGCGGATTGCAAGATGTTGCGGTACCATTCGGGTGTTACCCGGTTTAGAAAGACGTCATTGGGGATATAATTGGCGCCTTTGGCAAAAACAGGCTTCCCGTTGAGTTCCACATAAAAGGAACGGCCCTGGCCATCGGCATCCGGGTCCTGTACGATGCGGATGTTGCGCAGGCCGATTTTTTTCTCCTGCCGCCCCAGGCTTCTGCCATCTTTTTCCAGCACAACCGTAAGGTGATAACGATAGGGTTCTCCAAGCTCCTGGGTCCACCACAACCGGGGGTGTTTGATCGTTATAGGCAGGCTGGCTTCCTGATTACCGGGCTGGAGGTCAAGTTCCTGTTGAGCCAGCAGGCTGTCATTCCAGAATACGGACAGGGTGGCCGGGCCGGCCTGTTCAGATTCTATGGCCACGCGCGTATCCAATTGGGCCTGCACGGTATCCAGGGTTTTTTGCTGGAAGTATACATCTGTCAGACGGGCCTCATTCCAGGCTTTCACCAGAATGGGCCTCCAGATACCGGAGGTGACGAGGCGCGGCCCCCAGTCCCAGCCGAAGTGATAGCCGGGCTTGCGCACGAAGACGCTCACCTGCTTGTTGCCCACTCCACCATTCTCGGATTGGTCATTGGAAGCGGGTAGGCCATATCCATGGGCTTCCAGTTTTTCCAGGCCCAACTGAATGGGGGAGTGGAAGAGGATAGATAACTCGTTGTCCTCCGCTTTTAGGTAGGGCTTGATGTCAACTTCCCAGCTGCGGTGAAAATTGTCAGCCAACAAGATCAGCTCATCGTTCAGGTACACATCCGCGTAAGTGTCCAGCCCCAGGAATTCCAGGCTGGCCCTATCCCGGGCCAGGAGGCTGCTGTCGAGCCTGAAACGGCAGCGGTACATCCAGTTATTCTTGTCGATCCACTGCAGCTTGTGTTCATTGAGACGGTAGAATGGGTCTTCAATAACGCCATTGTCGAGTAGGTCGGTGTGGACACAACCGGGCACAGTGGCCGGCATCCAGTTCTCCTGGCTGGAAGCTTTGAATTCCCATGCTCCTTGTAGCGATTCGATGATCATGCTGTCCGATATTTGAGCAAAGGCCGCCGTCGAGATTAAGGAGGATAGCACTGCAGCGAAGACGTTTTTTTTCATGGATTATGCTTGTTTTTCCAAAAAAATGAAGGCGTAAAAAAGGTAAATTAACTGGAAAAAAAATAATCGGGGAAGAGATTTTCTGGGCGGAGCGCTATTAATAAGTTTGCTATCTTTAAGTCATGATGAATATTGAACAATGGCGAAGGGAGGGTAAAACCTTTCGCTACGGCTCGCATAAAATATTCTACCGCGAATCGGGCAGGGGAGAAGCATTACTGCTACTCCACGGCTTTCCGACCGCTTCCTGGGACTGGCACAAGATCTGGGCGCCCCTTGCGGACCGGTTCCACCTTATCGCTCCGGACTTTATCGGCTTCGGTTTTTCTGATAAACCACGACGCTACGCTTATTCCATCCATGATCAGGCTAACCTGGTGGAAGATCTATTGGAGTGTACCGGGATTACAGACTACCACGTTTTTGCGCACGATTATGGAGACACGGTAGCCCAGGAGTTGTTGGCCCGCTCGCTGGAAGGCAGCGCAAAGGGCAATCTGCTTTCCGTATGCCTGCTCAATGGGGGTTTGTTTCCGGAGGCACATCACCCGCGGCTGGTTCAAAAGCTGTTGATATCCCCCATCGGGGCTTTATTGGCGCCTTTCCTTACCAAAAAAACACTGGCGAAGAATTTTCAGCAGATCTTTGGCCCGGAGACCCAGCCTACTGATGAGGAAATTGACGAATTCTGGTCGCTCATCGCACATAATGACGGCAACAAAGTAATGCCTTTGCTCATCCGGTACATGGCCGAACGCAGGCGCTTTCGGGAACGTTGGGTGGGTGCGCTGCAAAAAGCGGCTATTCCGCTGCGGCTTATCGATGGCGCTGCCGACCCTATCTCCGGCCGCCATCTGGCGGAGCATTATCAGAAACTCGTGCCTAACCCGGATGTTGTTCTGCTCGACAAAATTGGCCACTATCCCCAGACAGAGGCGCCGGACCTGGTGTTGGCGCATTTCCAGGAGTTCAGGTGAAAATGGATATTGGGCTTGTCTCAAGGTTGGATACGAAACGATTTTTCTATTTACCTTTGTTAGGCAATCCTCAAAATCTCCAAGAAGCTGTTTGAATTTGGTTTTTAGAATTTATTATAGGCATAATAAAACTGAAGGGCTAAATTCAAACAGCTTCTAAAGAAGGACTTATTTTTTGAACACTACAAAGGCAAGAAACCGCTGTTTTGGAACTCAATCAGATCCTCAAAGAATTAAAGGCCGGGCAATACCATCCCATCTATTTCCTGCATGGAGAAGAGCCCTATTTCATTGATGTGGTTTCGGATTACATTGAGGACAAGGTGCTGGGCGAGGCAGAGAAAGCCTTTAACCAAACCATTTTTTACGGTAAGGAAGTGGACCACCTCGCAGTGTTGGATACTGCCCGCCGCTACCCTATGATGGCGCAACGGCAGGTGGTGCTCATCAAGGAGGCCCAGGAGATGCGTTCCCTGGCGGACCTGCTGGGCTATGTCGAAAAACCAATGGAAACAACCTTGTTGGTGATCTGCCACAAGCATAAAAAATTCAATTTCAATTCCAAGTTTGGCAAAGCGCTCAAGCAGCAGGCCGTCGTGTTTGAGTCCAAATCCCTGTATGACAATCAGGTGCCGGATTGGATACACGCTTATCTGAAAGGCAAAAAACTGGCAATCACCCCTAAAGCCGCTGAACTGATCGCTGAATATTTGGGCTCCGCTCTGGCCAAAGTGGCCAATGAGCTGGACAAGTTGGCCATCAACCTGCCGGCCGGGACGGAGGTAACTGAAAAACATGTGGAAGCGCACATCGGCATCAGCAAGGATTACAATATCTTCGAGCTTCAAAAAGCACTGAGCCAGCGAGATATCCTTCAGGCCAACCGCATCGTCAATTATTTTGCCGACAACCCCAAAAAGAACCCACTGCCAGTGCTCATTGGGTCCCTCTACAGCTACTTCAGCAAGGTCTATCAGTTCCACTTCGCCAAAAATTTGCCGGAAAAAGAATTATTGACTACCTTGCAACTGCGTTCGAATTTCTTCCTGAGGGAGTACCGGACAGCCGCCCGAAATTTCCCCCCCGCAAAGGCCGAACAGGCCATTACCCTTCTGAAAGAATACGATTTGAAATCCAAAGGCGTCGGTTACAATAGTACCGGCAAGCCTGAAGGCGAGCTCATGAAAGAGCTGGTTTGGCGCTTATTGCACTGAGTAGCTAAAGGAGGTGGCATGTTTCACGTTGAAAGGTTTCCCGTTCGCACAACCTGAACCCCGTCCGTCTAGTCAGCCGGATAAATCCCTCCGAGCCGGGCGAGCCAGAAACCCAGAAACCCAGAAACCAGAAACCAGAAACCAGAAATCCCCCCCCGCAACTATCCCCCTATCTCCATTAAGCTGGTTAATCATCATTAAACCAAATAGAATATGGTAGCTAGGATCATTACGTGGATAGTTTTATGTTTCAGTACCTCTGTTTTGACGGCGCAATTTACGGTAGTCAGTACAGATGATACGCAGCCCAACGGGCCGGTGCAATTAATTGAAGACGTCTGTTTAGGAGCGGGGATCGAGGTTTTGGATATCGAATACGAAGGCAAACCAAGAGCTGTGGGGCGTTTCTGGGGCGGAACCAATGTAGTCGGCCTGGATCAGGGCTTCATTATGACGACAGGCCATGCCGGAAATGATACCGGATTGTTCGGCGTAGATGCAGTGAGCAATATTGTTGCCTCTGTAGCCAATAACAGTACCGCTACTTACGAAGGGCTGGCTGATCTGACCAACAACGGAGATGTTTTTGATGTAGCCGTGTATCGTATCCGGTTCATTCCCAAAGGGGACACGATCATGTTTCGCTATGTATTTGCCTCGGATGAGTACCCGGAGTTTGTTTGTACCAATTTCAATGATGTTTTTGGGTTTTTCCTCACCGGCCCTAATGCCAATGGTGATATTGAAACCAACAACCTGGCCAAGGTGCCCGGCACCGATCTTCCGGTGTCCATCAACAGTGTGAACAATGGTAACCTGGGCACGCACCCATTCGTCAACCTGGCTTATTGTGAGGAGCCCAATGGATCACTGGACTTTGCCCAGTTTTTTAATGTGACCCCAAATAATACCTATCCCATCTTCAACGGGTATACGGATGTGTTTGTGGCCAAATCGGCGGTAATTCCCTGCCAGGAGTACACTATGGAATTGGTGATCGCTGACATTGGAGACCAATTCTATGATTCGGGCCTGTTTTTTGAGGCCCAAAGCTTTTGCTCCTTCGTCGGAGGGCACAATTCGGAGGACATTGTCGTAGCCGAGGGCTGTGCGCCTTCCAGCTTACAATTGAGCCTCGACGGTTTTGCGGAAACGCTGTTCCCTCTTTCCTACACGGTAAGCGGCAGCGCCGAATTTGGAGCCGATTTCAGCGGCATCGACAGCAGCGGGGTGATTGCCAGTCCGGCCGATAGCTGGGAGATCAATTTGTTGGTCGAAGCGGATGGACTGGAAGAAGGTGCTGAATCAATCAAGATTTTAATCGAAGGAGATAGCTGTATCCAAAAAGAATACACCATATACATCGTGGACCCCATCCACATCGAAGGGCCGGCAAATGCCGGTTGCGCCGGTGGCCCGGTTGCCCTCACAGCAGTGGGGGACTCCCTGGCCCTGGCGGCCTTCGGGCTTGAATGGAATACTGGCGATACCACCGAAACTATTGTCGTTGAACCATCGGGGACCACTACTTACAGTTTATCGTACGGCAACGATCTGGCTTCCTGTACAGCTTCCTTCACACTTGCAGCCTCCGACACAACAGAATACAACCGCTTCCTGTGCCGGGAGGAAAGCATCGAGATCAACGGGACGATCTATGATTTTGACAATCCGACTGGTGTGGAAGTATTTCAGGCTACTTCCGGTTGTGATTCCGTGGTGTTGGTCAACCTGGGCTTCTTTCCCCGGCAGGAGTCGGCGATAGAAGCTACCGTACAGGAAGGGGAGGCCTTTTCCATGAATGGCGTGGATTATACTGCAAATGGCGTGTACGAACTGGTGTTTTCAGATGAGAATGGCTGTGATAGCCTCGTCCATCTGCGCCTCAATGTCCTTTCAATACCTGATTATCTGACCGATAGTATTGCAGTCGGGCAAACGGTGGGGCTATGCGTGGATACCAGCATTTTTCAATCGGTAGCTGCGTTCGCAAATGCTTGCCCTTCTACCTCGGGCGTAGCGGATTTCCAGTTGGGCGATGGCGCCTGTCTGGAATATTCAGGCCTGAATCCGGGAGTAGAAACCGCCTGCCTGTTGGCCTGCGATGAATATGGGCTTTGTGACACCACCTACCTCGTGGTCAGCGTGTTCACCAACCTTCTGGCCGCAGTGGATGATTACGACACGACTTTGTATAACCAACCGGTAACCGTGGCTGTGCTGGCCAATGACTGGGTCAGCGCAACAGTATTGACGAGCCAGTACATTGTGGAAACACCCACCTATGGGAATGCCGTAGTTAATCCGGATGGCTCTATTACCTATACTCCTGGCCCGGGCGCCTGCCTGGAGGAGGATGCCTTTACTTATGCCATTTGTAATGATACCGGTTGTGACACCGCAACAGTTTACATCTGGCTGGATGCCCCTCTGAGCGCCTGCCGTGGCGTTTGGCCCGGCGATGTAAACAACGACGGCAAAGTCAATCAAATTGACCACTGGGCGATCGGCCTGGGATATGGGCAAACCGGCCCGGTTCGGCCCAACGCCAGCCTCGACTGGGTAGCACAACCCATGGTCAACTGGGGGAGCACCATTACCTTTATTTATCAGTTCAATTCCAAATACGCCGATTGTAACGGCAACGGCCAGGTCAATTCAGATGACGTTTACGCCATCAATCTCAATTGGGGGCTTACCCATGGCTTTGCGCCGGAAAACCTTGATTTTCCAGATAAAAATGTGGCGGCAACACTTCAGCCGGCCGGGTATTCGGATGTGTCCCTCTCTCTGGGTTCTGCACAACAACCTCTGGTGGACGCCTACGGACTCGCCTTTGAGGTGCGCTTTGACCCTCAAACCGTGGCCTCTTTGCAGTTTGATGCCGCCGAAAGCTGGCTTGGCCTGGAAGGGGAGGATATGATAGTCCTGCAAAAGTGGGATGAAAACACTGGTAAAGGAGTCGTTTCCATGGTGCGCACCGACCATAGTCCGGTTACTGATTTTGGAGTAGTGGGCAAGCTGCGCCTGGAATGCCTGGAAGCCAATTGCACGGGCCTGAGTGTCCGCAATATCCAATTGCTGCAGGCACATGGGGGCGCCTTTGACATTGGCGCGGAAGTTGAACTGGAGAGCCAGGTTAGTGGCCAATTGGAAGCGCTAAGCCGGCAGGTTAGCGTTTTTCCGAACCCTGCCAGGGAGCTGCTTCGCATCGAGCTCCCCGAAGCGGCGCCGGCAGCTTTGTTCTCAACAGACGGCAGCCAGGCCTGGGCCGGGCGCCTGCAGCAGGGCTTGAATGAAGTAGGAATAAATGGTTCACCATCAGGGGTTTATGTATTGAAGGTTCAACTGGGTGAAAGGGTTGTGGCAAAAAAGGTGGTGCTTTTAGCCGGAAGAAGATAATTTACAATCGGCTTTTCTATGCTGCTTCAAAAGAGGCTTTTGTATAGTTTTTTCAAAAAAATGAAGCCAGGCATTTGTTTTTTACAAAAAACCGCCCTTATCTTTGACCCAGTCAAAAAAATAGAAATGAATACTTTCGTTCGCAATAACTGGTGGTGGTGGCACGCACATTCGGAATCCCGGGTGAGGTGACACGCTATGGTTTAATAGAACGAAAGAACCAACATAAAGCGGCTTGTCGATCACTCGGCAAGCTGCTTTTCGTTTGTGCACATACCTGCGAGATTAAAAAATACGAACTATGCTCACGACCGAGAAAAAGATTCAGATCAAAAGCCAGGTGCGGCGCTTCCTGGCCGACACCGTTACCCCGGTGACGCTTTACCTCAAGGCGCGCGACCATTTTACCGAGCCGGTGTTATTGGAAAACAACGATTTCCGCAGCAAGGAAGATTGTTACTCTTTCCTGGGGCTCGATGTCATCGCCAGTTTTCAGGTGAAACCAGGGCTAATTACCGAATACCTGCCCGGCGGAGAAAAGGTGGATGTCCCGGTACAGAGCGTTCTGGCCGTGCCCAACGCCATGCAGGAATTCCTGAAGCGCTTCGAGGTCAGTTACGATGGTAGTTATGCCGACTTCAATGGCCTGATCGGCTACACTGGTTTTGACGGAGTACAGTATTTCGATACCCTGCAATTCGATCCAGCCAAACGCAAATTCGACTTGCCGGACATCCGCTACAACCTTTATCGCTTTATTATTGCCATCAATCACTTTCGGGATGAGTTGGTGGTGGTGGAAAATATTCCGGCCGGGGAGGCTTCCCAAATGGACAAAATGGAGGCGCTGATCCGCAGCCAGAAGTTCAGTACACATGAGTTTCATATGCAAGGGGAGGAGCGGAGCAACCTTACCGATGAACAGTTTATGGAACTGGTTACCATCGGGAAAAGGCACTGCCAGTTGGGCGATGTTTTTCAGATCGTTTTTTCGCGGCAGTTTTCCCAGCGTTTTATCGGGGATGATTTTCAAGTGTACCGCGTGCTGCGGTCTATCAACCCTTCTCCCTACCTTTTCTATGCCGACTATGGCAGTTACCGCATCTTTGGGTCTTCTCCGGAAACGCAGATGGCCATTCGGCACGGGATTGCCCAGGTAAACCCTATTGCCGGCACCTACCGTCGCTCCGGCGACCTGGAAGAAGATGCGCTCAAAGCTATTGAGCTGTCAGAAGACCCCAAGGAAAATGCGGAACACATCATGCTGGTCGACCTGGCGCGTAACGACCTGGGCCGGCACGCCGTTAATGTGCAGGTGAAAGAACTTAAGGATATTCAGTACTTCAGCCATGTCATTCACCTCGTCTCCAAGGTGACGGGAGAGCTCGGGCCTAACACCAACCCCATGCTGGTATTTGGCGACACCTTCCCTGCCGGCACGCTCTCCGGCGCCCCCAAATACAAAGCCATCGAACTGATCAACCATTATGAAAACCAGAACCGCAGTTTTTACGGCGGCGCCCTGGGCTATATCAACTTCGATGGGGAGATGAACAAGGCCATCATTATCCGGTCCTTCCTCAGCCAGAACAATACCTTGTACTATCAGGCCGGCGCCGGTATCGTGGCTGCCAGCGTAGAGGAAAAAGAACTTCAGGAAGTGAATAATAAACTGGGCGCCCTGAAGAAAGCAATGATCGAAGCGGAAAAGTTAAAATAAATAAAGAAGGGAGATGCCGTCTCCTGCAAGAGATCCACTAACAAATTTTACCCGGCTCTATAGAGACGGGAATCAATAACCAATAACAATGAAAATCCTCGTCCTCGATAACTACGACTCTTTTACCTTTAACCTGGTGCAGTACGTTCAGGAGATCCTGGATCATAAAGTAGACGTCTTCCGCAACGACGCCATCACGCTGGATGCGGTAGGAGCTTATGACGCCATCATCCTGTCGCCCGGCCCTGGCCTGCCAGCTGATGCTGGGATTATGCCGGAACTGATCCGGCGGTACGCTTCAGAAAAGCCGATCCTGGGGGTTTGCCTGGGGCATCAGGCGATCGGGGAGGCCTTTGGTGGCAGCCTGGAGAACCTGACTCAGGTCTACCATGGCGTTGAGACACCGGTTTCGGTCCTCGATATGGAAGAGCCCTTGTTCCGGGGTATTCCGCAGGAATTCCAGGCCGGCCGCTATCATTCCTGGGCGGTGCGGAAAGACAACCTGCCGGAACAGCTGATCGTAACTGCCATCGACGCCCAGGGCGCTATTATGGCCATGCGCCACCGGGTATTCAACGTACGGGGCGTGCAGTTCCACCCGGAGTCGATCATGACGGCCTATGGGCGGAAGATGCTGGAGAATTTCTTTACCTATTGTGTGCCCACTGTGCTGGCCAGTGAGTGATTAAGCCCGGCATCCGCTGGTTAGTCAACTGCTGACTTTGCAAGAATTTTTCAGATAACTAATATCGACAAGCAATGAAAGAAATACTCGCCAGGCTATTTGAGCATGAGCGTCTTAGCCGGGAGGAAGCCCGGCAGGTATTACTCGATATCTCTCACGGAAAATACAACCATCTTCAGGTGGCCAGTTTTATCACCGTGTATCAGATGAGGCCTATCGCTATCCAGGAATTGCAAGGTTTCCGCGATGCGCTGCTCGAACTGTGCCTGCCTTTTCAACTTAATGGGCAGGAAGCGGTCGACATCGTAGGTACAGGCGGGGACCACAAGAACACCTTCAATGTGTCTACCCTTTCGGCAGTAGTGGTGGCCGGCGCTGGTTATAAAGTGGTCAAACACGGCAGCTATGGCGTTTCCTCGGCAGTAGGTTCCTCAAACGTGCTGATGGAAATGGGATACGAATTTACCAACGATACCGAAGTTTTGAGCCGCCAACTGGAGCAGGCCAATATGTGTTTTCTGCACGCGCCGCTGTTTCACCCCGCGATGAAGGAAGTGGTACCGGTGCGCAAACAGTTGGGCATGAAAACCTTTTTCAACATGCTGGGCCCCCTGGTCAACCCGGCGCAGCCCAGCCATCAGTTGTTCGGCACCTTCAGCCTGGAATTGTCGCGCCTGTATCAGTATATCATGCAGGAGACGGGCCGCCGCTTTTCCATCGTCTACGCCCTCGATGGCTACGATGAAGCCTCCCTCACCGGCCCATTTAAGTTGCGGACCAATGAAGAAGACCTCATAATAAGCCCGGCAGACATTGGGAAGCCACAACTGAGCCAGGAAGATCTATACGGCGGAGAAACGGAAGCCGAAGCGGCCACTATTTTCAAAAATGTGTTAAATAATGAAAGCGCTCCGGCTCAATTCGATGTGGTGACGGCCAATGCAGGCCTGGCCATCCACTGCCTTCGCCCGGAACAAAGCCTGATGGACTGTATCGAAGAGGCCAAAGAAAGCCTGCTTAGCCGGCGGGCGCTGCATGCATTTCAAAAACTTGTAAACTAATCTTACCCATGAATATTCTGGAAAAGATCATTGCCCATAAAAAACAAGAAGTCACCGAGCGCAAGGCGCTTTATCCGGTCCAGTTGCTGGAAAAGAGCATTTATTTTGAAACGCCGGTTGTGTCCCTTTGCAAATATCTGCAGCGGGAAGACAAGTCTGGTATCATCGCCGAGTTCAAGCGCCGCTCCCCCTCCAAAGGAGACATCAACCCTTACGCATCAGTAGAACGGGTTTCCATTGGCTATATGCAGGCCGGCGCCTCCGCTTTATCGGTATTGACCGACACCCAATTCTTTGGTGGAAAGAACGAAGACCTGACAGAGGCGCGCAAGTTCAATTTCTGCCCCATTCTACGCAAGGAGTTCATCATTGATGAATACCAATTGGTGGAGGCCCGGTCGATCGGAGCGGATGCGGTGCTGCTCATTGCCGAATGCCTGGAAAAGGATCAGTTCGCACAACTGGCCCGCACTGCCAAAGGCCTTGGCCTGGAAGTACTGATGGAGATCCATAGTGGCGGGCAACTCGACAAAGTTACGCCGGATGTAGACGCCATCGGTGTCAACAACCGCAATCTCGAAGATTTTTCGGTTAGCCTGGCCACTTCGCTGGAACTGATTACGGCCCTGCCGGCGGAAGTGGTAAAAGTATCCGAAAGTGGCCTGAACGACCCCAATGCAGTAGTAGAATTGCGGCATGCAGGATTCCAGGGCTTTCTCATCGGAGAGCACTTTATGCGCCATGCCGACCCGGGCAAAGCCTGCCAGGAGTTTATCCGCCGAATTCAGCATATTGAGGAGATATTGAATAACGCCATCGCTTAATTATAACCAGCATGCAAATCAAAGTCTGTGGAATGCGCGAGCCCGATAATATCAAAGCCCTGGCGAGCCTGCCGGTGGATATGATCGGGTTTATTTTTTACCGAAAATCACCTCGTTTTATTGGAGAAAAGCTCGGGCGCTGGTTGGCGCAGCAGGGGCCTTTACTAGAAGGAAAAAAGAGGGTAGGGGTGTTTGTCAATGCTGAAGTAGAGGAGGTTTTGAATGCTGTGCATGACTACGAGCTGCACTACGTTCAATTGCACGGTGAAGAGAGCCCGGAGTATTGTCAGTTGCTGCGCACCATTTCGGAAGCTACCTCGATGCGCAAATTCCAGATCATTAAAGCTTTTCGGATAGGAGAGGCTTTTGATTTTGGCAGCCTTAGTGCTTTTACGCCCTACTGCGCCTATTTCCTGTTCGATACCAAAGGCGCCGCTTACGGTGGTACGGGCGAACAGTTCGATTGGGGGCAGTTGCAGCAGTACCATGGGGTGACGCCATTTTTGCTCAGTGGCGGCATCGGCCCGGAATCAGTGGCGGCGCTGCGCGCCTTTCGGCATCCCCAATGTTATGGGGTGGATATCAATAGCCGTTTTGAAACCGCCCCAGGGCTGAAGGACATTGAAAAAATAACAGCATTTATCCATGAACTCAACAACTAATCAGAAAATGATCGCAATCGACGAGAGAGGGTATTACGGAGAGTTTGGCGGGGCTTTTATCCCCGAAATGCTTTATCCCAATATTGAGGAATTGCGCCGGGACTATCTGCAGATTATGCAGGAACCGGATTTCGAGCAGGAATTTCGGGCGCTGCTTAAAGATTTCGTAGGCCGCCCTACGCCGCTCTATCTGGCGGAACGCCTTTCTGAGCAGTATCAGGCCAGCATTTACCTCAAGCGTGAAGATCTTTGCCATACCGGCGCTCACAAGATCAATAATACCATCGGGCAGATCCTGATGGCGAAACGCCTGGGCAAGGAACGCATTATTGCCGAAACTGGCGCCGGCCAGCATGGCGTGGCCACCGCTACCGTCTGCGCCCTGATGGGCATGCCCTGCATCGTGTACATGGGCGCCGTAGACATAGAACGCCAAGCCCCCAACGTGGCCCGTATGCGTATGCTGGGCGCCGAGGTGCGCCCGGCCACCAGCGGCAGCCAGACGCTCAAAGACGCGACAAACGAGGCAATACGGGATTGGATCAACAATCCGGAGGATACCCATTATATCATCGGTTCGGTGGTTGGCCCGCATCCGTACCCGGATATGGTGGCCCGCTTCCAGTCAGTGATTAGTGAGGAAATAAAGTGGCAACTGGGCCAACAAACCGGCCGGGAGAACCCGGGCCTCATCATCGCTTGTGTGGGCGGCGGTAGTAATGCTGCGGGCGCTTATTACCACTATCTGAATGAAGAAAAAGTCCGCCTGATCGCGGTGGAAGCGGCAGGGCTTGGGGTGGATAGCGGGGAGTCGGCGGCAACGAGCGTGCTGGGCACCAAGGGCATTATCCATGGCAGCCGCACTTTGCTGATGCAGACCCCGGATGGCCAGATCGTCGAGCCTTATTCCATTTCCGCCGGACTGGATTATCCGGGAATTGGCCCCATGCACGCCCATCTTATCGCCTCCGGCAGAGCAGAAGCGGTTAGTATTACCGACGATGAAGCGCTCGCTGCAGGTTATGCCCTATCCCGGCAGGAAGGCATTATTCCGGCTCTGGAAACCGCCCACGCTTTTGCCGCACTGGATAAGATCGAATTCCGCCGCGATGACGTCATTGTCATCAACCTTTCCGGAAGGGGCGATAAGGACCTGGACACCTACATCAAACATTTCGAGCGTTTTCAAAAGCCATAAGCTATGAACCGAGTGCAACAGCTCTTTGCTCAAAAGCAAAAGGACATCCTGAATATCTATTTCACCGCCGGCTTCCCGGGCTTGAACGACACAGAACGCATCATTCTGTCATTGGAAAAAGCAGGCGCCGACCTCATTGAGGTGGGCATGCCCTATTCCGACCCCCTGGCGGATGGGCCCACCATTCAGCAGAGCGGACAGATAGCGCTGAAAAACGGGATGACCCTACCGCTTTTGTTCGAACAGCTCAAAGCCGTGCGGCAAAAATCGGAGATCCCCCTCGTCCTAATGGGCTATTTCAACCAGGTGATGCAATACGGCGAACAGCGTTTTATCGACGATTGCGTAGCAGCGGGCATCGACGGCCTCATCCTGCCCGACCTGCCCTTGTTTGAATATGAACAGTCTTACCAGGAAATGATCACCCGCGCCGGGTTGAGCATCAGCTTCCTGATCACGCCGCAGACCCCGGAAGCGCGGGTCCGAAAGGTGGATGAACTGAGCCGGGGATTTGTCTACATGGTGGCAAATTCTGCGATCACCGGCGCCAAAAGCGATATCACCGACAAACAGCTGGCCTATTTCGAACGCATTAATCAAATGGGACTGAAGGCCCCGCGCCTCATCGGTTTCGGTATTTCAAGCCAGGAAACTTTCTCCCAGGCCTGCCGGTACGCTAACGGAGCGATCATCGGCAGCGCTTTTATCCGCACCCTGGCCGAAGCTCCGGATGTGGAACAAGCTACCCTGGATTTTGTAAGGCGCATCCGTGCCAAGGTGGCGGCGGGAGAAGAAATGCGTGATTGAAAAAATGCGTAAATCCTCAATGCTCTCATTCTCGAATTCACGCATTCACGCATTCTCGCATTCTCTCATTCTCGCATTCTCGCATTCTTCAACCAACCAACAGCAACAACTCATGATTATCCAACTCGACCAGAACATTACCGCATCGCAGCTCGAAAGACTAAAGGAAAAGCTGCGCGAGATCCAATACAAAACCAACCGCGTTTCCACTCAATACGGGGATTATATTATTGGAGTGGGGAAAAAGGACTTCGATATTCGCGCCATTGGCACTATGCCGGGTATCCGGGATATCCACCGGGTGAGCGATGATTACAAATTGGTGTCCAAAAAATGGCGGGTGGAAGATACTGTCATCGAGCTGGAAGGGGGCATCAAGCTCGGCACAGGCCATTTTGCCATCATGGCGGGCCCTTGTTCCATCGAATCGGAGGAGCAGATCGAAAAGACGATTAACCATCTGGCTACCAATGGTATCCGCATCATGCGGGGAGGAGTGTACAAACCCCGTAGCTCCCCTTATTCCTTCCGCGGGCTTGGTATTGAAGGTTTGAAACTCTGGTATAACAAAGCCCATGAGGCTGGTATCAAGATCATCACTGAAGTCATGATGGTGGAGCAGATTGAAGCGATGCTGCCCTATGCAGACATCTTCCAGGTGGGCGCCCGCAATTCCCAGAATTTCAACTTGTTGGACGCTTTAGGAGAAGTAGGGAAACCGGTATTGCTCAAGCGTGGCATCTCCGGCACCATCGACGAATTGCTGCAGGCGGCGGAGTACATCTTTTCCAATGGCAACGAGCGCATTATGCTCTGCGAGCGCGGCATCCGAACCTACGAAACGGCCTACCGCAATACCATGGATATCAACGCCATCGCGATGCTCAAGGATAAAACCCACCTGCCGGTGATCGCCGATCCCAGCCACGGCATTGGTCTGCGCCGCTATGTCGACAAAGTGGCCCTGGCTTCCATCATGGCCGGCGCAGATGGCATCATCATGGAGGTGCATGAGCAGCCCGAAAAGGCTTTCTCCGATGGCCAACAGACCCTAAGCTTCCCGGAAGCGGAACGCTTGTATAAGCAGATGCGGCAGGCGTTTGAATTGCGGGAGGGGTTTTGACTTCGCATAACTCATTCCCTTTTTACACCACTTCAAACAGCAGCCAGATATCTTTCACCGGCAGGCCGCCTGCCGTGAGCGCCCCGCCGGCAAATGTGAACTGCCGGAAAACAGAGCCAGAGGTGTCGGACAAGGCCTTCAGGATAAGATCGCCATTTTCTTCCGCCAGGTAATAGGCCCGGTGCGTAGCGGCGCCGGTACTGAAGTTTAGCTTCCTCAGCCGGTAGGGCGCCTGCGCAAGCTGTAGCCCGGGCCTGGAATAGCTTTCCATCGCAGCCGGTTGATCTTCCAGCAATTTGTACCAGTCCTGGGGGAAATCGTGCCGCCAGGAGAGCATCAGGGATTGGTAATTGGACGAACCGGCCGGCGCGGGCGGCATTGGGGCGGCAGTATCCAGCTCAGCCTCCAGTTGGAAACGCAGTACCAGGTCGCTGATCGTACTATAGTCGAAGGCCGGGGTCAGCGGCAACTGTATCTTCCACTCGCCGTTCACACTTTCGTACTCGAAGGGCAGATAGTGCGGCGTATTGAAGCTGGGCTCGAAAACGGCCGCGTCGTTAACTCCCGTGGAGGTCACCACCTCCTGCCCCTCGTCCCGGAAGCTGGCCTTGAGGTGCGTGCCTACCTGAGGGCCCGTCACACAAGGCAGTGAGAAGGACACGCTCCGTATCCTGATATTTTTCAGACGGCCGTCCGGAAAGTCCAGGTTGAAGAGGCTTTCATCGGTTTGGAAGCGGCATTCCTGCCCCATGATCAGATGGGCCAGGGCGGCCGGGTCGAGCAGCTTCAGGGAGATTGCCTGCGCCAACTCGAACTTGCGGGTATCTTTTTTCAGGTATTCTTCTTCCAGCATCCGAAGCTGCAGCCCCAGCTGTTCACCGGCTAACAAGCCCTTTTTCTGGCTGTCCCAGTGCCCAAATTGAATAATCGACGGCGGGACGCCCAGTTCTTTTTCCAGCGCCCGCTCGGATTGCCTGGCCAGGCCATAGGCCATTTCATAAGCCTTGCGGTTCAGTTGGGCTAATTCGCCTGACATCCAGCTGTACAAGTCCAACCCCGTGAATTTCCGGCGAAGGAAGTCATAAACCTCCTCACGCTGCGCCTGCTGCAAATCATGCTGCGCCAGTTCCCGCTCTGCCAGGCCCAGCCGGATCTCAGCGGCCAGCACTTGTTTTTCCGCCTGCCGGAGCTCCTCCCGGGCCAGATCTGCCTGGAAGTCCCATTCTTCCTGCCGCCGGTCGTAACCGGCGTAGGTGGACGACATGGCGGCTTTGTTGCGGTAAATGGAGGAGAGGATGCCGAAGCCCAGGGCTATTGATGAGGATTGGAAAGCAAGTTTGTCACCTCCAGGTAATTTCAATAATGGGAATGGCCCTGCATAGGTATCAGGAATATTGACTATACCTCCCGCTAAAAGCTGCCCTGATTGTTCTGCGTACATAAACCCTTCCGCCGTTCGGGTTTGCTGAATGGCGCGATCTTCTCGGCTGCTCTTGTATTCCCGCCTGGCGTACTCCTCCAGGCGGATCTCCACCAGCCGCTTGTTGTGCTCGGCGATCTTGAGTTGTTGCCGGGCTTCCTCTACTTGCAGCGCCCGGCTGTTGCGGGCGGCGGCGAGCAGGTTTTGCCCGTGTAATTCCTGCATTCGGGTTAGTTCTTCGGCATCCTTTTTCTCCAGGGCAGATAGGAGCTGCCCGCCCAGCGACTTCACCTCATTGGTGTATTCCAGGGCCTTTTGCAACAGGTAGCTGAAACGGTACCGAGGTGGCGCGGCGCTCAACTGATCGAGAATTCCCGCGATGTCTACCCCGGCCGCTCGCGCACGTACCAGCAAAGCCGGATCGATAGGGGGCGCAAAGAGCGGCAACTCCCGCTTCTGCCCGTCGATATTCAAACAATGGCGGATCTTGAACAGACGGTCGGCTACCTTTTTCCAGAGTTCGCGGAGTTTTGGATTATCCGGCACGCAGAAGATCAGGGCCGGCAGAGCGGCAGGGGCTTCCTGGCGATCATCTCCTTCACAACAGACGGCCGGCCGGTAGCCCGTTAGTTCGTTTTCGATCGAATTGGAAAAGCCGGTGAGGCTGCCTGCCAGGTCATCAAAGCACAGTGTGAGCGGGCGCTGGGGCCGGTCCAGAATTTGCGGCCGTTCGCCCAGTAATTCCGACGCCAGCAGATAGAGGTTGCTCGCTTCGTTGATGGCCTCCCGGCTGTCCTGCCGGAAGAGGCTGTCGCCCCATTCGATCAGGGTGTCGATGTATTCGCAAACCGTCCAGAGCATGTAGGGGCGGATGCGCAGGGCCGCCAGGGCGTGCGGGTTGAAGGGGTCGTCCTCCCAGCGCTCGATCTGTGCCTGCAGGGCGGCGCGCTTGCGTTCCTGCTCCGGGGAAAGGCCGGTAGCGCCCAGCAGCGCCAGCAGGCTTTGGATAGCATCCTGGCTCACCTCCTCAGTGAAGGGTTTGATCCGCCAGAAGCGTTCTATGCCGTTGGACTCCTGGTTGGTGGGGTCAAAGATGAAGCTCAGCCAGCGGATGGCTTCGGCAAATTCGCCATTGGCCTTCAACTGATGCGCCATCAGGGAAGGGATATGAAAAAAAGCCTCCCAGTTGTACAGGCTGTACGCGCCGGTAGCCGAAAAGTCGAAATCTTCTACGGGATAGGGCGTGCGCACATAGGCGGTAACGGGCCCGTATTCGGGAGCGAAGAAGGGCCGGTGGTACCGCTGTTTTCTCAGGTTGGTATCTCGGGAATCCAATACGCCTTCCACCCCGTAGCGGTTGTATTCCGCCAGTAAGCGGCAGGCCAGCGGATGCTCGTGCAGGCTGGCCCGGTACTGGCCGTCCTGCGCTTCGAAATGGTAGGGGATATAGTTGCCTTCCCCATTCTCATCGATCACCCACTGCCGGCGGCACTGTTGCTCTACAGGGCGCTCGAAGAAAAGGGTATGTCGCTCGTCATTCAGGAAAAAGGGGCGTTGCCACAATGCGTGTTTGTATTGCGGGTAGCTTAGCCGGTAAGCGCCATGGTCCCTGGTTAGGATGCGGATGCCGTCCGGGCCGTGCGCCATGCTCGTCTTGACGTAAAGGCCGGTGGCAGGCAGGCTGGATGGCGCATCGAGGCCTTTGATCAGGTGCTGCGCCGCCGGCAGGGTCAGGAAGGGCCGCGCCAGAAAGCGTTTGCCCAATGGCTGGGGTTCAATAACCGGCGGTACGATTGTGATTTGCTCGCTGCAGCCGCCGATCTTCACCCAGTCTTCGTAGGCCATCTCCGTATAGGCGTTGTGGTACGCTTCCCACTCCCCGGCAAAGTCGCGGTAGACCTGAATATACAGATCTCCGTCCCGGGCCTCCGGATGGAAGAAGAAGGCCGATTGCTCCAGGCTGACTTTGGCGTAGTCCTGGAAATTGCCATTGGACAGGGTCAAATTGCCGTTGTAGGTTTCATTTGGCCCGTACACGGGTACCGGTGGTTTGAAAGGGTGGGGGAGTTCGTAACGCACCAGTACCTGATCCACATCCTGCCCCAGTTTGCGGCGCAGGTTGTTGAAGCAACCCGGCCCGGCGTAATGCCCGGCCAGCAGGCTGCCATCCAGGATATGCTTACCGCTCCACCGCCCGCCTTCGCGTTTGTGGTAGTGAAATTTCAGCTCCAGATAAGGGGCGTTCTGCTCTTCGCCATCGATCACCCGCTTGATCTTGCGGTGCTCTTTTTCGATGAACAGGACGCCGAACAGGTAGAGCCGCCCGTTGAAAAAGGCCGGGATCAGGTGGTCGCCTTCCAGGTCGAGGTCCAGCTGCTCCCAGGGGCTCCATTCTTTGAATTTTGCCGACCACTCGCGGTAGTAATAAACGTAGGGCGTCACGAAGGTCCTCGCAAATACGTGCAGGTTCCCCGGATGGTTATCGGCCTCGGTTTCCTGGTAGAAGGCCCGGATGTCCAGCCGGGCGACTTTATTGAGCTGTTTGAGGTATTCGCCGAAAGCTTGCTCACAGTTTTGTGCGTTGATCTCGTCCTGAAGCAGGTTGTCCTCCAGTTGCCGGAAGAAGTTCGTTTTGTTAAGCCGCAAGCCTGGCACGATGTAATTTTCCGGATAGAGGAACACCTTGCGGTTGGCTTCCCACAGCCGGTAGTGTTTGCGCCATTGGAACTCCCGAAGGTTGTCTGCACTCAGGCAGAGCTGCGGCTCCAGGCCCAGCGTGGCGCGTTGCACCAGCAGTTGGGCGCTCTGCGTAGCCTGTACGATCCGGGTGGTTTTCATACAGCTATCCATCTCCGGGTCGATCAGGAAATGCGCAAAGAGGGCAGCGCTGTTTTTGTATCCTTTATGGGCGATGTAGTACGCCACCAGGGCATCGCGCAACTGCCGGCGGAAACGGTTGTGGATGGGCGTGATCAACTCCGCCCAGCCGGCCGGCTCCGGATGACAGGCCGCCAGTTCTGCCTTGATAGCCGGTTTGTGATTGCCAATGTTGGCGGCTTGCAGGGCCGTTCCAAAATTGTCCCAAACCCAGGCCCAAATGGTAGTGCCCGGCAAACGGTGGTGGTGGCTCAACTGCTCCAGGCGCGCCGCTGCTGCCAGTACTTCCGATGGGTCGTCGGGGTGAATGGCCAGCGATTGCGCCCGCAGGTAGTGGCCTTTGAAGGTGGCCAGGTTCCATTCGTCCTGGAAGCTGGGGGCGGTATCGCTGTAGAGGGTATCGAGAAAAGCATCCAGGTTGGTAGTCGTCAATGCGTCTTCCAAATGTACATACCACTTGTTCGATGGGATGCCCAGCCGCGCTTGTTGCTGCACCACCTGCCGAAGATAGATCAGGTTGCGGAAATTGCTGCGGCTGAAGTCATCCGTCAGCCAGGAGAAGGTCGTGGGTTGGGCGAGTTGCCGGCTGCCGTGGATCGCCACGGCTATTCCTTCGCTTAAGGCATCTGCGTCCAGGCCGAGCGCCTGGCTGTACCGCCCGGCCCGGTACAGCAGCCGGTAGGCCGGCGTAAAATGCCCGTCGATCGTGCCGGGCCAGACAGCGGCCAGGCTCGTATCGAGCGCGTAGCGCAGCGTATCCGAATTCCAGTTCGCATTGGCGTGCCCGACGATCGTTTTGGTGTGCTCAGAGGACAATTGAAAGGCGTGCCCCAATTGGCGGAAGAGCTCTTCCCTTAGGTCCGGATGGCTGTCGGCGGGGTCTACTTTGGCGTAGCCGCTTGTGGCATCGTAGGCAGTTGGAGCGGCATCGTAGAGCCTCCTGAGGCTGGTGGAAACTTCATCCCACAACTTTCGGGCAACTGAATCGAAATCCGGATCAACCGCCGCGCCGCTGCTGTTCAGTTCGTAGCGCCCCCGGCCGCCGTCCAGTTCATGGAACTCTTGAATGGGCAAGGGAATGGCTTCAAATTGCCGGAAGAAATGCAGGAAGTAGGATACTTCCGAGGGTTCGAGCGGATAGCCGTCGAACGGGCTGGTTTGGTGCTCGTAATAGGCTGCCAGCTCAGAAATGGAGATGCCGAGCGCCCGGGCAAAGGCAGCGTTGATGTGGTAGAACTGCAGGTTGCGCGTCGTCAGCTTGGGGTTGCCGCCGCCAAACCAATGTTCGTTGATCAGGGCGATCTCGCCCGCCCTAAACCCGTGTATGGCCATCAGCCAGCCTTCCTGCTCCGGCCTCAGGGCGTTGACCCGGGCCGTATTGGCCGGGCTGTTCAGGTAAACCGGGTCGAAAAAGGCGCGCTGTGCCGCACTGGCGCCCGGTGGGCGATAAACGCTATCGTAGTAATCCGTCCAGTTGAAACTGGCATTTTCCTGGAAAGGGTCCGAACTGAACCAGGTCAATAGCTCCTCAACCGGCAGGGAAAAGGAATCGGATAAGTACTGTATCGAGGCGATGCGCTGCACGCACTGCTCGTTGATGGTGGCGCCGTTGACGGCGAAGATGGCCTTGTCCAGCTGATCGAAGGGCCAGCCGGTGATGCGCTGCAGGCGCAGCAATCGCAGCATGCGGTGGATCAGGTAGTGCGTCAGCTCGGAAGTGATCTCGTAGTCGTCCCAGCTACAGCCCGTGAAATCGGCCATTGCAGGCAGTAGCGGGTTGCCGTCATTGACGAATTGGGTTTCGTAGGCCGTCCGGAAGGTGGCTTCGTCTATGTCCAGGGCTGCCAGTAATTCGCCCAGCCTGGTGGTGCGCCCGCTCAGGTTGAGGTAGGTTTCCCAGAAGTTACTGACGGGGCGGGTTTCGGTGATCAGGGCAAATTCGGCATCGGAGATACCCAGATAGGCCTTCGCCCAGGCATCGTGGTGGAAGAGCGGATAGCGATGGGAGCTCAGTTGAACCATCCATTCCGCCCGCTTGATGCCCAGTGCTTCCAGGTAGGCGCAGGCTTCGGCCCAGTCCACATCGTACGGAAATGCCAATGGGTAAATGGCCTGTTTCAATTCATCGCGCGCCGCTGCGAATTCTGCACGGTAGACGTGCTCGGGTTCCAGCGCCAGTTCGGCCTCCGTCCGGTTCGTTTGCAGGCTGGCGAGGAGCGCATCTGCGGGGGCGCCCAAAAGGTGGGCCAGTAGTATTTCGTTGGACAGGTCGATATGCGGCAGCAGGGTATGGCTGTTGGGGCAATCCAGCCGCAGGTATTTAATGTCCGGCCGGCGGCTGTCCAGCACCTGATAGGCTGTTTGGTTGCTTTGGGTGCAAACTACATCGCTGCGCAACCAGCCCAGCAGGTCCACCAGGTAGGCCGCGGGGCTGTATACCGACTGGCAGTCTGCGCAGCCGCAGCTGTCGAGGCTGCCGAAGAGGGTTGCCAGATCGGGGAGTTCAGGAGCGGTAGCGGAGGGGCTGCCGGGAGCAGCCGAACCGGCTTGTAAAGCGCGTGGCAAAAGGCGCGCCTCATAGTTGGTGCGGTATTGAACGGCTACGTCCTGCACCAGGCGGTGGATGGAACGGGCGCGGCAGTATACCTGATCCCAGAAAGCGGGGTCGTAGCCTAACTCCTGCATCTCATTGACAAAGGCCCACCTGCCCCGGTTTACGATATCGGCGGCGGAGGTGAGCCGTGCCTGCTCCAGTAGTTCCAACGCGGCAAATGCCTCCATGCCGCCCACGACGTTGAGCAGGCGTTGCGTCTGTTCCAGGCGGGCGTAGGTGTCTTCCGGCAGCACTACCTGTTCACCGGCTGTTTCCGGATAGGTGGTAAAAAACCGGCTAACCGCCTGCTGCTCCATATCGAAATCCGGATGTTCGGACAGTATCCCGCCGATCTCGCGGGCGAGTTCGCTGACTTCATAGCGGGCGGCGATATTGGCTTGCGGAAAGGCGCGCCGGAAGCGGTGGGCCGTATCAGCCGCATAAGCGGCAGCCGGCTCGGGCCGGCCGGCATAACTGTCGGGATACTGCGTGCTGTTCTGCACCAAGCCAAGCCAATCGGCATCCGTCCACAGCATCATCGAGGGGAGGCGCCACTGGTATTGCTGCAGGCGCTTGTACAGGCTTCCCACCATGGGGAGATGCTGCTGCGCGATCTGATCGAGCTGGTGTAGGCGTTGCAGGGCTTCCTGTTCGGGTACTTCTTCCTCCGTGGCCAGCAGGGCCTGCAGGCTGCCGTTTTCCAGGAGGGCGTCCAGCAGTTCGTTCTTCCGCCCGGCATCCAGGCTTAGCAAAGCCAGCAGGGCAGCCGGGCCGGGTTGATCAGTGGCTTCCGGGGCAAAAAGTTTGGCCTCGCGCAGGGATACCAGCCACTTAACCGCCTTGTTCCGGTTGTCGAGTTGTATGTGTTGTTCGCTTTCCGCTTGTTCCAGCGCTGCCCGGAATTGCGCTTCCGAACGCATTAGCAAATGGGCCAGGGAGCGCGTATCTCCTGATGGAAGTAAGGCAAAAAGCACCGGTGCGGCCTCTTCCGTTTCCATCCTTGGGTGGGCTTCGTAGCTTTGTGTTTCCTCCGCCCACTGCTGCGCCTGCCGCCAGGCCTGCACCTGGTCGGCCTCCACTCCGATCAGGCAGGCCAGCTGTTGCCATTGCCCTGCTTCAACTTCCTCCACCGGATGATCGCCCAGCTCCGCCCGGATCCTGCCGTCGAGCTGCTCGTACCACACCCCAAAAGCTTTGGTATCTACCGTAAAGGTGGCCGATATAGCCTCCCCTGGGCAGAAGGGGCCACGTTGTTCCAATACCACTGCTTCACCATCCGGAGCTGCATAAACCAGTTCCAGCAGGAGGTTGTAGGGCCCGCCCGCTTCATCGATCAATACTTCTTCAAGCCGGCCGTTGGGGCCGATGGGGTATTCCGTCCAGAGCTCCTGAGTGAAGAGGTGCTTTCGGTAGATGCGGAGGAGCAATTGCTCGAAGGGCAGGGGATTGCCACTTCCTTTTTGGGGGGTTAGGAGGAGGTGAAGGGTGGTTTGCATTGTGGGTTATATTAATTTATTTGCTTCAGTTAAAAATTCGATAATTCAACTACGTTAACTGAATAAATATTTTTTTAAGCTAAATAGCTTCTAGAACATATTGTTATAATAGTTTCTAATCCCTCTTCGATAAAGCCTCTGATTTCCTCCTCTTCGAAGTAAATCCAAATGGGGAAGGAACAGAGAGTTAGTGATTTTTTGCCCCGTATAGCGATCGGGGTTTAAAACATTACCTTGTCGATCAATCAGCCCGCCACTGTCATTTACATAAACAATATCGTTTGCATCATCCCTGTTAATGAAGTAGAGGTGATCAGGTACAATTTTATTTTCTTCTCTATTTCTGTTCATTGCAATTTGAAGTTGATTTTGAGTAAGCTGATTGCCTCCCCCCGCCATCAAATTATTTAATCCAGCTGCTATATTTACGCCACTTGGAATTACTGGAAAATTAATTCTACTAGAATTAGCATTGACAATTGGCCTATTATTTTGTGTGGTTGTAATATCCAATGTTGGATTATTATATCCATTATTCGGCCATACAACTACACCTTCGATATACCGATCCTCTAAGCCTAAAATATGTCCAAATTCGTGTCCTGCTTCTCTTCCATTTCTACTTAAAAAAAAGAAGCCTGTTTTCCTCGATTCTTCTATATGAGAAATCTGTCCGCTTATCGCCGTGGTTGGCAGGCCTAATGTTCTCGCAGTGTTTTGATCCCCTACGTTTATTAAACTTTGATTTCTTCTTAAATTTCTTTCTCTCATGCCTGCTGGAGCCCTCTGTACATTTATTGTATTTGGATTAATAGGAACATTTCTTAACACGCCGTTGACATTGTAGTTATTCAATACCTTCCCACTCCAGTCATTAATAATTTGACTTCTCACTTGATTTATATACCAAGATTGAGCAAGATTTATAGCCCATGGATTGAGAGTCCCATTAGCATTAACTGTATTAATAAATCCACCAGTGAGTGGATCAAAGACAATGGGCACTTGATTCGCCAAAGCATTATTATCAAAATTCAAAAAAATCGTGGCAGTAATATCTATTTGGTTCGTGGCAGGATTATAGACACCTTCTCCTCCGCATTTTCCTCCACTCTGCATACCACTCCCATCCCGCAACATCACCGGATTACTCAACGAATACTGATACAAACACACCCCATCCACCAACCCGGCCGGATCCGCACTCAGCCACCTTCCCAACCAGGGCAGGTAGTAGCGGGCCGAGTGGTAGCTTAGGCCGCTTTCGGCATCCCGTTCCTTGCCGGTGTAGCGGTAGCGCTTCTGGCTGATGTTGTTGTTTTTCCAGTAGAAGGCCGTGGCGCCGTAGGGGTGGTATTCCTCGTAGGAAATAATCTCACCGTCGGTGTCCAGTTCGATGCCGACGGTGCCGAGGTGATTGCTGAGCTGGTAGCGGAGCACCTCGCTTCCGCTGCCGCCGGAGGGAGGAATAGTCAGGCTTTCCAGCAGGGCGATGCGGCCGTTGTCGTCGGCGATGTGCAAAGTGGTGCGTTCCTTCGTGAGGCTGGGGCCGCTGTATTCGCGGTAGATTTCGTAGTTGCCCAGGTAGATGCGTTCCTCCCGTTGGTTGCCGCTTTTTTCGATGACTTTCCGCAGCCGCTCGCCCCCGGCATCGTAGCGGTAGTAGGCCACTTTGCTTTGGGCAAAGTCCATCCGGCTGGGCTGGTTTTCGTAGTTCCACCTGATGGGGGCGCTGTGCTGGGGCAGCCGCTCGATATTGCCCGCCGCATCGTAGGTGTAGGTGGTAGTGTTGCTGCCCCGGGTGGTTTCCTTCAGGCGGTTGGTGCCGGGGTAGTAACCGTAGGTACGGGTATAGGCGTGCTGGCTGGCCAGGTGCTGCCAGCTTTGGATGTTGCCCACCTCGTCGTAGCGGTAGCGCTGGGTGTAGTGTTGCAGCGCCTTATGGTTGTTGGGAGCGGTGTTGGTATAGGGCAGGTTGCCGCTCGCGGCCGAAGGTACCTGGAGTTGCTCCCCGCTGGCCTGCTGGCCGATCTGCTCGCGGCCGCCGGCTTGTACCAGGCGGTTGAGGCCGTCGTAAATGAATTGCTGGTGCGGCTCCACCACGCTGTTGCGGAAGAAAACCGCCTGCTGGGCCTCGTCGCGGATCATGGTGATATTACCGTTGGCATCATAGGTGTAGTGGAGGTCCTGAATGTTTTCCTCCGTATAGTTGGCGCCGCTCGTATACCGCCGTCGCGTCGTGTGCAGGCGGGTGAGGCGATAGCTCAGAGGGTCGTAGTGGTAAGTGGTGTGGGCGTCGTTGCCGTGGGTGATGTAACGGCGTTGCCCCTTTTCGTTGTAGCCGATCTTTTGGACGTGTTCCGCCCACTGGGCGGCGCCGGGCGCCCGGGTTTTTACCTTGTACAGGGCGCCTCCATCGTCATACTCGTTAGCGGTGAGGCTGCCGTCGGGGGCTTCGTTTTGGGTGGGGCGCCCCAGGGCATCATACTGGATGCGGCTGGTGAAGGTTTCGCCAAGGGGGGGAAGGGCAATGCTGGCATCCTCCATGCCCGTCCAGTTGCCGTCTTCCAGGTAGTCGGCGAAAATGCGGCGGCTGTTTTCCAGGGGGGCGCCTTTGAAATCATAGGCCCTCACTTCCGCTACGCCCGCCTGATCGTGCATCTTCCAAACCTGGCCGCGCATGTTCTGATCTTCCGGGCTGGAGGAATAGGCTTCTCCGTAGATGGTAGCCTCTTTTAGCACTTCATCCGTCGCACCGGCCTCCCGTAGCCAGAGGTGCCGTGGGCGGCGGAAGGCATCATATTCCATCCGCAGCCGCTGCCCGCGCGGCAGCCAGCTGTAGACGGGCTGATTATCGATGCTCAGCAGGGCGTAGCTGGCGCCGGCATCATTGCTGTAGCTCTTCAGCGGCCTTCCGGCCAGGTCATACACGGCGCTGGCCGCCCGGATGCCATTTCGGTCCGTGGGAGATACCTTGTACCGCACTTCCAGTTCATTGCCTACGGTATCCAGCACGAGCCGGCCGTAATATTTTTCGTCCAGGTTGTTCACCTGGTCTTTGTTGTGGCTGGCCGTCCACACCGGGCGGCCCAGTACGTCCAGGACCTGTAGCGCCGGCGTGTTGTGATGGTGGGCAGATTGTACGGCCGCCTGTTGTTCGGCCAGGGATGCGGCAGGGCTTATCCGATCCGCGTACCACTGGCTGTCCATCACGGTGTCATTGGCGTCGTAAATCCGTTGCATCCAGGGAGTGAACTCAACTATTGTAAAGGTGCCGTCGGGCATATCGGTGCGCACCACCCGCCCCAGGGCATCGTAGTGGATAAAGGGCGATACGCCCCAGTGCACCAGTTGGGATTCGGCCTCGTATTCGGGGGTAGTGCTGAAGTAGGGCTCGTATTGCCGCACAGCCTGCCCTTTGTTGTCGTAGATGGTACGCCCGCTGCCCAGCCAGCGGGGATCACTGTGGCGGGCCTTTAGTACGCCGTTCTCCACGTAGTGGGCCTGTCCCGGCGCTACCTTCGCTTTGCTCTGCAGTTTCCGGCCAAAGCCATCACTGTAGGCGCGGGCTTCCAGCCAGCGGCTGGTGGCGCCGGGGGGCAGGTCGTAGTGGTGTGTTTCGCGGGTGTAGGTGTGCACAAAATTAGGCTGCCCCGAGGTGTAAAAGCGGTCGTGATGGTATTCGATGACCGTGCTATCCGGGTCAGCGGCCGTCCAGGCAGCCCGGGGGTCGGGGCTTAGCGCATCGCCCTTGTTTTCGCCGGATTTGCCCATAACGGCCGTCCGGATCACGCGCCCGAAGCCGTCGTAGGCTACCTGTTGCCGGTTGCCGTTGGGATCGGTGATTTCCAAAGGTTGTAAGATGCGATAGTCATATCGGGCCCGGACGACATTCCCCAAGGGATCGGTTACCTTGACGGGGAACAGGAAAATGCTGTCGTAGGCCACCTGCGAGATATTGCCCCAACGGTCTACACTTTCCTCGGAGATAAAGAAATTGCCCGGGTCGTATTTGGCGAAACCGCCGCGCACCCACCAGCCCGCTATGCCTGCGTGGGTACCCTGCTCATAGTTTTCATCGGCCAGGAGCTGCTCCCATTCGCTTTGGCTGAGCAGGCTGCCGTAGGCTTCCTGTAAAATGGTATCGGTCAGCACCAGTGCATAAGCGCCATAGGGCAGGAGTTGGGATTCCACAACGCCGTAAGGTAAGCGGCCGGGGTTGAGCATGGCCGCATCGGCATCCGGCCGGTAGTAGTTCACCTGAGCGGCCAGCAGCTTTCGCTGAGTGCTGCTGTCGGCCAGCATATCCAGGACCTGCTGCCGCCGGAAGAAGGGCGGTAAGGTGAGCGCCTGATCGGTGACCTCGTAGGTTTTAGTGCTCAGCGGGACGCCCTTCACGTACCAATCCGACAAGGGGTCGGTTTGGTTGAAGAATTCATGCTCCGCATAACTGATCTTCAGCTCATACTGCTCCGGGATGGCATCTTCGTCGGTACTGGCATTGCCAAACTGCCGGGGATAGGCAATAGAGGCGCTGCTAAGTATATTGCCAAAATCGTCCACCTCCAATGTAAGTTCGTGCGCCAGGCGCGGGTCCTGTGCATTGCGCTCGTAATGGGCGCTCATGGTTTCCAGCGGCAGGCTGAGGTACACGGCGTGGGCATTGTCGCCGAGCAGCGGCTGCAATTGCCGGGCCTGGAAGCGCGATTCCATAACGGTATAGGGCTTGTCGCTGTCCGGATGCCCGTCTTCGGTATAGACTTCCTGCCGCAGCAACTGTCCACGCAGGGCGCGTTTTCCTTCTCGGCGCTCCTGGGCTGTCCAGTTGGCGGAATCCAGCAATTCCGATTCCGGCAACTGTATGCCCGGCTGCCAGTATTCCTGTTCGTATTGCCGGCTGATCTTTCCCTCCAGCTCCCAGGCGCCGACGTGAAACCAGGAGCGCAGGCAGATCCTGGGTCTATGAAATGCTCCCGATGGATCATCGGTAGTCGGGGCCGGGAAGGATTCGTCGTCCCACTGTTCAACAAAACCAAAGCCACGGAATTCCCGCTCCGCCCGGTCGTAATAGCCGTGGTGGTAGGCGTATTCAGAAACAAAGCGGTGGCCGGTGATCAGGCATTCCACTTCGGTTTTGTGCACCACCTGCACCGGGAAGGGGAGTTTGGTGATCCAGGGGCGCCCTTCCCGCTCATCTTTGAGATAGAACCAGGTGGACGGTTTATAGTGCATTCGCGACACCGTACCCATATTGTTGTGCACTTCCGTGAGCAGGTAGGGTTTGGTGCTGCCCATGATGTCGATGTAGCGCCAGGGGTTCGCCGCATCGGCCGTCAGGGGGCTGGACCATACCAGGCAGGCGGTGCCGTTGCCCAGAAGATCGGCCAGGCTTACCGTGGTAAAGTTGGTAGTGGGCGGGAAGGCCGTCAGTTCTGTTGCCGCCGGCCAGCTGTTGCCCGACTGGTTGAGCCAGAAGTGTGTTTTGCGGCCGCCGAGGTAGAGGATATCCGTCGTGCCGGAGCCGTCAATATCTCCCAGGCGGATTTTTTGGGGGTCGAACAGGCCTTCGGTGTCAAAAAGCGGGGCTTTATCCATCACTACCTGTTCGCCGAAACGGCCGTAGCCCAGGTTCATCCAGTAGCAGATCTCGCCGTTGCGGATGCGTACGATATCGCTGAGGCCGTCGCCGGTCATATCGGCCAGGAAGATGCTTTCCAGATCGTTCTGGAATACCAAAGCCGGCCCATCCTCCTCGCGGGCGCCCGTGCCGGCACGTTCTTCGGGGCCGTAGCCCTGCTCGCCGTGGTTGGGATGCCAGCGCAGCAGTTCATCGCGCAGGAGCAATATATCGGGTTTGCCATCCCCGCTGAGGTCGATAAAACGCAGGTTGGGGTCATTGAAGTCAATGCGGGCATTGTCGGAGAAAGGTCGGAAGGGGCTCCACTGGCCGTTGGCATCCAGCTTTACATAACCCCCTTCGGCCCCCAGGCGGGAGAGATAGACCTGGCCGTTGGCTTCCAGGTTGCTCAGCTGGGAGCCGCCGCCCGCCAGGTTGCTCCAGTTGGGCTTTTGGGCTACCGGCTGCATCGGCGCAAAGGCCCCTTCGCCGAGGTTGCGCTTGTAGTACCAGGCATCGGCCGTTTCCAGCAGTGCGCCATTGAGCCCCTCGGCGTGCAGGTCGGTGAACTGGTAGCTGCCACTCAGCCCCTGGGGCGCATGGCGGCGATCGTTGGCCTGAATGGATTGCTGCCGGTTGTCTACGGCAGCCCGGGAGTAGCCAAACTCTAGCGGCGGCATGGCATTCCGGATGTAACGCCCGGGGCTTTCCTCCCATTCATAGGCGGCGGCGGTGATGGCCGTCAGCTGGGTGGCGGTGGGGTGCTCGTCATACTGAAAATCGGTGCTGCGCACCAGGCGGGGCGCCGTACCCAGGCCGAATTCCGGGGGGAAGTGATGGAACATCAGTATCCTCCGGCACAGGCGGCGGGTGCGGATCTCAAAGCCGGCCCGCCCGCTGGAAAAGGCATCGGTGCGGGCCGGCCAGGTTTGTACTTCAGCCGGAGTGGGAAGGCCCTGGCTGTGCTCCCCATAGTCGAAAACCACCTGAAAAAGGTAGTCGCCTTCCTGTCCATGCTGCTGATTGCCGTATAGGATGCGTTTGAGGTACTGCTGGGGTTGGGGGTGGCGCCGCCGGTGATTTTCTGCGTGCAGGGGCGGCAGGTTGGCATTGTCTTCCTGTTTGTATTCATAAACGGTCACATTGCCTTTTTGGTCAAAGGTCTTGCACAGTAGCCAGGAGAAGATCCGCTGAGGATCGTTTGGGGCCGCAACTCGGCTGTTGCTATCCCATCCGTAAATACTGGTCACATTGGCGGCGCTCACCGAGCGCCAGTGCACGTCTCCGTTGCTTTGGCTGGTCCAGCGTTCGATCCGGGCAAACAGGCCTTCAGTTCTTGGAATGAAGCGTTCCACCCAGTACGGGCTGCCGGCCAGGCTGCGGGTGAGTGTTTCCGGCGTCCATGCTCCGGTGGTGGAGTTGTAATTATATTTTTTAACCAGATCCTCGGCGCCGGATAAGAGGAAGGTGTCCTCGTTTTCCTGGTCGTTGTAGGTAGGCAGCAGGCGTTCGGTTTTGCGGCTGATCTGTGGTATTGCCAATTGCCAGCCGATGCCGAAGGGGCCGTTGCCTGAACCGGAATTGTAGCTTAAAGAGAGTTGCGGCGCCCCTCTGCCTGCAGTTACGGCAATGGGTACCGAAAAAGAGCCTGCACCGGTAGCCGGATTGGCGGTAAATTTCTCACCAATACCTTTTATGGCGCCGCCGGATTTAGGCAACTCCAATTGAGGGAACAGCGTAGGAAGTTCAATTCCTTTTGATTGAGGCGCTGGTGAGTTTCCTTCAGAGCGTTCGGTAGTCATAGCGTTTGGGGTGCTTCCGGTTCATTTTAAAAGATTATACCGAATAGCCTGCTCTCCTTGCTGTTTTGGCAGTTTTGTATTCTCCGAAAAACCAGCCTTTGGGGGGAGTCTTAAAGAACACGTAAAAAAGGTGACCAGCACCGGTTTACAGCAGGCTGTTCGGAGAAACGACAAAGCATAATCTTTGGCAAAAAAGCAAATAAACGGAATTTTTATGACATGCCTGGAGTGTTTTAACTAAAATCTGGATTTCCAATCCTTACCCCAGCAATCCACTCCAATCACTCCCCACCTCATAAGCAACCGGTTCGGGTTGCCCCTGCCGGAACAGCCAGGCCGCCGGTTCATCGGAAGCAGCGCTTCCCAGGAGATTCAGCTGATTATCTTTGAGCAACAGCATGCTGCTTTCATAGAGCGCCAGCACTGGCTGCCGGTTCTGCGGCTTGGCGTGGAACTTGCGGATGCGCTCGGCGCGGCTCTCGCCGCTATGCCATTCGCTTTCTTTCAACGGGTAGTGCTTGAGGAGGTATTCCCCAAGTTTGTGCTTTCTCATTTATTCTCTTCTCCTGAGCAATCTCCATATTACCAGGAGCAGTGCAAGGAGAGGGATCCATAGCATCCACAAGGGGAAAGCCGGCGCAGCGGCATGCGGGAAATTAGGAGACTCCACATAAACCAGCTTTCGATAAACCGGGATATTTTTCGAAACGGCCCCTTCCTGGCTTTCGATTCGTACGGCCACTGAAATGACGAGGGGGTGGCGGCCTTCCCGCAAGGGAGAAATTTCCCATTCCCAGAACGAAAAGGAAGCATCCTGAAGGCCGACGTACTGCTTTTCTTCAGTCAGGGCTTCAATGTAAAAGTTGCGGGATTCCGGAGGGCTGGGGTCGATCAGCCGGGCGGCCATCACCTCACTTATTTTAATGCTGTCCAACCGAATGTCCGCTTCTTTAAGTGTTTGTATAGAATCCTTAAAAAGGGAATCCTGAGATAGCGAATCCAGTTTGTAATAATCATGGTATTCGGCGGCAATGTCCGGGTTTTGCTTCAGAATGTCCTCGAGGAGGCTATCCGCGTCTTGTCTGGATATGACCAGGATGCTTTTATAGAAGGCTTCGGTGTACATTTCTCCGGGCAGGTAATAGGCAAGTTTGCCATCCTTGAGGTTTGCATTAGGTGCTGGTTCTTCTTCTGCTTCAAGTTGCTGATCGGCTGGAGCATTATCTGAATGCCTGGCGGCGCCAGCAGAAAGCATCCAAATGCCAGATACCAGCGCTATCACCACCAGGGCCGAGAGCGCTACCATTCGTCGTATCCGGGCCCTGCTTCGTTGGTATTCCTGCAACACGGAATCTATCGTCCAATCAAGTACGCTGGCGTCTCGGACGTACAAGCCCCAAGGGAACTTCCCCTGTGCCGCTTCCCTGAAATTAATGCCCCGGTATACGGAAATAGGCTCCGGATGGCTGTTGCCTAAAAAGGAACTCGCCGTTGCAAAGGCCTCCGCGATGGATTTCCCTCCGGTCAGGGCTTTGTAGAAGCGTTCTGCAAGTTGGGATGCCTTGTCATCTTCCACATCGGCGGTGGTGGCAATAACCGCCGGCGCCCCTTTGCTCCATAAAGCGTTGACCTGGGCCGCATTGGAACATCCATTGAGGAATACCAGTTTCAACGGATCTTGTTGGCCAATCAGGGTGCTCAGGCTATCCGAGCGGGCATCCGGGCCGTCGAGCACCAGGAGGTTTTGGTTGGAATGGCCGCCGTAATGGAAGATGTAAATTCGATTGTGATAACGGTCAAAGGTATTGTAGATGTCTGCCAGCGTGGTTTGCCCCATCGACAGGTACTGGATGGCCTCCTGTTGGTCCTTTTCCGCCAAGGCCTCCCGCACGGCGCGTTCCTCCTGGTCAAGGCGGAGCTTGGCAGCTTTGTCGTTGGCAAAAGCGAAAAGGAATAGGGGGCGTTTGTAGGGCATAGGTTAAGGTAATTGGAAGGCTTTAAATTACGAAGATTGCGGCTTTTTTTCTACTGTTTTGCGCCTTTGTCCCTGGATATGAATATTTTACGACTGAAGGAAGCCAATAGGAGCTGTCATATCACCCTCAGTTCACCAATACCAAACTGGAACTGGAAGGCCTTCTGGGCAGGAAAGTTGATCTGGTGGATTATCAGGCAATAAAACCTTTATTGAGGGAAAAGCTCTTGATGCTAATTAGTAACCCACCGGCCGCCGGTTATCTAGCACCGCAATAATCTCCACTTCTTTCCGAATCTCATCCACCCGATAGTAAGCGGTGGTTTGGGGGGGTAATGACACATTTCCTCATGCCAGGAAATTTTTCAGAGGCGGGAAAGATGTAGGGCATCGAGGCCATAATCTCCATCGTGCGAGCCAGTTTATCCAGAAAGTTATCGCGGACTTGCTCAGGCCAATTATCTTCCAGGTAGAGGATGATATCCTGCACTTGATCATAGGCCGTCTGCGAAAGGTAAACCTGCATCACTGCGCCTTGCGGTATTGGTCCAGCAACGCCTGAAAAGGAATCCTTCGCCCTTCGTCCAGGTCCTTAGCCCCCTTGCGGATAACTTCCTTTTCCGCATCATTCAATTCATCCCAGATATCCACCCGCGGCTGCAATAGGTTCTCAATCTGCAGGATGATCCCCTCATCCACCATTTCCGCAAGGCGCTCAACAATCAGCAATTTCCTTTCTTCGATGCTCAGGTTCATATATCATTGTCTTTATTGGATTTTTCCAAATTTACAAACATTCTTTTAACGAATCAAAGCAGTTGGTAGTTTCATGGCAATATTGGAGGACGCCACTTCGTAACCACTCCTGGACTGGCAAAGCCCGAACTTCAGGGCCAACATTTGGCCATTCCTTATACAAAAAAAGCGGCGCAAAAAAGGGAGGAGTATTCTAATGCACCAGCCAACCATTAAAATCCCCAACAATCCTATCCATAAAAGTACTGACGCCTTCATCAAATTGCTGGAGGCCCGGGTTTTCTTCCTGCCAGGCCACAATTTCTTTTACACCTGTTTGGAAGGGGATCTGAGGGTTGAAATCAGGGACGAATTTCCGGATCTTGGTATTGTCAAAGATCATGCTGTGGGCCTTGTCGCCCAATAGCCCGTCTCCGATGGCCTTATCGTATTTGGCGATGATTTCCGAAGGAATATGCACTAAATGGGGTTCTACATTCAGCGCTTGGGCGAAAAGGCGGTAAATGTTGTTCCACGGCAGCCACTCATCGGAAGTGATATGGAATGCTTCATGAATAGCGGCCGCGTTCCCCAGCAGGCCCACCAGCCCCACTGCAAAATCTCGGTGGTGGGTAAGCGTCCAGAGCGATGTGCCGTCTCCGGGTACGACTACCGGTAAGCCCTGTTTCATCCTTTGTAAGGCCGTATATCCGCCGATCATCGGAACCTTCGTTTTGTCATAGGTGTGCGAGGGGCGGACGATAGTGTAGGGAAAGCCATTTTTGGCGTATGCTTCCTGCAAGAGGTTTTCACAAGCTATCTTTTTTCTCGAGTACTCCCAAAATGGGTTATCCAGGGGCGTGTCCTCCGTGATGGGAAGCTTTTGCGGAGGTTTCTGGTAAGCGGAGGCGGTGCTGATGAACAGGAATTGGCCGGTATTGCCTGAAAATAAGGCGAGGCTGTTTTGAATGTGTTCAGGTTCATAGGCGATCCAGTCCACCACCACATCAAAGGTGTGGCCCTGAAGGGCGCGTTTTGTTTCCGCTACATTTCTGATGTCGGAAATGATGGTTTTAACCCCGTCAATTTTTCTCAGGCCAATGCTCTTTCCCCGGTTCAGGTGAAACAGTTCGATCCCCCGGGAGACTGCCAATTCGGAACAGGCTGAACTGATGACTCCGGTGCCGCCAATGAATAATACTTTCATAGGGTTGTTATTTGAACAAGCGCTTAATCTGATAAATCCCGTTAACAGCCGCGAATGCCGCTCTTTGGGGGATTGTTCTTAGGCTCTTCTTGAGGGCCTAACTCCCTAACGCCCACTCCAGATCCCCAATAATATCCTCCACGTTCTCAATGCCCACCGACAGCCGGACCAGCCCGTCGGTAATGCCGTTTTCCAGGCGGATCTCCCGGGGTACATTGAGGTGCGACATGGAGGCCGGGTGGAGGATGAGGGTATCTACATCGCCCATGGTCGGGGCGAGGCTGCAGAACTCGATACGGTTCATAAATTCTTTGCCGGCCTCCAGGCCGCCCTTCAGCTCGAAGCTGAGCATGCCGCCGAAGTCCCGCATTTGTTTTTTCGCCAGTTCGTGGCTGGAGTGGCTTTTCAAGCCGGGGTAGTTCACCCGGGCCACTTTGGGGTGGCTTTCCAGCCATTCGGCGACCTGCTGGGCGTTGCGGCAATGGCGCTCCATGCGTACTTCCAGGGTCTTCAGGCCGTTGTGGATCAACCAGGCGTCCCAGGCATTGCAGTTGGTGCCGAGCAGCTTGAGCCTGGGGAAGATAGCTTCTTTCATTAAGGCCTGATCTTTCCCGACAATAGCGCCGGCGGTGGAATTGCCGTGGCCGTTGAGGTATTTGGTGGTAGAGTGCACTACGAAATCGGCGCCGAACCCCAGCGGTTGTTGCAGATAAGGGGTCGCAAAGGTATTGTCGGCCACCACATGGCAACCGGCTTGTTGGCCGATCTGGCAAAGGGCGGCCATATCGAGGCACTCCAGGGTGGGGTTGGCGGGGGTTTCGAAATACAACAGCTTGATGGTGCGGTCCTGAGCAAGTAAATGGGTAATGGCTTCGCTGTCAGATAGCCTGGCCAGCACCAGGCCGATGTTCAGTGGTTCCAGCACCTTGCGGAACAAGTCAGTAGTGCCGCCGTAAAGGTTGCCCTGGCTGAGGATCTTATCGCCGGGTTTCAGCAAGCCGAGGATCAGCGTTGAAATAGCGGACATGCCGGAACTGGTCAGGTAGCCAAAGGCTTCGAAGCCCAAACCATGGCTTTCCAGCCGGGCGATCTTTTCCGCTACCGCATCGATCGTCGGGTTGCCAAAACGGCTGTACAGATGCCCGGGGCGTTGGCCGGTAAATACTTCCATGCCCTCCTCGATGCTCTCGAATTCAAAGGAGGAAGTGGCGTATATCGGAAGCTGATGTGGTTTGGTCGTTCTTTTCTCTTCCGGGCCGTGCACGCAACTGGACCCGAAACCAATCGTTCTTTTCATTGTTGCTTAATTTAGTATGCCGGATATCAGCGGCAGTTTTGGGGATACAGAATAAGCGGTTAATTTTGCAGTCCGCCATTTCGGCGGCTACAGGAAAGAAGAAACATGCAAGATAATTATTCAGACGATTATTTTGATTACCAGGTCATCCAGGTTGACCGGAAGCAGTCATCTATCCGGATCGATAAGTTCCTCATGGATAGGCTGGAGCGCACGTCCCGCAACCGGGTGCAGAACGCCATCCGGTCGGGTGCGATCCGGGTGGATGGCAAGGAAATCAAACCGAACTATAAGATCCGGCCAGGAGAAGAGATATCGGTGGTGATCCCCCGGCCGCCGGGAGATGGGGGAGGGGTGCTTCCCCAGGAAATCCCCTTGAATATTCTCTACGAAGATGAGGACCTCCTGGTGCTCCACAAGCCGGCAGGCATGGTGGTGCATCCCGGTATTGGGCACCATCGGAACACCCTGGTCAACGCCCTGGCCTACCACTTCGGGGAGCAGAACCTGCCGGTAATGGATAATAACCAATCGGACCGCCTCGGACTGGTGCACCGCATCGATAAGAATACTTCCGGCCTGCTGGTGGTGGCCAAGTCAGACTACGCGATGACCCACCTCGCCAAGCAGTTTTATTACCATACCGTAGAGCGCACTTATCATGCGCTGGTTTGGGGAGAACCGGAAGCGGACGAAGGCACGGTCATTGCTAATGTCGGGCGCCATCCCCGCTTCCGGCAGAAATTCACCACTTTCCCGGAGGGAGATGCCGGTAAGTGGGCGGTCACGCATTACAAAGTGCTGGAACGCTTGTATTACGTCAGCCTTATTCAGTGTAATCTGGAGACCGGCCGCACCCACCAGATCCGGGTGCACATGGAATCCCTGGGGCACCCGCTGTTCAACGATGAACGCTACGGGGGCGACCGCATCGTGAAAGGGACTGTTTTCAGTAAGTATAAAACGTTTGTGGAGAATACCTTTACGGTGATGCCCCGGCATGCGCTGCACGCCAAATCGCTGGGTTTTATTCACCCCCGGACTGGTAAGGAAATGTATTTTGAATCGGAACTCCCTTCTGATTTTCAGGAAGCGCTGGAACGCTGGCGCCGGTATGTGGCCGGGCGAAAGGCCACCACCAATAACGAATTCGACTGATGGAAAAACCGTATCTTGAAGAAACCCGCCGATGGGTGGAACACTTTGTAGTAGGGCTCAATCTGTGCCCCTTTGCTCACAGCCCCTTCCGCAACGGCCGTATCCGCTACGTGCTCTATGAGCAGGAAGATATTGTGGAGCTGGCCCGCCTGCTGGTGCAGGAAGCTCAATGGCTCAGCCGGCAGCCGGCCGGTGAGGTGGAAACCACTCTGTTGGTCCACCCCAACGCATTGCCGGATTTCTACGACTACCTCGATTTTTTAGAGGAGGCGGAATTATTGATCCGGGAAAATGATCTGGAGGGGATCATTCAGGTGGCTTCTTTCCACCCGGCTTACCAATTTGCCGGCACCGAAGCCGATGCCCCAGAAAATTACACCAACCGATCTCCTTATCCCATGCTGCACCTGCTGCGGGAAGAGGCCCTGGAGCAAGCGATCGACAGCTATAATCATCCCGAACAGATCCCGGAGCAGAACATCGAAAAAATGAACAAGCTGGGCCAGGAGGGGATCGAGGAGCTGTGGCGGAAGGTGCGTGGGAAATAAGCCTATTGTGCTATATTATTGGTTATTGGCCATAGGGAGCCATACCTTGAGTTAACCATCTAGCCATTTTTAACCGGCTCATTAGAGACGGCCAACCATTCACAATATGAACCTAAAGGAACGGCTACATTTACTTTCCCGTCTGGGCGAACACCTGCGGGGAGAAGACGAATACCTGCGGGCCGTCATGCAGCGCGCCAGGTTCAATAACGCCTGGTTTACGATCGGAAACCAGGAACAGGCCATTCAGGCTATCGCCCAACATTTTCTGGATGCAGGGAAGCTGGAAGCCTGGTTGTCGCGTTATGAATGGCAAGAGCCGGCGGCGCCTAAAACCGTAGCTATTGTCATGGCCGGTAACCTGCCGTTGGTGGGCTTTCACGACCTGTTGTGCGTTTTCGCCGCTGGGCATAAGGCCCTGATCAAGTTGTCGGAAAAAGACCAGTACCTGCTGCCTTACCTGCTGCAACTGATGGGGCAATTCGACGAACGGGCCACTGCTTTTTTTGAAACCACAGAACGGCTGGTGGATTTTGATGCCGTAATTGCCACTGGCAGCAACAATTCGGCCCGCTATTTTGAAGCTTACTTCAGCCGATACCCGCACATTATCCGAAAAAACCGCAACGGGATTGCCGTGCTGACTGGAGAAGAATCCAATGCCGAACTAGTGGCCCTGGGCCAGGATGTGTTCCAGTTCTTCGGACTGGGTTGCCGCAATGTCTCCAAGCTCTATGTGCCCCGGGGATACCAGTTCGAACCATTGTTGGAAGCCCTGCATGAATACCGGGAATATGTCCAGCACGATAAGTACAAGAACAATTTCGACTACAATTACGCCTTGCTTATCCTTAACCGGGAACAGTACATGGCCAATGGCTGTATCATCCTGACGGAAAAACCATCTCTTCAGTCCCGTATCGCTTCTTTGCATTATGAATATTACGATGGGATGGAAGCAATAGCGCAGGAAATAGAGCAGCGGAAGGAGGAAATACAGGTGGTCGTCGCCCGGCCGGGTTTGCTCCGGCAGGCCACCGTACCCTTTGGAAAAGCCCAGCAGCCGGAGTTGTGGGACTATGCTGATGGCGTGGATACGCTGGCGTTTTTATTGAGTTTGTAGGATAGGGGGTGAAAAAAAGGGGAGTGTTCAGGAGTTCGCGTCCCGTCCCTAGGGGCCGGGTAAATTATCGAGTCCCGTCCTTGAGGGCCGGGTAAAGTTCGAGTTCCCTGAAGCCCCATTAAAATCAAGGCTTCCCTGATTCTGGCGCTGAATTTGACACAGTTATTTGAACAGTCTCAAAAAAAGAGCCTTTCCGGATGCTCCATCCGGAAAGGCTCTTTTTTATTTAAAGAACAGTGCGCTTAATCAAAGATCAATTTTTGTATAACCGCCCCTTCTTTAAACCTCAACCGAAGGAAGTAAATGCCCGAGGAGGCGCCTTCCCGGTTTAGGATAAACTGGTTGCTGTCCACATCGAAGTAGGTGCGCAGTAGCCGGCCGTTGATATCGTACAGTTCGATAGAACGCATGGGATGTTCCGCATCGGCGCTGATCATCACTTCGTCGGAAGCGGGGTTGGGCGCCAGTTTGAGGTTCACCTCGGCAGCGCCTACCTGCTTAGTATTGACGAAGAGGCAGGGAAGGTCCATCCCGATGCAGGCCCGTACGCCGGCGTAAGCCATGATGGTATCCCAGTACATTCTGGCCCGTTCCGGGTTTGGCGGCGGGTTCGGTGGAACGTTAGGATTGTCTGCTGCGTAGAAATCCCAGGGCGCCGAATCGGCTATCACACCAGTGGGGAAGGGGAACAGCCCGTTGAAGCCATTGTTGCGGCTGTTAGCCACCTCGCTGTAATCTTCGGGCGCCCAGGCAGGAATGGATTCAAAAATGTCATTAATGCCTAATTCATTCAATTTGGCCTGGATATCGTATGCGCCGGATACTTCCACTACGGCAAAGTCATCGGATGGGTCAGCCGGGTCTCCGGTGCCGGGAACGGTAAGGGTGCCGGTAGTGTAGGGCGCGAAAGGATCGGTGGGCACCTGGAAAGAGACCCAGGGGACCGTGTTTTCATCAATCCAGCTAATATCGCCCAATGCGCCGCCATTATTGATGACCATGAGGATGTCAGAAGAGATAGGCGAACCATCAGCATAAGTGACGTGGTTCGGGTAGCAAAGGGTATCACCTGGAGGAAGTACTGGGTAACCAGGAGGCACCACTCCAACGGAAGTACCATAAATATTGCCATTCACCTGTTCAATGACCATAGGGACGGTGCCGGCGCCCAGGTTGATCAGGAACTTGGGAATGACCACCTTAATGTATGCATCAAGCGTGGCAGTGGCGGCAGTAATGTATCCGCCGGTGCCAACCCCCCATAGGCCGATCCTGTCCGGATCAATCTTATACGGGTTGTTTTCATCCACGGCAAGTTTTCGCATGTAACGAACAGCAGTACGAGCATCCTGAAGGCCGCGGTAGGCCGCGTTGATCAGGAAGAATTTGCGGATGTCTTGAGAGGGGTCAACCGGGTTCCACCCCAGGCGGTAGTCGACAGAGGCCGCAAGGTAGCCGCGCTGAGCCAGGCGGGTGCACAATTCTACAACAGTGGAGTCCCTTATCGTGCCGCCCGTTCCGTTGTTTTGCGGAAAGGGCAGGAAGTTGCCGGTGTGGAACACCAGCATGACCGGGCGGGCTTCATTGTCATCGCCAACCGGCTCGTAGATGTCCATTACCAGGGGCTGGGGAACAGCTTCTGTAGACTGCTGGAAGAGTACCGGCAGAATGGTCGCATTGACCCCGTAGACCTGGTTGGGGGTCACCTGTACGTCATAGAGCGCTTCCAGATAGGGCCCTTGGGCCTGCACTGAAGCCGTTAATGACAGCGCTAAAGTTAAAAGTAAAAAGTTAAGCTTCTTCATAGGAAACATTTAGAGTTAAGTTGCTTAATGAGTCAAATATTATTGTTCGTATAAGAAAGAAATATAGGCCATGCGCCCGATAAGGGGGCCGCCATAGGTTTGGTAAACCTGATTATCCAGCAAATTGGTGGCGCCTATTTTGATGGTTGTGTGCATACTTGGAATATTGTAGTTGACCTGTCCGTCCAACATGCCATAAGAAGGAATAAATCCGGTAAATTGCGGTGAACCTTCAAACAGGAAGCCTTCGATCCATTTGTAGTTGAGGTTAAAGCCCCAGTTCTTAATTTTACCAGTTTGGATATTTCTGCCCGAAACGCCGATGTTGAACTTGTGTTTTGGGGTGTTGAAGGCTGGAATAATAGGGTCGTCTGACTGAGAAACGATGGCGTTGTAGGAGTAATTTCCCGCTATGGAGAAGTAATTGGCAAAGTAATAATTCAGCCCCATTGAAAAGCCCTGGGTCGTCACCTTGTCCTGCGCATTGGAAGCGAAGCGGAATACCTGTACGCTTTCTGGTAAAAAGGAGGTAGGGCTTGCGAAAGGGGCGTCGATCGCAATATTGTACCCGATAAAGTCCCGGTATACATTATAATAATAGCCGGCATCTACAAAGACTCTATTCCAGAGGGTCGCCCGATACCCTGCTTCCACCGTGCGTACTTTCTCCGGTTTTATTGGGTCAATATCATAGTACTCCAGGAGCCTGCGCTGCAGAAATCCGCTCAGGTAGTTTTGGAAAGATTCCAGCGTGATGACGCTATCCGCCCCATTGAGGTTGCCGGCGAGAATGGCCGGGCCGACATTGAGGGAAAGGTACTGGTCGGAAAGGGTTGGGTTGCGCACCCCTGAGGAAAAGCTGACGCGTAAATAATGGTTGGGCTTTGGTTTCCATACCACGGAAGCCGCTGGGGTGAAGACGTAATCGAAATTTTCGTTCTTGTCCATCCGCAGGGTAACATTGGTCCGGAATGTTCCATCGGAAAAAATCTTGTTTACCCCGCCGTATACCCCGTATTCAAAATTAGTGATCTTGATGCCCGCTGTATCGTAAAAAATGGTGCCCCGGGAATCCGGAGTATAAAGGCGGGCATTGCCTCCGAGGATGAACTCTGCAAATTCGGGATTAAACCTTTTTTCACCATGGATATGGTATAGAGCCGACTTGTCGTAGAAACGGGTGCCTCCTTCTTCATTATTATAAGAGGTGGTAATTTCGTTGAATGCCTGCTGGAACTGGGGCGTTCCGGGAATATAGCGCCCAGGTAGTCCGCTGCTTTCATTGGGGGCATTAACGAAATCTCTGGCCCGCTGATGGGCATTGTTTAAAAAGTCCTGGTTGTCGGCAAGCCATTGTTGCGCTGCTTTATCGTCAAATTCAATCGTGACCTGCCCGGTGGCCGGGTCAAAGATGATGCTTTCCTGAGGGTAACCCATCATCACCATGGAGTCCGCTATGCCATTGTCTTCCCACCATTTCTTGTAGCGGTTAAAATAGCTGCCGTCCGATTGAGCACGAGATTCCAGGCGGAGCGCCGTGAAATAAGGGTCATAACTGTCGCCGGCGTCTTCTAAGGACATATAGGCCCGGATAAAGAAATTATTCTGTTTCCGGAATTCGATCCGAGGTTGGAGGAAAGTGATATTTTTCAGGCTAAAGCGGTTGTCCCCCTGGTACACCGTCGTCCCACTACCGTAGCTGGCGCCAATGACCAGTTCCGGCGATTCCGCATCGAGTTTTGGGTTGGTGCGGAAATAGACAGAACCGGACGCCTTGAAGTTGCGGGTATCGTAATCTACCAGGTCCGCTTCCTGGTAGCCGATCCGGTGAACCGTCTGGAGCCCTGCTGCATCGTTGAAAGAATTAGTTGTGTTTTGGGTAAAGTCCCCAAAGAGGCGGTATTCATCCCCATAAATATTTACAGCGTCCCAACCACCGGGGTTGCCGAAGGGGGTTGGGGTCCCGTCTACTGCAGCAAAGTTGCTGGCTTCCCAGTCATTAGCCTGGAGGTAGGAGAGGGTGAATTTATAAGCTACGCTTTTTTGGCCGTCCTTATTTTTGAAGCTATCCGCCCATCTTACCTCGGGATTGATCAGGTTGCGTTCCCCTAATTTGATCTGTGCAGACAGGCCTTCTGTAAAGAACGGGTTTTTGGTTTCCATGCTGATGACCCCGTTAAAAGCGTTGGGGCCATAAAAGGAAGAACTCGCCCCTTGGATGATGTCCACTTTTAGTACGTCCAGTTCGGGAGCGCCTAGGAAGTTGCCAAGGGAGAAGTTCAGGCCGGGCGCCTGATTATCCACGCCATCAATAATTTGGAGCGACCTGACCGGGCTGGTACTGTTAAATCCCCGGGTATTGATAATCTTGAAACCCAGGCTGGCCGCCGTCAGGTCAACACCCTTGAGGTTGCCCAGGCCATCATAGAAGCTGCTGGCGGCTGTTTCCTTGATCGCGAGTACATCCAGAGACTCAACTGTCAGCGGGGAGGCTTTCTGCTTTTCTGAAATCCGCTGGCCGCGCACTTCCACTACTTCCGTAGTGACCGATTCTTCCTCTAATTGCACCTTTACATATTGATCGCTGGTGCTAATCTCCATTTCCTGAGCGGCGTAACCGACGTAGCTAATGAGCAGGATTAAGGGCAGGCTTTCCCGGGTACGGATCTCAAAAACACCATCAAAGTCAGTTACGGTGCCATCGGTGGTCCCTTTGACTATGACACTGGCGCCGATCAAGGCTTCCCTGTAGTTCCTGTCAATAACCTCACCCCGGATAACCGTTTGAGCTTGTGCGAATTGCAGCAGAGTAAAAGTTAGAATAAAATTAAGTATTACGAGCTTGCTTGCGAATTTCATGCTAATTACCTGTCTGGTTCGGGAAATATATTCTGTTCGCCGGGGCAAAATAGTGATTTTTACATACAATTAACCTAGCTGCAACAGAAAATTATTGTCTGCTGCTATCCGGAACCAAGGAGCGATAAATCAATAAAACGAAGGTTTTCGAACCATCACTCATCCTGCGCAATCCCCACCTTTATGCTTTACTCATCCGGTAAAAGCGATATAGCAATTGTCCTTGATTTGCAGTAGGCGCAAGCTCCAAACATGCTTTAAAACCAATCGGCGGCCAGAGCCAGGCCTACGCCCAGCACGATTACGCCCAACTTAGCCCAGGAAACATGGTGTTGATGCCCGTCATCGGCCTCGAACAAAATAGTAGTAGCAATATGAAGAAATGATCCGATCACGAAGCCCAGCAGGTTGGCTACTGCGTCATGGCTGAGGCTTACAAAACTTGCCGAGAAAGCCCCTAGTGGTGACATGGCGGAGAAAAGGATCAGGCAACCTACGATCCATTTTTGTTGAAAATGGGAAAGGAGCAACAGCGAGACCAGGGCAAAGGCCGCCGGCAGTTTGTGCAGCACAATTCCAAATAACAGGTGGTAATGCCCATGCTCATGGCCATGGAGCGACTGGTGAAAGGCGTCATAGTGGCTTAGTGGCAAGCCTTCCAAAAAAGCGTGCAGCGACAGGCCAAGCATGACCTGCAGCGCAAGGCTCCTGGGGCCTTTTTCGTGGAGGTGGACATGCCCGTGTTCTACCCCGCGCGACAGTTGCTCCAGTAGCAACTGCACGAAGAAACCACCTAATATCCACAAACTGGGCTGGGCGCCAGGAGCCGAAAATGCACCGGGCATAAGGTGCACTACCGTGATGCCTAACAGATAGGCGCCGCTGAACGAAAGCAATAGCTTCAGCACCGGCTGCGCACTGCTCCGAAACGGAAAGGCCAGCACCCCGCCGGCAAAGACCGATATGAATAATAAGCCGTATTCCCAGTATGCCATGAATGGGCGTGTTCAAGTGTTTGGATGTTCAAGTGTTCGGGAATTTCAAAATTCACGAAAAAAATAAAATTCCCTGAGTCCTACATTGGATAGGATACACTTTGAGAGAACACCCGGTCATGAAACAAATAACAAATTGCTAAGCTACTGCTTCCTCCAGCCGAACCCGGCTCAGGCGAAGGTAAACTTTTGCCATAATAAAACCAATCAGCGCCCCCAGGAAGCCTCCGGCGATAACATCGAAGGGGTAATGGACCCCGACGTACACCTGTCCGTAGGCAATGCTCCCGGCCCACAGCAGGAGTGGCCAACGGATGCGTCGGTATAACCGCCCCAGGGTGAGCACTATAAAAGTGGCCATGGCGAAGTGGTTAGCCGCGTGGGAGGAAGTAAAGCTGTAACTTCTTCCGCAACCAGTGAGCAGGCGGACTTCCGCCTGCATCTCTGTATTCTGACAAGGACGCAGCCGCTGAACGTTCTTTTTAAACCCTTTACTGCTCACCGTGTCCGCCAGGCCTACCGTCAGGGCAACAGCCAGTATGAAATAAAGGCCGCGGAGGCGGAATCGATAAAGGGAGAAGGCGGCGATCAATAGATATAAGGGTATCCAGGTTTTTTTATCGCGCCAATAGGGCATTACTGCATCGAACAGGGCGTTGTGCCACTCGCCGTTGAGCAGGTGGAAGAGCTGCTGGTCAAGATGTAGTATCTGGTCGAGCATTAGCTTGCGTGTTGGGCCAGAAGAATGAGCCGTGGGCTGGTTGCCGTATCGAATGGATGGAGCTGATAGTCGCCATAAGTCCGGATGATCTTTAGCCCGGCCGTCCGGAAAAGCCGTTCGAAATCGTCGAGGGTGAACAGCCGTACTTTTTCTTCATAAAACAATCTCCGGCCCTCAGCCTCGAAGGTGATGGCTTTTTTTACATATTGCCCGTTGAGGTGCTTCTGAATCTGAAAAGTAATGCCGTCAATTTCCTTGGTTTCACTGCCGATAAGCCGGTCAATGACGTAGCGGGAGTTGAAAAAATCCAATACGAAAAGGCCATCGGGGCGCAGGCCTGTTGCTACGCTTTTGAGGGTGCGGAGATCTTCTTTCTCCTGGTCGAAATATCCAAAACTGGTGAAAAAGTTGAAGATGAAGTCGAAATAATTCGTGCGGAAGGGCATACGCATATCATGGGTGTAAAAGGATAGGTTGTCTCGCTCGAACTGACGGGCATAGGTGATATTATGTTCGGAAAGGTCGAGCCCGGTTACTTCAAAGCCTTTGTCCGCAAGGTGAATGGAATACCGGCCTTTGCCACAGGCGAGGTCCATAATACGGGCGGCGGGCCTGGGGTGCAGGGTGCCAAGCAACTTGTCAATGAAACCTTCCGCTTCGGCTTCATCCCGGTATTTATACAGAATGTGATAATAGGGAGAATCAAACCAATCTTTAAACCATTCGGGTTCCATAAGATACTGCCTTTTTTGGAAGGGGCAAATATACAAGTTACGGGATGGCCTTGGTAGGCAATCTGTAAAATCCCGAAAAGAATTCCTTCCTGAAAATAATTTTTTTATATACGTATGCGTTAGATGCATAATTAAACCCCGTCCTAAACGAGCAGCTGTTTTTTTCCTCTTCAGCAAATTTGCACATCATCGGCCCCACAATTCTGGCTGCTTTTACCATCAATCAAGGTACCCCAAATCATTGGTGAAAACCATTTGGCCGCCCAAAGCAATGGCAGGTGAAAGCCTGTATTCCTTTTGGCCGACAGGTATAATTACTAACATTGTCATAATCCTAAAAACTATGAATAGAAGAACCCTATTGGGGCTTGCGCCAAAAGCGCCCCCGGTACGCCCTGTAAAACAGGCTACCCGATTCCATCCCCCCGCGCCGGTAGACTCCGGACTGGAGCCCTACCAGGGGCCCTGGGAACTTTCACAGGTAGCACACCTGCTGCGGCGCTTGCTTTTTGGCGCCAAATGGGAGGATGTCCAATTCTTTCTCCAACTATCGCCTCCGGAAGCCGTCAATCAATTATTGACCGCACCGGCCGAGCCTCCGCCCGTGCCGGTCAATGATTACAATGACGATAATTTCACCGACCCTGAGGCGCCATTTGGCGAACCCTGGTTGGAAGCTCCAAAGATTGACTTTATCGAAGAGCGGCGTATCAAATCCCTCAAAGCCTGGTGGCTGGGCAACCTCATTGAACAGGGCCGTTCTATCCTGGAAAAAATGGTGGTATTCTGGCACAACCATATTCCTGTTGAATTTATTGCTGTTTTCTTCGGCAGGTGGAACCATCGCTATGTGGATACGCTCCGCACCCACGCCCTTGGCAACTACAAAGCACTGGTGCGCGCCATCACGCTTGACCCTGCCATGTTGCATTATCTGAACGGACAATTGAACAGCGCCGGCGCTCCGGATGAAAATTACGGGCGGGAATTACAGGAACTTTTCTGTATCGGCAAAGGCCCTGACTCGGCTTACACAGAAGGCGATGTTCAGGCCGCCGCCCGGGTGCTTACCGGCTGGCGGGTCAATTATGAAACCGATGAGGTGTACTTCGAACCCTCTGCTCATGACACCAACGACAAACAGTTTTCCGCTTTTTATGGCAATACCTTGATCGCCGGCCGTACGGGGGAGGATGGCGCCCTTGAACTGGATGAGATGCTGGATATGATCTTCGCCAATGCGGAATGCGCTCCCTTCCTCTGCCGGAAGTTGTACCGTTTCTTTGTCCATCAGGAAATTGACAACCTGACGGAAGAACTGGTCATCTTACCCCTGGCGGAAATCCTCCGGAACAATAACTACGAGATCTTTCCCGTGCTGGAGGCCTTGTTCAATAGCCAGCATTTCTTCGATTATCTGGCTAAGGGCGCTATGATCAAAAGCCCGCTGGATTTCATCTGTGGGTTATACCAGGAATTCAACACGCCTATCCCGCCCCGGGATCTGTTTTCCGATCGCTTTCAGTACAACAGTACGCTCGTGGGGGTATGCACCCGGGCCGACCTCGACCTGGGCGACCCGCCCCATGTTGCCGGATGGCCCGCCTATTATCAGCTCCCGATGTTTGTCAAACACTGGATCACGACCAGCAGCATGCCCCGCCGGGCGGAATTTATCGATTGGATCCTTTGGTCCGGAATTTCAACGGAAGGCTTCAATTCTCAACTCGATGTCCTCGCCGCTGTGTCGCAGTTGCCAAATCCCGGGGACCCCAATGTGCTGATCGATACCGTACTGGCCTGGCTGTATAGTATGGAAGTGGCCGACGAATTTCGCCTGGAACTCAAGTCCATCCTGCTTTCCGGCCAGGTAAGCGATTATTATTGGACGGATGCCTGGGCCGCCTATGCCTTCAACCCGGACGACCCCATGGCGCGGGATGTCGTTCACAACCGTTTGCAGAGCTTTTTTCACACTATTCTTCAACAGGCAGAGTACCAGCTTTGCTAATAAACCTGGATCATGAAAAGAAGGAACTTCCTGAAGCATACCGCAGCAGGGCTGGCAATGCCGCATTTTATTCCCGGCTACGGCTCCAAGTTGTTGAGCGCCTCTTCCTGGGTGCGCCTGCTGGCCAATTCCAATAACGAACACGGCCGGGTGCTGGTGCTCGTGCGCCTCGACGGCGGAAACGACGGCCTCAACACCGTTATCCCGCTCGACCAGTATGACAAGCTGGCCAACGCCCGCCCTCAGGTGGTTATTCCCGAACAGAACGTGCTGGCCCTTGATGGCTACGATACAGTCGGCTTGCACCCTGTGATGTGGGGCATCCGCGACCTGTTCAACGAAGGCAAGATCAAGGTGGTCCAATCGGTGGGCTACCCCAACCAGGATTTCTCCCACTTCCGCTCCTCCGATATCTGGATGACCGGAGCGGATGCCGACGAGGTGCTCAGCAGCGGCTGGGCCGGGCGCTATCTGCATTACGAGTACCCCAATTTTCCTGCGGATTATCCCAATGCGGATATGCCTGACCCGCTCTCCTTGCAGGTTGGCGGCAACCTATCCCTTGCCTTCCAGGGGCCGCTCACCTCGATGGGCATGTCTGTTCACAATCCGGAGCAGTTCTACCAACTGGTTGGCGGCTACGATGGCCCTGTTCCGGATACCCCGGCAGGGGATCTGTTGGCCCATGTACGCACGATCATGCGCCAAACCAACCTCTACGGCGATGTGGTCACTCAGGCTTATGAACAGGGCGCCAATCTGGGCAATTATCCGGATGGGAACCGGCTGGCCGAACAGTTGAAGATCGTGGCCAGGCTCATTTCAGGGGGGCTGAAAACTCCGATTTATATGGTCACTATGGGTGGGTTCGATACCCACGATAACCAGGTGGTCGGCGACAATCCCGCCAAAGGAGAACATGCGGTTCTCTTGGGTTTGATGTCGGAAGCCATTTCCGCTTTTGTTCGGGATATTGAACTGCTGGGCCATGCCGAGCGGGTGCTGGGCATGACCTTCTCTGAATTTGGCCGCCGCATCAAGTCCAACGACAGCTTTGGCACAGACCATGGCGCCGCGGCGCCGATGTTTGTTTTTGGGCAGCCGGTCGAGGGAGGGGTGTTGGGCGATACCCCTGATATCCCCGCCAACGCTGGCTGGAACGACAACGTAGCCATGCAGTTTGATTTCCGGTCCGTGTACGGCACGCTCCTGAAGGATTGGTTTTGCGTTCCGGAGGAAGATCTGCAAAGCATTCTTTTTCAGGATTTTCAATTGCTGCCGATCCTTAACAATCCTGATTGCCTGCCCACTTCCATCCACGACCGGAACCAACTGGCCGGGCGGCAATTGCTGCAGGCCTGGCCCAATCCTTTCGCCGAACGGACGCGTATCCGGTTTACAGGGCAGGGGCGGGCCCTTGTCCAGGTCTTCAATGGCGCTGGCCAACTCGTAGCTACCCCCGCCAACCGCGATTTCCCGGAAGGGGAACATCTGCTGGACTGGGATTCCGGTAATCTTCCCGCCGGGAATTACTACATCCGCCTGCAAATGGGCGCTTTCCAACAAGTGGAAATGGTGGTTAAAATAGGGTAGCCTTGGAAGGGAAGGGGTGAGGAGGTTGAGTAAGTTGAGCGGGTTGAGAACGGTTTAGTTTCCATCCCTCTCAACTCCCTCAACCCTCTCAACTCCCTCAACCTTTACAAGCTTGCACTCGAAAAAACAGTACATTTTCAGCAGTTATTGGCGCATTTACCTATCTTTTGGCAGAATAATTTTCATTAGAAAAAAACTGCCATTATGAGTAATAACCGCCGATCATTTCTAAAGAAACTCGCAGGGGGCGCTTTGGGCGCCGCCCTGTCTCCTTCTCTGCTCCGGGCCAGTGAAGCACACATTACCGAACTGGAAGTGCTCGACCGGAAATTCTCCGCCAATGACCGCATTCGCATCGCTGCAATTGGCATGGGTATTCAGGGATTCGCTAATATGAGAACAGCTACACAAGTGCCGGGCGTGGAGCTGGTGGCCGTTTGCGACCTGTATGACGGACACCTTACCCGCTCCAAAGAGCTATTCGGCAACAACCTGTTCACCACCCGCGACTATCAGGAGTTGCTCAAACGGAGTGATATTGACGCTGTTTGTATCGCCACTCCGGACCACTGGCACGAAAAGATCGCGGTGGAAGCCCTGCAGGCCGGCAAAGCCGTGTATTGCGAAAAACCGATGGTCCAGCACCTCGAGCAGGGCCACGCTATTATCAACGCCCAGAAAAAAAGTGGTAAGACTTTCCAGGTCGGCAGCCAGCGCGTCAGTTCGATCATCACCTGGAAGGCCAAGGAACTTTACGAGCAGGGCGTTATCGGCCAATTGGTGATGGTGGAAGCCTTTTACGACCGCCAATCTGCCAACGGCGCCTGGCAGTACTCCATTCCCACCGATGCTTCCCCGGAAACTATCGATTGGGATCGCTTTCTAGGTGATGCCCCCAAACGACCCTATGACCCGGTGCGTTTCTTTCGCTGGCGCAACTACCAGGATTACGGCACCGGCATGGCGGGCGATCTGTATGTCCACCTCTTTTCGGGCCTGCACACGGTGTTGAGTTCCAAAGGCCCGGAGCGCATCTTCGCCACCGGCGGCCTGCGCTACTGGAAAGACGGCCGGGATGTGCCCGATGTGCAAATATCCGTTCTGGATTATCCGGAAACCAAAGAACATCCTGCCTTTAACATGCAGTTGCGTTGCAACTTCGTGGATGGCAAGGGCGGCGGCTCTCTGGTGCGTTTGATCGGCACGGAAGGCATCATCGATGTGGGCTGGAATGACGTGAAGGTGGAGCGGCACGTGATGTCGTCGCGCCCCGGCTATGGCGGCTGGGATACCTTCCAGACTTTTGCCGAATCGGAGCAGAAGGCTTATGAAAAATGGTATAAGGAACAATACCCCCTACCGGAAAGCCGCATCGTGGAGCCGGAACAAATGGTGTACCGAACCCCTGATGGATACAGCGATCACCTGGAGCATTGGGCCAACTTCTTCGCCTGTATGCGCGACGGGAAACCGGCTTATGAAGATGCTGTGTTCGGATTGAGGGCTGCCGGGCCTTCCCTGGCGGCTAATGTCAGTTATTTCGGAGGCAAACCGGTGCGCTGGGATGCGGAGGTGATGAAGGTAATTTAGCGAAAGTTCTGCTCATAAAACTCCACCACCCGCTCGTCCGTGATGATGTCATGCAGGCGGACGGGCTGTTTCAGGACGATGCCTTCCAGGCTGCGGCAACGGCTGAGGGCCACATAGGTCTGCCCATGTTCGAAGGCGCCCCGGCCCAGGTCGATGATTACCTTGTCAAAGGTTTTGCCCTGGGATTTATGGATGGTAATAGCCCAGGCCAGGCGTAGGGGGAACTGCCGGAACGTGCCGATGGTTTCGGTTTCGATCTTGTTGGGATCGTCCAGAGAGGCCTTGTAGCGCAGGATCTCCCAGTCCATTTGGCCAACCTCAATAGTGCGCCTGTTTCCTCCGGTGTCTTCAACGGCCACGCTAATGCTGTCCTCCTTCATATTCGTCACCTGCCCGATGGTGCCGTTGACAAACTGTTTGTCGGGGTCATTTTTCAGGAACATGACCTGAGCGCCAAGCTTGAGCTGAAGGGCGGCATCGGTGGGGTAGAGGCGAGGGTCGAATTCCCCGGTAATGGTGGCCAGGTACTTCCTTTCCGGTAGCGGGATGCGCTGCAGTTTGTCGCGGTTAATACTATCCACCTTGGCGTTGGTGGCCGACAAGGTGATGAAAAAATCTTCTGCTTCGAAATCGGGAAAGTGGCGGCTGTTCAGATCCTCCAGGTCGTCATAATCAGCGAGATTGAGACGGACGGAATCGAGCAGGCGCAGAAAATGCCGGTTTTCCTGGCGGTATACTTTTCCTAGTTCCAGCTTTTCTACCTGAAACCCCTCCTTGAAAACGTGGGCCGAGAAAAAATAAGGCGAATTGTATTCTGACTGAAAACGCATGGCTTCCGCATCGTTAGAGACAACCGGCGGCAACTGGAACAGGTCACCAAAGAGCGCTACCTGCAGGCCGCCGAAGGGCAGGGGGTTATCCCGGTTGATGCGCAGGAACCAGTCGATATTGTCCAACAGGTCGGCCCGTACCATGGATACCTCGTCGATCACCAGCATTTCCAGGTTCTGGTACAGGCGGCGGTTGCGCCGCTTTTTTATTTCCTGCCGGGAGAGCGGGCGGGGAGGAAAGCCGAAAAAAGAATGGATGGTCTGCCCTTTGACGTTGAGCGCCGCAATGCCGGTTGGCGCCAGGACCACGGCCTTTTTACGAGTCGTCTGACGGAATAGCTGGAGCAGCGTGGATTTTCCGGTGCCGGCCCGGCCGGTAATAAAAACATTCCGCCCCTGCTTTTCCAGCAGGTCGAGGGCGTATCGGAAGTCGCCATTCAGCTCCAGTGGTTTTTTATCGAGGGCCATTACTTATATGGCTTTGACCAGGACGATGTAGACCGGGAAGTGATCGCTATACCCACCCAGATACTGGCTGCCGGCATAGGTGCGGAAAGGATAGCCCTTGAAGTGCCCTGTTTTTTGGATCAGGTAGGGTTCATTGTGGATATTGGTTTGAAAATACTGAAACCCACCGGCGGCAGGATTGATGAAACCCTCGGACAGGATGATCTGGTCAAAGAGGCTCCAGGCATCGCGGTAAGCCAGGGTGCCGATACCTTTTTTGTAGTAGTCGTACATGGGGTTAAACAGGCCGCCCGGCCGTACCTGGTCCTTTTTGCGCTTGGCGTTTAGTACCTGCCGGACGCTGGGGCTGACGGGGTCGTCGTTGAGGTCGCCCATGATGAGGACTTTTGCATTGGCGTCGAGGGCGACCAGGGAATCAACAATCTGTTTGCATACCATGGCGCCGGCATTGCGCAGGGGTTGGGTAGCAGATTCTCCCCCCCGGCGGCTCGGCCAGTGGTTAACCAGCACATGTAGGGGTTCGCCGTTGTAAAGCCCGGATACAAACAAGATGTCGCGGGTATAGATGCGGGTGCTGTCATCGCCGTAAATCATCAAAGGGACAGCCCGGCTGGCAGTCACGGTGAAATACTTGGGCTGGTAGAGCAGGGCAACGTCGATCCCCCTGCGGTCCGGAGAGTCGAAATGCACGATCTGATAATTCCGGCTTTTCACCAGTGGCTGCTGGCTGAAGTCTTCCAGGACTTTTCGGTTCTCGACCTCGGCAACGCCTAAAATAGAGACGCCATCGGGAGTGAGTTCGGTTCCCAGTTCGGAAACGACTTTTGCGAGATGCTCCAGTTTTTCCTGGTAGATTTCCGGGCTATAGCGGTTGGCGCCTTCCGGCAGGAACTCTTCATCGTTTATGGTTGGGTCATTCAGGGTATCGAACAGGTTTTCGAAGTTGTAAAAGCCGATGCAGCCGACCTGGTATTTTTGTTGGGCGGAAAGGGCCATTGGGATACAGAAAAGGAGAAAAAATAATTTCTTCATTATCGTGGAATTAGAGGTTTACAAGCCATGTTTTCCAAAGAGCGTCTAATATAGGACGAAAGCTTTCTTTTTGAGATTATCTCTGTGTTAATTTTTGCGCCGGTAAAAATGATTTGGCCGGAAATATTAACTTTGCGCCATTGTTCATGCGATTCACATACTATATGTTGCAAAAAAACTTTTACACTACCCTCATTCTCCTCCTCCTCTTTTCTCTGCAACTATCCGCTCAAACCAAAACGCTTCGGGGCACTGTCCTGGAAGCAGGCACGAAAGCCCCCTTGCCGGGGGTGGAAGCCGTATTGCCAAGTGGTGAAAGCGCCACTACAGATGGGCAAGGCCGCTTTGTACTTCGGGCTAATTTGGCTGCTGAGCGGATCGTCGTTTCCTTCCAACGGGCGAGTTTTTCGACACAGGAAGTGGAAGTCGACCTGGCAGGTAAAACGGAGGTTGACCTGGGCGCTATCGAGATGGCCCCGCAGGAGGATTCCGGCCAGTTTGGTTCTGAAGACCTCATTCCCACCATTACTATCTCGACCGATGATATTGATGGGGTAGGCGACCAGAACATCTCTGGCGTACTCACCGCTTCGCGGGATGTATTCGTCTCCGCCGCCGCCTTTGTTTTTGGGCCGGCGCGCTTCCGCATTCGCGGCTACGATTCGGAGCAAACGACCATGCTCATGAATGGCATTCCGGTGAACGACCCCGAGAGCGGCCAGGTATACTGGAGCAATTGGGGCGGGCTGAACGATGTCATGCGTTTCCGTGAGAACAGCATCGGCCTGGACGCTGTCAGTTATTCCTTCGGCGGTGTCGGTGGAGCCTCCAGCTTTGATACCCGCGCCAGCTTGCAACGCAAACAAGTTCGACTGACGTACTCCCTATCGAACCGGACCTACCGCAACCGCCTGATGGCAACCTACACCACTGGCCCAATGGCCGGCGGCTGGGCGGTGTCCATGTCCGCTTCGCGCCGCTGGGCCCAGGAAGGCTATATTGATGGCACCTCCTACGATGCCTGGGGGTATTTCCTTTCGGTCGATAAAAAGCTGAATGAGAAACATTCCCTCAACCTGACAGCTTTTGGGGCTCCCAGCAAACGCGGGCGTTCCGGCGCATCTGTAGAGGAAATGTACGACCTGGCCGACAACAAATACTACAATCCCAATTGGGGGTACCAAAATGGTGAAAAGCGGAATGCCCGTATCGCGAATGTCCACCAACCGATGGCTATTCTGCGCCACGATTGGCAGATTTCAGAAAAAACTTCCCTGATGACCTCCGCCGGCTATCAGTTCGGCCGCAACGGCGGCACCGCCCTCGACTGGTACGACGCCCGCGACCCCCGGCCTGATTACTACCGCAACCTGCCCAGTTTTGCTTTCGACCGGCAAAGGGATGCTATAGAGGAGCTGCTCCGCACCTCCGAAGCTGCCCGCCAGATCAACTGGGATTACATGTACGAGGTCAACCGCAACAATATCTTGTCGGTAGAAAACGCCAATGGCATTCCTGGTAATACCGTCACCGGAGCCCGCTCTCAGTATGTGGTGGAAGACCGCCGATACGATGATAAGCGCCTGATCGGCAATACCATTCTGCAAAGCAACCTGAATGAACACCTCACGCTCAACGGCGGCCTGACTTACATCTGGCACCAGGGCCATGACTTCAAGGTGCTCGATGACCTGCTGGGCGGAGATTTCTACCTGGATGTCGATAAGTTCGCAGAGTTTGACTCTACGGCTAATATTGACTTCATTCAGAATGATGTTGAAACCCCCAACCGGATTGTCAGGGAAGGGGATGTTTTCGGCTATGACTATAACATTAACATCCGGCAATCGGCGGCCTGGGTACAGGCGGATTTCAACTACCCGCGGGTAGACTTTTTCCTGGGGGGCAACCTGGGCAACACCACCTTCTGGCGGGTTGGCAACGTGACAAACGGCAAGTTCCCGGATAACTCCGGCGGCGCATCTGAAAAACAGCGCTTTCCGGAGTATGGCGTCAAAGCGGGCTTTACCTATAAGATCGATGGCCGCAATTACCTGCTGCTCAATGGCGGGTATATGACCCAGGCGCCGTCGACCCGCGAGGCATTCGTCTCTCCCCGGACCCGCAATGATGTAGCGGAAGGCCTGGATACCCGTAAGATTTTGAGTGTGGAAGGAGGCTATCTGTTGCGGGCGCCTTACGCCAAAGCCCGGGTGATCGGTTATTACACCCAGTTTAAAGACCTGCTGTGGAACCGCAGTTTTTACCTGGACAATGCGATCATCACCAACGACGGGACTCGCGGTGGTTTTGTCAACTACATCATGCCCGGCGTCAATACGCAACACATGGGCGTAGAATTGGCCGGAGAATTTTCTTTGACATCAGCGCTGAAAGTTAGTGCAGTAGCGGCTCTGGGCCAGTATACCTACACCAACCGCCCTACGGTGACGACTTACCTTGATAACGTGGCTGAAAAACTGGGTTCCCAAACGGTGTATATGAAGAACTTCTACGTTTCCGGTACGCCGCAAACAGCTTACACCCTTGGCCTGAACTACAATTCGCCGAAGTTCTGGTTCGCCAACCTGAATTTCAACTACTTCGACAATATCTGGATCGATTTCAACCCGGCGCGCCGCACCTACGACGCAATTTCCTACACTGCCGACCCGCAGTTTACGGAAGAGGTCGTCGAACCAGGTTCCCCACTTTGGAATGATATTATCGAGCAGGAAAAGGCCCCTTCGGCTTTTACGGTTGACTTTTTTGGAGGCAAGTCTTTCAAATTTGGAAAAGTGTTCCTCTACCTGAATGTCGGAGTGAGCAACATCCTGGATAACCGGAACTTCATCACCGGAGGGTATGAGCAACTGCGTTTCGATTATGAAACCAAGGATGTCGACCGCTTCCCCAGCCGGTATTATTATGCCTTTGGGCGCAATTACTTCATTAACCTCGCAATGAGAATTTAAAAGATAAAAACAATGACAAAGATCTTTCGATATCTGTTACCTCTTTCACTATTGCTTACCGGAATCTGGAGTTGTGTAAATCAGGATTTCGATGAGCCACCGGTAGCTGGCCTGCCTAACCTGCAGGGCAATATCACCATCGCCAACCTGAAGAAGCTGAATACTATTGGCGCTAATGACAAGCAGATAACAGACTCTCTTTTCATCGAGGGTGTCGTTACAGCCGATGATGAATCCGGTAACTGGTATAAGCAAATCGTTATCGAAGACGAAACGGGGGGCATCGTGGTGCGCCTCAACTCAGTCGGATTGTACAATACCTATCCCATTGGCCGAAAAGTCTACGTCAACCTGCAGGGATTGTGGCTTGGCGACTATTTCGGGCTCCCCCAGATCAATGGCGCGCCAGATACGGCTATTGCGGAACTGCTGATTCCCGAGCATCTTTATGCCGGCGCCCGCGACCAGCAAGTGACGCCTCGCCCGGTATCCATCGGGGACTTCAATGCCGATCTCGTTGGGTCGCTGATCCAATTGGATGATGTGCAGTTCGTCGTTGAAGATACTTCCCGCACCTATGCGGATGCGGTCAACCGCTTTTCGGAGAACCGCACCCTGGAGGACTGCTTTGGCAACCGCACCATTATCCGCACCAGTGGTTACGCCGATTTTGCCAGCTTTAATGTTCCCAATGGAAAAGGCTCCGTTGTGGCGACCCTTAGCGTCTACCAGGGCGATTACCAGCTGGTGATTCGCGATGAAAACGATGTAAAGATGGAAGGCTCCCGCTGTGAGGGTGGCGCCGGTGGAGAATTGATGACCATTGCCGAGTTGCGCAGCCTGTACAACGGCGTGGTTATTTCCGGACCGGATAACAAGAAGATCCGTGGGGTCGTCATTTCCGATAAGGATAGTGGCAACACTACCGGGAGGAATATGGTTATCCAGGACGCCAGTGGCGGGATTGTGGTGCGCTTTTCGAGTAACCACAACTACTCCTTAGGTGAAGAGGTCGATGTTTCGGTTTCCGGCCAGGAGATCTCTGAATTTAATGGTTTGCTCCAGGTTAATAATCTGGGGCTAGACAAAGCTGTTTCCAGAGGGGCTGGCACATTACCCAGCCCGCGCATGGCGACCGTCAGTGAAATCCTGTCCAACCTTGAAGCCTGGGAATCGACTCTGGTACAGGTTAGCGACGCCACCATCAGTGGCGGGGCAACTTTCTCCGGGACGAAGACCTTGACGGACGCTTCCGGCAACATCGATCTGTTTACCAGCACCAGTGCTTCCTTTGCTTCGGCTCCTGTGCCAGCCGGTACAGTCGCTGTAACCGCAATTGTTTCCCAGTATAACAGCCCTCAACTGCTTATCCGTAACCTGGCCGATATCAATGGTGGAGATCCGGTAGACCCGGACCTGATCAGCCTGGCGGAAGTTCGCAGTTTTTTCCAGGGAGCGACTACTGTTGTTCCTGCCGGCAAGAAAATCCGGGGCATCGTTATTTCTGATTTGGACAGCGGTAATATCACTGGCCGCAACCTCGTCATTCAGGATGCTGAAGGAGGCATTGTCATCCGTTTCGCCGCCAACCACAATTTTGCTTTGGGCGAAGAACTGGAGATCAATATCTCGGGCCAGGAGTTGTCCGAATACAGCGGCCTGCTTCAGGTAAATAACGTACCGAATGCCAACGCAACCAGTTTTGGCCCTGGTGCGTTGCCTGCTCCACGGGAAGCGACCATCCAGGAGATTATCGATAACCTGGAAGCCTGGGAATCCACCTTGGTGAAGGTTGTCGGTGTCACTTTCCCGAATGGCGGGACCTATTCCGGTACACAACCTATTCAGGATAGTACTGGCTCAATCGATTTGTATACGAGGACGCAGGCAACCTTCGCAGGCGATGCTGTTCCTGCCGGTTCGGTCACCCTGACTGCGTTGGTGTCTCAATTCAATACGCCTCAATTGAATATCCGTAACCTGAATGATATTGGGCAATAAACCATTTCTGAGTTGATGCCTTTATAAGAGGGAGCGATCACCATGGCCGCTCCCTCTTCCTGTTAAAAACCGATACTATGACTATGGCCACGCCAAAAAAACAAGCAAAGCCATTTTTCTTCAAGCAGTTTACCATTCATCAGGACAAGTGCAGTATGAAAGTGGGGACCGATGGTGTCATGTTAGGCGCCTGGGCTGATACGGATGGAGTAGAACGGGCGCTCGATATTGGCGCCGGCAGCGGGCTTATTGCGATTATGCTGGGCCAGCGCTCGGCTCATATCATGGTGGATGCTGTTGAGATCGATGAGCCTTCCTATGAGCAAGCTCGGGAGAATATGGCCCAAGCGCCCTGGAGCAGTCGTTTACGGGCCTTTCACACTTCTATTCAGGATTTTTCCAGGGAGGCGGCCCATCAATACCAGCTCATTGTAAGCAATCCGCCTTTTTTTTCAGGAGGGACTTTTTCTGACGACCACAATCGGGCCAACGTTCGCCATGCCATCAAATTACCACACGGAGACCTGCTGAGTGCGGTGCGCAGCCTTCTCAGCCCGGAGGGAAAGTTCTGCCTGGTTCTTCCCTATATCGAAGGCCTGCGTTTTCAGGAACTGGCGGAAAGTTATCATTTGCATTGCACCCGGATGACGGAGGTTTACCCGAAACAGGGCAAGCCAGTGGAGCGCTTACTAATGCAATTTGAGCGCCAGGGAAAATCATTGGAAAAGGACAGCCTGGTTATTCAAAAAGAACAAAACAACGACTGGACAGCGCAATACATCAAAATGACCGGCGCCTTTTACCTCAATATGTGAGTTTTACAAGAGCAAGCTCCAAACATGCTTTTAGGGTGTAGCCCTTGCCCATAAATGAAGAAGGGCCGTCCAGTTTTCTGGGACGGCCCTTCTTCAAAGTAGAGGATAACGCTCGTTTGTTGCCGATTGACTTATTCTTTTTGTTCTTCCAACTCTAATTCAGACAGGATTTTCATCGCAGCTTCCAGAATTCTGGTATCTTCCAAATGAACGATCCCACCGTGCGGCCCGGGCTGAATGTGTGCATCGACGATTTCCCCATCTTCATACTTGTGGGCGCCAAAATAATTTCTAACGGTTTGCTCCTGAAGATTGAGCTCCTGTGCGATGCGGCTCACGCTGCCGGTGGGCAACTTGTGTTTGATTTCCCGCAGCTCATCGAAGGTTATATTCATAGCTGAAGAATTTTGATTAAAAAATAAAGGTAATGTTCGTCTTTTTTCGGCTTCTATGGGCCTGAAAATTTGACTTATCATGACCTTTGAAAGGTACTCCTTTTTCCTAAAAAATCAAAAAAATGCCGGACGAGAAAAGAAAAATGGCCAAAAGGTTAAGGTTCCGGCCGGTAACCGGATCTTTAGCCGTGATTACCCTCGCCCGGGGCCAGGTGAAGACAGTGCTCCGATGGCGGCATCTTTAGTGTGGTTTTCTTCCGGTATGGGGTCCGGTTGTTCCTTGGGCTGTGGAGAGAGTTTATCCAGGCAATTCAATGCGTCTTTCACCGATTCGGAGGGTTCCGGGAAGGGCGTGTTCGAAAGGGCGGCATATGCTTCATTCGCACTGAGTTTCTGGATAAAACTGGCTACAATTGGCAGTGCGGTATTAGCGCCCTGCCCAAGGCTGAGGTTTCGAAAACGGACGGCCGGAGATTCCGCACCAACCCAGGCTCCGGCGACGATCCTTGGAGTATAGCCGATAAACCAGCCATCGGAATGGTTTTGGCTGGTGCCGGTTTTGCCGGCGAGTGGTTCTTTCATATTATAGCGGAACCGAATACGGCGGCCGGTGCCCCGGTCGACCGCAGCCTGCAGCATTTCATTCATAATGTCTGCCTCATATGTCCACATCGGGCGCTTCCAGTTGCAGGTATCTGTCAGGGCTTCATAATCGAAAAGTACGGTTCCATCGGATGCTTCCACCCGGCGGATGTAGTGTACTTCGGGGCGCAGGCCTCTGGCGGCAAAAGCGCCATAGGCCGATACCATATCCATCAGGGACGCTTCCACGGCGCCAAGGGCGATGGATGGAACAGCGGGGATGTCGGACTGAACGCCGAGTTCCCGGGCCAGCCTGGTGACATTCTTCGGGCCCGTCTGCATCATCAATTGCACGGTAACGGTATTAACGCTGTTGATCAAGCCCCCCTCCAGAGAATAGTACCCTCCATATTCATCCGTTGCATTTTTGGGCATCCAGTTTTCATACTGAGGGTAAACGCGCAACTGGTTGGGGTAATAGGTACAGGGAGGAATGCCCTGCTGGATGGCGGTGGCGTAAACGATGGGTTTGAAGGTCGAACCGGGTTGCCGCCTGGACAGCACGTGGTCGTACTGAAAAAACTCGTGGCTAATGCCGCCGACCCAGGCTTTTACTTCGCCGTTCTGAGGGTCCAGGGCCAGGAAGCCCGCATTGAGCAGGCCCATGTAATAGGCAATAGAATCAAGAGGGCTCATGGTTCGGTTCTCGCTCCCATTTGGCCCTTTAAACACCTTCATTTCGACAGGCAACTGGAAAATAGAATCAATAGCCTTTGGACTGTAGCCAGCGTTGGCCAGTCTTTTGTAGCGTTCGGAGAGCCTCACGGCTGTGGTAAGGGCATCCTCGGCTTCCCAGGGGTGCTGCCCGTTGAGGTGTCGGTCAAACACCTTTTGCAGATCATGCATGTTAGCCGTTACCGCTTCTTCGGCCATGGCCTGGATCTGGTAGTCTATGGTCGTATAGATCTTCAACCCATCAGTGTAAAGGTTGTAGGCCATGCCGTTGGGCTTGCGGATTTCTGCCAGCTTTTCCCGAAGCTCCAGTCGAAGGTGCTCCCGGAAGTAGGCGGCCGGGCCTTTGTGGTGGGTGATGGGAGTATAGTTCAGAGAAAGGGGGTCTTTCTGAAGGGAGTCAGCCAGTGCTTTGGATAAGTAACCGTAACGGGCCATTTTTGCCAATACGAAATTGCGTCGTTCCAGCGCATTTCCAGGCTTGGTTACTGGATTGTAAACCGCAGTTGCCTTGAGCATACCCACCAATACCGCCGATTGGGAAGCCGTTAGCCGGGCCGGGCTGGTATTGAAGAACCGCTGAGCAGCCACTTTGATCCCATAGGTGTTTTCACTGAAAGGCACCGTGTTAAGGTACAACTCCAGCAGTTCTTCCTTATTGTAAAGCTTTTCCAACCGCATGGCGATGAACACCTCCTTGGCCTTGTTGATCAATAGAGCGTACCGCCCGTAGTCTACTCGTGGATAAAGGTTCTTGGCTAATTGTTGGCTCAAGGTGCTGCCTCCGCCAGAAGACCGCTCGCCCATTACCAGGGATTTGAAAAAGACCCGGGCCCAGGCTCGAAGGTCAACACCGTGGTGCTCGAAGTATCGGACATCTTCGGTGGCGACGAGGGCGTTAATGAACTGCGGAGAAATCTCCTTGTATTGTACGTTACTGCGGTTTTCAAAATAATAACGGCCCAGCAGCGTGCTGTCGGCCGCGTATATTTCGGAAGCCACATAATGGGTGACCGTTGAGAGGTCTTCTTCGGACGGCAGTTTGCCGAAACTGCCCCACGCAATGGAGAGCACAAAACCCACAGCGGCCAATATAGCTGCCACGGCGGCCCATTGCACAAAGCGAATGGGATAAATAATCCAGGGGTAGTCCTGCCAGAAATTATACCGGCGAACCGCCCAATTGCGATTTCGGTTGATCCATCTGTCCTTTGTCATGGTATGTTTGTTTCATGGGATAATTTTTTCAGTTGCTCTTCTGGTGCTCCTCCTCCGGAATCATCCGTCCCTCTTTTCCATGCTGCTGCTATTTAGACTGGCAATTGGTATTCAGGATACATCGAAATCTCAAAAGCAGCTGCAACTGGGCGCAACGTTTTTTTGACAAAGGCGTAATGGCTTGGATGTATATTTGTTGGTGAGTGGAGTATACTATTTTAACGGGAGGCGGCCAGGCGAGGTTCCGTCCGGCAATGATTTTTTTTGGATAAATGTTTTGCGGGAGATACAGCGGATACTGTCGATGTCCCCAATAGGCAACGACAGCATCCGCTGTAAGGAACAGCGTTTATTCTTCCGTTTTCAAGATGATGACGTCAACCGCTTGTTCTTTCACGTCCTGATTGAAATCGGGGATTTCTTTTTCTTTCAATCCATAGAAAACCGCCAATTGCTGGTCGATAGCCTGCACTAGCTCCTCCTTGACCGCCAGTTCGGCGTCAGTAGGCTGGAAATCCCCCATGCGGGCCAGGCTGTTGAGGTGGGCCAGCTTATTCGTCAGCCGGATGGGGAAATTAAGTGGGTCCTGATTGCTTTGGTTCTGAGTTTGGTACAATGCTTTTTCCACTACCGTCATCACAGAGTCGATGGCATTGGCTCTGGCGATCAGCTCCTTTTTACTGTCGTCTCCTTCCCAGTGGCTGGTAAAGTGCTTTAATTGCTGACGCACCTCCCGGATATCGATAATCGCCTGATGCGCTTCGGAAACTTTTCCGTTAATCGCCTGAATAAAATCGAACTGGGCCTGCAGATTTTCCTGGCTGGAAGAAACCCTGGGGTCTTTCAGAATGGTGAAGGGTTGTTCCAACTCCATTTCACCCACTTTTAGCCTTACTATATACTCGCCGGGAACAGCTTCCGGCCCATCGAGGGAGCTCCACCACAAGACCATGCCTTCGAATTTTTTGGCAGGGGGATAACGCATGTCCCAGACGAAACGGTTGCCGCCCTGTTTCAGTTTCAGCCGTTCGTTTTCTTCCTTTGCCTGATTGGAAAATTCCCGGATCAGGGCGCCATCGGGTTCATGGAAGGACAACACGACGGCAATATTGCTATCAGGTACTTCTTTCAGCGAAAAATAGACCATTACCCCACCAGGGTGATTCAGGCCGGCATTTTTTACTTTTGGGTTTTGCCGGCCATCCATGCGGTAGCTCGGCATGGGTTGGAAAAGCTGTACTTTTTTTTGCCCCATGTCTTTGGAGAGTTGGTGGAGGGGCGTCAGATCATCGATGATCCAAAGGCTGCGGCCCTGGGTGGCGGCGATGAGGTTATCGTTTTTTACCGCAAGGTCTGTAATGGGCACTATCGGCAGGTTGAGTTGAAAAGGGGCCCAACTGGCGCCGTCGTCAAAAGAAATGAACATGCCGCTTTCCGTGCCGGCGTAAAGCAGGCCCTTGCGTTTAGGGTCGGCGCGCACCACCCGGGTAAATTGTTCCGCTGGTATGCCTTCCACGATGAGCGTCCAGCTTTTGCCGTAGTCCTTGGTTGTGTACAGGTAAGGTTGATAGTCTCCCAATTTGTAGCGGGTACCCGCTATATAAGCGCCTCCGGGCGTGAAAGGGTCGGGGTCGATGCTGTTGATCATCATCCATTCCGGCATGTCAGGAGGGGTCACATTCTCCCAATCTTTCCCACCGTTTTTCGACAGTTGTACCAGCCCGTCATCCGAGCCTGCCCAGATGAGGCCTTCCTCGTAAGGCGATTCTGTGGCTGCGAAAATGGTGCAATAGTATTCCACACTGGTGTTGTCCTTGGTGATGGGGCCGCCCGATGAACCTAATTTAGTAGGGTCATTCCGGGTGAGGTCAGGGCTGATGATCTCCCAACTTTGGCCACTATTGTAGCTGACGTGGAGGTGGTTGGAAGCAGCATATAGCTTTTTCGGGTCATGGGGCGAGAAAAAGAGGGGGAAATTCCATTGAAAGCGGTACTTCATGCCTTCTGCACCGTAGCCCATGGGATTATCAGGCCAGACATTAATTGCGCGGCTTTCTTTGGTGCGGTGGTTTTCCCGGGTGAGAAACCCGCCGTATTCCCCACCGTAGACGATGTCATTGTCCAGGGGGTCAACGGCAATATGCCCGCTTTCCCCACCGGCTGTGGGTTCCCAATCTCGCTCCCCGATGGAGCGGCCTTCCGTCCGGTGCACGATGCGGACCGTGGAATTGTCCTGTTGTGCAGCATAAATACGGTAGGGGAAATAGTTGTCGGTGGTGAGGCGATAAAACTGCGCAGTGGGTTGATTGTAATAGGTGCTCCAATTTTCCCCACCATCGAAAGAAACTTGAGCACCACCATCATCACCGATGATCATGCGTTTGGGGTCTTCGGGAGCGATCCAGAGGTCGTGATGATCACCATGTGGAGCGTTGTAGGCCTTGAAGGTTTTTCCACCATCGGTAGATTTATGGTAGCTGACGTTCATCACATACACCACTTCCTCATCCATTGGATCGGCGTAAATGCGGGAATAATACCAGGCCCGCTGCCGCAGCGCCCGGTCATCGTTGAATTTTTTCCAGGTATTCCCACCGTCGTCGGAGCGATAGACGCCGCCTTCTTTAGCTTCGATAATAGCCCATACCCGTTCGGAATTAGCCGGTGAAACGGCTATCCCGATAATACCGAGCGTGCCTTTTGGAAAGCCTTCTTTACTGCGTAGGTTTTCCCAACTGTCGCCACCGTCAGTGCTGCGCCAAAGGCTTGAACCCTCGCCGCCGCTTTCCAGGCTGTAGGGCGTGCGCCGTATCCGCCAGGTGGAGGCATAGAGTATTCGCGGGTTGTTGGGGTCCATGATGAGGTCTACTGCGCCGGCATCGGCATTGGCAAAAAGGACCCGCTCCCAGCTTTTGCCACCGTTCTTGGTTCGATAAACGCCTCGTTCTTCACTGGACTGGTACAAGTCGCCCAGTACAGCGGCATAGGCCAGGTCGGGGTTGCGCGGGTGGATACGGATACGGGGGATATGCCTCGATTTTTTCAAACCCATCTGTTGCCAGGACTTACCACCGTCAAGGGTTTTCCATACCCCGTATCCGGAGGAAACGTTTCCGCGAACGGTCACTTCGCCACCGCCGGCATAAATCACGTTAGGGTCGTATTCGCTGACCGCTACTGCTCCGATGGATCCGCCGAAAAACCCGTCTGAAATATTTGCCCAGCTCTGGCCGCCATCGGTGGTGCGCCACACTCCGCCGCCGGTACTGCCAAAATAAAAGAGATTAGGTTTTCCCGGAACGCCGGTAACAGCGGCGGAACGCCCCCCGCGAAAGGGGCCGATGTTACGCCATTCCAGAGCGTTGTAGAGATATTCTTCATATTTTTCGGTAGAAGCCGCCGGAGAGGTGGCTTGTTTTGCTTTTCGCTGCGCCGCTAAAGGGCAGGATAGAAGTATTGCCAGCGCCAAGAGGGCCGGGCGAAGCATCGAGTTTGTCCACATAGGTATCCGGTTTTCGAATATGCCAAAGATTTGCAGTCGGAGATTACAAGTCTTTGCCAAACCGGAAAGTTAAAAAAAGGATTCCTGTCAACGGCCAGAGACCCTGATCTTTTTCGAAATTGACCGCTTCCCCTGTTTGATTTCCAGGTAATACGCGCCATTACCATTTTTCAACAGGTCAACTTCGTCGTCGAACTGGCCGGTAAAATTGCCCAGTTCATAGTCGTAGACCATGCGGCCGGAATCATTGAATATCTTTACCGTGGTATTCCCACTTTCAGGTAGCCAACATTTTATCCGGACCAAGGCGCCGGTTTGTGCAGAAAATGAGAGTCCTTGCAGTGGAAGGTTGTTGTCGGTTGAAATGTCCATATTTTTTTCCTGGTTCAGGCGTTGCGCTTCTTCTTTGTTCAGGCTTTCAACCTGTATCGACAGGGCCTGGGCATTGCCAGCGCCATTTTTTTCTTCCGGATTATTGAAATGGCGATTGAACCAGTCGCCCGGCTCTGGCGTTACAGGTACTTCCCATTTCGATTCTGCTTTGGTCTCACAGTGAGATTTGATAGGTTGGCTTCCCTTTTCTTTCCTGCCGTTCCGGCGGTATTCCACCACAATGGTTTGCCCCACTTCCATAGCCTCGATTGCGATGGCAATATCCCGCCAATCAACTATGCGGTGGCCATTGATTGATTCGATGACATCTCCATCTAACAGCCCCATCGCTTCGGCGGTCGAATTGCTGATAGTGGTGATGGGAACGCCATCGGCTGGAGCCTTCTCCAGGTTTTGTGGGCTGACACCAAAAAAAGGACGTTGACATTCTGTTCGTTCCGGGCGTTCCTCACCCGGCCGCTTGCCGAAAGTGACGGTTTCTGTCCGTTTGCGGCTCTGGCGGATAAAGTGGATGGCCGCTTTCTGTCCCGGCGCATACCGCCGGATAATTTGAGTGAGGCCCTGGCCTTCTCCGGTGCGGTATTCATCCACTCCAAAGATATAATCAAAAGGCTGCATGCCGGCGCGCTCTGCGGCAGAATGTTTGACTACCCGGCTGACGTAGCTTCCATAAGGGTTTTCAAAACCGAGTTTTCTGGCTTTTTCCCGCGATATTTGTTCCGAATAGATGCCCAGAAAAGCGTAATCGTTTTCTCCTGTCCAGGTGAAAATGGAGGAATTATCGTTCCGCAACGCTTGTTCCTGGGCTTCGGCAGGATGGGCCAGCCAGAAAAAGCTGGCAAGAATGTAAATCAGGAAGGAAAAAACGTATTTCATACTTGAGTTTTTTTTAATAGCTTGTTCACCAAGAAAAAAGACAAAACAGCCGAAGAATGGTTGCGTGAACCTTGAGGGTAGAGGAGGGGAGTACTCGTCTCTGTGGGCCAATCAGGATTATGCTTGATCGGGTACCCTTGAATCCCCTCAAACACCCACTTCCCAAACACTCGCTACTATAACTAGGCCCCTCAACTATCAACAACATGCACCGCGTACCAACCACAATAATTGCCTTGCTCCTTATCCTAATGAGCGCCTGTAAAACAAGCCAGCCGGTTCGGCCCACGGAACAATACGAGGCCTTATTCGAAGAGCGTTCGTCCACGCTCAATCTTCCAGTAGATATTAATGTTCGGGATTTAGAACATTCGCTTAATCAGCAGCTTCAGGGGGTGTTGTACGAAGATAAGGATATTCGAGACGGAGATAAAATGATGATCCGGGCGGAAAAACGGGAAGATATTCGCCTGGCGGTTGACAGCAACCTCATCAAATATCGGGTGCCGCTTTCTCTTTGGATTAAATACGACCTGGGGATTAGTAAAGTTGAGGCCGAAGGGGAGATCGCCCTGCGTTTCAAAACGGCTTTCAATCTTTCCCGTGATTGGAATATTACGACACTCACTGAAATTGAAGGCTATGACTGGCTGCAGAAGCCCCGCCTGAAAATGGGGATGGTCAACCTTCCGATCGGCTTTATCGCTGATTTGGTCCTGAAAAACAGCAAATCGGTGATTACCCGGAATGTCGACCAAACCATTCGGGAGCAGTTCAACCTCCGGGAAATGGTGCAGGATGCCTGGAAGCAGATGTTCAAACCCATTCTGGTTTCCGAAGAATACCATACCTGGCTGACTGTCAACCCTCAACTCATCGGTATGACTCCTTTGCAAATGAAGGGCAATAAGATCGCCGGTACTATTTTTGTAGAGAGCCTTCCGCGGGTTCGCATTGGCCAACAGCCAATGGAAATTACCCCTCCGCCTTTGCCCTCCTTACAGATAAAAGAGGCAACCGGCGACGATTTTAATCTGCACCTCAATACGGAGATTACTTTTGAAGAAGCTGAACGCCTGGCCAAGTCACAAATGGTAGGGGAAACCTTTTCCCAGGGCAAACGCTCAGTGTCTATCGAAGATATTGAACTCTATGGACAGGGCAATAAAATTGTGGTGAATACAGTGCTGAAGGGGAGCTACAACGGGTCCATCTACCTGGTCGGAAAGCCCGTGTACAACCCCCGGCGCAATACCATCGATGTTGAAAGCCTGGATTATACGCTGGATACCCGTAATTTTCTGGTCCGTTCAGCCGGATGGTTATTAAAAAGCACGATTAAGAACAAGCTCGAGGATAACCTGAATTTCCTATTGGACTACAACCTTAAGGAAATGCAGGCCCAGTTTCAGGAGCAGCTCCACAACTATAAGATATCTGAAAATGTGACACTCGATGGCGAGCTTCGGGAATTGGGAATCCAAAATGCCTACTTGTCACAGGAATCCATTATCGTCGATTTGGCTCTGAAAGGGAAGCTCTACATCAGCGTCAGAGGCCTGAATTGAAGCACGTTCCGGTGCTTCCTTTAATTCTTCGCCCGGATCATTTTCAGCAAGCGCTCCCGTCCCTCTTCATTCATTTTCAGGATCAGGGAATCGGTGGTAAGCCCCACGATCTCGACGGCCTTTTCCGTAGTGGCCTGGTTAAGGGTGTCGGTCGTGTACAAATATTTTGAATCGACGTAGTAAGTCCCGGATTCCCGGTAGTTAAGCGTACTGGAATAGGTATAGCTGTGGTCGTCTCCAAAAGACATGTTGATGACGGTGGGGTCTACTTCGAGAGGGGCGCCGTCTTCGAGGATGGCTACGCCTTTCCAACTACCCTTTATCAAATCCTCCTGCACTGGAGCGCACCCCATGGCCAGAAAGGCGGCCATAACAACGCAAAGGGCATTTTTAAGCATATTATCTTTTATTGTGAGCAATTGCGGTCAGAAAAACATCTTCTCAACGATAAAGAAGATTGCACCGGAAAGGAAACCTACCAGGGCCAGCCAGGCGATCTTTCGCAGGTACCAGATGAAATCGATCCGTTCCATACCCATGGCCGCTACTCCGGCAGCGGAGCCAATGATCAGCATGCTGCCGCCAGTTCCGGCAGAATAGGCGATGAAATGCCAGATCTTGGAATCAATAGGCATATCGTACATGCCCATAGAGGCCGCCACCAGCGGAACGTTGTCAATGACCGCCGAGGTGAAACCCAACAAAATGACAACCGCATCCTGATTGGGAATGACGGTATCCAACCATTCGGCAACATAACGCAGGGTGCCGACCTGTATCGCCTGGCCATCCCGCATTACGGTACCGAAGACAAGGCTTTCCAGTGCGCCTACAGCCATGAGGATGCCCAGGAAAAACAAGATGCTGGACATCTCGATGCGTCCTAGGGCTTTATGTGCGGAATACATATGGCGGCGTTCTTCAGAGAAGTTTTCTTCCGGATGGATGTATTCAGAAACCAGCCATACAACACCCAGGCTGAGCATCATGCCGATATAGGGCGGCAGGTGAGTGATCGTTTTGAAAGCCGGCACAAATACAATAGCGCCTAAGCCCAGGAACAACATAGCCCGGCTGCTGAGCAACCGCTGGGATTCCAGGTCCTCTTCTTCGTCGATTGCAATCTCTCCGCGGAAAGGGGGCAAAAGAGAAGCGATAAAGGCCGGAACGGCAAAGCAAATGATAGATGGAAGCACCAGGTGGTCGATAAGGCCTAAAGCGGAAACCTTGTTCCCGATCCAAAGCATCGTTGTGGTTACATCACCGATTGGAGACCAGGCGCCACCGGCATTAGCGGCGATCACTATCAAAGAGACAAACCAGATCCGGTCGTTGCGGTCGGCGATCAGCTTTCGAAGCAGGGTGACCAGTACAATGGTGGCGGTTAGGTTGTCGATGATAGCAGAAAGGACAAAGCCCAATCCTCCGACGATCCAGAGTAGTTTCTTCTTTTTGCGGGTTTTAACATAACTTTTCAAGACTTCAAAACCCCGATGCAGGTCAATGATCTCCACGATAGTCATTGCTCCGATCAGGAAAATCAGGATCTCAGCGGTCTTGCCTAAATGGTGGAGCAAAGTGTTGCCAAACCCTTCTTCCGCGAGTATCGCGCTTTCCCCACCGTGCATAGTGGCCAGGTTATGGACCTGTTCGTGTGAATCGATTACAGATACCCATCCGTTGTGGAAACCGACTGCCAGCAACGCCCAACACAAGGCCGCCATGATCAAAGCCGGTACGGTTTTGTCGAGCCTCAAGGGATGTTCGAAAACGATTGTGAGGTATCCTAGAATAAAACAGAGAATTACTCCGGTAAGCATGGAAATGTTTGTTGGAAATTACACGGATTGTTTGGAGCGGATTTTTCCGCCCCGGGCAGCGGTAAATTTATAATTTTATCTGAGCTACGCCTATCTTTTTTGCATAATTCTGCAAATTGCTACAACTGGGAACTGTTTAGAGGCTAAGGTGTTTTTGTGGTGTGCGGCTTTTAGTTATTTTTGCGAGTTGAAGAAAACGACAATCAGGAATGGTAAAGATCGGAACGGTAGAAATTGGAGAATTCCCTTTGCTTCTGGCGCCTATGGAAGATGTCAGCGACCCGCCTTTTCGCGCTTTATGTAAGGAGCAGGGGTGTGATATGATGTACACCGAATTCATTTCTGTGGAAGGGTTGATCCGGGATGCAGAGAAAAGCGTGCAGAAGCTGGATATCTATGACTACGAACGGCCTATTGGTATTCAGATATTTGGCGCGGAATACGACTCCATGATGCGGGCTGCTGAGATTGTGGAAGAAGCCCGGCCGGAAGTGTTGGATATCAATTATGGCTGTCCGGTGAAAAAGGTGGTGTGTAAAATGGCTGGAGCCGGCATCCTCCAGGATATTGATAAAATGGTCAGCCTGACGGAAGCCGTCGTCAAATCCACCAGCTTGCCCGTCACCGTAAAGACCCGCCTGGGTTGGGATGAAAATTCGAAGTACATCGAAGAAGTGGCCGAACGCCTCCAAGATATCGGCATCAAAGCGCTGTCTATCCACGGCCGTACCCGAAAGCAAATGTATAAAGGTGAAGCCGACTGGACCCTGATCGGCAAGATCAAGGAAAATCCCCGTATCCACATCCCCATTTTTGGTAATGGAGATATCGATAGCCCCCAGAAGGCACTCGAGTATCGGGAACGGTACGGGGTGGATGGCATTATGATCGGCCGCGCCAGTATTGGCTACCCCTGGATATTTCGGGAGATCAAGCACTATCTTGAAACCGGAGAACTCCTGCCGCCACCGACTATTCAGGAACGGGTATCGGCGGCTAAAGAACATCTGCGCCGTTCTATCGAATGGAAAGGAGAAAAAATGGGCGTACTGGAAATGCGCCGCCACTATACTAACTACTTTCGCGGCCTTCCTGGTATCAAGGAATACCGCAGCCGCCTGGTTACCGAAGAAGAACCTGCATTGCTGTACACGGTGCTCGATGAGGTGGAGGCCCGGTACGAGGAGGCTTTTCAGTAACAATATTCGTCAGGACATTCCGACACACCAAAACAATAAGCTTTGGTTTTTAACATCGAACCACAAGAGCGGAAGATATTCGAAGTGATCAGTGATACGGCCAGAGAGCTGGGGTACCCTGCTTATGTGGTAGGTGGATACGTACGCGATCGCTTGCTGGCGCGCCCTTCCAAAGATATGGATATCGTATGTGTGGGTAGCGGTATTCGCCTGGCGCAACATGTTGCCGCCCGGCTTCGCCCAATACCTCGGGTGACGGTATACAAACGGTTCGGTACGGCTATGCTCAAGCATCGGGACCTGGAGGTGGAGTTTGTTGGTGCTCGAAAGGAGTCTTACCGCTCCGATTCCCGTAAACCGGTAGTGGAGGAAGGCAGCCTGGAAGATGACCAGAACCGGAGGGATTTTACCATAAACGCCCTCGCCGTAAGCCTTAATGAGGAGGATTACGGCATGATCATCGACCCTTTTGAAGGCCTCGAACACCTGGAAGCTAAAGTGATCAAAACACCTCTGGAGCCTGGCAAGACTTTTTCGGACGACCCCCTGCGCATGATGCGGGCCATACGGTTTGCCACCCAGCTCGATTTTGAAATTGATCCGGAAACCCTGGAGGCGATCTCTAAATACCGAAGCCGGATCAACATCATATCCCGGGAGCGGATCGCTACCGAACTGAACAAAATCATCCTTTCGGATGAACCCTCTGTCGGCTTTAAGCTGCTTTTTGATACAGGCCTGTTAGAGCTATTCTTCCCTGAAATGACAGCTCTGCATGGTGTAGAAGGCCGAAACGGCAAAGCCCACAAAGATAATTTTTATCACACTCTACAGGTCCTGGATAACCTCAGCCATAAAACACATGACCTTTGGTTGCGGTGGGCAGCGGTGCTGCACGATATCGCTAAGCCACCCACTAAACGCTTCCACCCGGAACAGGGATGGACTTTCCATGGCCATGAAGTACTTGGCGCAGCAATGGTTCCCCGCATCTTCAAAAACCTGCGCCTGCCGATGGATGCCAAGATGAAATATGTGCAGAAGCTTGTCCGCTTGCACCTTCGGCCCATCAGCTTAACAAAAGAAAATATTACGGACTCGGCTATCCGCCGCCTGCTTTTTGATGCCGGCGATGATATTGATGACCTCATGCTGCTCTGTGAGGCCGATATCACTTCCAAGAACCCCAATAAGGTCAAACGTTACCTCGAGAATTATGAACTGGTGCGCGATCGCCTCAAAGCGGTGGAGGAACATGACCATTTGCGCAACTGGCAGCCACCTATTTCCGGCGAACTTATTATGGAAACCTTTGGCATTCAACCTTCCAGGGAAGTGGGGATCATTAAAAACGCTATTCGGGAAGCAATTCTTGATGGGGAGATCTCCAATGAGTACGAAGCGGCCTTCCAGTTCATGCTGGATAAAGGAAAAGAGATCGGGCTGAAAGTACACCAGAACAATACTTGAGCCGGTGTCCTGCTTACTTCGGAAGTTGTTGACATCTCCCCGTAAAGGACAGTTTATGAAGTTGCCAAAATGGCAGCCCCGAACAATTGTCAGTCATGCTTTCCGGACATATTAAGACAAAATGCCCGCCCGGCTCCTGTTCTTTTGGCAGGCTCTGAATTGCTTTGATTGATAGATTGCTGCAAATCAGGTTTTTATATTATTTCTTATTATTCCTCTGGGCTTCTGGCATTCCGTTTGCAAGAGGCAAAGCGGGAATCTATCCCATCTCTGAATATTTCTAAATAAAAATCATTAAAACAAATACTAGCTATGAGTGCAGTAGCAATGCGCCCGATCAGTAACCGCGTGGTCGTTAAGCCCTCACCCGCGGAGGATATGACGAAAGGTGGCATCATCATTCCCGATACCGCCAAGGAAAAACCACAGCGTGGAGAAGTGGTAGCTGTAGGCCCTGGTAAGGAAGGCGAACCGATGACCGTAAAAGTGGGAGATGCCGTCCTTTATGGGAAATATTCCGGCCAGGAGCTGGAATACGGCGGTGATGAATATCTCATCCTGCGTGAAGACGACATCCTGGTGATCCTCGATTAGGCAGACAGATGGCTTTTGCTGTTTTCCTCATGGTTTAACCCTCAAAATTTAGTGTTCTATGTCAGCTAAAAATATCATTTATAGTACCCAGGCACAGGAAAAACTTAAAATCGGCATCGATAAACTGGCCGATGCGGTAAAAGTAACCTTGGGCCCTAAGGGCCGTAACGTAGTCATACAGAAAAGCTTTGGCGCGCCTCAGATTACAAAGGATGGCGTTTCTGTTGCCAAAGAGATTGAATTGGAAGACCATATGGAAAATATGGGCGCCCAAATGGTCAAGCAGGTTGCCTCAAAAACAGCTGACGCTGCCGGAGATGGCACGACCACCGCTACTGTACTCGCTCAGGCGATGATCACGGCCGGCTTGAAAACGGTTACGGCCGGAGCCAACCCCATGGACCTCAAACGCGGTATCGATAAAGCGGTCACCGCTATTGTGCAGCATATCAAATCACAGGCTGAGGTCGTAAAGAATGATATCGAAAAGATCCGTCAGGTAGCAGCCGTATCTGCTAACAATGATGATGAAATCGGTAGCCTCATCGCCGAAGCGATGAAAACGGTCACAGCCGATGGCGTCATTACGGTGGAAGAGGCTAAGGGTACCGAAACCCATATGGAAGAAGTTTCCGGTATGCAGTTCGACCGCGGTTACCTCTCGCCTTACTTCATAACCGATACTGAAAAGTTGGTCACGGAGTACGAGAATGCATATATTCTGTTATATGACAAGAAGGTGTCTAATATCAAAGACATCCTTCCTGTATTGGAACAGGTCGTGCAGCAAAACCGCCCGCTTCTGATTATCGCTGAAGATGTGGATGGTTCTGCTTTGGGTACGCTGGTAGTCAATAAACTCCGCTCTACTATCAACGTCGTGGCCGTAAAAGCTCCGGGCTTCGGCGACCGCCGCAAAGCTATGCTCGAAGATATTGCCATCCTGACCGGGGGAACCGTGATCAGCGAGGAACAGGGGTATAAGCTGGAAAACACCAAGCTGGAACACCTGGGCGTGGCGGAAAAAGTAAAAGTGGACAAGGATAATACCACCATCGTTGGCGGCAAAGGCAATGCGGAACAGGTAACTGCCCGCGTCAACCAAATCAAGCAGCAGATCGAGAATACCACTTCAGACTACGACCGCGAGAAACTGCAGGAGCGGATGGCCAAGCTTTCCGGTGGTGTTGCCGTACTGTATGTTGGCGCTGCTACCGAGGTGGAGATGAAAGAGAAAAAAGACCGCGTAGATGATGCGCTGCATGCTACCCGGGCGGCCATTGAAGAGGGTATCGTCGCCGGCGGCGGTGTAGCGCTGGTTCGTGCCATTGAAAGCCTCAAAGGGGTGAAAGTGATCAACGAAGATGAGAAAATCGGGGTGGAGATCGTCGCCAAGGCGTTGGAAGCTCCCCTTCGGATCATTGCCGATAATGCCGGGGCAGAGGGTAGTGTCGTACTGCAGAAAGTAATTGAAGGCAAAGGCGCCTTCGGTTTCAACGCCCGCACCGATGTCTACGAAGACCTCAAGGCAGCCGGAGTAATCGACCCTGCCAAAGTGACCCGCATTGCTCTTGAAAATGCCGCTTCCATTGCAGGCATGGTGCTGATGACCGATTGCGCGATCAGCGACAAGCCGAAAAAGGAACAACCCTCCATGAATGGCGGAGGGATGTACGATGAAGGCATGATGTAATATTGATTATTTCGGACGATAAAAGGAAGCGGTGTTGGCGAAGGCTGGCGCCGCTTCCCTTGTTTTGGGAAGGGTGGCGGGTAAAAACAAAGAACCGCACAAGCATCAGGGACGTTTTTGGACCCTCGAAAATAAAGCACATATAGAGCTGCCAGATTGGTTCGGTAATCCCCTTGTCTCCGAAGAGAGCCCCGATAAGCTACCGGGGTTGAGGCCCGCCCTAGTCATTCCGAGTCTAACTCTAATTTGTTAAAAATGTAGAGTCAAAACTTTTGATACTTGCACGGTATTGACAGCCGGAAATCGGCTATCGCTGCTTGCAAAGTAATGGGGTTTTCCGGAAGAAGGCAACTTTGGGTTGTTAAATTTCCCGCCTTTATTTTTTAATTCTGCTTTCGGGGGCGGATATCCAGTTTCAGGGAAATGATATGGGAAAAGGTGCTCTGCTCGCTGCCCAGGTCTGTGAAGGCATAATCAATGTGGAGTTTGGAAATCCGTATGCCAACCCCGATACTCGGCCTCATGCGGAGCTGCTCGGCGCCGTCAAAATCCAACTCCCGCTGGAATTGGCTCAGGCCGGCGCGCAGAGCGATGAACCCCTGGTAGTCTGCTTCCAGCCCGGCAGAAAGGTCTACACTAAAGGGATTGGCGGAGAGCAGGGTATTGCGCTGGCCATCCGTGGTGATCGTGAAGTCTACTTCCGGCATCAGCCCCACCTTCCCAAATTGAAAGCGGTGGGCGCCCCCCAGAATAAGCTGGGGTTTGGTTACTTCTACACTATTGATGGGCACCTCATTATTGGTTAAGGCCAACACCTCTTTTTCCCGTTCTGTAAAACTAAAGGACCAGGCGTTGAAGGTCGTGGATATGTCCTTGGCCAGCAGGCCGAACCGCCAGTTGCCGGTATAATATTGCAGGCCTGCATCCAACCCAAAACCCCAGGAGGTGGCGAAAGGGCCGATACGGCGGTGCACTACCTTAACGTTTCCGCCCACCTGAAGCCGGCCCTTCTGCGTTTTGAGCCGTTGGGCGTAGCTAAGCAGAAAAGCATAATCCGCAGCAGAAAACTCCACGATGTTGTCAAAGTTGATGGTGCCGTCGCTTTCATATAAACTCAGCGTATTGGGGATCTCGTCGATGCCGAAACGAATAAGAGATAAAGCCAGGCGACGGTCGCGATTGGCCAGTGGTAAGGTAAGCCCCAGGTAATCAAATTTCCCTACCCCCCCAAACCATTCAGAGTGCATAGCTCCAATCTGAAGGCCTTCGAGATCCGAAAGGTTGGCCAGGCCCGCCGGGTTCCATACTCCGGCTGTCACATCGTCAATGCCGGCTACTACTGCATTGCCCATGCCCTGCGCGCGGGCGCCAACGCCGATGGACAGAAATTCGTTGCTGTATTTTTGCGCCTCGGCCGCGCCAGAAATTAGTAAGAACAGGACTATTGAAAAAAGGAAGTGTAATGATTGCTTCATGCCTGGGTAACTGATTTTTTCTAAATCTATAATCAAACGCAAGTATAGGTTTTTAAGTGTGGACAACAACAGTGCTAACACTTTTTGTCCGCAAACTTCCAGTAACCTGCCTACATCGTACCCGCCCACTGCCGCATCCGGGTACACCGAGTAAAGGCTCCTACCTTGAATACACTACCCGCACCACCTTTTTACCCCGGGAGGTAATGGCCTGGCAGAGGTATACCCCCGCCGGTATGGCCCCCGGCGCCCATTCGAAGGTATGGCTTCCGGCGCCGAAGCGCCCCTGTGCCAGCCGGGCAACTTCCCGGCCGTTGATGTCAGTGGCTGTCAATTGTATAACATCGTTTTCTGGCAGTTCGAGTTGGAAATGAAGAACATCCGTGAAAGGGGAGGGGAATACAGCTAAGCTGGGTTCCGCTGATTTCTGCGGATCGGATTGGTTCACGACCATGCCTTCTCCTTCCGTGATGCGGTAGGTGCGATTCACTTCCAGTTCGGTGAATACTTCCACCAGCCCGTTAGGCCAACGGACTTCCAGGGCGTCAATTAGCGTGGACTGCCCCAGGCCGAAGTGCAGGGTGAAACTATTCTGGGTGGCGTAACCGCTGCCGGCGCACAATTCGTCAATATGGCTTTTGCCATTTGCTGTTACGCGCACCCGTGCACCGATGGCGGCGCGGTTGGAGGTGGTGCCTGTCAGCTTGATTTTTACCCAATTATTGCCTGTGTTGGTTTGGTTGAGGAAAAGCTGGTTTCCGTCATTTCCGCTGTTCGCCTGAAACAGGTCGATGCGCCCATCACTGTTGAGGTCGGCGCCACCAGCCCCATAACCGCCATACATGCTGGCCAGCGGAGAATTTTGGCTCACGGCTTCGAAAGTTAGGTTGCCACGGTTGCGATAGAGGATATTAGGGTCTGGGGAGTAATAGCTGTCATTGCTCATGTAAATATCCTGCCAGCCGTCGTTGTCGTAATCCAACCAAACCGTGCCCCAACCCATGCCCGTGTCGCCTACTCCTGCCATGGCGGTGATCTCAGTGAAGGCGCCATTTCCATTGTTCAGTAGTAAGGCGTTGGAGTAGAGATTGGTGATGTACAGGTCCAGGAAACCATCGTTGTTGAGGTCTCCGAAATCAACCCCCATGCCCTGTCCGGCATAATCGGCATTGGCAGCCGCAGAAACATTGGTGAAATGTCCACTCCCGTCATTCTGATAAAGGATGTAGGGCTGGTTGGCGTCATGGGTGAGATAGAGGTCGAGGTCTCCGTCGTTGTCATAATCGAAGAAGAGGGATCCCATGGCAACCCCGAGGTCCTGAGCGCCGGCTTCTTCGACAATATTGGTGAAGGTATTGTTTCCATTATTATGGTACAGATAGTTGGGGTCGGAAAGATTGGCCACATACAAGTCAATAAAGCCGTCCTGGTCTACATCTCCGAACAATACGGCGCGGGTTCGGTAGCTGCTGTTGACTCCTGCGCTGGCGCTGATGTCGGTGAATGTTCCATTGCCATTGTTTCGGTACAGGATGTTAGGTTCATCCCGGTTGCCAAGATAGAGGTCGAGGTCGCCATCGTTATCGATGTCTCCCCATACGCTCATGGTGGTTGTTCCCTGATGGGCAACCCCGGCCTGAGCCGCTACATCCACAAACTGGCCGTTCCCGGTTGCGCGGTACAACAGGTTGGGTAAGGTGTGCCGGGAAATATAAATGTCTTCCAGCCCATCGTTGTCGAAGTCGCCGAACGCGACGCCGTAATTTTTACCCGAATTGTTGATGCCGGCCTGGGCGGAGGCATCCAGGAAGCTGGCTTGGCTGAAAACGGCGCCTGCCGTTACCAGGAAGCTAATAATGAAAAGTAGTTTTTTCATATACGGTGGTTTTCAGGTGTAAATTTATGAGAAATGCACAACTTATAGCTCCTCCTCAATTTCCTCTTTCAAATCCCGGTTGATGGCAATGCTTGCATTCAACTCAAAACCGACCAGCAAAATGAGGGAAATAATCTGTATCCATAGCATGAGGACGATGATGGCGCCAATGGAGCCATACAACTCATTATAGGTGCTGAATTCATTGACATAAAAAGAAAATACGAGGGAAGACAGAATGCAGAGTATCGTAGCCAGCGTGGCGCCCGGCGAAAAGATCTTGAAGCGCTTGATGGTTGATGCACCATAGCGGTATATAATGGCTATGCCGAAATAGAAGAGCATGATAATTGCTACCCATCGGAGGAACTGCAGTGTTATCTCGGTGAATTGGTCGAGCTGGACCAATCCAAAGAGCAGGTTGAACAGGAATTCTCCCAGGATAATAAGGATGACAGCCGCGATCACCAGCACGCCCATCTGGAAGGTAAGTACGATAGCAATCAATCGTTTTCGGAATTCTCCGCGTTGCCGGAAGGTCTTTTTGTAGGATTTCTCAAAGCCCTGCATCAGCGCTAACATCCCATTGGAAGCAAAGAAAACGGCGAGAATAAAACCAAAGGAAAGCAGGTCGAAGCGCGGGTTATTGGTAATGTCGTCAACAAAGGAAAACAGGCGCTCTCCCGCTACACCCGGCATGATGCGCTGAATTTCACTGCGAAGGTAAAGGTCAAAATTTTCTCCTTCCGGCAAGTATTGGATGAACATGCGCTTAAAAAGAGGAATGAGCGTAAAAAACGCCATCAAGGATGGAAAGAGAGACAGGAAGTAGTTGAAGGCAATAGAGTTGGCCCTGGTAAAGAGGTCGTAACGCTTGGATTCGTGGTAAAGGAAGACCGCTACGTCATAAATAGGGACTTTGAAAAAGCCAGGCAGGGAATGATTTTGAGACCATTCGATGGTGCGGTTGACCAGGGGATGGTTGACGAAAAAATCTGTGATCGATTGAAGGTTAAACTTTTTCAAAATACGGCCTGAGTTTTTCAGTCAGAAAATCAGGTGCTGCAATTGTCTGCTTGGAAATCGCATTAACAAAACAAAGTTTTACAGTCCCGCCATTGATCAGCTTATCCGCTTCATTGAACAATTCCATATGGAAAACGATGAATTGCTCCGGCATTTTTCGCAAGCTTGTCCTTATCCGGATCAGCTCATCGTAGTAGGCCGGACGGACAAAACGGGTTTGCATGGAAACGACTGGCATGAGGATGCGATGGTCGAATTCCATCTCCCGGTAAGTCAAGCCTAAAGAACGCAACATTTCTACCCGGCCGATCTCGTAATATTGGGCGTAGTTGCCGTAGTAAAGGTAGCCCATCTGGTCTGTTTCTCCGTATCGGACCCGCTTTTGTACTTCGTGCGCATACATAACTTCGGTTCGATGGTTTTACTTGGCCCGTTCTATCGGGCAGGTCATACAATGGGAACCGCCTCTGGCCCTTGACAGTTCGTTGGATGGCAACATGATAATGGTGTCCTGTATCTCGCTTGGCTTGAGAATGCCGTCCTTGAAAGCGATCAGCAATTCGCGGGCGTGGACTACCCGGTATCCGGCTTTGGAGAAAGCTTCCTCGGTCTTGGGGTTGCGGTCGTAGGTGAGGGCTACCCCCGGTTTGATGGCCACGAGGTTGCAGCCGTCTGTCCACTGTTCTCTTTCCTGATACGGGGACTCTCCGCCGCCACTGAGAATGAATTCCATATTGGGGTTGATTTCCCTGCGGATGAAATCCTGGACGGTGGGGTACTGGCGTTGCATACCGCCTTTACTGAAGACTTCCACATAGGAACCCAGTCCGTCCAGTACGATTGGCTTGTAGGCCACAATATGGTTGTGGTTGATCTGGGTGAAAACCGTATCAATATGCATAAAACTACGGTCATTGGGAATGTTGACCTGGACGACGTTCTTGATCACTCCTTTGCGCAACAGCACATCTTTCAATGACTTGATGGCGTAGGATGTTGTGCGTTCACTGCATCCAATGAGCAGGTAATCTTCATTGAGGATCATTACGTCTCCTCCTTCAATGGAAACCATCTCTCCGCGTTTCGACGGCGGGAACTCATCCACCCGGTTGAGGTTGATGATCCGGCCTTCGTCTCGCAATTTGCGGAAAATAGGGTGCGCCCAGACGATGAAGCGGGTCAGGAAGTTTTCCCGAAAACGGGCTACCTTGGCTGGTTTGGTAATGATAACGTGATCATTTACGGTGACAGCTATATCCCGGGTGAAAATAAAATTCGGGATGGGATCGAACAGGAAATGGTCCTCTGCGGCGTAATAACCGGTGATGAGTACTTTGGTGAGCTCGTCGTTGGGAAGGCCGAGCAGGAGCTCTTTGTAGGTGCTTGGCAATTCTTCGTAATCAACGATCTTTCCCACCATTTCCAACTTGCTTTCGTCATCGAAAGCAAGGGCTTCCTGTAACAGCTCAGCAGTTTCCAGCACGTTGTCTTTACCGAGGAAAGCCCGCAGGGTATCGGTAAAAACATCATGCTCTTCCTGCATTTTGGGCAGGTAGACAATATCGTCAAAAAGCAGTTCTTCAGAGCGCTTGGGGGAAATCCTGGATATACCCTCATCCGGGCGATGGATGATGACGCGCCGCAACTGGCCGATCTCGGAAGAAACATTTACTTTATTGGCCATATAAATTTAGGGCTTTATTGAAATAGGGCTGTTTTAAAACTCCACCACTTTTTCAATTTCATAAATGGAGTTGATCTTTCCGGCAAATATGCAATAAAATCGTGGATTTTCATTGAGGATGGAGATCTCCGTAGGCCTTCCATCGTCAATGTAATTCGCCTTCAGCTTGGATTTGATCGTAAACATTGAAGTAAAATACTGGAACTGAACTGATTCATTGAAATAGTGCCGGATCTGCCCCAGCATCTTCCGATAATTGGATGGAGGCCGGGCCGGGCAGGCGTTGCAGATTGCCGGGAAATCAGGCCGGCAATCGGGATTAAGGGCCTGGCAATCGAAATGGGGCAGATTGTCATAAGATACTTTGTGATGAGTATAAGCCACCGAAGACAAGGATAGCAATCCCGACAAACCGTATGGCATGATCGACCCAAACTGGCCGTCCATTACGGTCAGGCCGATGTCCTGAACCTGAGGAGAACTTAAAAAGGCCATCTCAGAAATTTCGTGCATGAGGTCAATGTCAGCCAGGCCAAACAAGCGGTTTACGCCATTGCTGCCGGCATAGGTGGCGTTGATTACCTGCCCGGCGATGATTTCCTGCCGCTCCCCTTGGCCCAATTCTTCCAGCACTACACGCCATACTTCACCGCTGGCCTGGGCTTCCACAATGCGCGAATACATCCTGACGTCGATCTGGCCTTTCGCTTCTGCTAATTGTTGCCGGTAATAGTCGGCAATAAGGTAAGGGTCAAAAGTGAATTCTGTTGTTCTGTAAAGGGCTTCCAGCCGGTGATAATTGAACAGGGGGTGCGATAGTACCGGCTCACAACGGATGTGAATAAACTCACAAAAACGCTCAAACTGCTGGCTATCGGTAAATGAGCCAAACTTATCTATCGCGTAGTATTTCTCGAACTGGAAGTTGATAAACTGCTGATGGTCAGAAGTGAATCGAGCTTTGTTGTCGTTCGACATCAAGGCTGTAGCGACGCTACGAGGATAGTGATAGCCACTGTGCAGGCGCGCCTGATTGACAATGGATGCCTTTTTTAATAAGGCCCGCTCTTTCTCCACCAGGCAAATTCGTTGACCTTTTTTCGCCAGATAGAGTGCTGCATAGATGCCGAAGATGCCACCTCCCACAATCAGAAAATCATATGCTTCCCGCTTGCTACTCATTCAGGGGGTGAATTTATTTTTTAAACTGTTCAGGCTTTGATACAAATCCAGGTAACCGTATGTGGAAAGAGCTCGGTAAAAACCAATGCTTTCTGCTAGCTGGCTTACCCGGGAAGCGCCCAGTAATATCCCTTCTACATCAGGGCTATGGAAGGCAAAGGCCATCCCGCAATGGTTAAAGTTGGAAACGGCCGGCCGGCCTTTTATTTGGTTGGCCTGCCCGAGTATGGCTCGCAGTGGCGCCGCAATCGGGTGCTCTTCCTCCGTGTTGCCTCCCCGGGCTTTCAAAGAACTGCTTTCATTGTAAGCTTTCGGGTCCAGTTTGATGCCTCCGGCATTGATGCCGTAGGGGATAAAGCCGGCGCGGCCATGAAGGCTTTCGTATCGCGGATAATCCGAATACAAGACATTGTGTTTGATCTGAATCCGGAATTTCAGGCCAATAGCTTCATTGATCCGGGCGTATATCTCCGGGTGCTTTATTCCGGAAAGCCCGGCCCTGAGCCCGGCTTCTTGTGCAATTTTCAGGGCTTCGAGGCTTTCTCTGATCTCGTTTTCCTCCGAGCGGTTGTCCCAATGGATCATCAGGGTATCCAGGTTTGGGCCGAACAGGTTCCCATATTCGTCCAGCAATATCAGCAGAAAACTTTTGGACAGGTTGTTTTCCGGTGTCCGCAGGTTGTTGATGCTGCCCACCTTCATCATTACCTTCAGGTCTTGTATGTTGTTTACCTGTATCCATTCCTGAAGGATAGCTTCCGCCTTTCGGAAATCCTCCGGTTTTTTGTTGATGGGGTAATTGGTTGCACTGTCCACTTCCCGAAAGCCTTCCTGGTAGAAATGGTCCAGCAAATCAAAGCAGGTGGGCGGAGATATTGTCCATCCCCACATTGCGGTTCCAAGGACAAGGGTAGGAGCATGCGGTTCGTTCATCGCTTCTTCTTTTTCAACTCACGCATCGATTGAATATACCGTTTAGCCAGAGGAATGATCTCTACACGGCTGCTACTCACATCGTCGGTCCATTTCACGGGAAGCTCGAAAATTTTCAGCCCCAGCCATTCAGCGGTGGTCAGTAGTTCGGTAGAAAAAAACCAGCCATTGTTTTGAGCGCCGGCTTCATAAAGTATGGGATAAAGCTCCCGGCGCAGGAATTTGAAGCCACACATGCCATCCGAAAAACGGACGCCCAGGTAGAGTTTCAGGAGCAGGTTGAAAATCCGGGAGGCGACTTCCCGTTTGAAGGGGCGGTTGATGACCCGTGCCTTTGGATGCAGCCGGCTGCCGTAAACGATATCATAGCCTTGATTGGCCAAGGCATCGTATGCCTCCAGGAAATGAGGCAGGTCGGTGGCCAGGTCGAGGTCCATGTACCCGACAATATCAGCCTGTGATTGGCCCCAGGAGGTTTTCAATGCCAGCCCAACGCCCTTCTCCGGAACTCTGACGAAAGTGATCTCAGGAAGGCTTTTTGAGAGCGCCTGGGCAATCTCCAGGGTGCGGTCGGTAGAGCCGTTATCCGCAATGACGATCCGCCATTGGCCATTCACCGGAAAATGTTCCATTAGAAACTGGTGGAGGATGCGGACGTTTCGGTCCAGCGTTGCTTCTTCGTTCAGTACAGGGATGGTTACGTCAAAGGTCATCATGAAGCCCGTTCTTTCTGCGCCCAAGATAATAGGTTTTGGGCTAGTTTCTGTGTTTTTGAGGAGGCCTTGTACATTGCCTATCGTTAGAAACTATTACATTTGTTGTGACATTCTATTGAAAAGGAGTGCTTATGCGCATGTGGAAGAATATCAAATCCTTATTCATAATCGAAGAAGACGTTCCGGAAGCTTCGACGGACGGACCAGTGGCGCCCTCGCCTGTTGCCAGGGTAGTTGAAAATCCTTCGGTTAGCCAGTCAAAGGGGAAAGTGACGGAACAATTTACCGAAGTGCTGCTCCGGGCGATGAGCGAACAGGATATTGAGGGGTTTGATTATCTCGAGTTCAAGAAATCGCTTAATTCGCTCAGGCAGATGGAGATGGATGAGGCCACCCGCTACCAGTCTGCTTTTGCAATGGCTCAAACAATGGGCGCCAATCCCGCCCGATTGGTTGAGACGGCCCAACACTATATTGAAGTACTGAAGAACGAGCGGGCCAAATTCGGGGAAGCGCTTGCCAACCAACAAAAACTTCAGGTAGAGGATAAGGAACAGGAGATCCGGCAGATCGATGAAAGTATCAAAGCAAAAGCCGCGCAGATCCAACAACTCCAACAGGATATTGAAGCCCGGCAAAAAGAATCGGAAGCCCTGAAAACACAGATCAAAGAGGCTATGGATAAACTGATGGCCACCCAAAGTGATTTTGCAGCATCCTTCGAGGCCTTGGCCGGGCAGATCATCCAGGATGTAGAAAACATGAAACAATTCCTCAAAAAATAACTTCGGTAAGTATTCATCACAACCATTAAGAAAGAATGGACAATTATAGTAACGAATTTAAGCCCAAGTCTTTCTGGCAACGCCCGGAAGGCGTAACCGGGATGATCTTTCTGGCTGGCGTCATCCTGGGCGGTGGGTTTCTGATCCTCAGCAATATCAATTTTTTGATCGGCCTGGTGTCCAGTACACTGAGCCTGGCTGTTCTGCTTATTGTTCTGGCCGCCCTGATTTATCTGGTGCTCGACCCCAAAATGCGCAACCTGGTTTGGTATGGGTACAAAAGTGTTATGCGTTGGATTACCGGCCTGTTCGTCCAGTTGGATCCAATCGGCATTCTGAAATCCTATGTGGAAGACCTCAAGGATAACCTCCGAAAAATGAACAAACAGATCAGCATGTTGCGCGGGCAGATGCACAAGTTGCAGGAGATTATCTTCAATAACAAAAAACAAATCGAAAGCAACCTGCAACTGGCCAGCAAGGCCAAGGCGAGCAACAAGGAGGCCATCATGATCCTCAAGTCCCGTAAAGCAGGCCGCCTGCGCGAATCTAATGTCCGCCTCGAAGACCTTTACAAAAAAATGGAGGTGCTCTATCGGGTGTTGTCAAAAATGTACGAGAATTCCCAAATACTGAGTGAGGACATCAAGGACCAGGTGGAAGTGAAGGAACAGGAAAGAAAGGCTATCCACGCCAGCAACAGCGCCATGCGTTCGGCCATGAGCATCATGTCGGGTGATCCAGATAAACGCGCGATGTTCGACGCGGCCATGGAGGCCATTGCCGATGATGTGGCGAATAAAGTCGGTGAGATGGAACGATTCATGGAAATGTCCGCCAGCTTTATGGATTCTATCGACCTGCAGAATGGAATATTCGAGGAGGAAGGCATGAAAATGCTGGAGAAATGGGAAAAAGAAGGCGTTTCTTTTATTCTGGGCGAAGAAAAACAATCGTTGCTCTCTCAGGCCAATGATGATGAAAATGTCCTCGACCTGAACGCCCCCATAAAGGAGCCGGTGCGCGAACCGGGGCACAGGAATCAATACGATAATTTCTTCGAGTAGGTTCATGGCGCCATGGTTTCATTGAGCTTGAAGCCATGGCGCCATGAAACCATATATGTAATATTTCAATTTGTATAATATCAGCACCCGCTACTTCGTTTTGGGCTGTATGATGAAAAACAACGCCCTTATTTCCATCCTTTCCATCCTGCCGTTCTTTCTGGTGGCTCAATCCTACAATACCGCTCTGGGCATTCGCCTCGGCACCGATTGGGGGATCACCGCACAGCAACGCGTGGGTAAACTGACTACGATTGAAGGCATTGTACAATCCAGCCGGCAAAGGGAAGAAGCGATGCTTACCCTAATCGGAGAGCAGCATTTTCCGCTTATCAGCCGTCGCCTGAATGTCTACGCTGGTGGTGGGCTGCACATGGGCTGGTTGAATGAAGAAATAACCGATTCCGGAGAAAAGTATAAAAACCCATTTGGCCTCACCGGTATTGCAGGCGCAGAGCTGTCTCTCGGCCGTTTTAACCTGTCATACGACTTCAAGCCCGCCATCAATATCAGTGGAGGCCGGCATACCATTTATCCCCAAACCGGGATATCTCTCCGCTATGTAATTGTTAAGCGCCCCTGGCTGAATGGGAATGATAAAAACAAACGCAAACGTCAACGGGAACGCCGCCGCAAAAAGGACGGCAATGGGTTCAATTGGCGTTTCTGGGAATAATCCGGTTGGCAGCGCCACGAAAAACAGGAGTGGCTCGAATTTTTGGAATGATCCATGTTTACCTCTCCATTTAACCATTCCTTACTGCACCGGAATGCTGTAATCCTTACTCAGGATCTTCTCCAGCCTCAGAGGCCTTCCTTTGAATTGTTTCTCATTAAAAACCACGGTAATGCCCCCATCCGTTCGGGCGAACGAACCATCGCCCAACGGGCATTGGAAATGCATGGTGTTGGGATTCAGCTCGAAGGGCTCCAGCAGCTGGGGCTGAAGAGCTGTCATGAGCAGGTTGAGCTGGTTTACCGGAGGCAGGACACCATCCATTTCAAAAAATTCTGCTTTTAAGGTATCCTCTTTCATCCCGATAAAAAGCAGATGGGAGCCCACTTCACTACTTTGAGCGTAGGTGCCGGCCAGTTCTTCCTTGCGGAGTGGAAGTTGCAGGTTGAACCGTCCATTCTCGAAAAAGCCGATCTCCTGATATTGGAAACTGCCTTCTGCCTGGCCCTGACTCGCAATGCCGCGGTAAAAAACAACCTTCCCTTCTTCTTCAACCGCGTAGAGGTAGTCGCCCGTGCCGGCCCATGAGCCACCCACAGCGGCAAGGGCGCCCTCCGGGATCTGATAGCCCTTGTAAGCACTGAACGGAATGGAATCGCAGGCGCTCATGGTGGCGATCTTGACTTTATTCTGGTTGATGATGGCGTATACGGCATGCTGCGGCATAGTTCCCTCCTGGCTGGTAGCTTGGCATTCCAGGCTCACCTGGAATGCGCTATCCCCGTCTTTGGGTTTATCTGATAAGCAGGAGGCCGTTAACAAAAGACTAGCCAGGACAAAAAAGAGTATTTTGGGTATGGACATAATAGTTTTGAATTTTGCCTAAAGTTAGAATCCAGCTCCAGTAATTTCAACAAACTTTGCAAAGAGTTGTGTGCTTCGGCCAGGCATTAAATGCAATTATTTTTTTCAGGAAAGATTTCCACCATTTCTGGAACTTATTTTATCTTTGCATCGCTTTAAGCAAAAGGATGTCGGCTGATTTTTTGGCGCATCCAAAATGGTGGTTGTAGCTCAGTTGGTTAGAGCGCTGGATTGTGGTTCCAGAGGTCGCGGGTTCAAATCCCGTCTTCCACCCCATAAGCCTCCCAAACGGGAGGTTTTTTTTTGCCCTTGATCAAGCTTCTCTCATATTCAACCATTTCTTCAGATCCAGATATTCGAAAAAACGCACTTCTTTTTTCTTAAGCTCTTGATTTTCAATTTCTTTACTCAGTTTATTTAAAGCTTCCCTTCTGCTCTCCTTATCCGCCGCGTTCAGCAGCCGGCGGAGGCATTCCAGGAGCAGTTGCTCACTCAGATAATCCGGTTGTAAGCCTTGATGTTGGCGCCGGACTGAAGCGATCAGATAGGGGAGGAGTTCATAGTTGCCTAATTCGTAATGCAGCAACAGTTGCAGGAGATTAGCAAAACGGTTGAGTTCTTCCAGGACACCTTTTTGCCGCGCCTGAAGCAGTTCATTGAGCAGTCCCAGGCCCCTGTCCGGGGCAGACTCCAGAAAGCAGATGTAGGCCATGAGGTACCAAAGTGTTTGTCGGTTGTGAGGTGCTATTCTCCGGCCATACTGCCTAAGCCCGGCTTCGATTTCCGGGATGGCCGCCATGGCGGCGCTATAAGCTCCCTTAGCCAGATACATGTTGAGCTCCAGGGTTGCTCGTTGCTCAAATGCTTTTTCCCGAACGCCCCGGAGCTTTCCGAAAGCCGGATGGAAGGGCAAAGCCTTTAATTTTTGGAGGCCTTCATCCAGCATGCCCCATTGGCGCATCTGAAAAAGGTCGATAAGAAAATTGTGGAGGGCGGCCAGGTATCGCTGTGGGTACAATTCAATTAAAAAGCCATTGGCCTCGAAAAGCTGGATCAATTCCGCATTGGCCTGAAGAGCTGCCTGAGGCTGCCGTTGCATAAAGTGGTAGGTAGATAAAGCTCGAAAATAGTCCATCCGGCTCCGAATATGCGGGCTGTTTCTTCCGGCCATAAAGGCTTCGCTTTCTATCAGTTCTTTCAACTTGATGGACGCTGCGGGCCCGGATAGTTGTATCTTCTGGAAGTGGCGGTGGGCAATGTGCAAACTGAAGAATGCCAATCGGCCTTCCTCTTGCAGGGCTTCCAGCCCTTGTTCCCAATCCGTTCGCCATTGTTCTACCAGGGCCGGCTTGCTTATTTGGGAGAGGCCTTTTTCTACCAGGCTTCGTTCCAATTCCAGCAATTCCGGCCAATGCCGGTTCAGTTGGTACTGTTTTAATAGCTTTCGGGCTGAGCGGAGTTCTTGCTTCATTAGGGTGAAAAGCCCTTTATCCCTTAATATCTGGGCGGCGTGAAGCTTGCCTTTCAGCCGTTCAGAAGGGTTGTTTCTACGATGATACTGGGCCAGGGCATCTAGCAGGTGCTGGTAGAGGTGGCGCTTTAAAACAGCGAAATGGGCTTTCCCGGGGCGCCCGGGCATCTGCCGCCTGGCGGCAGCTTCATCGTAAACAGGCTGCTGGCAGAGGATCTGAAATAAAGTCAGGTATTGCTGTGGCTCTCCGGCGGCTTGCCGCCCGGCGTATTGTTGAAAATACCGCTTTTCCGATGCGGTCATCGAGTGGATTATTTGGTGGACAGCAGCGCTGGTGTTTTTCATTAAAGATTTAATTTTAAACAACTTAAAGTCTATTGAAAATGCATTATTTTTTATAGATAATTACTTTTAGGCCTTTAATATATAAACTAAATTCCGTTTGCCCTCCTGCCAGAGAAGCCCGATTATTGTATAAAATTCACCACAATGAGAATATTATTAACATTTTTGGCTTTGGCGGCCCTGAGCCTGCAGGGTTTCGCACAGCAAGGAAACTGGACGACTTACCTTAAGGCGAGCCGGGCGGGCAGGCCGCTGCAGGAAGCCCAAACCCTGTGGGTTCCGACCGATGCCGGCTTGCTGGAAGTGAACCTGGAATCCAATACGGCAAACTTGTGGAATAAAACATCCGCCGGGCTTTCTTCCAATTCCATCGAAGCGGTCGCCCGGGACCCGGTCAACGGCGATTTTTTCATTGGCACTTATGACGTGGCTATGATGCGGCGCTCCGAAGGGGGAGGAGGATGGGAAGAATTACCCTATCCGGAACAATGGGTTAATGATAACTTCAACCCTTTGTTGACCTACTGTGCCGCCGTTGACGATTCCGGAATATTGTGGACGGGCACGAGCCAGGGCCTTTTTCGGTACGACGGGCAGGAGTGGTCTCGATTTGGCCAGTCCAATGGGCATCCCTTTCTGGGCGCGGTATGGGATATTCAGCCCGCGCCGGATGGAGGGATGTATCTGGCCAGCCATCAATTACTGCATATCAAGGATGGTGTTGTTTCTTCTGCTTCTCCGGAGCAGATAGGTAATCACTTTCTCTTTGCCTATGGTGACGCAAAGATGAACATTCAGGCGGACAGCAGCCTCTGGTTTTTTCCCGATATCGGCCTGGTTGGGCACTATGATGGCCAGCAATGGGAAGTGTTCGACAGCATTGGCGGCCAGCCTGTCTTTCAGTCACCTTCCTTTGTGGGGGAAACGCCGGAAGGAAATTTACTCATTTATTATCCTGGAACGGGTTTTGTCCAATTTACAGAAGGGCAATGGGCGCCCTATTCGCTTGAAGCAGGAGACAGCCTGCTGCAGCTGCACTTCCTGGAAGACGGCTGGGTGGCTGTATATCCTGAAACAGTAGCTATCCACAGCGGCAGTAATACCCTGGAAATAAGTTATACTTCCTTTCCTTTCCAAAGCGTGCCGTATTATCTCCGCTACGGCGGCAACGGGCAGCTCTGGGTAAAAGATGGTTACAACAGCCTGTTGAACCTGGACAGTTGGGAGCGCTTTGATGCTGAAGGGGAAGAGGCGCCAGACTATATTTTTGATTATGCATTTGCCCCTTCCGGCACGCTTTGGGCAGTTTCCGGCTCTGCCGTCCATCGCTATGCACAGGGCAACTGGGAGCGATTTGGCCCTGACAATGCCGGATTGCCAGCCACGAATGGCTATCTCAAGATCGTTTCCGATGGAGGCGAAGGCGTCTGGTTGGATGTTTCCTACGAAGGTTTGTTCCGCTTTGAAAACGGTGAATGGAAAAAACAGCAGCATCCGGCTTTTGAGTTGAATTATATCGTGGATATGGAAGCCGGCGCCGGCGGCGAATTGTGGCTGCACCTCTATGAATCCGGACCGGGCTCTCGCCTCGCACGTTGGGCAGGGGGACAGCTCCATGTTTTTACAGATGGCGAGGCCGGCTATCAGGCTGGGCTTACTGAGGCCTTATTCTTCGAACGGGAAACTGGCCGGTTCTGGACGGCTGGAGCGGCAGGGCTTCAATATTTCGATGGACAAAGCTGGCAACAAATACCACTTGCTCCTGGCTTTGAGGCGCCCACTTATGTCCGGTCACTTCTTGTTCGGGGCGAAACCATGGTAGTGGTGTCTACTTCAGGCCTGTATTTACACAAAGACGGGCAATGGTCGTTGCTAAACAGCGAGAATACCCCCCTGGCCAATGAGCATATTTTTGAGGCCGGGCTTGGACAAGATGGAGTGATCTGGGCCCTGCGCCTTGGATACCCTGTCGTCGACCGGTATGACTGGGGGGTAGTTACGCAGGATAATGATAGGGGTAAGCAAGGGCCTTTTGAAGATCTTCGCCTTTACCCCAACCCCGCCAGGGATGTTTTATGGCTGGAAATAAAGGGCGAAGCTCAGGAAGCGGAAATCCTGTTATTCGACCTTCGGGGCCAGTTACTGAAGGCTGAAAAGACGGATGCTTTCTCGGCTGGAGGGGCTCTGGCATATCCGGCGTCAGGCCTGAACAGCGGCTGGTATCGATTGATGGTGAAAACCGGTGACAAGGCTTATTCCGCCAGCTTTTTGAAACAATAACGACCTCCTTGCAACGGACGTTCTAACATACTGAATACAAAACCACGGGTTTACTGTCCCTCCGAAGGCTTCTCCGCTTCATCCGGAGAAGCCTTTTTTTCTGGGGCCTGCCCCTCCAATCGCATATCCCGGTAGTGGCGTTTCAGCCAGGTGGCCAGCCCGTCGAGGCCGGGAAACAATACCCGTTCGTTGATGTTCGACTGGTCCAGTTTATCCCGGATCTCCCATTTGAGGTGGGCGGGGATGATGATCTTGAAGTAACTGACCTCCCGCTTTTTTACCCAGTCACTGATCATAATGTTCGGGTTGGACATCATAGAAAAAACGGCATACTGGTTAACGATGCGGTCATCGATTGACGGCGGTTCGAAAAAGATGGCGAAGTCGTCCTTTTTGAGCTTACTCAACTCGGGGAGGCTGTTGGCTACCCGTCCCAGCATCTCCGCCGTAAAAATATGGGACCCTTCTTCTTCGATTATCACCGAGAGCTGGTCTGGTAAATAGGCCTTGGTGTCGACATAGTTAATAGCCCAGATCATGCCGTCCCGCTGGTATTTGGTGAAATCAGCAGTGGTGAAATGCAGGGCAATGTAAGGGGAATAAGTCCAGTCGAGCAATCGGGTGGGCAGGCCGTGATGTTGGGCCAGCGCCAACCAATTCCAAACAGAGGTGTATTCCGAACTGATCTGTTTTTGGGAGTACTTTCGGAAATTTCGGAGCAGGTGCTTTTCCAGATGGGATTCTCCCAGGCGGTTGAGTGTGGTGGTTAGCTGGAATTGGCTGTCTTCCAGGCCCCGGTACACATAAGAGGAACGAAACCTGGATAACTGCTCATTCCACGAATCGATGTACAAAACCTCCTGCAGATGTTCCCAGCTTTTAACGATGATCGATTCCCCATTCATACCTTAAAGGTACACATAAGCCTACAATATGATAGGGCTATAGGGAAAAGAAAAAGCAAAAGCGGTTTGGGTTCCATTGAACTCAAACCGCCGCGCGCCACATCATCATTTTACAGTCAAATCATTACCCAGGCGCCCAATCAGAAGGGGATTGTCGTTATTGGACGCACTTCAAAGCTTAGGGCTTTGGTATCTCTTGATCCACGCCAAGTTGCCCGAGTAGTTTTAATGAATTGGCGCGTACATTGTCAGGAGGATTCAATGAAAGGGATTTTTTCAGAGCTTTGATGGCTTTTTCTTTTTCTCCGGCGGTCGCATAACCTTCGCCCAGGCTATCCCATACGTTGGGGTCTTCCGGGTTTTTCTCAACGTTAGCCTCGAAAATCTCCAGGGCCTCGGCAGTTTTTCCACTAAAAAGAAGTTGGTATCCGTAGCCGTTTAATTCTGCATTGGATCCGCGGGCGATGGCATCCTGTTTTACTTTTCGGGCCCCTTCTTTGTCTCCGGTTTTGTCCAATATCTGGGACTGAGCCATCATGCTGGTCATATTGGGGCTCATTTCCACTGCTTTTTGAGACCAGGCCAGGGCCTGTTCCGGCTGTGATTTTTTCAGGGCGAACATTGCAGCGGCATTGTACTCTTTCCAGGTACAGGGCATGGATTCCAGGTCTTTACCCAGGGTGTTCAGCGCTATTTTTGTTTCCAGGGCGGAGTCACCCTGGCCCTTTATCTTTCCAGCCAGAATGGCTTTTGTAGCCATATTCTGAGGGTTGGGAGACATAAAGACTGATCGGGAAGCCCAGGCCAGCGCTTCTTCCTGGTTGATGTCATTCTGAAGGCAGTAATTAGCAGCTTCGTGCCATCCCTGCCAACTCCAGCCGGCTTTGTTCTGCAACTCCTGGCGCAGGCTGGTTAATACAGCCTGATGTACATCTACTTCAATGTGGAAAGGGATCGCTTTGTCGCCCCATTGCAGGATGCATTCCGCTCCATTGGGGGTAAGCCCTTCAAAGCTGTAGGAGAGAAACTCGTGAAAAGCATCGGCTTTACGCGGGCTGGCCTGGACCCGCAGGGCATCTTCCGCTTCATTGTAGCTGAAGCTTCCCCAGGAAGTGCTGTTGTGGGAGAAAATGACCGTCCAGTCATTTTCGGTAGGGATCATGTGAAGCCCGTAGACGCCGGCCGGTAGCGCTTGGCCTTCCACCTTTACATCCCCGGAAAAACTGATGGTGGTGTTGTCATTGGCGCCGGCCCGCCAAACTGCGTTATAGGGCACCAGTTTTCCCCATATTGGCCTGTCCTTGACGGCGGGGCGGTGGTAGGTTACGCTTATTGCTGTAAGCCCAATAGTTTGGGAAGCAACTGCTTTGGGGCTCGTGTCGGGTGTAGTGATTAATTGAGTTTGTCCGTAGGCTGTAGCCAGCGATAAAGCCAAAGCTAGCGCCCACACGATCAGGTGTTGGAATATGGAATTCATAGTAGTCGGGTTAAAAAACAGTGGGTGATTTCGATACAATAAAATTACGGGCCTTCACCAGGTAATGCAATTTTATTGTGGCCAATGGAGTATTTTGTGATAAATGGTTGATTGAAATGGAACTCCTTCAAAAGAAAATACGGAAAGCTTAAGTATTCCTTTTTAACTTTTCGCCATCCATGTATTCATGAATGGCCTCCTTATAGCTGCGGCTGGAAAGTATGCGTTGGCCCCCTTTCATCAGGAAAGCATATTGGTTGTTTCCTTCGTAGGCTATTTCCCGAATGAAGTGGGTATTGAGCAGCAGAGAGCGATGGATCCGTAAAAACAGCCTCGAGTCGAGTTGATCTTCAATAGATTGCATGGTTTGCCGGATAAGGAAGCTCTTCTTGTCGGTATATACTTTTAGGTAATTACCCTCCGCTTCGATGAAATGCACATCCTCTATATGTATCAGTTGGCTGCGGCCTTTTTCTTTAATCTCAAAGTGCTGTAGTGCTTCGTCCGTATCGTAACGGTGAAGCTCAATCATTTGTACCATTTTCTGATGGAGTAGCGCATTTTGCTGGCGCAGAATCTGTTGACGGGCATGTTCCAGTGCACGGGTAAAGCGTTCATCATCGTATGGTTTCAGTAAATAATCGACTGCATGTACGTCGAAAGCTTTGAGGGCATACTGCCCGTAAGCGGTTACGAAGATGATAAAGGGAAGGGGCTGGATATCCTTATTTTCCAGCACTTCAAAACCATTCAGGTGCGGCATCTGAATATCCAGGAATATCAGGTCTGGTTTATAATTGGTAATGGCCTTCAGCGCTTCGCTTCCGTTTTTGCACTCGCCGATAAGGCTGATGTAGTCGAAATTTTCTAATAATTTGACGATTCGCGCCCGCGCCAGGGGTTCGTCGTCAACCACTAGTGTTCGGATCTTTTTCATGCCGTTTACCTTTGGTACGGAATAAGGATACTGGCCTCGAATCCCAGCCCTTTACCAGACTGAATACTGAACTGGCAATCATTTTTATAGATCAACTGGAGCCGTTCCCGGATGTTTTTCAGGCCGATGCCGGATGATAACAGCGCTTCCTGGCTTTTGGGGCTACCTTCGCCATCGTCACGGACCGTGAGCCGGATATGGTATTGGCCTTCCTTCTGGCAATTTACGGAAATATGCCCTTCATCCGTTCGCTTGGAAAAACCGTGTTTAATGGCATTTTCAACGAGAGGCTGCAAAATGAGGCTGGGCACCTGGGCATCGAGGATATGGCTATCGATGTCGTATTCGATCCGGAGGCGGTCCTGGAACCGAACCTGTTCAATATTCAAATAACTTTTAATGAATTCCAATTCTTCGTGTAAGGGGACGAGGTTGCGTTTGTCCTGGTCCAGGAGCGTTCGAAGCAGGTTGCCCAGTTGTGAAACGATCTTCTGGGCGCTTTTTTTGTCGAATTCCATTAACGAGGAAATCGTATTGAGCGTGTTGAACAGGAAATGGGGTTGCAGCTGAAGGCGCAGGGCGTTGAGCTGAGCACTGGATAACCTTCCTTCCATTTTGGCCAGTTCCAGTTGTTTCGTCCGGTATTTTCGGCGAAGCTCAATAGCAGTAAGAATTGCGTAGATTATCCCAAATTCGATGAGCCGGGTAATTACAGCAGCCGGTAGCACACCGATCATATGCCGGAAGGTTTCCATTGTCATTTCCTTGACACCCAGAACGTGTAGGGTGGGGAAGAACAATAGGTTGGAGATCAGTTCATGGAGCAGGGAAAGCAAGGTGCCTGCCAAAAGTATCCGCAGGGCCAATATCCAATTGGAGCGAGGGGGCCCAGACTGTATGCGCGCTACCGCTTCATTAACAAGCGGGAGCAATAAGGCCCAGGTCAGATAATTCACCACGTGAATGAACCAGCCTCGGTCCCAGCTAAATTTATCCTGCTCATTGTAATACATCATGAACAGGTAATTTCGTAGCCCTACCAGTGAGCCAAGGGCAATGCTCGCCAGTATCGCGAATAGATAGGAAATAGGTAGTTTGCGCAAACTCATACCCCAAAGTAATTAAAAAAGCAGCATATAGGCGAGGGCTTTGGGATGGATGCAGAGAAATGTGGCCATTTGGTTCCAGAATCCCTAAAAGCCGGTTATATTTAATGCATGCCAGATAGCCGTCGACATAGAGGCCAGCACCCAGCGGATGCCTTGCTTTTTGGAGCCAGCCAGTTGCCAAAGTTGCAGCAAGCAGTCAGGGATCTTTCCTGGTTGCTCTCCCGGGGCTATTCAGAGCGCTCCGCCTTAAAATTGGTCGGCGACCGTTACCGTTTGCGGGACCGGCAGCGGCTGGGAGTGAGCCGTTCGGCCTGCTCCCGGCAATCGGCCGCCCGCCGGAGCCTGCATGCCTTGCCGGAAGAGGCTATGCGGGGCAACACCCTGCACATCGATGGCTTCAACCTGCTCATTACCGTCGAAAGCGCCCTATCCGCAGGCTTTATCCTGGAGGGCGTGGATGGTTGCCTGCGCGATATGGCAAGCATCCATGGTTCCTACCGTCGTGTTCTGGAAACAGAGGGCGCCATACAGCTTTCCGGGCAGGCCCTGCAGCAATTGGGCGTGGAAAAAGCCGTTTGGTACCTCGACCGCCCTGTTTCCAACAGCGGGCGGCTTCGACAGGCTATTCTCGACAAGGCTGCCGAGCAATCCTGGCCCTGGGAAGTGGATTTGTTATTCAACCCGGATAATTCACTGAAAGAAAGCAATATTCCTGCCGCGTCCTCCGATAGCGTTGTGCTCGATAACGTGGCGCAATGGTTTAACCTGGCGCGTTTCATCATCTGCCAGTTCATTCCCGATGCCCGAATCCTGCCGATGGGCCAGCTGGCTAAGGCCGACCACTTTTGATTTGCATTCACCTGTCGACGGCATTGTTGGGCTATTAGTGGACTTTCTCCCACATTTTGCTTAAATTTCCTTTAAGAAACGGTAGGGTGGAGTTCGTAGCCAAGAGGAATCATTGAAACATTATGCGCCTGGCTTTAGAAAGGGCCGGGATAAACATAGTTCATTCATCCAAAATTCAATGGTTACATGATGAGGATAACATTCATAACCACCCTGCTGTTGTGTTCAACAGTATTCGTTTTTGGGCAGAAAACGAAGCAAGCTTCTGAAGAAGCCGCTATTCAGAAGGTAATAGAGCTGGAATCGAGGTATTTCTGGGCGCGGGACTTTAAAAACTGGAAGAAACAATGGGTACACGAACCCTATGTGGTATGGTCGGCCGCTTCCAATAGCGGGGTGACCCAATATTATGGTTGGGAAGCGTGGGAAAATCAGGTCACCAGTTTTTTCAAAGAAAGCCCCGAGCCCGTACCTTATGATAAGGAGGTGAAGAAATACAATTTCTTTTACCGGATATACGGTGACGGCGCCTGGGTGTCCTTTGAACAGAACAATAACGGCACCGTTACACACGAATGCCGTATCCTGGAGAAAAAAGGAGGCCAGTGGCGCATTGCCGGCATACAATTGTTTTTTGACGCTAATCAGCCGACCAGCCTTTTTGGCGAAGATCAGGACTGAGGATGGTTTATCCTCCTTTCAGGATTTCCCGGGAAATGACCAGCTTTTGTATTTCAGAGGTGCCTTCGCCAATGGTGCATAATTTGGCGTCGCGGTAATATTTCTCAACGGGGAAATCTTTGGTATAGCCATAGCCGCCAAAAATCTGGACGGCATCATTAGCAATGGCAACGGCTGCTTCGGAGGCATAGTATTTGGCCATGGCCGAGAGCTTAGTCGTCGGCTCTCCGCGGTCTTTGGCAATACCGGCTTGCCTGGTGAGCAACTCAGCGGCTTGTATTCGGGTGGCCATATCTGCTAATTTAAAGCTGATGGCCTGGAAGCTGGCGATTGGCTTGCCGAATTGATGGCGCTCTTTTGCATATTGAACAGCTGCCTCATAGGCCCCTTTGGCAATACCTAAGGAAAGGGCAGCGATAGAAATTCGGCCACCATCCAATACTTTCATGGCCTGGATAAAACCTTCCCCATTTTCACCCAACATCTGGCTTTTGTGAACCCGGCAATCATTGAAAATAAGCTCGGTGGTTTCGGAAGCCCGCATGCCCAGTTTGTTTTCCTTTTTACCGGCTGAAAAACCAGGTGTCCCTTTTTCAATGATAAAGGCGGCCATGCCACGGCTGTCGAGCAATTCTCCGGTGCGGGCAACAATGACGGCGACCTGTCCGGATTGGCCATGGGTGATGAAATTTTTTGCGCCATTGAGTATATAATAATCGCCGTCTTTTTCGGCGGTAGTTTTCATCCGGCCTGCATCACTGCCGGTATTGGGTTCGGTAAGGCCCCAGGCGCCAATCCATTCCCCGCTGGCGAGAGAGGGCAGATATTTCATCTTTTGCTCTTCATTGCCAAACAACAGGATGTGGTTGGTGCACAGCGAATTGTGGGCTGCCACTGAAAGTCCGATTGAGCCACAGACTTTAGCGATTTGCTCAATCACCGTGATGTATGCCTGATATCCCAGTCCGGCGCCATGGTAGTCCTCCGGCACCAAAACTCCCATGAAGCCAAATTTGCCCATCTGGTGGAAAAGGCCGATAGGGAAATATTGGTTTTCATCCCATTCCATTACATAAGGCCGGATATATTGCTCTGCAAAGTCTCTTGCGCTTTCCTTTATCAGTTGGAGGTTATTCAAAGTTTCTACTGTCATGGGTTAGACGATTTGAGTAAGGTAATCACCAGTAAGGTAGTACTATTGTTGGTTATCAAAGTTGTGATATCGCGAATATAGCCGAATTTTGGCGATCAACCCATCCGGATTTCATACTTAAAATGCCAAGGGCAGGAAAAGGTTCACGGGCTGGCGGAGGTCGTTTCGGTGAGGAACCCCAATGCCTGTTTCATTTTGAAATAAATCTCCGTGTTATCGTAAATACCTCCAAAGAGCTTGGAAGATGGGCCATAGGCGAATACTGGCACCATTGTACCGGTATGCCCGTTTGTGGTGAATTTTGCTTGAATAGCGTTCATCTCAGAGCCAGGGTTGAGCGCCATGCCGCCGGATTCGTGGTCGGCGGTGACTACTACCAGGGTCTGGCCGTCCTTTCGGGCAAAGTCAAGCGCAGCTGCTACGGCCTTGTCAAAATCCAGGGTTTCCCCAATGGTCAGCTGCCCGTCATTGGAATGCCCGCCCCAATCGATTTGAGAACCTTCCGCCATCAGGAAAAAGCCCTGTTCACTTCTTTTAGATAAAAAAGAACAGGCCATTTTAACCGCATAGGGAAGATAGTCTCGCCCAGCCTCCGCCGGGACAGGGTGCTTGTCTGCCGTGAAGAAAGCAAAATTCCGGCGGCCATTCAGGCTGACTTCAGAAAGTTCTTCAATGGAATAATCGCTGACGAGGTAGCCTTTTTTCTGCAATTCAGCGTAAAGGTTGCGGCTGTCTTTTTCCCGGCGGTCAAAATAACGCTTACCGCCACCGATGAATAGGTCAATATCTGTTTTAAGGAAATCTGCAGCGATTTCCTCGTAAAAAATTCGGATTGGCTGGTGGGCAATGAATGAAGCCGGTGTCGCATGAACAATAGTTGAGGTGGCAATCAGGCCGGTGGCGTATCCCCTGGCTTCTGCTTCCTCCAGGATCGTGTAGCAAGGCACCGAATCGGCGTTGATGCCAATCGCACCATTGTAGGTCTTTTGCCCACAGGCGAAAGCAGTAGCGCCCGCTGCGGAGTCTGTGATCAGGTCATTAGCGGAATTTGGCTTGTGTAGGCCTATGGTCGTAAACTGCTCCAGCGCGAGCTTGTTATTATTAGAGTAGAGGGCGGCAGAAATTTGCGCCAGCCCCATCCCGTCGCCAATAAGCAGAATTATGTTTTTTGCCCGGCCCGGAGTTTGGGAAGGGACGGATATTTCAGGCGTTTCCTGCACTCTACATCCTGTTTCCAATAACAGGAGCAAAGAAAGGGCACTCAGTAGGGTGCGAATTGGCATGTGCGATTAGATTTTGTAGCCGCTTTCAAAACAAGCTTGATATTACATATTTTCCAGCGTCCTTAAAATAAATTTATTTTAAAAAACTTTGTTCAAAATAAAATTTCTTTTAATGCAAATTTAACACCTAGTATCTGGAATATTATTTTGTTTTGACATAGTTTTGTGGTCGAATTCAGTTGATTGTTTCAATTGGGTTTAAAAGCAAAAATATGATCACCCGAATACATTATTTTACTTTGGTGCTTTACCTTGCGGGCATTCCGTTTGCCGCAATAGCTCAGCAAAGCATTTTCGATGAATTATACCAGGGCGATGAGCCCGTTGAGATAGAAATCGAAGCGGCCCTGGTCGAATTGATCGAGAACCGGCGCCTGGAAGAAGCCCAACCCTCCAGCTTCGTTTTTAAAAATACCCGGGGGCAAAAACTGGCCTTTGGCGTAAAACTCGCTCAAAGAGGCAAATATCGTCGCCGGATCTGTGAATTCCCTCCACTTTCACTTGATTTTTCAAAGAATGAGCTCAAAGAACAAGGTTTTATCCCTAAATACGATAAGCTAAAGCTGGTCACCCATTGCCTGGATGATAAGCAGCTTGGCCAGGAACTGGTGTTACGGGAATACCTGGGATACAAACTGTTTAACGAACTTTCCAGCTCGAGCTACCGGGTTCAGCTGGCAAAGGTAACCTACCTGGATTCCAATCGGGAGATTGGGCGTATCAAACGTTTTGGCTTCCTTATTGAAGACACAGATGAAATGGCGCTCCGCCTTGGTGGCGAAGAATGCGAAGACTGTCTTAATCCGCCAGATTCTTCTATTGCAGCGAGCACCGAAAATGTAATGGCCGTTTTTCAATATATGATCGGTAATGCCGACTGGAGTCTGCCAATGATGCGAAACCTCAAAATCGTCTCTCCTTTTGATGGGGGAGGGCTTATTCCCGTTCCCTATGATTTTGATTTTTCCGGCTTAGTCAACGCTCCTTACGCCCTTCCCAATTCGGATTATGGATTGCTTTCGGTCAGGCAACGGGTATTCCTTGGAAATTCCACCAGCCGGGCTGATCTTGAAAAAACGCTCAAGCTGTTTCTTGCAAAGAAAGCGCGAATGTATGAAATCATACAGGATTTCAAGCTGCTTAGCTGGGAATCCCGGCAGGAAATCCAGGCATATCTGGAGTCCTTTTTTCAGGAAGCGGAATCGATTCTGGCTGCCGATGACAGCAATCCCGAATATCAATTGTTGCGGCAGTGTGTTCGAATGCAATCTTCGGACGATAAAGGGGCTTTCAACAGGCCGCCGGGAAAATAAGAATTGCCTCTGGTGCTTAGCCGATGTATCGGCGGATAACCTGGCGTACGGATGGACTGTATCCCCCTCCAAAGAGGTTGACATGTACCAGGAGGTAATATAATTGGTAGATATCCAGCCTGTCCTCCAGTCCTGCCGCTGTTGGAAAAGACTCCTGATAAGCTTGGTAAAAAGCCGGGGCAAAACCTCCGAAAAGCCTGGACATCGCCAGGTCCATCTCCCGGTGGGCAAAACAAACGGAGGGATCGATAAGTACGGGTTGGCTATTGGGGCCAACCAGGAAATTGCCGCTCCAAAGATCTCCGTGGATCAGAGCAGAGGGCTCATCCGGGCAAATATCCGAAATGCGTTCATACAGCGCGTCGAATTGCCTTTCAGCGCCGTCCCAAAGCAGCCCCGCAGCAAGGGCTTGCTTTACTTGCGGTTGAAGCCGCTCTCCGATGTAGAAAGTCGCCCAGCGTTCTTGTCGGTTATTACTCTGAGGCAGGCTCCCAATAAAATTGTCATAGCTCAGGCCGAATAATTCATTGCTTTCCCGATGCAGTGCAGCCAGTCCAGTTCCGAAATCTTCCCAGAAATTTGGCCCAGGGCGCCCTTCGGGAATGTATTCGAGCAGAAGGAAAGCAAAGCCACCGGCTTGGCCCAAACCCAGCACAACTGGTGTAGGTAAGACATTGGCTTTCGATAGTTGTTTCAGGCCTTTGGCTTCTGCTTCCAGCATGGCGGCAGCTGTCAGCCGGCCGTTCATCTTAAGGAATACGGGGCCGGCAGGGGTTTCCAATAGCCTGGCTTCGTTGATATCTCCTCCGCTGAGAATGGTGCTGCTGAGGATTTGCTGCCCTAAAATATCCTCACAGACGCTTTTTACCGCCTCCGGTAGCATCGCGCTACAAACGATTTCTGTTGATGAGTTCGAGCAGCTCGTCGCGGTAATTTTTTCCAATCGGCAAGTGCTTGGCCTGGTTCTTTTCCATTACTTCCACCATATTCCCAACAATAGCTTCAATCTTGTTGATGTTGACAATATAGGATCGATGAATGCGCTTGAATAGCGCTGTCGGCAATTTTTCCTCCAGGCTTTTCATCGTCTGGAGAGTAATGACCCGGCTGTTTTCCATCCGGATGATCACATAATCCTTGAGCCCCTCGATGTAGACAATCTCGGGGAAATTCACCTTGACCAATTTTTTGTCTGCTTTCACAAAGAAAAAGTCCGTCTCGTCATCCTCGCCAGGGCTGTGACTAGGGGTGTCTTTGCGGTGCAAATCGATCTGTTCCATCGCTTTATTGACGGCTTTCATGAATCGCTCCAAAGAGATCGGCTTGAGCAGGTAATCCAGTGCATTGAGTTCAAAGCCTTCAATTGCGTAGTTGGGGTAAGCGGTGGTAAAGACTACAAGGGGTGGTTTCGAAAGCGTCTTCAGAAAGTCTACACCGGTGAGTTGTGGCATCTGGATATCAAGAAACATCAGGTCAATATCGTTGGCCTTCAGGGCTTCGTTGGCTTCCAGGGCATTATTGCACTTTTGCACCAGATTGAGTTCCGGGATCTTTTCTATGTAGGTTTCCAAAACATCCTGAGCCAGCGGCTCATCGTCGACGATAATTACATTGATCATACTATCTGGTTTATGATTAGTTGTCAAGATTTATATGCAGATTGACGGCATATGATTTGGGAGAATCTTCTATGTCCAGTTGGTATTGGTTGGGGTAAAGCAAATTGAGCCTTCGGTGAATATTCACCAGCCCGATCCCCCCGCTACGGCGGCTATCCTGGCGGGGAGGAGTGTCCGGCTTGCTGTTCTCAATATTAAAGTGGACCTGATTGTTTTCCACTCGCAATTTCATATTTACAAAGCCGGTGGTTATGTGGTTGCTCAGGCCGTGTTTAAAGCTGTTCTCCAGGAAGGGGATGAACATGAGCGGGGCTATTTTCTGGTCCTGGACTTCGCCCTCCACCTCAAAGTGGATATCCATATTCTTTCCCTGCCGGAGCCGTTCGAGGTCAAGATAATTGCGAATATAATTGATTTCTTTGCTAAGTGGCACCCGTTTTTCATTGCACTCATAGAGCATGTATCGCATCATTTCGGAAAGCTTCAGGACAATTTCCGGCGCCTTATCTGATTTTTTCAGCGTTAAGGCATAGAGGTTATTCAAGGTATTGAAGAGGAAGTGTGGATTGATCTGTGATTTCAGGAAGCGCAGTTCCGACTGCATGGTCTGGGTTTGCAGCTCTTGTTTTTCCCTAAGGTGGCGCGCCCAATCGGTAATAATCTTGAATATCGTCGAAGAACCAGCGATCAGGAAGGTCACCAGAAAATACCAGTTCATATTGTTCAATAGGTTGGCCTGTGCCTGGGGATAATTGGAAAATTTCAGGTAGAGGGCCAGTACTTTCAGCGGAGTGATGATCATGGCTGCCGCGATCAGAAGGGCGCAGTAGGTGAGAAAGCGTTTCTTTGTCAGGTAATTTGGGATGAGGTAGAGGAGGTTGAAATAGACGATCAAGGCGTAGAAAAAAAGGTTGATCAACTCATTGCTTACCGTGAACAGGAAGGCTTGCCCGTTACGCTCGGATATGGTCATGAGCGCTAAAAGCAGGAGCCAGAAAATGGAATGGTAAACCACTCTTCTGGTGATGAAACTAAACATGCGGGCCAATTGCTTATTTTTCCCGATCAGTGTATCCATTTACCTTTTTCCTGCTAAAAATGTTTCCAGCCAAAATAGTAATTATTCGGTTGGCCTCTAAATTTTCCCGGCCTCTAAAGTTAGCCGGCCTGGCCGTTGCAGCAAAAATAATTTAGGCCAGGCCCGTTTGCTGATCGGCAGGAACCACTTTATTTCCTGTAATATGCCCCCTGAAAAGGGGCAAGATTTGTACTTTTGTCCCGGCTAAAGAGAGGGGGGGCTTACAACTACTGCCTTTCCCGGCTGTTATACCGGGGTAACTTCGTTAATTGAATAAAATCGGATACATGCCGCATATTAAATCGGAAGAAAATCAAATTGAAGTTTTGCAGGATCTGGTTGACAACTTCGAACGTGTACTGCTGCGGGTAGGGGAGGACATTTCGAGGGAAGGTTTGGAAAAGACGCCGGAAAGAGCCGCTAAAGCCATTCAGTTCCTTACCCAAGGGTATGAACAGGATGGAGAAGCCATCCTTCGTTCGGCCATGTTCAGGGAAGAGTATAGTGAAATGGTGATTGTAAAAGATATTGAGCTGTATTCACTTTGCGAACACCATATGTTGCCTTTTTTTGGAAAGGCGCATGTGGCCTATATCCCTAATGGGTACATCGTCGGCCTGAGTAAAATTCCCAGGGTGATCGACGTTTTCGCCCGGCGGCTACAAGTACAGGAACGCCTCACTCATCAGATACTTCACTGTATTCAGGATACCCTCAATCCCCTCGGAGTGGCGGTGGTCATCGAAGCACGGCATATGTGCATGATGATGCGTGGCGTACAAAAACAAAATTCCGTGACCACTACTTCTGCTTTTACAGGGGAATTCCAGCGGGTGGAAACCAGAAGCGAGTTTTTGAACTTAATTGGGTCGAAATTGCACTAGGAATAGGGCACAGGGTACGGAGCGTCGGCAAGCCATAACGAATTTTACCCGGCTCGATAGAGACGGGAACCAATAAACAAAAAACAGAAACATGAAGGCATACATATTCCCTGGACAAGGTTCCCAATTTGAAGGGATGGGCAAAGACCTTTACGAGCAGGCTCCTGTCGCTCGCGAACTAATGGAGCAAGCCAATGAAATCCTTGGCTTTCGCCTGACGGATGTTATGTTTGAAGGCAGTGCGGAAGATCTTAAACAAACAAAGATCACACAACCGGCTATTTTCCTGCACTCCATCGCCAAGGCAAAGATAGCAGGCGAGGCCTTTCGGCCCGACACAGTCGCCGGCCATTCTCTGGGGGAATTCTCCGCTTTAGTGGCTGCCGGCGCCCTCTCTTTCGAAGATGGCCTTCGGTTGGTCTACAGCCGGGCCATAGCTATGCAGAAGGCTTGTGAAGCGGTGGAAAGCACGATGGCTGCTATTATCGGGCTCGACGATGAAGTGGTAGAACAGGCCTGCGCAGAAATAGAGGATATGGTTGTGCCGGCTAACTACAATAGCCCGGGCCAATTGGTGATCTCGGGAACAGTAAAAGGGGTGGAAGCTGCTGTGGCTAAACTCCAGGAAGCCGGCGCCCGCCGGGCGATCATACTGCAGGTTGGAGGGGCTTTTCACTCTCCACTGATGCAATCGGCAAAGGACGTTCTGCAGGCTGCTATTGAGAATACCCCCTTCAAAACCCCGGCATGCCCGGTCTATCAGAATTTGAATGCCCAGGCAGAACGCGACCCCGAGAAAATCCAGCAAAACCTTATTGGCCAACTTACGGCTCCTGTTCTCTGGACACAAACCATGCTCAACATGATTGCCGATGGGGCAAGTGAGTTCATCGAAGTCGGTGGAACCGGCTCAACCCTTCAGGGACTGGTTAAAAAAGTGGACCGAAAATTCCCCACCAGCGCCTTGTAACGGGATGAGAATACCCACTCCAATCGTTGTCTATGGGGGCGGAGATATGCCTGCACGCTGGCATTTTTTAATTATTGAGTTATTGTGTTGCTTTTTTTTAGGGAAGAAAGGATATTTATTGTATCGTAGTAACATCAACACCGGACAATCGGTTGGGCCGGGTTGGCCGTAGCAGGTTGTTGCCGGAGCATTGGATAAAAGTGTATTCTTTACTAACACAATGAAGTTACATGGTACGAGAAGAGGTAATGGGCGGGAAAATACTGTTAGCCGAACCATTCATGCTAGACCCGAACTTTAAGCGGACTGCTGTTCTACTTTGTGAACACAACAAGGATGGCAGCCTGGGGTTTATCATGAATAAACCCTTGAATATGCGCATCGACGAACTGATCGAGGACTTCCCAGAGTTTGATTCGGAGGTTTTTTTTGGTGGGCCGGTGCAAACAGATACCATTCACTACGTTCATAATGTAGGCAGTTTGTTGGATGAAAGCACCAAAGTTACAGATGGCGTTTACTGGGGCGGAGACTTTGAAAAGCTCAAATTCCTTATTACTTCCAACCTGATCCTGCCGGCTAATATTCGTTTTTTTGTAGGGTACTCCGGCTGGACGGAAGGGCAGCTTAGAGATGAGATGGTATATGGATCATGGGTGGTGGCCAATATGGACGCCAACTATCTTTTTAAGCTTCGGCCCGATGAACTATGGCGCCAGGCTATGTATAACAAGGGAGATGCTTATACGGTTATCGCTCAGATGTCAGAGAGTAGTAACCTCAATTGACGTGACGCTCTTGGGCGACAACAAACAAGAAACCCCTCGGCGGTGTCTACTGCCGAGGGGTTTTCGTTTTGTTTTGATAGAAAACTTATGGATTGCCTTTTTTTGCTGTAGTAGCCCCGTCTTCTTCAACTTTAACCTCCTTAGCCTGGCTTAGCAGCTCCAGGTATTGGTCGCGCAGCATTTTGAACTGAGGCATATCGGCCTCTGGTAATGGCTTGGCCGGAGGAAATTTCAGGTTGAGGTGGTTGACTTGTTTGCCGTCTTTCCAGAACCGGAAACAAACGTGGGGGCCGGTTGCCAGCCCGGAGGAACCGACATAACCAATTACCTGGCCTTGCTTCACGTGAACCCCAGTCCGAATGCCAGGGCCGAATTTTTGCATGTGCAGGTATTGCGTCTGATAAGTGCCGTCGTGACGAATCTTAACAAAATTACCGTTGCCATTCGTATAGGATGCCTTTTCTATCACTCCGTCGCCAACAGCGTAAATGGGAGTGCCATAGGGCGCAGCATAATCCGTACCGAAGTGAGGGCGTACTCGCTTCAAAATGGGATGGAAACGGTTGAGGTTGTAATAGGAAGAAATACGGGAAAATTTCACCGGCGCCTTGAGGAAGCCTCGTTTCATAGGCCGTCCTTCCAGGTCGTAATAACCAGACTCCTTCCCGTTGTCAAAATAAATGGCGTGGTATTCGTTCTCCCCGGTTTTGTAATACGCGGCATGCACGGATCCGATCCCGACGGGTTCTCCCTCGATGAAATTCTGGTCATAGACCAATTTGAATTCGTCTCCTTTTTGCAGGTGGTGAAAATCAATGGACCACTGCAGGGCATCTTCCATTTTATCCGCCAGGTCGTAGCTCAGTCCCTGGCCGACAATTGCATTCCACAAGGAGGTCTCCAGGGCGCCGGCAGCAGATTTTACTTCAGAAGTGACTTCCCGCTTGATGCGCTCTGCTTTCAAGTCACCCTTCAGATGAAACACAATGTATTCATAAACATTGGGCTCATAGATCAGGTAGTCCGCTGTTTGGGTGCTGTCCTTGGTGAGAATGGTAAATGGATTACCGACCCGAAACTGCCTTACATCAAACACATCCGATGCGTTGCGGACGAGTTGCTCGATGGAAGGATAATCCATGTTTTGCTGGATCAGAATGTCTCCAAGAAATTGTCCGGATTGTATCGTCTTTTCGAAAACCTGAAAGGTGTCGATGGCGAACCCGTATTTGATGGTAGGTACAGTTATCGGAAAAGCGCCTAGTTCGGCGGGCCTTTCGCTGGCCACCAGCGAAGCCTGAAGCTGTTGCTTGAGGCCGCTGCTGAAGTAGTAGAGAGTTCCGAGGATCATAAGCCCCGAAAGCGCACTAACTCCAACTTTTAATAATTTCCGATTCGTGGTAATGAACTTTGTAAATGACTCTGGCAACTCCACTGTCTCTTGATTTGGTTAAACAATCGCGTTGAGAACGGTGTGCATGGGATTGCTTTTTCTCTCTCTCTTTTATTGCCGTGAGTGCAAATATAGAATTGCAAGTCAATTGCACCTAATGAAATTTGTTAAATCTCATGTTTTTGGAACTTTTCAGGGATATTTCCTCGATTTGCCCCTATTCTATGATGATCTTTTTAAAAAACCGCATTCCCTATTGTAAGTGTGCTTAGAAGTGTTTGGGGAAGGGCTTTTCTGAAATAATCCTACCTTTGCTGCTGAAATGAAAAAGGAAATCATGTCGGACCAATCCAAATATGGAAAACGGGGGGTATCCGCCACCAAAGATGAGGTACACGCGGCCATCAAAAACCTGGATAAAGGGCTTTATCCCAACGCCTTCTGCAAGATATTGCCCGATATCGCCGCCGGCGACCCCGACTACTGCAACCTCATGCATGCCGATACCGCCGGGACCAAAGGTAGCCTGGCTTATCTGTATTGGAAAGAAACCGGCGATCTTTCGGTTTGGGAAGGCATTGCCCAGGATGCTATCGTGATGAACCTGGATGACATGGCCTGCGTTGGTTGCACGGATGGAATTCTCCTTTCCTCTACCATCGGGCGGAATAAAAACCTCATCCCCGGGGAGGTTATCAGCAGTATCATTAATTATACCGTACGCTTTGTAGAGGCTATGGCCCAATACGGCATCGGCATCCATCTGGCCGGCGGAGAAACAGCCGATGTGGGAGATATTGTTCGCACGATAGATGTAGGCTATACTGCTTTTGCCCGCATGAAACGATCCGATCTCATTATCAATGATATCCAGGCAGGTGATGTCATCGTCGGGCTGGCGTCATTTGGACAGGCGGTTTATGAACAGGCCTATAATGGCGGTATGGGCAGTAATGGGCTGACTTCTGCCCGCCACGATGTCTTTACACATTCCTACGCCACTCAATACCCTGATAGCTACGATCCCAATACTCCTGAAGAGGTGGTTTATGTGGGTAGTAAAAAACTGACCGATAAGATCGGGCTTGATGGGCAACAAGTGACTGCCGGGCAGCTTGTACTGTCCCCCACACGTACCTATTTGCCTGTTTTAAAGCAACTGCTGGAAGCACTGCGCCCCCATCTTCATGGGTTGATCCACAATACCGGAGGAGGGCAAACCAAGGTGATGAAATTTGTCCAGAACAAGCTTATCATTAAGGACAACCTCTTCGAGATACCGCCGCTTTTCCGTTTGATCCGGGAAGAATCCGGGACAGATTGGAGAGAAATGTATCAGGTGTTCAACATGGGCCATCGCCTGGAGGTTTATCTTCCGGAAGCCTATGCTCAACAAGTAATCGACATTGCCCAGGCATTCCATATCGAAGCCCGGATCGTGGGCAGGGTAGAAGCTGGCCAAGGCTCCACAGTCCGGATCGAAAGCCCTTACGGCCGGTTTGAGTACCGTTAAAACGCAATCCATTCGCATGAAACGCCTTAGCCGTAAAGAAAAAGCAGCTGCTATTGCCGAAATACTGGAGGCATTGTACCCGGTTGTGCCCATCCCCCTCCAACATCAGGACTCCTACACCCTTTTGGTGGCCGTGCTCTTGTCTGCCCAATGTACGGATGAGCGGGTAAACCAGGTAACGCCTTACCTGTTCGAAAAAGCAGATAACCCTTATGACATGGCCCGGTTGGATGTGGAGGAGATCCGCGAAATTATCCGTCCCTGCGGCCTGGCTCCCCGCAAATCTCAGGCCATTTCCAGCTTGTCCAGGATATTGATTGAAAAGCATGATGGTAAGGTGCCACAGGATTTTATGGCACTGGAGGAATTGCCAGGTGTAGGCCATAAAACCGCTTCGGTGGTCATGTCTCAGGCTTTTGGTGTGCCGGCCTTTCCCGTTGATACTCATATCCATCGCCTGGCTTACCGATGGGCGCTGAGTACCGGTAAAAATGTGGAAAAAACGGAAGCCGACCTGAAAAGCGTTTTCCCCCGGGAAAGCTGGAATAAATTACATCTCCAGATCATCTACTTTGGCCGCCAATACTGTCCGGCCAGAGGCCACGACCCACTGCAATGCCCGATCTGTAGTAAGTACGGCCGCAAAACGCTGTTCAAATGAAGCTATTTAGAACGGATACCCAAAGCCAAGGTTGAAATTGATGATATCAATCCCCCTCAGGCCAGTCCGCCCTCCGTCATCCCGGAAATCGCGGAACCAGTAATTTTTCCAATTGTTGCTGCCTTCGATAAAAGGAACGGGCTGGGCGTGCCGAAGCTTGACACCCATATCCAGCCTTAGGATGAAATAGGAGAAATCCAGTCGAAGGCCAAAGCCACCTCCTATTGCTATTTGCCTATAAAAAGGCTCATTGATATAGGACACGCTGTTCCCATCCGAGTCGGTACATTGGTATTGCTGTTGTTGAAACAGGAATTGAGACCCACATCGGCCGGTATCTCGTTTGATCGTCCAGATATTGCCGGCATCAAGAAATAGCGCGCCGTTGATCATCCAGAAAATCTTAAACCGGTATTCAAGATTGGCCTCCAGGCTAAGATCTCCGGTTTGGTAAAGGCGGGTGTTGTTCCGGCGGTCTAGTGATAAGGGGTCTTCGTAAGCGCCGGGCCCCAGGCCGCGGGGAGCCCAGGCTCGAATACTGTTGGGGCCACCGGCAAAAAATTGCTTTACATAAGGCACATCTGTGGTAAACCCATAAGGGCGGGCGATCCCAACGGACAGGCGGGCCGCCACACTTCGCTTAGGTGTGAACTGGTGGAATTGCCGAAGGTCCAGGCGGGCGCGTACATATTGAGAAAAGTCAACGGTCTTACCCTCCTTCAAACGCAACTTGAAAACTTCAGACTCATTTAAAATGACATTGTACAACGAATTGGCGCTCCATATCTCGGCTCCGGAAAGTTCCAGGTTGAGTCCCATATAGCTGGAATTCCCCCGGCTGTTGGGGCGGGCATTATAGACGTAATTTAGGTCGCGGAACAACAGGCTTACAAATAATTGCTCCCCGAAAGACCGCGCCAGGAAGTCATTGAGCGCAAGTATAGTGTCAAATTTTTCTTTGGTAATCGGCACGAGGTAATCAATGCCGATATGATTAAGGATCACGCGCTGGTTGCTGTTGCGTTGAAAATCAAACCCGAACGTACCATTGAAGAGGTTGTACTCATAAAAATCAAGGATGAGCAGGTAATTGTAACTGGCCGAAAAGCGGGTAGCGGCATTTTCCTTCATCGTTCTGTAAAAGTCATCACTCACAAAAAGCTTTTGCTTGCCAAGGTGGGCTCGGTTGAGGAACCGCCAGATACCCAGGTTGTCGACAAAACGAGGCAGATAAAGATCCGTTTGAAGGCGTAGGTCTACGGTATTCCAGAACCGCCCGTCCCGGATTGCGCTAGGGGAGGGGTTGACCTCGACCCCGGCGGAGAGGTCGTTAATCATTAACTCCGCACCCTTGAGCAGGTTGCGGTTGCGAAAGGAAGGGCCTACCGTCAAGCCGATGAGGTTGCCGGCGCCGGAAGCACTTCGGCTGGCGTAATTGAGCTCGAAATCCATGCCGACCTCAATTTTTTTGTTTTGGGTCAGTTCTATACGGAAATCCAGCTTATTGGGGTCTGCAGGGTCTGCTTCCTGTTTAATGCGCACAAAACGAAACACGCCAAGGGCGGAGAGTTGCCGGTTGGTTTGATCGTAATCTCTTTGCCGGTATAATGCTCCCTCTTTAAGAAAGATCGATTCCAGAATTGTTTCAGGTTTGATCCTGAATTGTGGGCGTGGGGTGCGAAGCAAAATACCGTTGGCCAGAGAGTCGTATAACAGGGAATCGGTTTTTCCAGGGGTGTAATCCATATACACGGTAATGTCTCCCACCGTATAAGCCCGATGCAGGCTGTCCTCGGGAGGGAGCTGTACCTCCAGGAAAAGTTTGGCGGCCTTGGGCTTTTGGGTGGTATCAGCTTCCAACGGGCTGATATAGTTGGGATAGAAGTAGGCGTATCCGTGATTGCGAAGGTAGCGGGAAATGCGATCTCGTTCCCGGTCGTAGAGCTTCCCATCGATGCCTGCCCCCGGTTTCAGGAAACTAGATTTTGCGGTTTCTTGCAGGATCCTGTTGATGGTAGTGTCCTCGCTGAAAAAGGAAACGGTGTCGATGGTGAACTGTTGATTGGGTTTGACGTAATAGGTGACAAAGATCTTTTTTTGTTTGGGCTTGGTAAAGATGTCGGAAAACACCTCTGCATTGAAATACCCTTTGTACTGAAGGTGATACAGCATGGATTCGACCGTGGCCTGCGTAAGGGCGGGGTCATAAATAGCTGGAGGTTCGGCGATCACTCGCTTTTGCCAACGGTCGAATTTTGTGGTATCTTCCGGCCCGGAAACTTTGTAATAGAACCATTCACGGGGAATAAAAAAGAACTTGCTGTTTTCTTTTTGCTTGTATAAGAGGGAGAGCTCGTACTTAAGCGCCCTTTTCCGGTCGATGTTGCCCTTATCCTGTAATTTGATCGTGTTTCCTTTCAATAGATATTCCTCCCCCGCCAGATACCGGTTGGTATTACAGGAAGATAGAAAAGCAAGGGCCAATATGGCGCCTATTATGTATTTTGCAGGGTTTATGAACCGCATCGCAATTTCAGTTCCCAATGACGATTTCAAAAAACGCCATCAAATATCTTAGATCTTTAAGCTTGAAAAAGTTTAGGCAAAAGTATAACAATTTCGTGGTCGAAGGGGATAAAATGGCGCGGGAGTTACTAGCGCTGCGGCCCGACAGGGTCGAGGCTCTCTATGCTTTGGAAAACTGGCTGGAAAAAGCTAAACCCGAATTACCTTTGCCGGAAGGGAAAACATTTGCTGTGAGCGAAGCCGACCTGGCGAAGGTGTCCAACCTCAGCACCCCTAATCAGGTACTGGCGGTCGTTTCTATTCCGGAGTCGAAGCTGGAAGAACAGCAGTTGCGCAGTGGCTTATCCCTTTATCTGGATGGCATCCAGGATCCCGGTAATTTCGGCGCCATCCTTCGGGTTGCCGACTGGTTCGGCATTACCTGTGTTTTTTGCGCCCCTACCTGCGTCGACCCTTATAACCCTAAGGCTATTCAGGCTTCAATGGGCGCTTTCCTGCGCGTTCCGGTAGTAGAAGAAAAACTGGAAAACCTTTGTCGCCTGGCGCCCGGGCTACCTGTTTATGGGGCCGTACTGAATGGAGACAATGTTTTTCAGGCGGCCCTGTCGGGACAAGGAGTGATCGTCATTGGGAATGAAGGAAACGGCATTTCCGCTTCTGCGGAGCAGTGGCTCAGCCATCGAATCGCTATTCCCGCTGCCGCCCACGGCGGCGCAGAATCGCTCAATGCAGCGGTGGCAACCGGAATTATCTGTGCGGTTTTTCGCAATCAGAAGTGAGGGAGATCGGATGTGGGCCCGTCCTCATGCTTCGGCCGGGTAAACCTTCCGATTTCCGCCCGTCCTCGTACCTCGGCCGGGTAAACCTTCCGCCCGTCCTCGTACCTCGGCCGGGTAAACCTTCCGCCTTCCTACAACAGTTTTTGCAACGCCGCTTCAATTTGCTCGGCGCCGCGCAGGTTAACAGCGGCGATTTTGCCTTCCCGGTCGATCAGGAAGGTTCTGGGGATACTGGTGACGCCATATAGGGAAGCTGGGGCGGATTCCCACTTTTTCAGGTCGCTGACATGGTATTCCCACTTCAGGTTATCCTGTTTAATGGCTTCAACCCATCGTTGTTTTTGTTGGGTCTGGTAGCTGTCAATTTGTTCCTGATTGGTCAGGCGGCTTGCAGTCCGGGAGTCCAACCCATCGAGAGAAACGCTGAAGACCGTAAAGCCCTTTTCTTTATATTTGTCATATACTTTCACCACGTTAGGATTCTCCCGCCGGCAGGGGCCACACCAGCTTGCCCAGAAGTCGAGCAGCACGACCTTGCCCTTGAGGTCTTCGAGCGAGTACTTTTTACCATTTGGATTGGGCAGGGAGATATTCGGCGCCGGCTGGCCAACCTGAATTAACTGCGTAGCCATCTGAGCCTGATACTGGCGTTCTACAGCGGTAATGAAGTTACTGTATTCCTGAACCATTTCCCCGTTTGGGTCCTTGGCGGAGAGTTTCTGCAAGGCTTTCTTCTGAGTGTCGATAAACTGCCCGTTGGGGCCGAGTGCACGATAAGACACGAAAGCGCCGAGCACCGGGTTGGAAACGGTATCAACGAAGTTGGAAATATCCTGTGCGCTGGCTTGTTGAGCAAAGAGCTTACTCATGATGCCGGCGAGGGCCTGGCTATCCTTTGACCCTTTAATCGACACCTGATAGGTTTGGATGGTGGAAAGGTCGCCTGACACTTCGATCTTTTTTTCCGTGCCGTCCAGCACCAGGTTGATCGATTTGGCGCCCAGGCGCAATTGATAGATACCTGCCTGTAAGCCTTCCGGGAATTGAAACTCGAAATGCCCATTAGCGTCCAGGTCCACTTTAGCTAAGATGTTACTGGCTTTTCCAATCATGACCTGATCCAGGAAAGCCTGCATCTGGCCGGGGGCGTTTTGGATATTGCCCTCAATCACAGTCCCTTTTACAGAGGTATCACATTGGAGGTTCGTAAAGGCCACAGCGGCCATCAACAAGAGTATGTTGATTTTTTTCATGTTCAGCAGGAATTTTTTATTTTGGTTCAATACTTATGCTTCCATTTTTTCAGACAGAGTGTCCTCGTAAATCAGTTTCCATTCCCCAATTTCTCCAAAGTCTTCTTCATCAATAATGACGCGGGTTCCGGACACTTCACCTATTTTAGTAAATGAAACATTCTGAGAATTTAGATAGTTTACCAGGTCATCCTCCGTGTCCTGAGCCACGGTAATAAGGATGCGGCTCTGGCTTTCTCCAAAGAGGTAGGCGTCTTTCCGGAAATTGCCGTCGGTTTCTGCCTGAAAACCAAGGCCCCTTGGCATAGCGCATTCCAGCAAGCCAACAAAGAGCCCTCCTTCCGACAGGCCATGGGCGGATTCTATGAAGTTCTTTTGGATCAACTTCTTCAGGTTGAACTGAATGTGGCATTCCTCATCGAGGTCGAAAACCGGCGCCGGCGAGTAGTGGATGCCGTGTACATGGCGGAGGTATTCCGAACTGCCCAGGTCATTATGCGGTGTACCGATCATATATATCTGGTGGCCCGGCGTTTTAAAGTCCAGGGTTGTCTGCGTGCTGATGTCTTCCAGTATGCCGATCATTCCGACCGTTGGGGTGGGGTAGATGGGCTCTGTTTTGTCCTGGAAGGTGGATTGGTTGTAAAAACTGACATTGTTGCTGGCCACCGGAGTGTTCAAACGGCGGCAGGCGTCCCCCATGCCTTTGATAGCCATTACGAATTGCCAGTAGGCCTCCGAATTGTAAGGGTTTCCGAAGTTGAGACAGCTGGTAATCGCCAAGGGTTCACCGCCGGAACAAACGATATTGCGGGCTGCTTCCGCCACTGCGATCATAGCTCCGACATAGGGGTCGGCGAAAACATAGGCGGAGTTGCAGTCAATGGCCAAAGCTAGTGCTTTCCGGCTTCCTTTCAGCCGGATCAGAGCTGCATCAGAGGGCGCATTGGTGCTCATCGAATTAATACCCACCATGGAATCGTACTGTTCATACACCCAGCGCTTGGAAACTATATTAGGAGCGCTGAATAGTTTGCGGGCTGCCTCCAGGTAACTATCCGGTTTGGGTACATGCGACAATTTGTATTTGACGATCTTATTCAGGTATTCCGGCTTTTTGAATTCGCGTTGGTAAACCGGAGCGTCGCCACCGGGCGCCAGGAGGTTTACAGAAACATCTGCGGCCAATTCGTTGTAGTAGAAAAATTCCAGCCTGCCGGTATCCGTCACTTCCCCAATCTCTTTGCATACGAGGTCCCACTTCTCGAAAATATCGAGCAACTTCCTTTCTTCCCCCTTTTTGCCAACGATCAACATGCGTTCCTGGCTTTCGGAAATCAATATCTCGAAGGCCTGCATATCGTCCTGCCGGGTAGGCGCCTTGTCCAGGTCGATACGCATGCCTGTTTTGCTTCTGGCGCACATCTCGGAGGTTGAGCAGGCAATGCCCCCCGCTCCAATATTCTGCATGCCGACAACCACGCCACTTTGAATGGCTTCGAGAGACGCTTCCATCAACAGTTTTTCCTGAAAAGGGTCGCCTACCCGAACCGAAGGCAGATCTTCGTTGGAATATTCGCTCGGGCCGGCAGTAGCAAAAGCAGCAGTGTGGATGCCCTCTTTGCCGGTTGCCGAACCAACGATGAAAACAGGGTTTCCCTGCCCGTCAGCCCGGGCGGAAATGGTTTCACCGACCCGCACTACTCCGGCCGACATGGCATTGACCAATATGTTCTGGTTGTAACAATCGTTGAAAGATACCTCGCCGCCCACCGTCGGGACCCCGAAGCAATTGCCATAATCACCGATCCCTTTGACCACCCCCCGCATTAACCGTCGGGTGTGCATATTGTCAATATTACCAAAGCGCAGGGAGTTCAATGCAGCAATCGGGCGGGCGCCCAGGGTGAAAATATCCCGGTGAGTCCCGCCGGCCCCGGCCGCGGCGCCTTGATAAGGCTCGATAGCAGAAGGATGATTATTTGATACGATCTTGAAGGCGCAGGCCCAGCCATCACCAATGTCGACCAGGCGAACCTTTTCTTCGCCCGCTCCTGCCAGCAGTTGCCTGCCTTCCCGGGGAAGCGTTTTGAGCCAATGTATGGAATTCTTGGAAGAGCAATACTCGGACCACACGGCCGAAAAAATGCTGAGTTCCGTATAGTTGGGCGTACGCCCCATAAACTTGGTGATCTGCTGGAATTCTGACTCAGTCAGCCCTAAATCTTTCGCTACTTCAACCGTTATTTGAGGTTCTGCGGCCTGCATGTATGTTCCGGCTTATTTTTTGAAACCACAAAGATAAGTAAGTCCGTGAACAAAATAAGGGGGGAGTTTGGGAATGGGAGAATGCGAGAATGCGAGAATGCGGGAATGGGAGAATGCGGGAATGCAGGAATGTTCGGGCTTGATTTTATCATTTCCTCATTGATGCATTCGCGCATCCGCTTATCGCACCAGGTAATTTACAAAAAAGAAGAGGACCAGATAGATCCAAAGGGCATCGAGGAAGTGCCAATATATTGTAAGCAGGCGTAGTTTGAGCCGTTTCTCCGGGTCAGAAAAATAGACCAGCACGCTTACGGGTTCTTTCATCCGCTTACGCGCCGTCCAGAGGAAGATTCCCAGGAAGGGAAGGCCGGCAATGACGTGGGCGAAATGGAGTCCGGAAATTAAGTAGAGGTAACCGGCTGAATTGTCAGAATGGATAAAGATTTGTTGGCTGAATAATTGAGACCAACCCCAAAATTGCAGGGTCATAAATAATATGGATAGCAGAATGGTTGCGCCCAGAGCCCGCTGATAATTTCGGGTGTCATCGGATTGATAGGAACGTTTGGCCCATACCATGGTAGTGCTGCTGCCTAATAGGACCAGTGTGTTGAATAGAAATATTCCGGGCACCCGGATGGGCGGGAGGTTGCTTTGAACCCTGGTATAGACGAAGGCGGCGGTAAAAGCCAGGAAAAGTACGGTGATGCCAAACAACAGCAAGGTCATCATCACATTGTAGGGATGGAAGGCAAAGGACTGGTATTCATTAAATTCGCCAGAATCGCTATCCCCATTCTTTTCCATTCGTTGTTCCTTCATTGGGCGGCTTGATTTTTTCTTTGCGGAAGAGCTTTTTTTCGCCATGCTAACAAAACAGGGTAATGGCTTGTTTTAGATTTTTCCATCCTTTTTTTTACCGCTGCCTTTAAATCCCCGTCGGCAGCGTTCACTGCAATACGTTACCGTATCCCAACAGTTTTCCCATTTCTTGCGCCAGCTGAAAGGGCGGCCGCAGGATGGACAATGCTTAGTGGGCATATTGGCTTTCTTCTTTTGCCTGGGCATAACATTTTTTTGTCCCGTAAACGAAAAAGCCAAAAAATGGTTTAGCCTTTGTTGTGGCGCAAATTATCTAAATTTGAGGCATGAAGTGCCCAAACTGCCAGACCGAACTACCCTCCGGCGCCCGCTTTTGTTTTCATTGCGGCGCTCCGCAGCAGCCTCAGGCCCATAGCCGGGAGCCGGCTCCAAAGGCGCGTGTCCGGCTCGATGGTAATGTGGAGCAGCAACTTACCGAACAGTTCTTTCAGGCCCTGCGCCAGCGTGTAGAGGAAGAACACGACCCAGGAAAAGCCAATGCCTATTCTGAGCGGCTCTATGAATCTGGTTTTCGGGATACGGCCTTCAGGCGTTTTGGCCAATTGGGGGAGGAACTGAAGGCAATGGACCGCAATGGCCAGCCAGATGCGCGTCAAATCAACCGAAAGGTGGAGCTACTCTTTGAAGGCCTGTTGGATTATTTCCTCATCCACTTCTGCCAGGACATCAACAGCTTTGCCCTGCCGGAAGCCATCCTGAAATACGAAGGCAGGGCCTGGAAAGATATCGATTTGTTCCAAATGGTACTGGATTATCTGGCTTTTGAGCAGGAACCTAATGAGATAGTGTATCTTGATTTTCTGAAAATGCCGGTAGAGAAGTTAAAAAACGCCGGTAAATTCTTCTTGTTTCCGGAGCGGGAGGAACGTATATTTTTCATTTGCAACCAGAGCCTGTTGGGGTCCTGCAAGGAAGGTTTTGCTATGACGGAACGCGGTTTGTATTGGAAAGCCCAGTTGCAGACCGCCCGGAAGTTAACTTTCGACAATCTGGATGAGGTCCGCAGGGAACAGGATTGGCTATTGCTCAACGGCCATTTTTTCCATGCTTCACCCTCAATCGACCTGAAACTGATGCGCCTGTTGAAGAAGATCCGTTTAATCAGGCCCTTGTGAACATGGTTTTTACTTTTGGCTCCTTTCCGGATTTGTAGGAAAGCGGAAAATATTATTTCTTTGCCTGGCTTTTTGCCGCGGCCACCGTGCCCGTAAACAAGGCCGGTATTCAGTTGTTCTTAAAAACGAAATTGGACAGTTGGAAACCATAGCGTTTTCCACTGCGGCAAAAAAATCCTATATTTAAGGGCTTATAGAATTAACACCCAGGTTTAAATTGCAATAAATCACGACCAGGTATGGATACAGCTACAGAAAATAAGAAAAAAGCAGGAAAAAAGGGCGCCGATACGCCAAAATACAACAAAGAGATGTACCTCTATTGGTACGAGCTGATGCTGCGCATTCGCCGTTTCGAAGAACGGGCCCTGATGATGTACGGGCAGCAAAAGATCCGCGGCTTCTGCCATGTTTACATTGGACAGGAAGCAGTAGCGGCCGGCATCGAATCGGCTATTAGGAGGGAGGATGCGATTGTCACCGCCTATCGGCAGCACGGTACAGCGCTTGGCCGCGGATGTTCTCCGAAAGAATGTATGGCGGAGCTTTTTGGCAAGGAAACCGGTATTGTTAAAGGTAAGGGCGGCTCTATGCACTTCTTCTCCGCTGAGCACCGCTATTTCGGAGGTAACGGAATCGTTGGCGCGCAAATTCCTATTGGAACAGGCATCGCCTTTGCCGAGCAATACAAAGGCACTGACAACCTCTGTGTGACAATGTTTGGCGATGGGGCCTCCCGGCAGGGTTCGCTGCATGAGTCCTTCAATATGGCCATGAAGTGGAAGATCCCGGTGCTCTATATCGTGGAAAACAATGGTTACGCAATGGGGACCAGTGTCAACCGCACCAGCAATATCACCGAGCTCTATAAGCTGGGCGCTTCCTACGATATGCCGAGCGAACCGGTTGACGGCATGAACCCGGAAGCTGTACACGAAGCTGTTTCGAAAGCCGCAGAACATATTCGCTCCGGCAAAGGGCCGTATTTCCTGGAAATCCGTACCTACCGCTACAAGGGCCACTCGGTGTCGGACCCGGCTAAATACCGCACCAAAGAAGAAGTGCAGGAATACCAGGAGCGGGACCCGGTAAAAATGACGGAAAAGAAAATTCTCGCCGAAAAAATTGCATCGGAGGAGGAAGTCAGGGCTATCCAGGAAAAGATCAAAGCAGAGATCGCTGAGGCAGTTAAATTTGCGGAGGAATCCGAATATCCAGACCCCTCCACACTGTGGGAAGATAATTATACGCAGCAGGACTATCCATACATTATGGATTAATCATTCTGCCAGATACCTTCAGGCGGCGATGAGGCTTGCGCTTCATCGCCGTTTTTTTGGAGTAAACCAGTGGTAGAAACAAAACTTTATTTATTTTTGCGTGGCTTTTCAAAAACGGCCCAAAATTTACGAGAAAAATGGCAAGAAGAAAACGAAATCAAAAGCAAGCAGACGAAACACTGGTAGACATTGTCGAAGTGCGGGATAGTGCGCAAAACTTTTTCGATGATAATCAGAAGTTGATTTTCGGCGCGCTGGTAGCCCTGGTGGTGATCGTTGGCGGCTTTTTCGCTTACAACAACTTCTATAAGAAGCCCCATCAGAAGGAAGCAGTAGAACAAATGTTTCGTGCTCAGGAACAATTTGAGCGCGACTCCTTTGCCCTGGCGCTGACCAACCCCGGCGGTGGTTACATGGGCTTCCTGGATATTATTGATAAATATAAAGGCACCGCCGCCGCAAATTCCGCACGCTACTATGCGGGTATTTCCTATCTCAATTTGGGTAAATACCAGGCGGCCATTGATTACCTTAAGGATTATAAGGCAGTAGGAGAGGTAACGCCAATCGCCAAATACGGTGCTATGGGGGATGCTTATTCTGAACTTCAGGACTTTGATTCGGCTATGAAGTATTACAAAAAAGCGGCTGCCGAAGAGGAGAATGATGTCCTTACGCCTTACTACTTGAAAAAAGTGGGGATGCTGCACGAGCACAATGGTAATTTCGCAGAGGCCAAGAAGGTTTACCAGCAGATCAAGGATGATTTTCCCAATTCTGCCTCCGGCCGCGATATCGACAAGTATCTGGCCCGGGTTTCTGCCAAGGGATAATTCGGCAAGCCTGCAAACCCGGAAAAGGGCAAAGTTCTTATGGAGCTTTGCCCTTTTTCTTTGCTGGTTTTTTCTCCTTATCTTTTGTGCGTTAAGTTGATGGAGCTTAGTCACCAGGAACCACTGCGGCCCAATCCACAACTAAAAACTAACATATAACAACCAAAAGCAATGGCAAGCGCATTAAAAAATCTCTCAGAATACAACGAGCAGAATATCCCTTCTGCTACCGGTGTCCGATTCGGCATCGTCGTTTCGGAATGGAACACCAAGATTACCCATGCTTTGTACCAGGCATGTTACGACACCCTGGTTAAGCATGGCGCTCTTGAAACGGATATCCACGTCATTCAGGTGCCGGGTTCATTTGAGCTTCCCGCCGGAGCTAAAATGATGGCCGACCGCCTTAAAGTAGATGCTGTGCTCTGTTTGGGTTGTGTGATCAAAGGAGAAACCAGCCATAACGAGTATATCAATTATGCAGTGGCTAATAGCCTGGCTAACCTGAGCATGGTATACGGCAAGCCTTTTATTTTTGGAGTGCTTACCCCCGATACGGAAGAACAGGCCCTGGACCGGGCCGGGGGAAAACATGGCAATAAAGGGGTGGAGGCCGCAATTACCGCTATCCGGATGGCCGACCTGCGGAAAAAACTTGGCGAAGACAAGCCGAAAATTGGATTCTGATTAAAAATTCACCTATTAATGAAAATTACAGTTGTTGAGACAGGCAGCCTGAAACTCGATGGCGGCGCTATGTTCGGGATAGTGCCCAAACAATTGTGGAAGCACCTCAACCCACCCGACGAACGGAACCAATGTACCTGGGCGATGCGCTGTCTGCTGGTGGAAACCGAGGGGCGGAAGATCCTGGTCGATACAGGCGTTGGCAATAAACAGGACGCTAAATTTCGGAGTCATTTTGGCATGGCGGAAGATGAAGGTGGGGTGTTAGAAGCCCTGAGGCGCCTCGGGCACGAACCGGAAAGCATTACCGATGTGCTGCTAACCCACCTGCATTTTGATCACGCCGGAGGGGCCGTACGCTATGACGAAATGGGCCGGCTAACACCTTCTTTCCCCAACGCAACTTATTGGTCTAATGAAATCCATCTCAATTGGGCGCTTTTTCCCAATGCGCGGGAAAAAGCCTCCTTCTTACCTGAGAATTTAGAACCTCTGAAAGAAGCCGGGGTGCTAAAATTCATTGATATCCAAAAGGAGGATGTAGAATGGTTGCCTGGCATCAGTATCCGTTTCGTCTACGGGCACACGGAAGCAATGATGGTGCCGATCTTTCGCCATCAGGAACGCACGCTGGTTTTTTGCGCCGATGTCATCCCATCTTCCTTCCATATCGGTATGCCCTACATCATGGCCTATGACCTACGCCCACTGCTGACTATGGAGGAAAAAGGCCGCATACTGGAAGACGCCATCGTTGGACAACATTACCTGGCTTTTGAGCACGATCCTAATACTGCCTGCTCTACAGTAAGGCGTAGCGATAATGGCCGTATTGAAAAGGGGGAAACCGCAGAGATTGGCCTCTTGTTTCCAGGATAAAGCAGGGGCAAAAGGGGCGCATGGCTAAATTGTTCACTGGAAAAGGCCTCTTCGCTACTCCTAACCATAATTATCCGCCGCCTTGTTGTTCTGGCGCACCTCAAGCCCTGGCCGTTCGTTGCCGTAGCAGGTGGTCGGCCAGCACCAGAGCAGCCATAGCTTCCACGATGGGCGCCGCGCGAGGGACGACACAAGGATCGTGCCGGCCCTTGCCTTCCACTATCACGCTTTCGCCAGCTTCATTGACCGATTCCTGTGGAGGGATGATAGTGGCCACCGGCTTAAAAGCCACCCGGAAATAAATATCCATTCCATTGGAAATGCCCCCCTGTATGCCACCGGAGTGATTCGTCTTAGTGCGGATAAAGCCGCCGTCGTTGTAGAAAATATCATTGTGTTCCGAGCCGCGCAAGCGTACTCCATCAAATCCCGATCCGTATTCAAATCCCTTGGCTGCGTTGATGCTTAGCATGGCTTTGCCAAGGTCGGCGTGCAATTTGTCAAAAGCCGGCTCACCCAGGCCAGGCGGGCAGCCGGTGATCATGCAGCTGACGGCCCCGCCGACCGTATCCCCCGCCTTGCGTACTTCACGGATCAGGGTTTCCATTTGTTGGGCCATTTCCAGATCCGGGCAGCGCACCGGGTTAGATTCCGTCTGGGAGAGGTCCAATTCGGAAAATGCCTGCTTCAGTTGCAGATGGCCCACCTGGCTGACGTAGGCGTTAATGCGTATGCCTTCCCGTTGTAAAAAAAGCTTGGCAACGGCGCCGGCCGCTACCCGGGCAGCTGTTTCCCGGGCCGAAGAACGCCCGCCGCCACGATAATCCCGCAGGCCGTATTTAGCCTGGTAGGTATAATCCGCATGCGACGGCCGGTATTTATCGGCAATATGGCTATAATCATTAGAACGGGCATCGGCATTGAATATCGCCATGGCAATAGGCGTGCCGGTACTCTTACCTTCAAAAACCCCCGAAAGAATTTCCACTTTGTCTTCTTCCTTGCGTTGGGTGACAATGGCCGATTGCCCGGGGCGCCTGCGCGCCAGTTCCGACTGGATGAAATCTTCATCGATCTCCAGCCCGGCCGGGCAGCCGTCAAGGACCAGGCCGATGGCCCGGCCATGTGATTCTCCAAAAGTGGTAACCCTGAATAGTTGTCCGAAAGAATTTCCAGCCACGGTAGTTTATTTTGATTGAGTTGGCAAATTTATGAAAAGCATAGCCAAGATGCTGAACTTCTATGGAACTCTGCCGTTTCCAATTTGTTTCTACTATGTGCTCCGGCATTCCTGCCTTTCGAACAAGCGCTGAAACGTTTATTTGAAAGTGATGCTTCGGAGCCTTATTTTTGCGACCGCTGCATAAAAACGCTACTGAATGCAACTGTTACCGAGAGACTTGTTCGAGAAACTGGAGTTTGACAAGGTACTGGAATTACTGGAAAGAGAATGTCTGGGAGAATTGGGCCGTGCCGCCGTCCGCTGCTTGCAACCCATCAGCCGGCTGGGGTCGATCGAGAAACGACTGGAAGAGGCTAGTGAGTTCAAACGGACTATTGAACAGAACGACCGCTTTCCCATTGCCGTCTATTCCGACGTTTCCGAAGAGTTGAAGATGCTCGAAGTGGAGGGCTACGTGCTTCCCGAAGACGGCTTGCGCAACATCAACATCCAATTGCGCAGCATTCGCGATATTTTCCATTTTTTTTATACTTCCCGCCGGGAAACTTATTCAACCCTGTACAGTATTATTCGGAAAACCTCTTTTGAGGAAGGCCTGATCGAGGCTATCGAAAAGGTGATCGATGAGGATGGGAATATCCGCCCCGATGCTTCTCCGGAGCTCCTGAAAATCCGAAAGCAGATCGCCTCTAAACAAAAGGAGCTGGAACGGCAGTTTCGCACGATCATCAATGAATACAAGGCCAAGGGCTGGCTGAGCGATAACGTGGAAAGCTTCCGCAATGGCCGCCGGGTACTGAGCGTGCCGTCCGAACACAAGCGGAAGATAAGGGGGATTATCCACGATGAATCCACTACGGGCAAAACGGCTTTCATCGAGCCGGAAGCGATCATCGATATCAATAATGACATCTTTGACCTGGAGACGGATGAGCGCAGAGAAGTCTATCGCATCCTGAAAGAACTGAGCGCTCAGTTGCGTCCTTATGTCCCGCAGATGCGGGTTTACCAGGATATCGTGGTGCGATATGACGTCATTCAGGCCAAAGCGCGGCTGGCCATGCAAATGGACGCCTACCAACCCAAGCTGGTAGACAAACCGCATTTTGGCATCATCAAGGGGCGCCATCCGCTTCTGTACCTGAAGAATAAAAAGCTGGGCCGGCCCACCGTGCCCTTCGATTTCCAGCTCTTCGGAGGCAACCGCATCCTGATGCTCAGCGGGCCCAATGCCGGAGGGAAATCTATTACTCTAAAATCGGTGGGCCTGATGCAACTCATGCTACAGTCTGGACTGCTGATACCGGTAATGGACGGGTCGGAGGTGGGGATATTCCAACAGCTGTTTGCTGATATTGGCGACCAGCAATCCATCGAGGATGACCTGAGCACCTACAGCTCCCGCCTGGAAAATATGCGGAACTTCCTGGAAAAGGCCGGGCCGGAAACTCTGGTGCTCATCGATGAATTCGGCTCCGGGACGGACCCCAAGATCGGCGGGGCTATCGCCGAAGCTATTCTGAAAGAACTGAATGAAAGGAAGGTTTTCGGAGTCATTACCACCCACTATTCCAACCTGAAGATCTATGCTTTCAAGGCTAGAGGGATTGTCAATGGCTCTATGTATTTTGACAAGGAGAGCCTTTCGCCAACCTACGAATTGCAGGTTGGCCGGCCGGGTTCGTCTTATGCGTTTGAGATTGCTCAGAAAAGTGGATTGAATAAAAAAGTGCTGGACTATGCCAAGCACCGAACCGGTAAGAATGAAAAAGCGGTGGACCAACTGCTGGTAGACCTTCAACAGGAAAAACAGGAACTGGAGGAGCAGCTCCGACAAATGAAAGACCAACAGGATAAACTCGACAAGCTCATTAAAAATTATGAGCAGCTGCACCGGGACCTGGAATTCCGCCGGAAAAAGATCAAATTGGAAACCAAGGAGCAGGCACTGCAGCAAATTGCCCGTGACAATAAGGAATTTGAACGGCTTATCCGGGAGATTAAGGAACAGCAAAACCTGGATAAGGCCAAGGAAATGGCCGTACAGGTAAAGGAAGAACGCCAGCAGCTGGTGGAAGAAGTTACCGGCCTGCGGGAAGATATATACTATCAGCCGCCAAAAACAAGCGTTGGCGAAAAAGTGATCCAGGTAGGCGATTACGTCAAACTGCGCACTGGCGGCGCCACTGGATTAGTCGAATCGATTGACCGGAATAAAGCCACGGTGCAAATAGGAGAGATGCGCATGACAATCAAATTGCGCGATCTGCAACACGCCAAGGCGCCCTTGGATGTTCAAAGCTCCAAAGGTGTAAAGGCAGATATGGGGGTGTTGACCGATTTCCAGTCCAAGATTGACATTCGGGGCATGCGTTATGAAGAGGCGCTCAAAGTAGTGGAGGATTTCATCGACCAGGCGCTGCTGTCCAATACGGCGCATCTTCGCATTGTACATGGCAAGGGCAATGGCGTACTGCGCAACGCCGTCCGCAAAAAGTTGAAGGAATATCGGGTTAATATGGATATCAGCCACCCCGAGCAGGAACTTGGAGGAGATGGGGTGACCCTGGTGGAGATATTGTAAGGGTCCAGGACTCCCCCGCCAGCTTATTGGGAGGGAATCCTGGAAACAGGCTTTTTAGAACATTTCTGTTACTGCAAAGTGGAAGCTGCCCTCGATTTGGGCATTCTCATCAGAATCAGAACCATGGATAGCGTTTTCGCCAATGCTGGTGGCGAAGAGCGCACGAATAGTGCCTGGGGCGGCCTTCGAAGGGTCTGTGGCGCCGATCAGCGTGCGGAAATCTTCCACCGCATTATCTTTTTCAAGGATAGCCGCTACGATAGGGCCTGAAGACATGAAATCGACCAGTTCCTGATAGAACGGGCGCTCCTTGTGCACTGCGTAAAACTCCCCGGCTTTTTCGGGTGATAGTTTGGTAAGTTTCATTGCTACGATCCGAAAACCGGCCTCGTTGATCTTAGCCATGATAGCGCCGATATGGCCCGCTTTTACTGCGTCGGGCTTGATCATGGTGAACGTCTTGTTTCCAGCCATTGTACCTATAATATTTTTTGTGATTTCAAAAAGCGGTGCAAAAGTAAACAAACAGCCTTAATCCCGCGAAACAGGCCGTATGATATTTTGGTTAAATTCACAATTTTTGGCAATTTCGCCCCCTGACTTTAAATTGTATGATGGAGAACCTAGCCGAGTTGAAGGCCTATTTAGACTTTCCCAGAGATATTGCCATTGTTACACACCGCAACCCCGATGGCGACGCCATCGGCGCTTCGCTAGGTTTGTACCATTTCCTGAAAGAACAGGGGCATACCATTCATGTGATTTCTCCATCAGAGTATCCCGATACTTTTGCCTGGATGCCGGAAGTGGAAAAGATCACCATTTATGATGTGGACCCCGAAACGACAAAGTCCGTAATTGAAAGGTCAGATATTATTTTCTGCCTGGATTTCAATGCGCTGGACCGGATCGATAAAGTGGGAGAACTGATCGCTCCAACGAAATCCAGAAAGGTGATGATCGACCACCATCTTTATCCGGAACCTTTTACCGACTACACCCTCTCCGATACTACCGCCAGCTCCACCTGCGAACTCATATTTGATTTCATCAAAGACATCAAGGGAATGCGGTATATGAACCCCACGATCGGGGAGTGCCTTTTTACCGGGATACTCACGGATACCGGTTCTTTTAAATACAGTACATCCGCCAAACTCTACCGCATTGTGGCCGAATTACTGGAAGTCGGCGTAGATGATTATAAGGTGCAGGATCTGATCTTCAATAGCCTGAAGGAGAAGCATTTACGCCTGCTAGGCCATTGTCTGAACAACCGGATGGAAATCCTGGAGGAATATAATACGGGCATCATCACCCTGACTAAGGAGGATTATACTAACTTTGACATTCAGCGGGGAGATACCGAAGGGATTGTTAATTACCTGTTGAAGGTCAGTAATGTCAAAATGGCAGTTTTTATCACCGAACAACCCACCATTGTAAAAATATCCCTTCGTTCCAAAGGAGATTTTTCCGTACAAGAGATCGCCAAGCGCCACTTTAAAGGTGGAGGGCACCGAAATGCTTCGGGCGGATATTCCTTCCAATCCCTACAGGCTACCGTGGAGCGTTTTAAAAGCCTGCTTCCCCGGTACAAGTTCCAACTGACAGCATAAAAAGCACGAGCCCTTTCACCACTTTCAACAGTTGCTTTTAATTTGATAACCAACCATACAATTTACAAATTATGCGAATCACTTTATTTTTCGCTGCTATAATCGCCCTCGCTTTGGCTTCCTGCCAAAAGGAAGGCAAACGGCTCAAAACCTCCAACGGGTATGAGTACGTCAACCATACCAATGTAGACGGCGCTTTGCCACAGCCTGGAGACTATGTGTATTTCCACGCTCAGATGCGGAATGCCGACTCGGTTCTTTTTTCCAGCCGGGTCCAGTCAAAGCCGCCTTTCCTGCAGATCCCTGTGGATAGCGACCCTAACCGCCGCGTTTCACCAGTAGAAGATGTGCTGAAACTCATGCGGGTGGGGGATAGTGTTACGATATTCATCAATATTGACACACTGCCTAGCAAACCACGCGGTTTTGAGAATGCCAGTGAAATGCTTTACGACGTGGTGTTGCTGGAGATCAAGTCAGCGGACCAATTCATGCAGGAGTCCCAGAAAGCTCAGGCTGAAGCAGAGGAAATAGCAGCGACTACCAGAGCCAGGGCAGAGGAAGTAGCTGCTTTTGCTCAGGAAACCCTGAAAAAATACAAGTCAGGCGCCCTGAAGGATGAAATAAAGGAAACAGCCGATGGCTTGAAGTACGTTATCCATGAGGAGGGTTCCGGCCCCCAGGCTCAGGCGAATAATGTGGTGGTAGTCCAGTATTACGGTATGCTCACCGATGGGACGATGTTCGATAACTCCTTCGATCAGGGCTCTCCAATCTCCTTCCCCCTGGGGCAGGGTAGGGTCATTCCCGGATGGGATGAAGGGCTCGCCCTTCTGAAAAAAGGCGCTAAGGCTACCTTGTTTATCCCGTACCAACTGGCTTACGGCGAAGAAGGCCGCCCTCCAGTAATCCCGGAAAAGGCCGAGCTGGTCTTTTACGTGGAATTGGCAGACGTCCAGTAATAGTAGCCTTTAAGGCTTCCGGGGGGGCGGGATGGAATTTTCCGCCCCCCCGGATTGTTTTACCTTCGGGTATTTTCCGTTTTTATCTTTTGGGCAGCTCGCTGCCCTCATTTTTAAACCAGGGCGATTATCTTTCGCCCGAAAACAAAGGAGGGTTGTATGACTCTTGATCAATTGAAGGAGCTGAAGAACAGGCTCCTCGTCTTAAGGAGGTATCTTTGACGTCGATAACCGCTTAATCCAGATCGACGAAAAAGAACAGCTTTCGCTAAACCCCAACTTTTGGGATGATCCCGTCAAGGCGGAATCCACGCTTAAAGAGCTGAAAAGCCACAAGAAATGGATTCAAACTTTTGAAACAGTTAAAGCCGTCATCGAAGACACTGAGGTGCTTTTTGATTTTTTCCGGGAAGGCGAAGGCACGGAAGAAGAAGTAGACGCTAAATTTGAAGAAGCCGTCGCGGCTGTGGAAGACCTCGAATTCCATTCTACCCTGAATAAACCTGAGGACGAGCTCAGTGCTATTGTTGAGATCAATTCAGGGGCCGGGGGAACCGAGGCTTGCGATTGGTCAGCCATGCTCCTGCGCATGTATGTAATGTGGGCGGAGCGGCAGGGATATAAAGTATCGGAACTCAATCGCCAGGATGGTGATGTGGCCGGTATCCGGTCGGTGTCTCTTGAGATCGACGGCGACTTTGCCTATGGGCTGCTCAAGGGCGAAAATGGCGTACACCGATTAGTACGCATTAGCCCTTTTAATTCCCAGGGCAAACGCATGACCTCTTTCTCCTCCGTGTTCGTGCATCCAATGGTGGACGACCGCATCGAGGTGGAAGTCAACCCTGCCGACCTGGATTGGGACACCTTCCGCTCCAGTGGGGCAGGGGGGCAGCACGTAAACAAAACAGAATCTGCGGTGCGCGTCCGGCACCTACCAACTGGTATTGTTGTGGAATGCCAGCAGGAACGCTCCCAGCATATGAACCGGGATAAGGCTATACAAATGCTGAAATCCCGAATTTATGAGATGGAGTTAGCGAAGCAATTGAAGGAAAAGGAGAAAGTTGAGGCCTCCAAGATGAAAAATGAATGGGGCTCGCAGATCCGCAGTTATGTGTTGGACGACCGGCGGGTTAAGGACCACCGGACGAATTACCAGACCAGCCAGACTGATGCCGTTCTGGATGGCTATATCGATGAATTTCTGAAGGCTTTTCTGATGAATAGTGCCGTGGAAAGCTAATTATGGGACAATCTCGCCTATTTTACTTTGTTCAGTGGTCCGCTATCGCTGTTTTTGTTGGCAGGGGCTGGCAACACGTCTACTGGGAGGCCCCTTACCGGGCTCTGTTGTGGGACGAAGAATGGATGAAATGGTTGGTGGAGGGCCTATTGGGGATGGAGTGGCGGGTTTACGCAAGTAGCCCTGTTGTTGATCAGAGTATTGAGCACCTGATTACCCTCACCGGTGTTTTTTATTTTCTCTGCGCAGTAACAGCACTTTTTATTAAGCGGCTGGGCCGGGCCGGGCGGGTAGTGCTCTATCTGGGCAGCCTTAATCTTATTTTCCTGGCAGCGCTTTATTGTAAGGAGAAGTTCTTTTTTGCCGGCCAGTTTTTTGAATACACCCTCCAGTGGAGCGCCCCGGTTTTCCTGGCCGTCCTTGCCCGAAAGGAGGTAGTGGGGCCCCGGCTTTTCTTTTGGATGAAAATAGCCATTGCGCTTACTTTTACCTGTCATGGCCTTTACGCCATCGGGTATTATCCGAGGCCCGGTAATTTCATGGAAATGGTGATGAACATCCTGCCACTTCAGGAAGCGGGCGCCCGGCATTTTCTCATTGCGGCAGGGGTGTTGGATTTCCTGGCCAGCATTCTGCTCTTCTGGCCCTGGCGAGTATCCCGGCTGGCCCTGGCTTATACGGCGCTATGGGGTTTTGCGACGACAATGGCGCGGCTGTTGGCCTATTTCCATTGGGTTTACTGGGATACCTGGCTGGAACAGGGGCTACAGGAAGTACTGATTCGCTTTCCTCATTTTCTTATTCCTGCGGGCTTATTAGCCTATTTCTGGCCTCGTCGGAATGAGGCTGCTGCATAGCCGGGATTTCAGTGCCATTGCGCCGGTTTATGCCTGGCCTGCGTCAGCGGTCCGATTCGGCCTGCCCGGCCTGGTGGAAATGGAGGAGTTTATCGATCGGTTTTTGTATAAAAATTCCTGGCTTCATAGATCGCTCTTCCAGGACAACTCTGATGATATTCTGGAAATAAAAAGCGACGGATCCGATGAAATGTATGGGAAGAGAGAGATGGTAGTTATACTTGCGCACATGGCGGTCGATAAATTCGGAGAAGGAATTGTACAGCAGGCGCTGAAAGAAGGGATGGGCCTTGTGCTCATTCATTAAGCGTGTAAAAGACGCCAGATAGACATTGGGAGTGTCTTCTCCATAGATATGGTCCAGCATCGCCTGTTTGCCACCGGGGTATTCCTGGTCGACCACCTCCTTGAGGGCTGCCGGTAATTCCCGGTAAAAATAAGCCCGGATGAGGGCTTTCCCCAGGTGGGTGCCGCTGCCTTCGTCTCCCAGCAGATAGCCCAGGTTAGTCACGTTGTCCACTACATCCTGCCCGTCATACCGACAGGAATTGGAACCCGTGCCAAGAATACAGGCAATTCCGGCATTTTTACCACAGGTTGCCCTGGCGGCGCCCAATAAGTCGTGTTCTACTTCCACTCTGGCATTGACGAACACACGGACCAAAGCATCACGAACCACACTTTTTAAGTTGGCATCCCAACAACCTGCACCGTAATAGAATACTTTGTCTACCTGATGTTTGGCCGGGATCGATTCGAAAGCCTTCTGCACCTCTTCAAGAATGTGCTCCGTAGAGTGGAATACCGGGTTGAACCCCATAGTACTAAGGCTTTGTATTTCCTGCCCTTCCACGATCTTCCAATCGGCTTTGGTGGACCCACTGTCAACAACTACAAACATAGCGCCATTTTGATTGTGGCTCAAAGGTAGTGTAATTTTGACACTAACTAAAAGGAATTTCCCGAAAAAGGGGAGAAGGGAGGGGGGCTGCTGAGGATGCTCCCTTCAGGAGGGCATCCTCAGCAGTAATGTTGCCAGGGTGGCTCAGGAAAGTTGCCGGATGGCTTCTCCGATCCGCCGGATGGCTTCCCGCAACTCCTTTTCGGAAGCTGCGTAGGAGATCCGGAAGCAATTGTCAGCGCCAAATGCCGAACCCGAAACCACTGCGACATGAGCGCTATGCAGCAGATATTCACTAAAATCATCCGCATTTCGGATCGTCATCTCTCCGGTGCCTTTACCAAAGAGTTCACTGATGTCCGGAAATATATAGAATGCGCCTTTCGGTTTATTGACCTTCACACCCGGGATCTGGCTAAGGAGTTCGATCACCAAATCGCGGCGCTGACGGAAGGCTTCCCGCATTTCATAAGTAGGGGACATATCGGAAAGTAAGGCATGAGCAGCAGCTTTCTGGCCAAAAGAAGTTGCTCCGGAAGTGAACTGCCCCTGCATCTTTGAACAGGCGTCGGCGATCCAGTCAGGGGCCCCAATGTAACCGAGGCGCCAACCGGTCATAGCAAAGCCTTTGGAAAAACCGTTAACTGTAGCGGTCCGGTCCTTTACGCTGGGAATAGCCCCGATGCTGGCGTGTTTATCTGTGAAGTTGATATATTCGTAGATCTCATCGGAAATGATGTAGATGCCCTCATGGCGAGCAATTACATCGGCGATAGCCTGAAGTTCTTCGTAGGTATATACGGAGCCGGTTGGGTTGCAGGGAGAGGAAAACAAGAGGAGGCGGGTACGATCGGTAATAGCGTTTTCCACCTGAGCGGCGGTAGCTTTGTAATCCTGTTCAATACCGGCATAGACCATAACGGGAACACCGCCCGCCAGCTTGACGATCTCGGAATAGGATACCCAGTACGGAGAAAGGATGATGACCTCATCGCCTTCATCTAACAAGGAAAGCGCCAGGTTGGCAATAGATTGCTTGGCGCCGTTGGATACCACAATTTGGTGGAGGCCAAAATCCAGGCCATTGTCCCGTTTGAATTTTTCCTGAATAGCTTTGCGCAATTCCACCAGGCCGGGTACTGGTGTGTATTTGGTATACCCATCATCCAGGGCTTTTTTTGCCGCTTCTTTGATATGGCTGGGGGTGTCAAAATCGGGTTCCCCGAGGCTGAGGCTGATCACATCATGGCCGAGGGCAGCCAGGTCGCGCGCCAATTGGGCCATTTTGATGGTTGCAGATTCCTCCATTTGCTGAATCCGCTGAGAAAGGTGCCGAATACTAGCCGTAGACATGTTCCAATCAGTTTTGGTGACGGAAGAAAATCATTTTTTGATCACAACTCGGCTGCAAAAGTAGGATTTTTGAGAAGCATGTGCACTTTTTTTTTCTATATTCGGCACCAAACTCGAAGGGCATTCATGAGTAAGCAAAAAAAGAGAACACCCAAAAGGAAAGATGGAGCACCCCAGGCCGCCGGCCCGGCAGTGGCGCCAGCAGTTGTCCGGGCCAAACCTAAGGATACTATTACATCTCCGCTGGACCCGTTATACAAAAAGATATTTTTGTTTTCGACTATTGGTATGCTATTGGTAACCATTCTATTGGCATTGGGTAGCGGAATCAATGGCGATGACGAATATCAGTTCGATTATTCTGAAAAGCTGGTCAATTATTATACTTCAATGGGTGCGGATACGGCTGCGCTATACATTGAAAAGGGCAATATGCACTTCTACGGCGGCTTTTTTGACCTGGCCACCGGCCTGGTGAACCGGGCGTTGGGGTTCGATGAATTCGACCAGGGCTATCACGATGTCCGTCATATCTTTAATGCTATTATGGGTTTGCTGGCGATGTTATTTGTTGGCTTGCTGGCAAAGGAAATTGCCGGGTGGAGAGCCGGCATCCTGGCATTGTGGATAATTTTCCTATCGCCCCGTTTTTTAGGGCACTCCCTGATGAACCCCAAGGATATCCCTTTTGCTGCGGGCTTTGCGGTGGCTACCTATTATATGGTGTTGGTGTTGAAATCCATGCCCCGGCCGAATTGGAAAACAGTGCTGGGCTTGAGCATGGGGATAGCATTGGCCCTGGCTACGCGGGCGGGTGGCTTGCTGCTCATCGCCTATCTCTTTCTATTTGCCGGGCTGGACTTCCTGATGAAGTATGGCATCAGAGGTGTTGTGGTGGAAAAAGAGGCCTTAATCCGATACCTGGGGTATATTCTGGGTATATCCCTGATGGGGTATATCCTGGCAATCCTCACCTGGCCTGCGGCCCTGGCCGACCCCATCCGGCATCCCCTTAATGCGCTTACGGAGTTTTCGAAATTAGGCGTTAAAATACGGCTTCTCTTCATGGGGGATAACGTTCTTTCGGACGACACCGCCTGGTACTATCCAATCCTCTGGATCATCAAAACTATTCCGCTATTTGTATTGGCCGGGCTGGCGGGGAGCTTGTTGATCCTTCCTGCCATGTTGAAGCGGTACAATACCATGGCTGTTTCTTTAGTGTATTTCGCCGCCATCTTTCCGATAATATATGTCATTTATAAAAACTCCATCCTGCACGACGGCTGGCGCCACCTGATGTTCGTGTATCCCAGTATGGCCGTCATTGCCGCCTTGTTTTGGGTTACTCTGGAGTATTTATTCAAGGAGCGGAAGGCGCTGAAATACGCCCTCTATGGCGTATTGGGGCTTCTGGCTGTCGACTCGGTGCTTTTCATCGTACGCAATCCGCACTACCCTTACGTCTATTTTAATCCGATTGGCGGGGGCATTAAAGGGGCATTCGGCTATTACGAAACCGATTACTGGGGTGTTTCAGTCAAACAGGCTATCGACTGGCTGGACAAAGAGGGCATCATCAGCCCCAATATGCAGGATACGGTAGTGCTGGGCACCACTTTTTACTATAATGTTAGCCGCCAAACCCGGCGTAAATACAATGGCAAGGTTAAAGTGGCTTACGTTCGCTTCAACACCAGATACAACGAACCCTGGGATTATGGCCTTTTCCCCTCCCGCTTCATTCGGGGGCCGCACCTTCAGGAAGGCACCTGGCCCAACAGCAGGACAATTCATACGGTCACTGCCAGTGGCGTCCCCATACTGGCTATTGAAAAGGATGAAGAAAAATACACTTATCGCGGCCAACAGGCCACTAATCAGCAAGACTGGCAGCAGGCGGTGGAGGCATTCAGCCAGGAAGTCAAGGCTCATCCTGATAATGAATTGGGATGGGTTGGGTTAGCCAATGCCTACCTCAACCAGCGGGACTTTGACCAGGCGCTCGAAGCCACTCAGCAAGCACTGAAAGTGGCGCCCGGCACCGAAACGGCCTTGCTGTATGAAGGCCTGGCCTATTTGTATAAAGGCGACGCGGCAAAAGCCCTGGATGCGTTGCAGCGGGCCGTGAAATTGAATGAAGAATATTATATCGCCTATTATTATATGGGCCTTATCTATGAGCAGGGCCAGGACCCCAGGTCGGCTTATGATAATGCCCTGAAAGCTATTGAACAGAACCCGGGTTTCCGCCCGGCTTATGAGATGGCGGCCCGGGCCTTGCGGCAATTAGGGGATGAACAGAATGCGAGAGCATACGAAGAAGCTGCTAAAAAATTAAAATAACTCATGAATTACAAATTGTTGTTCCCTACCTACCGGAACAGGTTCCTTTTCATCCGCGAAAATCTGGAACGCTTGTCCCGGGAGCGCAAATTTGAACGTGCGCTGAACCTGGGAACCGGCGAAGGTGATTACGATAGCATGATCGCCACACACTGTGGCGAACTGGTGGCCTGCGATATCAACGAACAGGATATTCAGTACGCCAGGGCCTTAAACCAGGAAGTCCCCAATCTCGAATACCGGGTAGAGGACGCCCTGAATCTCAGTTTTCCTGACAACACTTTTGACCTGCTCCTTTCGGTTGATGTGATTGAACATGTGGGACAGCCCGAAAGAATGATCGAAGAAGTGGGGCGTATACTTAAACCAGGAGGACTGGCGCTGATCACTTTTCCTTCTTTGGAATATCCCATTACTTACGACCCGATTAACCGGATAATGAGTTATTTCACAAACAGGAGGATTGCCCAGGGGGCTTATGCTTTTGGGCATGAATATCTGGTGTCACCTTCTGATTTTCGGAATTGGTCGGGCCGCAATGGCTTAGCTGTTTTAAAAGAAAAAAATCTGAGCGGGTATCTCATTGCATTCCTGGAAATGTATTGGACAGGCTTGATACAGCGTATCTTTAAGGCTAACGCGGGAAACCTTTCCGAACAAAAAAAGCGGAAAACCACCCTTCGGCCCACTACTAAAGAACCCCGCCTTACTGTACTGACCGATACTGTTATCCGCCTTGATGAGGTGCTCTTCCAACATGCCAGGCATTCTGTAGGGAAAGGATTTATCGTTCAGAAAAAAGCTTAAACTGGATTTGCGATGAAAGAAAAACTCGAAGGATTACAGCAGAAAATGGCCACAGCCCTGGCTGCCGGCGGAGAGGACAGAGTCAGCCAGCAGCACGCCAAAGGCAAGCTGACCGCGCGAGAGCGCATTCACTACCTTCTCGATGACGGCACCTTTGAGGAGATAGGGATGCTCGTCACCCATCGCAGCAGTGATTTCGGCATGGACCAACAGGTCTTTCTTGGCGATGGCGTGATAACCGGTTATGGCGCTATCAACGGCAGGTTGGTTTACGTTTTTGCCCAGGATTTTACCGTCTTCGGGGGTTCTCTGTCGGAAACGCATGCCGAAAAGATATGCAAAGTCATGGATCTGGCGATGCAAAACGGCGCGCCACTGATCGGCCTGAATGATTCTGGTGGCGCCAGGATTCAGGAGGGCGTGAGTTCTCTGGGCGGCTACGCCGATATCTTTTTCCGCAATGTCATGGCATCCGGCGTGGTGCCCCAGATCTCTGCCATTATGGGCCCTTGTGCGGGAGGGGCGGTCTATTCTCCGGCAATGACGGACTTTACTATCATGGTGGAGCATACTTCCTACATGTTCGTAACGGGCCCCAACGTAGTCAAAACCGTAACTAATGAAGAGGTGACTGCCGAAGAATTAGGAGGTGCTTCTGCCCATTCCGTCAAATCCGGCGTGACTCATCTGACGGCTTCCAACGACCTGGAATGCATAGCCAAAATCAAGCAGTTACTGAGTTATATGCCTCAAAATTGTGAGGATAAACCAGCGGCCCTCCCATATGAAACGGGAGAGGAGTTTCGGGATGAATTGCGGGATATCGTCCCGGAAAATGCCAATCAGCCTTATGATATGCGAGACGTTATCAACGGGATCGTAGACACAGAATCTTTTTTTGAAGTTCATGCTCATTACTCCGAAAATATTGTGGTCGGCTTTGCCCGCATTGCCGGGCGAAGTATTGGCATTGTAGGCAATCAGCCCATTAGCCTGGCCGGTGTTCTGGATGTAGGCAGTTCCAAAAAAGGCGCCCGCTTTGTCCGTTTTTGCGATTGTTTCAATATCCCGCTCCTCGTCCTGGTTGACGTACCAGGCTTTTTACCGGGAACCGACCAGGAATGGAATGGCATCATTGTCAATGGGGCCAAGCTGCTGTATGCCTTTAGCGAAGCTACCGTGCCCCGGGTAACGCTTATTACCCGGAAAGCATACGGAGGCGCCTATGATGTAATGAATTCAAAACATATCGGCGCTGATATGAACTTCGCCTGGCCCTCTGCTGAAATTGCTGTTATGGGAGCCAAGGGAGCTTCGGAGATTATTTTCCGGCGGGAGATACAACTTGCAGAAGACCCGCAGGCGATGTTGGCTGAAAAAGAAAGAGAATACCAGGAAAAGTTCGCCCATCCCTACCGCGCCGCAAGCCGTGGGTTTATCGATGAGGTGATCGATCCCAGGGAAACCCGCCGCAAGCTTATCAAGGCTTTTGCAATGTTGGAAAACAAAGTGGCGGCGCTGCCGAAGAAAAAACATGGGAATATCCCTTTGTAATTGCTATTTTACATTTTGCCTCACGAATCTAATATTTCGTCAATGCCTAACCGAGATACTGAATACACTCTGATCGAATCCCCCCTGGCTTTGGATGAATTCTACGCCAGCCACCGCAACCTTTCCTGGATTGCGTTCGACACGGAATTCGTAGGGGAAAAGCGCTATGTGACCAGCCTTTGCCTCATTCAGGTACTGTCAGAAAAAGGCGTCTTTCTTATCGACCCGCTTCGCCTGAAACATATCGACCCCTTGTTGGAATTGATAGCTGACCCTAAGATTACCAAGATCACGCATGCTGGTGATAATGACTACCGTTTGTTGAATGCCAATTACGGAATTCTGCCCCGCAATGTTTTCGATACACAGATCGCCGCTGCATTTCTTGGCTACAAGTATCCGGTCTCTTTCCGCAAGCTGGTGGAAGGAGAACTGAAAAAGTATCTGAAAAAAGGATATGCTGTGGCTGATTGGGAGAGTCGTCCACTTCAGAAAAAGCATATCAGCTACGCGATTGATGATGTAACCCCTCTGCCGGGCCTTTGGAAAAGCCTTACCGGGAAATTGGAGGCCAACAATCGGCTGCACTGGGCGCAGGCTGAATTTGCGCAGTTGGAAACTGCTCATTTTTACGAAAAAGACCCGCACAGCGAAGCGATCAATAGCAACCTGATGCGCTCGCTCAATGCAAAGGAACAGGTTTTCCTGTTGCGTCTGTTCGAATGGCGCCGGCAAGTTGCCGAAGGCCGCAATCATTCCAAGGAAATGGTCCTGCCCTCCAAATATATCAGCCATATCGTCAGAGGCATTCCCTCCGGCCCGGAGGCCTTGCGCCATAACCGAAGGATTCCCGACAAGATCGTTGACCGCTTTGGCAAAACGTTTGCAGATTTGTTTTCCAGAGAGATCAGCGAGGAAGAACAACTCCTGCTCGGCCGCATCCCGTCTGAAGAGGAAGAAGACCCCAAGGAAGAGATCATCGTTGAAATGCTCTACCAGGTGATCAAGTACAAGTGCCTGGAACAGGATATTTCCGTCAATATCGTCTTACCCCGCAATGCGATCAAAAAGATCCGCGCCAAAGAAGACGATGCCCTGGAATTATTGGACGATGGCTGGCGTAAGGAATTCCTCGGCGCTTACTTCCTGGAATGGCTTGCCTCTGCTACGGAACTGGAAATGGACCTCCATCCGGACCGGATCATCCTGCTGCCGAAAGTGGGGCAGTAGGCCATAAGGGCGGTGGAAGCTTTCCTGCGCCTAACTTACTGGCATACTGCAAACTGAAGTACTGAAAACCTACCGCAGCCCCCGTTGCTTAAGGTTTTCCCGGTAACGGGCGGCATTCTGGTTGTGGGCCGCCAGTGTTTTGGCAAAGGCGTGAAAGCCGGAGCCATCGCCCACTGCACAGAAATAAAGATAATCGTGGTCTTCAGCGTTCAAAACAGCATCGATACTGGATATGGAAGCCATGGAAATAGGGCCGGGCGGCAGGCCGGCGTAGAGGTAGGTATTGTAAGGGGAATCGAATTTGGTGTGGTAATCGGTCACTCGTGGCGTATCAAAATCACGGGTAGCGAACACACAAGTAGGGTCCGCTTGCAGGCGCATTCCGATCTTCAGCCGGTTCAGGTAAGCGCCGGCCACTCTTGGCTTTTCCTCTGAGCGCAGCGTCTCTTTTTCGACAATGGAAGCCAGGGTGTAAACTTCGGCAGGAGTCATATTCAGGCTCCGGGCTTTTTCCAGGCGGCCATTTTTTTCCCAAAAGGCATCGTGCTCCCGGATCATACGGCTCATAAACGATCGGGGGCTGGTATTCCAGTAGAATTCATAAGTGTTCGGGATGAAAAGCGACATCAGTGTTTCGGAAGTGTAACCGATGGAATCCAGGTAGGCTTCATTCTGAAAGAGGCTCCAGATTTGAAGGGAATCGGGTTCGATAAACCGGGCAGCTTTGGCCGCTACATTCTCGATTAGCCGCTCGTTTGTCAGCACGAGCTTGACCGGGGCCTGTTCTCCGGACCTCAGCTGGCGGATCATTTCAATGGTGTTCCAGCCGGGTTTGAGCTCGAAACGCCCCGCCCGCATAGGGCTGCGTTTATACCCCATCCTTTCTGATAGCATTCGGAATATCCCTTCGTCTTTTACAAAACCGTCTTCCCGGAGGATTCCTAGCACTTCTTCAAAACTTGAATTGGTAGGGATCTCAACATAATAGGTGGCCAAGCCTTTGGGTACGCCCGGCCCGGCAATGAATTTTTTGTATACAAACAGTGCTGCTACCAATAAAACCAGAATAATGGCGGCAGCGACGAGGCTAATCGTTCTTTTCATCGAATGATTTTTCTTTATTCAAATCCATACCCCAATCATCTATCACCGCTCCCGTTCCCTATTAATATTGTTCTTTTTCACTCGGAAAATCCCCGGAGCGGACGTCGCGAGCATAGTGTTCGGCTGCATCCTTAATAGCGTCGAACAGATCGAGGTAACGGCGCAGGAAGCGGGGCTGGAAATCTTTGGTGATGCCGAGCATGTCATGTGTCACCAACACCTGGCCATCGACTGCTCCACCGGCCCCGATCCCAATGAGAGGGATGTAGAGCTGTTCAGCCACTTTTTTGGCCAATTTGGCGGGGATCTTCTCCAAAACAATGGCGAAGCAACCCAATTCTTGTAACAATTGGGCGTCTTCCGTGAGTTTTTTCGCTTCTTCGGCCTCTTTAGCCCGGACAGTATAAGTGCCGAATTTGTATATTGATTGTGGCGTAAGGCCAAGGTGCCCCATGACGGGAACACCTGCTGAAAGGATTCGGCGGATGGATTCCTCGACTTCCCGGCCTCCTTCCAGTTTCACCGCATGAGCGCCCGATTCTTTCATGATCCGGATGGCAGATTCCAATGCGACGCGCGAATTACCCTGATAAGAACCAAAGGGAAGGTCAACCACCACTAAGGCCCGCTTTACTGCCCGCACCACGGAAGAAGCGTGGTAGATCATCTGGTCCAGGGTGATTGGCAAGGTGGTTTCATGGCCCGCCATCACGTTGGAGGCCGAATCGCCGACCAACAGAATGTCAATCCCCGCTTCATCGAGGATTCCTGCCATTGAGAAATCATAGGCGGTCAGCATGGTGATCTTCTCGCCTTGTTCTTTCATGGCCTGGAGCACGTGGGTCGTTACCCGTTTAATATCTTTATTGACAGACATGGGGCTTTCTTTTTGAGGGTGCAAGATAGAAATAAGTCAGTCAAACGTCATTGCAGAAACGGAAGGGGATGGTGAATTATTACCAAAAGTTTTACCTTTGGGGCGCTTTGAAAACTCCTGAGTACTTTGGGAGCGCAAAGCACAGAAAAAAAACGAAAGATGAAAGGATCTGGAATTATTGCGCTTCTTTTTTCGGCAACCCTGATCATTGGCGCTTGCTCTACTGATTTTGAACTGGAGGCAGCTTGGAAGGATATTCCCGTAGTATACAGCTTCATATCCGTCCAGGACACGGCCCATTATGTCCGTATCGAAAAAGCTTTTCTGGAACCGGGCGGCAATGCGATTGAGATTGCTAAAATTGCCGATTCCATTTATTATTCCAACATTTCTGTGGAGCTTGAAAAATTGGCGACAGGGGAATCTTTCCCCATGCAAAAGGTAGATGGAAGAGACGAGGGCTATCCAAAGGAAGAAGGCGTATTCGCTAACGAACCCAACGTATTATATAAGATCCCGGTGGACCAACTTAACCTGCAGGAAGGCAGCCGCATCCGCCTGGTGATCAACCGGGGAGAAGAGCTTCCTCCTGTGACTGCCGAAACGACGGTTTTAAGTGAGATTGATTCAATTTCTTCCAGCCCCACCCGGGTTATCCGGAGGTGGTTGTACCAGGAAGCTAAAAAGATCAGCTGGCGCCCTGGGCCGGAAGCGAAGATATTCGATGTGCGCTTTGTGTTCTATTACCTGGAATCCCAGCCCTCCACGCCCAACATTTTTGAAAGAAAATCCGTCGAATGGGTAGTCGACCGCGCTGTTTTTAACGAAACCAACAGCGACCGGGTAGAAACCGAAGCATTCGGCGAAGCTTTCTACAGTTTCCTGGGCAATGCCATTCCTAAAAGCACAGGGGAGATCCGCCTGTTCGATAATATGGACCTCATCGTTACCGGGGGCGGAGATGAACTGTACCAGTTTGTCCGGGTCGCCCGCGCCAATACAGGGATTACCAGTTCACAAAGTATTCCGACCTATTCCAATTTGTCGGAAGGGCTGGGCATTTTTACATCCCGTTTTTCTATGCGCCGCACCGGCTTCCGCCTGCAGGAAGAAGCCCTCGATACCCTCATCAGCGGTATCTATACCAAGGATCTGAACTTCCGGTAAAAACCTTTTGAAGTCGGAAGTCGGAAGTGGGAAGTGGGAAGTGTTACTCCAGCCTCTTTTCCGCCTTCCCACTTCCACCTTCCACCTTCCACCTTCCGCCTTCCGCCTTTCCACTTCCACCTTCCCACTTCGCTCCCCCTGCCTTTTTGTCACCTCTTCCTGACAACTTCTTGTCAGTTTAAGGCTCCTTTTTCGGAAGAAACAACAGTTTTGAGCAGTTTTGTCATGAAATCATCCGTTGTCCAGGCTTGGCATATCCCTTGATGTAGTCAGGATGATTAATTATTGGAACAAAATTCAAAATTGCATAACATGGGTAAAATTATTGGGATTGACTTAGGAACAACCAACTCTTGTGTGGCAGTTATGGAGGGTAACGAGCCCGTGGTTATCCCGAATGACGAAGGGAGAAGGACTACGCCTTCCGTTGTCGCATTCATGGATAACGGCGAGCGTAAGATCGGCGACCCGGCCAAGCGCCAGGCGATCACCAACCCGCAACGCACTGTTTCATCGATCAAGCGTTTCATGGGCCATCGCTATTCTGAAATTTCCCAAGAGGCGGGCCACATGGCTTATAAGGTCCTCAAAGGAGATAATGACACGGTACGGGTCGACATTGATGGGAGGATGTATACGCCGCAGGAAATCTCGGCCATGGTCCTTCAGAAAATGAAAAAGGTAGCAGAGGACTTTCTGGGGTCTCCGGTGACGGAAGCCGTGGTCACTGTTCCAGCCTACTTCAATGACTCTCAGCGGCAGGCCACCAAAGAAGCCGGAGAGATTGCCGGCCTGAAGGTCAGCCGTATTATCAACGAACCAACTGCGGCGGCTCTGGCTTACGGCCTGGATAAGCGCAATAAGGATATTACTATTGCCGTGTATGACCTCGGTGGTGGTACTTTCGATATTTCCATCCTGGAGTTAGGCGAAGGGGTTTTTGAAGTAAAATCTACTAATGGGGACACTCACCTTGGTGGTGACGACTTCGACCGCGTGATCATCGACTACCTGGCGGATGAATTCAAAAGCCAGGAAAACATCGATCTGCGCAAAGACCCTATGGCCCTTCAGCGCCTGAAAGATGCTGCGGAAAAAGCCAAGATCGAGCTCTCTGCGGGTAATGAAACGGAGATCAACCTGCCGTATATTACTGCCGTGGATGGCGTGCCCAAGCACCTGGTGTTGAAACTCACCCGCTCCCGTTTCGAACAATTGGTCGACCACCTGGTTAACCGGACGCTCGGGCCTTGCCAAAAGGCGCTGCAGGACGCAGGGATGAGCAAAACGGACATCGATGAGATCATTCTGGTGGGAGGGTCTACTCGTATCCCTCGCATCCAACAGGCTGTGGAAGAATTCTTCGGCAAAAAGCCCAATAAGGGCGTCAACCCGGATGAAGTTGTAGCCGTTGGGGCTGCTATCCAAGGTGGTGTGCTGAGTGGAGATGTCCAGGACGTATTGTTGCTCGATGTTACGCCTCTCTCTCTTGGTATTGAAACCATGGGCGGCGTATACGATGTGGTGATTGAAGCCAATGCCACTATTCCGACCAAAAAGTCTAAGGTTTACTCTACGGCATCCGACAATCAGCCGTCAGTGGAGATCCATATCCTGCAGGGCGAACGCCCGATGGCCAGGGATAACCGCACGGTAGGCCGCTTCATTCTCGATGGTATTCCGCCGGCTCCCCGTGGCGTACCACAGGTCGAAGTTTCCTTTGATATGGATGCCAACGGTATTCTTCACGTCTCGGCCAAGGATAAGGGTACAGGGAAAGAACAATCGATCCGCATCGAAGCTTCTACCGGCCTTTCCAAGGAAGAGATCGAACGGATGAAAATGGAAGCCCAGGCCAATGCGGAAACCGATAAGGCTGCCCGCGAGCGCGTCGAGAAACTCAATGCTGCCGATTCCCTGATCTTCCAGACGGAGAAACAGATCAAAGAGTACGGCGACAAGATCCCTGCCGACAAAAAAGAGGCGATCGAATCAGCAGTCAACAAGCTCAAAGAAGCCCATAAAGCGGAGGATATGAGCCAGATCGATAGCGCCACGGAAGCGCTCAACACTGCCTGGCAGGCTGCCAGCCAGGATCTGTACCAGGCTTCCCAGCAGGCTCAGGGCCAGCCGGGTGATGGCGCTGGCGCCGGAGGCCCTCAGGAAGGCCCCGCCGGTGGCGCTGATGATGTGACCGACGTTGAGTTTGAAGAAATTGATGAAGACAATAAGAAGTAAAGCCGGAATTTGTCCGGATATGTAGGAATATTAAGTGGTGGTTCGGCATGCTGAACCACCGCTTTTATTTTAGAGGATAACCTTAGTTTTGTAAAGGCCATGCCCAAACCACCTTCCCTTCTTTCTGGATGATATAGCCGATTTTCTCACCCCGTTCCACTCTGATAATATTGGGGTCCTCAAAGGTTTCGATCCTATCGTATTCCGGGTCCAGTAACAGATTCCCTTCTTTATCCAGCAGGCCGTAATAGAGTTGCGGGTTAATAATAATGTTGCCATCCGGTTGGATATGAAGGCGGTTAAACTTTGGAGGTACGACCATTACCCCCCTGGTATTAATGGCCCCGTTTTTTGGGGCTTGCCCTTTTCCATTAGAAATAGGTTTTACGCCGGCAACACCAAGTTGAAAAGGTGAAATCTCTTCAAAATACCGTCCAAATAGATTATTTCCGGAAGCATCGGCATAATAGGCTCGATTGGTGTCCGAGTTTTCGGATTGGGTTGATTGCCATGTAATTCCAAAGATGCCCTCCGAAAAAAATAATGGCGCACCTTTGGCAAGCAGAATTTCATCTCCGGCATTATTGATGATAGACTTCCGCCCGTCATTCTCAACCAGGGTTACCCCTCCGATGAACGGTTCCGCTAAAGAAAAGGGGCCGTTAATTCGGACCTTGCCCAGGGTGTCCAGGTAAAACCACCCTTCCTTTTGGCTGGAAAAAACGGCTATCAAACCTTCGGAAACTATGGAAATATCGTCGTATTTCGTTGGAATCGACTCAATTCCCGACCGGTTGATCAGCCCCCACTTTCCCGATGGGGATTTAACTTTGGCAAACCCATTTACAAACGCTTCGATCAGGGCATATTTGGCAGGGCTAAGAGGGGCGCCATTTCGGTTGAGCAGCCCTTTCAACTTATGTTGGACGTCCGTATAGATTGCCAGGCCGGTCTTTTGGAAAGGAAGGATTTCCTGGTAGGCCCTCGGTTCCAGAATGAAATGTCCCGAAGTATCGATCAGTGCTGCTCGTGTCTGGCCATCTTCCAGGATCTTTTTCACTGCGGCAATTCCGCCGGAGAAATCCATGGGCAAAGAAAACAGTGTGAATAAAATAGGATCGGACGAGCCAATGGTATCGTTTCTGTAGTAAAAATCAGGCGGGATAACTACTTCCCCTTTTGTATCGATGCACCCCCATAGCCAATCCTTTCCCTTCTGTTTGAACCAGCAACGCCCACCTTTGAAATTGCCCAAAAATTGCCAGGCCTTTCCCGGCAGATCGGTTGTCAAGGCAACCTTTCCTTTCGGATCGATGAACACACAATACCCATTAGTATCGACTACTACCGCCAACCCTTCAGAAAAGGGGCGTGCCTGGGTAAATTGTGGGGCAATCACAATATTTCCGGTGGTATCGACATATCCCCAGCGGCCATCTGAGTTTTTAAACTGGGCTAATCCTTCGGAAAACGGCCGCAAGCGGGTTTCATTAATGAATATCTCGTGTCCCTTTGCAGTAAAGAAGAAAGTAGGCGTTCCCCGGGCAATTATTCTGAAATAGTTGGTGTAATTGGTTAATCCACTATACTGGATGGGGATAATTTCCTCGCCGGAAGCATTAATTACGCCCTCCTCCGCATCGGGGTTTCCCCATATATCATTAACATCCGGGTTGCTTTTAAAAATAAACGCAGTTTCATTGGGGTAAAAGTCGCTTGCGTAGTGAGCATCCGTTTTGAAGATCAGTTTTCCGGCCGTATCGATAAAAGCCCATTTGCAGGAATCCTGTGGGGTGCTTACAGCATAAATTTCACCCAGAGAATTGGTTTCTCTGGCGCCTACCCATTTGATGCCAAATTCATTATAAAAGTCTGGCAGAGCAGCAATTCCGAATTTCAGGGGATATTCCGGCCTTATCCCTTTTATTTGCTTTATGCAGGCCAGCCTTCCACCTATACATACGCGGGCCCGGCCATGGACAAAAGGGCCGATGTAAGTGAACCGAAGCGGTTGGCCATTGTGTTGAAGCGTTTTTCCATTCCTATCTATCAATCCCATCTGGCCATCTTTGTCAATGAATGCCGTGTGTTGATAGAGCGAATCAAAGGATCTAAAGCCAATGAATTCAGCCTGGCTGATTGGTTTTTCAGCTATCATGTCAAAAAGCGACTGTCCGGCAACAGTTGCATTCAGTACATTTTTGGTGAAACTGTTGACGATTGTTTTTTCTCTATGGCTAAAGGCTGTTAATTGATTGGGGACCAAGGCTGTTATGGTCATTGGCCGTTCCGGAAAAGGCAGTATTTGGATCAAATTCTTTTCGACTTTTCTATCTGCGCTCTGGGCATTCGGCTCTATGATTTCAATTTCGAATATGGCCAATTGATTTGATTTGGGATCTATATCTACAACAAGCCGCCTTGGCTTAAATCGGGCGGCCTGGTATGGAGTGGCCGGCAATTCAGGCATTACCGGAGCCTCTCGTCGCAGCTTCTCCTGGTTCTTTGAAATGAAAATCGATCTTGCGTGAAATTTTTCCTCCCGGAATTTTCCGTTCTCATCCAGAATATAATCTACGTAGGCTACATCTTGTCCCTCGATTGGAGCACGGAGGCGGGCTGAATCTAAAAAGAAAATATGCTCGAACAGGCAGGGGAGGGAATCCGTGGATTTCTGATTTATGGTAAGGGCGCCGTATTGGCGGCCTTTTTGGCAAATGGCAATATCTTCCCTGAACGCTTCGATTATGGTATATTGGCAATCAAAAACTGGTTCTTTGCTACGGCTCAGATCGATAATGCCCCACTTGCCAAACCGGCTGGCTTGAAAAACACCGGCTTTTCCGGATGGTTGGATAAATTCGAAAGGAAGAGAAACATTATTTCCTGCATCATCGATCAGATAATCTACCTTACCTCTATTATCTGCGGAATGGTTGAATATGGTATACTTTTCATCCAGGGGAAAATACCAGGGAGAATATTTAGCCTTTTGCTGGCGGCTTTTACTAATTGGATCCTCCCCGTTTTTGGGCCTTAAGTAAGCTTTGTCACTTTTCAGCATTCTCCTTTGGAGGCTACTCCACAGCTCGACCTTTGGCGATTCGGAGGGCACCATTACCGACAAGCGGTCATTGATCCGTTCGACTATTTCGTACTTTGAATCACCTGGTTTAAATTCCCCTTTGGAGTCTCTTATCAACAACTGCCAGTAATTTTCAATTTTGACGGCGACGAAATCTTCCGCCAGGGCCAGAATATCTTCATACTTTCCAGGAAAGGCCTTTTGCCCTGAAATATCGATCAGGCCCCAAGTCTTTTCTGAAACCCCGTACCTGACTTTGAAAAAGCCAAATTTACCGGCTGTTTGAATATCCGCAAATTGGTGCGGTATGGCCATCTTTCCACTAATTTCCCGAAGCCCCCAGCCATCTTTATTTTTGACAAAAAAATAAGTTGAATCTCCGGAAGGGTGTTTATCCCCCAGGCAGATGTCTTCATAACGGGCCTGTTCAAAATATTGCCTGCCGGTAGAATCTATCAGGGTGAAAAGGGAATCCAGTTCAACCGCAAAAAACTCATCGGCCACTACTCGTATCCGCTTGTAATCATTGGGCAGCTTTTCGTTGAGATAGGGGTCGAGAAGGCCGACCTTTTCATCTAATTCAAATAAACGGTAAGGAGAATCGCCACCATTGAGGGCAGTGCTGTTGTAGGGGAGGTTGATATCGCCAATATAGTCGTATTTTGGCGGAATGACAGTATCGATATAGAGAAAGGGAGCGTGGTAAATCTTGATATATCCGAACTTGTGGTTCACCCGTATGGGGTACACATCTACCCATTCATCTGCTGTACTTTGCCCTGTAAGGCTCATACAGGCTCCACTCCAGATTAAGAACAGGAACAGGTGCCGGGCCATTCGATCCATTTGCGTTTGGGGCAATTATCAGCTGCTTGCCAATTCTATTAAATCTTCGAGGTCTTCTTTGCTTTTGACTTCCCTATTCTCAATCCTCATTTGGAAAACATATTCCTTACCCTTAGCCTTTTTCATGTTTTCCAATTCTTCTCTGAAGTCGCTTTGGGTAAACAATGCCACCCGGCCCTCTGGTAGAACAGCCAGAATCTTATTATCGGAACTTGGGCTGAACCGGAAGTAGCGCCAGTCCTGCTGTGACAGGCCAACCACGGTCCGGTTATCACCCGTAATGAGGTAAACCATTACAACTTCCTTTATCTCTTCGGGGTAGCCTTTAAAGTCAAAATCTGCCAGAAGGGGTACAGCATCCGGTTTTTTCCACAAGACATCGTAATTGTGAATTCCAAAAGATTGAATGCGGACAGTCCTTCTGAATGCAGCCTGTTGTTGAAAAAGCGCCTGCTTGTTTTTAACCAGCTCCAATTTTGCCTGGTAATCGGCCAACAGCTTTTGGTATTCTGCCTGGGCCTGGGCAAGGTTTTTTCCAGCCAAGGCAGTCTTTACCGGAATACTGTAAAGGGAATCGCCAATAAGCGTCAACTGATAGATACCGGGTTTATTGGTGGGCTTCAGCTCCTTTTTCCTCCAAAGGCCAGGTTTGGCGATCCACTTATTGTTTCTGGGGTCCAGTTTTTGATCCTCACCGGCATAGGTGAGCACCGGAGGCTTATCGCCCGCCAGTTCGGGGCACTGTCTTAGATCCAGGTCCTGGAATAACAATTTATCCTGTTCCGGTGTGGCTTTGGGCTGGACTGGCGGGCGTGGCGTAAGTTTTTCCAATTCCTTTTGCTGTTCTTCAATGATTTCCGGAGGAAGCTCTTCTTTTTGAGGGGCGCCGGAAGGCCCCTTGTTAATCCAGTTCCCTTGCCCTTCGTCAAAAAACCAGAAATCGTAATCTCCGTCTACTCTGGATCGAAATTCCACTTCTATCGTTTTGCCTTCGGCTAATGCTACTGGTTCATTGTCCTGGTAACCTTCAATCTTAAACATTCCGGCTGTCTGCATCCATTCCTCACCACCATCTTCCTGCCGCACCTTCATTGGAATTCCGGATGAAATGATCTCCTTGGCCTCATGAAATTCCTGAAACCGGATCTTTACGGGGCCGGCCGCCAGGCCGCCATCACTATTGATAAATGAATTGGCGGGAACTTTCAATTGGGCGCCCGACCGGAGCTTCAACAGAGCAGGTTGACTGGGGTCTTCAATGATCAATTCTTCCGCGTCTTGTTGAATGGAATGGAAAGGCCTGTTAACTACTAATTTTGCATAAGGCGGGGCATCGGAAATCCCCGCCGCCGCGGCATCCACCGGGCTGCTACTATTGAACAATTCAGTGTTTTGTAACAAACCAATTGATGCCGTCGTAATGATTGCCACTGAGGCAGCAATTATCGCCACTTTGGAGGTGACGAACTGGCTGATGCCTTTCCAAAGAGACTGTTGAACCATGGCCTCTTCCGTTGATACGGGCGCCTCTTCTTGCCCCAGAGGTTCCATGATGGTGGGTAATCCCAGCGTAAATACAAAACCGGAATGACGGAGGGGAAGGCCCATGCTTACTTCCTCCATCAATTGAGTTACGACCTCAATCTCTTCCTGCAGGACCAGCTCTTTGCGGATCTTTTCCCCTTCTTCGATCGTAATTATGGAAACTTTTAAAAACAATGGAAAACGTCCCTCTTTCAAAGGTTTGAGAAAGAATAACCATTCGGTATAATCATCCTTTTCAACCTTTTGTATGGCCGATGAAATGGTCCGGATCTCAAAAGCACGGTCTGAATTCGGGTCGACCAATTCCACTTCTATCCGTTCATCTATGCGGCGCAGCGACCGGATGTGGGTATCTTCCCCGTTAGTGAAGTCCTCCAGGAGTATCGACCTGTCGAAAGCAAGGCGCACTGTACAAAGGCGCTCCGCTTGTACTTCCATCTTCGATGGGATCGCATACAAAACGCTTCCGAACTTTCCCTTTGGGTTGCTTTCTTCATTAAGGTATGCAAAGTCCTTTTCATCAAGAATGTCAATCAAGGTGAGCAAGTTGGCAGTTAGGGCGGACTGCCGGATTTGTAGCAGGTCTGGATTCAGCGTGTTTTGGATTTCCTGCAACTTCAACTTATGGAATTGCTCGCTGAGTTGAATGAGTACGTTGTACTTTTCAGAGTGGCTGGGCAGGGCGTTTTTTAATTCTTTGATCGCTTCCCCCATATTATTGGTGGCGATAAGCGCCTTCAGCTCTTCAAGTAGTACCTGGAGTTGGTAGGTGTTCATTATCTTTTGTTTTCATGGTTTTCGACCCGGGAAAGCTCCAATTTTGATTCCCGTGTAAATGTCAACTAGAGGGGGAGGCTGTTCAGAGCACCCCTCCAGTTTTAAAATTAAGGTATTCTTTTTAAGCTGCAAAAAATATATACAAAAAATGCGTAACTATCTAGGTGCTCTCCTTGGGGCGCCGAAAATGCCGTCCCGGAAGACCTCCTGAATAGTTACAAAAATACTTGTATTAAAGCTTTCAGGAACTTATCCCTTCGGGTGCGCCAATTGCATCTCCTCCACCAAATGGCCGGCGCCGGCGTATTTATCGATGATAAAGAGGATATACCGGATGTCAACCATGATATTCCTGCATATAGAGGCATCGTAGTTGATGTCGCTCATCGTACCTTCCCATACGCGGTCGAAATTCAGCCCGATCAAATTGCCGTAAGCGTCAATGGCGGGGCTGCCGGAGTTGCCACCTGTAGTATGGTTAGTGCCGATGAAGCAGATGGGCAGTTTCCCGTCCTCGCCGTAGGGGCCGTAATCCTTTTTGTGGTATAGTTGCCGCAGTTTTTCGGGTACGTCAAATTCATAATCACCAGGTACGTATTTTTCCATTACCCCTTCCAGGTAGGTTTGTGGTTCGTATTCCACTGCATCACGGGGCTGATAACCGGCCACATTGCCGTAGGTGACTCGTAGGGTGCTGTTGGCGTCCGGGTAAAAACGCTTTTCCGGGAATACCTCCATTTGCGCTTTCATGTATTGTTGCTGGAGCAGGTCAATTTCATCCTGTATCCGGTTGTATGCTTCGAGTACTTTTTCCTCGTTGATCTCGGAAATCCTGCGGGCCAGTACATAGGCATAGTCTTCTTTCAACAGTTTGACAAAGGCATCGGGGCCGGCGGCAATAGCCTGGCGCAGGATCTCGGGTTTGACCAGATTCGTCTTGGCAAAGACGATCTGCGCCAGTTCTGCCGGGTCTTTTTGGGCATCGACGAATTGGGTGATGGCGAAATCCGACTGGTGGTCCGGATTGACTTCATTGAAGTACACCTCCATCAGTGCGGCGAATACCTGCCGGTCGATGTCAGGCTGGTAGTCTTTGAAAAAACCGTCCAGGTAGCCCTGAATGCGTTCCATACGGCTTTCCAGGGCGGCGCTGCCATTGGCATCGTATTGTTTCACCACGCCATGCAGGGTGTTGGCCAGGCCGAACAGTTCGATGTTGCGCCCGGCGATCTCGCCGATATAGTCCCGGCTTTTGGCATAGGGCTCCAGTTCGGCGTACAGCTTTTCGAATTGGGGCAGTAAGTTGCCGTATAGTTCCTTCCATTCCGGATTGGCGTCGACCCGCTTTTGGAATTCTTTTTCATATTCTTTCTTTCGGCCGACGCCATCGGTGGCTTTCACGCCCTGGCTTTCTCCGATCCATTTCTTCCAGGCATTGGCAATGCGGGATTGTTTGGAAGCATACTGGATACGCACTTTCGGGTCTTTGCGCATGGCCTCATTGATGATATTCAGGGCCCGGTCGCGAATGCCGATGCGGATGGGGTTGATCACATTAACCCGCTGGTCGATGGCCGGGGAGGGCAGGTATTCTTCCGTGCGGCCGGGGAACCCAAAAACCAGAGTGAAATCGCCTTCGGAGATGCCATCCATGGAGACGGGCAGGAAATGCCGGGGTTGGTAAGGCACATTGTCCGGGGCATAATCTGCCGGTTTGTTATCCGGGCCGGCATAGATGCGGAATAGGGAGAAATCTCCGGTGTGCCGCGGCCAAACCCAGTTGTCCGTATCAGCGCCGAACTTGCCGATGGAAGAAGGCGGCGCCCCCACCAGGCGGATATCCCGATAGGTTTCCGTAACGAACAGGAAATACTGGTTGCCTTCGAAGAAAGGACGGATCATCACATCCTGATAAGCTTCCCGGGCCGCTGCCTGTTTCACCTTTTCGGTATTGCGGGCCACCCAGGCCTGCCGCTCTTTGTAGTGCATTTCCGGCGTAACCATTTCCAGCACCTGCTCCGTTACATCTTCGATGCGGACGATGAAGGTGACCGTCAGGCCGGGATTGGGCAATTCCTCGGCGCGGGACATCGCCCAGAAGCCATCCTGCAGATAATTGTTTTCCAGCGAAGAATGGGACTGTATCTGCCCGAATCCGCAGTGGTGGTTGGTCAGTATCAGTCCCTGGCTGGAGATCACTTCTCCGGTGCAACCGCCGCCAAACTGAACGATGGCGTCTTTCAGGCTGCCCCGGTTGACGCTATAGATATCTTCTGCGCTCATCTTCATCCCCATGCTCTGCATCTCGGCTTCGTTGAGTTGTTTGAGCAGTAAGGGTAGCCACATGCCTTCCGTAGCGAAGGCCAGGTTTGCAATCCAGGTGATTAAAAGAAGAATGATTATTTTTTTCATAGTTGCGTGTTTTGTCATTTATTATTGCTCCTGTTTACCAAAGGTTTAGAAGGGTGAGAGCGGTTTAGTAGGGTTTAGATTTGCTTTTCCGTTATTGCTTACTTACTGAACAGGCTTGCCGACTTTCCGCACGATCAGGAACAAAACGCCCAGGCTGGCCAACAATAGCATACCGCTAATGGCCCAGCCACCGCCCAATAAGGTGGCCAATCCACCGGCTGTCATACTCACGGCGCCGACCGTAAGGGCATAAGGCATTTGGGTCCGAACGTGGTCGATATGGTTGCAATCGGAGGCCAGCGAACTGAGAATGGTGGTATCGGATATAGGGGAACAGTGGTCGCCGAGTACGGAGGCAGCCAGCGTGACGGCAATTACATTGAGCAGTATTTCCAGGCTGATGTCATGTTCCAGCCCCTGCGCAACACAAATGGCCCAGGTAGTTGGTATGGCAATAGGGTAGAGGATCGCCATGGTGCTCCAACTGGAGCCGGTAGAAAAAGAGATCAGCGCCGCCAGTATAAAAATAATGACGGGCATGAGGAAAGGGTTGACACTGTCCTGTAGCGCTGTAGTCAGAAAAGTAGCAGTGTGCAAGGCTTCTGTGGTAGCCGCCAGCGACCAGGCCATCGTCAGGATGAGCAGGGCAGGCAGCATGGCCTTGAAACCAGTGATCAAAGTGGAAACCGTATCGGATAGGGCCATGATCCGCCCCCCGATGGTCAGAAATACGGCAGCGGCCACTCCGGAAAGGCTGGCCCAAAGCAGAGCCGTATAAGAATCGGAATTGCCGATCAGCTTTCCTACTTTCATGAAAAAGGAGCTGTTTTCCCCTAGCAAGGCCCCCAGCGCGTGCCAGATGTCGCCCCATCCCTGAGAAGCAACGGTGATATTGGCGCCCAGCATTTCGGAATAGCTTGCCGCCATGCCCGTATCTACCAGCCCGAAAATAGTGACCAGGATAACCATGGCGACAGGGATCACGGCATTGTACCAATTCAACGGCGCTCCCTTGACCGGTTCCAGGTCTTCCAGGTCGCTTTCCTCGGTTTCGCTGCGCTTGCGGGAAACTTCTCCGGTATTCCTGGCGCGGATCTCGGCATGGTACATACCTCCAAAGTCGCGCTTCAGGAAGATCAGCATCAACATGAATGCCAGGGTCAGGGCAGGGTAGTAGGAATATTTCAGGGAAGCAATGAAAATGGCGTAGGGCGTCATATCGGCGTCAAAGCCATGCAATTGGCTGATGCCATCATCAATGTAGCCCAATTCGGCCCCGATCCAGGTGGTGATAAAGGCCACGGCGGCTACCGGAGCGGCGGTACTGTCGACGATATAGGCCAGCTTTTCTCTCGACACCCGATACTGGTCGGTCACCTTGCGCATGGTATTGCCCACGATGAGGGTATTGGCGTAATCGTCAAAAAAGATCGCGACCCCCAAAAACCAGGTAATGAACTGAGCACTGCGGGGAGAACGGGCGTAGCGGGAGAAAATTTCCACCACCCCGGCCATGCCCCCGTTTCGGGAGATGATGGCCACCATGCCGCCGATCAGCAGCGAAAACACCATGATAGAGAGGTGCCCGGTGTTCGCAAGGGCATCGATCACATACTCCTGCACGACTTCCAGGAAACTGAGCAGGAAGTAATAGATCGATTCTATGCGCAGGCCGCCGGCGATAAAAGCACCGGCCCAGACCCCAATAAACAGAGAAACTATGACCTCCCGGAAGATCAACGCCAGCAAAATAGCCACCAAGGGAGGGACGATGGACAGCCACATCGGAATGTGCCGCAGGCGGTAGCTTCCATCCTTAAGCTGGGCAATATGGTATAACTTGTAGGCTTTTTCGCTATTACGGATCAGCAAAAGTTTACCTTTCGCATCGGCATCTGCCGGGATGGCCGCCTGGCCGCCCTGAAAGGATAATTCCAGCGGCTCCCCGTTGAGTTGCAGGAGGGCCAGCCCGTCCGGTGTTTCAGCAGAGAAGACGAGTTGTTCGCCGTTTACGCGCAGCTGGTAGTGGAGCACCTTAACCGTATCGATTAGCGCGAGCGGCGCCGGCGGAATGGCCGAGGAATCAACTTGGGCGAAGGATTTGGCATTTGCGCAACAAAAGAGGAGAAAAGTAAAAAGGTAAGCGTTTTTCATTCTGCCTTTTTATAATTTTGGATCAAGCCGAGAGCCCCGGAAATAAGGAAAGCACAATTAACGAAGAAATCAATAATTCACAAAATCAGGACATGAAAAGAGCCATCACCATAATCTGGCTGTCTGCCTGGACAGCCTTTTTTGTTTCAGCCCAGGACTACTTTCCCATTGATATCCCCTTTCAGGTAGGCGGCCGGCAGCTGGCCTTTCCCCTGGCCGGCGGCCTGAATAATCCCCAGCTCAATGCCGTTGACCTCAATAACGATGGCCGATTGGACTTGTATATCTTCGACCGGACCGGTAATGTCCAGCTTACCTTTCTCAATACCGGAACGCCGGGCCAGGTGAGCTATACCTATGCGCCTTCCTATGAAAAACAATTTCCGGTGGGTTTAGTAGATTGGGTAGAGCTGCGCGATTATAACGGCGATGGGATAATGGACCTCTTTGCGCAGGCGGCGGCTTATTCCCCCTTCCAGGGGATTATCGTCTTTCGGGGCTATTATCAGGATAACCGGATCACTTTCGAGCAGGTCCCGTTTTCCAATCCGGATAATGTGCTGGAATTTACGCTTTACAATGGCGCCAGGACCCAGGTGTACGTCAGTAATGTAGACTACCCCGCATTCGACGACATGGACTGTGATGGCGACCTGGACATTCTCACCTTCAACCCCTCGGGCGGGTATATCGAATATTACCAGAATCAGTCGGTGGAGGACGGCTATGGCCGCGACAGCCTGATCTATGAACTGGTGGAGGATTGCTGGGGCGGTATTTTTGAAAGTGGCATCAACATTGAAATCGGATTGGCCTCGGCTCCCGGGGATTGTTTCAATTTTCAGAATGAGATCGTGGTGGAGCGCCATCCCGGCTCCACTTTTTTAACCTTTGATGCCGATAACGACGGCGACAAAGAACTGATACTGGGCGATATTTCTTTCAACTCCCTCAATTTTCTGATTAATGGCGGCGATTGCGAGCAGGCCTGGATCGTGGATCAGGATCCTACCTTCCCCAGCTATGATGTACCAGTGGACCTTCCTGTTTTCCCCGTAGCTTTTTATCTGGACGTAAATAATGATGGGAAAAAGGATCTGCTGGCGGCGCCCAATGCCTCCAATATCTCGGAAAATTACGATGTGCTGTGGTATTATGAAAACGTCAATACTACTGAAGAACCGGCCTTTGAGTATCGTCGGCAGGACCTGCTGGTAAATGATATGCTCGACTTCGGCACCGCCGCTAATCCAGCTTTTGTAGATTACAATGCAGATGGGCTGCTTGACCTGGTGGTGGGCAATGGAGGTTATTATCAGCAATTTGGGGAGCGCGATTCCCGCCTGCTGCTCTTCGAGAACATCGGCACTGCCTCCAGCCCTGCTTTTGAACTGGTGGACGAGAATTTCCTCAACCTGGATGTTTTCGACGATTATTATTCCTTTGTACCCGCTTTTGGCGACCTCGATAATGACGGCGACCTGGATATTCTGGTGGGCGAAACCCTGGGCCGGCTCTTCTACGCCGAAAACACCGCCGGGCCCGGCAACCCCATGGCCTTTGGCGCCTGGCAGTACAATTACATGGATATTTTCATTGGCGCCCTCAGTGCGCCCTATATCGTTGACCTCAACCGGGACGGGCTGCCAGACTTGTTGGTCGGGGAACGCACCGGCAATATCAACTATTTCCAGAACGTCGGCACCCCTTCTGAGCCTATGTTCCTGCCGAGTTCAGACCAGGCGCCCAATGTCTTTGCCCTGGGTAATATCAACACGGCCGTACCCGGCGCAATTACCGGTTATAGTTCCCCTATCATACTGGACCAGGAAGGGACGTATGTATTGGTTACCGGTACGGAAGCGGGCCAACTGGAGTTTTATAACAATATTGAAGGAAACATCACGGGAACGTTTCACCTGGTCACCGATAAAATGGGCGGGATAAAAACAGGGCGCCGCACCCGCCCGGCCGTTGCCGATATCGACAACGACGGCAAACTGGAGATGATCGTCGGCAATGAACGCGGCGGTTTAACAGCTTATCAGACCAATCTTTTCCTGGATAGCACTTCGCCTAGCCGGGAGGCCGGTAACAGCCTTCAGATAGAGCTATTCCCCAACCCGGCCCGGGAAATGGCGACGATTCGCCTCAACAGCCTGGGGTTGAAACAGCTGGAACTGTACAACCTCGCCGGCCAGTTGGTGTTGGCCCGGCAGTGGGAGGGGGAGGAATTAGGTGTGCCCACCGCGGCATTGCCGGAAGGGGTGTATTGGGTGAAGGTGGTTTCAGAGGGTGGGGTTGCTGTCGGTAAGTTGGTGGTGCGGCGTTAGTTAGTTTATCCCATTTATTTGAGAGGCTAAAAATATAAAGCACTGATTTTCCTTTTCTTGGATTTTAACGTCGCAAATAAATTTGCGCGTTACGGGTATTACCGAGCATCCTGTCACGTCTCAGTTCGGCACTACAGCACGTTGAGCGTAGCGAAATCCCGTGCTAACGATAGGAGGCCGGGATCGAATGTCAGCGGCTCCTGAGCCCAGCCATTTAACCATGCAGCCATTCATTCCAAGCTTTACTCCTTATGCTCCTCAGGAGCCTCATTGATCCCCACCAGATCCAGCATAAACGCATATTCCAGGGCGGTTTCGCGGTAGCGCTGGTAGCGGCCGGAGGCGCCGCCATGGCCGGCATCCATATTGGTGTGCAGGAGTAAGGGGTTTTTATCGGTTTTCATCTCCCGCAATTTGGCGACCCATTTGGCCGGCTCCCAGTATTGCACCTGAGAGTCGTGCAGGCCCGTGGTGACCAGCATGGGCGGGTAGCCCTTGGCTTCTACATTGTCATAAGGAGAATAGGATTTGATGTAATCGTAGTGCTCCCGAATCTTTGGGTTGCCCCACTCGTCGAATTCTCCGGTGGTCAGCGGGATGGTTTCATCGAGCATCGTCGTGACTACGTCCACGAAAGGCACAGCGGCTATGATGCCTCTCCATAAATCGGGGCGCATATTGGCCACAGCCCCCATCAGCAGGCCCCCTGCGCTGCCGCCCATGGCGAATAGTTTTTCCTGGCGGCTGTATTTTTCGCGTAAGAGAAATTCCGCGCAATCGATGAAATCGGTGAAGGTGTTTTTCTTTTTCAGCACCTTGCCGTCCTCGTACCAGTAGCGCCCCATTTCTTCTCCGCCCCGGACATGGGCGATGGCGAAAACAAAGCCCCGGTCGAGCAGGCTGAGGCGCACGGAGCTGAAAAAAGGCTCCATACTGGCGCCGTAAGAGCCATAGGCGTATAATAGCAGGGGATGGCTGCCATTTCTTTGAAAACCTTTTCTATAAACCAGAGAAACCGGCACTTTCTCCCCATCCCGCGTGGGAGCGTAGATCCGTTCGGAATGATAATTATTATGATCGAAATCGCCCAGCACTTTTTCTTGCTTCAGCATCTTCAGTTGCCGGGTGGCCATATCGTAATCGTAAACCGTATTCGGGGTGGTCAAAGAAGTGTACCCGATGCGTAGTAAGTCGGTATCGTATTCCAGGTTGGTGGTGGTATAGGCCAGGTAGGCCTCTTCTCCAAAGTCGATGTAATGTTCGGGGCCTTTCCAGGGAAGTATCCGTAGCTGGGTAATACCGTTTTTGCGCTCCGAGAGCACCAGGTAGTCTCTGAAAACATCCATATCTTCCAGCAAGACATCTTCCCGGTGAGGGATAGCCTCCTTCCAATTTTCTTTAGTGGTGTTGAGCTCATTGGCCACCATCAGCCGGAAATTGCGGGCATCGAGGTTGGTGCGGATGAAAAACTTATCATCGAAATGGGCGATGCTGTACTCCAGGCCGCGTTCGCGGGGCTGAATGATCCGGAATTCCCCTTCCGGTGTATCGGCATTCAAAACGCGGTATTCCTGGCTGAGGGTGGAATGGGAGGTGATGATGATGTATTTATGGGATTTGGACTTGTAAGCAAAAGCGGAGAAGGTGGCGTCGTCCTCCCGGAAAACGGTTTCGTCTTCCTTAGATGGCGTTCCCAGTTTGTGCCGCATCACCTTAAAGCTGCGCAGGGTGACGGGGTCTTTGGCGACGTAAAAAACAGTTTGGCCATCATTGGCCCAAACGGCGTTTCCGGTGGTGCCGGGGATCTCATCGGGTAACAATGCGCCCGTTTCCAGGTTTTTGAACCGCAGGGTGTAAATGCGCCGGCTGAGGGTGTCTTCTCCATAGGCCAGTATGGTGTTGTTGGGGCTTACGCTCTGCCCACCTACGTTAAAATAACTGTACCCTTTGGCCAGTTCGTTGACGTCGAGCATGATTTCTTCCTCGGCTTCCAGGCTTCCTTTTTTTCGGGAGTAGATGGGATACTCCTTCCCTTTTTCAAAGCGGGTAATATAAAAATACCCATTATCCTTGAAGGGGACGGAGGCCTCGTCCGGCTGCAGGCGGGCGGTGATCTCCTGATAGAGCTTTTCCTGGAACCCTTTGGTGTGGGACAGCAAGGCCTCCGTATAGGCGTTTTCAGCTTCCAGATAGGCGATCACCTCCGGGTTTTCCCGTTCGTTGAGCCAGTAGTAGTTGTCGATGCGGGTATCCCCGTGGATGGACAGTTCTTTAGGCTTCTTTTGGGCGGTGGGTGCCGCGAGCGTCATTTTTTCGTACATTTCACATTCCGTTTTTCTTTGGTAGCAGGCTTGTCTCCACTGCAGGAAGCAAAAAGGAGCATCAGCATTGCATAGATCGCAGGAAATATCGGATTTATACCCATAAATTTCCAAATGGGGTGGAAAATTTTGACACCGGACAAATAAAATATTTGTAGAAAGTGCTAAACCACAGCTTGTTTTTTGGCAATGGAGAGGTTAAAATTGCAGGATTGTTGTTGGGCGAACCTATGCTACTGCCTACATTTGTGCACGCATGCGCCTGAAGACGACATACCGGCAAATACTGGCTATTTCCGCACCCATCATGCTGGGCAGCGCTGCTCAGAACGTCATCGCCCTGAGTGACAGTGTGTTTCTTTATCACCTGAGCCAGGAAGATTTCGCCTCCATCGGCTTTGTCGGGATATTTTATCTGGTTATTGCCGCCATTGGTTACGGTTTTTCCCGTGGCGGCCAGATCATGATTGCGCGCAGGGCAGGGGAGGGGAACCTCACAGAAGTGGGGCGGACTTTCTATTCTATGATCTACTTCGAAGCCGGCCTGGCCTTGGCCATGTTCCTTTTTATGGAATATGGTTGTGCTTATTTTTTCAAGCTGATCGTAGACTCACCTATTGTTTACGCCAAAAGCCTGGAATACTTGTCGACCCGTTCCTGGGGCATTTTTTTCAGCTATATCGGTGTATCCATCATCGCATTATATACGGGGGTGGCCCGGACAAGCTTCATTGTGGTGGACACCATCATCCTGGGTATCGTGAACATAGCACTCGATTATGCGCTGATCTTTGGGAAATGGGGGCTTCCGGCCATGGGGATTGCCGGCGCGGGCCTGGCCAGCACCATTGCTGAAATAGTAGCGTTTATTGTCTTTGTTGTCTACATCGCTTTTGACCGGAAAGCCAGAGCTTATCATATTTTCAAATTGCCCCGGGTGGACCTGAAGCTGATCCGGCAGCAATACAGCCTGTCGGCGCCCATCGTAGCACAGGCTTTCGTGGGGCTGGGCAGTTGGTTCGTGTTCTTTGGTATCGTGGAGAACCTCGGAGAACATGAATTGGCCATCACCAACCTGGTCCGTATAGTGTATCTCGTGTTATCCATCCCCACCTGGGGTTTTGCTTCCGGGGTGAATACCATGGTGAGCAACTTTATCGGGCAGCGCAAACGGCAGGCGGTGATCCCTATTATCTGGAAAACGGCCAAGGTTAGTTTTTTTAGCACGATGCTGCTAACCTTGCCAGTCGTATTGTTTCCTCAACAAATTTTATACCCGCTGCTCGGGTCGGAGGACATGACCCTCATATCGGATGCCCAGCCGATCTTTTACGTCCTGGCGCTTATTCTGGCTCTTTTTTCTGTTGGAGGGGTATACTTTAATGGCATGGCCGGCACGGGAGCAACTTTCTACGGCCTGCTGATGCAGGCTTTTTGCGCCCTGTTCTACCTGGTATACATTTATGTGGAAGTGAACCATACCAATGGAGGCCTACTATGGGCCTGGGCAGCCGAGATCTTTTATTGGATGGTCATGCTGGCCCTGATCATGTGGTACCTCCATTCACGCAACTGGCATTTGCTGGAGGTGTGAGGGAAGCTTAGAAGTTGAGGAAGTTGAGGAGGTTGAGGAGGTTGAGAGGGTTGAGATAATCCAAGGGCTAAAACTCAACCTCATACAGTGGCGTCCAAGGGCTCTAAACTTTCTCAACCCTCTCAACCCTCTTGTAAATCATCGTTTAATAAACTTCACCGAGCGGGCGCTGCCTCCAGCTTCCAGCTTCAGTAAATAAACCCCTGAAGGTAAGGTAGTTACATCGGTCGTTAGGGTTTGAGCCCCTGCCGGCAGCAAGCCGTATTGCCGACTGTTAACGGCTTCACCCAGGATGTTATAAATCGTCGTGTTCACTGCTGCGGCTTCCAGCAAAGAGAAGGAAGTGGTAAGCCCTCCGTTGGTAGGGTTGGGAAAGACGGATAAGCGTTCCACCCGGTTTATTTCCTTGGCGTCCACAAAGATGCTCCCTACGATCTGGAAGAAAAATTCACCAGGAGGGTCGGAGGTCAGGCGTGTCGTGATGTGAACCAGCATTTCGGTTGAATCAGCCGGTAGGCCGGTAATGGTGGTGGTGACGAATGTCTCATCGGCAGTTGTGGCCACGCAACTACCCGGATAAAGGATAGTATCCGCTTGTTCTGTACAATTCAGATATAGGTCAGCATAGAAAATGGAGCCAGTAGTAGTTGCGGCGAGCCGCAATTCCAGTTCGGTATTTCCAAGAGTATTGAACGAATACCATACGTCGGAAAATTCCCCGCCATTCTGGTTAGTCAGGCATTCGGGGTACAGGAAGGTTTCATCATCAAAAGTGCCGTTGACCGTGGTCCCTTCGAAGAAAACTTCTAAGAGGTCAGCTTGCTCAAATGAAATAACGTAGGCAGATTCTGTTGCCGAGCACAAATCATTTGCCGGTGGAACCGGTGGAACGATCTCCCTGAGGCTAAAGGTGCCTTGCCCTTGTTCGCCAGAGTAACCACCCAGGCGCAGCAGGTAGGTGTTGCCGGCCTCTACCTCAAAATTGAGCAGCGAGGTATAACCCATACATCCCTGCCCGTCATCGTTGCAGGAATAAAGGTCCGCATCGGTTACCGGGCAGGAAGCGTTGGGCCCGTATACAGCCAGGCGGCTGTCTAAAGAGGCCGTATTGCAGGTTGACCATTCTACAAAACCGCTGAAATCAGGAGTAAAGGAATACCAGATATCCGCATCGGCAGTAATGCTGCCGAAGCCGAAACAGGGGTTGTTGGGATGGTCGGGGCCATCGGTGATGGCTCCAATAGTGGAAAATGAATAATCTTCCACCAGGCCGATGGGCTCGGCATTTTGACAAAAATCATTGGGAATGGTGGAGATGACCTCTTCAATGGTGAAGGTCCCGGAACCGGATTCCCCCGGGCTGCCGTCGCCATATCCGCCTAAACGCAACAGGTAGGTTTCACCCGCCGTCACATCGAAGGTTACTTCTGAGGTAACGCCACAGGCGCTGCTGCCGTCTTCGCTGCAGGCTAATAAATCTTCGTCTGCCGGTGGACAGGCGCTACCAGGGGTGTATACGACGATCTTGGTGTCAAAATCGGCGGTTCCGCAGAGGCTCCATTTGGCAATGCCCGTAAAATCGGGTGTAAAAGTATACCAGATGTCGGCATAGGTGGAATCCGGAGTACTGCCGGTTGAGGTGCAGTTGTTGGGGTGAGCCGGGCCATCGGTGTTGGCGCCGATGGTGCTAAAGCTTGTCGTGCCAATATTCACAGCTTCGGCATCCGCACAATTGTCGTTGGCCGGTTGGGCGTAAAGGCCGAGCGCCAGAACAACGGCAAAAATGGAGAGTAAGCATTTCTTCATAACTAGTCCTTGTTTGAGTGTTTGAAAATTCTCCTACAAAGATATTGGGTTAAGCCATAATGAAAGAAGATTCTTTGGAGATTGTTTCATTATTCGTATTTTCTAAAAAAATATTTTACTCATTCTTTATTTTCTTGAAATTTTAGTTAAAAAGAATGAACGGTAAATATTTTCTTCCGAATCTCGGGCTAGAAACCGGGGTAGTGGGATACGCTTCAATAAAGCCCCTTCTTGAACTGGTCAATATTACGGCGTTCCTTTTTGGTGGGGCGTCCGGCGCCTTTTTCTCTTTGTTCGGCGGCGGCCTTGCCGGCAAACCAGGCGTTGTACTTGTTGAGTTCTTCTTGCGGGGTCAGGTCCTCGTAACATTTTTGGGCGAGCGGGGCGCCTACGCGTTTTTCAATTAAATCGACTACTTTATACTGAAAGTTAAACCCGTTTTTGCGCACTTCGAGTAGCTCTCCCCTTTGCAGTAAGTAGGAGGCTTTCACCGGGTTTCCATCAATTTTCACCTTTCCGCTCTTCACTTCATCGGTGGCCACGGTCCGCGATTTGAAAATGCGGACACTCCACAGCCATTTATCGATCCTGACTTTATCCAGGTCTGCCATAATTGTATTGTTGCCTGTTGTTAGTTAACCAATAAGTTTTAACCTCATTCTACGGGCAGCGGAGGATATTCCATCTGGAGTTTTTCCAACCTCTCCACCAGGGTTTTGGCTATGATATAGTCCCGGTACCAACGTTTGTCCACCGGCACAATAGTCCAGGGAATGCTGCTATGGTTAAATGCGTATTCATAGCAACGCATATAATCGGCCCAATGTTCCCGTTCTTTCCAGTCACCAGGGTTGTGTTTCCAATGTTTGTCGGGCTCATCAATGCGCTCCTGCAGTTCTTTGGCCTGCTGCTCGTAGGAGATGTGCAGGTAGAATTTAAAAACAAGCGTATTGTTGTCGAAGGTGAGCAATTCTTCGAAAGCGTTGATGGCCTTCATCCGTTGCTCGGCCCTTTGATCATCGATCCAGCCGTGCACCCACTGAATGAGGATATCTTCGTAATGGGAGCGGTTGAACAGCTGTATCATACCTTTCTGTGGCGCTTGTTTGTGGACCCGCCAAAGAAAATCATGGGCAAATTCTTCTTCTGAAGGTTTTTTGAAGCTGTAGACCTGCACCCCGTAATGATGGCACTGCTCGAATACCTGTTTGGCGGCGCCATCCTTTCCGGAGCCGTCCATGCCCTGCAGAATAATCAGGGCGCTATGCTTGCGTTCGGCGTACATCACCTGCTGCAATTTCCCCAGGCGGTCCACCAGGCGTTTGGTTTCGTCTTTGATCTTTTCCTCATCGATGTGCGGAGGAGGAGTGGTAGGTATTTCTGATAATTTGATCATGGTTTGTATTTTCGTCAGCATTAACCCAACCAAAATAGGCATTGAATTGGTCCTTGCCCAAAATCCGGGGCAGAAATTTTCTTTTCCCGTTCAGCATCGGATAATTCCCGTTCAGCAACTCCAGTTTGCTCCCTGGGCTCCGGGCCACTATTTTTGGCCTACAATCTAAAAGTAATATGCAGCGAAGCACTTTCTGGTTACCGGTTTTAGTTTTTGGCCTTGGCCTGGCTCTGAGTTTATTCTCCTGTGAACATGCTCCTATGGGGATGGACGAAGACATTACCCCGATAGATACTACGGGAAATAATAATCCGGATACAACAGGAACGGATACGACTAATATGGGTACTCCCTGCGATCCTGACGTAGTCTATTTTGAATGGGATATCCTTCCCATTCTACGGTCGAACTGCGCATTGAGTGGCTGTCATGATGAAATCACACATGAGGAAGGCGTCATTCTGACCACCTATGCCAAGGTAATGGAAACTGGCGAAGTGAAGGCATTCAACCCCGGTGGAAGCAAACTATACAGGATGATTACGGATAATGACCCTGAGGACCGCATGCCCCCGGCCCCCAACCAGGCCCTTTCTTCCAGCCAGATCAGCCTGATCAATAAGTGGATATTGCAGGGCGCCAAGAACGAAACCTGCGATCCGGATGCTGGTTTGTGTAACACAGAGAATGTAAGTTACGTACAAGATATTCAGCCCGTCCTTCAGAATAATTGCCGGGGATGCCACAGTGGCAATACCCCTTCGGGCGGCATTTTGCTGGATACGCACGCCAATGTGGCGGCAATTGCCAACAGTGGCCGTATGTATGGGGCTATTTCCTGGCAAAGTGGTTTTGTAAGGATGCCCTTGGGAGCGGTGAACCCTTTACCCCAATGCACCGTTGACAAGATCAAGGCCTGGATTGACGCCGGAGCCCCCAATAACTAAATTTTGGACAACAAATTGAACCCTGAAATGAAGAGATTTGCTTTTTTCGCAGTATTGCTTTCTTTGGTTTTGCTGGTAGTTAATGGTTGTTATTATGATGTGGAGGAAGAACTGTACCCTATACAGGAATGCAATACGGATAATGTGACTTACAGTGGTATTGTCGCTCCAATTATTCAGAATAACTGCCTTCAATGCCATAGTGCCGCGGCTAGCCTCGGCAATGTCGTTCTCGAAGGCTATGATAACCTAAAGGGCTTTGCCGATAGTGGCCGCCTTCTGGGAGCCGTTAAACATCAGGCGGGCTATTCGCCGATGCCACAGAGCGCTCCTCAATTGGGGGATTGCCTGATTGCCCGGATCGAACAATGGATCGATGACGGGGCGCCCAATAACTAATGCCCCCTAGCCGTTCTTTTTGGCAAGATATAGAAAACATAATTATATGAAAAAGTATTTGTTGGCTTTAGTTTTACTGGTTGCCCTGGGGGCGGGTGTAGGTTATTTTATCTACAACAAGCCATTCCAGGATATGAACAGCGCTAAGGCGGATATCACACTGACTGCCCCTGAATTGTTCACTGCCTTCGAAAGCGACGAAAATGCCGCCAATGAAAAATACCTGGATAAAGTAGTCCAGGTCAGTGGTACGGTCAAGGAAGTCAGTACGGGGGATGATGGGAATATTAGTATCACCCTGGATAGCGGCAGCGAAATGTTCGGCGTGATCTGCCAGCTCGACAATCTGACCGAACAGCCCAGAAAAGATTTTAAAGAAGGAGAACAACTTACCCTAAAGGGAGTGTGCACCGGAATGCTGATGGACGTTGTCCTCGTCCGTTGTGTTGTTGTTTAGGGCGCGACGGTAAGATGGTTTAGAGGGTTTAGAACGTAGTAGTCAAGCATGGGATAAGGTTTAGAATGGTTGAGTTTTCTGCATTCACGCCCGCACAGGAGCCATCAAAACCGCCCTAAACCTGCGGGGAGGGTACAAAAGGGAATCGCACCGTAGTTTAAGTATTCAATTCATATAGCATTAAGAACCATTGTAAAACAACTAGATAATTATGAAAAAGACCTTGTTTCTGGCTGTTATAGCCATCCTGGCAGCTTCTGCTGCCAATGCACAAAAATATTTCACCCGTGAAGGAAAGGTATCTTTCTTTTCCGATGCTCCGATGGAAAAGATTGAAGCCCTCAATACAAAAGCCACCAGCGTTTGGGATACAGAGAGTGGAAAGATAGAATTTGCTATACTCATTAAGGCTTTTCAGTTTGAGAAAGCCCTGATGCAGGAGCACTTCAATGAGAACTATATGGAGAGCGACAAATATCCCAAGGCCACTTTTAAAGGCCAGGTGGTGGATATGAAGAAGCTCAACCTTAGCAAAGACGGAGAATATCCTGTTACCGTCAAAGGTGAACTGGACATGCACGGTGTTACCAAGAGCATAGAAGCCCCGGGCAAAATCATTGTGAAGGGCGGTGCAGTCAAAGCTACGTCCAGCTTTGAGGCCGCTGTTGCGGATTACAATATCGAAATCCCTTCGGTGGTCCGGGAGAAAATTGCCAAGACGGTGCGCATCGATGTGGATGTTGACTATGCCGAATTGAAAAAACAATAGGAGTGCGAAGTGCCGACTACAAAGACGTCAAAAGCCAGCTTTTGGCGTCTTTGTAGTTTATTACAACAGCGTTTCGTTTGTTATTTTTTTTTAATAAACCAGCTCAGGAAATGAAAACTTGGTTGACTGTATTAGCTTTTTGCATTGTTTCCTTATCTGCCTGGGGGCAGGATGACCTCTTATCCCTTTTGGGGGATGAAGAAGAAGTGACCAACTTCGCTACAGCAAGTTTCAAAACCAATCGGGTGATCAATTTACATTCTCTGGAAAGTACTTCTGCCGGAGTGATGGATTTCAAGATATCCCACCGCTTTGGAACCCTTAACCGTGGCGCTTATGAGTTGTTTGGGTTGGACAATGCTACCATGCGCCTGGGCCTGGACTTCGGCATTACAGACCGGCTGACCATTGGCGGCGGGCGAAGTAATTTTGAAAAAACATATGACACATTTATTAAATATAAATTTTTGCGACAGAGCTCGGGGAAACGAAATATGCCGGTTACAGCCGCTTTCCTGGCTACTGCTGCAGTGCAAACGCTGAAATGGGACAACCCAGACCGCGAGAACTATTTCAGCTCCCGCCTTTATTATACTTATCAACTCATCTTGGGGCGCAAGTTCAGCGAGGGTTTCAGCCTTCAACTTTCTCCCACTGTCGTACACCGAAACCTGGTGAAAACCAGTGCGGAATCCAATGATGTCATCGCTGTCGCAGCGGCTGGGCGCATCAAACTGACCAAACGTTTGGCAATCAACGCTGAATATATCTATGTGCTGCCTGACCAACTGGCATCGGAGTACGTCAATTCATTCTCCCTTGGCTTTGACATCGAAACCGGAGGGCATGTTTTCCAACTGCACTTTACGAATTCCACTTCTATGATCGAAAAAGGCTTTATAGCCGAAACCAGAGAAAAGTGGCTGGATGGCGGTATCCATTTCGGGTTTAATGTCTCCCGGGTCTTTACGGTGGTCAAGCCGAAGATAGAGTAGGCTGGAAGTGGGAAGTCGGAAGTCGGAAGTCGGAAGTGGGCCCGACCTCATTCTTCGGCCGGGTAAAAAGTGGGACAACTTGTGAGCCATTCACACCATTCAACCATCAACCATTCACCCCATCCCGCCTCTGATACCATACAAAGGAATAATCATAAGGGTTGTCAGCATCTTTCTGATGATCCTCCCGTTGGGCTTCCTGCCAGATTGTTGAATCTATAGCCGGGAAGAAAGCATCTCCTTCCAAGGTTGCGTGAACTTCGGTTACGACCAATTCATCAACCGTATTGATTGTCTGCCGGTAGATTTCGGCGCCCCCAAGGATGCATAGGCGCTGAGCGCCATCCTTCTGCGCCATGGCTATTCCTGCTTCAATAGAGTGTGCGATCTTGCCTCCCTTGGCTCTATATCCTTTCTGATGGGTGATCAAAACAAAATCCTTACCCAGAAAAATTTCCTTTCCCTGCTCAGATTCATATGACCGGCGGCCGCTGAGCAGGTAGCAGCCCTCGATCTGTTGCCGAAAAAAAGCCAGGTCTGCCGGAAGGCTCCAGGGTAGTTCCCCTCCCGAACCGATGACATTGTTGTCTGACTTGGCAACGATGATTACTTGTTTCATATTTATTTTTTACACCCACCAAGTTAAGAAAATTCACCCTGTACCGCCAAGCCAGGGCTGGCGCCTGCCGTTGGGACAACCATTTGAAGTATTTTTGTTTTAATGTTTACATTTACTCAGTTAAAATTTTCTTAACAATACGATAACTAAAAGAACAAAAAAACCAACTTCTCAAAATAAAATAAACGATTGATCCTACTCTATTACCAGCCGCGCTGTCAACAATTCCCGGCCGGCGCTAAGGGATAGCGTATACAAACCGGCCGGCAATTCCGGCAAGGCCAATATTTCCACCTGTTCTCCTGCCGGTATTTTTCCTAGTTGGCGTTC
>JACJYG010000011.1 GCA_020636215.1 Lewinellaceae bacterium
ACTCCGCTTCGGTGGGCAGGCGGTAGGCTTTGCCGGTACCTTCGTTCAGCTTTTGGATAAAAGCCTGGGCACCTTCCCAGGATACACTTTCCACGGGGCGGGTGTCACCGGTAAAAAAGGAAGGGTTGCCCTTCATTACAGCCTTCCATAGCGCTTGAGTAACGGGAAACTTGCCAATATAAAAGCTGTTCAGCTTAACTTGATGGATGGGGTCTTCACGCCAATAGGACTTTTCTTCACTGCCCATAGAAAAAGCACCCCCTTCAACATAAACCATTTCAAAGGAGAAGCCGCCAGGCAGAGATTCGGATAGGATAGGCTTATTCATGGAGCGGCCCTGTTTTTTTCAGAAAAACTTTTCCAGCCTTCAGGTCGCTCCATATTTGTTTGGCCAGGGCAGCCAAATCCCAACTCACTTCCTTTTCGTATTCGAGAATGGTAGGGATTATGGGGATGGTGAGCTTAAACGCTCCTTTTGCCCCCGTTTCTACTTGTGCATCCTGAAGCTGTTTCCACCTTTGGGCAACCTCCTCTGGGAGGCCATCCAGTTTGGGGTTAATCATCGATGTGATCTGTTCCGCCATTTTCGCCATATCCGCCTCTGCGTAAGTATTTTCATTTACATGGCGAAATACCTGAGCCAGGCCTTCCTTTGCCTGTTCTGAAAAGGTGACAATATCCATCAGGATAATATCCTGCGCACTCAATTGAGCCAGGACTTTGCCGAAACCATCATCCATCTTATTTGCCATCGCCGCCACTTCCTCCCGCAGCTTTTCTATCTCGCCAAGGGAACCAGAGGCAGGTTCCATGCTTTTTGTAAAATGGGAGAAGGACAGCCTTTCATGTTCCGGAAAGGAAGCGGAAATGGCAGCCATTTCCTGTCGGCATTGAGCTATTCTTGTTTCCAATTCCCGAATGTTTTCCTCGATGGAAAACTTCTTCTCCGCATCGGCAGTTTTGTGTAATTCTATCTGGAAAAAATTCTTCTTTTTGATCAAAAGAGTAAGCATTTCTTTAAGCCCCTCCAATTCCAGTTCAAAACCAAATTGCCCCTTTGCACTGCCTTTAAATACGGCCCGCTCGTCCTTATTCCGGAATATAGCTAAAGGCGCTACATCAATCCATACGCCATCCTGGTTTTTGATGCTGTCATTCCCGGCAGGTAATTTTTCCAATTCCTCCAGCAAAACATAGTTTACCCCATCCACACTCACGCTTTCCACCCCCTTCTCATCCTGAAGCGATTCCAGGAGGTTGCGGATCTTGTCCAGAAGTTCTTTGCCATTTTCAGTCACCTGCACCATGATCTCTTTTTCCCGGGCTTCTACCATGGCCAACTGCTCGCCCTCTCTGAGCAGAAGGCCGTATTTCCAGATATCCTGCATTTCCGCCAGGGACTGGGTACGGACAATAAAGCTCTGGATTACGCCGTAATGGAGGAACGCATGCTCGTAACGCAAATAAAGAGGAGATCGGCCCACCCATACAGCCGAAATGGATTTGGGAGCCTTTTCCTGCCTCAGTTGGGGCGCCACGAAGGTGCGCTCCGCAAACGGCACATTCCGCCATTTGTCTTCTTCTTCCCGCCGGGTCGTTTCAAAGCACATCTCACAGGACAACATAAAACGGACGAAGAGCTCGCGCTCGGCTTCCTGCTCCGTTTTCGATGCCCAGATGCCTTCCAGGTCTTTGCCCGAAAAACTACCGTTCTGATGCAGCGCCTTGTAGTAAAAGCCCGCATGCCGGTCAAAAATAGTGTAAATGGCATCGATGGCCCACTGCTGGTCCAGGATGATCTCATCGTGGAAAAGGCCTTTGCGGTAGAATACCACGCCGGTTTTGACCAGCCAGTTCTCCAGCACGCCCATTGGGTTTTCCAGCTCCTTTGCCAGGCTGAGGTAATCCGAGCGCAGCACCTTTTTCTCCCCGGCCTGCTGCTTATCGCGCAAAGCCTGGCGCACCCTGGCCCAGGCTTCAGGGATGTACGTCTTCGTTTTGGTCCGTTTCACCGCCCGACGGGCCGAGGTCAACAGGCCGTTATACCCATTCTCATCCCAATCGTCTTCCTTGGATTCGACATGTAGGAAATCCAGATAGGATAAGCGTTGCTTATAAGCTTCCCTGATCTCCGGCAGGTCTTTTTCTCCATCCCTGCCCGTTTTGGTTTGAATAATTATCACAGGGCTCCCTTCTCCCAGGTGGATGGCATAGTCCAGCCAATACTCCAGGATGTAATTTTCATATTGCCTTTCCTCCCCATTTACATTAACCTTGGTATAGCGCTGGTTTTCCGTCTTCTCGTCCCACAGGATCAGATAAACCGCATTGGATTGCATAAAAAGGCGGTGGGTAGCGTGATAAATGTCCTGGCCGCCAAAGTCCCAAATATTGAAGGTGTATTCCTGGTGCTTGTACCGTTCCAGGGCTATTCCGTGCGTAGAATTCCAATCCGGTTCGAACTCGTCATACACCAGCCGTTTCACCAGGCAGCTCTTACCCACGTTGCCGTTTCCGATCAGCAGTATCTTGCATTCATTATCCAGCTCTTTGCCCTTGGCCAACTCCCGCAGGTAGCTTTTGATAAAGGGCAGGTCGTTTTGGTATTCACTGTTTTCAACCGTACCCCTAATGGCATCGGGCAAGGGGTTGCCATACAGGTACAAGCTCACCAGGTTGGGGATTGGCTCCAGGAAAGTTTCGGGCAGACCGCCTAATTTGTTGTTTCGCAAGTGCAAGGTGTCGAGCGCGGGGAGGCTTTCTCCCAGGCCCAGCTCTGAAATTTGGTTGTCGTTCAGGTACAAGCGCTCCAGGCTGCTAAAGCCATCCGGCAGGGTGAAGCTTTCTATTTTATTGCCACTGAGGTCCAGTAGTTTCAGCTCCGGCCACCCCTCCTCAAAAGTGGCCTGGCTGATCTTATTCTTTTGCAGGTAGGCCGTTTGGAGTGCCTGAAACCCTCTGGGGATATGGAATTCAGTTAACCCACATTCGCTGGCATCCAGGGTTTTCAGCGCTCGCAAGCCGCCTTCAAGGGTGATTTTGCTCAGGGGTTTGTTCTCGCTCAGGTTTAGGTATATCAGGCTGTCCATGGTTGCGGGAATGGCAACATCGGATAGTTGGTTTTCACTCAGGTTCAGGGCCTCCAGCTCGGAAAGCCCCCAAAGAAAAGCGGTTTTCGCGTCCGTCAACTCATTCCCGCATGCGTTCAGGCCGATGACATCGCCATTTCCATTACGAGCGTAGGTGTTCCGGCTGTTGTACTCCATCAGTTTTTCCAGGCTGGCTTCTTCCTTCAGCTCTATGCCGAGGCGCTCCATTACTTCTTGGGGCTTCATAGCGGTTTATTTTTGCTTGTTAAGATATAAAATGACAGCAAGACTTTTAAGCCATTACATGGTAATATGCGGGTACTTCCAGTGCAATGTCGTCAGCTTTTAGAATATCAAGCGTGGCTGTAAGGGGATGACTTCCCGCTCATCCCCTTACTTTTCAGAGCTTCTAATTTAGGAGGTGAACTCGAAGCCACCTCCTAAAAAGCGCACCATTCCTTTAATTCTACTTTAGCACACCAGTCTATTATACAGAGCTTGCCTTCTCCGCACGCCTTGCCCACTCCGCTTACTTCCCCCACCCTCTCCTTGGGAGAGGGCCGGGGTGAGGCTCGCTCACGGGAAGCCGGATGGCTGTCCAACTGACTGGAAGGGCAACACCAACCGGAAACCAGTATCGTAGCCGCGGAACTCCGGATTGACGAGGATGCGGTGCGGGCAGCGGCAGTCCCTCGCGTTGAAGAGCCACGAGCCGCCGCGCAACACACGATCAGAGCCCTTAGCCGGCCCTTGTGGATTCTCAACAACACCCTGCTTGTGGCATTGCTCGTGGTAATCATCGCTGACCCAGTCCTGGCACCATTCAAAAACATTGCCGCTCATATCATACAAGCCCAGTTCGTTTGGCTTTTTTAAACCCACTGCTTTGGTTTCACTATGGCTGTTCTCGTCATACCAACCTACTTCCTTAAGCTTATCGCTTCCGGCGAATGTACAACCCCAGTTTTGCTGGCCACCCCGGGCAGCGTATTCCCATTCCGCCTCAGTGGGCAGGCGGTACGGCTTGCCAGTATGTTCATTGAGCTTTTTAATAAAAACCTGCACGTCTTCCCAGGATACGCTTTCCACTGGCCTGGTATCGCCATTGAAAAAGGAAGGATTATCCTTCATTACAGCCTTCCAAAGAGCTTGAGTAACGGGAAACTTGCCGATATAGAAACTGTCCAGCTTTACTCCATGAATGGGGGCTTCACGCCACACGGACTTTTCTTTACTACCCATACGAAAAGCCCCCCCTTCGACAAACATCATCTCAAAGGAAACCCCATTGGGCAATACCTCCTTAAAATCCCTTTCCGCCATATTTTCCTGTTTTGGCATTTGCTTCGTTGTTTTCAAGCGCCGCTCCGTGGGCTTGCCGTGCTCCGTTGGCTGCGCCTCCGGCTTGCCTTCTCCGCACGCCTTGCCCACTCCGCTTCCCCTTTGCTCACGGGAAAACCGGATGGCTATCCATCTGACTGGAAGGGCAACACCAACCGGAAACCGAGGCGGTAGGAGCGGTGCTCCGGAGAGCTGTGGTAGCGGTACGTGCAGCGGCAGAGCCTCGCGTCGTGGTCCCACGAGCCGCCGCGCAACACACGATCAGAGCCCTCAGCAGGGCCCAGCGGATTTTCTACAATTCCCTGTTTTTCGCATTCCTTATAATAGTCCCAATCATGCCAATCTTGGCACCACTCCAAAACGTTCCCACTCATATCAAAAAGGCCCAGTTCGTTGGGATATTTCAGCCCCACCGCTTTGGTTTCAACATGGCTGTTTTCATCATACCAGCCCACCTCTTTGAGCTTATTGCTGCCGGCGTATTTATACCCCTTACCCTGCTGCCCGCCACGGGCAGCATATTCTCCGCCTCCGTCGGAAGCCGGTAGGCTTTACCAGTTTGCTTATTGAGTTTCTGGAGGAAGGCTTGCGTATCCTCCCAGGATACCATTTCCACCGTAAGGTGTCTCCAGTAAAAAGAGGGGTTGTCCTTCATCACAGCCTTCCATAACGCCTGAGTAACCGGAACTTCCCGATAAAAGAATTTACCCTGGAAGCCTATTAAGCTTTCAGGAAGGTGTAGAGACTAGACGGGAGGCGCCTAAGTTCAAATTTGGATATGGCGAAGGGATAGTCCAGGCCACAAATCCCGGCCAAAATTAGCTGGGTGCAGCGAAAGCTGTAGTTGGTATGAAAATCCAGTGGGCAGTGATGCCCGTACGGGTTCAAGTCCCGTCCCGGGTACAAGTTTGTAAAGGCCCTTTTCGCTGCTAGCGAAAAGGGCCTTTTTTATTATCTGTCATGTGTACAAAACCACCCCTAAACTCATAAAAACCGGTAATAAATATACGCATCCACAAACCCCATCCCCACATGGTAGAACCCCTCCGGCACTACCCCGATCCGTTCAAATCCTAGCGACTCCCAAACTTTAATTGCTCCGATGTTGGTACTCACTACCAGATTGAACTGCATAGCGCGGTAGCCGGCGGCTTTGGCGGCGGCCAAAGAGTGCATACATAATTGCCGGCCAATTCCCATACTGCGGAAAGGTGTATCCACCATATAGGCGGCATTGGCCACGTGGCTGCCATGGCCGGGTTGGTTCGGTTTGACGATATAGGCGCCGGCAATCTGCCCCTCTACTTCGGCGACGCCGATGAGATTCTCCAGATTGACCCACCCTGCTTCGATCTGCTGACGGGTATAGGTGCGATCGTAAGGATAATAAACATCCTGCTCCATGACCGTCTTCCACATCCGCCAAATGGCGGCGAGGTCGGAGGCAGTAGCCGTACGAAGCGTGGCGTGGCGTTTACGACTCATAAAATATTTCGATTTACAGTTTAACCATAAACTTGAACTCTAAAACCTATAACCTGTAACCTGAAACTTGTAACCTGAAACTTGTAACTCGTAACCCTTAACCTGTAACTTTTTAACCAGCAACCTCCATTCCTCATCAACTTTTCCATTCAAAATTCCTTTATGAAGATAGTTGAAATAATAAAAAACATTTTAAAACATGGAATACAGACGACTCGGAAAATCCGGCTTACAAGTCAGTGCGCTCTCACTGGGGTCCTGGCTGACTTTTGGCAAACAGATTAGTGACGAGGTGGCCGAACAACTTATGATAAGCGCCTACGAAAATGACGTCAACTTTTTTGACAACGCCGAAATTTATGCCCTCGGGCAATCGGAGATCGTCATGGGGAAGATCCTGCAGAAGCAGAATTGGGAGCGCAGCTCCTATCTGGTTTCCAGCAAAGTATTTTTCGGCGATGGCGGCAAGAAACCCAATCAGACCGGACTGAACCGGAAGCATATTTTTGAAGCCTGCGATGCGGCCCTGAAACGCCTTCAGGTAGGCTATATCGACCTCTATTTCTGCCACCGCCCGGATAAAAATACCCCCATCGAGGAAACCGTATGGGCAATGAACCACCTGATTCAGCAAGGTAAAATCCTCTACTGGGGCACTTCCGAATGGTCGGCTCAAGAGATCATGGAAGCCCACATGGTAGCCCGCAGCCTCAACCTGATTGGCCCCACCATGGAACAACCGCAGTACAACATGTTCCACCGTAAGAAAATGGAGGTAGAATTCAGCCAGATTTTCAAGACGGTTGGCATGGGCACGACCATCTGGTCTCCGCTGGCTTCCGGGGTGCTGACCCCCAAATATCTCGATAAATTCCCCGAAGGAACCCGCCTGGGCATGGACGGCCTGGAATGGCTGAAGAACAGCACTCTTTCGGAAGAGCGGCTTGAAAAGGTGCGCAAGCTGAAAACAGTAGCGGATGAACTCGGCGCAACTATTCCTGGCTTGGCTATCGCCTGGTGCCTAAAGAACCCAAATGTGAGCACGGTAATTTTGGGTGGGTCCAAAGTGACTCAGCTCGAAGAGAACTTCAAAGCCCTGGATGTGTTGCCGAAATTGACACCTCAGGTTATTGAACAGATCGAGCACATACTCGATAATAAACCGTCGCAACCTGCTTTTTAAGCTTGAAAAGACAGTAATGCTCCTCAGCACGCAGGGCAATCGCATTTAAAACAAACCGGCAGCAGGATTATGAACCCTGGACGCATTCTGTCCTACCAACCCAGGATATCGCTGCCTAATGGCAGTCGTCTGACGACTTTGAGTCGTCGGACGACTTAACCAGGGTTCCCCTTAGTATGCGCATGCAGGCATCTGATCCAAAAATAGTTAAATGCGATTGCCCTGCCTCAGCACGCAAAGGATACCATGTAATACCGAAAAGGGATTAATTTTGCAGGCTTAACATCAAAATTAAATCATGGTCGTACAAGCGGCTGAGGAGATACTGTTAAAGCTCTCCACCCCTCTTTACACAGTACTCATCCTCACGGAAATGGCGCTTAGCCACTGGCATGGTAAAAAAGCGTACACCCTGAAAGATACGCTGTCAAATGTCTACTTAACTTCCCTCAATATGGGCGTAGACATCCTCATCCGTGCTTTTTACATCGGCGTACTTTTGTATTGTTACAATTGGCGGCTCATTCCCTCCTGGCCTTCGGCTTTTGGCTATTGGCTGGTGCTTTTCGTTCTGGAAGACCTGCTTTTTTACCTGCTCCATTATGTGGACCACTACTGCCGGCTATTCTGGGCCATACATGTCACCCACCACAGCTCCGAGCATTTTAACCTGACGACGGGTTTCCGATCCTCGGTTTTCCAGCCGCTTTACCGCTTTGTCTATTTCATTCCCCTGGCGATGCTGGGGTTTCATCCGGCGGATATCGTTTTGATGTTCAGCGCCACCCAGATATACGGCATCCTGGTGCATACGAGTTATGACATCCGGTTGGGGATTTTGGAATGGGTGCTTGTTACCCCTTCTCACCACCGCGTGCACCATGCCTCCAACGTGGCCTACCTCGACAAGAACATGGGCATGTGCCTGATTATCTGGGACCGCATTTTTGGGACCTTCCAGGCGGAACGCACGGATATCTCCATTCGCTACGGCATTACTTCCCAACCCGAAGACATGGGGCCGGTGAATATGGTCCTACACGAATGGCGGGCCTTGTGGCGGGATGTGCGGCGGGCGCCCAATTTCAGGACTGCATTTTTGTACCTTGTCAAACCGCCCGGCTGGTCGCATGACGGGAGAACGAAGACGAGCAAACAGTTGAGGAACGATGAGGCAATGGGCAGGCCTTAAGGGGGGCAGGTTGAACGTTCCAGGTTGCAGGTTAAGGCTAATCGAAGCCTCTATGAGACTAAAGCACTGCCAAATTTGAGATTTGTTAGTTAGCAGTTGACAGCTTTAATCAAAAGCCATTTGCAAACGGCGGCGCAGGCGCCAGCGCACTTCATCGACCGCATCAGTTAGCATATCCCAATCAGAGGGAAACATCCAGCAGGATCCACCGGTTGAAGGGCATTGGCCGGTGAGGGCCCGGTAGTCTCCCGAATAAGTCGTGAATTCATTCGACCAGGAATCTTCTCCATACAGCTGGGCTTGGAAGGATTGCTGGCCGGAAGCCCTGTCGATGAGCTGCAATTGCAGGCGTGCTCCGGCATCTTTATACTGAGCGGTTGTAGTTACCGTAGCGCTCACCTGTAAGTATTGAATTTCTTTCACTTCAACATAGGCGGAGTCCTGGGGGCTCCACTCCTTCCGGATGGTGTAGCCATTCTCCACTTCTGCCGTAGCACAGCAAGTACTAACATCCTGGCCGTCCGGGCTGACGTACAGCAGGTCAAAGTAGATCTCGAGGTCTAAATGGATTTCCTGGCCCTCGGGAGGGCTAAGGTGGATAGCCTGCCAGCCAGATTGAACGGGAAAGTTCAGCCCGCTCAGCAGCCGGCTCATCATTTCATCTTCCTGGAAATAGCTCTTCGGGCCTTTAGCCGGCCTCAACAAGATATGAGTCGTACCCAAACGTCGCATTTCCTGCTGCAAGGCCAGGCTTTGGCGGAATCCAGGAAAGTAGTGGTAACAGCTATCCAGAAAACCATAAGCCTGGCGAGCGGCGGGCCGGTTACCCGATCGGGCGGCAGGCACGTACTCCTGCGCCAGAGCGTAGTAATAAATGGCCGATTTTTCTCGGGCTTCCTCTGCCAGGAATCGGATTGGAATGGTGTCCGCTTGCAGGCCGTATCCACGATTTTTCAGCTTCTCCTGAACCGCTGCCATCCGGTTCTGACGTTGTCCGATTTGTTGTGTTAGCTCGAATATCCTTGGCCATAATTCGGGCGTACTGGAGGCTACCCAATCATTAAGCAGACGGCGGTCACGAGCCGCAACCGCCTGAGCGGATTGCCTGAAATTCTCAAACGCCTTGTCGTTAGGCTTGCCCCGTTCCAGTCGCCTCAGGCTGATTTCCAAAGCTTTATCAGGTTTGCCTTTTTCGAGTAATTTTTGAGGATTGGCGCAGGAATAAACTAGAATAGTAGTTAGAAGGAAGTAGAGCGTTTTCATAGCTGATCAGATATTTCTATTTCCAAGATAACACCTCAACAGCTATTGCTCTATTAAGAAAAACTTAAAGCTATTTATGCCCAATGTTAAAAGAAGTGAAAGCCCCGGCATGACTGTTAACACTTACGGGGCTTCCTTTTTAACAGCCGGGCCTTAGTGTTTTAGGCGGGTCCAGGACACCAGCAGGCGCGGTGAATTCAAAGCGCATGATCTCAAAACCGTTTACCTGCTCTGATTTTGTCCGAAGGCTGCCGTCCGAATACCAGCTATACTGGATGCCGTGATGTAAGCCATCGATATAGATCTCTTCGAAATATTTCTGGCCGTTGTCGTAATAGCCGATCACCGTGCCATTCAACACACCCTTTCGATACTGATAATCTCTTTCTTTGACGCCACTGTCCTTCCAACCCAACTGCCGGGTAATGAGGCCGTCTTCTATATGGTATTCGAGGGTGAGGCCTTCCTCAGGGTAATGATCCCGGGCCATTCCCGTAAAGCGCTTGTCTTCAAATTTGTAAATGGTAGGCTTTCCTTTTATGATTTCCGACTTCAAATCTTTGATTGAAAGGATAGCAGATTGGCTGTTCAGCAAAATTGGAAACGCCAGCATAAATAGAAAAAAGCAATACTTTGTACTCATGATTTTCGATTTTATTCAGGAAATAACCTCCATAGCCACTTCCAGCTTGTACCCTACCCCATGGATACTGACCAGGTTCATCGCAGGTTCCGGTTTCAATACTTTCCGAAGGCGCGACACGAACACATCCACACTCCGCCCAACGATGACGCCTTCATCTCCCCATACTTGCTCCAGAATTTCTTCCCGCCGGAGAACCCGGTTGGGGTTCTGCCAAAAAAGCGACAACAGCTTAGCCTCCTGGAAGGTCAACCGCTGCTCCCCTTCGGGGCTCCAGGCTAGCTGATTGTCAAAATCGACCGTCAAGCGGCCCAAGGTTTTTTGAGTGGACAAGGAGTGTTCATTATGCACTAAGCTTTTGGCCTTTACAGGGCCCCGGAGCAGGAAACCCAACCCTGTACCCACGAAAACAAATAACAGGGCCAGCCAGGGCCACTGTCCGCTAGCTTGTATAGGCGACGGCTGTGGAAAGCGAATCGACAACCTGTAACAATCGGAGTTTTGCGCTCTTCCGTTACAAGCCTGTTCAATTTCCGAACCGCTTTGGGAAACATATCCCAGAAGAATATCATCTGAATGACAGTCGTATAGGGCCAGGCTATAATCCCTTGGCAAGCCGTACTGTTTCAAAACCCGGTCAACCAGGCCTTTCAGGCTATCGTATTGAACGGCCGATTCCAGGGGTAGGAAATAAAGGCCAGGTTCAACTTTTTGAACCGGGGGCACAGCAGAAGTGCTATCTCCTGCCATCAGCAACAACTGATGGCCGATAGCCCTGAGCGCGAGGTTGGCGCGCTGCTCTTCCCCGGCTTGAAGGGGCATGCCCGAGGCGGAACTCCATCCAAAGGACAAAGCAAGCATCAAGCCCAGGCTTATCGCGAACCGAACGAATACTGAATGATTCATAAAGGCAAAACTATCGGCTTTTCCGGTGGTATGCATGGCGTTTACATTTCATTTACAATCTTTTACCAATCTTCCTGATTGCTCCCAACATTTCCACTATATCTCCAGGAGAAGTAAAGGGGTTGCTCAATGTCACCCGCAAAAAAGTATCCCCCTTCAGGTTCGTCTTGACGATATAGAATCGTCCATCTTCTACCATGGCCTCCCGAATGGCCTCATTAAATGCATTCAGTTCTTCCCCCGGCAGGCCTTCCGGGCGGTACCGGAAGCAGACGATATTGCATTGCGGCTCCACCGCTAATTCGAAGCCTTCTGTTTCACTTACCAGGGCAGCGAACTGCTGGCCCAGGGCCATCACTTTCCCCAGGTATTGTTCCCACAATTCTGGCCCATAGGTGCGCAACAGGGCGTAGGCTTTCAGCCCCATCATCAGTTTCGTGCATTCGAAGGTGCGTTTGGCCAGGTTGTGCCATTCCTCGTCTGTTTCCCTGTTCCAAAGGTACTGGGCGTGCTGGCTGAAGGTTCGGAAAGCATGGCTGCCGTCCCGGTAAACCAGGGCTGTTGCCACCGCCGGGGTAAGCAGCATCTTGTGGAAGTCCATGGCCACAGAGTCTGCCTGATCCAGGCCCTTCAGCAGGTAGCGGTGAGCAGGCGAAAAAGCCAGCGCGCCTCCGTGGGCGCCATCGACATGGAACCACAGCTTGTGCGCCCGGCAGAAATCCCCTATGGCTTCCAGATTGTCAAAAGAACCGGTGGAAGTAGCGCAGGCGCTACCCACCACAGCAATTACCGCTCTGCCTTCCTGCCGGGCTCTTTCATAGTACTCCGGAAGCAATTCCGTTCGCATGCGATACCGCTCATCAGCGGGTACTTTAATGATCCCGCCTTCTCCCCAGCCCATGATGCGTACAGCGCGGTCGACGCAGTAATGGGCCTCTTCCGACACCAGCAAGGCCAGTTTTTCCTGCTGCCCTTCCTGCCAGACCGGCGACGGCGCCTTTACACTACGGGCAGCCAGCAGTGCGGTCAGGTTAGCCAGGCTGCCACCCGAGGTCATCACCCCATCGGCCGTCGGGCTGAAACCCATTTTTTCCGCCACAATCTTAATCACTTTACGCTCGATGGCGGTGCCGGCCACGCCCATTTCAAATACCCCCATGCCATTGTTCAGGAAGCCATCTACCAGGCTGGCGAGAGCCGCCAAAGGCGCCGCCGGACTGATCTGATGCCCCATATAGCGGGGATGCTGAACACGAATAGAGTGCTCCAACACTTTGGTAAAAAGGGTAAGCGGGGAAGTACCCTGCTCCTGAAGGTAGTCTTCCTCCCAGAGCCGGTACTGGGCTTCCGGTTTTGTCCAGGGTATGGTTTGCTCCATCGCGCCAGAGGTAGCAGCCTGGAGAAAATCCGCCAGCAGGTCAATAAGTTCGTGGCCGGTTTGGCGGAAATTTCCGGCATCGAAGGCTTGTTGGATCAAGTCGCCTTTAGATTGCATTGGTTCGAAAGCTGGTTGGTTCAATGAAAATGTGGGCCGGATTTGATATCTTTCCGGACACACAAATCTAACGAATCCTGCTTAACCATGACGTTCGAAGAATACCGCCAATATGACGCCCTCGGCCTGGCCGGGCTAGTTAAAAAAAAGGAAATAACCGCCAGCGAACTGGTTGAGATCGCCATTACCCGCGCTGAAAGCGTCAACCCTACGATCAACGCCATAATACATCCGTTGTACGACATGGCCAAGGAGATGGCCAGAAACGCCGATCCGAACAGCCTTTTCGGCGGACAGCCATTCCTGGTCAAAGACCTGGGGCTGGAAATTGCCGGTACGCCCCGAAGAACGGGTTGCCGGGGATACCAGAATTATATTTCCCAATCGGACAGCATTGTCGTGGAGCGCTTCCGAAAGGCTGGATTTTCTTTTCTGGGTAAAACGAATACCCCGGAATTTGGCCTGACGCCCTACACCGAACCCGTCCTGTTTGGGCCTACGCGCAACCCCTGGAATATCGAACGCTCAGCCGGAGGGTCGAGCGGAGGGTCGGGGGCTGCGGTAGCGGCCGGCATCACGCCGCTGGCATCAGCCAGTGACGGCGGCGGCTCCATTCGCATTCCGGCTTCCTGCAACGGCCTGTTCGGGATCAAACCCAGCCGGGGGCGTATTTCCCTGGGCCAGAAAAGTGGGGAAAGCTGGACCGGCGCCGTCATGGAGCATTGTGTTAGCCGTTCCGTGCGCGATAGCGCCGCCCTGCTAGACGCGATCCAGGGACCGGCGCCAGGTGACCCTTTTGTTATTCCGGCTCCGGAAAAACCCTATCTCGAAACTTTAAAGGAAGCCCCGGGAAAACTCCGTATTGCCTTCAGCATCACCCATACCCTGGGCCACACCATTGATTCAGAATGTGTTCTGGCCGTCGAAAAAACCGCAAAATTACTCGAATCACTGGGCCATGAAGTAGAAATGGCGCCCCTTCCCTACCAAAAGGAAGACCTCACCAAATCCTTCATCATGATGATATTCGGGGAAGCCGCCGCTGATGTGGCCGAACTCGGCGAATTCCTGGGCCGGCCGGCAAGCTTTTCCGATGTCGAGGAAGGCACCATGGGCATTGCCTTGCTGGGAAGGGCTTTTTCCGCCAAAGATTTTGCCTATCACCGCCGCCAGTGGAATACAATGGCCCGCCGGGTAGGCGCCTTTTATCAGCAATACGACCTGATCCTGACTTCTACCGTTTCCATGCCGCCTTTTCCCATTGGCATGTTACAACCTACCCCTGCCGAAAAGCGGCTGGTGCGGATCGCCAAAGCGCTGGGCCTCCGGCAATCGCTCAAATCCAAGATCGATGAACTGGCGGAGAAGATCTTCTCCTACATCCCCTACACGGCTTTTGCCAACATGACCGGCCAACCCTCGATGTCGGTGCCTATGCACTGGACTCAGGATGGACTGCCTGTTGGCGTCATGTTTACCGCCGATACCGGCCGGGAAGACATTCTGTTCCGCCTTGCCGCTCAGTTGGAGCAAGCGCAGCCCTGGATGGGGAAAATAGCGGAGGTGTGACCTGGGAAATAAATGGCTGAATTGTAGAATGGCTTGTTGTTAGCTGAACTTTAGCATTCTAGGCAGCCCTGGTAACTAGAGAAACCAAGAGGATAAAGTCCAGCTTATATAATTGGCTAAGGAAAGGCATACTAACAGCCATGCTTTCATTCAGTTCTGTGATTCCACCGCCTTCCGATCTCCCGCCAGGTGATCAGTTGGATGTTTTCTTCTTGGAGTAGCTGTTGACAAGAATCGCTTGTAAAAAAGTCGAAATCTGCCTGGCGCCAGGCGGCGCCCCAATCGGGGTGATCGACAGTAACGCCCTGCATTTCTAGATCTTCGTAGGCTAGGTGGATGGCCAGCATGGTGACGCCAGGCTCCAGGGATCGAAATACTCGCTCGTAATAGGCCGCCATTCCCGATCTATAATCTTCCGGAGAGGCCGTGAGCAGTTGGTCAATAACGATATCTTTATCAGTTACTTTTGTTGCAGAAGGCTCCGGCAGGAGCGCCAAAAGATCACGGCTTACTACAGTGGGTATGCCGTACGATCTTCCTAGCCGCAGGTAGGTTTCAAATATTTCCGGACTGGAAAAAAAGAGGCAGCCCATATGCGAATCGAGGTGTGTAGGTTCGATGCCCATGGCTTTGGCCCGTTCAATCTGAGCCCGTAATTCCTGTTCCACCTCCTCAACAGTGGCGTGAGCAGCCATATCGGCACAGTTATCATAGAAATAACCATTGGGCCCCAGTAACCCCTTTACTTCCCCAATTGAGGCCACCGGCCCCCATTTGTAGTGTTTCCACTCACTGGTGAGCGTCAGGTGCACCCCCAGGTCGTGACGCGGGTGGGCGGCAACATAAGCCGCTACCTCCTCCAACCAGGGACAGGGCGCCATGATACTGGCGGAATTCACCGGGCCATTTTCCAAAGCCTTAAAGCTGGCTTGATTTTGAGAATGCGCCACTGCCAGGTCATCCGCATGAATGATCAGAAGTTTGGTATCAACAGGATAACCAAGGCGCTCGACGAGACTGGATTGAGCTTCTGCTGTATTGAACATCCAAACGATTTGTAATGGACAAAGAAACAAAAATAGAAACCTGAATTTTGTCATATCCGACAAATCTTAATTATAGGAAAGCCAATTAAAAATTCATCCCTGCTTCAACAATTCCCGCGCCTCTTCCTATTTTGGCCTGGCTACCACGCCCACCCCATTTTCGCCCAGCGAGCCGAGGTACAATTTTCCATCAAATTCCTGGACACTGGCGATCTGAGCGTATTTGCCGGCCGGATCCTGAAGGTTGTATACCACCTCGCCATTTTCATTGATGCCTAACACGAAGCCGTAGCGTTCCGGGGCCGGTTGCATAAAGGACGGAAGGCGAGTAATTATTTTACGGAAAAAAGGCCGAGGCATAACCCATTCCAACAAAGGGGTGCGGATACTGGTAAAAGCGATCCAGAAGATCCCGTCACTGCCAGTAGAAATACCATCGGGAAAACCGGGCAGGTTATCGATCAGGATATCGTTCTGCCCTTTCCGGGGGCCGCTGAGCCAATAGCGCCGTACCCGGTAGGCGCCCGTTTCGTTGACCAGCACATACTGCCCCTGAGGGTCGACGGCGATACCGTTGGCGAAGTAGAGGCTGTCCAGTAACAGCCGAGTAGTTCCATCGCCTGGGTTATAGGCCAGCAGCCGGCCGTTGGGGCGATGCTCCAGCAGGTCGAGCTTGTAGTCCTCCACTCCAAATTTCCAGGAGGCATCTGAGAAGTAGACCGTTCCATCCGGCCCAATTTCCAGGTCATCGGTGAAGCGGAATGGACGGCCGCCCTGCTCTGTAGCCAGTACCTTTACCTTTCCCAAGCTGTCGACCAACAGCAGCCCTTTGTGAGCGTCTGCGACCAAAAGGTTTCCGAAATGGTCAAAATGCAGGCCCAGGGGCCTGCCGTTAGTAATGGCAAATACTTCCCGCTGATCTCCGTCAAAGCGGATGGCCTTTCCGTCGGAGGCGCCACCATAGATGCGCCCCAGGCTATCTACTGCAATATCCTCGCATTGCGCGCATTGGCCGCGGTAGCGGTAGTCTACTGCACCAAGATAGTTATTGGGGGCATACCTTCCTGCCAGGCCGGGATTGGGGGCCGGAGCCCAGGCTACCGGATCGATGGGCGTTGGATAAAAAAGGAGATAGGCAAAAAAGAGAAACCCTACGGCCGCAAGAAGATGATATTTTTTCATAACTGTTTGTTACCCTGAAACCTCAAAGGTAATCTTTCCATTCAGCCGGTATTCGGTTATTTTATTGTTTTCCACCTTTGCCGACATCTCATTGACGTAGAGGGAGCGAATGTTTTTAACCGTTTTCGAGGCTTCGGTTACAATTTTCTGAGCGGCGTCATCCCAGCTCTTCTCAGAGGATCCTAATACTTCAATCACTTTGAGTACTGACATAATTTGGTTGTTTTATTAGAAAAATGAAAAATCCATCTCGCCACAGGGCCTTATCAACTGGCCGCTTTTTCCGCCTTTGGCCTTTCTTTTTCGCTAACTGTATCGACGGGGTTCAAAACAAAAACCGGCACATCGGAGTGGATGAGCATTTGTTTGGTAACACTTCTATGGAACAGCCTTTCCAGGAAATTGCGTTCCTTGGCCACCAAAGCCAGGATACCCTCCTTATAATCGTTGAGAAATTCTTCCATCCCTTCAATGGGATCATCGTGCTCCATGAAGTAATAGCTATAGTATTCCGTGTTGAAATAGCTCCTGAGGGTGCGGTTCATGATATCCCTGTCTATGGGAATGCGGCTCTTTTCAGAATAGATATGAAGCAAGAGGAACTGCGGATTAATAGCTTTCACGATATCCCGTAAAGGTTTGAGGACATTGAGATCCTGCAGGTTCTGGAAATCTGTGGCTAACACCACGCTCGGGGGCTTGAGCAGAACTGCATTCTCCGGGACGGCCAGTACCGGACAGGATGCTTTCTCTACGACCCCGCTGGCCACCGAGCCGAGGATCATGCGGTCCAGTCCGCTTAGCCCTTTAGTCCCTATGACAATGAGGCTGGCCGTTTCTTCCAGGGCCGCCTCCAAAATGGAGGGAACGGGCCTTCCCAATACCACTCGTTCTCTTATTTGCAAGTCGGGATATGCTTTTCGAAATCCCGCCGCCACGTCCTTCAGTTCTTTTTCAATATTTACCATAATTTCTTCCGGAAGTATCGGGAAGGAATAAATATAAGTTGGAACTGTTTGCGTGGGGCGCGCCATAACGTCATGGGCAGCCAGGAGGATAAATTCCACTTCCCCAGGATAGACCGTTTCCCCAAAAATATTCAGTGCATAAGCGATCGCTTTGCGGGAATGTTCGGAAAAATCGGTAGGCAATAATATCTTTTTCATGGTATGGGATTTTTGGATCAAGGCATACCCATAATTTACAAAAAATCAGCTGTATATGAAAATTTATTAAGGGGTAAAGAAGGGGTGAGCGTGCTTGATTAGGGTTGAGGAGGTTAAGTGATTTATTTAATCCGCTCTGAAAAACCCCTATCTTCGCCTGATGCAAAGCGGCAAATTTCTCATTGTGGTAGGCGGCCCCACGGCCAGCGGGAAAACGGATTTCGCCATTCGCCTGGCCCGGCATTTCAATACGGTTATCCTCTCGGCCGACAGCCGGCAGTTCTTTGGGGAAATGAATATCGGGACGGCCAAACCAACCGCAGAAGAAATGGCTCAGGCGCCGCACTATTTTATCAACAGCCGCAGCATTGAATCGGAATACAGTGTTGGTGATTTTGAACGCGATGCGTTGCAATTATTGGAGCGTCTCTTCGAAGAAAAAAATGTCGTCATCCTGGCCGGTGGTTCGGGGCTTTATATCAAGGCGCTGTGCGAGGGGCTGGATAAATTTCCGGAGGTCCCACTGGTTATACGGCAAGCGGTAGAAGAAGAATACCAGGAGAAAGGGCTGCCGCACCTACAAGCCGAACTGCAGCGCATTGACCCGGCTTACTACAAAATAGTAGACGCGAACAACCCCCACCGCCTCATTCGGGCAATTGCCGTATTCCGGGCCAGCAGACAGCCCTATTCCAGCTTTCTTTCACAGGCCCGGCCTCAGCGATTTTTTACCCCAATCTTTTTACAACTGCACTGGCCACGGGCCGAACTCTACGCCCGGATCGATGCGCGCGTCGAGACAATGATGGAACAGGGCCTGCTGGAAGAAGCCCGGAGCCTCTATCCCAAACGGAAATTCACCGCGCTGCAAACCGTAGGCTACCAGGAATTATTCGAGCATCTGGACGGCCGTCTCAGCCTGGAGGAAGCCGTTTCCCTGATCCAACGCAACAGCCGCCGCTACGCCAAACGGCAGCTCACCTGGTACCGCCGCGACGGACACTGGAAGCTCCTTCGCCCGGAGGACTGGGAACTGGCCCTTTTCTTTATTGAAGCGGCCATGCTAAAAAAATGGGCATTGTTATACTCGGATGAGGCTCCAGGAAATTTCACTTTTCATCCCATGCCTCAACTGCGGGGACAGTTCCTGCAAATCACCCAATCGGGTAAGCCTGTTGCCGCCCTTTATCTGGTGGAAGGCAAAGATGCGGTATGGCTGCAAGGCCCATTTTATCTGGTTCAGGAAGACAACATTCCGCTGGCGGAACGCATACTTCTTCATGAGGTTCTGCTCGCCAGTGCAAACAAAAAAGTATTTGCGCTAAAGAGCTCCGTCTCCAACCATCCCACTCCCGGCCTTAAATTAACCCCCATCACACTATCCGGGTTGCCAGATTGGACACGGGCAGCAGCAGAAAAAATTGCGGAGCTATACCCCGATGCTGGCGCCTTTGAAATTTCAAAGGCCTAATCCTTTTCAGTCATTTTAGTCCTGCCCTCTCTTTTTTCATGCAAAATAAGTCCATGTATTTGCAAGATATGTGCAGGCCCTTTACTGCCTGCTACTGATACGCCTTATCATATATTCGAATAAAATCCACCTCAGTCAGATCCTCCATCGGGCGCAGTTCGTAGGCCCGGCGTTCGGCAAACTCCCCGGCGAAGGGGTGGTCAAAATCGGCAAAAATGTCTGTGTTACGGCCCCGGTGCTTTTCCTGGAGGAAAGCGCTGCCCAGCACCAGTCCGATTTTACCATAATCGTTAAAAAAGTACTCCTCCAGCAAGGGAAGGATATGTCTTTGGAAGGTTTCTTTTAGCCCATCCAGGGTGCGGACATTCAGGAAATAGGCATGGCCGATACGATAATCGCGCCCCAACAGCAGTTCGATGCGCTCATTTATGGCCCGCAGCAAAGCTTTCAGGTCGACACCGGCAGCCATGGGGCCATCTGATAGTTGGGCGATGAGTTCCGGCTGCGGTTCCAGGGCCGTGAAGGCAAACCGGCGGCGCAGGGCAATATCCAGTGATTCGGCGGAGCGGTCGGCGGTGTTCATTGTGCCGATGATGTAGAGATTGGGGGGGACAGAGAATAGCTCCTTGGAATACGGCAGGACCGCCGTAACGGCTTCGTGCCGGCCATCCCGTTTGTCCTCTTCCAGCAAGGTGATCAACTCTCCGAAAATGGCCGGGATATTGCCCCGGTTGATCTCGTCGATAATCAATACGTATTTGTTGCACTTGGACAGGATGTGGTCCGGAACCAACGGCAACTCGATGGGTAAATCCGGCGCCTCCGGAGCCGGGGCGGGCCGTTCCTCTTTCTGGCCTTCTTCCTGTTCCTCTGGTTCCGTTTCTCCATGCATCCGGTATTTCAGCTCGAAACTTTTAAGGGCATGAAAAACCGCCCAGTACAAGCTGGGGTCCTGATCGCCGATGATGGGGCGCAGGTCTTTGGAAGCATTGTCTATCTGTTCCGAAGCACTAAACTGTTGGTACATGAGTTGCAGATGTTTCTTCTGCACAGCCTGAACGGGATAAGAAGTGGCGGGCCGAAGGGAGAGGTCGCCATAACGGTGGATGCGATGCAGAAAAATGCGCTTATGATTTTCGCCTTCGAAGTAGTCGAACTGCTCACTTTTCAGATAATCCAGAAAAGCCCCGTACAGCTTGTTGAACTCCAGCATGGGCTGTTCATCGAGTTGGTGGGAATAAATCGCTTCGAGCACGCAACGTTGCGCATCGCGGCACATGATCTTAAAGATACCGTCTTCCACGTGGTAGAGCACCTGGTCATTCAGGGTGTAGGGTTTGATGCCTTCTACAAAATCTTCGTAGGAAAAAGACTGGTGGAAAGTGACAAAAGCAAGACGCCCGGTGCGCAGATGCTCGCTGTACCGCCGGCGCAGTTCCTGACGGCCCTCCAGGACGATTTCATCCAGGGGCCTGCCCTCAAGGATGGAGAGCGCATGGTTTACAGTCTGATAGGTTTTCCCGGTGCCCGGAGGCCCGTAGAGGATCAGGTTCAGCGGATGGCCCTTTCCGCCCGAAGGCCAGTAATCCGCGTCGGGTTCATGCACCAGGTCGAGTTGGGTGATGAGTTGTTCTAATTCCCGATATTGCGCCTCGGTTGCGACATAATTGGTGCCAGGAAGGCCCGCGTTGAAGGTTTCGAAAACAGGGCTATCGGGCAGCAAGTCTCGGGTAAGCGGGCGGTTCCAAAGGTTGTAGTCTACTTGAAGGCGAACCCGGGGGCCGAAAGCCGGCGGAGCACTGAAAAAAGGCAGCTCCTGAGGGGTAGCAGCCAAAGGCTGGACCTCCGAAGTGATGGTGGCCAAGGCATAACAGCCCGCATCTTTTCCCGCCTGCCAGATTATGGCCTTATCTCCTTTGCGTATCTTATCTTTGTGCGCCTTGATAGCAAAGGTGCCTAATACCCCAGCGCGAAGCGCTTCCTTTAGACGGAAGCTGCGGGAATGGGCCTGAAAAAGCCAATATTGAATGGTGGGCGTTTCTTCCATTTGGCCTGGTACACTTTGTGGTTAAATTTATGGATTTTCGGGCAATATTATACCATCTTTCCCGGCCCGGCCCTAGCTTTACCGGCAACGAACAAAAAATTAGTCCGCATGGAAGAAATACTGTACACGATCGAGCCAAACAGTTCCGGCGACCGGATTACCATTATCCTTGCCCTTCTGGCAGCGCTGGGCGCTCTGGCGGGCATGCTTCCCCTGCTACGCACGCCTTCCACCGGCGATCAGCGCAACCGAAGATTGCTGGGCGCCATGTTGTTATTCTTTGTCGTCCTAATCGCCAGCGGAACGTCCTTTTTCAGTTGGCTCAAAACCCGGAAAGTAAGCACCATTACCATCTACAACGATGCGGTGGAAACACCTTACGGTAAAGTGGCTTTTCGCAATATCAAAAACGCCTCCATTGAAACTGACCGGCAGCCGTCTTTTGTCAACCCCAGCCGGGCCACACGGCAAACCAAGCTGCTCCTGATTGAAGAAATGGATGGAAAGGCTCACGTGATGTCGGAAAAAGACTACGACCTGCAAAACATCATGAGCAAACTAAAAAAGGCAGTGAAACAATGGGAAGACTCCCAGGGCAGTGGGCAATAGAATTCAGTAGGCAGTAGGCAGAAATATCCTGGAGCAAATATAGCCATACGAATACCGGGACAATTATAGCATCCCAGCATGCGGTACGAAACAACCCCTTGGATTAAATCTCAGGCTAGCAACAATAAAGCCACACGAGCATGGAAGGGCAATCCTGGGCGGAAGGCAGGAGCCAGTGTCCGAAAGGCTAAAAATGCCTGGAAAGCTGTCAGCTATCTAATGGAAACACTACGACGAAGGACACCGGTGAAAGACCGGAGTTCAATCTCGTAGTTGCCGGCGCCAAATTGGCTGAAGTCAATCTCGTAAATAGTGTTAACCGGCAATTCAAATACGTCTTCCTTCAAAATAATTTCCCCATCATGGCGCCTGACCACGATGTCGCTGAGGTTCATGCTCAAACGTTCAAAATCGATGTAGAAAACCTGGTTTTCCGCATCGGAATAAATGGACTCGCCGTCATTCAAAGCCAGCAGGCCTGAATTATCGCCGTTGGAGGCGGAGGCAAAAGAGCCATTTAGAGAAGCAGTTTGAGCAAGGCAGGTGGCAAAGCCAACGAATACAAAGGCTAGTAACAAAAATAATTTCCGCTGCATGATCTTGAGAGATTTTGAAATGTGTTCACGGGCAACGGCTGCAAATATAATTTAAAAAACCGGACCTGTATAATAACAGCCGTCACAGAAAATAAACTTTTTTCATCGCATCGGTTTCCCCCACAACTTTGGGATTTTTTCACCCTTCCGACAAAATTTTTCAATAAATTTTCCAGAATTACAAAATTATTGTTCAAAACACACTATCTACTGTTTTTGTTAAGAAAATGTTATCGTTTTAAGCCCCCCTCCTCCCATCCCCCTCAACCCTCTAAACTGTCTAAACCCTCTAAACTATCTAAACCTCCTAAACAGTCTCACCTCCCCCCTCAACCATCAGCCCCCCAATTCCCGCTCCAGCAAATCCCGGATATTGCCGTAGACTTCCGGAGAAGAAGCCAGGAAACCGGCGCTATCCAACCATACCGCCTGTTCAATATCTTCTTCAGCCTGAGGTTTCAGTTCAGTTTGATCCGACTGCATGCGGAACCAATAGGTAGGTTTCAGGACGCGGCGGCCTTTCCTGTCTTTATAGGTATGGTAGGTCAGGCCAATATAGTCGCCCAGGATTATAGATTCCAGGCCGGTTTCCTCCATGACTTCCCGTACTGCAGCATCTTCGCGGCTTTCGCCTTTATCGATCTTGCCTTTGGGCAGGTCCCAGTATCCACGGCGGTGGATAAGCAACACCTGCCCTGCATTGTTATAGACGATCCCTCCGGCTGCTTCGAGAATTCTGAAAAGGCCGGTAAAATCTCCGAACAATTGCTCCAGATTATCGTAATAGAGCGTAACCGAATCGAAGCGTGGATTTTTTTCCAGCATATCGATATAACTCAACAATAACCTCAGATGGCCCGTATAGCGCGCCACCATCTTTTTGGGGTCGGAGGAAGGAGCTCCGCCTGCTTCTTCGGTACTGGCCAGGAAGAGCGGTGTGCCATTAATGTAGATTTTGTACATTTGCTAAAACTAATTTGCTGATGAACATTGCTGCAGAAGTAGCTAAAAGGCTGCTGCAAATTAATGCAATAAAATTGAGTCCGCAAAAGCCCTTCACCTGGGCATCCGGCCTGAAATCTCCCATTTATTGCGACAACCGGGTAGTGCTTTCCCACCCTGCCATACGCCGCTTTATCATCGACAGCTTTGCCGCAAAGGCCGATGCATTCCGGCCCTTTGATACGGTGGCTGGCGTGGCAACGGCAGGCATTGCCCACGGCGCTCTTTTGGCGGAGCAACTTTCCCTGCCGTTTATTTATGTGCGCGACAAGGCGAAAGGGCATGGCCGCCAGAATCAGATCGAGGGGGAGGCCAATGCGGGGGCACGGGTATTGGTGATCGAAGACCTGATCTCCACCGGCGGTAGCTGCCTCAAAGCAGTGGACGCCCTTCGCGAGGCAGACTGCGAGGTAGCCGGGGTGCTGGCCATTTTCAGCTATGGTTTCCCCCAGGCCGAGGAAGCTTTCGGGGCGGCCCATTGCCCCTTCGACACGCTGAGTAATTACGACGCACTGATCGAAGAAGCCGTGTCAGAGCACTACATCCGTAATGAGGCGCTGGAGGCCCTCCGGCTTTGGCGGCTGGACCCAAAGGCATGGGGTGCATCATTTGCCTGAACATGAACGGTTTATTCCCGAATTTTTCGCTAAGAAAACATCCCCCGGTACCTTTTATTTTTATCTTTGCCGGTCAATTTTCAACCTAGACAGGAAATGGACTCCAAAAGCAATAATGGCATGTCGATCATAACGCCCAAATCAGAAGCTTTCCTCCAAAAATATCTCAATAATGCCTCCCCAACCGGTTTCGAGGCGCCCGGCCAGCAACTGTGGCTGGAATACATCAAGCCCTATATTGATGAATGGCACCTCGACAATTATGGCACCGCTTACGGTGTCATCAACCCGGGGAAAGACTTCCGCGTCGTCATCGAAGGGCATGCCGATGAGATCTCCTGGTTTGTCCATTATATCTCCGACGACGGCTTTATCAACGTTATCCGAAACGGCGGGTCCGACCATGTCATCGCTCCTTCCAAACGGGTCAACATCCACACCAAAAATGGCATCGTTAAAGGCGTTTTCGGATGGCCCGCTATCCATACCCGGCAGGGCGAAGACGCCAAACTGGCGCCCCGGCTCGACAATATCTTTATCGATGTTGGCGCCAAAGACAAGGAGGAAGTGCTCAACATGGGCATCCACGTGGGCTGCGTGATCACCTACGAGGATGAAATGATCATGCTCAACAACCGCTATTACGTCGGCCGGGCGCTCGACAACCGCATGGGCGGCTTTTGTGTGGCGGAAGTTGCCCGCCTGGTGCACGAGAATAAAACCCAACTACCCTTTAGCCTTTATGTCGTTAATTCGGTACAGGAAGAGGTAGGCCTGCGCGGGGCGGAAATGGTCGCACAGACGATCAAACCTAACGTGGCCATCGTGACTGATGTGACCCACGACACGCATACCCCACTGGTGAGCAGCAAAAAGTTTGGCGATGTAAAGAGCGGCAACGGCCCTTCCGTGACCTATGCTCCTGCCGTACACAATAAGCTCCTCCAGCTCATTATCGAGACGGCTGAAGAAAAAGGCATCCCCATCCAGCGGGAAGCTTCCTCCCGCCGCACCGGCACCGATACCGACGCTTTTGCCTATTCCAACGGCGGCGTGCCCTCCGCGCTCATTTCGCTCCCCTTGCGCTATATGCATACGACGGTGGAAATGGCCCACAAGGAAGATGTCAACAATGTGATCAAACTGATCTACGAAGTGCTGCTAAAAATTGAAAACGGCCATAATTTCAAGTACTTTTAGCGGTAATGGGCGCCACTCGTTGATTGGAACGCGGATGATTCGGAAAGCGCGGATAAACACAGCATTTGTGTTGTAGCCTCTCCAATCCTACCGGGCCAGCCCTCTATTTGGCTATGCGATACCTCTATGCCATCATTGACCTCATCCTGTACAGCAACCTCTGGATTGCCTGTGCGGCTGTTGCTATGGCCGCTCAGACCCAGCTATTGCTCACAGGAAAGGTACAACCAAGCCCACTACTGGGCTTCATTTTATTCTCCACCTTATTCTTGTATGCCCTGCATCGGATTATCGGGTTGGCAAAGGTGAAGCCGTTTCAGTCGCACGGCCGCTACCAGGTCATTACCCGTTTCAAGCTTCATATTATCCTTTACGCGCTACTATCCGCCGCCGCCGCCGCCTTTTGTTTTTTCCAGCTGCCTTTTTCCGTTCAAGCATCCGCCGTCTTACCTTCCCTGATCTCGCTCGCCTATGTGTTGCCCTTTTTGAAGGGCAAGCGCCTCCGGGACCTGAACTATATCAAGATTTTCCTCATCGCTATCGCCTGGAGTTGGATTACGGTTTATTTACCGGCGCTGGAACTGGGTATGGGGCGGAACATTCCAATGATGATCATGGCGCTGGAGCGGGCCTTCTTCGTCTTTGCCATCACCTTACCTTTTGATATCCGCGACCTGGAGATTGACCTGTTCAATGGCGTACAGACCATTCCCGCCCGATGGGGCCTTAAGGCCACCAAATTGCTTTCTCTTGCCTGCCTGCTGGCCATGATGGCTCTGGCATGGCTCAACTTCCACATCGATGTGTACAGCCCGGGGCAGTTCGGGGCGCTCGCCTTATCAGCCATAACGACCTATGCGCTCGTCACCGCCGCAGGGCAGGTGAAGCACGATTATTATTACACGGGGGTATTGGATGGAACGATGGTGCTGCAGTTTGTGCTGGTTTGGGGGCTGGGGTGAGGGGCTGTTTCAAGTTCCAGGTTTTTTACCCGGCTGAACCCGACAGGCGGCGAGGACGAGCAGGTTTGCCTCTCACAACGTATCCGCGATCTCCCGCCAGAGCGATTCGCTGATGACCTTGACGCTGTATTTTTCCGCCGCGTCCAATTTAACTTTACCCGGGTTCTGGCCCACCACCAGAAAATCGGTTTGGCCGGAAATACTGCCGGTAGGTTGAGCGCCCAATTTTCGGGCGATCTTTTCCAGTTCGGCCCGGGGCGCATCCAGTTTGCCGGTGAAGACGACCTTCTTGTTGGCCAGCGTCCGGCGGTAGGCTTCGTTCAGCATTTTGAGCCACTGCTTTTCGGTGATCTTTTTGACGCCATGCTTTTCGGCCGCCTGCAGTTTCACCGCACCGGGCTCCTTACCGACCACAAGGTAGTCCGTATTGCCGGACACGGTGTCGACAAAATTGGCGCCGACGGCTTTGACCTTCTCGGCATGGGCTTTGCGGCTTTCCGAGAGCGCGCCGGTGAAGACAATGGTTTTGCCATCCAATGCCCCGGAGAGGGTCCGGGCGCGCTTCAGTTTGGGAGTAGGCTTCGGCTTGGCCTTCGGCGCTGCCTTTTTGCCGGGCGCCGCCTTCGGCGCCTTGGGCTGCACCAATGGCTCGATAGCCTCGAACAATTTATCCAGGGCTTTGGAATTGGCCGTACCCTTCCAGGTAGTCAGGTCGACGTATTGTATCCGCCGGTAGCCGAAGGGCAGGCGGGTTTTGCCGATCAGGGCGGGGGCCAGGATCTTTCTTTCCAGGCCTTCGTAGGCCTCTTCCAGCACCCAGTCCGATTCCACGGAGTTTTTGGACCAGAGCACCAGGATGCAGTTGGCTTCGTCCAGCGCTTTGGAAATGGCCCGGTCGAAGGCCTTGCCGGGCGCGATGTTTTTGTCCCACCAGACTTTCCAACCCTTCTTTTCCAAAATAGTAGCGAGTGCTTTGGTTTTGGGGCGATCCTTGCTGGAATAGCTGATGAAGATGTGGCTCATAGGTGGCGGTTGAAGTGGGTTGTGGGGGTAAGTTAGGAAATTTACGGGGAGTGTTCAATTTTCCCGTTTGGTGCCCCACCCTTCATCCTGCTGTTTTTCGAGACTGCCACCTCCATTTTTCTGCTTCCCGCTTGTGCCCTTAAGGACAGGCTTCATTCCATGCCCCTGATGCCTTGATGTGCGGCGGCTCCGTTTAACGGTTGGTGCAGCCTCAGTTGCCAGCTTTTGCTGGCAATTGACGGCTGCACTTTGTCACCTTCTCGCCTTCCTTTTTTAATTTTTTCTGACAAAAAGGAAATATTAAAACTTCAATCAATCAGGTCTAAATTATGGGTTTCTTCTGTAAGGAGACAAGTGTAACTTTTATGAGCACTTTGCAGAATTTTGCCAAGCGGTACTCGACTTTTTCAAAAATATCAAGGAACACAGGCAAGCGTTAGAATCACTCCTGACACTCAAATTTCATGTCGTCGGGGAATAGCGTTTTTTCGCAAACCACTTTCCGAGGGGAATAAATACGCTCTAAGGCGGACTTGGCAAAAAAATGCTGTCGATAGCTCAGGCTCTCTTCTGAGCAAAAAAGGGGTGGAACAAAATTTCATTTTGTTATCTTTAGGTTGAAAAATTGGTTTATCCCCGGAATTTAGCCCTTTCAGGGCTTTTCCGGGATTTTTCAACACAAAAAAATAGCCCAAGCCAGCGCTAGCGCTGGCTTGGGCTATTTTCAGGGCAGATCCCAATCTATTTCAGGACGGGACAATCGAAATTTTTCAGCCAGCCACAAGCCCACATTTCATCTCCAATATTGACATGATCCCGGGAAGTAATAACGGCGAATTTATACTTCTCAAAATCAAACGAAAATGGCAGAGGACAAACTACACCAACCCTGTAGACCTGGAACTTTAGACCAACACACCTAATTATTGTACCATTCTATGGATGGTCCAGTAGCACCAAGATTTAACCCAGCACTGTATTGGTAAGTAGCTCCAAAATTGATGTTCGACATGTTGCAGGCGGAATCATCTGAAGATTCATACACATCCAATCTCGTTCCTGAAGCTCCTGTTGGTGCAATCACTAACAGATCACATCCGAAGTTAGGACCAATATTACCTACTGCCATTCCAATTTCGTCACTATTTGGTGCAAAATTTCCTGGTATCGATCCTATTTTAAACCAGGACACGCCTATGTTTCCAGACCGATAAATAGAAACAGTCTGACCAACCAAACTACCAGTATAAGTGGCATCGATCATTCCAATATACAATGCACTTAAATAGACCTTAATTACTGGATGGTAAAATGATTTTCCCGTACTATTTTGCTGAACCAATACAGGTTTTGACCAGCTAGCCGCATCTAAGGAATTCGCATACCAAACACCTTCGATATTATTTACTTCAGAATCAAAAGCGATATGGAATTTGCCATTGAAATAGACCATTGAAATATCAGAAATCCTGGGTTGCGACCTCACTTGTGTGAAATTTGAAGCTTGAACATTACGAATATTCCAACCTGAAAGCCCCATTCGACCAACCTTAAAATCTCGAGGATCTTGGAAAAGGACAACCCACTCTTGATTGTTCTCATCAAATGCCAATGCTGGTTTAATTTCTGAAGGCACCAATCTTCCATTCAGCTTTACAGCTTCGGCTGTCCTCCAGCTAACTTGCTGATTATTGTCAAATGATTGGGAGGAAGTGGTTTGTAAATGACCGTCGTTTAGCCACAATAATCGCCAATTCAAATCACTATTCCCCAACACAGGACCAAGATTTGTTGATGTACTAGCAATGGTTTGAACACCAAACCAGTCCCCATTCAGGAAGTCTTTTTTTTGGGCCGTTTTTACACGACCTTGATCATCAATCCAACTACATACGAACATGTCCTGTGGCAACACTGGATCCGGACCTGGATCCGGACCTGGATCCGGACCTGGATCTTCATCGCAAGCACAAGCGAACAGGCCACCATTCTCTGTTAACTCTCCAACCACTCGGCATTTTCCTCTACAGCATTCATGGTCACATACAAATTCCACTTTGCCGTTTTCAATCCCAATTAATCGAAGGCTGCAATCTTTGGGTTCATTTTCTTGTGGTTCGTTGCCATTATTTCCGGCTTCAAGGCAACCCTTTGAAAAAATTGGAATACAGAAACATTGAGCGATCAGATACCGATTGTTAGACAGCCCCCCTCTGGTTGGCCTGAGTTGGAGCCTGCAGTCTTCACAAGGACCGCTTGGACAAAGGATTGAGCCAATGAATTCATTGGGATTTTTCAACGAACGCTCAAACTTGAAATAGGCGTCTTTCGGTTGAATTTTTTCCACAATTTCTACCCCTTCGAGCAAATCATTATACTGAACCTTTGAAAGTGAAAAACTTTTTAAATTAGGTTGTTCCATGAATTGTTCTATGGAAGAAGTACAACCTGTTAAAAAAAATATTCCTAGCAATAAAAACAAGGTAGTAACCTGAAGTACTTTCATAACTAGTTAAGGTTGAGTTAAAGAATAATACATCTGACTGTAATGACTATTCAAATATTATTTTATCGATTTTAGGGTTGTTTTTTCCCTTGTTCCTTGCCTGCAACATTCGTATCCCCCGAAGGGGGCCGTGCCCAACGGGCACAGCCATTTTGGCGCTTTGAGGAAACAGGGGTTTAGGTATTCATCCTGCCCTAATGCTGCCGGCATTAAGCAACAGGATAGCAGCGATTCCCAATTTGATAATAAAGTGCCCCAACTGAGCGCTCCCAGGCTTAAATTGCCTCCCCAAAGCCTTGCGCTAAAGCCGGCATTCCTCCGGGCCTGTTTCTAATGGCCCAACTTTTAGCTGTTCCTCCGCCCGAGAATGGCCCTTCAGGCAATACTCCCTCCTTTGCCGGCTCAACCGTTGAGCGGCATTTTGGAGCTTTCACCTGGCGTTCTGGTTAGGAGGATTTTTCCTGTCATGCGCTATCATCTATGATTTCGTAGCGCACTTTGAGTAGCCCGATGATCAACTTGTATATCATCTCCATAGAGGCTACTTCATATTCGTCAAACTTCTGCCGGGCTTTTTCCCACAGGGCTATCTTGGTTTGCGTTTTATGCCAGGCTGCCTGGAACAAATCATTCCACCCTTGTTGCAGTTGGTCCACCAGGAAGGCTAACATCATCAGTAAGGCCAGTACGGTACAGAGGTTTTTTTCGCCATGGCCATAGTTGTGCTCGAAGTTGTAGCCTTGGTTCTTCAGGGTATTGAAGGTTTCATTTTCGATCTTCCACCGGCTACGGCCCGTACGCATCACTTTATATACAGTGCTTTTGCTCAAGTCAAAATCGGTGATCCAGGAGAAGTGCCTTTCAGGCTCTTGCCCCTTTTTATCTACCTGGCGGTAATCCAGAAAATTAACTTTGATGTCCCGGTTATCTGTATTGAGCGGCAGGTTGTTGACATAACGGAAACGATGTAGGTACCGGCCTTCTTCCAGTTCATAGTCATTAACCTTACCCTGCCCCTCGAGGCGGCCCACGAGCCCAAAAAGGTATTTATTCCCATCCGGTTTTACACTTGTTATAAAGCGGAAGCCTGCTTTTTTCAATTCCCGCAGATGGGGCCCATTGGCGCTCAAGGCATCTTCCACAACCACCACTTTTTCCCTCGGCAACAGCTTTTTTATTTGGGGGATTAAACGCTTGGCCGCATTGATCTCGCAATCATTCTTCGTATGCCCGTCTTGCTTTACAAGCGCTTCGTTGGCGATGGGCAGTACTTCTTTCTTTTCCGGGTGTACGGCCACCGCGCTCAGCAAACTATGCCGGTATTCTGTTTGGCCATTCTTCTTGAGGCACTCCAAACACTGGCTGCATTTTATCTTTTCTGAACTATAATGGTGCACCCCATCTATGCTTACGGCCACATGCCCACTCAGATAACTGTAGGCTTCCAATATACCTGCCCCACGCAACTTCTTTATCAGGCCGGCATATACCCCTTTCATCTCTTCCAAATCCACTCCGTCTAATATGGCCCGCATCGCACTGTCTGACGGCGCCTTGTTTACTTTGTATATCGATTTCAGGTTTTCTTCCCGGCTCGTGCGTTCATTGTTAAATTGGAGCAAAGACGGGTCCTTCAATGAGAAAACGGCATACCCACTCATCAGCGCATCTTGCATCGTTATGCTCAGGTTTTCGCTCCGAGTATCGGTGAACCCCCGGAATTTCTTCGCCAAATACTTGTGCAAGGGGTCTATCTTCAGCCCTTCCAGCGCTTTCTCCTCCGCTGTTGCCATCTTTTTTTATGCCTAAAATACCCATTTCATATCAAATTGGGAATCGCTGACAGGATAGGCTTTTCGGGCGCAATTCGTTGAAAATCAGCGATAACGTAGTACTGATTACTGCCCACTGATTACTGCCGACTGGACTAATCGCAGGGAAACTGGTTCGTATCGATCAGGGTGCCGCCAACGGCCTCGTTATCCACGCCGCATACTTTTATCGTGATGTCAGGGTAAGCGGAGGAGATGGCAAGATTTCCAAAGGAAGTCGGCGTGAAGAAGCCAAAGCGGAAGGAATCGCCGGCCATTTCAATATCACTGAGCAGGGCGTTGTCCCCGTCATTGTTGACCAGCGTATTATTATTGGCGTTATCGATCACCAGGTAGTTCCAGGCATGGTTTTCCGAGTAGTTGCGGAGGACCAGCCAGCGGTTGGCCGATTCATCGGCGGCTACGGTTTGGCCGCTGGGCAGCACGAGGTAGACGCCGCCGATATTCGGCGTACAAAGCAAGAGTCCCGTAGCCCCCGTAGAATTGAAATGATTACTCATGATCAGCCCACCCCGGTCCCCCACGAAAATATCGAGGTTGTTATTAGAAATGGTATTGAAGTAGATCTTCATGTTATTGCCCACGACGTTTAATACCCCAACTCCACCGAAGGAAAGCACTCCCGTTATGACATTGTTATAAACCTGAGTATTGTCGCTACCATATTGGGCAATGCCTAATTCAAAATATTCGAGGGTATTGCCCCGGATACGAGTTTGGTTGGAGCCTTCGATCAGGATACCCGTAGGGCCGGATTCATTGGCATCCCGGATATACAGGTTCTCGATGATTACATTGGAGGCGCCCAGAATGTGAAATCCAGGGTTCGACACGTATGGAAACCCAACGGTTTCATCACCGGTTTCGAATTCGACGATAGCGCCAGGCTGGCCCGTGATCTTCACTTTGTAGTTGATGACTACCGTGGCATCCTCGGTATGCAGGCCGGACTCCAGAATGACGGTACCGCCCTGCCCGGCCTGGTTCACAGCGTCCTCGATGGCGTCTACCGATCCCGCCGGTACTGTTACGGTGGCGCCCCGGTATTCCACTTCTTCAGCCCCTTCTGCCAGCAGGCTTTCCGCCAGGCGAATGTAGTGGTTAGCGTCGTACTTGTCAGTGGGTTCAGAGGCCTGGTCAATGGCGTCCTTGTTACAGCCAGGGGCAAGCAGCAACAAGGCTGCCACTGCCAGCAAAATCAATCTGTTCATAGTGGTAGTTTTTTGGTTCAAAGTGTTTTCCGGCAATATTGCCTGATAATCAAAGGTATAAGAGGAGTAAATTGGGCAATGGGATTATTGTCGCAGAATGGCATTTTAGACCTTGACAACTTTCTGTACCCGTATTTGACTACCCCGTTTAACCTGAAGGAAGTAAAGCCCATTCGGCAATTCCGAAAGGTCTATCTTCCGCGCTGAGTTGTTCACTATCCGAAGAACTCTGCCTAATTGGTCGATGACCTTCAAGGTTTCGTATTCAGCATCAGGAAGTTGAATTATGTCGGCAGTAGGGTTTGGGAATACCATAAATTCGCATTCAATGATCGTTTCCACCCTTGAAAGCAAGGACAGATCGTAAACCCGCACCTGACCGGAGGCGTCTCCGTTTCCATCGTTGAACGGTGCTCCGATCGCGGCCCGGTTGCCATCCGAGGACAGGGATAGGCCATCTCCACATCTATCTCCCATTGCGTCGCCTTCTATTACTATTCCAACCTGACTCCAATCGCCGGCTATCCAATCATATATCCATACATAACCAGGGCTGGAAATAATAATGTCTCCGCCTCCAATCACTATGCGGCCGCCGTCTTCAGAAATGGAAACATTCCTTTCCTTTTCTAAATCAATATTAAGGCCAATTTGTAGCCAGTCCGCTCCATTCCACTCATATACTTGTACCGCAAGCGGAGTAGGAATAGATTCTCCAGTTACAACAATAGCGGCTAATCGTTCACCATTTGCTGAAAACGAAAATCTTTCAATCCTGGAAGGGGCTGTAAAATCAGAACCTATTTGTATCCAGCTCGCTCCATTCCATTCAAATACTCGTGCATAAACTTGCCCCAAAATGGCTACTCGATTTCCATCTGCGGAAAGAGCAACCTCTTTACCAAAAATACCATTTATCATGTCTCCCTCGATAGGGGCCCCGGCCTGTACCCATTCCCCTCCGACCAGGTCAAATGTAAAAACAGCACCTGCAAGCATTGCTGTTCTGGTAGCCCCAACAACCAAGCGGTTGCCATTCTCAGAAAGGGTTACCGAGGCGCCAAAATAACTACCGGTTTCTCCAATTAAACCGCCTCCAACCTGCACCCAGTCTCCCTCCTCCAACTCAAATACCCGCACCTTGCCGGAATTAAGCCCGTTCTCTGCATTGCTGGGCGCCCCAACCGCCAGCCTGTTTCCATCTGACGACAGCGAAACGGCATAATTGCCCAATCTTTCTCCCGCCGTTTCTCCTTCTATATTTGCCCCTACTTGTACCCATTCGCCTCCGGCCAAATCATACACTCGGACAAGCCCGGCATTTTCCCCATTTTCATCATTCAGAGGCCCCCCAATGGCAACCCGGCTGCCGTCCCCCGATAGAGAAACCGATTGGCCGGATACGTCTCCTTCTTCTCCGTAAATATCACCACCGACCTGGATTTGGGCAAAGGAGGGGTTAAAAATTGTTATTGCGGTTAATAAAACCGGAAAGAGTATTTTGGCCTTTTTCATCGGACTGTCTTTTTTGGTAGCACACTCAGTTACAGGCAATTCCTGACTGTACGCCAAAAGTACCTTACATGCCCTTGGAGGGATGGGATTTCTGTCGCAGATGATGGGATTTTTGTCGCAGGCCGGCACCCCTGGCATCCACAGCCAGCCCTCATTGCACTCGGCCGGCGAAACATCCATAGCATCAATAGCATCCACAGCATCAACAACATCAACAGTATCCGCATCAGCATCAGCCCCCCTTCCCCCTCCGATACTCCGTTGGCGTCATCCCAAACTGCTCCCTGAAAACGCGGGTAAAAAAGCCCGGGTCGGTGTAACCACATTGGTAGGCGATCTCGGCGACCTGCAGATCGGTGGCCTTCAGCATTTTTTTGGCTTCCCCCAGGCGGACATTACGGATGAGATCAACCGGAGTGAAACCCGCCAGGCCGGTTATCTTGCGGTGGAGCTGCGAGCGGCTCATCGCCAGGGTATCGGCCAGGGCGGTGACATTGAGGGTGGCGTCATCCAGATGCTGAAGTAGGTATTCCCGGACTTGTATAATAAATGCCGCCTCCTCCGGTTGCTCGCCCTCTACCGAATCAGGAGCCTCCCCGCTGATCAGCGACTGGTAATAGGCCTGCAGCCGCTGCCGCAACTCAATCTGTTTGTGGGCGATCAACTTGAGTTCCGCCGCCAGGAAGGGCTTGGTGAGGTAGGCGTCGGCCCCGTGCTGCAAGCCTTCCAGCCGGGAAGGTGCATCGGCCCTGGCGGTGAGCAGGATGACCGGGATGTGGCTGGCCCGGATGTCTGTTTTAAGGCGGCGGCAGACTTCAAAGCCATCCATCTCCGGCATCATCACATCGCTGATAACCAGCTCGGGCGTCAGCTCCAGGGCTTTTTCCAGCCCCTGCTGGCCGTTTTCGGCTTCTTCCACCCGGAAATGCCCCTCCAGGCAGCCCCGCACGTAGGCCCGCAGGGCCGGGTGATCTTCGATGAGGAGCACCAGGGGCAGGGAATCCGCTGGTTCTGCCGCCGCAGAAAGCGCCTCCCCCGATAGGAATTCCTCTTTTCCGGTATCCGGGCGAAGGGGCATGGCTTTTAAATGCGCATTTTGGGTGATGGGCAGCTCCACTGTAAAGCAGGCGCCATGGCCCGGTTCGCTTGTCACGGTAATCTCCCCGCCCATCAGGTGGACGAGCTCCCGGCACAAGGCCAGGCCGATTCCAGTCCCAAAGCCCACTTCCCTGCGAGCCCCTTCCAAGTTACCGGGGCCTCCCCCCCTTCGGGGGGCTTGGGGAAGGCTCAAAAACCGTTCAAACACCCGCTCCAGCATCTCCGGTGGGATTCCCATCCCGGTATCGGCCACTTCAATCCGGAAGGTTCCCGAATCCATGGCCTGAGCCCGGACGCTGATGGTTCCTCCCGCCGGCGTGAATTTGATGGCGTTAGACAACAAGTTGACGATCACCTGCTCCAGGTGTTCGGGGGCAAAATCCATGAAAAAGGGGCCTTCGGCTGTAGACAACTGCAGCGCAAGCTTTTTTTCCTCGGCAAGGGAGCGGAAGGAATCCACCAGGTACCGGAGAAAGAAAAACACATCGCTCTGCACCAGTTCCAGTGACAAGCGTCCTGATTCCAGCCGCGCCAGGTCGAGCATCTGATTGACCAGCCGCAGCAGGCGGTTGCCCTGATCTTCGATGTTTTTCAGCTCCGGGCGGAATAATTGTTCAACCTTGTATTTGAGCTGGTTCGCTACCCCAAGGATGATCGTCAGGGGCGTGCGGAACTCGTGGGTGATGTTGGTGAATACGCGGTTTTTGAAAGCGTCCAGTTCCAGCAGCCGCAGGTTTTCGGCCTCCTGCAGGCGGCGGCCCAGCAGGAAGCGGTAGGCGCTATAGAAACCGGCCAGCAGGACGAGGGCATAAGCGGTGAAGGCCAAGTAGGTTTTCCACCACGGCCGAAGCACGACAACCTCCAGCCGGATGCCTTCCTCATTCCAGGCGCCATCCGCGTTAGCGGCCTGAACCCAGAGTGTGTATTTTCCGGGGGCCAGAGCAGTGAAAAAAACTTCCCTTCTGCTGCCGATGTTGATCCAACCGTTGTCCCAGGGCGCCATTCGGTAGCGATACTGGTATTCCTCCGGGTTCTTGAAATACAAGGCGGAAAACTGCAGCGAGATATCATTCTGCCAGTGCTTCAGCCGGATTGCCTTTGCCCGGGAGATATGAGAGTCCAGAGGGCCGTCCGGGCCGGGCGCTACCGGCTGGTTGAACAACTGGAAGCCGGTGAAGGCCAGTTTGGGCGGAAGTGTATCCAGCAACAAGCTGTCGGGATGAAAATAGACGGCGCCGGACAACTCCCCGTACACCATGCCGCCATTCCTGGTTTTCAGGCTGGGGATATTCATGGCATAGCCCGATTCGGCTTCTTCCCGCCAGTTGGCGGCGCTGATGCGCCTCAGTATCCTTTTTTGAAAGGGGTCGAACTGCACCAGCCCTCTGGCATTTAACATCCATAGCATCCCCTGCCGGTCCTCCAGGATGCCCTGCACCAGGCCCAGCGCTGCATTGGTTTCCGCATCCAGGTGGATCAATTGCTTTGAATTCGGGTCAAAGCCTTTCAACCCGCTGCTATGGGTGGCCAGCCAGGCCAGGCCGTTGCGGCCGAAGTGGATATCCCATACGCCGTATTCGGGAATATAGCGCTCGAAGCTCCCGGAACTGGGGTCGAAAATGAGCAAGCCATTTTGGTTTATCCCCAGCCATATCCGGCCTTGCGGGCCCTCCTCCAAGGTCATTATGGCTCCGATTTGCCAAATACTGTCCTTTTCGGTATAACATTTTCGAATGCCAAGCCCTCCGGGCCCCTCCTGCAATTCGCAAAACCCAAAACCCCAGGCGGTGAGCCAGCGTTTTCCCCCGCTTGTTTCCCACAAAACAGTATTGTTTATTTTCACCCCTTTCCAACTGAATGGCATGGAAATAGCCTGCCTGGTTTCCGGAAAAAACTGAATGCCCTGGCGGCTGGCCCCAAGCCATAGAGAGCCGGATGGACCCTGTTGGATAGAAGAAACAGCCGCTTCTTCCCCTGGCTGGATTGGTTTGGGAGGCATAGCATACCGGCGGTACATGCTACTGCCAATATCCCATTCGAAAAGCCCCAGCGAAGAAGTTCCAATCCATATTTCCCCCTGGCTGTCTTCGAAAAAGGACTTGGGTTTGGGATGCACCAGAACGGCGGATTGGGGAAGGTAGGGGTTCCAGCGCCTGAAGCGCCCCTTGTTCGGGTCATATTGAAATATCCCCTTCTGCCAGGCGCCAGCCCAGAGGTTGCCGGCATAATCGACGCAAACCTCGTTCATTATGGTTTCATTTCTCGATCTATCTTCCCGCCATTTCAGGCCGGACCATTGTTCCTTTACCGGGTCAAACAGAGGAATAAAGGGCGCCTGGAGTATCCCAACCGCTCCAACAGCTAGTGCAATTTTCCCGTCCTTTAACACGGCCAGGCTACGAACATATTGTTCTCCACTTACCGTTGGCGGCGGGATGGGGTATTTCTTAAAAGATTCCCTGTTGACATCAAAGCGAACCAACCCTTCATAGCTCGACCCCACCCAAATCGTAGCCGGGGGAACAAAACAAACCGACCAGCATTCATTAGCCCTTTGCTCCTTTTTTTCTGAAAAACGGAAAAGCCGGAATGTTCCCGTTGCCTCCTCCCATTTGCACAATCCCTCCAGGGTAGGCATCCAAATATTCCCGGCCTCATCTTCCGCCATAGGGCCCAAAACATCCGTGGAAGGGAAGGTGTAAGGCGGCGGCAGTTGGGGAGAATACTGTTGAAATTGTTCGCCCTCCACCACAAACAATCCGATACCATAGGTCCCAACCCACAAGCGCCCCTTGCGATCCTCCAGCAGCGAACTAACGGCATCGTCCAACGGGATGAGGCTTTTTTTCGCCAGGGTGTCGTAAAGAAAGTGCTGAAAACGGTCCGTACCCGGATCGTAACGAAACAGTCGGCACTCCCCCCAACCATACCCCAGCCAGATATCGCCGCTCCGCCCCTTGCACAGCACCGGCAGGTTGCGCACCGGAAGGGTATCAGCCTTGCCTACAGACGGGCGGTACACCTGCATGGCATAACCATCATAGCGCACGATACCGCCCAAGGTGCCGAACCACATGAAGCCCTGCTCGTCCTGAATGATGTCCAGCACAGAGGGATTGGGCAGGCCGTCTTCGAGGGTCAGTCGATTGAAAGGCACGGTTTGGCTCTGGCCACCGGCTTCGGGCCGCCCGAAGAAAAATAGAGATAACCAAAGTATAAAAGGGAAAATTGGTTTCAACGCCCGTTATAAAGCTTATTTAATGATGAAATTACACAAAAGAAGGCTATAAGCTGCCAAAATATGCTTATCAGCCATGCCAATCAAGTACGTATTTTTTTTAAATTTACTTAAGTTTATTCCCTTTCTACAAAGGATATTCAGAAAATTTTCCGTCAAGCGCCCGCATAAGCAGGCCCCGCTATCCGAACTTTAAACTATTGAGAACACCTTTCTGGAATCTGAAAAACAACACCATAACCCTACATGAGACCCCTCATTTTGCTCCTCCTGTCCATCTGGCCCCTCTTGGCGTGGGCGCAGTCAATCAATGTACGGGGAACGGCCCTAAGTGATTCGGGCGCCCCACTTCCGGGCGTCAACGTAACGGTTGCAGGCACAACTCTGGGCTCCTTCACGGATGCTGCAGGAGCCTTTCAACTGGAAGTTCCTCCGGCTTACGACACGCTTATCTTTTCCTACACTGGCTATGAAATCCGCCGAATTCCCATCCGAAGAAACGCCCCCATGCAAGTTGTGCTGAAGCCAATTTCCTACGAGCTGAATGAGGTAACCGTTATCGGCTTTGGCGAACAGAACAAAAAAACGCTCACCGGCGCCTTTAGTTCCACCTGCGAAGAGGCCTTTCAAAACGTGTCCGTTTCCAACTGGGAGCAAGCGCTGCAGGGGCGCCTGCCGGGCGTGTCTATCACCTCGGCCTCGGGAGGCCTCGACGCCTCGGCCAGCATTCGGGTGCGGGGGGTGGGCTCCATCAGCGCCGGCAACCAACCGCTGATCGTCATCGACGGCACCGTATTGTCCGGCCTGGGCGGGATCGAAAGCCTGGGCTACCTGACCAACCCTTTTATTGGGCTCAATACCGAGGACATCGCCTCGGTGGAAGTGCTGAAAGACGCCGCTGCGGCGGGCATCTATGGCTCACGTGGCAGTAATGGAGTGATCCTCATTACCACCAAAAGCGGCCGCTATGAGGCCAAACCCACGGTTACCCTGAACTACTACGCCGGCTTTTCGGAGATCAGCGAGCGTTACGATTTATTGAATGGCAAGGAATACGCCGCGCTATGGAACGAAGCTGCACGCAATGTGGGCAATACGGCCAACCTCTACGATGTGACAGCACAGCCCACCACCGACTGGCAATCGCTGCTGCTCCGCCGAGGGTTTGTCCAGCAGGCGCAGGCCAGCATTTCCGGCGGCACGGCCAACACCCGCTTTTACATAAGCGGGACTTTCCGGGATGAGAACGGCAACCTTATCACCACCAATTTCAAACGCTACAGTGTACGCGCCAATTTCGAGCAGCGGATCGGCGACAAGTGGTCGGCGGGCTTGTCCGTGGCGCCCACGCGGGTAGCGGACCAGCGGGTGGGCAACCAATTGGGCGGCTCACCATTTGGATGGGCGGCCTGGTATTTCCCTAATGTGGAGGCATTTCACCCCGACGGTCAGCCCATCCGTACGCCACTCGTGACATCCAATGGCGCTGGCGGCTTTACCGGCAACCCTCTATTGACGGCCATTGACCAGGAAGCCGAAGTCGTTACCCAGCATTTGCTGGCGCGTGGCCATCTGCAGTTTTCCCCCCTGCCCGGCCTGCGCCTGCGCACCGAAGCATCCACCGAAGCCAGCCAGGAGAACGAATGGAAATACGCCGGCCCCGCCACCTTTTTCGGCAGAGGAGTGGGCAGCGGTTCCGTGCAGCAGCAGCATATCGCCAGCTTTCAGTGGACGAACCAGGCCGACTGGTCGCCCCTACTGCCCGCAGGCCATCGACTGGACTTAACCGCCGGGATGCAACTGGTGCGCACCAGCTTCGAGGGAGATTACACCGCAGGCAGCAACTTCTCCAGCGATCAGGTTCGCTATCTGAACAGCACCGCCCAGGTAGAGGAATTCTTCAGCTGGCATACAGCCTCCGCTTTCCTGGGCTATTTCAGCCGGCTGCATTATTGCTGGCTCGGCCGCTACCTGCTGGAGCTGTCAGGCCGTTATGACGGCTCCTCCCGCTTTGGCGCCGGCCGGCGGTTCGGCTTTTTCCCGGCGGCATCCGCCGGGTGGATACTAACTGAGGAACCTTTCCTGAAAAGCGCTTTCCTGGATTTTCTCAAAATCCGAACCAGCTACGGCCTGACGGGCAATGCCGAGATCGGCGACTTTGCTTCCCGCGGCCTGGTAGCCGCCAACAACAACTATCTGGGGCAGCCGGGCTACCTAATCCAGTCGCTGGAAAACCGGAACCTGGGCTGGGAAAAATGCCGGCAATGGAACGCCGGGCTGGATTTTGCACTCTGGGACAACCGGATACGGGGGACGGTAGACTACTATATCAAAGACACCCGCGATCTGTTGCTGGAAGTCCCGGCGCCGGCCACTAACGGGGTGAGTACTATTCTGGAAAACGCCGGGGCGGTACGCAACTCGGGGCTGGAATTCGAACTATCGGTTGATGTGCTGCGCGGGCCCTTGCGCTGGACGGTGCAGCTCAACGGCGCCACCCTACGCAACCAGGTGCTGGAACTCGCCGGCCGGGACGGAAACGGCGAAGAAGGGGACATTATCCTGAACGGCCGCAACCTCTTCCGAAGCGGGGAGCCAGTTGGCGCCTTCTACCTGGTAAAATACGCCGGCGTGGACCCCGAAAATGGAGATGCGCTGTTTTATGATCTGGAAGGAAATAAGGTGGCCAATCATGCTCCGGCAGAAAACCGGCAGATCGTGGGAAGCCCGATTCCCCGATTTTCCGGAGGCATGGTGCAATCGCTCCAGTTCCGGGGCTTTGAACTGTCGGCCTTTTTTCATTTCAAAACCGGGCATCAGATCTATCTGCTGCACTCCAGCCTGGAAAATAATATGACATGGGGAGACAACCAACTGCGTACCCAACTCGATGCCTGGCGGCCGGACAACCGCGATACGGATGTGCCTCAGGCTCGCCTGTGGGCCCCGAACGGCAATCAGCCCTCCACCCGTTATCTGCACGATGCCGATTTTGTCCGCCTGAAAAATCTGACGCTGGCCTATACCTTCCCGGCAATAGGCAAACAGGCGGCTCAACTGCGATTGTTCGCCTCCGCCCAAAACCTCTTCACCTTAACCCGCTTCCCGGGGCTGGACCCCGACAGCGAGTTCTACCCGGCCCAGCAGGCGGCGCAGGGCGGCGTATTGTACAACCTGCCGGCTTCAAGTACGTATACGGTGGGGGTTAACCTGAAGCTTTAGCCGTATCGATTAGATGGAAGGTACTTTCGAAGTGCCTTCCATCTGGCACTCCAACCAAAAAATTAAAACTAAACACAATGTTACGTTACGCCCTTTCAGTCATCGCCCTAATGCTCCCACTCTTCTCCTGCACCCGCTGGGTAGAACTGACCGCCACCGATACCCTGCTCACCCAGGAGGCTTTCGATACCCGCCAGGAACTGGAATCTGCCCTGACAGGCGCATATTCCCTGGTAAGGGGTGAAGATCTCGCCGGGCGCAACTGGCTGCTGTTGTCCGACCTCATGGCAGGGAATGCCAGCCTGAATTGTTGCGAGTTCCAGGAATTCACCAACCTTCAGGCCAGCCCCTTCAATTCCCAGGTAGAAGCCCTGTGGGCGGCCAGCTACCGGGCCGTCAACCAGCTCAACCAGATCCTGGCCGCTGTTGATGCAGTAGCGGAGGCGGACCCTGATTTTTCGGTGGCCGAACAGGAGCGCATAAAAGGTGAAGCGTTGTTCCTGCGCGCCGCGATCTATTTTCAGTTGGTGCAGTACTTTTCCCTGCCCTATTCGGAGGAAAACCGGGATTCCATGGGCGTGCCCCTGGTTTTGGAACCGGTTCTGGACAAAGACGCGATCTCCTATCCGCCCCGGGCCAGCATTGGAGCGGTGTATGCACAGATCGAGGAGGATCTTCAACAGTCCCGAAAAGGGCTTCCGGATTGGGCGCCCTCGGGCAAGCCGGGTAAATCTGCCGCAACTGCCTACCTGGCGAAAGTAGCTTTCCAGCAGAGGCGCTGGGTGGAAGCGGATTCATGGGCGGAAGAAGTATTGAACAGCTACCACCAACTTGCCGAAACACCTCAGGATTTTTTCCGGGAAGAAGGGTCGAGCGAAGAGATCTGGTGCACCGCGGCCAGCGCCGACAACCCCAACTATGCCGGCTTGAACTGGGCCTATTCCAGCGCATACGTTCATCCGGATCTGGTGGAAAACGGCTATCAGGCCCTACTCTTTCCCCGCCATCAGGCGACGCTGGAAGCAATCGGCTACCGGGCCGTCGACCTGCGCAGCGATACGGGTTTCCTCGCCCGCGCCCCCCTGCTGTCTGCCGATTTTACCAGCACTTTCAAGTATGAAGATGGCCTGGAACTGGGCGACGACGCCCCCCTGCTCCGCCTGGCGGAGATCCTGCTGATCCGCGCCGAAACGGCCGCCCGCCTGGGACAGGTTGACGAAGCGATTGAACTGCTCAACCAGATCCGCCGCCGGGCCTTCCGGATCGTGGAAAGCAACGGCGCCTTGCTGCCCGACAGCGGGCCCTGGATCGATTACCAAAGCCAGGATTTTTCCCCTGAAGCGCTCCTGGCCGCCATCGCCCGCGAGCGCCGAGTAGAGTTGGCCTTCGAAGGCAACTACCTGCACGACCTGACGCGCCGCCGGCAGGAGGTTCGTCCTGGCGTGGACTGGAACCATCCCCGGCTGCGGCTGCCTATTCCGCAAGGGGAGCTGGATGCAAACCCGAACCTGGCGCAGAACCCGGGGTATTAGGCAACAGTAAGTCACGGGGTGGCTCTCCGAAAGTTAACAGGGATCAGCCAGCCCGTGACAAACCTCAATATTTAATCCACTATGGCCAGCTTTAGCCAGTCCGTGCTTCCTCCATTACTTGAAATAGCGAGGAAATACATGCCCGGCGCCAGATTCACCGGCAAAGAAACTTCTCCTTCCGCAACAGGAACGGCCTGCCTGCCTACTTCCCGCAACTGGCTGTCGAAAACCCATATTTCGGTTTTCACCAGGCTCTCATCCACCCGGTAACGCAGGATAATCGGATCTCCGGTTTTCAAGGGGTTGGGGAATGCCGACCAGGCTGTCCTTTCCACCTTCTGGCTACTCGCCGAATTCTCAATTTCCACGGTGATGAAAACGGAATTCGTAGATGAACAGCCCTCCTCGTCCGTCACCGTAACGACTACTTCATGGACGCCCGGCCCGAAATCGGAAGCGATGAATACGAAGGCCGGGTTGGTGCTGCCGTTACTCCAGAGAACGGAGGCGTAAGCTGAGCCAAGATCGAAGGCCAAGGTATCGGAAAGGAGAATAGTGGTATTCGCGCCGAGGCTCACAACGGGAAGCGGCAGAACGTCCAGCGCCAGCCAAAGCAGGCTGTCGCAGCCGTTGGTGGCCTGCAGGCTTTGCTGGTAGATCCCGGCAGTGTTGTACACCACCCCATTGAGGTTGAAGCTTTCGCCCGCACAGGCCTGCGCGAAAATGAAGTCAGAAGCGGCCGGCAGGACGTTGAGGGTGAGCGTAGCGATGCTGTCGCAGCCGTCGGGCAGGGCAAAGGATTGGGAGTACTGGCCCGGCTCGGTGTAGGTGTTATTTCCCCATTGGAAGGATTCGCCTTCGCATATCTCGGCGGCCTGCGAGCCGGAAAGCTGGCACAGCCCCAGGGCGATGGCCTGCGGGTTGTTCATGCCAGAGGTAATCATAGCTTCCAGGCCGGAGCCGTCCAGGTTGGCCCGCTGAATGCGGTTGGGGCCGCCTTCCGACCAGTACACCTTGCCGGCAGTGAGGTCGAGGGCGATGCCCAGGGGTTCGCCCAGGCCCGTTACCAGTTCTTCCAGGCCGGAGCCGTCGAGGTTGGCGCGCAGGATCTTGCCCTGATCGCATTCGGTAAAGTATAGCTTGCCATTGGCAGGGTCCAGGGCGATGCCGTGGGCGCAGTCGATTTCGCTTGTTAGCAGGGTTTCGGCATTCGAGCCGTCCAGGTTGGCCCGCTGGACTTTGTTGTTGCCGCTATCGGTCCAGTATATCTTGCCGTTGAGCAGGTCGAGGGCCAGTTGTTCGGGGTCGTTCAGGCCGGAGAGGAGGGTTATTTTGTTCGTGCCGTCCAGGTTGGCCCGCCCGATCCGCCCGGCGCTGGAGTTGTTTTCCTCCGTCCAGTAGATATGCCCGTTGGCCAGGTCGAGGGCGATGCCGGAAGCCCCACTCAAACCGGAAGTGATCACGGCCTTTTCCGTCCCATCAGAATTGACCCGGTAGACCTTATTCCGGAAGGAATCGGTGAAGTACACCTGGTTCTGGGCCGCATCCAGGGCGACGCCGGCCGGAAACCGCAATTCTTCGGCAATAATGGCCAGGCCGCCGCCCGACGTCGTCATCCGGCGAATCTGCGGGTGGATGGCTCCGCTGCCGCTGGCGAAGAAGAGGAAATCCTGCGCAGGGTCCAACACAATGCTAATCGGACGGGAGAAACCGGAAGAGGCGAAAGTCTCCACCCCGCCGCCGTTCAGGTTCGCCCGGTAGATGCGGTCGTTCCAGGTATCGGCAAAGTACATCTTGCCGCCGATGGGGTCCGCCTTGATGTCGCCCAGTACATAGTTCGTATTGGTGATCAGGGTTTCCAGCCCGGAGCCGTCCAGGTTGGAGCGCCGGACCCTGCCGGCGGAGGTTTCGGTCCAGTAGATCTTCCCGTTGGCCAGGCCCAGGCCGTTGGGGCCGCTCAGGCCGGAATGCAAAGTTTCGGGCGAGGAACCGTCGAGGTTGGCGCGTTTGATGACGGCCAGGTCGAGGTCGACCCAGTAAATCTTGCCACCGGCGCCATCTACGGCGATGGCCCGGGGGCGGTCCAGGCCCGCCGAGACAATCGTTTCGATGCCGGAGCCGTCGGGATTGCAACGGCGAATGAAGGGCGGTTCATTGAAAATGCCGCCTTCCGTCCAGTACAGCTTCTGCCCCAGGGGGTCAAAGGCCATGCCATCTGATTCATTTACGACAGTCACAATCACTTCGTGCCCGGAACCTTCGTAATTCGTGCGGACGATCCAGTCGAACTGATGGTCCGTCCAGTAAATATGTTCTCCGCCCGTGTCGATGGCCAGGGCTGAAACCACGGACAGCCGGGGGCAGAGGTCGGCAATGCCGCTGCCGTTCAGGTTGGCGCTTCGGACGGTCTTGAAGGCCGGGTCGGCCCAGTAGATCCGGGATTGAGCGGAAAGGAAGTGCAGCGAGCATAGCGCTGCCAGGGTAAAGCAGAGGTTCTTCATACACATTAGCAGTCTAAAGAGCGAAAAAAAGGGTAAATGTCCTAAGCAAAATTCTGAAAAATCCGGGAAATGGAGGGGGATTTGGGGGGGAGGGAATGCGCATCAGGTTAGAATATCAAAATCATGCCTGAGAAGGCTTCCTGGCTGAAAGAACTCCCCCGCCCCCATTCTTATGCCTCGTTTTGGCTAATGCTGTCGGCACTAGTGAGAAGAGGGGCTTAGCCGACATCCAGGTGCCTTTTGCCGCTTTCGGGCTGCAGATGGGATCGCATGCGCTCCAGCAGGTAGGGGTCTGCGGTTCGGGCCTGATTGTAACCGGGGCCGATTTGGCCGTATTTTTCAGGTGGCATATGGTTCTGTAGTTTTGGGCCTTGCGACTGCTAGCCCTACTGCTTAAACTCAAAGCCCGTCTTGATATTCACAACATATGGCTTCGATTGTTTATCCTTCTGCACCGCCATAAAGCCCTCCGGCAGCATTTCACCCAAAAAATCGGGGCTGAGCTGAAAGCATGAATAATCCCCGTAATGATTCCCCTGGTTGTCGAATACGTGAATAAAGGTTTAATACTTTCCGTCTGCCCTGGCCCGGAGCCGGGTGAAAATCAGGGCAGTAATGTAGAGTAGCACGGTTCTTCGGTTCATAGCTTAAACTTTCTTTCGGGATTGAGCCCTCGGCATATCTTATCTTTTGATTACTTCTTTTGCCAGCCAGTGGTTCACCATGTGCATTTCCAGTAGCATGTAGCCCACCGCCAGAAAAATGATGATCAGGTGGGATTTGAAGAGGACAGCCAAAAAAACAGCGACAAGCAGTATGGCAATTTTGATTTTGGTAAGCCTTTTGGAGTACCGCTTCAGCTTCCCCTCATCGTACTGCGGCTGGAAGGGCTGCACTTCGCCCGTTTGGGCCGATTCCATGAAATGGCGCAGCATCTCTTGCAGGTAGGTTTCATCCAGCAGGAAAAGCCAGCTATATCCCATTTTCAACGCAACCACTGCCCGGATCTGCACGCCGCCCTGCGCAGGGTACAAGTACACTTCTATATCGTGTTTCAGCCGCCGGGGGTTCAGCAGGGTGGTGGCCCAGGGCTCTTTAGTGAATTTCAGGCCATCCCGGCTTTTCAGCTCATAATAGCCGTTGGCCTGGAAATAGGCCCGGATGAATTTCCCCAGTTCCGTTTCAGTGCCTTTGGCAAAAAATGATAGTTCTTTTCTCATTGCGAACGCTTTTTTTGCAAGGTGGTGATCACCCCATGCACCCCATACACCGCCAGAAAAACAAGCGGCACCAAAACAACCATGGCATTAAAATACCAAAAATATACCGAAGCTCGGGTGCTTCCCCGAAAGGGCTCCTGATTTTTAAAACTAAAATTCCAGTTATCGGCCAGGGCAAAGCATACCAGCCCCCAGAGCAGCGCCAGCACAGTTAAAATTTTGAGAATCAGGTTGTAGGCCCGATGCGGCTTCGTCCGGGGAGTGTAGATATTTTCGATTCCAAAATAAATGGAGGCGGGCAGCGCCAGGATACCTACCCAGGCGATTATGGCGCCCGCGGGAAAAAGAGGTTCCCGCAGAATGGGCTTCTCCAAAAGGGGCGAACCGGTGACTAAAAAAAAGGCGCAGAGGACCAGTAGAATCAGGAAGATGTAAAAAGCGGTTTTTCGGCTCATGGCGCGTTTAGGTTGTCCAAAATGGGTGGAATAGGAAATTTATGCCAATTTAGAAAAAAATGTACACTTGGCACGGCCTAGTCGCCTGACGACTTCGAGTCGTCTGGCGACTTAACCTGGCTTTCCAACAGGATGCGCATTTCGGCATTTGATGCAAAAAAAGTTAAATGCGATTGCCCTGCCTACACCCCCAGCTGAGATTGAACCGCTGAGGGACAAAGGCGCAGCGTAAGGCACAGAAAGCTACAAGTCACTGAATGGCGAATGCCCTGTTACCATTTCCGAACCAGCTTTCTCTCCACTCTGCCATCCCCATATAAAATAACCTGAATACCTTCATAATCTTCCCGAACCGGCTGGCCGGAAACGTTATACCTGCCGATGACTTCAGGCATGGCCTCCATTAGAGGTTCTGAAGCAGCCGAGACAATATCCTCTTTCACAATCCGCATTTCATACGAAAAGGTTTGCGCCACGTCTTCAAATACTTCCGGCACAGATCCGATAATGAAAAATATCTCCGAATCTTCCGGGCTTACTTCCAGGGACAAAAAACCTTGCTGTGCATTGTCCATCGGCAGCTCATAGAACTGGGCGCCGGCCGAGGCATTTTTAACCAGAACCCTTCCCTGGAAAAATGAGGCATCACCTTTACTGCCGGCCATATCCCCGTTCAGTTCGAAATGATAAATACAGGAATCGCTGTTCAGTAGCTTGTAGGTATTAAAGGCCCATCCCCGGCTTACCCGGTCGTCATCCGGCCGGTACCAGCCGCCGCTTCCTTCATTGTCAAAAATTTCGATGAATTCATTATCATCGGCCGGGTCGGCGTAGTCATTCCATTCGTTTTCCAGGACGGCGATCTGAGCGGGGGTGAGAAAGTCAAAATGGTTCGTCATGTGGGCGGCCCAATCCATGAACTGCGCCCGGAATACATCCGCTCCCAGGTAATTGTAGAAATACTCCTGCGGCAGCTGATCCGTTCCCGAAAACAGGCCGCTGGTAATGAAGGTGGGGGCCAGGCCGCTTTCTTCCGTCAGATAATACAGCAACAGCGCCAGGGCATACTGGTGCACATAGCGCTGCCAGTTCTGGGGGTAATCGGCCGGGAAGTTGTCATAACTCAGCCACAAAGGCACATGGGGCAGGCGCACCAGGCTTTCCGCTTCCAGGAAGGCCCGGGAAAATTCCTTGTAGCGATAGGCCGCATACCAGTTCGCACTGGCTTCGATATACCACTGGCTGTCGCCGGAATAGGAGAATCCCGGGGCGTTGGCGCTGTACTGAAAAACGTGGAAGGTTTCGTGGGCGACGTTCACCCAATCGTTGTGCGCTCCGATCGGCAAGGTCAGATAGGGATAGCCATTCCCATCCGTTCCCTGTCCGTTGCCCCACCAGTCGGGAAAGATATCGCCGCCGTGGTGGAGGTATACATTGTAGAAAAAGCCCGCCTGCGGGTTGGGCGGGTCTTCCATGTTCAACTCCTCGAGGCACTGCTCCCGATATAACAGCATGGTATCCAACAGGCGGCCCGCATCATCGGAATAGTCCCAGTTCTTATCCCACCAGACGACGAAAATGCCGCGGGACAGGGTATCGCATTCGGTGAGGTTGCCAAACTGGCTCAGCAGGGTGTACTGGGCATTCAGGTTTACATTGAAAAAGAACAAACCCAATGCGATGAAATATTTAATGCTTTTTATCATCTGAAATTGATTTTTCGAAACACAGGCTATTCTCCACCCCCACATACTGCCCGTAATTTGGAATGATCTGATATCCGCTCTTCTGATAAAGCGCAATAGCTTCCGGCTGCCGCTTCCCCGTTTCCAGCACGCATTTTTTATAGGACAACTCCCCCGCCCAGCTTTCCAGTTCTGCCAAAATCCGGGCAGCGATTCCTTTGCCTCTTGATTCGGGCAAGGTGTACATGCGTTTGATTTCCATGGTATCCGGACTGAAGGCCTTCATCGCGCCACAGCCCACCGGCCGGCCATCGATGTAAGCGACAAGGGCGTGCCGTATCTTGTCAATCTTGTTGAACTGAGCGTAAAAGGCGTGCTCCGCCCCGTCTCTTTCGGCCAGGTCAGCATCCAGTTGCCGGACAAGGGCGATGAAGTCGGGATTGTCGGAGTCGGTTCGCTGTAACTTCACGCCAGTTTCTTTATGATCCAACTGGCCACAAAAGCCTCGAGCAGGCTCAATGGAACAGCGTACCACAGGATGCTGTAGGGCAATACGCCCAAATTGCCGGTTACCACCCACATCAACACAAAGCCCACGAACCACGACAGGAGGGTGGTATGCAACAGGCTGTACTTTTTGGCGAGGATGAAAATGGCAATGGCGAAAAGCAGGGACCACAGGCCCCACACCGCTCCGTTCACCGGTTCGGAAGGAAAGGCCAGGCCGAGCCCCTCGTAGTGTTTTGTCCAGTAGGATTTCAACAGGAATTCGTTGCGGACAAATTCCGAAATGCTGATCCAGGCTGTGGCCAGGATGACGGGCAGGATAGTTTTTTTCAGTAAATGCATGGCGGTGGATTTAAAGAAAACTGGCGAAGGCCTCATTTTAGCTCATATTTCGCCAATTGATCCGAATTCCGATAGGCCAAAATACCATTTTCTTCGAAAACGATCATTTTGCCACGGTTCCTGCGGTCATAAATGAACATCCTGTCTTGATCCCTTTCGATGGTGTACAACAAGCGCCTTCCCTTTTTACCTCTTTTGATGAAAATGGCCTTGCCATCATCAGCCAGGGAAACCTGAAAGTCCCTTCCCAGCGTCAGCTCGTCCCCGCTTTTCTCAAAATACCTTTTCCCCCATCTGGTTTTGTAATAAAAGCTGTCCTCACCAGCTCGGAATATGGCATCCCGCCACCTTCTTTTTCCCCGGTAAAATACCATGGACGAGTCGGTTTCGTCAATGGCGTACAGCATCCGCCTGTTTCTCACGAAAGACACTCGGCCGGGGCTGTCCACCTGGTGATATTGATAAGCGGGCCTCCGGTTGGGGCGGTATTTGACCCAGAGGGTATCCGCCGCGAAGGAATACTCGACAACCCGTTTATTCTTCTCCGGCCGGTTGATCTGCAGGATATCAAAACTATCGGAAGGCGCATTTAACAAGTAGTCCACTCTCAGGGTAAGGTTTTTATTGAGGTCATAAAATATACCGTTTCCCAAGTAAAACCCCAGCGGGTGATAAGGCGTATTTATGGTTTCTACTGTAGTATCGTTTTCCGGGAATTCTTCTGTTTGCCGGACCAGGTCGATCCGCAGGTTGTTGGGCTCCACTTCGGGCCTCAATTGCAGGGGCTCGAAGGAAACCTTTTCCAGGTTTTGAAGATCAGAGACATTGAGCGTGGTGCAGGAACTTACTGAAATGGCCAGCCCTGCCATAAGGATAGTTAATCGTTTCATAGCTTTGTCATGAATGGTGTTGTTATATAATTATTGACAATTTACCATTCTTAAAGTTCGAGCCCCTCTCCCGCCTCAATAGACGCCACCAACTTGTTCACAAACCGCGCCATCGGAGCGCCATCCATGACATCATGGTCCATCAGGATGGTCATTTTCAGCATTTCCCGGATGGCTATTTCATCTTCGAGCACCACCGGTTTCTTTATGATGGAACCGATCCCGAAGGAGATGGGATGTACGGAACGCTGAATGAACCAGCCGTCGATCCGCCCCATCATGCCGATGGAAGTAAATACCGCATTGCCCATTTTACCGTAGGCGAATTTGGGCCGCTGCAGCATCCAACGCCAAAAGGCCCTACGCAATGCGCCCGGCAAATGATAGTACAGGCGCTCGAAAAAGCCCGGTTTTCTATTCAAGACGATATCCTTTGTGGAAAGGGGGCTGCTCTTGGCCCTTTGTATTTCCCCTGAAATCTCCAGCGCGCTTTTTTCCTGGGTTTTTTCAATGACCATCGGGATCGGCACTTTATGCCCGTCCACTTCCTTCTCTACCAGCACCGAGATATTGACGTCGTGGAACAGGATCAGCCTGCGCTTACTGTACAGGTAGGCAGCGGCGGCCTGGTATTCCGCTATCGTTTTGCCGATGACGTTCAATAGCCAGGCGTTGAATGAAATATGCGTACCGGCCGCTTTAAGCTGCTCCAGTTTTTCCCGCGGCAGGCTGACATCGCACTCCAGCAACACGCTGATGTGGTGCTTCTGAAGGCCGACGGCGAAAATGTCGAAGGTGGCGATCCGGGAGGGGGGGAAGGTTTTGAAGGAGTAGTTGTCAGGCATTGTGGTAAATTGTGATGTTAACCGCAAAATGTAAAATAGGGCGAAATTTTGAATAGATTTCGATCCAAAACACAAGGACTGCCAAAATTTTCTTTTAGAAAGCCGATCAGCCCTGCCTGTTAATTTGTGGATGTCGGAGTTTTTTCACAGCCTGACGGTTTGCAGCTTGGCGAAGTGGCGGAAATTGAAGCACAAATGTTCAGTTTTGCACAAAAGTTCAATCGAAGAACTGCTATTGAATTTAGCACTGAACCCGCCATTTTGCCAAACTGCTGTTGTGCGTTCGGCTTTTTATTCTGTTTTGTTTAATGTCCAAATAATTGCTTTCTCTTTTGTCGCTCTAAAAATTGTCGTGTGTTTTTCCTTTGGCTCGTCAGAAAATTTCCATTTTAGATTTGCTTTGTTTTCCACTTTGAATATGTTGGCTAATTCTTTTGTGAATGGTGAAACATCTTCTGCATCCGAACCTGCAAACCAAATTCGTTTTTCAGTTTCAGTGAAATTTGCCAAATGTTCTTTTGCAGTTCTCACTAAATAATGATTATTCCACCATAATGAAGGGTCAAAAGCAATGTAATTGTCAAACATTTCGGGTGTCAAAAAGAACGTTTCCATAACAAAAAGTCCTGAAGCAGATTCGCCAATGATGCTTTTTTCAGTAGTTGTTCTGTATCTTTTATTGATTTCGGGAAAAAGTTCTTCTTTAATAAATGCTCTGAACTTTTCTGAACCACCTACAACTGGTGCTATTTCTTTGTCTTTTGCAACTTCTGTAAAACCTGTCAAATCTCTTCTTCGTTGAGTGTTTTCAATTCCAACAAGTATTAAAGGTTTTATTTTATTTTCTTTAATCAATTTTGCTAATGTATTTGCAATGTGAGGAAAATCTTCTTTTATTCCACCGTCTGCCATATACATTACAGGTAATGAGTCTGAACTTGATTTGTAGCTTGAAGGTGTCCAAACATTAATTATTCTCTCTTCTCCAACTTGTTTAGATTGAATTTTAAATGTTTCGTGTTCTGGAACCGGGTCGTTTGGTTGCGATGCGTTTGAGCAACTTGTAAGTGTCACAAGTAAGAAAATTAAGTTGTAATAAATGAATTTCATATTTTATGTTTTGACTGTTTATATTTTGCACATGATCATTAAGTTAAGCTCAACACCCTGTTTCCGGGTCAAGCCTTTTTCGTAATTTCAGCGAAAAACCCGCCCCGTGAAAAACGCTTTGCGATGGGCTTGCCAGGACTTGCGGCGCTTTCTGCAACTCGATGAAGCTCCCCGCCAACAATTCCTTTACGCGCCCGCTACCGCCTTTACCCGCTGCCGGCAACTCACTTTCGAGCGCACTGCCGTCCGGTGCTTTCCCTTTAAAGACCTGCCGGTATGTCGGCACGGCAGGCGGAAACGCTTTCCATCGAGCTATTCGATTTCTTCCGGGGCCTTAAGCTGGACGCAGCCACCAAAAGCGCCTTTGTGCAAGACCGGCGAAAGCTCAAAGCGGTATTCTTTACAAGCTTCTTTCTTCACACCACCCAGGTATTCTACCGCCGCTTTCCGGCCAAACGCTGGAAAGGCTTCCGGCTGTGGGCTTGTGACGGCGCCGGCCTGCGCCTGCCAAATGAAGCCTGGGTGGGCAATGCCTTCGGTTGGCATCAGAACCAGCATTCCAGGGCGCCTTCCATCGGCCTGGGCTATCTCAAACGCTTCCTGCCGGCACTCTTGCCGGACGGGCCTAAACAATGGTGGGCCAGAGTCAAAGAACTCTTGGCCCTACTTCTTTCTGTCCTGGAGCCTATCCGAACGGACAAAAACCGCGTCCGCAAAAAGCGCCTGATGCGAGGGGCAGAGCGCCATATCTACGAACCCAATTACAAACCCTCGCTTTAGCCCGCCCGGGCGACACGCTCTCCTCTCTGTCAAAATTCGGGGCCATCGGCCAAGCCGGTGGGAAGGGGCTCTTTTGCCCCGCTTTATTATCTTTGCGTTGCTCCGGCGCAATGGCGGCGGAGCTGCGGAAGGTTTTTAACCTTTGGTTTCGGTTTTGGGGCTTAACTTAATGGGGTTGATGCCTTGTTAGCCTTTCGTTATTTTTTTCCAAACAATTTCTTGGTCATTAGGTAGAATCAAAGTGCAACTTATCACTTCGCCCTCTAAAAAATTAAATTTAAATTTTTGGTAGTCTTCCGAAATGAAAAATTCGTCTGTATCAAAAGAAATCAATTGACGAGGTGTATCAAAAATTTGTACGTATAAGCATTTATCTTTTAGAGAAATAGTGTTTCGTATCTTATTTCCTTCAATTTCCAACTCATAATCTCCAACATATTTTTGCATCGAGGCATTTCTTAACTCCATCTCTTTTGATTCAAAAGTGTTAAGAACATTATTAGTAGCCGCTAACAAATCAATTTGCCTGCGTAATCTATTATGCTCAAGTTGGAGTCTACGGATGAGATAGTATAAGAAAGAATTGTTTGTAATTAATTTTTGAATTGAATTTTGTTTTTCCTCCTCATTTGGCTTATATTCTAAACCTTCCATGCCTCTATATGTATCATTTATCAGTACAGATGAGAATTCACTAATACTATTATCCATTAGCTCCATCAGATGATTACTATTAGATTCATCTTCAAAGCCGAGATTAAAAAGTGAGGAAAAGTCTGCAAGCGATTCCAACAAATCTTGATTTTGAATGATAGATGTATTCCCTGCACCAATTAAAGCATCATAAGTACCTGTGATTGGTTCTGCACGGAAAAACGATAATGCCCCCCTTATTATACAATAACCAATTGAGTCACTACTTACGGAAGTCTCTTTATTTTCGATAATATTTATTAAATTTTGACTATACTTTAAAACATCTTGTTGCTGGCTAATAGTATTAATCAATCTTTCCCTTGTCTGAATAAAATCCTGTTCGATTCCTATCAGAATTTTCTCTTCCAGAATACGTTCTTTCCGTTGTTCATTCTGATTATTAATATTTAAGGCAATCAAAATTCCTATTATGACAAGCAGTATTTCTCCTATAGCATACAACAGGTATTTACCGAATCTATTTTCGGTTAGTAATTGTTGCCGGATTCTTCTAAAGAATTTTATCATTGGTTTTTATTTATCTTAATGAAGGCTAACGGCTCGCATAGCTGCAGTATGGGCGTTTAGCCCATATTGTCAGCTATGCTTTGTTGGGCAATCGTGCTTCATTTTCACCTTTGATTTAGTTCTCATTTTCTAAATCCTCCTGTGCGGCAGCATTGAGCGACCTGCAAATATGCTTACAAATGCGCGACCGATTATGGAAATGCCTTAAATATCAACCAATATGTAAAGGCAGCCGCAGTGTCTGATGCAAATTGCTTTGCATTGTCTGGCCTTCTATCACTTTCCTTACCTTTTTTCTTTTCGTTTGGTTGCTCAATAATGTCGGAGATACCTCTTACAACACCTATCATCATTTGACTTGCTGATCTTCCTTGCCTTGTGGCAGCCTTTGCGAATCCAAATCCCTCCATTTCAACGGCAGAGGTATCATTGTAATGCTCAGTTAAAATTCTTCCGATATCAGACTCATAATGTTCAATTAATTTTTCGCCTGAGGCTATCACACCCAAATTTGCTTTCACTTCAGTTGGCCAGCCATTTTTTATAATTGCTTTCCAATCATTTTTTCTTCTTTCTTTTTTTGCAATTTCATTAAGTGTAAATGTCGTCCCCGCCAAGTCAGGTCTTGTACTAAAGGTTTCCTTTTCAGACTTTCCACCCTCATAAGAATATATTTTCTCAGGGAAAATGACATCACCAAGCGAAAAATCATTTGGTTTTCTTGATCCTGCAATACCAACGAAAAATATGGCTGATGGTTGAAAATTTCTTATAGCCCTTTCTGTTTCTTGCGAAGCTATCGTATTTTTCGCTCCACATTCACGAATAATTACTTTAGCTATGTCCTTATCATATAAGTTAAATATGCCGACTTCATAAGTGGTATCATCACGATCAGCTTCAACAACTTCTTTTAAGAAAGATTTGACTGCTATGTACTCTTCCTGAATAGCGGTTAAAATGACAATGGTCGGAAGCGATTCTATTGGTGTTAGCTTTGTTTTCTTAGATTCTTCCATGTTGTAATAATTTGAAGTTTGTTTTTGAACCGGAGTAGGCCAGATTGATTCCCACCAATTTAGTTTTACAAGATCTTTGCAAAGTTCATATGCTAGTGTAAATGAAATATAGTAACGGGATTTATCATAAACATTCCGTGCAGAAGTGGCGTAATTTCTTGATAATATGAGAGATCCAAGACGTCTGGATTGATTTTTTGTAATTTGTGATTTGTAGTAGTAGATATAATCACTTAGGAAGTTATCAGGAAGGTTAGGGAAACTTTCAAAAATCTTTAGTACCGGATCAATGTTGCTCTTATAAAGACTCAAGAATGATGACATGAATCGAGTAGAAGTTATTTGATCTTTTAATACTGGCTCAATGGAACTTGCTTCGATTTCGTCTTGAAGCAAATTTTGCACAACTGATTTTGTCGTAGATTCAATAAATCTGTCTCTTGAACTAATTGGAATAAATTCCCAAACATTGTATCTATTTTTATAACTTGAAATATCTGAAAACTCAGTTTTTGCTATTAGATCAAATACAAGATGTTGAATCGTATTCCCGTCAGACGCAAGGTCAAGTACACAACAAACTATAGTTACTTCCTTGCCTTTAATCCCATACTGAAAATTTTGTTTTTTGCCTAGTACAGCAGTCCAAATATTTAACCAGCAGGATACATTCAAGTCAATCTTCTTAAGAAGAGTTTCATTCTTCAATATTCTATCAGTTAGTTCTGTAATTAATTTTTCATTACATGATTCAAGTGTAATCGTTAAAAGTTTTGCATCACTTGTTTTCCGAAGTATGTATTTTACCCCAATAGAGTCTTCAAAAGGTAAAGACTTTTCAATGACCAATTGCTGTTCAATTACTTTTGGAAGGGAATATATTTTTAGCAGAATTTCAGCATGAAGTAAATACCATTTTCTTTTTTGAAGTATCGGTAATATGTCTTTCCCATTTTCAGGCTTAATATCCACGGGCAAATATTTCCTTAGGATTGATTCTGCGGCTTCATCCGAACTAAGGAATGATGAAATATTCTTTAAACATTTCTTAGAATAGAGTAAAAGTCTCCAAATAGATTTTTGAATAACTGCCTTATCCCTAGATGTATTTGCTTTAAAAGCCTTTTCTACAGCTAGGTGCCACCAGTTTTTGTTAGGTTCATTAACCGAGAGTTGGGCTATCTCGGCTAGTTTTTCGGTATGCTGATGCTTTGAATCATTTAGGGAGTTTTCAATAATCCCTGCAACTAGTGTTTTGCCAATTTCTTCACCTTTATCAAAGCTGTGCCATTGAATATTTCTTAGACCTTTGGCATTCGTTTCTATCCCAGAAACTACAAATTCCTTCAGCTTTTCAATAAATCTTGACTTTATGCTTTTGCCAGAATTCCGATTTGGAGATAGTTTGGTAAGAATCCTAATATCTCGTCTTAGCACATCTGTATCCTTAAGGTTTTCAAGTGAAACAAAATCTGTATAAAGTAAATCCCCCTGAACATAAGTATTGATATCATTGAGATTAGCATCAAGGGATTCAAGAAATATATAGAAGGGGTTTTCTTTTTGATTGCCTAGAAATAACGCTTCTGAGTGCGAAGTAATCTCTATTAATGTTTGCTCATTATCATTTATTATATCACTGGATTGCCACTTAGCTAATAATTCATCCTGAATCAAAACTATTGTCAAATCATTTGAATCACTTATATCGGCTGGTGCGAAGCTAACTCTGAACTTTATCGTTTCCCTTAATGCTTTTGTTGGCGAATTCCATAACTTTTGCAGTACCGTAGCAAATGAATCAAGTTGTCCTGTAAAAAGGATAGGTAAGTTACCCTTGATAAAGGCTGATAGTGCTTTCTGGATATAAATTGGTTGCTCTATTTCATCTGTTAAGTCAGAACTCTCCAAATTAATTTCTAAAGGCGTTAAATTGTTCCTAACTTCTGGAACTTGAGATATAAAGTGTTTATAAACATCAGCAAGATAATTGATTTCTCGGAGAGAGTTAATTTCAGTAATTAAACAATGAGTTATTACCATTCCTGATCTGCTTGCAAACGGGTCAGGAAAGGTCTTGGTAAAAATGTAATAATCTCCGAATGAAGATCCGGAAAGATATGGTTTTAGTTCAACACCAGGAGTTAATGCTCCTGGTCTATCTGTGAACCTGATTAGAAATGATGTAAGTTCAGGATCATCAATTGTTTGATGAATTCGGGAGTGAGCTCTGTTTACTTCGCCATAAAAAGCTTGATGAATTTGAATTCTACTCATATCCTAAAAAATCATAAATTGATAAGGTTAGATCATTTTCTCTTTTACCATTTTTGTTTATTACATAACCAAAATTGATTGGTGTCTTATCAATATATTCATCGTCTGGGTCGTCAGTTAAAGATTTTTCAGTGGATGATAAACCCAATACGGAGAGAGAATTTTTTTGCCAATTATTTACCAGAAAATAAAAAAGCATTGGTAATCTTTGCTTTAGCAATTCAGATGGAACTGTATCATTTGGTTGATTCAATTCATCCCAACAAGAGAGCATAACAGTTAGATTGGGTGTATCTATCTTATTAAAAGTTGAAAGACCTTTAACATATACGAGCGTTTGAAGCAATTCTGTAAAAAATGCAACGTCAGATATCTTTATTGGTGGTGTTTGACTCTTTCTCTTTTGGATTTCTTCAGGACTGGGAATGCCTTTGTTGATTATATCCTCTACTGGTGTTAGCTCCTTTAAACGAATAAATAATACCCATGAAGTACTTTTTTGAATATAACTCTGCCATGTGTTATTTACTATACGATTTTCCACAATTGAGGTAATCTGTTCACCAGCATAGTCAGGAAAAGTAAACACCACCTCTTGTCCACTTTCATTAGTCACTTTCAATTCTATACTTCTATTTGCCCCAGCCTCTGTATGAGCGGCTCTTTTCCCATCATAAAGATTATTTAGAGCATTTTCAAAAATGGTTAGATCAAATGGTCGGTATTTTGGATCAATTTTAAATTCAAACTGACGACTATTTAGTCGCCCGTAAAGTTGAGCTCCAAAATGGGTTTTCCCTGTATTTGGACCACCTATGATCAGAATATTATTTTTAGTTACTTTATCCATTGATTAACCTTTTTGAAAGAAACATGTCCTCTGGTTTTAAAACAGAGATATTTGGAAGGGTATTGTAATTTCCATTTGACTTTTCAATAATCCAGTTTATTGATCGCAAAATATTGTTATGAAATATCCCGTTATTACCCTCTTGTACACTTGTTTCAAATTGATTAAAATGCTTGAATGGAGTGCTTTTAATATGTTTTACAATCTGTTCCTTAGTATCATTGGTTAAATCAATATCAGATTTTGACCAAACAAGACCCAATGACCGGTCATCTAAATCTTCTAAAAGTCTATCAGCAACTTGAATTAACTGGCGCTTGGCATTCCCTCTATTATTTCCAGAAAGCATATCACAATCAGCGAAAAGTAAAAACCCATCACAATATTCATATATCCACTTTGCACCCTGTGCATTTTCGCTGTTCACATTATTACTCCAATAGTCAAACCACTCACCGGGAGCATCGGTAAAAATGAGATCGACTTTTTCCCCGTCCTTATTTTTTAAGGCTAGATGCAATAGGCCTGGTACTCTTCCAGAATTACTTGTTGTATGTTCAGGAAACTGTATCTCTCCATTACTTTTCCAACTGAGATACCATGCAATATCTTCCCATCCATTTAAAGTTAATGAACCAGCAAAACTATAGTCGCCTATTTTTCCACCATGTCGCAAAAGGCAGTATAAAGATGCTAGGAAAGTAGTTTTACCAGCATTTGCTACTCCCGTAATCCCTATTAGTATTGGTTTAAAAGATGCCGTTAGGAAATTTAAGTCAATCAGGCCAAAAGCATTGCCTGTCCATGAAATCCTGTATCCTTCGCCATCTGCTGTTTTTTTATTTTCTTTCTTAGAAGACTCTGTTTTGCCGTAATACTTGCAGTCTGTGAGGTTTGTACATCCTTCAACATTACATCCCGTATCCTCAGGAAAGCATGATGGTTGCGAACATTTTCCATCCATATTATTTAGAGGTTAGCCTTTTGGTTAATAAATCATGGAATATTGTAACAGAAAGATCACCTACGGAAATCTCATCATTTTCCTTAATTCCGGTTCTAACTGTAAATTCCTTTGCCTTAACTCTATCGTTCATGAATAGAATAATGAAGTCAGTAACGCTGATTCTACCTTCGGTTTCATTAATCTCTTTGAAATAATTTAAGAGATCAGATTTTGATGAATCTTTGTCCAATTGATTTAAGAAGTCTTTATATTTTATTGTCTCACTATTCTTTTCATTGAGTATGTAAAGGGTATCTCTCAACAGATAGTCGACACTTAAAGGGGTTATTTTAGCGACCTGACTATTTAAGTCATATCCCATAATTAAAGGAATTAAGGTTTTAGAAACATCCCGATAGCTCTTTTTTAAGGACGGTGAATATAGGGTCTCTTTCCACCACAATAATTTACTTCTTCTTTCTACCGCTACGATGGAAGAAAATGATGATTTCAATGTTTCATTTAATGATTTCTTAAAGGCCGAAAAGAAATTATTGATGGGTTTCTCAATCGAATCAGGAGTAAGTGATTTATTAAATTCATCAAAAGCCTTATTAAAGGATTCTGAAATTCCTTCTGACGCTTTGTCAGCAAAGTGTTCTCCCCATGAACTATTTCCACCATGGTTACTCCCTTGATTGGTTTGTGGATTGTTTTGAATTGCCTTTAACAGATCTCCCTTAAGCGACTCTTTGTCTAAGGTTGTTTTCCCGAACCCAATCTCATTTATTTTCAATGTTGAAAGCTTTATAATTGGGGCTTCATCAATAAGAGACCATTCCTCGACAGCATGTTTCTCTGCAATTTCACCCAGTTCAGTTAAGAGAGTCTTGATTATTTCTTTTTCCTTTCCAAGTTTGGCGTATGGATAAAAATTTGAAGATGTCAGATAAATTATTCTTGCCGCAATAGTATCTTCATTACCTAATTGAAGCAAGGCATTTAATATAACCCCTCTGTGTATGTTCCTAGGCATCTCTGGATACTTTCCCCTGAGTGCTTTCCAATATTTCGTAACTATTTCTTCAACATCAGTCAAAACTGGTTCACTATCTGAAATATTAGGGTCTAATGCTACCAATGAATACTTTGGTAATAGAGGGTAATTCTTCTTTAAGAACTTTACCAAATCAGCTATAGATTTTTCGAGCCACTTTAATCTATCATCACTATCGCCAATATCAAAGAGGCCAGATTTTAAAGTTGATTGCAGAAAATTATTTTCCATATTTATAAGTTCTTTAATTGTCAACGTTTTTTTGAGCAAGCGTTTGCAAAACTTAACTCTTTTGTAAAGCTTTGGTTGTGTATTGGCTTGTGTGGCTTTGCAAATGTGCCAAATGTGGGTCGGCAGAGAAATTAAAAAAAATAGGAAGCGTTGGCATTAATATTCTTTTCACTCTGTATTGGATGGGGCAAAAAGTATAGTCAAGTCAGTTTGTCTGTCAGTCGCTCCATACGCTTCTTCTTTCTGTTTCATTCTCTATCAATGTTCTGTCGTCTTTTCTGCATGTTGCCCAACATTTGTATATCCGTCAACAAAGTTGCGTATATATCCCTTATCCCCATTCCAATCTCACCCAAAAACACTGTAAACCAACACCTTGTGCTATTCCTTCCAAATGGCGTATATAACCGTTTACAAACGGCTACAAACATTTCCTAAAAAACAACCGCCCGCAGCCCACCGGCCGCAAACGGCGCTCCCCCTACCCTAGTAACACTACGCTTTCAAGATAAACAAAATATTGTTCATCAACAATGCGGCTGGGGGTGTATTTTACCGCAGAAGTGCAAAGAATGGGTTGACTTTACGTTAAGAACTTGTTTAAATTTCATACTTTGGGTTGAAAATGCCCTGATATCATCACAAATTCATCCCAACAAGTTCTTAAAAAGCCCTCAACAAATCCATTACAAGACAAGAAGATACGCCCCTGTTATCTCCTCTAAATTTTTTCAGCAAAGACCCGCCAACTTTTTGGCCCAGAAAAAAAGAAAGCACTAGAAAAACATAAGTAAACCAGGCAAATCCGAGGCCTGAAAAAATACGTAGTGCAATGATGACGGGCACAGGTAAATGAATTGCCACAGCCCATTGAGCTGAAAATTTGGGTACGTTTGCCCGCCAATATCCGAATGGGACATTGAGAACAAAAACCACCAGGGTGATAATAAACAGCTTTACCATCTTCAATCTGATATTTTAATGATACATCTCTCTCCAAACCTCCGAATAGAAACATAACAATCATAGTCAGCGGATGAAACCCTAAAATAAGTTGGAGGGTACTGCCTGGTTTTATATAATTTCTCTTTTATTTTCTCCGACAAAAGGCCACATTTAAAAAGCAAGGCAGCTAAGAATGTAACACCTTCCGCTGTTCTTGTATTTTCAAATTGGATTTCATATTCATAAGACTCCCAATAAAAATGTCGAATATATTGCCCCCCCTGTATATCATAAATCCACATTTCGTGCCGGCTCTCTCCATCAATTCCATTATTGTAGTGGGCCGTGTCTACTATTTCATAATTCGCAAAAACGAATGCTTCTAATTCATTAAATATACTGCCCCCCCTGTTTTCCAGGTTTATTACTGGCACCGTGCTTAAGTAAGCATCCAATAAATAGCCATCGCCAATTTCAGTACGCGCCTCTATCCACCTTCCTTCCAAAGCATTTATTATTATCAGGCTATCACTATTCGAGGCAGCTTTAACGGCCACTTTATCTCCGTAAGATAACACCCCAATAATTTCACTATTTAAAGTTGGTTGCCGCCTTATATTTAACCCATCAATTGAAACCACAGTTAATGTGTCGCCTACATGATAATTCTCTTGAGCTATGCCCGAATTGACAAAAAAGCAGCAAATTAGCATCAGAAGGGGGAGAGATTTCATTTTCTATTTTTTGACATCAACGGAAATAAACAGGCCGAAGCGAAGCGCATACGCAGCTATGGCCTTATGAACAAATTTTTGCTCAGTATTTATTTGATTTTCTTGACTTTTTAAACTGTTTTATCATTTTTCCAAAGTCTTTATCTTTTTTCCTTTTTTCTGCAACTGTTGCCTCATAATGTTTTTCTTCCTTTACCATTTTCTGGTAATTCTCATATAAGCTGCTATCGATCTCCCCTTTTTCTATTGCTTCCAGTACAGCACATTTAATCTCATTCGTATGCGTACAATCCTTAAATTTGCATTGTTTAGACAAATTGATAATTTTTTCAAATGTAATTTCCAGTCCAATTTCTGCATCAGCGATTCCAATTTCTCTCATTCCTGGATTATCTATGACAATTCCACCATCTTTAAGAACCATCATTTCCCGATGACTCGTAATATGACGCCCTTTGCTTGTACTTTCACTAATCAGATCCGTTTTCATCATTTCTTCGCCCATCAAGGTATTCAACAGGCTTGATTTCCCAACTCCTGACGAGCCAAGTAAACAATAAGTCTTTCCCTTTTTTATTAGTTCTTTAAGCTCATCTATTCCCGTTTGGGTTTCATTACTGATTGATATAACCGGGATTTTTTCAATTCTATCTTTTACTTTATTTTCCAATTCATCCAGTCTATCCTTATCGATCAAGTCGATTTTATTTAATACAATTATTGGTTCTATATTTGATGTATGGCAAATTGTCAAATACCTTTCAAGCCTGTTAATATTAAAATCTCTGTCTACTGCTTGTACTAATAGCCCATAATCAATATTTGTAGCAATGATCTGTTTTTCTCCATGTTTCCCTACAGCTTGCCTTTCAACAATGGTCTTTCTTGGAAATATGTGGTGAATTAATGCTTTATCGTCTTCATATTCTGAAATGGCAACCCAATCCCCTACTGCTGGAAAATCTGATCTTTTTTGTGCTGTGAATCTTAAATTGCCTATTATTTCCGCATCGTATTCCTTTGAAACAGTTTTTACAACATACCTTTCTTTATGTTCGCTAATTACCCTCCCTACTTCAAATGAAGAGAGGTTATTATCTTTTCGATAATTTTCTAATTCTGTATGATATCCTAAATCTTCAAGCGTCATTTTTTGTTTATTGAGGACAACGTTAGCCTGTGAAAAACTTCCCTCCAATTTACAAAAAAACCTTCACGCCGCCCTCCTGCACCCCGGAATACTGTATAGTGAGCCATTTTCCACTGTACTGTCTGTCAAAATTCGGGGCCATCGGCCAAGCCGGTGGGAAGGGGCTCTTTTGCCCCGCTTGGTTATCTTTGCGTTGCTTGTCAACGGTCACGAAAAACGTACCACAAAAAGTCATGAAAAACGTACCACTCGAAATGGTTAAACTAGGCCTTTGTAAAGAAGGCCGCCAATGTACGGAGTGGTTATGCAACTCCGGCCAAAAGCCTATCTTGTGAAGGCCAAAAAACACCAGCATGCCCAATCCGGCCCTGCTCAAAGGAATATTCGATGGAATTATCGCGCAACTTTATATTTTATCGAGTAGATGGTTTTCTTTTTTAACCCCTTTAATCAACAGATAAAAAGTTAGGGAGACTTCACCGAGAGCAGCTGAAAAACCGACAATATTTGCTAAGACAAGTTGATTACCAGGAAACATAAAATTCCCAAAGGCCTCAAGTAAATAGCCTCCGGCAGCCACAACCATTAAAATGCCAAACACTTTCGGAAAAAGTGCTGACCGATAGAGCAATATTCCCAACAGAAGACAATGAATCCCAAAGAATGCTCCTGCTAAAAGATATCCCGCATTGTGTGCATTCAGGAATAGCATTGTCCACGCCTCTTGTTGCTCAATTCCCAAACCGGACATAAGCCCGCTTTCACTGGCAGCCTGTAAAGCCATATAATGGTTCAGGAGATTTAAGCTTGCAATGGCTGGATGTGCCAAAAGACGGAAAACAGCAGATATAAAATGCCAGTTAGTCTTGCTTTATTTTTTTTGTTATTCATTTTATTCTTTATTAAGCAGTTAGAAATAATTCTTTAATAGTTTTTCGCACTTTTTTTCTTCCTATTGTCTCATCTTTATTCGATCTATACCCCACTGGTGCGATCACCGAAGCATTGAGTCCCATTTCGTCTAGGCCGAGAAGGCGGTTGTACTCTTGTTTATCAAATCCCTCCATTGGACAGGCATCTATCTGCCGGTCTGCGCATGCAACAATCAGGTTGTTAAGAGCCAAATAGGCCTGTTTTTCCGCCCAACTTTTTCGCTCTTCGGAGGTCATATTACCAATGCTGGATTTAATAGCCTCCCCATACTTTTTCAGCCCCTGAATATTTACAGTCTTTTGGGTATCAATGACGAGTTGAATGTAATCATCCACGTGTTGATCGTGGTTTCTAGTGTAGTTGCAGAAAACAAACAGGTGCGAAGCATCCGTAATTTGAGCTTGATCCCACGAGGCTTTGCGCAGTTCCTTTCGAATCTCCGGATTCTCGATAATTAGTACTTTGTACATTTGCAAGCCGTAGGAAGAGACCGCAAGCCGGATCGCTTCCTTTAGAAAGTTTAAATCATTCTCTGACACCTTCATAGAAGGGTCAAAGACTTTTGTGGCATAGCGCCAATTGAGTTTATCTAGTAAATTCATTTGTTCTTTAATTTTTGTGCTTAATAAATGTTTTGATAATAAAATCTTGCTGAAAGCCAATTTTAAAATAGAGTCCCTTTCCCATATCAGAAGCTTGCAGGGTGGCATATGCTGCACCTTTTATTCTGGCGATATTCATCATGTGAATAAGTAATTCTTCTGCATAACCTTTTCTGCGCTGCGATGGAATGATGCCCAGAGAGTGGATTCCAGCAATACCGTGCGGATCCACAAAGAGTACTGCGGTACCAACAGGGACTCCGTTATGTTTTCCTATGAAATACTCAATTGAATTCATGGTTTTGTATACAGTATCGGTACTTATCTCATATCCAAAGGCATCTTGAAATAGCTGTGACCAGGTTTTGGCCATTGGTTTACTTGTTACCTTCTGAATAACTAGGTGCTCTACATGGTCAGGAACATTTGCCAGATTCATTGACATAGCTATCTGAGTTAGCTTTTCTTCAAATCCACTGGCTTTAAGCATTAATTCCTGCTTTTCAATTTCATCGCCCCAAACAGGAAGTGATAGTTTATCCATGTTCCATTGGAGCTGGATATCCATGATTGCCTGCATGTCCATTGGTTTGGTGAACCACAGTTTGTTTGGCCATTCACCGCTTCCAGAAATGCTTAAGCGATAGCCAGGCTCTTCCATATATTGTCCGGCCAGCTGACCTCCGGCTGTCCAGAGAGCAGTCAGATTGTTTGTATTTGCTTTGATTAAATCCATTTTATGCTTTGATTAGAATAACACCTGTGAACATCAACAACAACCCTGCGATCTTCTTGATGGTGATAGGCTCTAGCGGCATATTGAACCACCCAAAATGCCCGGCAATTGCTGCGAAAACAAGTTGCCCGGCTAAACCAAAAGTCACAGCTGTTGATATACCCACTTTCGGAATGATGTAATAGAAAAGCGTTACCGCCAGAAAGCTTAGCAACCCACCGGTTACCCACATATAGATAGGAATCTCTCTGAGTTGATGCATGCTTGGAAACTGTCGAACAGTGATCAGTACCGCAATCAGTGTGAAACTCGCACCCATGGTCAATGCTGTGGAAGTCGCCAGCAAGGAATTGTTTAGTAGAATACCCAGTCGGGAATTTATCCCACCTTGAATCACCACCATAATTCCAACCAAAAAGGAAAGAAGAAGCAATATTGGGTTGTTCATCTTCTGCTTATTTGGTATTTATAGGAATAGCCATTGGCCGCATAGGTGAGCCACTTGCACCCTTCAACTTCAGTGATGCTGCAATGAAGGCAAACTCATACACTTCATCTTTGGCCAGCTCTTCCAAGTACATCTGTTCAATGAACATCACCCCTTTTTCTGCCAATAGGTAAGTATGTACTGGCACCCAGTTATCTTCTCGCTCGGGAGGAAACGCTTCAAATGAGAGGTTGTCTGCACCAAGAAGCATGATACCCTTGTCTTCGATAAGCCACTTGACCGCAGCAAGGCTGATACCTGGATAGTTGTCGAGATAGTGATCGGCATCCTCATAAAACTCAGCTTGACCTGTGCGGATAACGACAACGTCACCAGGTTTCAGTACAACTCGCTGTTTTTTAAGCGCCTCCTGAAGATCATTGGCGGTAATCCGATAGTTCTTTGGAAGTACCCCTTTCGATGATTTAACATCAATCATAACACCGCGCGCAATGATAGGAGGGATGGCCTCTGCACCGGTCTTCTTCCAACCTTTGTCGCCCAAGTGTTCTTCAGGAGTGAATCCATTCCAGATTTTTCCATTCAGACCAAAATGGTTGAGTGCGTCAATATGTGTACCCATGTGGGTGTACATAGAAATGGCATCTCCGGTGTAACTCACTTTGCGGTTCATGGCTTCACCAAGTCCATTAGGATTGTCCACGATAGTGCCATGTGGCGTATGGGTCAACCAGTATTGATAAGGAGGGTCACCCAATGCGTGGAAGCTGGGCATGCCCACGAAATATTCAACACTTAAATCATAGGTTTTACCGGATTTGATCTGAGATAATACCTCGAATCGCGTGGAATTAGACATTAGATTCAATGAACCTATTTCATCATCTTTTCCCCAAGGGCTTATACCAACGGTTTCTCTTTGGGGTTCTCTTTGTTGACCAAAAGTTGTCAACTGGCCAGCAAGCAGCAAGGCTAATACATAACTTGTTTTTCTCATGATTTGAATTATTTGTTTGTGCAAATTTCCAAACCATGCAGGCCAAATCCATTAAGGTATCTTAAGAAAGCTTTCGGGCAAGATTTTTTCGAAGGGTGCTCAGGTGTTCTGGCGTTATTCCAAGGTACGAGGCAATCATATATTGAGGAATCTGTTGTTCCATCTCTCTATATCTTCTTATAAAGTAAAAATAGCGTTCATCAGCAGTTTGACTCATGGAGTTAATAGTTCGTTCTTGAAGTGCAATATATCCATTCTGAGTTTTAATTCTGAAAAACCGATCCATCATATGGATCTTGTCATAAAGTTTATTGAGTTGATCTCTGTGAACTTGCAAAACAGTACTATCAGTAATAGCTTGTATAAAAAATGTGGCTGGCTTTTGGGTCAGATAGGCATAAAGGTCATTTACCCACCAACCTTTAATTCCAAATTGAAGAATATGCTCCTTGCCAGTATCATCAATACGATATAGCTTGAGGCATCCTTCTGCTATGAATCGCATGTGGTTGGATGATTCCCCTTTTTGAAGTAAAAACTGTTTTTTCTTTAGTTCAACTGGTATAAATGCATCCTCAATTAGCAAGATATCATCTCCCTTTAGGGGGACTATTTCTTGAATATTATCAATTAAAGTTTTATGCATCGAAATCATTTAATCTCTGGTATTTGTGTGCATTTTTGCTGGTGTACAACGGTTTGTGTAGCTGACGTTGCGGGCTTTTGCCCGCAATGGGCAGCTATACTTTGTTCATGATCATTAAGTTAAGCTCAACACCCTGTTTCCGGATCAAGCCTTTTTCGTAATTTCAGCGAAAAACCCGCCCCGTGAAAAACGCTTTGCGATGGGCTTTAACAAAACCCTCGCTTTAGCCCGCCCGGGCGACACGCTCTCCTGTATGTCAAAATTCGGGACCATCGGCCAAGCCGGTGGGAAGGGGGCGCTTTTGCCCTGCTTCATTATCTTTGGGTGCTCCGGCGCAATGGCGGCGGAGCTGCGGGTTTTTAACCTTTGGTTTCGGTTTTGGGGCTTAACTTAATGGGGTTGAGCCAATGTTATGCGCTTTTATTTATTTGTTTCAGCAAGTATTTCGTCAAGATTATTTTTGCTGATTGTAAATTGGTATTTGTCAGAATAGTATCGACTTGCAGTTCCTAAATCGATTAAGATTTTTAGTTCATCGTTATCACTCATTAAGTGATTATAAATTAACTTATTTTTGTCGTCTGGAGATTCTGAAACCGTGTTTTGATAAAAGAAAACTTTTTCAGTCTTTACTTCTCCATTCGGAAACTTGATTTTAATTGTACCAAATTCACTGTCAGGAAAATTCTCTTTCATCGTCATACTGCTATTAAATATTTGGAAATAAAGACTTTCTCCGTCAATTGCAGTCTTGACGAAAACATCAGATTTAATAACAGAGGAGTTTTCGTGTTCACCACGGACTACTGAGTATGGGTATCCTTTCCCTGTTTTATCACCAAACTCGTCAACAAAATTTCCTTTTTGCCATTTCCCCAAGTTGTCATTAAATTCCTTTAACTCCTTTTCCTTTTGGGCAAGATTTTTAAGAGCTTCTTTGGTGTCTGAAGAAATGTCTTGCTGGTCAGATTTAACGAGTTGGACTCCTTGTTCAGAGTTTTTGTTTTTAAATAAAAGTCCTTGTTGGTTTGGAATCAAGTAAAATTCCGAATTCTCAGATTGGGCAAACATGCTGTCGTTTCTAACTTGAATTTTAGAACTCAATATGGTTGTTTGACCCGCAAGAAACATTAAGCCATTTATTGAATCACCACTTATCTTGAATTCTATAACAGCATTCTCGATCGCTTTGTCAAGCAAGGCAGAAGCAAAAGCATTATCATTTCCCATTTCTTCTTTCATCATAGTCTTTATTGAAGCCTTGTCAGCATTAAAAACCCCTTGAATTTTGTCAGTAGGACTGCTCTGACAAGAAACCATTGTCATTAAAATTGTTCCAATGGCTAGTTGCCATACTAAGTTTGATTTTTTCATCTTATTCATTTTTGTTGTTTTAATTGCGCATAACGGCAGCCTGTGAAAAAACTACGGTAGTGCGAAATTTTGAATAGATTTCGATCCAAAACACAAGGACTGCCAAAATTTTCTTTTAGAAAGCCGATCAGCCCTGCTTGATAATTTGTGGATGTCGGAGTTTTTTCACAGCCTGACGGCCAGCATATATGCTGTAGCCGACGCATGAAGGCTATGGAATATACGCAGTGTTCTGCGTATTTTCAACTTCTACTCTTGGACCAAAAGTAACTAAATCAATGGATTTAAAAGTTTTTTTAATTTCCGTCCTACATACCGAATAATCATCACTTTCATATAAACTAAACAAGAAGGGTAAGGATTCTAACTCATATGAACTCTTCACAATTTTCGTCATCCAATATCTTTTGCAATTATTTTCTAAATCGTTATCAGAAAGAATAATATTTCCGAGTTCATAAATAGTTACTTCACCATTTTCGAAGTCCTGTAATTGACGAAAATACTTTTCAGAAAGATCATATTCCTTTTTTGAAGAGGACAGGTTAAACCTTGCATAATTTTCTTTAATATCTTGAAAGTTCTTTAATGAGCTTAAATAGAACAATCTGCTATCATCGATTGGATCATTTTTTATCAAACAATCAATGCCATGGATAACGTGATCAATATTTCTTTTGTATGGATCATTTCCATACTCTTTACTTCTTATCAGAATAGCTTTTAACTGTCCTAAATCGCTTGTTTTTCTCACCATATACCAAACTGGAAATGTTATTCCATTGGAAGGAACTTTTAATGCAGATGCAATATTAGGCCAAGATTGATGAGCGGTTAATTCTGTTAAATTTTCATCAACAATTTTTAGATTGGTAAATCCTTGACAAAATAGTCGGCAAATTGAGATAGTTGGAGGAAGATCTAAATGCCTATTTTCGAGCCTTCCATTCGCAGTAGCAGCATCTGAAAAAAATTGATCTCTAAATTGATTAAATTGTCCTCGTAAATATTGAGGTTGAATAGGTATGGCATCAGGATTGTTGTTTTCAATCCTTACAGGCAAAACATTCTGACCATTTCTAACTTTACGAAGTGTAACAGGGTTTGCGACCTCCAATGAATTTATCAAATTTACGATGTCGTTTTCTCGTGGCGCTACATTCAGTCTTTCAAAGTTGCTTAACCAATCAGGAAGTTCATTCGGCACCTCAGGTAATAAAAGAAACAAAGAAGCTACATTATTTATTTGTCTTTCCAAATTCTGTTCCTCCTGAATCTTCCGATATATTTCATCAATTATTAGCTGCTTCTCTTTTGTAAGAACAATTAATTTAGGAATTTGGGGGATGTAAGGCTTAAAGTTATTTGATTCTGCAATTAAGCAAATAAAGCTTGATACCTCTTGAAACAGGACAGATAATATATCAAAATTTAACCCTATCCCATTATGGAGCCCATTTGCTCTTGCTATTATAACAACTCTAAATCTATTAGTAAGTTCTAGTAATTTATTAAGGTGATCATCACCATTATTAACCCCATTGGTTAAAAAGGTAATATTGGCTGAACGCTGTTTTAACAAAGCGCGAAAATCTGCTAAAATTTCTACAGCGGTTTTATATCGCAATCCATTTTTTATCACAACCTTTTTGTCAAATGCCTGTACAAGTACGGCACTCATTATCAATTCAATTGAAGACCCTATTAACCCAGTTTCTGGAGCATATCTAACTATTGTTTCCTTATGTTCAAGTCTATGGAATGATGATATTCCCAATTGAGCAAGCGCCAAAAACTCTATACTTGCCTCTGCTAACCGAATACAATCTTTCTTTAATAGTCTTGGCATTGCTTGTTTTCTTTCATTTAATTTTCTTGGTAATTTGAATTATAAGGCATTTCATCATATGTTTGTCCATTCAACAATCGACCAGCAGCTTTTTTATTTTTACCTCCCCATTGTTTAAAAAAGAATGCTACATTCTTCTTTGTACACTGGTCTAAAATATTTTGAACCCATTCCTCTCTCATCTCTCTTGGTTTGAATCCACTTTCACCTCCAACAATTACCCAATCAATTCCTTTTAATGGCAGTCTTTTTAATGGACCAATTAATGGCTCTAATGATAAAAACTTAATGTAAGCAGTAGTATTTTGTAGGTCTTTTATCCTATATTTTACTTCCGAATCTTCCACGGAAACTCCCATCCATATATTGTTCGTCCAAGTCAACTCTTTATTTAATTCCTTAAGCCGACTGCTCCTTTTAGTTAATATTTGAAAAATATGTTGAGGGTTATCTTTCATGACATCAAAAACCCTCTTAATGAAATCCAACGAAACATCTTCATGAAACAAATCACTCATCGAATTTACAAACACTGTCTTTCTTCCTTTCCATTTATATGGTTCTTTTAACGTTTCTGGATGTTCCACAACTGTCTTAAAACCTTTACTATATTTTTCTTGCCCCATAGCCTTTAGACGTCGGGTCATTATTTCAGCGTAACAATATTTACATCCTTGTGAGATTTTGGAACATCCAGTTGTTGGATTCCAAGTCATTTCAGTCCACTCAATAGTACTTACAGCCATTAATCTATTCTTATATGACAAGAGTTAATCAGCATTACAGATTTTCTATGGTTTATGGAATCTGTATACCAAGCTTTTGCTTTCCCTTCATCAACAAGTTTTCTGAAAGCTTTTACATAGTGTGTACCACAATACTTACTTGTTGGATGATGCTTTTCAAAAATATCTGTCACTAAATTAGTTGCATTCTTGAATTTTACAAACAATTCGTTGGACAAATTTGCTACATTTTGGTCTTCGAATTGAATCATCCCATCAGGAATATCCATTTTTTTTGCATCAAATGTATAGGTTCCATCTTTTTCTAAGTTAGCCCCTATATTATCAAAATCATTATATGTTTGTTTTATTAACTCGTATCCTTTTGAGTGCTTAGTTAGATGCATCAAGTAATGACTTGTGGCGGTGCTGTCTTCCTCTTGAAATTTAAATGAGGTAACATGCAAGTCACTCCCTAAGAGTAATTTAAATTCGTCACCAAGTTTTTCCATTATTAAATTCAGCCTTTCAAATGGACGAGCTTTATATCGTCTTTCTTGTTTGATTAGGGCGATGTTGTTAGGGAATAAAATATTCATTAATTCATCGAACTTATTGTTTTTTATAGCCGCATGTATTCTCTTTATATTAACAAATAAAAAAATTTCGTTACCCCATCCATTCATAAACTTGGCTAAAACTTTAGGGTTTATTCCTTTATAGCCCCAAGGATCCACAAACAACAATGTTGGATACTTATTTTTGCCGTTTTCGTCGGCGTGCTTTTTTGTTAAGTATTTATCTATTTTATCATCTTCTCCAACAGTTTTGTTTCCAAAAGCTGGTTCTTTGAAAAATGTACCTTCTTCATATCTATCATAGAAATTTTTCTTTATTTCCTCAGAATATTGATTATCATTGAATAAGAATCTAACTTTCCTTGCCAAAATTTCATCTTTTGCAATTTGATCGGCTATTAAAAACGGCGTCGATGGATTCCCATCTTTATATAATCCTGGACCACAAAATAAGTCGATATATCTTATTTCATCTTGTTGCCCATACCTATCAATGATTTTGCAATACGGATAAAAATAAGCTGCAACTATATTTGCTTTAATTCTAGAGGAAGGAGTTTGTTTATCAAAGAAATGTTGGTTTCCTTTATTATTCATAACCCTTTTTTAAACTAAATATAATGGTTTTTCATATAATTAGGAAGAATATTTGTACCCCCCCCCACCCAAGGGCAGACGCATAAAAATGCCAAATAAAAACAAAGGGGTAGCTGTGGTGGAAAAAAATAAAATGGCTGAGAATCGAGTTTCGCTCCAAAGCCTGGTTACCGTGTTTGAGGGCGTTCCTGATTTCAGGATCGACCGGCACAAGAAGTATACACTGGGTGAGATATTATTCCTCACCCTTAGCGCTGTGATAAGCGGGTTTACGGAGTGGGAGGAAATTGCTGACTTTGGGGAGGAGAAACTGGGCTGGCTTCGAGGGTTTTACCTTTATGAAAACGGTACACCATCCCATGATACCATCAACCGGGTGGTATCTTTTTTTTTTGGATTATCAGGGCCTTTGAGGAACATTTCATTCGCTGGGCTACGCAGGATATAAAGTTGCCGGACGGCACGGTGATAAACGTGGACGGCAAAAACTTCGTGGGAGCGCCACCAAGAAAGAGCAGCAAACCCCGCACTCGGAAGGCGGCAAAGGCGCCGTACATCTAGTGCATACTTGGTGCAACGAGCTGCAGCTGTGCTCAACCAATACAAGACGGAGGATAAGTCAAATGAAATCACGGCTATCCCTGCCCTTTTAGAATGGCTGGACGTTCGCGGCTGTATAATAACCATTGACGCTATGGGCTGCCAGAAGGCAATTGCTCAGCAAATAATCAAGCAGGAAGCCGATTATGTCCTGGGCTTGAAAAACAATCACAGCAAGCTTTTGGAAGATGTTAAAGGGCTATTTGAGCAAGCCGGAATAATTACCGAGCAGGAACTTCAGCTGGAAATGGAGCCGGAACACCTTCAAGAACAAACAAGCCGTGGGCATGGGCGGCTGGAAAAGCGAGTGTGCCGGATATTGCTTAAGTATACCTATTAGGTGAAGCATTCCAGCTGGAATGGGCTGGGCTTCAATCGATAGTTGAAATAACAGCCCACCGATATGTTATGGCTAGCGGACAATTTAGTTTAGAGAGGCGCTATTACATTAGCAGCTTGAACTCAGGCGCAACCGAATTTAATCAAATTGTCCGTAGCCATTGGGCAATCGAAAACAACCTGCATTGGTCCTTAGATGTGCAATTCAAAGAAGACCAAAGCCGAAAGCGGGCTCACAATGCTGCTGCGAACTTTGCTATTATTTTACGCTTCGCTTTGAGCTTGTTAAAAAAATACCCGGAGAAAATAAGTATTCATCGAAAACAAAATAAAAGTGCAATGTCAGACAAATATAGGGAACAAATCATGGGGATTTAATGCGTCTGCCCTTCCCCCCCACCCCACTTGCGTATACCCCTCCTATCTCTCCCCGCCTCCCTCCTGCAAAATAGTACAAGTCAAAGATTCCCCCAAATACATAACCGTCTACAAACGGCTACAAGCGTTTACAAATGCCTCCCGCCTGCAATCCCCAAGGGGCGCAAAGAGCGCGCCCCTTCTTTCTTACTAACACTACGCTTTCAAGGTAAGGATTAAATCTTATATGACAATGTTGCTATGTAATTTTTTTGGGGAGCTTGTAGTGCCGCGGGGGAAAAATCAATATTTTTTTTCTAAGCTTGCCAGAGGAGAGCTTCGAAAACTCAGGGCATAATAGGAAATTACACCCTGAGAGCCCGGTGGCCGGCGGACATCAGGGTACAGTTTCCTTGTCGTGCGCATTAGGGTTCAAGAGCGGAAAACACAATAAAGATTCGAAAACTCAGGGCTGAATTGGATAGCCTCCCGTTTACATTCGGGGCTTCCCCTAATCCCGAAGGGGCGGCATGAAACTGACGTACGACATGCTGACATTCGACGTGCTGACGTGCGACGTCCAGGCCTCCCGACACACCAGGCAGAGCCTGGCAACATCACCCTTTCCGCTCGTAGATCACATATTCGGTCAACAACAGAAATAGTGGGAAGGCGATGCTCAGCACCACCTGGCTATCTCTTCCAATAAAATCTCCATCGGAGAGGGAATTGAAACCGTCAAAGATCAGGAAGAGGATAAAAGCTAAGGAGCAGCTTTGGAGCAGGCCGAAAATCCAGAATATTTGCTTTTTCATGACTGGCTATTGGCTGTATGGTTGACCGTCTCCAGGGAGCCGGTTAAAAATGGTTGATGGCTGATGGCTGAATGGCTGGCTCAACAAGTCCCGGGGTTCAACCTCGGTGAGCTAATATTGTCCATCACCAATGCCTCTTTAAAGACAACAAATATTCCGGCGGTATAGCTGACACAGCGGTTCCCAATTTAAACCATTTAGTAACTATTCAGCATCATGGTAATTAGCCTCCTGAAGCAAAATTTTGTAATCCGACCTTCCCCTTCCAAGGGGAATGAGAAGGGGTTCAGACAGGAAAAGCCTACAAAATTTTGCTTCAGGAGCATTGTGGACCGCATACTGAATAGTTACACCATTTATTCGTATACAACAATTTAGCAGGACTGAATAGTTGGATGGTTGGAGAACGCGGGATTGTTTCAAGTGTAAATACAAAATTGATACTATGGATTGGCCCCATCCATAGTATCAACCAGCCCGAAGGGCCAAAGTATCCCTTTTTGCCCGTTGACGGGCAAAAAGGAGCATCAAGTAGTATCTCTAAACAAGTACTATAGGCTAAATGAACGATCACTCAAACTTCGCCAGGCCATTCGGGTAATCCACCGTCAGGCGGAAGTACTGCAGGGCGGAGCCGCCCAGGGCGCCCATCACGGGCTGGCCGGTAAAGCGGGAGAAATAGGTAAGGTATTGGCTATCGGGGCGGGAGCAGAACCAAACCGGCCCTACGGTGTGCCCGGCGACGGTGATTTCCGGTACCTGGATCATTTTTACATTGCCCAGCTCGCTGTCGGCCTGCTCCACTACCGGCCATTCCGGATGAGCGGCCCGCCATTCTTCGAATACCGATTCGATGATGAAGGAGGTAGCCAGCGCCGAATGGGTGGTATCGCCCATGGCTTCACAGGCTTCCGGGGTAGGCAGTAGGCGCGCTCCGGTGTCCAGTACCAGTGGCAAGGCTTCCCCGTCCACTTCCACGCTGAGGCTGGCAAAGCTGGTAATCCGGCCGCCCTGGCCATTCCCCAGGAAACCCAGGGGAATCGTATGGGACTCCAGGGGCGACAGCGGCGCCTGGTAGGCCCAGAATTCCTGCTGCAGGTAGTCCAGCGTCCAGCAGTTGCGGCCAAACCAGGCCTGGCCCAACATGCCATCGGCGCCACACTCCAATTCGCCCGATCCATAGGAGATCAGCAGGCTTCGCTCCTTTCCGGTGAGCGGCAATTCTGCACCGGCGAGCAGGGCATCTAGTTCCACAAAGGAGTTTCCCGATTCTTCCACGATAGCCATCGCAGGTTGGCGGTGGAGGGCCCGCTCCAACAGGAAGGTCCCTCCGGTGGTGTTGGCAAAAAAGGACAAGGCCCCACCCGGTGCTTCTGCCTTGATGAATAACAATTGGTTTTTAAAAGTTCCGGGAAGCTGCTTTGGCTGGCTTTCCTGCGCCATTCCCAGTGCATAGGCCAGGACAAACAGGAGTGTAACGAGGTTTACTTTTGGCTTCATCTTTACTTTGTTTTTATAGTGTTTCACAATTTCGCTTTCCCGTTTGATGTAGTTTTAAATTTTTCTTTGATGTAGTTCATGTGAATAAGCGGGAAAACATTACGAAAAACTATAATACAATTAGTGTGCCAAATTGAATGGTTGACCGGCTCTAATGAGCCGTATCTGTTTAGCGATGCTATGGATACTCTTTTCTGGCCCGAATTCGGGCCAGAAAAGATGCTGAACCCCTATCGGGGCAGCGGATACTATCGATTCTAGGCTTCCGATGTGCATCAAATCCCTTTGGGGCAGGGAGGCAGAGATGGAACGGGCAAGCCATCCCAGTATCTACCGCCTAATGGCGTAGCATCAATCCCGCCCGTACGGGCGGGATGAGCATCTTACAGGAGCGCTAAACAGGTACAATGAGCCGGTCAGCCATTCGTTCATTCCGCCTCCTCCATCGTCTCCTGCGCCTCCGCCCATTCCTCCATCGCCTTTTCCAGTTCGGCCTGTTTGTCGTTGTAGGATTGGGAAATTTTCACGGCATCAGGGCTTTCGTAGAAATCGGGAGCGGCCATCTTTTTTTCGATGGCAGCGATCTCCGCTTCCAGGCGTTCCACCTTTTTTTCGGCATTGCTTACGGCGCGCAGCAGGCGCTTGCGCTCTTCGTGGCTCAATTCCTTTTTCGGAGCGGCCTTGGGGCCGCCGTTTGAAGCAGGTTTACTGAGTTCCACATCCCGCATATTATCCAGTTCCCGTTTTTCGAGGAAGAAATTCACATCGCCCAGGTGGTCGTGGAGCTGACGGTCGCGGAACTCGATGGTGCGGGTGGTCAGATTGCTGAGGAATTCGCGGTCGTGGGAAACGATGATGAGGGTGCCGTCGTATTCCAGGATAGCCTGTTTGAGCACATCCTTGGAAAGCATATCGAGGTGGTTGGTCGGTTCGTCGAGCACCAGCAGGTTGAAGGGGCGCAGCAGCAGGCAGGCCAAGGCCAGGCGGGCGCGCTCCCCACCGGAGAGCACGGAAACCTTTTTGTCCGCATCTTCGCCACTAAACATGAACGCACCGAGGATGGCGCGCAGGCGGGTGCGCATCTCCGGAGGAGAAGCCATTTCCATGGTCTCCAGTACCGTTTGATTGGAGTGCAGGCTGTCGGATTGATTCTGAGCGTAGTAGCCGATCTGCACATTATGGCCGAGGGTGAGTTCCCCACTGGTGAGGGTGAGCTCATTGACGATGATCTTGGCAAGGGTAGTCTTGCCCTGCCCGTTCTGCCCGACGAAAGCCACGCGGTCGCCGCGGTCCAGTTTAATATCTACGCCATCCAGCACCAGCAGCTTGCCGTAAGCTTTGGAGAGTTTTTTGCCCTCCAGCACCACCTGCCCCGAACGCGGAGCAGGCGGAAACCGGATGTTCATTGTCGAGGTATCTTCCTCCACCACCTCGATTCGCTCTATTTTATTCAACTGCTTCTGCATGGATTGAGCCATGCTGGTTTTGGTGGCCTTGGCCATAAAGCGGTTGATGGTCTGTTCTTTTTGGGCAATGACCCGCTGCTGGTTCTGGTAAGCGGACAGCTGTTTTTCGCGGCGTTCTTCACGCAAAGCCACATATTTGCTGTAGGCCGCTTTATAGTCGTACACATTGCCCAGTTCCACCTCCACCGTGCGGTTGGTGACATTATCGAGGAACTGCTTATCGTGAGAAATGACGATCACCGAACCGTTGTAATCCTTCAGGAAGCGCTCCAGCCAGATGATGGACTCGATGTCAAGGTGGTTGGTCGGCTCATCGAGCAGCAGGAAGTCGGGCCGTTGCAACAGCATTTTGGCCAGCTCGATGCGCATCTGCCAGCCCCCGGAGAACTCATCGGTTTTCCGGTTGAAATCATTTTGTTTGAAGCCCAGGCCTTTCAGCACCTTTTCCGCCTCCGCTTCCATCGACACCCCGCCCAGTAGATGAAAGCGGTCGTTGGCCTCGGAAAATTCCTCCAAAAGCCGATGGTAACCGTCGCTTTCGTAATCCGTGCGGTGGTCCATCTCCTCGTGGATCTCGTTGATGCGCTGCTCCAGGCGTTTGGCCTCCTCGAAAGCGGTGAGGGTTTCCTCCATCACCGTTTTACCTTTCGGCAGGTTCATCTCCTGATGCAGAAAACCGAGGGTGCTGCCGCCCGGGCGTGCGATCTGTCCATCATCCGGGCTCATGGTACCGGCAATGATCTTGAGCAGGGTCGATTTCCCGGCGCCATTGCGGCCCACCAGGCCCACTTTATCGCTCTGCCCGATAACGAGATTGATACGGTCGAGCAGGACGCGGTCGCCGTACTTAACAAATATATTGGAAGCGGTGATCATGCTTTAGCTTGTCGTTTGGAAGTGCAAAAATAGCATCTTCCTTTTTATTTTGGCGCCATATTTGGGTTCAGCAAATCGTAGAACTGATCCAGCTTGGGCAGAATGATGATCCTCGTTCGGCGGTTGGTGGCGCGGCCTTCGGGAGTGCTGTTGCTGGCAAGGGTATTGTACTCGCCCCTACCGGCGGCAATCAGGCGGTTGGGATCAATATTGTATTTCTTTTGCAGGGTGCGCACCACGGAAGTTGCTCTTTTCACACTCAGGTCCCAGTTATCCTCCAGGCAGGAGTTTTTGATGGGCACATTATCGGTGTAGCCTTCCACCATCACTTCCAGGTCGGGCCTGGATTCGACGATTTGGGCGATCTTACCCAGCACTTCGATGGCTCTCGGCGTGAGGTTGGAACTACCGCTTTGGTACAACATCTTATCGGAGAGGTTGACAAAGACAACCGTTTTATCCACTTTCACCTCCACGTCCTTATCTTCGATGCCTTGGCTCAGTACCCCTTTCAGGTTGACGGCCAGGGCCAGGTTGATGGAATCCGCCTTTGTCTTTGCGGCCTGCAGTAAATGGATGTACTTGTCTTTTTTCTCTAATTGCGACAAAGTCTCTTTGATATTATCACTGGCCGATTGTGACAGTACGGTTAAATCGCCCACCTGAGAAAGTTGCTTATCCCGCTGCATTTTCACATCAGCAAGCTGGTCTTTCAGGCTTTGAATTTGCTCCTGTCGAAGCTGGTCGGCCGTTTGAGCGTTCCTTAAATCTGCTTTGAGCCGTTCCTTATCCTGTTCACAGGCGGAAAGCCGGTTCATGTATTCATTCAGGCTCTCTCCGCATTTACCCAGGTCTTTGTTGGCGACATCGAGTTCCATTTGCAGGGCGGCAAATTGTTTTTTGCTGACGCAGGAAGTTGCGGAAAGCGCAACCAGAAGGAATAGTAAAAGTTTAATGCTTGACTTCATAATGGTTCGTTTTTGAGTTAATGATGAGAGAATTTCCAGAGATTCACGCCAAACAGGCGCAAGATAAGCATTTTCAGATACTGCCACCATCCTTTCGCCGGCGGATCCTTTCCGGAAGTATTGTTAGGTGAGGCTGGGGGGTTGGGGTTGAATGGCTGACCGTCTCTAATGGAGCCGGTTAAAAATGGTTGGATGGTTTTTACCTGGCTGGGACAGCAGACGTGCCGAAGACGGGGAATGGATGCCAGCCATTCAGCATTCAGCCATTAAACCATTATTAACCGGCGCACTTAGAGCCATCAGCCATTCAGCATTCAGCCATTAAACCATTAAACCAGGTATCTCCCTAAAGCTATGCCTTCTGCAGGGTAAACCCAAAGGTAGAGCCCAGTTCCGGCGTACTACGCACATTGATGGCCTGTTTGTGAGCTTCGATGATGTGTTTGACGATCGACAGGCCGAGGCCGGAGCCTCCGGCTTCCCGGGATCGGGATTTATCCACGCGGTAAAAGCGGTCGAAGACGTGGTCGAGGTGTTTTTTGGGAATGCCTATGCCATTGTCGGCTACCTCGACAAGGATATTTTTGTCCATATCGTAAAAGCCTACCCGGGTGCGGCCGTTTTCCACGCCGTACTTGATAGAATTATAAAGCAGGTTCGTCATCACCTGCCGAATACTTTCCCGGTCGGCCTGTACCCGGTAATTGTGGGCAGCGCCCTCCTTGAATTCCAGCGTGATATTGCGTTGGGCGGCTTTGATCTCAAGGTCTTCAAAGACTTCTTCACAAAGCTTTTTGATGTCAAAGGATTGCATCTCCAGGATGAGTTCGCCGGACTCAAGGCGGGAGATCGCTTCCAGGTCTTCCACGATAGTATGGAGCCGTTCCAGGTTTTTAGCCGCCTTAGAGAGGAACTTCAAGTTGACGGCCTCGTCGTTGATGGCGCCGTCCAAAAGGGTATGCAGGTAGCCCTGAATATTGAAGATGGGCGTTTTCAGCTCGTGGGAAATATCGCCTACAAAATTCCGGCGGTATTCGGCCCATGCCTTGTAGCGCTCGATCTCTTCCTGTTGCTGGTCCGCCCATTCCGACACCTGTTTTTCAACTTCATCGATAATGTTGGCACGCACATCTATCGTTTTATTCTTTTCCTGCGGAGACAGCTTCTGCTTGTGGATTGTTTTGTAAATGACCTTGATCTTTCGGTAAATGTATTTGCGCAGATAAAAGATGGTGATCAGATAGGCAATGGCAAAAGACACAACGCCCAGCAGGATGAGGGTAGTAGTCCATGTAAGCATTTCCCGGTCACGGGCCATTTCCACCAATACCCATACCCCCAGCGTGAACGCCGTAATATAAAAGGCGACAAAAAGCGCTATCTGTTGTGGTGTCGGGTTTTTAAACATGGCCACCCTTCGTTTCTAAAACTCAAACTTATAACCGATGCCTTTGATCGTTTTGATATAATGGTCGCCGATCTTTTCCCTCAGCTTCCGGATATGCACATCAATGGTACGGTTACCAACAATAACATCAGTGCCCCACACCTTGTTGAAAATCTCTTCGCGGGAAAAGACCTTACCTGGTTTGGAAACGAGCAGGTAGAGCAATTCGAACTCTTTTTTGGCCAGTTCGATCACTTCTTCTCCCCTCGTCACGGTAACCCGGTCGCTGTCGATCACCAGGTCGCCAATGTTGATCAGTTCCTGCTCTGCTGGGGCATCGGTTCTTTCCGACCGCCGAAGCAAGGCCTTGATCCGGCTAATGAATACCCTGGGGCGAATGGGTTTGGTAATATAATCATCGCCTCCTACGTCGAGCGCGGCAATCTGGGAGTAATCTTCCTCCCGGGCTGTAAGAAAGGTAATGATCGTGCGGGCAAACTCGGGTTTACTGCGCAGGGTCCGACAAACTTCCACCCCATCCATCACGGGCATCATGATATCCAGAATGATCAGGTTTGGCCTTTCTGCTATTGCTTTTCGGATACCTTCTTCCCCATTGTTTGCCGTGATCACCTCGAAGCCTTCCTTAACCAGATTGTACCGCAGGAAATCCAATATATCGGGCTCGTCATCGACTACCAGTATTTTTACAGGTTCCATGCCTTCATCAGAATTATCAGCACTATTGTCCACCGGACGGGCTGTACAACATTAAATAATCGTTAAAATTACGGCATTTTAAACCGTATGCCGGAAGCAGCGCATTAAAAAATTGTTAACCTTACCCGGCTTGGCCGTTACTCCTGCGCTGCCTCGCGCCGTTCCATCTCTTTCATCACTTCGTTATACAGTTTCTCCAGGCGTACAGGGTCTTCCCGCAAAGATTCCATAGCGGATTCGAAGGTGGCCCGCTCCAGGCCGTGTATCTGGCAGATCTGTTCGTAGTACAGGTTAATGATGCTATCCTTGGTATGCCCACGAAGGCCTTGCACCGCAGCTTCCGCAACATGCACATCAATTAACACCGATATGAGCTGTTTTTCCTCAATGGGCAACCTGGCCGGCCGGGGTTTACAGGCAGCAATCGTCAGAAAAAGCAGTACAAAAAAGCCCAAAAACCACTTATGCATTAGTCAAAAAATTGCTTGGGAAAATGAAGTTCCGTCAATTTGCCTTTTCCTTCCCGGAAGTCCATCCAGTTTTCCACCTCCGAATCTACCCGAAACACGGCGCAGGTGGGAATATTGGCAATATAATCATCGGTGAACATATTGGCCACTGAGGTCAGGGTAGGGTTATGGCCAAACAGGAAAGCCGTATCATAGTCATCCGGCAATTCCTGAATGATCTCCAATATGTCATCTGGGTAGGCTTCGTATATCTTCTTGACCTGCTCGATCTGGCTAACCGGGATATCCAGGGCATCGGCAAAGAATTTTGCAGTCGAATAGGCCCGCACCGCCGGGCTGCTCAATAGTAGGCCCGGCTTAAGGCCCTTCCCCTTTATCAAATTAGCCATAAACGGCGCATCCCGAAGCCCCCGCTTACTCAAAGGGCGGTCTATATCCCTCAAAGTCGGGTTATCCCAACTCGATTTTGCATGCCTGACAAAGTAAACGGTCTTCATATTTAGTGCGGTCCCTTGTGGTTCAGAAATTGGAAAGATGCCGGTTTATTTTTTACTTCCCCCTAAATAACGGAAATTTGCCCCATATTTTTGGCCGCCAAAATAAAAAGAATGAACTTTAAAGATAAAGTAGTGTGGATTACCGGCGCCTCTTCCGGGATCGGGGAGCACATGGCCTATGCCTTCGCCGCTCAGGGGGCCAAGCTGATCCTGTCCAGCCGCAACGAAGCGGAACTGAAACGCGTTCAGCAAAACTGCCCTAAAGACGTTGACATCCTCCTTCTTCCGATGGACGTCACCCAGTTTGAAAGTGTACCGGGAATAGTAGAAAAGGCAATTGCCCATTTCGGTTACATCAACATTCTTTTTAATAATGCAGGTATCACCCAGAGAGCCCTGGTCAAAGACGCCCCCCTTTCGATGGATCAAAAAATCATGGCGGTGAACTACTTCGGCTCCATCGCCCTGACTAAAGCGGTACTGCCGGCCATGCTTCAACAGCAATTCGGCCATATCGTAGTGGTCAGCAGTGTAATGGGAAAGATCGGCACCCCTATGCGCTCGGCTTATGCCGCCTCTAAACACGCCCTCCAAGGCTTCTTTGACTGCCTGAGAGCTGAAGTATACGACGAAAATATCAAAGTGACCCTTCTGGTGCCCGGTTATGTATCGACCAATCTAACCCTCAGCGCACTGCGCCCCGACAGCCCGGAATACCGCAACCTCCCCGATTCCACTCAGACGGGCATGGACCCCAACGAATTCGCGCGGAAAGCCCTGCGTGCTATTGCCGCCGAAAAAGAGGAGGCGCTCATCGGTGGGTTCCGCGAAACGCTGGCGGTTTACCTCAAAAGGTTTTTACCCCGCCTGCTCTCCCGCATCATCCGTAGCGCTAAGGTGACCTAGCCTATCTTAGCGTTCCTTCTGCCGCATCTCAATGATCTTATCCAGCACTTCTTCCAGTTGCTCCGCACCGATGCGCTTGGAAAGGATCTCTTTATTGCGGTCCAGGACGTATATCTGAGGCGTGGTTTTGATATTGTAGACGGTCATGAAGCGGGAGCGGAGGTAAGGGTCGACCAACTGCATCCAGTCGCCGATCTTATTTTCATCGATATATTCCCAGCAGGGGCCCACTTCATCGGCGAATTTGGCGCAAACTGCAATGATCTTAACCCCTTTATCTTTGAACTTTTCGTAGAACTCTTTCATGATAGGGGTGGACTTCTTGCAATGCCCGCAATCGTAGCGCCAGAAGTAAAGCACCGTATACTCCGCATCTACATCATACAATTCTACCGGCTTGCCTTCCCGGTCCTCAAGGCGGAGGTTGGGCGCTTTTTTACCGATGAGCAGTGGTTCCAAGGCCTGAGCATTCTCGATAATCTTTTGCAGTTGGTCTTCTTCGGTCCAGGGGGCCAGCCCTTTGGCGTAGTAATTGTCGACCAGGTGCACGTACACCGCGTCCATACCGACGATATTGGAGCGGGCATATTCGTTGAGGAAATTAATGAGGTAAAACTTAAAAGTCTCCTCGGCTGGTTTCATGCGTTCGAGCACGTAGTCAATCGCTTTGGAGATCGTGTCGGGATGCTGCACCTGCAATTTGTGGATAAAAAAGTCGACCCGTTGGAAAAGGAAGGGGGTGCGCAGCATATAGGGGTTGGCCAGGTCGAGGTTGTCAAAATAATGGTTCTGGGTGTAACGCCAGCGTTTCACCTGTTTTTCTTCCCCTTCGCCGTCAAACTCAGCAGGCGTAACCAGGGGAAGGTTGGCGCGGATGATCGCTGCGGTCAACGATTTGGGGTTGCGGGCAATCAGTTCATCCTGGAAGGTGCGGACATCTTCGTCAATTTTAGAACGCTTTTCCTCCAGCTTACTCTTCTTTTTTTCATCCTCCTCGGCATTGATCAATTCCGTCAGGTTATCAGCCAGTGGCTTCTTTTCTTCCAGGAAATTCAGGTATTTATAAAAAAGGGCATTATCCGGCGCCTGTTCAAACCGAATGCCTTGGGTGGGATTCTCCGCATTGACATAAGCGGTAAAATGCTGTTCTTCATCAGTGATCAGGAGTTGGAAGAACTTGTTATCCGGCGCCATTACGACCAGATAAACGCCGCCTTTTAGGGGTTCGTCTCCTGAAAACACAAAGAATCCATTGGCATTAGCCTCCACTGTGTCCAGCAGGTATTGTTTTTCTCCGTAGTGGTAACCCAGGAATAGCTGGGGTTCGGTATAACCTTCCAGTTTTATTTTTATTTCATATCCTCCCTTTTCCGGAGAAGCAGCGGTGAGTTGAAGGGAAAAAAAGGCAAAAATGGCAAAAATGGCTAGTGATCTCATTGTTCTTGGAATTTAGAAGCGCGGGCCTCAGGCGCCGCGAACATGAAACAAAATACCTCTATTGAGCTTTTCGTGAGCAAGTGGCCCGCGATCCACAAAAAAACGCCCCCAAATATCTACAGATTGTAAGACATTTGGGGGTGATCCGGAGCATTAATCCGTCCGGCTTCTGAAAATTAACGTCCCTTTAACGATTCCGGCCAAATCAGTTGTTGCTTTTCTTCTCTGCTTCGGCTTTCAATTGCTGCAGTTTTTCTTCCGCCTGTTTGATCTGCTTTTGCAAATCGGCCAGACGAGCTTGTTCGGCATCGGCTTTTTTGCGGGTTTCGGCAGCCTGTTGGGCGATCTTAGCCTTCTCCTCTTCGAAGCGGGCGAGTTCCAAAGCGATCTTTTCCGCAGTATCTTCCTTGACCTTAGTGATCTGTAGCACGGCTTGCTGCCGAGCCTCATAGATCGCTTCCGAAGATTCTCGTTTGGCTAGGTTGATCTCTTCCAGTGATTGCTTGCGGGCTTCTTCAGCTTCTGCCAGGTACTGTGCTTTTTTCTCTGCAGACTGTTTGCGGGCATTTTCGACTTCCGCCTGAGCGTTGGCGCGGGCGGCGGCCACTTCATCCCGGGCTTTATCCTGGGCGGTTTTCACTTCCTGAGCCAGTTCGGCTTTGCGGGCATCGGCATTAGCCTTCGCCAGGGCCACTGCTTCGGCTGCCTGGCGTTGGGTATTAGCCACTTCCTGGGCAGCACTCTCCTTCGCTTTAGCCACCGCTTCTGCCGATTGTTCGCGGACGCGAAGTACTTCTACGGCCAGGGCTTCCTTTTCTTTGGAGGCCAACTCGCGGGCGGTTTTCACCTCACCGGCCGATTGTTCGCGGACGGCGCTGACTTCCTGGGCGGCTCTCTGGCGGGCTTCGGCCAGGCCGGCGGCCAGTTCCTGGCGTTCATTGGCGCCACTCTCCCGGGCTTGCCGAATGGCCTCGGCCTCCTCTCTTTTTGCCTGAGCCACTGATTCCGCGGAAGCCCGGCGGGCCTCCGCTACCTGATTGGCCGACTCTTGCCGGGCCAGTTCTGCCTGTTCACGAGCCTGGCCGATCTCTTTGGCGGTCCGTTCCCGAATGGCGGTCAATTCTGATTCAGCGCGTTCGCGGGCGGCGCCGATCTCTTCGGCCGACATACTTTTGATCTCTTGTTCCTTGGCGCGGGCTTCGGCCACAGCGCGGGCGGCTTCTTCCTGGATCTGCTTGATCCGGCTTTCCGCTGTTTCCTGTGATTTGGCTACATCCGAAGCGTACTGGCTTTTAGCTTGGTCGGCATTCTTGTTGGCTTCTTCCACTTTGGTGGTAGCAACGGCCCGGGCTTGTTCAATTTCCTGCTGGGCAAGTTGGCGAGCGGTCATTACTTCTTCCGCCGATTTTTTACGGATCTCTTCTTCTTTCGCTTTGGCTTCGGCTACAGTTTGCTTCAGTTGTTCCTGTATTTTTGCCACTTCCTGGGTGGCCCGCTCACGGGCGGCAGCCACTTCTTCGGCAATCTTTTGTTTTTCGGTATTGGCCTTTTCTCTGGCCTCCGCCACTTTCAGGGCTTCCTGTTGGTTGATTTCCTGGATGGTAGCCGCTGCTTTCTCCCGGGTAGCAGACACTTCAATAGCGGCGGCGGCTTGGGTGTTTTCAACCTCTTTCTGAGCTTTGGCTTTTTCCTCGGCGACCTGCTGCTTGGCCTGGCCGATCTCTTCTGCTGCCCGTTTCCGGGCCTCTGCTACTTCAAGGGCAGTAGCTTCTTTTTCCCGGGAGGCATTTTCTTTCACTTCGGCGATTTCCGAAGCGGCAGCTTCCCGCAGCATCGCTTTTTCCTCCGCAGCCTTTCGGCGGGATTCCGCCAGGTCAAAAGCGATGCGTTCTTTTTCCAGGGCGGCGTTTTCACGGGTTTTACCCACCTCCTGAGCAGCTTCCTCCCGGGCCTGGAGGACCTGTTCAGCAGCTGTTTTTTTGGAAGCAACTACATCTTCGGCCGTTTGCTCGCGCTCCTGGCTAGCTTGCTGCCGGGCCTGCTGAATGATAGCGGCGGTCTCTTCGCGGATGCGCTGCAACTCTGCGGCAGAATTTTCGCGAGCCGTTGCAATTTCATCCGCATATTCCAGTTTGGCCAGGTCCAGTTTTTCTTTCACGGCCTTGATCTCGGCAGCGGCGCGTTCCCGGGTAGCGGCAACTTCCTGAGCGGATTCCAATTGCGCCTGCTGGATCGCTTCATTGGCGCGTTGCCTTGCCCCGGCCACGTCGAGGGTAATCTTTTCCATCTCACCGGAAGCCCTTTCACGAGCTTCCTTCACCTGGGCCGCCAGCTGTTCGCGAGAAGCATTGATCTCCTCCTGCGATTTTTGCCGGGCCTCGACGACTTCATCGGCGTATTTCTTTTTCTGCGCAGCGGCATTTTCCTGCGCCAGGGCCACCTCCTGCTGCAGGCGGGACTTGATCTCCTCCGCCCTGGCTTTTTCAGCAGCAATTTCCTGCCGAAGGCGCTCTTTTACTTCCTGTAATTCCTGGCGCAGGGCGTTCACCTCCGCTTCGTCAGCCGGGTTAGCTGCTGGGCGGGCTTTACCAGGAGGGGTGGCAGCTCCCTGTTTATCCTCCGATTTAGGAGAGGGCGCCACGGTGATAACATTATCGGTCAGCTCAACATCATTGACCTTGGAGCGGTCCAGTTTCTGGCTAAAGCAAGCCACCAACTGGCTGAATTCAGCCTTTCTGCTGTCGTTGATGGTGAACTTGCGCATCTCTTTACTGATGTTGTTTTTGATGTACAAGGTGGTGATATTGGAATTGGCAAACCATTGAATGGCCCCCAGGTCCAGTTGCAGGATATTGTAATACACCGGCGTGCCGCCCTCCGTAATGACCTCCCCCATATCAATAAAGCGATAGGAACGACGCACGGTATTTTCATCCATAAAGATGATCTCATCGTCCTGGTTAAATTCCACGCCTGCCTTGGAAAACATCTTGGCGGTAATGCCTTTGTTGTCACTCCTGAGCTCGAGGCTGTAAGTATAATTGCCCCGAACCACCAGCGTCTGGTTGATCGTACGCAGTACATGGGTTCCTTCTATCACCCTGTCTTCCGTGATCAGAGCTTCGCACTGGCTGTGGGCCATTGCCGGAATCAGTAGGGGCAAAAGCAACAAGGCAAACTGGATGGATCTCATATTGAGTTGAGTTTGAATTTGTAATATAAAGCTTTTGGGCATTTTTTATACCAGGATTCCCGACATTTGCGAGTACTCCTCTTTCGTTTGGTTGCGGCCAAAATCGGAAAGTGATAGTCTATAACGGGGGGCATGTAGGCATAAACGGTGGAGGAAGCAGCTGGATTGTGCGCCTTATCGATTGGCCGCCAGCAGGTACAAAACGGCCATGCGGACAGCCACTCCGTTTTCTACCTGTTGCAGGATAATAGAATGTTCGGAATCCGCTACATCACTGGTGATTTCCACCCCCCGGTTGATGGGCCCGGGGTGCATGATCACGATGGGCTTATCGAGGCTATCCAGCAAAGCACGGTTGATCCCAAAATATTGGGCGTATTCGCGCAGGGAAGAGAAGTAGGAAATGTCCTGCCGCTCCAGTTGGATGCGAAGCACGTTGGCGATATCACACCAGCGGAGGCTGTCTTTGAGGTCATGAGACACCTCGACCCCCAATTCGGCAATATGCCGGGGTATGAGGGTGGGCGGCCCGCAAACCCGCACTTTGGCGCCCAGCTTGTTCAGGCAAAAGATGTTGCTCAGGGCTACGCGGGAATGAAGAATATCTCCGAAAATAGCCACGTTCTTTCCGGCCAGATCTCCTACTTTTTCTTCCATCGAAAAAGCATCGAGCAGCGCTTGAGTAGGGTGTTCATGGGTGCCATCGCCGGCGTTGATGATATGGGCGTTAATATGCTGGGCCAGAAAATGATGGGCGCCAGGAGCCGGATGGCGCATTACCACCATATCGACCTTCATGGAAAGGATATTGTTGACGGTATCCAGCAGGGTTTCACCTTTTTTGACCGAGGAGGAAGACGCTGAAAAATTGACAATATCTGCCGAGAGCCGCTTTTCCGCCAGTTCGAAGGAGATACGAGTGCGGGTGGAATTTTCAAAAAAGAGGTTGGCCACGGTAACATCGCGCAGGGAAGGCACTTTCTTAATCGGGCGGTTGAGTACTTCCTTGAAGCTGGCCGCCGTTTCGAAAATAAGCCGAATATCCGCTTCCGTAAGGTACTTGATGCCCAATACGTGCTTTGTACTCAATTGTTGAACTGTAGCCATTTATTTCTCAGCCTCCTTTTTATCTGCAAACAACATTACCCGGTCTTCTCCGTCGGTATCAGCCCACTCCACGCGGACATAGGCATGATCGAGGGCATCCACAGTGACGCCGATATAATCAGATTGTATAGGCAGGTGCCGGTTGAAGCGCCGGTCGACCAGGGCCAGCAACTCGACCTGCAGGGGCCGGCCGTAGTGGTTGAGCGCCGTCAGGGCGGCCTGCACTGTACGGCCGGTATATAACACATCATCTACGAGCACCACCCGCTTGTCTTCCACGATAAAATCGATTTCGGTCGGGCTGGCTTTGAGGGGTTTATCCCGGGTGCGGAAATCGTCGCGGTAAAAGGTAATATCGAGCTTGCCGTATGGTATTTTTTCAGTGGAAAGTATCTCTGTAAGGCGCTGGTAGAGCCGGTTGGAAAGGCGCACCCCACGCGGTTGAATGCCAATGAGGCAGGTATTCTCAAACGCACCATGCTGTTCGATCAGCTGATGGCACAGCCGGTCGATGGTCAGCGCAAAGCGCTCTTGTCCGATAATTAGTCTTCCTTTACTCATAGGCTTTGGCAAATATATGCCGTTTGAGGGACAAAAGCCGGATAGGCAAAACAGGATTTTTTTTTTGTTTGCATTAAACCTTGTCCTGGCGCAAAAGTCTATTCAGCAAACACCGGAACAACCGGTTCTTCAGGGATGCTTCACACGCTTCCAAATAGTACCCATAATATAAAATCCATTAACCACCGGCGATCGGAAGTGGCTGCACTTCAGGAGCTTTGCTTCTGCTCGCCATTAAAAAACAGTATCGTGTTATGAAAAAGCAATTCTGGTTTTTCGCTACTATTCTTACCGTCCTCCTGGCATTTTCCGCCTGTGAAAAAAATGAGGTGAACACCATTACCGATGAAGACCTGGCTACCAGTGAAGACGCAACCACCGCCCTCAACCTCTTCCAGGATACGGAAGATGAAGTAGATTATGAGATCGAAACGCGCGACCCCAGCGACAATTGCCCGACGATCACCGTCTCACCCGATGATGGCTCTTTCCCCCGAACCATCACAATCGACTATGGAACAGATGGTTGCATAGGCCTCCACGGCCGCACCCGTCGTGGGCTTATCATCGTCACGCTGACGGACTCGCTTAGAAACCCCGGCGCTGTCCGCACCGTAACCTTTGACAATTTCTTTGTGGATGACGCTCAGTTGCAAGGGGTCAAAACCTTAACCAACGAAGGCTTTAACGCCGAGGGGCTGCCTGTCTTCAGCCGCACCGTGGAAGGCGGCAGCATCACTTTCCCCGATGGAGAAATCGCTACCTGGGAATCCAGCCATACCATTGTGATGATCGAAGGGAATGATACGCCGCAGATGATGGATAACGTATTGCAAATTACAGGGGGCGCCAGCGGCCTCAACCGAAATGGCGTTGCGTTCACCGTAGAGATCACGACGCCGCTCATCAAAAGCAAAACCTGCCCCTGGATCCAAAGCGGCGTCCGGGAAATTACCACCAACGGAAATACCCGGACGATCGATTACGGCGACGGAAACTGCGACCGCATCGCTACCGTCACCTTCCCTAACGGTTTTACCCGGGATATCCTGATCCGCCGGTGGTGGAGATAAATAGAATTGATGCTATTGATGTTTACCCGGCCTCATTGCACTCGGCCGGGTAAACATCAATAGCATCAGCAAGCAAAGCAGAAAGCGGCCGCGTTACTTACTCTGCAGCTTTGCCCAGGTATCCTTCAGTGTAACGGTCCGGTTAAAGATCAGTTTACCGGCTGAACTGTCCGTGTCAACGCAGAAATAGCCCATGCGAAGGAACTGGAATTGTTGGCCCGGTTTGGCATCGGCCAGGCTGGGTTCGACATAGGCTTTTTCGATGACTTTCAGAGAATCGTGGTTGAAGAACTCCATAAAATCCTTGCCCTCATGGCTGTCCGGCTGAGGGTCGGTAAACAGGCGGTCGTACAATTGCACATTTACTTCAATGGCGTGGGGTACCGAAACCCAGTGTAAGGTGCCTTTGGCTTTGATACCGGAAGTATCTTCCCCGCTACGGCTATCCGGATAGTAAGTGCAATGCACTTCCGTAACCGCCCCTGTTTGAGGGTCTTTGACGAAGTCATCGCAGTGAAGGATGTAGGCTCCTTTTAGGCGGACATCCTGGCCCGGGCCCATGCGAAAGTATTTTTTGGGTGGGTCCTCCATGAAATCTTCCTTCTCGATGTATAGCTCCCGGGAAAAAGGCATGGTGCGGACGCCCATGCTTTCATCTTCGGGATTATTCTCCACCTCCATATATTCCACTTTCCCCTCCGGATAATTGGTGATAATGACCTTTAGCGGGTCCAGCACGCCCATTACGCGGGGCGCGGTTTGGTTGAGTTCATCTCGTACGCAAAATTCCAGGAGGCTTACATCGATGAGGTTTTCCCGCCGGGCCACTCCTGCCTTATTACAAAAAATACGGATGGCAGAAGGGGGATAGCCGCGTCGGCGCATCCCCGAAATAGTCGGCATACGAGGGTCATCCCATCCGCTGACAAAGCCCTCTTTCACCAACTTCAATAGGCGTCGCTTACTGGTGATCATGTAGGCAACATTCATGCGTGCGAATTCGATCTGCCGGGAAGGGAATATCTCCAGCTTTTCGATAAACCAATCGTACAAGGGCCGGTGGTGGATAAACTCCAGGGAACAAAGGGAATGGGTAATGCCCTCAATGGAGTCCGATTGCCCGTGAGCGAAATCATACATCGGGTAGATGCACCACTGATCGCCGGTGCGGTGGTGATGGTCTCGCTTGATGCGGTACATCAGGGGGTCGCGCAGGTGCATATTGTTGGCCGCCATATCGATCTTGGCCCGCAGCACATGGGAGCCATCGGGGAATTCCCCGGCGCGCATGCGCTGAAAGAGGTCCAGGTTTTCCTCCACCGTACGGTTGCGGTGGGGGCTTTCCTTACCCGGTTCCGTGGGCGTGCCTTTCATGGCGGCAATCTCTTCAGGAGAGGCGTCATCTACATAGGCCAGCCCTTTCCTGATGAGTTTTACCGCGTATTCGTAGAGTTGTTCGAAATAGTCGGAAGCATAATATTCGCGATCGTCCCAGTCGAAACCCAGCCAGCGGATATCGTGTTTGATGTTCTCCACGTACTCCGTTTCTTCGGTAGTTGGGTTAGTGTCATCAAAACGGAGGTTGGTCAGCCCCCCGTATTTCTGAGCGATCTCGAAGTTAACGGTGATGGCCTTAGCGTGCCCGATGTGGAGGTAGCCATTGGGCTCCGGCGGAAAACGGGTATGTACCCGGCCGCCATGCTTGCCGTTTTTGATGTCTTCCTCGATGATCTGTTCGATGAAGTTCAGCGATTCTTTATTGTTTTCTTCCGTTTTTTTGATCTCGCTCATGGATATCTGTTATTTCTAATTGATGATCTGATCGTTTACATCCGTTCCGGCATTTCAATGCCCAACAGGCTCATGCCCAACTTCAACACATTTGCAACCGCCCGGCTCAATTGCAATCGAAATGCTTTAGCGGCTTCGGTATCCGCATTCAAAATGGAGTAGTCGTGATAAAAGCGGTGATAGGCTTTGGCCAGGTCGTAGCAAAAATTAGCAATGGCGGAGGGGTCGTAATCCCCTGCTGCTGTCTGTACCAGTTCCGGAAAAGCATACAATTGTGCAAGCATTTCCCGCTCCTGGGCTTCGAGCTTTTCATAAGCAGTCGCCGGGCTGAGGTCTAGTTCTCCGCCTTTACGCAATACTGACCGCACCCGAACATAGGCATTCTGCACATAAGGGCCGGTTTGTCCCTGCAGGTCCACCGATTCTTTCGGGTCGAAGGTCATCCGCTTTTGCGGATACACTTTTATGATGAAAAATTTCAGGGCAGCCAGCGCGATCTGGTTGACGATGGCGTTCTGTTCTTCGGCGGAAATACCCGAAAGCGTGTCCCTTTCCTGGCTGTTTTTCCGGGCTTCCTCCACCACTTCAGCGATGAGGTCATCTGCATCGACAACCGTCCCCTCCCTCGATTTCATCTTGCCGGTCGGCAGGTCCACCATACCGTAGGCCAGGTGGTGCAGGCCATTGGCATAAGGTTCCTTCAGCCTTTTGAGTATCTCGAACAATACCTGAAAATGGTAATTTTGTTCGTCGGCCACAACGTATACCATTTTCTCCACGCCAAAGTCCTCATACCGCAGATGAGCTGTACCGAGGTCCTGAGTGATGTAAAGAGAGGTGCCATCGCTTCGCATCACCGCTTTGTGGTCCAGTTTTGCATCGGTGAGGTCAGCCCAGACTGAGCCATCGTCTTTGCGGTAGAACACCCTTTCGGCCAAGCCTTTCTCTACCATATCCTTTCCTAGCAGGTAGGTATTGGATTCGAAATAGAGTTTATCGAAGTGGACGCCCAGTTTTTCGTAGGTTTCATTGAAGCCCTCGTACACCCAATCATTCATGCGGCGCCAGAGCGCGATGGTAGGCTCGTCCCCTTCCTCCCAACGCAGCAACATAGTACGGGCTTCGGCGCCCAGGGTGCTGTACTGGTTGAAATATTCATCCTTAAAGCCTTTGAAGAAGTATTTACCAAGGGAATAGTCCTCATCCTGAAGCGTACTGTCGTCCGGAAGTGTTCCTGCCGCGATTTTGGCATCGAGTTCTTTCTGGTCTTTCGCCCGTTTCTGCGCTAATTCCTTCTCTGCCTTCAGCGCTTCTTTCGAGGCCAGCCATCCGGCCAGCAGGGCCTGCGCTTTTTCCGTATGCTGCCAATGCTTGTATTCCTCCTGGAATTTTTGTTCGAACAACACATAATAGTCCCCTACGAAGTGGTCGCTTTTGATACCGGTGGATGCCGGGGTGGCGCCATTGGCATATTTTTCCCAGGCCAGCATACTCTTGCAAATAGCAATCCCGCGGTCGTTGACGATCTGGACTTTTACCACCTCGTAGCCGGCGGCCTCCAGGATTTGCGAAGCGGACCAACCCAGCAGTATATTGCGAATGTGCCCCAGGTGCAGGGGTTTATTCGTATTGGGTGAAGAAAATTCCACCAATACTTTTTGCCCGTTGGCGGGTTGACGGCCGAATTGTTCATTATGGTGGATCTCTTCCAGGAATTGCCGCCAGAAGGAATCGCTGACCGAAAGGTTCAGAAAGCCCTTTATAACATTGTATTGCTGGATATGCGTTACTTCCCGTACCAGGAATTGCCCCATCTCTTCGGCTATTTCGTCTGGCTTTTTGCGGGCAATACGGGTAAATGGAAAGGTAACCACGGTATAGTCGCCTTCAAATTCTTTTCGGGTGCTGTTCATGGTTATATCAGCCGGGCTGATATCCGCACCGTAAAGGCTTTTTACTGCCTTGATGACGCCATCCTGTATTAGTTCTATAATGCTCATTCGTGGGCTCTCGTTTTTGAGGTTTTTTTAAGCCGCCAAATTTATCACTTTTTAAAGGGAAGAAAAAGCCTGGGGAGACAAAACAAAAGTTGGCCAAAACTGGCCTTAGGCCCGGGGTACCTGTTTGGCAAGGGATATTTCGCCGGGGATACAGGGCGAATGGCCGGCAGTGAGGCCGGTCCAGGGCCCTTCGAGCCGTTTTCGCTTGCCATCGAATGTCAGTCTCAGGCGGGCTTCCTTGTAGCACCAATCCATGTCCTCGTATTTCCAGTTATCCAAAATATGTGTTTCGGTGAAATGCACCCATTGGCCATCGACCACTTCGCCGGTAAGCTCCATCACAGCATAGATACGGCCCGTTTTCACATAGGACCGGCCGGTTATTTGTGTTCCTTTCTGGACGAGGTACAACTCGAATTCGTATTCCGGGGTGTAGCCACCGGCGCCCTGCGTCAGATGGCCCTTCCAGCTTCCGGAAAAGTCATTTTGGGCGTGGCTGTGCAAGGGAGCCAGGAACAACAAAAAAAGAAGGCGCCAGGACTTCATGCAAAAAGGTTTTTTAATCTAACCAATCAGGAGGCCATACCGTTCCCCACCGTATCGATCTCTTCTGTTTCGCGGAAAAAGCTAAAAATGGTTTTCCCGTAATTGCGCACCTGAAACAGCCGCGGATGCCCATCATAGGAGTGGTTCGGGTTATGTTCCATGACAAACCACCCCCCAGGTTGAAGCAACTGGTGCTGGAAGACCAGGCCCGGTATAGTATCGATTGTCGGCAGGGCGTAAGGAGGGCCGGCAAAAATATAATCAAAGCGTTGGGCGGAAAACGGAATGAATTTAAACACGTCGCTCTGGATGATGCGGATACAATCTTCGATATCCAGTTCCCGCGCAGTTTTGCGAACGAAGGCCACTGCTGCGGGAAACTTATCTACATAAGTAACATCCCGGCATCCACGGGAGATGAACTCATAGCTATGGCTGCCGGTTCCGCCGAAGAGGTCGAGGACTTTCATATCCTCAAAGTCAAAATGATTTTGCAGGATATTGAAGAGCCCCTCCTTGGCAAAATCGGTCGTTGGCCGGGTCGGCCAGTTCTTCGCTGGCGGAGTGAACCGCCTTCCCTTGAACTTTCCACCAATGATCCGCATAACGACAAAATTATTTGAGGGGGCCGCCGGCCTAAGTACAAAGGCTGAGGCTCAGCAAGCCGAAGTAGAGGTAATGGGGTTCCTGGCTAATCCGGGGCCCGAATTTAAAAAAAGCAGGAGCCGGTACGAATTCCAGATTGCGGATATACCGGAGGGCTTCGCGGTATATCTCCGAGTCGGGCAAGAGTTGGCCAGAGAGATGAAGCGTTTGGGATTCAGGCTGGAGCCCAAACTGTTGAAAAACTAACAGTATGAAGTAGATGAAATCTTTAGCAGCCTGATATGGAAAGGCATTGGCAAACAACAGTTCTTTGCCTTCAAAGAGGACGACAAAGAGCATACCGTCTTTCAGATGGGCGAAAATACTCCGCCGTTCTTGTTGAACAGCGAGATGGCGAAGGCCTTCCAGTAGTGCGGTGGTGATATGAAAAATACGGCATCCGGGAAAAAGGCGGCGGGCCAGAGTGATTTCATCGAGGGCAGCGGCATAAACATTGTAAAGGCTAAGCACCGGCAGGGCATCGGCCCGGGCTGCTTCTCCGGGAAGAAGTTCGGTAATTTGCCGGAGGTAAGCCTCATTTTCATTCTCGTCATACAGGCGCTGGGGAAGTAAGGTGTTCCTTCCTGAAACGAAGCCCACCCGAATATTTCGGAAAGGTTGATGCAGGAATTTTTCGGCCTGGAAGGCGGCCTCAACAGCGGCCAAATGGCTGCCTGTCTCATTTTGAAGGCCAAAGGTTTTGAGGGCCAATACCTGCTGCTGGCCATCCAGCACCATATAATCGAAGCTGTCCACCCCTATCAGGATGGACAGCTCGTAGGTGTTGGTATACTTCTTAACTAAGGTATCTTCGGTGATATCCTTGATGATCATTCCCAATTTCCTGACATATTTGGGGCCCCCATGTTACCGAATTTTACTACGCTCTTGGGGTCATAAGAATTGTCGTACCGGGAAAAACGCGGGTCGGCGAAGGGGCCCATAAAGACCGAACGGCGCACTCCCACCTCTACCACCGGCACATTTGTGCTTTGGTAGGTTATGGTATCGGCCTGAATGTCGAAGGATGCACCACCACCATAAGGCACGAAACGGAGCGAATCCACATTGATGCCGAGTGAAACGATGGAGTCATAGGCGGACATATAGGTCGTATCATAGATAATCTCCCCGGTAAAGTCCGGGTCGTCAGGGTCTCCGATGACACTGATAACCATGAAGCTATCCGTTTTAAGCACTTTGGCAAGCTCATCGAATGATGGAGCGAATGCGCCCGTAATGTTACGGTAGGATTCTTGAGCGGTACGGATCTTCATCAGCTTATCCACCACTGCTCGTTCGCGCTTTTCCTTTTCGGCTTTGAAAGCAATGGGCTCACGGATACTACCGATAAGCACCCAAATCAAACCCAAGACAATGACGGCCAGAACCAGGTTAATAACTATTCTCATTTTTCGGTTTGTTTTGACGCAATAATAAAGATTTTTAAGTAATAATTGCCACTTGAGCATGGGCAATTTTACCATATTTCGCTGATATGGAGAAACAAACCGTCCGCAAAAAACAAGCTTTTTCTATTACATTGGCTGTCAGCCGGGCATAAGTGGCTCAGCTTTTGCCTCCTATCTGGCACTTTCCATTGTAAACCGCCCCTTCTTCGACGATGAGTAAGCTTGCCCGAATATCGCCCTCGATCCGCGCAGTTCCCATCAGATGGAGGGCCCCGGAAATGATAACATCCCCAAGAATACTCCCCATTATGACCGCCTCAGCGGCCGTCACTTTGCCCTCCACCCGGCCGGCCTCTCCAATCACGAGGCGCCGGTCACAACGAAGCTCACCAGATACGACGCCATCCAGCCGAATATTTTCAGAGGAGGTGAAGCCGCCGTCAATCCTGGTGCCGGGAGATACCACACAGTTGCCTTCTCCTCCCTTCAGGCTCGCTTGCCGGGAGGCTCCGTTTTCCTCGGCAAGGGGTTTAGCTTTGGGTCTCAACGTAATTGCCGCCATTTCAAATAGTTTTTTTTCGGTCAATTGTTTTTCTTTGTGCCAGTTTGGGTTGGGCATTCACAAACATAATTGACGTTAAATTAGGGAATTATTTATTCTTTTTAAATCTATGAGTATTACAATTTTAAGCATAGAGTCTTCCTGTGATGACACCTCGGCCGCTATTCTGCGCGATGGCGAGGTGTTGAGCAACTGCGTGGCCAATCAGGATGCTCACCGATTATACGGAGGAGTGGTGCCAGAGGTTGCATCCCGGGCGCATCAAATTAATATCATTCCGGTAGTGAGCCTCGCCATTCAAAAAGCGGGTATCGATAAGCGGGAGATCGATGCGATTGCCTTTACCCGCGGGCCAGGACTGATCGGTTCACTGCTCGTTGGTGTTTCATTTGCCAAAGCCTATGCCCTCAGCCTGGGAATCCCGCTGATAGAAGTCAACCATATGCAGGCCCATGTTCTGGCCCACTTCGCAGAGCCCCCCTACCCGAGTTTCCCCTTCCTCTGCCTCACCGTTTCCGGCGGCCATACCCAGTTTGTACTGGTCCGCGATTACCTCGACATGGAAGTCATCGGACAATCCCTCGACGACGCCGCCGGCGAGGCTTTCGATAAAACCGGCAAATTGCTGGGGCTGGATTACCCCGCCGGGCCGCTCATCGATAAACTGGCGCAACAGGGCCAGCCGATATTCGATTTTCCAGAACCCCAGATCCCCGGGCTTGGATTTAGTTTTAGTGGGCTAAAAACCTCTATTTTGTATTTTCTGCGCCAGGAAAAAGAAAAGAACCCCTATTTTATCGAGGAAAACCTTCCGGACATCTGTGCTTCGGTTCAGGAACGCATCGTGAGCATTCTGATGAACAAGCTCATTCGGGCTGCGGAACAGACGGGGATTCGGGAAATCGCTATTGCCGGCGGGGTTTCCGCCAACTCGGCATTACGGGCCAGGCTGGAACAACTGGGGCGGGAAAAAGGCTGGCGCACTTATATTCCCAGCTTCGAATTTTGTACCGATAACGCCGGTATGATCGCGGTAGCCGGATACTACAAGTACCTGAAAGGGGAATTTGTAGGACAAGAGGTCGAGCCATTGGCCCGGTGGAAGGGGTAGAAACCGGAAGTTCCTGGATGTTATGTGGCTAATTGTTTTACGGCTATACGAATCCAGGGCTAAATTTTCTTGGAACGGCCCAGCGGGCCGTTATCTATTTAGAAAACAGCGTAACACACCAACCAATGGACACCCAGGAGCTGATAAGCATCATTATTCCCTGCCTGAATGAGGAAAGCAATATAGGCCTGTTGTATCGGCGACTGCTACCCGTGCTGGCTGAACTAGGTACCGACTATGAGCTCATTTTCGTCGATGATGGTAGCAGTGACGGCACTTTTGAGCAGATCAAGGTACTCAATGCCAAGGATGAAAAAGTAGGAGGGATTTCTTTTTCCCGGAATTTCGGCCATCAGATAGCTTTATTGGCGGGAATTCAATACGCCAGCGGCTCTCTAATAATTACTATGGACGGAGACCTGCAGCATCCCCCCGAGGCCATTCCGTTGCTGATCGGCAAAGCTCAGGAAGGCTACGATATCGTGAATACCCGACGGATCGACCCCGAGGGGATCGATGCTTTCAAAAGATCGAGCTCCAGCCTGTTCTATCGGTCGATGAGTTATCTATCAGAGGTGCGGATTGAACCCGCGGGAGCCGATTTCCGCCTGATGAACCGTCGGGCGGCCGACGCTTTTCTCCATTTCCCGGAGCGAAGCCGCTTTACCCGCGGGCTGGTCAGCTGGATGGGATTCCGGCAGGCGGTGGTGGAATATCAGGCCGAAGAAAGAGCTTCCGGCCAAACCAAATACTCGTTAGGAAAAATGATTCGCCTGGGGCTCGACGCTATTACTTCCTTTTCTTCCAAACCCTTGCGAATTTCCTTCTTCACGGGACTTTTCATTTCCATGCTTGGACTGGCCTACGGCCTGTATATTTTTTTTGCCTTTCTGTCAGGCAGAACCATACAGGGTTGGGCTTCAATTATGCTAACTTTGCTGATCATCGGGGGGGCAGTATTGATCAACCTCGGGATCGTAGGAGAATACATCGCCAGGATATTTAGTGAAGTGAAGGCCCGGCCGCTATACTTCATCAAAGGCCAGGCTGGAATTTCCCAACCCAAAGAAAAGGTAAACATCAATGAGTAAGCGGATTAAAAAGGATGCTGGAAAGAAGCAAGTGGTAAAAGCAAAACAGCAGGGGCCAGCTAAGAGCTACTACTGGCTGGCCGCGATACTGGCTGTTGCATTTTTGGTTTATACCCCCTTGCTGCAAGGGCAGTTCATCAACTACGATGACGACATCTACATCCTCGAAAACCCATTGATCCAACAGTTGTCTTTTGACAACATTAAGGCCCTGTTCTCCGAGTTTTTCGGCAACCAATACGCCCCGGTGGCCATGCTCATTATGGGCTTGGAGTTCAAAGCATTTGGCGGAAGCACGGTATTGCTCAAGCTGGCCAGTATACTTCTCCACCTCTTTAATACGGTTCTGGTATTTCAATTGGTAGCGAGCCTGTTCAAGAAAAAAGAATATGCCATTATTACAGCCGCCCTTTTTGCACTCCACCCCATTCAGGTAGAATCGGTGGGCTGGATGTCGGCTTCCATGAAAGTCGGCACCTCTACCCTCTTTTTCCTGGCGGCCCTGCTTTTTTACATAAAATATGCGAAGGACAACGGGCGGCGGCAGTATGCCCTTTCCCTGGGCTTTTTCCTGTTGTCCTGTTGGTGTAAGGAACAGGCCATAACGCTGGCGGTTACTTTACCGGCAGTGGATTACCTGTTGGGCCGAAACTGGTTGAACAAAAGGGCCTTACTGGAAAAGTTGCCATTCCTTTTTATAGCCATTGTTTTCGGAATGGCCACCATTGTGGCTTCACGTGGCATAGAGCAAAACCTGGGGGTATTTCAGTTCGGCTTTTTTGAACGCTTCCTATTTGCTTCCTACGCCATTGTAGCCTACTGGGCCAATGCACTGGCTCCGGTAAATTTGACTTTCTTCAATTTTTACCCACAACCGGGGCATATTCCAGCCACCTTTTATCTCAGTATAATAGTGCTATTGGCGATGGCTGCCGGATTTTACTGGGCAGCCCGGAAAGGCAATAAGGTGATCGTTTTCGGAATGGCTTTCTTTTTCATCAACAGCGGCCTGATCCTGGCTTCCCAGCTAATGGCTGTCCGCGACGTCATGATGGCTGACCGTTATATTTACCTTTCTTCGCTTGGCATCTTCCTGGCTGTTGCAGAAGGGTATCGATGGCTATCCGGACAGCGGCCCGGTTGGCGGCAAGGCATTGTGGCGGGACTGGGAATTTATGTACTAGTGCTCGCGGGTTTGTCCTTTCAACGCGCCAAGGTATTCACAGACAGCATTTCCCTGCTCAGCGATGTGATCGAAAAAGCGCGGCCAGTGGACGGCCAATTAACCCCGGCTCTTGCCCTCCCTTTCACCAACCGGGGCCAGGCCAGGAAGGCCAAGAACGACCTTCTGGGCGCCATGGCGGACTATAGCCAGGCCATCGCCGTCAATCCCAGCTATGATATGGCTTACTCCAACCGGGGCAACTTGTATTTCAACCAGGGCGACTACGCCAAGGCGATAGAAGATTATAACCGGGCCATCGGGCTCAACCCGAAGGCATCCAAAGCCCTTTCCAGCCGGGGTGCAGCTTATGCAGCCCAGGGCAATTATCCGCTGGCCCTGGCCGACCTGAACCGGGCGCTGGAGCTTGACCCCGGGCTGAATGACGCCCTGAGCAACAGAATGCTCGTGCATTATTATCTTCAGGATTTTCCCGCTTCTCTGGCCGATTGCAACCGCTTACTGGAGATGAGCCCCCAGGTTGCGAACATCATAAATTTCCGGGGCACCCTCTACCAGAAACTTGGCCGGATGCCGGAAGCCGAAGCCGATTTTAACCGATCCATTCAACTGGATCCCAATGACGGAAGCTTCTACCTGAACCGCTCCGCTTTTTACAACCTGAACGGTAACAATACGGCGGCGCTGCAGGACGCCATAAAAGCCCGCTCCCTGGGCGCCAATGTGAATGACAATTACATAAATAGCCTCCGATGACCCCACTGATCTTTGAGTCTTATCCCAAACAACGGCCGCCACTTCCCCCGGCCTATCAAAAAATCTATACCGAGCACTATCGAAACAACCGAAAGTGGTGGCAAGGGCCTGTATGCTGCTCGATGAAGGCGGAAGCCTGCGCGTGTCCATTCCTAATGAGGGCTCTTTCTGCTGGAAATTGGGCTGGATGCTGACCACCGGCCTGGAGTTCCGCCTGAGATATGGGCTGGACTACGGAACGCTAATGCGGCATGAGCATGTGAATACGGCGGATGAGGTAGAAGAAGTGCTAAAGTATTTCTTCCAAAATGTAAAAGCCGCCTATTTCGGTATCAATAAGCGGATCGCTTTTTACAGGTATTATGAATGCACCCAACCAAGGGAAGTGGGCCCGCCCTCATTCTTCGGTCGGGTAAAAAGTCGGAAGTAGGAAATCGGAAGCGGCCGGAGGGAGTCCCGCCGTCGCGGGCCGAAGCCGCTTTGGCGGGCGAAGGCCCGCACCGACGAAGGAGGTCTGGATCGGAAGTAAAAAATGGGAAGAGGGAAGTTGAATTCATAATTTATTCCACTTCCCTCTTCATTTAAAAGTCCTGGATCAGCTTTTTTTTCATTTCCTGGAATTCTCCCTCAGAGATAATGCCATCGTCGCGAAGTTTGGCAATTTCTTTGAGGCGAGCAATGACGTCCTTTTCGTCGTTGGCCTGAGGCGGAGGTGTTTTCACCGATTCTCTGGCTGCTTTTTCAGAAGCTTCCTGAGTCTTTCGCTCGGCGGCTTCCGCCTCTTTGCGTGCTTTATCATCCTTGCGAAGTTGTTCGGCCACCTTTTTCCCTTTTTCGAACTGCTCTTTGTAGAGCTTTTTCAGGCGGGCGGGGTCAAAATCCAGGATCGTTCCACCGGATTCGAAATGTTTTTTAAATACCTGCCCGAGCGCATAGGTAGAAGCCCCTGCGAATACCGAAACGGTAACACCGCCGATAATGGTGCCCACTCCGGGAAGCATTTTTATGATGCTTCCTGCGGTCAGGCGGGCGATGGTGGTGCTTGTCAGGGAAGTCACAATGGCTTTGCCCTGTGTTTCTGAAAAGTTGACATCATAAACGCGGCACAACTGCCGGATCATGTCCAGTTGCAAGGCGCTGACGGCAAAGACGTCGGCCACCAAAATCGGGATCATCCCCGCTCCCATCGACCAGATTACATGGTTGCGGATAATGGTTTCAGCATGCTTGGTGCGTTCGCTGTTATCACTCATAATTTTCTCTTTTATCGTTTTTGCAGCGTAGTCGAATAGCTTTCCTGGTTCCACGTCTGTTTGGTTTTAATTCAAAATTACTTGTTGCACGGGGAAAACCGATACCCAAATTTCAGAAGAATCAACCACCCCCGCTCCTTTTCTCGGCCATAAGGGGCTTTGGGCAGACAAATTTCAGTACATCAGTACATCAGTTGTCCAGAACTTCAGTACCCCGTGCTCCACACCGATAACCGAGGCAACGACCTACTGACCTACTGACCTTCCCGATCTCGACCCACTGGATCTCATCGGGATGAAAAGCTGCGGTGCACCTTTTCAACTGACCTACTGACCTACCGACCTACCGACCTTTCGACCTTCCCGATCTCGATCCACTGGATCTCATCGGGATGAAAAGCTGCGGTGCACCTTTTCAACTGACCTACTGACCTTTCGACCTCCCGACCTTCCCGTTCTCGATCCACTGGATCTTATCGGGATGAAAAGCTGCGGTGCACCTTTTCAACTGACCTCCTGACCTACCGACCTTTCGACCTACCGACCTACTGACCTTTCGACCTACCGACCTATTGACCTACTGCACCCTGATCCGCACCCCTTCCGAATGACTCGTATACTCCGGAGCGTACATACACTGTATGCTGGAGATGCCGTTGGAAAAATCGCCTTTGTGCACCACCCGCAAGGGATACTCGAACACGTAGGTACCCTTTGGCAGGTAGTGGAAGAAGAAATGAGTCGCCGCATCGCGGGTGCTTTCATAGTAGCCCAGGCCGCCCTGCCACTTGTACTGGCTGAAGACATTGATGGGCTCCAGGCCGCTGGCCCGCATGTCCTTCATATGCACGTACTCCATATCGCGGTCGACACGCAGTTCGATCCGGACCGTGAGCTTATCACCCGGCCGAAGTGGGTTATCCGCCGAAATTGGCGTCAACTCGGGGCCTTTGTCTCCGATCACTTCCTTGAATAACTGCCGCACCATAGTAAGCGGAGTCTCCCGGAAGATATCCACCTTATCCAGGTCTTCAAAGTATTGCCAGTAAGCCGCACCCCAGGCGATATTCTTGTTGGGGTTAGACACCCGAACCTTTTCAAAGCCCTTTCTTACCTGCTCACCGGTCCAGTTGGCTTTGAAATAGCCGGTACCGGCTTCAGCCGCAGCAGTGGCCGCTTTCAACTGTGGTTGGTAATCGTCCTTACCCAAAGCGGGGAAACTAACCTGAGCCAGTTGCGTGCCTTCCAGCCAGTTGTCGCCGTAGCGCAGCAGGGCATACACGGCATTGGCGGTTGCCTTGGTCGTTTTCCAATTATTGGTTTGCTTATTCTTCAGCAGCCAGATCTTAAGTTGTTCCACTGCATTTTCATCTTTAGCTACTTCGGAGAACACCTCGATCATCATGGCGTGGGTTTCGATGGGAGCTTCGTACCAGAAATACCCCGTGTTGTACTTCCAGTACATCCCCAGTTCTTCATTGTAAAGGGCCCGTTCGCGCAGGGAGCTGACAATGCGTTTTGCCGTTTCGGCATTGTCTGTCCTTTGCATCACAACGGCCAGCATGCCCTGTTCATATAAACCCTTTTGCAGCCAATACTTTTTGCCTTGCCCCAGGAAGTAGTCCCAGGCTTCCTTAGCCTTGCCCTCCACGGGTAATTCCGGGAACAAGCTTCGGGTGTAAAGGTAATGGATGGCAATACCGGTGAGATGGTCTTTTTCAGCATCATCTTTATGGTTGGCCCAGCGCCGCACCATATCCTCATAATATTCCGCCATCTCGCGGTCGACGAAGCCGGCGGCCTGAGTAGCTATGGCCCCGGCTTTGGAGCCGGGCTGTATATCTTTGACGCCCAAGGCCCGCAGGTGGCCCATTCCTTCCAGGATATACTGGGTGATGTACCAGTTTTCTCGTCCCCCCGGGAACCAGGGGAAGCCACCGGAAGCCGATTGCATTTCGCTCAGTTGAGCAATGGCATTTTCCTGTTCATAACTCATGCGGTTGAGGTCGAACAGCAGGCCGATGCGCTGGCGTTGTTCTGTTTCGCTTTGCGCCTGCCGCACCCAGGGGGTTTCCTCCAGCAGTACGGCTTTCAGTTCCTGGTTCTTTTCCAGTTCGCTCACCAGCGCTTCCGGCTCCAGGTCCCGCCAGCGTTCGAACACCCGCTTGATGGCGGGGCTGGAATTGGCAATTGAAGCGGCCAGCGTATTGGCGTAGTAGCGGCTGAAGACCTGTTCGCTACACTCGTAGGGAAATTCCATCAGATAGGGTAAAGCCTTCACCGCGTACCAGGCCGGATTGGAGGTCATTTCCAAGGTGAAGCTTTGATTTTGTAGCGTGGAGGAGCGCTGAGCCTTTTCCATGGCTGCAAAAGTGAAGGTTTTCGTTTCCCCTCCTTTCAGCGGCATGGGCATCGTTTCGGTTACCAACGTCCGGTTGGTCAACACCGGTACGGCGCTTTCCTCACCATCGGAGAAGTTGCCCGCTTTAGCAATTATACGATGCGTGACGGCCATCACCTTACCAACAGGGATCTTCAGATTCCAGGCCAGGCGCGCCGATTGGCCGGGAGCAGCTTCAAAGGCCACACTACTATTATCATTGCCCAGTAAGCCATCGATAGGCTGCATGCTGAGAGCGTCGAACAACAAGAGCTGAGCACTGCCTTTCATACTTTTATCCGTCAGGTTGCTAACCTTGGCGGTAAATTCGATCTCATCTCCTTCCCGGAAAAAGCGCGGCGGGTTGGGCAGCACCATGAGTTCTTTCTGAGTAACCGTTTGGTTCTCGCTCACCGCATACTGCAATTCGCGGGTATGCGCCATGGCCAGGAATTTCCAGCGGGTCAGGGCCTCGTTCATAGTGAATCGGATCAGTACATTGCCATCCTCATCAGTGCGCAGTTCGGGGAAAAAGAATACGGTTTCCTTGAGGTTGGTGCGCACCGAAGGAGCGGGTTCCGCTGCGGCCCCTTGTTCTGTGGACGTATCTTGTCCAGGAGCCGGCGGTGGTGGGGGTGGTGGAACCGCCGATTTTGCCATAGCCATATCGGGTTCTTCCGCAAAGGCCATGGGCGCCATGGCAGCATCTTCCATGCGGGCGGCGGCGCGCATTGTGAGGTTACCCTCACTATATTGCAAGTTGTAGAAATAAAAGTTAAACCAGTTGAGGTAACGATAGCTGCGCTGAGGGGCGCCTTCCGGGTAAGGATAATAATAATATCCGAACAAGGAGGTTGAACCAAAATGGGCAGGCTGCCAGCTTCGGACAGCCGCATTATAAGGATAGGGGTTAAAGCTCCAGTCATTAGGCCGGAACTGGTCCAGGGAGGCATCGTAGAGGGCTGCCACCATTTCAGCAGAGACTTTTTCTTTGTCAGGCCCGCTCACTTTCAATTGCCAGGCTTCTTCCTGTCCGGGGCTGAGCTTGTCACGGAACGTGCTGTATTCAATCTTCAGCTCCTTATCGCTCCAGGGCACATTGATAGATTCCGTCCAGGTGAACGCCCGGTTGAACTTAACGAAGCTCAGGTGGGCGAAGACGTTGCCTTTGTCGGCTTCTGTAACCTTATAGCGCACATCGTCCCAGGCTTGCACCTTACGCCAGCTGGATTCCACCGTTTCCATTCGGCGTTCCAATTCGTAGAGGACATTCAACTGGCCGGCGGAGGTTCCCAGCATGATAACAGCCTCGTCACCGGGCTGGTAAGGGCCATCCTGTTGTTGCTGTTTCCAGGCCAGCGTACCTTCCGGCAGTAGTTGCTGTTTCACATCATAAACCGTGAAAAATTTCTTCACTTCTATGGCGTTGCCCTTATCGTCCTGTGTTTGCAGAGCCAGGGCGTAGTGGCCTACGGGCCAACCGGAGGGATTAACAAAAAGTGTGTCGTTTTCCGGAGTCTGGAAAGGCTGATTGAGCACCTGTTCCGCCTGCGCCCAACTCGCGGATTCGTCCTGGTTGGAAAAAGCGTAGTGTTGGAAAGTTCGCTCAAAATCTGCCTGTTTCATCAGGTATCGGTCCGGCTTTTCCCAGTAGCGGCCCACATAGATACGTTGGGGCGCCTCTAAGCGATAGACCGTAACGGCGCCTTTTGCAGGCTGCGGCTGGCCATCCAGGTTTTGGGTGATAATTCGAACCGGCGCCAAGCCTCCATCCCGGCCGATGCTGCCGGGGATAGAAACATCCGCTTTCAGCCCCAGATAAGCCAGGTGAACGCTCTTTTCCGTAGAATGGGTTTCTCCCGTGATATCTATAACATCGATATAAACCGTGAAGACGAATTCCGGATTATCCTTCCGGTCCACCGACCGGTCGGGGATGGCAGTAAAGGACAACTCAAATTTGCCTTCGGCATCCGTTTTCAGGCTGCCGCTGGCAATCTCCTGGCTTTCGCCAGTGGGGAAGGCCGGCCGGCTGAACCGCCACCAGGGCCACCATGGGAAGCGGACTTCCCGCACCACCCGGTAGGTAACCTCAGCCCCATCGATGGCGCTGCCGGCGAAAGCCATAGCTTTGCCGCTGACCACCACTGTATCATTGAGCGCCGGGCTGCCGGCCAGCGGATCCATAACGACTTCAAACTTGGGGCGTTTGTATTCTTCTACCGAAAAGAAGTGGCTACTGTTTCCTGCATTAGACGACAGCCGCATTTGTCCCAGCAGGCCACCTTTTGGCGCCGTAAAACTCCCGTTGGCGGTACCGAATTCATTGGTGCGCAATTCCAGTTTGGAAACCTCCTGCCCATTGGCGTCGAAGAAAGTAACCTCAAATGGGTGGCCAGACAAGATAGACGGGACACCGTTTTCATTATTATCCAGAACGATAGCCTTAAAGAAGACCGTTTGGCCGGGCCGGTAAATGGCGCGGTCCAGGAAAAAGTGAGTAATAAGGTCCTTGGGACGCCTGGTGCTGCGGGTGTAATTGGAGAACCCGTCTTCAAAAAACAGTACATCCTCTCCTTTGGAGAAGCGTACCTGGAAGTAGGTGTTTTCCTTTACATCGGGGTAAATGAACCCCTCTTTATTGCTATAAGCCTGCCCGATCTTTACACGCTCGGCTTTCTGAGCGCGGCGGTTGTACTGGCTGGTAAAAAACTCCGCCAACACGCCTTCCTGTGGTGCACCGGTTTCTCGTTGTAACAGCAGGAATTCACTGGCGTTATCCTTCCCCCTGCGACTGAAATAGCTCAGGTTAGAGAAAACGGTGTACAGGTATCCACCTGTTTGTTGAGAATAGGTGAACTGTTCCGATTCAGAAAGCATCACCGCATAAAAGCCTATTGGCAGCGGGTCGATGGCCAGTTCGGCGCTGTGCTCCTGCAGGTCGCCATCGTCCGGCAGGCTCACCTTCCAGTCGCGGAGGGCTTTTTTCTGGGCCAAAATGGCAAATATCTCTTCGGCCTGGCGATTGCGGAAGCCGGAGTATTCCTCTTCCGTCAGCCGCACTACCCGCAGGTGCGCCAAATCGACATTGCGGTAGCTCATCAGCGCCAGGGCTGGCTGGCCGGGAATGTTGGCCTCTTCAACCGTCATGCTCAGCTTGCGCAGCAACAATCTGCTGCGCAGCGCCTTACATTGGGCGGCGCCATAGCTTTCAGGAGCTTGTTCTATTGCTTTATCGCAGAGCTCAAGGGCATCTTTAAGTTTCCATTTATTCTTTTCCGGGAATTTAGGGTCGAAACCCTCGCCCTGATTGGCGAAAAGTTGCGCCATCTGGAACCACACTTCAGTAATAAGCGGCTGCCCGTTGTAGCGTCGTTCCAGCAATTGCAATGCCGAAAGGTAGAGGGAATCCTTATTGGATAATACCGTGTTGTTTCGGACAAAATTGAGGCGATCCAAATCGGCATCGAGCAGCGCCGCAGGCTTATCTTCGGCAAGGCGGCGGGCCAGCAGGCTCTGAAAGAGCTGCAGGGTTTTTAATTTGTAAGATGCCGTATCCTTTGTTTCAAACTGTAACTGAATGAACTCATCGGCCGGCCCGAAAGCATCCTCCCGGTCCATCTGAAAGCGATAAGCCGGTTGAGAGAGGTAGCTGCGCTCGTTCGAAAAATGGTCGATAGCCCGATGGGCCAGGAAATCATATAAAGTGGGCCGCAGCTCATCTGTATTGCCCTGCCCTTCGATAGTGATGGCGGCAAATTCCGAGATAGGAATGTCAAAAGTGCGTACATCCTCAACGGAAAGCAGGTAATAGCGGGAAGCAGCCCCCAATATCTGATCCAGGCTCCAGGTGTTGAGATCATCGGGCTGAGAGCCGGTGACATTAGTGCGGTCAGCAAAACGCCAGTAGTTCTGGTCGGCAAAATTCTGGTAAAGTTCCCCCAGCAAGGAGTACAGAATGGGTTGCACCGGAAATTCAGCAGCTTTGGCTTCCTCCTCCATCCGGAGGATTGTTTTGGACGGGCCGTACTCTTCAATCTGGCTCTGGTATTTGTTGCGGTAGATGATGGTTTTGACCACCTGGGCGTTTTCCTTATCCTTTTTGGCGCGGGCGTACAGGGCTTCCACCTTTTCAAGAGCAGAACGGGGTAAGCCTTCATTTTCAAGGGAATCGATCACTTTCCACTCGGCCTGGTAGGGGTCTTTTTGTGGCATCACGGGCTCGGTTTTGATTCGTTGAAAAGCTTGGAGTGGGGTCAGCGTTGCCAGGAGCAGCAGCAGAGAGAAGAAAAAAATACGGTTGGCCATGGTTGGTTTTTTTCGGTTAATTGTGGGATCCAGTCACGGGGTGACTAACCCGGGTTTTAGCGTAGATCAGTCATTCCGTGACTTTTCCGCTCTTAATACGATGAAATATCCGGGGCAATTACACAAGGGGGCATCTATTTTTTAACAAATCTTTTGATATCCACCGCCTCCTCTAATGTAACATTATTCACCAAATGATCGGCCATGTGCTTAGCCCAATAGGGCCCCAGTGAAGCCCCTTTGGTGCCCAGTCCGTTGAACAAGGCCAATTCCGGGAATTCCGGATGCCGCCCCAGGAATGGCCGCCGGTCTTTGACGGTAGGGCGGATAGCCGCTCGATGTTCCACTGCCTCAAAGGGCGTTTTCAGGATCCGCTCCAGTTGGGATCGGAGATACTCCGCTCCGGCTTCCGTTGGCTCGTCATCCTCCGGGTTCTTGACGTAGTTAGACCCGATCCAGTACAAGCCATTTTGCAAGGGTACGATAAATATCTGTTGTTTCAGTATCTTTTCAAAGGCGGCATCGGGTATCCGGACGATCAGCACCTCTCCTTTGTCACCGTGGAAAGGCAGGTAATTGAAAAAGGGATTCTCTTTAGCCCAACGCCCCTCACAAAAAACAATGGCTCCCGCTTTGATACCTTTGTAAGCTACGCCCTGTTCCCGCACTTTCAGTTGGGCATGATCGAATGGTTCTTCCCGGTAAGCGCCTTTGTTCTCCAGATAGGAACGGAAAGCCTGTACCAACAAGCCGATGTCCACCTGGGCGCTATATTGCACCTCGCCGTAGCCAAAGGCCCGTTCAATTTTGCCGGCATACCCATCCAAATCAGCCCGGTCGAGCATATAGCTGCCGTAATCCTCCTCCCCGCTGCGCGCCAGCCAGTCGTTCTCCTCCTTGGCGTTGAACAAAGCCCGCAGAATATTGCGCTGGTGATAAATGGAGATATGGAACTGCTGTTCCAGTTCGCGGTAAGTATCCCTGGCAAAGGGGATAAGGCGGTCCACCTGCCAGGATTTCACATAGCGCCGACCGGTGATGGGGTTGATAATACCCGCCGCCACGCTGGACGCTGCGTGTTCGTTCTGTTGTCCGATCACGAAGACGCTTTTCCCGGCTTTTTCCAGGAAGTGGGCCAGAAGAGTGCCTGCGAGGCCTTGGCCGATGAGGAGGTAGTCATGGTTGAATGGCTGCATGGTTGATGGTTGGATGGCTATATGCTGAATGGCTGTTGGTTGAACGGTTGAATGGTTGGGGAGGTTGCTTCCGCCGAACCATTCAGCCAATGAGCCATTCAGCCATTCCCTAACTCCTCCAGTTGCCTTTGGAGTTTCTTCGGCAGGCTGGCCACGATCAGCTCGTAGGAGTGGTCGACGAGGCGGAGAAGCAAGGCATCATCGAGGCTGCCTTCGAAATGCACGGTATTCCAGTGGTGTTTATTCATGTGCCAGCCGGGGCGGACTTCAGGGTATTGTTCCCGCAGTTCTTCGGCCCAGTCGGGCTCGCATTTGAGGTTGACGGTAAATTCCTCATTATCCAGCCCGGTGAGGGCGAACATTTTACCCATCACTTTGAAGACAAGGGTCACTTCGTCGAAGGGGAAAGTTTCCTCGACGCCTTTTTTGGCCAGGCAGTAGTCGCGGAAGAACTCGATGTTCATTGATCCTGGTTGTTAGTTGATGGTTTTCAGTTGTTATAATCAACGGCAAAAGGTTTTGTACATTTGCTATCGCAGCCCCCTGACCCCCGAAGGGGGAACTGCCCCGTTAAATGTACAAAACCTATTACAGCACAGTATAATTGTTAGCAGTGCACGGGGCCAAAAAGCAACAGTCAACAACGGCAGTCTTTGCGCTGTTGCTTCAAAAATAAGGAAACATCTTGAGACAGGGCGGATTTAGGAGGCAGAAAAGCGACTGATTCTGTTTGAACCTAATTGCCGGAATTTTTGTATTTTTGCTGCCTGAAAATTCGGCCTAGTTGTCCCCACGCCCTCGCTATCGGCTTCACTGAAGCTTCGGCGGGCAGCGAGGGATAGAACATCCCAACAATAGGACCCCGTAGTTCAAGGGATAGAATAGAAGTTTCCTAAACTTTTGATCCAGGTTCGAGTCCTGGCGGGGTCACCATAATTATAAATACTTGATTATCAATGCATTAAAAAAAGTAACGCTTTTTCTCAACACTTTGATTACCAAGCCTTTATCATCAATAGGCCACTAAAAGCCAGCGATTCCCAATTTGATAATAAAGTGCCCCAACTGAGCGCTCCCAGGCTTAAATTGCCTCCCCAAAGCCTTGCGCTAAAGCCGGCATTCCTCCGGGCCTGTTTCTAATGGCCCAACTTTTAGCTGTTCCTCCGCCCGAGAATGGCCCTTCAGGCAATACTCCCTCCTTTGCCGGCTCAACCGTTGAGCGGCATTTTGGAGCTTTCACCTGGCGTTCTGGTTAGGAGGATTTTTCCTGTCATGCGCTATCATCTATGATTTCGTAGCGCACTTTGAGTAGCCCGATGATCAACTTGTATATCATCTCCATAGAGGCTACTTCATATTCGTCAAACTTCTGCCGGGCTTTTTCCCACAGGGCTATCTTGGTTTGCGTTTTATGCCAGGCTGCCTGGAACAAATCATTCCACCCTTGTTGCAGTTGGTCCACCAGGAAGGCTAACATCATCAGTAAGGCCAGTACGGTACAGAGGTTTTTTTCGCCATGGCCATAGTTGTGCTCGAAGTTGTAGCCTTGGTTCTTCAGGGTATTGAAGGTTTCATTTTCGATCTTCCACCGGCTACGGCCCGTACGCATCACTTTATATACAGTGCTTTTGCTCAAGTCAAAATCGGTGATCCAGGAGAAGTGCCTTTCAGGCTCTTGCCCCTTTTTATCTACCTGGCGGTAATCCAGAAAATTAACTTTGATGTCCCGGTTATCTGTATTGAGCGGCAGGTTGTTGACATAACGGAAACGATGTAGGTACCGGCCTTCTTCCAGTTCATAGTCATTAACCTTACCCTGCCCCTCGAGGCGGCCCACGAGCCCAAAAAGGTATTTATTCCCATCCGGTTTTACACTTGTTATAAAGCGGAAGCCTGCTTTTTTCAATTCCCGCAGATGGGGCCCATTGGCGCTCAAGGCATCTTCCACAACCACCACTTTTTCCCTCGGCAACAGCTTTTTTATTTGGGGGATTAAACGCTTGGCCGCATTGATCTCGCAATCATTCTTCGTATGCCCGTCTTGCTTTACAAGCGCTTCGTTGGCGATGGGCAGTACTTCTTTCTTTTCCGGGTGTACGGCCACCGCGCTCAGCAAACTATGCCGGTATTCTGTTTGGCCATTCTTCTTGAGGCACTCCAAACACTGGCTGCATTTTATCTTTTCTGAACTATAATGGTGCACCCCATCTATGCTTACGGCCACATGCCCACTCAGATAACTGTAGGCTTCCAATATACCTGCCCCACGCAACTTCTTTATCAGGCCGGCATATACCCCTTTCATCTCTTCCAAATCCACTCCGTCTAATATGGCCCGCATCGCACTGTCTGACGGCGCCTTGTTTACTTTGTATATCGATTTCAGGTTTTCTTCCCGGCTCGTGCGTTCATTGTTAAATTGGAGCAAAGACGGGTCCTTCAATGAGAAAACGGCATACCCACTCATCAGCGCATCTTGCATCGTTATGCTCAGGTTTTCGCTCCGAGTATCGGTGAACCCCCGGAATTTCTTCGCCAAATACTTGTGCAAGGGGTCTATCTTCAGCCCTTCCAGCGCTTTCTCCTCCGCTGTTGCCATCTTTTTTTATGCCTAAAATACCCATTTCATATCAAATTGGGAATCGCTGCACTAAAAGCACCTGCCAAGCCTTTCTTTTTTGTACCCGGTTTCGTACTGTAGTGCCCCCAAACACCTCTCTTGTCCATATTAAGCCCTCTACACCAAACATTTCTACGGAAGAACTTCCCAAGCCCAAACGACGTTTGTATATTACCGTTGTCAAAACCACAAAACTGGTAAAATGGAAACCTGGATTATTCAGTTAAAAGACCCTAAGGCGCTGAAACTGCTGCTCGACCTCGAAGAACTACAGCTTATCCGCCTGGTGAAGAAAGGCATTGCTTCGGAACAAAAGTTGTCAGAAAAGTACAGAGGTAAGTTGTCAGTAGAAGAGGGAGAAGAAATACAGGATTACCTGCGTCAAAGCCGCTCAGAATGGGAAAGCCGTATTTGATAGACAGCAATGCCGTCATCGATTACCTGATGGGCAAACTGCCCCCATCCGGAACGGCATTCCTGGATGAAATAATCAATGATGTTCCGAATGTCTCGGTGATAACTCAAATTGAAGTCCTAGGCTTCAAAAGCTCTAGTGCCGCGGAAAAACTGTTGTCCGGTTTTTTTAATGATGCCTTCATTCTGGGATTAACCGATGAGGTCGTTGAAAAAACGATCGAACTTCGGAAAATACACAAAATTAAGCTTCCGGACGCTATCATCGCGGCAACAGCCCTAACGCATGGGTTAAGCCTAGTTACCCGAAATGTCTCTGATTTTGATAAAATTGCAGCGCTTGAGTGTATTGACCCTCATTCCAGGTAATGCACCGCGCACCGCCCTCCCTGCTTCCTTTTCTGTACCAGATTTTGTACTGCGCCCCCAACTCCTTCGTAAGAAACTCACTTTCAACAACTTGATTGTTTCCTGGCGGGGTCACCATTTTGATAAGCACTTAATTTTCAACTTAAATGGCTGAGGGCTGTACCTGCGAAGCGACATGTAGTACTCACAACAGCCTCCAGCTCTTTCTTCAACAGTTTGCTTTACAGATTCAGAGATGTGTTTCTTAGGCATGAATGACAGGAGGAGGCTTGATTCCTAAACGTTCCATTACTTCATCAACTGAAGTGTTCCACAATTGAGCCAACTGAATAAGATACCTCATGCGTTCCGCACTCTTGGCTTCGACTCGGGGGATTAGCTTCACCAATTCCTCATGTTCCGCCTCCGTAATCGTTTCATCCGACTGGCTGGCAAGCAAGTCATTGTAACGGAGCTGAACTTCCTCAGGCAGGCCTTCATTGATTTTCAGCAGGAGTTCTGTTTCTTCCTTGCTCAAGGCGGGAGGTTTATCTGAAGCTTTCATTTCACTTTCCACCTCCTTAAGAAATAGCCTAACCCGATCCAGCAGCTCTTCGCTCTGGATATCCGCTATCAATTTGATTAATTCCAGCTTATTGGACTGCATATTCATTTCCGTACAGTGTTTTCCGAAAGATAACGAAAATTCAGGAATGTCATTGTAAAAGTAGAATACTACACTTCACCACCAACCAACACGCTAACCGGGAACTTAAAGAGATCTGCGCCCTGGCGGGCATCAACCAACCGGCGTCCGAGGGCGGCCGCACGCTCCCCAAAAGCCAACTGGTGACAACCCACACGGCCCGCCGCAGCGCCGCCACCAACATGCGCCTGGAGGGCGCCTCTCTGAAAACCATCGCCGACCTAGGCGGTTGGACGGGCCTGAGCAACCTGAAGCTCTACCTGCGGGCGAGTGGGTTTGAGAGCTCGGAGTTGGCGGAGGGGATGGCCTTTTTTAAGTGAGGGGATATTTCTACTTGACTACCTCAGCCAATACATCCTGATGATAGGTGCGCACTTTACCAAATCGCTCATCATGAGCAGTGCCGGTGGGAATGGACCGTTGCCGGGTGAGAGCCGTAGCGGCTTTGCCCCATTCCTTTGCTTTGTCGAGGGGGCAGGGAATCTTCTTTAGGTTACAATATCCGGCAATGGTGTAGTAATTTTCATCGACGCTGATAATTTTGGACTCCAATTCATCAAGGCGTTCAGCGGTTTTATCCAATTCCACCCGCACTTCCGCATTAATCTGTTCCTGCTCCTCCCATTGCTCGGCCAATAGCCGTAGGGTGGCGGCAAAACCGGAAGGAGGGATCCCTCTGAGGCGCGTTTCTCCAGTAGTAATCAGTTCCTGGATGCAGTCGTAGACCCATAGTTCAAAGTAAGGGCTGAGCCAGGCCGCAAATTTCAGGGCTAGCTTCTCATCCATCCAAGTACCCTGAAGTTCTGGTGTGCCGCCTTGCACTACTCGTAGCACCTCCCGTTTTCCTCCGTTATGGGAATCCCCATAACGGGATTCGAGCACCAGAATATAATCCTTTGTATTCTTCAATCGCAGGAAGTCGGCAACTAGTTTGCCCTTGAAAGGACGAGCCATCTCCGTGGCATTGATCATTTTATTGCCATCGGAAAATTCAAAGGATATGGATTTTCCTTCGTAATCGAATTTAATGATCTCGCTCATGCTTTAATCTTTGGGGCTGACACAAAAAAATTTAATCAGAAACAAAAATAATTAAATTTATTAAAAAATGTAAATATTTGTGTCGGCCTCAAAAAGCTTTAGTTGAAACTGAAACGCTATATGGCTCGCGCCATCCTGCGGGCGAGTGGGCTTGAGCGTTCGGAACTGGCGGAGGGGATGGCGTTTTTTAAGTGAGGGGGGCTTCCAAGCAAACTCTAAGCCCTTTTTTCCCGCTTAATTTTATCTTCGATTCTAAATTTCCCTTGCAGAAAGGATATACAAATGTCGGTATCCAAGAGATAATGATCCATTACTCAAAACTTAAATCTTTTTCGGTAATAGTCCGGCTGCCCAATACCTTTTCAGCTAAATTTTCATCCACATCTTCCCATGCACCGGACAATTCCTTTAGCAGTTTCTCCTTATGCTCACTTGTTGCTGTCATAGTTTCTGAATTCCCCTTAAAGTTACAGCGTTTGTTCCTAAATATACGACTTTCAGAATACAAAGAAAACGCCCTGTTGTACAAGATAGTTCCTCCTGGAGAGGCCTGGTGAAACCGGCGAGGAAGCTTGGGGCAGGTTGATGCAGGTTGCTTGTTGATTCTCCAGAATTAGTTCAGTATTGCCAGGGATTTCCCAATATGCCAAGGAGTTCGCAGAATAAATCAACTCACTTTCGCCTACCCCTAAATTCCCCCAGGCTGGCTGTGGCTCATCAAGGAAACATGCAAGTGATCGGCGGTGCCCACGTGGCGCAGGGTGTTGAAACCCATCAGCCGGAAATAAGTAGCTACAAGGGCATTCCGAAGTTCGCCCTGCCGGATGGTGCGCAGGTCCACGGCGTGGGCATAGCCGCTGCGCTGGCGATAATGCAGGGAATGGCTCTTGACCGGCAGGCCCATGCTGCCGTAGTCCTCCGGTTGCCGGCCGGCATCAGTGACGATCAGTTTTTTATCCAAAAAGGCAAGCGTGCTCACGCCCAGTCGCAGGACGGGGTGCAGGCGGGTAAATTCCTCGCGGGCCGACTCGTTCTTGGCATTGGAAGCCGACAGGTAGAACAGCCCCGGCAGGCAATAGACAGCCACCAGGGCAATAGCCAACCCGTAGGTGCGGCGAACATTGCCGGCCCGTCCGGACAGCCGCTCTTGCCAATAGGCCATGTAAAAGAAAAGGATGGCAGCGCTCATGAACACGCCGCCCAGTATGGATCCCCAGGCGGGCAGCGCATAGTTTTCGTGCAGAAAAACCGATCCGCGGATAAGCAGGAAAAAAGGCAGGAAAAAGAGAAAAAGCAGCTTTCCCAGGGTGAAGAGTAAGCGTCGTACCATAGCTCAACCTTTTGCGCTAGTATGGTCCACCACGATCTTCCATTTCCCCTTGGCCTTCCTCCATATAAGCAGAAAGTGCCCGCCTGGCCGGTCGTGCGCCCTTTCCAATTCCCAACTACCGGTCAGGCTCACCACTTTCCGGCTGTGCCTCGTAATATCTTTAATTTCAAAGGTAAGTTTGCCCATGGTTGCCTTATCAGGATACCTCGCCTTATAGTTGTCGAGTGTCTGCTGCCAGCCCCGGGTGATGCCGGAGGCCCCGCCAAACTGCAGCGCTTCTGCATGCCAATAAGCGTCCATAAAGGCATCGATGTTTCCATTATTCCAGTCTTGCTGCTGCTGATAAAGGATTTTTCTGATTTGATCAAAATCCCTGGCGCCTTTCTGGGCGAAGGCGCTGGCGCCGCAACAGGCCAGGAAAAGGAGGGATAGTATGGTAAGGGGTCGTTTGTGGTTCACTTCAATCCCGATATTTTTTTGGAGGTTGGTTAAGCCGATGTACTGGAGGGCGCCTTGCTGAAAACCATCGCCGGACTAGGGGCTGGGCAGGGGTTCAGCAACCTCTAACTTTTTCTTTAGCCATAGATCACTATTTCTTCCGCCAGGATCTTTTCCCTCAATAAAAGTTTAATTGAACTTCATTCTGTATCGTTGGTTTTTACTTGAACGTGTGTTGTCACGAGATCAATTAGCTCTGAGGGTCTATTTGTCGAGCCTTGTGCGCCTCTTTCCTGTGCTTCAATTTTATGCTCCAATGTATTCGAACCTGCATAAATAAAAAATGGGATTTGTTTATCTCTTTGCCTTACCTCCTTTAAAAGCGCATAGCCTTCTTTCGGTCCCTCAACTCTCCCCATATCTGAAATAATAGCTGCATACTTGTTTTTCGACAATAATTTAAGTGCTTCTTGTGTTGACAAGGCCAAATCGAATTTAAATCCTAGGTGCTCAAAAGCTTCCCGCTCATAAATATTATTATTTGGTCTATCATCAACCCATAAAATTGTGCTAGTTTTATCTGTAATGTTTCCCAAATAATTCCTTGCATTAACTAGCTGGTTAGCAGCTTCGGCTATATCACCTTCATTAGGCGACCTGCCCTCGTTCTTAGTTTTAGCCATTGCTAAAGACTTACTACCAGAAAGGATTTTTTCTAATTCTCCAACTGTAAGTTGACCTACTTTTATTTTTCCCTTGGATTTCTTTGAATTAAAATCTTTAACCCTAATAATCAATTTATCCCAAGGCCTCTTCTGTCCCTTAAAATCGAAATACTGAAGAACTCTGATCCTTGAGTGTATTTCACAATCTTCTAACAGAATGGGTATAATGTCTTTCCCACTTCCCAATGCAAAGGCCCATTCATAGGTAACATAGGTAGAATTAGTTGAATTCCTGTTTAATAAAACCAATATTGAATCACAGTTAAGTAATCCTGCATCAATTTCACTTCTCCACTCCTCACCGGGCGATATTTGACAGGTATCCTTCCAAACCTCAATTCCAGCACCTTCAAGTTTCATCTTTACCAGTTCTGCAAAATCCTCGTCTAATGAAGAGTAACTGATGAATACTTTTGGCTGATCAGTTTCCATTGTTCTTTAATTTTTCCGAAAACTATTCATAAAGGGTCAATTTCCGAAAAATACCTATTTACTTTCTGCCCAACAACATTTTCCCCATGTTTTCCTTCTCACCGAGCCTGAACATTTTCCCCTATCTCATGCCCCCCACCGCCTTTCCATCACAAGCACTCGCAGCCCCGGAACAGTCAGGTTCGTAATATCCCGGTGCAACATCCGGTGGCAGTTGGCGCAGACCAGGGCGAGGTCTTCCAGGCGGGTGATGCGCTCGTCTGTTGAGAGGGATAAGGGGGTGGTGTGGTGGCATTCGATGAATTTTTCGCCTAGCTTGCCGTAGGTGCGCTGAAAATCGAATTCGCAGGCTTCGCAGAGGAAATGGCCCATCTCCTGGTAGATGAGTTCTTTCTTCTCCTCGATGATCCTGTGGTCGCGCTCCCGGAGTTTGTGGAGTTTGTAGAGCACTTTGCCTTCCCTGACCTGCCACAAGGGCGTCAGGTCTTCATCGTCCTGGATCTGGTAGAGCTTTTCCCGCAGATTTTCATTGCCCATCGCCTGGCGGATACGCTGCGCGATCAGGTGGAGGCGCTGGCGGTCGCGGGCAAACTCCTGGAAGACCTGCTGGTCGCGTTTGCCGAAGCGCTGCATGCCTTTACCCTGGTATTCCGGGTCGATCGCCAGGAAGTTGGACAGCTTCAGCCCTACCCCATTGGGATTCCGGAATTTTTGATTCCGAAGCTCCCGGTCATGAATGGGCAGGCTGTTCACACTTACCGGAATTCATGAAGGTAACAACACGAAATAGCCTTCAGATTGTCCGTTTATTCCACATTCCTATAAAGCCATTCATTTCCTATTTCAGGAGAATCAACGATTGCCTGTACAAAAGTCGGCCAGTCCTTTAACAAGCGTAGATAAGCAATTGCATCATCAGAAATTTCCTCGACCAAATCAGAGATTCGTTTAGGATCTTTAAATTTAACAGCAAACTCATGAAGTTTTGTGCCTAAAAATTCATCAGAGCCCCAACATTCAACAACATATTCAATAGTTGATTCTCCAATACGCTTTAATTCGTTTTTGATTTGAGTCTCATCCTTTTTGGAAATTTGAGCTGCTTTATCCTTTTTTATTTTTTTAACCTTTGAAATATAGAATCCATTTCTATCACTGATATAACTATGAAGAATTATTCCCCTGAGTAACCTTTGCAAATAAATGGGTGTCCAATCAATAGAGGTTTGGTCTAAGCCTTCGGGGTGGCGATTCTGTTTGAATTTAGCTTCCTCTACCGACCTGATTGCACTAGTCGGGATGTCTCCCATTACCTCATGCAACAACCGCTTATTATGGTCATCAATCCAGGTGGTCAAAGATCCGAAATTCATAAAAGGAGGAAGAGATTCAATCGCCCTCTTCGACATTATCAAACCAGCTCCAGATATAACTTGTTTGTGGGTAGCGTTGTTAGGAGCCTTAATTATCCCGGCATCATACATTGTCTTCATAGCCTTGCTCATAGTAGAGCTTACATTTTGCCAGGCGCCTAAATAAGACAGGTCTTTTAGAAACACTTTACATTTTTCATTGGCCACATCAAAGCTACCATTGCGAAAGCGAGGATCAGCCGGCATTGTTCCTTCAGGGTAAAACCAATGGGTCCTAACTGCGAAATCGTTTATGGTGTCTTCCTCCCCTCCGATCGTACCATAATCTCCGGAAAAAAGGAAATAACTATCTGAGCGAGCAGTTTTTTGGAATTCACCAAATAATAAATCTATGGTATTGGGAGGAATCTCAACCACATCCGCATCAATCCGAATTACAGGATAAATTGACAAGTATGGCCTATCTCCCCGAGCCAATCGAATTGCAGCTTCTACAAATTTTGGAGAATCGTAACCAAAAACGCCATTTTTCCCAAAAAGATGCTTCAGTAATTCCGGTTTAATTGTAGCAATATTATGTAAGATACCCACCAATCGAATTAGTCCGACATAGATAAATTTGGGGTAATCGTTTGGCCCTAATTTCAGCTCAATTCGAACCTCTTCTTCAACCTTTCTAAGCAAATCCATCAACGCGTTCTCCTGCACCAGTACCTTTGCAGGTACTAAAAGGTCTAGTTCAAATTCCTCTCCTTCATCACCCATTTGTTTTGACAACTTTTCCAATTCTTTAGTAGTATGCAAATCTTGTAGCATTTGTTTAACCGCCCAATCGACGTAAATGTAAACAAGCTGAATTCGATTGGCATCCAAATTACATTTAAAATAGGATTCCATGATTGGCTTCACCTCCTTCTTAATCTCATCCAAACTTTGCTGAAATTCAATCCGGTCTTCGCCATATTTTAAATTACCAAAATGTGTAAAAATTATGACTTTTGATTCATTCGATCCTGGCATAATCTCTTATTTTTAAATTCAATATTCTTGTTCCCTTTATTCATTTTCTCACACACCGGCAAGAGAACCCAAACCGTTTCTCATTATGGTTATAAAGCACCACCCCCTGAGAACGGTAAAACAAGCACCTCCAGGCATTTTCGGAACTGCCCTCTGTACTGCTCCAGTAAAAACCATAACCGCCTTTTCCATAAAAATTGCCCAAAGTATCCCTTGCGCCACCCAGTTTAGCTGAAAACCCACCTTTTCCCCCTTCGATCAGGGCTACATACTTTGCCCGTTCCTCATTTTTGCTATATCCTGCTTCTTTTTTTCCAAAAAAGCCAGCCATTTCGCGCCATTCCTCATCTGTTGGCAACCGCCAGCCCAGGGGGCACGCTTTAATAGCTGCTTCCCAGGTATACAATCGCCCAAATGCTTCCTCATTTGTGGCATCACCATTGTAAAACCAGCATTCATCACCTGCATCGAAGCGTAAATTATCGGCCAGCCAGGTGAGGCCAATCGCTTTTATAGTCCGGTAAACGCTGCCGTCTCGAGGGTCCTCAAATGTTCCAAAGCCGATTTCTGCCACCTCTTTTCGCCGAGACAATATTTCTTTAGCCTTCTCCAGTTGAGACAACCTTTCCAATGCCTGTGTTGAATATTTTCCTGCGCTGGATTCTTCAAGGTAAGTATGATAGGCATCAATAGTATCCTGGTATCTACAGGTTTCCCAGATATTATCCTCGTTATGCCTGAGCCGAAACACATATTGCCCCTGTTCATCCTGTACCCCAAATATCCGCCCATGTTGCAAATACTGTAAAGCCTTTGCAGCCGCCAAATCCATCACCCGCTCTGCCAGCAGAGAGGTCCGCAATTTAGGCTCACTATTTTGTTCTAAAACTTTAAGAATTCCTTCAGCAAAAGGGCTATGCCCTCCGGGTGGGCCGTCATTCACTTCTTCTGAATATCTGCCGGAACAGATAGCATAACGGGAAGGCATCCGCTCCAAAATTTCCTCCGGGCGGGGAAAAGCGCTTCTGGTAATCAAAATACTGCCAGAAAAACAGGAATCTGCAATTATTAAAATATGCCTGGCCTGAATTTCATTCAAATAGTCTCGCAATCTGGAATTAGGAAAATAATTGGAGGTGGATTGGGCGTCTGCGTCAAAAGGGATCCAGCAACCAATGCTTGCCTGGCTTAAGGTTCCGTGCCCGGAAAAGTAAATCAGCAATTTATCATCTCGCTGTACAACCTTTGCCAGGCTATCCAGGCTTTGAATTATTTTACTGAAAGTTGCCTCTTCATTAAAGAGGGTGATACTTTGATCTACTTCATATTTGTTTTTTAATACAGCCAGGATGGCTTTTACATCAGAAACTGCATTGTTTAGCCGACGAAAATGTTGATAATTATTGATCCCTATTCCCAGGAACCAGGATTTTCCGTCCTTAAGGCTGCCGGCTGCATCAGATTTCAAGTCAAGCGGCATTTTCTCTTTTGCTGATGTAGCCCACATTGTTGAATGAAGGCCTTCTTTATTTATGCATAATAAAAAAAGTAAATTAAGAATTCCATACTTCCAGAGAAATGACTTTTATCACCGCTAATGAAAATGAACCAACATTATATCCTGTGAAGGAATACAGATAAATATTTGTCCAAAAATATACGCCGCCAAGGGAAAGTCACGGGTGGCTGAACTGTTCTAAACCTCAGTCCCCCTCCCCCATCCTCAACACGAGAGCGATCAACTTCATAAACAGCAAGTTGCGTTCTTCCTCTTCCCGGCAATTCCGGAGCCGGGTGCGGATAGCCCACTGGGTGTTCCAGCTTTTTGTCGGCATCCACGTACTGGCATTGCCAGATGGAAAGCAATGAATATTAAACCTCAAGGAGGAACACCGCAATATCCTGGCCCTGCTGTACTACTGGAATTTTTATTCCTGATTTTTTAAAATCGGGGTGCGGAAGGTGCGTTGAAAGCCCCAATAAAAAAACAAAGCTTAAGCCCTACAGCGCTTAATCCCTGAATCACTAAAATCCGCCCATGTCATCACCACCCTCATACTCCCCGCGACGGCCATCGCGGTTGCGTTTGTTATCCTGGTTGAGGCGATAGTTGAGCGTCAGCCTCACCTGCTGGCCGCGGCGCCACTGAAAATCACCTTCAGAATAAAAATCGGGGCCTTCGGAAATGTAACGGCGGCGGCGGGAGTTGAACACATCATTAATGCTGAGCGTCAGGGAGCCTTTTTTGTCAAAGACGTCCTTGCTGAAAGCAAGGTCGAGGTGAGACATAGACTTGGTCTTTCCTTGGGTGTTATTGCGCGGCGCCCGGTAGTTGAAGCGAATTTGGGAATCGACTTTCTTCCAGAGCGACAGCTTGGAAGTCAGCCGGCCAAACATGGAAAGGGCTTCGGCGTCATAAGATTGATCCTCAAATTGCCCTTCGGTAACGGAACGGAAAACATTGACGTTGCCATCCAGGTCCATCCATTCTATCGGAGAATAGGAGAAGGTGGCCTCCGCACCCCAGGATTTCTCTGTCGACAGGTTAACCGGACGGGTGAAGGTATTGCCATCGGCATCAACCGTCCGGATGCGCTCGGTGACGCCTTCTGTATACCGGTAATATACCGAAGAGGTGAGCGAGGCATTGTCCCAATACTTGATATGGCCCAGCTCCATGGCATGGGTGAATTCAGGATTCAGGTTGGGATTTCCGGAATAGAAATTCCGGGCGTCGCTAAAGGAAAAGAAGGGGTTCAGGCTCCAGAAACTGGGGCGGTTGATGCGGCGGCTATAACTCAATTGTATCGCATTTTGCCCCGGAAGTTCGTAGTTCAGGTGGCCGCTCGGGAAAAGGTTGAGGTAATCCCGTGGGTTCACTTCTTTCGTTTGCAGCAGTTCGGTGCGCACGTCTGAGTATTCCGCCCGAACGCCAAACTGGAAGGAGAAACGGCCGAATTTATTGCCAAAAATGGCGTACGCGGCGTGTATATCCTCATTATAAATGAACTCATTGGTAAAATTGGACAGGAAATCCCACTGGCCATTCGCAAATTCTTCTACATAAAAATCATTGGAAATATTGCGGAAAGAAGAACGGTACCCTACCTCAAATTTGCCTTCCTTGTTAATTGGCCGCACGTAATCCAACTGCAGAATGAGCATCTTTTCACCTTCCTGATTGTATGAGCGCTGCTGCAGGTCAGGCGCATCTGATTTTACAAATTCCGGGGTGTAATACGATTCCGTGATGGTCGATTTTTCAGTATCGAGGTTGTCCTGGTAACGGGCTTCCGCAACCAATTCATGGCCATTCCCTTCAAACTGCCGGCGCCAGGCCAAAGAGTATTCCAGATTGGATTCTTCCTCGTCCTCATTATCCTGACGAAGGGTGATATTCGTCAGATTATCGAGGTTGAACAGATAGTCCCTGTATTCGATTTCCGAAATATTGTCTTCGCTGCTGGGCCTAAAATTAAAAGAAGTCGTCAGAGTGCTGTTGGGGCTGAGGAAAAAATCGGAGCCCAGGCGGATATTATTGGAAAGGCCGCCCCGCTTCCTGTCCTGATTTTGTTTGAGGATGTACGTCGTGTCCGGCGCAAATTCGTTGGTGTCATAGTATTCCTGGTACAAAGAACCCCCGCCTGGCGCCCTGCGGTAGTTCAGGCCATAGCTGGCGAAGAGGTTCAGCCATTTCCGACGATAGTTCAGGTTGGCCGCCACACCATGATTATGCGGATAGCCGGCGCTGATATCAAAGGAACCATTCAGGCCATTTTCCTTTTCCTTTTTTAGAATGATGTTGATGATGCCGGCCATACCTTCCGCCTCATAACGGGCTGAAGGGTTGGTGATGACCTCTATTCGCTCTATAAGGTTGGCCGGGATATTGCGCAGGCCGTCGGAATTACTGATGCCCACCAGGCCGGAAGGTTTGCCGTTGACCAGAATTCGGACTCCGCCGCTGCCCCGGAGATTGACGTTGCCTTCTACATCTACGGTCACGGAAGGCACATTGTCCAGTACATCTGCAGCGTTACCACCGGTATTGGCCAGGTCCTTGCCTACGTTGAAAACCTTCTTGTCCAGCGATAATTGCATCTGGCTTTTCTCTGCCCGTACTTCCACTTCCTGAAGCGTAGTAGCATCGGGCTGCAGGGCAATTACCCCAATGTCGGCCGTGGGTTGATTCCTGGAAATAGTAATATCCCCAACTGCGTGGTCTTTGTAGGAAATGAAATCGATGACGGCGTAATAGCTCCCGAAATTGACCTCCAGCGAGAAGGTGCCCGCGGCATTGGTCACCGTTCCGGTCACCATGGAGCTGTCTTTGGCGTTGTAAAGGGTGACGGTGGCGTAATCCAGGGGCTGTTGGGTACCTTCATCAATGACGATACCCTTGATCAATCCTTTGAGGGGATCGCCGGCGTAAGGTTGCGCGTGTGAGACATTTTTTACTTGAAAGAACAGTAAAAGGGTGAAAAGGAGTGTGAAGTTGCGTTGCATTCTAAAATGGTTGTGCTTTGGTGATCTCTTATTTCAAGACAAAGATAAAGTGCGATTCTAATCAGAATTTATAGGAATTCTGAAGCAATTTTGAAGTTTAAACATTTAACAGTTTCAGGCAAATCCAACTGTCAATTGATGGGCGCCCTCGCTAAATTGATAATCGACGGTAAATTGGCTGGCATCCGCAATTTTTTTGACGATGGCCAGCCCCAGGCCCAGCGAACCATCCGTTGCATGGCTCTTTTGAAAACGCCCGAAAAGTTGTTCGGTCGGCACCCGCGGCGGTTTGCCGGAATTCCGGACCACCAGTTTTTCGCTGGTCAATTCTACTGCTATCCAGCCGCCCTGGCCGTTGTGCCGAATTGCATTTTTCAACAAATTACCGACCAGAATGTCCGCCAATACAGGGTCAACAGAGATTTGTACATTAGGTTCAATTCGACTACTCATTTGGAGGTCTTTCAGCGTTGCCAGTTCGGAAAAATGTTCCAGGCTGGCCTCCGTTATCCTGGAAAAATTGACCGGCGCCTGGCTGGAAAATTCCTGATTGTCAATCTTGGTCAATAGCTGCAGCGCCTTACCCAACTTAGACAGCTTGCCGATCGACTGCTGAATGGCCTGCACCAGGGTAAGTTGCTCATCCGACAAGCCCTGGGTTTCCAGCAACAGGTCCAGTTTGCCCTGAGCTACCGCCAAGGGGGTTTGCATCTCGTGGGAGGCATTTTCCGAAAATTCCTTGACTGCCAGGTAATCGCGGCGGGCTTTCGCCGCCATCTGTGTTAGAAAGGTATTGAGTTGCCGAAACTCCTTAGTCGTCGTATCGGGCAGTTGCAAAGGCTCCGCCTCCTTCAGGCGGAAGGATCGTATCTGCTGTAGCGTCTGCTGGAACGGCCGGAACAATAAACGGGTGATCAGAAAACTGAAAAACAACATCGCCACGCCCAGAATGAGAAACAGCCTCGACATAATCTCCACCACAACATCGTAGATGTCATCCGTTTCGATGAAAACATCAGTAATGCTGAATCCATAATACCGGGCGCCAACCTTCCGGACCGCCGTCAGCTTGCGGTAGGGTTCCATCACGCCTTCCAGGTAGGGATGCGGCGCCAGGGTGTCCGAATAGATAAAAAAAGTATCCCGGGCCATTTCTCCCAGGTCGCTGATATCCACCTTCCCTCGCTTTAACACGCTGAGAGGAATGCCCTCCGCCAGTTCCTCGGAAACCTGGTTGAGATTGTCGCGCAGTGCAAAATCAGTTTCCTTGCGCACTTCGTTCTCCACCAATACATAGGTGACTACCCCGCCGAAACCGAAGACCAGCAAGGCTACCAACAGGTAGAGCAAGGTCGTTTTTGTGATCAGGTTCATCACTCTTCACTGAATTTATAGCCCAGGCCGTAAATAGTTTTGATATAGTCCGCTCCATCGGCAGCCGTGATTTTCTTGCGCAGGTTTTTAATGTGCTGGTACACGAAATCGAAGGAATCCAGGAAGTCGGCGTCATCCCCCCAAAGGTGCTCTGCTATGATCTGCTTGGTGAGGGCCCGGTTCTTGTTGGTAATAAAAAACAACAGCAGTTCGTATTCTTTGATCGTCAGGATGACCGGCATGTCCTTTACGAACACTTCATGATTATCGGTATTGACCCGGATGTCCCCAAATTCCAGGATCTTATGCCCCTGAAACTTCCGGCGCCGGTAAATGGCGTTGAGGCGGGCGTTGAGTTCGGGCAGGTGGAAAGGTTTGGTCAGGTAATCATCAGCCCCCAGTTCCAGGCCCTCCACTTTATCGTCCAGGGCGTTCTTAGCGGAAATGATCAACACTCCGGTTTCCGGGCGGATTTGCTTGAGCAGGCGCAACAAGTTCAGGCCATTGCCGTCGGGCAACATGATGTCCAGCAACACGACATCATAATCAAAGGAAAGCAACTTTTCCTGCGCTTCGGCAAAATCGAGAGCCGCTTCGCAGACCATATCTCCCCGGGAGAAGTAGGCCTTGATGTTTTCGACCAGCTCTTTTTCGTCTTCGATGATCAATACCTTCATAATGAAGGCAAAGGTAGGAAAGGATTTTGAGGGAAATTTGAAGGGGACGTTATCCAGTGGGCAGATCCTTGGGAGGTTTTACCCGGCTGATCCCGGCAGGCGTCGGGGAGGACGGGCGGGTCTCTGGGGTTCTGGGTTTTGGGGTTTCTGGTTTCTGGGGTTTGGGGTTTCTGGGTTTATGGGTTTTGGGTTTATGGGTTTCTGGGGTTTATGGGGTTTATGGGGTTTATGGTTTCTGGGTTACAGGCTTGACCGGCTCGGACGGACGGTTTACAGGTTACGGCTTTACGAAGCTTACCCGGCGACAAAATACTACAGTTCACGGTTTCCGGCGCAGTTATGGGAATCGGCATAGCCCGCCTTGAACAAGCTCTAAATAGTTTAAGCCCTTACGGGAAATCCTGTCCTGGGATTAGTCCTTTCAAGTATTTTGTCAGAGATACAGAAAATCCAATCAGGAAGCTATGGCCTTCCCGATTGGATCTTCTATTCATTGTCGGCCTTCACCAGGGTTTTTAAAAACCTGGCCGGCTAACCAGTGCTACGGCCGGCAACTCCGCATCAGTTCCCGAAACTCATCCAGGTCGTCAATTACCTGTTCGCTGTTGTCATCCAAGACCGTCACGCTGAACGGGTAGGAAAACTCGAGGCGGCCGTCGCCCATCTCGTGGGATTCGTGCCAAGCTTGCATCAACGCTTTGAGCGCGTCTGCATCGGCAGCTTCCGCCGTGCCGCTTCCATCCGGATACACCACCGTGATCGGGAAGACAAACTCAAAACAGGTGCCAAACGGGCCGCCATCGTGCGGGCCATTTCCATGCGGGCCGTCGCCAGGCCCGCCAGGGCCAAAGCCACCGCAGGATTCGCGCAGGGCGGCGAAGTCTTCTTCAGTCGTGATGGTTTGCGTCTCATTCGTTTCCGTCAACACTACGTCAAATGGCATCTGAATCGTGGGGCGTGCTTCGGCGCCGGGGTTGGCCTGATGCCAGGCCATGAGCAGTTCCTTCATCTCGTCGCGGTCGTTAGCGACAGCCGTGCCGGCATCGTCCGGATAAACAATGGTCAATGGGAAAACAAACTCGAAACAGGGGGCGAAGTTGCCATCGCCAGGGCCATTACCCGGGCCGCCGTTGCCATGAGGGCCGCCATCACCAGGGCCGCCATTTCCATTACCATTAGGCCCACCATTTCCATGCGGGCCACCGTTTCCGGGGCCACCGCCACCCAGGTGCGGCATACACTCGTCGAGCAAGGCGCGCAGGTCGGCTTTGGATTCAATAGAATCTTCGGCGCCGTCCTCCAGAATGACCGTAAATGGCATTACGATGGTCGGCCGGTCGTGGCTCTGCGGGTTGTTCTGTTGCCAGGTGAAGAACAAGCCGCTCAGGCCTTCCACACTGGTTACCGTTTCGGCAGTCCCGTTGGGGTATTCCACCGTTACCGGAAAGACGATCTCGAAGCATAAGTTATTTATACCATCTCCGCCATCGCGGTAGTCGAGGTAGTCATCCACGCCCAGAACGGTATCCGTCACGGCATCGGTAGCGTCTTTTTCACAGGCTATAGTACCAAAGACGAGCGTCAGTGCGAAAAGCCAGCTCCATTTTGCGAATTGCTTGATCATTTTTTCTTTTTTTTGGGTTGATTAATTTGCATTTCACTGTTAGGAGTCAAGGGCTACTGGTTTGTACTCAAAAAAAAATGAAAAATTTATTTTTTCTTCTTTACCCCCTGCCGCCGGTAGCCCTATATTGCGTTCCCGGCATGCCCGATCAATTATGGAAGAAGAACTTTTATGGAAACAATTGAAAGCAGGGCGGAAAAGCGCCCTGGAGCAACTCTACCGCAGCCACGCTGAGGCATTGCTGCTGTATGGCCGTAAGTTCTCCCCCGACGGGCAACTGGTGGAAGACGCTGTGCAGGATCTTTTCGTGGAGTTGTGGCAAAATCGAGAGAAGCTCAGCCAGGTCAGCTCGGTACGCTCCTACCTTCTGGTGGCGCTGCGCCGCCGCATTATCCGGCAAATGGACCGGCAACTCCGGCGCGAAAGCCCTGAAGAAGCCAGCGAACAGCTTTTTGAAGTTGAGATCAGCATAGACGAACAGATCGCTTCCCAGGAGCTTACGGCAGAACAGCATAAACAGTTGAACCAGGCGCTTCAGGAACTGAGCACCCGCCAGAAAGAAGCCCTCTACCTGAAATACCAGCTGAATATGAAGTATGAAGACATCTGCCAGGTGATGGACATCAACTACCAGTCGGTCCGCAACCTGGTAGCTTCGGCCCTCAAACGGGTAAAACAACTGATGGCCAGGGGCTGGTGGCCCATTATTTTTTATTTTTTAATCCGATGATTTTGAGTACAAAACAGGAACGGGCTGCTCCTATGAGTGGATAAAAACCGGAAAGAATGACATGAACGACCAATACCTTAAATATGACGCATTAGAATTAGCCCAGGACGAGGCCTTTCTCCGATGGGTGCGCGAGGAGGAAAACTCCGGAGCTATGCAATGGGAAACCTGGCTGTCGGCCCATCCGGAAAAAGCGGAGGCTGTGGCCGAAGCCCGCCTGCTGGCCCGCGCCCTGATATTCAAGGAAGAAAAAACGAGCCCAGAGCAGATCGAACAGCTTTGGGCCCGGATTCATGCCGCCACGCCCGCTAAACAGGCTCGAAAGCCCCTCCGAATCGTCCGTTGGGGGAGCTATGCCGCTGCCGCCGCCATCGCCCTGCTGTTGGCCTTCTTCTTCCTCTGGCCAGCCTCCGGCGAGCCGGTACAGGTGTTCGCCCAAAACGGTAAAACAATGGAGGCCGAGCTGCCCGATGGTTCTCAGGTATGGCTCAACGCCAGTTCCTCTATCACCTATGAGGCCGAGCAGTGGCCAGAAAACCGAAGCCTGAAACTGGCCGGCGAAGCATTCTTCGAAGTCCGGAAAGGCAGCCGCTTTGTAGTGGAAACCGAACGGGGTAGCGTGGAAGTGCTCGGCACCAGTTTTAACGTCAATACGCACGATGGGCAGTTCAGCGTTGAATGTTATAGCGGCAGGGTTCAGGTGCGCGCCGGCCAGTCCAGCGAGATTCTGACACCGGGACAATCGGCGACGCTGGCCGAGGGAGGCCTTGAAAAAGAAAACTTTGAGGCTTCCACCGGCGTAGCCTGGCGCCAGGGCCATTTTGACTATGAAAACACCCCACTGGCCCTTGTCTTCGCCGAACTGGAACGCCAATTTGACGTTAGCATAGAAGCCCCCGATAGCATCCGACAGCGCCGCTATACCGGCTTTTTCGAACGTAACAGCCTCGACAGTGCGCTGTACCTCGTGTGCTGGCCGATGCAACTGGAAAGTAATATGGATAAGAATAAGATACAGATAGGGCCGGCGAAAGATGCGGGGGAATAAAAACAGTATCTGGCTGTAAAATGATATGATCAAAAGACCACTCCTCTTTTGCCTTTTTTTCTTATTTCACTTGATGGCAAATGCCCAACCCAATGCCATCATCATCAGGGAGGAGTTTTCCAATACTTCGCTATCCCAGGTTCTCCAACGCCTTGAAGAAAAGTACCAACTTCATCTCGCCTACGAAGCCGAAGCCCTGGAGGGTATCGTCATCCATCAAAAGATCGACGGCCTGCCGTTGGAAGCCGCTCTGCAGCTGTTACTTGAACCCTATGGGCTGGATTTCATCATCCTGGCCGGCAACAAGGTCCTCGTTCGGCGCGAGAAAAGCGCCAGCCAAAAGGAAACAGGGCTGGAATTATCGGGCCGGATTATCGATGGGCTGAGCGGGGAACCCCTACCCTACGCCGCTCTCTGGTGCGAACAATGGAAAACCGGCGCCGCCGCCGATGGCGAGGGGCGTTTTGTACTAAAAATCCCCCAAACTGCTGAAACGGTATCCCTTCAGGCCCAGTTCCTGGGCTATGCGCCCAAAACATTTACCCTCTCCCCTTCCCCATCCGGCAATAATTTCACCCTGAAACTGGCCCCTATTCCACAACAACTCGGACCGGTCACCGTAACCAGCCTGCCTCCGGTTATTTCGGCAAGGAAAAAAGATCAGGGGATCACCATCGATGCGGATCAGCTCAGCCGCCTGCCTGCCTTTGCCGGTGGCAATGACCTGATGCGACAGTTGCAGTTCCTCCCCGGCATCAGCGCCCACGACGACCTATCATCCAGCCTTCGCATCCGGGGAAGTACCGATGATGAAAACATGGTCCTGCTCGATGGCATTACCCTCTATCGCGTGGACCACTTCTTCGGCATCTTCAGTGCTGTTAACACCAACGCCATCGACGAGGTCAAACTCTACCGCAACGCCTTCCCGGCGGAATTCGGAGGGCGTACCGCTGGCGTTATCCAGATGGTTTCCAAATCAGGCCAGGGAAATAACATCAGCGGCAAGCTGGAACTCAACCTTTTGTTGGCCAATGTTTATTTATCGGCCCCACTGGGTAAAGAGATGGACCTGATGATCAGCGGCCGGATCACCACCCGGGATGTGGGCGCCACCCAATTGTTCGGACTGATCGAACAGCCCGCTACTATGCCTATGCGTTTTGGTGGAAACGCCGGCAACTTTACCGGTTCCAATGTGATCGGCCTGGAACCTGACTTCCGATTCAACGATAGCCACCTCAAATGGCAGTGGCGGCCTTCCGCCAAAAGTACCTGGGCCGCTACTTACTTCCGTGGCCATGATTCCTTCCAGTACGCTTTCGAACAAGCGTTCATTCAACGGGTTAAGAATCAACTGGTGCGAAATACGGAATCCTACCAGGAAAATGCCGATTGGACAAATAGCGGCGCCAGCCTCCAATGGCAACAGCAGTGGGCCCCAAAATGGAAATCCGATTTCCTACTCAGTTATTCCGCTTTCCAAACCGATGGCGCGATCAACAGCTCGCTTTCCCAAACCGGACAGGAAAATTCCCTGGTGCTGGCAACCAACAGCCAATTCAATCAGGTACAGGGCTTAAACCTGAACTGGAAGAACACCTGGACGCTGGCGCCGAGCCACAGCCTGGCCGCTGGTTATAACCTTACGGAGAACTGGGTGGAATATGAGATTGACATCGAACAGTTCCCTACCCTGAAAGATCAGCAGCAAGCCATACAACATTCGCTCTACCTGGAGTATAAAGGGGATTGGGGGAAACATTGGTCGGGAATTCTCGGCTTGCGGGGAACCCACTACCCTGCCGGACAGGAATATTTCTTTTCCCCGCGCCTCAGCCTGTTCTATAAATTGAATGACAACTGGTCCCTCAAAGGCTCCCTGAGCCGCTACCAGCAGTTCCTGCGCGAAATCGACTACGAAGACCGCTTCGGGCGAACCTTCGGCTTCTGGGTGTTGGCCGATGGAGCCAATTTTCCAGTATCCAATGCCAACTTGGCCATGCTGGGCTTCAACTGGAAGATAAATGGATTGGAACTAGATGTAGAAGGCTACTCCAAACATACCGACGGCCTGGTGGCCTATGCGCTGCCCCTCCCTGGCTTCGGAACCAGTTTTACCCCACCTCAGGATCTGAACTACCAAATTTTCCTGGGTGAAGGGAATACCTATGGAATAGACCTCTTGATAACGAAAGACTGGGGCCCCTACAGCGGCTGGCTGGCCTACACCCTTAGCAAAACAACCCAGCAATTCCCCGCGATCAACAATAACCAGGCTTTTCCTTCTCAGGATGACCGCCGGCATCAGGTCAAATGGGCCAATATGCTGCGCCTGGGCAAATGGGATATGTCCGCTACTTATATTTTCGCCAGCGGCCGGCCTTATATCGATATTTCCCGATTCAATCCGATGCAGGACCGCCGCGAGGGCTCTATTACCCCCTTCCTCGGTTATCTGAAAGATTACCATCGCGCCGATGTAGGGTTCAGCTACCGCTTTCCAATTTTTGGCGCCACAGGTAAAGCCGGAGCATCGGTCTTTAACCTGTTCAATTACAAAAACATCAAATACCGGCAGTACATTTATTCCCTGCCTGCCAATGGCGATTCCCCTGGCTCCGGCCACCTCAGCGACCAGCTTATTCTCGGCAGTGAACTGGAGTTGCTACCCCGAACTTTCAACCTGAGCTTTTCAGTAGAGTTTAAATAAAAAGGGCCAGCACTTTGCTGGCCCTATACTCGATTATCTAACCAAACCTAAGCGTTTTTTTTACGTATGGGTGTATTGGGATAAAACATGCAGTCAGAGAAAACGCTATATCAACCTCCTCGTCCCGGCTATATGGTCCTTAATCACTGGCTTAAGCCGCTCGGCTGCAGTCAGTAACAGTGCTTCATCGGTGGGGAATGGCAAGGGGCGGTTCCCGATGCGCTTTAGCGTTTCCGGCTGCAGGGCGCGCTTATCGCCACGGAAAGTAGAAGCGTAATTTTCGAATACCGCATCGGCTGCCAATGGGCGGGTATCGACCAACTCCCTGGTTTCCAGGTCATAAAACTCCAGGCGGCCGGAAATGGAAGCCACCTTTGTTTGATAGGTTTCGAACACCTGCGCGCGGATAAATACCTTCCGCGGAACCTTGATATCGTTGCCCAGGGAATCCTTCATGACGTTGCCTTTTTTATCCAGCACATAATCAAAGCCATCTTCGATCTCCTTGGCTTCTTCAAATTCCCGTTCTTTTATCACATTTGGCCCAACTTCCAGGCCATTGATGCTCATCACCACCTCGTAGTCGAAGTCAATACCTTGTGCTTTTTCGGTATAGTAAGCCTGCCAGAAGCTATTGAGATCCCGGACACTGATGCGGCGGATCTCGCGTTCCAGAGTGGCCGGCATCAATGCGCGGGAGTTGTTTTCCAGCCGCACAAGGATATTGGTAGTACCAAGATCGTGAGCCGTTTGCTTGAGCCGGTTTTTATCTTTATAATCCTTGAAATACTGGTCGATCTTGTCTAGTTCCTCATAGGCCCGGCGGGCGGCCTGCTTGTCTCCACGGCGGGCATCCTCCATCCAATTAGCCGCGCGGGCATAGAGGTAATCGGCGGCCTTCTGGCGCGATTCGTATTCCAGTTCATCGACCTTTACGAACTGAAAATTGGCTTTGATGCCTTCTTTGGAGATGAGCGGCAATAATGGAGCAACGCGCTCCTGCCGGTTCCGGACACGGCGGTAGATGTCGTTGATCTGAACCCAGTTTTCGGGTTCCCCTTGCCGGCGGAGGCGTTCTGCCAACCGCATGTCGCGCTCGGTAGCTTTGGCAAAGCCTTCCTCCAGGGCGAGCACCAGTTTGGCTTTTTTGTTTTTCTGGCCGGCCAGTCGACGGGCAGCCAGTTGGATGGCAGTGTCATAATCGCCGGAATCGACCAGCTTTTGAGGGGAAGTACAAGATGTGAAGCCGAGGGCGAGTGCGATTACTCCAATAAGCAGCAGATTGTTTTTCCTGGTCATCATGGTTCGTCGTTTTATGGATTCAGTCGGGTTTTGGCTTTTTTTTAGCAAGCGTTACCTGTTTTTGGGGAAATAGGTGACTGACTTGCAAAAGATCCATTTACAAGGTCAATTTATTACCGAAATGACCAGAGGTGGTATAAAGGATAAGTTAAAGGGAACGCGCGCTTAGTTAAATAATCAAAAGGTTAGTTATGAAAGGGTTAAGGGAAGTGGGAAGGCGGAAGTGGGAAGGCGGAAGTGGGAAGGCGGAAGTGGGAAGGCGGAAGTGGGAAGGCGGAAGTGGGAAGGCGGAAGTGGGAAGGAAGGAAGTGGGAAGGGCGGAAGTGGGAAGGCGGAAGTGGGAAGGCGGAGTGGGAAGGGAAAGTGGGAAGGCGGAAGTGGGAAGGCGGAAGTGAAGGGAAGGGAGGAAGTGGGAAGGGAAGGCGGAAGTGGGAAGGCGGAAGTGGGAAGGCGGAAGTGGGAAGGCGGAAGTGGGAAGGCGGAAGTGGGAAGGCGGAAGTGGGAAGGCGGAAGTGGGAAGGCGGAAGTGGGAAGGCGGAAGAGGGAAGGCGGAAGCGGGAGTGGGAAGGCGGAAGTGGGAAGGCGGAAGTGGGAAGGCGGAAGTGGGAAGGCGGAAGTGGGAAGGCGGAAGTGGGAAGGCGGAAGTGGGAAGGCGGAAGTGGGAAGAACAGGGGCCCGTTCCGACTTCCGACCGTCCTCGTCCCTCGGCCGGGTAAAATTTCCGACTTCCGACTTCCGACTTCCGATTTCCTCAGGCTTTTTCCTCCCAAACCAGCGCCGTGTGGATGATCGTTTCGACGGCCTTCTCCATATCCTGCACTGATACCCATTCTTCTTTGGAGTGAAAGGCGTGCTCGCCGGCAAAGATATTCGGGCAGGGCAGGCCCATGAAGGAAAGGCGGGAGCCGTCGGTGCCGCCGCGAATGCTGTGGCGTTCGGGCTCCATACCGGCGCGGCGCATGCCTTCCATCGCATTTTCCACTACCTGCGGATGTTGCACCAGTACCTCTTTCATATTGCGATACTGTTCTTTCACGATAAATTCTGCGCGGGAGTTGGGGTAGTTTTTTAAAACTTTTTCCATGATCTGCCGCAATTCGTTCTCGTGCTGGTGCAATTTTTCAACGGTGAAGTCCCGAACGATAAATTGTATTCTGGCTTCCTCCACAGCACCACTCATGGTAACGGGATGAACGAAGCCTTGCATGCCTTCCGTCGTTTCCGGCGACAAGCGGCCTTTGGGCAGGCTTGCCACGATATCGGCTGCAATTTTCAGGGCGCTTTCCAGCTTGCCCTTGGCGAAGCCCGGGTGAATACTCACACCGGTGATCTCTATCGTTACGGCATCGGCGGAGAAGGTTTCGTCTTCCATTGTACCCCGTTTTTCCCCGTCAACCGTATACCCGAAATCGGCGCCCAGCTTTTTCATGTCGACATGATCGACCCCGCGCCCGATCTCTTCATCGGGTGTAAACAGAATACGGATAGCGCCATGTTTGACCTCCGGATGGGCCATGAAAAAATGAACGGCGTCCATAATTTCGGCCAAGCCGGCTTTGTTGTCGGCGCCGAGCAAAGTACTTCCGCTGGCGGTGACGATATCGTTACCGATCTGCTCCAGGAGATTAGGATGGTCCTTGGTGCGCAGCACTACGCGATGGTCATCGGGCAGTTGAATATCCGAACCATCGTAATTGCGGTGAATGATGGGTTTTACATCCTTTCCGCTGCAGTCCGGCGAAGTATCCATGTGGGAACAAAAACAGATAACCGGCACATTCTTTTTGTCCGTGTTGGCGGGAATGGTGGCGTACACATAGCCGTGCTCGTCCATGTGGGCGTCGGATACCCCCAATTCCAGCAATTCTTTTACCAGGACTTTACCCAGGTTTTTCTGTTTTTCAGTAGAAGGGAAGGTAGTAGATTCGGGGTCCGACTGCGTATCAATTTTGACGTATTCGAGAAAGCGGCCCAGGACGGTGTGTTGGATATCGAGTTTCATGCGCTTCAGTTTTTTGCGGGAATGTACTTATTTTTAGACATTTCTGACTTAGCAGAAGAGAGAAATTAAGAGGAAAGTTGAGCTTTTTCATCCGTCACCCCGAGACAATTATGGAAACTTCATTTTCTCCACCAATTCCTGAAAACGCGCCTCCTTCCGCATCTCATCCCATATGGGGTCCATTTGCAGGGAGATCATCCAGTTGGCGTGCTGCTGAAAGGAGCGTTCCAGCCAGGCCAGAGCTTTGTCGTGTTGGCCCAGATTCCAATAGGCCGGCGCCATTTCAACAAAAGCGGCATTGACAACTGCAGTATCTTTTTCCAGAGGCAACAGTTGTTGCTGAGCCTGAACCTGCTGTCCTGCCTTAGCCTGAGCCATCGACAGATGCATCACCGACCAGGATTCTCCTTTTGACAAACGGACCGATTCGCGAAAATAGCCTACGGCTGTTTTGTAATTGCCCTGTACATAATCAACCAGGCCGAGTAGCCAGTAGGCCTCGCTGTTGTCCGGGTATAGCTCCTGCATGGCGGCGCCAATATCCCGTGCCTTTTCGTAGTGTCCGGCCATTCGGTTGATATCGGCCAGGTCAATGTTGTATTCCAGGTTAAGCGGGTCGATGGACACGGCCTTCTCCATTTGTAAGATAGCCCGATTGAGATCACCGGCGACGGCATAATACCAGCCCAGGTCGAGGTAGGCCCCCGCTTCTGAGGGATTCAGCGCAATGGCTTTTTCCAGAGCTTGCCGGGCGGCAGGCCAATCCCAGTCGTACCAAAGATGCACAGAACCGAGTATCGAATGGGCGTAAGCCAGAGTGCTGTCTCGTTTCAGCGCCTCCCCTGCGTAAGTGCGCGCCTGCGGGAAGGCCTCGCGGGAAGGCAGGATGTTACTCCAGCCCAACCAGAGGTATGCGTTGCCAAGGCCGGCATAGGCCATTGCAAAATCGGGGTCCAATTCCAGGGCGCGTTGGAAGAAGTCAACAGCAGCCTCCGCTCCGTCGGAGCGTTGACTGAGCATGTGCCGGCCCCGCAGGTACCAGTCGTAGGCTTCCTGGTTCCGGGTGGCCGGTTGGATTCCTTCGTGGAGCAAGATTACCTTCAGGTTCTCGGCGACAGCCTGCGCAATCTCATCCTGAATGGCAAAAATATCGTCTATTTGACGGTCGTAGCGCTGCGACCAGATCTGGTAACCATCGGCGGTATTGATCAGTTGGGCCGTTACCCGAACCTGTTCCCCGATACGGCGGATACTTCCTTCCAGCACCGTACTAACGCCCAACTTCCTGCCAATTTCCGGCATACTGATCTCCGTGCCTCGGAAAGAAAATGAAGAGGTGCGGCCGGCTACTTTCATTTCCCTCGACTGGGCCAGCGCGTTGAGGATGTCCTCGGCGATACCATCACCAAAATATTGCTGGCCGCCTTCCGGGCTCAGGTCCCGAAAAGGTAGGACGGCTATAGATTTATCGGGGATAGCCAAGGATTCACGGCCTTGTTGTTGGCCCAGCCGGAATAACCAGGCGGCGATGGCCAGGCAAATTACCACCAATGTCGCCAAACCAATTATCCGGCCTTTGGGGATTGCACCACTCCCCCACTGCTTTGAAGGCCGGACCTTTGGCCGCTCCGCCAGTTCGCTTTGCCGCGGCACTACGATACCGGTATCCGCCAGGGCGAACACTTCCATTGGCTCGGTAACATTTTTAAATTCAAACTTACCCAGCGAAACCGGTTCAAACTGAGGGTGGTTGCGCAGGTCGTGAATGACCCTTTCCGTGATCAGAATGGAACCGGGCACGCCCAGCGATTCTACCCGCGAAGCCAAATTGACCCCATCCCCATAAATATAGTCCTCTTCCGTTACGATATCTCCAATATGGATCCCGATCCGGAGGGGCACTTTGGGTTCCTGCAGCAGGGCCAGTTGTATTTCCTTTGCGCTGGCCACCGCTTCCACGGCGCTGTCGAACAGCACCAGGCTGCCATCTCCGTAGTGCTGTAACACTCTGCCCTGGTGCTTCTCCACGCTCTCATCCAGCACGGCCCGGAAGCGCTTCAGACGGCGCATGCCGTCGTTTTCATTGGCCTGCATCATGGCAGTATATCCGGCAATATCGGCAAACATGATGGCGGCAAGGCGGCGGATGGGTGGCATGGGAGGTGCTTATAGGGGTAAATGGTTAAATTGCTATATTGCTATATTTGGCTATTGGGCTTGAGGATTTTCGAAAGGATTGATTTTAATGGCCAAAGCTATTTTCCAGACGGCTTGAAGGTACGAGGCCAAAATTAAGGAATTGAAGAGACTATGTAAAGATTAGAGAAAATTTCTATCTTTTCTCCATGTTACCAAGTTACGAATCCCGTTGGTTCTTCCGCTCATGCCCCCCTCCTTTAATGGAGTGGTTTGAATACAAGGGCTGGCGCTTTGGCGCCCCTGGCAATCCGGCCAGGGCCGATTTTTATCTGCCAATACCTTCCGATAAAGGGTTGGGGTTTAAACTTAGAGAAGGCCGCCTGGAGGCCAAACAGCTGCTGGCCGGCATCGGGGAACATCCTTTTCCGCCTTTTAAAGCCAAAGGCAAGGTCGAGCATTGGATTAAATGGAGCTTTGAGCTGAAAGAAGCAGATGAACTGGCCAGGCAGATCATCCGGGAAAAACAATACGACTGGATAGAGGTGAAAAAGGAACGCCTCGGTTTCACCTACCATTTCCAACAAGAAGGGAAAGTTACCGAAGTGCCCATCCATACGGTTATTCCGGAAGGCTGCCAGGTTGAACTGACCCAGATTCACGTATTCGGAAAGGCCTATTATACCTTTGGACTGGAAGCCTTCAGCCATGCCGGCCACCTTGAGGAGAATTTCCGGCACGGCGCCGAGGTATTTTTTTCAACCCTGGCGGAATGGCAGAATGGTAAAGCGATTGCCGAACTTCGGCTGCCGGCCCAAGCCAGCATGGGATATCCGGAGTTTTTGTCCTGCCTCTTTTATGCACTATGAAAAAAGGGCCAGCCTCCCGGCCAGCCCTTTATACTCATTGTTGATTTAACTCACCTAAAACAAAATAATTAGCGTACAAACATCAGCTCCCGGTATTTCACCATTGGCCACTCGCGGTCGTCCACCAGGTATTCCAGGCGGTCGGCGTAAGTCCGGATGGCTTCCATCAGGGGCTTGACCTCAAAGCAGTAGGCCTTGGCCTTATCCGTGGGGTCTTCCACTTCGTTGGCTTTCTTGCGGGCCTCGGTCATGGCTTCCACGTTTTCCTTCATCTTGTTCAAATTCCCGGAAATACGCTTAACGAGATCCAACTGAGCAGCATAGGTGCTCTCTGGCATACCTACCTCCTTCAATTGAAGGATGTTCTGCGTCAGCGTAGTCTGGTAATTGACAGCTGCGGGAAGAATATGGTTGATAACCATCTCACCCATGGTACGGGATTCAATCTGCAACTTCAGAATGTAGCTCTCGCACATTACATCGTAGTGCGCATGAAGCTCACGCTCGGTGAACACACCGCTTCCAGTGAAGAGTTCTACAGCATCTTCGCGCAGATAAGCGCCGAGTGCATCCGGTGTATTGGGCAGGTTGCTCAGGCCGCGGCGGGCAGCTTCCGCCTTCCATTCTTCACTATAACCATCGCCTTCAAAGCGCACTGGCTTTGATTCAGTAATGTAACGCTTCAAAATGGCAAGGATAGCGGTATCGCGGTCCATACCCGATTTCATCAATCCGTCGAGCTCTTTTTTGAAGTCCTGCAGCTGACGGCCAACAATGGTGTTCATCACTGTCATGGGGGCGGCACAGTTCATGGAAGAACCCACCATACGGATCTCAAATTTATTGCCGGTAAAGGCGAAAGGCGAAGTCCGGTTCCGGTCGGTATTGTCCAGCTCGAGGTTCGGGATCTTGCTTAACAGGTCGAGCACCTCTTTCACACCGGCTTGGTCAGCATCGACGCCAGCTTCCAGGTGATCGAGCATCTTGGCGAGGGTATCCCCTACAAATACCGAGATAATAGCAGGCGGGGCCTCGTTGGCGCCCAATCGGTGGTCATTGGCAGCCGAAGCAACACTGGCGCGCAGAATGTCGGCGTAGCGGTACACGGCCTGAATCGTATTGACAAAGAAGGTCAGGAACAAGAGGTTTTTGCCCGGCTGCTTGCCCGGAGACAGAAGGTTCCGGCCTGTATTGGTCGCCATCGACCAGTTGTTGTGCTTACCAGAGCCATTGACGCCGGCGAAAGGCTTCTCATGCAACAGCACCCGAAGTTTATGGCGTTTGGCCACCCGGTCCATCACATCCATCAATAATTGGTTGTGGTCGACCGCCAGGTTGGTTTCCTCAAACATGGGCGCCATTTCGTATTGGCCGGGGCCCACTTCGTTGTGGCGGGTGCGGACCGGAATGCCCAGTTTGTGACACTCTGTTTCCAGGTCGCGCATAAAAGCGAAGACCCGCTCGGGAATAGACCCGAAGTAATGGTCATCGAGTTGTTGCCCTTTTGGCGAATGCTTGCCCAGCAGCGTGCGGCCGGTCAGTAACAGGTCGGGACGGGCATTGAACAATGCCTCATCCACCAGGAAATACTCCTGTTCCCAGCCGAGGGTGGTGATCACGCGGGTAACGTTATCGTCAAAGAGTTGGCATACCGGTACAGCAGCCTGCTCAATATAGGCCTGGGATTTGAGCAGCGGCAATTTGTAATCCAGCGCTTCACCGCCGTAGGTCACGAAAATAGTAGGAATGCAAAGGGTTTTGCCTTCCACCAGTTCAAGAATGAAGGCAGGAGAAGAAGGATCCCATGCCGTGTAGCCCCGGGCTTCAAAGGTAGACCGCAGGCCGCCGCCCGGAAAACTGGAACCATCGGGCTCCTGCTGTACCAGGGTATCGCCGGTGAATTCTTCCGAGACTTTGCCATCTGGTGACAATTGGAAGAAAGAATCGTGTTTTTCTGCAGTGCGGCCGGTTAGCGGTTGGAACCAGTGCGTGTAATGGGTAGCCCCATTGTCGAGCGACCAGCGCTTCATAGCGTCGGCTACTATATCGGCGTCCTCGCGGGAAAGCTTGGCGCCGGATTGAATAGCCAGCTTGACATTACTGAAGGCTTCTTCAGTCATGTACTCTTTCATGGCCTTGTCATTAAAGACATTGCAGCCAAAAAAGTTGGAGATCCTGACATCCGGGACATCGACGTACTCTAGTTCAAAGCCCGAACGGTTGAGGATAGTGTCTAATGCTTGAAATCGGGAAAGACTCATAGGAAATATGCAAATTATGTGGTTTAAAAATATCAGCTCTAAGAAGCTGTTTGAATTTGGTTTTTAGAATTTATTATAGGCTATTTTTTCGTCAATCAAGGCTCTTTTTGAGCCTCGTACCCATAGGTACGGGGCGAAAAAAAGCCGCAGAGTGGCGGAAAAAGAGGCATAATAAAACTGAAGGACTAAATTCAAACAGCTTCTAAATAATAAAACTTGAAAGGCCCACCCAGAAGTTCGATGCCCTTTCAAGTCAGGCAGGTTAATATTCTGCCCCGTATGATGGTAAAATTAACGCTTTTTAAGCGTAGACCTTTTTATTTAATTTTAAATCAGCTCAAAACTGCCCCCGCAGCCGAGGCTGCGGGGCAGGAAAATGGCATATTCCTATGCAGGAACTAGAGCTGAATTAAAGATCAAGTGAATAGGCAAAACTGCACGGCTAAACTTCATCTTCAGCGGCTCTATTTTACAAGGACGCCATTTCCATTTTGATGTACAGGAGCCATCACCTCGGCCATCTTGACCGTTTTAATGATACGCGCCGCCACCTTGTATGGGTCGGCCGCAGAGTTCGGGCGCCGGTCTTCCAACCATCCTTTCCAGCCATTTTCTACTGTAGCAATGGGAATGCGGATGGAAGCGCCCCGGTCTGAAACGCCATAGCTGAATTTATCGATAGACTGAGTTTCGTGTAACCCGGTCAGGCGCAGGTGGTTGTCGGCGCCATAGGCGTCAATATGGGCCTTGATGATCTCAGGAGATACTCCGAAGGCCTGGCAGACTGTGTCATAAGCCCCTTTACTACCAGCATTCCGGAGCAGAGAGTTGGAGAAGTTGGCGTGCATACCGGACCCGTTCCAGTCGCCAGACACCGGCTTACAGTGCCAGTTGATAGCCAGCCCGTATTTTTCAGCGGTTCTTTCAATGAGGTACCGAGCCACCCATACCTGGTCGCCCGCGTCCTTAGCGCCTTTGGAAAATATCTGGAACTCCCATTGTCCGGTCGCTACCTCGGCGTTGATCCCTTCAACATTGAGGTGGCATCGAGACAAAGGTCGAGGTGTTCCTCAATGATCTCGCGGCAAAAGGCCTTTCCGGCGCCTACGGAGCAATAATATGGCCTTTGTGGAGCCGGGTAACCGCTTACTGGGAAGCCCAGTGGTTTATCCGTTTCCAGATCCCAAAGGAAGTACTCCTGTTCGAAGCCGAACCAAAAATCGTTGTCATCATCATCGATCAGCGCCCGGCCGTTCGACGGATGGGGGTCCCATCCGCATTCAGCACCTCGCACATGACGAGAAAACCGTTTTACGGGCAGGGTCCGGGAAAAGCGCTACAGGCTGCAGCAAGCAGTCGGAAGAACCTCCGGGGCTTGCTCTGTAGAACTCCCATCGAACGACCACATAGGGCAATCGTCGAGTTTACCGCTAAAACCTTTAATGATCTTGGTTTTGCTGCGCAGGCTCTGCGTGGGCTTGTACCCATCGAGCCAAATGTATTCCAGCTTGAATTTTTCCATATTAGAGGTTTGTTTTTATGTTAATGAATATTTTTTTCTGCCAGGAGCCTTATGAGTCTTATGGGTCAGAATGTCTGTGTGTTGGTCTTGTGTGTCTTGTGTGTCTTGTGTGTCTTGTCTTGTGTCTTGTTGGTCTTGTTGTGTCTTGTTGGTCTTGTGTGTCTTGTTGTCTTGTGTGTCTTGTGTGGTCTTGTGTGTCTTGTGGTCTTGTTGGTCTTGTGTAACGTACCAGACATTCAGACGTACCAGACCAGACACACCAGACACACCAGACATTCAGACAGACCTGACGTTCAGGCCCACTTAACGTACCAGACATTCAGACGTACCAGACACACCAGACATTCAGACCCACCAGACATTCTGACGTACCAGACATTCAGACGTTCTGACGTACCAGACATTCTGACCCACCAGACATTCTGACGTACCAGACACACCAGACATTCTGACCCACCAGACACACCAGACATTCTGACGTTTCGCCCCTAAAAAGCATACACCGCCGCCAGCAGCGCCACCGGCAAAGTCTTCGTAAATTTCCCGTCTGCATCCGGGAAAGCATCTTCTGCTGCCATATCTGCCCGGAACTCCGGGATTATGGTCAGGGGGCCTACGTGGAAGTTGCCGGAAACAGTCAGGCTGATCACATTGTCGTCGGCCAGGCCGAGGATGTCTCCGTCCGGATCGCCGATGTATTCCCCGCGAAAGGCCAGGGTAAAGGCTTCACTAACCACATAGTTGGCATAGAGCGCTGCGCCATACCAATTGGTGTTGTCGCCTTCGCTCAGTACACTGGTTTTGGAAGTAGCATTCAGCCCCAACCCCAGTTTTTCAGTAAGCTGGTAAGTTGCCGTGAGGTCAACCTGATGGCCAACGACACTGGCAGTCAGGCTGTCCCCTTCTACATTCTTCCCGCCCAGATAGTTGAGGAATACGCCGAAATTGCCTCCGGTGTAGGATAATTGGGCGCCAATGTGTTTACCAGGGGTAAAATCGACCTTGCTGTCCGTGTCGTCAAACACCCCTACCATGGCGCCAAAGTTTTCACTCAGGCTGAAGTCCGCCTTTAGGCCCGTATGGTAGAAGGGGCCATTGGAGAACATGTAGGAGGTGCTGTAATTCATATTGCCCGGGGCATCGATCAATTCATAGCCAACGAAAGTGCCGAAATTTCCAAGGGTCAGCTTTACCCAATCGGCCGGGTTGTAAGTCACATATAACTGTTTGATGGCGGACAGGGTAGTACCACTGAACCCATTGGCCACTTCGGCGCGCGGCCCAACGGCCAGATCTACCATAAAGCCCACCTTACCTTCCCGGGAAATCGCCACATTGGCCATGCCCAGAGTAAAGGAGTTGTGGGTGCCGGTGAAACTGGTCGGCAAGGAATTTTCCGTAAAACTATACGCATAGTAGGCATCTACAGCGCCGGAAATCGTAAAAGGCAATGGCGATTTTTCCGGTTCCGGCTCCGCTGCAGCATTTTCTACTAATGCTGGTTTATCCGCCACCAGTAAGGCTTCCTGAGCGTGAAGAATCAGGCTCCAGTTGTCAAAGAACAAAAGCAGGAATAGGGTACACTTTAGTACTCGCATAGCACATTAATTTTGAGGGTGATCAAAAAGATTTGATGCCAGCACGGCAACAATAACAGGCTAGCCTGTCAGAAAGCCAGGCCAGGCAACTGGACCGCCGGCAAACCTTGATCTAAATCCTCAAAATTGTTTGGAGAAAGCTCCCCTAACCCGTAACTTTGAGTTGCGTATAATCAAGATTTCGGTTCGCCGAGGTCTTGTGGCTCCCGGGAAACCGGGAGCCTTTTTTTTTGCTTGTATTACTTAGCCATTTCGAAGGCAGCCGCCGGCTGCTCGTTGACCGATTCTCCGTAGGCATGCATTTCATGCTCGGCCACATCCAGGCCTTTTTCTTCCTCTTCTTCTGATACGCGGATGCCCATGGTTTTCTTCAGGATAAACATGGTTCCGAAAGCAAAAGCGAAGGTGAAAGCGCCGATGGCCAGAGTGCCGTAGAGTTGCGTAAGGAACTGCCCCAAACCGGCTTTGGCGCCGAAAATGCCAACCGCCAGCGTACCCCAAACACCACAAGCCAGGTGCACAGATGTGGCGCCTACCGGGTCGTCGATCTTGATGCGGTCAAAAAAGACTACCGCAAAGGGAATGATAGTGCCGGCGATGGCGCCGATAAGGATCGCCTCGCCCGGGCTCATTAGGTCAGCCCCGGCAGTAATACCGACCAGGCCGCCCAGAATGCCGTTTAGCACCATCGACAGGTCATGGGATTTGAAAAGCATGTAAGAGACAAAAAAGGCTGCAACAGCGCCGGCAGCAGCGGCCAGCGAAGTGGTTACAAATACCAGCGATACAGCAACCGGGTCGGCCGATAGCACGGATCCGCCATTGAAACCAAACCAGCCAAACCATAAGAGGAATACGCCCATCGCGGCCAGCGGCATGCTATGCCCCGGGATCGGCTTGATTCCCTCCTTGGTATACTTGCCTCGCCGGGCGCCCAACAATATCACTGCTGCCAATGCACCCCAACCTCCTACTGCGTGTACAAGGGTCGAACCGGCGAAATCATAAAAACCAGCCTCATTGAGCCAGCCGCCGCCCCATTTCCACATGCCGGTGATAGGGTAACTGATAGCTACAAAAACTGTAGCAAAAAGCAGAAACGACCCCAGTTTGATCCGTTCGGCAACAGCCCCGGAAACAATTGTAGCCGCAGTGGCGGCAAACATGGCCTGGAAGATAAAATCCGTCCAATAGGTATAGTGGCCATCCGCATAGGCAATGGCTCCGGCATCTCCTTCCGGCATACTCAGCCCAAAGCCGGCAAAACCGAAAAAGCCGCCTCCCTCACCGCCCGGGTACATCAGGCCAAAACCAATGACGTAATAGGTCAATAACCCAATGGAAATGATCATCGTGTTTTTGAAAAGAATATTGACGGCGTTCTTTCGCTGAACAAAGCCAGCTTCCAAGGTGGCAAAACCTAAGTGCATAATGAAAACCAGTGCAGTAGCAACCAGCATCCATACATTATTTGCAGTGAATAATGCCTCATTCATGATTATTCTGTTGTTGGTGTTAGACAATCTTTACTTAAATAGTCGCAATCTGGCTTCTTCTGGAAAGGGAGGGAAAAACGGGCAGGCAGGAAAACAGGATGTTTTTTCAGCAATAGCTACTTAAACAAGGGGGATTTTTCCTGTACATTCGGTCCTGCATGTTTATTGTTGGGTTGAACCATCCGGGCTTTATACGGCCTCGGCGCCGGTTTCGGCCGTCCGGATACGGACAACCTCCTGAACATCGATAATGGATATCTTACCATCTCCAACCTGGCCGGTACGGGCCGACTCGAGTATAGCGTTGACAATACTTTCAACCATGTCCTCGCTGGTGAGGATGTCCAGTTGTAAACGGGCGATGTAATCGGAATCGTAGCTGCTGCCCCGATACATGATCTTTTCACCCTTCTGCAGCCCGTAGCCCTTTACTTCTTTAAGGGTGAAAAAGCGCACGCCGATCTTGGCCAGCGTATCACGTACTTGTTCAAAACGGGACAGGCGGATTATTGCCTCTATTTTCTTCATTTTGATTACTTTTGTAGTTGTACAAATGACTAAAGCCCGGGAAGGGGATATCCCCCCGATTTTTTTCTTGAAAGCCTTATTTGGTGTATTGATAGTACAAAAGTAAGGCCCTCTTTCCGGCTGCACGATTGAATTTTCTGCGTCAATGTGATGCCTACGGCGCCCGCCTTAACCAATAAACAACTGAATACCAATGCCTTAATCACCTCATTCGATGTTATATTCAAAGCTGCATTCGGACCTCATACTGAAACTATGTTCACCGTACAAAAGGACCAGTTGTTCACCCTCATTAAATCGCTGACCAAAGCGGAAAAGCGCAGTTTCCGGCTATATGTCAACCGCTTTCAAAGCGCTGGTGACACTAAGTTTCTCCAACTATTCGATGTACTGGACCGCTTGTCGGAATACGATGAGGAACTCGTACTGAAGCGCCTGCCGGAAGTAGAAAAGCGCCACCTGTCAAACCTCAAACGCCACCTTTACAAACAGATCCTGACCAGCCTGCGCCTGATCTATATCCAGAAAAACATCGATATCCAGATCCGCGAACAGCTCGACTTCGCCCGCATTCTCTACGGCAAGGGCATGTACATGCAGAGCCTCCGCATCCTGGAACGCATCAAGAAAACTGCTCTGGAGCACCATCAGGATATTCTGCACCTGGAGATCCTGGAGTTCGAGAAGATGATAGAAGCCAGGCATATTACCCGAAGCCGCAAGGTCGAAAACAAAATGGAGGGCCTGTTGGAAGAAGCGGCTCACCGCAGCTATGTCACGCACTACAGCAACTTGTTCTCTAACTTCAACATACAGATGCACGGTTGGTACATCGTGCACGGCCACGCGAAAAACGAGGGGGAAGAACAGGCCGTACAGGAATTTTTCGAACGAAACATGCCCCAGGGCTGGGAAGAAAAAAAGCTCACCTTTTTCGAAAAAGCAAATTGGTACCAGTCGAAAATGTGGTACCACTATATCCGGCTCGATTTCGAGCTGGCCGCCGAACAGGCCCGGCAATGGGTGGAACTTTTCCATACCGACGAACAGATGAAACAAATGGACCCCGACCTGTATATGCGGGCATTGTATTATCTGCTCGTATTGCTGTATCTGATGCGGTCCAGGGAGGAATTTGCAGCTTACCTGCATGCATTCGAAGCATTTGAACGGGAATTCAGCGAACAGATGAACGACAACTCCCGTATGATCGTTTTCGTTTACCTCAACCTCAGCCGGCTGAACTACAGCCTGCTCGAGCGGGATTTCAAGGGCGGTATACTCCTGGCCAAACGGATCGAACAGGAGCTTCCAGAGCACGAAGCCTACATGGATGCCCACCGCAGCCTGCTGTTCTATTTCAAGTTCGCCTACCTCTTTTTTTCAGACGGCCAATGCGAAAAAGCGCTGGAATACCTCAACGAGATCATCCACCTCAAATCGGCCTTCCTACGAGAGGACCTTCACTTCAATGCCCGTCTGCTACACCTGCTGTGCCACTATGAGTTGGAACATTACGACCTGCTGGATTACCTCATTTCCTCTGTCCAACGCCAGTTTCATAAAGGAGCGGACATCAGCGAACTGCATCAGAACTCCCTACGGTTTCTGCGGCAGCTCACTCAAATCCCCCTGGCGGGCCAGCCCGATGCTTTCCGGCAATTCCAACGAAAACTGAAAAACCTGCAGGAAAACAAGTATGAAAGCAAGGCCTTGAATTACCTCGATATCCCTGCCTGGGTGGAAGGGCATGTGCCGGGAGTGAAAGTGGGCGTGGGGGAATGAATGGATGAATGGTTGATCCTTGCTGTGCCTGGCCCGTTCACCTTTGGCCCGGCCGCTTAAAAAAATCCAAGCAAAATTTCCTAGTTTCAGGGCTCGAACAAACTCATTCCTCAAAACACAAGACACCATGAATCGACCTTTTCGCCTGGCGCTGATCGCACTTGTTATTTGCCATTTCAATTTCCAGCAGCTGCCTGCCCAAGCTCAGTCTTCCACCACAGATGGCCTGGTGCAATACGTTAACCCACTAATGGGTACCGACTCAGAATTTTCTCTTTCCAACGGCAATACCTACCCTGCTATCGCCCTCCCATGGGGTATGAATTTCTGGACCCCCCAAACTGCAAAAATGGGAGACGGCTGGGCCTACGCTTATGATGCCTACCACATCCGCGGTTTTAAACAAACCCATCAGCCCAGCCCCTGGATCAACGACTATGCCGCTTTTTCCCTTCTGCCGGTGACGGGCAAGCTCAAATTCAACGAAGAAGAACGGCAATCCTGGTTCTCCCATAAGGCCGAAGTGGTGCAACCGGATTACTACAGCGTATATCTTGCCGACTATGATGTCACGACGGAGATCACGCCAACGGAACGGGCAGCGCATTTTCGCTTCACCTTTCCCCAAAGCGATTCTTCCTACATTCTGCTCGACGCCTTCGACCAGGGCTCCCTGGTCAGGGTGATTCCCGAAGAGCGCAAAATCATCGGCTACTGCCGCAACAACCACGGGGGGGTGCCCGATAACTTCCACAACTACTTCGTGCTCGAATTCGATAAGGATTTTCAATGGGTGCATACCTGGAAAGATGGGGTGCTGGCGCCGGGCCAAGCCGTTAATGATGGGAATCACGTTGGCGCCATCGTCGGCTTTTCTACCCGTAAAGGCGAACAAGTGCACGTGAAGGTGGCATCCTCCTTCATCAGCCCCAAACAGGCAGCCTTCAACCTGGAACAGGAAATCGGTAAAGACACATTCGGCCAAACCAAAGCCAAAGCCCACCAGGCCTGGGAAAAAGAATTGGGCCGCATCCGGGTGGAAGGAAATAATATCGACGACATCCGCACCTTTTACTCCTGCCTCTACCGCGTCCTCCTTTTTCCGCGAAAGTTCTACGAAATAAACCCCGCCGGAGAAGTGGTGCATTACAGCCCTTACAATGGTGAGGTGCTGCCGGGCTACCTGTTCACTGACAATGGTTTCTGGGATACCTTCCGTGCCGTTTTCCCATTCTTCACCCTGATGTACCCCGAGTTGGACGCACATATAATGGAAGGCCTCGCGAACACCTATAAAGAAAGCGGCTGGCTCCCGGAATGGGCCAGCCCCGGCCATCGGGACTGTATGATCGGCTCCAACTCTGCTTCGCTGATCGCCGATGCCTATATCAAAGGCATTCGCGGCTTTGATATAGAGACGCTGTACGAAGCCATCCTGAAAAACACCACCGCTAAAGGCCCGGTCAACTCGGTAGGCCGCTACGGAGCAGAGTACTATAACCGCCTGGGCTATGTCCCCTACGATGTAGGCATTAATGAAAATGCCGCCCGCACACTGGAGTACGCCTACGCCGACTTCGCCATCTGGCAACTGGCGAAAGCCCTTGACAAGCCTCAGGCAGAGCAAGAGCTTTTCCAAAAGCGCGCCCGGAACTACCGCAATATTTTCGACCCCGAATCCAAACTCATGCGTGGCAAAAATGAGAATGGCAGTTTCCAGGCTCCTTTCAGCCCCTTCAAATGGGGCGACGCTTTCACCGAAGGCAATAGCTGGCATTACTCCTGGTCCGTTTTCCAGGATATTGAAGGCTTGATCGGGCTAATGGGAGGCCGGGAAGCTTTTGCGGCCAAGCTGGACTCTGTTTTCACCCTGCCTCCGGTATTTGACGAATCCTATTACGGCTTCGTCATCCATGAGATCAGAGAAATGCAGATCATGGGTATGGGACAATATGCTCATGGAAACCAGCCGATACAACACATGATCTATCTATACAATTACGCCGGGAAGCCCTGGAAGGCGCAGCAGCGATTGCGCCAGGTGATGCACAAGCTTTATTCGCCCGCCCCCGATGGCTACTGCGGCGACGAAGATAACGGGCAGACTTCGGCCTGGTACGTATTCAGCGCCCTGGGCTTTTACCCCGTGTGCCCGGGAACCCCCGAGTATGTCTTTGGCAGCCCGCTGTTTGATAAAGCTACGATTGCGATGCCCAACGGCAAGACATTTATCATCGAGGCCAAAGGAAATGGCGCTGGAAAAGCCTACATCCAATCCTCTACCCTCAATGGAAAGCCTTACAACAATACCTGGATCGGGCATGAGGCCCTGCAGGCAGGCGGCAGGCTCGAGTTCATGATGAGCGGAGAACCCAATAAGGAATGGGGGACAAAGAAAGAGGCGGCGCCGTATTCGATGTCGGGGAGGAAGGAATAAATGCGAGAATGTGAGAATGTGAGAATGCGAGAATGCGAGAATGCGAGAATGCGAAAACTGCACCAAAAACTACAATAATGAAACACATAACAATAATTATCAATACCCTGGCGCTTCTGGCCATCTTCAATCAGCCTCTCCCCGCCCAGGCCGGAGGTAAAGAACAACTCGCCAAGGCCATATTGGCCAACGAGGCCTTTGATAAAGTTATGGAAAAAGGCAATGCCATTCTCCAAACCGGATTCAATGCCGGTGATGGCTACGCCGAGGTCTGGATCCGTGACCTGAACACCTTTATTACTTACTCCTGCCGGGCGATGCCCCAGGATAAGGTACGGGAAGCACTCCTGAAATTCTTCTATTTTCAGGGCTTCGACGGCAACATCCCGGATGGGTACCAGGAGGTTCCGGCCGGCCATCAGGCTGATAATTACGGCACCTATGCCCGCTACGATATGCCGGGCTTTGTATTTCACAAAAATACCGTGGAAACCGACCAGGAGACTTCCCTCATTCAGGCCGTTTATCGCTATGTACAGGAAACCGGCGACCGCAGTATCCTGGAAGAAACAATCCGAGGTAAAACCGTAGTGGAGCGGCTGGAGTTTGCCCTGGACTATCTGATGAAGCACAAATTCAACGAAAAAAATGGCCTGCTTTGGGGGGGTACTACTACCGATTGGGGCGATGTGCAACCCTACCACAAATGGGGTGTGAAATACGACGAGTACGGCATTCCCGCCATCGATATCTACGACAACGCCATGTTCCTGATCGCACTGGACAACTTCTGCACGCTAACCAGTGACAAAGAAAGCTGGGCCAAATGGCGGGCAGTTTATGGGAGTGTTAAAACCAATATTCGGAAGCATCTCTGGGACGAAAAGAACAAGAAATTTATTCCACACCTATACATCCAGCACGAGGCGTTCCCGGGCTTGAACGAAAATGAGATTTTCTACCATGGCGGAACGGCAGTAGCCATACAGGCGGGCTTGCTGAGCAAGGAAGAGATCCGGCTATCCCTGAAGAAAATGCGGCAGAATGTCAAGGCCTGCGGCGCCCAGAGCATCGGCCTGACCCTGTACCCGCCCTATCCGGCGGGAAGTTTTGCCAACAAAGGCATGGATCCTTATTCCTACCAAAATGCCGGCGACTGGACCTGGTTCGGCGCCCGGATGATCACGGCCCTGATGCAAAACGGCATGGTGGAGGAAGCCTATCAGGAAATTCAGCCTTTTGTCAACCGGGTAGTCAAAAACGACGGCTTTTTTGAATGGTACACCATACAGGGCGAGCCACACGGTTCTGGAGTCTTTCGCGGCTCTGCGGGTGTGTTGATGGAAGCCATCGACGCTCTACGGACGTGGGCGAAGGAGTATCGGGAATGAAAAGGAGCTGTAGGCAGTCTGCGCCAGGCTTACCCTGGATTCACATAACAATATTACTATTCATACCAGTTATCCCTCTGCAAACTCCAGCGCCCTGTATTCTGACCAGGTGTGAGACTGCCCACCACCGTCTGAGAGGGTAATTCGTTCCCGTTCGTAAGGAGATTCTACTTTGCGTAAAACCGCAGGTAGAACCGTCTGCAGATGCCCGTTGAATTGGTATACCGGAGGCCGGAAACAGGTGGGTTGTGATATTACAGGCATTACTTATTGTGCTCTTTTTTGACGGTTTTTTCTTCCACTTTGGTAGTCAGCAATTCGCCTGAAGCCCGCTCCGGTAAAAGCGCAGCGGAGTACTGGTTTTCCGCTACTATAAAATACTGTATTTCTTTACCTTCTATTTTTTCCAGGGTAGCCCCCCATACGCCATCCTGCGCCATTTGATCGTTATGGCCGCTATCGTCAAACATTTCCATATGGTAGAAAGCCCCCACTTCGCCGTAGCGGTAGAACAACCAGGCACGTTCGGCGCCTTCAATAGTGGACTGAAAGGCAATGATATCCCCAAAATCAAGGTGTTCGGCTTTTTTCAGCAGGGGTGGTTCTTTCGTGAGCAGGGGATGGCTGATGAGATATTGAGTACGCGGGCCCATCAATTCAGCAATACCGATGACGCTCACCTTATCGGCTTTGGCGGTTTCCAGCAGATTCTTATGGAAAGCCTCATAGGTATAAAGCTTATTGGTATCTTCCTGTACGTATTTGTCAATTAAGGTTTGGAGTTCTTCGCCACGCTTCAGGTAGGTGCTGTCCACAAAATAGTCGTTGAGAATAGTACGGATGTGGGCGATATACATCTTCCGATAGAGTTCGTCGCTAAGCAGGTTGGTGATCAACGGCCGCTTTTCATTCTTCTGTTTGTAGTGTTGGAACGGGCTGAGCGTTTCCATCTCTTCATTAGTCAGCGGGCTACCGCTAATGCCATCATAGCGGAAGCCGCCAAAGGATAGGTTCAGGTCCCAGATGATTGGTTGAAAAGCATCGCCCTTATCCCGGTAGAGGTAATAATTGTGGCAGAACCGGCCGGTGTAACTATCCAGGTTGACCAGTACCATATTAAAAGCCAACATCCACAACGCCTGGTCGACATTAAAGATAGAATCCAGCTTTTCCGGTTCATAATTCAGGACGCGTGTCAACTCGATCAGTTCTTTCCAGCCGTACGGAGATTTGATCTCGTACTTGCTCATGTAGCATACCGAGTCCTTTCCCAAAAACTGCAGAGATGATTTCTCCCCTTCCTTACAATTAGATGGGGTCTCATCCCCCCAGATGGGGTCACACTTGAAAAGGATCCCTTTATCGTCCTGATAGAACCGCTCCAGGAAATCATCCTCTACTGATTCGGTATTATTGTACAGCCCGAGATACTGGCCGTTGACATACAGTTTGATGAAATTGGCCCTTGGCGCCGGCATGTACCGCCGGGCGATCTCATAGGAAAGCACCTCCCGAATAAAGGATGGGTCGCGAAAGACGTTGCTCAGCTTCATCTTATCATATCCACCTGGTAGCTTCTGTTCTTTATTCGTATGGTTGAAGTCTATATTGAATGGCAATTTGGAATAGCCATCCTTGCGAACGCTAAAGTAGGAGGAGTTGCCCTTATAGCGGACGCCCACCCCTTCGTAGCGTTTGCCGCCGTAGGTAGCGTCGCCCACAAGCCGTTGGTCATAGCCCTTTTGTTTCAGGGAGTCCAGGATATGGTCCCAGTTTTTCTCTTTGAAAAAAAGTTTTACTTCCCCGACGTGATTGAGATCAAAAATATCTTCGCTTTGGCTTTTGCTTTCGCCTTGAGCTTGTAGCCCTGCGGCTACATACATCGCGGTGATCAGCAAGATAAAGAAACGTTGCATAAGCATTTTCAGCCGGAAAGCCGGATTAATTATTCAATTCCTCCAGGCTGGCGACATGCCTTTCGTACATATAACGGGGCGGGTCGAAAGTAACCGCTCCGGCATTTTCGGCATAGATGTAATATTCTATGGAATCAGCACCGTTGGGCGGCTGTATTACAGCGCCGAACAAGCTGTCTTCTGCTTCTCCGTCGTTATGTTTACCATCATCGCGCATAGCCACCTGCTGGAAGGCATCGCCATCCTTAAAGCGATAATAGACTACCACCTCCTTCGGGAATTTATCCACCCGGGCCTGTATTCTGAAATCTGTTATACGTTGAGAGGACAAGCGTTCCCGGCGGGTTACGACAAGGTCGCTGATCACCGGAGGCACCACCGCCAGCTTTTTATTTTCGCGCAGGAAAGTGGTACGCGGCCCCATCAATTCCTGAAGCCCGGGTATCCGGCTGCGGTTGCCGATAGTGGAACTGAGGCTGGCGTCAAAGTCTTCCATTGCGTAGTACCGGTTGGCATCCGCTTCCAGCGACGGCCGGATGAGGGCCTGCAATTCTTTCACCCGGGCCACGTATTCATCGTGGCGGAAGAAGTCATTGACGATAGAGCGCATATGTGCCAGATACATCTTCTGGTATTTTTCGATGCTCAACAGCCGGCTGATAAGCGGTTTGGCGGAATTATCGATATGCAGCAAGGGGTCCATTTCCTGGAGTTCCTTGAGCTTAAGGTCAGAGCCGACACCGGTATTTTTGTAACTGCCGAAGCAAAGGTTCAGGTCGTAAAGGATTGGCGTGAATTTGCCGGTCGCATCGCGATACAGGTAATAATTTTCACTGTAACGCCCGGTATAGCTGCTTAGGTTAACCAACACATTATTGAAAGCAAGCATCCAAAGCGTACGGTCAACATCCAGTACCCGGTCCACTTCTGCCGGGTTTTGGTTGAGCACATAGGTCAGCTCAATGAGGTCATCCCATCCGGAATCGGAGAGCAGAACAAAGTTGTGAAGGTAACATTTGGCGCTGTTGTCATACTGAAGGGAGCCAAAAACATCACTTTTACAACCGGAGGGTTCCGGTTCCAGCAGGTTGGGCGCACATTGCACGAAAGTGCCTTTATTAGTGCCGAAATTGCGAACCAGGAAAGCATCATCAATAGGTTCCACATTTACAAAAAGCCCATAGTATTCCCCGTTGACATATACTTTGGTATAATTGGCCCTGGGGGCAGGCATATTGCGGCGAGCGACCTCGTAACCGAATACCTCCCGCACCATACTGGGGTCGCGTAAAGCACTGGAAAGCGTCACCTGGCGATTGCCCAGATAACTCTGTTCCTTGTCGATGTAGTTGAGTTTGATATACAGGCTGTTGCGTTTGCTGCCCGGTTGAAAGGATCGGGTGCCCCGGTAGCGCACACCAATATCGTTGAATTTCTGGCCGTTGATCTCGATAGAGCCCAGCAGTAAACCCTCCCCATTGAATCTTAAAGAATCCAGCACGTAACGCCAGTTGTCCTGTTCAAACTTGATCTTAATATCCTGAATCGTATTGACATCATAAAAATCGGCTTGCGCCCATACGATGGAAGAAGGCCCCAGGACAAAGAGGCTCCATAAGATCAACATGCGTCTTTTCATATTTGGATAGATGTGATTTCAGGATTACAATAAATAATAATTCTTGCGATGCAATATTAATAAATTTTCCTAAGAGCAGGATTGGAGGTAGTGATTTGGGCTGTAAATTTACGTCCGATTCAGGCCAGATCTTAAACCATTCTCGTGAAAATGCGCCCGTTCCCCACTTCACGATAGCAATAACGCATTTTTATCCGGTGTATTTCACCTTTTCTTAACACAACGTTTTTTTTCTCATGTAACCGCTTTATCCGGCCGCCGAGGATCAAGCCATGCCCCGTCCGCTTCCTTGTTCCTCAATGGCCTTACGCCCCTCCTATCATCTGCATTACATGCAAAACGATGTTAACCAGCGTAATGGCCACCAGAGCCAGCGCCGCAAGGCGCAACCACCAACCGTTTCGCTTCCGAAATGCTTCCGCCCTTGTCCGGGCCTTGGGATCAGTGGCCTTCATCCGTCCAATTGCAAACAGGTAGAGGTAAACGCCTATAGACAGAAAGATAAACTCCAGTAGTAATCCGAGGTATTCCATTGTTTGTGGTTTTTCTTTTAGGGATTGGGAAAGCTCTAAAAGCGTTTAGAGCCTGTTTTCAACTGCCTGCTGTTTACTGCCGACTGAAATGCCGCCCCCTATCCCCCCAGTTCTTCAAAGAATCCGGTTTTCGTGTTTTTTCGGACGTTATCCCATTTAAAGTAACGGCCATTCATGGATACGAAAACACCGTGAGGCAATGTCTGCACAAAAGCAAGAGCGCTTCCCAGATTAAAAAAGCCATCAGAAGAAGTGCCAAATGCATAAGGCACCATGGCCCCTGTCAATACTATGGTCTTATCGGTGATGCCGAATGAAGCCAGGTACTTCGCCGTTTGAACGATGGTGTCTGTTCCGTGCGTGATGAGGATCTTATCAAAAGTGCTTCGGCGGCAGTTGAAGGCAATGATCTCCCGGTCTTCATCCCGCATCTCCAGGCTGTCGATCATCATCAACGTTTTGATGTCGATCTCCAGGGTGCATCGGCCCCGTTCAAACATACTTGGTAAATGGGTATCTTTAAAGAAAAGATTCCCACTTATATAATTGTACTCTTTATCAAAGGTTCCTCCTGTGACAAATACCTGTATCATGAATGGTTTGGCTTTGTTCTGGATTTCCCGTTTTGCATTTACGGGATTGTTTGGCAAGTATAGCAATTAAAATGCGGAAGCGCTTGTTCAAATTTCATTCTTTGGCTGAAATTCGAACAGGGCCTAAACATGAGTCATCCCGAATTTTGAGCCACCAATCAGCGATTCTATTCCTGCCCGCCGCTGGCAGCAGGCGGGGATACTCCTCAAACCCCGCATACGGGCTTTGAGGATACTTTGGCCCTGTGGGCCGTTGATACTATGGATATGAGGAGGCTCCACAACAAAAAGAACTTTAATGGGCGGCTTCTCTCATCAATAGCATCAACTTAGTATCCCTGTCGGCCTGCGGCACAGCAGGCGGGCTCCGCCGATCAGGCGTAGTATCGGCCCCGGCCCGAATGGGCAGGAGCCGAGCATCTTCCGGGATATTCTACGAAAATTCGGGATGATCAATGTTCACCCCGGCATAGCCCTTGGAATCATTCCACTTTAAAAATGCTGTCCTCCAGCCCTTTGTTGATCTCCACGGATTCCACTTTTAGGGTAATAGGGAATGGCCCCATCCCGGCCGATTTCACCTCAAAGGGCACCCGGATATTTTCCACTTCCCGGTAATCGCCATAATCAGTGGTGACCGTCACCTCACCGGCGGCGGGCGAGGCCTGAGAAATGATCGTCCGTACCTTCAAGCCGGACTGGATGTCAAAATATTCCGTAATCTTAATACCGGAAGGATAAGTGACATCGATTCGATAGGCATTACTGCCTTCTACCATTTCTATACCGGCCAAGGCCAGTTCGAAACCTTTTTTATTATACTCCATTTCAGGGAAAAGAACAGCCTGTTGTTTCATACTTTCAAGGGCGTCGCCTTCCAGCTTCTGTTCCTGCCCCATTGCACTTACCAGGCCCTGTTCGCCATCAAAGCGAGTAGTGTTGATGGCAGCGCCATTCATCATGACGGTCATCAGCATTTTGTTCGGCGCTTTGCGTTGCATGCTCATTTCCATTGCCATACCCTGTACCGAGGTAGTCATGTTGAAGGAGAGGTCCTGCACCTTGCTGAGCTGGCTGCGGCCGCCGATGGCGCTTAGGTAATTTTCCACCACATCGATAGCGGTAAGCCCTTCCGGCAACGTTGCCTCTTCGCCTTTAATCGAATTGCCTTCATTATCGAAGAAGTGAACCTTGCCGTCTCCGGAAAAGCCGCCGAGCTTGTCCGCTACTTCCTCTTTGTTTCCTACAACCACGATATGCGCCTGTCCGGGTAGAAGGAATTGCCTGGCGCCCTTCTGAACATCTTCAGCGCCCAGGGCGGCCGTTTTTTCCAGGTAGGTGGCGTAGTAATCAGCTGGCAGCTTATAGCGGGCAGTATTCAGGGCGAAAGACGCCACTTGCTGTGGCCGCTCCAGCGCACGGGCAAACTTGCCGTAAATGTAGTTTTTGATACTGGCCAGTTCCGTATCCGAAACCGGCTCATCGCGCAGGCGGTTCATCTCATAAAGAAACTCGACGATGGCGCTATCGGTTACTTCATTGCGGACGCTACCGCCCGCCGAGAAATATCCAATGTATTTGTCATACATGAGGGTGGAGCTGACTCCATAGGAATATCCCTTGTCTTCCCGGATATTACCATTGAGGCGGCTGCCTAGCAGGCCGCCATCTCCAAGGATAGTATTGACCAGGTTGCCGACAACAGCCTCCTGGCTCCCCGGCTTGAGGTTGACCGGATAGGTAATGCGAATAGCAGACTGCACTGCCCCAGGCTTGTCAACAAAATCGACTTCCGCCTGAGCCGGTGGTTCAGGGCGCTTGAAGAATTCCTTGCTCACCTCGCCCTTCTCCCATTTTCCAAAGTACTTTTCAGCGATCTTTTTGGCCTGTTCCAAATTGACATCCCCCACAATAGCCAGATAGGCTATATTGGGCTTGAAGTAAGTGGCATAGTAAGCTTTGCAACGTTCCACGGTAATATTCTGCAACGACTGCTCCGTTACAATCTCTCCATAAGGGTGATCCTTGCCATAGCGCAGCACTTCAGATACATTGCCGGCAATAAAGTCTGCGTTGTCTTTCTGGTAGGCCAGTTCTGACAGGCGCTGCTTCTGTACTTTAGTGAATTCTTCTTCCGGAAAAGTCGAATGCAGCAGCACATCCGCCATTATGTCCAGCAATTTGTCCTGGTGTTTGGTGAGGCATGCGCCAAACATCCCGTCAGCATCAGTGGAAAAATCAGCGCCGATAAAATCGATGGCTTCATCGATCTGCGCCTTGGTGCGGCTTTCCGTTCCTCGGCCGAGCATCTCACCAGCCAGGCCGCCGGCGCCGGCGAATTCCCCTTCCTTTATAGGCGGCACATCCACCAGTAACTGGAAAGAGACCCGCGGCAGTTTATGGTTCTCCACCACAATTACCTGCAGGCCGTTTTCGAGGGTGAATTGCTCATAATCCCCCATCTCTATGCGAGGCGCCGGCCCGGCTTCCGGGGCTTTTTTTCGAAAATCGTCATTTTGGGCCTGTAGCCCCTGAACGGCGCTCAACGCCAGCAAAAAAAGGATAATACCAATATTTTTCATTTTCCCAGATTTCTAAGTTTCAAAAATCTTAAACGCCTCAGCGGCCTATACCTCTGCTCCCAAACCACTCTACGGCTGGCTTGGTTTCGGCAAATAGTACAGCACTACCCTGTTTTCCGGTGTGAAGTACTGCTGAGCCGCTTTCTGAATGTCCTCCCGCGTCACCTTCATGTAATTATCAATCTCGGTATTGATCAGGTTGGCGTCACCGTACAATACGGCGTAAGTAGCGAGGCTGTTGGCGATGCCAAACATGGTGGCATTATCGCTAATAAACTCGCTCTCGATCTGGTTGCGAAGCTTTTGGAATTCTTCTTCGGTGATGCCTTCCTGCTGTACCTTCGCGATCTCCTCGTAGATAGCCTCTTCCAGGGTTTTGTCGTCCACACCGGCGTTGGCGATGGCGTAGGCCAGGGCGAAACTAGGCCCCTCCCGTTCGTAAGCTACATTGCCTACCTGAATGGCCAACTGTTTCTCATCGACCAGGGCTTTTTGCAGGCGGGAACTCTCCCCGGCTGACAACAAGCGCGTCAGCATACTAACGGCATAGAAATCTTTCTGGCCAATACCTGGTGTGCGGTAGGCCTCAAAAATACCAGGCAGTTGAATGCGGTCGTAAACCGTGTCGCGGACTTCCCCTCCCAGCGGGGGTTCTACCACATCGGGGCGATAGATCGGCTTTTCCTGTTTGGGGATCCCTTTGAAATATTTGTATACCCACTCTTTGGCCTGCTGGGGCTCAAAATCGCCGGCGATGACCATCACTGCATTATTGGGTACGTAAAATTCACGGTAGAACTTGACGTAATCGGCCTCAGAAGCAGCATCGAGGTGGTCCATCGAACCGATAGTCGGCCACTGATAGGGGTACTTGTGGTACATGCGCTTCAATATCTCGCGTTGGAAAGAACCATAAGGGCGGTTGTCATACCGCATGCGCATTTCCTCTTTAACCACTTCGCGCTGGGTTTCCACGCCTTTCTGGTCCACTTTGGCGTGCAGCATGCGCTCTGATTCCAGCCACATACCCAACTCCAGCTGGTTGGAAGGCAATATCTCAAAGTAGCAGGTGTTGTCGGCCGTGGTGTAGGCGTTGAGCGTGCCTCCGGCATTCTGTATGTATTTATCGAACTGGCCACGTTCAATGTTTTCAGACCCTTCAAAAAGCAGGTGCTCGAAGAAGTGGGCAAAACCGGTGCGCTGGGGGTCCTCATTTTTGGATCCCACATGGTACATTACCGCCACAGCCACAATAGGCGTACTCTTGTCCTGATGAAGGATGACCTTCAGTCCGTTGTCAAGCTCGAACTGCTCGAAAGAAATGCGGTTTTCCTGGCCCTTGGCCGCCACGAAGCTGAGCCCAAAGAGCAACAGCCATACTAAAACCTTGAACCTCATATTCAGTATTATTTGGTGAGCAAAATAATCTCCTGCGAAAATGGGAAATTATTTCCCAACATTGAACTCCGTTAAGAGGAATAATGTAACTCCCTAGACGAAAAGCCCTTTTACCGGGGCCTGGGTGGTATAAGAACGTGTTTAAATTTAGTTTTTCAGTTAATATGAGATGGATCTCAAAGCCGCGCGAGGCTCATTTTTCGGCGCATACCTGGAAGGTACGTGCCGAAAAATAGCCGAAGCCCGGCAAAGAGAGACACTCATATTAGCGAAAGGATTAATTTTAAACACGTTCTAAAGATGCGGCCGGGAGAGGCATCTAAAACTCCAATTGGTATTTGAACGTTACATTCGCGTACATTTGCAGTCAGATTAGGACGCAACAAAAAATCCTTGATGATCCGAACACTGAGCAGGGAAGAAGCCATTGATCGAATGAACACCTACGGCAAGCGGGGCCTGCCGTTTTTATTCCTTATCGATTTTGAACTTAAACGCCCCATTGTACTGAATTTGAACGAGGTGCACGAAAAAGAATTGCTCTATGACATCAATGGGCATAGTAATTCTAGGGAGCTGACACCATCGAAGGAAGAATTTTTTTTCGAAAAAAAGCCCATCAGCCGGGCCATCTACAGCCGGGCCTTTCAATTGGTTCAACGGCGCCTGCAGGCCGGTGATACCTACCTGCTCAACCTGGCTTTCCCCACTCCGGTAGAATCCAACCTAAGCCTGCGGGAAATTTTTCTACGCAGCCAGGCCCGCTACCGGGTTTGGCTGAATGGCCAGTTTGCCTGTTTTTCTCCCGAACCCTTCGTCAGAATACAGGATGGCCAAATATCGGCCTATCCCATGAAAGGGACTATTGACGCCAGCCTACCCGATGCTGAAGCTTTGCTGCTTGGAAATGAGAAGGAAAAGGCGGAACATGCAACGATTGTGGACCTCATCCGCAACGACCTAAGCCTGGTTGCCCGGAAGGTGCGGGTAAAACGATACCGCTACACGGAAGAGATCACCACCCATCAGGGCGGATTGTTACAGAGCAGTTCAGAGATCGTGGGGCAACTGCCCGATGATTACCAGGCCCAACTGGGCGATATCCTCTTTCAGTTGCTCCCGGCAGGCTCTATCAGTGGCGCGCCTAAGGGCCGGACGGTGGAGATCATTCGGGCGGCCGAACAAAAACCTCGCGGCTATTATACGGGCATTTGCGGCCTTTTCGACGGACAAGTACTGGACAGCGGGGTCATGATCCGTTTTATGGAAGCACAACCGGATGGGCTTGTTTTCAAAAGTGGTGGTGGCATTACGGCCAGAAGTACTGAAGCAGAAGAATACGATGAATTGGTGCGCAAAGCTTATCTTCCGTTTTTCGTCACCACTGAAGCCCTTGCCCGATGAGCCAACTATTACTGGAAACCATCCGCTGTCAGGACGGGCAACTGGACAATCTCCATTACCACCAGGAGCGCCTGAAGCGCAGCCGGCGGGAACTGCTCGGTTTAACCGGGGATCTGCGCCTGGAAGACATTCAAGTTCCGGAAGAAATGCGCACTGGCCTGTATAAATGCAGAATTGTATACGCCGAGAAAATTGAGGTAATAGAATTCCTGCCCTATCAAATGCAAGCAGTGGCCAGCCTCAAACTGGTTGATTGCGGACAGCTCAACTATAGCTATAAATTTGCCGACCGCAAACCTATTGAAAAACTCTACCGGCTTAGAAACCAGGCCGATGATGTGCTCTTTCTTCGCAGGGGCCTGCTCACGGATTCTTCCTACGCCAATATTGCCTTGTTCGACGGGCATCAATGGTTCACTCCGGCGCGGCCTTTGCTGGCCGGCACCCGCCGGGCTGCGCTCGTCGACGCCGGCTTGTTGCTTCCCGACCATATCCACCCCAAAGACCTGGCCCATTTTCAAGAACTTCGGCTTATCAATTCCATGATCCGCCTGGAAGACGCCCAAAGGGTGCCGATCAACCAGATTTTTTTCTAAATCCAATTGGTAACATAAAATTAAAGCCCATAGCCATAGGGCTAAGGCCGAAATTTTAATACCTTACCCCGCTGTGAAACTAACCCTCCCATGAAAAACCTGCAACCAAATATGAAACCAGATACGACCCAGATCATGAATTCCCAACTTGTTCTCCCCGGGCAGTTCGAACCAGCCGACCACTGGTACGCCAAGGCGCTAAACGCGACCATCCACCCTATGATCGCTTTTTTCCTCCACCTGGATGAAGACCGAATTATCAAGCGTTACTGCCATCTGCACCCTAAAGTGAAGGCGGACACCCTGCGTAGCCTGCTTTCGTACAAGCCCAAGCACTTCATTTGGGCAGGAGCCGACCTTATGCACGTCACCAACGAAGAAGGCAACCGCCAGATGGTCGTCATTGAAAACAACTCCTGTCCTTCCGGCCAAAAATCCATGCCATTGCTCGATGATAACCAGGAGCAGGGCGGCTACCGGCTGTTAATGGAACGCACGATCAAACCCCAGATAAAGGCCCGAAAGCGAATACAAGGGCAGTTGGCCGTTATTTATGATAAAAACCCCATGGAAACATTGGGGTATGCCCGCGCCATGGCCGACGCCTTTGACGAAAAAGTCCATTATGTATCCTGTTACCAGGACGACCCCGACCCTCCAATTCGTTTTAAGGATGGAATCCTTTTTGTCATGGGAGCAGACGGAGAGTGGCATCAGATCCGGGCTGCTTTCCGCTATCTGACCCAACGGCCCTGGGCACGGCTTCCTATACACACCCGAACGCCGGTTTTCAACCCCATCATTGCCTGTCTGGCGGGTGGCCGAAACAAAATGCTGGCCTCGAAAGCCTATGACCTCTTCAACGCCGAGTTGGCCCAAAGCGGGTTGGAAATACTGACTCCCGAAACCATTTGGGATGTAAGTAAGGAAGAGATTCCACTTTGGGTTCGTAAAATGGGAGGACAAGCCGTGGTCAAAAACCCTTACAGCAATGCCGGCCAGGGGGTTTACACCATCGTTAATGAGCAGGAACTGGAGGCATTTATGGCGCTCGGCTTCCACTATGAACGCTTCATTGTACAAAGCCTGATCGGCAACTACAACTGGAGTTCCACCAGCAGCCGGGGCAAGCTTTACCACATTGGCACCGTACCCAGTTCTAAAGGGAACACCTACGTAGCCGACCTACGCATGATGGTCAGCGCCACCGAGGAAGGCATCCGGCCACTGTGTGTCTACGCCCGTCGCGCCAGCCACCCCCTGACCGACCACATCGAGGAAGGCGCCAACTCCTGGGAAATGCTGGGCACCAACCTATCCATCAAAGAAGATGGCAACAGTTGGGGGTCCGACACCAACCGATTGATGTTGGTAGACCGGCGCGACTTCAATAAGCTGGGGCTTGGACTGGATGACCTGGTCGACGCTTATATCCAAACGGTACTCTCCATGGTGGCCATCGATAAAATGGCGGAAATGTTGTTTAATACCAAAAACCGCTTTCGGGCCCGCCTTTTCCGTTCACTGGATGACGACAACGCCCTGATCGACGAAATCATCATGTAAAAGCATTGTTAAATACCGGGCAAAAAAAAAAGCCGTGCTACACAAGCACGGCCCAAATTTTGGACTAGTATGAAAAAACTCTGCTATAAAATTAACCGCTTTTCAGGACAAATGTTGCCCCAGCCCATATCATTTTGTATGTTTCCGGCCAACAAACTATTTTAGCAGCCCAACAGCCTTTTCTCTTCGTCGAAGGGATGGCCATTCTCAACCAAATTTCAAACCAAACAAGATGAAATCCGACATTGAAATTGCACAAGCCGCCAAATTGCGCGACATCCGGGAAATTGCCGCCCAACTCAACATCCCGGAAGATCAGCTGGAATTGTACGGCCGTTATAAAGCCAAGCTTCCGCTCTCTCTCATAGCTGCCAATAGCGGCCGAAAAGGCAGGCTGATTTTGGTATCCGCTATCTCTCCTACTCCGGCCGGCGAAGGTAAAACAACCACTTCTATTGGCCTGGCGCAGGGCCTCTGCCGGATCGGCAAACAGGCAACTGCGGTGCTTCGGGAACCCTCCCTGGGGCCGGTATTTGGCATCAAAGGCGGAGCCACCGGTGGGGGCCACTCTCAGGTGCTTCCCATGGAAGATATTAACCTGCATTTTACCGGAGATTTTGCCGCTATCGAAAAAGCCCACAACCTTTTGGCTGCGCTGATCGATAACAATCTGCAAAACAAAAAATTCAACCTTGGAATTGACCCCAGGACAGTACTCTGGAAACGGGTGATGGATATGAACGACCGCGCCTTGCGCAAGGTCGTCATCGGACTGGGCGGTACAGCTTCCGGCGTGCCCCGGGAAACCGGTTTCGATATTACCGCTGCCTCTGAGATCATGGCCATCCTTTGCCTGTCCGAAAGCCTAAGCGACCTCAAAAAACGCCTGGGCAATATTTTCGTCGGGTTTACTTTCGATAAAAAACCCATCTACGCCCGCGACCTGAAAGCCCATGGCGCCATGGCTGCCCTTATGAAGGACGCCATCAAGCCCAACCTCGTTCAAACGATTGAAGGCACCCCGGCTATCCTTCACGGAGGGCCGTTCGCCAACATTGCCCAGGGTACTAATAGCGTGATAGCCACCAGGATGGGGCTCAGCCTCTCCGACTACGTCATCACGGAAGCAGGCTTTGGTTTCGACCTGGGCGCCGAAAAATTCTTCGACATCAAATGCCAGAGTGCAGGCCTGTCCCCCAATGCAGTCGTACTGGTCGCTACCGTCCGGGCCCTGAAATACCACGGTGGTGTCGCCCTGGCCAACCTGAAAGAAGATAATCCAGAGGCAGTGGAACGCGGCATGGAAAACCTGGAGAAACACCTGGAAAACATCAGCCTCTTTGGCGTTCCGGCCATCGTTGCCATGAACCGCTTTATCACAGATAGCGAGGAAGAACTAGCCGTCATCAAAAGGCGGTGCGAACTTAAAGGGGCTCCTGTGGTGCTGTCTGATGTTTGGGAAAAAGGAGGCGCCGGAGCGGAAGAACTGGCCCATACTGTCGCCGAAGTAGCTGAAAAACATAATACCCCCTTTACACCGCTATACGATTGGAACTGGCCGGTGGAAGATAAGATCAAAGCCGTCGCAACCCGGATCTATGGCGCCAGCGAGATTGACTACACCTCAAAGGCCAAAAGTGACCTGCAAAAGATAGCCAGCCTGGGGCTGCAAAACCTGCCGATTTGCATTGCAAAAACCCAAAAATCCCTTTCTGACAACCCCAAACTATTAGGCCGCCCCAAAGACTTCGTGGTCACTGTACGGGAAATCGAGATCGCCACCGGCGCTGGTTTCCTCATTCCGATTACAGGAGAGATCATGCGCATGCCTGGCCTTCCCGCCCAGCCGGCAGCTGAAAACATCGATATCGACGACAACGGCAATATCACGGGGCTGTTTTGACCCGAACAAGCGCTATTCCGCATTTATGCAATAAACCCAAATTTTTTTGGCGGCAGCATAGCGTTAAGAGGGAAAAGATCCCTATATTGAACTTTTTCAAAACCTAGCCTGTTGTAAATTATAGTTCGCATAGAAATCCTCCTTGTGAATTATAGCTCGTCTATTTAGACCTATACCACCACTAAGACAGCCCTTATCAAACCAAAAGTATTGTTCAAACATTTAAAAGCTATGTCGCTCAAAAAAATTTTTAGCTTCTTCACTGCCGGTAGATCCAGTGAAAACACTGGTCAAGTGAAGTTTTTTAACCGAAAAAAAGGCTACGGTTTTATTCAACCCGAAAACATGGAAAAAGAGGTTTTTGTCCATGCCTCCAACCTGGAAAGCACTATCCAGAAAGGCGACAAGGTCTCCTTTGAGTTGAAAACAAGCCCCAAAGGCCTGGAAGCAAGAAACGTCCGGGTTGTTGAAGCCTGATTTTTTTCTAACAAAAGTTTTTTCTATATGAGATCACGTAAGAGTTATGTAATGGGGGAAGGAAAGTATTATTTTACGATTAAAGCAGTCCCCAATAACATCACCATTTTCCGTAAAAACAAAGTAGCCGCCATCGATGCGTTCCAGAAATACCAAAGAGCAGGAAAAGAGGTAGAATGGTTGGGAAAATGGGATGGCAAAAAATTCACCGAGAGCTCCCCTCCCAATGCAGTTGCTGCCTGAATAGCAACTTAGACATTACATTACACAATTAGTGTTCAATCGATAGCCCCTCAAATTTAGTTGTGGCGATATCCAGGGAACTTAAAACAGGCCTTAACTCCATTTTGTGAACACTATTCTGCAAATTTATTGCCTGAAGCGGTCCTCTTTTTCCTGCTTAGGATGACTTGTCGGGTGGCAATGTTATGGGGCTCGCCCGGAAAACAGCGGTTTTGCGGAGCTATGTGTTTTTTTTACTGCCCATAAATTTAATATTCACATGATGATGTTTGAAAAAGATAATAGCCTGTATGAAAAAGCTTTAGAGTGGGTCAGGCGCAAAGGATATTCAACGGTTAAAGTTAACATAGACACCGAGGATTTCGAGAAGCCCACGTCTTTTTCACAACCAGGAGAAGAAGACATGGTTGTGACCCCGGATTTGACAGCCCTGATGAGAGGAAATAAATGTTATTTTGAGATCGCGTTGAAATCTGATGACAAACAATCTTTAATCACCAGATGGAAACTGCTCGACCGCCTCGCTTCGATGAAGGAAGGCAAATTTTACCTGTTTACACCCCATGGCCATCGGGCTTTCACTAGTCGGCTGATCAATCAATATGACATCAACGCCATTGTGGTCAACCTGTGAACATGATATATTAACCAGTTTTCCAACAATTATAAAATAAGGAATTATGATAAAGCGCAGCATTAAAGTCAAGGTGTTAAAAGAAACCCCAAGAACCATTACTATTCAGCTTATGACCTTAAACCGCAAGATGCCAGTGCCCCGTCAGGACTTCGAACAACGGGTGAGAGAAGGAGAATACGAAGTGATCGGTGGATATGAGCTCGAAGAAAGTCAGAGTTAAAAATGACTGCCGCCCGGCATGCTTTCGCCCTTCAAATCATCAGGGCGAAAGCATGCTGTTTTTTGGATAAAACGGAGTGCGCTAGCGCTTGAGAAATCGTTGAACGAACTGTATTTGCCCCTCCCTGTATATGGCGATGAAATATGGCCCGGAAGGTAAGCCTTTCAGAGGAATACCCGCTCCCTCCTTTAAATTACCATTCTTCACAACCACGCCTTTCAAAGAAAATATTTCATACCTAAGCCCTTCTTGTAACCCCTTGGTTTTAACCTGTAATTGGGAATCTGCCGGGTTGGGAAAGGCCAGAAAAAAATAATCAGTTGAAGGCTGCTCGATGTCTGTACTCTCGCTTCTGAATAACCATTCATAAGCATCAGGAAATTCTCTTGCCCAATACCACTCACTGTGCTGCCCATCGGCATGGGCTATTGCCCGTACCTCGTCTTCGGAAAAGCCGGCAGCTAAAAGGGTATTGTACATAGCAAACATATCCGCCACCTGTTCTCCCCCCGTGCCTTCCAATTGCCCCGCGATCAGGTAGAAACGCATATCCTCCTCTTTTCCGGTACCCGCTACATGGGCGTAACATTCATCGGCAAACCAGAACGCTGCCGAAAAAATGCCGGCCTTACTAAAAACATCCTGATGCTCAATAGCTGCATACATAGAAATGAGCCCGCCCAGAGAAGACCCCATGATACCGGTATGCTCCCTCCCGGGAAGGGTCCGATAGTTCTCATCGATATACGGCTTGAGGGTTTCCACCATAAAATCAACATAGGCGCCACCTTGTCCGCCTCCGTAGTTGGGGTTCACCCAGGGGGAATACTCGTCGATGCGGCTGCCGCCACCGTTGTCTATCGCCACAACGATTATACCACCATCCCCCTCTCCGAATAATTGGTTGAGGGACTCATCCACTTCCCACTCACCAGAAAAAGAGGTAGTAGCGTCAAAGACATTCTGTCCATCCTGCATGTACAACACCGGGTAATCCCTGCCGGAAGTATCGTAGTCTGGCGGCAGGTAAATCCATACCCGGCGGTAACGATCGAGCTGTGGTATGTAAAAGTTTTGGCTGATCACCGACACATTGTCGGCGGCTGTTGAGCCGGAATTCCCACCGAGATCCTCCCAACTGAGCACCTGCAATTCTTCCGTCTGTGGGTTTCCAGTGTACTCTAAAGTGCGGTTGGGCAGGTAGGCGCCGCTGGCATTGCCTTCCACCCTTTGCCAGTCTCCCCGGGTGAATTTAAATTCCACAGTACCCGGAGCCGGATCAATCGTGATTTCGTAAACTTCTCCTCCCTGATGCTGCAATATATAGGCGGCGTTGCCGGAGTCCCAACCGTTAAAACTACCGGCGACGTAAATATTGTCGCCAACCGGAGTATTGTTGGGAATATCGGTAATGCGAAGGGTTAGCTGGCCAAAAGTGAGCGCAGCCGGGAGTATTGCAAATAAGAGAAACAACAGCTTTCTTTGGATCATTGGATTTTTGGCGCAAATATAAACCTTGGCAGTGAAAAAATATCGTACTTTATCCCAACCTTCTTGGCACTGCTTGGCGTCTTAACCAAAAGAGCTCGCCTTACACGGCTATCCGCGATGGGCGGGCAACAACAATCAGTAAAAATGAAAAAAAGTAGAATCATTCATCCGTTTTTCGCCCGTTGGCAGTCCCTATTGAGCGGGAGCAGCCTATTTGCACTGCTTTTGGGCGCCCTGGCCTTTGGCCTACCCTCCTGTATCGAAGACCAATGCGAATCCACGCAAACCTATTTTGTCTTCGACCCCGTATACGTTCAGCCGACGGATTTCCGGAAGCCAATTGAAGTGGAAACTCCGCGGGCCCTTGAAACCCCGGGCAAGATCTACTATTATAACGGATACCTTTTGGTCAACGAATTGCGCAAGGGTATCCACATCATCGACGACCGTCAGGCGGAAAACCCGGTGGCCGTCAGCTTTATCAGCATTCCGGGCAACGTTGATATGGCAGTGCGGGGCGGCTTGTTGTACGCCGATAATTACGTTGACCTGGTGGTGATCAATATCGAAAACCCGGCCGCGCCAGTCTTCGTGGGGCGTACGGAAAATGTATTCCCGGGCCTGGGCGCAGAAGACCCCCAATTGGGCATCTTAGTCGAATACGTGCAGCGGGAAGAAACCCAGACACTGCCCTGCCAGGAACAAAGAGGTGATATTTTTTGGTTCGGCGGCGGTGTAATGGTCGACGAAAGCGCTCTTGATGTCTTCACAGCCGACAACCGTGGCAATATTGTACCCAGCGCCAGCTCCGATGTGGGCGTGGGCGGTTCCATGGCGCGTTTCACGCTTGCTATGGACCACCTTTACGTTGTAGACGACTATCAACTCCACATCTTCGGCCTTTCTTCACCGGAATCGCCGCAAAAAGTCAACACCGTCAGCCTGGGCTGGGGTATTGAAACAATTTTCCCTTATGAAGATAAGCTCTTCATCGGCGCCAACAGCGGCATGCATATTTTCGACAACAGCACCCCTGATAACCCACAATTTCTGTCGACTTTCCAACACGCAATCGCCTGTGACCCTGTTTTCATAGACGGCAACCTGGCCTACGTCACCTTGCGCGACGGCAACGAGTGTCAAACTTTTGCCAACCAGTTAGATGTAGTTGATGTGACCAACCTTACTGACCCCAAGTTGCTGAAATCACACCCCATGCACAACCCGCACGGGCTTTCCAAATGGGGCGATGCGCTGCTGATCTGTGAAAACGATGAAGGGTTGAAAATCTTCGACGCTTCGGAATGGGACAAAATAGGTAGCCGCTTGTTAAGCCAGTCCAAAGGGTTTAATGCGTATGATGTGATCACCATCGGTAGCCGCCAACTGGCAATTGTGATTGGACAAGACGGGATGCACCAGTTTGACATCAGTGACCCGGCACGCCCGGTTGAACTGAGCCGAATCGGTGTAAATTGAGCCTCTTCCTTACTGAGGCTCAACCTATTAAAACCTAAGGCTTATGCACTTATTCGGGCGCCTGGCGCTGATTTTTAGCTTGAGTTTTCCACTTCTTCTTCCGGCGCAGTCGGAAGCGGACCAGATCCTTTTGAAAAACGGGACTACTTTCGAAGGCGCTATCCTGGAATATCAACAGGGCCAGCCCTTATGGTTGGAACTGAGTAATGGTGACACATTAATGTTCCAGGATGAAGAGATAGAACGGATCATACAAAAGGGACAGGCAGTTTCGCCTACAGCTGCTCCCTTGCCGGAAATAGAGAAAGCTACTAAAAAGAAGGCCTATGCCTTTAAAGAAAAAGGGCTTTACAACGCCACTTACTTCGCTACCCTTAGTGGCTCTTCCGATTCGGAATTGAAGCTGGGCCTGGGCTTTCATAATATTACCGGTTATCAGTTCCTTCGCCAGTTTGGCCTGGGCCTGGGGCTGGGCATCGATACCTATTCCTTTGATAACGGCCAGAGCATTTTTCCGCTATTTCTGGAGGCCCGCGGCTATCTGGTACGGAAGCCGGTATCGCCCTATTATTCGGTCAATGCCGGCTACGGATTTGCCTTCCGGAACGAGGAAGAACTTATCACTAAGGCGGAAGGAGGGATATTGATCCGTGGCACAATCGGCCTTCGCCTGGGAGCTGATGAAGATACCAATGTATTGATCGGGTTGGGTTACCAATACCAGAAGGCAAGCCTCGAACGGCAAAATTTTCAGGGCGCAGAGCTGGAAATCCGGGAACTTGTTTACAATCGCATCGTGATGCGGGTAGGATTAATTTTTTGATGCGCTATGCCCAAAGCAGAACAGTATTCCGATGAAGCTTTGGTGGAGGGCTGCCTGAAAAACAGCCGCTACGAACAGGAATTGCTCTATCGCAAGTACTTCACGGGGATGATGCGCATGTGTATGCGGTATACACACGATCAAAGCGTGGCAATGGAAATCGTTAACCTTGGCTTTTTGCGTGTTTTCAAAAAATTACACACATTTTCTTTCAACGGGTCCCTGGAAGGGTGGATTCGCAGGCTGGTTTTTCACAGCCTGTCCGATTATTTTAAGAAAAGCTCGAAGCCAGTACATTTTCTGGACCTCGAGGACCGGGATGCCCCGGTAAGAGAGAGCGCACTCAACCAGTTGTATCTGGAGGATATCATGAAACTGGTAGACATGTTGCCCGATGCTACGCGGGAGGTATTTTATCTGTACGCCATTGAAGGCTACACCCATATCGAGATAGCTGAAAAGATAAATATAAGCGTTGGGACGTCAAAGTGGCACTTGTCTAACGCAAGACAAAGACTGAAGCAGTTAATCCGAATACACTATAACCATGCAGGATAACTACCAGCACGAATTCGACGAACAGTTTGTAAACCAGGCCTGGGCACAGATGAATCAGTTGCTCGATCAGGAAATGCCGGTTAAGGGAAAGCGGCGGCCAATTTTCTGGCTGTGGTGGCTGTCGGGCGCATTAGCCATTGCCCTCGTGGGGGGCGGCATTTTTTACTACTCCCATTACCAAAGCGCACCGGCAACCATTGGAGCCTCCTCCTCTGTGGCCGCCGTGAAAGCCCCCAAGCCTGAGGCTATCGAAGCCAATAAACCCGTCCTGTCTACCGTGAAGCCTGTGCCTGAAAAAGGGGTTACAGAGCAAAATACCGGGCCGGCTTCCGCCGCCACCCTCTCCCCTACTCCGGCGTCCCCGGCAAATTTAGCGCCAGCTCCTGCCAAACAAACAGGAAGTCCAGAGGGATCCAAAACCATTGCTGCTGCCAAGGCCGGCCTTGACATAACCATAGCGCCATCCATTCCTGAAGCAGTAGAACAGCCAGGAGCAGTGGATATTGCACAAGAACTGGCGCCATCCCCCCCTTCTGTATCCCCTCTTGCAGCAGAGCGCCTGCCTGTATTGGAGGCGTCGGCCCAACTGTCGCCTTCCCATAAAGACAAAGTCATCTTATCAGCACCATCCGCCAGGGTCGCCCCACTTGTCCGATTGGCTGCCGAGGGTGGCGTTTTTTCGCAACAGTTTTCTGCTGTCGATGGCTACCATGCGGGCCTGGCTGCAGAACTGCACTCCCGGGGCAGCCGGTTTTATCTGCGATCGGGAATTTTTTATCGCCAGTATCATCAGGATTTCCTCAATAGCGAACGCCTGCTGATGATGCAAAACTCCAGTTGGGAACAGAGCAACCCCCTTTCCAACCAGAACCTCCTGGCTACTGCCTCTATCATTACTCAAACCCAGTATTTGAGCCTGCCTATCGGCATCGGTTTTCAGGCCCTTCCACGCCTGGCAATTGAAACGAGCCTTCAGGCCAGCCAACTTATTGCTTCCCGACGGCAGGACACCTGGAGCCTGGCTGGTGACGCCAGCCTGCCACAATCTCAACGAGACCCAAATCGCGCCTTGCTGTACCAATCGGAACAGGCCTCAGCCGAAACGGACCTTCGAAACACTGTACTGGAAGTTCAGGCAGGCGTCGCTTACTTCCCGACTCACCGCCTTGCCATGCGCCTTCAATACCAATATGGGCTTTCCGACCTGCTGCTTTCACCCTACCATGAAGGCTATCACCGGGGCCTGCAGTTTACCTTATCCTATTATGTATGGCGATAGCCAAATTAAGAACTTGTTTGAATTCAGTCCTTCGGTTTTCTTATGGGCCTTTTTCCGCCACTTTTCTCCCTTTTTTCGGCCCGTACCTAAGGGTACGAACCTCAAAAATGGTCTCAATTGGCGAAAAAATCCCTCATAATAAATTCCAAAAACCAAATTCGAACAGCTTCTAAGAAAAAAGGGCAGTTGCTTTCTGCAACTGCCCTTTGATGAAAACATGCGTGCTTTAATCTTTTGATTAAAAGCTATATAGTGAGTAATTGTATCCTATTCAGATATTGGCCTACTTGCCGGCTACCAGCTTTACCTCCAGGTCAAACTCATCATAGATGGTCTTGTCACCCAGATTGTCAAAAAAGCTACCGGAGCCAAAGCGAACATCGTATTCCGAGCGGTCCAGTTTGATAGCTGCAGTGGCCACAGTCGCACCTGCTTCCTCTGTTAAGTTAGCCTGAAACTTGATTTGCTTGGTCGTCTCTTTGATGGTCATATTGCCAACGATCTTGTAAGTGCCAGGAGTTCCATAAGGAATAGCCTGGGTAATGACGAATTTAGCTGTGGGGTATTTTTCAACACCGAAAAAGTCGTCAGATTTCAGATGCCCCACCAGTTTCTGAGCATATTCGCCACTTAAGTCGGAACAAGCGATAGTAGTCATATCGATATCGAAGCTGCCGCCAACCAATTTGCCGTCCTTCATATCGAGTTTGCCATTCTTCAACTGGATGTTGCCAGTGTGGGAACCGGTTACTTTGTAACCCTTCCAAACGATATTGCTCTTATCAACATTGACAGAATACGTCTGGAGTTCACCATTAAAAGGAGTCGTAAAGCTCATGCTGATCATAGCGAGAGCAAACAGAAGCGTGGAAAAGGCCGTTACTTTTTTCATAGTCACAATGGTTTTTATTGATGATAGTTGATTAACAAGTTTAAAATATTAAGGTTCAAACATTAAATGTTTATACATCATTTTTTCCAAAAAAAATCCTCCCGATCGTTTAGTCCCGAATCTTATCCAGGATGTGATTGAGCGTAAATGCTTCCTGTTCGCTGATATGACACATGTGGCTCTGCAATTCCTTATCAGCAGAACGAGAAGCTAATTCAAGAGCCTGCAGGCCGGATTCTGTAATTCGGATATCTACCTGCCGACGGTCCTCAGGACATTCGCAGCGTTCTACATATCCCTTTTGTTTCAGCTTTTCCACCAGCCGGGAGGCATTTGACATTTTGTCGATCATGCGTTCTGCCAAAAGTTTTACAGTAGCTGGCTCCGGATGCCTGCCTCTCAAAATCCGCAGGACATTGAATTGTTGCCAGGATAGCCCGAAAGGCTTTAGCACCTGCAGCGAATGCTGGCTGAGCCAGGATGCCGTAAAGAGCAGGTTGATGTGCGCTTTCTGGTATTCGCTTTTAAATTCCTTTTGTTGTATTTCGTCTTCAATTTTCATTTCGACTGCAAATATATGTATATACATTTAAAGTTACAACATTAAAATTCATTTTTTTTCCTTTCCCATTCAAAATGTAGCTTTGTCCTATTGTTTGAAAGCATAAGCACCATAACATGAAAATACTGATCATCGGAGGCGGGAACATGGGCCTCACGTACGCACAGAGTTTCCAGCGCTCCCACATTTCGAGTAAAGAGGATATGATGATCCTTGAGAAATCTGAGGAAAAGGCGGCGGAACTTGCTCTGAAAGACATCGGCACTGTTTACAGCCGGCCGGAAGACTGTCTGGAATCGGCCGATCTCGTCATCTTTGCTGTCAAACCTCAGGATTCGGCGACGCTATTCGCCAGCCTAAGAAGTATGGCCGACCCCCAACAGGTTTTCCTGTCCATCATGGCCGGCATCCGGATAAAAGCCATCATGGATGCCTTGGGAGTCCGGAAAGTCATCCGCGCCATGCCCAATCTGCCGGCCCAGATCGGTATGGGCATGACGGCTTTCACTTCTTCCGATGATGTGACTCGCATCGAGTTGGTAATGGTGCAAAACCTCTTGAATACCACCGGCAAAACGGTTTATGTAGAAAAAGAGGAGGCCATCGATGCTGCTACGGCAATCAGCGGCAGTGGGCCTGCCTATGTGTGGTTCTTCATGAAAGCCCTCATGGATGCTGCCCGTGAAATGGGCTTTAACTATTCCGAAGCCGAGCTGCTCGTCAGCCAAACCTTCCGGGGAGCAATCGAGTTATTCAGCAAAACGGACTTTACCTGTGAGGAATGGATCGAAAAGGTTTGTTCCCGGGGTGGTACGACCGAGGCCGCTCTGGCCTCCTACCGTAAAAACCTGGTTCGGGACGACATCATGGCCGGCGCCGTGGCAGCCCTCAACCGCGCCGTAGAACTTGGGCAAGACCGGTAAATGCTTTTATTTTTAAGGGAAATTATTATATTTTTGAATGTATAAATGCAAGAATGCGAAAACGAACTGATGCCGAGTTTTATTCCATTTGGCATTCACCTATCCCTTACCAAACCGCAACATGGACAACGCCCAACTTCTATCAGAAATAAAACGGCTCATCGGTAATGCCGAGCCAGCCAAAGCCCTGGAAAAATTGCTCGCTTTCCTGGAAAGCGACGCCAGCTTCCGGCATTTATACCAGGAAGCGCTCCAAGTGCAGGCTCAATTTAAAAAAACCCAGCGGGACGAATCGCAGGGGCTGGCCACCGCGGAACAAAGCAAGCTGGGCTACAACCGAACTACTCAGCAACTGCTTCAGTTGGTGGATCGTCTGGAACGCAATGACCTGGCCCCTCTGGAGGGAAGCCCCACCGCCCAGAAACGCAAGCTGGCCGGGTGGGTCGCCGGCGTTTTGGTGTTAGCCCTCGCTGGTACAGGCATCTGGTGGTTCACCCGGCCCGAGGCAGGCCAAAATGGCGCACAGCAAGTGGTTGGAAGCAGCTGTCCGGGATTCAACGACTCAACGGCATTTAATATCCTGCTGTTCCCATTTGAGGTATTGAGCGGGCCTGAAAACAGGCCTGACATTGCCATCATCCGGCGGCTGGACCAGTTAAAGGAGGAGTACAAGATCAATTGTGGTATTGGCGCCTATAATAAAGAAAAAGACACACCAGCACCTTTCCCTTCTACTACTGACCAAGCCGGGGAAATTGCCAGCAACTGCCAGGCAAAACTGGTCATATGGGGCACAACGGAGAAAGATCCCAATGGCCCCGGCACCATCATCCAAACATCCTTTAAATTCCTCACTCAGGGCAAGCAATGGGAGCTTGTTAAACTTCAGGTGGAAGGCTCTGAAGTCGATACGGTCTCCACCATATCCAGTATTACTACGGAAGGAATCCTGACCCAATCAATCGAGGAGAACATTAAACTGTTATTCGGCCTCGTTGCCCACGAAGCAGGGAATAAAGCTGTCGCTATTGACCTGCTTGAAAAGACTGAAGCTTCTGACTCTGCCACGACCCTACTCAAAGGCATGGTGTTGGCCGACAGCTACCTGGCTAATGATCAACCGGAAAAAGCACTGGCCTCCTACGATTCCGTGTTGGCCAGGCATCCCAATTACACCCTTGCCCGCAACAATCGGGGCATCTTGCTGTACAAGAACGAGAAGTACATCGAAGCTGCCGAAGATATTTCTGTCGCCCTAAATAAGGACTCCACCAACACCGGGCTCCTGGAACTCCGCAGCGAAGCCTACTTCAAAACCGAACAACTCGATAAAGCCAAAGCAGACCTTAGCCGGCTTAAAGCTATGCCCGAAACCAGCCGTTCCACCAACATTCAGCAAAAGTTAAAAGAAGTGGACCAAAAGATCGAAGACCAGAAGAAGATACAGGCAGCAGCCGAAACTAACCTTCGAGCCAACCCTACGAACACGACTGCACTCCTCCAAATAGCAGAATCCAGCCAGAAACTGGGCAATCATGAAACCGCCATTCAAGCTGCGGAAGAGGCTCTTCGCACCAACCCTAAAAACCTGCAGGCTTTTGCCCAGCTCATCATCGCATGCCGCAACCTGGGCGACCGGGAGAAATTGATACAGTCCATCCAACGCGCCGACGCCGCCGGAGTGAAACGCGCCGAACTCAACAAGCTGGTGCCCTTCGACCTCAACGAACTCGTTCCGGATCGCAGGATACTGGACCGGGCAATAATTCGCAGGCAATAAGGCCAAGCTGAAAAAACCATTGCACCTATGCCGGATACGTCTTCTCTTCCCCTTTTATTCTTCCTGATCGGCTTGTTCACCGGCGGCCTTCTGGGTTGGCTGCTGGCCCGGCTGCGCCTACAGAAAGGAACGCTTTCCAAAGCAGAGATCCAGGAGCAATACGTAGCCAAAGCAGCCTTCAATCAATTACAGGAACAAGCAGACCTGCGGCAGGAAGACCTGCGCGAGAAGGAAGAAGAAAACCGAATGCTGAGTAACCGGCTGGCTTCTCAGGAGCAGATCATCCGCAATATGGAGGACCGGCTCGACAGCCAGAAGAAAGAGGTGGAGGCCTTGCAAGAACGTTCGCGCCTGGAATTTGAAAACCTGGCCAACCGGCTATTGGAAGAAAAAAGCCAGAAGTTTACGCTGCAGAACCAGGAACAGCTCAATGGACTGCTGGGGCCACTGCGGGATAAGATCAAAACTTTCGAGGAAGGCATAGAAAGGCGTTTCCTGGAAGAGACCAAGGACCGCGTCAGCCTGAAAAAAGAAATTGAACACCTGCGCGAACTCAATCAACAACTCAGCCAGGACGCCAACAACCTGGCCTCTGCACTGAAAGGGGACAATAAAACACAGGGCGACTGGGGCGAGATCCAACTGGAGTTGCTACTGGAAAAAGCGGGGCTCGCCAAAGGGATCCACTACGAAGCGCAGCCTTCCTTTGCCGATGAAGACGGCCGCCAAAAACGCCCCGATTTCGTCGTTAATCTGCCGGATGGCAAACAGCTCGTCATCGACTCCAAAGTATCCCTCAAAGCATACGATCAATTCCTGGCGGCGAACAATGAAGCAGACCGGCAACGCCTGCTCAAAGCCCATGTCGACAGTATCCGGCAGCACATTAAAAACCTGAGCAGCAAAAACTACCAGCAACTCTACCAGATTCAGTCTCCCGATTACCTGCTGCTTTTCATTCCCATCGAACCGGCTTTCACACTGGCTATACAACAGGACAACCGCCTTTTCCTCGATGCACTGGAGGGGCATATCGTCATCGTATCCACCTCTACCCTATTGGCCACCATGCGCACTGTTTCCTATATCTGGAAACAGGAAAAGCAAAAGAACAGCGTATTGGAGATCGCCCGTCAGAGCGGCATGTTATACGACAAGTTTGTCAACTTCGTGGAAGACCTTAAGGCCATCGGCCAGCGCCTGGAGCAGGCAAAGGGCGCTTATCACGATGCGATGAACAAACTAGTGGATTCCAAAAAATACGGAGACACCCTGGTGGGCCGTGCCGAACGCATCCGAGGCCTGGGCGCCCGCACAACCAAAAACCTTCCGCAGGACCTTCTGGATAGCAGCCAGGATAGGGAAGAGCCGGGGGATTGAATATTGAAAGGAATGAGCGGTTAAAAAGCGCTATCTCTTTCAAATATCATCTTGGAATTAAGCGTGTTTTATTAGGTTTGCAGCCTGTAAAATAAAAATGCTGCACCACTGAATGAAAAGTGAATTCACACCCAAATTATTTACCATCCTGAAGGAAGGTATTAGCCGCGAGCGGTTTTCCAAGGATATCCTGGCCGGAGTCATCGTGGGCATTGTGGCGCTACCGCTTTGTATCGCCTTTGCCATTGCATCCGGTGTTTCTCCGGAGAAAGGGCTGATTACCGGGATTGTAGCCGGGGTAGTGATCTCCGCTTTTGGCGGCAGCCGGGTTCAGATCGGAGGCCCCACCGGAGCATTCATTGTGATTGTGTATGGCATCGTCCAGGAATACGGTATAGAGGGATTGACTATTGCGACCTTCCTGGCGGGTTTCTTACTGATGCTGATGGGGTTTCTACAGTTTGGCCGTTTGCTGAAATACTTCCCCTACACGCTTATCACGGGCTTTACGACTGGCATCGCCGTCATTATTTTTTCTTCACAGGTCAAAGATCTACTCGGCCTGGAAATGGGCCAGGTTCCTGCCTCTTTCCTGGAAAAGTGGGCAGCCTATGCCGGACATTTCGCTTCCATCAACCCTTATGCCGTTGGAATTGGACTGGCGACCATCTTCATTACCCTTTTCTTTGGGAAGGTAAGCACTAAAATACCAGGCTCTCTGGTGGCCATCATTGGGGCTACCGCTGCTGCCTATTATTTTCAATTTCCGGTAGATACCATTGGGTCCCGATTCGGAGAGATCCCCAACACGCTGCCTGCTCCCCGCCTGTACCGTGTCGACCTCAATACCATACAACATCTGCTGCAACCCGCCCTGGCCATTGCGCTGTTAGGGGGTATTGAATCACTCTTATCCGCAGTAGTATCCGACGGCATGATAGGCGGCCGGCACCGGTCCAATATGGAGTTGATAGCCCAGGGAGCCGCAAATATTCTTTCCGCTATGTTCGGAGGGATTCCCGCCACCGGCGCCATTGCCCGCACCGCAACAAACATCAAGAACGGAGGACGGACACCCATAGCGGGCATCGTACACGCCCTCACGCTGCTGACTATCATGCTGGTGGCTTCGCCTTTGGCAAAACACATCCCGCTCGCCTGCCTGGCCGGCATATTGGTCGTGGTGGCCTACAACATGAGCGAACTGCACGCCTTTTTCTCAATCTTCAAAACGACGCGCTACGATATTGCCGTATTACTAGCTACTTTCTTGCTGACGGTCATTTTTGACCTCGTTATCGCTATCGAAATCGGTATGGTGTTGGCCGCTTTTCTTTTCATGAAGCGCATGGCCGATGCCACCAACCTGGGCCAATCCATGATATTTGAAGGCCCTGCCGGAAAGGAAGGGCCAACTTTTGAACAGGAATTAAAGGCCATCCCCCGGAACATTCTCATTTATGAGATCAACGGGCCTTTGTTCTTTGGCGCAGCGCAAAAATTTTCTGATACCTTGAAGAACATCATTGGGGATCACCATAATGTCCTCATACTACGCATGCGCAATGTACCTATGATCGATGCAACCGGCCTGCAACGCCTGCAGGAAATCCTCCACTTTATGCGGTCCAGAAATGTACAGGTTATTCTTTCCGGAGTGAACCAAACGATCCGGGAGCAGGCTACAAAACTGGAGATTATTGAAGATCAATTCATCCGTGCCGATGTACAGGACGCGCTGGCGTATGCCGCCAGCCTGGCCCCCTCATCAAGCAACAGCTAACTATTTGAAACGGCCTGTTGACGGAAGAAAGTCAGAATGGCATCACGCTCCTCTTTCAATTGTTGTTGTTGATCCGGAGTCAAGCGCCTGAATTTTCGGCTTTTCCGGTAGCGATCTCTGAATTCCAGATAATAGAGCGCCAAATGCCCTAATAATAAAAGAAGTAGTATAGCAAGCAGCCCCAAACCTGAATGGCCGAAAATTGCAGCAACAATTAGCCAAAGCAAAGGATATAGCACATAGGCCCCCAGTGAAGCCGCCCAACGGACCGGAGCCTTGAACTCCAGGGTTTTCACTCTGGTGTCCGAGATATATTTCCCTAACCACACCGGAGGGTAATTCCAAAGGAAACCAGGCAGGAAGAGCGGGAAAGCCATTACTAATATCAATACATTTAAAGGGGTGGCATAATCCTTGCCGCCAACGGCGCGGTCGTCAATACCCAATAGATCCAGCTTCCGAAAGTAGGCCCTGCATTCCTCCAATAGTTGCTTCCTAGGCTGCGCTGATAGGCCATTTACTTTCCCGGCGATTTCCATTTCCATGGCCAGCGGGCTATCCTTTCTGGAAATAATAGGCCATACACGATAGGGGCTCCCTGTCCGATGCAGTTGATGCAGGTATTCCACCAACTCGTCGTCCTCCTCCCGCTCCACGATGATAATATGTTGTTCCATGCGCTCGCGAAGCAAGTCGATGACATTAGTTATCGCCTGGTTGGCGTTTTCCTGGTATTCCGAATAATAATCACGGGCAAGAATTGGTTGTCCAAAGTCGATATATACCTCAGAACGGGGCTGATCCGCATAAGTAAAATTGACGCCAACCGGAACAATGAATACTTCTTCCAGATCGGGATAGGCCTCCAGAGCCCCGAAAGGGATGCGGGCAGATCCTTTCTGTAAAGGGCGCAGGCGTTTCTCTTGGATGGTCCGCCCTTCCGCCAGGATCATGATCGTTTTCCCTTCATGCAGTGCGGTATAACAAGCTTCGAAGGTGGCGTAATTATCTTTGATCCGCCCATAGCCTCCGTCTTTAAAACGGAAAACGGGAAGCATATGCAAGCTACGCAATAGGCCAGCGTAAAATTCCTGTTGAAAAAGATCTCCCCTTACCAGGAAATGCAGTGGCCGGCCCAGGAAACAGGCCAGGATACAAGGCTCCAGAAAAGCCGTAGGATGATTGGCTGCCAGAATAACCGGCTTCCCAACGGGAATGCGGTCCGTATTGGTCAGATAGATTTTGCGGTAAAAAGCCTTGAGGCCCAGGGCAGCAATTGGCCTCACTATTCGATAAAGCATCTGAAACTGCGTATTGGTGATTTATGACTGCGAATTTAGACATTATTCGTCAGCTCTCAAGCCGCCTTTTGTTGCAGCACCTCCTGGCCCGGCCGCGGAAAAGGCGTTCAGAAAAAAATGGGGGCGTAAAAGTGTAACATTTTCCTTCTTAGACATTATGATATTGGAACAGTCAGACAACCTTTGGGAATAAAGCGCTTTTCCGATGTTCCTTAGGTTGAACGCCCCGGGGCTCTTTTAGAAAAAATTCTATATTTTAATGCTTTCGAATTTGCAATTTAGCCGTACTCTTGCAAAAACCGTTCGGATGAGCGCTCCCAAAAGGACCGTTTCTGCAGCAGCTATGCAGGAAGAGTGGCTGGAAGTGCAAGCCGCTCAAAAGGATACTGTTTTGTTCCGCCCTTTGTACGAAAGATACTACGAAGAAATATTCCTATTTGTTTTTCGCCGAACCACCGATGAAGCCCTCACTGCTGACCTTTGCTCCACCGTTTTCCTCAAGGCCATGCAACGCATCCAGGATTACGAATTTAAAGGAGTCCCCTTCTCTGCCTGGCTGTATCGAATTGCCAGCAATGAAGTAGCGCAGCACTACCGCCGCGATAAAAAAAAACGGGTAGTCAGCATTGAAGAGTTCAGCATTGGAGAATTCATGGACGAGATAAACGAACAGGACGATGAAACGCACCGACAACTATTGGTCAAAACGCTGGACAACCTCAAGGAAGACGACCTGCAACTGATCGAAATGCGGTTCTTTGAAGGCCGGCCCTTTAAGGAAATTGCTGACATACTCGGCATTACAGAGAACAATGCCAAAGTAAAGACATTCCGAATTCTGAGTAGAATGAAAAAAATGATGAGCTGATGGTTGAATTGCCCCTTTGGGTAAAAAACCGCGAATGACATGGGAAACAACTACAACATAAAATTCAACCCCAGGCTGCCCTCCAAAGAGGAGATCGCCCGCCACAAGGACTTTGGCGCTTTATTGGAGCAGTATCAATCCTATCGGCAGAAGGAGCCCCGGAACCGCTTGCGCAGCCTGCGCCTGGCTTACATTGGAGGCGCTGTTGCCGCCGCAGTGGCGGCCGTCCTCATCGTCCTGGGAGGTGTCTTTTCCACTCCTAAATCATCAGCCCTGACGGCAGAGCAATATTTTGCCCAGAGGGCTTGTGTCCAGCCGCCACTCCCGGAACAAGCTACGGTATCCTACTCCAGCTTCCGCGTTAATGTAAATCAAGGTGGCGTTTATGAGTATCCCAGTGGTTCTCGGCTCGTTGTTCCGGCGGCAGCATTTGCCAATGATTACGGCCAGCTCATTGAAGGCGAGGTCGATATTTACTACCGGGAAATGCACGATTTCGTCGACATATTCCTCTCCGGGGTCCCACTTTCTTATGATTCCGCCGGGGTTCAATATCAGCTAGAATTGGCTGGCATGGTGGAGATTTTTGCCGAACAAAATGGCCAACGCATCCAATTGGCCCCAGGCAAAACGATTGATGTTGAGCTGGCTTCCGAAATAATCGTTCCCCGATTGAATATGGAATCACCGCCAGCCTATAATATCTACCAGCTCGACACCTTTTCCCGCACCTGGATCTACCAGGATGTGGACCGCCTGCAACTAGTTGAAGATGACATCCTGGATGTAAACGAACCACTGTTTCCACTTAAGCAGCGGCTGTCCAAGCGCCTCAACGAGATCAAGGCCGACGCTAAAACAGCCCTGGCTGCTATTGAATCTTCGGTGCCCAAGCCCGTTGAACCCTTGCGCCCACAGCGGGCCGATGGCAACCTGCCCACACTTGAACTTGACTTTTTGGATGGCAGCATAACCGTGGAAGACACCGAGAATGGAGATGTACGCAATGAGCTGGCCAAACTCCAACGTATGTACGACGGAGTCATTTGGCAGATTTCGCCTAATAGCCCTGCTTTCGATGAACGCGCCTTCAATGTAAAATGGGAATCGGTTAAGATCCGGCCGGTCAACAGCCGCGATTATGAATTGACGCTCATTCATCCGCAAAACCAGGTAACCCTGGTCGTTAGCCCTGTCCTGACCGGAGCTGATTACGAGCGGGCGTTGGCGCGCTATCAATCTGAATTAGAAGCTTACCAAACTGCATTGGCCAGCAGGGAAGCAAAGTTAAAAGAACAAAAGGAAGCCTTGCAGGTAGAAGTAGAGCAACGGAAAAAGGAAGCCTACGCTGCTTACGATAAAGAATTATCCGGCTTGAAAACAGACGGCCTGGAATTTGGAAAAGCCACCCAATACCTGGCCCGCCGCAAGGTGATCAACCGTTTCAAAGCTACTGCTTTTGGTATCTGGAATTGCGCCCGGCCAATTCTCCCGCCTGAGGAACAGATTGAAGCCTCCTTTAAGGATCAGTATGGTAATTCTTACCGCAATCAGCCCGTTTACCTTGCAGATAAGAGCCAAAATACGATCTACCGCTTTTTAGCGACGGAAGATATGCCTCTTCATTTTGATAAAAATTCCGACAACCTGCTTTGGATCGTCACTCCAGATCACAAGATCGCCATCCTTTCCCCGGAGAGCCTCCGGGAGGCCAGCCGAAAAAAAGGCGACTACACCTTACAACTGAACCTGGTGGACAAAACCATCCGAAGTGAAAAAGAAATTAGAGCGATTCTTCATTTTTAGAGCCGGCCGCTTGCCGGCGCACATTGCTAATCAGAGTTGATCCTGCACCGCCACTCCCAGGAGTCGGCGGTGTAGCTTTTTGACAGGAGTTCAAATACACACTCAACCCGGCGTCTTCTATTCCCCGTAAATACCTACCTCCCGTTCGCCAGGCCTGGCATAGCCACGATACATGCCCGGGGTATTAAAGGGCATCGCAACCTTGCCATTCCTGTCCAGAGCGATAAGCCCTCCGCTGCCACCGGCTGCTTTGAGTTTTTCCTGGATGACATGGTGGGCCGCGTCTTGCAGAGACAAGCCTTTATAATCCATCAGGGCGTTCACGTCATAGGCTACTGCATAACGGATGAAGTATTCCCCATGGCCAGTACAGGATACGCCACAGGTTGCGTTATTGGCATAGGCGCCGGCGCCAATAATGGGGGCGTCCCCAATACGATTGTATCGCTTATTCGTCATGCCGCCAGTGGAAGTACCGGCAGCGATATTTCCTTTATTATCCAGGGCTACACAACCCACCGTGCCGAACTTATGGTCCGGATTAGACAACAAGGCGCCATTTTGTTTGTTTTCGGCCTCAAGGGTACGCTGAAGTGCATCCCAGCGGTTTTGGGTAAAGAAGTAATCCGGCGGTACGATGTCCAGGCCCTGTTCTTGAGCGAAGGCTTCTGCTCCTTTCCCAACCAACATAACATGCTCCGACTTTTCCATCACAGCCCTGGCAGCCCGAATGGGGTTTTTGACGGTTGTCACGCCACCCACAGCACCGGCATTCCGGCTTGCGCCGTCCATAAAAGAAGCATCCAGTTCGTTTTTTCCATCATGCGTAAAGACGGCGCCTTTACCTGCATTAAACAAAGGAGAATCCTCCATATACATGATAGTTTGCTCGACCGCATCCATACTGCTGCCGCCGGCTTTAAGGATACGCTCGCCGATATCAAGCGCAGCATTAAGGGCATCTGTGTATTCCTTTTCTTTTTCGGAAGTCATATTTTCCCGCAGAATAGTGCCCGCTCCACCGTGGATTACCAGGGCATACTCCGCGCGTTCTACACTTTCCTCAGCGCCTCCGGAAGCATCGCTTACTTCCGGCTGGCAGGCCCAGGCAAATGCCAAGAGCATCAAAACTGTAAAATAACGAATCATCGAATTGCTGTTTTTTTTAAGAGCTTGTTCAATTTTCATCTCCAAAAACGAAATTTGAACAAGCTCTTAATTATTACCGGATTAGTGTCGTCTGGCCGGTGAATTCTTCCCGCGTTCTATCGGAAAATTCCACACCGATATGCCATAGGTAAACCCCCGCCTGTACCGGTTCGCCACGGAAAGTCCCGTCCCATCCGATATTGGGGTCATTCGGCGTAAAATCCGGTGCTTCAAATAGTAGCTCGCCCCACCGGTCATAGACCCGGAAGTACAGTATTGTCATCTCAACTCCTTTGCGGGCATGGACCAGCAAAAGGTCATTGTTATTGTCTCCATTGGGAGTAAAGCCGGTTGGAACGAACACCGGCCGGTTCTTTTTGGGATAAACCGTCACGAGGTCCTCTCCGGTACACCCATCCTCATCTGTTACTTCTAACCGCAAGCCAACCTGATATTCCGGGCTAACTTCAGGGTTAAGGCAAGTAAAACAACTCAAGAGGCTGCTATCCTGGGGGAACCATTCATAGAAAAGATTGCCGATGCCGCCCTGAATTTCCGGGTAAAGCGTCAGGGATTGGCCATAGTCGACCGAGCGGGTATCTCCCAGTTCCACCTCGATGGGCGCCGGCTCGCCCAGCCAAACCTCATCCGAAAGAAAGGAACAACCATTGGCATCCTTAACGATCACCCGGTAATTTCCAGGTTCCAGGCGGATAAAGGTGCTGCTGCCGGAGTAAAAGTCTCCATCCAGGGAATAACGGTATCCGGGAGTTCCACCAGAAACAACAATTTCCAAACGGCCATCATTGGCCCCATAACAACTGACGCGAAAGGCCTGCACGCCTGCACTCAAAGGAGCATCGGGTTGAGGGATTACTACTTCTTCCACTACCTCACAGCCGGCGGCATCCGTGATACTCAGGGAATACTCCCCGGCCAGTGCATTCTCCAGAGCGGAAACCATTGCTCCATTAGACCAGGAATAGCTGTAAGGCTGTACACCACCGCTTACCAAAACGGCAGCAGAACCAGTTGGTTGGCCATAGCATTCTACTTCCCCGATTTCTAAAGTAACCCCAATAGGGCTGGCCTCGGTGACTCCTGCAGTCGTGGATGCAATACAATTGTTGGCGTCCGTAACTGTTACCGTGTAGGTTCCTTTGGCCAGGTTATCAGCCAGGTTGCCAGTAGCTCCAGTACTCCATAAAATATTGTAAGGCTGGATCCCCCCACGAACAGCCAGCAACAGGCTGCCATCTGAACCGCCTGAACAGGAGATCATGCTCATATCTGTATCGAGCTGAAGGGCTTCGGGCTGGCTCACAAATACGGAAGCCGTTGCCGTACATCCGATCTCATCGGTAACGGTAACAGTGTAGTTGCCAGAAGGAATGTTATTGATCATATCTGAGGTGGGCAGCCCAGGGCCCCAGTTGAAACTATAAGCCCCAAAACCACCAACCGGAACGACGCTGGCTCTACCATCCGCACCACCGTTACAACTCACAGGCGATCCGCTGATGGTTAGCGTGATGGAAGGAATGCCTTCTACCGAAGCCGTATCCACCAGGGAGCACCCATTGGCATCCATTACCGTCACAGAATATACTCCAAAGACAAGAGATTGTGCAGTCGGTGTAGTTGCACCATTGCTCCAGCTATAAGCATAGGGAGGTGTACCACCCTGAACGCTGATTGTTGCCAAACCATCAGGTGTAGGGTTACAAGTTGCGGCTTCCGTGCTCGTCGTACTGGATAGAGGTTCTGGCTGGCCAAGAACAAGGCTGTTTTCTGCGCTGCAACCATTACTATCTGTGATTGAAACCGTATGAATCCCTGCTGTCAAGCCAGAGGCAGTAGGGTTGGATGTTCCGTTGCTCCAGTCAAAGGAATATCCCCCGACGCCCCCCTCCGGTAAAGCCGTAATCGATCCATCCGCTCCGTTAAAACATCCTGGATCGGCGCCTTGAAGCGCGACCTCCAACTGTGGAGGTTCCGGGACCGTAGTGCTGCCGGTTGCTTCGCAACCATTGCTATCCGTCACCAGCACACTGGCCGGGCCGGCAGCCAGGCCGGTAGCAGTGGAGGTTGTTTGGCCATTGGCCCATTCGTAAGTATATATGCCGGTTCCTCCGTTAGGCGCAACCATAGCCTGCCCATCCATACCGCCAAAACAACTGGTGGAAATGGAATCCAACTCCAGGCTGATAGCTTGCGGGCTGATAATTTCCAATTCAAGCATAGTCGTACAACCGTTGGCGTCTGTAACCGACACCTGGTATTGGCCAAAGCCGAGGTCATCGCGCTGCCCCGGCCCGTTCCCAATATCACTCCAGTTGAATATATAAGCGGGTGCGCCTCCGGAAACCTGAAGGTTTGCCTGGCCATCTTCGACGCCGGCACAACTGGCTTCCTGCAAGGCCACCTGAACACTCAGGCTATCCGGCTGGAAAAGCTCCAGGGTTTCGGTGAGCGTACAACCATTGGCATCCACCAATTGCAAATTGTACTGGCCAGCTGCCAGCCCTGCCGCGTTAGCAGTAGCTGCCAGAGTGTCTCCCGCTTCATTAATCCAATAGTATTGGTAGCCCCCAACGCCGCCAGTCGCCAGGGCTTCTGCCGTACCGGTTGCTGCACCGTAGCAGGCCACATCAGTGGTAGTAGTCTGCACTTGTAAAGCCTCCGGTTCTGACACAGCGAATGTAGCTATAGCCTCACATCCGTTTCCATCACTAACCGATACCTCATACTGCCCCGTAGCAAGGTTTATGGCGGCATTCGGAGCGGCGCCTGTCCCTACCCCGGGGGAAAAGGAATAAGCATAAGCCCCTGTACCTCCACTGGCCGTCACCAAAGCGCTACCATCGGAAGCGCCCTGGCACTGGGTAGAATCTGTTGTTACCTGCACGAGAAGGGAATCTGGCTGGGAGACTTCGATGCTATAGTTAAACGAGCAGTTATTTCCATCGGACACCACCACTGAATACATCCCTGCCGCCAGGCCGGTCGCCACAGAATCGACCTGGCCGTCATCCCAGTTAAAGGAAAAAGGCCCGATTCCGCCGGAAATAGAAAGCGTCGCCGTACCATCCGCTTGTCCATTACAACTTGCCGGTACGACAATTGCCGAGGCCTGCAATGAATCCGGTTGGCCGATTACAGCTTGTAGCGTACCAGGGCAGCCCGTTGCATCCAGCACCTCCACCTGATAAGTATCGGCCGGAAGGCCATTGAAAAGCCCGGTGCTGTTAGTAACACCATTAAGGGAATATTCATAAGGAGGCAATCCACCGGAAGCCGAAACGGACAGCGAACCATCACTGCTTCCGAAACAACTGGCATCGGTAGTGGCGTCCACCTGGAAAGCAGGCGGAGTACAGTCAGGAGTAGCGCAGTCAATAGTGGCTTCTGCTCCGGGACACTGGCCGATTGCCCGGACCTGGAAATTGACAATGGTTGACAAGGAAAGCCCATTGGCTGTATGTTGGTTGGCGCCATTGGCCGGCGCCCAGCCAGTACTGTCTACATTTACCTCATAAGAATTGGCTCCAGGCACCGGCGGCCAGGCAATCGTGATACTGTTATCGGTGACAATTGCGCAACTGAGCTGTGGGGGAGCCAGGTCGGGCACCACTTCAATAATGAGCGTATCATATGTCTCGCAGCCATAGGAATCGGTAGCCGTCATGATATAGGTCGTGGTCGTATCCGGAAAGGCCAGCGGATCCGGGCAATCGGCACAACTCAGGCCTGCGCTGGGCGTCCAACTGTAACTGATCTCGTAAATAGGGTTAAAAGTGATAGACCAACGATTGAGTACTCCAATATCAGGTGCGAACTTGTCAAAGAGCGATAGCCGCCAGGTTCCGTTAGTCAGTTTATCGGATCCGTAGAGGTCTTCCCAGAGGCCTTCCGGGGCCCACTGCCCAGTGAATGGTTGGTTGGCTACCGTAGCGCTTGTGATAGGCGTTGAGGCTTCCGGAGTAAAACAGGTGCCGATGAAGTCATCACCAGGATTGCCAATATCCGTGACCAGTTCCATGAATTGCCCACTGGGCGAAATGAGGTACATCCTCAAGTCATCCACCCAGTTATGCTGGAGGTCTTCAATGCAAACTGATTGGATAATCCCCGGCGCCAGATAAGGCGGCAGGACACCAAACACCTGAATATCAGAGTATAGCGTAACCCCGGACGGTAAGATGGTGATGGTATCATTATTGTAAAAAGTAAGGGGGTCAGGTAATGGAACCTGCAGCGTACCATCCAGCTGAATGGTGTCTCCCTGGCAAATTGAGGTATCGGCGCCAAGGTCGGCGGGGACCAAAGGGTTGTCTTTTATGCTGATGATAATCGTATCCCGGTTACAGACATCCCGTTGGACGTCGATGAGAATAGTTTCTGTCCCTTCAGGGATACCGTCCTCGAAAGCAACGATGGGTATACTAACCAGGCTATCGCCGGCCGGGATGAAAAGGCCGGGGGGAATAAAGGCAAAGTCGACGCCATTCTCGGCGGTGCCCAGGATGTTATAGTCGATCGGATAATCTGATTCTACCCGGCTGGGCAGGGAGAAAGTGAGTAAGCCTTCGGCGCAGCCTTCTGCTACAGAGCCATCGAGGCTAACTGTAGTCGCTTCGACATTGAGGGAGCCTGTGCCGAAACTTTTTGCTTCCAGAAACACCCCGGAATCCCAGCCGGAGTCAGTAACGTCGCAGATCACCAGTTTTATGGTGTAGGTGTTACAGGGTATGACCACTGCTTCGGCGGTAAACACATCCGTGAACCCATCATATACCGGCTGAGTGGGGGATCCGTTGTTGCTGTTGTAATATTGCGAATAGGCCAGAGAGCCGGCGGGCGGAGTACAGTTATTCAAGGTGCCGCCGGCAGAACCAACGACTCCGGGGTTAACATTATTGATCGTCACCGGCAGGTTGGCGCCGGGAACGCGGGCGATATTAACGGCATTGTTGGAATAGGGGCCGTTGATACCGGGCCCGCTGATAAAGAAGCCGAAGATATCATTATAGGCCGTACAGGCATATTCCGGGTATTCTTCCGAAGCGAATACATAGCGAAATCGCAGGGTATCAGCAATGGGCACAAAGGTAATCGTATAGGTCACCATGTCGTTAGTGACGTTTCCTCCAGCAATCTGCGCCATATCCACATCGAAAGACGGGCCCGAGGTAGTACTACTGGACTGTTGGGAGCCAATTCCGTCTACCCCGATCTGGCCAGCGGCGGAAACCGCGTTCCCAGTGGACATGACAATACCCCGCCCGATACCGATCTCATCTTCTCCATTCTTGAAGAACCCCACTGCGGCGGGCGCGCCCTGATACTGCACGTCTATCACCTCCACCCCTTCTCCCAGGAAGACGTTGGTAATCAGGTTTTGCGGAGTAATGGGCGCCGAATTGGACACCTCCAGAGGCTGGGCGCCAAGTTGGGCGCTAACGGACAGGAAAGCCAGCAACAAAAAGGGGAAATAAGCTGTTTGTAAATTCATCTTCATAGAAACAGAATTGATGGTGCGGCTCAGCTCCGCAGGCAAACAGTGCGGGTGCAACAGAGCGGGCGTTATGTTGATTTATTCGAATTATCCCGGGCGGAGGTAAAGATAAATGATCTTTGGGATCAGCCGCTTATGGCGGGATAAAATTACAGGCTTTGGTTAAAAAAGCCCATAAACTTAATGAAGATTATAGAGGCTTTGCAGGCCAAAGTACAAATTCCGGATACTTCTGGTAAACAGAGCCGCTGTGCGGACGTGTTCGTTGTCTGAGCGCCCGTCCCTTTTTCCAGTAAATTAATCTATTGATCTAAAAAATGAGACAATTCAGCCAGGGAGCATTTACCTTTGATCGTCATTTAAATTTGATCCTTTTAAGGCCTTTCCGACAGTTAGGGTGTGTGCGCAACTAATTGCCGGCCGGTGTAACCAAACAAAGAAACAGCAGAATGGGACAATTTTTTAAATTTTTGCTTGCCTCCTGCCTTGGCATTTTTCTATCATTTATTCTTTTGTTTGCCATTGGAGGGCTGGTTGTTGCCAGCATCGCCAAACAGGCCGAGAAGCCCAAAGCAGTCAAAGCCAATACCGTTTTACATCTCACCTTTGACCATGCCATTCCGGAGCAGACTAATAATCTCGAACTCGACCCATTCAACCTAAAACAAAAAAAAGTGCTTGGCCTGAAGGAAATCCTCCGGACCCTGGAAGAGGCAAAAGCGGACGACAATATTAAGGGTATTTTCCTCGAGCCGGAGATGATGTCCATCGGCGGGTTGGCGACCGCTGATGTTCTGCGCCAGGGCCTGCTCGATTTCAAGGAGAGCGGCAAGTTTATCGTCGCCTACTCCAAAACCTATTCGCAGGGCGGTTATTACCTGGCCTCTTCCGCTGATGAACTCACCTGCTACCCCATCGGGGTGATTGATTTCCGTGGTTTCTCCGCTCAGATCCCCTTCTTCAAAGATATGCTCGACAAGATCGGGGTTGAGATGCAGGTCTTTTATGCCGGCAAGTTCAAAGGCGCTTCTGAGCCCTACCGCCTCAACAAGATGAGTGATGAAAACCGCCTGCAGATCCGTGAATACCTGGAAGATATTTATGCGGAATTTCTGAGCGATATCAGTGCTTCCCGCAATCTAAGTGTACCCCAATTGCGTCAACTGGCTGATGAGTACGTAGGCATGGATCCAAAAAAAGCCGCCGAGGCGGGCCTGATCGATAAAGCAATTTATCGGGACGAAGCTCTTGATATCCTGCGCCAGCGCCTCGGCCTGGAAAAGGATGACAAGATCAATATGATGACCCTTGAAGAATACAACCTCGCCAAACCGGAGAAGAAAAATTATAAAGTCAGTGATAAGATCGCAGTCATCTATGCAGAGGGAGAGATCGTGGATGGCGATGGTAAACCCGGCAATATCGGCGATCAGAAATTTGTCAAATACATTTCCTCCGCTTATCAGGACGACAAGGTGAAGGCCATCGTTTTGCGCGTCAACTCACCGGGTGGCAGCGTGCTGGCTTCCGAGAACATCTGGCGGGAACTCAGCCTGGCCAAGGCCGATGGCAAGCCCATTGTGGTAAGTATGGGCGATTATGCCGCTTCCGGGGGCTACTATATCTCCACCATGGCCGATTCCATCTTTGCCGAGCCCAATACCCTGACTGGCTCTATAGGCGTTGTGGGCGCCATTCCCAATGCCAGTAAGCTATTGGATGACAAGATCGGCATCCATTTCGATTCGGTGAAAACGGGGCCTTTTTCTACCGGCATAACACCATTTTACCCATTATCCTCTGCCGAAACCCAACTGATCCAAAAGCAGATAGAGAAAACCTACGAAGATTTCCTTCAGAAGGTAGTTGAGGGCCGGGGCATGAGCCGCGACTCGGTGCACGCCATTGCCCAAGGCCGTGTATGGACTGGAGAAAGGGCCATCCGGATCGGGCTGGTTGACCGCATCGCGGGACTGGACGAGGCTATCGCCGCCGCCGCCAGCCTGGCTGAAATAAAGGATTACCGGCTGACGGAATACCCCAGGGTGAAAGACCCCATCCAGCAATTCCTGGAACAATGGATGGATGGCGAAGACGTCCGCGCCACGGCCATGCTGAAAACGCAGCTCGGCGAGTTCTATCCTTATTATAGCTTCTTGAAGCAATTGCAGGATTCCAAAGGTGTGCAGGCCCGGTTACCATTTTTTATTCCGTTTAATTAAGAAGTTGTGGCGTGTTGGAGTAATGGATTGCTGGGAGCCAGCGCATTTTCTTATATTTATGGCATGTAATCATTTGCCATTTAAACAAGAAAAACATGCCGCCTTCCACTCCCCTGCCCCGCCGTTCTTTTCTAAAGCAAGCAGCGCTGGCGCCAGCGCTTTTAGCGGCGCTACCGCAACTCGTCGCCGCTGCGAACCCCCAAAAGGGCCGCAGCCCAATTCCGCCCAATGGAGGTACGATCCTTTTCCAGGGTGATTCCATCACCGATGCCGGGCGCGACAAAGGCCGTTACTATGCCAATGACGCATCGGGCATGGGCGCTGGTTATGTACACCATATCGTCACGCAGATGCTGGGCCGCAATCCGGAACAGCAATACCATTTCTACAATCGGGGCATCAGCGGTAACAAAGTGTTTCAACTAGCCGACAGATGGGAGGAAGACTGCATCCAGCTTCGTCCGGACGTGCTCAGCATCCTCATTGGCGTGAATGATTACTGGCATACGCTTTCCTTCGGTTACAAAGGCGGAGTGGATGTCTATGAAAAAGACCTGCGGGCGCTACTGGGCCGCACCAAAGAGCAACTCCCGGAAATTCGACTGCTTATTGGTGAGCCCTTTTATGTGGAAGGGGGGACGGCCATTGATGAGCGCTGGGCCGAAGGCCTGCTTCCCTACCGGAAAGCGGCCCGGCAGATCTCCCAAGATTTTGGGGCTGTTTTTATCCCCTATCATAGCATTTTCACAGAAGCTCTTGAACAGGCGCCGGCTAGTTATTGGTGCCCGGATGGGGTCCATCCTTCCCTGGCAGGATCCTATCTGATGGCGGAGGCTTGGTTGGCAGGGTTCAGGGGGTAGGGGTATCGGGGGGCTTGTACGTCTAATAGGTCTTGTGGGTCTTGTTCGTCCCCCATTAGACACACAAGACCCATTAGACCCACAAGACACACAAGACACACAAGACACACCACACCCACCAGGCCTCCCACTCGTCAAAACTCCAGAAACTCTTCAACGTGTTTTTCTATAGCTTTCAGTGTCCCTTTATCGATCACTTCGCCGGCTCCATTTTTAAGGTGGCGAATACGGGAGATGGGCAGTTTATTGGGCAAAACATGCGTGCCGACATGGTGTAGCACCCCAGTGAGATGGTCCATCCCGCGCAGATTGCCGGCCCGTCCCGTCGCTACACCGACCAGCGCTGCTTTTTTGCCTTTGAACGTCCGGCTATATTCCCGCACGGAGCAAGCGTCAATGAATAATTTCAGGGCGCCGGGGAAGCTGCCATTGTATTCAGGGGTGATATAGATAAACTTATCGGCAGGGAGCATGTACTCATCCTGAATCTCTTGCAGGCTTTCTGACTGAAAATCGTACATATCCGGGTGAAACCAGTCGTGGGGGATTTGTTCCAGGGCCAGGATTTTGATTGTTTCCTCTGATTTTTGGGTTAGAAAGTCGTAGTACAGCTTTGCGAACTGCAGGCATTCGCTCTGTTTTCGATTGGTTCCGGAAATTATGGTGATCATGTAATTTTAAATTCTACTATTTGCATGAAAAAAGATGCATACTACACAGTTGAAGTGAGGAAATTGTTCAGTTCATTTTCTCTAATAAGCATCAAGTTTGCCTATCTTCAGGCGTCCATTTAAAAAACAAAACCCAAATCGATGAGAATAACTTACTATGGACACTCCTGCTTTGGCGTGGAAACGAAAGGTAAACACCTTGTATTCGACCCCTTTATCACTCCTAACGAACTGGCGAAAGATATAGCTATCAACAGTATAAAGGCCGATTACCTATTGATCTCCCACGGTCATGGGGACCACGTAGCAGATGGGGTAGCCATTGGTAAAAACACTGGCGCCAAGGCCGTCTCCAATTTCGAGATCATCAGCTGGTTTGAGCAAAAAGGCGTTCCGGGCCATCCCATGAACCATGGCGGCAAGGTACAATTTGATTTTGGAGTAGTTAAATATGTTAATGCGGTCCATTCCAGTGTACTGCCTGATGGTACATACGGCGGCAACCCCGGCGGTTTTGTAGTCTGGAACGATGAAGTTTGCTTTTATTTCGCGGGCGACACCGCCCTGACGATGGACATGAAGCTCATTCCGGCAACCTGCCCGAAACTGGACTTTGCCATCCTGCCTATTGGCGACAATTTCACCATGGGATACGAGGATGCCGCTATTGCCTGTGATTATATCGACTGTGACAAAGTCATTGGTTGTCACTACGATACGTTCGGTTACATCAAAATAGACCACTCGGCAGCCAAAAAGGCTTTTGTGGATAAGGGAAAAGAGTTAATTTTGCTGCCGATCGGTGAAAGCCTCGATCTTTAAACTAACTGCCATGGGAAAAGTTATCGCAATTGCAAACCAGAAAGGAGGAGTCGGAAAAACTACCACGGCTATCAACCTGGCGGCCAGCCTGGCCATACTGGAAAAGAAAGTCCTCATTATCGATGTGGACCCCCAGGCCAACGCCTCATCGGGGGTTGGTGTTCTGCCACAGGATGTTGAAACGACCATTTATGACTGCCTCATCGGCGGCCTTGACGCCATAGACGCCATCTACGAAACCGACACTCCGAATCTACATATCATTCCATCCACAATTGACCTGGTAGGCGCCGAAATAGAACTCGTCAGCCGCATGAAGCGGGAGTACCTGCTCAAAGATGTAGTCGACCAGGTACGGGATGACTATGACTATGTGTTCATCGATTGCCTGCCCTCCCTCGGCCTGATCACCATCAACGCTCTTACGTCTGCCGATTCTGTTCTCGTGCCGGTCCAGTGCGAATTCTTTGCATTGGAAGGCCTTTCCAAACTTCGGGAGACCATCGAACTGGTGCAAAAGAAACTCAACCCGGGCCTGTCTATCGAAGGCATCGTGCTGTCTATGTATGACAGCCGCTTACGGCTGGCCAATATCGTGGTGGAAGAAGTCCAGCAGATGTTCAAGGGAGAAGTGTATGAAACCATAATTCACCGCAATGCCCGCCTCGGGGAAGCCCCTAACCTGCACCTGCCGATCGTGATGATCAATGCCAGCAGCCGGGGCAGCATCAACTTCCTCAACCTGGCCAAGGAATTCCTGAAGAACAACAACGACAGTATTCAGACTAAGAAAGGCGTGGAAGCCAGTTAATCGGCTGCCTATCATCGAATGAGAAGTAATGGCTAAGAGAATAAGCAAAAAGATCAGTAAAACAGACTTGCGGGACTCCCTACGAGGAACTTCGAAGAGCGCCCGTTTGTCCTATTTTAACATTAGCGAAGAAGAAATACAGGATCATCCCGAGGAAGTTGTTAAGGAACTTTCCCATATGGTGGCGAATATTCCCATCGCCCAGATATCCTCCAACCCCGATCAACCGCGTAAGGATTTTGATGAAGAAGCCCTTCAGGAGTTGGCCGATTCCATCAAGACCTATGGCCTGATACAGCCAGTCACCGTACGCCGCTTCAGTGCGGATGCTTATCAGCTCATCTCTGGGGAACGGCGTTGGAAAGCTTCCCAACTGGCAGGGCTTGCCGAGATACCAGCCTACGTTCGCCTGGCCAACGACCAGGAGATGATGGAGATGGCCCTGGTTGAGAACATCCAGCGGGAGAACCTCAACCCCATGGAAGTCGCCTTCACCTATAAGCGCCTTATCGAAGAGTTCAGCCTTCGGCACGAAGACCTGGCCCAGCGCGTCGGCAAAAAGCGCGCCACGATCACCAACTTTCTCCGTTTGCTCGACCTGCCTATCTTTATCCAGGAAGAGATCAAAGAAGGGGCCCTGACAACCGGCCACGCCAAAGCCCTGTTGTCTTTGGATGACTTCGTTATGCAAAAGCATTTCATGGAGCGGGCTATCGCTGAAGGCCTTTCCGTACGGGCCCTGGAGAAGATGGTGAGCGACTATAAGGCGCCTGGCAAACCCGCCAAAACCAAAGGAAACAGCCTGCCCGAAGACTACCGACGGGTGGAACAAACCTTTCAGGAGTTTTTCGGCTCTAAAAGTGGCGTCAAACTTAAAATGAAAGAAGAAGGCAAGGGACAGGTCGTCCTCTCTTTTAATAGCGTCGAAGAATTGAATAACCTGTTGGACCGGTTGGAGGATTAGGGGCAGCGGAAATTGCGCGCTGGGAGTTGTGAAGTAGCAAAGCCGGGATAGCAGATCACTACCTAAAAGCCAATAAAAAGCCAAAGCCGCCTCTTTCAATCGCAAAACAAGCCTTTAGGTCGTTATAACGGCATGGAAAAAATCCTTCTCACTCTCCTATTGTTCTTATTGGCAGTCCAGCCTGGGCTTTTTGCGCAGCAGGCCGATACGCTGGCCACAACAGCAGCGTCGGATACCCTTCAACCGAACAAACAAGGATGGTTCAGCCGCGACTATCCCAACCCAAAGAAAGCAGCTATTCTTTCCCTCGCACTGCCTGGCGCCGGCCAATTGTACAACAAACGCTGGTGGAAGGTGCCCTTGGTTTACGGCGCCATGGGTGGTATGGGCTATCTGATCGACTATAACCAAAGCCGGTACCGCCGGTTACGCACCGCACTGGATCTCAAACGTCAGGGAGCGGAACACGAATTTTCCGGTTCGGCCATCGATAATGTCACCACCCTCCGCACCCTGCGCGACCAATACGACAAAAACACGCAGCTTTCCTACGTTGGCTTTTTCCTGATTTACACGCTTCAGGCTATGGAAGCTTTCGTGGATGCCCACCTTAAATCATTTGATGTTAGTGATGACCTCAGCCTTCAACTCAAACCTCAAATGGATTATGTGGCGCCGCTGGGGCAACCGACCCTGGGCATTGGCCTTTCTATCTCCCTGAATAAGCTTTCTGTATCGAAACCAAGATATTCGCTGATCGGCCGGTAGACTGGAAAGCCCCAGGCCGAATTCGGAATGTCTCCCGTTGGATAGACAGAGGGGCAAGACGAAACTACACTTTTATAAACCTTCCTTAACCCCTGAACAGTGTCCCCAAGGGGTAATGCTATCTTATCGTTCCATCAACCACAGCTGGATCTTTTCCATCCGGTAAAGCAGGTTTGCGATCCAGAAGCCGAGGAGGGTCCAGCCGATAACTGCCGGGTAGAAAACCATTCGCATGGTGTTATCCAGGTCCTGGGAGCCAAAGGCAGGGTTGCCGCCCGAGCCGGGGTGAAGGCTGTCCGTCAGGCGAGGGATAACGTAAATGAGCGGGATGAGGGTGGAAAAAGCGAAGATGTTGTATACGGCAGAGATGCGCGCTTTTTTTTCCGGATCTTCAAACACGGCGCGCAGTACGAAATAGGCAAAGTAAATCAGAAGGGCAATGGCCGTCATATTTTGTTTGACATCACCACTCCAGTAAGCGCCCCAGGTGTTTTTGGCCCAGATGGCGCCGGTGCCCAGGCCCATCAGCCCAAAGAGAATTCCCACGCGGGTATAAGCTTCCGCTTTGTTATCATTGCCCAGATCTCCCTTCCGGAGGTATCGTACACTGTACACCACCGAAGCGATAAAAATGAACAACATCGCGAACCACATGGGCACATGGAAATAGGTATTGCGAATAGTTTCCCCAAGAATATTGCGGAAAGGATAAGTCATCGTCCAATGCTCATGTAACTGTGCTACAGGGCTGTTCGTCCAGGCTTTTTGCCCCATTTCCGGGTCGATGGAGTCCTGTGTCACGAAAACTGCGCTGGGTAAAATTGAGGCGCCATCTACCTCGCTGTCGAGTACTAGGGTAAAATCCTGTACTTTCCGGTCAACCGGCAGGTATTCCGGCATGCGAAAAAAAGCTTTGACTTTACGGTCGCCGGCGACCTCCACCGATTCTGCCGCCAGGGCATGTTCATCATCCATCTTTAGCCAGGCACGAATTGGACCGCCCTGCGTGTAGCGGGAGTTGTACCCCGTAGCTTCCAGCGTAAACGACTCGCCGGTACGCACACTGCTGGGAGACACCGTAGTAATGCCCGGCGTCAGGGGCACCGTCAGGCCGGCGATGAAAACGTAAAGGAGTAAAAGGACGGATAAGGCTTTCCACCAATTTTTTCGGGCCATGCTTTTTTTATTATTTTAACTGTTGGCAATGGTGTTTTGCTGCGGCAAGATACCAATTTGACAGAAAGAGAACAATAGATTGAAGGCCGCAGGCCGGAAGGCTTGGGAGATTCTTTGACTCCTTAACCTAATCAACTTCTAAACTTTTCAGCTTCTCCTCCCCTATCTAATCCTTCCACAAGAAAGGGAAAAGCACCATAGCCAGGCCGACCAGCAGCAGGTCGATTGAAAGGAGGATGAAAATATCTTTTTGCACGCCGGTATCCTGCATCAGGCGCAGGGCATTGGCCGAAAGCTTGATCAGCGTGAGCAGAATCGGAATGATAAGGGGGAAACTCAGGATAGCCATCAATGTGGCGTTGTTCTCGGCTTTAGAAGAAATGGCAGAGATGAAAGTGAAGGTAATAGAGAAACCAACGCTGCCCAGTAACAAGGCCAGGAAAAACTGGGCGGTATCTTTGACCGGGTTGCCCGCCACAAAACTGAATCCCAGCCAGGTCAGCAAGCTCAGCAACAGTAGGAGTATAATGTTGTACAGGATTTTAGACAGGATAACGGAAACGGGATTGGCAAGGCTGTAGTAATACAATTGCCGGGCGCTATTCTCCTGTACAAAACTCTTCACCACCGCGCTGACCGATGCAAAAAGGATGATGATCCAGAACAAGGCATTCCACACATCAGGCTGTACTTTTCGAAAAGAAATGTAGACAATGAAAATTGTGGAAAAGACGTACAGCAATATGCCGCTAATGGCGTAGCTACTGCGAAACTCCAGCCGGAGGTCCTTGTGAAGGAGAAAACCGATCTCTTTGAAAATGTTCATGGGGCAAAAATAATGTAATTGCCGAAATTACCTGAACAGGAAAATGATTGGGCGGAGCAAAGGCGGATGCGCTTTGAATAATACACCGCTCCCGGCAATTGCCAAATTGCGCTATTTTGGCTATCTTTTCGGCGAGATTTGGCTAATTTTTTGTTGGGTATAGGCAACCACCCCATTATTCCAAAATCAGTGATTGAACGTGATGTTGAAGACAATAACCCTGAGGATTTTTACCATTTTTTTGCTGAGCCCCATACTGGCAAGCGCCGAACCGAGTTATTTCCAGGCGACTGCAATAGCGGGAGATGGGATCTATTCCCTGCTTCGCCGCTACGGCCTTGACCAGCATTCCTGCAATTTTGACCAGTTCTACGAAATTAACAAGCTTAAAAAGAACAGTCATCTTATCGTCGGGCGCGACTATTTGTTGCCACTACTGATATACCCCTTCAACGGAAAGACTATCCGTTCCAGTGTGGGCATTAATGACTGGAATACGGCGGTGCGCATCCAGCAATACAACGAGTTAATGTTAGAGCGCAAACTTCGGGAATCTTCTTTCAAGAAAGATAAAATCCTTTGGGTCCCTTACCACGAATTGAACTGCCCGGAAACAGACCTGGACATCCCCTCACCGGTCAGCGATTCCCCTGAGGAAGAGAGTAATGCCTTGGGCAAGGCCAGCGGAAACCGCAAGTTCCCTATCTTCGGCCCCAAGTATGCTTTCACGCCCTTAGCCAGCAACAAACTGAAGGGCAAGGTCTACTATATTGTCAGCGGCCATGGCGGCCCCGACCCGGGAGCTATGGGACGCCGCGGCGGCTATACCCTCTGCGAAGACGAATACGCTTACGATGTCGCGCTACGCCTCTGCCGCAACCTGGTGGCGCATGGCGCCACAGCCTACATGATAACCCGGGATCCCAACGATGGCATCCGCGACGATAAATTTCTGGACTGCGACTACGATGAGGTCGTATGGGGCGAAAAAAACATGCCCCGGCAGCAAAAGCCCCGCTTATTCCAACGTTCCGACCTCATCAATGAGCTGTACGAACGCAACCGCCTGGCAGGGGTAACCGACCAAACCGCTATTATCATCCATGTCGACTCCCGAAATAAAAGCGAGCGCACCGACGTCTTTTTTTACCACCAATCCGGCAGTGAGGAGAGCCGCAACCTGGCGCTTAAGCTGCACCGTTCTCTAAAGGCGAAATACATGCAGTACCGTTCCAATGGCGAATACCACGGCACCGTCAACTCCCGTGACCTCCACATGCTGAGGGAAACTAAGGTCAAATCGGTGTACATCGAGCTGGCTAACATCCGCAATACCTTCGACCAACAAAGGATCATCCTCCAAAGCAACAGGCAATACCTGGCCGACTGGCTGCTGGAAGGGTTGATGCCTTGACGCCAGCATATGGTATGGTTGGAGAAAGTTGAGAGGGTTGAGAGGGTTGAGAAAGTTGAGGAAGTTGAGAGGGTTGAGAGGGTTGAGAGGTAGGGGGCTGCTGGGCTGCACGTGCCTCGCCTCAGAAACCAGGCCCGTCCTCCCCCGACACCCGTCGGGATCGGCCGGGTAAAAACCAGCCCGTCCGTCCGTCTAGTCAGCCGGATAAATCCTTGCTACGCTCGGCCGGGTAAAAAAACAGAAACGATAGGCCTTCTAAGGGCCTGCCCACTAATACCTTCCCGCCAGTACCGGCATTTCCGGTTCGTAGGTATCCAGGGCGTCATAGATGACGTGGTGGATACGCTCCCGGATCCGTTTTTCGAAGATCTTTCGGTTGTTGATATCCGGGTTGATGCGGTTGGAAAGGAAAATATAGATCAGTTCTTTTTCCGGGTCGGCCCAAACGCAGGTACCGGTAAATCCGGTGTGGCCAAAGGTTGCGTCACTCACCTGTTCGGGAAAGTTCCCATTTTTGATCGTTTCCTTGCTGGGCTTGTCAAAACCCAGGCCACGGTGGTTGCCATATTTGGCGCTGGTAAATTGCTTGATTGTTTCCGGAAGGAGATACTGCTGGCCACCGTACGAGCCGCCATTAATCAGCATTTGGAAAATAACTGCCAGGTTTTCAGCAGTAGAGAAAAGCCCCGCATGGCCGGCCACTCCGCCAAACAAAGCCGCCGTTTCATCATGAACATAACCATGGACCAATTGATGCCTCCAACGGCTGTCATTTTGGGTAGGTATAATATTTTCCAGCGGGATTCGGCTCAATGGGTTAAACAGCGTGTGCTGTAATCCAAGCGGCTGGTAAAATTCGCGGAGCGCCAGGCTGTCGAGGGGCGCACCACCCTCCTTTTCCAGTAATTCCTGCATCAGAGCGAAATTGACATCGCTGTAACGGAATCGGGTCGAATGAGGGGTTAGCGCTTCCATTTCACTACGGATAAGGCCGAGGTATCGATGGTCAAAGTAAAAATCCTTAGCAACCTGCACAGAAAAGGTATCATTGGGTGATGCGCAAAAATAGCGGCTGCAATCTGCATTATGCATATCCCGGTAAAGCAGGTAAGGGATAACCGGCAGATGAGGTTGCAAGCCCGATTGATGGGTCATTATTTTTCGCAACGTAAGGTTTCGCAAGCGGGAGCGCCGGTTCAGGTCGAGATGATTTCGGAGCTTGTCGTTGATCCCAAATTTACCTTCTTCAAAAAGCCGCATGGCCACCAGCGTGGTGGCAGCAACTTTAGTAACCGAAGCTACATCGTACAAGTCGGTATGCCTTACGGGCTCCGGAGCTTCATAGGTGTGGGTTCCAAATGCTTTATTGTAAATGATAGTCCCTCCTTTGGCAATCAACACCTGACAGCCCGGGAAAACATGTTGGCCGATCGCCGTTCCAACGATTGCGTCAATGTTGACTAGTTTTTCAGGGGCAACACCCCTTTGCTCCGGAATGCCATAACAAAGCCTGATTTGCTGTGTTTCGACTCCCTGCCCTCTTTGGAAGCTGGGATTGAGTGTAAAAGGCAACTTTCCCTGCGCGGGAATGCCCCCGAATATCAACTGAGCAGCCAACGCTTGCGCTGATTCCTCTTCAGAAAAAGCCTGGACAACCACCAGGTTGGTATCCAGTAGTGCTAGATTATCCGGCCTGCCCAGGTTGACCAGGATCAATGCCGACCGCCGGGCTACGCTGCGCAGGGTATCCGCCATAGTGCTGTCCAGGGGAATCCCGTGCAGCACCACCAATTGCGTTTTTCCCGGCCCGACGCCATCCAGGCGGAGTTCAAGCAATGCAGACCGGCTTTCATAGGCGGCGTAATTCCCAAATGCCTCATCGAAGAAACGGCCGTTATCTGTTCCTAAATGTAGTATTTGGAATGGACGCCCTTCCAATTCCTTTAGGGGCAGAAGGCCACCGGGGTTGGCAGCCAGCACGAGAGACTGCTCGAACAGACGGCGCTGCCAATATCGCCAACGGTTATCCTCAAAATAGGAAGCCAGGCCAAAATCATCAGGATAAGCAAAGTTCATACTGTCGGCCGGTTCGCCGGGGATACCTATGGATGCCGGCAAAACGCGCATCGAACGATTTTCCGCCCCCCCAAATGGCGCTTCCCGGAGCGGGGCGGCGGCCCATTCCCGCGCCAAAAGGATACGGCGAAGCCTGCTATTCAGTTCCTCCTCCCGGTAGGCGCCCTTTCGAAAAGCAGCTTTCAGGTAATCCAGCACGAAGCCGGGCCTGGAAGGCACAATAATCAGGTCGACACCAGAATCAAAGATCTTATCGAGTTGAGATGGGTCCTGCATCTCCGCAACCAATAGCCCTCCGAATTGCAGTTCGTCCCGAAAGAAACGGTTGATCTGCCGGGAGGTAACGGTAGGGGAATTGTATAGGGCGCCATCGATCCGGAAGCCTGACAAGCCGGCCGCCACCAAATGGCGGAAAGCATCGAGCATACTATCCTGAGCCGCCGAGGTATCCCCTCTGATCAGCGGAATAGCCGAAAAAGCCTCGGCCATGCTTAAAATATGGAGTTCGTTGAGCCGGTTGATGGCCTGAGCATACTCGTTGAGTGGAAGCTGTAATTGGTTGGTGCGTTGCTCCCAAAGGTTCAGGAAGGGAGACGGCAGGTAGTTTATTTTCAAGGCAACGGCCTGTTCAATCAGGGTATTGGCCAAGGTATGGCGCAGGCTATCCGATGGCACGGCCTGCAGGGCGTACCAGCCAGGTAAAGGCAAGGCATCGGAGAAAGCGTTATTCATCAACACTCCCCCCGGGGCCGCAATAAAAAGTGGCTGAGGCGCCACGTCTTCTAAGCTGTCCCGCAAGCGGATAAACCGCGCTACCGGAAGGCCCTGCCACTGTAAGCCTCCGATTTTTCCGGTTTTCACCCATTGGTAAAGCTCCCTGTCCGGCTCCCCTTTTCCAGAAAGAATAATGAACTGCCCCAGTTTTTCCTCCAGGCTCATCTGACGGATGCGGGCGTCCACTGCCGCCAGGTTTCCCTGCAGGAAAGGCGCCCGCCCGGGAAGAAGTATAGGAACCGCCTCTTGTTCCCGGTGGCAGGCCGAAACAAGTAAAGCCAGGAAAACAGCGATCCATACTCCTCGGTTCATAAGCAATAGCTGGTTGAAAAACCCTGATACAAAAAGGGGAATGCGGTGGGCACTAATTGTTTTACCAATAAATCAGGCCTTTTGTTCCCTTCCAAAGCCGAAAGTTGCAGTTTGCTTCAGGCCTGCCGCAGTCGGTAAAAGTAGGATACCTGGCCGGCCACATCATCGTAAGTGTAAACTTCCTCCCTACGATGCCGATAGAAAAAACTCAACATGGCAAAATCACCGGCGCACGCCCCAATGTGCATGAGAAGAACGCCCAGCAGGAGCCATTGATATGGAAGAGACACAAAAAAAAGAGCAAAAAAGGCAAAAAAATTGATTATTCCGAAAGGCGCCAGGGCGACAAAGCGGAAATGGCCGGGCCCAACAACAAAGTGGTCGGCCATGGCATAGAAGATAAACTTTCGGATATCACTGCCAAATTTCACTTTCGGCGCACCAATGAGTTTATAGGCCAGGCCATGGATGCCTTCATGAACCGGCACCAGCAGTGTCAGCACCAGCACCATGCCCAAGCTACTATATTGGATAATTTTCCCGACAGTGATCATTCCCTGGTAGGCCTGCCAGGCTCCCAATCCTATCATCAGCACAAGCAACAAAACGTTCAAATAGATATAAAAACGGAGCAGAGGGCTATGCTGAGAGAACTCCTCTTGGACAAAAGGCAGTATTTCGTGGTGCCGGAGTGTTAACCAGCATTCATAACGGGCGTCATTACGTAGTTCTTCAACGGTCATTCCTGCCGGCTTAAAGGCGGTTTATTCTTCTTCATCGGGCAATTGTTGCTCCTGGCGGATAATCAGGCTTGCCAAACGCTTGGCTTCCCGTCCTGGGTTACGCCACCATTCGGCAGACCAGGCCGGAAGAGGCCGGTAGCCCAGCGCTTCCAATCTCTTTTGCTGTTCGTATTCCCAGCCATAATCCGTAGAAGGCGTATGAGCGAGGAAGCCCTCCGGAGCGATATAGTGGGATACCTCCCAACTGTTGACCGCCTGCACCCGTAGCGGAGCAATGGCGCTTTCCGGGCTCGGGTTCCATTGAAAGCGCCCCGGCCCAACGTATGGCCGCAGGTGCTGTTCAACCTCCTCAAAAAAGTCTATCGGCTGAGGATATGGCGCCGAAGGCAATGCCCATCCGGGAAGCTGTTCCTTCAATCGGCCCAGTGCGCTCCAATTGCCGAGACTGGCTGCCCAGGCAGCAAGGAAATAGGCCCCCAACAACCATGTCGCCTTATCTTCCACCCGACCGGCCATCTTATAAAGCTGATCCGGTGGTATGGAATTGACGATCAGTATTTTCTTTTCAGCCCGGCTCATCAGTAATAGCATTTGCGCCAGCCCACCCGACTCCGAAAGACGATGCAAATGGGCGGTAAGGCCGCCCTGAAGCCCAATGGGGCCAAATGTTCCCGAAACGATGAGCACATCAAAATGAAGGCCTGCCAGCTCTTCCAATTGAAAGACAGCCAGTCCGTTGCGCTCCAATTGCTGGATCATCTCCACACCGGTGGAGCGGCGCTGTTTGATATTCAGGAGATAGGAGGCTATTAAGTCGCGTTGCCCCTTGGTAAAGCAGGCAATCCCCACAGAGGGAAAAGTTCGTTGCGGGGTCTTTTCAATTCGGTTCAACAGGCCGATGATGCGCAATGCTTCTTCATCATTCGTTTCGGTTTGTTCATCATACAGCCCGTCGGCCTGTTCGAAACTCACTCTTTCCGGCCCATCGGGCTGAGGCGGAGGAAAGCTTTCCGGTTGAAGCAGGTGGATGGGATATAACTGATGGGGCTGGTGAAGGCTGAACCGCTTTGCGCCGGCCGATTCCAACCAATTGTATACAGCCGGTTCGGAAGCGCCATCGATACCGGTGTTGGCGCCGAGGAAAATAATTTTTCTACCGAGACCCATTAAATTCCTGGCTTCCTGAGGCAGCAAGCTGGCGGCCTCATCTACCAGCACCCAATCGAACAATGGCGCCGATCCTGAAAACAATTCGCCGGCCAAATGCGGCGTAACCAGCAAGGCGGGCATCGCCTGGACAACACCGTCGGCGCCAGAGGTAAAAAGGTTTTTCCACTCCTTCAGGGTGTCCGATGGTTTTTTCCCGGCCAACCATTGAGCTATTTCTTTGCCGCTGCGGCGCATTTGCCGCAAAGCCCCTTCTTTGCGGGCATGCCAATCCTGTAGCAAGCGGGGCAGCATCAGCTCGCTCATCTGTTCGTAAGCCTGATAAAGCTTGGGAAGCGTATCCGCCTCAGGAGGGAGCACTGCCTGGTAATGCTGGCTGAGGCAATTCTCGAGAAACCAACTATCGAAAGCGGCCTGCCAATTTTGAGGGCGCAATTTGATCAGAGCTTTCACCAGGCGGCGAGCCTGCTCATTGAGTTGAAGCCAATTGTGTTGCCAATCGTAAAAATCATCGAATTCCGGCAGGGAACGGCGAGTTATTTCCAATTGCTCGATCAGCTCATCCAACAGCCGCTGTTGCCGGGGAATAGTCAGCATTTTATTGTGAACCGGAAGATGGTACAACCCGCTTTCGTTGGCCTGGTCGAGCAAGCCTTCCAACCCGCTCTCCATTTCAACAACCTGTTCGCTGAAATTCAGGACAGGCAGGGTGGTTTTAGGGCTGAGGCGTTGGACCTCTTCCTGCACGGCCTCGCGCAGCCCGGTATGCCAGCGTTGCAGCGCCTGGCTGAAACGCGCCAGGTTATCCTTTACCTGTGGTAAGGCCGCACCACCATCGGCATCGGCAAATGAAAAATCAAAATAAGGATTCAGTGTAAAATCGGCCAGCAAGCGTTCATAGGCGGCAGCAATTTGCTGTCGGGCAGCCAGAATCTCCTTTGATTTTCCGGAGAAGACACTCCTGAAGCGCAATCCACCAAGGCCGGCGGTTTCAAAGGAGGCGCCAAAACGGCCCTGGCACTCCGCTATCTCGTCCTGCAGCAGAGAAAGGCGCCGGGCAAAGCTTTGATAATATTGTTCATAATGGCTGGCGAGCAAGTCGGAATAAGTATTGATGCGGTTGACATACCAATGTTGGAGGCGCAGGGCCCTCTCCAGCAAATCTTCCGTTTTTTCCTTTACAAATTCGCAGGCTTCCGCTTTTTCCATCCGCAGAAAAATCCCGGGATGGAGGTTGTTGAGCGGGCTTCGAAGGGTGCCGGACTTGTCGAAGAGGCGCTGGCAGGAAGCAATGGCCTGACTCATCTCCTCATAGCCATCCTCGGTAAATTGGTAATCCTGAGCATTGAGCTGAGTCGATAACACTTCCTTGCCTTCCTTCCGGATACTTTTCAGGTAACGGCCGACAATAGCCGTCCAACTATGGCCTCCAAAAGTTTCTTTTCGGGAGGCCTGATAGCTGGCGTCCAGTTTTTCCTTCAAGCGCTCCAGGCGGTTGGCGAGGATTTGGTATTCGGCTCCAACGGCAGGCACTTCCGGAGCTTTAGCATTGGCCGAAGCCCGCAGGACCTCCAGAAAAAGCCCCATATCCAGGTTAACATCCCTCAACAGGAAAGAAAGCCGGCCGAGGCCCAGTTGCTCCAGCTTCTGCTGGAATTGCCGAAGGGCGCCCACCCGGGGAGAGACGACCAGACACCGAAGGCCATTAGACAAGCCATTGATCAACAGGTGGATACCCAGATGAGATTTTCCGGTGCCAGCAGGCCCCACGATCAGGGTATGGGGATGCTGACGGGCCAGTGTTGCGGCGCTGGCCTGAAAGGAGTCGAGCGGCAACAGGCCAAACGAATGCAGCAATGGGGCATCTGCTTCCTTTTCGCCGGATATTTCCACGGTGGAAAAAAGGTGCTGGTGTGGCTGAAAAACGCCCAATACGCCAGCCCAAACGAGCCGGCCGTTGCCGGCCGACAGGTTAATTGCCTGAAGGGAAGGCGCTGCTGCCAGGGCGATCTGTCCACCACCTGCATCCACTCCCAGGGTTGCCTCAAGCTTATCCCCCAAAGCGGTCAGCTCAGCAGCAGAGGGAGCTCCCTGTCGACAGCCTTCGGCCAAGGCATCCTTCAAATCAATGCCAAAGGCAGCCTGCCAGTAAGCCGCCAGAAAATGATTGTATGTAGCTTGTTGAAAAGGCCGGCGGGAAATGGCCCAGCCATCGGCAGGCTTCGCCCCTGGTTCGAGGGTAAGGCTCCAGAGGTAAACAGGCGCCACCACCGGCTCTCCCTGCTTGTCCAGGGCCACGTAGAGTGGGAAGCCCACTGCAAAGGGAAATGCCCCACCGATGCGTTCACTGGTTCGGGATTCAAAATAAAGCGACTGCAAACGCTGTGAAGCATCATGGGATGGCTTCACGGCCATCTGAAAAGGCAACCCACTGAGCAGGTGCTCGACGAGGGAAAAAGCAAAATCTCCTTCGATCGTTGTAATATCGGCCCGCCGCTGATCCAATGGCAGCGCATTCCGGTAGATATTCCATTTTTCTTCCTGCCAAAGGCCCAACAATTGATCATCAAGTTGGCTATCCATCTAAAGCCGCATTATAGTTATGGTTTTTCAAAACAGTACACTGCCCAAATATACCAATTCCTGCTTCAAATCCTTGGGAACAGCTGCTTTAATAACGGCCGGTATTGACAATTGTCAATCCTTCGCCAAAAAAAACGGATTACCTTTGAAAAATGATCAAAAAACCGCACTTTACTTAATGATAATCAACACCTTAGATTTGTTTAATATTTGGCGCCCGATAGCCAATAATTGTTAAACAAAGGAAACAACCGCATTGCTATGGTTCCAAACATCGCCGTAATATTGACCGACGCCAGCCGACGCATTCTTTGGGTGAATGAGGATTTTACCACTATTACCGGTTATACCCTTACTGAAGTGATTGGGAAAAAACCAGGCAGCATCTTGCAGGGGGCCGGAACCGACCGGGACGTTATTGCCCGGATTAGAAAGGGGCTGGAAAACCAGGTCCCGATCAAGGAGGAGATTCTTAATTACCGCAAAACCGGGGAAGCATATTGCTGCAAACTGGTCATCCACCCCGTTTTTGACCAGCAGCAGGAACTGACGAATTTCATTGCATTTGAGATTGATGGAGATGAAACCGATGAGGCTGTTGTTCCGCTGTTAAGCCTGAATGAGAAGTACAGTTCCAGCAGCCTGAAAGGGGCCGAGGAGATTAAATTGTACTTCCGCCTCAAGAACCTGCTCGACAAAGAAAAGCTATACCTGGACCCGGGCTTATCGCTGAAAGATATGGCCGACCGGCTGCACACCAATACCAAATACCTTTCCCAGGTTGTCAATCACCATGCAGGGATGAATTTCCAGCAATTTGTCAACAAATACCGGATCAAAGACGCAAAGGCAAAGATTGCCAGCAAGGAATTTAAAAACCTGACCTTATACGGCATCGCCCTGCAGTGCGGATTTAAAAACAAATCCACTTTCTACAAAGTGTTCAAAGAGGCTACCGGGCTTACCCCGAAAGAGTACCTGAAACAACCGTCAATAAGGGAATTGCAAAATTCGTAGCGGCTTTACTGGCCGGCTGCATTCTCCTCGATGATGCCTCCTCCTACTCTTTCGCCATCCCGATAGTCATACTCCAGGGTTATTTTTCCTTCCTCGTTGTAGTAGCGATACTTGCCGTCTTGTTTGCCATTTTTATAGTGCACTTCTTTCTGGATTTTGCCACTACGGCCATCATATTCGCAATAAACGCCGTCGAGCTCGCCATTTTTATAGTAGGCCTCTTTCTCGGGCCGCCCGAAGCTATACTTACCCCAGCGCCCATCCAATTTGTTGTCTTTATAGGTAGCCCGAAGCGACAACTGCCCGTGTTCGTTGAATTCCATATATGGCCCGTTGTAGACGCCTCCGACATAACTGATGATCTTAGCCGGAAAGGGAGAAGAGGGGTGATAGGAGATCCATTCCCCTTCCTGTAAACCGTTGTGCAGCATGCCTTCCTCCATCATATCTCCGTTAGCATCCCGCTTGATCGCCCGTTGGTTGCCAGGGCCGGGCATATCCTCCATTTGATAGCCCGTAGTGTCAAACGCACCGCTGTCAGCGGAAGATGTTCCGCTTTGGCCACAGGAGAAAAGAATTAAAGCCAATGTAAATGCAATCATTACACGTATCATAATGCCAGGGATTTAGGGCGTATATAAATTTCATCCTTCGGGCTGAAATTTGTACACGCTCTTAATGAATGAATCAGAAGTTTTATAATTCTGCTTTGAGCCGGGCAAAATTACTAGATTTGGATCGGTTTACAAACCGGATGGCCTATAATAACATCTGAAGTCTTTTCGGCAGTTTACCCGCTATATTTTCTGATTTTTCCGACAATATTATAAATTTGGGCCCGAACATGGTTCGACAAAAAGAGCCCAAGTGCAAACCCGATTATGGATATCAAGATACAGAACCTAAGCAAAAGCTACGGTGTACAAAAAGCCGTTGACCACATCTCTTTTGAGGTAAAAACAGGTGAGATCGTTGGGTTTCTCGGCCCCAACGGAGCGGGAAAAACCACCACCATGAAAATGATCACCAGCTACCTCGATAAGGACGAAGGGGATATCTTCATCGGAGGCCAACCGGCCAACGAGCGCCACATTAAGAAGCACATCGGTTACCTGCCCGAACACAACCCACTGTACACGGATATGCCGGTGATCGACTACCTGGAATTTTGCGCGGCGCTGCAGGGCGTCCCCAAACCCGAGATGCCCGGGCGCGTGCGGGAAATGGTCCGTGTCTGTGGCCTCGATGTGGAAAAGCATAAGCGCATCCGTGAGCTTTCCAAAGGATACCGCCAGCGGGTAGGCCTGGCCCAGGCGATGATCCACGACCCGGAGATCCTGATTCTAGACGAGCCCACCACCGGCCTAGACCCCAACCAGATCGTCGAGATCCGGGAACTGATCCGCAAACTGGGGAAAGAAAAAACGGTAATTCTCAGCACTCATATCCTTCCGGAAGTAGAAGCCACCTGCGACCGGATCCTGATCATCAACCAGGGCAAGATCGTGGCCGACGGTACCGCCGATGTGCTGCGCAAGCAGGCCCAGGGCCAGCAGGTGCTGCGCGTCCGCATCAGTGGCGCCGACACTGATACCATCTTCGAGCGCTTACAAGGCTTACCCACCATCGCTTCTGTCGATATTCTGGACGCTGACAACCAGCGGTTCGAACTTCAAAGCGTGCCGGAACAATTGTCCAATCAGGCCACATTCGAGCTCTGTGTGCGCAACAAATGGGTATTACTGGAAATGATCCCTTACGAGACCCGGTTGGAGGATATCTTCCGGAACCTGACGTTGTAGGGGAAATGAAGTGTTTGAGTGTTTGGGTGTTTGGGGAGGGAGTAATTTCCGATGATTTTAAAAAGATTACCATATGAATCCGATTTGGGTTATTACCAAAAAAGAGCTCGGTTCCTTTTTCGATTCGCTGATCGCCTATGTGATCCTCATTGCCTTCCTGGGGTTAAGCGGTTTGTTCACCTGGGATCCATTCGAGTTGATCGGGAGCAGCGATATTTTCTTTCGCAAACAGGCCGACCTGCAGGCTTTCTTTGGAATCGCCTACTGGACCCTTTTCTTCTTCGTGCCGGCGCTGACCATGCGGCAGATCGCCGAAGAGCGCAAAACGGGCACCATTGAGTTGTTGCTCACCAAGGATGTAACTGACCGGCAACTCATCATTGGCAAATTTCTGGCCTGCTTTCTGATGGTGTGCATTGCGCTGGCCTTTACCCTGCCCTACTACTTTACGGTGGCCAAACTGGGCGATATTGACCATGGCGCCACCTTATGCGGATACCTGGGGCTACTGCTCATGAGCGCGGCCTACATCAGCATCGGGCTCTTCTCCAGCAGTGTGACCAGCAATCAGATCGTCGCTTTTCTATTGGCCATCCTCATCGGCGTATTATTCCACATCCTCTTTGAGGTAATGGCCGGAAACGGACAGGGCTGGTTCAGTAACCTTTTGGAGAACATGAGCCTGCGCTACCATTTTGATTCTATTCAACGCGGCGTTATCGACACTAAGGACCTGGTGTATTTTGCCTCCATTATCGTTCTGGGACTGGGCCTGTCGGAATTGATCATCTCGAAAAGAAGCTAAGAAACGATGAAAAATAAGACGCTTGTTTCCATACTGCTCGTTATCGCCATCATTGTAGTGGCCAACCTGATCTCCCAGCGGCTCAACTACCGCGTGGACCTGACAGAGAACGGCCAGTACACTCTAAGCAAACCAACGAAGGATATCCTGCGCAACCTCGATCAGGCCATCACCGTAACGGCTTATTTTTCGGAGAATATGCCGCCAAATATTGAGAAAGCCAAGCGGGATTTCCAGGAGATGCTGGTGGAGTATGTCAACCTTTCCAAAGGCAAAATAGATTATCAGTTTGTCGATCCCAAGGAAGATGCCCAGAAGCAGGAGGCCCTTCAGGCCGGTATCCAACCCGTCATGATCAATGTGCGGGAGAAGGACCAGTCTAAACAACAGCAGGCCTTTCTCGGCGCCATCGTTCGTTCAGGCGGCCAGCAGGAAATATTACCCTTCCTGCCTCCGGGGGCCCCGATAGAATATGACCTGACCACCACCATCAAAAAGCTGGCCGTAAAAGACAAACCCTCGGTGGGCCTGGTGCAGGGCCATGGCGAGCCAGGTATGGCCGAGTTAGGACAGGTGATGGAGGAATTGAACGTGCTGTATAGTGTTGAGAACATTGACCTGGAGGCCGAGCCCAGTATTCCGGATCGCTTCCGGGCCATAGCTATTGTAGCGCCAAAAGATACTATTCCGCCCGCACACCTGGCCAAGCTGGACGACTACCTCAGCCGCGGCGGCCAGTTGTTCATCGCCCTGAACACCGTTCAGGGGGATTTTCAGTCGGCTCAGGGTACTGCCCTTTCTACCGGGCTGGAAGGATGGTTGGCCACCAAAGGATTACAAGTGGAAAACAGCTTCGTCATCGATGCCCAGTGTGGCACTGTTCAGGTGCAGCAGCAGCAGGGCTTTTTCACGATCCGGACCCCGGTGCAGTTTCCCTTTCTGCCTGTTATCACTGATTTCCCGGAGCACCCCGCCACCAAAGGGCTGGAACAGGTGGTGCTGACCTTCGCCAGCCCTCTGCGGTTTTTGGGTGGCAACGAAGTTAACTTTACGCCCATAGCCCTGACATCGGTCAAATCCGGCATCGTTAATGCGCCTACTATTTTTGACATCAATAAACAGTGGTCCGATACCGATTTCCCCATGAGCAACCTGACGGTGGGCGGCATCCTGGAGGGCAAGCTCGCCGGCCAGGCCAACTCCCGCATCGTGGTCATCGGCGATGGCGACTTCCCTGTTTCCGGCCAGCAGGGCGGGCGGCAAAACCCCGACAACATCAGCCTCATGGCCAACAGTATTGACTGGCTTTCGGATGATACCGGCCTGATCGAATTGCGCACCAAAGCCGTCGCCACCCGCCCCATCAAACAGGAATACCTGAGCGAAGACGCCACCGGCAAACGCACCTTCCTGAAATACCTCAACTTCGGGCTACCGATCTTGCTGGTGCTGCTCTATGGCCTTTTCCGGATGCAGCGGCAAAAGCAGATCCGGCTGAAGCGGATGCAGGAAAGGTATGTGTAGGGGGGACTTCGAAACGTCGAAACGTCGAAACGTCGAAACGTCGGAACGTCGGAACGTCGGAACGTCGGAACGTCGGAATGTCGGAACGTCTTCTGACGTGCGACATGCGTTCTGTACCGAACACACCAGACATAAAAAACAGCAGTGAAAATGAACAATAAGGTATTACTCCTCATTCTGGCCGCCCTATTGGCTATTTACGGGCTGAGCCGCCTGTTTTCAGGAAAGAAGGACAGCACATTCCAGACCGAACTGATATCAGTGGACTCTACCGTGGTTGGCTCCCTGCAGTTGGCCCCAAAGGGTGAAGAGGCGCCTTTTTCACTAAAAAAAGAAGAAGGGCGCTGGTTTGCCACCCAAAACGACCTCACCGTGCCGGCCAATGCCAGCTCCGTTCAATCACTCCTGGCCGGGCTATCGATGATCCGGACCCAGTATATCGCCGCCAAGGACAAAGAAAAATGGCCGGAATATGAAGTGGAAGAAGGCAAAGCGAGTCATGTACAGGTGTACGACCAGAAGGGTAAATTGCTGAAAGATTTTTTCATCGGCCGCTTTGATGTCAACCAGCAGGCGCGCACGATCACGGCCTTCATTCGCCTGAACGGCCAAAACGAGGTCTACGCCGTCGACGGCATGCAAACGATGGCTTTCGGACGGGCATTCCTCGATTTCCGCAACACGGAACTCCTCAAAATGACGCGGGAAATGGAGGTAACGGCCTTCGATTATGTGCTGCCCGATACCACGCTCCAATTCCAGAAGAGCCCAACCGGCTGGCAGATCGGTAGCGAAGTGCTGGATTCCATGAAGGTGGAAGATTACCTAAACGTCCTGCGCAATGTCTCCGGAGACAGCTTCGCCGACGACTTTGATGAACTGAAAGCCGGCCAGTACCCGCAGCAGCAACTCATTCTCAAAGGCAACAACATACTGGAGCCTTTTGAAGTAACCGTATATCGTGACACCACCCGAGAGTTGCCGTTCGTCATCCGTTCCAATTATAATCCGAATACTTATTTTGCCAGTGATTCGACGGGCTTATTCAAGAAGTTGTTTGTGCCGGTGGAGGGCTTGCAGTGAGCAGTAGGGCATAGTTAAATGGCTTTCACCTTGTGTTGATCCCGACGGCCTCCAAATCGATGCAGAATTAAAATTCAGATCTGGAGATCGGAGCAACGAGCTTATCCAAAATCGCCTTCCCCATCTCTTTATTTAAGCGGCCATCCTTTATGATGTCCACAAACACGACCTGGCAACTCAGCTGGGGTTCCTCTACCCTGTCGGCGGCAAAAGGGGTTGGGATCGTATCGGCCAGCTCGTAGGCCCGGGGGTAGAGCAGCACCCCCCGGGGCGCATCAAAGTAACGGGCGTAGACGTACATCTGCCGCAAATCAGCCATGCTGGGGCTGGCGCGTTGGAGCAGTTTCCATTTGGTATCCAGCACATAGCGATTCCCTTCGTATTCCAGAACGATGTCTGGTTGAAGATAGTGGCGGTCCCAGAAGGGGCGGCTGGCCTGGCGGTATACCTGTAGGCCGGGTAAACGCAGGTTTGACAACTGGCGGTAAACATACTCTTCGAACAAAGTATTCATATCGAAAAGCAGGGCGATGAGCGGGTATTGGCCGGCGCGGAGTTGCGGCTGGTACTTCCGTAGGAGAAGCAAAGCGATCTCTACTGCTACCTGATAGCGATGGGTTTTGCGGCCGAAAGCCAGGCGTTCCCAATTTAGGTCATCGTCAGCTGGCGGTTCTACTTCCGGGAACTGGCGCAGCAGGCGCTGCAGGCGCACCTCCAGGGCAGGCCCCAGAGGAAAGTGGCGCAAAGCCTGGAGCGCGGCGCCGAGAATCCGGTTGAACAAATGTCCGTAGGTGTAGCGTTCGAAGTCGGCGGAGAACCGCTCCTGATGAATATGGTTTTCCCGAACCTGCCGATGAAAAAGAAGGCGGCCCTTCAACGCCCGGAGGTTGCCGTCCTCCCGGCGGTAATCCTTCACCAGCCCTTGCCGAAGCAAGCGTTCCGTTTCTTCGAAAAAAACAGAGAGATAAAAATCGAGTAAGGTATTGGGCCTTAATTGAAGCCCTGGCCCTGACAATTGCTCTACTTTCAGGAATCGGCAGGCCCGTAACATATCCAGCAATAAGCGCTGCCAGAGTTGGGGCGGCGCTCCGCTGTCACGGCTCGCTTTAGGCAGTATTTCAATAGACAAGGGGCCCACCTGTAGCACGCCCACATAACTATTGAAACGAACTCCTGCAGGCTGCAAGGCATAGTATTTCCCATTGTGTTGCGGATAGAACTGCGCCAGTGCCTGGTAGTGGGCTTCGGTAAACGGCGCCCCTTCCCGCTCCTCCCCTATTTGGAGTAATTCATGTTCAAAAACCTGTATGGTATTGCTGTTCATTGTTGGCGGATCATGACGTAGTTCTCAATGATCTTAGCCAGTTCCGGGTCGGCAGCGTAGCTGACCAGTTCGTACAGGCCGGTGCCGTCCTGAGATTTGATATAGGGATTGGCCCGGTAGCGGATCAACAGGCGCACCATATCCTTATGGCCATTGGCGGTGGCGTGCATCAGGGCGGTAAAGCCGTCGCCAGTGTCCTGGGTATCAATCGCTGCACCACTATTGAGGAGCAATTCCCCGATGTCGGCATGGCCGCCCATGGCGGCGCACATCAGGGGGGTAGTATGGTAAGGAGGCCCGGCCGCATCCGGCGCTGCACCATGGTCGAGCAGGCGGCTGGCAATGGAAGCATGGCCGAAGCGGGCGGAGGCTGCCAGTGCAGTGTATCCAGCCCGGTTATATGCATCCGGATCGGCGCCATTGGCCAGCAGTAATTCCACCATCTCTTCCCGGCCCAAAGCGGCGGCCCACAACAGCAACGGCGTGCCCAATTCGTCTTTTTGATTAGCGGAAGCGCCCGTGTCCAACAACTGACGGGCGTCGGCGGCCCGGCCCTGCTTCACGGCGCGCACCAAAGCCTGGGCTCCGGGCATTTCCAGCGGCGGGCCGGCGCCTTTGTCAATAAAAAAGTCAAGCAATTCCAGATGCCATTGCTGGGCGGCTATATCGAGGGCGGTGCCGTTACGGCTGGCTACGTCCCATTTGGCGCCGTGACGCAACAGCACATCTGCATAGGCAATATGGCCGTAGTAGGCGGCCCAGTTGAGGGCCGGGTCGCCAAAGGTGTCGCGCCGCAGTACGTCGGCGCCATTGGCCAGCAGCAGTTGCGCCATGGCCGTATCGTTGTGTGCGCTGGCTTCCATTAGCGGAGTGCTTCCAAACGCGTCGAGGCGGGTGTCGTTGGCGCTGGCGCCATGCTGAAGCAGGCTTTCCGCAACGCCTGTATAACCGCCCCGTGCAGCCAACAGAATAGCCGGCATGCCGTAAGCATCCCGCGCATTAGCATCGGCGCCGGCGTTTAGACAGGAATCCACTGCTGCGGCATTGCCGGATGCGACGGCTTCCAGAAGTTTCCCCTCCAGGCTGCCCTGCTGGCCAGGGGAAGAAGGGCCGCAGCCCATAATGGGCAAGGAAAAAAGGGCCAATAACAAAAGAGGGCGAAGATTCATAAACCGTTTTTACACTTTTGCTGCTTGGGGAAAACTTGAGCCGGCCACAGGTGGCCCACCGGGAGCCTGATTACTCCTTGGCATTCCTGCATTCCTGCATTCTCACATTCCTGCATTCTCACATTCCTGCATTCTCACATTCCTGCATTCCTGCATTCCTGCATTCTCGCATTCCTGCATTCCTGCATTCTCACATTTACAACAACTCCAGCACCTGCTCCGGTGGGCGGCCCAGCACTGCCTTGTCCCCTTTGACCACGATAGGGCGCTGCATCAATTTGGGGTACTCCAGCAATACGTCCAACCATTCCGTCTCAGAGAGTTCCTTTCCTTTGTAGGTGTCTTTAAACAACGGCTCTTCTGTTCGGACGAGCTGGGACGGCAGCATGTCCAGTTTTTTCAGGACTGCTTGCAGTTCTGCCCGGGTGGGCGGCTCCTGGAGGTATAAAACAATTTCGGGTTTTATTCCTTTATCTTCAAGGATAGCCAAAGCCTCACGGCTTTTCCGACAGCGGGGGTTGTGGTAGATTTTAATCATGCGGCTACTAATTCATTTGTTCCGAAGGTAAGGAATAATATTTTCAGTGTCTCAAAAGATATTCATGATCTGGAAGCAGGATTTCACACTGGAAGGCTTGGATGCGATCACGAAAGAGAGCCTGGTAAGCCACCTTGGTATTACATTAAGCGGTTTTGGCGATGATTACCTCGAAGCCCGGATGCCGGTCGACCGGCGCACCATACAACCGATGGGGTTGCTGCACGGCGGCGCTTCTGTCGCGCTGGCCGAAACACTAGGCAGTATTGCGTCTATGCTTTGCGTGGAAGACCCCATGAAGGAAATGCCGGTCGGGGTGGAGATCAACGCCAACCATCTTCGGCCGGTGACCAAGGGGTATGTTACGGGCAAAGTCTCCCCCATTCGCATTGGCCGGCGTTTACACGTCTGGAACATTGACATCCGGGATGAGGAAGGAAGGCTAACTTGTGTCAGCCGTTTAACAATTGCGGTGGTGGGAAGGTAGTATACAACCAACATGCTCCTAAACCTATTATATTTGTGCGCCTTAGAAGCTGTTTGAATTTAGTCCTTCAGTTTTATTATGCCTCTTTTTCCGCCACTCTGCGGCTTTTTTTCGCCCCGTACCTATGGGTACGAGGCTCAAAAAGAGCCTTGATTGACGAAAAAATAGCCTATAATAAATTCTAAAAACCAAATTCAAACAGCTTCTTAAAAACCCCGCCAAAAATTTTCTTCACTGAATTCATTCAACAGATTTTATGAAAAAAGCACTCTTACTGTTCTTTTTTTCGGCTACTTACTATTTTGGCATTGCACAACTGAATATGTCCTTATTATCGGAAGTGCAATACAACGTTGACCTCAGCGATGTCTGGGGTTGGGCAGACCCGGAAACCGGCATCGAATATGGCCTGGTTGGCCTTCGGAACGGTGTTTCCATCGTCAGCCTCGAAGACCCTGCCGATGCCCATGAGGTCGCTTTTGTCCCCGGCCCGAACTCCATCTGGCGCGACCTGAAAACCTGGGGCCATTTTGCCTATGTGACTAACGAAACCAGCAACGGCTTGTTGGTGATTGACCTCTCCGGCCTGCCCAACAGCGTATCCTATATTGAATGGACGCCCACCCTTCCCAACCTGGGGGCCTTGTCTTCCTGCCACAACCTGTACATTGACGAATACGGCTATTGCTACCTGGCAGGCTGCAACCTCAACAATGGCGGCATGTTGATCCTGAATGTGGATACGGCCACCGGTGAACCGGAATTCGTATCGGCGGCGCCGCCGGTATACGCCCACGATGTATACACGGTTAGCAACCACATGTACTCCTCAGAGATCTACGCCGGCCATATGGCGATCTATGATGTTACGGACAAGCAAAACATCCAGCTGCTGGCCACGCAGCCGACGCCTTCCAGCTTTACCCACAATATTTGGGTAAATGAAGAAGAAACGGTGGCTTTTACGACCGACGAAGTCGCCAATGCCTGGGTGGCAGCCTATGATATCACTGATCTGAATAATATCGTGGAACTGGACCGGTACAAACCGATCGCCACAATAGGGCAAAACGTAATTCCGCACAACGTGCACGTTTGGGATAACTACCTGCTCATCTCTTATTACACCGATGGAGGCCGCGTCGTGGACGCTTCCCGCCCCACCAACCTCATTGAAGTTGGGAATTACGACACCTGGCTGGGCGGCAATGGCGGTTTCGACGGCGCCTGGGGGCTTTACCCTTTCCTGCCATCCCAAACGGTGTTGGTGTCGGATATCGGTAATGGCCTTTACGTATTGAAGCCAACCTTCAAGCGAGCCTGCTGGTTGGAAGGTATCGTCCGCGATTCTATCACAGGCGAATTACTCAAAGATGTACAAGTAGCTATCAATTCCAGCCAACCTAATCAGGGCGTTACCGATGCATTTGGCAAATTCGAAACCGGCCAGGTGCTGAGCGGCGCTTTTGAAGTGGAATTTTCCAAGCCAGGTTACCAGAACAAAATACTTGAGGTATTGCTGGAAAATGGTGTACTGACCGAACTGGAGGTAGAACTCGCGCCTTTGATTTCCTATGCGATCACCGGGCAAGCCATTCAGGACGGCAACGGACAGCCTGTTCCGGGTGCATTGGTAGTTGCCCAGGGGGAAGTGATTTCCTACAACACTATCGCTGACGCTAGCGGAAATTTCACCTTCGGCTCTGTTATTGCAGGCAACTACGATGTTTATGCCGGAAAGTGGGGGTATCGCCATGGGGCGGTAGAGAATATTGCACTCTCCGGTAACACCAGCCTGACCATCGAACTGGAAAAAGGCTATCAGGACGATTTCATTTTTGACCAGGGCTGGGCCACTAACTCAGAAGGGGCTACATCAGGCTTCTGGGTACGGGCCGAGCCCATCGGCACTTTCAACAACAATACCCCGGTGAACCCGGAATTTGACGCCCCTAATGACCTGGGGACGGACTGCTATGTTACTGGCAATGGCGGCGGCGGCGTTGGTGATGACGATGTCGACAACGGCGCCGTTACCCTCACTTCCCCGGTGATGGAACTGAGCAGTTATATTGACCCGGTTTTCACCGGCCGCTACTGGTTCTATAATGGCGGCGGCAACGGACAGCCTAATGACGCTCTATCCATTCGGGTTACCAACGGCACAGAGGAAGTGGAACTGCTCAACATCACCCAGTCTCAAAGCCTGTGGCGCCCTACCGGCGAGATACACCTGGCAGACTTTATAACCCTTACGGATCAGGTGCAACTGATCTTCGAAACCTCCGACCTGCCGCAAAGCGGCCATCTCGTGGAAGCTGGAGTTGACCAGATTCTGGTGGAAGATATGGGAACCACCGGTACGGAGGAAGCCGTATTCAATGCCCGCCTCAGCGCATTCCCCAACCCTTTCCAGAGCCAATCTACAATTTCTTACGAATTGGAGAAGGCTTTCGGACAGGCAACCTTGCAGGTTTATAATACCTTCGGACAGGAAGTGCAGCGTTTTGAGCTGCTGGATAGCAGCGGACAAATTGGCCTGGGCGCAGAACTCCCCGGAGGCGCCTATCTGGCCCGGCTGATGGTAGATGGCCAATTAGTCGAAACGATCCGGCTGGTGAAGGTGCAATAAAACGGTTTGCCGCCGATACGATACCGATTGATACTCCTTTTGGCCCGCTTGCAAGCGGGTATCTGTTTAGCGATGCTATAGACACTCTTTTCTGGCCCGAATTCGGGCCAGAAAAGATGCTGTCCCCCTATCGGGGCAGCGGATACTATCGATTCCAGGCTTCCGATGTGCATCCAGTCCCCTTGGGGCAGGGAGGCAGAGATGGAACGGGCAAGCCAATCCCCTATCTAATCATTCCTTTCCATGCCAGGGGCCCCCGGAAACGCCTCCCCGATATCCTCCATATCACCTGGCTGCAAGCCCGCCAATTGGCGCAGGTAAGTATGCATATACCCTGATAAGACTTCCAGTCCCCAGTCGAATTGCTGGTTATTGTTGATCACCAGGTCGGCCTCATCCATATAGGGTTTGATGTAGCGTTCGAAGGTGGGCAACACATGGTGCTCATAGCGGTACAGCACATCTTCAATGGGGTAATTGCGCTCTAGCTGGTCGCGCTTGATCCGCCGGATCACCTTGAGATTTTCCTTAGCATGCAGGAAAACCTTCAGGCTCAACAGGTCGCGAACTTTCTTGAAGTGGAAAACGAAGATGCCCTCTACCAGGATAATAGGCGCCGGTTCGAAAGAAAGCATATTGGCAATAGCCTTCTCATTGTTGAAGGTGTATTCCTGGCGGTGGACCACCTCTCCCCGGATCAGCCTTTTGATGTCTTTGACAAAAGCCTTTTTATCAATAGAATGCGGCAAGTCAAAATTGCGGATACCCTCTTCATCGCAATATTGTTCCTCGCGCGGCCGATAGTAATCGTCCTGAGAAATGATGCAGAGTTCTTCATTCGAAAATCGTTCGCGTAGTTTTCGAATGAAGGTGGTTTTACCGGAGCCGCTACCTCCGGAAATGCCAACGATCAGTGATTTCATAATGCCCGCTGCTGGTTTGCACAAATTTAGTTCAGTTTTCCGAATAATTGGAATTTTAAGAAAAGGGAAGCCGATGCCTTTTCAGCCCTCCTCAACCCGTAAAAGTTTACTACATTTGGACGTTCACTGACAAAATTGGAAAACCATGGAGTTTTTTACAGGCCTTTTGCGCGGCCTTCTGGGCATTGTTGTAATGTTAGGCGTCTGCTATCTGCTAAGCAACAACCGGCGCGCCATCAACTGGCGGCTGGTAGGAATGGGTATGACCATGCAGTTTATCCTTGCCATTGCCATTCTGAGGGTCCCATTAATCAAGAAAATTTTTGACGTCATCGCGAGTTTCTTTGTTGTAGTGCTCGACTTTACGGAAGCCGGCGCCAACTTCGTGCTCGGCTCCTGGCCAAGCGTCACCCAAGTGACCGATGGCAGCGGCGCGCTGGTGACGGTGGGATACATTTTCGCCTTTAAAGTTTTACCTACTATCATATTCTTTTCGGCGCTATCGTCCGTGCTTTACTATCTGGGGATTTTGCAATTGATTATCAAGGGCTTTGCCTGGGTGATGACGCGCACCATGAAACTGACGGGCGCGGAAAGCCTGGCGGCGGCGGCTAATGTGTTTATCGGGCAAACCGAGGCGCCGCTGGTCATCAAACCTTACCTGGAAAGCATGTCCCGCTCAGAGATCCTGTGCCTGATGACGGGCGGCATGGCCACTATCGCCGGAGGAGTATTCGCCGCCTACGTGGGCTTCCTGGGTGGAGAAGACCCGGTATCGCGGCAAATGTTCGCTACGCACCTCCTCACGGCCTCCATCATCTCTGCGCCGGCCGCCATTGTCGCTGCCAAAATGCTCTTTCCCGAAACCCGGGAGATCGATATGGAGCATCAGAAGCTGGATATCCCTCGCCAGGATGTGGGCAACAACCTGCTCGACGCTATCTCCCGGGGTACGACCGATGGTTTGAAACTGGCCGTCAATGTGGGGGCCATGTTGCTCGTTTTTACCGCTTTTATTTCCATGCTCAACTACCTGCTCGAACACTGGGTCGGCAGTTGGACCGGGCTCAACGGGTACGTTGTCGAAAAGACAGCAGGGCGTTTTGAAGGATTCAATATGCAGTATGTATTGGGGCTTCTCTTTGCTCCTTTTGCCTGGGTGCTTGGCGTTCCCTCCAAGGACATCCTGCTGGTGGGGCAATTGCTGGGCCTGAAAACCACGCTCAACGAATTTTTCGCTTATGCTGAACTGCAGAAGCTGGAAAATGCCATGGGCTTCAAGTCCCTGATCATTTCCACCTACGCCCTTTGTGGTTTCGCCAACTTTGCCTCTATCGGCATACAGATCGGCGGTATCGGCGCCATCGCCCCCGGCCAGCGCACCGCCCTGACCGAACTGGGCATCAAAGCCCTGATCGGCGGCACTATCGCTAGTTTCCTTACGGCGGCTATTGCGGGGGTTTTGGTGTAGTGGCGTAAACCACCCTTTCTATCTGCTTCCGGTGGCGTTCGAAGTGGCTATCAAAGAAGCGGACCATGCCTTCCAGGCTCATCCGGCCGGCGAAGGGGTGCTTGTAGATATCCTTGTCGAAATACGCATCTGGCAGGCTGGACAGATAGTCCTGCAGATCCTTGCGGTTCTCTTGCCATTTACGCGCTGTTTCCTGGAAATCAGATTCTTGCGGCAGGACATCATCCCCAACACCTTTGGGCGCCTTAAACTTAAAGGGCAGCCCCAGGTAAAAGCGTAGGATAAACTGCCGGAACCCACCGCCCAGGCCGGCATTCTGGAGATTCGGATTGAAACTCAGCTTCTTCTTTACGTAATTCAAGGAGCCCGTCTCGGCCAGGATGAGATGGTGCATCACCTGAAGGGCCGACCAGCCGCCATCGGCGGGCTTTCGGTTGAGGTTATCATGGCCAAGGGGCGCCAGTTGATCCAGCAACTCCTGTAAATCGCGATCCATCTTTTGAAGGTGTTGAGTAAGGGAAGGGGTCATGGCGGATGTTTGTAATCTGTTATTTGTTGTGAAGATAGAAACTTTTCATCAATAGAAATCTCTGTTTAAAGATACTATGGATGCTTACTTTGCACCAACAGTATCTATAGGATCAACCGCCCGTAAGGCGCAGTATCAGCCCCGTCCGTACGGACGGAATGAGCATCCTGCTTAGATGCAGTACAAATATCTCTCTGGATAAACTTCCGAAGTTTACCCCAGTTCCCCGCGTTCCAGCATAAAGCCCACCCGCATGAGCGCGACCTGGGATAAGGCGTCGGTGATCTGGCCGTTAAACACCATTTCCAGCGCCTCAGAAAAGGGGAGCTTCCGGATGGCCAGTTCTTCGGTTTCTTCCGGGGCAGCTTCGCCGAAAGACAAGCCCCGGGCGATAAATACCATACCGAATTCATCGGTTACAGAGTTGGAAGTATGCAACTCCAATACCTTTGTCCAATGGGTAGCGCGAATGCCCGTTTCTTCCGCCAGCTCTTTTTGAGCCGCCACAAGCGGGCTGCCATCAAGCGGGCCGCCGCCTTCCGGGATTTCCCAGGAATATTGATCAAGGGTGTAACGGTATTGGCCCACCAGCCAGGTATTATGCTCTTCATCCAAAGGTACAACTCCCACGGCAAGGTTCTTGAAGTGCACTACACCGTATATGCCATCCGTCCCGGTGGGCGTAATCACCTCCCGGTGGGTGATCTGAATCCAGGGGTTGTCGTAGGCGATCCGGGAGGAGCGGGTTGTCCAGGGGTTTTTCATGGGTGTGGGTTATATAGTTCTATTGTTATATGACAGGGTTGCTTAGCCTTAGGGCGATGCCCTAAGTTATAATGTATTCACCTTTCAGGCGAAGCGCCGCATATTGCTCTTTGTATTCTGCCGACTGCTTTCCCGATCTCGTTCCACCGGATCTCGTCGGGCTGCGAAGGTGCAAGCCCCTCCGCAGCTGCGGTGCACCTTTTCAACTGCCTTCCCGATCTCGATCCACCGGATCTCGTCGGGATGAAAAGCTGCGGTGCACCTTTTCAACTGCCTTCCCGATTTCGATCCACCGGATCTCGTCGGGATGAAAAGCTGCGGTGCACCTTTTCAACTGCCTACTGCTGGCCGATGCTTCCCCAGTTCTGATTCGGCGCCGGGCCCATTTCCAGCACCAGCTTGCCGCCATTCACGATGTCCGAATAGTTTAGCTGCGCTTCATCCAGTGGGTTGCCGTTGAAGGTAGCTGACTGTACGTAGACGTTTTCGGGGCTATTGTTATGGGTTTCGATCACAAAAGTTTTTCCGCTGGCGTAATCCGCGTTCAGGTCGATCGTGATCCGGTCAAATACAGGGCTGCCGAGCTGCATTTTGGGTTCCCTATCCGAAAGCCCCTTCACATCGAACAAGCCCATGGAAGCCATGACGTACCAGGCGCCGAGCTGCCCCTGGTCTTCATCCTGGCCATAGCCGTAGCCGTGGATGCCATCTGTCCCGTAGAATTCATTGCAGATAGCCCGTGTCCACTTCTGGCTGAGCCAGGGCTTACCGGAATGGTTGAAGAGCCAGGAGATGTGCAGGCTGGGCTGGTTGCCGTGGTTGTAAATGGATTCCACGCCGGCAAAGGCATTGACTTCTTTTCCCCCGCCAAAAGCTGTCTCCTGGGCCCGGGTGAAAACAGAATCCAGGCGCCGGTTGAATGTTTCCGGGCCCATCAGGCGTACCAGCCCCTCGGGGTCATGCGGCACGTAAAAGGTGTACTGCCAGGCATTGCCCTCCTGGAAACCCCGCCAGGCTTCGAAAGGGTTGAAATCTTCCAGAAAAGCGCCGTTCGGATAGCGCGGACGGACGAAGCCGGTGGTGCTGTCATAGGAAATCCGCCAATAATCGGCCATTTTCATCAACTGTTGATAATCTTGTGTTTCGCCCAGCTGCTGCGCCATTTGCGCCACGGCGTAAGCTCCAAAAGCATACTCCAGGCTCCGGGAAACACAGAAGCGGTCGCCGGCCTCGCTGGCCTCGTAGGTATCGGCAAAAGGGACGAAGCCCTGTTCCACAAAACCCCGCATATCGAGCTTGCCGGCGCCCGGCGGGCGGTTTCGCCACTCCAGCTCGTTCTTGCGGGCCGCCTGGTAAGCGCGTTCTACATCGTAGTTTCGAATGCCGCAGTTATAGGCCGCAGCGATGACTAGTCCTACAAAATTCGTACCCACTCCCGACACATATTTACTATTAGCCAGGCCATCGCCCAGCCAGCCGGCATCCTGGTACACCCGGAGCTGGGTCTGTACGAAGTCGTTATAATACTCCGGCCAGGCCAGGGCCCAAAGCTGGGTGAGGTTCCAGAAGGCGCCCCAGATGGCGTCCGTATTGTAGAGGTTGTGTACGGGCCTGCCCTGTCCATCGAGTTCCAGTTGTCCAAGCGTACCGTCATTGCGGGGATAGGCGCCGTTTACGTCATTATACAAACCTCTGCCCAGCAACGCGTGGTACAGGCCGGTGTAGAATTTGACCCGATCCGATTCCCGGCCGCCTTCTACCTTTATCTTACCCAGTTCTTTCTTCCAGATCTGCTGCGTTTCCTGTTGCACGGCGGCAAAATCTTTCCCAGTTGCTTCCGCCTCCATATTCCGACGGGCATTTTCGATAGAGGTATAGGAAATGGCCACTTTCAGCTCCACCGTTTCAGTTTCTTTGGTTTGGAAGGAGAAATAGGCTCCAGCGCCCACCCCGGCCAGTTCCGGTTGCCCGGCAAAGACGGAATCCCGTCGGAAAGCGCCAAAGGTGTCCGCCGGGCGGCCGAGCTGCGCGTAGAAATAGATCGGCAGGCGGGTATCTTCGACTTTGTGGTTGTGCCCTACGTATAAAGGCGCGGTCAGCACCATGCCCTCCACTTCCCGATTGTTCAACACCTTCACCCTGGCATCGAGGATAGGGCCGCTTTCGCCCTGCACATTGCCGATGTCGAACAGGATATTGCAGGCAGCATTGGCCGGGAAAGTGTAGCGGTGGAAGCCGACGCGGGGCGTGGCCGTCAGTTCGGCGGTGATGTCATAGTCTTTGAGGCGCACTTTATAATAGCCCGCCTGAGCCAGTTCTTCCCTTTTATCGAAGCGCGAGCGGTAGCCGCTGTCCGGCTTGTCCAGTTCACCAGGGACGGTTATCAATTTGCCGGTAGTAGGCATGGTAATGATGCCGCCCACCTGAAATTCCCGGGCGTGGGAAAAGCCTTCGATGGAGGTATGGCGGTCATCATAGCCGACTGCTTCCCAGCCCGATTTGTTGCCATAATGGGCATCGGTAGCAGGCCCCAGTTTGGCCATGCCGAAAGGGCGCGCGGCCGGGGTATAGAAAAACCAACGGCTGTGGGCGGAGCCGATGTTGGGGTTGACGTAAGGGATAGGGTCGAAATTCGCTTCCGTTTCGGGATTGGAGGTGCAATTGCCCAAAAGGAAGATCAGGGAAAGAAAAAATAAGGGGTAAGTGCTCATTTTATCAATCTGTTTTTTGCCACCCCCTCAAAGGTAATCACCACCGGTAGAATCAAGCCCTGTTCATCAAATTCCAGCTTGTCGATGCAGGTAGCCCGGTGGTTGGGGTGCGTTTCGGATAAGGGGCGCCGGTGATACAGGATATACCAATCGCCCGTATGCGGCGCCTGAATCAAGGAGTGATGGCCGGCGCCGGTGGCGACAGCGGGGTCCTGCTGCAGCACGACGCCAATGCGCTCGAAAGGGCCAAAGGGGGAATCCGCTATGGCATAGGCCACGCGATAGTCGGGGCCGCCCCACCCGCCTTCCGACCACATGAAATAGTACTTCCCGTTGCGGATGAACATGAACGGCCCTTCTACATAGCCTTCGGGAGTGATTTCGCGGAAAAGCGTTCCATCCTCGAAGGGTTCAAAGCCGGTAAAATCACTGTTCAACTTTACAATATTGCAATGCCGCCACCCGCCGTAAATCATGTAATACTGCCCATCCTTATCCCGAAACACAAATTGATCGATGGGTTGGGCGCCGTTGTGAAATGTTCCGAGCAGGGGCTTGCCCAAATAGTCGGCAAAGGGCCCTTCCGGCCGATCCGATACGGCAATGCCGATACCGCCATGCTCCGCATCGCTTTGGATATCATTCGCTGCAAAAAAAAGAAAATACCGGCCGTCTTTCTGAATGATCGCCGGCGCCCAGACCGCTTTATGCGCCCATTTTACTGCCGCGGTATCCAGGATGCGAGCGTGCTTTTCCCATTTGATTAAATCCCGGGAGGAAAAGGCATCCAGAAAAACCTGCCGCTCATAGGCATCCGAATAGGTCGGGTAAACCCAATAACGGTTGTCAAACACCGCTCCCTCCGGGTCGGCGTACCAGCCGGGAAGAATGGGGTTGCCGGACGTTTTCTGGGAAAAAACAGGGTTTAGAAAGGCAAGGGCGACAATTGCCATTGCCCATACAGCGACACTCTTTTTTATTACCTGGGCGATCTCTCTGGCCATTTTTAAATAGCTTTTATTATTATTATCATTGATACACTGTCGCTCTGGCCGCTTTCAGGTACCTTTTCCCATCTTTCCCAGCTCATGCCGCCTACCCAATTTCCACAGTCGTCGTATTTATAGGAGTATTCCCAAACAGAAATTATTCAAGTGCTTTTTACCAGCAGAATTCGGAGGACGATTCCAAAAACTACAACATCCGCCTGGCCTGGGAGTTCGGCTGGCTCGCTCATCCTTTTTTCATCCCCTCAAAATCCGCGATCAGGGCATCCTTGTCCGGCTGGCTCAAAGCCGCGTCCGACCTGGCCTGAAGGATCGTTTTTTCAATCCATTCTTCCGCCTTCCGGCTGTCCCCCTTCGAATTGTAGATTTCGATGATATTGTAGTCCATATCGTAGGAGAAAGGATAATAGGTTTTCCCGTATTGGAAGATATCCAAAGCCGCATCATAACTGCCGTTGTTGATATAATGGCTGCCGATGGAGAAAATGTGCAGGGGGGAAGGCGCCACCACTTTTCCGAAAGACTTTGAAACGGTTTCGAAATCCTTTTGAAGCAGCGCCAGCGCGCTGTCGGCCGGAACAGATTCCAGTTTTTGGAAAAGCCATTCATCCAGGATGCGGTTGTAAGGCCCGAAATAGTCCACCAGCACCCAGGGAACGGAGAGGTTGAAATTTGTCATGTGGTTGGCATTGGCCTGCTCGGAATATTTCCAGCTAAATGCCTCCGGAGGATTCTGATCCTCCAGAAAAGCGCTCATCCGGCTGTAATCTTTGAGGTAGCCCGCTTCTTCTCTGGTGGTTCCGGCGGAAAAGTAATACCGGAAGGGCCTACCCTCCGTTTCCATCTCACGGAGGAAAGCGCCAAGCGTGGCCTCATCAAAACCGGGTTCATAGAATCCGCTAAAGGACCCGGCGGCCTCAAACGCCTGATACCGCCTGCACATCAAATAACTAGTGAGGAACGCTGTACGGGAATGGCCCAGCAAAATACGGGGCCCCACCCCCTGATAGTCCCGGGCCAGGCGGGGAAGCAGCTCCTCAAAGAGAAAGCGCTCCATGCGTTCGATGCCGGAAAGCGTGTCCCCTTCTTTTTTGTCTGTCGAAGTGAGATACGAGCGGTTCCGCATGGTAAAAGGGATGCCCACTATAATGGACTCCGGAATCTGGCCGTGAAGCGTCAGCATGTCCACACTATGGATGTTGTAGGCGTGGGTGTTTTCATTATAGCTGTCGAAAAGCACGATCACCGGAAAAGGGGCCTTGCCGGAGGCCTCCTTAAAACTTACGGGCAGGTGTAGCTCGAGGGTAATGGAATCCCGGAGGTTTTCCGAATAGATTGGCAACAGGTGCTTCTCGTAGATCGCTAGTTCCTGGGAAAACATGGGGGCGTTTAAAAGCACCAATAAAATAATGGCGATGGCTTTCATAGGTTGGTTTTTCAACGCGGTAGTTAACGAATCAATGGCTACGGTTGCGGAGCACCCGGAAAAGAGAATCGAAACACTCCTTTTCACTAACATCCCGTTGCCGGCATTGTTCAGCCTCTAAGGAACTTGTTTAAAATTCGTTTTTGGGAATGAAAAGGATTCATTTTTTGGTGAGACAAGGCTCTTTTTGAAGTGCATACCTGGAAGGTATGGACAAAAAAAGGAACGAAGTATCACCGAAAAAGGGGCATTTTCAACCCGAAGTATGAAATTTAAACAAGTTCTAATAAAAGCCTTTTCCAGAAAATTATTACCTGCGATTGAAATTCCTATCCAGGAAAGCGAATACCCTGTCCAGGTTCTCCGCCATCCCAAAAGCCGCTCCGCCGTGGCCAGTTGCCGGGAACAGCTCAAGGGATACATTTTCGTAACCGAGTACTGCGCCCAGTTTGCGCGCCAAAAGCACGGACCCCTGGTAAGGAACGAGCGGGTCTTCCAACCCGTGCTGAATGAAGAAAGGAGGGTCATCATCGGAAATATAGGTTTCCGGGTTGGCGGCTTTTACCAATTCGGGCGCCTCCTCCAGGTTCTTTCCGATGAGTTCCGACTCGGGAGAATCCGGAACCGAATGCGCCATGGGGTTAGCAACGCCACTTTCCTTTAATTGCTCGTCCATTTTCAGGAAATCCGTAGGGCCGAACCAATCCACGACGGCCTGCACGCGGCTGGACTGGCCCGGGTTGCCCAATGCCAAGCCTTCCAGCGATGGAACATCCCCGGAAACGCCAAGCATAGCGGAAAGATGCCCTCCGGCGGAACCGCCCCAGGCTGCGATTTTATCGGGGTCCAGTTTATACTCCCCGGCATGGGCTCTTATCCATCTCACCGCGGCTTTGCAATCATAGATCTGGGCAGGCCATACGGCTTCCCCACTGAGGCGGTAGTTGATAGCAACAACGGCATACCCCCGTTTAAGCCCTTCTAGCATGGGGGTGAGCTGCCCGTCTCGTTTATCACCTGCCTTGAAAGCGCCTCCGTGTATGGAAAGAATAAGGGGGAACGGCCCCTCCCCTTCCTCCGGCAGATAGATGTCCAGTTTCTGAGCATCGGATACTTCCGCATAGGGCAGGCCCAGAAATTTGTTTTTGATACCCGACACGTCCGGCCCGCGCATTTGAGCAGGGCAGGCCCAGGAGGCCAATGCAACCAACAGAAATGTCAATAATTTTGGCATAGCTTAATCTTTATTTGGACTTAACGATCCTTCCATTCTCACTTACCTGGTAAATATACCGCGTAACGCGAACGGAATCAACTTCTGCCCGGCTATTCGCTATTCCGAAATATTCCGTTTTGGAAAGATGAATTTCGTTTTCTCCAACAAGCTCGCTTTCTATAACCGATTCATAGCCCTCGCTGAGGTATTCCTGCGCCAGGGTTAACTTGCTGATCCCGTTCGATTGGGTGGCTACCGTGATCAGCGCTATGGAATTGCCGTAATGCGATTCCATGGATTTATTATAGAACAGGTACATCCGGAAACGATCGGAGTAGGCCAGTTCCGACAGGTAATCCGTTGCGCCCAGCAGCGCCTGCTGTTCTTTGGTGAGCGGGTTGTTGATATCCTGGTATTGCGCTACGGTAGCGAGGCCGATTTTCTTCAGCCCTTTTATTTCGAACCTTTCCTTCGGAAAAGCATGAAGATCATGGAAGGAGTCTATCCTTAAGGGGCGGTTTGCTTCGATGGCTTCATTGACGATGGACTGAACAGCTGAATCGGAATAGGGTGTTCCTGCTGCCGCCCGTTCCGAATGCGCCGTTTTCTGCATGTCCGGGCCTTCAGAACGCGTTACGGCGCCGTTTGCATCATGGTTGCTGCAATTTGCGAAAGCAAAAGCCAGAATGAAAAGAAGGGCTGAAAATTTGAATGGATTCATTTGATCAGGTGCTAGGCATATTTTTTGACTTTAATAGTATCCACCTTGAGCTGAAGTTAGCGAAATTCGCTTTGTTTTTCCAAAATCCACACGGAAACGAATGAACCGCAACCTGCTTATCGCCTTCGGGTGCTCATTACTCCTGGCCGCTTCATGCTCCCTTCCCCCATTTCATTCGGAGGAATTTCAGGGGCAATTTTCCGAGCAGGCCCTCGCTCAGAAAGCCAGCTTTTTATCCCAAAAAACACCAATCGCAGACACGCTTCGCCCTCCGAACATCATCATCCTGATGGCGGACGACCTGGGCTATTTCGATATCTCGCTGCACGGCAATACACAGATCCAAACCACTCATATCGATGCCCTCGCCCGGCAGGGAATAGCATGTACGCGCGCCTACGTCAGCGCGCCCTCCTGCGCCCCTTCCCGCGCCGGACTGATCACCGGCCGCTACCAGCAACGCTTCGGCTTTGAAAATCAGTTGCATGAACGCCTGCCCCGCAACCGCTTCGAATTGTTTGCCGCCCGAAATTTCATCCGTTCCAATCCCTGGAAAATCAAAAACTTGCCCAGCGTCCCCACTGAAGCCGGCCGCCTCCGGGAAGGCCTGCCGCCCACCGAGATCACCCTGGCCGAAATCCTGAAAAAACGAGGATACCGGACCGCTATCTTCGGCAAATGGCACCTGGGCAGCGCCCCTTTCTGCCAACCCCACCGCCTGGGGTTCGACGAACATTTTGGCTTTTACGGCTCCCACTCCCTGTTTGCACCGGAAGGGGCGCCCGGCATGGTGGATAGGCATAGCCCCAAGGACTGGACCGATAAACACATCTGGTCCGGGCAACGCAATGGAGACTGCGCCATAGTTCGCAATGGCCTGGCCGTTGAAGAACCCGGCTACCTGACCCAACGCTTTGCCGAAGAAGCCATTCGTTTTCTGGAAGAGAACCAAAACCAACCCTTTTTCCTGTTCGTACCATTCAGCGCGCCACACACTCCTTTTCAGGCGCCGGAGGATTACTATGCCCGCTTTTCACATATCGACGACCCGGTCAGGAGGGTTTACCTGGCCATGATCGCCGCCCTGGACGATGCCGTCGGCGATATCAACAAAAAAGTAGAAGAACTCGGCCTGGCCCAGAACACCCTGATCTTCTTCCTGAGCGATAACGGGGGCGCAGAATACACCCACGCCACGGATAATGCGCCACTGAACGGTGGAAAGATCACCGCCTTCGAGGGCGGCCTGCGCGTTCCCTTTTTCCTGAAATGGCAGGGGGTGCTGCCTGCCGGAACCGCCTATCCGCATCCGGTATCGGCACTCGATATTTTCACGACGGTATGCGCCGCTACGCATACTGCCTTACCCGAAGGCCGCATCTATGACGGCGTCAATTTACTGCCCTATCTGTTGGGGCATGATCCGGGAAAACCACACGAAGCCCTGTACTGGAAAGGGGGCAGCGCCTGGACGATACTGAAAAACGACTGGAAGTTTTTCTACAATGCGGAAACCGGCCAAAGCCGGCTCTACAAGCTCGCGGACGACCCCTATGAAAAGGCCAACCTGGCCGGGAAATTCCCGGAAAAAGCCAGGGCGCTTCAGGCCGATCTGGACAAGTGGTGCGCCGCAATGCCCAAACCGTTGTGGCCGGCATTGGTTTCTTTTAAGCACGAGGATGAGGAAGGTGTCTTTTATTTTGACAATTAGACACCAGCACTGCACAAGGCCTGTAGCTTCCGGGGGCTACCATTCTAACGTTGGACAGCAAGGCCCGCAGGAGGTGTTGACCCTGTGGAATAATCGCTTGCCTAAGCAATGGTATTCCACAGGGTTGAGGGCCGGCCGTTGAGCGTTGAAGGTTCGTTCCCCCCGCTAGCCCCGTACATCGTACACAGCCCATGTCATTGCTTAGCCCGTACATCGTACATCTCCACGCAACCTCTGTCCGACCTTGGACGGCTAGCCCTTCCGTGCAATATAAAACCCATAGCTGTAGTAGTCTTTATACTGCTCGTACATGCGGATCTCCTGTTGTTCATTTTCAATGAAGGCCTTTACGGCATCCGCATAGTTATGCTGCTCCAGAAATTGGGGAAAACGCTGCTGCATGGGCCGGAAATAGTGGTCGATCCAGCAATAGGGCGGCAGGATGAAATGGGCTACCGGCGTATAGCCGTTCCTTTCAAGAGCCCCGATCTTATTCGAGACGGTATCGATCTCAGGATAGGCTTCCTGCCAGTACTGCTCCAGTTCAGCCGGCCTGGAACCGCTTATCCAGGAGAGCTCGGAAACGGCCAGATAACCGCCTGTTTTCAGGAACCGCCTCCATTGCTTAATGCCTGTTTCAAACCCGATGTTATAAATGGCGCCTTCCGACCAGATTAAGTCCAGTTCGCCTTCCCCAAACTGCAGCTCGTCCATCGACTGCTTTCGGGTGGTAATTTTGTTACTCAGGCCGAGCTCGCGCGCCCTTTGATCCAGCCTCTCGAGGAATTCCGGAAACAGGTCGATGGCGGTTATATGACCGTTGATTTGCTGGGCAAGGGTTATCGTCTGAGCGCCGGTGCCGCAGCCGATATCTGCGGCCTTTAAATATTCCTTCTCATCAAAGCCGATCAGGGCCAGGGCTTTCCTGGTTTCTTCGGGGCTTCCCGGGCCCTGCCGTTCTCCGGCTTGGTGGAAATCGACTAGTAGTTGTATTTCGGACATACAATCAATTTATCCCTGTATATAAAACCGCCATTCATCACTTCAATGAAGTTAGCCTGCCGCGAATTTTCCTTCCTCCAGGGGGATCACATCTTCCTTTCAATTAATATAAAAGTCTCCTTTGAATATTTCCCGGTCAAAAGGTTCTTTTTGTAAAACGGAGTGGAAAAAGGCGTCTATCATTTTAAGGTGCTTCGCATAAAGCCCTATCTGCTTTTTTAATAATTCGGTGTCGGGTTGCTCAAATTGCGCCCGGAAGAAGTAGCGCATGAGATAAGTACAATTATAGCTATCGTGCTCAAACGAATCTTTGGCCGACACATAAAGAATATCATTGCTGCCGATATTTTCAAAAAAAGGAAATGGTTTGTCTTCCTGCGTATTGGCAAACATTAATATTGGAATTGCGTACGTTTTTTTTTGAATTTTGACCGCATCATACACAAAGGGCCACTTATCCTTAATTTCTAAACTGTCTTTTTTAAACTCGATGGTCGTTTCCATTGAAACGAAAGCATCCGCCCAGCCCGGCTCATATAAATAGCACCAACCGGCCTGCGCTCCCCAGCTATGGCCAACATAAAAGGCTTTATCATTATTGGTAAGCGCTTTTGCAAATGCCGTCAACACTTTTACCGCGCTGTGGTCGTTTTTAACACCTTCCTCCAGGCCAAAAGGCAACTTGTTATCGTAAGGTAAGTGGAAATTTGCGGAAACAAAAATATACCCTCTTGAGGCAAAATACTCTGCCATGATAAAGTTTTCATCCGACAAGCCTTGTGAGCCATGATGGTAGAGGATAACAGGAAAGTTTAACTTTTTGTCAATTTTGGAATAGGAACTCCTCGTCTCAAAACTTTTTACACTATTAAGAACCTCTGCAAGAGCATACGGCCCAAAGTCAAGCGTTTCATAGGTAGACAGTTCTTCAGACAGATTGTATTGGATAAAGCTAGTGTCCAGGTGGGCGCTAAGTTCGCTGTATACAAACTTTAGTTGTTCCGGGACATTCCTTTTCCTGAAATCTCCGTAGTGAAGGAAGCTCCTGTTTGATTGTTTTTCCAGTGGATGCCAGATCTGGACAAACATGGGTGATGCTCCAGTATACCCGAATTGAGAATAGGGAATGCTTTCGTTGAATAGGATCGTATCACAATATCCAACCTGGTACGGGCCAAGTGGAACGTAGTCATAAAAGGAAGCCTGTCCCGGGGAATGCAAATAAAACAGGCATAAAACGATCGAAAAAAGGTATCTCATTTTCAATAGTTTTTTTAGAGCTTGTTCAAATTTCATCCTTCGGGCTGAAAATGCCCCTTTTCTGCTTATACTTCGTTGGCAAAATGGGCTTCGTACCTATGGGTACGTTCCCATTTTGCCGCCTCGTCTAAGCAAAAAATTGACTGTTTTCATCTCCAAAAACGAAATTTGAACAAGCTCTTAGTCCTGGAAACAGGATCAACTTAGAACGCTTCTCCAAATGTAAAAAAAACGCCATTTTGATCTTTCCCGATCCCATAATCAAGCCTCAGAGCTACATTATCGTTTATCGAGAATCGGATACCTGCTCCATAGCTGATGAGTATTTCATCGAGTTTATCATCGCTAATATCGCCTTCGTCAACAAAACATACTCCTGAAAACCGATGATAAACAGGGAATCTAAATTCAGCCTGAGCCGAGTAGAAATGATTTCCTCTGAATCGATTGGAATAATATCCCCTTAATCTTTCGGCGCCACCAAGTGTATACCTGAATAAATATCCAAGATCCCCATAGCTGCTTCCTCCCGACAATCGGGCGGCGAGTACAAATTTTGAAGTAAAAATGTAGTGAAAATATCTAAGGTCAGCTATCACAAGCCCTGTGTTACTATTCCTTGAAGATTGGAGGCCTGAAATATTTTCATAGTGAACAGAACCATAGAACCCCAGTTTTGTAGAACCAGGATTGTCTCGTGTGTCATAGATAACCCCTACCCCCAATCCCAAATTTTGTTCATCCGGGAAAAGCCTTTGACCCAGAGGCTCCCCATTTTCATCCTGAACCAAAGTCTCCTTTCTGGCGCGGTAATCTCCAAATATAGTGGCTTTAAAATGATGTGGTAAGCTGTAAATAAATTCCGGCCGTATGAAGTATCGGTTTGAAAAAATTTCGGAATAATCCGATGCTATGGTTGTATTGTTTTCACCAAAATAATATTGCGGAAAAGTGCTGAATATAACCGGGAGCTTAAAATCCGTGTTTTTAAATATTCCATACCGCATATACGTTGACTGGGCCTGTACTTTTCCGGATGTTGTGGCCATTATCTGAACATCCCCGTAACTTGCCGGTGTCTCTAATGGATAGATAAAACCTGCAGCCCCAAGAACAAATCCAGTTACCGGGTCATATCCAAAAACCGGGCTGATGGTATAATCATAAGGATTTACCTGCTTTGAAACAGCAATAACTTCCTGCGATGGTTTTTCATTTCGGCTGAATACTTTTTCTCCTCCTATATAAGTTTGTTCCACCCTGCAATTGTACAAATCCATCGGGCTTTCGTTAAAAATATTGCGGTCGAGTATAGAGAAGTCTGCCACAAAACCAGGAGCAATTTTACCAAACTGGTTCTCTTCGCCCAAAACATAGGCGCCGTTGGAAGTATATGATTTAACGGCTTCCTGAATAGAAAGTGTTTTATGCTCAAACCCTTGAAGAGCCGTTCCATCAGGCATTTTGCCGGTCACATTTACAGCCATGTTTGGAAAAGGGTTTAATCCATCAATGAATGAATACTGAACAAAACTGGTATCCATTCCGTAAGGAAAATCGCTCGACAATGCTCCATTAACAACTTGATATTTTAAACGGGCATCAAGCAATTCATTCACTCTGAGCTGGGTATTAGAGTGGTTGTATTCCCTTAGCAAGGTGGGATAATCAAAAGATTGAGAACCAATAATAGTAACCGAAGCGCCTAAATTCTTTAGCTCATTTATCTGCTGTTCTGTCGCGTAGCCAGCATGGTCAATAACATGTCTCCGATTATTGTTTCTTTTTCCAAGGCTATTTATTGCGTCAATAATATTTTGAAGCCCTTTTTCACCCTGAACGTGAAAGGCGAATTTATCCTCAGGGTGTAGAAGAAGATATTTTTTTATTTCGCCTTTTTCCAGGAAAACGGTTCCGCCAGGCTCAATTGAGCCAGTCACACCCGGCGGAACCGAAAGCGACATGTCTTCAAATAGCTTGATCAGGTGATAATGAACCCGGTCAAAATTGTTTTCAGGGCCAATAAACCCAAGCTTTTTCACCCCCATTGGTTTCATTAAGCTTGTAGTTTGCGGAATGCGGCCATAACTTCTTGTCCAGATCCTTAAATTCAAATTGCCTTCGCGTTGTAAGGCCTGATAAATCTTCATGTGATAAGGTGAAAAGGTATTGTCCCCAAGCGTGGTAATCCCATAGGATAAAGCTTTTTCCTGGCCTTTTTGTATGGCTTTTTCAATGGTTTGCGCCGAATATTTTGAACCAACCCTTTTCAAAGCCTCCATTGCAGCTGCTTCTAGTAACCACCCGTTTAATTTTCCATTTTCATCTTTCCCAATAGCGCCGTCTGAAATTACTGTTCGTGAAGTGAATCCAAGTTTTCTCAGGCCAGCACTGTTGGCAATAGCCGCGTGGCCACTTTTTAAAAAGACAATTGCGGGTGATTCCGGAATAAGCGAATCCAGAAAATCACGAGGGGATTCCACTCCGGAAAGTGCAGAAAAGCCTAAATCTCTTGCCACATAAAACCCATCCAGTAATTCTGTCGAAGAGGATTTTATCCTTTTTGAAAGTTCGTTTGCATTCTGGATATCACTTAAACTGATTTGCAGCAACCCTAGCGAGCCGTCAATAAAATGGATATGACTGTCAACAATTCCAGGAATAACCGTTTTCCCTTGAAGGTCAACTTTGTTTATGAATTTCGATATACGTTCGGCGGGTAATGTATCCCCTATTTCGGAAATCTTTCCGTTTTCAACAATGAAATATCCCGTAAATGGTTTTTCTAAATCAGAGGTAAAAATATTTCCGTTATAAAACACGGAAGACTGGGACATGACAGATTGCGCAGAAAACAGAAAAACACAAATCAGGACTGCTAAACTTTTACACATAATTTTCAAATCTTTAGAGCCTGTGAACGGGTTCAAACGATTTTCGCTTCAATTTAAACCAATCCTTCCTATGTTTCAATAAGCCATAGATCTTTTCCCCCACCATCCTCTTGAAAAATAACGCTGGCCTGCCAAGTGTGCGGTGAACGAACCGAAGATGTATCACGTTCGGACTTCTCTCTTCTCCCAAAAAAGCCATCCCGGACCTCAGCGCTCGCCAAAATCCGGGATGATGATCATATTCTAAGAGGCAACAGGTTTTGTGAATTCGCCCTCACAGCCCCCTGACCCCCAAAGGGGGAACTGCCCCGCTGAATACACAACTTGTCCCGTACCCAAAGGGTCGGAAAAACCTGTTATAACACAATACCCAATTATTTCGGGCAGATCACTTTAAATTCAGTGCGGCGGTTGAGCTGGTGCTCTTCTTCGCTGCATTTTACGCCATCGGCGCAGTTGTTGAGCAGCTTCGTCTCGCCGTAGCCCCGGGCCTTGACCCTGGAAGCAGCAATGCCCTGGGAAACGATATAGTCGGCGGCCGACTTGGCCCGGCCCTCGGAGAGCTTCAGGTTGTAGCTGGCGCTGCCGCGGCTATCGGTGTGAGAGGACAATTCCACGGTAGCGGACGGGTTGTCTTCCATGAAGCGCACCAGCTTGTTCAGGTCCGCATAAGCGTCCGGGCGGATGTTCGGGCTGTTCAGGTCATAGAGGATGTTGTCGAGCCGAATGGCTTCGCCGCATTCGGGAGCACCTCGCCGCTTATCTTGTCCTTAGCGGTAATGACCAGCGATTTTTCCGGGCAGCCCTTGTTGGCGGCTGTACCCGCTACATCGGGGCAGTTATCCTGCGCATCCACGATGCCGTCGCCGTCGCGGTCGGCATAGGGGCAGCCGCCGTTTTCAGCCGGGCCATGTTTCCTGATTCTCGGGTAACCGTACCGTCAGCAGTCTGCGGAAGATTCCCGGAAGCTAACCGAAGCGGAATGCTCAAGTCGAAGGCATCGTTGAGGTAACGGAAGTACTCGAATTCAAGGCCCCTCTCGAAATCATTGAGGTTCAGGGCATCGACCTGTTCGAGCGGCCATTGAAAATTGCTACCGATGTAGCGCAAGGCAAAGGCATCCGGGCTTTGCTCGCTTTGTGCCTGTAGGGACGTACTGATCAGTAAGCCCAGCACTGCTAGTCCAAAAATTAGTCGCTGCATCTTTGTTGGGTTTAGTTTTGTTAACAGAGTTTTTTCGTATATCAAAAGCCAAAATAAAATTTTTGGGTAATATTTGGGGATTCCCAAGTATAAAACATCCGGTTTGGAGTGGAAATAGTGTGGTGGGACTGTTGGAGGAGTTCTTATTCCTGTGTATTGTTGCCTCTCCTATTATCTCCAGGCTTCTCACAACGGCGCGTTTCCTGGCCTCGTCTTCCAGTAATAAAAGCTGAAATCCGGGATTTGCCAATTTGCTTTCAGCCGATGGGGCGTTATCCTTATTTCGCGTTTTCTCATCGTATTCGGATTGCCCCTGGCCCGTTCAGGATACACCCAATATCATCAGCATCATAAAGCAAATAATCAGGCGGGGCTGCCACTCGAAGGGAATAATCATGCTATCTATTGTTTTTTTTTAATCATATAAATAGGGTTCATCATTTAATATCAATTGCCTGATATTCTCCAGTACCCGCTTCATATAAAGCCTCCAAAATGTCTTCGCAAAAAGCCAGTTCACAGGATAAAGCAGCAAAGCGTCCGAGTATAGCGTATAGGTGTAATCAATCTGAATTTTGTTAACTTCGAGCTCTGTCGTCCGCCATTCTCCAACAAATTTGCAGAAACCCAGCATCCAGGATTGAAAGTCGTTCACTTCAATCTTCCAGTATTCATTTTCCACCCGTTCAATCAGGTTGTCAACCGAAGCGAAACCGCCTTTTTGAGTGAGCGACTTTGCAACAAAGACTTTTTTGCTTGACCCCGGCCTGCCCCAATCCCCATCCTCCGTACAATGGGTTACCCTTGGCATTATCCCGTATCCCGTATGCACTTTTGTGATATCGCAAAGCATTGGCGTTTTAAAAGCCCGTTCTAACGAACAGTAATAGATTGTTTGTACGGATGTTGTTGTTTTCATTTTTTTAAACTTACCGCTAATAGTAACGAATCCAATTAAAAGCCCTTGCTTTAGCGTCTTATCAGTCCGAAATTGCCGCGCACCGTTTTATTTTATCCTTTAACAATCCATTTTCAGGATTCAACTCCAAAGCTTTTCTATACACTTTTACTGCTTCTTCATACTTTTCTAATCTTTCAAGGTTCTGCCCTTTAATATCAAAGACTTCCCAATCATCAGGCAGCACCTGCACCATAATATCACTTAGTTGATCACTGATGGAATAGTCCCCTCTTCCAAAAAAGAAGCGTTCAAGCCAGTAAATATCAATGATATTGTCCGGGTAGCCTTCACGCTTTAGCTGGTTATACTTTGGGGCTAAATTTTCAACATTCCCTTTGTCTATTTCATCGGCTAATTCATAAGCGATCGTTCTTCCCGGCCGCTTTAATGGAAAATCCGGATAAATTAACTTCAGGCCAATATCATCAGCGAGGCTTACAGAATTGGAAAGGACGGCCACTCCGGTTTTGGTATTTTTGTTAAAAGCCAGAAAAGCGGTAAACCCGCCTGTCCCTCCATTATGAAATAAGATTTCCGTATGTCCATCAGGCTTAAAAACAAGCCAGCCATCCTTATAGAAAAGATGATCTTTTCCCAGTTCAACGATGCCCGTATTAACCAGGCCATTTATTGAATCTGAATAAAACAGGGGGTTGTTGGCCTGCTGATACTGCAAATAGTGAATCAGGTCTTTCGTACAACTAAGCAAACCTCCCGCATATCTGCTTGGGCCCGTAAAGTTCCAGTAACTGTTTCCTGTTCCAATATTGGTAGGTTGGGCCAGCCTATGCAGGCTATCTATTTGATGCGTTAAAAAAGTGTGTTTCATTCCCGCTTTGAGCAGGAGATCCCCCATCAGATCTTCAAAATCCCTTCTTGTTGCTATCTCCAAAGCTTTCCCAAGGATTCCATACCCAAAGTTCGAATAACTCCATCTTTTTACGGTATCCGGTTTTACGTTTTGCAGCTCTTCATAGAGTATACTATCCGAATAACCATTGTAAGGGTCTGACCAATCCCGGGGAGAAAACTGTTCTGATAAACGAGGCATTCCTGAAAGGTGATTCCGCAAATCTGAAAGTGTGATTTGCCCTAAACTCGGGTTGTCTGTCTGGATAAAAATATCCGATAAATAAGCGCCAAAAGCATCCTTCAGGTGAAGGCCAGCAAGCGTGGCGGTGAAGGTCTTGGTTACAGAGCCAATCTCGTACAGGGTCAAACTGTCCGCTTTTTGATTGGCGTGGTCGTTGTATTGGCCGTAATTATAAAACTTCGCCTCACCGGACGGCAGCAGCAAACCAATGGAAATGCCCGGATTGATTTCCAGGCTGATCCGCCGCTGTATTTCCTGGCTAACCTCTTCCGGTATCCCTTGCCCTGACAGGAGGTTGGGAAAAACAAATTTAAATAGTTCAATAGTGTAAGTTAATAAATCCGAATTGCCCGGATCACCATGGCCTGGTATAATTACTTTTGCTTTTCCATACTTAGCTTTTACTGCCTGAACTGTATTTGCCCATTCATTCGTATTTGCATCTCCCAGATATCCTTTGTTTGCGCCCATTGCTTTAATCAGGCAGCCGCCAAACAGGACTTTTTCTGCTGGGAAATAAGAAACTATGTTATCGATTGTGTGCCCCTCTCCCAAAAATTCATTGATGACTTTTTCATCTCCTACTTTTAATGCCAAACTATCTTCAAACCCGGTTTGCGGAACCTGTAAATTATTTGATTTTGCCAGTTCAATAGTCCTGAAAGAGGCATAGGAAGGAATTTGCCTTCCATGAAATTCAGCTAATCCACCTAAGCAATCATTGTGGAAATGTGTCACCACAACACCGGTTACTTTGCACTTCAGATTTTTCTCCACCCAATCTATTAATTCTCTGGAGTCAGCATCATTTGTAGGTGTATCGAAAATCAGCGCTTCGTTATTATCGGCAACTATCATTCCGTTACAGCTTACTTTCCCAAAATCTTCGGTCAAAAGATAGGAAATGTGCCTGAAGGTACTTTTGGTCAATCTTTCTACTTTCAGGTTGTCGCTTTCGTATAGAACGATATCTTTCTGTGTCCTGCAACTTAGAAGCCCCAATAACAGGATGGCAGCAATAGGTGTCTTTAAATTCAATTTTAAGGGCAAAACTAAAAAGATGGAATACTTCAGCGCACCTTTGGATTTACTCATCTTTTTTTTGATTAAAGTTAACCTTTATTTGCCACCCGGCAAGGGGCGGAGTAACTGTTTTTTGGCCTTGGACATCTACGAACCCAATTACAAACCCTCGCTTTAGCCCGCCCGGGCGACACGCTCTCCTGTATGTCAAAATTCGGGGCCATCGGCCATGCCGGTGGGAAGGGGCTCTTTTGCCCGCTTCATTATCTTTACGTTGCTCCGGCGCAATGGCGGCGGAGCGGAAGGGGTTTACCTTTTGGATTGGGTTTTGGGGGGTTGGGCGTTTTTTATCCTTTGACCACTATATCCTTATATCTAAAGTGATGCTTTATCTTTTGTTCAAGGTCAACAATTTCTACACCCAATTTAGTCAAAAAAATCATTATCACTACTGCCTCAAGTTTTAAACTATATGAATTGTATTGATAGTATTCAAGCTTTGGTATTGAATCACTTTCATGAGCAAGAAAATTCCTAGTGTTCACAATTAATTCTATAAATTGGTTGAAATCACCACCAAATATATTCTGGATCATATTTGAAAAAGGAGTCAACAATTCACAAAATTTATCTTTCAATTTTGGATTTTTCTTCTTTAGAAATCGAGCCTTTACAGCACTAATAGTATTTTTGTCAACCCTAAATTCCTTTTCAAGTTTCTCCAGTAGATCGGCCTCCTTTTTTGAAATAGTTTCCGTCTCCTTCAATTTTGCAGTTGGATCTTTCTGTTGAATAACATCCAAAGCATACATTAAGTTAATGAATTTATTTTCTGGATTTATCGATTTACTTGATAGACAAATCATCAATAATTGTAAGGGGTAATCATAGTTATCTAAAATAGAAAACCATGTTTCAAATAAAGTTTGAGTTGCTGAAATAGCAGATAATTCTTTTAGTGAAAAGAGCATGCTATCAATATTCCACTTCTCTTTTCCTCCTTCAGTAAATCTTAAATCGTGATGATAACAAAAATAGTTTTTGTCTAAAGAATCAATTAATTGAAAATTATTATTCAACATGACTCTATCCCCAATTAGCAGAGTCAACAAGTCTTGAACATTAAAAATGAATTCAAACAATTTCTTAATAGTAATATCATTTAGAATTTCTATTTGAAGAAAAAAATCTTGCTTCAACAAGTAATCTTTATCTGGATTTATTATCGGGATTGTTGTTGAATAATTTGCTTTTAACCTGTAATCGGGATTTGAATAGAGCACAGGGATTTCCTCTTTTTCCTTCCTTCTTATTCCTTCAATCGTTTCTTTCCCCTTAAAAACCTCATATGCGTCAAAACCTACCCACTGAGCTAAATAGTCTAATTTAATCCGGACTTTCTTGATTGAAATTTGTCTAGTAACGAGTTCCTTTTGAGAAGAATAAATTACATACTTAAAATTTATTATTGAAGAAAGGAAGAATGGATTTGAAATATGAAGTTTACAATTACTAAAAATGCAATAATTTTGATTATCAAGTTTAGCAAAAATCTGATCAACTTTGTTTCTTCGGTTTTTGGGAACAGTTAATGGATTTTCATCAAATGACCCAAATAGGTCAATATATGCTATTCCATTTAAAAACTTAAGAATTCCATTTTTAGTATTTTCTTCTTCACCAGGAATCCAGAAAATTCCTTTATATTCTCGAGAAACATCCATTCTCTTTGTTTATTCATTTACAATAACGTACAACTGGCTGGCTTGCTGCCTGTGCCGCCCTGCGTTGGGCTCGTGGATTAGCTTTGGGCGGTATGGACAACAGCCGTTGTTCACGGTTTTATTTCATTTTCCTCATTTCAATAGTCGCCTGTATCAATGAATTTACCTTTCACATATGTCCATTCGTAGTAGAAACCTCTTACCCCTCTATCAAATCTGATTGATTTGTCCTTAATAACTCCTTCACAGGGACTTAATAATCCAGCCGAAAAACAGCCAATCAATTCCCAGTTTTCTTTTCTATTTATGTTACTTTCGCTACTCGGTGGAAAATATTTAATAATACTGACACTTATGCCGTTATCTGCTTCTGTATTGTCTTGAACCGCAAAAATTATTTCGTCGATACGATCACTATCAAAATCGTACTGACCGATGAAGTATTTATTTGATTGCTTTTCAGTTACTATTTCAAGGTCAGTCCTATCATAACCCAAATCGAATTTGTACGGCAATTGTACTCTTTGTCCGTTTTGATACTCTGCTTTCAAGTCTAAACTCACCTGATTGAAAAAGACTTGAATTATATTCGGTGAAATAATGGATTCTGGAAAGGATGGTTTATAAGTCGTTCCGTCCGATGCTTGTTTGTAATCAACAGTTACTCCATTATTTGCGCCTTTGATAAAAGACTTACCATAATTCTTGGGAGTTGAGGCTATTATATTTTCTTCTTTCCTTTTACCTCCTCTTGCTTCAGTCACCATGTCGCTCTCTATAACAATATTCCATTTATCGTCAAAAACTAAATACGAAGGATAGTCTTTTGTATCTTGTTTTACTGTGACTGACTTTACGAAAATGGCTTTATATTGATTGTCTGGCAATTTTTCCACCTCAATATTTCTGGTTATCTGCTGGAAAAAGTCAGGATATCTTTTGAATAAATTTAGTTTCTCTTCAAGACATTCATTTTTCGGTAACTTTTTTAAATAAAATTGCACTTCACTGGCATACAGTTCATCAAAACTCCCGATGCTTTTGTCATTGTGTGCTTTGTTCCATTTATTAACAAGTTCAATTATTTTACCTTCATTTGAATTGCCCTCATTTGGTTTACAACCAAAGAGTAGTGCTATTGTGCAAAGGGTTAGCATAAACTTATATTTCATCTTTATTTCGTTTTATTGTACAGTTACAGAGAACGGCAGTCTGTGAAAAAAGACCACCGTCTAATTTACAAAAAAAACCCTCACCCCGCCCTCCCGGCCCACAGCGCACCGCATCGTCAACCGACGCCAGCCGCGCTGAGGCCCATTCTCCAGGCACTGAGCCGGAAAATATCGAAAAACAGGCCTTCCAGCCCCTCCAACAAGGTCTTTACGCCAATAATCGTAAAAGCTCTCCTAAGGTTGCAGCTCGTGAAGATCAGCGCGAACTCCCCGGACGTTTTTCGTGACCGTTGACATTACCTTTTGGATTGGGTTTTGGGGGGTTGGCTTAATGGGGTTGATACATTGTTGTACGCTGGATTTTCTTTTCATTCATTGGCTTCTAATTTGTGACTAATTATTCAGAGTCATTAATTTGTCAGATTAAATTACGCGAAAAAATTCTTCAAGGAAAAATAACAGATACTTCTCCATTGATTTATTTCTTTTGTTCTTGACTGTAGCATTGAGAGACGATTGAATCAAGCGACCTTCGTTATCGTACCAATCTTCTTTGAGATTTAGTTCGTTCCAAATTTCTTCCCATCGCGTTCTAACTTCTACCGGAATTCCTTCTGCATTTGAAGCTAGTTGAGCGTTGAAAATTTTATCCTCACAATTTATTATTCGAGACCTTGCATCACCTGTTTCAATAAATATTCTCTTAAATAGGCTTATTAATTTTTCCTTGTAATAATCTTCACCCATGATTCAGTTTTCATTGTGATTATATTCTGTATTTCTTTCTAGCGTACAACGTCAGGCTATGCAGCGTACATGATCATTAAGTTTAGCTCAACACCCTGTTTCCAGGGCAAGCCTTTTCCGTAATTTTAGCGAAAAACTCGCCCTGTGAAAAACGCTTTGCGATGGATTTTAACATTAGCCCGCCCGGGCGACACGCTCTCCTGTCAAAATTCGGGGCCATCGGCCAAGCCGCTGGGAAGGGGCGCTTTTGCCCCGCTTTGTTGTCTTTGCGGTGCTCCGTCGCAATGGTGGCGGAGCTGCGGGTTTTTAACCTTTGGTTTCGGTTTTGGGGCTTAACTTAATGGGGTTGATGCATAGTTAGGTGCAGAATTCAATTCCCTTGACGAATTCTTTATCATTTAAAATTATATCGATAAGGTTTTTGTTATAATCCCAATCTTTGTCTACCATTTTCTGATTTAAAATTTTGTCTTTGTCTACTTCATTCCAAATCTCTTTAAATTCTTCTCTTAAATTGTTTTCCAGTATTAAGCCAAGGAATACTTCCCAAACTTTTACATCATTTGATGAAATTACTCGAGTTATAACCTCCGAAGTGACTAAGAGATTATTAATAGTCATTTTGGGTAATAACTTCCAAAGATTTTGACTTTTGAAGTTTGAATCCCAAGCATTTTTGAATGTTGTTAATACATGATGTGATTCAGGATTGTTGTTCTTTGCTACAACTACAAAAAATGAATCCCATGTAATTTCTGGATTCTTTGAACTGCATTTTTTTAATATTAAATTCAAAGCTCTTTTACCAGAGGCTTCTCCTGTAGCAATATCTGACCTCAGTCTTTTTAGACTACGTGTCATAAATTTTTCACTATTAGCGTAGTGATTGTCAACCTCTTCTGCAAGAAATGGAAATTCTTTTTTTGAGATGAATATAATGAAATCATGGATTTTGAACATTGATGCAACTCCACTCTCAAAAATTGAATCTGAGAAGATGTCAAGAATTTCAAAATCTTGCAACCTGTCCAACTGGTAGAGGATATAATAAGAAGAAAGGAATTCTATGAATTTATTATGTTTAAATCTGAATAGATGCCTGTTTTCAGAGGAAAAAACCAAAAGAGACTCTGACTCCAATAACAATATAAGTTCTTCAAATAAAGGCTCCAAAACTATATAATTACTTTGGACTATGCTTAAAATATCCTTTTTATGGATTTGATTTAATTTGTTTTTGACTACAAAAAATGCAATATCAGTACAGATTTTTATAAATATGCCTGCCGTAATTCCAGGTATATTTCTTTTCGTAACGTTTTCCTTTTTCCTGTTAAAGTAGCTATGTAATACATGCTCTTCCCAAATTTCAGATATACGAATATCGCCTTTGTATTCATTAGCTTCTGAAAAGATTGATAAATTTATTGGGATTGATAATACGTTTTTTGAAATTTTATCAATCTTGTTAACAATATTAAAACTATATACATTAGAATAATTAGAAAGAGCAGTATCAAACTCTTTATCATTAAAGGAGGATATTACTTTTTTACTATTAATAGTTCTCCTGCCTTCAAAGTCACTTTCCCATGCCCTCCAATAATCCTCTCTAATCGTAAAAACTAAACCAAATGGGAAAGCTGATAAGTCAAATTTCCGTCCAACTGAATTTAAAGTTCCGTTAACAAACTCTATGGCTGACCGTACCTCGATATGTTTATTTTGCGAATATATTGCTTCGTCTAAACTGTCTATAAAAAATAAAATTGGCTTATCAAGTAAAATTAATTCTTGAACTCCAAAATGGGGGCTTATTTTTTCTAATATATCAGGAATATTGTCAATATCTTTTTGATTAGCAGCTTTTGTATAAGAGAGAAAAAATTCTCGATGTTCTGCATATTCGATTGAAAAAAAAGTTTTACCTGCTCCAGAAAAGTCTCTTAGCATAAATATTTGTATAGGAGGTTCTTTTTTTTGCTCGTAAGTATGTTCAGTTCCTTTGATATCTTTTGTTTTAAATTTTTGCTTCAACGCAGATGGTTTCAATTGTCTCGCATAGTCATAGATGTTTTTATCAATTTCTCTTCTCACATACAATTTTGAATGATTTTCCTTTTTGAATCTCCTTAAGAAGGTGGAAGATTCATATATTAGTACTGAATTAATTCGTCTTTGAATATCGTCGTTGTTAAAGTGCCAATCTTTAATTTTCTTGATGTCATCTTGAGAGGGTTTGAAACTTGCTCTTGCGTATGTTATTAAATAATTGAGGATGATTCCAAATTCTAATTTTTCTATATTTAGATTAAACCAGAATTTATCTGCCATTATTAACGTTGTGACTCCTTCCTTATTTAAATCTGTAGCGGCTTCGTAAATCGAATCATTGATAGCATAAAGACAACAATAGAGACCTATTACACTACCTTTTCTTTTTCTAATCTTTAGTTCAAAATCCTCCCAATCATGGTCTCCTCTTTTAATCTCCTTCTCCTTTGCTTTACACTCAATAATAAAAGTTTTCCCATCCCAGTTAAAAACACCGTCAAGTTGTTCAGATATTCCCGTGGTAACAATTGGTGGTTTGAAATCCCAAGGTTGAATTTCTCTTACAAGTTGCTCAAAGAGGAAGCCTTTCTTTTGTCTACTAATTGAATCGTTAGATTTAAGCTTTTCTATTTGCTCATATATATCTGTTATCATTGTCGGTTTATTATTTTTTGCACCTAACGGCAGCCTGTGAAAAAAACCACCGTCCAATTTACAAAAAATCCCTTCAACCCGCTCTGCTGCACCCTGGAGTGCTGTATAGCCAGCCATTTTTCAATGCGCTCAGGCGCACCCTGGCGCCCCTGAGCTTTAAAAAGCCCAAAAACAGCCTTCTCAGGCTCTCCAACAAGGCTCTTACGCCCAAAATGGACCTGCCTTCGCTGAAGCTTCGGCAGGCAGGCATAGCTCGCCTCCAGGTTGTGCCGTGAGGCATGCCTTCGGCATTGCAGGTGAAGATCAGCGCGAACTCTCCCGACACCTTTTCCCTGCCTTTTAGCAAGGTGTAAGTATAGCCCCAACTTCGTGTATGTCA
>JACJYG010000012.1 GCA_020636215.1 Lewinellaceae bacterium
AACCAAGCCATTGTCCGCTATGCGCTTAGCACTTCACTAATTGGCCTGTTATCGGATGCCATACCTTCGCTTTTCTTCTTCCTTTAAAACAGGAATGGGGCTACCAGACTTTAACCAAGCATTGATTTTCCGGGGCACGGGAAATAGTTTTAATTTCCCATTGGCGGTGCCCACATAAACCCAGTCTCCATTTTCAAGAAACCCTAATGCCGTTACCTCACTAAGGTTTTTGTCAAAGTCGGCCAGTAAAGCGCCATCTGCCGTCCATAATTTAACCGTGTAATCAATGTCTTCCGTCATCCATCCGCCATATAAGTCCGGTAATTCAAACGGAGATTCCATGGGGCTTTTTCCGGAACTAGTGATGAAATACTTTTTATCCGGGGCTAAGGCAATATTTTTAATAAATCCCCGGTGGCTATTATCCTCCTTAATAAGCTTTCCGGCTCCGTTCCAGATGACAAATGGTATTTCATCGCTTTTCGTCAGGGCAATTATATTTCCATTTGCCGCCCAGAGTACAGTACTCAGCCCACCGTAGTGTGCGGCATCTATTTTCACCCTTTCCTCTCCGGAAGAGATATCCCAAAGATGTATACTGTTTTCTGTATACGTTAACGCCTGATCCGGGTTGGTTGGGTTGAAAAGGCCTCCCAGGACGAGCGCTCCATGCCCGGAAAACCGCTTTATTGCCTTGCCTTCATAATTATAGACTACAGCCTCCTGTCTATTGGGAAAGATCAACCGCTCTTGGGCGGGCTGGAATTCCACCATATTCCACAAAGCATAATCCAGAGAAAGGTTTATCGTATCCAATGGCATGGAGATATTCCTGAATAAAGTGGGGCCAATGACCAGGATATCCGAATCGGGTGCTCTGCTAAGGATGTTGCCATTTGCTATTTTACATCCTTGGAAGAAATTAAAGACTTGGGTATTCCAAACCAGTATTCTGCCAAAACTATCAGCGGTTAGAAACCATTTCCCATTCCTTGAAAAAGCAACCCCTTTCACCGCATAAGAATCCATTTCTTCACTATGGAGGCCCTTTTCTTTCAACAAAACCCCATCTTCTCTATATAAGCGGATCTTAAAATCACCCCAGACAATAAACCGGTAAGAATCGGGCAAAAAGGAGATGCCGTCAATGGAGGCATCCGAATTTAGAGCCGCATACACCTTACCCTCCAAGTCCCATACTTTTGCCCTTGAGCGGTTAAAAGTTATGATCCGCTTATTATCAGCAGAGAGGACGACGCCTTGAATATCTCCCGGATGTCTGAATTCTCGTGCGATCCTGGTGCTTACTCGCCACAGTTTTGTGGTGTTGGAATGGGTGAGTAAATAATCGCCTGCTACAGTATAGGTCATTTGACTACCCTTGTCACCCAGAGCACGGAGCAATAATTCCCCTTCAAAGTTCCAAAACTTTACATTTTCATCATCCTTGGAGATCAGAATCTGGCGTTCATGGTCAATTGTGAAATGTGTAATCGGCCTGTCGTGGACCAAACTCGTTTTTGATAAATTACGGACGAAATCCAATATCTCGAGCCTTTTTTCGGAAGCCAGGAAAACGATCTCCTGGTTACTTAGAAATTCCGCTTTGGGCGTTGCATAATCCCGGTTGAAAGCAGAGATGGTCTTTATGGGCATGTCAAGCCCTTCGATTTTGTAGATGGTAATGTATTCATTGTCCCAGGGAGAATAGGAGTTTTCATTGGCTTTTGAGGTAATAGAATATCCATTGGTTGTTTGCACCAGAAGGTATTCATCATCGGGCGAGGTTGTAACCCTCTGATCCCGTGCTACATCGTACCGGATATTCTTAAGGAGTTTTCCATCCAGGTTCCACACTTTGACAAAAAGCCAGGTCCTGAGATTCCCGAATATATCTCTTCCCGCCGGACCTGCTTTGTGCGTTCCGATTATATATTTACCCTTCTTTGAAAAAGCAATATTCCAATCGTCATATTCTACTTCGATGCTGTTTTCCAGCACTGCCTGATGCGAGTCAGTGAGGCTGAAAACTTCCAGCCGATTGCCTCTGCTGAAAACCATATTTTCCTCATCAAATGAAACAGCCATCAATGAAGGCGCCATTCCTTCTTTATTTGATACGGTCATGTGTTTTTTCCCTGAAGTGCTCCAGACAGCCAAATCTTTGCCTTGGCGAGTAAAGAAAAATTGCCCTCTGGAAACAGGGCATTCCAACGCATCGGCGCCATCGCAAAGTTCATAAATATGATCTGGCTGTCCCAGCAACTGCAACTCTTTACAGAGTGGTGGGGTCGTCAGGTATATTTTTTTGTTGTCGGACAGAATGAGTAATTTATTGGTAGATGGGAAGTAGAAAATATTTCTGATAGGCTGCCCTTCTGGTTGGATTTCCCGGATTAATTCGCCGGCTTCATTCCATATCTGGGCGGGTTGAGGATTGTTTTGGCCCGAAACGGGGAAAGTTATTATGAAGCCGTTTTCCTCAGAATGGATAAACCGTTCATTTTTTGTAGGGAGAGGCTTAACCTTTTTGGTAGGTATATCATATAAGTTGACTTTGCCATTGGTGTAAATGACCTTCTTGCCGTCAGTAGAGAGGTGCAGCCTGCCCCGGCCGAAGCCTTCCAAATTGATCTCTGCTTCGTGGGGTACGATTTTACTGTCGAAATATTCGAAATAGGCTGCCGAAATCGCCTGTGCTGCGTTGGGTAGAGGAGGCTCCACCTTTTCGTACGATTGCTCAGCGATTCGGATAGCCAGGTTGGGGTTGCGCTCTTTAACGATGGTCGCCAGGGCCGCTAACCGATTCGCTTCCGCGATATCGCGCTCCAGCCGGGCCGAGTCTCTTTGGGTCTCGGCAATGCCACGTTGATTTTCTGCATCCCGCTGGGCCAGGAGGGCTAAATTGCGCTGATATTCCGCGATCTGCTGTTGCTCTTTGGCAATAGCTTCCTGGGACCTTGCATAAGCGGCGCTATCTCTGGCCATCTGGGCATTTACCTCAGCACGGGTTCTTTGCTCCCTGGCCACTCTGGCGCTATCGCTCGCGATTTGTTGCTGCATTTCTGCAAAGCGTTGGCGCTCCTGAGCGAAAGCGGTGCGGTTGAAAGCCCACCATGATGCCAGCGTGGAAATGAATAATAATACGGTCAGCGCGATGATAACTCCATTGCGCAACCGGATATTCCGTCGGAATTGCTCTATGTCTTCTCCAATGAGGTCTTCTACCGGTTTGTCATGTAAGGTTGCAGCAATGATGGCCGCCTTTTTCTTAAATTCCGGATTTCCAATTGAAAGGCCGGCCCCGGTCCTGATGTTCCTGAGGTCTACAAATAAAGGTTCCTGTCTAAACTTACCTTGCAAAGAAAGAGGCAACGCATTGGTCACACTCCAGTCGAAATCTTTTGATGTATTTTTCCAAAGTATTTCTCCATCTGTCAGTCCGATCAAAAGTGTGTTAATAGATTTATGGTTGAGCCAGTACTCTACCTCCTTATTGACCCATTCGGATTGAGCAGACTCCGGTGAAGCCAGTAAAATCAAGTGCTTTGAGTCGCTTAAGGCCTGTTCGATGGTATCCCAAAGGTGGGGGGTGACAGAAAGGCTGGTTTCATCACGGAATAATTTTAGCATTTTTCGCTTGTACCAGGGTTTGGCCAGCCGATGAAGCGTTTGTTGAAGAGCTGGAGCCAATTTCCCGTCTACTGCATGCGAATAGGAGATAAAGGCGTCATATTTCATGAGATATTTTATTTAATTGGCCGTCAAACTTCAGAGAAATAAAAAGCCCTGTTCTTTCCTTCGGCCCCCTCACTCCTTCACCCCAAACCGGTACACGGTACTCGTCTCATATTGCTCCCCTGGCCGCAACACCGTGGACGGAAAATCCGGATGATTCGGCGAATCCGGAAAATGCTGGGTTTCCAGGCAAAAGCCGGTGCGGTAAGCGTAGGCAAGGCCGCCTTTGCCAATATTGCTGCCGTCCAGGAAGTTGCCGCAGTAGAACTGAATGCCGGGCTCGGTGGTCCATACCTCCATAAACCGGCTGGTGGTGGGCTCATACACGCTGGCCGCCGGTACCATGCCTCGTCCTGTCCGGTTGAGCACGAAATTGTGGTCATAGCCCCGGCCGTAGCGGATTTGCTCGTTGTCGGCATTCACCCGCGCGCCGATAGCGGTGGGGGTACGGAAATCGAAAGGGGCGCCTTCCACCGGCCGTAGCTCGCCGGTAGGGATCAGGGTGCTGTCGACGGGATTGAAACTATCCGCTGCGATCATCAGCTCATGGCCCAGGATGTCGCCCTTTCCGGCGCCTTTCAGATTGAAATACGAATGATTGGTCAGGTTGACTACGGTGGGTTTATCCGTTGTGGCTTCGTATTCGATCAATAATTCATTCTTATCGTTGAGCAGGTAGCGAACGGTGGCATTGAGGTTGCCGGGATAGCCCTCTTCCATGTCCGGGCTCAGCCGGCTCAGCTCGATGCCGACATAGCCTTTCCGGCCCGCTGTTTTGACCTGCCAAAGGTGTTTGTGAAAGCCGGTAGGCCCGCCGTGCAAGGCATTGGCCCCATTGTTGGTGGCGAGGGAATATTCCTGCCCGTCGATGGTAAATTTTCCCTTGGCAATCCGGTTGCCATAGCGGCCGATGATGGCCCCGAAATAAGGGTGGTCATTCTGATAATCTTCCAGCTTGTCAAAGCCCAGCACCACATCATCCAGCTGCCCGTTTTTGTCCGGCGCCAAAAGCCTGGTGATGATCCCGCCGTAGCTGGATATCTCCACCTGCATACCATTTTTGTTTTTCAGGGTATACAATTTTGCAGGCCCTTCATCGGTCTGCCCGTAGTCTGCAACGGATAATGATAATGATGCGGCCTGGTTGGCTTCATTTTGCCGGGCGCTGTTGTTGCATGCCGGGCCAAAAACCAAAAGGAAAAAGAGAAGGATCGGACTGATTGATCTCATGATGATGCGTTTTGATGCCCCTGATCTATCCGTTGAAGTATAAATAGGCCGCAAGGATCAATACCAGGACAAGGCCGGAAACAATGATATCTCCTTTGGTGTAGCTCGCTCTGGTTTCCGCTTTCTGATCTCCGGTGACGGTTCCAAACGTAAGGCCACTGATCTGTTGATAAGAGGGTTGCTCGGTAGCATAACTCACCACCACCATTACCAATGCGGATACCAGGAATATGACCAGGCTGTAGTATTGGAAAAATATATTGTTGATTATCCAGAAGAAAGAGCCTTCTCCGTAGGAGAAGCCTTCCGTAAGGATAACCGGAGTATCGATCGCCAGGCGGAAGAGCCCCATGGCAAAGCCAACGAGCAATGCCGACAGGCAGCCTTTGGCATTGAGCCTTTTATTGAACACGCCAAAGAAAAATACGACAAAGATGGGCGGCGCCAGGTAGCCCTGCACACTCTGAAGATAGTCGTACAACCCCCGGCTACCCTGGATGACGGGTATCCACAACAACCCGATGACCACCATGGCCACGGTGGCAATTCTCCCCACCCTTACCAGGCTCTCTTCAGAGGTGTTGGGTTTAAATTTGGAATACAGGTCCATCGTAAACAGGGTAGAAGAAGCATTAAAGACCCCTGCCAGCGAGCTCATTAAAGCGGCCAACAAACCGGCTACCACAATACCTCTGACACCGGAAGGCAATACCGAAGCGACCAGTAATGGAAAGGCTTGCTGTGCATTGGCATTGACCAACTTGCCCTCACTGTCCAACAGGGCGTTACTGATATTGGGCATTTTCCCACTCATGGCCAGGGCAAAACAAATGATGCCCGGAATGATGAAAATAAAAACGGGTAATAATTTTAACAAAGCTGCCGTAATCGTACCCCGGCGGGCTTCCGTCAGGCTGGACGCACCCAGCATTCTCTGTACGATGTACTGGTCCGTGCACCAATACCACAAGCCGATGATGGGGGCGCAGAACAGCATACCCAGCCAGGGGTAATTGCTGTTGAAATACCAGGCCATTTGGGTATCGGTTCTCACCGGCGCCCAGGTGCCCTCCATGCCGGCAGGAACGAGGGGTTTCCAAAGGTTGAACATCTCAGACCCGGCAATGCTCTTTAACTCGGCCCAGCCGCCCAAAGCTTGCAGCCCGTACCAGGTGACAAATACAGAGCCCATGATGAGGATAATCGTTTGTATCGCTTCTGTATAGGCCACGGCCCTTAAGCCACCCAGGACGGTGTACAGGCCGGTCAGTACAATGACGAGGATCGAACCGACCCAAAAACTGTTGAGCCCAAACAGGTTTACTTCCGGCATCAGGACGCCGAAAACGATTCCGCCGGCAAAGATGCCAACCGCAACTTTGGTGAGCACATAAGCGACCAGGGAAATGACTGAAAGGACCCACCGGGCGGTGGGCGAAAAGCGTTTTTCCAGGAACTCCGGCATGGTGTATATCTTGGAGCGCATATAAAATGGGGCCAGCACCCATCCCAGCACCAACAGGCACCAGGCATGAAGCTCGTAGTGCGCCATAGCCACCCCATCGGTCGCCCCGGAGCCGGCCAGGCCAACGATGTGCTCCGACCCAATGTTAGACGCAAATATGGACGCTCCGACTACAAACCACCCCAGGTTTCGCCCGGCGAGGAAGTAATCGTCCGAAGTATCGTTTTTCTGGCGGATGACCCACCAGGCAATGCCCAGTATCAGGGAGAAATAGGCGGCGATAATCACCCAGTCCAAAGTAGACAGTACAGTCATAGTCCGTTGGTTGAATCGTTTGCTTGTGCGGAAATTTAAGATTTAAAAACCGTTTGTGCACTAATCCCCGAAAAATCATCGATACATTTCACCACATTGGGAAAATGACGGAATTCCTCCGCCTGATGCGGGCTTGTGACAATGATGGTGGCGCAGCCGGCTCTACAGGCGGCTACTGCGCCGGCCGGCGTGTCAATGGCAGCCGTGGCCTTTTCAAAGATATCCGTTTCAGGCTCGCCTTTGTCTACTCTTCCGGCGTGTAAAACTGCCTTGAAATAGGGTTTGCAGGGGTTGGCCTTAATCTCCCGATTTGCCCCGAATTTATAGGATCATCCTCAAAATCTTACAACCCTTTCCCAAAATTATGTAAAACATTCTCCCTGAATTATTTGTATTTTTGTAAAAAGCAAATCCGTTGCTCCTTAAACTATTCCATATCACCCTTTCCCTGCTCCTCTTCGTCAGCTCGACGGGTGTGGTAGTCAACGAGCACTACTGCCAGGATAAGTTGAAGAGTATGGCCCTTTTCGTGAAGGCGGAAGCCTGCCATGTGGAAAAGGCCGGTAAGGTTTGTCCCATGCATGCCTCCGGAAGCCGCGATCATCGTCCCAGTTTCAAAAAGAAAGGCTGCTGCGATGACCGCACGGAGTATTTCAAATCGAATGACAACCAGTTGACCCAGTCTTTTGAGCTGGGGCTTCTGAAAAATATTAACCTCATTGCGGCGCCTATCGCTGCTTTTTACAACCCGCTTCCCCTCCTGGAAGCCCACTTTCCCACCTATAACCACTATAAGCCGCCCATTGTCTGCGACGATTGGCAGCCCATGTTGCAGGTCTTCCGCTTATGATTAACCATCACGATCTCTTTTTCCGCACAGGCAAAGGTGTTAGTCTGAAATAACCGGAAATGTAAAAGAAGGCAATTCAGCCCTTCCGATTTCCGATTTCCGACCTCCTTACAGTCGCTTCCGACTTCCGACTTCCGACTTCCGACTTTCTTACAGTCGCTTCGGGACTCCCTCCGGTCGCTTCCGACTTCCGCCCGCCCACTCGTTGCACTCGCGTTCGGGTAAAACTTCCGAATTCCGACTTCGCCTAAGTGTGGTTAAAGCTGTTTGGTAAACGCCAGTAATGGCGTGATTTCCCAACACCTCCAAGTGATGGTATCATGCTCAACGGAATCATTCGTTTTTTTCTCGAAAATAAATTCGTCACCCTGCTTTTGCTTGTGGTGTTTATCGGCTGGGGTATCGCTACTGCCCCTTTCGGCTGGAAAACCTTTCTGCCCTCCGACCCTGTACCGGTAGACGCCATTCCCGACATGGGGGAAAACCAACAGATCGTCTTTACCGAATGGATGGGGCGCTCTCCGCAGGATGTGGAAGATCAGATCACCTATCCGCTCACCACATTTTTGCTGGGCATCCCCGGAGTGAAATCCATCCGGAGCACGTCCATGTTCGGCTTTGCCAGCATTTACATCATCTTCGATGAAAGCACCGAATTCTATTGGTCGCGCTCCCGGATACTGGAAAAACTGAACGCTCTGCCTTCAGGGCTATTGCCTCCCGGCGTGCAACCGGCGCTGGGGCCCGACGCCACCGCCCTCGGGCAGGTGTACTGGTACACCATCGAAGGCAGGGACCCCCAAGGCAATCCAACCGGGGGCTGGGATCTCCACGAGATCCGGACCGTCCAGGACTTTTATGTCAAATATGCCCTCAATGCCGTGGAAGGAGTCTCCGAAGTCGCCTCCGTCGGCGGACAGGTGCGGGAGTATCAGGTGGACGTCAATCCCGCTGCCCTTAAAGCCTACAACATCCCCTTGATGGATGTAGTCCTGGCGGTGAAAAAATCCAACCGGGACGCTGGCGCTCAAACCATAGAGATCAATAAGGTGGAATACCTGGTGCGGGGACTGGGCTATATCAAAAAAGTGGAGGACCTTGAATTGGCTGTCGTTGCAGTGCACGACAATGTCCCTATCCGCATCAAGGAGATTGGCCAGGTTACGTTGGGGCCGGCGGCCCGCCGCGGTATTCTCGACAAGGATGGCGCGGAGGTAGCCGGGGGAGTGGTGGCCGCCCGCTACGGCTCCAATCCGTTGGCCGTCATTGATGGGGTCAAAAAAAAGATCGGGGAAATTGCCCCGGGATTGCCGAAAAAAAACCTGGCGGACGGTACGGTAAGCCAGCTCACCATCGTGCCTTTTTACGACCGCACCCACCTCATCCATGAAACCCTTGGCACGCTAGAGCGGGCGCTATCGCACGAAATACTCATCAGTATCATCGTGGTCATCGTGCTGGTGCTCAACCTTCGGGCCTCACTGCTCATTTCCAGCATGCTGCCGGTGGCGGTGCTTATGGCCTTCATCGTGATGCGTTACGCCGGGGTGGATGCCAATATCGTGGCGCTGTCTGGTATCGCCATTGCCATCGGCGTGATGGTGGACGTGGGGATTGTTTTTGTGGAAAACATCATTCGCCACCTTGAAATGCCGGAAAACCATGGGGTGCGGGGGCGGCAACTGCTCGAAGTGATCTACCAGGCAACGGCTGAGGTGTCTTCGGCTATTACCACAGCTTTGGCTACTACGGTGGTGAGTTTCCTCCCCGTTTTTGCCATGCAATCGGCGGAAGGCAAGCTGTTCAGGCCGCTGGCATTTACCAAAACCTTCGCGCTGGGAGCGTCCTTTGTCCTCGGTGTTGTAGTGCTGCCGGCGCTGGCGCACCTCGTTTTATCGTTGAATTTTGACAAAAAAAGAGTACGAGGCGTCTGGAATGTAGCCTTGATTGCAGCAGGTGTATTGTTCGCCGTCTTTTACAAAATCTGGCTACCTGTTTGGTTGGTGGTGATTGGCTTGAACAACCTGTTTGAAAACAAATGGCCGGAACGCTGGAAAGCTGTCCCGAACTACCTCAATATCGCCATTGTCGTGCTGGTGGCTACTTTCTTCCTTACGGAGGAGTGGTCACCGCTGGGGCGCCACAACACCCTGTTTGTCAACTACCTTTTTGTACTGGTATTGCTCGGTATCATCCTCGGGATATTGCTGTCCATCGTCCATTTTTACGAGCCCGTATTAAAATGGTGCCTCCGAAACAAGGGCAAATTTATGCTTCTCCCGCTGTTTACAATCCTGTTTGGGCTGGTCATCTGGTTGGGCTGGAGCAAATCATTTGGCTTTGTGGCCAAAGGGTTTGACCAGGTAGGCTGGAATATCCGCACTAGCGGAGTTTGGAGTACCCTCTTGCACAAATTCCCCGGTATGGGTAAGGAGTTTATGCCTTCCCTCGATGAAGGGAGCTTCCTGCTGATGCCTACCTCTATGCCGCATTCTGGAGTGGAAGAAAACCAACGGGTGGTGGCCCAGCTCGATATGCTGCTGGCGAACATTCCCGAAGTGGAATTGGCAGTCGGAAAAGCAGGGCGCGCTGAAACCGCCCTCGACCCGGCGCCGATATCGATGTACGAAAACATCATCAACTACAAACCGGAGTTTTTTATCAATGAAAAAGGCAAACGGGAAACTTTTAGAACAGATAGAAAGGGGCGCTTTATTTTGATATCGGGCGATACGCTCTCTAATGAAGAAGCTTTGCTACAAGGTGTAAAGGCGAGTAGCCTCATTCCCGATCCCAAGGGGCAATATTTCCGAAACTGGCGCCCACAGATCAAAAGCCCCGACGACATATGGGATGAAATAGTCCGGGTGACCAGGTTGCCGGGCGTTACCTCTGCTCCGAAGCTGCAACCTATCGAAACCCGTCTGGTTATGCTGCAAACGGGCATGCGGGCGCCCATGGGCATCAAGGTCTACGGCCCGGACCTAAAAACCATCGAGGCCTTTGGCATGCAACTGGAGGCCATCCTCAAGGAGGTGCCCTCCGTGAAGGCTGAAGCCGTCTTTGCAGACCGCATCGTGGGCAAGCCGTATCTGCACCTGAATATCGACCGGAATGCTGCTGCCCGCTATGGCTTGAATATCGAGGATGTCCAGAATTTTATCGAAACAGCCATCGGCGGCATGAATGTCACAACCACGGTAGAGGGCCGGGAGCGTTACTCCGTTCGGGTGCGCTATCCCCGGGAGCTCAGAGACAACCCGGAAAGCATGCAGAAAATGCTGGCGCCAACGCCGGTGGGCGCGCAGGTGCCACTTGGCCAATTAGTCAGGATGGAATACGTGCGCGGGCCGCAGATGATCAAAAGCGAAGACACCTTCCTCACTGGTTACGTGCTTTTTGACAAGAAGGAAGGCTATGCCGAAGTGGATGTGGTGGAAGAAGCACAGCGGTTCATTCAGCAGGCCATCGAAAGTGGGGAGCTGATCGTGCCGGCAGGACTGAGCTACAAATTCTCCGGCACCTACGAAAATCAGATTCGAGCCATGAAACGACTGTCCATCGTCATCCCCATCAGCCTCATCACCATCTTTTTGTTGTTGTTTTTCCAATTCAAAACGGTCATCGCTTCTTCCATCCACTTTTCGGGGGTTTTTGTGGCTTTTGCCGGTGGTTTCATCATGCTATGGCTCTATGGCCAGGATTGGTTCCTGAACTTTTCCATTGCAGAAGTGAGCATGCGGGAGTTGTTCCAGCTACACCCCATCAACCTGAGTGTGGCCGTTTGGGTCGGCTTCATTGCTCTGTTTGGAATTGCAACCGATGATGGAGTCATCATGGGTACTTACATCCACCAGGTTTTTGAGGAGCGAAAGCCTGCCACGGTGACGGAAGTGCGGGAAGCGGTACTGATCGCCGGTAAAAAGCGGGTGCGCCCTGCGATGATGACGGCGGCGGTGGCCATCATCGCCCTGCTGCCGGTGCTGACTTCTACCGGTAAGGGCGCCGACATCATGGTGCCGATGGCGATTCCAACCTTCGGAGGCATGGCCATTCAGTTGATGACCATGTTCGTAGTGCCGGTCTTGCAGGCGTATTGGCGCGAAGGAATTGTCAAAAAGGCAGTGGGCAGTTGAAAAGGTGCACCGCAGCTGCGGAGGGGCTTACACCTTCGCATCCCGACGAGATCCGGTGGATCGAGATCGGGAGGGCAGAAAACAGAAAATACTTGACAGTCATTCAAAAAGAAAATAATCATGCGTTTATTCATCCTTCTCTTATCAATACTGGCGGTGGGCAGCCTTTCGGCGCAAACGTTGGAAGACTACCTGAAAATAGCCGCTGAAAATAACCCGGGCATCAGGGCCAGGCAGATGGAGTTTCAGGCGGCGCTGCAGAAGCTGCCTCAGGTGAGCGCCCTGCCGGAACCGCAGGTTAATGCTTCCTTTTTCTTTCGCCCGATGATGTTGCCGATGGGCAACCAGTTGGGCAGCATCTCGGTGATGCAAATGTTCCCTTGGTTTGGGGCACTCGACGCCATGGAAAAGGAAGCGGCAGGGATGGCGGATGTGAAATACCAGGCGGTGGCGGCCGCTCAAAACGAGCTGTTTTTAAAAATCAAAAACGCCTGGTATCCCCTCTTCGAACTGGAAGAACAGATCCGCATCCAGCGGGACAACCTGCGGGTGCTGGAGACGGATAAGGAACTGGCCACCATCAAATTTCAATACGGCCAGGCGCCCATGGTGGATGCCATTCGCGCCGACATTATGATCGATGAAGTTACGACCCAAATCGCCTTGCTCGAACAGAAGCGCCGGCCTCTGGAAGTGGCCTTTAATCGCCTCCTCAACCGCGATGACAGCGCGCCCGTCACAATCTCCGGCAGCTTACCCGAACCGGAGCCAGGTTCGATTTCCCGCCGGGATAGCCTTCTGGCCAACAACCCGGCGCTGGCCGTTTTGGACAAACAAATCCTGGCGGAACGGGCAGGGGAAACGGCAGCCGAATACCTGCGCAAACCCATGATCGGTGCTGGATTGCAGTATATGCCGCTGGTAAAACGGAAAGGAGGCGACCTCAACCTGCCGCCAAATACCGGCCGGGATATGGTCATGCCAATGGTCTCCGTTACCCTTCCAATCTGGCGAAAGAAATACGATGCCGCCGCTGAGGAACGCCGCCTGATGCAAACCGTGTACGCCGACAGGAAACAGGATATGGAAAACGAACTCTCTGCGATGTACGAAATGGCCTGGTACGAACTGGAAGAAAACGCCCAAATAGCCGAATTGCTGAACAGCCAGATGGTGAAAACCCAGCAGGCTATCAATCTGCTCACGGCTGCGTACAGCAATGACGGAAAGGATTTCGAAGAGATCTTACGCTTACAGCAGCAGTTGTTCCGCTACCGGATGGAAAAAATTTCTGCACAGACAGATTATCAACTGGCGCAGGTGAAACTGGATTATTTGACCGGAAAAATGAATTAACCATGAAAAAAATAACCTTCAATCGTTCTACCCTCCTCACCGCCTTCGTCATGCTGGCGGCAGGATTGCTCATCGGCTGGCTGATTAAGCCTTCTTCCTCGGCAAACACTGCTCCCGAGGAACATCAAATGGAAACCGAAGAACCTTCCAAAACGACGATCTGGACCTGCTCCATGCACCCCCAGATCCGGCAATCGGAGCCCGGCCAATGCCCGATCTGTGGGATGGACCTGATACCATTGCAAGACAATAATTCAGAGGCTGGCCCAATGGAGGTCAGAATGTCGCCTACGGCCATGCAGCTCGCCAATGTGCAGACGGCTATTGTTGGCCTGGGTATGGCCACCAAAGAGGTCCGCATGAACGGCAAGGTGCAGCCCGATGAACGGCTGGTTTACTCCCAGGTCACCCACCTCAACGGCAGAGTTGAGGCGCTCAGCGTCAATTTTACCGGCGAACTGGTGCGGCGGGGCCAAAAACTGGCGAGCATCTACTCCCCTGAACTGGTGACCGCGCAGGAGGAACTTTTTTCTGCTCAAAAGATCAAGGACATGCAGCCTGCCCTTTTCAACGCAGCAACGGAAAAACTCAAAAACTGGAAACTCACCGACCAACAGATTGAGAATATTATCGCTGCCGGTAAGCCCCAGGAGCGCTTCCCCATCCTGGCGGATGTGGGTGGTATCGTGATGGAGAAAAAGGTCAACCTTGGTGATTACGTGATGAGAGGTATGCCACTATATGATATTGTGGACCTTTCGAGGGTGTGGGTGCTGTTCGATGTATACGAGAGTGACCTGTCCTGGACAAAGGTGGGCAGTAATGTGCAGTTCACCATACAGTCGCTGCCGGGTGAGAATTTTACCGGAAAAATCACCTTCATCGACCCGGTCATCAACCCTGTAACCAGGGTAGCAACAGCGCGTGTGGAAGTGCCTAACTCCGGAGGAAAGTTGAAACCCGAAATGTTCGCCAGCGGTATCCTCAAAACCCAATTGGCAGCTCAAAAGGAAAGCCTGATAGTTCCCAAATCTGCCGTCCTTTGGACGGGCGAGCGCTCGGTGGTTTATGTAAAAAAAACAACAGATCAGGGCGTCAGCTTTTTGATGCAGCAGATCACGCTGGGGCCATTGGTTGGGGATGATTTTGTAGTGAAAGAAGGCCTGGAGCCAGGCGCCGAAATTGCAGTCAACGGCGCCTTCTCCATTGACGCTGCCGCCCAGCTGGCCGGCAAGCCCAGCATGATGAGCCCTGAAGGCAGCGCGGGGATGACGGGGCATCAGCACGATGGAAGTATGCCTGCAACTGCTGCACCCGCCACAATGATGCAGGGGGACAAGGAGGCGAAAGCTGCTGTTAAGAAGTTGTTCGACTTATACTTCCCATTGAAGGATGCGCTGGTAAAGGACGAGCTTGCTACCGCCACCACGCAGGCGGGCAAGTTAAAAAAAGCGTTTGAAAATACCAGCATGAACCTTTTTACCGGGGAGGCGCACGGCAGATGGATGAGCTACAGTAAAGCTGCCATCGAATCACTGAGCAAAATGGCCATCGCCAAAACTACAGAAGAGGCGCGGGCGCAATTCAAGCCACTTTCCGAGCAAATGTTAGCCCTGGCCAAATCCTTCGGCCCTTTTGAAGCGCCGATCTATGTACAGCATTGCCCCATGGCCGATGATAATGCCGGGGCGGACTGGTTGAGCCTGGACAAAGAGATCCGCAATCCGTATTTCGGGGATAAAATGTTGAAATGCGGATCAGTGGCCGAAACGATACAATGAATGATTCTTAGAACCCGAGCACTTTATTTCGCGAGTTGACAGCTCCATAGTACTTGTTTAGCGCCCAGGTTGGAGACTAGGGCGGTAGATACTTTGGATGCTTTAGATCGTGGATGGCGATCCATAGCATCAATATGCCTGCAGTATCCTAGCGGTATCAATAGTATCGCTCAACAGGTACTCTCCGTAGGAGGCGCCATCTCGCTCCGCTATATCAATAACTTAAAATTCAAAACCATGGCCCATAAAGATAAGAACCACCATTCCAAATCGGATATGCCGGGCAAAGGCGATAAAAAACATTCGGGCCACAGCGGCCACGGTCATCACGAGGGCCATGGCGGTGGCCACGCCTCTCACAACGACCACCACCGGATGATGATCGCTGATTTCCGGAAGCGCTTTTGGGTATCGCTGGTGCTGACTTTGCCGATCCTGTTGTTGTCGCCGATGATACAGGATTGGCTGGGGTTGGACTGGCAATTTACCGGCAGTAAATACCTGCTTTTTGCCTTATCCAGCATCGTGTATTTCTATGGTGGCTGGCCTTTTCTTAAAGGTTTATACGACGAGATAAAAGACAAATCGCCCGGCATGATGACCCTGATTGCGATGGCAATTTCGGTGGCCTATTTTTATTCAGCCGCCACCACTTTAGGCTTGCCGGGCAAGAGTTTTTACTGGGAGTTGGCTACGCTGATCGTCATCATGCTGGTGGGGCACTGGATTGAAATGAGATCAGTACTCGGCGCATCCCGGGCTTTGGAATTACTCGTCAGTATGATGCCTTCAGAGGCACATAAGGTACAGGGCGATGAGGTGATGGATATCAAATTGGAGGATGTAAAGGAAGGAGATGTGCTCCTGATAAAACCAGGCGAAAAAGTCCCTGCCGATGGTGTTCTTATCGATGGAGAGAGCTATCTCAACGAATCTATGTTGACGGGCGAATCTAGGCCGGTAAAAAAAGGTGAAGGCGAAAAGGTCATCGGGGGTAGCCTCAACGGCAACGGCTCTCTGAAAGTAAAAGTGGAACATACGGGCAAAGACAGCTATCTGAACAAGGTTATCACCATGGTGCAGGAAGCCCAGAAAGCCAAGTCGAAAATGCAGAACCTCTCCGGCCGGGCCGCCAAATGGCTGACTTACATCGCCTTGTCGGCAGGTTTTGCCACCCTGTTCATTTGGCTGGCGCTGGGCCACGATTTCGTATTCGCCCTGGAACGCATGGTGACGGTAATGGTCATCTCCTGCCCCCATGCCCTGGGGCTGGCCATACCCCTCGTAGTAGCCATCTCCACCTCCATCTCCGCCCAAAATGGACTGCTCATCCGCAACCGAACGGCATTCGAACAATCCCGAAAAATAACGGCATTGGTTTTTGATAAGACCGGTACGCTAACTAAAGGCGAGTTTGGCGTGACACGCTACGAGAGCCTTGCCGAAGGCCTGAGCAAAGAGGAAATGCTACGGTTGGCCGGCGCTTTGGAACAAAATTCGGAACATCCCATTGCGATAGGTATTGTCCAGAAAATTAAAGGCCTGGGCCTGGAATTGCCTGAAGCAAAAAACTTTCAGGCCATCACCGGTAAAGGTGTGGAAGCTGAGGTGGAGGGGAAGTCAGTCAAGGCTGTCAGCCCCGGCTATTTAAAGGAGGAATCGATTGAGATTCCCGAAAGCGCTTTCGGCAGTGCTGCCGAAACGGTTGTTTTCGTCCTTGTCGATGACAAACTGGCTGGATACATTGCTCTTGCTGACGAACTTCGGCCCGAGTCAGCCAAAGCAATCCATACCTTTAAAGACAACAACATCAAGGTTTATATGGCCACCGGCGACAACGAGCAGGTCGGTAAAGCGGTGAGTGAAGAGCTGGGGCTGGATGGCTACTATGCCGGGGTGCTGCCCCACCAAAAAGTGGAAATTGTCAAGGAACTGCAAAGCAAAGGCGAGTTTGTGGCCATGACCGGCGACGGGGTGAATGACGCCCCCGCCCTGGCGCAGGCGGATATAGGCATTGCCGTTGGTTCTGGTACTGACGTAGCGGCTGAAACCGCCGATATAGTCCTTGTCAACAGCAATCCGGAAGATATAGCCAGTTTGATCCTTTTTGGGAAAGCCACCTATCGGAAAATGATCCAGAACCTGATCTGGGCCACTGCTTATAACGCTGTTGCTATTCCACTGGCAATGGGGGCATTGTATTCCGTAGGTTTTGTGTTGAGCCCTGCCGTGGGTGCGGTGCTGATGAGCTTAAGTACGGTGATCGTGGCGGTGAATGCGCAGTTGTTGAGACGGGAAATGGGTTGAAAATAATAGCCATTTATACGGTGGCGGAGGGAGTGCCCCATCAACTATTACGATCCCCGCAACGTTTTAAAATGCTGTGTGCTACCAGCTTTTTCAAGTCACCTCATCCAACGCATGAAAAAAAACAAAGTTACCCTTAAACAGGCCTTCCGGGAATTCATCTGGCCCCGGCGGAAACTGGTCCTGCTGGGCCTGTTGCTGATCGTAATCAGCCGGTTGGCCGGACTGGTATTGCCAGGAGCGAGCAAATACCTGATGGACAATGTGATCGTCAATAAGGATATGCACATGCTGAAGATATTATTGGCTGTGGTGGCTGGATCAATCCTGGTGCAGGCGGTAACTTCTTTCTGGCTCACCCAGTTACTGAGCGTAGAAGCCCAACTACTGATTTCCCAGTTGCGGGCCAAAGTGCAGAAAAAGATCCTCTCTTTGCCGATCAGCTATTTTGACAATAATAAATCCGGTGCGCTCGTCTCCCGTATCATGACTGATGTTGAAGGGGTGCGCAACCTTGTGGGCACCGGCCTGGTACAACTGGTGGGTGGCGCCCTGACTTCCATCGCTTCCCTTGTACTGCTGATCCGGATCAGCCCGATGATGACGCTTTACGTGTTGGCGCCGGTCTCTGTTTTTGCCTTTATCGCATTAAAGGCCTTTGGGTACATTCGCCCCATTTTTCGGGAACGGGGGATATTGAATGCTCAGGTCACCGGGCGTCTGGTGGAAACCCTGAACGGCGTGCGGGTCATCAAGGGGTTTAATGCGGAACAGCAGGAGAACAAGACGTTCGAGCAGGGGGTGGAAATGCTGTTCCAAAACGTAAAAAAAAGCCTGACCTCTACCTCTCTGATGACGAGCTCCGCAACTTTCCTGCTGGGCATCGCCACGACCGGGGTAATGGGCATCGGCGGGTATCAGATCATTCAGGGGAATATGACTTTCGGCGATTTTCTGGCCTTCACCCTCTATCTGGGCTTCATGATCGCGCCGATTGTGCAAATGAGCAATATCGGCAGCCAGCTCACCGAAGCTTTTGCCGGCCTGGACCGCACCGAGGAGATTATGAATATGGAGCCTGAGGACCATCCTTCAGTAAGGGCCGTCCAGCTTCCGTCCGTCCGGGGAGACATCCAATTCGACAATGTGTCTTTTGGATATATCGAAGGCAAAGAGGTGGTCCACAATATCAGCTTTGACGCCCCTTCCGGTTCGGTAACGGCCCTGGTGGGCACCTCCGGCTCGGGCAAGTCGACGATCGCCGGCCTGGCGGCGTCCTTTTTGAATCCGGATTCCGGTAAGGTCACCATTGATGGAGTTGACCTGGCCACGGTTAGCCTTAGCAGCTACCGCCAACACCTGGGCGTCGTTCTGCAGGACGATTTCCTATTTGAAGGCACTATACGGGAGAACATCCTTTTTCCGCGCCCTGGAGCCAGTGAAGAACAATTGCTGCAAGCTGTTCAGGCAGCCTACGTCAATGAATTCACCGACCGTTTCGAAGACGGATTGGATACCCTGATCGGCGAGCGGGGCGTCAAACTTTCCGGTGGGCAGCGGCAGCGCATCGCCATCGCCCGAGCCATCCTGGCGGACCCGAAGATCATCATCCTGGATGAAGCCACATCCAACCTCGATACCGAAAGCGAATCCCTGATCCAGAAAAGCCTCAGCCAACTCATGCAGGGGCGCACGACATTTGTCATCGCCCACCGGCTCAGCACTATTCGCCAGGCCTCCCAGATATTGGTGATCGAAAATGGGCGCATCGCGGAGCAGGGTAACCACCAGGAACTGATCGATAAGCAGGGGCGGTATTATGAGTTGTATACCTATCAGGCGAGGATATAATGCGAGATCATTAATCCTAAGAGGCACTTTTTTATCATCAAAATTGTTCAAATTGCATGTAATTCATGATTTGGTTATCTTTACAAGAAAGGAAGGCATGGAAATTGTAAACCCTAATAAAGAAAGTATAGAAAACTGGTGGGCCTTGATCCGACATCTAGGCGCGGAGGCTAAACTAGAACTTGCTTCGAGATTGATCGATTCTTTGAAAATATCTGAACCACTTGAAGATAATAAAAAATGGAAGGAACTCTACGGTGCCTGGTCGGATGAAACAGAAAGTGCAGAAGAGCTAATTAATTTAATAAGAGATAGCCGATTTCTTAACCGTGAAATAGAATCCTTAGATTGATTTATCTGCTAGACACTAATATCATTATTTTCTTTTTTAAAGGAAGGTATGATATTGCAGAAAGGATGGACAATATTGGAGTTGAAAACTGTTTTCTTTCTGAAATTTCTTTGGCTGAATTAAAATATGGCGCTCTTTATAGCCAAAAGCCTGAAAAACATAACCTGGAAATTGAAAACCTGTTGAAGGTTGTAGGAGTCATCCCAATTACTACTGCGTAGCGTACGGCAGGGTTGCTTTTTCTAGCTTTGGATTTACCCAGCCGCATGCAGGCAGAAGAGGGCTAAAGATAAGGCAGCCTTTCTAAAATATGGCCAATAATCTCCAAATGCGCCCGGCGCTTATCGTTGGCCTTGACCCTTATCCAGGGGTTGCGCTCCCCATCCGTCCGGCGGAACATTTCGCTTTTGTAGTAGGTATACTCCTCCCACAAGTCGAGCGCTCGAAGGTCAACAGGGGTGAGTTCCCAGCGGCGCAGCGGGTCTTCACGCACATTCTCGATGCGCCGGCGCTGTTCTTCCTGGTTGATGGATAAATAAAATTTGATAAGGCGGATGCCATCGCCGATCAGCATGCTTTCAAAGTGGTTGACCTCGCTCATGAAGCGCTCATACTCTTCCGGCGTGCAAAAGCCGTTGACCGGCTCTACCACGGCCCGGTTGTACCAGCTGCGGTCAAAAAAGGCCATTTCCCCCCGTTCCGGGAGTTGCTCTACGTAGCGCTTGAAATACCACTGCCCTTGTTGCCGGGGAGTTGGTTTCTGCAAGGCCACCAACTTCATCGATCGCGGGTTCAAATGGTCGACACAGGCGCGGATGGCGTCGCCTTTGCCGGCAAATTCCCGGCCTTCAAAGATGATAATGATCCGCTCTTCCTGTTCGATAGCCCAGTTCTGTGCTTTGATCAGCTCCGCTTGCAGTTGCTCCAGTTCCTGTTCATAAAGGATTTGTTCCAATACCTCCTTGAAATCCGGTTTATCGGATACCAGCAGGTATTCCAGGCCTTTCGAAGAGCTCAGTAATTTTAGTTCGCTTTTGCTAAACATAGTAAAGCGCTGTTTTGGGTTAAAAAATGTCCATGGCGATCGTTCTAAACGATAATCGACCGATAAAAGCGGTGCACCACATTGGGGTCCGGATACAGCATGATTTCGGCCTCGTCCTTTCCCTCATAATCAAACAGAGATAGCAGATACCGGAGGCTCTCCAGCCGGGCCTCCAGCTTGTTGTCGGTTTTGACAATGATCCAGGGGCTGTATTCGGTGTGTGTCTTGATGAACATTTCCTTGATGTAGTGAGAGTATTCGGTCCATAACCCCTGTGCTTTGAGGTCTACGGGGCTGATTTTCCATTGTTTTAGCGGGTTCGTTTCTCTGGATTTAAACCTTTTTTCCTGCTCCTCCCGGGAGATCGCAAACCAGAATTTTACCAGTATTACGCCGTCTTCGTAAAGCATATGTTCAAATTCGGGCACCTGCTGGGTGAATAGTTGGTATTCCCTGGTGCTACAAAATCCCATGACTGGTTCCACCACTGCCCGGTTGTACCAACTGCGGTCAAAAAAAACGATCTCGCCGGGATTGGGCATTTCCTTGACGTGCCGACGGAAGTACCATTGCCCTTTTTCAATATCGGAGGGTTTGCCCAGCGCCACCACCCTTGCCGAGCGGGGGTTGAGGTAACGCCGAAAGCGCCGGATCGCTCCGCCTTTGCCGGCGGCGTCCCTGCCTTCAAATATCACCGCCACCCTTTTGTTGTGCTTCATGATCCAGTTCTGCAGCTTCAGCAATTCGATCTGCAGTTTTTCCAAATCCTGCTTATAGTCGGCTCTTTCCTGCGGCTTTTGAAGGTTGGCCTCCTTTCCGTTGAGATAGGCCACTAGCTGTTCCCTGGTTTCCAACTTTGCGATATCTTCATTTGAAAAGATAAAACTGCTCATAAACGAGTATTCTTTTTGAGTTAGGAGTCATATGCCCTCAAAAAACAAGTTGACGGTTTCGGTGATCACACGAAGGCCAAATGTCATCGAAATGCAAAGCGCCAGCTTGTTTTTTGAACACTACCTTGTAGCGAATATGGCGCCTTTTAACCGAAAAACGGATGACAGTTGTCACCAGGCTGGGCTGTATTTAGCCAGTTCTCCCCCAAGTCAGCGTATACAATCAGGTAAAATGTTATTTTCAATAAAAAAAAACGATCAGAATGAAAAACCTCCTGTACAGCTTACTTTTCGGAATATTCCTATTCCAGAGCTGTGTACCGCAGCCAGCAGAAACTTCCGAGGCCCCTGGCCCTACCCTCGCTTCCTACTTCGATCATTCCGGCCGGGATGACATCAACAGTGGCGGCGTGAAGATGATCCCCATTTCTACTCCTTCCGGCGATTTTAAAGTCTGGACCAAACGAGTGGGTAACAATCCCACCGTCAAAGTGCTGCTGTTGCACGGGGGGCCTGGCGCCACCCATGAGTATTTCGAAGTGTTCGACAGTTACTTCCCTCGCGAAGGATTTGAATATTACTATTATGACCAACTGGGTTCTGCCTACAGCGATCAGCCCACGGATACCACACTTTGGGATACGGCCCGCTTTGTAGAAGAAGTGGAGCAGGTGCGTAAGGCACTGGGCCTGAACAAGGATAATTTTTACATCCTTGGACACTCCTGGGGCGGCATCCTTGGCATGGAGTACGCCCTCAAGTACCAGGAAAACCTCAAAGGCCTCATTATTTCCAACATGATGGCTTCCATTCCAGCCTACGTGAAATATGCAGAGGACGTGTTGGCGCCTACATTGCCACCGGATGTTTTGAAAGAGATTCGTGAATTGGAAGCCAATGGAGATTATGGTAACCCACGCTATTTCGAACTGGTATCGGCTAACTACTACCCCCTGCACGTACTGCGTAAACCCCTCGAAGAATGGCCCGATCCGGTGATGCGCGCCCTCAACCACATCAACCCCGATATTTATGTCCGAATGCAGGGCCCCAGCGAATTCGGCGTAGTGGGCGATGCAACCCTGAAATACTGGGACCGTTCGGCCGACCTGCCCAAAATCACAGTCCCTACGCTGACGGTCGGAGCAGAGTACGACACCATGGACCCCAAATACATGGAGTGGATGGCCGCACAGGTGAAAAACGGTCGCTACGCTTATTGCCCTAACGGCGCTCATTGGGCGATGTATGATGATTCGGAAAATTACTTCAAAGGGATCGTGCAGTTTGTTAAGGATGTAGATGAGGGGCGCTTTGAGCTGAAATAAGGAGGAGTTAATTCAGTCCTTTGAAGTTTTTAAAAACCTCAAAGGCCTTTTTAGAACGCGGACGATGCGGAGGGCACGCAAACACGCCGAAGGCAGGAAACCCTGATCGGCATGCGCCTGCGTTTCGCGTGCCGTCCGCGTTCCATCCCGCTGCAACCCATCCACCCTTACTTTTGTTACCTTTATTTGCTGAAATTGCACGAAACCATGTATTTGAGACCCTTTATCGCCTCCATCATCATACTGCTGGCACTGCCCCGGGTTTTCAGTCAAAACCAGCCGCCCTCTCTCCGAACCGCGAGTTACGATATGCAGGTGCGGCTGGATACCGCACAGAAAAAAGTTTTCGGCAACGAAATTCTATACTGGAAGAACCCCTCCGCCGATACCGTTCGGGAGCTGCAGTTCCACCTGTACTACAACGCTTTTAAGAATACCGAGTCTACTTTCGTGAAAGAGCAAGGTGGCTTCGGCCTGTTCCTAGAAGCGATGAAAGAGCACTGTGGTTGGAGCTGGATGGATATTCAAAGCATGCGGGACGAATATGGCAACGACCTCACCCAACAGATGCACTTCATCCATCCGGATGATGATAATGCCGAAGACCAAACCGTGCTGCGCGTCCCCCTGCCCCGGCCGGTATTACCCGGCGCTTCAATCCGGGTAGAACTGGAGTGGGTGGCCAAGCTGCCTCGTTCGGGTATGCGTACGGGATATAAGCGCGAGTACTACTTCATGGCGCAGTGGTTTCCAAAAGTTGGGGTATACGAACCGGCGGGAACCCGCTTTGCCGAAAAAGGGCAATGGAACTGCCATCAGTACCACGCCAATGTCGAGTACTATTCCGACTTCGGGCTTTATAATGTAGCTATTACCGTGCCCAAAGGTTTCGTAGTGGGCGCCAGCGGAACCTTGATGGGAACAAAGGAAGCCGGCGATACCCAGACCTGGACTTATCAGGCTGAAGATGTGATCGACTTTACCTGGACAGCCTCTCCCCATTTTGTAGAAGTAAAGGAGGAATATAAAGGCATCCAATTGCGGCTGTTGTTCTACCCGTACCATCTGCATCTGGCGCCACGCTACCTGACGGTTATCCATGACGCCATAGATTTTTGTGCAGAACACTTCGGCCCTTATCCCTACCCGGGCCTGACCATCGTGGACCCGCCGCTGCATGGTACTTTCTCTTCAGCCATGGAGTATCCCTCCATTATCACCACCGCAGCTGTTTGCGTATTGCCGCAGGGGGTGAAAACGCCGGAGATCCTGATCGCTCATGAATTCGTGCACCAATACTTCGGCCAGGTGGTGGCCACCAATGAACAGGAAGAGGCCTGGCTCGACGAAGGTATAACCAACTACTATGAGGCCCGAATCATGGATGAATACTATGGGAGCCAAACGTCAACCATCGACTTCCTGGGCTTCAAAATGGGCAATATGAATTCCAACCGGGCGGATTTTTTTGGGCTCAGCGATCCCCAGGTTTCCGAAATAGCGCGCACAAGCTGGCAGTTTAAAGAGGCTAGCTACCATACCATCACCTACAGCAAGACTACCCTGCTGCTGCGCACCCTGGAAGGTATGGTGGGCACGGAAACGCTGGACGAGATCATGCGCACCTATTACGAGCGCTGGAAATTCAGGCATCCCGGAGGGAAAGACTTCATCGCTGTGGCCAATGAGGTGGTATTCCAAAAGTTCGGCCCCCTTTTCGGGGAAAACCTGGATTGGTTTTTCGAGCAGGGGTTGTACGGAACGGGAATGTGCGATTATGCAGTGGCGGCTATTGCTAATACGCCTAAGCCCGATCGGGCCGGCATTTTTAAAGGCCTGGACCATTGCGTCCAGCCTGTCACTGATACAACTGAGGAGGCCTACCACTCCGTTGTTACCCTGCACCGCCTGGGCGAACTGCGCTTTCCCCTGGAGGTGCGCATTCAATTTGAAGATGGAAAAACGATCACAGAACAATGGGACGGCAAAGCGCGAAGCAAGGAGTTCTCCTACGAAGGCACAACAAAAGTGGTCAGTGCGGAGATCGACCCGGAGCAAAAAATATACCTGGACAAGAACTTCCTCAACAACAGCCTGAACCTTGAACCGGAGCGGGCGGGTGTCCGTCAGCGCGTCTTTCAATTCATGTTGTGGATGCAGCAAATTATGCAAAGTATAAGTGTGTTCGCGTAAAAAAAAAATCGATGAAGGCCTTCACTGCCTACCTGATGGGATACAAAACAGCTTTACGGAATGGCCGTATGTGGATGGCGCTATACTTGTTTAATGTGCTGTTCGCCTTTCTGTCGGCGTTCCCCCTTTCCGGCTTTTTGAGTAAAACGGTGGGGCAATCTCTGGCTTTCACCCGCAGCCTGCAGGGCTTCGACTACACCTTTCTGCGCGACTTCCTGCGGGAATACGGGCAGGGGTTCGGGCAGATCATGGATCAGGCCCTTGTGTACGCCGTATTGTACCTGCTGCTGTCCGTCCTGCTGATTGGAGGTGTTCTGGCTGTTTTCAGACGGTGGGCTGAGCCGTTCCGCTGGGCGGCCTTTTGGCAGGGCTGCACCCATTTTTTCTGGCGGATGCTGCGGTTGTCCATTTATTTCCTCCTGTTGCACGGAGCGGTGTTGGCCCTGTTCGGTTTTGTTTTTTTTAAAATGGGAATAGGTTCCTCGCTGCTTGAGTTGGATACGGAGGAGTCGATCATTCGGGCGGGCCGCATTATCCTGCCTCTTTACCTGTTGGCCGCCGTCCTGGTTTTTATGTTGCACGATTATGCCAAGATCCACGTAGTGCAGGTGGATCAGCGCTGGCTGTTCCGGCCTATCTGGCAGGCCATAAGGCTCGTTTTCCGGAACTTTGGAAAGGTGGCCCTCCTGTATTTGTTGAACGTGGCCTCTTTTCTCCTGCTTACTGGTTTGTACTGGTGGTTGAGTGGGCTCGTGAAAGGTGGGGGCATTGGAGGCATATTCCTGTTCGGGCAGGCCTTCGTGATTGGCCGGATCGGGCTGAAGCTGGTGAACCTGGGGAGCGCAACCTGGTTGTATCAGCAGTTTCCTGTCGATTCAAAAACCTGACTTTTTCCGAAATCCATATTTGTTTTCTACCGGCATTGTTGCATTTTTAAGGGGCATCATCAACAAGCTCCGGCTCATGAAAAAGCAACCCAATACCATCCAGCTACAGATCCCCGAACCCTGCTTCGAAAGCTGGGATGACATGGTTCCCCTGCCCGGCGGCCGCTATTGCAGCAAGTGTGAAAAAACCGTGGTGGATTTCACCCAGCTGACGGATCAGGAAACCCTTCGCCTTTTCCTGCGCCGGCAGGGCCGCGCCTGCGGGCGCTTCCGGGAAGATCAGCTCAATAAAGCGCTGCCTTTGCCGGAACCGATTGGGCGGTGGCAGAAATACCGGGCTTTCGGGGCGCTGCTCTCCGGGCTTTTTCTGAGTGGAACAGCGGCGGCGCAGGCTGCCCTGCAACAGCCCCCGCCGATCGTGCAAACCGTTATGAGGGCCACTGTGCCTGAAGGGCGCGCTTCCAAAATTGTTGAAGGCATCGTCACGGATCAGTCCGGCGAGCCGCTCATCGGGGCCAACGTCATATTGAAAGGCCCTGTGAAGTCTCAGTGGTTTTTCAGCGGCACCTGCACGGATCTGGATGGCTATTTTTACCTGACGGTTCCCGCCGAAACGAAGGGCCTGCAACTGGCTGTTTCCTACCTCGGTTACGAAGGCCAGCTGGTGGCGCTGGAATCGGGAAATTCCAACTTTGAAATACAACTCCAATGGGCCTCCCAGGAACTGGCGGAGGTTGTCGTTATCGCCCATCGCCCTCCTTTAATCGAGCGAAGCATCATTTCCGGGCTGGCCACCGGCCGCCGCACTGATGGCAAAGCGCAGTTTCCGCCGGAAACAGCAGCGGAACCGGTGGAGATACTGAACGTCTACCCCAACCCTTTCACCTCCTGGCTGCAGGTGGAACTCCAACTGGAGCAACCGCAAAGCATGCTTTTTCACCTCTATGACGCCTCCGGAAAACTGGTTTTTGCTCAGGCCGAGGGCCTGCCGCAGGGGCGGGCCAACCTGCGGCTTGAACTGGAAGGGCGCCACCTGCCGGCGGGGAGGTATTTCCTGCGGGTATCGGATGAAGCAGGGGAAGTGAGGACGAAGGGGGTGGTGAAAGCCTTACCCTAATAGTCCGTCTTAATTCTCTTATCAAAGGGTATCTTAAACTGATAGGCCACATCCTCATCCGTATGATCCTCCAGTACGTCTAGGCCGTAGCGGACTTTCCGAGGGTCGTCGTATACCATTGTTCCGAAAATGCGGTCCCAAAAGGAAAAGATGTTGCCGAAATTAGTATCCGTCCAGGGCCGCTCGAAATGGTGGTGGAACTTGTGCATGTTGGGCGTAATGAACACCAGGCTCAGCGGCTTGTCGAGCCACACAGGCACGGCGATGTTGGCGTGCGTAAGGTAGGTAAAGAGTATGCTGGTGATCCGGTAGATCAGGTAATACGGGAAAGGCATCCCACTGATGAGGATGGCCAGCAAGGCAAAAGTTTCCCGCATGAGGTAGTCTCCAGGATGGTGGCGCGTGCCGGTGGTGGCGTCCACCTTGGTATCGCTGTGGTGCACCATGTGGAATTTCCACATCCACTTCACCTTGTGCAACAAATAATGCGCCACGTACTGCGCGATGAAATCGAGCAGCATAATAGAAATCAGCAGCTCCGCCCAAACCGGGAGTTTGATCAGGTATAAAAAGCCGAACTGCTGCTCCTGCGTCCACAGGAAAATGCCCACCGTCGCCAGCCCGAAAAGCAGGTTGATCACCATGGAGGTCGATAAAAAGATCAGGTTGACGCCGGCGTGCTTCCACTTCCGGTAGTCGAGTTTTAAGAGTGGGATATTGCCCTCCAGTAGCCAACTGATGAATAAGCAGATGAATATCCAGGCCAGCTTGTACCAATCCGGCATCTGCGCGAAGAAATTGATGAATGTTTCCATGACCAATAGCACTTGGTTAGAATTTCAGGTTGCAAATTTCCCAAAAAAGATCAATATAGCAGTGTTTTAACCTGGGTTGATGGAGTACAAATCAAACAAATGCTAACTTTAGGTGATTCGAATCACTACTACACAACCTTATGCAGTTTATGCTCAGGAATAAATGGAAAAGCTGGCTAAAACCTGGCCATGGAGGGCTTCAAAGTTCCAGGTTGCAATTTGAAAGCTGCCCCGGAAACCTTAAACCTGTAACCTGTAACCTTAAACTCATTTTCGCCTTCCCCCTGATCCTGTTCTGTTTTCTCTTCCCAACCCTCTCCACCATGCAAGCCCAAGACGCCGTCCCTCAACTCACCCTGGCCGAAGCCAACCGCCTGGCTCAACTGCCGCTGAAATGCATGCAAAAAGAATACCCCAACAAGCCAGGCGAAGTATTGGCCGGCCCGGAAGACCTGGCCGGGCCCCAGGCAATGCACCCCGCCTTTTATGGTTGTTTCGACTGGCACTCCGCTGTGCACGGCCACTGGATGCTGGTGAACCTGCTGAAGCAATTTCCGGAACTGGAAGACGCTTCACTCATTCGTCAAAAGCTGAAGGAGAATATTAGTGCAGAGAATATAAGGGCCGAAATGGCTTATTTTGAAAAGCCTCATAACAGGTCTTTCGAGCGCACCTATGGCTGGGCCTGGCTGCTGAAACTGGCGGAAGAATTGCACAGCTGGGATGATCCCCTGGCCCGTGAACTGGAGCAAAACCTGCAACCCCTTGCCGATAAGATCGTGGAACTATACCTCGAATTCCTGCCCAAACTCAACTACCCCATTCGCGTAGGCGAGCACACCAATACTGCCTTTGGACTGGCCTTCGCCTGGGATTATGCCCATACCCTGGGGGTGGATTCTTTGCAGGCCCTGATCGAACACCGCGCCCGCGATTTCTACCTCAACGACCAGGGTTGCCCCCTCTCCTGGGAACCTAGCGGCTACGATTTCCTCTCCCCTTGCCTGGAAGAGGCCGACATCATGCGCCGGGTACTTCCCCCCGCGGAATTCAAAAGCTGGCTTAAGGATTTTCTGCCGGGCTTATCCGATCCTGCCTTTGCGATGCCCCCCGGCCGTGTCAGCGACCGCACCGACGGCAAACTGGTGCACCTCGATGGCGTCAACTTCAGTCGTGCCTGGTGCCTCTACGGCCTGGCAAACAGCTTGCCGGAATATGGCCACCTGAAAGAAGTGGCTGAAGCGCACCTCCGGTATTCCCTGCCGAGCATTGTTGATGGTGGTTATGAAGGGGAGCACTGGCTCGCCTCTTTTGCCCTTTATGCATTGAATAGCGCTGCCCAATAGGGCCTTTTAGGGCTGTGAATTGGCCGGTTAGCAGTTATTGTTTACAAGGGCCGCTTTACCTATCTTTGGAACTAATCCATACCGACAACAACATGATCCATACCACCTCACTCTTTACTTTAAAAGATAAAGTAGCCATCGTTACCGGAGGAGCCGGCGTGCTGGGCAGTGCTATGGCCAGGGGACTGGCTGGGGCAGGCGCCCGGATCGCGGTCTTGGGCCGTACCGCTTCCAAAGTCGAGCGGCAGGCCGATGCGATCCAGGCTGCAGGAGGGGATGCTATCGGATTGGTTGCGGATGTCCTAAACCAGGACCAACTGGAAAAAGCCAGAACCGCCGTGCTACATAAATGGGGGCGGATAGACATCCTGCTCAATGTGGCCGGCGGCAACCGCCCCGGCGCTACCATCGGGCCAGATCAGGATTTTTTCGGGCTCTCCATACCGGATTTCAGGCAGGTGGTCGACCTCAACCTGCTTGGCACCGTACTGCCTACCTATGTATTCGCCAAGCCAATGGCGGAACGAGGGGAAGGGGCTATTGTGAATATTTCCTCCCTGACCGCCCAACAGCCGTTTACCCGGGTGGTTGGCTATGGCGCAGCCAAAGCCGCCATCGATAATTTCACTAAATGGCTGGCCGTAGAGATGGCTGCTAAATTTGGAGAAGGGATCCGGGTGAACGCCATCGCACCGGGCGTTTTTATCGGCGAACAAAACCGCCGCCTGCTTCTCAATGAAGATGATAGCCTCACCAGCCGTGGCGAAACCATCATCAGCCATACCCCCATGAAACGCTTCGGAGAGCCGGAAGAACTCATCGGCACAACGATCTGGCTGTGCAGCCCCGCTGCTGCTTTCGTTACCGGCATCATCGTACCGGTTGATGGAGGGTTCAGCGCCTTCTCCGGCGTTTAGCGATCTCCGCATTCCCATGAGGCGATAAAACCATAAGACAATGAAACACCTTCTTCAAAGCTGGCGCTGGTACGGCCCGAATGACCCCGTCAGCCTTCAGGATATTCGGCAGGCCGGAGCAAGCGGTATCGTTACCGCCTTACACCACATCCCCAACGGAGCAGTGTGGCCGGTAGCCGAAATCCAAAAGCGGAAACGGGAAATAGAAGCGGCAGGCCTGCAGTGGGCCGTCGTCGAAAGCCTGCCGGTGACCGAAGCCATCAAAACCCAGGAAGGGCCCTGGCGGCAACACATCGCCAATTATCAGGAGAGCTTGCGAAACCTGGGACAGTGCAGTATCCAAACTGTTACCTACAATTTCATGCCGGTGCTGGACTGGACCCGCACCGATCTCGATTTCAGAATGCCGGATGGTTCTACGGCCCTGCGTTTTGACAGGGCCGCCTTCGCCGCCTTCGATATTTATCTGCTGCAACGCCCGGGCGCTGAGGCGGATTATCTGGAGGCCGTCCTGCAAGCGGCCAAGGCTTATTTCCAAAGCATGTCGCAAGAGGATCAAGTACACCTGATTCAGAATATCATCGCCGGCCTCCCAGGAGCTGAACAAGGATACTCGCTGGAACAACTGCAGCAGGCGCTGGACCGCTATCAGGATATTGATGAACAGCAACTGCAACGCCACCTCGTCGAATTCTTACAAGCTGTTGCACCGGTAGCGGAAGAAGCAGGTGTGAAACTGGCCATCCACCCGGATGACCCGCCTTACCCCATTTTGGGCTTGCCAAGGATCGTCAGCACCACCCGACAATTGGAAAACCTCCTAAATGCGGTGGACAGCCCTGCCAATGGCCTGTGCTTTTGCACTGGCTCCTTTGGAGTGCGCCCCGATAACGATCTCCCGGCAATGGCCCGTCAATTTGCCCAACGTATCCATTTCATCCACCTGCGTAGCACCCGACGGGATGCACTTGGCAATTTCCACGAAGCAGATCACCTGGATGGCGATGTGGATATGTATGCCGTGATGAAAGCATTGCTCGAAGAACAACAAAAACGCGATACCGGTATTCCTATGCGCCCCGACCACGGACACAAGATGCTGGACGACCTGCACAAAACCACCAACCCTGGCTATTCGGCCATTGGGCGCCTACGGGGCCTTGCGGAACTTCGGGGGTTGGAGTTGGGTATATTGAGGAGTGCGTTTTAGCAACTTAGTCCCGGGGGCGATCCTGCACCCGGCAGACGGGGGGGGGCAGATACTGTGGATATTATTGATGCTGTAGATCCTATTGATGCTGGCGATATGCATCAATAAACGGCCCGATCGGGAAAGCATATCGGACTATTGTAAATCATGGTCAATCAGGCCTTTGAGGTTCTAAAAAACTCAAAGGCTTTTTTTTACTCAATTTGTCGCACAAGCGAGCATTTAATGTTTGAGAATGCCGTACATTTGTACGAGAAATAGAAAATTAAGCCGTACAAGAAATAAAATGCTATGTCCACCCTGCCCATGAAAAAGCAGATCGTACAGAAAGCCATCGAGCTGTTTAACCAGCGGGGCTTCTTTGACGTCCGCATCCGGGATATCTCCACGGCGCTCGATGTTAGCGTGGGCAGTGTGACCTATCACTACAAGAGCAAGGAAGCCCTGATGGAGTCCATCTACCGTTACATGCTCAAAACGCTGGAGGGGCTGGACATCAGCGGCCGGTTGTTCCAGAAGAAAGGGGAGGAACTGGAAGTAGCGCAGGTGTACATGGTTTACATGCAACAGTTCCGCTTCTTTTTCCAGGACACGCTCGATATCATCCGCACCTATCCGGAGATCGGCCAACGCCACCGGCAACAGGTGCTGGAGGAGATTAATATCATTAAAAACATCCTGTACATGCATGTCGGTAAGGGAACGCTGGTGTCGGAACCGGCGCCGGGCATCTACGACAGCCTGGCCGACATGATCTGGCAAACCCTGCATTTCTGGTTTGCCCGGCAAACGATACTGGGGGATACAACGCCCGGCTGGGACGATGCCGTCCGGCGGATCGGACATCTGGTGTACCCTTACCTCACAGAAGAGCGAAAGGCTGAAAACCAGGAAATCATGCCGGGTATAAGCCTGGTCCAATAAAATTATCTGATAATCTCTATCTCATGCAACAAGCCATTTTAGAACCGGCGGAAGCCCAAAAACAACAAACTAAGAGCATCGCCCCCAACCCTCGGGTAAAGGGCGGTTACTTCGTTACCGGCGATACCCCGCCGGAAGAGATTTTTATTACCGAAGAATGGAATGAAGAACAGCAGATGATCGCCGAAATGGTGACGGAATTCTGCGTCCGGGAGATACAGGAACCGTTCTTCCAACGCGGCCGCGAATTGCAGGTAACCAACGAAGCCGACCGGGAGGAGGTTTTGGCGTTGCTGAAAAAAGCTGGTGAACTCGGGCTCTGCGGGGTAAGCGTTCCGGAAGCCTATGGTGGCATGGGGTTGGATTTCAAGACCAATACCCTCTTTTCAAAGGCTATGGCCGGTGGTTTCTCCTTTGCGACAACTATTGGAGCCCAGACATCTATTGGCTGCCTGCCTATTGTCTATTATGGTACGCAAGCCCAAAAAGAAAAATACCTGCCCGGCATCGCCTCCGGAGCACTGATCGCCGCCTACGCCCTGACCGAACCAGAGGCCGGCTCCGACGCCAATTCCGGTAAAACTACTGCTACCCCCAGTGCTGATGGCAGCCACTACCTGCTCAACGGGCAGAAAGTTTGGATCACCAACGGTGGTTTTGCCGATGTGTTCATCGTCTTTGCCAAAATCGAAGACGACGAAGACCTTTCGGCCTTCATCGTGGAGCGTCAGTTCGAAGGCTTCTCCGTAGGGCCAGAGGAAAAGAAAATGGGTATCAAAGGGTCCTCTACGGTACAGATCTATTTTGACAATTGTATAGTCCCTTCAGAAAACTTGTTGGGAGCAAGGGCGGGCGGTTTCAAAATCGCACTCAACATTCTCAACGGGGGCCGCATCAAGGCTGGGGCAGGAGGCGTTGGCGGAGCTCAGTTATCCCTAACTAAAGCAGTTCAATACGCCATTGAGCGGCAGCAGTTTGGCCAACCTATCGCCCAATTTGGCGCCATTCAATACAAAATCGGCGACATTGCAAGCCAGGCATTCGCCTGCGAAGCCGCCGTATTTCGCACCGCAGACCTGATTGACCGGAAAGAAGCAGAATTGCGGGCAGCGGGAGTATCCGAAAATGAAGCCAAGTTTAAAGCCATTCGCGAATTTGCCATCGAGGCTTCAATTGTTAAAGTGAAGGGCAGCGAACTGGTATGTTACGCTTCCGATGAAACCATACAAATCCATGGCGGCATGGGCTATGCGGTGGAAACCGGCCTGGAAATGGCCTACCGCGATGCCCGTATCACCAAAATATACGAGGGCACCAACGAAGTCAACCGCCTGCTTTCGGTAGGGGAGTTGACTAAACGCGCCCTCAAAACCAAAGAGGTGGACCTCGTCGGCGCCGGCAAAAAGATCCCGGCTTTCCTGCTGCGTCAAATCGCACCTTTCTATCCCCGCACCCGATATTCGGACGAAGAAAGTATTGTACAAGGATTGAAAAATACTTTCCTCTTCCTCTCCGGCATGGCCGGCAGACAACTGGGTAAAAAGATGATCGATGAACAGGAGTTAGTGCTATTGTTGTCCGACATCCTGGCGGAAGCCTATGTGGCGGAAAGTGTCCTGCTGAAAGTGAAAAAACTGGAAGGTAGAGCTGATTTGGATCAGGAAAAACTGGCCGTCCAACGGCAAATGATGCAGTTGTATCTGTACGAAGCATTGGCTCGGGCGAAAAAGGCCGCTACCGAAGCCATTGCCAGTTTTGCAACTGGCTATCGGAAAAGTTTGTACCGGTTGGTTGTCAATACCATGCTAAAGCCCAATGATATCAACCCCAAACAATTGCGGAGAAATATTGCCGGCTTTGTGATCGAAAATAAAGAATACTGTTTTTAATGGCTCAGTCACGGGCTGACTCCCCCTGTCTTTTCCAGAATCAGTCAGCCCGTGACTGAGCCAATAGCACTCCAAAAATACACTCCTCCCTATGCAAAAAGTAGTCATTATCGACGGTTGCCGCACCCCCTTCTTACGGTCCGGCACGGATTACATGGACCTCCTGTCCTACCAACTGGGCGGTTACGCCATCAAGGGCCTGCTCACCAAAACCGGCCTCGATCCGGAGCTGGTCGACAAGGTGATTATGGGCAATGTGATCTCCAACATCAAAACGCCGAACGTAGCCCGCGAAGCCGCTCTGCTGGCGGGCATCCCCAGCACCACGCCCTGCCATACCGTTTCCCAGGCCTGCATCTCCGCCAACCGCGCTATCGCGGATGGCTGCTTCGAGATTATGGCCGGTCATGCCGACATCATCATCGCCGGCGGAGTTGATCATACTTCAGACACCCCCATCCAGTTTCCACGCAAGATGCGTAAGAAGCTCTTCAACGCCCAGCGCCTCAAAACGCTGGGTGATAACCTGAAGTTCCTTACTTCCCTGCGCTTTTCCGACTTTGTGCCGGAGCGCCCCCAGGTCGCGGAATTCACGACCAACCGGGTGATGGGCCAGGATTGCGACATCATGGCGGCCCGTTTCCAGGTGAGCCGCGAAGAACAGGATGAATTTGCAGTGCGTTCCCATCAACTGGCAGCCAAAGCCCACGAAGCCGGTTATCTGCCCAAAGAGATCGTGGAAGTTAGCCTGCCACCGAAATTCAAGCCCATTAGCCGGGATAACGGGATCCGTGGTGATAGTACCTTGGAATCGGTAAGCAAATTGCGCCCCGCTTTTGACAAAAAATTCGGCACCCTGACCGCCGCCAACTCTTCTTTCCTGACCGACGGCGCCGCCGCTACCCTTATCATGTCGGAAGCCAAAGCCAAGGAACTGGGTTTCATGCCCAAAGCCGAGGTGGTGGATTTTGTGTTCACGGGGCAAAGCCTGGAAGACGAACTGTTGCTTGGCCCCACCTATGCCGTTTCCAAATTGCTGTTGCGCCAAAACATGGAATTGAGCGATATCGATGTCATCGAATTCCATGAGGCCTTTGCCGGCCAGGTTTTGTCTAACCTGAAAGCCCTGGCTTCGGACGAATTCGCCCGGCAAAATCTGGGCAGAGAAAAAGCAGTAGGCGTAATTGATCAAAGCAAATTCAATCTTTGGGGCGGCTCCCTTTCCATCGGCCACCCCTTCGGCGCTACCGGCGCACGCATCGTCACCACCACCGCCAACCGACTGCAAAAGGAGAATGGAACTTACGGCATCCTGGCTGCCTGCGCCGCCGGCGCCCATGGGCACGCCATGCTGTTGAAACGCTGGATAAACTAAAAAACATGCAACTCGAAGAATTCATCACCATAGAAAAACAGGACGGCGTCGCCACCGTCTGGCTCGACCATAAACGAGAGAAGATGAACGTCGTCTCTCCGCCCGTTATCGAATTGTTCAGTAGCCTGATGGACCGTATAGAAGCTGACGACGAAATCCGCGCCGTGGTGATTATAAGCCGCAAGCCGGACTTTATGGCCGGGGCGGACATCAAGTCCTTTGCCATAGAAAAGGAAGGCGACTTTCGGCCTTTCCAGGAACAGGGACACCGGGCGCTCGACCGGATCGAAAACAGTAAAAAGCCGGTCGTTTCCGCCATCACCGGGGCTTGTGTCGGCCTGGGTACTGAACTTTCATTGGCCTGCCACGCCCGCATCGCCACCAATTCGCCACGCACCAAGCTCGCCCTTCCGGAAGTCAAGATCGGCCTGCTGCCCGGAGGCGGCGGCACCCAGCGATTACCCCGACTTATCGGCATCCAGAAAGCCCTGGATATGATGTTGACGGGCAAGAATATCTTCGCCTACCGCGCCAAAAAATGGGGGCTGGTGGATGAATTGACCGATGAAGGGAAACTGCATCAGGCCGCGGTTTTGATGGCCAAACGCCTGCTGGACAAACCGATGGAGCGAAAGCCGAAATTGTCCTTTACCGAAAAACTACTGGAAGGCAACTCATTGGGCCGGAAAATACTCTTCAGCCAGGCCCGAAAAATGGCGTTTAAACAGTCGCAAGGCAATTATCCCGCCATCCCGGCAATCATCGATTGTGTGGAAACGGGTATTGAACAAGGGCTCAAAGCAGGTTACGAAAAAGAACTGGAATGGTTTGAGAAACTGATGCTCACGCCCGAAAGCGACGCCTTGCGATACCTGTTTTTTGCCATGGCCGACAACAAGAAAAACCCTTATAACGAGGCTTTTAAGCCCCTGAACACCCTGGGCCTGATCGGCGCCGGCTTCATGGGGGCAGGTATCGCCGAAGTGAGCCTGAACAAGGGCGTACAGGTATTATTGAAAGACATCAAAGCCGAAATGGTGAGCCAGGCGCAACAGGGCATCTGGAAAAGCCTGCAGAAAAAAGTCAAATTGAAAGCCCTCTCCTCCGTTGAAGCCGAACAGCAAATGGGCCAATTGCACGGCCAGTTGACTTACGACAACTTCGACAAAGCCGATATCGTCATCGAAGCCGTGCTGGAGGAAATGCCGCTGAAAAAGCGGATCATCGGGGATATCGAGGCGAACTGCAAGGCAGACGTCATCATCGCCTCCAACACTTCTTCCTTGTCCCTCACCGAGATGGCGGCACATTCCACCAAACCGGAGCAGGTGATCGGGATGCACTACTTCTCGCCTGTTCCGAAAATGCCCTTGCTGGAGATCGTAAAAACCGATAAAACCGCCGATTGGGTGATCGCCGCCTGTTACGATTTCGGCATCCGGCAGGGCAAAACCTGCATCGTCGTCAAAGACGGCCCCAGCTTTTACGTCAACCGTATCCTGGCGCCCTACATCAACGAATGCCTGGTAATGGCCGATGAAGGTATCGCCCTGGAAGCCATCGACAAAGCCCTGCTGAAAAAAGGCTTTCCCGTCGGCCCCATCACCCTGCTCGACCAGGTCGGCCTCGACATTGCCGCCCACGTGACGGATACTTCCCGAAAAATAGTGGCCAACCGCCCTGGCTTCGAGATCTGCGACGGGGTGGTCAAAATGGCCGCCGCCGGCCGCCTGGGCCGCAAGAACAAAAAAGGCTTTTACCAATACGACGCCAAAGGCAAGCGCCAGGGCATTGACGCTTCCGCCTATCAGTTTTTCAAAGGCGACGGCAAAAAGACGCTTCCCATGGAAGACATCCAGAACCGCGCCCTGATGCTGATGCTCAACGAAGCCGCGCTCTGCCTAGAAGAAGGCATCATCGCTACCCCTAAAGACGGCGACCTGGGCGCCGTGTTCGGTATTGGCTTCCTGCCCTTCACCGGCGGCCCCTTCCGGGCAATGGATACCTGGGGAATTGAAACGGTGGTGAAAACCATGCAGGAGCTACAGGAAAAGTATGGGGAAAGGTTTGCGCCGGCGGGGATGCTGGTGAGGATGGCGGGGAACGGGGAGCGGTTTCACCAGCAGGTTTGACGCCTGGAAATTTTGATGCTCTAGAAAAAGCAAGCGTTACGATAAGCTAATTGTTGCTTAACTGAAACACAAAGTATAACTTTATGTTGATTTTTATGACACAAAGTTATACTTTATGTTCAATCGCTTGATTTTTGAATCATTATTAAACCACCTTGCCAGTCCGGAAGTCACCGTCATCACTGGGATGCGGCGCACAGGCAAGACTACTGCCCTAAAGTATTTGCTGGAGCAGGTGGAACACGGCAACAAGCTTTACCTCGACCTGGAACGATTGGAATACCGCAGCATTTTCCTCAGGAAGAGTTTTGCCGAAATGCAGGCCGACCTCGAATTTCTGGGGTTTGACTTTTCCCGAAGCGGGGTCATTGCCATTGACGAAGTACAGCTTGTGCCAGAGGCCGTTTCTTTTATCAAGTACTACCACGACCATTTTCAGGCCAAGTTCCTTATTTCGGGTTCGAGTTCATTTTACCTGAAAAACCGCATCACGGAAAGCTTGTCCGGCAGGAAAAGGATTTTTGAAATTTACCCGCTGGATTTTTCGGAGTTCCTAAGGTTTAAGGGCGCCGATGAAGCCGGCCTGCTCTCTCAAAGGTTTCAGCCTTTTCGCCCACTTGTTTTCACTACCTACCAGAAGTTCTATGAAGAGTTTCTCCGTTACGGCGGTTTCCCCCAGGTGGTGCTGGCAGATTCTCCGGAGGCAAAAGAGCAAATGCTTAAGGACATCCTCAATTCCTATCTAGAATTGGATGTAAAAATCCTGTCTGATTATTCTGTCATTGACGATCTGTTCCGGCTCGTCACCCTATTATCTTCCCGTATTGGAAACAAACTGGACTACCAGAAAATCGGAGCCTTACTAGGATTAAGCCGACACAAGGCCAAAGATTACATTCAGTTGTTTCAGGCGACTTACTTTCTGCATCTCATCCCGCCATTTTCCCTCAACCCCGACAGAAGCATTGCCGTTCAGCCCAAGATGTACATCGCCGATAACGGCCTGGCCAACCAGTTTGCCCGGGTGGGAAGCGGAGCCATTTTTGAAAACGCAATGGCCAATCAATTGCTAAGGCTGGGTAAGCTCAATTACTACCAGAAAAAATCGGGGCAGGAAATTGATTTTATTCTCAATGAAAAAACGGCCATCGAAGTCAAGGAGACGCCTACACCTGCAGATATGAGTACCCTAAAATCCAGGGCTGCCGGTATTGGTCTTGAAGATACGCTGCTCCTTGGCCGCTTTCCGCCGGGTATCGGCTTTTCGGACTTTGTTTGGGGGGGATGTGTTTTTTAGTTTTTATTAGAATGTATACCAGGAGTGGCATATCATTGCAAAATCCACAATCAACTAGTAGAGAATTGGCTCCTCCGGACGAAACGAAGTCGCCGGAGCAATGTGAAGCATAACCAAAATGCTGACGATCCAACACTTTTTCTCAATTGCCATCGCGCTGCTTCTGGTTTAACCCCTGGCAACCCAAACCCGCCACATCGACCGGCAAAACTGGAAAATGGGCTTTGTGGATGCTTCGGGCAATACCATCATCTCTGCTGAATACGATTTCCTGCCCTGGAAATACGCTTCCCGGATAGTCGCCCGGCTATGGGCCCAGGGTGGCGTACAACAAAGGAAAGCCAAGGAATCGGATTTGAGTAAAAAATCAAATGTAATCGAAATAATTAAGCTTAATTTTTAAGATATACTCGAATAATTAAGTATATTTATTCAAATTGACTCAAAATTTTTGTTTTCTTCGTTCGAGTTAATGCGATCAGCTATGTTCATACGGATCATCAAGGCGCAAATCGAGCAGGACTTGCGCGACACCAACAAGATTATTATCCTGTACGGCCCTCGGCAGGTAGGTAAGACTACCCTGGTAAAAGAACTGCTAGAAGGCTATCCGAATGCATTGTCCATCAATGCAGACCAGCTTCTGTACAACGAGGTTTTTTCCGCCCGCGACCTTCGGAAAATGCAGGAATTGATCGGTACGAAAAACTTGTTGTTCATTGATGAGGCGCAAAATATAAGAGATATCGGCATCAACCTGAAGATATTACACGACGAGATGCCGGATTTAAAGATAATTGCAACGGGATCTTCTTCATTCGAACTGGCCAATAACATCCGCGAACCACTTACCGGGCGCACGAAAACGTACCGGCTGTTCCCCATATCGGCAGAGGAAATTATCCGCCATAGCTCTGTATTCGAGTTCAAAAACCAGATCGAACCACTCCTGCTTTATGGGGCATATCCCGAAATCCTGCGGTCTACTGGCGTTGAAAACAAGATTGACCGCCTCGATGAACTCACTTCAGCCTATCTGTACAAGGATGTTTTACAACTCTCCGGCATAAAATACGCAGATAAAATCAGGAAGCTGCTGCAAATGCTGGCGCTGCAGATTGGAAGCACCGTTTCCCTGAATGAAATAGGCAAGGCTTTAGGCATGAGCTATGAAACCGTAGCCAACTATATTGATCTGCTTGAAAAGGGTTTCATCATTTTCCGGCTGAGTGGATACAGCAATAATCCCCGTAAAGAGATCACTAAAATGAACAAGATTTACTTTCACGATCTCGGCGTTCGCAACAATCTGATCAACAACTATAATCCACTTGCCCTAAGGACGGATACCGGGGCCTTATGGGAAAACTTTCTCATCGTAGAAAGGATGAAAAAAATCAAATATGCCCGGGAGCTTGTCAATTCTTATTTCTGGCGTACTTACACCGGTGTTGAGTTGGATTATGTGGAAGAAACGGGAGGAATGCTTTATGGATTTGAAATGAAATGGAACAAATCTGCCAAAGCACCGGCCACCTGGCTGGAAAACTACCCAAATGCGCAGTATGCGTGTATTAATCGGGATAATTTTGTTGATTTTGTATCCAATATGGCCAACACATGAGTGTGAAAGGCAAAAATACAGCTGAATGAAAACACAATTGCTCCTCCTTTTCCTTCTCAGCACCATAGCCCTATTCGCCCAAAATATCACCTTGCCCGTCAATTGGAACCCCGGTGATCAATGGCATTACGAATTGCTCTGGACCATCGATGCACCAGGCCTTCGTAAAAAAGATACCCCACCCACCACGGTGATCGCCTACCCTGTTTTCAAAGTGATGGAAGCCGGTAAAGAAGGGTTTACCCTGAGCGTCAGTTGCGACAGCGCACGGGTGTTGGAGGGGCCAACGGGACGAAACGGCGACGGTTTGTTGTTGCCGTACCGCCTGGAGTACATTTTCCGGACCGACCGGGCCGGACGGTTTGCCGGCATCCAAAACCTGGCATCCATTAGTGAACAGATGTTGCAGGCGCTTGCAAATTCGTCTTTCTCCGACGATCCGCCCCGCATGCTGAAGGAGTTCCAACGCTTCCCCCATTGGGAAGAAGCCTACTTCCTGCGAGAATATGATTTCATATTTGACGCTTATGGCCACGGACTCAAACCCGGTGAAGAGGCCTCTATTCCCGCAGAAGGAAAGCGTTTCTATCATCTGACCAACACCGTGCCAATGGACATCACTGTTTTCGACAGCATCATCGGCGCCCCCACGGTGATGGATCGGGCCATGACCCTGACAAGGGAAGGCCAGGCGATAAAAATACTGGCCAGGGGCGCCTACACGCAACCTCCATTTGAAAACAAACAGGAGGGTTTCTCCCTCCGGTATGAAGAGAAAAAGGGATACTATCGTGCTACCGGAATTTACGACGAACAGACGGGGCATTTTTTGGAAGGCGAACTGGTATTCGGAACCACCGGTGGCGACGGCATGTTTATCGGAAAATCCGGGGAGAGCGACTTGCCGGAACAACTGATCGAAGAGCGGCGAACCTTCAAATCCATTACACCCATAGCCATGGAGGCGGCTGTCAAACCAGCCGATCCACCGGGTATCATGCTGCCCCTTTTTCCCAAATACGAAGAGGTGGTGCGGTATTTTTACCAGCAATACAAAGGCTCGGCAGTGCCCAATTTTAAGCTCAGCAAGCATCCCGATGGCTACCGCATCACGCGGCTATTCGATAACGGCCAGGCAATGTTTGAACCCGAGCCCATCTGGGGCCCTGCGGGCGGCTGGCAAGCTGTCGCAAATTTCAATCTGCCCGAACCTGTCGAGCCGGGCGCCCCGGATCGGGTTGTCGAGGTGTACAACCCTTATCAATGGCAGGATTACGCCGATTGGCATCTCCGAAAAAACGGCTACAGCCAACGGGAATGTGACCGGCAGCCTTATTTCGGGTATCCCGGTTTTTATTATGATGTGATCCCCTTGCTGGAGCCCCATTACGAGGCGCTCAGCAATGAACAACTACACACCCTGGCAAGGTGCTACTCCTTTGCTGCCTCGGGTTTGCTGCATAACAACAGCGGTTTTGCCGACTCCACCCGTATGTTCAGCTTGCCGCCCGGCCAGAATGCGCTTAGTCCGGGCCAATTGGCAGCGTACAAGGCCGCCCACCAAAAAGCGGTTAATGCCTACGCCCTTCTGGCGCAACGGAATCCCGCTTTCCCAACCCCCGTAGGCACGGTGCGTACCAAATACGCCAATGAAGCGATAGACGGCTTCCTGACGCTACTCTATTTTCAAAATGAAAAGGAAGCCCGTACTTTGCTTCCATCAGGCCTGTATGACGCCCACCTGCTGCAAACCGCAAGCAATATGCTCGAATCCTGCCCCAAGGATGCCGTGTTGATCACCTATGGGGATACCGATACCTACCCCTTACTCTTTGTGCAGGCCACCCAAAAACTGCGCCCGGATGTGACAGTGGCTAATGTGTCTCTACTCAAAACACCGCGCTACTACCAATACCTGACGGAGGGGGCCCTGGGCGCTAAACCGCTCAAAACTTTGCTTCCGGAGCGCTTTTTCCGGGAAATAATCCTTTTGGGAAGAACGAATGATGTGAATCGTGACCTTGAAAAGCCGCAAGATGCCGTTGCATTTCTAACTTTACTGGGCCAGGGCAACTATACCAACTCCAGCCAGGGATATCAGGTGGCACAGCTTCCAATCAACCGCTTGTCATTGCCGAAGGCGCCTGGAAAGGCTTCGTTTCCCGGCCAGGAGCCGGTACAAGCCTACTGGACGCCGGGCTCACCCTATCTTGCGCTGGATGCTATAGCCATCCTGGACATGGTGGCTTCCAATGCCTGGTCCCGCCCTGTATGCTTTGCCCTTACCTGCGCACCCGATGCCTACGCCCCCTGGCAAGGCCACCTGGCTTTGGAAGGAATGGTGTACCGCGTTTTTCCCAATGAACTGCCTCGCCTGAGCTGGAACAATTACGCCATTTCGGAAGAAAAGAGCCTGTCGCTTTGGCGTCAGGCTTTCAGCTTCGAAGAAGAAGAAACCCCATTGAGCGAAGAGAAGATCCCTTTTTTCTACAGCCAGTTCCTCGCCGGGCTTAATCTGGCCAAAGCCCTGCAACAATCGGATCGCTGTCCTGATGCACTGGTCATAGCGGAACTGCTTGGCCGCCACTTCACCGATGAAATGAGGCCCCGCAATTACTATTGGATAAGCCTGGCCGAAGTATTGGCCGCCTGTGGAGAACCCGGCCCGGCCGAACGACTTGGCCTGCAAGTGTGGGACAATTTCGCGAAAAAGAAATTAAGCGAGAACGAATTGCAGTTTCGCCAGGAGGCTTTGATGGAATTGACCCGTATTGGAAATCAATACAGCCTGGAAAAACTGAAAAGCCTGCGATGAAAACGCAGTGGCAGCCAAAATGAGGATGGGGGTATAAGCTCAATCTATTTCCCCTCCCGATACCGCTCAAACCACCCCAGAATATACACCACCTTATTCATCAGATTACTCGGCTTATTGGCAATGCCGTGCCCGGAATCCTGTATCCGCACCAAGGCCGTTTCCACTTTGTTCAGCTTTAGCGCAGCGTAGTACTGTTCTGCTTCTGAAATGGGCGTGCGATAATCCTGCTCACCGTTCATTAGCATGGTTGGCGTTTTTACATTGCCCACCAGAGAGATGGGGGAACGGCTCATATACTGCTCCAGATGATCCCAGGGGAATCCGGGGAACCAGTATTTGTAGAAGAAAGCCGGATTGTCGGACGTCAACACAAAACTATACCAGTTGATCACCGGCTTGGCCACCACGGCCGCCCGGAACCGATCCGTCTTGCCGACGATCCAGGCGGTGAGCACGCCGCCGCCGCTGCCGCCGGTGACGAAGAGGTTCTCTTCATCAATATACCCTTTGGCGATCACGGCATCTACGCCCGACATCAGGTCGTCATAATCCTGCCCGGGATAGTTGTGGTGAATGAGGTTGCCAAATTCCTCGCCGTAGCTCGTACTGCCTCTCGGATTGGTGTACAGCACCACATAACCTGCCGCAGCGTAGAGCTGCACCTCGACAGAATAACGGGAGCCGTAGTTGGTAAAGGGCCCACCGTGGATCTCCAGGATGAGGGGGTATTTCTTGGCCGGGTCGAAACCCGGAGGCTTGCAGATCCAGCCCTGAATGCGGCGGCCGTCGTAGGAGGATTCGTACCAGAACGCTTCTACTTCCCCCGGTTTTTTATAACTGAACAGGCCGTCATTGACCCTGGTCAGGCGCCGGACGGCCATGTTCTTGTTGTCCCCCACCGCCAGGTCGGCCGGATGATTGGGGGTGGAGTGAGTGAAGGCAAAGCGGCCATTGGACGCTACCGTGAATTGCCCGCCGCTGTAAGGCCGGCCTAATGATAAGCCGCCAACGTCTTTAGCCAGGTCAGAAATCTTACCCTCCAGGTTGATGTGGGCAATCTTCGTATTCCCCTCATCGTCGTACTGAAAGTATAGTCCTTTGCCATCTGCGCTCCATTGGATATTGTCCACATCCCGGTCCAGGTTGCCACTGATCAGGCGGGGATTTTTTCCGTCGTGGTTCATCACATATAAGCGGTCCAGCTGATAACCCTGGTAGCGCTCGTCATGTCCGGTATAGGCGATCAGGCTTCCGTCAGGAGAAAGCTTGGGGCTGTTGTCGGGGCCGAGGCGCTTGGTCAGCGGCCGAATGGAGGCGTCGGCAATGGAAATTTCATAGATCTCCGTATTAGCCGGCTCATATTCCCAGTCGTCGTGCCGGTTGGCGGAAAAGAGGATGGATTGGCTATTGGCCGACCAGCAAAAGCCGCCGTTGTGGTTGAAATCACCGGAGGTGAGCTGCCGGGCGTAGCCGCCATCGACAGATAAGAGGAAGAGATGCGTATAGGCATCTTCGAGGTATCCCTGGCCGTCGGCGCGGTATTTCATCTTATCGATATAAACGGGTGGCGCGGTCCATTTGGCGCCTTCGGGTTTGGAAGGCAGCTTCACCAGAGGCTTGGGCTGGTAGGGCACGTTCATCGTAAAGGCGATCCATTGGCCGTCGGGTGACCATTGGATATTGCCCGGGCTTTCCGTCAGGTTGGTGAGTTGGGCCTCGGCGCCGTCGTCCAGCCAGCGCAGATAGAGCTGGGTGGAGCCATTGGCGGAAGATAGGTACAACAGTTTTTTGCCATCGGGCGACCAGCGTGGCGAGTTATCGTTACGGTTGCCGGAGGTGAGCGGACGATTGTCTGTGCCATCGAAGTTGATCAGCCAGAGGTTGGAGCGGTTGCCGTCCGTCATGATATCCTTGAAGTTGCGGACATAGGCGATTTGCTGCCCATCGGGAGATATCTGGGGGTCGGAAACGAACTCCAGGTCAAAAATATTGAGGGGTTCGAGTACGATTTTTTCGCCGGGTTGGGCAAGCAGTTGGGTATAGGCTAACAGGAGGAACAGGAGGAACTGCGGTTTCATTTTATTTGATTTGAACCATAAAGAAACGATGATTAAATGGAAAGCGAAGCAATATTGTTGGCCGCGGCAGGCAAAGGTAGTGGCCCCTTCATGGGCATAGCGTAACCACCAAAACACCAGTGGCGCTGATCCTGATGCCAATACTCCGCTACAAAACGGCTGATATCGCTTTCGGTGCGGTTGCTATCGGACGGGTATTCCGCCACCAGGCGGCCGTCGGGGTGTAGATGGCTTCCAGTACGCCGTCGCGGTATTCTACCCCACCGTCGTATTCTATTGCTCCGGACTCGCCATTCTAACTCACCATTTGAAAGTTGTTATTTCGGAACAACTCTATCCCCTACACTTGTAAACCGTTAAATTTCAATTCATCATGATAAAATAATTCCATAATTTTAATGGCGCCTTCCATTGTGATTTTTTCCTCTTGCATTCTTCCAAGTTCGCTATCTCTCTCACATATTTTTATAGAAGGGAAACTGTTTTTTTCTTTTAAATCTAACGAAATCCTAAGGCCTACACTTTTTTTTAAAAAAGCCATCTCAGCTGCAAGTGTTCCTTCTTTAGGCCAATTCGCCTTTTTATTGGTAGAAAATAAAGAAGTATATTCAAAAAAATCTTCTTTGCTTATCATTGCCCAAACAAGCCACTTGATTTTTTTTTCATAGTCAATAATTGGTATTTCAATTACCCCTTTAACTAAAAAATATTTTTTTTGAATTATGAACCACCTTTCTCCCGATTCGTATTCTAACTCTCCCGAATCTAACTCTTTAACGATTACCTCTGGTAGCCCAAACTCTGTTTCAAAAAAAATATCATGTTTTTTATTACAGAAACTACAAAGGAAATTTTTCATGATTCTACTCTTTTTATAAATTTTCAACCACCACCTAGGCCATCAGCTAATGCATCAAGAAGTTTCACTGCTGGTGATTTTGGATCAATTGGCTCAGGGATATCGTTTCCAATTGCTTCTCTGATACCTTTGGGAAGACCAATATTTGTTGAGGGGGTTATTTCCCCCGTACTTTAAGTATCCCTTTATCTTATCAAGTGATCTCGAAAAAAAAGTCCCTCCTTTTTGAAACTTACCTGTCAATAGGTTCTTCCAGAGTTCTCCCTTTGGAACTCTCCCTCTGCCTGGAGTAGGTGCTACCCCCATTTGCACTAAGGGAAAATCAGATAAACTACCATCTCGGTGAAATGCAATGGCACTTCTTTCACTCTCTGTATTTATTCCAAGTTTCAGGATATCTTCTGGGGATACTATGACTGCCATCATAACTCCCAAGTCATTTCCCTCCTCGTCCGTTAACCTACTGATAGAAGTATGCTCTATCCTATTTTCAATCGCGTAACTGCCATCACTTTGTTTCTTGATTATACTTGATCGAAATATGCCTGTTTTGATATCATTCTCTTTTGCATACTGCTTTGCTTCTTTTTTTGTTTCAAACATCCCATCTGGATCAATGAATAGAACTGGGTTGTCAAATGCATATCTATACGGAGGCCATCCTGGAGCTTTTTCCGCCAGTGGATCCACCGCCATCCATCTCCCAATCGCCCCATCATACCACCTGGCCCCATAATCCATCAAATTGATGCCGTAGTCTTCATTCAACTCCTTCCCATTATATAAATACTTGTTCTCTGGAGCCACCGTAGCATACCAGGGCCCAAGGTGCCCCATGCCAAACGGATAATAATGCGCCTCTTGAGTTATCTCCAATTCATTGATCGCCGTCGTCGGGTCCTCTTCTGTCAGCTTGATCAAACCATACAGGGTTTATTGGCGGGAAGTTCAGGTGTTGATAAAGCAGTATTACAAATTTTTTATTTCATTCTTGTTAATTATCTCTAAATAGCAGCCTCTCGGCACAAAATATAAAATCCCCTTTTGTCTATCCAAGTAACTCAGTTTAGTATCATTAGTACAGTCACCATGCTTTTTAAATTCCAAGGTTCTCATCCCTTTATCATCAATTATTGATACAGAGCACACCACTAGACATTTTGAAAAAGAAGCGTAAAGTGAACTATCTTTAAAGTCGACTAAAACCATTAAAGATGTCGGCCTTTACGCTTCTTGAGCAAGATACAGAAAAGACCTTGGAACTGCCCGTAAATACCCTTAAAAACACCTTGATCGTCAGTCATTCGATCCTGTTGGCGGGTACGGTCAACCTGAATAAGGTGAAGAACAGTGTACCCCATGTTCGTGGTTCTGGCCAAGCCAGCGCCCATGCTGATTATAAATTATTGACACGTTACTTCGACCAAGGCAAGGTGCTAAGCGAGCAAGATTGCCAACAATATGAGCAGTTGATGCAAGGCTTGCGCACCTTGTGTTGGCTGGCCCTTTTTAAGCAGGGTAAGCGTTTTGGAGCTAAGAAGTTAAAGCACCTTTTGCTGGATGGGACCAAGTGGGATTGTGGTAATGAAACCATCCATTTAATGACCTTGTGTGTTTTGGTCGATGATGTAGCGATTCCGATCTGGTGGGAAGATTTGGCAAAGGCCGGGCATTCTTCCCAGGAAGAGCGAATAGCCATGCTCAACGAAGTGATGAACAAATATAACCTAAGTGGTATGACCCTGCTGGCAGACCGGGAATATGTGGGCAAGAGGTGGTTCAAGTACTTGGACAAGAGTGGTTTGTATTTTGTTATTCGGGTAAAAGAGGGAATCTATCACGACGAGATCAACGCTAATGGAGGACGTACTTGGCAGCAACTTAAGGACAAAGCAGCGCAGAAGGCCAAAGGCAAAAAGGTGTCCAAGAAGATAAAAATAGGCGAGCTGGATTTACACTATATTGTGATGAAAAACCCACGCCCGGATGCGGAAGACGAACTGGTTTATCTGCTAACTAACCTACACAGCCCTACCCAGGCAAGCAGGCTGTACCAGTGGCGTTGGCAGATCGAAGTGTGCTTCAAGCATTTAAAAAGTAACGGGGTGAATTTGGAAGCGATGAATGTACAAGGCAAAGAAAAACGCCACTTGATGATGGCCATCGCTGTACTGGTCTATATACTGGCTATTCGGGAGGGGCTGCTCAAAGAATATCGCGACGGTATTCGCTGGGTACGGGATAAACGCTCCGGCTTTGAATACCGCGCCGTATCGGTGTTCCTCAAAGGGCTCGATATTGTCAGGCGAAAAGCCCTAAATCTGATCCAATTCACCCGTTATTTGGGGAAAATCACCCAAGGTGAATATCGCTTGATTTTTCAAAATGTCTAGTGGTGTGGATACAGAGTATAAATCGCCATTATCATTTTCAATACTAAGGTGTACGCCTTCACCCGATACTTTTTCGCCTTTGGCATTAATCCGGGTTGTAGGAACTGACATTATATACTCCCTACCGTTTATTTTTTCTCTTATAGCAGCAGGAGTTAAAACGTTAAAAAGCAAGAAAGATTCGTCTCCTTTCGAGAATTTATAAGTTGCGTCACCAGGATAAGGAATAAAATCAAAACCTGTCAATGCAGGAACAGCAGTATTATCTGTTCTTCCCAATGAGTGTTCGTAATATGTAGTATCTACTCTGCTTCCATCGGCATATGTATGCTTTAATCCATATATATGTGGGTAGACTTTACCTCCTTGGGCATAGTTGCCAATGTATTCAACCCATACGTAAACTGGGGCATCTACAAAGCCAAGGTTTATCAATTTCGCACCGGATGAGACCTGTTTTGGTCTCATAAGAGATTGCTTTTCCATCTCAATTTCTTCAACTGGATTTTTTTTGGGAGATTTGTCTTGGCAAGACCAGATAAGTAATATCAAAATGATTGCTCTGAATTTCATGTCCGTGGATTTATGGAATTGAAATGATATTGGAGCCTGATCTGCTGCTTGCTGCCTTTACGTTCGCTAAACCTGTAAAAGTTCCAGGTGCAAAACTCATACCTCCTGCTCCGGCAACTCCTCGGGCAAATTTTGCACAATATGTTGAGTTGCCAATTCCACAAGAGGTAGTGTAGCCTCCAAATGGTAAATAACCTAAATTTTCCATTTCTTGAGCATAAGACAACATAGCATCGTAATCTAAATCTTTGGCTAAGGCGCCTACTATCATGCCATAACGCCTTAATAAAGGGGAACCATGAAGGGCTGTTAGGATCTTTGTGACATTTTCATCATCCGATTGATTAAAATCCCAGTTGAAGTTCAACCTTAAGCCACTAAAGTTGGCACTGGATCTCACACTTCCTTCATTTTCCCCTCTTGAGCTGGTTAAACCTGTTCTGTTATATCGGCCGAAATCAAAATACCTTAAATAGCCTGTCTCGCCGTCGACAATCACTATACCAGCATGTCCTGCACCCTGAACATTTCCGTCGCCATCCACAAATGTCTTTTCAAGCCACTTTCCAATTTTTGGGTTACTTGGCATTCTGGGACTGTCCTCCGGAAAAGCTACTAAAATAGCCATATCATTAGAGGCCCCATTGTTTTCATCGATATAGTTTTTGACAGTTCCCCAACTTACTTCATTTCCCTCTTCATCCTCATATCTACCCTCATCCCAATTATATTTATAGGGGAGCATTCCGGTTGGATCAGAATATGCAATGGGGTTGTTGAACCCATAACTATAGGGAGAAGTGAAAGTCATTGTTTCTGCAAGTGGATCGATGCTGGTCCACCTTCCCAGCGCCGGGTCATACCACCTCGCCCCATACTCATACAGGTTCGCCCCATAATCCTCATTCAGCTCCTTGCCATTATACAAATACTTATTCTTCCCGACCTTTCAGGTACGGGACCTTCGCTGCGCTTCGGCCGGCGCCACCGTCGCATACCCCGCCTTCGCCCTCAGGGGCTACGGCGGACGAAGCAGGGCCCCAGAGGGTTCATGCCGAACGAAGAGGGTTTTGCTTTGTTTTGTAGGGCGGAAGCCCTGCCAGGTTGCAAAGCAAGGAGATAGTTTTTAACCAATTCGCATTTTTTCTATCTCATTTTCTATTTCATCGGGACTTAATCGAAAAGAAACAATCTTATTCTTTAATTCTTTTAGTCCTGTCAATATTAAATCTTCAGAATTCAAATAATCAAGGATTATTAAATCATATTGCAAAAGCCTATATTCTGTTGAATGTTGAAAACTGAACCAATCAACCTCACCTGAAGCGTCTCCAGGTAAATGCTCTACTGCTGATTCGATGTCATCAAAAACACTTTCGAAGAAATCATTTTCAGCAAAATCTTCGGGCCATTTTTCGAATAATTCCTCAAGGTTCAAAGAAGCTTTCATCGCTTTTTTTATCAAAGCCTTAATTACCTCTAGGTCTTTCATTGGCATTTTATTTTACTCCCCGCCACCATTTGTTTATTTGATGCCAAGGCCAGTGCTTTATTTTACCTGGTATATCTATATGAGGTAAATTGTAATCCTTTCCCGTTTTTCTACCCCCAAGACGAATGCGATGCCAATCCAATCTGAATTTCCCAAAATCAACACCGACCCCTCCAGCTCTTGGATATCGAAGAAATCTAATTGCACTTGCCCCTGCCCCTATTTCAGCCCCCCCCGATCAAAGCAAGCGGTGCAACTAAGGTGAATGCAACCGGTCCGGCAGCCTCACCTAAATCGTGGTCTCGGGCGTACCTAAAGTACTCTTTTTGTAGCGCTATTGGGGCATTGCTTAAAATCCAATTGTTTACATCAGTATCCGCCACACCCCACTCAAACAACTCTTCCTTGGTGAAATAAAAATCTCCCGCATGGAGTAATTCTCCTCCCTTGCTTTCAGTTCTTTTTGCCGAAACAACCACCTCATCACTACCAGCTACTAGCCCACCCGTGTTTGGAATAACATCTCCTTTTTTGATTGGAGGGTCTCCTTTTTTTCCCTTCTCGCCACCATTGCCGCCATAGAACCCCCGCTCCGCATCTCTTTCTGCCTGCCACGCATCATATGCCGCCTTTCTCCTGTAATACCCTGCATCTTTTTCTTCCGCACTCAGCCCGAAGGGGTCAACCAACCGAATCGGATTTCCTAGAACGTAATTATACCCACTCCAGGAGAATGTTTTTTCCGCCAACGGATCCACCCCCGTAAACCGCCCCACCGCCGGGTCATACCACCTTGCCCCATAATCCATCAGGTTGATGCCGTAGTCTTCGTTTAACTCCTTGCCATTGTACAGATACTTATTCTTCCCGAAGCTACGTTCGGGACTTCCGCTGCGCTACAGCTGGCGCCACCGTCTCGTACCCCGCCTTCGCCCTCAGGGGCTACGGCGGACGAAGCAGGGCCCCATATGCCCCATGCCAAAAGGATAATAATGCGCTTTCCCGGCCTCCGGCACGGGACCTCCGCTCTTTGACCGCCATAGCCTCTGGCGAAGGCGGTGCGCTCCGGCTTGGGTTATCTCCAACTCATTCTCCGGCGTACCAGGGTCCTCCTCTGTTAGCTCAATATAGCTGAAATCAGAGAAGGCCAGGCGGGTGTTGCCTAGAACCTGTCCCGTACCCGAAGGGTCGGGATGGTCTTTGTGGAAATACTCCGCCCGGAAGCGGGTTATGCCAGGGCCGCCACTGTACTCCGCCACCAGCCGGCCGTCGGGTAGGTTGATGGCTTCCAGTTGGCCGTCTTTATGTGACGGGGTGACCTCCGCCACATCCAAGCCTCCCTCCATATTCCCATTTCTTTCATTAACTTTGTTCTTGACGCCGTAGGCTGAAACTTTCGGTTTGCCCGGTGCGTTGAAACAGTCAGTAAAATAATGATTGCCATGCCAGCCACAGAACAGCCTCCATTAAATGATATTCAGCTGACCCTGTTGCGCCTGTTCAGCCGGGAGATGTCCCCCGATGAAGTGGCCGCTATACGCCGGCTACTGCTGGACTATTATGAGCATGCTCTTCAGGACGAGCTGCAGCGGGTAATCGAAGAGCAGAATATCTCCCCACAGGATTTTGAGGAACGCCTAAACCGGCAGCAACGTACATCGAAGTGAAAGTTGTCATCGATACCAACTGCCTGATCGTTTCCATTCCCCGAAAGAACCCCGAGTATTGGCTGTACGAAGCTTTCTCCCGGGGCATGTTCGAGTGGGTAGTAAGTAATGAGGTTCTAACGGAATACGAAGAACAACTTGCCACGTTCTACTCTCCCAAAACGGCCGACCTGGTGCTGAAAATCCTATCAACTGCCTCCAATGTCATTTTCACGGAGCCTTATTTCAAATGGGCTCTAATCGAAGCAGATCCCGATGACAATAAGTTTTCCGACCTTGCTATTTCCGCTAATGCCAACTATCTGGTCACGCATGACAAGCATTTTCGAGTCCTGGATACTATTCCATTTCCAACCGTAAAGGTGGTTGGGCTACCGGCTTTCAAAGCTATTCTTTTCCCGGAAGGGGCGTAGATGGCTTCCAGTACGCCGTCTTTATGATGACTGAGTGACGGGGTGACGCGTGACAGGGTGACGAGACAGGGTGATCTCCGCCCCCTCCAGGTTTCCCGCTCACCAAGTCTCCCCACCTCCCAATCACCTGGCCACCTCTTAAGGGGGCCCCATGATACGGCGCCAATGGAGGTAGGTAAGTTAAGGGAAATAAGGGGAGTTTGTATCCGGAAAATCTGAGCCTCGAGTTTACCACAAAGCCCCTTTGACCAGATCGATGCCTAATTATCCACAATGCAAAGATTCGTAAATTTCATTCGACTGTTACCACAAAAGAAAGTGTATCTCTTCGGACTACATTTCTTATTGTGTCATTTAATTCGGAGATTACTTTCATTGGATATTTCCCTTTAGCGTCAAAATAATGTCGAAAAAATGGCATTTTATCTCTTACCAAATATGTGGTTCCCATAATAAAACCAGGAGTATTCTCCTTTGAAAAGGTGTAAATAATGACTTTAGTATTGGGAGGGGTTACAGAAATCACTGTAAATTCAAAATAGTTTCCCGAATCAATTTTCATGCCATCTTCATAAACAATCCTAATTGGCATTCCTTTTTCCTCGACCAACTCTCCTTCTTCACTAAACCTCTGCCCAAACATTGCAGAGCCATCACCCTCTTCATTATAAAAATAATATGATTTGACTTTCCCACTTGGATAGTAATAAGTACATGAACCGGTCTGCTTTCCATTATTAAAATGAGCTTTGACTTCCAGGTTCCCGTTTTCATAAAACCAAAGCCCTAAACTATCTGCTTTCAATTGCTGATTGTACCAAACCTTTGATTTTAAATTCCCATTATTATACCAATCTTCATGTACAATTCTATCAGGAGATATTTGGTCCGGTTTTTTGCCAAATTGACACCCTACGCATAAAATAAAAAAAAATGCAACTCCGAACTTAATTCTTCTCATAATCCTTTGAATAAATAGTGTCTCTTTTGTATTCATTAGTAGCCCCAGGAACTCGAGTGAATCTGATAGTCATTGTATCTCCCTCTCTTGGCTTAGGGATATTTTGTTCAATCATATCCGCCGCATCTTTACCTTCACTGATTCCTAACCCTAAATTTTCAATTGCATTAGCCATCACTGATGCTTTATTGGCAGCATCATACATTACCCCGCCCGCTTCTCCAGGTTTAATTGCATTCAATTCATTCTCTGAAAAAATAGCAGTAGCTCCTCCTTTTGCATTAGGTAATGCTTGTGTGCCATTAGAATTTAGGGGAGTATCTGATAAAGTCTCAATACCTGTCCCGGAGTGAGTATAATTTTCATCTTCAAAGTCAGATGATTTTGGATTTCCTTCTGCTCGTAATTGGCCCTGTATCCATTTTCCTGCATCATTAAATTGATTTCTGGCATAGGAAAATCCATCTTTGGCAATAGAAGCGCCTTCAATTGCAACAGTTTTGACCCCCTCCCATGTATTTCGAAGCATTTTTAGGGATAACAAATCAGAAGGTTTGTCGATTGGTTGCATCTGGGGTTTATATTTCTGCAACCCCCACAAATCAATATTCCCCACCGGCTCATTCTCCGCATAATTATACGTACTCACCCATGGGAACTGATCCGCAGCCGGATCCACCCCTGTAAACCGCCCGATGACCGGATCATACCACCGTGCTCCATATTCATACAAGTTCGCTCCATAATCCTCATTCAGCTCTTTGCCATTATACAGGTACTTGTTCTTCCCGACCTTTCAGGTACGGGACCTTCGCTGCGCTTCGGCCGGAGCCACTGTCTCATACCCCGCCTTCGCCCTCAGGGGCTACGGCGGACGAAGCAGGGCCCCATATGCCCCATGCCGAACGGGTAATAGTGCGCTTTCCCGGCCTCCGGCACGGGACCTCCGCTCTTTAACCGCCATAGCCTCTGGCGACGGCGGTGCGCTCCGGCTTGGGTAATCTCCAACTCATTCTCCGGCGTACCAGGGTTATCCTTTATTTCAATGAAACTATCTTCGTTAAAGTCAGCAAAAGCCAACCGGGTGTTGCCCAAGTGATCCTGATGCCAATACTCCGCTACAAAACGGCTAATATCGCCTTCGCTGCGGTTGCTGCCGGACGGGTATTCCGCCACCAGGCGGCCGTCGGGGGCGTAGATGGCTTCCAGTACGCCGTCGCGGTACTCTACCCCACCGTCATATTCTACTTCTCCGAACTCGCCGTCCTTTTTCCACTTTCGGCCTGTAGCGTCGTAGGTGAGGGACATGGCGCCCTTCGTCGTAGGCTTACGTCTTTTACTCTGGATTATTACCTCCTCGGTCTATCATCCAACATGATCTTAGAACCACCAAAATTTTTGTCGGGTCAAAAATGACGAGAGTCCTTTTGCATTGTATAGTCCTATTGACCAAATCTGCCCCCTCTTAGAAAGCCAAGCCCAATTAAGCATTGTAGCAAGCACTTGTCTCTCGTATTCCTTATCGCCGATTACAGCTATTTTCATCCCATCTGGATCATAGGCAACGATTGGCATATTTCCAACAGTGTAGCTACGCTCAACAATTCTCACTCCACTCCCCAGAAACTCCCCTCGGCCGCCACCGCTTTCTTATGCTGTTCAATCTCCGCCATCAGTTCCTGCACCATATCCGGCCGGGCGTCCGACAGGTCGTATTGCTCGGAAGGATCTGTTTCCAGGTTAAAAAGCAGGGGTAGTTTGCCGTTGAAATAATCCCGGCCCGTTTGGCTGGAGGTAATAATATGCAATTTCCAGGCGCCCTTGCGCACGGCCTGCAACTCGTGGGGCCCGTAGTAGAAATAAGGGTTGTCGAGCAGCGAAGAATCCATTTCCCCCAGCAGCAGGCTGGAAATATCCCTGCCATCGACGCTGCGGCCATCCTCCGGTGGGCCTTGGCCGGCCAGGGCCAGGCAGGTGGTGTACAGGTCGAGTGTGCTGGCCGGTTGCAGTTGCAGCGCTCCTGCTTCAATCGTTCCGGGCCACCAGGCGATGCCAGGCTCCCGCATACCGCCCTCCCAGGTGCTGCCCTTGCCGTCGCGCAGGAGTCCGGCCGAGCCGCCCAGTTCATTTTTGATGATCCAGGGGCCGTTGTCGCTGGTGAAGAAAACCAGGGTGTTTTTGTCCAGGCCTTCGGCTTTCAGTAATTCCAGGATCTCGCCGGCGCTCCAGTCGATCTCTTCCACTACGTCTCCGTAGGCGCCCCGTGGGGATCTTCCGGCAAATTTTTCCCCTGGGTGCAGGGGCACGTGCGGCATGGCGTAGGGCAGGTAGACGAAAAAGGGCTCCTTTTTATGCTTTCGGATAAACGCCTTGGCGCGCGCCGTGTATAGGGCGGTCAATTGTGTTTGATCCGGATTCAGTTGCAGGGTGTCGTTGCCTTCCATTAGGGCGATGGGCGGATGTTGAGGGGGCAGCATATCGTTGCTGTAGGGTAAGCCCACGTACTCGTCGAAGCCGTTTTGAAGGGGAAGATATTCCTTTTTAGTGGTACCCAGATGCCACTTTCCATAGCAGGCAGTGGCGTAGCCGGCCTGCTTCAAACCTTCCGCTAACGTCCATTCCCGGGGGTGGATGCACCGTTCGGATTTGGGGTACAACACCCAATCGAAGCCGGAACGTACGGGGAAGCGCCCGGTCAGTAGGGCATAGCGGCTGGCGGAACAAGCGGGTGAGCCAGAATAGAAATTGGTGAACTTCATGCCCTCGGCCGCCATGCGGTCCAGATTGGGGGTGCGAATAGTGGGGTGGCCATAGGCCGACAAGTCGCCGTAGCCGAGGTCATCGGAGAACAGGATGACGATATTCGGAAGTTCCCTCCCGGCCTCCCTTTCAGGCAGGATTCGGGAGCGGCTTCCCAACAGTAAAAAGCTGGCCAGGCCAGATATCAGGAAAAGCAAACGGTATTTCATAGCAGTGCGATCAATGAAAAGGTTCAAAGTAATAAAAGCACTTGAAATAATAGCAACAGCAGCGCCTGAATCCTGGCTCGGCCTGTGAATAGCCGTACAGAGGCGCCTGGATTTGCTATATTTGCCACGCATAATCTGTGTCAAAATGCCAAAATTTTTTCTTTTCGCCGGGCTTTTATTCCTGGCCAGGCCGACCGATATGAACGCACAGGAATTTGTCACCGTTCAAGGCGCGCAATTCATCCGAAACGGCGCTCCTTACCACTTTCTGGGAACCAACCTCTGGTACGGGATCAACCTTGCCTCACAGGGGCCAGGCGGCGACCGGGAACGCCTGATCCGGGAACTCGACCGGCTACAGGCGCTTCAGGTTGATAACCTGCGCATCATGGCGGCCAGCGAAGGGCCCGATGAGGCCCCCTGGCGGATGTCGCCGGCTTTGCAACCCGCAGAAGGCAGCTACAACGATACCCTCTGGGACGCCCTCGATTTCCTGTTGGCGGAGATGGGCAAACGGGATATGGTGGCGGTAGTCTGCCTGGGTAACTTCTGGCCCTGGTCGGGAGGTATGGCCCAGTATGTTTCCTGGCAGGAAGGTAGCCTCATTCCCTACCCGCCACCGGCCGATGGCGGCGACTGGCTGAAATACATGCTGTACAGCGCCCGTTTTTATAAAAATGAACCCGCCAAAGCGGCCTATTGGGCGCACCTGGAAAAGTTGATCACCCGGACAAATACCTACACCGGCCTTCCTTACCGGGACGACCCAACGATCATGGCCTGGCAACTGGCTAATGAGCCCAGAGGCATGTTATCGGCCCGAGCTTATCGGAAATGGATCAAAGAATCGGCCACCCGGATCAAAGAACTTGACCCTAACCACCTGGTCTGTATCGGAAGTGAGGGCAACACGCCGGCTCCTACCGGAAACCACTTCCGAAAAGACCACCACTTCGGGCTGATCGACTATACAACCATTCACATCTGGGTTCAAAACTGGCAGTGGTACGACCCCCACCGCCCGGAAGAAACATTCGAAAAGGCCTTGCAAAAGGCGACCCATTATGTAGACAAGCATCTCAGGAAGGCCGAAAAGCTAAACAAGCCGATGGTGCTGGAAGAATTTGGTATGGCCAGAGACGATGACAACCATTCCGATACAGCCTCTGTAGCCTGGCGGGATCGCTATTACACGGCTATTTTTGGCCTGGTGCACCGTCTGGCGCAGGAAGGCAGCCCTATGGCCGGGTGCAATTTCTGGGCATGGGGTGGCGAAGGCCGGCCGCGGGAACCACACAGTATCTGGAAATCCGGCGATGCTTTTATTGGCGATCCTCCGCATGAGTTCCAGGGCTGGTATTCGGTATACGACAAGGATGCCTCCACACTGGAAGTTATCAAGGCGTATGCTGAAAATATAAAGGCCGTTGGGAATACTATTCCCTGAATTTTTGTATATCGCTTCGTTCAGCCATTTTAGACAATTTGAACAAGCCTGATTTGCGCAATCCTTAAATTTTAATAAATAGCTTCAATATGAGAATCATATTTGTTTCCTCGATCTTCGCCCTGCTGCTAACAGGCTGCCAGAGCGGTATTCAAAAAGATGACGCTGCTGCTATTGAACAAGCCAAACAAGAGATCCTGCAGGCAGAAAAGGACTTCGCCGAAATGGCCGATGCGGCAGGTGTACAGGCCGCTTTCCTGGCTTTCGCCGCCGAGAACGCCGTTTTAAACCGCGACAATGACCTTTATCAGGGACTCGATGCGATACAGCGTTACTTTGAACAGAGCCCATTGAGAAATGTATCCCTGCAATGGCAAGCCGATTTTGTGGATGCCGCCGCTTCCGGAGACATGGGATATACCTATGGCCGCTATGTCTTTGTAGCAGAAGACCCAGCCGGCAAACCGATCCGTACGGCCGGTATTTTCCATACGGTCTGGAAAAAACAGCCGGATGGAAAATGGAAGTTTGTTTATGACTGATGTTGGCAAAGCCAGGTTTTTTGAACAAAAAATGCCCGTTGCTATTTATTTTGTGGCACACATTGGAAAAAGTTTAAAATACCCTTTGCACATGATCAGACATCTACTCTTCTCCGTCCTGGCGGTTCTATTGCTCGCCAGCTTCACATTTTTCACCTCAGGCCCCGGCGATCCGGATCCGGGAAAGCCTGCTTCCGCTCTTTTTTACACCCCTAATGGCAATCCCAATTGGCTGAAAGTGAGGGAAGGGATGCAGGTGAGCGCTTCGGATGTCCTGCGCGGACACACCGCCGAACTTGGCCTGTCGGCTCTGGATGAACTGCGCGTTTACCGCACCCAAACCGACGGCCTGGGCATGGTGCACTACCGTTGCCAGCAGTACCACCGTGGTGTAAAAGTTGAACATGCAGAAGTGCTGATCCATGAACTGGGCGCCGCCGTACAGTCGCTCAACGGCCGTTGGCCAAGAGGATTAAACGCAGATGTTTCCGCTTCCATCAGTGCGGAAGAAGCCCTGTCTCGGGCATTGGCCTATATGCCGGCCACTCGTTATATGTGGGAAGATGCGGCGGCGGAACGCATGATCAAGAAGGTGCGAAAAGACCCTAAGGCCTCCTTTTTCCCGGAAACGGAATTGGTGCTGATCGACCCTGCTATGACTCAGCAGCCAGAGGATTACCGACTGGCCTATGGCCTGATCGTTCACACCCAACTACCGGTGGAACAACGCAAGCAGCTGTATATCGACGCTCGTACCGGGGCGGTCATCCTGGAACTGGAGCTGCTTTGCGACAACAACGATACCCCCGGAATTGCCGAAACCAAATACACCGGCGCCCGGCAGATCGTCACCGATTCGCTGAGCGAAAATGAATTCCGTCTGGTGGAATCCGGCCGGGGCGGGGGTATCGAAACTTATGACCTCAACCGCTCTACCAACGTTGAAAATGCCGTAGATTTTCTGGATGAGGACAACTTCTGGGACAACGTCAATTCACAGCAGGATGAAGCCGCTACGGATGCTCACTGGGGGGCTGAAATGACCTTTGATTATTATCTCGAAAAGCACAACTATATCGGCATCGACGGCGATAGCATGCCTCTGATCAGCTATGTGCATTATGACAACAGCTGGGTAAACGCCCAATGGACCGGCGGCTGGGCGCAATTTGGCGACGGCGATGGCTCCGGCACCACCGCTTTGACCTCCCTTGATGTGGTTGGCCACGAATTTACCCACGGTGTTACCGGGTCTACAGCTAATCTGGTTTACCGGGATGAAAGTGGGGCCCTTAATGAATCTTTCAGCGATATTTTCGGTGCAGCGGTGGAATTCTATGCCGCCCCCGAAACCGGCGACTGGGATGTCGGCGAAGATTTTCACATTGGGGTGGGCCGGTTCCGCAGTATGGCTGACCCTAAAGCCGAGGGCGACCCCGATACTTACCTTGGCCAGCACTGGGCAGCGGGGAGTGGCGACAACGGTGGGGTGCATACCAACAGCGGTGTCCAGAATAAATGGTTCGTTCTTCTGACAGAAGGAGGTGAAGGCGCTAACGATAATGGAGATGATTACAACCTGACTGGGCTGGGGCTGGATACAGCCGGGGCGATAGCATTCCGAAACCTGCAGCACTATTTGGTTCGCCGATCGCAATTTTTTGACGCCCGCTTTGGGTCCATACAGGCCGCTGAAGATCTCTATGGCGTCTGTTCTGAAGCAGCAAAAGAAACAGCCCGCGCCTGGCAGGCCGTCGGCGTCGGTGGCGCGCTGGAGTTCGATATGAGCCTTCTGGAAATATTGAACCCCGTTCCCATTGAATGCGGCTTTCCGGCCGATGGCGCTATTACCTTGCGCTTCCGCTACAATGGCTGTAATACCCTGGAGCCAGGGGATAAAATACCTTTCGCTTTCCAGGTCAATGAAAGTGAGGTGCAGTGGGATACCCTCACCCTTAGCGAACAATTGCTGGGTGGCGACACTTTACTGTACACCTATGCTGTTCCCGCAGCGGAATTGGCTGCGCCAGCCGTTCATGAGTTGCGTTGCTGGGCAGCGTTGGAGGGCGATGGCACCGTCTTCAACGACGCTCTGGAGATGACAGTGGATAATATCCTGGCGCAAAATGTTGACTTTGGGCTGATGGCTATTCGGCGGCCTTTTTCAGGCTGCTTCCTGACCGAAGAGCCCATTGCCCTCCAAATGGCCTTCTATGGCTGCGATTCCATTGCTGCCGGCGAGGAATTGGAGCTGAATTATAGTTTTAACGATGGGCCGGTAGTGAGTGAAACGATTGTGTTGCCCCAAACCCTCTATCGAGGTGATGACTTGTCTTACGATTTCAATGCTCCGGTAAACATACCGGTTCAGAATGATAATACCATCAAGGCATGGGTTCGATACGGGCCGGATTTTCTTCTGGGCAACGACAGTATTGTTGGTAAAATAGTGGCCAACCCGCCTGGATTTTCCGGCCAGGCACTCATCACTTTCGAAGGCGGCGCCACGATCCTGGACTCTATGTACCTGGAAACCGGGCCGCAGGCCGCTATTTACCTCAATGAAAATGGAGCCTCCACCGGCGATTTTGGGATTCAAATGACGGGCGGCAACCTCCCGCAGGCGGTCGAAGAGGAAGCTTATACAATCCCTTCAGATGAAAGCATTTGGGATATCAATGAGGATTTTTCCGCCAAAATGTGTTTCTGCGCCGACCTGTCCAATCTGAGCAATGCCCAGCTTCGGTTTGACCTGCGCCAGACTTTTACCACCTACTATATTACCAATCTTGGTGGTAACCGCCCTCAGGGCAGCCCATTGCGGGTGCTGCTCAACGGGGAGCAGGCCGAGTTGTACCTGCCCAGCAATTTCTTCAACGACCCCTGGAAGGCCCGTACCATCGACCTGGGAGAATACGCAGGGGGAACGGTAGAAATTTGCTTTGAAACCCGGAATGGTATGCGTTCGGAGTTTGACCCCAATAACCGGGGCGATAACGCTTTTATCGATAATATTCTCATCGGCGATTTCTCGGTAGACACGGAGGAGCCGGCTATTCCAAGGCCGGAATTGCAGCTTTTCCCGAATCCCTTCTCCGGGCAACTGACCGTCATCCTGCCCAATGAGATGGACCTCCCTGTACCGCTGCAACTCTTCGACGCCAGAGGCCGCCTCGTGCGGAATCAGTTGGCCAATTCGAATCGGATACAGTTGGATTTACAGGCCTTGCCTTCCGGAGTATATTGGGTGCGGGCCCAATATGCCGGCCAATGGCTGACAGAACGGGTGGTAAAATGGTAGCTTGCTCTGAATGGGTATTTATTCTGGAATGCCTTCTTTGAAAGTTGAGAGGGGGGAGGAAGTTGAGAGACTGTTCAAATAACTGTGTCAAATCCAGCGTCAGGATCAGGGAAGCCTTGATTTTACTGGGCTTCCGGGGCACACAAACTTTACCCGGCCCGTAGGGACGGGAACTCTTGAACACGCTCGAAGTCGAGTCTGTCTTGTACTTCTCACCCCCCTCAACTTCCTCAACCTCAACCTCAACCTTAACCTCAACCTCAACCTTAACCTCAACCTCAAAGCCTGTAAAACGTCCGCCCATCCAGGATCATAAACACCTCACCGGTATTGATTTCCACAGAAGGCGGCGCATCGATGCAAAATGCCTTGCGCCCACCGTGCCAGTCAAAGACGATCTTGCGGTCCTTGATGCGCACTTCGCATTCCACGCCGGGGCGGTTGCGCTTGTCATAATAACCATAACCGTCATCATAGATCTCGATGTAGTACTTGTTGGATTCCCAGGCGCCCACGTAGGCCAGGTCGTCATAGCTGAAATGGTCGTGGCAGGCGGTTAGGGAAAGGAATAAAAAGCTTAGAATAGTCAGGCTCCATGTCGTTTTCATAACAGCGGGTTTTGAAGCCAAGATATGCGGGTGTGCCTTTGTCGGCAATTAATTTAGGTTAAAAGCTTGTCCAGTAAGGTGTTAAAGCAAGGGGAGGCGTTAAGGGCAGGTTAAAAACAATGAAAATAAAGTGTTAAACCTGTAGTCTTCCTGCCTTCAGCCAGGGTAAGGATCAACTGTCCCGATAGGGGCTCAACATCCTTTGGGCCTGGTTCGGGCCCAAAGGAGTATCTATAGGATCGTCAACAAAACGAATGTCAAAATTTGGGATGATCTCCGTTCCGTCCCGATATGGGCGCAGCCTAGAAATCCATTCCAAGAGAAATGTACAGCTTCGGGTCCTGCACCTGCCGGGTTTCAATGCCCCAGGCATAATCCACTCTGACCAGATAACCGAACAGCAGGGCGCGCGCGCCCATGCCATAACCAGCCACCACCGGGTCGCGGAAGTAGTTCACTTTGACGGATACCAGCGGGCCATTTGGTATGATGGAAGTGTTCAAAGGGTTATCCTTGCTGAAGGGGTCCAGGCCTTCCCACGCGGAGCCCAGATCGAAGAAACCGACCATTTGGAAGTTGCGGAAGAAAGGAGAACTGATGCGCCGGGACAGATATTTGAATATCGGTACGCGCAACTCGGCGTTCATCAACAGATAAGTGTTGCCGTTTCGGATGTTGAGGTCGAAGCCCCGCATGTTGGCGGCAATGGTCTGGTAGGCAAATTCACCATTCTGCGGAACGGGTATCTCATTATTGAAGCTGGTGAACAGCCAGTTGTCCACTCCTCCCAGATAATACAGTACCTTTTCTGAGCCGAAGGAAGTGGACCCCGCCAGGCGCGTCGCAAATACCGAATGTTTGAGTACGCGTTGATAATGGCGGACATCCAGTCCGACAATGGTCATAAAGCCTTCGTTGAAATCGAGGGAAGCGCCATTGGATAGCTCAAGGTCGAAGCGCTTGACGGCTTCGGCAAAGAACTTATAACGGGTGCCATTCTTGAGGTTGAGCGCCACATCCAGGGTGTTGTCGAAGACGTATTCGAGGCGCAGGCCGATGCGCTCCTCTGTATTGGTTGGCGTCTCCAGGGAAGGCAGGTCAGTCGAGAGCTGAGTGATGCGGTCGCGCCGCAAGGTGCCTGTGGCGCGCAGGCTGCGGAAGATGTCGAGCGGATAACGCAAGCTGGCTTGCCCCAACACCACATTGACCTCCCGCCGGTTCGGCACGAAAGTCTGGCTTTCGCCGGAAAAGCGCTGGTTGCGGCGGTAAACGGCATATTGCTTATCGAGGCGCTGTTTTTTATCATTGAACACCAGGAAGTACTCGCTGCCATTAAAGGTGGTGGGAATGCGCACGCCTCCTTCGAATTCATAGTCTTCAAACAGGTCCTTCAGGTTTCCTTTTAATAAGATACCCGGAGGCGGATAGTTGAACCCATCCGGATTGGAGGCGTAGCTATTCAGGCCGTCGAAGAGCAGGCTATTGTCTAGCTGGGTAGTTACATAATCGGTGCGGAACTGCAAGCGGTAGGGGACGATCTTGGACGATCGGAAATCATAGGCGCGCTTTTGTTGCTTGGCGCCCAGGGCATTGGCCAGGCTTCGTTCGGCCGGGATGGCCCGAACCGGCCCTTCTCCTTCCACGCGATCTTTGTCGTCTTCTACCACAATCACCTTGGGAGGAACGTCCTCATCGTCGAATTCGCTTTGGAAGAGGTAATTGTCAATATCCACCTTTCCGGTATCCCGTTTTTCTAGCGGTATCTCGGTTTCATGAGCCGTCACTTTATCCGCTTCCTTTAGTATGGTGGTCACCGGAGCTTCTTCCACTTTTACTTTTCCAACAGCCGGCGCTTCCTGTACTTTGATCTCCCGGAAGCCCTGATAACGGGTGCGGGAAAGGGAAACCGCCGAGTCGGGGTAAAGCTGTTGCACCAGGGCCTGGTGTTTGCCGTTGAGCAGCACCAGGTCAGCTACTTTTCGAGTGCGAGGCGCCGTCGATTGGCTGAGAATGCTCCGGCTGAAATTGGTGTTGGCATGATTGATGGCCCGTTTCTTGATAACCGGCTCGATGAGGATCGTGTCGATCAGGGCGGAATCCAGTTCTGTCATGACGGAGTCGATGTGCAGTCTGATATCCGACCCATCTTTCAACTGGATGATCTTGTCGTAGTGGTGGATGTATTCTTCCAGGTAACCCGTCTCCCGGTTGTATATACCGCTTCGGTCGCTCAGGTAGGAGAACCAGGTGCTATCTATTGCCGCCGGGCTTCGTTCATTGGCAAAGGGCGTATGGGTCACGCGGACCAGCTCGCTGGATCGGTTCTCCAGGTCATAATAGTAAATGTCAAAGCTGTTGACCGGCAGGACACTGTCCAGCCGCTCGTTACGCAAAAGGCTGTCGGGCCGGTTGGAAGCGAAAAGGATGCCGTTCTGATTGCCCACCCGCACGAAAGTGGCGTCGAGGTCATCCCAGAAATCATTGGTGATGCGCTGGGTCTGCCGGGTATTGGTATAGTACAGGAAGATATCGGAATAACCGCGAACGGTGGCTGATAGCACTAAGGTAATGGGATTGACATACTCCATACTATACACCCGCTGGTATTCCGTAGACAGATCTTCCTCGGTGGTTTTGTCACTGAACAGGTCATGGATCATCAGCCGTGGTACGTCCCGTTTTTCATAAAGGATGGCCACTTGTTGCCCACTCGGGTTCCAGGCAAGCAAAGGATAGTTGTAGTCAGTAGCTTGGAAGGCATTGCGGAAGCCGCCTTTTAGGAGTACCTGCCGTTCGCCGGTGGCGATATCCTGGAGGTAAACCCGGTATTTGCCGATCTCGTTGGTAGCGTAAATGATCCTCGTTCCGTCGGGGCTCAGCTTGAGCTGGCTGATGGGCAGGTTGCGCTTGTTTTTGATCGCTGCGAAATTGCCATCCGGGAGACGGGTATTGCCGCCCTCTGCAAGATACCGCTGGCGAAAAAACAAGGCCCAGCTATCGCCGATCATCTCATAAGGGCTCCCCAATACATAAAGGAAACCGCTTTCGATACTGCGGTTGATACGCGTCAGATAGAGCAGGTTGGAGACCGTAGATTTGCCGTAATTCTCCCCGATAAAGTACCAGATGGAATGGCCTGCCAGCCTGGGATTTTCTTCAGCCAGAGCTTCAAAGCCTTCAAAATTTTCATCCAGGATATAATCGCGCAATTGGTTGTCCAGGTCCGCATTCCAGGGTTCGCCAACGTAGGCTACCAGGCCTTCCTTGAACCAGTTGGGCAGGTTCATCATCACCGCGTTCTGGACGATCTCCTGCAGGCTGGAGCCAAACAGCATAGCGTCCAGGTAAACCGAAGCTATACCTTCCCGGATCTGCCGGCGCAGGTCGTTATGGTCCCCATTGAAATAGACGAATACTTTGTTGCCGACAATCTTGGTTTGCCCTCCCGTATTGGTGAAGGTTTCTTCACTGCCGATGTTGCTTTGCTTCAGGTCGGTCAGGTCGGTATAGACAATGATCTGGATCTTCTCGTTGATCCGGTGCTCCAGGATGTTCTGTATACTGGCAAAATCCTGCTCGGCCAATTGCACGGCCGCCTGTCCGACGAAACGGCCTTCGCCGTACCAGTAAGTGATGAAGTTTTCACTCTCGTATTGTGACCACTCGTCGAAATCGCGGTGGTATTGTACGCGGTTTTTGCCGAATTCCACCTGTGAAGCGCCCTGCGCCAACAGCGCGGCAGTGGGAAGCAAGGCCAGAATAGTGTAAATGAATTTTCGCATAATATGATATAGACTTAATAGGTAGACAGCCAACTGAACCTGAGGGTTTAGCCGAGAGGGCTTTTTCGGCCAAAATAAAGGACGCCCTCCTGAGAAAACGCCAAATGCGCTTCGCACATTTTCCCGAAGAGTAATATATCATTTTTGCCGCTGCTTTGCTACGGACTCATGCGGCAATTTTCGCCATTTGCCGGAAATGTCTGTATCTTGTCAAGAAAAAATGGCGCAGATCATTAAACTGACCTTCAACCCTTTCCAGGAGAATACCTACGTCGTATATGATGAAGGGGGGGAGTGCGTGATCTTCGACCCGGGATGCTATACCAGGGAGGAACAACTATTGCTGGTGAAGGAGATCAGCCGAAAAAACCTGCGGCCGGTGCGCCTCATCAATACCCACTGCCATATCGACCACGTGTTTGGCAATCAGTTTGTGCACGAGCACTATGGCCTGCCGCTGGAGATTCACCGCATGGAACTGCCGGTGCTGGAAGCCGCGCCCCAGTCGGCGATGTACTTTGGCCTACCCGTTCCCGGCGGAAAGCTATCCCCTGAACCCGAAAAATTTATTGAAGACGGCGATGTGGTGGAATTTGGCAACACCCGCTTAGAGGCCATTTTTACTCCCGGCCACGCCCCCGGCGAGCTTTGTTTCTTTTGCGACAAGGACCGCTTTCTCATTGCCGGTGATGTGCTCTTCTACGGCAGCATCGGCCGCACCGACCTGCCGGGTGGCGACCACGACACCCTCATCCGCAGTATCGTGGACCGGGTCTTACCCCTCGGCGATGACGTAGCAGTCTATTCCGGGCACGGGCCGGACACGAATATCGGCTACGAAAAAAGGCACAATCCGTTTGTGGGAGGGCATTAACAGCGGGCAGGCCCTTAGGAGGTTTCTGGTTTTTTGCCCGGCTGATACTGACAGTTGTCAGGGGAGGACGCGACAAATTTCAGGGTTTAGGGCAAAGGAAAGCCTCCACGGAAACAAAAAACTACCAAATTTGGGATTTGCCAGAAAAAGTTGCCGGGGCGCGCCGCAACGGAAAAAAGCATTCAGAGCTGTCTGCCTCTTATCCCCCCAAAATAGTGGTAATTGAACTTTAACACTCCTGCTGTTGTCCAACAATGCTGCGTTGCTTATATTTGGCATTGCGCGCGCTTTTGCCATAGACAAACACTTTTATTCACTAAGGCGGTATTTTATTCACTCACCTGCTTTGGATAGAGTGTATTCAAAGCCCCAAAACTTTGTCTATGAAAATGTTTACGATTTTTAAAATGCGCTTTACCCCCCCCCTGTTTGTAGTTGTTTTGTTATTGATTCCGGTATTAGGAATGTCTCAACTGATAGGCGGCACAGTAGTCCGCAATATCTGCGGGGAACGGATTCCCCTTGCAGGCGCCAGGGTATTCATTGACCACCCCGGCCCGTATATTGACCATGTATTGACCGGTGAAAATGGCGAATGGAGCTATTTGATCACTTCTGGCGACCCGATAGGGCAGTATATCATAGGAGTAGCGGCGCCGGATGGCGCCAGCCCCGGATACTACCTGTTCTACAAAGGGAGCCCCAGTAATATGAATATGAATTTCGAAATTGAGGGCATAGATATTCAAACTCCTTTGTATATGGTGGATTGCTATGACGGCGACCCCGGCGCTACTGCGCTGGCGCCGGATGAGGCCACTGTTTTCGCCGCCTGCGAGGAAGAATCTTTGCTGCATGTTTACTGGGACGTATTGGGGGAACTGGGGTTGGAAGAAGATTGTGACCTGACCTCTTTTCCCGGGTGTGCAAGGCTATATGTGTATAAATCCAACGCGGCTGGAGAAATTACCTCCTCCACACCTGTTCAAAAAGGAGGCTGGTTTAGCGAAGTAGATTGCCGGGATTTGTGTTCCCCTTCCACGGTCAGTATAACCATGGAACCGGGCCTCAAGGATGGGTATTATTTGTTCGTTTTACAATACAGATGTTGTGAAGGAGAAGAACCGGTAATTCTGGATACGCAGCAGGGGTTGGTGTTGTATGTTTCCGGCCCGGAACCGGTGGATGTGGATTTTGACTTCATTGTAAGCACCACGGTGGATAACCTGAACGGCAGCGACCCGATTGATGGGCTGGAAGCAACTTCTGATGTAAGTCCGGGCCCGGCTTTAGGACCACTCTCCATTGGGATATATGCCAATATAATTAGTGGAACCTTCTTGGAAAGCATTACTTATACAGTTGAAGAAGTGGACTGTAATGGCTTTGGGCAACCTATTCTTTTATTTGAAAAAAGCATACCAGCCAACGACGGTGTTCAGCCCGCCAACTTTCTTTTCCTGGACCAGTTTTTAGACCCGGTTACTGGCCAGCCCTACTTTTTTGTCAATGAGAACACCATCGGCAAGTGTTTCAGGGCAACCGTAACCGTGTCAAATGTATGTGGTAAGGCGTCCAAATCCAGCTTTTTCACCATTACAGAGTCCTGCCAGTTCTGCCTGGTACAGGAGCAGCAGGAAGTAGCGGGAAGGGCCGCCTTCAAAACGCAAACGGGCTTTCCCTTAAATAATACGGAGGTAACCATCTTCCCCAACCCCACGGGGGAGGGAGCCTGGGCCGAGTTTTGGCTGGCTAACCCAATGGCTGTAAGCCTATCCATAAGAGAAATAACCGGCAGGGTGCTTCACAATCAGTCCTTACAATTGGGTGCAGGCGCCCACTCCATTCCCCTGGAAGTGGGCGGCTTACCCTCAGGGCTTTATCTGGTAGAGTGGGCAGCCGGTGGCGAGGCAGGCCTGCTCAAACTCGTTAAGGAATAAAACATTTATTAACCGGAGAGGCTGCCTGATACAGATATTTTGGCAAAAGTGCTGCCCTGTTTCATTTCCAACCATTTCGGGCAGCCTCTCTTCCAAATATCCCCACACTATGACATCATCTATTCACCTGTTTTTATGGCCGGGGTTATTCCTGTTCTTTTTCCCACAGAACTTTCTGGCCGCCCAAAACCTCATAAAAAACCCAAGTTTCGAAGAATACTACACCTGCCCTAATGATGAAGGGCAATTAATGGGTTATGCTAAGTATTGGAAATCGTATTTTAGTACCCTTGATTATTTGAATAAGTGTGGATTTTATCCAGAGTCTCTAGTTGATAATGTTTTTCCGAGAACAGGTGAAGCTTTGGCAGGTGCACGCTGGTTGTACGTGGCAGGTACTGACCCAAAGAGAGAATATTTACATGGAGAGTTGACTCAGCCGCTTGGTGAAGAAGAAATATACTACCTGGAATACTATGTTCATCCGATGTCTTACGGCATCGCCATCGACCAGTATAGTGCACATTTTTCTCCAACCCCCATAAATGATACGCCCCCTGGTGGTGTCTTGTACTTGGAGCCTCATGTTCAAAACCAATCAGGCATAATATCTGCTCTTGAATGGGTACGTATCAGTGGGTGTTATACAGCCAAGGGGGGAGAGAAATATATAACCCTGGGCAATTTCGTTTCCAATGAAGAAACGGACACATTAAATCCTATATCTGCGATTGTTATTCAAAAACACTACGCCCTCATCGACGACGTTGCACTCTATTCCCTTTCCTCATTGATCCCATCCGACACGGCCATTCTGGAAGGCGAGAGCCTGGCGTTCAACACTAGCCTGCCTTTGTCCTACCGGCTCAATGGCGAGGCCCTGCTGGGCGGGCAGTTTGCGCCGGACAGCGCCGGACTGTATGCCATAGAAGTGGCGCTGGAGCCCTGCGGCGCCATCGGTTCCTTTCAGGTGGAGGTGTACACTTGCGAAGCCCTGGGGAAAGATTATGAGCCATTTCTATCCGACACATCGGTTTGCCTGGAGGAGGGCTGGCAACTGGTTTTTCCCCGCACCGACACTTACAATTACCGGATAAACGGGCAGTTGGCCACCGAAAATGTTTTTGCCCCTGCCGATACGGGCTACTACGAAATCCTGGTGGAACTACCCGATTGCGCCATTCTGGACACCATCCGCATACAGGCGCTGGACTGCACCATCAGCGATGAAGCGCCGGATTGTTTTTTCATCCCCTCTGCATTCAGCCCCAACGGTGACGGCCGCAACGATTATTTCCGCTTGTATGGCCCCTGTCAGATACAGGCGGTTGAGGCCCGGATATTCGATCGCTGGGGCGGCCTGCTATTTGAGTCCACCGACCCTGATTTTCGCTGGGATGGCATGGCCGGCGGCAAAGCGGTGAGCAATGGCCTGTACGTTTACGCTATCCGCCTGGTTTTCGTGGGGGAAGACAAACGGGTTTACGAACGCGAGGAAAAGGGGGCGGTGGTTCTGCTGCGGTAGCTTATTCGCGGCTTACCCTCAGGGCTTTATCTGGTAGAGTGGGCAGCCGGCGGCGAGGCAGGCCTGCTCAAACTCCTTAAGGAATAAAAACATTCATCAACCGTAGAGGCTGCCTGGCATATTTGTTTTGGCAAAAGCGCTGCGCTGTTTTTCTTTCACCATTTCAGGCAGCCTCTCTTCCAAATATCTACACACTATGACATCATCTGTTCACCTGTTTTTATGGCCGGGGTTATTCCTGTTCTTTTTCCCACAGAACTTTCTGGCCGCCCAAAACCTCATAAAAAACCCAAGTTTCGAAGAATACTACACCTGCCCTAATGATGAAGGGCAATTGAGTTATTCAAAGCACTGGAGCACCTATTTTAGTACGCCTGACTATTTTAACAAGTGTGGATATTATCCGGAATGGGTTGACACCATTCCTCCCAGGACAGGAAATGCCTTTGCTGGAGCCAGGTGGTGGTCTCTATTATCAAGCAGTGGTGATAAACGTCGGGAATACATTCATGGAGAATTAACTCAATCACTTATTGAAGGAGTAGTATATTATATGGAATATTATGTCCACCCTTTATCTTTACACACTGTGATCGACCAATACAGCGCACATTTCTCCCAAACGCCGATAACCGATATTCCTCCCGACGGCATCTTATATCTGGAGCCCCATTTTCAAAACCAAAATGGCGTCATTTCCAATCAGGAATGGGTGTGCATCTCGGGCTGTTTTACAGCTGCGGGAGGAGAGCGGTATTTAACCCTTGGCAATTTCGTTTCCAATGCAGAAACGGACACCTTAAACCCGGTTGATGCAATCTCTATACAAAGGCACTACGCCCTCATCGACGACGTTGCACTCTATTCCCTTTCCTCATTGATTCCATCCGACACAGCCATTCTGGAAGGCGAAAGCCTGTCGTTCAACACTAGCCTGCCTTTGTCCTACCGGCTCAATGGCGAAGCCCTGCCGGGCGGGCAGTTTGCGCCGGACAGCGCCGGGCTGTACACCATAGAAGTAGCGCTGGAGCCCTGCGGCCCTATCGGTTCCTTTCAGGTGGAGGTGTACACCTGCGAAGCCCTGGGGAAAGATTATGAGCCATTTCTATCCGACACATCGGTTTGCCTGGAGGAGGGCTGGCAACTGGTTTTTCCCCGCACCGACACTTACAATTACCGGATAAACGGGCAGTTGGCCACCGAAAATGTTTTTGCCCCTGCCGATACGGGCTACTACGAAATCCTGGTGGAACTACCCGATTGCGCCATTCTGGACACCATCCGCATACAGGCGCTGGACTGCACCATCAGCGATGAAGCGCCGGATTGTTTTTTCATCCCCTCTGCATTCAGCCCCAACGGTGACGGCCGCAACGATTATTTCCGCTTGTATGGCCCCTGTCAGATACAGGCGGTTGAGGCCCGGATATTCGATCGCTGGGGCGGCCTGCTATTTGAGTCCACCGACCCTGATTTTCGCTGGGATGGCATGGCCGGCGGCAAAGCGGTGAGCAATGGCCTGTACGTTTACGCTATCCGCCTGGTTTTCGTGGGGGAAGACAAACGGGTTTACGAACGCGAGGAAAAGGGGGCGGTGGTTCTGCTGCGGTAGCTTATTCGCGGCTTACCCTCAGGGCTTTATCTGGTAGAGTGGGCAGCCGGCGGCGAGACAGGCCTGCTCAAACTCGTTAAGGAATAAAACATCCATTAACCGGAGAGGCTGCTTAGGAATGGCATCCCTAAAGGCAGCCTCTCTTCCAAATATCCCCACACTATGACATCATCTATTCACCTGTTTTTATGGCCGGGGTTATTCCTGTTCTTTTTCCCACAGAACTTTCTGGCCGCCCAAAACCTCATAAAAAACCCGGGTTTCGAAGAATACTACACCTGCCCTAATGATGAAGGGCAATTGAGTTATTCAAAGCACTGGAGCACCTATTTTAGTACGCCTGACTATTTTAACAAGTGTGGATATTATCCGGAATGGGTTGACACCATTCCTCCCAGGACAGGAAATGCCTTTGCTGGAGCCAGGTGGTTTGCTCTGGCATCAAGTAGTGATATTCGCCGGGAATATTTACATGGAGAATTAACTCGATCACTTATAGAAGAAGTATACTATCTGGAATATTATGTCCACCCTATGTCATACGGCATCGCCATCGACCAATACAGCGCGCATTTCTCCCAAACGCCGATAAGCGATATCCCTCCGGACGGCACCTTGTACCTGGAGCCCCACGTTCAAAACCAGAATGGCATCATTTCCGACCTGGAATGGGTTCGTCTCAGTGGCTGTTTCACTGCAAAAGGAGGAGAGCGGTATTTAACCCTGGGCAATTTCGTTTCCAATGCAGAAACGGACACCTTAAACCCGGTTGATGCAATCTCTATACAAAGGCACTACGCCCTCATCGACGACGTTGCACTCTATTCCCTTTCCTCATTGATCCCATCCGACACGGTCATTCTGGAAGGCGAAAGCCTGTCGTTCAACACTAGCCTGCCTTTATCCTACCGGCTCAACGGCGAGGCCCTGCCGGGCGGGCAGTTTGCGCCGGATAGCGCCGGATTGTACACCATAGAAGTAGCGCTGGAGCCCTGCGGCGCCATCGGTTCCTTTCAGGTGGAGGTGTACACCTGCGAAGCCCTGGGGAAAGATTATGAGCCATTTCTATCCGACACATCGGTTTGCCTGGAGGAGGGCTGGCAACTGGTTTTTCCCCGCACCGACACTTACAATTACCGGATAAACGGGCAGTTGGCCACCGAAAATGTTTTTGCCCCTGCCGATACGGGCTACTACGAAATCCTGGTGGAACTGCCCGGCTGCATTGTTCTGGACACCATCCGCATACTGGCGTTGGACTGCACCATCAAGGACGAAGCGCCGGATTGTTTTTTCATCCCCTCTGCATTCAGCCCCAACGGTGACGGCCGCAACGATTATTTCCGCTTGTATGGCCCCTGTCAGATACAGGCGGTTGAGGCCCGGATATTCGATCGCTGGGGCGGCCTGCTATTTGAGTCCACCGACCCTGATTTTCGCTGGGATGGCATGGCCGGCGGCAAAGCGGTGAGCAATGGCCTGTACGTTTACGCTATCCGCCTGGTTTTCGTGGGGGAAGACAAACGGGTTTACGAACGCGAGGAAAAGGGGGCGGTGGTTCTGCTGCGGTAGCTTATTCGCGGCTTACCCTCAGGGCTTTATCTGGTAGAGTGGGCAGCCGGCGGCGAGACAGGCCTGCTCAAACTCGTTAAGGAATAAAACATCCATTAACCGGAGAGGCTGCTTAGGAATGGCATCCCTAAAGGCAGCCTCTCTTCCAAATATCCCCACACTATGACATCATCTATCCGCCCATTATTCTGGCCAGGGCTCTTCCTGTTCTTTTTCACACATAACTTTCTGGCCGCCCAAAACCTCATAAAAAACCCAGGTTTTGAAGTGTATTATACCTGCCCGGATGATGGAGGCCAATTGATGGGTTATGTTAAGTACTGGAAATCGTATTTTAGTACAACTGATTATTTTAATCTGTGCGGTTATTATCCTCCATTTGTTGCTCAAAGCGCTATGCCCCGAACAGGAAGCGGAATGGCGGGTGCAAGGTGGCTCATTATGACAGACCCTATTCCCTTAAGAGAATATTTACATGGCGAATTGATAGATCCTTTGAGGCCAAATAATGATTATTACCTGGAATTCTATGTGCATTTGAGCAACTACAGTATTTTAATAGACCAATACAGCGCGCATTTTTCTCAAAATCCTATTACCGATATCCCTCCGGACGGCATCTTGTACCTGGAGCCCCACGTTCAGAACCAGAATGGTATCCTACCTGCGCGGGAATGGGTGCGCATATCGGGCTGTTTTACAGCTGCGGGAGAAGAGCGGTATATTACCCTGGGCAATTTCGTTTCCAATGAAGAAACAGATACTCTGAACCCGGTTCCCATTCCCGGAATCCCGATACAAAGGCACTACGCCCTCATCGACGACGTCGCCCTCTATTCCCTTTCCTCATTGATCCCATCCGACACGGCCATTCTGGAAGGCGAGAGCCTGGCGTTCAACACTAGCCTGCCTTTGTCCTACCGGCTCAATGGCGAGGCCCTGCTGGGCGGGCAGTTTGCGCCGGACAGCGCCGGACTGTATGCCATAGAAGTGGCGCTGGAGCCCTGCGGCGCCATCGGTTCCTTTCAGGTGGAGGTGTACACTTGCGAAGCCCTGGGGAAAGATTATGAGCCATTTCTATCCGACACATCGGTTTGCCTGGAGGAGGGCTGGCAACTGGTTTTTCCCCGCACCGACACTTACAATTACCGGATAAACGGGCAGTTGGCCACCGAAAATGTTTTTGCCCCTGCCGATACGGGCTACTACGAAATCCTGGTGGAACTGCCCGGCTGCATTGTTCTGGACACCATCCGCATACTGGCGTTGGACTGCACCATCAGCGATGAAGCGCCGGATTGTTTTTTCATCCCCTCTGCATTCAGCCCCAACGGTGACGGGCGCAACGATTATTTCCGCTTGTATGGCCCTTGCCAGGTACAAGAGGTTGAAGCCCGGATATTCGGCCGTTGGGGCGGCCTCTTGTTTGAGTCTACCGACCCTGGTTTTCGCTGGGATGGCACGGCCGGCGGCAAAGCAGTGAGCAACGGCCTGTACGTATACGCTATCCGCCTGGTTTTCGTGGGGGAAGACAAACGGGTTTACGAACGCGAGGAAAAGGGGGCGGTGGTTTTATTGCGGTAAAAATCTCACTCGAACAACTTCCCCTGCACCCCCTCCGGCAGCAGCCGGAACGACCGCCGATGGTGAGGCGACGCGCCATGGGCTTTGATCGCCTCCCGGTGCGCGGCCGTAGGGTAGCCCTTGTTGTCTGACCAATGATAATAGGGGTAATCGGCATGTAATTGCATCATATAATCGTCGCGGTAGGTCTTGGCCAGGATAGACGCGGCGGCAATGGGAAGAAATTTGCCATCTCCCTTGACAATGCAGGAGAACGGAATATCGCGGTACGGCCGGAAGCGGTTGCCGTCGATGAGTAGCGCCTCGGGCTGCGGTTCGAGTTGTTCGATGGCGCGGTGCATCGCCAGAAAGGAAGCATTCAGGATATTGATCTGGTCGATCTCCCCGGGTTCCACCCGGGCAACAGCCCAGGCCAGGGCTTCCTGCTCGATGATGGCCCGCGCCTGGTAACGGCGGGACTCGCTGAGTTGCTTGGAGTCGTTGAGCAGCGGATGGCGAAAAGTCTTGGGGAAAATGACGGCGGCGGCAAAAACCGGCCCGGCCAGGCAACCCCGGCCCGCTTCATCACAACCTGCCTCCAACATCTTTTCATCCAGATACGGTGTTAACATACATGCAAATATATTGTATTTAGTCCTGAAGGCGCTAAATTGGAATTCCAAATCAAATTCGCCGGCAGAGAAAGCCTTTCTTTGCTGATATTCTTGCGAGAGAAAGGGCGGAAAACCACACATACAACCATTAGCCGGAATGCAGCAACTACAGTGGCCAAGGCCATTATCTGGAGTCACAATGATACGTGTCCGCTTCAAAATAAAATAATTTGCACCTGAAATCAATCAGAAATCAAGGTTCGGCTATGAAGAACTTATTTTTTTTTCTTTTCCTCTGTTGCTTACCGTCCCTGAGCTGGGGGCAGTCTGTGCTCCGGGGCCGGGTAGTGGATGCCGATACCAAGGAAGGCGTTCCGTTCTGTAGCGTCTATTTCGAAGGGACGACTATAGGGGCTTCTACCGACCTGGATGGATACTACGAACTGGAAACCAAAACCTTGTCTGACTCCTTGTCGGCTTCCGCCCTGGGATATTCGACCCTCAGCAAACGGGTAGATAAAACCCTGGCCGAACAGGAGATCAACTTCTACTTGTCCGACGCCGGCCTTACCCTGGAGGAAGTAGTTGTTATCGCCGGAGAAAATCCGGCCAACGCCATTGTGCGGGGCATCATCGCCAACAAGGATAAAAACCGCATTGAAGGGCTTAATACTTATCAGTACGAAAGCTACGCCAAAACGGAGCTCGACCTGGAAAACATTAGTCCCAAAGTACAGGAGAGCAAGTTGATGAAACCCTTCGCTTTCGTTTTCGAAAACATCGACAGCACTTCCGATGAAAAGCCTTTCCTACCCGCTTACATTAATGAATCGCTGTCGGATGTATACTACGTGCAAGGCGGCGGCAACGCCAAATCCGTTGTTAAAGCCCAACGCACTTCCGGGATCAAGAACCAAACGATAATCGACTATATCAAACGCATCCACCAGGATTACAGCATCTATGATGATTGGATCTATGTGCTGGATAAGCCTTTCATCAGCCCTTTCGCCAAAGCAGGCCTGGCCTACTATGAGTACTACATCATGGACAGCACCGCCATGAACGGGCACTGGAGCTATCAGCTTAAATTCAAGCCCAAACGCAAGCAGGAGCCTACCTTCTTCGGGGATTTCTGGGTGGCGGACACCGCTTTCGCCGTTCAGCGTGTCAATATGCGAATGAGCCCCGATGTGAACATCAACCTGGTGAGCCGCATCATCATCTACGAAGAGTTTCAACCGCAAGCGGAGGTGTGGATGCCGGTCAAGAAAAAAATGGTGGTGGATTTTACCCCCACCGAGGGCGCACCCGGAATGATCGCCCGGCGAACGGAAACTTACCGGGATTTTTTCGCCGGCGACCCGGCGACCCGGCAACATTTCGCAGAGAAAGACGAGTTCTACGTCCTGGATGATGTGGAAAAAGACGATGAGGCATTCTGGGAAGAAGCCCGTCACGAACCGCTCAGCAAGACGGAAAAGACAATATATGCCGTGGTGGACAGCATTCAGAACGTCCCCATTTACAAAACCTATGCAGAGATCATCGAGATCATCTTCGTCGGGTATTTCGAGATAGGGCCTGTTGAGGTTGGCCCATATTCAGCCGTTTACAGCAGTAACCCGGTAGAAGGCGATCGGTTTCGCATCGGCCTGCGCACCAGCGAGCAATTTAGTAAAGAAGTACGCCTGGGCGGTTTTTTGGCCTATGGCCTGAAGGATGAAGACTTCAAATATGGGGGTGAGGTTAAATGGCTCGCCAGCAAAAGGCCGCGCACCCTGGTGGGCGCCGGTTATATAAACGACATCAGCCTGAATAGCGAAAACAGTGAATCATTCGTTCAAGGCGACCTTTTCACCGGTTTCCTTCGGCGCGACATCATGCAGAAGCTTATCCGCGTGGAGGAGAGTAAGTTCTTTTACGAACGGTATTGGCGGAATGGCTTTTCCAATCGCATCACCGTCCTGAACCGCACGATGGACCCATATGGCTTGGTCACGGAAGATGGCCGTGGCTTTAATTATGCCTATCTGCCCAACCCTGCTACCCTGACGGATGTCGACACCACGATCAACACCACGGAGATCATCCTGAAAGCCCGCTTCACTAAGGATGAAATGATCATTGATACGGAGTTCGACCGAAATAGTTTTGGTTCGAAATACCCCATCGTCGAGTTGGCCTATACGCTTGGAGTGGATGGGGTAATGGGTAGTGACTTCCACTACCATAAGCTCGATCTGAGCTACCGCCATTATTTTTATCTCAATCCTGTCGGGTGGATGTCTTATCGCATCAATGCCGGTAAGGTTTTCGGCACGGTGCCCTTCCTGCTTATGGAAGTCCACCCTGGCAACGAGGGCTACTTTACCGGCCGCGAGATATTCAATATGATGACCCGCTACGAGTTTGCCAGCGATACCTACGCCAGCGTCCTGCTGGAACACCACTTTGACGGTTTTTTCCTCAATAAGATCCCGTTGCTGCGCAAACTCAACCTGCGCGAATACGCCACATTCAAGGGGGTGATTGGCAGCATTTCAAAAGCCAACCAGGATGCCAACCGGCTCAATTTATTTGTTCCGACCGAAACAGATACCTACGCGGGATTTCGCGCTCCGGACAAGCGGCCCTACATGGAAGCCAGCATTGGGATAGAGAACATTCTGAAGGTCTTCCAGGTGGAATTGGCCTGGCGGCTCAGTTACCTGGATAATCCCCAGGCTACCCGTTTCGGCTTGCGCTTCGGTACGGCCTTCTATTTTTAATATTGTGTTTGGGTGTTTGAGGAGTGAGTGTTTGGGTTGTCCCTCAAACACTCACTCCCTTTACAAGCAATCCCAATTATACATCACATTGGTAAAGTCCCGGTGTTCCAGCGCTTCCTTGCATATGAAGAAATTGGCAATGCCCATGTCTCCCCACTGGCATCCAATAGCTTGGTCGGAGCTCAGTTGGAAGAGTAATTCCATGGGCATTTCCGGGTTGCGTGGGTCTTCCTGGGTGAAATGGGCATAGCCTCCCATTTTATGGTGGTGGCTGCGCACCGCCCGGCCAAACTGATTGGCCAATTCCCATTTTTGTTCGCCAAACTGATCGAAAAAATCAGCGCCCATGATCTGGTTGAAGCGGAAGTCCTGTGGTTGTACAACTTCCATAGCGAGCTCAAATCGGAGTGGGTAGCTCCTCCTTGGGTCTATCGGCAGGTAGAAATACTCGTTCCGAAGGCTGAGGCCAGATTGCAACGCGTCTTCGTCATAGGAGATATCCCTAAAGTATAAAACCCGGAACCGGCTCTGGTCGAAGGGGTCATCGAAATTGAGCCCGTAGGAATCATCATCGTGGATATAGAGTTGCAGCAGGCCTTCCCTGGGGAAAGCCGGTAAGGCCGGCGCCTCTTCAAAGTTGATCTGAGCTAGCAGGGTAAGCAGGCTGCCATCCGGAGCAGCAGGAGGAGGGGCGCCGGCGGGCAGGTAGGGCAGTCCGCCGATCTTGCTTTCCCAGGGCAAGGTAGGCCCTTCTTCCTGTGGCAATAATCTGATGTAAGACTGGCTGGTTTCCAGTATTTTCTCCTGAAAAAGTTCCAATTCGGGGGGGAGTGCTATTTCGAGGCCCATAAATACTGATTAGATTTACTTCCTGCCCAAAAGGCGGAAATAATTGCGGTGATAGTTATGTGTTTATTTGACGGTTTAACGGCTGCCAGGTAACAAACAGTTGGAAATACCTACAGTTTATTAATGCCGGGCTGCTTCTTTCTTTTCTGTTGGGAAAATACTAAACATCTTTTTAGCAGAATGGTTATGAGATTGATTTTTTGAATTTCCAATTAATCTAAATTAGCCCGAAAGGGCCCACTTCATATATGATCTTCAATCTCAGGGTCCTTTCCGTAACCTTATTCGGGATACTCGCCATTGCCAGCGCGTTCCAATTGACGAGGCTAAAATTCTCCTTTGATTTCGAGCAGTTCTTTCCCGAAGGGGATGAAGACCTGGAAGTGTTCCGGGAATTCATCAGTGAATTTGAGGCGGATGATAACTTTATGCTGGTTGCCGTACACCGGGAAGAGGGCGTTTTTGAACAGCACTTTCTGGAACAGTTCCACGGCCTTACGCTCAAGAGCCGCGAATTACCCCATGTAGTGGAGAGCCAGTCGCTGACCAAATTTTCCTACCCGGTTCGAACGCCTTTCGCCATTACCAGTATTCCGGCCATCCATATTGATCAGCCGGCACGCTACGAGCAGGATAAAAAGCGCATTCTGGGTGATGAACGCTTTGTATATAACCTCATTTCAGAAGATGGAACTACACTGGTCCTTTTCCTGAAAACGGTCAATAGCATCCAATTAGATCAGGCGCGGGAGCTTATGGCCGCCCTCGATGCCCTGATTCAACAATATGATTTTGAAGCCTACCACTACCTTGGCCGCCCTTATTTCCAGAAAGAGCTTGTGGATATGCAGAAGCGGGAAATAATGGTCTCTGCTATTATCTCCGGCATCCTGGTTACCCTGGTGATGTTTTTTATATTCCGGCGGCCCTGGGGCATCGTTGTAGCCCTCTTTTCCATCGGCCTGGGTATGTTGCTGTTTATGGGTTTCCTGGGAGCTACCGGCCGCGAGCTCAACGCTATGGCGGCCTTGTATCCTGTGTTGATGATCATTGTGGGCACTTCCGATGTCATTCACATCATGTCAAAATACGTGGATGAATTGCGCAAAGGGCAGCCTAAGGAAAAAGCTATTGTCACAACCATACGGGAGATTGGACTGGCCACGCTGCTTACCTCCCTCACAACCGGTATTGGTTTCGCGTCTTTGTTGAGCAGCCGGGTTGCGCCCATTCGGGACTTTGGCATCAATGCCGCTATCGGGGTCCTCATCGCCTTTCTTACAGTGATCTTCTTTACGACCGCTGTGCTTTCCTGGTTTCATGCAGATCAGATCATCAAACTGGGGCGAGGGCAGTCTTTCTGGGATAAGTCAATGCAATGGACGTACCGTTTTACCCGACGATATCCCCGGCGTATCGCCATAGGCGGAATGGCTGTTCTGCTGCTGAGTGTCTGGGGTATCTCTCGGATCACAACTAACTATAGCATCATCAACAATATGCCTATCGGCAAAAAGATCACAGAAGACTTCCTCTTTTTCGAACGCGAACTGACCGGCTTCCGCCCCATGGAATTTGCAGTCTATGCACAGGACGGGTACCAGGCAGACGACTATGAGGTGGTCCGGGAAATGGCCAAGGTGGAGGCTTACCTGCATCGATCACCGGCGGTGCAGGCTATTGGTTCTATCACAACCGTGTACAAAAGCATCAACCAAATGATGCGCAACAACAACCCCGAAGCCTTTGAGCTGCCCGACACCAAGGAAGAATTCCAACGGTACCGGCGGATGGCTGCTCAGGTGCCCAATCTGCATCTCAACGTACTGCTAAGCAAGGATGAGAAAAAAGCCCGCATCACTTCCCGAATCAAAGACATAGGCGCCGACACCATCAAGCAATTCGGAAACCGCATTGATACCTGGATACTGGAAAATACGGACACTTCTGTGGTGAGATTCCAGCGCACCGGCACTGGCCTGATCATCGATAAGAACTCTGAGTATATACGCCGCAGCCTCATTCAAGGCCTGGGGGTGGCCATTCTCATCATTGGGCTTCTAATGGCGCTGCTGTTCCGCAATTTAAAAATGCTGGTCATTTCGCTCCTCCCCAATGTTTTTCCGCTGCTTCTGGCCGGAGCCCTGCTGGGCTTCCTGGGCATCGAGTTGGAAGCGGGTGTCTCGATCGTCTTCGCCGTTATCTTCGGTATAGCCGTTGACGATACGATTCATTTTCTCAGCAAATACAAACTTGTTCGAGGGAGAGGGAACACGGTGGAAGACAGCCTTCGCATCACCTTCCTGGAAACCGGCAAGGCCATCGTCCTCACTACTGTATTGCTTTTCTTTGGGTTCCTTGTGATGCTCTTTTCTATCCATCCGCCCAGCGTGACCATCGGCCTGCTCATCAGCCTGACCCTTTTCAGCGCCCTGATCAGCGACCTTTTGCTCCTCCCCGTACTTATCCGCTGGTTTTATCCGGAAACGGAAGTAGAATCCGCCATCAGCAGAGAGGAATCGGAGAAGACGGCTCCAACCCCAAACATGAACTAAGCAAAAGGTGTCTTTGGGCATGGGGCGAAACCAGAAATCTTTACCCGGCCCGTAGAGTCGGGAGGAACCAGCCCATCCTCCCCTGGCAACGGAGCCGGGTAAAAAACCAGAAACTTTGAACCAGCCCGCCTTCCCACCCCTTGCAATACTCCGCCGGGCCCCTTATCTTTAGGCATACCAATTGGTACGAACGAACATGCCTATACTCATGAAAGACCTAAGGCGACAAATCCTCGAAAAGAACCGGGAAGCGATGCATCTACATGGCTATCAGGGCCTGCGGGCCGACCTGGTGGTTAAAGAACTGGCTATTACCAAAGGGGCATATTACCATTATTTTTCTGGAAAGCAGGAGTTGGGGTATTGCATCCTGGATGAACTCATCGGCCCGGAGCACCTCCATTACTGGGGTGCGTTGAATGATTATTTCGGCCATCCGATTGAAGGCATCATTGAGCGGCTGAAAACCCTCCGCATCGAACTCAAAAACGATTATTTTCTGCTGGGTAGTGAGCTGAATAACCTCATCCAGGAAATGGCCCCCTTGGATGAAGGCTTCCAGCAACGGCTACAACGTATTGTGGAAGGCATGCGCCTGGCCATCCGGGCTGCTATCGAGCGGGGTAAAAAAGCCCGCCTCGTGAAGGCGGAAACGGACGCCGACGAAGTGGCTACTATGGTTCTCACCAATCTTTTGGGCGCCTTCAGCCTCGCCAAAGCTTTTCAGGACAGGAAATTCTTTGACCGCACCATCGAACAAATGACGGAATACCTGAGGGATTTTAAGGGGCAGTAGTGCACTGGGCAGGCCTTTCAGGTTTTTTACCCGGCTGATCCCGACAGTTGTCAGGAGAGGACGGGCAAGGCTACAGCGGTCCTTTCGCGTAAGGCGAGGTCGACTTCTCGAAGGCCGCTGCAACCTAAGCTAGTACTGCTGTTGTAGCCTTGTTTCAAACCTTAGCCCTATGTGATTAGAAATTCCCCTTGGGGCCTGTGCATAACCTTTTTCTGCTTCGCTTCGAGGAAGCTTTTCGCCCTTTTTTGAAGCGCAAAAAAGGGCCAAAAAACGCCGGAAAATCCTTATGCGGCGACTCAACCCATAGGTGCTTCGGATACGGAGCTCAATCGGATACCCTTATGGTTCTGTTTTGCCCTTTTTCAAGGTGCTGTGCCGGTTTCAGTACTTGGGCTTAAGAACCGGCCCTTCGCCAAAAGTGCCGGATTCCATAGCTTTTATCTGTTACCTGCTCTTGGGATGAAACCGCCAAGGCACATTTTCTGCCCTTCAGTGCAGGAAACTGCCTTTTCTTCTAAGGCTTTGCCAGGGCTGCTTCGTGACGGAAAAAAGGGCGTTTGTGGCCGCTAAGGATTTATCCATTGGCTCTGAGGCGCTACTCGGCGATTGCCAGGATTGGGGCAGCCAAAGCGGCATTAAACACCCTTTTCCCACACTTCCTTGCTGACAAGGGCAGGCTCTGAACCATAAGTGGCCGGTAAAACCCAAGGGCGGAGGTGCGCCTTGCAGGATGCGGCCCCGAGGGCAATACTACTACTTCATGCAAGGACAATTGCCAATGAGCATGTTCTCCATGCCCAGCTTTTCAGCTTGAGCATACTGCACAGCGCCCAGGAAAAGGGTAAACCTCAAACGCAAGGGCTGACTCCGATACTTTGCAGTCCAAGCACTAAGAGTGGCCGCGCCGCATTGGCTGGTACAAGGGTTTTGGTACTTTTGCCCTCAAAAGTACGAAGAGATTTTCCTCCTGGCGAAGCAAAAGAGCATAAGGCTCCCAAACCTTAAGTGAGCGCTTCTCGCTTCTCAATGCGGCCCCAGAAGTCCCCCTTTCGTTACGCGAAAGCACAGTTTCAGGTTAGGGCCTTTGCCTTGTTCCTTTTACCTTTTCAACCCTCAGCTTTTTACACCTCGCCCCCATGCTCACTGCCCACTGAAATACACTTCGGCCAACACTGGCAAATGATCCGAGGGGAAGCTGCCGCTCCAGCAATCCGACAAAATGCCATGGCGTAGCACTTTGATCTGATTATTTACAAAAATGAAATCGATTCGGCGCCCGGGCACGCCCGGGAACTGGAAACCCGACCAGGTGCTCAAGGGGCCATGGTGTGGTGTCTGCGATTGGATAAGAGCATCGGCCAGGCCACTCCCCTTTTCCGTGATAATGCGGTAGGGTTCGTCGGTAGGAATGCAGTTGAAATCGCCGGTCAGCAGCACTGGCCCGTCGCCGGCAATGGCCTGGATCTGTTTGCGTATCAACCGGGCGCTTTCCTGCCGTGCCTGCGTTCCAAGGTGGTCGAAATGGGTGTTGAAATGATAAAACACCCGGCCGTTGGCCTTGTCGCGAAATTGCACCCAGCTGGCTATACGGGGTAGGGCAGCATCCCAGCCTACGCTTCCGGGCTGATCGGGGCTTTCCGAAAGCCAGAACGTGCCGCTATCCAGCAGGTCAAAGCGCTCCTTCCGATAGAAGATGGCCGAGAATTCATTGTCCGGTTCCGGGCTGATACGGCCATCCGTCCGGCAAAGGCCATACCAGCTGAAGCCCGGGAGCAGCGCCGTTAACTCGTCTAACTGGAAGCGGAAGGCTTCCTGTACGCCAATAATATCGGCCTGGTGAAAACGGATCATACTGGCTACCATGTCCTTTCGGTTGGGCCAGTAGTCCACCCCGTCATCCGGGTTGGGATAGCGGATGTTGAAAGTCATCACCCGTACGCTTTCCGCCTGCCCAAAGGCTGCGACGGAAAAGCTAAAAGTCAGGATACATCCCCAAAGTAATCTGTTCTTAAACATAAGTGAGCCCTTTCAATGAATCAGAAAAAAAACAACCGGGACTAGGGCACGGCCTTTCGGCCTTCCGCCGCCGCCATTTCAATCATCGTTTTCATCTCTGTCAGCAGTTCTTCATCGTTGCCGCCAAAGCCTACGCTTTTGAATCGAATGCGGCCGTCGGGGCCGATCACGAACTTGGTGGGGATGCCCTGAACACCATATTGCGCCACCACTTTATTGTCATTGTCCATCAACACTTCGAAAGCGTAGGCTTTGGAAGCAATGAAATCGGCAGCGTTTTTTTCCTTGTCGGCTTCGTTTTCCCAGGTGTCGATGAACAGAAAAACGACTGATTCATCATCCCCGAAATGGTTTACCGCGCGTTGCATGCCCGGGAAGGAGGCCTTGCAGGGGCCGCACCAGGTCGCCCAGAAATCCAGCACAACGGTTTTGCCTTTGAGTTCGCTCAATTTGACCGTCTCCCCATCCAGGTTGAGGAGTGCAAAGTCGGGGGCTTCCTGGTTGATCATTTTTTTGCGTGTTTCTTCACGGAACTGTTCCTGTGCTGCTTTCTCCAGCTCGGCAACATACAAACTGTAGGCATCCTCCAGGCTGTTGTTTGCAAGGAAGAGGCGTTTGTGCTGCTCCTTCATCTTACTGGTAGCCTGGCCCTCCTGTATGAATCGGGCCAGTTTTTTCTCGGCGGCTTTACCGCCTTTTAATTGCTCATAATAAATTGCGTAGCGCTCGTTCAGCTCCCCGTCGGAAAAATTGCGGTTTTCGCAGGCAATGGTTTGGTATTTTAGAGCATCTTCATACGCGCCTTGGCGGTAGCGGATGAGGGCATAAGTATCCGAGTACATGCCATAATTGCCCTCCAATATCCTTTTCCAGTACCGCGGGCTATAGAAGGAAGCCTTGCCTTCTTCCGGCTTTTTCATGGATTCCTCGATGAGATCCAGCGATTGTTTGGAGAATTGGCCGGCCCGTTCCAGGCCGCTGGCTTTGCCTTCCAGGCCTTCGCCGGCCATGCTCCAGGCCAGGTTGTTCAGGATGGAGGCTTTGGTTTGGCGGTCATCGATCAGGGACATATAGTGGTTGAACTTGTCCCAGTTTTCCTTGGAAGCAAAACTATTGGCCAGTACGCGTGCGAAGTTGGTTTGTGACTGCTGGAAATTTGCCTCCTTCCCGTATTTTTCCTGGTAGGCCTGGTATATTGCTTCTTTCTGCGCGAGGTCTTTTTCTTCATAAAATTGAGTGAACAGTTCGTCGCGGATTACCAGTCCATCGGGGTATTTCTTTTTGATCTTTTCCGCCAGCTCATTGGCAAGCGCTTCTTCCTTCATTCTTTTGAACATATAGTAGGCTACATTCCATTCTTCTTCGGATGCTTTATTGTTACCAGTACCATACCGCCAGCTATGTCCTTTACTTCCCTCAGGGCTGCTTCATCCTTGTTTTGGGCAGCCAATCCGGCAAAATCGTTGGCGAACATTTTATCTGCCCTGGAGGCCGGGTACTGCTGAAACTCCATTTGGTAAAATTCCAAAGCTTTCTCCGGGCGCGTTTTACGCCAGCGTAATAGGCGAAGCTGTTTAAAGCCTGTACTAAACTGCCATATGCGCCCTGTACGGGGTGGAACGGTACCGTCCCGGTAGAACATCGTAGAATATCCCTGATCGTCGTTGCTATCCGTTTTGTCGCCCGCCTCATTTTCTATTTTAACAAACAAGGCTTTGATGTCTGTTCCTGTGGAATTTCACCAACAAAGGCATCGCCTTCTGCCTTTAGTTCCACATCAACGGCATCCGGTACTTTCGCCGGCAAAGAGCAGTGCCGAAGCGTAAATGGTTTCCACTCCTTCCAAAGGTGTTCCGGCAGGATTGTAACGAAACTGCACCGTTTCTCCGGGCATGGGTAGTTCGGGTTGGAACGTAAGGTTTTGGGCAGAGAGTGCGCTGCCGAGCGCCAGAAAAGTAAGCAATGGCAAAAGCTGTTTCATTGGTAAACGGTTTTGGTGGTAGAAAATGATACTCTTCCTGGAGGAAAGGTTTTCCTAAAGAAAAGGAAAGTTAAGGTTTTTTTTATTGTATTCTTTCAGCTTAGGCTCTTCACCACCATTCAACCCTTCCCCACTGTTCATCCTCCGGGAGCGGAGCTTCCAGCAAAACCGCTTCCCCATTTTGCGGATCTTTAAACCCCAGTTTCCAGGCATGCAACATAATGGCATTGGGTTGGTAGGAAGTCTGCGCGCCGTAAGCACCATCGCCCACAATGGGACAACCTGATGGCGGCTAGTTGGTACCGTATCTGATGAAATTTACCAGTGTCGGGGCGGATTTCCAACAAGCCCTCTCCCAGGGTGCGGTAAGAAAGGCTGCAAAAACCGTGTCTTTGCGTTGTTGTTCAAACACCACTGCCCGCTTATTGGGCTGGTCTTTGAATAACCAGTGCTCCAGCTTTCCTGCTGAAGCCGGGGCGCCTGCTCCACGACAGCCAGGTAGATTTTCTTTATCTGCCTTTCGGCAAACTGCCGGTTGAGCTCCTTCAGGGCGCTCTTCTTTTGTACCATCAACAGCACGCCCGAAGTGACCCGGTCGAGGCGGTGCACGACGCCGAGGAAAGGCTTTACTGCTGCCGCTGCAAGTATTCATAAACAATGGATTCAACCGATGGCTCCCAGGGTTGCGCTCTACGATCAGGTACTTAAGGCTTGTTAAGGGCAAGGAAATGGGTGGTTTCGATTATTATGGGGATTTTCAAACCAGGTGCAATTAGTGCGCGAAATCTACCTCGTAATTCCCCTTGATACGCTCCATCGGTGGGTTGAAATATCCGAACTTCAACTCGGGAAACTCCTCGCGGATGCGGCGCATCAGCTCGCGAATGCCCATCGTTTCTTCGGTGTCCGAAATACCCACCCGTTCCAGGTACCAGTCGGGGTCGATATTGAAATTGCGCCATTGATCATCTTCGGTACCAGTGCTGCGGATGAGTTCGCGCAAGGCTTGGTACTCCGCTTCGCTGTCGGTCACGCCGGGGAATACGAAGTAGTTGATGCTCGTCCAGCCGCCGTAGCGGTTCACGATGCGAATGCTTTCCAGGATGTCCTCGAATTTGTAATTATTGGGACGGTAGTAGGTAGTGTACAGCCAATCCTGGGCGGAATTAGTACTCACCCGCATGCTGTTGAGCCCCGCTTTACAGAGGTATCCACTGCATCGGGCTTACTGCCGTTGGTGTTGATGTTGATGCTGCCTTTGTCGGTGAACTGGCGGATCTGGCGAATGGCATCGCTGAGGGTTTCCCACATCAGCAGTGGTTCGCCTTCGCAGCCCTGCCCGAAACTGATGATGGGAAAGGGCGCGGACTCCAGGTGAGAAACGGTGTACTCCACGATCTCTCCCGCTGTGGGCTTAAAACTTAGTCTGTCATGGCTGGAAACAATGACCTCATCCTCCGGTTGAAGGCTGATGCAGCCGAGGCAGTTGGAGTTGCAAGCCGGAGAGGTAGGCACCGGGCACTCCAGCGGCACCATAAAGTAATTGCGGGCGGCGGGACATTCGTAGGTCAACGCACAGTTGTTGGCCAGGTGCTCTACGATACGGTTGTTGGGATAAGCCTGGCGAAGGCTTTCCACTCCTTGCACGACAACATCATGGTCGAACCCGCTGCATTCCTGACGGATATCCGGTTCGATGCGAACAGCAGGCACGTAAAATTTATCATCCAGCCAGCCGATTGCCGTATAACAAAACAAGGGCAGCGTTGGCGCTTCCGGCTGGTTGATGTAAGAAGCCATGTACAGGCCTGTATAGGCAGGGGGGATGAATGCCGCTACCGCCCAGCCTTCCTCGCACAGGCGCATCTCGCCGGTCTCGACATCGATGCCGACACTGCGCCGGCCGGGCAACTCGTAAAGGCTGCCGCCATCCGGCAGTTCGATCCACTCTTCTTCCGGGATAGGAGTTGCATAGAAACCGCTCCGCCCTACGGCGTAGAGGGAAGTGTCTTCAAAAGTATTGCCTTTACCATCGGAGTAAAGGACGTATGGAGATTGTTGTAAAGCCATAGCCTAAAATGCTGATTTGGAGTGCAAAGGTACGGTTGAGAATCGGGAATGTCAAAATGGGTTATTCATTTAAGAAAGTTGCAAGTTTTTCGGCAATTGCCTGAAAATCTTTCATCTCGCATTCCCAAATAACAGCGACTTTGTACCCAAGTTCTTTAAGCTTAGAAAAGTTTTCTTTATCTCTTTCAACATTTCGGCCAATTTTTTTTAGCCAATATTCTCTGTTGGCCTTGGGTATTCTTGCTCCTCTTTTACAATCGTGGCCATGCCAGAAACAACCATTTATAAATATTATTTTCTTTTTGGCGGGGAAAATGAGGTCAGGTTTGCCAGGGATGTCTTTTTTATGTAATCTATACCTGTAGCCTTTTGAGAAAAGATACTTTCTGATGAGCATTTCCGGTCTAGTATTGCTAGACTTGACACGCTTCATTATGTCGCTTCTCTTGTTCTTGTCAAAGACATCCGCCACTTTAACCGTAAAATTTAATTTTTAGACTTGGATCAGTCTCGACCTTGTCGATGATTTCGTTATAAATGATAATTAACTTTTCTACCGCGTCTTTTTGCCCTTTGAATTCAAATTTACCAATTTCATAAATGTTTGTAGCCAGGAATTGCCCTATTTCAAATACGTCAATTCTGTCTGCTAATCTATTGTTTTCAGCTAGGCCTTGAGCAACTGAAACCTTGTTTTCAAGAGTAACAATAATAGGTTTGACTCCTTTTCTTAGATTTTCTTCGCATTTTTTTATCAATGCTTCCCCTGGAGCAGTAGTAATATGTAGAACAGCATCTCCTACTTCAAAATCACCAGGTCGGCCTCTTTGACTGTCTGAAGTTGAAGAGCTGTGATGAATAATGGCCCCTTCACCATTTAAGTGTTCTAATTTTGCTCCAACTAAATGCTGAATTACTGTGCCTTGATACTGGCTGAAAGGGTTCTCTTGTTGTCTTTCTTTTGCTTGGTCTAGTAGATGTTGAATAGTTGCTCTAATGCTAATGGCTTGATCAAGATTTATATTCAAAGGCTGGCTTGCAAAAAAATCTCTGACTTTCTCAATCCAAAATTTTTCAACGTAATCCAGGTCATGGAATCCTTTAAAATAGATTGAATTCAAAAATGCCACATAAATTTCCATATTTGCGATGCTCCCTCTGCTAGTTCTCCCTCCTTCACGGGCTAAAACTCTGTGAATTTCATATTCATCTAATATCTTTTGGACTGCTCCACCTCCTAAACCTTTTACTTGGCCTCCTTTATCGGTTAACAGGCTCTCAGGATTTAGAGGCAAGCCCTCCTCTTTCGCTTTCCTTGTCATTATAAGGGCCACCGATAGTTTCCCTTTAGTGTTAAAAGTATTTTCAATATAAAATTCAGATAACAGATGATTGAGTCCCTCTGACATAAACATTGCTGTTAATAGATTCCCCGAAATAATTGAAGTTCAAAATTGGCTCAAATAAGAATTTTGACAAATGTCTTATCACTGGTACAACTACTCCATCTCCAGTCAAATGATACGCTTCATTTCTATTTTCCGGAAGTTTATATTGGTCAGGAAGGCCCATCAATCTTGCAGATTCTCTTGGAGATAGTAATCTACTTCTGGTTTTGCCTGCATTGATTTCCAATAACAACTGTCTGCTAGATCCTCCTCCGGGTGTTCTCAAGCACCCGGCTACTCCATCAAATCTAACTTCAGCTCTAACTGTTCCGTTGCGTGTTCGTCGGAAAGCAGTCCCATAGATTTTTTTTTCAGTCCAGTTAGCTTGTTCTAATTTCTTCTTATTAACTATGGACATTGATTCAATCAGTTTTTGGGTGTATTCTTCAGGATGCCAAATATTATCTGGCGTTTCATCTTCAATAAGGTTTGACAACTTGATTTTTTGACGGTTGGGGGTAGGTATATTCCACCAAGTCCAATTTGTTTTCAGTTCTTCCTTGAAATTTGACACCACCTTTTGCAATGATGCCGGGTGCCAAAGCTTATTTGGATGGCTAAGCTGAAGAATGCCTGGGATATCTAAACTTTTTTTTATACCAATGATAAAAAGCCTAGGACGGCTTTGTGGGAGGAAATAAGCGGCGTCAATAACAGCTGCTCCAACGCGATATTTAAGATTCGAAAGAGCTTCAACTATAGAAGTCAGGTCCTTGCCTCCATGGCTGGTAATGGCCCCGTATACATTTTCAAGCGCTAAAATCTCAGGGGCTCTTCCCTCTTTTTCAAGGGATGATATGATCTTCCAAAAAGACCAGAATGTGCCGCTTCGTTCTCCATCGAGCCCCTTTCCTTTACCAGCAAGAGATAGATCTTGGCATGGAAATGAAGCCCAGGCTAAGTCAGCTTTGTTGGGCAGCTGTTGGGTAGTGATTTTTCCAATATCGCCAACTATAATTTCCCCATTCCCCCAATTTGATATATATGCTTGAGCTTTTTTTTCATCAATGTCGTTTGCAAATAGACAACTCCAAGAATCTCTCAACCCTTCTCGCACCATGCCTCCTCCACAAAAAAATTCATAAAATGAGAATTCAGCCATATCCGGATTTGAGTTTTTTGATGACATTTTTTTGCTTTGCAAGCAATTTATTGATTTTTCTTAAAGAAAGCCAGTTTTTGTATTAGCTGGATATACAAGGTACATTCAGCTAACAACCATTCAACTAATTTAGGTTTTTTGTGTAGATTAAAAAAATTTACCAAAACAACCTGCTACCCATGCCCACCCACTACCGAGCCTGCAACCTCTGCGAAGCCATCTGCGGCCTGGCCATCGAACACGACAATGGCGAGGTTTTGTCCATCCGGGGTGATGAAAAAGACCCGCTGAGCCGCGGCCACATCTGCCCCAAAGCTATGGCGCTAAAGGATATTTATTCCGATCCAGACCGGCTTAAATCCCCTCTGCGGCGCACAGACAATGGCTGGGAGCAAATCGGCTGGGAAGAAGCCTTTGACGAAGTAGCGGCCGGCCTGCGGCGGATACAGGAAAAATACGGCGCCAACGCTGTGGGCGTATATCAGGGCAACCCCAATGTGCACAACCTGGGTAGTATGCTCTTCGCCGGCCCCTTTATCAAAAGCCTGGGCACTCAAAACCGTTTCAGCGCCACTTCTGCCGACCAACTGCCTCACCATGTTGCCGCACTTGATCTTTACGGCCATTTTCTGATGGAAGCCGTGCCGGATATTGACCGCACCCATTACCTGCTCATCATGGGGGCTAACCCACTGGTGTCGAATGGCAGTATGATGACTGCGCCGGATTTTGCCGCACGCATGCGGGGCGTCCGGCAACGGGGAGGCAAGGTCGTCGTCATTGACCCCCGCCGGACAGAGACGGCCGACAAAGCCGATGAACACTTCTTTATCCACCCGGGCCGGGATGCTTTGTTGCTTCTGGGGCTGATCCATAGCATAATAGAGGAAGGGCTGGCTAATCTCGGGCGACTGGCCGATTTTACTGATGGGCTCGATGTCGTCCGGGCTATTGCCGGGGAATTTCCTCCGGAAAATATTGCATCGTTGATTGGGCTCGAAGCGGTTGCTATCCGGCGCTTAGCCAGAGAGTTCGCTACGGCTCCTTCGGCGGTTTGCTACGGCCGTATGGGCTTGTCTACCCAGGCTTTCGGGGGGCTGTGCCAATGGCTCGTCAACGTTCTCAATATCATCACCGGCAACCTCGACCGGGAAGGGGGCGCCATGTTTACCCTGCCGGCCTTTGACTATGTTGGCATGGGCCGAACCGGCGTTTTCGGCCGGCGCAACAGCCGGGTGAGCAGCCTGCCCGATTTCTCCGGCGAGTTTCCGGTAGCGGCCCTGGCGGAGGAGATCCTTACCCCTGGCGAAGGACAGATACGGGCCATGGCCACCATTGCCGGCAACCCGGTTCTTTCCACCCCCAACGGCCGTCAGCTCGATGAAGCTCTGGCCGGGCTCGACTTTATGGTGGCCATCGATATTTATCTCAATGAAACGACCCGGCATGCCAACATCATCCTTCCGCCCACCACTGGCCTGGAAACGGAGCATTATGATATCATATTCCACGTGTTGGCCGTCTGCAACACCGCAAAATACTCCCCCCCACTTTTTGAAAAAGAAGCCGGCCAGCGCCACGATTGGGAAATTTTCAAGGCCCTTATTGAACGACTGACGGGAAAAGGAGACGATGGAACAACGCCTTCCCTGATGCTGGATTTCGGGCTGCGCGCTGGCCCTTACCGCAAAGAAAGCCTGAGTCTGGCCAGCTTACAGGAACAGCCTTCTGGTGTCGACCTGGGGCCTCTGCAACCCTGTTTGCCCAATCGGCTGTTTACACCAGACAAACGCATCAAGCTGGCGCCGGAACGTTTTGTCAGGGATGTCGATCGGCTGCAGGCCACCTTCCGGCCCGAGCCAGGAAAGCATCATGCATTTCCATTGGCCCTCATTGGCAGGCGACAGCTTCGTTCCAACAATTCCTGGATGCACAACAGCTATCGCCTGGTCAAAGGGCGCAACCGTTGTACTCTCCTGATCCACCCGGAAGATGCGAAAAACCTGGGCGTTCAGGATGGACAGGAGGTGTCCGTTTTTTCCTCCATCGGCAGCGTCCGCCTGCCGGCTGAGGTGAGCGATACGGTTATGCCGGGTGTGGTGAGCATCCCACACGGTTGGGGGCACGAGCGGGAAGGCGCACAATTGGCTGTCGCCCGGCAGCACGCGGGTATCAGTATCAATGATCTGACCGATAGCCGGTTGATTGATGTGATGACCGGCAATGCGGCATTCAATGGTGTGCCGGTTAGGGTGGAAATAGGCTAATCCCCTGGAGGCATCCTATTTTACCTGCATTCCCCTCAACCGGTTCAAGGCTGCTGCCAGTTCCAGTTTGCGAAAAGCGGAATAATGTCCTGATTTTTGCCGGCTGAGCACATCCAGTGAATTGGCTTCGATATCCACCATCACTTCCTCCAGTGCTTCGGCCAGGCTTTGGCCGTCCAGGTATTGGCGGGCGTAGAGCAGGGCATCTCCAATAGCGCGCAACTGGCCGTCTTCCACTACCTGTTCCACAGCACTCATGTCAATCTCTTCATAGCCGAATTGTATACTGCGCAGGGCGTGCGCCTTCACTTTCTCCATCCGGCCTTTCCGAGCGTCCATGCTTTGTCCGACAGGATGACGGGCAGCAATCGGTCCGAAGGACTCTCCGCCTTCTGAAAGCCGCGCTTCCCGATATCGCCGGGAAATGGCTTTCGCCTCTTCGGTCAAGTCGTGCGGTTGGTAGTCGATCATGCAGATCACCCTGTCCGCAATATCGAAGTACAGGCCGGAGCCGCCCACCACCACAATGGAGGAAACGCCCATATCCTGATATAACTGCCGGGCCTTGTCGATAAAAGGAGTGATGGGCTCCCGCTCTTTAGGCACCAGTTGCTGCATGCGATAGTCGCGGATCATAAAGTTGGTGGCGGAAGTATCTTCGTCGATGAGTAAGGCCCCGGCGCCGGCCTCCAAAGCTTCGATGACATTGGCTGCCTGGGAAGTACTGCCACTGGCGTTACTAGTAGAGAAACGTTTGGTGTCCTTTCCCTGAGGCAGGTTATTGATAAAAGGAGAGATATCCGTTTTTTCCACGTAACGCCCATCCTCTGCCCTGGCCTTGGCTGCATTCGGCAGGGTGACGACGAACTCCCGGCCGTCGCCGGGGATGTGATTATAAACGCCCAGCTCGATAGCCCGCAGCAGGGTGGATTTCCCATGGTAACCGCCGCCAACGACCAGGGTGATGCCTTCGGGGATGCCCATGCCGCTCAACTTCCGGTTCGGTAGTTCGACCTCTACCTTTAAGGCTGGTGGCGATTGGAATAAAATACCTTCTTTCAGCGGGCGCGGATCAACGCCGCTAGCGCGGGGTAGCAAGGCGCCATCGGCAATGAAAGCGATCAGGCCCAGCCCGGACAATTTTTGGCGCAGGGCGTCAGCATCTTCGTTGGTGAGCAGGTGCTCGCGCAGGCGGGTTTCGTTCAGCACTCCGAAGGCCAGGCTCTGGCGGACAATGGCGGGCGCTTCAACCAGTAAGAGTTCCTCTGCCTGCATACCGGCGATCCGACGGCCAAAAGCAGGCAGGCCGGCCAGGAAGCGAACTTCCACTTTGTCGCCGTACAGAACTATGGCCGTTCGTTCCAGTATTTCCTGGCCCGGGCGAAGGATCTGAAGGGTTCCGCTTTTGCCGCTGCCCCGGTTCCCTTTGGCCAAACGGGAGATATTCCGGTCGAATTGTCGCGTTAGAAAATCCCGCAGGGCTATTTCCCGACTGCGATTGGCGTAGGCCCAATCCGGGAAAGTATTGGGAAAGCAGGCGCGCAGGCGGCTGGGCGCGGCAAATGGGTCCCCTTGCACATGGTCGATGATCAGTTCAAAATCTTCGAATTGATAACGCCCTTCTATATCCTTGTACGATTTATAGCCCCGGCCGTCGATACGGCGGAGACGGCGGCGCAGTTCTTCCTTGTCCTGTATCATAATGTATTGTCAAAACATTTTGCGATGCCACGCACTCGGGCTATGGAACGAAATGTGTGTGATGAATAGGGCCAGAAGATAAATCAAATCCCTATCTTTCCCCAAAAAGGGAATTGTTTTCATGCTGGATCAACCCACCGATATCCGCTTGGGTGAAGCACTCAATCGGGATCAACTGCAACAATATCTGAAGGCCCAATGGCCGGGATTTACAGCCATTGAGGCTATTCTCCAGTTCCCGGGAGGCTATTCCAACCTCACCTACCTGTTGGTATGTAACCTCGGGGAGTTCGTTCTCCGACGCCCACCCTTTGGGGCAAATATCAAGACAGCCCACGACATGGGGCGCGAGTACCGTATGCTGGTTGCCCTCGACGGCCTGTACGACAAGGCGCCCCGGCCGGTTTTGTATTGTGAAGAAGAAAGCGTCATCGGCGCGCCTTTTTATCTTATGGAACGGGTGCAAGGGGTCATCCTTAGAGGGCCGCTCTACAAGCAGTTATCCCTGGAGCCGCCTCTGATGCGCCGTATTTCAGAAGCCGCAGTCGACAACCTGGCGGCTTTGCACAGCATTGATATTGTATCGACGGGCCTTTACCAATTGGGCAAGCCGGACGGGTATGTAGAGCGGCAGGTGGAAGGCTGGATCGGCCGATATTACAAAGCAGAAACAGACCAGTTGAAAGTTATGGACGAGCTGGCGGCCTGGATGCGCCAAAACCTTCCCCCAGATGGCCCGGCGGGACTTATCCACAATGATTACAAATACGACAACCTGGTCCTTGCAGAATCGGATCTTAGCCGCATTCTGGCTGTACTCGACTGGGAGATGGCCACCGTCGGCGACCCTTTAATGGACCTTGGCGCCAGCCTGGCCTACTGGACGGAGCCGAAGGAGGCCAGGGCAATGCCGCTGGCGGCGGCCAACCTCACCTGGCTGCCCGGCAACCTCAACCGGGCGGAGGTGGTGGAACGCTACCAGGCTCAAAGCGGCCGGGAGGTTCGCCAGGCTGTTTTTTATTTCGTTTATGGCGCCTTCAAGATCGGCGTTATTATCCAACAGATCTACGCGCGTTATAAAAAGGGGCATACCCAGGACGAACGCTTTGCGAACCTCATCGAAGCGGTGCGATACTTTGGGCAGCTGGGCAGCCTGGCAGCCGGGAAGGGACAGGTTTCCGATCTATTGTAGAAAGCAGGGTTTTCTGTTAAAAAAATGATAATCTTGGGTTTTGGAAGTTTTTGGATTTGAAGTCGGATGGGTTACCCGAACGCGAGTATAACGAGTGGGCGGGTGAAAGTTGGAAAAAGCCAGGAAAGCTCGTGGAACGCCTGTTTTTCTGACTTCTGCCTTCCCTTATCCCACTTCCAGTCAGGAATCGAGGGGATTCCCCTAAGCGTCCAAAGTTCAGGATAATCCATGTTATTAACAGGAATGGCCCTCCAGGAAAAAATCGTTATTTACAGTCAAATCATATTTGCCATGGTGGCGACGTTGATAAATGGAATTTTTAATCTCCCCTTTGATAATCCGGGTGATCCCCAAATACGGGCTGTGGAAAAAACAAAAGCATGGGCCTCTTTTTTTTACAAGCCAGTAGGGTTCCGGTCAAAACCTGATTTGCAATGTTTTTAAAAACGGTAAACTTACTAAGCCTGATACTCCTGATGGTTAGCGCGGCAACTGCTCAGGAGAGCGAACACCTGAAATATATCGAGCGCTACAAAGAGATCGCCATCCGCGAAATGGAACGAGCGGGCATCCCGGCAAGCATCAAGTTGGCGCAGGGGCTGCTTGAATCCAATGCCGGACAGAGTTGGCTGGCCCGCAATGCTAATAACCACTTCGGCATTAAATGCGGGAACGATTGGGATGGTAAAAAGGTCTATCAAAAGGACGATGATTACAACGATGAAGGCAAGCTGGTGGAGTCCTGCTTTCGATCCTATAAAAATGCAGATGCCAGTTTTATCGCCCATTCCGAGTTTCTGCGCAACCCCAGGAAGGAATACCGCTACGGTTTTCTCTTTCGCATAGACCCCACCGACTACAAGGCCTGGGCAGAGGGCCTGCGCCGTGCTGGCTACGCCACCAGCGCCAATTATCACCTCAAACTGATCGACATCATCGAGCGGTATGATCTCCATCGATTCGATCTGATGAGTTCGGTGGAAATCATAGCGGATGCTGGGGTGTCCAATCAGGGAGAGGACGCGGTGGTACGTCCAGGACTGGAATTTGAAAATAATGACGTGCGTTACGTGCTGGCCAAAGCGGAGGAAACCCCGGCCCAAATAGCCGAACGCACCAGTGTGCGTCTTGGCGAAATCCTGAGCTATAACGAAGGACTGAAGGACCGGAATCAAAAACTGGATGAAGGCATGGTCGTTTACCTTCAGCCCAAACGCAAGAGTTTCCGTGGTAAGCGTACCTGGCATTACGTTAAGGAGGGAGATAACATGTATGCCATTTCTCAGATTTACGGTATTAAGCTCGATGCCCTATACAAGCGCAACCGGATGTCGGAGGAGGCTCAGCCGGCAGTCGGGGAGCGCATCAAGATCCGCGGTTGCAAAGTAAAGGATCGGCCCAAACTGGCCAGCGAGGTGAAGCCTGCGCCATCGGAAAACAAGCCGGTGATCAATGTTCCTGACGAAAATAATGATGGCCTGCTGGATATGGAAGAAGAGCTGGAAGACGTAACGCCTACCCCTCCCAAAACTACCCCTCCGCCACCTCCACCGGTGAAGGTAGAGCCTCAGCCGGAACCTACTCCGCCCAAAGTGGAGCCGCCACAGCCTCCTGTTCAGCCAGTGCCCACGGTGGACCCTCAACCCGAGCCACCGGCTGTTCCGGTTGAACCTCAGGAAACAACGCCTCCCGCCCTGGTTTACCACACAGTTGCCGCCGGCGATACCCTGTACAATATTTCCAAACGGTATAATACAACGGTGGAGGCTATTAAACGACTGAACAATCTGACTTCCAATACCATTAATATTGGACAGCGGCTGAGAGTTAAGTAAACCAGGAGTGCGGGCCTCCAGGGCCGCGATGGGCCCTTGTCATAAATGGAGTTCCTTTTTCACAACCTGGAAGCCCGCACTCCTGAAGCCCCCATTTTAAACATGGAACACCTGCTTTTTTGCAAAAAAAGCGCCACTTTTGCAGGACAAAAAAAGTGAGATCATGACTCGAATTGTACTGACGACGATAATATTAGGTTTATTTACCTCTTTCCTTCAAGCCCAGGGGTACGCCTTTGGCGTAAAGGGTGGCCTGACGATCGGCGTGCAACAATGGGAAGGCTTTGAACAAGACCCTCTTTTCAAATACCACGGCATTGCATTCATTGAATCTTTACCGGAAGACAACCAGTTTGCCCTTTTCGCCCAGTTGGGCTATCACCTTAAGGGCAGCGCCTTTCGCAGCCGGAATGCCTTTGGGCTCAACGGAAATGTCTTCAGGGCTCCTGCCCAGGAATTTATCTTCCGAAATCTCTCCCTGGTGTTGGGCGCCAAACAGAAATTTGACCTCTTCAACAACGATTCCCGCGCCTACTATCTCCTTGGTATTCGGGGCGATTACAACCTAAGCACCAACCTTGACGAATACAAGGACGCCAATATGGTCTATCCCATCTATCCTGATGACAGTAAGGAGTTGATCCGTGAGATCACCTATGGTGTTAGCCTGGGCGGGGGCATCGAGTTTCCTTTCTCGGAATTGGCCGGCGCGCTGATCGAGTTTACCATCAATCCGGATTTCTCGTATCAATATGAACAGCCAAGCGCAACCGTTTTTGTGAATAATCAGTTCTTTACAGGAAATGTCAACATCCCCGAGCGCAAGATCCGCAACCTGACCTTCGAGCTAACGGTGGGCTTTCGTTTCCTGAATAAGATCGAGTATATTGATTAACCGGCAGCCCGTGACGGAACCGGTGAGCGAATAAAACGCAACATTTTGAGCCAAACAGCAAGATTGTGGTGTAAAAACCTGGTAAAGGTATATGGCCGGCGCGAAGTCGTCCGTCATGTCTCTGTAGAAGTGAACCAGGGTGAGATCGTCGGCCTGCTGGGCCCTAACGGCGCTGGTAAGACGACTACTTTTTATATGATGGTCGGCTTCATCCGGCCCAATGAAGGAGAGGTGTACCTCGAACAGGAAAACATTACGACTTTGCCTATGTACAAACGGGCTCAACGCGGGATCGGTTACTTGCCCCAGGAGCCCTCCGTTTTCCGCAAACTGAGCGTAGAGGATAACGTTAAGGCTGTGCTCGAAATGACCGATCTCAACAAAAGCGAACAGCACGAGCGCCTCGAAGAGCTCATCAATGAATTCGGCCTGGAAAAAGTGCGCAAAAGCAGAGGGGATACTCTCTCCGGAGGGGAGCGCCGCCGAACGGAGATCGCCCGCGCCCTGGCGACCGACCCCAAGTTCATTCTACTCGACGAACCTTTTGCTGGTATCGACCCCATCGCCGTGGAAGACATTCAGTATATCGTGGCGAAGTTGAAGACGAGAAATATCGGCATCCTCATTACCGACCACAACGTACAGGAAACCCTTTCCATCACCGACCGGGCCTACCTGATGTTTGAAGGAAGCATTCTCAAAGCCGGTAACGCCGAAGAACTGGCGGCCGACGAAATGGTCCGCAAGGTCTATCTGGGCAAACATTTCGAACTGCGCAAAAAAGTGATCGATCTTGATGAACGTTAAAGATTATTTCAGAATTAAGCCGTTCATAATACTTTTTGCTGTTCTCTTGGCCGGAGGATCAACCGCTTGCGAAGAACCAGAACAAACTATCCGGCTCACTTCCCGGGAACGTATACAGATCGATACCCTAGCCGGCCATCAGGTTGACTCCATGCGGTTGATCATGGATAGCGTTTGCGTATCAATATATCATGGCATGATTCAACGGGCGCTCGATTCTCTCCTGGAATTAAGGCGGTCAGAGGAAGTAAAACTCAGGGCCCGAATACAACAGGAACAAAAACAGCAATGAAGCTCCAACACTTGCTATGGCTATTGTTTTTGTTGGCTTCCTGCGCCAAGGAAGGCCAAAACCAACAATCCGTTCAGGACATGATCGAAGCGGAAGTGGCTAAGCGCGTGGAAAACTACCGGGAAGCGCGCCTCAAGCTGTGCCGGGAACAGGCTCTGGCGGAAGCCAGCAGGCTTGCAGATTCTATTCTCATTACAGAAGCCCGCCTGGAACTGGATACCATCACCAAGCCACCCAAGCCGGAAAAGCCGGAAAAGCCGGAACTAAAAACCGTGATTGATTCTATCCCCGTCAAGCCGCTGCTCTCTCCTAATCGTCAAGACACTACTCGCAAAGATAGCAGCAACCAATAGGGCTTTTTTTGCTTTCTCTCCTTCCCTGATGCGCCACCTTCGACATTCTGACGTTCCCAGTTACTCCACCGAATGGTAAAATCGATGAAGCTTCTTATTGAATTTTTCTACGATCCGTACAGCGTCTTTTGCTTTTTGATTGGGCGCCGGCAAAATACTACCGATAAAAGCGGGGAAGTCATTCAGGCGCTGATAGAAAGGGAATGGTTTTTCAAGCGTAGCGAGTTGATCATCCATGATGATCATCGCCTCCACGCCATCGGAGGTTTCGCTGCTGGTAGAGCCGAACCCGAGTAGGAAAAAACGCTTGTTCTCCAGCCGGATGTTGGGGTCGGCCTGGAGGCTGCTGTCCAGAAAAATGCCTTCCGGCCTGCCATCCTTTAGAGCACCCATGTTGTTGTCGAAAAAGAACAGGACATCGGAAAAATTATAGGCTTCCCGAAATGCTGTCATCATGTTCTGATTAAATTCCCTTTGGCTGGCAATGGTTTCCTTCAGTTGCGCTTCCATACGCCGGCGGGCCGTTTCGCTGGTATTAGTATCGTTGATTAATGCCTGAAGCGCTTCAGTCTTGGCTTGCTGAGAAGGCAGGCGTACGATGAGGGCGCCTGCCTTCAGTCCAATAATGTTTTCCTTTGCACGTTGTTGAGGAGAAAGTGGCGATGCCGTTGTCTGTGCGCCGGCAGGGGCGCCGGGGAATACGGCAAGAAAGAATACCCCGATCGAGGCGACAGCAAAAAAAGTTCGCATAGCGTTAATTTTCAGTTAATGAGCAGTTGAAAAGCCCCCCTTTTATAATTCGGACTGTAATATGCAAAGGCAAAGCCTCCTGCATTGTGTTAATATTCAAAAAATTAGCAAATTTGTGGGCTCTAGCGGCCCCCTTTCGCAAAAAGCACGACAAATCAAATCCCTAAGCAACGGACGAAAGATATGCAATCACTTGACATTGAAGCACTCAACCAACAAATTTATATTGACAGCGCCTTCATCGAAAAGCTGAATGAAGCCGCCGCCCGGATCATCGTTGGCCAAAGTAATATGATGGAACGCCTGATGCTGGGGCTGCTCTGTCGTGGCCACGTATTGCTGGAAGGCCTGCCCGGCCTGGCCAAAACCCTGGCTATTAAAACGCTTTCCAATGCAGTGGATGCGAAATTCAGCCGCATCCAGTTCACTCCCGACCTGTTGCCGGCCGACATTATCGGCACCATGATCTATAACCCCAGCACCAGTCAGTTTACGGTGCGCAAAGGGCCGATCTTTGCCAACTTCATCCTTGCGGATGAGATCAACCGCGCGCCGGCAAAAGTGCAGAGCGCCCTTCTGGAAGCCATGCAGGAGCGGCAGGTGACGATCGGCAATGAGACTTTCCGACTGGAAGAACCATTCCTCGTGCTGGCAACTCAGAACCCCATTGAACAGGAGGGGACCTACCCGCTACCGGAAGCACAAGTCGACCGCTTTATGCTTAAAGTGAAGGTGGGGTACCCCGGCAAGGAAGAGGAGCGGGAAATCATCCGACGCAACCTGAGTGGGGAAGTTTTCAACGAGGTTCAGCCCGTTGTGCATCCATCCGAAATTCTCCGCGCCAGGGAGTCCGTTCGGAAGGTCTATATGGACGAAAAGATCGAACGCTATATACTGGATATTGTCTTTGCTACCCGCCAGCCGAGCGAGTTCGGCCTGCGTAGCCTTGAACCGCTGATCAATTATGGCGGTTCGCCCCGCGCCAGCATCAATCTGGCGCTGGCTGCCAAGGCTCACGCTTTTCTCAAACGGCGGGGCTATGTTATTCCCGAAGATGTACGCAATGTCTGCCACGATGTGATGCGTCACCGGATCGGCCTGACTTACGAAGCAGAAGCGGAGAATATTACTCAGGAAGATATTATCAATAAGATATTGGATACGGTGGAGGTGCCGTAGAGGGCGGGAATGGCTGACCGCCTCTAATGAGCCGGTTAAAAATGGCTGAAGGTTGAATGGTTAAGGAAGCTACTCGCATACACGCATCCACCTTCTATCACGCATACACGCGGAAAATTGTGTCATGGAAACAAGCGAACTGCTCAAGAAAGTACGGAAGATAGAGATCAAGACCAAGGGGTTGAGCAAACACCTGTTCTCAGGAGAGTACCACAGTGCCTTCAAGGGCCGGGGGATGTCCTTTAGCGAGGTACGGGATTATCAGTTTGGCGATGATGTGCGCAATATCGACTGGAATGTGACGGCTCGTACCGGTAATCCCCACGTGAAGATATTTGAAGAAGAACGGGAACTGACCGTCATGTTGCTGATCGATATGAGCCAATCTTCTTTTTTTGGCACCGCCCATCAACTCAAGAATGAGATCATGACCGAGATATGTGCGGTTCTGGCCTTTTCAGCGATTAATAACAACGATAAGGTTGGCGTTCTCTTCTTTTCCAATAAGGCTGAGAAATTTATTCCCCCGAAGAAGGGCCGGCAGCATATTCTTCGGATCATCCGCGAGTTGATCGACTTCGAACCGGAAGGCCGCGGCACGGATATTGGCCTTACGCTGCAGTATTTCAACAACATGATCAAAAAACGCAGCATCTGTTTTATCCTTTCGGATTTCCTGTCAATGGGATATGAGTCGCCGCTGCGTATTGCCGCCCGGCGCCATGATGTCGTCGGCATTAACATTATCGACCCGAGGGAGGAAGGCCTCCCGGATGTAGGCCTCATTCGCGCTCATGACGCGGAATCGGGAGAGATCCGATGGATCGATACCTCTTCGAAGCGGCTGCGGGAGGATTATGCCCGCTGGCACCAGGAGCATCTGGCCTACTTCGTCAGCACGTTCAGGAAGACCGGTGCTGGTGCAGTAAATATACGCACCGATGAATCGTATGTGAATGCCCTGCTGAAGTTCTTCCAACAGCGCTCGAGCCATTTATAAATTGAAAGAAAAAATCGCGGGTATAGAACAGAAAACGCCGATTTCAATGAAACAGGCAGCAAAAAAACGGATATTCTTCTGTATTGGGCCAGCGATCCGGAAGCGGTGGGCTTTTGCCATATTTTTGTTTCTGTTTTGGATGCTGCCCATATCCGCTCAGGTGAGTGTTTCAGCTGAACTTAGCCAGAATGAGATCCTTATCGGCGACCAGATTAAGCTGACAATTTTGTCCTATTACCAGCCACCCACCGAAATCAGCGATGTGGGATTCTCCGTGCTGAATGGCATTACAGGACTGGAAGTGCTGCGGGCCGAACGATTTGAAAAAGACAACGGGGAACAGGGGAAATTGCTCGAAATACAAATTGCGGCCACATCTTTTGATTCCGGATACTATCGCATTCCGCCTATTCCGGTTCTATACCGCCAAAATGGCCGGGAGGATACAGCCTGGACACAGGAGCTCGGCCTTCGTGTCAACACCTTCCCCATTACTACAGATTCGGTGGAGCTTCAGCCCATCAAAGATATCATCGGAGAGCCGATGAACATTTGGGATACCCTCCCCTGGCTGGTTGGGATTTTCCTCCTGGCCGGACTTGGGCTTTTCATCTTTTTCATGCTGCGCCGCCCACCGCCACCCCTCCCGCCACCGCCGCCGATTCGGGTTCCTATACATCAGCTGGCCTTGGAGCAGCTGGAACAGCTCGAGAGCCGCAAGTTATGGCAGCAGGGCCAGGTTAAAGATTATCACAGCGGGCTAACCCATATTATCCGGGAGTATCTGGAAAAACGCTATCACCTGGCCGCCCTCGAGTCGACTACAGATCAGATACTGCAGCAACTGGGGCATGTAGGGCTGAGCCCGGAGTGGCAAAAAGGCCTGCGCCGCTTGCTGCAATCGGCCGACCTTGTAAAATTTGCCAAGGCGACGCCCCCAGCCAGCTATCATACCGAAGCCCTGGAAGAAGCGCGGTCATTTATCCGGTCTACACAGGATGAAGAGGCGGTGGTGGAAATTGCCCGTGAAATTCCGGGTTTCCCGGGGTCTTCAGAGGAAGCGAGCATAAATCCCCCACCCTATATCCTGGATACGGAGGGGGAGCCCTTGTTGCTGGCGGGATTCTGGCGGCGTTTCTTCGCCCGCCTGCTCGATATCTATGTATTCCCTTTCCTGGTTTTGCTATCTGTTTTTCTGTTAGTGGGCAGGCCGGATAATCAGGAAATCGGTTGGCTCCTTATTTTGCCTTATTTGGCCGGTTTATGGCTATATCATGCACTTATGGACCACTTCTGGGGAGGGCCAGCGGGGAAACTGCTTTTGGGAATACGGGTGACTGATGAAAAGGGCCGCTTTCTATCCTTTGGCCGGGCTTCCTTGCGATTTTTAGGGAAACTGATTTCCGAGTCGTTTTTCTGGCTGGGTTATCTGTTCTATTTTTTGAATCGGAACCGCAGGCAAACGTTGCATGATATGATGGCGCAAACCTTTGTCATCCGGAAGTTGCCGCCGGTTGGCGGCGCATAATACTGGAGTAAAATGCCTATGTCTATTTTTGGCGAAAACATACAATTCCTAAATCCGCAGTTTTTTCTGCTGCTATTGCTCCTGCCCTTGGCGGGATTCTGGTATTTGCGCCGTCGGCAGCGCCACTATCCTACGCTGCGCATGCCCAGCCTGGCCAGTGTGAAAGGCGTCCACTCCTGGCGGGGGCGATTGCGGGCTACCTTGCCATTGTTGCGGGCTCTGGCCTTTGCCTCTTTGGTAGTGGCCATGGCCCGGCCGCAGGAAGTACTCAAGGAAGAAGAAGTTGATGCGGAGGGAATCGATATTATGATGGCCATCGACCTTTCGAGTAGTATGCTGGCCCAGGATTTCAAACCCGACCGGCTGGAAGTCAGTAAGCGTGTGGCGGCTCAATTTATCAGCAAGCGGCCATACGACCGAATTGGCCTGGCGGTTTTTGCCGGCGAGGCCTTTACCAAATGCCCCCTCACTACCGATCATCAGATGCTCAAGGCCTTCCTGGCGGAACTGGAGTGTGGGGAGTTGGAGGATGGCACCGCCATTGGCATGGGCCTGGCCACGGCAGTAGGCCACCTGGAAAAGAGCGAGGCGAAGAGTAAAATCGTTATTCTGTTAACCGATGGGGTCAACAACGCCGGGTATATCAATCCGTCCATGGCGGCCCAGATTGCCCAGAAGTTGGGGATTAAGGTATACACCATTGGGGTAGGCTCTACCGGAGATGCTCTGACGCCGGTCAACCGACGTTCGGATGGACGGTACATTTTTGGGTTGGCCAGGGTGAAGATCGACGAAGGCCTGTTGCGGGAAATCGCGGAAATGACAAAGGGGGAATACTTTCGCGCCACCTCTGCTGAGAGCCTGGAACGCATCTACGATCAAATCGACCGCCTCGAAAAAACCAAGGTGGAAGTGACTGTGTTCAAACATTACAGCGAAGCTTTCCATCCTTTTGTGTATTGGGCGATTTTGTTGTTGTTGCTGGAAGCACTTTTGCGTTACACGGTTTTGAGGACAATTCCGTAGAAACTGGGACTATGTTGCGATTCGAATATATTGAACACTTATACGCATTATTGGTAGCGCCTGTCCTGCTCTTGTTTTTCGGGCTGGCCTGGCGGGCGCGTAAGCGGGCAATCCGGCGATTCGGGGAATCTGCGCTGATGGCGCGCCTCATGCCGAAGGTGTCTCGTTACCGTTATTTTATAAAGTTTGGCCTGCTGCTGCTGGCATTGGTTCTATTGGCGATAGCCTGGGCTAACCCGCAGTATGGCGCCAGGCTGGCGAAGGTCAAGGCCAAGAGCGTTGATATCATCATTGCTTTTGATGTTTCGCAAAGCATGCTGGCTGAAGATATCCCACCCAGCCGGCTGGCGCGCGCGCGGCGTTTTACGCAGAGCCTGGTAGAAAGCCTTCAGGGCGAACGCCTCGGGTTGATCCTTTTTGCCGGAAGCGCTTTTGTACAATCGCCGGTCACCGTGGATTTCAGCGCTATTTTGCAGTCTATCCGGAGCGCTAACCCCAGCATGATACCGAACCAGGGCACGGCTATTGCCGAGGCCATCGAACTGGCGGCAGAATCGTTCGATAAAAACAACAAAAACCATAAGGCGTTAGTCATTATTACAGACGGAGAAGACCACGAGGAAGACGCCATAGCCCAGGCCAAAGCGGCCAGAGCCAATGGCCTGTTGATCTTTACTGTCGGCGTTGGTACGGAAAAAGGCAGCTTCATTCCGGTTGACGAAAATGGCAGGCAGGATTACAAACGCGACCAATCAGGCCAGCCCGTGGTGAGCCACCTGAATGAGTCCATCCTCCGGGAAGTCGCCCGGGCGGGGGATGGCAGCTACTTCAACCTTTCGGCCGGCAGCGCACAAGTAGTTGAAGCGCTGCAGGAAGGTATTGGACGGATGGAGAAACGGGAGCTGGAGCAACGCGTCTTTTCCGAATACAACAGCTATTTCCAATGGTTTGTGGGCCTTGCACTCCTTTTATTGTTCCTGGAGTTCCTTCTGCCATATCGGAGTAGCCAACGCCTGACCGGAAAGGATCTTTTTGATGTATAAAGAATAAAGTGGAAGCCCTATGCAATGGCAAACTATTTGGACCGCATTCGCTTTGCTGCTATTGGCCGCCCCGGCCGTTTCGGCGCAATCGACGGCGGCACACCGCAACCTGCGGAAAGGGAATGAAGCATATAAAGAGCAGGAATATTCCCAGGCGGAGCTACAGTACCGGAAGTCCCTCGAGGATAAAAGCACTGCCCGGGCCGGATACAACCTGGGCAATGCGATTTATCAGCAAGGCCGTTACGAAGAAGCCGTCCGGCGCTATGAACATGCTGCCCGTTTTTTAGAAGATAAAGACGCCAAAGCCTCTGCATTCTACAACCTGGGTAACGCCCATATGCAAAGCGGCGAACTGGAAAAAGGTATTGAGGCCTACAAAAATACCCTCAGGCTCCGCCCGGACGACCAATCGGCCAAATACAATCTCGCACTAGCCCAGCGCATGCTGAAGCAGCAACAGGAAAAACAACAACAGCAACAGCAGCAGCAGGAAAAACAAGAACAAAACCAGCAACAGGAAAAAGACCAGGAAAAACAAGAACAAAACCAGCAGGGCCAATCTCAGGACCAGGACCAGCAACAATCCCAGGACCAGGAGGGGCAAAACCAGCAGCAAAACCAACCTCAGGACCAACAGGAAAACCAGGAGAATAAAGGGCAACAAAATAAGCAGGGCGAACTGACTGAAGCAGAAGCCCGACGCTTGTTGGAAATCATCCAGGATGAAGAATTAAAGGTGATGGAAAAAATGAAAAAAGAAAAAGGAAAAAGTGTTAAGCGAGATAAAGATTGGTGAACACTAAAAATCGCGAATTATGAAAAGAATCGCTCTATTAGTCGCAGCCTGCTTCCTTTTGGCAGGAAGCCCGCTCGTCGCACAAGAAAACGCCCGCTTCAGCGTAGAAGTCAGCAGCGACTCTATCCTGATGGGGAACTATTTCAAAGTAGTTTTCACCCTGGAGAATGCCAATGGCGAACAGTTTGAGGCGCCCCTTTTTCAGGGATTCGATGTCGTCAGCGGCCCGAGTTTTTCTTCCAGCATCAGTGTTATTAATGGCCAGACGAGCCAAAAAGTATCCTACACCTACTACCTCCAAGCCCGGGAAATTGGTAATTACTATATTGAACCGGCGAGCATAGCCGCAGGTGGGAAAATACTGGAAACACTGCCGGTGGAAGTGATCGTGGTGCCCAACCCGGATGGCATTATCCAGAAACCGGAACAGCCCGAAAGCCCATCCCCCTGGGGATTGGACGGCTGGGACTGGCCGGATATCAGGCTTTTCGCCAAGCCAATGCTACCGGAATCTCCAGCCCCACAACCAGAGGCTCCTCCAAAAAAGAAACGTAAAACCTATAAGCTCTAAGATACCCCATGTTCAGGCCACTCTCTATTTTGCTGACCTTAGCCGCTTTCCCGTTCCTGCTTCAGGGGCAGGCCCGCGTAACTTTTGAGGCGCTCGCCGATGCCCGAAAAGTGGTGAAGGATGGTTACTTTGAAGTGGCCTTTACGCTGAATAATGCAGAGGGTAGTGGGTTTAAGCCGCCTTCTTTCGAAGGCTTCAACATCCTGTCCGGCCCGTTCCACAATATGGGCACAGCCGTGATCAATGGTACCGTGATCCGGGAAGAAAGTTATGTCTACCGGCTACAGCCCCGCCGCACAGGCAGCCTGGTTATCGGCAGCGCTACTATCAGCGTCAGTGGGCGTACCTATCGCTCCTTGCCCATTACCATTCAGGTGGTGGAGGGGCGGGACGGCCCCGGAGAAGGAAAGGAAATATTTATCGTCGCAGAACCCAGTACAACCAAAGCCTGGGTGGGACAACAGGTGCTGCTGGATTATAAGCTGTATACCCGGGTGACCTATAAGAGCCCTAATTTATTGGAAGAGTCAGATTATCAGGGCTTCTACGCCGAGGATATCAGGCAGTACGACAGCCGGGATATTCGGGAGGTGATTAATGGAGTGCAGTATGTTTCAAAAATATTGAAGCGGGTTGCCTTATTTCCGCAACAGGCAGGGGAATTGACGATCAGTCCAATGAATATTCAGGTGGGCGTCGTTAAAGAGGACAGCGGCCGGCGGCGGAGCTTTTTCTTCTCTCCGGAACTGGAGCGGGTGCCGCTCAGTACAGAGCCGGTTTCCATCCAGGTGGCGCCACTGCCTTCCAATATGCCAGCGTTTTTTACCGGCGCAGTGGGTAGTTTTAAAGTGACACCTTACCTCAACCGTACAACGGTAACCACCGATGATGTCCTCTCCCTGCGGCTTACCATTAGCGGAAATGGTGATATTAAGAGAGTACAGGCGCCTCCCCTTAAAGTTCCCGAAAGCTTTGAACTGTACGACCCTACCGTGGTAGAGGAAGAAACCTATGAGCTCAATGGGGACATTATGGGTAAAAAGGTGTTTGAGTACCTCATGCTGCCCAAAGAATCCGGCCGTTTTGTGCTTCAGCCGGCTTTTACCTATTTTAATCCCGATAGCGCCAGTTTTGTCACCTATGATGCGAGTAGATATGAAATAGAAGTTCGGGAAGGTTCTGGCCGGAGCGGGACAGCAAAGCCTGGGCAACAGGGACAGGAGAGCAGGGTTGAGGACATTGCTCCCATCCAAACCAATACAACACTTTATCGTCAAGGCCAGCCATTTTTAACTTCTCCGTTATTTTGGGTGCTTTTTGCCCTGCCTTTCATGGGCATTGGTGGTATAGTGGCCTACAAGCGATGGACTGCAAAAAGAAAAGGCGCCGACCCTTCAATCCTGCGTACCCGCAACGCCCGTAAAGTGGCCCAGGAGCGGCTTTCTCAGGCCGAACGAAGCCTGAAAGAAGTAAATAGCCGGGCCTTTTACGACGAGGTATCCAAAGCGATGCTGGGCTACATCAGCGACAAGCTGCATCTTCCTCCTTCTATGTTGAGTAAAGACAAACTGCGGGAACGCCTGGAAGAGCCAGGTATTGATGCCGGCCTGGTGAACCAGTTTCTGGAGATTCTCAGCACCTGTGAACTGGCGCTGTTCGCCGGTAAAGAAAATACCGCCGCTATGAAGGATGTTTTTGTAAAATCTATCGAGACTATTTCGCAAATGGAACGGCAGCTCTAGCCAGGCGCAAGACATTTTTTTGAACAGCATCACTGAAGAGCTACTGCACTATCCTCCCCTTCCACTCATACCTTTTTACTACCAGCGACAGGGCGCCCACCAGGGCAAAATACAGTATATGCATAGCTTCGGACCACAGGAATCTCCGGAGCAGGCGCACTTGGCCAAAGTAATAAACCGCCGTACTGAGCAGGAGGTAGTCAGCCACCGATTTGACCAGAAAAAAACCGAGAAAGAGGCCGGCTGCGTAGGCGGGCTGGAAAGGCAAGATCAACAACGGAGCGAGGATAAACCAGCAATAGAGGAAAACCACGCCCAATACTGCCGTGATGCGCCAGTCGTCATAACTCTCGTTTTTGGCGCCCCAGCGCAGGCGCTGCCGAAAGAAGGCGCGTAGCGTCGGTTGGGGTGGCGTAAATACCACGGCTTCCCGGCTTTTAACGAATCGCACCTGGCCCGGGTAGCGCCCTACGATCTTTTGGAGGAGAAAGATATCATCGCCCGAGGCGAATTGCTCATTGCCGGAAAACCCCCCTGCGGCTTCAAAAGCTGCTTTTTCGTAGGCCAGGTTGGCGCCATTGGCCAGGTACAAAGACCGGCTTTGTATCCCTGCTCCTGTCACCAGCATCATGCCGGCAAAATCGAGCGCCTGGAAGCGTTCCAATACATTACCCACCGGCCGGAACAGTACGGGGGCAGAGATGGCCTTGGCGCCGGTAGCTTCGTAACAAGACACCAACTGCCGCAACCACCCTGCGCCGGCCTGGCAGTCGGCGTCGGTTGTAACGATGAGCTGGCCGTGGGCATGGGCGATACCTAATTCTATAGCCTTCTTTTTATAGGATTGGATGGAGCTGTCTGCGTTGAGGTGGCCGGCCAACGGCAAAAGCCTTAGATTGGAAGCAGTAAATCCCTCGGTTATGGCTGCAGTGCGATCGGTAGAGTGATCATCGACGACGATGACTTCGAGCAGTGTTTTCGGATAATCCTGGTGCAGGATGTGGTGCAGGCAGGCCTGTATATGTTTCTCTTCATTCCGGGCCGGAACGATGACGGTGACACGCGTACGCGGCATCCATCCTTCCTGGATTTCCCATTCCGGAAGGGCATACCAGGCGCTCAACAACCCTCTGAGAAGGAAGCTATAGCTCAGCGCCAGGGCAATACCGGCAATGAAAAACAAGGTCAGCCACACCAAATGCTATTTTTCTTGAAAAAAATTGTCGTATTGGTTAGGATCCCGTTTTTGCCGGGGCTGCAGTTCTTCTGCTTCGGGCAGTTTGATCGGCTCATCCTGCTGTATCTCCTCTTCCAGTTCTTCGTATTCGACAAATTCCCCTTCCCGGGTGCGGCGGACTTCAGCCTGCGCTTGTTTGATGCGCTTTTTGAATAAAGCTTTGCCCAGTAAGAAGGCCGTCAGCACCGGAAAACCCAGCGCGCTGAGCACGATGGCGCCGATGCCCATCAGAGGGCTCTGTTTGACCAGGCCGATCAGCCATTGGACATATCCCAATACTACTTTGTAATCCACAATTAATGTGGCAATGAGGAGAATAGGGGAAAGGTAATATAGAATGTTGAAAATGAAACGGGCGATAAAATAAAGCCCTACCAGGAAAAGTAGCACGAATATAATGCCGAAAATGGAACTGAAGGGGTTGCCTTCAAAATTGATGTCTTTGCGATATCGCATACCAGTACGCTAGTTTTCTATTGAACCGTTAAGTTACACAATTGTTGGCTGCCATTGAAGGCCTTTAGACAAGGGCCAGGCTGCATTCGATAAGCGGCGCTTCCATTGCAAAAAAAACGCCTTGGTTTTTACAAACAGGCAAATAAGCGTATTTTTGACCGGCATTCCGGTAATAAACCATTTTCCCGGCTTGGGAATACCTCTCAAAACGAAGAACCACCGCCATTTTTCAGTTAAACCGAAAACGACATGACCAGACTGTATTTGTGGGGCCTGTTGGCCGTTCTCAGCTTTAGCACCTTTGCTCAAACCGCCAATTCTAACGTTTTGCGTTGTGAAATACAGGGGTGCCCGGAGCCTCCCTCCCTATTTGAATTCAACGGCATCACCTTTTCTCCGGTTCAGCAGGGCGAAAAAGTTGAAGGCGCCGTCTACGAATTCCGCATGGCTCCTTCTTCGCCGCGCTTCTATTACCTGGGGAACAACCCTAACAATATGATACCCCTTATACTGGGCGCCGAGCCAATGGTCGTTGTGAAAGGAACCTGCGGGGCTATCCGTGCAGCCACGGTAGAGCAATCGAAGATTAACCAGGACTACAACAGCCTGAAGGAAAAGATGAATGAACAGCGCAACCAGGCCGGCCAGCTGATCCGGCAGTATCAGGTGTCTTTCGGGGAGAAGCGGGAAGAAGTGGTGGCGGAAATGAAAGTTCTCGATGATCAGAAACTGGCCCTGCTCGACTCCCTCCGCAAGGCTGACCCCTTCCTGGGCAAGATAGTGGCCCTGAACACTTATCTCAGTTTCCAAAACTATCCCAAGGGGTATTCCGACGAAATAGAATACTTCGCCAAAGAGTACTTCAGCTTTGTCGACTTTAAGGACCCCGATTATCGAAACCTGCCCTGGATATACGAAGCATTCCGGAACTATACCACCACCATCGTCAGCGTTCGGCTCAGTGAGGAAAAACAGAAGGAATATCTGACAGAGACGCTGGCTGCTATTCCTCAGGGTAGCGCCACCCATAAACTGGCGTTGGCCGGAGTGATGAACATTCTGCAGCAGAAAAACAACGGTAACTACCTGTACTTCGCCAATCAATTTGTGGAAACGTTCAAGGATTCGGACCCGGCTGCTGTTGCCAATCTGCAAATGGAGGTCAAAAAAGCACAAAGCTTTATGATTGGTGGAGAAGCGCCTGACTTCACCTTGAAAACACCGGAAGGCCAGGATATGAGCCTAAGTGAACTGCGCGGTAAGGTTGTGCTGATCGATTTCTGGGCGAGTTGGTGCGGCCCATGCCGGAGGGAAAACCCCAATGTAGTGCGCATGTACAACGAATACAAAGATAAAGGCTTTGACATTCTCGGCGTGAGCCTCGATAAAACCCAGGACCGCTGGGTGGAAGCTATTCAGCAGGACGGCCTGTCCTGGCATCATGTCAGTGACCTGAAAGGATGGGCGAATGAAGTGGCCCAGGCCTATGGCGTGCGGTCCATCCCCCACACCGTGCTCATCGATGCCGAAGGGAAAATACTGGCCCGCAATCTGCGCGGCGAAGCCCTGGAGCAAAAATTGGCGGAGCTTTTTGATTGATCGTATCCATGCTTGAACTCAACTTTAAAACCTTTGGGCAGGGCGATCCCATTGTCATCCTCCATGGCTTGTTCGGCATGCTGGACAATTGGCAGGCCGTAGGGCGAAAATTGGCGGAAGATTATACCGTTTACCTCGTTGACCAGCGCAACCACGGCCGCTCTCCTCATCATGAAAACATGGACTATGCTAGCATGGCGGAGGACCTGCTCTATTTTATGGAGTCGCAGTGGATGTTCAAGGCTCATATTATTGGGCACTCTATGGGAGGTAAAACAGCTATGGAGTTTTCCCTGGCCCATCCGGATATGGTAGACAAACTGGTGGTAGTGGATATCGCCCCGAAAGTTTACCCAGGCGGCCACCAGGAGATATTTGAAGCCTTACAATCTGTCAACCTGGCTCAGGTGAAGGAACGCAGTGAAGTATACGAACAATTGAAGGAACGCATCGATGATTATGGCGTCCTGCAGTTTCTATTGAAAAACCTTTCCCGAAACAAGAAAGGCGGCTATGAGTGGAAGATGAATTTGCCGGTGCTATTTTCTAACTACCAGAATATGCTGGATGCCATAGAATCGAACGGCCTCTTCGATGGCCCGGCCCTCTTTATTCGTGGCGACAAGTCAAATTATATTCTGGAAGAAGATTTTCCACTCCTCGAGTCCCTCTTTCCCAACGCCAGCGTCGAAACTATATCGGGCGCCGGCCATTGGGTGCACGCCGAACGGCCAGAGGAACTCCTGAAGCTTATCCGGGCGTTTCTGGAGGAATGATATTTGTACCTGTTTACATTTCACCGGCCACAACAAACATCAATAGCCAATGCCCGGCATCTACCTCCATATCCCTTTTTGCAAGCAGGCTTGCCACTATTGTAACTTCCATTTCTCCACCTCACTGAAGTATAAAGGGGAACTGGTGCAGGCTATGCTGCGGGAGCTGGAGTTGAGGAAAGACTATCTGGTGGAAAAAGAACTGGACAGTATCTACTTCGGGGGCGGCACACCCAGCCTGCTGACAGAAGCAGAGTTGATGCTCTTTTTCGAGAACATCGGAAAGTATTTTACCCTAAAACCCGGCGCTGAGATCACCCTGGAAGCTAATCCCGACGACATTACACCGGAGAAGCTCCAGTCTCTCCGCCATACGCCCGTTAACCGGCTAAGCATCGGTATCCAATCTTTCCACGAAGAAGACTTGCGCTTCTTCAACCGCGCCCACAGTGCCTCTGAAGCCCGAGCCTGTCTGGCCCGCGCCCTCGACGCCGACTTCAACGATTTGACCATCGATCTCATCTTCGGCTCTCCCACAACTACGGATGAACGTTGGGCAGAGAACCTGAACCTCGCTTTTAGTTACGATATCCCACATATATCCTGTTATGCTTTGACCGTGGAGGAGCGTACAGCCCTGGCTCATTTTATCAAAACCGGAAAAGCTCCCGCTGTGGAGGAGGACAAGGCTGCCCGGCAATACGAGCACCTCATGGCCGAAATGGCCACTCATGGGTACATACAATACGAGATATCCAATTTCGCTAAACCAGGCCGCTTTGCGGTGCACAACTCCAACTATTGGCGGGGGGAACCCTACCTCGGCCTGGGCCCCTCTGCCCATAGCTTCAATGGAGAAAGCAGGCAGTGGAATGTGGCGAATAATACCAAATATATCCGGCTGCTAACAAACGAAACAGGTTTTGAAAACCTGCCTCGTCTTGCCCCTGGGCTCTTCGAAATCGAACAACTCACCCCTGTTGATCGCTACAACGAGTACGTTATGACGGGCCTACGCACCATTTGGGGCGTTGAGCTGTCCCGCCTTCGGCAAATTGGGCCTGAATTTGAAACCTACTTCCTGCAAAATGTACAGGTATTTATCGAGGAAGGGAAGGCGGATCGGGTTGAGGATACCGTTCTATTGACCGATGCCGGAAAATTTTTGGCGGATGGAATTGCAGCAGAGTTGTTTGCAAGAAAGGATTGACCACCACCCGCCATGCGATCCCGTTTCGTTTCAGAAGTGTAATTATTTTGATTAAGTTTTTTTTTTGACTCAATTTCCGCTCTTGGCTTCGTTTTTGTTTTAAAACATTTTGTAAAAATTATTTTTTAGAACCTGAATAAAATCAATACGCAAAGGTTTTGTTTTAAATGAGGTCGAGATTAAAGGAATTTATTGTGTGAAAATAAAACAAAAAAATTGTTTTAAAACTTGCTTTTATAAAACAAATCGTGCACCTTTGTATACATAACCAGTATACACCCTATCATGGAACTTCAGGTATACGTCAGCAAAAAAGGAACAAAAGTGGTTTCGGCAACAAACCTACACCAGGCATTACAGCTGCCGGACCATCACTATGCCGTAACGGTCAAAAATTGGCTAACCGATATCTATGAATTTAGAGACGGTATCCGCCGGCCGGTTAAAATGCAGGACTTCGCGCCCCGCAATGTGCCGGGTAACACCATCCTGAAGGACTACTACCTTACAGTGGAATTGGCGAAACTCATTACGCTCAATTCCAAAAGCAAAGCCAAATTGAAGTACGCCAAATGGCTGTTTTCTATGGAAGACGAACCGGAACATACGGACCGGCTAAGTAAGGAACAGGTGTATCATGTGTTGGAACTGGCAAAGGCCATGGGCATGGTTTCCTGCCAGGAAGCAGCTGAAAAGCGGCATCTGAAGATCTATGAACAACGCAATGGTGGCGACGCTACCAACTGGTGGAAGCACCGCGCACAAGTGCTGGGCTATTCCGCCGAGTCGCTCCGGCAAAGATTATATGCTCAGGGGAAAAAATCCAGAGGGAAAACTCAACGTCATTTGCTCATGCAACTGGACCCCTACGAGCTGATCCGAACCGGAGTCATTGATCTTTTTATGGCTATGGGCAAAAATGAACACTTTGCCCGGAGCATGGGTGACCTGGCTAAAACCTTTGCCCGGGAATTGAAGGTGGAAATTTTCGACGACCGGAGCGAAGCGCTCCTCTTTGCACCCAATGCCAATGACCGCCTGGTGAATGAGCTGAAAGCCTTTGAACATGCCGGCCGGCTGAGTGTTTGGTCGTAGCCAATAAGCCGTTAGTTTTCCACTTTTAAACTCTCGATTAGTACTTCCAATATCTGGCTGGCAGCGCGGGCGATTTTGGTACCTGGGCCAAAGATTCCGGCAACACCCTGCTGATAGAGGAATTCGTAATCCTGATGTGGGATCACCCCACCAACCACCACCATTATATCTTCCCGGCCGAGTTTTTTCAATTCCTGAATTGTTTGGGGGACCAGGCTTTTATGGCCAGCGGCAAGAGAAGAAATGCCCAGAATATGTACGTCGTTCTCTGCGGCTTGCCGGGCAGCTTCTGCCGGTGTCTGGAAGAGCGGTCCGATATCCACGTCGAAGCCCAGGTCGGCAAAGCTGGTGGCAATGACCTTTGCGCCGCGGTCGTGGCCATCCTGGCCGAGCTTGGCGACCATGATTCGCGGGCGGCGGCCTTCTAGTTCGGCAAACTGGTCGGCAAGAGCCTGCGCTTGTTTAAATTCCTCATTGGCGCTTATTTCACTGGAGTAAACGCCGGAAACAGATCTTGTTTGAGCGACAAACCGGCCGAAATGGCGTTCCATGGCTTCAGATAGCTCACCAAGTGTAGCCCGCAAGCGGGCGGCTTTAACGGCCAGATCCAACAGGTTGCCTTCCCCGGTCTTGGCGCAGTGGTATAGAGCTTCTAAAGCAGACTGCACCGCCCGCTCATCGCGCAGGGCCTTCACTTCTTTTATCCGTTTGATCTGTGCCTCCCGGACAGCGGTATTGTCTACTTCAAGAATGTCTATGGGCGCTTCACTTTCCAGTTGGAAAATGTTGACACCAACGATTTGATCCTTACCGCTATCGATACGAGCCTGTTTTCGGGCTGCGGCTTCTTCAATGCGAAGCTTGGGAAGCCCCTGCTCGATGGCTTTCGCCATGCCGCCAAGTGCCTCCACTTCCTCAATATGCTGCCAGGCGCGCTTTGCGAGGCGGTCGGTCAGATATTCAACGTAGTATGAACCCGCCCAAGGGTCTACTGCTTTGGTAATATCAGTTTCTTTTTGCAGGTAGAGCTGCGTGTCACGGGCAATTTTGGCGGAGAAATCTGTAGGCAGGGCAATGGCTTCGTCCAGGGAGTTGGTGTGTAAGGATTGGGTCCCGCCCAGCACGGCAGCCAGTGCTTCTATGCAAGTGCGCGCCACATTGTTGAACGGGTCTTGTTCCGTCAGGCTCCAGCCGGAGGTCTGACAGTGGGTGCGCAAGGCCATGGATTTGTTGTTCTGTGGCTCAAACTGTTTGACGATCTTCGCCCATAGCATCCGCCCGGCCCGCATCTTGGCGATTTCCATAAAATGGTTCATACCAATGCCCCAGAAAAAGGAGATACGGGGAGCAAAATCATCGATTTTCAGGCCCACCTTCAGGCCGGCGCGCAGGTATTCCAGGCCATCGGCAAGCGTATAAGCCAGCTCAATATCGGCCGGAGCACCGGCTTCGTGCATGTGGTAACCACTGATGCTGATAGAGTTGAACCGCGGCATGTGCCGGGCCGTAAATTCAAAAATATCAGCGATGATGCGCATGGAAGGCTCCGGCGGGTAGATATAGGTATTGCGCACCATGAACTCTTTCAGAATGTCGTTTTGGATGGTGCCGCTCAATTGTTCCAACGCCACCCCCTGCTCTTCCGCTGCAATGATGTAAAAAGCCATAATAGGAATGACCGCTCCATTCATGGTCATGGAAACCGACATTTTATCCAGGGGGATCTGATCGAACAAAGTTTTCATATCCTCCACTGTGTCGATAGCAACCCCGGCTTTGCCAACATCACCAAACACGCGCTCGTGGCTGGAATCGTAGCCCCGGTGAGTGGCCAGGTCGAACGCGACGGAGAGCCCTTTCTGGCCCTGCGCAAGATTGCGGCGATAAAAGGCATTGCTTTCTTCGGCTGTGGAGAACCCGGAATATTGGCGGATAGTCCAGGGGTGGACGGTATACATAGAGCTGTAGGGGCCACGGAGAAAAGGAGGGATGCCAGCGGCGTATGACAAGTGGGCCATTCCTCTGATATCGTCCGGCCCGAAAACGGGTGGAACGGGTATGTTTTCCGGGGCTACCCATTCTTCGCCTTTGCGGTTGCCGGCTTCCAATGCTTTGCGGTCGAGTTGCATTTTGCTAAAATCCGGGCGCGACATATCTATGGTTTTTGGTTGCTTCCAAATATAGTACAAGATAACAAACTGCAACCAATAAGAAAAGGGCGCCCTCCGAATTCGGAAGGCATCCCTCTCCTGTCGTCGAAAAACTACCAGCTCTTTTGGTTTTTTGAATACGACTTAGGTGTTATTCCCGGATGAATTGTTGAGGAAATCGCTGCCCGGCTTGTTCCAGAATAAGCAGATAGGGCCCTGACGGGAGTCCGCTTAGTCCGATCTCCGTTTCGAATAAGCCTTCATCGGCTTCGTACTCCCGGCGAAGGAGTTCCTGCCCAGATAGGCTGAATACGCTGATTTTTAGCGGAGAAGCAACTGCTTCGAACCGGGCCTTCAGATAATCAGAAGCCGGGTTTGGGAAAAGCTGAACGCCTGCGATGGCCTGGGTCAAAGAATTACCGGAGGGGTGAGGAGCAGCCTCAACCTCCTTAACCTCCTCAACCTCCTCAACCTCCACTTTCCGGCCCAGGCAAATCCTTAAGGGCATGGTCATTAGTACATCCACCGGCCGGCCACGCTGCCGGCCGGGCATCCAGCGAATATCCTGGTCGATCATCAATTGCAACACCCGCAGGGTTTCTTCTCCTGCGCCGCCGCCAATATCCCTAAGGAGCTGCGGGTTTTCCATCTGCCCTGCTCTGGTGACAGTGAAACGCACCACAACGGTTCCTTCCACACAGGCATCCTTAGGATACAGAAATACCCTTTTGTGTATTTGTAGAATGCCATAGCCATAAAGTTGAAGGTTGAAGGGAGCAGGATTACTGCCTATGGCGTGCCATATAACATTATAACCTGTTCCCCTCGAACCTCTATTTAGTGAGGATAGATTTCTTTTCAGAAGTTTGTATTACCGCTTATTTGGCGCAAGCGCGATCCTGAAAATTCGGTAAATCCCGGCCTCATTTTAATTGAAACCGCACCGGCATATTTATCTGCACTCTTACCGGGCGGCCGCGCTGCAGGCCAGGCGTCCACTTGGGCATATTATTGGCCACTCGCAGGGCTTCTTTACCGCAGTTACCCCCAATATCTCTTATCACGTGGGCTTCGGTGACGGAGCCATCCTTTTCGATAATGAACTGCACTACCACCAGCCCTTCAATATTATTGGTCCGGGCGAAGTCCGGGTAGCGGATATTTTCAGCAAAATAGCGGAGTACGGCGCGGTCTGAGCAGAGCTCCCGTTCGTCCTTGCTAGGGGCAGAGGCACAGTCGCCAAAGCGGGGCATTTCTTCAACAATCTTAAAGATGTCACTTTGGTTGTCTTCCTGCTTGAAAACGATCAAAGGTGCAGGATTCGGGCTTTCCGGGCTAGTAGCCGGCCTGGAGATGTCTTCAGAACGAGCCAAGCCATCCACCGATTCTTCGATGGTTAATTGGAATGGCTCGGCGGCAAACTCTGGCGTTTCTTCTGCAATGATTTCATTGGATAAATGGACGGGTGGCGGCGGCATAGGCCTGGACGGCTGCTGAATAGTGCGCACCACTTCAATTTCCGGCTCATCATTGAGGCTGTCAAACGGCATATCGTCGGACTCATAATGGGCAGTAGTCCAGTTGATTGCCAACAAAGCTATAGCCAAAGAGATAGCCAGGCCGACCTTAAAATAGATCGTCCGGTTCTTTTCTAAACGGGAGATATCTTGACGCTTCATGTGATAGCTTTTGTTATCAGCATCGGGCCCAATGCTGATTTGTTAAATTCCCGCGGAAGTCTTTCAACCAGATAGATGCAAAGGCGTTCTATTTTGGTGCGTGGAATATTGATTTTTGATACTTTTGCGCACTGAAGGTTAAGCCTTCTAACAAAAAAAGATGTATTGTGATAAAATTTGAAAGGTTTGAACTGGACAACGGCCTTCGGGTGCTGGTCCATGAAGATGACAGTACGCCCATGGCCACTGTCAACGTCCTGTATAATGTCGGGGCGCGGGACGAATCACCTGATAAAACGGGCTTCGCTCATTTATTCGAGCACCTGATGTTTGGCGGTTCCGCCAATATTCCCGATTTCGATACGCCCATTCAAATGGCGGGGGGAGAGAATAATGCTTTCACCAATAATGATATTACCAACTTTTACGACGTTCTGCCCATCCAGAATCTGGAGACGGCTTTCTGGCTGGAGTCCGACCGCATGGTGGCGCTAAATTTTGACGAGAAGGTACTTGAGGTGCAACGGAAGGTCGTCGTGGAAGAATTTAAAGAAACCTGCCTCAATCAGCCCTACGGCGATGTATGGCACTATATTTCCGATATGGCCTACAAGGTGCATCCCTACCGTTGGCCAACGATCGGGAAAGTGCCTAAACATGTTGAGGATGCTACCATGGAAGATGTCAAAAGCTTCTTCTACCATTTTTACCGGCCTAATAATGCCATACTGGTGGTTGCTGGCCCGGTTAAAACCGAAGAAGTGAAACGGCTGACGGAAAAATGGTTCGGTGATATCCCTCGGGGTGAGCAAGTCCTTCGGAAATTACCCCAGGAACCGCCGCAAAAGCGCCTGGAGAAACGCATCCGGGAAGCCAATGTGCCCGTGGACGCTATCTATCTGGCTTTTCACATGCCCGCCCGCACCGACCCGGATTACTACATCGTCGACCTGATCTCCGATGTTCTTAGTAATGGCAATTCTTCCCGCCTGTATCGCCGCTTGCTTAAAGAGCAGCAGCTCTTCACCAGCATCGATTGCTACGTCTCCGGCAGCATCGACCCCGGCCTGCTGATCATCGAAGGCAAACCGGCAGAGGGCATCACGCTCGAAAAAGCATCTGAGGCCATCTGGAAAGAACTGGAGCAGCTAAAAGCAGAACCTATACCCGAACAGGAACTCCAGAAGGTGAAGAATAAGGCGGAAAGTACACTGGTATTCTCCGAGCTGAGTGCGCTGAACAAAGCCATCAATCTGGCCTACTTTGAGTTGCTGGGGGATGCGGACCTTATCAATAGAGAAGCAGAATTGTATCAGCAGGTGACCACTGATTCCCTGCAACGTGTATCCAAAGCGCTCTTTATCGAAGATAATTGTTCCGAATTGTTCTACAAAGCCCAAAAAGGAGAAGTGAAGGTAGTATAGCCGAGGGGGTGCCGTTCATCAGTCCACGTTAACCCCCTACCTACAAAATGCCGGTAAGCAACAACAAAAGGAGCAGTAACAACAACCCCCAGCGGATAAGCCGCCATAAGCGCGGATGGTGCTGGAAATAAAGCGCGAAGCTTTCTACAAACAAAACCACCGCCAGGCCAATGATCATCGTCATAGCCCAGTTGGTGGCCCAGGCCTTGAATAAAAAAGCGCCAACCGCAATTACTATAGTGAGCAGCGTGTAAATCCGAGTCGACCAACTCAGGTCCCGGTGGAATTCGTTCAATGTCTTACCTGGCATAGTTCGTCGGTTTTCCCAATAAGCTATCCCTTAACCGGGAAAAAGGAAATGATAAATGTCAGGTGGGAGGTTATTTGGGCGGAAGGCCGGAAGTAGCGCAAATTTTGTTGGTTTTACCGCCCTTCGGCTTTATGGATTAATCCTTCAGTATGCCCCGTAGCACTTCCTCCTTTCCGTCGATGCCCGGAGGAATGGGCAGGCCCAGGATCCGGCATATCAAAGGGTAGACATGTATATTGCGAAAAGAAGGGATCGCAAGCCCTGTTTTGAAGGCGGGGCCGTTCGCGTAGAAAATAGCGTGCATCTCGAGGAATTCAGGGTCGAACCCATGTTCTCCTCCTTGTTTGAAATTATTGTTGCGCACCTGGGCTATCCGCCGGGAATCAGACAGGTAATATCCAAATTCCGGGATCAGAATGAAATCGCCCAGCCGCGGATTTTTTCCACCGGTGCGGTAAGCCGGAAATTCCGCTGATCGCCAGGCTTTGAAATGATTTTCCCTGCTTTTTAAAAACAGATATGCGCTATCCGCATTAGCTCCATCTTTGAGGTAAACGTGAGCCAGCGCACCGTTGTTGGCGATCAGATATTGGCTCTCCTGTGCCAACGGATCGATATTGATTAGTTTGTCCGGCCCCACATCCACCATTCCATGATCGGAAACGATGATGATATTTACCGGCAAGCCGCTGGCTTTTACGCCGTCGAACAGTTGGCCCAATACGGTATCCAGTTCCATCAGCGCCTGCTGAATGGGCTGCTCATCACTGGGGCCATAACGGTGCCCGGCATCGTCCATCGTGGAAAAATACATGGCAATGAAATGGGGGCGTTGCACTTCGGGAAGTTGTAACCACTGCAGCACCTGTTCCACCCTTTTTTCATTGGGAACATATCCGTCGTATGGGAAATAATAAGAGGGCCGAACGCCTTGGATACCGGCTTCAGAGCCAACAAAAAAATAGCTGGCTGCCACCATGCCGTTCTGCTCGGCCTTTACCCAAAGGGGGGTTCCACCATACCAGCTTCCATCCTCCACTGCGCTGCGCTTGCTGATCTTATACAGCTCACCCCGGCCGGGGTCGTAGAAGGTATTGTCAACCAGGCCATGGTTTTCAGGGTACAATCCGGTAGCAATGGTGTAATGGTTGGGGAAAGTCTTAGACGGGAAGCTGGGGATCATCGAAGCAGCCTGCACGCCTTCTTCAATAAACCGGCCGATATTGGGGGGATGGAAACGCGTGGTGTAATCATACCGGTATCCATCACAGGAGATTAGTATAACGTAGGGTTTATCCAACTGGCTGGATTGGTTGGACTGAGCGGCAAGGGATACCGCCAGGAAAGAGAATAGCAAAACCTGGATAAAGAGTTTCATCAATGACTGTATTTGGCCTCCGGCAAAAGTAATTTTTAACCGAAACATCTGCCTCCGACAGGACTTTATGTTTAGGTTAATTGCTGTTACTCTACGATAAATTTGACGGTTTTCCGGTAGGCGCCCGCACTCACTCTCAGGAAGTACAGCCCGTAAGGCAGGCTCGTTTCGTACTGCTTAGAAAACGTACCTTTGCTAGCGCTCTCTTTTTCGATTAACACCTTCCGTCCGGTGATATCAACTACTTCTACCAAGAGCGTAGCCGACTTTGGTAGCCCATCAATGGTCAATTGGAAGGCCCCATTATTGGGGTTCGGGGAAACGGAAGCGGAGAAATAGCCTTCCGCCGGCCTATCTTTGGCCGGCACTACCTCATCCATCGTATTGCCTTCCCAGATCCCCCTGCCAAAGGTAGCGGCATAGATCTTCTTTTCGCTGGCCAGTATTTCCAGTTCGCTCACAATCACATTGGGCATATTCTCACTGTAAGGTTCCCATCCTGCCATATCGTCATTGTGCACATAAACACCAATATCGGTGCCGATATAAATGGTATTGGCCTCAGAATTGGGGTCTTGAACGATACAGTTTACCGGAATATTTGGCAGGTCGAAAGAGATGTTTTCCCAGCTATCGCCCCCATCAATGGTGCGAAATACTTTAACGCCATCGGCAAAGCCACCGACAGTGGCCCAGGCAAGGCCGGGGTCCTGTTCATCCGCTGTGACATAAGTAAAGAAAAGGCTGTCGGGCAGGCCGGTGGTGATATTTTCCCAGCTTTGCCCCCCGTTCTGCGTCCGCCACATTTTTCCGGGTTCGCCGGCAGAGTGGAATATTCGATGGGCCAGATAGATGTGAGATGGGTTGGCCGGAGAAACGACAAAAGAAGAAGTAGGGGCCTTAAAGCCTGGGAAGGAGGATATCTTTTCCCAGGAATTCCCGCCGTTATTCGATTTGAACAGGTTTGTATAAGCTATGTAAAGTACATTGGGATTGCCCGGCTCCAGCATAAAAGGAGTGGTCCAGGCTGCCTGCTCTCCAGGTTCGGTAGGGAGCCCGTTGCTGACGCCATAAAAATTTTCCCCGCCATCGTAGGAAACCACAATGTTCCCGTATTGCGAAGAACCGTACAGGATGTTAGGGTTGGTAGGATGGATGAGCCCTTCCATACCGTCGCCACCGATGGTATTGACCCAATTGTCGCCTTGTTTGATCCAGGAAGAATTATCCTGCGAACCGGCGATCAGGTCGCCTGGGACGGACTGGCTCAGGCCCAGGCGGTAGAAAGAGGTGATCTGCATGCCGCCGGCAAGGTCTTCCCATTCGGTTTGGAAAGTATATCCTCCAACGTTGAATAATGAATCAGCAGAACCGGGCACGATCTCATCGGTGCGGCTCACCCCACCATCATTGCAGGCATAGATCTTCCCGTCTAAGGGGTTGTAAGCCATGAAGTGCTGATCGGCGTGGATACTTTGGCGTATTTCCGAGCCTACCCAGTATGATGCAATTCCCCAGGTCAGGCCGCCATCGTTGGAGCCCCAGATATTGATGCCCCCGGTGTAGATGCGGTCCGGATTGTTAGGGTTTACGATGATGGTCAGGTCATAGGTTCCCTGGCCGCCATTGCCGTTGCCTTCATACCAGTGCAAGATATTGGGCTCTGTTGAACGCAATTCCCAACTTTCACCGGCATTGGTTGAGCGGTACAGGCCGTAAAAACCCTTGTCCATGTCGCAGGCCAAGGCATAAACATAATCTGGGTTGGAAGGAGAGATGGCCAGCTCGATGCGCTGCACCGCATTGGTAGGAGGGATGTCGGCTTCTAATTGTTCCCAGGTCTGGCCGAAATCGGTAGATTTCCAAATGCCGGCATTGCCTTGATTGAGGGTGGCCAGAAAACCAGAGGAAGCATAAAGCGTATTGGGGTCGGCAGGGCTTCTTTCTATATCGAAGATCAAATCATTGAAAGTAGGCTGCCAGCTGGCGCCCCCGTCGTTGGAGATGCGTACTCCGAAAATGCCGGCTGCTACCAGGCGTTGCCCGTCTTCATGGTGGACAAACACCCGGCGGGTGAGGCTTCCATCCAGTTCGGTTTGCTCGAAAGTCAGTCCGGTAGGCGCCCAGTTCTGCCCGCCGTCGGTAGATTTGAAAACGCCCATACCATAGTGAGTGTGCCGCTTTCGATTGTCGAGGTTGAGCGCAACAGCGACGTAGGCGTAGTCACCCAGGGAAGCGTATAGCTCGTCCGGGTTATTGGGGTTAACTGCGATATCGCTGATGCGTAGAATGGGTAAGCCTTCGGATAAGGGTAGCCAGCTTTGGCCACCGTTGGTTGTTTTCCAGATCCCGCCCTGAGCGACGCCGACCCAAAAGGTATTGGGGTCGGTAGGATGGAAGGTGATGCAGTTGATCCGTCCCATGCCCCTAATGATAAAAGGGCGCCCGAGGATGGGGTATGCCTCCGGGCCGGCGGGCATCCAGGAAGGGCTGCGTAAGCTAACCCGATCCTGTTGGGCCGCTATTTTCTCCATCGCCGCCTGGAAAAGAGGCCGCTGATCGCCGAAACTTCCGTCGCCACCGGCGCGGACGGCCTGCTCCTCGAGCCAGCGTGCGTACCATTTCCAGCCTTTAGCCTGGTCCAGGTCAGTATTTTGGGCCCATTGTTCGTAGGCGGCTTCCATGTCCCGGTACTCAAGGCTTTCCCGGGTATTAAGGTTTATGTCATCGAATTGTTGCTGGGAAAAAAGAGCGAAGGGTAGACTTTGCAGGATAACGCATAGGGAAAGGATAAGGGCAGGCTTCATACTAGCTGTTTTTTTTGTGAAAATAAGGCATTTGCATGATTGCCGGGCTTATTCGGTTATTTCCAGTGCTTCAAATAGTACATCTAATTCATCGAATGACTTGAACCCGACTTTTTCTTCCTCGCCTCCCTGTACGCTAATGCCATAGGGATGAATGAGATTCAGCATTTCGTCAAGTTCGCCTGCCGTCAGGCCGATGCTGAGCAGGATAAGGTGTTCCCGGCTGAGTGCCTGAAGCTTTGCTCTGTCTTCCGCCTTAAGCGCACTCCATTGGATGCCATTTTTATCAAAGTTGAGCAGAAAGATATCGGCGGCAGTGTGGCCTTGGGCCAATTGTTCAGCAAGGGGGTCTATGCCCTCGCTTGACTCCAATATGAGCTCTTGAATGATAGGCGCCTTTAGGCCTTTTGATCTCAGGGCGCCAATATCGCTGAACATTCCGACTTGTATGGCGTCAAGCCCAAGCAGTTCGACGGCTGCCAGGATTTCTTCAGGGGGTTGAAGATTGAATTCGCCAACGATCTGTACGCCATCCACCCATTCCTGAATAGCTTTCATCACCTGGGGTTGGATGTAATAGTCGGAGCCACTGTCAAAATTGAAGCCTAGCCACTCGGTTCCCCAGGCGGCAAAGTAGCGGGCATCGGTCAGGTTGGTCACCGAACTAGCCTTAACTTTTGTCTTTAGCATAAACCAATTGTTACGTGGTGTTGTCTCTTTAGAAATAGGAATAAAGGCGTCGGATTATATAAATTTGAAGGCGTTTGTTCCTGCGGCGCAAAATACACAATTATGAGGCAACCTACTTACTACGAACTGGTTTATGCAGTCGTCCGCGAGATTCCCCGGGGCCGGGTGAGTACTTATGGGGCCATCGCGGATTTTTTGGCGCTGGGCGCTGCCCGTATGGTAGGCTGGGCCCTCAACAAAAGTTTCCTGGGCGATGATGTTCCGGCCCACCGCGTAGTCAACCGCAAGGGAGAATTGAGCGGCCGCAATCACTGGCCTACGCCAATAATGATGCAGGAAATGTTGGAACAGGAAGGCGTTGTGGTGGAAGATAATTGCGTGAAGGATTTTGAACGCCTGTTCTGGCACCCATCCGCTCTCGGAGAAGATTTTGAGGTACACCCCTGAAGTCATTTAAATTCAAATAACATTATTGACCATGAAGAACAGCCTATTCTTACTATTCATTGCCATGTTTTTGGGCGTGGCCGCCCTGGCGCAGCCCTCTCCGGTGGGCGTTTGGAAGACCATTGATGATAAGACCGGCGAGGCGAAGTCTTATATCGAGATTTATGAACAGGGAGGGCAGTATTTTGGAAAGGTCTCCAAGCTGCTCGTATCCAGCCCCGACAAGAAATGCACCGAATGTCCGGGGAAGAAGAAGGGGCAGCCCATCCTCGGCATGGTGGTTCTGGAAGGGATGAAACCTTATCAGGATTATTGGAAAAAAGGCAGCATCCTGGACCCGGAAACCGGGAATGAGTATGGCTGCACCATTTGGTTCGAAAATGGAAATCCCGACGAACTCAAGGTGAGGGGCATTCACTGGACCGGGCTTTACCGCACTCAGGCCTGGTATCGGGTGAAGTAGTGTCGGCCGCAATGGAAAATGGGCGTTTACAGTGGGTTGTGTTTGTCGGCCAGCCACTGTAAGCGGCCCACAGGCTGCCCGGGAAAAAATTCGCCAAAAAGGGGCAATATTAACTTTTGCTTTGGAGTTTTATAGATGATTTTTAAAAGCGATCGAACTTTTTCATTAAAATCCAATGTATGGAGCTAAAATTTACACCGAACTGTCTTATCAAGTACCTTTACAGCGAAACAAGCGCTATGGAAAGGCTCGGTATCGATGAAGCAATGGCTGGAGATATCGGGCTGAGGGAAGAGTATGAAGGTTTACTACAGGCTTATCAACAATTGCCGAAGGTGACTTTCTCCCCATCCCGCTCTACCATTCAGGGCATCCTGAAGTACAGCGAGCGCACCGCTCTAGAGAAACAAGCCTGAAGGAGGCTTTGCCCTCCGGGAAAAGCCCTTGGCAGCTGATCTGCCAAGGGCTTTCTTTTTATAGCTATGCCTGTTGAAGCTGTTTTCCTTATGGGTAAAATTGTGTAATTTTCAGCAAAAGTGGGAAAAATTGGGAAAATTGCGGCCTTTCGCTTGTATGTGTTAAACAAAAGATTTATTTTTGCCTAACGTCGAAACAAAAAGTTGAATAAAAATTACCTCAATGTCCAATACCAACAATCAAGACCAAGACCGGGATTCAAAACTAAAGGCGCTTCAACTAACCCTTGACCGCCTGGAAAAGACGTATGGAAAGGGAACGATCATGCGGCTCGGCGACAAAAACATCATAGAAGTTGATTCCATCCCTACCGGCTCTCTCGGGCTTGATATAGCCCTCGGCGTGAATGGCCTGCCCCGCGGCCGGGTAGTCGAGATCTACGGCCCGGAATCTTCCGGTAAGACAACACTGGCGATCCATGCTATTGCAGAATGCCAAAAACAAGGAGGAATCGCTGCCTTTATCGATGCCGAACACGCTTTCGACCGCAGTTACGCCAAAGCACTGGGTGTGGATACCGAAAACCTGCTTATCTCCCAACCCGATAACGGCGAACAAGCTCTGGAAATAGCTGAAAATCTAATCCGTTCCGGCGCTATCGACATCATCGTCATCGACTCGGTGGCGGCTCTGGTGCCTCGCAGCGAGATCGAAGGAGAAATGGGGGACTCCAAAATGGGCCTGCAAGCCCGCCTCATGTCGCAAGCCATGCGTAAACTGACCGCTACCATCGGCCGGACCGGTTGTTGCTGTATCTTTATCAACCAGCTTCGCGAAAAGATCGGTGTCATGTTCGGTAACCCGGAAACGACAACTGGAGGTAACGCCCTGAAATTCTATGCTTCCATCCGCCTGGATATCCGCCGCGCCGGCAGTGCGCTCAAAGACAAGGAAGGCAATGTGATCGGAAATCAGGTCAAAGTGAAGGTAGTGAAAAATAAACTTGCGCCTCCCTTCCGGGTTGCAACCTTTGATATCATGTTCGGTGAAGGGATTTCCAAAGTAGGAGAGATCGTCGATCTGGGGTCCGACCACGAAGTTATCCAGAAAAGCGGAGCCTGGTACAGTTACGAAGGGGCTAAAATTGCACAGGGGCGCGACGCAGCCAAGCAGTTCCTTCAGGATAACCCGGAAATGGCCGCAGAAATTGAACGCAAGATCAAAGCCAAAATAGTGGGGCTGCCGGAAGAAACCGACGCCCAAAAGAATGGCAAAAAGGAAAAGAAAGGAGAAAAGGAGGAAGCTTAAGCCGAATTTAGAGAGAGGTTAGTACAACCTCTCTGAGCCTTCCATTAAACAGAAATGATTAGATTACTACAAGAGCCGCTCAGAAGTGTATCTTCCGGGCGGCTCTTGTGATTTCGAAGAAGTATTCGTGGCGGGGCAATCAATCCGTCCACCGAAAGGTCTCGATCATCTTCAAAATGTCAGCTTCAACGAATTGGTAGATGGGCGCCATGGAATCCGGGCGGGCCTGGGTATTGAAATACAAGGCTCCCCGCAAAAAATGCTGGGTGCTATCGGTAAGGTAAAACTGGAAAGGCGAGGCGGCAGGCCCGTCGATGACAAAAGCGAAGCCGCTGACATTGCCTGCCCGTTCAATTCGCATTTCATCAATATAGTTGGCTTTTTTGTTGTGCCAGTCTGCCATTCCGAAGGCGTCTTTTTTTAGCTTTTCAAAGGATTGTGGCCCTTTGATCGGATAATAACTACAGTAGATACGGCTGTCGAAAGCTGGAAAGTACAGGTCGAACCAGCAGGGATCCGCCGGTTTTTGATCGAAGAAAAGGGTGTCCTGCACAACTTCTACATAAGTAGGGTATTCAAAAGTAAAGTGGCAGTAATCCTCATCGAAGGCCTGATAGGTTTTCTCAGGGTATTCTACTCTGGGGTAGGCCCGGGGCTTTGGAGCAAAGGCCGGCTCACCGCCGCAGGATTGGAATGCAAAGAACAAGGCCAATAAGGCCATCCAGTTTATCTTCATGGTTCAGGCTTTCGGTAAGCTAAACAGAATTTGTTCAATTCGCCGCTTGCTGACGGAAACGATCTTGAACGTAAAATTTTCATAGGGTATTTCCTCATCTGCTTTGGGCATCACACCCGTAATCTCCAGGATCAACCCGGCCAACGAGTCCGCTTCCCCTTTGACGTCATTGAAAGTACTGGTATCGATACCGACGATGCGGCACACATCATTCAGAAGCGTCTTCCCCTCAAATAGGTAATTGTAATCATCGATCTTCTTGAAAACGACCTCCACTTCATCGTCGAACTCGTCCCGGATTTCACCGATCACTTCTTCCATAATATCTTCCAGGGTAACAATGCCGGAACTGCCGCCGTATTCATCTACCACAACGGCCATATGAAGGTGCTGCTGTTGGAATTCCTTCAACAAGTCCTGAATCTTCTTGGCTTCCGGCACATAATAGACATCCGTCCGGATAAGGCTTTGCCATTCAAAACCACGGGCTTCATTCAGATGGCCAAGCAGGTCTTTAACGTAAAGAATGCCGGTAACATTATCGAAGTCATTATCATAAACCGGGATTCGGGAATAACCGGACTCCCGAATGACGGCCAACAATTCATAGTAATCAATTCGAAAGTCAACGGCAACGACATCGACCCGCGATCGCATGATCTGTTTGACGGTGACGTCGCCAAACTTAACGATACTTTTCAGGATGTCGACTTCCTGTCCGGCATCCTGTTCCTGGCTGACGGTGAGTTCGATGGCTTCGTCAATATCTTCGCGGCTGGCTAGCGGGGAAGTATGGGTCGTCCGGGCCAGCCTCTTTTCGATCACTTTGGTAGTGGTGACCAGGGCGGCGCTGATCGGGGTGAAAAATCCCTGGAGAAAGGTGAGCGGCCCTGCCATTCTACGGGCTAGCTTAAGATTGTTGACCTTGGCGTAAACCTTGGGGGCTACTTCTCCGAAGAGCACCAACAAGAACGTAACCCCTACCACTGTAATGAAAAAGCCGATGACTCCTGCCCAATATTCAACGCTTTCCGGGCTGGGCGTTCCCCATAGGCTTAGCCAGCCGGTGGCAATATTGTTGAAGGCATCCAGTGGGATCAAGCTCATCAATACAAACTCCGACAGAATGACAATGGCGATGTTGATGAAATTATTGCTGATAAGAATAGTTGCCAGTAATTTCCGGGGCTTATCCTTAAGGGCCAATATGTGCTTGCTTTTTTTGCCGTTCTCCTGCTCAAGTCGTTCGAAGTCATTGGCGGTCAAAGAGAAAAAGGCTACTTCTGAACCAGAGATCAAAGCAGAACAGGCCAGCAGCAAAATAATAGCTAATACGCCCAGGAAGACTTCCAGGGAAGAAGCGAGCAACAGGAACAGCAATGGAGAAAGGCTATAGAGCCGACTATCAGGTTCTGGTTCCAAAGAATGTAATATTAGTTATAAAGACATGGCCTGGCCGGCATTAGGGTTGGGCGCATCTGGCCGGAATTACCCTGGGCCAGTCCAGGATGGGTATTCCTAGAATGGCAGATCGTCATCAGCCTGGTTGGGTGCTTCTTCCGGGACGGGACCAGAATTGTTTGGGGCGGCTATTTCATCATCTTCCGAAGGGAAGTAACCGCCACCGGCATCGGAGCCATCACGTTTGCCGCCGCTACCGCTGCTGATAATTCGAAAATAACTGCCGACCACCTCGGTCGTCCGCCGGTTGTTCCCATCCTGGTCTTGCCAGGCCCGGTGGGTGAGTTTCCCTTCAATATACACGCCCATCCCTTTTTTAAGGGTACTTTCAGCCCGTTCGGCCAGGGTTCGCCATACGACAATATCATGCCATTCGGTTTGAGTTTGCCAGGCCCCGGATTTGTCCTTATAATTTTCATTTGTGGCAATCGGAAACTTGGCTACTACGGCGCCGTTTTCCAGGCGGCGCACTTCAGGATCCCTTCCCAGGTTACCAATTAGTATTACGCGGTTGACCATTTATTATAAAAACAGTTTAATGATTGAAAATGAGCCTATTCTCAAGGCTAAAGTAGTTTTAAATATAGTGAATTATCGGTTAAGTACCAATCGATAATTTTGGGGAAGGCAAATTTACTCAAGTTTTCCCGTTTAACGGCGAGTAGCCCTTCAGAATTGAGGGCCGCCTCATCTGTCACATTGATCTCCCAGAAGGTGGCCTGAATTTTCTGATGGGTCAGAACCTGGCTGAAAGGCCGGGAGGCCTGGCTGACTTTTGCCGAACTTTTTCCAAGCAGTTGCTGCCAGGGAGCGCTGTTACGGATAACTGTTTCATCGCTAACCGGCTGGTTTAACTCCAGCAGGGGAAACTCATAGAGGTGCTTCCAAATATCCTTTCCTACCCGCTTTTGAATCCAAACCTGGCCTCGCTGGTTAAAGATGAGGTAGTGGAAAAAGCGGTTCTTTTTCTCGATCTTCTTTTCCTTTACGGGTAAATACTCCACCCGGCCTTGCTGAAAAGCATGGCAGCCTGTCTGCAAAGGGCAAGTAGAGCAAGACGGAGCTCTGGGGGTACAGTGCGTGGCGCCAAAGTCCATCATGGCCTGGTTGTGCGGGCCTGGCTGCTCTTTTGCAAGCAAGGCCTGTGCGATTTCGGCAAATTGTTTTTTCCCGGAACTGCTATCTACAGCTGTTTCGATACCAAAAAAGCGGGAGAGCACCCGAAAAACGTTGCCGTCCACAACTGCGTAGGGCAGGCCGAAAGCGAAAGAGGCAATGGCTGCTGCCGTGTAGGGCCCTACCCCTTTCAGGCGGAGGATACCTTCGTAGGTGGCAGGGAATTGCCCCCCCAATTCCTGTACAATATATTGGGCAGCCTGATGTAGATTGCGGGCACGCGAGTAATACCCCAGGCCTTCCCATAATTTCATGATCTCATCTTCGGATGCTTCGGCCAGGTGGTATACATCCGGGTATTGCGCCCGGAAGCGCTCGAAGTAGGGCAACCCCTGTTCCACCCGGGTTTGCTGCAGGATGATCTCGGAAAGCCAGATCAAATAGGGGTCTGCTTCTCCCTTCCAGGGCAAGGGGCGGTGGCTTTGGGCAAACCACGCCATCAATTTTTCACGAAAAAAAGCGTAACGGGCATTTGTCATAACCGGGAAAAGATAAGCTGGATTTTTGAGATTTTCAGGATTTGAGCTTGGGGATAAAACCACCTGCGGAAATAAAAAATGCAGCGACAGAAACCGGGTCGTTCTGTCGCTGCATTAGGCAAAATGTTTCGGCAAGCCCGGGCCGGATACCAAAACGAGTACCCGGCCATTAGGCTTGCTTCTTATGGAAATTTCAATGTCGTTTTAACGGGCAGCCCTTTCGCGCAATTCAGCCAGGTTTTCATACCGCTTGCTGATAAGGTCTTTCAACTCTTTGCGGGCAAAGAAAATACGGCTCTTGACCGTGCCAAGTGGAAGCTCCAGGTGATCTGCAATCTCCTGATACTTGAAGCCGTGGTAGTGCATCAGGAAAGGGATCTTAATGCTGTCATCAAGCCCTTCGACCATATGGGTCAGCTCTTCCATCATGATATTGGATTCAGCCTTATTGGAAATAAGGACGCTCCCGGAGTTAATGTAGTACAGGTTGTCCGAAGAATCCATTATGGTGTTGGCCTTAACCTTCTTGCGATAGTTATTGATGAAGATGTTCTTCATGATGGTGAAAAGCCACGCCTTGAAATTGGTTCCCGGGCGAAACTTTTCTTTGTTGGTTAATGCCCGGTATGCAGTCTCCTGGAAAAGATCGCGTGCGTCTTCTACATTCTTGGTCAGATTATAGGCAAAAGAATGCAGCAGGCTGGACATCTGATCTAATCGGCTATTGAATTCGGTAGTGGACATGACTATTGTTTTTTGTTTAACGCCTCAATTGCTTTGTTGAATCAAAGATAAGTAATACTTAAACAAAATACAATTTTTCATACCTTGATTATTCTTTCATGGAAGGCTTTTTTACTCAAGTGTCGACTTGTTTTTATTTAAATCATTGATTATCAATTTTTTATTGAAATGTCGGCGTTTAAACATTTTTATATAATTTTCAGTATTTTTTGAAAGAATGGGTTTTTTGTGGAAGTTTGAATTCTTGAATTCATACTTTTCTTCAACAAAACACGGAAATAGAGGCTATGGATGGGAGGAGAAGAGGTATGGTGTACGAATTCTGTCGAAGGGTCCAGAACGTGTTTAAATTTAGTTTTTCAGTTAATATGAGAAGGATCTCAAAGCCGCGCCGATTTGTATCGTCTCCCAGGCCTTTTACCTATTTCTGCGCATTTCGCACCAGGATAATAGCCACTGCCGTGAATAGCAGATTGGGGAGCCAGATGCCCACCAGGGGGGGGATTGTCTGGCCGGTGGCGAAAACAACGGCAAACCGGGAGAAAAAGATGAACAGCGCTCCGATGCCGATACCCATAGCGAGATGCAACCCGATACCGCCCCGGACCTTTCGGGCGGCAATGGATAAGCCGATCAGCGTAAGGATAAGGATCGTAAAAGGCTCGGCTGAGCGGCGGTATTTTTCAATTTCGTATTTCTGGGTATTACCCACGCCACGCCGCCGCTGGGTATCGATATACCTGGTGAGCTCGGGAGTCGTCATCATGGTTTGCTGCTCTTTGTAATCAACAAAGTCGTTGGGCGTAAAGGCAATAGTGGTGTCGATCTCTTTGCCACGGCCTACAACAAGCTGTTCATGCATACCGTCGAAGGTTCGAATCTCATAGTCCCGCAATTTCCATTTATCGGGCGGGCCGATCCACTCAGCTGAATTGGCCTTGAGCAGGTATACCAATTCCTCTCCTTTGAATTTTTCCAGCCGGAATTTGCGGGCGGTGCTGTCCCGCTTGCGGAAATAGTTGACGTATATCTTTGTATCTGGCGATAGAAACATGTGAACATCCTGAGTTTTGCCCTTGTCATCATCACGCCATATATAGGTGTAGACGATATCGAGGCGGATCTTGTTTCCCTTGGGTATGAAGTAGTGGTTTCCGACAAGGTGCAGGATAGTGATGAAGCTGGCGGCAATAAGATAAGGCCGCATCAGCCGCCGAAAGCTCACCCCGGCATTAAAAATAGAGATGATCTCGGAGTTGTACGCCATCCGGGAGGTGAAGAAAATGACGGCGATGAGGGTAAACAGCGGCCATAACAGGCCGTCGATGAAGAGAATGAAATTGGGATAGTAGTCTACAAGGATCTCTTTTTTGGTAATGGGCTCTTCGATGAATTTTTCTACCTTCTCGCTGAAATCGATGATCACGGAAATCATCGTGAAGATGAGCACCACAAAGAAGAAGGTGCTCAGAAATTTTTGGATAATATATTTGTCCAGTTTTTTTAACATAAATCAGCCTCGTCGCTTTTCTTTTGAATTAACATCTGCGCCCCGGAATAGGTGAAGCTCCCGAAAAGATTAACAAAACTACAACCTTCTTTGCACTTCCGTTACCATCTGGTTTTTCCAGCTCAGAAAATCACCTTCCCGGATGTGGCGCCGAGCCTCTCCTACCAGCCACAGGTAGAAGCTGAGGTTGTGGAGGCTGGCAATCTGCATCCCCAGCAATTCCTTGCAGTGGATCAGATGCCGCAGGTAGGCCTTGCTATAATATCGGCTGGTAAGGCATGGCCCATCTTCATCAATGGGGCTGAAGTCTTCTTTCCACTTCAGGTTTTTGATGTTGATAATGCCTTTGGCTGTGTAGAGCAATCCGTGCCGGGCATTACGGGTCGGCAGCACGCAATCAAACATGTCAATGCCTAGTGCGATACACTCCAGGATGTTTTCCGGCGTACCGACGCCCATCAGGTAACGAGGTTTGTCGCGGGGCAGAATACCACACACCAGCTCTGTCATCTCATACATTTCCGGCGCCGGTTCTCCTACCGACAACCCGCCGATGGCGTTGGCCTCCCGTTCATACGATGCGATTGTTTCCGCCGAAGCAATGCGGAGGTCTTTATAAACGCTGCCTTGCACAATAGGGAATAGGGTTTGGGCAAAGCCGTACCAGGGTTCTGTCTGGTCGAAGTGCTGGCAGCAGCGCTTCAGCCAGCGGTGGGTCAGTTCCATCGAATTCCGGGCGTATTGATAGTCGCACGGATAGGGCGTACACTCGTCGAAAGCCATGATGATGTCGGCCCCAATGGCGCGTTGTATGTCCATTGCACTTTCCGGGCTAAAAAAGTGTTTGGAGCCATCGATATGGGAACGGAACGTTACGCCTTCCTCTGTGATCTTGCGGGTGTTGCTGAGGGAATATACCTGATAACCGCCACTATCGGTCAGGATAGGGTGTGGCCAAGCGTTGAAACGGTGCAGGCCCCCCGCCTTTTGCAGAACCTCGATACCCGGGCGCAGATAGAGGTGATACGTATTGCCCAGGATGATTTGGGCGCGCACCTCCTGCTCCAGGTCTCGTTGGGATACGCCTTTGACACTCCCAAGAGTACCAACAGGCATAAAGATCGGGGTTTCGATGGCGCCATGGCCGGTTTCGATGAGCCCCGCCCGGGCATTAGATTGGGTATCCGTATGATGGATCGTGAATTGGAACAAAGCTTTCTGGTTTTTATGCGCGGGACTGGTGCTTATCCAGTTTTAACAATACGGCAAGCATGATGGTGAAGCCCATCAGAGAGGAGCCCCCTTTACTGATAAACGGCAGGGGTATGCCGATAATGGGCATCAACCCCATCGTCATACCGATATTGATGAAAATATGTATGAATAAAATACCGGCAATGCAATAGGCGTAATTCCTGCCAAAGTTGTTGCGCTGTCGTTCTGCAATTACGGTGATTCGAATGAGCAGCAACAAAAACAAAACGATAATACCGAAGGTGCCGATGAACCCCTGCTCTTCTCCTATAGTGCAAAAAATAAAGTCTGTGGATTGTTCGGGCACGTAGTTGCCCTTGGTCATAGTGCCTTTAAGGAACCCTTTGCCCTGCAGCCCGCCCGATCCGATAGCTGTTTTGGATTGCGCCAGGTTGTACAGCGAACCCCGTTCATCGCATTTGCCGGGTTGGAGCCATACATTGATACGGTCCTGTTGGTGGGGTTTTAGCACGTTATTGAAACCATAATTAGCCGCAAAAGCTACGCCACTGCCGATGAGCAGTAGCCCAAACAGCATGCTGACAAGCCGGCCATTGCGATTTTGGTACTGCAGATAACCCAATACGGCAAAAGACAGGATAGCGCCGGGCAGCACGTATTTCAGAAAGCCCTGCATGGTTAGGAAATAGGCCCCTGCCGCAGCGGCAATAGCACCGGCTACCCAGTATCTGCGCTGTTTCCCCCGGAAATGGTATGCCAGAATGATAATTGAAACAACCACTAAGGCCAACGAAATATATTTAGGCTGAAAAACCAGGCCCATGATGAGCAATCCACCCAGCAAGCCGCCAATGATATAATAAGTAGGGGAAAGCCCTTCCCGGAAAAGTACGACCATAAAGGACAGAAACACCAGGGCGGAACCCGCATCGGGCTGTACTAAAATGAAACCGATTGGCAATGCAATGATCCCCAATGCGGTTAATTGAGATCGAGGCGTCCGCAAATCGGTAGAGTAGGCGCCCAGAAAGGCGGAAAGGGCCAGGGCTGTACCGAATTTGGCAATCTCCGATGGCTGAAAAGAAAAACTGCCAAAGGTGAACCAGGAGCGCGCACCTTTGATCTCGGCGCCTACAATGAGCACCAGAAGCAATAGGGCGATGGAGAAAGCATAAATGGGATAGGCAAAGGTCTGCCAGAATTTCCAGTCGAACAGCATGATAAAGGCAAACAGGAGTGAACAGATACCAATCCAGATGGCTTGCTTGCCGGCACTGGTATTGAAAAAGCCCCCCCACCCCTGGCCTTGCAGCTCTTCATAACCGACGGAGTAGATCATCAACCATCCTACAATGACCAGAGCCAGCACCAGGGAAAATGCCACTGTGTCGATATGCCCCAGGATCGGGTTATTAATGCCGTTCTGCGGCGCCCTGCTTCTTCTGTTCATCCTCAGTACTCCTTAAATTTCTATTTTCCTTAGAAGCTGTTTGAATTTAGTCCTTCAGTTTTATTATGCCTCTTTTTCCGCCACTCTGCGGCTTTTTTTCGCCCCGTACCTATGGGTACGAGGCTCAAAAAGAGCCTTGATTGACGAAAAAATAGCCTATAATAAATTCTAAAAACCAAATTCAAACAGCTTCTTATGCCATACCAATTAATACTTCCTATCGACTATTAAAATCCTCCTACCAGTTCACGCGGCCGGATCGCATCGTCCTTAACCAGATAGATACCTGGGTAGTCTTGTTCCAGAATGTATTTCAGGCGCATCGCTTCCAGCTTACTGGTAAATGCACCGGCCCGCAATTTGTAATAGGGCTTGGCGTGCACCCAATCCACCGGGATTGAAGGGTATCGGTATTGGAAAGATTGCTTGACGCTTTCCAGGCGCTCCCGGTCGGGAGTAGCGATAATCTGGACGCGCCATCCGGTCACAAAGGATTTTGCCTTGTTGATCTCCGCGAAGCGATCCATCATAGCGCCGATGGGAGGGTCCTCATCGATGCTGACGTTCTGTTGCGCCAGAGCCGGAATGCTGCAAAGGCTTATCAGGAAAAGGAACAATAGTCGAGCCATGTCGTTCATTTTTGCTACTGCTTTCCCAATGAACCCATTGTGGAAAACAAGGCAAATATACTACATTTTGCCAGGACTGTACTAAATGTTGGCAGTGTCTAATGAGCCGGTTAAAAAATGGCTAGAATGGCCAGGAGAATGATAAGATACTAGCTAACGATAGCAATTCCCGAGGAACTACCAATGCGGCTGGCGCCGGCCTCGATGAATCGCTCGGCTTCTAAGCGGGTTCTGATACCTCCCGAGGCTTTGATTTTTGCCTTGTCGCCGACCAGGCTTTTGAGCAGTTTTACGGCTTCCAGGGTAGCGCCCTGGCCGTTGAAGCCGGTAGAAGTTTTTACGAAATCAACGCCCGAATGAAGCACAATTTCACAGAGTTTAGTGATTTCCTTCTCGGTGAGCAGAGCGGTTTCCAGAATGATCTTGATGGATTTGCCTTTCATGTGGACGGCGGTGCACATGCTGTCCACATCGTTGGCGACGAAATTCCAGTTGCCGTCTTTGACGGCGCAGATATTCACTACCGCATCAACTTCATCGGCGCCTTCATCGATAGCGCGCTTGATCTCTTCCACTTTTGATGGCGTAGTAGTATACCCCATCGGGAAGCCGATCACAGTAGCTATTTTGACGGGCTTTCCTTCCAGCACAGAAGCAGCATACTTCACATAAAAGGGCGGTACACATACCGCATAAAAGCCGTATTGGGCCGCTTCATCACAAATCTTCTTAATCTCTTTGGCCGTACAATCTGGTTTCAAGATTGTGTGGTCGATATAACTCGCCAGGTTCATCCTCTTCTCGGGTTTAGTCGCTGGAAGATAGAGCGGGGGGGGCGCTATGTGCTTCCAAAACGCTGCAATATATCATAAAAAACGCTTCCACACACTATTTACCCGCGCTTTTTGGATAGTGAAGAGCAGGGTAGTCCGAAGCCCGGCATTATACCTACGCTTTACTGCCGTGGCAATGCTTATATTTCTTGCCGCTGCCACAAGGGCAGGGGTCGTTGCGGCCCACTTTCTTATCAACACGCTTAAAGGTTTGAGGGCGCGACTGTCGGCTTACGCCTTCGGCGGCGGCCCGAACGGCATCTTCTTCGGTGCGGTTGGTTCGTACCTTGCTCAGGTCAGTACGCTGCTCACGGGCCTGCTCCAGTGTACGGCCGTCGGAAAAGACCAGCGTGCCCTTGGAAAGATAGGAGGTGGTATCCTCGTTGATCTCAAAAATGAGCTGCTCGAAGAGGTTATACGCTTCCATTTTATATACCACGAGCGGGTCTTTCTGTTCAAAGGAAGCAGCCTGTACGGATTCCTTGAGTTCGTCCATCGAGCGCAGGTGTTCTTTCCACTTGTCGTCGATGATCGACAAGGTGACTGCCTTTTCAATATCGCGGCGGATGGTTTTGCCGTTGCTCTTAACCGCCTCGGCGATATCGGCAGTTACGGGCATTGGGTTGGATCGGCCATCGGTGAACGGGATCAGGATGCGCTTGTACTGCTGCCCCTGATGTTCGTGCACATCGCGGATGTAGGGCAACAGGGCATCAATAATATGCGTCATCTTCCGGCCGTAGAATTCCTCAAATTGTTGTTCGAAGCGGGTGACGATCTCTTTCTCCGGGCCTTCCTCGAAGTCTATCGCATCGATCTGCGGGTCGAAGCCGAGCAGGCTGAGTGACTCGCGGCGGAAGGTTTCGAAGCTGCCGGAGGCGCGGTGGTTGAGCACCAGGTTGTTCGTAAGAGAGTTGAACATGTTGTTCAGGTCAACCGACAAGCGTTCCCCACTGAGGGCGTTGTTTCGCTTTTTATAGATCGCCTCTCGTTGGATATTCATCACGTCATCGTACTCCAGCAGCCGTTTCCGGATGCCGAAGTTATTCTCTTCCACCTTCTTCTGGGCCCGTTCGATCGACTTGGTCACCATAGAGTGCTGGATCTCTTCGCCTTCCTGGTGGCCCATGCGGTCCATCAGTTTGGCAATGCGCTCCGATTGAAAAAGGCGCATCAGGTTATCTTCCAGCGATACATAAAACTGCGAGCTACCGGGATCTCCCTGGCGGCCGGCCCGGCCGCGCAACTGGCGGTCGACCCGTCGGGAATCGTGGCGCTCGGTGCCAATGATGGCCAGGCCACCGGCTTTTTTAACCGCGTCGTTGATCTTGATGTCGGTACCCCGGCCGGCCATGTTGGTGGCGATGGTCACCTTACCTGGTTTACCGGCCTCAGCGACAACCTCTGCTTCGCGTTGGTGCTGTTTTGCGTTGAGTACGTTGTGGTCGATATTCCGGATTTGCAGCATCCGGCTCAGCTTTTCAGAAATATCAACAGAAGTCGTACCGACCAGCACCGGCCTGCCTTTTTCGGTCAGGTTGACGATTTCCTCAATTACGGCGTTGAATTTCTCGCGAGCTGTTTTATAAACGAGGTCCTCGCGATCGTCCCGGACAATGGGGCGGTTGGTAGGGATTACCACCACGTCCAGTTTATAGATCTCCCACAATTCACTGGCTTCCGTTTCGGCGGTACCGGTCATACCCGCCAGCTTGTGGTACATGCGGAAGTAGTTCTGTAAAGTGACGGTAGCATAGGTTTGCGTAACATCGCCAACTTTTACATTTTCCTTGGCTTCGAGGGCCTGGTGCAGTCCATCGGAGTAGCGGCGGCCTTCCATCATACGGCCGGTCTGCTCATCCACGATTTTTACCTGGCCTTCGATCACGACATACTCCTGGTCTTTTTCGAAGAGGGTGTAAGCCTTCAGCAACTGGCTGATAGAGTGCAGGCGTTTGGATTTGATGGCAAAATCCTGCGAGAGTTTGGTCTTGGCTTCCTCTTTTTCCTCGGCATTCAGCGTGTCGTTGTTCTGGATTTCCACCATTTCCGAAGCGATGTCCGGCATGACAAAAAAATCATTGTCATCGGTGCCACGGGAAAGGAACTCTGCGCCGTGGTCGGTCAGTTCTACATTGCGGTTCTTTTCATCGATGGTAAAGTATAGCTCCTCATCCACCAGGTGCATGTTTTTGGACTGCTCCTGCATGTAGAAGTTTTCCGCCTTCTGCAGCGTTACTTTTACGCCTTCTTCACTGAGGAACTTAATGAGTGGACGATACTTCGGTAGGGCGCGGTAGGCGCGTAAAAGCGCCATGCCTGCCTCGCCTTCCTGATAGCCTGTTTTCCCTTCGGCGAAAAGCCGGCGGGCGTCGGCCAGATATTGGGTGGCCAGTTTGCGTTGAGCCGCGATCAGCCTTTCAACATCGGGCCTCAGGGCCATATACTCCTGCTCCTCACTCCCCTGGGGCACCGGGCCGGAAATAATGAGGGGGGTACGGGCGTCATCGATCAAAACAGAGTCGACCTCATCGACCATGGCGTAGTGGTGCTTGCGCTGCACCATCTCATCGGTGGAGCGCACCATATTGTCGCGAAGGTAGTCGAAACCGAATTCGTTGTTGGTGCCGTAAGTGATGTCGCAATTATAAGCTGCCTTGCGCCCATCGGAATGCGGCCGGTATTTATCGATGCAATCTACCGTGAGGAAGAGGAATTCGACGAGAGGCCCAATCCATTCCTGGTCGCGTCGGGCGAGGTAGTCGTTTACGGTAATAATGTGGACACCCTGGCCCGACAGGCCGTTCAGATAAGCGGGGAGGGTCGCGACGAGGGTCTTACCTTCCCCGGTGGCCATCTCGGCAATTTTACCGTCATGCAATACCATGCCTCCAATGAGCTGTACATCGTAGTGCACCATATTCCATGTGATCTCTCCGCCGGCCGCTACCCACTGATTTTTCCAGATGGCTTTGTCGCCTTCGATGGTTACATAGGATTTCCCAGAAGCTGCCGCAATATCCCGGTCGTGTTGGGTTGCTGTTACGGAAAGCGTTTCATTTTCCGTGAATCGGCGCGCCGTCTCCTTGACCACCGCGAAAGCTTCCGGAAGAATTTCCTTGAGCACCACTTCCAGTTGTTTGTCGCGCTCTTCCCGAAGCTTGTCCATCTCGCTGAAGAGCTCTTCCTTCTGCAGAAGGTCTTCGGCTTCCATGGCTTCATTGTGGACATCCTCGATGTCCTTGTCTATATCGGAAAGAAACTCAGCAATTCTGGCCCGGAACTCCAGGGTCTTATTGCGCAACTGGTCGTTGCTCACTTCTTTGAGTTGCTCAGCGATTTCGTTGATCTCCTCGACAATTGGCGCGTACACGCTGACGTCCCGGTCATATTTGGTGCCGAAGACTTTCTTTAGAGAATTAGTGATTCCTTTGAACATATGAAAAAATTTCCAATGTTATCTAATTGATGCGGCAAAGATAAATATATTTGCGTCCGATTTCATTCAGGATATTTGTTTAGCAGTGCACATATCATACCATATAATCCGATTGTGCCATAATGGCATTCGGGCTTCGCAGCGGCAGGTTTGGTAGAATACCATTGTACGTAGCGAAGGCAAGATCAGCCGGCAGTCCGGTTTTGCTGAAAACGAACAGTCGGTAGGTGTAATAAAAGTAACAGGACAAAATAATTAGAGGTTGATACCATCGTTCTGATTCTGTAAAGTTTTTTCAACTTATCCGCAATGGCGGTTTTAACTTATGCGCTTACTTTTCTATATGGCCTGGGGTGTTTTCACCTTTCTTTCCCTGACATCTTGTCGGGAGGGCGGCCCCAAAGACATCCGCGATTATTATTTCCCGCTCAAACAACTGGAAGAAGGCCTGGTGTACGAATACCAGCCTGTTTTCCAGGACTCCCTGACTCCGGTGTACTGGTATTACCGCTCTTTCCTCAGGGACGACGGGGTGTTCCTGGCCGGCACTTATTACGAATACAACCTGATTCCCCTTCAATTGGTCCGCGAAGAACTGGTCAAAAATGGCATGTTGCTTCAGGATCTGTTCCTTTACGAAACAGACAGCACGGGTAGGCAGTTGCGTACTACTGCGGAGGTGTTGGCGGGCAACGCCTTCCCCTTTCAGGTATCCGATTCGAGTGGCGTGTTTCTCTATAAGATCCGATGGCATCCACCTTCCGATACCGCAGCGGTGATCACCCTGATTAAAAACCGCCGATATCTGAGAGATACGGTCATTGCGTATGATGATAAGAAATACGACGCCCTGGTGTTTGGAGTACGCGAACTTTTGGAATATGACAAAGACGGCGTTTTCGAGCAGGAATACGGCGGCAGAGAAGTATATGCCAAGGGCTTGGGCCTGGTGTATTACGAAAAAGAAATATCCAAAGGCCTGCGCTGGGGCTACCGCCTTAAAACACGGTACCCTATGAGCCAGCTGGAAGAAACATTTAAGCAACGAATTGAACAAAAAAATTTAGAAACGGAATGAAGCAACTTGCACTAACTCTTGGATTGGTTCTGAGCCTGGGATGGGCGCTGTCCGGGCAAGTGGCCCCCCCCACATTCCTGTGCGTGGCCAATGATACTCTTATTTGGGAAACGCCCAACAACAATTGTGGGCCATTCAATGCCTATCTCGTTTACGCCAGCCAGCAACTGAACGGCCCCTACACGGTGTTGGCCACCATAACGGATCCGGCACAGGATCGTTTTTTCCACCAGAATGCCGGAATGGGCCTCTGGTACTATTACCTGGAAAGCGATTTCAACTGCCCCGGCGAACCGGTGCTACAGTCTGACACCCTCGACAACCGCATTCCCGAACCGGGCCTGTTGGAAGCTGTCTCCGTAAATGGCGCCAATGTGGAAGTGAGCTGGACGCCTAGCCCCTCGCCGGAAGTGGTGGGCTACATCATCTCCCGCAACGTACCGGGCCAGGGTACGACCATCCTGGATACGGTCTTCAGCGGCGCCTTCTTCCTCGACACCCAAGCCTCGCCCGGCGACCGCTCGGAGGTTTTCTTCCTGGAAGCCATCGACGCCTGCGGCAACAAGAGCCTGGTGGCCGCACCGCACAACACCATATTGCTTAGCGCTGAAGCTTCTGACCCCTGCGCACGCAGCATTTCCCTGAGCTGGAACCTCTACCAGAACTGGCCCGGCGGTATCGCCAACCACGAGGTGTGGGTATCGCGCGACGGCGCCGCCCCCGAGCGGATAGCCACTATCGACGGCAATGCTACTTCTTATGTGTTCCAGAACGCGGATGATGGGGTGGAATACTGTTTCACAGTGCGCGCTCTGCAACGTGATGCCGACGTTTTTTCCGCCTCTAATGAGGTATGCTTATCCGCAGAAGTGGTGCAGGCCATCCGTACCCTGGTGGCCACCAACGCTACCGTCACTGAAAGCGGCGATGTACAGCTGGATTGGATATGGAATGCGAATGCCGAATTGGCAGATGTAGCTATTCTGGGCTCGTCCAATAACAGCAATTTCGACGTCTTGCAGAGCGGTGCTCCTCAGCAACCCCTTACTGCCACCAATTCTTTTACCGACAACCAAAGCGCCCCTAATGCCGGCGTGCTTTACTATCAGGTACGCACTAAAGATGATTGCGGCGATGAGGCAACTTCCAACGTCATCGGCACCATCCACCTTCGCGCTACCGCCCAGTCGGGCATGAACGCCATCCGCTGGACCCCCTACCTCAATGCGCTGGGCGCCGTGCAGGCTTACGATCTTTACCGCCTGCAAACCGGCGGTGCGCCGGTATTGGTCAATAGCTTTGGCCCCAATACCCTGCAGGCTTCCGATGAGGTCGACTTCGCCGACCCCAATCAGATCCGCGCCTGCTACTATGTGGAAGCCCGAGCGATAGTGGCTACCAGCGATACCACGGAGGTGGAAGTCGTTTCCCGCTCCAATACGGCCTGCGCGGAGCAGGAAGCCAAAATTTACATCCCAAACGCGTTCTCTCCCAACGAGGACGGCCGCAACGATGTCTTCCTGCCCTACCTGCAGTTCGGCGCCCCCGCCGATTATTTTCTGGTGATCTATGACCGCTGGGGCAACCAGCTCTTCCGCTCCGATGACATTAATCGCGGTTGGGATGGTAAAGCCAAAGGTACTCGAGTGCCGGTGGGCATGTATATTTTCCACCTGCGTATCGAACAGGCCAACGGCACGGTGATCGAACAGAGTGGGGAGATATCTTTGATACGCTAGATACTGTGGATACTGTAGATACTGTGGATACTGTGGATACTGTGGATACTTTAGATACTGTGGATACTGTGGATACTTTAGATACTGTGGATACTATGGATGCTTCAGGTAAGCGTCCATAGTATCGAGATCATGTGAACTCTCTTTTGATCTTTTTCGTTAAAGGGGTGTGTCGGAATGAAAAATCCCTTATATTTGCATTCCGATTTGCCAAAGGCTGGTTATTTACTCAATGAATAAGCAGCACGCGGCAAAAATGGTCGGGTGGCCGAGTGGCTAGGCAGAGGTCTGCAAAACCTCGTACGGCGGTTCGAATCCGCTCCCGACCTCAAACATTCCAAAAGCCTCTCCGCGATAGCGGAGGGGCTTTGTTGTTTTCAGGAGCGTCGGAAGTATACTTCTGTAAGCTCCTGAAAACAATAAAGCCAAGTCTGTAAGACAGGCTTTTGGAATGTTTGAAGCGCTCCCCCCTTCGGATGGGCGTAAGCCAATCCGCAATGGGAAGGGGTAACATAGCGGATGGGGATAAGGCTGGGCTCTCCGTACGTTCCGGCGCAGCCAATCCGCGTTTGTCCCCGCTGTCTGAACCGGGATCTTTCGGATTAAAGGATTACCGGGATTTTGATTACCGCGATCCGGCCATTGGTATTTCCCCCTCTTTGCAGGCCACCGGCATAGGCATAAGAGGGGGGCGCCTCCGGCCTTCTCTTCCGATCTGGAGATCGGAAGGACATTTTTCCGGGAGCATTACTTCCCCTCCGCCACCAGCCTCACCAACTCCCGCACTACGTCTTCCAGGGAGTAACAATTGGCCAGCGAAATATCTACTACCTTGCCCTCTTTGCGGAGGATGCCGCTTTGGGCCTCTTTTGTATTATTGATGGAAATGCCGATATGCTCCGGGAGTTCGAGGTTTTTTAAAATTTCATAAAAGGCCATCGTGGCATCATCAGTTTCTTTATTCACAAAGACGGATATCATGTTATCTCAGGATTTTATTCCCCGGTGGAAGTGGCATTTCCAGGCCGGAGAGCTGGTTGATTCTGATTATTTCCTTTCTTTCAATACTCTGTTGGAAAAGCATCAATTTAACATACTCGGCAACCATTACCTCGAAAATATTACCTTCAAATTCGATGAAATATTTCAAACCGGGTTCTGGCAATTCGGAACCGTACCTTGACTGCTTGTTCCCACAAGTTTGTCCGATTTTGAATGTTTGGCCGGCGCTTAGTATAACCGTCGGCCGGGAGGTGCAAGTGAAACACGAATAGGGCCTTGTCTCTAGTGGTATTAGCCGATATTGTTGGCAATTGCCGAATTTTCGCGTTGCTGTTCCTACAATCGTTCTGTAGTCCTCTAGTGAAATATCGTAGTTTTCCAGGTCAATATCCAATTCATTGGCCAAATTTTTTCCGGCGTAGGAAATGGCTTCTTCATATACCTCCCTTGAAGCATTGATACCGATCGCCTCTTCCATTTGGGCGGCTAAGGGCAATGCACTTTCTGGGCTGGACAGATATAGGTACAAAGCGGTGAGTAAAATCAACAGCAAAAAAAGCAGATGGATAAGCCGGGAAGGCTGTTTCATTTGGAGGGGGATCGATCGTTGCATGGCTTGGATTTGCTCAACAATATTTTTATCGATCTAAAAATAGGCACTCAATGCCATTTATTCAAATAAAAATGGCGTTGGATGCCCATACTTTGCCGGTGTTGTGCAATAGTGATACTTTGGAAGAGCAATTTTGTAAGTATGGCGACCAGGAAGTACAACAAGCTCAAACGGGTCCTTAAGCAAAAAAAGCGCACCGGCAAATGGCTGGCCAGTGAACTTGGAGTTGACGAAAGTACCGTCTCCCGCTGGTGCCGTAACCTTCAGCAACCCAGCATTCAAACCCTTTTCGATATTGCCGATCTACTAGACACCGACCCAGCCGAATTGCTCGTCCGGACTAAGGAGGAAAAGGGGTAGTCCTTGAGATAGGGTTACTTTTTGGCATCGGGCATTAGCCGATTCGAGGCGAATCCGCCGGTTGTCCCTGCTGTGCCTTCAGGATGAAATTCATGGCCCCTTGTTCGATGTATATTGAATGGTGGCTGGTCTCCAACTGGCTGACCGACAGGCTCCGGGAATTTGAGCAGCCGGTTCTTGGAAAATGGCACCAACATCTTTGAAGATCCGGCCCAGAGCTTCGTCAATGAACGTAGTAACCTTGTGAAAGGATATATCACTTCCATCGGCTCCCGGTACGTTTTTGACTTCAACTATTTTGGCAAAGACACCGGCTGGGAACAGTTCGATACCAAACAGGACGCCCTAACTTAAGTGATTCCAGTTAAGAAGTCTCTTAAAAAGTCTCTTAAAGTCTCTTAAGGTTTCTTAGGGTCTCTTAAAACCCATTTTGGTTTAGAGGTAGATCCAGTATTTTCAATGATTCCCTCCATTCTTAATGCAGAAAGTAAGTTTCCTACTTTACTCCTTTTTTGTTTAGGACTTAATAAATCTGAAAGTTTATCAAAAAGCAATTGATCAGCCTCCTGACGACTGGCGCTGCCAAATTTCTTGATGAACTCAATAATCATTCTTTTATAGTGCTCATCATCGAAAGCCTTATTTTTAATATAGGCGGCTTTTTTACCTGTAACCCGAGCTACACTTGATGAAACGTGGTAATGAGGCTTTCGGCCTTCTATATACCCTTTCTCTCTCAAATGACGGGCATCTTCATCTAAAATGAGTTTGTGCTTTTGAACCCGATCCAATAAAATGATTTCAGAAAGGGTAAGTTGTTGGTTTCTTGCCAGGAGGCGAGCATATTCAAGATCGATCACTTTTCCATATATCTGAACGGTCACTTTTTGATTTTCCAGATCGTAATCGGGCATAGGAAAAAACCGTTTACGCTGCACCATGAACATTCTTTTAATTCCGCTCCCGATCGTATCAATCATGCCTAAATTAACCATCGCTTGAGCCAGAAATGGATTCCGGCTCTGAGTCGCCGGTGCGTCACGGTCAATGGCGGCCTCTACGCTGCCGGGAATGAAGGAACCATCGTTGACGAAAAGCAAGCGCTCGGGAAATTCCACTACAAAAATGCGGCTACTCATAGTATAATCCTGGTGAGCTATTGCATTGTGCAACGCTTCGCGCAGTACATAGGGGTCGTACATATCCACTTCCTCCGGAAAGATGCTGTCCCCTCGCATATAGCGGTATTTAAGGTTGCGTATTTTTGCAAAGACTTTTTCTACGTTCAACAGGAACGGTGGTTCGAAATGGGCGTAGTCCAACTCAACATTTTCTTTATCCTTCAATATCCAACTGATCTGAGTCTGGGCGCTGGCCAGGTAATGAACCGATTCCGGAAGACCCAGCAAAATGATTGCAGCCCTAGTGATTTTGCCGTTAATACTCAACCTTGCCTTATCGAGGAACACTTTGTCTGACCATTCGTCTACCTCTTGAGCCAGATGAGGAAATTTCACTTTATAATTAGCCCTGGCCAGTTCAATAGCCTTTGAATCCAGATCTTTCAGGGTCGCACCTTCACAGATTTCCCGGCTCCAGTCCTCAATAACCGTAATTGGCTCTTGTAATATGGCAGCTTCTCTCTCAGGCCTTAATGGGATCAAACTGTCACCACTCCTCTGCCATGCAGTTTTATGGGCATAGACTGGACGCCGGGGTAAATGGGCAGGTATATGAACAGCCCAAACTGTCTTTTGTGTGTCGGATGTTATAAATTCCTCCACCCACAAACCCTCACTGCTAAGATTTGTACAGTTGCCAATCAACCGGTAAGGCAAGTTCTCCGGCGTGTAATCGTGCAAATCCTTAACTCCAAGGATATTACCCGTTTTATCCGCTATTCCAATAACCAGAACCCCACCTTTCATATTTGCCAAGGCGGATACATAAGAAATTACATCATCCCCTTTACGACCACTCACCTGACTTGTTAGCCGCTCCCATCCTTTCCACTCGCAAGCATCATTTTCGTGAGGGTAAGTTCTCATCAAATAGGTGTGTAATTCTTCTTCGGTCATGATGTGGCGACTTTTGTGGTTTCAATGGGTAAGGATCGATCTTTAGGTTTCCACCCCCGCACGTCGATCTTGCCGGTGACGGCTTCGGAGATGAGGGTGGTTTTGTATTCTTGGATTAGATCAATTTCTCTTTGAATTTTATTTATCGTACTATGTGTCAACTCAATTTCGGACGCAATGCTTTTTACTATTACTATTTGTTCTTCATAAGGAGCGACAGGGATACAAAAATTTCCGAGCACACCCATCGCCAAATTTGGTTGTGCAGCCTGAACGGCTTCAAATCTTACTAATCTTTGAATAAAATTCGATTGCAGCACTAAATGCAAATACTCTAAATTTTTAACATCACGTAATCTCAAAAAGCAAACAGCTTGATTAGAGCGTGTTCAAAAATTTGAACTAGGTTACTTGTAAGTAACCAAACAGACAGGATATGCAACCGCAATTTGAACGGCTCACCGATGACCAATGGGAAGTTATGAAAGTATTTTTGAATTGGCAACGGAAACGTAAACATGATTTAAGAGAGGTATTAAATGCTATACTTTGGATCACTCGAACTGGTTGCCAATGGCGGAATCTGGATAGCAACTTTCCTCCGTGGAAATCAGTCTACTATTATTTTGAAACCTGGGGCAAGAAGGGGATACTGGAGCAAATGTGTCAAACCATAAATATGACAGAACGAATCCAATTGGAAAGGAGCCCCGATCCAAGCCTTTTAATTGTTGATTCACAGAGTGTTAAGTTGTCTCCAATGATCTTTGAGGACCGGGGTATTGACGGCAACAAAAAGGTAAATGGCCGCAAGCGCCAAATCCTCGTCGATGTTATCGGCCGAATATGGGCAGCTGAAGTTCACGCCGCTAATCAGCATGATAGCATTGGCGGATTGCCCCTTTTGGAAAATCTTCAAGTTAGGATGCCCTGCCTTGAGAAAATCATGGCTGACAAATCATACCGCGGAACTTTTGCTCAAGCTGTCGAAAAAATGGGCTTCTCTTTTGAGGTTCCAAAACGGGAAGATGGCACAAAAGGATTTGTTGTAGAAGCCAAACGTTGGGTAGTGGAAAGAACCATTGCCTGGTTGAATTTCTTTCGAAGAGTAGTGGTTGACTACGAACATACCACACGAAGTTCGGTTTCGTTTATCCTTTTGGCCAACATCTCTATGGTTATTTGGCGAATTGACTACTTGATGCTATGAAATTTTTGAACACGCTCTTAAACACTTTTGCGGTTTCAATTCTTTTATGCCTTATCGTTTTAATTTCCATTCAACACCCTTGAAAATTATTTTAACCGCATATCAGTTTTTTTGGGATAATGACGATGAGGAATGGATGGAAATCACAATCGATGTTTTTGACCAGCTGTTAAAAGACAGAGGGGTGAGATTGGGGTACAAGATGGACAGATAAAAAATATCACCTTATTGGTAAATTGTTTCCTTTTCAGCTCATGATCAAACTTCTGACTTGCTTCCTGTATATCATATCCCGGATAAAATTGGCTAACCTCATGGAATTAGCTCCTCTCCACTTCACACCGAACTCAATGGCAAAATACTTGAAAGTTATTGGCTGTCCAGTTGCCTCCTGGACGCAGCAACAAACTGATGTAGTTTCTCTTTCAGCAAGTCTTTAGGCAGGTACTCCGTAATATACTGCCCTGCCTTGATGTTGGTTGCATCCAGTTGAAGCAATTCGATCTGTTCCGTATTTCCCTCGGCGCAGAGAATCAGGCCAATGGGTTGCCCTTCGTCGGCCTCGGTTTCGTGCTTTTCCAGCCAGCGGAGGTAGAGTTCCATCTGGCCTTTATATTCCGCTTTGAACTTACCGATTTTCAGGTCAATGGCAATCAGGCGCTTTAGTTTGCGGTGATAGAACAGTAGGTCCAACTTATAATCCTGCCCGTCGATGATCATGCGTTTCTGCCGCTCCAGGAAAGCAAAGCCCCGGCCCAGTTCCAGGAGAAAATGCTCCAGCTTGTCCAGAATGGCTTGTTCTAAGTCTTTTTCCAGGAAGGTGTCTTTTAAACCCAAAAAATCAAGCACGTACGGGTTTTTAAAGACAAGATCAGGGCTGAGCCGGTCGTTTTCGGTTAGCTCCTGCAGTTCTTTCCTGGCCAGTTCTTCCGGTTTTTGCGAAATGGCTGTACGCTCGAAAAGCATGGACTGGATTTTTTTGCGCAGGGTACGCACGCTCCATTTTTCGATGCGGCACATTTGGGCGTAGAAGTCGCGTTCCAGTTCTGTTTTCAGTGGAATCAGGAGGGTAAAATGTGTCCAGCTCAATTGTCGCATCAGTGATGCGACAATCTGTGGATCAGGGAATGCTTTGGAAAACTGCATAATGCGCCGCAAGTTCTTTTCGCTGTAACTTTTCCCGTATTCCTGCGTAAGATCTTTTGCCAGGTCTGGGATGATTCTTTCCCCGTATTCGGCGCGTTCATTGTTTAAAATCTCTTCATTAATCCGCTTCCCGATATTCCAATAAAGCATAGTCAGACCGGCATTGACAGTTTGACTAACCGCAGTACGAGCTTCTTCGACCATCTGCCGGATGTCGGAAAATAACTGGTTCTGGTTTTTATTGATTTCGTTGGACATGTGTGTTCACCTACGGATTTTACAAAGGTTGGAGACCTCTCAGGTTAATGAAGAGAAGTTTTGTTAAGCATTTTTACCCTGCCATAGTATTGTATGCCCTCTTTTCGGAACTCGCTCTTTAACCTTCATTTCGGGAATGATGATCTTTCCATCTTTCTTTAGCTCCTGAAGCCATTTATTTAGGTCAGATTTCCATATCAGTGGAGTTTGGAGAATATGGCCCAGGATTTTTTCATACTTGATCCCCCCATCAGAGTTTTCCTTTAACAACAAGATCAGGTTCTGGTAAGCCGAGGATGCACGAGCATTTCGTTCTTCCTCATAAGACTTTGCCGAAAATTCTGCCAACGTTTCTTGTTCAAAAAGGCTGCCCTGGCCAGTCTTTTTTTCCTTTGCTCTAAACTTTGCCGCATGCCTGATATTCTCTTGTGCATCAACTGCTTTTTCTTCAAACTTCCTATCCGCCTCCTGCCCATCATACCTCGGATAAAACTGGCTGATCGCATGGAAGAAATCCCCTCTTCCCCAAACTCATTGGCAAAAGCACAAGCACAATCCAGCCGGAACAAGTTGCCAATTATTGGCTATCCAGTTGCCTTCGGGCAATATCCCCCCTTTTTACATCTAATTTTATTCAATATTCACTAATTTGCAGGCTCTTACCCCAGGCATCACGCACTAAAATGTAGGCTGACAAAAAACAGTACCATGAAACATATCTTCCTTCTCCTGGCCATCCTCCTGCCGGCGATGGCTCATGCACAATTCTCCGGAACCGAAAAGGGCGGGTTGACGGTCATCGTCACCGACGGCACCTTGAATTCCAGGCACAGTCCGCAGCGCCCTCCGGGAAACGCCAGATTCCAGGACCCTATCCGCCCTATGGGCATGGTTGATGCGATACAGGCCGCCGCCTTTGTTGAACGGCCGGATTATGGCATGGCTGGTTTCCTGCTTATCTTCTGTGTCAACGACTCCGTAGGGGGCAAACAGGGTACCTATACGATTAATGGACAAACCTACCGTGGTATCTACCGCCTCATCCGCCAGAAGATCAGGCTCGATGAAGAGATACCAGCTGGTATGACGACTTACCGGCTGGCGGGAACGGTTTTTTTCCTGGGAATCTCTTAGGAGCAGGGGGGGGCGGAGTGGTTGAGAAAAAGTTGAGAAAAAGTTGAGAAAAAGTTGAGAGGGTTGAGAGGGGTTAGAGGGTTGAGATACTTATTCTTGCTTCGGTCAAAACTCAATTTCATACAATACCTTCAACTGCTTTTCCGAGAAGGACGCCGGTAAGAGCCGGAAAAGCGTATTCCGCAACGCGCCGAGTAATGGGTGTTCGGCCTGAGCCACTTTCCCCATGGCCCACGAGCGGTTAACAACGTAATGGGTTCTTTTGAGGCGGTTTTGTTCGAATTGCTGAAATGCCGCTGCGGTGTCCTTATTGTTCCCAAGGATTTCAGCCAGAACGACGGCGTCTTCGATGGCCTGGCAGGCGCCCTGTCCCATATTCGGGGTGGTCGCGTGGGCAGCATCGCCGATCAGCACCATAGGGCCAAAAGCGTATTGGTTGATCGGATTCAGGTCGATGATATCGTTCCACAATAAGTCGGCATCGGCCGTTTGTCGGATGATTTCGGGTATAGGAGAGTGATAGCTTTGAAAATGGGCATACAGATCCTCCACAGTGAAATTCTTGTAATGAGTATCATTTTCCGGCGCCGATTTACAGGCAAACCAGTAGATTAGATTACCCCCCAGAGGAACTATGCCGAATCGCCCCCTGGGGCCCCAGGTTTCGCTGGCCTCTTCCGGGATGGGGCCATCATACTGTATAACAGCTCTCCAGCAAGTGTAACCCGCATAACGCGTTGTTGAGCCGGGGAGCAACTGCCGGCGAATAGGCGAATGGATGCCATCCGCCAGGATGAGCGCCCGTGCCTCGTGTTCGCTTCCGTCTTGAAACTGCACCACAACCGCCGCTCCTTCCACCCTGGCGCCAATGGCTCTTTTTCCTGTAAAAACGGCCGGGCTCCGGAGCTGGGATAGCAAAGCTTCATGCAGGCCGGCGCGATGAATGGCGTAATGGGCCGCGCCATACTTCCGGGCAATGCGCTGGCCGTTTGTCTGCATGATAACCGCTCCGTTTGAACTGCGGATATTCATCGCAGGCAGGATATGCCCCTTCTCTGCGACTGCCGTTTCACACCCTATCTTTCTCAGGGCCAGAAGGGCATTCGGGGCGAGGCTGATGCCGGCGCCTACTGCGCGGATCTCGGGGGCGGCTTCAAAAAGTTCCGTATTGAACCCTTTCTGCTGCAAAGCCACAGCGGTAGCCAGCCCGGCAATGCCACCGCCGATGATAGTGAAGTCTGTAGGAGTCATAATATTCGATTCATGGAGTCATCCAAGTATTGAATTTAAACATGGTAATTGTTAGACAGGTTCCTGCAACCAGAGGCCGCCCATACTGTTATTTTTAATATCAGCCCTATCCCTTCGAACATGCTCTGAAAATACCACTCATGTCTTACGCTTTATCCGCCACACCACTGCGCGAGGAACGCGCCAATGCATGGACCCATGGACTGGGCCTTGTCTTTTTTCTATTCGGCGTTTCGATCTTGCTCTATACCACTGCCGGCCGCGCTGATTCCACCCCCTGGTGGAGTCTGTGGGTGTATGGTGCGTCTTTGCTATTGGTCTATGGCTTATCCACGCTTTATCACAGCGTGCGCCATCCGCGGTTGAAATATATTTGCCAGATAGCGGATCACATCAGCATTTATTTCCTCATTGCCGGCACTCACACGCCCTTCCTGGCTTTCTACCCATTGGATGGGGTCAGCCGGATTTTCCTCCTCATCCTTTGGAGCATGGTAGCGGCAGGGGTGGTATACAAGCTTTTCTTCTTCGCCCGCTGGGAGTGGCTTTCCCTGACGATGTACCTGGTAATGGGGTGGATGGCGGTGATTACTATCCCTCAAATGATGGAATTGATGCCCGCCGCCACGCTCTATGGGATAGCGTTGGGGGGCTTATCCTATACCCTCGGCGTGGTTTTCTATGCCTGGCGACGTTTGCCCTACCATCATGCCATCTGGCACCTTTTTGTTATAGGAGGCAGTGTAGCGCACTTTTGGGCTATTTGGGAGATGGTGGTGGGGATGGGCGGTTGAATGGCTAATGGTTGAATGGCTGAATGGGTGAGAGGGGTGAGAGAGTTGAGGAAGTTGAGAAGGTTGAGAGGGGTGATGGCTCAACTTCCTCACCCCCTCTCAACTTCCTCAACCTAAAATCAACTTCCTCACCCCCTCTCAACTTCCTCAACCTAAAAAAGCTTAGTTCTTCACAAACCGCACGGTCTTCTGGTGGTTTCCAGCCAGCAGGCGGAAGAAGTAGATGCCGGCATTGAGTTGATCCGTTGAGACGGTCAGGTAATGTTTACCGGCGGCGAGACGGCCGTAGTCTTGCCGGAATACAGACTGTCCGAGGGTATTGACGATCTCGACCTGGCTGTCCAGGGTTTCCAGCAGGTTAAAGCTGATGTTGGCCACGCCTGTAACCGGGTTGGGGTAGAAGCGGAAATTCTCAACGTTCAGTTCCGACAGGGAAGAATAGGGCGAACCCACGAGCTGGAACCAGAATTCACCGGGGCCGGCATTCGTCACGTTGGAAGCGATACGCAAATAGTATTCCGTCGGTTCTCCGGGTAGGTTCTCGATCATCGTTTCGAAATAACTTTCCGTGAAACTACCCGAGTTGACACAGAATCCGGAGCCACCTAAATCAGATTGTATGCCACAATCGTCGTACAATTCAATATCGAACTGGGAGCCATCAATGATCGTGGCGTCGTTGAAACGAAGCTGTAGTGCAGTGTTTTCTCCCGAGTTGAATTTGTACCATACGTCCCAGTATTCATTTTCGCCATCGCAGGCAGGGTTGGGCATAGCAGGGTCGCCGGAACCATTGAAAGTAAAGCCTTCAAAAAGATACACGAAGTCATTGGCGTCACTTTCGGTCATGACGAAAATGGAATCCGGTGCGGTGCATTCGTCATTGGGCGGCACAATTGGCGGATTGGTGCGATAGACCGTAAAGGTGCCGATACCTTCATCTCCTCCGGACCATCCACCGAGCCGGAACAGATAGTTTTTCCCTTCCTCAACCGGGAATACATCCCTGGAGGTGAAACCAGGACAGTCCACCCCATTGGGGTAGGTGTCATCATCCCCACAACCGATCAGTGAGTTGGGGTCGGGCGGGCAGGGCTGGTCTGGGCCATAGACTGCAATCCGGGAGTCAAAACTAGCCGTTCCACAGAGTGACCATTCCAACCAACCCGTGAAGGTAGCCGTCCAGGTATACCAAATATCGTTATACACGTTCTTCTCCCCCTGCTCGAAGCAAAGAAGGGGCGTCGCATGCACCGGCAGGCCGGTAGTGGCGTCGACCGAAGAGAAGGACAACATCAGAGAATCGTTGGGCCCCAGGTCCAATACGATGGCGTCTTCGCATTCGTCATTGGGGACAGGGGGAATGAACTCTGTTACGCTGAAAGTGCCGTCTCCTTCCTCGCCAGGGCTGCCATTGCCCCAACCACCAAGGCGTAGGAGGTAGGTTTCACCGGCTACGACGTTGAAGTCGATTTCAGAAGTAGAGAGGGCACAACCTGCCCCGTCTTCATTACAGGCCAGGTAATCATCCACAGAGGGCGGGCAGGCAGCTCCGGGGATGTATACCATGATCTTGGTATCAAAACTGGCGGTGCCACAGGTGCTGAAAAGCGCCTTGCCGGTCCAGTCCGGCGTAAACCGGTACCAGATGTCATTGTAAAGCGAATCCGGAGTAGTGCCGGAAGAAGGGCAATCATCCGGATGAGCAGGGCCGTCGGTGTTGGCGTTTATCGTGCTGAAAGCCAGGTCAATAACTTCGCCATTGAGTTCAATGGCGTCAGCACAGTTGTCATTGGGCGGCGCCTGGGCCAATAGGGTGGCCTGAACGGCCAGGGCTAAAGAAATAGCGAGAATTGTACGTAAAGGCTGAATCATAAATCTAAGGTGTTTTGTAGTGGATAAATGAATTTGCAAATAATTCCGGTTGGCTTCATTAGTACGGAGTTAAAAATTCGCTGTGGAAAGAACTTTAGGGAAAAAATCGGCAACCGGGCATAAATATAATTAATTCTATGGAAGTGCTAAAAGTGTTAAATTGAGGTTAATACAAGAATACTACGGACATTTGCCGAAAGGAAGTAATGCTAATACCAGATCATTCCAGTAATTTTGTAGCAAATCAATTTATCTGGCTACTCGTTTTCTGCATATTATCCTCGCTGCTTCAACGCTGTTCAGTTCAGCCGGACTGGTGCTCAACAAGCACTATTGCCGCAATGAGTTGAAGGCCATGGCCCTCTTCGTCAAAGCAAAGAGCTGCCACAGCACTATGCAGGAGAAACGCCACTCCCCCGCCTGTCCAATGCACGAGCAGATGGCTTGCCGAAAATCTTCGGGGCAACATAAAAAGGGTTGCTGTGATGACCAAACCGAGTACTTGAAGAACATGCAGGACCAACAGTTCCAGCCCATGGAACTACCTGTTTTGAAAATCCCTGCTCCCCGGACAGTCCTGATCTCTTCTTATCAGCAGGATGCCGCCTCATCCGCCTCCCGTTGCATTCCCTACCTCAACTACAAACCGCCCTTGTTGGCCTGCGACCGCCCGGTGGTTTTCCAGGCTTTCCTGTTATGAATAGCGGCTTTTGCTTTCGAGGCCCTGCTTCCGGCGGGGAGGTAATGTATTCCTGAAAGGCATCTTTCAGCTATTCTTCCTCCCCTTATTTTGCCCTAAACAGAAGCAGCGGTTTCCTCATTCTGGAAGCTATTGAAGAGAACAGGCCCCTTGCTGCCTGGCCCCAAGCCGATACCAGCTAGTCGGCATTGATCAGTAGGAATTAATTAATCGTCATTGTCTCATAAAAAAATCTTAAACCATGAAAAAAATCATTCTGATGTTTGCCCTTGCTATTGCTGGCACAGCCGTAGCCAATGCGCAGAGCACTTCATCCTGTTGTGCCGGAAAAGATAAATCGGCCTGCACCAAAGAAGCCTCCGCCAAGGCTGCCTGCTGCGCCAATAGCGACAAAGCCGGCTGCGCCAAAATGGGGTCTGCCAGTGCGACAAGCGAAACTCCGGCCGCTGCCGACAAGCTCGTGGAAGCAACCTTCACCGTCTATGGCAACTGCGGCATGTGCAAGCGCACCATCGAAGGCGCTTTGAATGGCAATGCCGCCATCCAATCCGCCAACTGGGACATGAAGGCTAAGCAACTGACTGTTAAATATGACGCTCAGGCTATTCAACTCGATGAAATTAAGGCCAAAGTGGCTGCTGTAGGCTACGACTCGGATACCCACCGTGCACCGGATGCGGTATACAGCAACCTCCATGGCTGCTGCCAGTACGAGCGCCCGAAGGGGTAGGTTGGGCAGGTTAGAAGGTCTGAAGGTCTTAAGGTCTGGAGGTCAATAGGTCTGGAGGTCAATAGGTCTGAAGGTCAATAGGTCTGAAGGTCTGGAGGTCAATAGGTCTGAAGGTCAATAGGTCTGGAGGTCAATAGGTCTGAAGGTCTAAAGGTCAATAGGTCGATCTTGGGCTTAAAGGCCTAAACACTTACAGACCTAACGACCTACCGACCTAAAGACCTAAAGACCTAAAGACCTAAAGACCGACCTAAACAAGATTATTTACCAGTAAATTTAAAAAGGATGAAACTGAAATTTCTTTTACTTTTCGTAGTTGCTCTGGGATTCGCCTCCTGTGGCGGCAATGGTGGGCACACTCACGAGCATAATGGTGAAGCTCACACCCATGAGAGCGATGCGGCTACTATGGATTCCGCCAAGCCCCACGGGGAAGGCAAAGAGTATACTTCTGCTTACGTTTGCCCTATGCATTGTGAAGGCAGTGGCAGCGATCAGCCTGGCAACTGCCCCGTTTGTGGCATGGACTATGAGGCGCAGGCCGAGCATGTCACGGATGGCCATAATCATTAGAAAAAAAGGTAAGTCAACAATCCGAAGCATTGTTGTATCTGCTTCTTTGGGGCCGCAGATGCTGTGGGATTAGGGTAAGTTTTCCGAATCAGTGGCTAAACATCAGGAGGGCATTTCTACGGTAGCTCCTGGCAGCGCATTTAGCCCCTGATTTGGATTATCCATCCCCCGCATCTAATAGCATCAATAGCATCAATAGTATCAATAGTATCAATAGCATCAATAGTATCTAACCAATAGTAACCTTCGGCAGCTCATAGCCATACTTTTCCAAAATCACTCTGGCTTTGGGGGAAAACAGGAATTCAAAGAACCGGCGGCTGGCTTCAGGGTGTACCTTCTGCCCATAGCTTGTAATGACCACTCCCTGGGCGATGGGCTCATAAGATTGCGCCGGAATTTCCAGCCATTTGCCTGTGCCTTTCATTTCGGGAGACAAGACAACCGACTTGGCGGTAAGCCCCAGATCGGCGGCATGGGATAGGATGTACTGATTGGTTTGAGCAATGCTTTCTCCGTAAACCAGCTTAGAGGCCACTTGTTCCGCAATTCCGTAATGTTCAAAGTAATGCATAGCCTGCTCCCCGTAGGGGGCGTTCCTGGGGTTGGCGATGGCTATTTTTCTGATCTTGTCCTGCAACAGGAACGCTGGGTTTTCCTCTAGCTCCAGCTCATTTTGTGTCCATAGCACGAGTGCGCCGAAGCCATAGGCCCTTACGGGCAAAACGGCTTTACCACTTTCCACCAGGGCTGTTGGATATTTCATGTCTGCCGATACCAGTAGATCGTAAGGCGCCCCTTGCTGGATCTGAGCGGTTAGTTTACCGGAAGAACTAATAGTCGTTTCCACAGCGATGCCGCTTTCCGCTTCAAATGCGCTTTCCAGTTCCTCCATTGCGAATTGTACATTGGCGGCTACGGCCACGGTGATTGTTTCGGAACGGCGGCTTTGCCTTTCGGAGGGCTGGCAGCCGGCCAGTATGATGGCAAAGCCAAGGAATAGGGCAATTGATTTTTTCATTGAGAACCTTATGGATTTAATATCAGAAGCCACTCCGGGGCCCGAAGTGGCTTCTGTAAATAGCTATAATCAGTCCTAATCCGTGCTTAGCGCGCGTAAGAGATGGCGCGTTTTTCGCGGATAACGGTCACTTTGATCTGGCCGGGGTACTGCATTTCATCCTGGATCTTCTGGGAGATCATGAACGAAAGGTCATCGGCGTACTGGTCGGTCACCTTTTCAGCTTCGACGATGACCCGCAGCTCGCGGCCGGCCTGCATGGCGTAGGCTTTCTGGACGCCATCATGGGCCATAGCCAGGTCTTCGAGTTCGCCGATGCGCTTGAGGTAGCTTTCGAGGATCTCGCGACGGGCGCCGGGACGGGCGCCGGAAATAGCGTCGCAAGCCTGTACGATCGGCGAAATGATGTTGTTCATTTCCACCTCATCGTGGTGGGCGCCAATGGCGTTGACGACAGCCGGGTGTTCTTTGTATTTTTCGCTCAGCTTCATGCCAAGGATGGCGTGCGACAGTTCTGTTTCTTCTTCAGCAACTTTACCGATGTCGTGGAGCAAGCCGGCCCGCTTGGCCATTTTGGCCTGTTTGGGGGTCAGGCCCAGTTCGGCGGCCATAATAGCACAGAGGTTGGCCGTTTCAATGGAGTGTTTCAGCAGGTTCTGGCCGTAGGAAGAGCGATAACGCATGCGGCCGACCATTTTGACCAGGTAGGGGTCCAGGCCGTGGATGTCGAGGTCGATTACGGTTCGCTCCCCGATTTCGACGATCTGCTCATCGAGCTGCTTGCGCACTTTGGCGACTACTTCTTCAATGCGGGCAGGGTGAATGCGGCCATCGGCTACGAGGCGCTTCAGGGCCAGGCGCGCCACTTCGCGGCGGATGGGGTCAAAGCTGGAGATGACGATGGCCTCAGGGGTGTCGTCTACTACGATCTCAGCGCCGGTTGCTGCTTCCAATGCCCGGATATTGCGGCCTTCGCGGCCGATGATCTGGCCTTTGAGGTCATCGGAATCCAGGTTGAAGACGGAAACGGTATTCTCGATGGTGTACTCGGCGCACATCCGTTGGATCGTTTGAATAATGATCTTCTTGGCATCCTTATTGGCCGTTATCTTGGCTTGTTCCACACTGTTCTTAACGATGGCCATGGAGTCTGTTTCTGCTTTGGCGCGCACGGCTTCCAGGAGTTGTTCCTTAGCTTCGGCCTCGCTGAGGTTGGCCACTTTTTCCAATTCCTTGATGTGGCGCTCATTGGCGGTATCCAGCTCTTCTTTTTTGCGAGCGACGATCTTCAGTTGTTTTTCCAGGTTTTCCCGAAGTGCAATGACATCAGCCTCCCGCTGTTCAATTTCTGCTTGCTGTTCGTCCAGGCCCTTGGTGCGTTCATCCAGCTTTTCATGCTTCAGTTTCATTTCACTATCGAGGGCCTTCAGCTCGACTTCCCGGTCTTTCAACTCGACGAGTTGTTCAGATTTATGGGTTTCGAACTCCGCCCGGAGCCGGTTGAACTTTTCCTTGGCCTCCTGTATCTTTCTCTGCTTGATGCGTTCATTTTTCGCCTCGGCGTTGGAGAGGATGTTTTCCGACTTCAGTTCCGCTTCATCAATGATACGCTTGGCCGTCAGCCGGGCCTCTTTCACTTCCAGGTCGGTTTTGGCGTTGATCTCATCCACTTTTTTCTGATAAGATCGTTTGAGCGTCATTTGTAAGAAAATATAGCCAATGATTACCCCGACGAGCAAGCCAATGGCAATGCCTATTCCTATTTCCATATTATTGTTGTTTTAGTCATGAACAATTTTCGGTTAAGTCCAAACAAAAATCTTTCCTTCGGCAGCAAGCTGCACGGGCAGGAGTAGTTGGGCCGAAAATATTGGGCAGGAAATGGAATGGCTGGTGCTGTTGATGGCGGTTTAGGCCAGCACTTTATCGAGCAGGGCTTCCAATTCTGAAAGCCGGTTCGGGAGAGAAGGGTCGTTGGCAGGAAGCTGTTTTGCTTTTTGCAGGTCAACCGCGTAGGTGAGGAGCGCCATCGACAGGCAATCCTGTTTATCCTTATTGGTGTAAGTCAACTGAAATCGGTTCACTTTTTCATTGACCTCTTTAACGATCCTGCGAATGGCGGGCTCGTCCGCTTCATTTATTTTAAGCGGATAGGGCCTACCGGCAATTAAAACAGTAATATTTTTAGGTTCCTGATCCTGCACGCCTCTTTTTGCTTTAGTGCTTGTGCAACCACTCGATACATTTATCGATCTCGTGGATGTATTGATCAAGCTGTTCCCTCAGCTTTTCTGACTGCTCCGTTTTTCCATTTCGCTGCGAGTCCACTACCCGCTGCGTGTTTTCGAGTTTATCTTTTAAAGCATTGGACACCCCCTTTTGGCGGTCCAACTCTGCTTTCAACTGTTTGTTTTCGTCCTGCAGCGCGGTATTTTCGTGCTGGATACGCTCCATTTGTGATACCAGCTGCCGGATTTTGAGTTCTATGCTGTCAATTTGCTCAGATAGGTTCATTTTGGGATTTTGTACCTGAGTTTTTGGATTTTCGGGTTTTCTTCTGCCAAATTAACGCCTAATAGACGCCCCAAGTTGCGCCTCATATTCTTTGATCAGTTGCTGCACCACTTTGTCTACATCCTTGTCGCTAAGCGTCTTGGCCGGGTCTTCGAAGATAAAGCTCACGGCATAGGATTTTTTACCAGTGCCTAACTGCGCTTCATTTTCGTAAACGTCGAACAGGTTAATGTCCCGAATCAGTTTTTTACCAATTTTCCGGGCAATCGCCACAATATCACTAAATTTTACGGAATTTTCAATAACCATGGCCAAATCCCTGCGCACCGTGGGGAACCTGTTAAGTTCCTGGAACTCTATTTTGCTCTTACCGGCAGCTTTAACCAGGGCGTCCCAATTGAAATCGGCATAGAAGACTTCGCCGCGCAGGCCCATTTCCCGGCTAATGCGGGGCGACACTTTACCGAATTGCACCAATATTTGTGCGCCACGGTGGTATTGGATGCCGAAGGCGAAAGTTTCCTCCTGAATGGTGCTTTCCTGATAGCCGCTCAGCCCGAGCCGTTTCAACACATTATCGGTGAGGGATTTCAGGGTGTAATAATCTGCTGCGCCTTTGCGGTTCTCGAGCCAGGTTTCCGCCCAGCGCGCTCCGGCCAGAAAGAGGCTCAGGCGGCGCTGCTCCAGGATGCCGTCCGATCCATGCTGGTAAATGCGGCCGAATTCGAACAACTTGAGGTCCATCTGCTGCCGGTTCTGGTTGTGTGCCAATGCCTCCAGCCCGCTGATCAGCATATCGGGCCGCATGATGTCGAGGTGCACATTGGAGGTGTTGTTGATGTAAACCAGCTTTTCGTCTGCCAGCCCGGCCACTACCTTTTTGTAATAGCGGGACTGCGACAGCGACAGGGCCATCATCTCCTGGAAGCCGTTGGCGGCCAGGTAATCCCCAATAATGTTGCGCAATTCATTGGGGTCGGGTTGCGGGGCGATATTAATGCTGGTCTTGACCTGCTCCGGAATGGGCACTTTGTCATAGCCATAGATGCGGAGGATCTCTTCGATAACGTCCGCCTGGCGCGTCACATCAGATTTATTGGTCGGCACCGCCACTGTGAAGGATTCTTCTCCATCGGAAAGTATTTCCATTTCCAGGGCATCCAGAATGCGGTGGATCTCCGTCCGGGGAATGGTAATACCGATCAGCCGGCCGATGTGTGCGTATTTGACGGTTACGGCCGCTGGTTTGATCGGTTGAGGATAGATATCTACGATCTCGCTGGCGATCTCCCCGCCGCCGAGTTCCTTCATGAGCAAGGCGGCGCGCTTCAGGGCGTAGAGGACGACGTTGGGGTCGCTGCCTTTCTCAAAGACCTTGGCTGCATCAGTGCGCAGGTTGTGGTGCATACTGGTGCGGCGAATCCAGGTCGGGTTAAAATGAGCAGATTCCAGGAAAATATCCGTCGTCGTTTCCTTGACGCCGGAACCGATACCACCGAACACCCCACCGATGCACATGCCTTCTTCTTTGCCGTTGCAGATCATGAGGTCGGCTCCTGTCAGTTCCCGTTCTACTTCATCCAGCGTAGTGAACCTGGAGCCTTTGGGCAGGGCCTTCACGATGACCTTGCGCCCATTGACCGCCGCCAGGTCGAAAGCATGGAGCGGTTGCCCCAGTTCATGGAGCACGAAGTTGGTGATATCCACCATATTGTTGATCGGCCGCAGGCCAATGGCGCGCAGCCGGTTTTTCAGCCAGTCCGGTGATTCGCCTACTTTGATGCCTTTGATCGTGACGCCGGCATACCGTGGGCAGGCCTCCGGGGTTTCCACCACCACTTCTACGGGCAGGCTGTGGTTGTCGGGCCGGAAGGCGTCCACAGAAGGGAGCTTAAGCTGTCCGCTATGGCCGCGGTTGATTTTCAGGTAAGCCGCCAGGTCTTTTGCCACGCCGAGGTGATTGGTCGCATCGGAGCGGTTGGGGGTCAGGCCGATTTCGTAGACGTAGTCGGATTCAACTTTGTAATATGCTTTGGCGGGTGTGCCGATGGCTACGTCATCGGGCAGAACGATAATGCCGCTATGGTCTTCGCCCAGGCCGAGCTCATCGGCGGCGCAGATCATGCCTTCCGACAGTTCTCCGCGGATTTTGGTGCGCTTCAGGGTAAGCGGTTCTTCACTGCCAATGGGATACAGGGTTGTCCCGACCAGGGCTACCATCACCTTTTGCCCCTGGGCGACATTGGGTGCGCCGCAGACGATGCTGAGCAGTTCCCCGCCCTGGCCCACGTCCACTTTGGTCAGAGAAAGTTTATCGGCATTGGGGTGTCGGCCACATTCCACCACATGGCCCACCACGACGCCTTCCAGGCCGCCCTTGATGGTTTCCACCTTTTCCATGCCTTCTTCTTCCAGCCCCAGGCCGGTCAGTATTTCGGACACTTCTTCCGGGCTGAGATCGATATCGAGATAGTCTTTGAGCCAGTTCAGTGAAATTGTCATATGCTTGAATTTTCAGCGCACAAAGATAGGGATTTTTGGGTGGAAAATTGATGGGATTCCAAGAATACAGGCAGGGCTTGGAAAAAGGGCTGCTTAGCATTTTTATCTCTTCCTCATTCATGAAACTTTCCCTTTTCCCAAATTTAGCGTAATTTCGCTGCCGAAATTTCATAGCTACTACCAGCCTTAACCAAATAATCTGCCCATGTATTTTGAACTGAACGAAGAGCAACTGGCCGTGCGGGAAGCTGCCCGCGAATTCGCCCAGAAAGAACTTAAGCCCGGCGTCATCGAACGCGATTCCAAAATGCAATATCCCACCGAGCAAGTGCGCCAGATGGCGGAACTCGGCTTCCTGGGCATGATGGCTTCCCCGGAATATGGCGGCGGCGGTATGGACACCCTTTCCTACGTACTGGCCATGGAGGAGATCTCTAAAGTGGACAGTTCCTGCTCGGTCATCATGTCAGTCAACAATTCCCTGGTCTGCTGGGGGATCGAAGCTTACGGCACCGAAGAACAAAAGGCCAAATACCTGCCCAAACTGGCCAGCGGGGAATGGATCGGCTCTTTCTGCCTTTCCGAACCGGAAGCCGGCAGCGACGCTACCCATCAGCGCACCACCGCTGAAGATATGGGAGACTACTACCTGCTGAACGGCACCAAGAACTGGATCACCAACGGCGGCACCTCCCAGCTGCACATCGTCATCGCCCAGTCCAACCCGGAAGCCGGCCACCGCGGCATCAATGCCTTGCTGGTCGAAACCTCCTGGGATGGGGTAAGCATAGGCGCCAAGGAAGAAAAACTGGGCATCCGCTCTTCGGATACCCATACCATTATGTATTCGGATGTGAAAGTGCCGAAAGAGAACCGCATTGGCGACGATGGCTTTGGCTTCAAATTCGCGATGAAGACCCTTGCGGGCGGGCGCATCGGCATTGCCGCCCAGGCATTGGGCATCGCCGGTGGCGCCTACGAGCTGGCGCTGGAATACTCCAAGCAGCGCGAAGCCTTTGGCAAGCCCATCAGCAAACACCAGGCCATCGCCTTTAAGCTGGCCGATATGGCCACCGAGATCGAAGCGGCTAAACTGATGGTCTACCGGGCGGCCTGGATGAAAGACCAGGGCATGGACTACGACACCGCCAGTGCTATGGCTAAGCTATACGCCTCAGAAGTGGCCATGCGGCACACCGTCGAGGCGGTACAGATCCACGGCGGCTATGGCTTTGTAAAAGAATACCACGTCGAGCGCCTGATGCGGGACGCCAAGATCACGCAGATCTATGAAGGGACTTCCGAGATACAGCGCATCGTCATCTCCCGCAGTATTCTCGAAGGACAGCTCTATCTCCCGATTTTCAGTAACTCCATGGAGCATAAAATATAGCGGTATTGCCCGGAGGGAAGGAAGGAGAACATGGATCATCCCGAATTTTCGTAGAATATCCCGGAAGATGCTCGGCCCCTGCCCATTCGGGCCGGGGCCGATACTACGCCTGATCGGCGGAGCCCGCCTGCTGTGCCGCAGGCCGGCAGGGATACTAAGTTGATGCTATTGATGAGAGAAGCCGCCCATTAAAGTTCTTTTTGTTGTGGAGCCTCCTCATCCATAGTATCAACGGCCCGCAGGGCCAAAGTATCCTCAAAGCCCGTATGCGGGCTTTGAGGAGTATCCCCGCCTGCTGCCAGCGGCGGGCAGGAATAGAATCGCTGATTGGGGGCTCAAAATTCACGATGACTCATGTTTCATATAGCGCCTATCACAGATTCCTTTTAATTCCCCAACCACACAACCCTTTTTGGTGTTTGTAGTATTTCAATGGCGATCAAGAAACTGGTCGTTTCAAAGTTTTATAGAACGAATTGAATGAAAGGAGTATTCCAGATTGCAAAATTTTTCGGCATTCCAGTGCAGGTTCACTGGTCTTTCGTGCTAATATTCGGATGGGTGTTCTACGTCGGTTCTACCGAATCATTGGATTGGTGGTCGATGGGGAGCTATGCGCTGCTGGTACTGGCGCTTTTCGGCTGTGTGGTCCTGCACGAATTTGGCCATGCGCTCACCGCCCGCCGTTACGGTGTGGAAACCAGGGATATCATCCTGTCTCCCATCGGGGGGGTAGCCCGGCTGGACCGCCTGCCTGAAAAGCCCTGGCAGGAGTTCATGGTCGCCATTGCCGGCCCGTTGGTCAACATCGGCATCAGTCTGGTGCTATCGATAGTCCCATTGCTGGCGTCCGGAGAGAGCCGGCGTCAGTTCTTCAATTATTTCTATGCGTTATTCTATCCCAACAGCAATGCCTTTTCTTATGACATATCACCGGTTTACGAATTTTTGTTCCTGCTGATCATCGTCAATATCGTTCTGGCCGTCTTCAACCTGCTTCCGGCCTTTCCGATGGACGGCGGGCGGGTGTTGCGGGCCTTGCTGTCGATCCGCCTGGGCAGGCTTCGGGCTACCCGGATCGCTTCCTATATCGGCCAGGGATTTGCGGTTCTTCTGGCCGGCTATGGCATCTGGAGTATGAGTCCGATCACTGCGCTTATTGGTGTGTTCGTGTTCATGACAGCCGCCAGTGAATACCGCATGGTTAAACTCGACGGTTTGCTGGGCCATTATACTGTAGGAGATGTGACGCGCCGCCAGTTCACCCGCCTTTACACCAACGATCCGATACCTCTGGCTATCGAGCAATACCGGCAGGGTATGGAGAAAGATTTCCTCGTGTTTGATGAGTGGCAAAACCTGATAGGCGTGTTACCGGAAAAGGAATTGGTGGAAGCGGCTAAAGATGGCGCTGCTGGGGAGCTTTCAGTGGGACAACTGGCGAACACCCGCTATGAAGCGCTATTGGCCTCCGATTCTTTGAAGGCCATCTTTCCCAGAATGCAATGGAAAAGTTACCAATTGCTCCCGGTATTTGAGCAAGGCAGGCTGATCGGGGTGGTCGATAATAATTCTGTCAACAGCTTTATCCAGCTGAAGCAGAAGGTAAGATGGAGGAAATAATAACGGGCCTGTGCCGGCAATCTCAGGAACAGGCCCGTTATTCTGTTTCTTAAAAGCCACTTACTCTATTCCGAGTTTAGCCTTTACCAGCGGCAATACATCATCCGTATCCTGAGCGAACAGGATGGAATTAAAAACGCTGGTGTCGAATATCATGAGATAGCCGTTTTCCTTCGCTACTTCCTTGATAGCGGCTTCGGCCTTGTCAATGATCGGCTTCAAGAGTTCCTGCCTTTTCTCCTGAACCTTTTGAGTAACCTCTTGCTGATAGGCAAGGATATCATCGCGTTCCTTTTCCAAGGCGGCTTGTTGTTTTTGTTGCTCAATCGGCGCTATTTCGCCGGATTGAACCTTCTGTCCATACCCCTTAGCTTTTTCCTGCCAGGATTTTGCCATTTCCTCACCTTTAGCAACCAACTGCTTCTGGTAAGCTTCCAGCTCTTTATCTGCTGCTTCTGTTTCCGGCAGGGAAGAAACGAGTGAGCCAAAGTTCATATGGCCGTACTTCTGAGCAGAAGATACAACTACCCCCAGGGCAACGAAAGCGGACAATAAGAGGATTTTCTTCATCATTCGTATGCGTTTTTGAAAAATTGATGCAAAGGTAGTGCGAGGCAGGTGACTATTCCAACTTTTTCCAAATTTATCGAGTTCAGGAGGCTGTTAAAGAATTGTTATAAGCATTTGATTTACAAAATACTATCCGGTTTTTCGATGGAAGGCGGAGGTAGTTAGGGTGAAAAAACAGAAACAAAAAGTTGGTTTAATTGCAATAAACAACAAAAAGTTTTACATTTGATCTAACACATTCTTCTTTTAAAACAAAAACATAGCATCATGGCTGAGAGACCTTTACCCGCTGCCCGCAACATTGCCCAGGAAGCCAGCCGGCAAATAAGCCAGGGGTTGCAGAAATACTGGCTAAAAGCTGCCCTGTTGGGCGCAGCGGCCTATCTGGTTTATCAAAAAGACCTGGCCATCGACCTTCAGTTCAGCAACATTCCGGCGGCAGCCATCTGGCTGGCTGATCCGGCAGAAGAAAGCCTGACGGTAGCGGCTCGCCCTGCCAATGTGTCTTTACTTGAGCCCGGGCCTTCTCCCGCCAGGGCCCAAAAGGCCGGGCCCATTCCGGTGCGCAACGAAAAACCCGCCAACGTTAGCAACCTGGCCAATACTTATTCCAATCTCACCAATGAGAACAAGGGGCTCGGCGGGTCGGAATCGGAGGCCTTGAAGGTGGAAAAACGCCGAAAGCAGCTGCAATATGTCCGGCGATTTTCCAAAGTAGCCCAAACGGAGATGGAAAAATTCGGGATCCCCGCCAGCATTACACTGGCTCAGGGGCTTCTGGAGAGCAATGTTGGAGAGAGTAAGCTGGCCACGCACAACAACAACCACTTCGGAATAAAGTGTTTCTCCCGCACTTGTAAAAAAGGACATTGCAGCAATTTCACGGATGACAGCCACAAAGATTTCTTCCGCAAATACAAGAGCGCCTGGGAAAGCTACCGCGCCCACAGCCTGTTGCTGCAACGGAATAGCCGATACAACAGCCTGTTCAATTTAAAGCACACCGATTACAAAGGGTGGTCGTATGGCCTGAAGAAGGCTGGTTACGCCACCGACAAACAATATGGCGATAAGCTGATCAACCTAATTGAAGACCTGGGGTTGCATGACTATGATCAATAACCCAAGAGAGCATCTGGGGTTTATCGCCTGGCCCACCAACCGATGAGAATGAGCACGCCTACCGCTCCAACGATGAAGTAGGGAGAAATTGGCAAATGCTGCCGGATAGGTATTGGCGCTCCAATGTGCATATACCCTGCCCAATAATATGGGTGCGCTTTCTCCGGCATTGACTCTTGCTGCCTGAGATAAGCCTGGCGGGCAGCCTGTAACGCCACGGGAAGAGTAGCGCCGGATTGATAATTATCCAGGAATGATTGCAGGAGTCCTTCGGAAGGCGGCCCTGGTTGGCCCCACCGATGGAGCACCAGGCTATTGCAACCACTATATGCGAGCGCCTGGGCCAGATGCGCCCAGCCTGAAGTCGTGCTGCTGTCCTGCTCCGTCAGAGAAGCGAAGAAAGCCAGTTCTGCCGTGGCCTCCATTCCATACAGCTCTTTCAGGTTGAGGAGATTGTCGAAAAGGGTATCCGGAGCTGGGGATAATATCAGATAGGAGTCCAAAGGGTTAGCCGTCAAAACGGTAGGGAGGGCTATCATCAAAGCCCCGCCTTTGGGCATTTGTCGAAAAGTACGTTCTCCGGATGGCCCGCCTTCCCAAATCTTGCCACCCCCATTTTTCACCCACATCTCAGCAATAGCATCAAAATCGCCAATCATACTGTTCTGTGCGTTAGTGTTGGCCGGAAGGGCCTTTGGGGCAGATTTCATTTGTATAAGAAATGCCTGGAATGGATCAGGAGCGGCAATGGAATGCTCATAACTTGCTTCCATCAAGGCATTGGCTGAATAGTTGTAAGTCAAATGATACTGTGCACCCAGATAAGGTAAATCGGGTAATCGCCGCTGTCCGGCAGCTTCCGTCAGTAGCGATTCAAACGGAAAGAGTTCCAGAGGCCCATGGGGCAGGATGCATAATTGAGGAGGCGCGGCTTCTGGCCGGGCTGTTGGTTTGATTGGAAACAGTTTCCGAAAAAGCGTGTAGGCCAGGGCCGGGAATTCCGAAACAGAGGTGCTGGTTTTCCCTGCCGCAGGCCTTTCCTGGTGTATATTGGAGAAAAGGGAAAGGGAGCTGGCAAGGTCTTCCTTCACCGGATGCCGAAAGAGGAGCAACTCCTTCCCATTGGCAAAAAAGATGTAGAGATGCTCTTTCCCGAAAAAATAGGCATATAGCAAAGCGTTGCGGCTATTCAACAGGCCCTCGAGCGCATTTATATCAGCAGATAATGGATGGTATTTCAACTGGACATAAATAGGCGCCTGCCGGCGTAAAGCCTCAAGCACCGTTTCATATCGGACTTCGCAGGCCTCCAGTTCTTGCAGTGTTTGCTCCTCCATTTTTCCCGATAAAAGGCCCATTTCCAACTGATTGGACAGGCTGGGGATAAGGCGCCGGCAGGCGGCCTCTTCCTCTAACAATGGAGCTGGCGCCCTGAAGAAATTGATGTCGCCAGCAAGGAGAAGGGGCAGGCAAAGATCCAGTTGTTTACTGCGTTCGGCAAAGTAAAAAGCCTTTTGGCGGTAGGCCAGCTGCTGGTTCTGCTGGTTTAGGCTGAAGCAGGCCTGGATGGCCAGTTCATAGAATAGCCTTTGTTGTTGTTGAATTCGCTGGAGTTGATGGATAGCTAAAGGCTGTTGGCATAATTCCTCCAGGATTTTGTCGGCCTCCCCGGCAGCCTCGAGGGCCGCTTCGAGATTATCGAGGGTGTTTCTGTCCTGGGATGCCAGGGCGCTATGAGCCTCAGCCAGGGCCAGGAGCGCTTCAAAACGCAAAAAAAGAGCAGCCCCCTGCTGTTGTCCAGCCTCGATAGCCTGCCGGAAAGCCTGAATGGCAGCCAATTGATCCCGTTGTTGTCGATAGCCTTCCCCGATAGCGAGGTAGCCTTCCTGTTTCCATTGGGCAGGGGCCGAATCATCCCGAAGTCCTTTCTCCAGGTAATCCAGCGCCTGTGGGATAGCCCCCTGCTGGAGCAGGCAATATCCCCGTTGCAAATAGGCGTCCGTTCGGATAAGAGCGCCCGGTTCGTTTTGCCGGCTTACCCATTCGAGGTAATCTTCTGAGCGGGAGCCTGCCTCGAGAGGTAAACCTGCAAGGCGGTATGCTACCACCAGTTGATGAAAGTAAGCGGCTGTATTGTGGTTGTCTTTTCTACGGATTGCTTTTTCAAAATAGGGGATGGCTTCTTTCGGGGCTCCATTTAGCAGAAAGGCGGCGCCCAGTTCATTAGAAGAAGAAGGCTCCGCCCTTTCCGGTAGGACGGAAGCCTGGCGGGCCAATTGAATGGCGGCCTCCAATTGGCCATTTTCCAGTGCGGTTGCGGCCAGAAAATTAAGGGCTCCGGCAATGGCTTCCGGGTGTACGGGGCTGCCTTGCCGCCAGATGGCCACTGCTTCTGCGTAGCGCAAGCCGGCGGTTTTCTGGTCGCCCTTCTGTTCATAGAGCGCTCCCAGGCGGGCAAGAGATTGAACGACATCAGGGTGGTTTGGCCCCAGGCTTTTCTTCCGGATGGCCAATGCTTTTTGGTGATAGTTGAGAGCCGCCTCCGATTCCTGCCGGGTGGCGGCCAGGTCTCCCAGCAGGTAATAAGATGTAGCGACCTCCGCCTGTTCCTTACCCAGCACCGATTCTCTAAGCGCCCTCGACTTCTGGAAATACTCCTCGGCTTTGTCATAAGCCTGCATGGCGATATAAGCTTTGGCTATCCAGTCGTAAGAATCCGCCAACTCCGGATGGTTCTCGCCGAATAGTTTTCTGCGGATCATCAATCCCAGCCGATGGGATTCCAGTGCGCTTTCATGTCGGCCCGCAATGCTGTAGGCCTCTCCCAACTTATGCGCCGCCCTGGCGGCCTCGTTATTGTCCCGGCCCAATTTCTCGATACTTTCCCAAAGGGCCTTTTTAGCCATACGTTTGGCGTCTTCCAACTGGCCCATCTCCAGGTAGGTGCTCGTGATCTGATTCAGACAAGAGAAATATTGCTCCCATTCCGTACTGCTTTTGTAAAGGGCTGCGGCCGCCTCCAGTTCCTGAAGGGCCGCCTCCAGTTCGCCGCTGAGCAGTAAAGATGCGGCCTGGTTCTGGTGCTGCCCGGCAGCCACGGGCAAGGCTGATTGCGCTCCGAGTGGGGAAGTGGCCATCAGAAAGACGAGGTGCATAAAAATTGTTCTCATAGTAGTACAACTAGCTTGTTCAGCTGTCACTCGCGGAGTTAGCTCCGCCTGAAAAGTGGGCAGCAAGGCTTCCAGGGCCCAAATAGCGCTTAAAAACAAAAAAAGAGAATTTTGAAACAACGGATGTATCTATGTCCAGGGAGGGGGAACTTTGGAAGGAATAAAGTTAAATATTTTCCCAGGATGCGCGCAGGTGGGGGGCTTATTTTATTCAGGAGCGTAAGAGTAAGGGCTCATCCACCACTAACCGGAGGAATAATCACCACTTCATCACCTGCGCCAATTATCTGAGAGTCGGAAGCGTATTCGGTATTCAGGGCAACGGCTAGTGACGCCAGCTTTTCAAAGGAGGGGAAATCCTGGCACAATCGGGCTTTCAGCTGTGCGACCGTAGCCTGTTCCGGCATTTCGATAGAAAGGCTGCTGCCGCCCAGAATATCCCTGGCAATTCCAAACGCATGTATTTTGACCTGCATAGTTGACACCATTTTTTAAAGCCCATTTTTGCCGGTTCATCCGGCCGGGGATTATTGTCTTATACTGGGAAAAGGAAGGACAAAAAGCATGAATTTGGCAGCAGCATGCTTCTTTTTAACAAAACTTTAAGATTTCTTTAACACTCGTCAAACTAGCGGGGCTCCTAAATCCACCGGCAGATATATATTCGGCGATCTACCCTAGATGGGGTAGAAAAATTTTCTAACAATCAAAACTAATTACAGCAGGCCGTTTTTTCAGGCTTAGCTACCGAACAGGCCAAATGGCCACCCAACCCAATACTCAGGCCAGCAGGCCCCATAAAAGGGGGGCTTCCTCCAAAATCGTTGACTTTTACGGCAAAAGCAACTAGCTTTGCGTCAGAAAAAGAAGAGAGTTGGGCTTGTAAGCCCTGATATTCAAGAGTTTGTACGAAAAAAAAGAAGAGTAGAAACCCGATTGTTGCATTTCCCCTTGCTTGCGCGGGAACAATTCCCGCTTATGGCATCGCATAATGCAAAAACCAATATCTGATGAAAATCCCATGGACAATTGTTGCTATGATAGCAGCCTGCTGCTCAATTGCAACAACAAACAAAACCGCGTTTCCCCTCAACGCACGCACAGAAACTGAACTCCGACTGCCCGCCAATGATGAAGGGGACATCAAAGGACGGCTGGCGCAACTGAAAATCCCTGTTGAACCTAGGTACAACGAGGAAGTTCGCAGCCTCATTAAGGAGTACACTACCAATGGCTTTCGCGACACGGAAGCCATGCTTGGACGCACGTCATTGCTTTTTCCCATTTTCGAACACTACCTGGCCTTATACGGCCTGCCTCAGGAATTGAAGTATCTGCCTATTGTAGAGACTTCGCTAAATTCTGATGCCCGCTCGGGTGCAGGCGCTGCCGGCCTGTGGCAGTTCATTCCGGCAACGGCAAGACAGTACCGGCTAAGAATCAACGAGTTTGTAGATGAACGCTTTGATCCTTACCGCTCTACGGAAGCTGCAGTCAAGATGCTGTCAGCATTGTACGAACAATACAACGACTGGCAACTTGTGCTGGCTGCTTACAACTGTGGGCCGGCGCGGGTGAACAGCGCCATTCGGAATGCCGGTTGTCGCAATTTCTGGGAACTCAAAGGATACCTTCCGCTGGAGACCCAAAATTACGTTCCCCGTTTCATTGCTGCGGCCTACATCGCAACCTTTTACTCTGATCATGGCCTGCAGCCCAGCTTGTCTGGCATGGAAACTGGCATCCGGGCTATGAAGGTGTACGATTCCTTCTCCTTTAGCGATATCGCTTACGCCAGTGGTGTGAGTATCCGGGAGATTAAGGCGTTGAACCCCAGCTACCGCAGCGCATTAATTCCGAAGAGCGCCCGAGGCAATTTCCTGTTGCTGCCTGTGCCGGCCATGGGTAAATTCCGCAACTACGTCAATGTTCGCCGGACTAATCAAAACATTGACCCCGCTTTACTTTATCCGAACTTCTACGAGGTCAGCTATGTGGTTGGCCCCGGAGAAACGATTGAAGGCCTGGCCCGAAGATTTCGGATCACTACTGCCGACCTCATGCGTTGGAACCATCTTTCCCATCCCGAAATTTTCGTTAACCAGGAGTTGATGGTTTTCCTCCCGGATATGAGTTATGCCGCTAAACCCTAAGAAGCGGTTCAAAAAATTACACGCTGGCAGGCCCTGTTGCGATATCGCAGCAGGGCCTGCTTTTTTTAAAAAAAAACGTGCACAGTTTAGCATGTATGCTACCAGAAGGTTGTTCCTGTTTTTATTTTATTTTTTGATTCTTTCCCAGTGCTTTTTTCGAAAAAATACCCTAAAGGGGTTAACAAATTCCGAATGGCTCCGTACAACCAAACGACTAAACCTCAGTTAAAAAAAAATTGCACATCTATGAGAACCATTTGGACTACCACCACATTCGCTCTGCTGACAATAGGGCTGCAAGCCACTTCCCTTTCTTCTACTCCAGATGGAATGAATCGAACAGACTGGGATCAGGAACTTTCCTTCAATATTCCAGTGCGCTTGCTCCAAATGGAGTTCCCCTTCGAGGTGGAGTACAATCCGGAAGTTCAAAATCAACTGGATGGCTACCTCCGCCGTGGCCGGCGGGAAACCGAACGCATGCTGGGCCGGACGGCGCTCTATTTCCCCATTTTTGAATATTACCTCCATGCCAATGGCCTTCCGGAAGCACTAAAATATATTCCACTACTGGAATCCCGTCTCCGGCCGGAGGCTGAATCAGGCGTAGGGGCTGTCGGCCTTTGGCAATTTATGCCGGCCACTGCCGAACACTACCATCTTCAGGCCAATGACTACCTGGATGAACGGATGAACCCCTTCCGCTCTACGGAAGCAGCCGTAAAGATGTTGTCGCAGCTTTTTGACGATTTTGGCGACTGGTCGCTGGCGCTGGCTGCTTATAATTGCGGCGCGGGGAGGGTGCGCAGGGCTCTGCGCCGGACCGGCTGCGACAATTTCTGGGATATTCAGCATCTGTTGCCCCTCCAAACCCAACGATATTTGCCGGCCTTGATCGCGACAATCTATACAGGGCGGGATTATGCACGATATGGATTGGAGCCGGCATCACACGGCCGTTTTCAAAAACCTTTCCGTGTTTTCAAGATCCACAGTACGCTCCACCTGGCGGATATTGCCCGGCATTGCCAACTTTCCCCAACGGAATTGTACCGGCTCAACCCAGGCTACTTGCAGGAGGATATTCCCTTTACCGGCCGCGCCCACTACCTCATCCTTCCCGAAAAGGCTTTTGCCAGCTTCCAGCAGTATATCATCAAGGAAAGCAGGAAAGGGGGCCCTCGTTATGCCATCGCGGTGCTGGATTCGCGTTCCAGCCGGCCTTCGGGCTTGGGCAGCCCGCCTCCACCACCGAAGGAGAATAGCTAAATCAGAAAAAAATGCCCGCTGGCTGGGGTTTTCCGGTGAACAATGCCTAATATTGAGGTCGCCGGAAAATCCTGAACCATGTTGACTATTCTTTCCTACATTACCTGGAATGCCTCCCCTGAAATTGTCCACCTCGGGCCGCTTACCCTCCGCTGGTATGGCTTGCTTTTTGCCGCTGGTTTCCTCGTGGGCTTATATATGGTCCGAGCAATGTTCCGTGCGGAAAAAGCCCCGGAAGAATGGCTCGACCAGGTCTTTATCGCCATGGTTGTCGGAGCCGTTCTGGGCGCCCGCCTGGGCCATGTTTTTTTCTATGAGTGGGATTATTACTCCAAACACCTGGCTGAAATACCGGCTGTCTGGAAAGGAGGGCTGGCCAGCCACGGCGGTGCTATTGGCATCATTATCGCACTTTGGGTCTGGTCGGCGCGCAGAGCTAAAAGATCCGTACTTTGGATACTGGACAAGGTAGTGGTGCCCACTGCGCTGGCTGCCTTTTTCATCCGCCTGGGTAATCTGATGAACTCAGAAATTGTTGGCAAACCCACTACGGCCTCCTGGGGCTTCCGCTTTCCAAAGCATGAAACGGATTTGTGGGAACGGTGCCAGGCCTGCATTGATCGGGTTGGACAGCAATGTATGGAGGTCGCGCAATCCCCCAAAGGGGCCTATTGCGTCGATATCGCTCAGGTGCCAGCTCGCCACCCGGTGCAGTTGTATGAATCTTTGAGTTATCTCCTTTGTTTCTTCATCTTGTACTGGGCCTACTGGAAGACGCCCGCCAAAGAGAAATTGGGCCGTATGTTTGGCCTGTTCCTGATGCTGGTTCTTGGTGTCGTCCGTTTCACCCTGGAGTTCTTTAAAACCAGCCAGGGTGGATTTGAAACGGCATTTGGAAATGTGCTCACCACAGGGCAATTGTTGTGTATCCCCTTCTTTTTGGCAGGCCTGTACTTCGTATTCCGGCCCAAGCCCAAGGGAGCTGTCTAAGAGCAGGTGTAGATGCGAAAATGCAAAAATGAGCTAATCCTGAAATCCTTACATTCCCGCATTCTCGCATTCTCGCATTCTCGCATTCCCGCATTCCCGCATTCCCGCATTCTCGCATTCTCGCATTCCCGATTGTGCTATGGCTTCCAGCGATTGTTACCTTGCCACCCTCAATTTCTGGCTGAACACCTGCCGTCCTGCCTGAATACTATACACGTAATATCCGGCGGTTATTCTGGCCCGGTCAGCATGGAAGACATGGCGGTGTTGCCCTGCCGGCTGGTAGCCATTGAATAAGGTAGCTACCGGCTGCCCCAGCATATTAAAGATCTGCACCTGTACCGGCATGCCTTCTGGGAGTATGTAGTAGATGCCCACCTGCCCGCCTTCGTAGGTTGCCCAATGCTTAAGTTGTAAAGCCAGTGGTTCAAAAACAGGTGTAGGGGCGCAATCTAGCCCCAGTTCCGGCATTCTCGTGAAGCTTTGGCCAAGCACACCGTCCACCGTATCGGCATCTACACACAACCAATACTCCAGCAAGGTTGCGTAGGCCTGCCGGAAATCGGTGCTGAACTGCAGGTTGCCGTTTGGATCCAGGTTGTGCAGGTCGGGATTTTCACCAACAATGCCGTTGCCATTGAGGCCTTCGCCGAACAGCAGGAGCGGCGCGGCGGCCCCATGGTCGGTGCCACCAGAGGCGTTTTGTTCCGGCCGGCGGCCAAACTCCGAGAACGTCATACTGAGCACATCCTTAGCGAAGCCTCCAACGCCCAGGTCATCGTAAAAAGCTTTCATGCCTTTGGCCAGGGTGTTGAGCAGATTGGGGTGTATATTATTTTGCCCGGCGTGGGTGTCGAATCCGTCCAGGGTGACCATATAGAGCCTGGTGCCCAGGCCGCCTTTGATCAGGCGGGCCACCAGCGCCAGTTGCTGGGCAAAGCCATTGTCATAAGCCGCAGCATTGGTGGAGGCATCGTAGGCCTGAGAAATAGCTTCTGCGTACCGGAAAGTGCTGTTGGCGATGGTCCGAAGATATCCCAATTGATCACCGTAGTAGCATTCCGGGAGGTTGGTGGTGTCGTAAAGTTGGCCGTTTTGAGCGATCTCGTACAGTGCGTTGGGGTCATCCACGATGACGCCCATATTGATGGCGTCCGAATTATTGAAGATCAGATTGCCGGAGCCGCCGATCTGTATCGCAGGGGGAACGGAAGGCGGGTTGGTCAGGTAATCGGGGAACTGTCCTTCCAGAAAACGGCCCAGCCAGCCGGAATCTTCCACCACGTTGGCGTCACTGGCGGAAGCCCAGATGTCGGCAGAACGGAAATGCGACAGGTTTTGATCCGGATACCCTACGCTATTGACTACTTTCATGCGGCCGTCTTGCCACAAAGGCATTACATCCGCCATTGAGTTGGGGATGCCAAACTCATTGTTGAGGTTGGTGATCTGCGCCAGAGGGATGCCGATACCCGGGCGGTTGGCCTGGTAAGTTCCGTAGTCAAAAACCGGAATAATCATGTTCAGGCCGTCATTACCGCCTTTCAGGCGGACCAGGACGAGGATGCGTTCGTTATTTTCTGAGTTCGCCAGCGCCCATGCCAGTGGAGAACTGGCCATGGCCGTAATGGGCATTTTACCCAACATCAGAGAGACGCTACCAGCAATACCGAGGTTGCGAATGAACATGCGCCGGCTCCACATCTGGTGGTCCTGCTCATGCGCCTGGCCATGCTCGATGGCGCTGCCGTGGCGCGGATGGTTTTTTTTATCGTGATTGCACATGCTTTGTCAAAGTTTGAGGGTTAAGCCAATTGGAATTCGGGCAGGCGGGCGATATGCTGCAACAGGAAGACCACCTGTATGGGAATGGTTTCCCAATCGAGATTCCACCAACCGTTGTCGTAATAATTCTGGGGCACTTCCCATTTCAATACGATGGTGGCCCGCTCGTAGGCTTCGGCGGTATCCAGGCCGTTGGGCAGGAAGTGGTCGACGATTGCCTGGGCCACCTCTGCCGGGTCGTTGGAGTTGCCGCTCAGGCCTTTGGCGAGCTGCACCAATGTTTGTGGCGCGTTTTGATATAGCAAATAGAGGAAGTAATCCATGCCCTGCCAGCGCCCCGTCAGGCTGCTGCTGTCGATCCAGCTCCGGTTGCCGGGCCAGCCGGCCACATCCACCGGGCTAAAGAGCTGCTGCCCCAGATCGTAAGCCAGATAACCAATGATAGTCAGCACATCATCATTGTAGGGGAAATTGCCTTCCCGGATAAAGCCCAGGAAGTGCTCTACCGGGCTCTTAACCTCAGTGCTGATGACATAGGGGTCGAAAAAGTGTTCACTCTTGAACAACTGCCGGAAAACTGGCGCCAGTTCAAAATTATTGTCGAGAAAGGTTTGTACCATACCGGCGACAATTTCCGTATCCACCTCCGGGTGCACAAATTGACGGTAGATCTTGGTGCAAATATGGGTAGCTACCTGCTCCGCGCGCTCCGTGAACAGGATGTCTTGCACGTCATCATAGCCCCAGTTGCCAGTTTGCCCAAAGATGGTCTTCTGTCCGCTGTCATGAAGGAAAATTACATAATTGACCGGCCCACAGTAGGGCAGCGGGTCATTCCAGCCGGTGAGCGCCCGGGCTGTTTCTACGATGTCCTGTTGCGTATAGCCATTGTCTTGTCCCAGGGTAAATAATTCGTAGAGTTCCCGCGCATAATTTTCATTGGGTTCCAGCACGGTGTTTTGCACCCCGTTTAGGAAGATGAGCATGGCGGGAGTTTTGCCGATGTCGGAAGTAAATTGCTTAAAATTCCCCAGGGCGTGTTGCTGAAGTAGTTTATGATACTGGTAGAGGTGTGAAGGGCATAAATAGCTTTCGAACTTGGTGACAAAGTGGTTATGCCAGAAAAGCGCCAGGCGTTCGCGGAATCCGTTGGTAAGCATATCGTTGAGCCAGCGGATCATCCAGGCTACATATTGTTCCTGGGCCTGTTCATTGAAGTTTTCGTAATCGTCGATGATCCAGTTGGCCCATTCCGGCTCCGGGCTTGGTGGCAGGGCAATGGCTTCATCGATAATGGAATCAACAAGGCTGGCGGGGCTCATCAGCAATGCTGCTTCTATCTGGTCAGTGGTAGCGCCGAATCCCATCCGGCGGTACAAATGCATGATGCGCTGTTTGTTCCAGGGTACATCCCCGCTGGGCACGTAAGGGGCTAGCGTACCCGTTGCGCAGTTGACGGTGGTTAACATAGGCCAGGAGTTTTTGGAATAGAAACGATTTGAAGGGAATATACCCTACCTGATTCGCAATAAAATATTCGTCAATTAATGATATTTCCTCAATAGTTCTGCAAACTCGAAGACATCCTGAAAACTGTTATACAGGGGCACCGGTGCTACGCGGATAACGCCTGCCTCGCCGGGAGCGGCCGGTTCGCCGTGCAGGTGGTCCTCCCGCCAATCGCTCATTACGCCGTTTTCGGCCAGGTAGTCGAAGAGTCGTTTGCCCTTGCTGGCAGTGAAAATGGACAGTTGGCAACCTCTTGCCGGGGGGGCGGAAGGAGTGAGTAAATGGTACCGTTCAACCGATTTATTGATCTCCTTCATGAGGAATTCCAGGTATCCGGTGAGCCGTTCGCTTTTGGCGCGCAGGGTGGGCATGGTAGCTTGCTGAAAAATATCGAGGCTGGCTTTGTGCACCGCAAAGCTGAAGATCTGGGCATTGCTCAGTTGCCAGCCGGCAGCTCCCTTCATAGGTTTGAATCCTTTTCGCATCAGGAAGCGCTCGCCCTCGTCATGGCCCCACCAGCCTGCAAAACGAGGGAGTTCCGGATTGTCCCCATGGCGTTCGTGGACAAAAGCCCCGCTGGGGCCGCCGGGGCCGGAATTGAGGTATTTGTAGCTGCACCAGACGGCGAAGTCCACATTCCAATCGTGTAGTTGCAGCAGCACATTGCCGGCCGCGTGGGCCAGGTCGAATCCGGCATAAGCCCCTACCTTATGGGCGGCGTTGGTGATAGCGGGCAAATCAAAGAATTGGCCGGTGAAATAATTGACGCCGCCGAACAGCACCAGGGCTGTTTCCTTTCCGTGTTTTTCGATGGCGGCAATGATGTCTTCGGTACGCAGGGTTTCTTCTCCGGCTCTGGGCGCTACTTCAACAATAGCCTGCTCCGGCGCGAAGCCATGCCAGCGCACCTGGCTTTCCACAGCGTACTGGTCGGAAGGGAAGGCCCCGGCTTCCATGATGATCTTGTACCGTTCGGAGGTGGGCCGGTAGAAACTCACCATCATCAGGTGCAGGTTGGTGGTCAGGGTATTCATCACCACCACTTCCTCTTTTTTGGCGCCTACTACCTGCGACGTTTGGGTGCTCAGAAATCGGTGATAGTACATCCAGGGCATTTCGCCACGGAAGTGGCCTTCGACGCCATGGGTTTTCCAGTGTTCCAGTTCGTGAAGCAAGGCCGCTTCCGCGCTTTTGGGTTGAAGCCCAAGGGAATTGCCGGTGAAGTAGAGCGCGTTTCGGCCGTTGTGCTGGGGGAAATAAAACTGGTCGCGGTAGGCGCGCAGCGGGTCGTTGCGGTCCTGTTCCTGAGCGAAGGCAAGGTTGGCGTAATAGGTTAATTGCACAGCTTATTGGTTGTCGGTTGTTTCCGGCCATGTGAGCCGGGTAAAGCTACCTGGTTTGTGGTGGGCGTTAAAGATAGGAAATCCGAAAGAGTCGGGTAATCGCTTTTCAGTCCATCACGCTTTACAGTTCGAAAATCTTTTCCATCAACATCCATTTTTCACCGGGTTTTGCTCCGGGCAGGGCTTGTTGAAACCGCCACATCAGGGCCTCCCATTCCTGCACCCTGGGGTTGGCGGCATCCATGGCTGCTTTTTTCTCGAAGGAGAAATCATCAGCTGTCTCCATGATCATGAATAAGCGGCTACCCAAACGGTAGATCTCCATATTTGTGATGCCGGAGTTTCTGATACTATCCAGAATCTCCGGCCAGACTTTCCGGTGACAGGCCTCGTACTCCGCAATGAGTTGCGGGTCATTCCTGAGGTCCAGGGCCAGGCAATATCTTTTCATTTTGGAATTTTTTGGGCAGGAAATGCGATTGGGTTTATGAGTTGAGGACGGATAAAGAGCGGTCGAGGTGCACATACCCTCCATCTACAAACAAGTACTGGCCGGTGATGTGGGCTGCTCTTTCGGAAAGCAGGAAGACGGCCATGTCGGCAATTTCCTGTGCTTTGGTCATGCGGTTGCCGAGGGGGATGCGCTGTTCGATCTCCCTGAGTTTTTCGTCGGGCTGGTCAAAAGTATTGATCCAGGCCCGGTACAGGGGGGTCATCACTTCGGCAGGCACGATAGCGTTTACCCGGATGCCATAGCGGAGCAGTTCTACCGCCCATTCGCGGGTGAAGGCCAGCTGAGCGCCTTTGGCGGCAGCGTAAGCAGAAGTGCCGCCCTGTCCGGTAAGCGCCGTTTTGGAACTGATATTCAGGATTGAACCTCGGCTCTTCTTCAAAGCCGGAAGGGCATAATGCCCCAGAAAATAGTAGTGGTGGAGATTCTTTTCCAGTGATTTAAGATACGCCTCCGGGCTGCCGTTTTCCAATCCTACGCCATCATTGGCGCCGGCATTGTTGATTAGGCCATCCAGTTTCCCATATACCCTCATCACTTCTTCAACAACTTCCCGGCAGCTGTCCGAACTACCCAATTCTTTGTGAATAGCATAGGCCTCCCTGCCTTTTTCCCGCAAGGTTTGCACTAATTGATTTCCTTTTTCCCGGGAACGCCCAACCACAACAGGTATAGCGCCTTCCTCTGCGATAGCCAGGCTGATCGATTCCCCTATTCCCTTAGCTCCTCCGGTGACCAGGAATATCTTGTCCTTGATTTGTAAGTCCATATCTAAATGAAGTGGTGCTAAAACAAGCTCCCCTGCCGGGCAAAGCTCATGGGGTTTTCCAGTTCCAAGAGTTGGCGCTTCATATCCAGGCCATAGAAATAACCTTGAAGGTCTCCGCTTTTGGCGATGCAGCGGTGGCAAGGAACGATGATGGCTATAGGATTGTGGGCATTGGCCTGTCCTACGGCGCGTACCGCTTTGAGGTCGCCCAGTTTTTCAGCGATGGCCTGATAAGTGGTGGTGTGGCCATAGGGTACCTTGGACAGTTCCTTCCAAACGGCCTGGTGGAAAGCCGGGGCGCCGCCAAAATCCAGTTGCAGGCTGAATTCCCGCCGCTCCCCTTTGAAGTATTCGGTGAGTTGCACCACGCATTCGCGCAATACCGGTGGAATAGGCCCTGCCGGGCAGGGTTTTTTTTCCACCAGCTTTACCGAGCTGATTCCGAGGCTGCTACCCTGTATCTCCAGGCAGCCGAAAGGAGAGAGGAAATGGGCTTTCTCAAGCATAGCAATGAGCCAAGATTGCAGTTTTTCCGGAGCCCGGGGCAACCTGGATTATACAAATTTAAACTTTTTCGGGAAAAATTGCTGGAGGAATTCAGGGCATGAGAGGCCAAGATACAGCGTAGCCTGGCATTCTGAACAGAGGGCAGGAGGGGGCGAAATTCGGGGGAGGGAGAAAGCAGTGAGCCGCAAAGCCGTTTTGCGGTGGCGGGGGGAGATACCGCAAAACGGCCTTATGCGCTTACTTCACGAGTTCTTTGATCTTATTTTCGAGTTCGAACTCATCACCGGGCACATAGCCGGAATGAGAGAAGACAATATTGCCCGCTTTGTCGAGCAGAAAAGTCTGGGGGATGGTTTGGAAATTGAGCGCATTGCGCAATTGCTGGTTGGCGTCGGAGAGGATGGTGTACGTCCATCCACTGGCTTCCACCATGGGCTTTACCTTGGCCAGTGCGCGCTGGGTGTCAAGGGTGATGGCCACCAGCTCCATATCATAAGCTTCCTGCCACTCTTCATACACTTCAGCAATAGCGCTGAGCTCCTTTTTGCAGGGGGAGCACCAGGTAGCCCAGAAGCTGATAACGGTAATTTTACCGTCTTTGGCATAGTCCTGGATATCGATGGTTTGACCGTCCAGGGTCTTTACTTCCACTGAAGGAAGCGCTTTCTGCCCAAAGGAAAGACTGCCTGTAAAAAGGAAAAGGGCAGTGACAAACAAATAGGATAATTTCATGTGTAGTATGGCTTGAGGATTAAAAAATGATGTCAAAGGTAATTGTTTTCAGCTGCCGAAAGTCTTTGCCGTTGCTTCCTAAGTTTGTTCAGCGAATGACTAACTTTGAGGAAAATTTTATATTCCCCCGAAAACCAGAGATAATTGTGCGGTTTTGTGGCAACCGTTCCCGTTTTTGGGACGTAAAACCAACAGATCCACAAGATACTGCAAAAACAAACTGTGAATGGTACAATAGACTTGCCCTTAACGGAAATTTAAGAACAAATGAAAAACCTTAGTATACTCCTTTTTTTTAATTTTTGCCTGCTATTGAGCTGGCAGGCCGGCGCCCAGGAGGAAAACAGCGGCGGCCGGATATCCGGAAACCTGGAAACCAACGCCAATTTTTTTATACGCGACAGCCTGATCGGTGCGGCCAATACGCCGCAATACGACCGCCAGCTGTACGGCGCCGAATCCTGGCTCAACCTCAGCTACAGCAACTGGGGCTTTGACTTTGTGTTGCGGTTCGACCTGTTCAACAACTCCAATCTGCTTAATCCCACCGGCTCTTATACCGATGAGGGGATCGGCCGGTGGTCCATTCACCGGAAGATCGACAAGCTGGACATCTCGGTGGGGTATTTGTACGACCAGATTGGTAGCGGCATCATTTTCCGCGCTTTCGAAGAACGGCCCCTTCTGATCGATAATGCGCTGCTGGGCGCCCGGCTGGCTTACGATATCCTGCCCGATTGGCAGATCAAAGCCTTTACCGGGAGGCAGAAACAACAATTCGATCTATACGGATCTGTGATCAAAGGCGCCGCCATCGACGGATTCCTGAGTGGCGGGGAAAACGCCAATTGGTCTATCGCCCCTGGTTTTGGCGTCGTCAACCGCACCCTCGACGATGCCTCCATGAACTCTCTGGTGGCTACTATCAATACGTATAGCAAGGAAGATGCTTTTGTGCCCAAATACAATACCTATGCCTTCTCGCTATATAACACCCTGACGGCCGGTAATTTTGCCTGGTACATTGAGGGCGCCTACAAGACCAAAGACAACCTCAACGATCCTTTCGGCGAATTTAACCTGGGCGATACAGCAACCCTGGTAGGCGATAAACTCTACCTGGCGGCGGGGTCCGTGTTTTACAGCAGCCTGAGTTACGCCAACAAGGGGTTGGGTATTACCCTGGAAGGTAAACGCACTGAAAATTTCGATTTTCGCACTCGTCCCCAGGAACAGCTCAACCGAGGCCTGATCAACTTCCTGCCGCCCATGGCCCGTGTAAATACCTATCGGCTGAACGCCCGCTACAACGCCGCTACTCAAACCCTTGGAGAACAGGCCTACCAGATAGACGTACGGTATAATATCAAGCGCAAGTGGGGCTTCAATGTAAACTATTGCAATATTAGGAACTTTGATGATGTACAGCTATACCGGGAATTGTATACCGAAATCTCCTACAAACACAAGCACACCTGGACCCTGCTGGGCGGCCTGGAGCTCCAGCGATATAACCAGGAGGTATTCGAATTTAAACCGGATGCCCCTGTGGTGAGAACCCTGATCCCCTACTTTGATTTTCTCTACAAATTTGACCGAAAAAAAGCGCTCCGGTTCGAGGGCCAATACATGAAAGTTGGCAAAGACAGCAAAGGGCAGTTGCATGACTATGGAGATTGGATATTTGGCCTGCTGGAATTCAGCATTGCTCCGCATTGGACATTCACTGCATCGGATATGTACAACGTGAACCCGGGGAAAAATTCTCCGGTTGATGTAGATACCGGCGAGAAACTGTCGCGCCACTACCCACGTTTCGATGTCTTTTATACCCAGCGCTCCAACCGTTTTTCACTCAGCTACATCAAACAGGTGGAAGGGGTGGTTTGCACGGGCGGGATATGCCGGCTGGAACCCGCTTTTAGTGGTGTGAGGTTTACGGTGAATTCAACCTTTTAAAGGTGACGACAGAATAGTGATAATTTTATACGACAATAAATCTTATAGCTATGAAAAGGCTGAGCATTATACTGATATTTTTACCGTTGCTTTGGCTGGGTTGCGAAGAGATTCCCCCGGTGATCAACCCATCCATGGGCGGTGGCAACCCCAATGAACCTACTCCGGTAGAGGATCAGGAGCGGCAGGTGCTCATCGAAGAGTTCACCGGAGTACGCTGTGTAAACTGTCCGGCCGGCAGTCAGGCCATAGAGGGCCTGATCGATATCCACGGCCAGCGGTTGATTGCTATTTCCATTCACGCCGGCTCTTTTGCTCCGCCTTACCCGAACAGCCTGTACGATTTCCGGATCGCGGAAGGCGTCAGCCTGCTGAGCTACCTTGGGGAACCCCTGGGCTATCCCACCGCCACAGTGGACCGCAAGCTCTTCGACGGAGAGTTTGACCTGCAATTAGGCAGACAGCAATGGGCTGGCTTCATTGCTCAGGAATTGCTGGAAGCTCCCAAAGTTAAGATCGATATCCTGCGGACTTACGATGAAGTTTCCCGCATGTTGGATGTTACTGTAAAACTATACGTCCAGGAAACGATCACCGAGAGTGATGTCCGCCTCAGTGTCGCGCTCACCGAAAGCGATATTGTCGACCTGCAACTGACACCGGATTCCAGCACTCCAAACCCCGATTACAAACACAAACACGTACTTCGGGATATGATGACCAATTACGACGGTAATCCTATTGATGAGGCCCTGGTGGCTGACGCCGTTATTGATAAGGAATTTTCAATGGCCTTGCCCGAAGACTGGACCCCCGAAAATTGTCACATAGTGGCTTTCGTCCACCTGGGCGGCAGCAGTAAGGAGGTGCTTCAGGCGCATCAGACAGGGGTGGTGGAGTAGGGGAAAATGTAAAATGTGAAACGGTGCTTTCGCGTAAGGCGAGGCCTACTGCTCACAGGCTGCTGCTTCTTAAGCGAGCGCA
>JACJYG010000013.1:0-92500 GCA_020636215.1 Lewinellaceae bacterium
CTTTCGCCAGCCCCCATTCCCGCATACGGGCCTGAATATCTGCGGGCACACTCGGGTCATTAGACAGGAAATACAGCAAGCCCTGCTGGTAACGTTGGTGGTCCCGGATGATCTCCTTTCTCCGTTCGTAGGAAGCCTCCGGGTAATCGTAGTTCTTACCGATATAATCCGAGCTGAACGGCCCGTAGTTGTTGGTATCTGTCTTCCGGTTGGGGATGGGGTCAAACTTGGTGAAAAGGTCATGCCATCCCGCCGCGAGAGTCCGTTTCAGCAATTCGTACCGGGCAGGGTCGTAGCCCTCGGGTTTAGGGAATGACACTCGGTTGTCGGGATGGTTGCTCATGCACAGGCGGAAACAATAGGCCTGTAGCCGGTGGTCGCCTGCTCCGTTTTCACCTGGAGGCTCGGCCGACACCTCGGGCAACAATCCGCTGCGGGGATCCCCCGGGATAACATAGGGGTCGACCGGCTGCTGAAAGTAGTGGGCTTGGTAAAGGGCGCCTTTCTGTACGCCATTCCACTGCTCGCCATACACCGAGTTCGCCTCGCGCCCCACCTGATAGCGTACCCCGGCGGCAGCCATCAGGTCGCCCTCATAGGTGGCGTCGATAAACATCTTTCCATAGTAACGGGCGCCGCTAAGGGTGCGGATATAATGGATTTTCCCTTTTTTCTCTTTTATGCCTTTGGGCGAGCGGTCCAGCCACTCATCCCGATATACTTCGATATCATTTTCCCGGATAAAGGCTTCGAAGATCATCTCCGCCACGTGCGGCTCGAAGATCCACATACTTTTTGCCTCGCTGTCGAGGGCGGGCGTACTCTGGCCCCGGTTGCCGTATGCTTCCTTTTTCTGCCATTTCCATGCCTCTTCCTGCTGATAATACACGTAGAGTCGCTGGTAAAATTCTTTTGACAGGCCACCAATGACTTCTTTATTCCCCGTATCAGTGAAGCCAAGCCCCCCCGAAGACAAGCCACCTAAATGCGTATCGGGTGATACCACGATAACCGACTTGCCCATGCGCTTTACCTGCACTGCGGCCATGACGGCGGCTGAGGCGCCGCCGTATACGATGACATCGGCGCGGTAATGCTGGGCGACTGCCAGCCGGGGAATGCCTATCAATGCGGCCAGGGAAAAAATCAGAAAAAGGTATTGGCTCATTTTATTTTTGGAATGAAAAAGACCTTTGAGGTTTTGGAAACCTCAAAGGCTCAAAAGGAAACAAGAATTATTTATCTCCTGCTACATCTCCTTGACCTTTATATTCCGGAACCAGACGTCATCGCCATGGTCCTGCAGGCCGATATAACCTTCCTGGGCGACATCAATGAAGTCTGCATAATCCTTGAATTTGCTATTGGCCACCATACTTTTCCAGTCACTGGTCCAAAGGTGGTACTCCACTACGTTTTCTCCATTCAAGGTATGCACTACGGTGCCGTTGTACACCAGTATCCTCACCTGATTCCATTCTCCGGGGGGTTTAGCGTTCTGTGGCTTGGCAGGGATCAGGTCGTACAGGGAGCCAGCCTGGCGGTTACCGTCTTTGCCTAGTTTGGCATCGGGGTGTTTTTCGTTGTCTAGGATTTGCATTTCAGGCGCCGACTTCCAGATTTCCTGCGCATTGTCCCCACAACGTTCACGGGCCAGATAGAAAATGCCGCTATTGCCGCCTTCGGAAATTTTCCACTCCAGGGCCAGCTCAAAGTTTTTGTACTTTTTCCGGGTAATAATATCCCCACCGCCGCCGGCTTCACCTTTTCCGGAGGATATACAATGTAAGGTTCCATCGACGACTTCCCAGCCTTTTTCCGGGAAACCGTCCTTACAATAGCCTCTCCATTGATCGGTGCTTTGTCCATCGAACAAGAGTGTCCAGCCCTCTTCTTTCTCGGCTGCGGATAAGGTATTCGGCGCAGCAATTTCCGGTTGCATCACCGCTTCTTTTTCTTCGGTAGCGCCCTCCGCTTGCTTCTCACCGGCTGGCTGGCAGGCGGCCATTAAGAAGGCTACAAAAGCGAGCAAAAAAAACTTAGCATTCATATTAATTAATTTTTACATATAAATAATAATAAAACAAAATGACCAAGGCGCAACAGATGCGCCCTGGAATAATCTCAATAACTCCACCCATCGCGATACTGTCGTTTGATGTAAGACTCGGCCGCTTCTTTAGCATTGATGGTGGCGTATTGCGTATCAAAATGCGGATGCCCGTCGATTACCGTGAACTTATCGGTAGTAACGACGCGGATCTCGTCCGAATCGCTGATGTTGGTGACCCGCATATTAGCACCGTCCCATTCCAGCTTGCGGTTGAGGTCTTGCAGGCGAATGGCCAGGTTTCCCATAACCACTACCTCGTTGAGCGGGCCGGAGTATCCAAAGTTAGAAGATGCTTCCGTCCGGCTTTCTTTCGGCTCCTTACAGGCTCTGACCCAGTCCATCTCGTGGCTGGTTTCCACACGCCGCAATATATTGCTGGCTTTTGGCGGGTTGTCCTCGCGGCCCAGGATGTAGGGATCGCGGGCATAAGTGCCGCAGATCAGGATTCCCTTAGAGCCGATAAACATCGCGCCACCGTCGTGATCGCCCAATACTTTCCCATCAGGTATTCCGGCCGGACGCTCCGGCAGCAAGCCGCCATCGTACCAGGTAAAAGTTACCGCCGGCATGTTGACATTATTTTTTTTCGGACGAGCCGGGAAGTAGTACGTAACTTTTTCGGCCACGGGAGCGCTCTCAGTATTCACCTGGGTAGAGCTGCCTTCAAAAGCCGTGGGTTGGCCAAGGGCGAGGGCTTTGAACACCGGGTCTATGATGTGGCATCCCATATCGCCGAGGGCGCCGGTACCGAAGTCCCACCAGGCGCGCCAGTTCCAGGGCGTATAAGCAGGGTGGTAGGGCCGCCAGGGCGCCGGCCCGATGAAGAGGTCCCAGTCAAGGGTAGGTGGTGTGGAGGGGGTTTCGGCGGGCCGTTCCAGCCCCTGTGGCCAGATGGGCCGGTTGGTCCAGGCGTGGACTTCTTTAACCTCGCCGATCTCTCCGTTCCAGATCCATTCACAAAGCAGGCGAATACCCTCGCCGGAATTGCCCTGGTTTCCCATCTGAGTGGCTACGCCGGCCGTTGCCGCCAATTGGGCCAACTGCCGGGATTCATAGACGGAATGGGTCAGCGGCTTCTGCACGTAAACATGCTTTCCAGCCGCCATAGAATTTGCTGCGATGACATAATGGGTATGGTCGGGCGTACCAACGACCACGGCGTCGATGTCATCCCCCATTTTATCCAGCATGCGGCGATAATCTTTGAATTTTTGCGCTTCCGGATAATCGTTAAAGGCATTGGATGCATATTTCCAGTCGACATCGCATAGCGCGACAATGTTTTCGGAAGCCATATTCCGGAGATTGGTCCGTCCGATACCTCCGACGCCGACGCCGGCAATATTCAGCCTGTCGCTGGGCGCCAGATACCCCAAGCCCGATATGACGGAACTCGGCACAATAGTAAACCCGGCGGCTACGATGCCAGATTGGCGAATAAAAGATCGCCGGCTCAGTCCGGTTGCATCTTTCTCACTTTGGTTCTTCATTGATATAAAGATTTTTAGTTTTGGAATATCCGCAGGTAGTTTTTGTGCAGCGCGGCCCGGGCAAATTAGCAAGCCTGGTAACCGCTTCATTCAACCGGCCCGGCCGATTCTTTAGGCAAGACTAGGAAGGTGAGAAAAGATAAGAAAAATGCGGATATTATGGCCACGTTTCCGGCAGGTATTTTTTGTTCAGTCGTCAATCGCTATACTGGAGCACCACTTTTGGCCTCGGATACCCAGGACAAGATAATAGCCGCCGGACTTGCCTTTTTCAATCCACGGACTGAAACGTTTAGCCCATGATCCGTACCATAACTGCTGACGATTTACCGGCCATCCAGGCCCTTTTCCGGGATACGATACTCACCGTCAATGCGCCGGACTATGATGAGGAACAGCGGCTCATCTGGGCTGCCGGCTCGGCGGATGCAGCCAGATGGGAAGCGCGGCTGAAGGAACAATATTTCCTGATGGCCGAACAAAAGGGCCTGGTAATTGGTTTTTCTTCGCTGCGGCCTGATGGTTATCTCGACTTACTTTATGTCCATAAAGATTTTCAGCGACAAGGCATTGCTCAGGCGCTTTACCAGGCATTGGAAACCGAAGCCCAACGCCTGAATTTGACCCAGTTGGAAACCGATGCCAGCATCACAGCCCGGCCGTTTTTTGAAAAAATGGGATTTGCCCTGGTAAAAGAGCAGGAAAGGGTAATTTCAGGCGTCGCTTTTACCAACTTCCGAATGCGAAAATTGCTATTATGAACGCTTCACAAGAGCTAGGGACCAAACCCATGGGGCAACTATTGGCCAAAATGGCCATTCCGGCCTCCATCGGCATCCTGGTCATGTCGATTTACTTTATTGTCGACACTATTTTTGTCGGCCGCTTTGTTGGTACGCTAGGCATTGCAGCCATTACGGTAGTCATGCCGATCACTTTTCTGATCGCCAGCATTGGAATGTCTATCGGAGTGGGGGGCAGTTCTATTATTTCCAGGGCTCTAGGCGGCAATGACAACCGCAAGGCTTGCCATACTTTTGGCAATATGGCCAGCCTGGTTTTCCTCATCGTGGCCGCACTCCTGCTTGGGGGCGCTTTCTTTCAGGAACCGATCCTGGCCCTGTTTGGCGCCAATGGCGGCATCATGGCCCCGGCCAAGGAGTATTTTAACATCATCCTGGCTGGTGTGCCGGGCCTGGCATGGAGTATGATGGGCAACAACGTCATGCGCGCCGAAGGGCGCCCCAAAATGGCGATGCTGTCCATGATGGTGCCGGCGGTGGCCAACCTCATCCTCGACCCCATTTTCATCATCGGCTTAGGCTGGGGACTGGCCGGCGCCGCCTGGGCAACTACCATTTCCTACTACCTCAGCGGCGCTTTTACTTTCTGGTTCTTTTTCTCGGGCCGCTCCGAACTCAGGCTCTATCGCAGCAGTATGATACTGGAATGGCCCCTGGTCAAAGAGATCTTCAGCATCGGCGTGGTGACCCTGTCGAGGCAGGGCACAGTCAGCCTGCTCACCATCGTACTGAACCATACCCTTTTCCAGTTTGGCAATGAATTGGCGGTAGCCATCTATGGCATCATCAACCGCATTATGATGTTTGCCAATTTCCCGGTGCTGGGCATCACCCAGGGTTTCCTGCCCATTGCCGGTTACAATTATGGCGCCCGAAAATGGGAGCGCGTTCGATCGATCGTCCGGTATTCCATCCGCTCCGGAACGCTCATTGCTATGGGGCTTTTCGCCGGAATTATGTTGTTCGCTACGCCTCTGGTCAACCTCTTCACCACCGATCCGGAACTGCTCGGCCGCACCCCACCAGCGCTGATGCTCACCTTTCTGGCACTGCCATTGATTACCGTGCAGCTTATCGGAGCAGCCTATTTCCAGGCTATCGGTAAAGCCGTGCCCGCCCTGCTGCTCACGCTCACCAAACAGGGCTTCTTCCTCATTCCTTTCGTACTCATCCTACCTCATTACTTCGGCCTGAATGGCATCTGGTACGCCTTCCCCATATCCGACCTGCTAGCAGCAGGCATTACCTACGCTTACCTGAAGATGGAAATGAAAGCTACACTGGATAAATACCCGGCAGAAGAAATACCGGAGGTGGAAGTGGAGGCGGTGTAGGGGAAACTGAATGGCTGGCATGAGAGGTTGCTTCAAGAACTGCCCTGTCCGCCAACTTTCAAATCAACAATATTCCTGATTTCAGTTTGGCAACTGCCTGTACCGCTCCTTCGTCATCACCCAGCGCTTTACCGGCTGTTCAAAATTGATGGAGCCTGGCGTTGTGGTGTATTCCTTTTCCAATTCAAAACCCACGTGCTCAAGCGTTTTGTTCGGCGCCGGGTTCAAAGCGTAAGGTTCACTGATAAGCTTTTTTAGTTGAAGCTTATCGAAAAAATGAGGCAGCGCTAGCTTCACTAATTGGGCCCCCAGCCCTTTTCCCCGGTATTGTTTGTCCCAGATATGCAGGTGCATGTGGGCGTAATCGCCAAAAAAGGTAGGATTGGTATTGGTGTGTCCAATGGGCTGGCCATCCGCCAGCCAGGCCAGAGCATAAGAACGCCGCTGCGACAGAGGGGTATCGAGTTGCTCCAGCAGCATTTGAGTAAACCCTTCCCTATCCGGCATCTTTGCCAGGTCCACCCCCATGCCCCGGAGGAATTCCGGTTCGGCGGTGAACCAGTAATCGGCTAACAGGTCAACGTCTTCCTTCTGCAATTCCCGGATGGATAGCATGGGCCTTTGGATTTCTCCAAAAATAGTAAAATAGCAGTGGTTAAAACAAAAAAGATAGGATGATCACAGGGCAATCGCATTTAACTTTTTTTGCACCAGATGCCTGCATGCGCATACTGAGGGGAACCCTGGTTAAGTCGTCCGACGACTCAAAGTCGTCAGACGACTGCCATTAGGACAGAATACGTCCGGGGTTCATAATCCTGCTGCCGGTTTGTTTTAAATGCGATTGCCCTGAGGATGATCAGGCCTTGCCTGTTGGAATTAAAAAAATCAGGGCGGCTTGCTTAGGCGGGCCGCCCTGAAGGAGAAAAGGGGGAAACAAGCCCGGCCCTACCGCACCACGACCCTTTCTACCTGCCGCCATCCGTCGGCTGTCTCCAGGGTAAGCACGTAAACGCCGGCGGGTAAGGCAGGCAGATCAACCTCCTGGCGGCCTCCCGGGAGCTTGCTTTGTTGCAGCAGCCGGCCCTGGCTGTCATAAAGTTTATAAATATAGTCGCCTGCTACCGGCAAATCCATGGAAAGCCAGCCGCTGGCCGGGTTGGGGGTAATCGCTATCCGGCCATGTCCGGGCTCAGGAGCAATATACGTCAAAGATTGAGTACAGGCGGGTAAGCCAATGGCATTTTCCAGGTCCAGACAATTGTCAAAACCGGCTTGCACCAAATCGATCTGATCGCGCAATTGAGCAGCTTTATCCAGATGATTTTCCGGGCCATCGTAGAGCGTGTAGGCGGTGATAACTTCATTGACGGCGCCGGGAAGTAAGGTAAATGGGCCGTAGTTGAGCAATAGGCGCCGGTCGCCGGCAGGGTTCTGGGCCTCCCATTCGGTCCAGCCGCCAGGCTGCTGGGGCAGGCCTGGGAAAATGAAATTCGTGGCTGTACTCCCATTATACCCCGTGCCGCCTTCGGTCAGCGGGCTGCCGTCCCGCCAAAGACCCTGCAGGTAGTAGTAAAACTCGGCTACGGTATTGGGGTCCGTAGTGGCCGCCGCCGGATTGCCATTGCTGGGGTTGTTGTAATACATGATACTGCTCAGGGGTGCTTCCTGGGCCAGTTCATCGAGCGGGCCTCGCAGCATTTCGATGCCCAGGACAGGTGGGTTAGGCCCGAAATTCTCTTCAGAAGTCGTGCAATCACTGCTGCCGGCATTGTAAACATAGGCTGCATGACGTTCCGGAAACGACCCGACGTAGTCATCCTGGTAACAGCCCAGGGCCACATCGGCCCATTGCCCCCAATAGCAATCGGACAGGCCCCCGACGTTCTCGTCCGCATAATAGATGAGCTTGTGCAAGGTAAACAGGGTATTATTAAGCGGGTGATTTTCTTCCGAACAGGCATAGTTGAAAGCCGTCAGCTGCACTTCTATGGGCCGTAGCCCGGCCTGTTCGCCTTCCAGTGTGAAAACGCACCAATACATATCAGTAGGAATGGAGGCATTAATACACCCCCTGATCTGCAAAATGGGAAAATCCCCCTGTGCAGGGTTATAGACGCCATCGCCATTTTCATCCCAAAAAGGAGCTAAAGGGGCGAGCGAAGCGGTCGGCAGGCTGAAATCGTTGTACTCGGCAAAGAAAGGGTTACCCTGGCCCGGCCAGGCATAAACGGCGGGGTTAGGATCGTCGATCTGCCCGTTATCGGCAAAGTCGGCCCGGTGGCCGATGATGTCTTGCGCCGATACGGCCCAGACTTTATTGAATACCTGGCTGGAACTGGCCAGTCGAGGCTCGCCGCCCCGGCTTGTTGACCAAAAGGCCAGTTCGCCATCGGGCTGCTTGCCAGACAACCATAAGCCTACATCAGAAATCAGGGGAGCCCACCCATTCTCGCCTTGGGCTTCCAGCCATTGGCCATCGCTGGCGAGCGCGCCATTGCTGCTGATCCTGGCGCGCAGGTCATTGCTGTTGATGTTAACTACAGTGGTTTGTGCCGAAAGCGTGCACAGGGCCCACAAGCCCAGGAGCGCAGTGGTCATACTAGCCTTCATAACTTTTTTTGTTTTAAAGGTAAGCGCCACCACGCCCGAAGGCAAACCAATCAACCCGAATATGTCAGGTTCCTAATGCCTCTCCAATAGAAAAAAATGCAGACATGAATCATGCGAATCATCCCGGAATTTCTGGATACTCAAGATCACCCCGGGGTGCAATATTGGTAGAAGGGAATCAAAATCCAGGACGACTCCTGTCTGCATTCCACGCCCTTAAAACCTAATGCTTCACAAACGACAAGGCCTTTACCTGCTGTCCCCCCGTTTCCACCACAATCCGGTACAAGCCCGGCTGTAGGGCAGTAACATCCAGCCCCCAGGCGCCGGAAGGCGCGTTGTCAAACTGTTGCTGAAGAAGGCGCTGGCCCAGGGCGTTGTATATGTCAAGCTGTACGGGTTTTCCTTGCAGGGCGCCGAACTCCACGAAAAGCATTTCCCGGGCAGGGGAAGGATAAGCCTTCAGCCCCTCCGCCAGGCCGGCTTCCCCGGCGCTGTTGATCACTACGTTAACATCCTGACAGATGGTGCTTTCCCCGGCAGCATTGGAAGCCGTCAGGCAGACGTTGTACAGGCCACTCCCCAGATAAGTATGCAATGGGTTCTGTTCGGTGCTGGTAGTGCCGTCACCAAAGTTCCAAAGCCATTCCGTAGGGCCGTTTTCCGATTCATCGGTAAATTCCACCTGGCCATCTTCCAGGGCCATAGCGGTAAAAGCAGCCACCGGCGCAGCCAGCCCTTCGGAATAATTCGTCAGATAAGTAGCATCCAGGGCATTCCCCTGTACGTCAAAATCAATGGAAAGGACAGTACCCCGTCCGTCGGCGGCCCACCATTCATAGGAAATGGTGGTATCTGTCGTTGTTTCAAAGGGCGACCAGGCGCCAAAGAATTTAAGCTCAATGGCAGTTTCACTGATCGTTTCCACCCGCTGTCGCAGGGTTTCATAGGCGCCGTCCGGCAGTACCAGGGCGCCGTAGGCGTCAATCTCGGCCGATTGGGAGCTGGTAGATGTTACCCGGACCGAATCGACCAGTGGGTTGATCGCCGAACCATCGAGCAGTAGCCCGAAGCCAAAGTTGTTGCTGAACGTACTGCCGAACGTGGCCGGCGCCGGCAATAATTGCTGCGGAGGGTCAAAAGCCAGAACGACCGGATCACCGCCGGTTGGAAGCGCCGCCGAGCCGCCTATAGCCAAAAGCGCTACGTCCGTTACCTGGGCGTAGCTATAGAAATCGTTTGCTCCCAGAAAGGCGAAGGTAGCCTCCGGGAAGTCTGCTCCGTTGGGCGTCTCAGCGGGGTCGACTACCAGATTTGTGGTGCTTTCCTGGCCGGCCAGCATGGAGAAATCCCAAGTCTGGTTGGCGCCCGCCGCCCCCGGCTGTAGCCCCGCTACCAAGGTGTCGGTGGTAGTAGTGAGTACGGCGCCAAAAGGTGGCGCATCCGAGGCATCTAGTGTGATCTGTGCCGGAAGAAATAAGGGGCCAAACAGGCCCAGCAATAGCATGAATGGTAAGCGAAATGGCATATTCAATTCGTTTTAATCGATTTATTATTAAAAACCAGGAAATTGTATAGCTGGAATATCGGAATCCCGAACGGGGCATTTTGGAGATACGAAGCTCCAAAGGTGGATGTTTTTTTTGTTTCCTGCAATACCTTATTACCTGACCAAATTCACCTCCCTCGCAAACACTTCCCGGATCTCCCCGATAAATTCGATCTCCGCTGTCCATAGATAAGGGCCAGCCGCCGCCGGTTTGCCCCGAACCTGCCCATCCCATCCACTGGAAGCTTCGTTCAGGGCCGCTTCGGTGGAGTGGAAAACCTGATTGCCCCAGCGATCAAAAACGGACAAGGACCGGAGGATGCCAAAATCAGGGCTTTGCAGGAAAAAATAATCATTCCGGCCGTCACCGTTAGGAGAAAAAGCGGTAGGGGCATAGATCCTCCTCGATTTGTCGACCAGGAAAGTGAGCAAGGCAGTATCCGCGCAAAGGCCGTTGGAAACACGGAGCGTATAGAGGGTATGATCCAGCGGTTTGGCGGTGGGCGTCAGACAATCCGTACAGGAAAGGGAGTTGCCCAAAGGGTCGTTCCACCCGATGATTAACGTATCCCCACTATTGGACAGGATAGGCTCAATCCGGTACTCCTCGCCAAGATGGATGCTCACTTTATCGTCGGGAAAACGGGCTTCAATGAAGTCGCCTTCCACCACTGTGAAGAAAACGAAGGATGGCTGACAGCCGTCGAATACGGCAAGTTGGTATTCGCCGGCCGAAGAAACCGTCAGGAGGGGGCCGGTAGAGCCATCCTCCCAGAGGAAGCTGGCGCCGTAGGGACGGCCGTCCAGCACAAGCGGTTGGCCATTGCAAATAAGTTGCTCTACAAAAACGGTGTCGGATTCCACGCCGAATACCGTCAGGGTGGTGCTGTCCACCAGAGGTGTCCGGGGGTCATCCGAAAAACGGGCCTGCCCGAGAGCGGCAGGTAGCATCCCCAAAACGGCCCGGTTGCGGTAAACACCGGGAATAACATCACCAACGGCGACCACCACATCGACCGAGTCCGTTCCCAGGGGAAGCGTCATACCTTCGATTCGCAGGACCCCTGCCGGCAAACCTGCCGCCAGCCCCCCCCCGAATGGATTGTTGAGCACCCCCACCACCGTCATCCCGTCGGGCAGCGTATCCGCCAGGCTTACCCCTGCACGCGGCAGGCCCGAATCGTTTTCAATGCCATACCGAAAAATCACTTCGTTACAGGGGAAGGTTTCTTCGGGCAGTATTTGAAGCGCCAATTCGATGGTATAAGGGCAGGAAGCTACCGTAATGTTGTAGCTCACAAAAATGGACTGACAGCCGCTGATGGCCTCCAAAGTATAGAGGCCTTCCGTCGACACCACCCTTTGTGGAATGGCCGAGCCGTTTTCCCACTGGATGTTGTTGCCGAATCCACCGGCATCCAGCGTAGTGCTTTCCCCAAGGCATAAAAACCGGTCGAAGAACAAACTGTCTTCCTCAATGCGGTTGACCACCACTCCGGTGCTGTCTTGCGCCGCCAGAGTAACGGGGTCATCAGAGGGGCGGGCGATGCCCAGGCTGGGGGGCAGCCCATCCAGTAAGGCCTGGCTTTTATAATTCCCGCCGGCGATATCGCCTATCTCTACGGTTATTATGATGCTGTCTATCCCTTTTGGCGCCGACATGTTCTCCAGCCGGAAAGTATTGGAAGGGGCAGGAGCACTAAGCGTTCCACCATAAGGGTTGCGCACCAGAGACACGAAGCTGAAGCCCGGCGGCAGCGCGTGCTCCAGGCTGAGGCCGGTGAGGACGCCCGAACTGTTGCCCAGGGTATAAACGTAAGACACCTGGCTGCACGGAAAGGTAGCCCTTGGTCCCACCCGGCTTTCCAGGGCCACAGAGTAGGGACAGGAAGCCATATCCGTGATGGGATACACCGGGCCGGTTTGCCGGACTATCTCCTGTCCGGTGGATTTATCTATGGCGAATAAGGCGCTGGCAACGCCAAAAGAAGTCGTGCCGTAGCCGAACAGGCGCCCGAAGGGATCAAAAAACAAACCCTGAATGTCATTCTGGGCGCCGATCGCCATTGCAAGTGCTGTTACCGCACCGGTGGCCGGATTGATGGTGAAGGCCGTTCGCCCATTGGCGTCATACCCATACAGCAAGCTATTGAGTGGGTTATAGGCCATATCAGGGATGCGCAACGCACTTGAAATGGAGGAAGTTTGCACGTTCAGCCCGGGGTCCTCCAGGTCGATCCGCACCAACGACTGGCTGGCGCCATTGGCCGAACCAACAACGGTCAGAAAACGCCCGTTGGGGCTGATATCGCCGGCGAGGTACTGAAGATTGGGGTTCAGGGATAGCGCCCCCATATCTTCTAACGTTCCATCGGCATCTATCCGGTACAGATGCTGGTCGGCCTGGCCGATGCCGTAGAGGAGCCGGTCAGTGCTCCGGAATCCCAGAGCATTAAGCGTTTGCCCCAGATTGGGGCTGATTGGTGTGAAAGACAGGGAATTGTTGGCGGGACTGATCCCCAAGTCCGACAACTCAGTAGAAAGGCTGGAGAGTACGAATACCTGGCCTTCACAGGTGAAGGGACCCTGGCCATTCAATGGCTGCCAGGCCGTTGAAAAGAAAGACAACAGAAACAGAATGATCGGATATGTGCTTGATTTTTGCATAGCCTTTAATTCAAACGAGCACGTCCTGCTGTCCCGCTGCCAGGGCAAAATTACAGAAATTTAATGCGGAAAGGGGCAAAGCCAGGCCGGGAAGGATTTTATCCTAAACGAGCAGGAAATGCCGGATTCTATTTTGTAACTTTCGGCAATTACCACAACAAATTTTTTTTAAACGAATTAAACCAACAAAATATGGAACTTCTTTACATCCTCCTCATCGGCGCCATCGCGGGATGGCTGGCCGGGCAAATCTGGAAGGGCGGCGGTTTTGGACTGCTCTGGAACATCATTATCGGCATCGTCGGCTCTTTCGTGGGCGGCTGGTTACTGAACAAGCTCGGTATATCCATTAACCTCGGCGGCCCCACCATCAGCCTGATCATCACTAGTGTCATTGGGGCTGTGGTCATCCTGTTTGTCGCCGGCCTGTTTAAAAAACGTTAGAAAGGGAACAGCAAGATGCAGGAAGAAGTTCGAAAATTGATCGCCCAGGGGGAAACGCTTCAGGCGGTCAATTTCCTGATCGCCTCCCTCAAAGAGACGGGGCACTACAGCTCCGTCTCCAATGAATTGATCCTCTACAGCTCCAGGCTGGTGAGCAATGCCCGAAATTTACGGATGAACCTCATCAGCCATGAAGAAGCCAACCGGCTGACCGCTCAGGTGAATTACGCCCTACTGGAAATGCTGGATAGCATTGAAAAAAAAGATAAGCCCGACCCCTTCCTGGCCAAAGAGGAAATGCCGGCAACAGGCCCGGCTCAACGGATTATGTTTCTGGAGGCTAATCCCTTCGACGATATAAACCTCCACTCCGGCAAAGAAAGCCGGGAACTGGAATACATCTTCCGCAACCACCCCAACAAGGCTCGGTTTGTTTTCCAGAAAGAATTCGCGATCAGCCCCAAAACACTTTTACAGGTTGTGAACGAATACCGGCCGGATATCCTCCACGTATCGGCTTTCGCCAATGAAGAAGGGATCATCCTTCACGATGAAGATTACTCCAAAAAAATGGTGGCCAATGATTCCGTGATGACCATCTTCAGCTTGTTTGACACCAAAATTAGTTGCGCTTTTTTTAACACCTGGATCTCCACCGGCCTGGCCATCCAATTATCGGAGAAGATCCCTTCTATCATCGGCATCAATGCACTGATTGACACGCATGCAGCAATTTCCTTCGCCACCGGCTTCTACCAGGCGGTTGCTTTTAACAAAGATTATCCGGCCGCCTTTGAAACAGGGATCAAGGTACTGACGGAGGAGGGCTATGGATCGGAGGTGAAGAAGCCGTTTTTGGTTCAGAAAGGAAAGCTTGTTTCGGAAAAGCCGCGGGATGACTGATCAAAAGCAAAACGCTGGAAGTCACCCTGTGCCCCCCCCTGGTGATCCACTAGTTTAACGCCGCTTGATTTAAAAAAATTAACCCGCCCAGAATGTCCAACCCCCTAACTTTTTCACCTCCTTTTTTTCTGATTACTGCAATTGTACTATTTCTCACCACCTGCGCAACGCCTACGCCCATCCGGACGCCCGGGCCGCCAGCTGCCGCTGCTACACAGTTGCCCATTCGGGTAACCCCATCTGAAAATCCGGCATATTGGCTGGAAATCAGGCGGATGCCATCGGACACCACCGAGTCGTCTTCTTTCCACCTGCTGTGCAAAGCCCCCTACCCCGCTGAAGTTTCCATCAACGGTAAAGCAGTAAAGCAATACCAGACCGGTATTTTTTTTGATGAGATCCAACTGCAGGAAGGGGCCAATACTTTTGTGGTACAGGCCGTATTCCCTGATGCTTCGAAAGCACAGTACGAACACACCATTACCTACATACCTAAGGCAAATAACCGCCAACCCTATCCCCTGTGGATCGATAACAGTTCCATAGAACCTGCTACAGATCAAGCACTACTTGCCGATGATCTTATCCGACTACGTTTTCAGGGCTCAAAAGGGCAGCAGGCGCAAGCGCTTATCCGGCCCGGGAATATCCGATTGCCGTTCAGTCGGGAGGATCATTCGGATTACAGCCTTTACCAGGCCGATCTGCCGCTGAGCCTGCTGAAACCGGGCAAAGCCTACCGCATCACCTTGGAGTTGGATGCTACAGGCCCAGCCCATAAAGGCGAAAAGGCCAGGGCCTCCCTGTCCGCACAACTCAGCCGGAAGCAACGGCATGAATTCCCCCTGTTACGCATCGTTGAAGACAAAGCAGCCCTCACGTACAACCTCGGCCCCATCCGCCTCGGCGGCCCCATCATCAATGAGTTGCCGGTAGGAGTAGTGCTACAGGCCAGTGGTAAAGTGGGGGAATACTATCGCATCCGCCTTGATGAACGGGAGGAAGGATATATCCATGAAAGCCAGGTGGAGGCTTTGCCGGAAGGAACGGTACGCCCCGGGTATTACCTCCAATCCGTCCAGGCTCGCCCCGGCGAAAATGCCGACGAAGTACGCATTCCCTGGCCGGAACCGGCGCCCTTCGCCATCATCCCCTTACCAGAGGAAAATAAGATCCTCATTAATCTCTACGGGGTCAAAACATCCAGTACCTGGATGGTGCACCACAAGGGATTATCCAACATTGAGAGAGTCGATTGGCGGCAACTGAGCCCGGAAACCTACCAGCTCATCCTGCACCTCAACAGCTCCCGCATCTGGGGATATACCATGGAGCCCGGCGAGGGCATCCTCACCTTCCGGCTGAAGCATCCGCCGAAGTTGGAGCCAGGTTCTCTGAAAGGATTAAAAGTGAGCATCGAAGCCGGCCACGGGGGTTCCAACACCGGTGCAGTAGGCTTATCCGGCCTACTGGAAAAGGATGTCAACCTCGATGTCGCCCTGCGCCTGGAGAAACTTTGCCAGGAGGCAGGCATAAAAGTGCTGCAGGTGCGCCCTGAGGATATAGACATGGGCCTGGAGGAAAAACGCGCTTTGGTAGAGGCTTCGGATGCAGATCTTCACATCAGCATCCACGCTAATTCGGGCGGCGTCAACCGTGGATACCTCGGCGTATCGGGGGTAAGCACCTACTACTACAACCCTTTCTGGGCGGAATTTGCCGAGGTGATGTACGGCCAGCTACTGCCACTTGGTTTGAAGGAATTCGGGGTGGTGGGGTCCTTCAACTATCGCGTCACGCGCCTGTCTTCCCGGCCGGCTATCCTGGTAGAACAGGCCTTCCTGAGCCAGGCGGAGGATGAGGAGAAACTGGCCTCAGAAGCCTTCCGGCAACGCATGGCGGAAGGGATCTTCCAGGGGATTGTTCAGTATGTCAGTAGGTAGGAAGGCCAGTAGGCAGGGACTACGGAAGTTATTCCACTGCCTACTGGAAGCTGGATCAATTATGATACGCCTGGTTATGCGCCAGCGCCGCACCACATGTAGCACAGGTTCCCTGAGCGCCACTGCCGCCAGCACAACCGTTGGTGCAGGTGTAATGATACACACCGGCAGCGTTCTGAGCGGGTGAGGCATTTTGAGCCGGCGGTTGCTGTCCATCCTGGAAAACGGGCGCAGGCTGGTTTTGATTGCCAGGCTGGTTGTGGAAGGCGGCATTGTGTACATACTGGTTACCGCAAACGGGGCAGTTACCGGCGGCATCGCTGCCACTTCCTTCACAGTTATTTGCGCAGATGTAATGTTTCACACTACCAGCCACCGCGGTAGAAGCATTGTTTAATGGCTGTGTAGTAGCGCCAGGAGCGGTATTGGCCGGCTGTTGGGCGCCTGAGGTATTGCTTTCGTTTCCTGAACAAGCAAGGAAGAAGGTAGCAATGACGGCTACCATTAAAGTTGAAGTCAATTTCATGGTCAATCTTTTGGTGAAAATAAAGGCCCAAAATACGATTATTCCAGAATTTCCCCTATTTGCTGAAGTTCCTGCTCACTGAAATCCAGCTGATTCAGGCAAAGCAGCGAGTCGGCCAGTTGCTCGGGGCGGCTGGCGCCAACCAAAACAGAGGTAATCCGGTCATCTTTCAGGATCCAGGCCAGCGCCATTTGGGCCAGGCTTTGCCCGCGCTGGCCGGCCAGTTCGTTGAGCCGTCGGATCTGCTGCAGCCGGCTTTCAGTGATCTGCTTGGCCTTCAGGAAACCATGGGGTTTGGCCGCCCTCGAATCCGGAGGAATACCCTTTAGGTAGCGGTCGGTCAACAGGCCTTGCTGCAGGGGCGAGAAAGGAATGCAACCCACGCCTTCGCGGCCCAGTAAATCGAGCAGCCCCCCTTCCACCCAACGGTCGAACATGGAATAATTGGGCTGGTGAATCAGGCAGGGCGTCCCTAGCTCCCGCAAGATGCGGATCGCCGCTTCGGCTTCTTCCTTTCGGTAATTGGAAATCCCCACATACAAAGCCTTGCCCTGCCGGACGATGAGATCGAGGGCGGCCATCGTTTCTTCCAACGGCGTCTCGGGGTCAGGGCGGTGGTGGTAGAAGATGTCGACGTACTCCAGCCCCATCCGCTTCAGGCTCTGATCGAGGCTGGACACCAGGTATTTTTTGGAACCCCATTCCCCGTAAGGCCCTTCCCACATGTAATAGCCAGCTTTAGAAGAGATCACCAGCTCGTCGCGGTAAGCCCGGAAGTCTTCGCGCAGGATGCGGCCGAAGTTTTCTTCAGCCGAACCGGGCGGCGGGCCGTAGTTGTTAGCCAGGTCAAAATGGGTAATGCCCGCGTCAAAGGCCAGGTGCAGGATACTGCGGCTGTTTTCCAGCACATCGACATGGCCGAAATTGTGCCACAGGCCGAGCGAAATGGCCGGAAGCTTCAGGCCGCTGCGGCCGCAACGGCGGTATTGCATATTCTGATAGCGGTTGGTGTGGGGAAGGTAGGGCATATTTTTTTGCTTTAGTTATTTTCCGAAGGCGACTAAAATTAGGCATTTTTCTTAATTTCAATGAACGCTTTGGGGAAGACTGAATAGTTGCATTTCAATTTCATGTAAACCGCTCAACCATAATGGAAGAACAGATCCTCGAAACCTGGCGCATCCATCAGCGCATTACCTTAATGCTCATCGAAAATATCCCGGATGAGGCGCTTGGCGCCACGCTCAGCACCCGGGCCGCCCGCGACATTGCCCGCCAACTGGCGCATGTGCACATGGTTCGGTCCGCCCGGCTGGAGTCCTTCTATTTTTTTCCTACTTTTATAGCATGAAAAATACTTCCTTACTCTTCGCACTCCTGTTATATGCCGGCCTGGCCACGTCCCAGAACAGCTGGAGCATCGGCATCGATTACTATCCCAACTATTCAGAAGATAAGTCCGAAAGGTTAATGCTTGTCTCAGAGAAAGAATCGCCCAAATTCTCCAACAGCATCGGATTCAGCCTTTCCCGTCAGTTGGGCCAAAGATGGCTGCTGGCCAGCGGGCTGGGCTACGCCAACATGGGGCGCCGCTATACCAGCAACGAACTGCGCTGGGGCACCCAGCACAATGGGAACGGCGGCTTCGACCCTACCCTGCCTCCCGGCGAGGATATTGAAGGCATCGTCATCGAGTATAACTACGACTATATAGAGCTGCCCTTAAAACTGCAGTACAGCCCCATCACCGGCCCCTGGCGGTTGTACCTGTCGGGAGGCATCCTCCTCCGGGCTTTCCTGACGGAGCGATACATCATTGTAAAGGGCCTGGGCGATTTGGGAGAAATCGTTGCCCGGGAAAACAACGTCACAGATATTAACCCTCTGGCGCTGGCCCTGCAATCCGGCCTGGGGCTGGAGCGCACACTAGCCGGCCGCTACCACCTCTTCCTGGAGCCAAGAGTCCAACTCAACTACTTCAGTGGGCAGTCGTTTGGCAATGATTTCCAGGGCAAGTACCTGTCCTATGGCGCTGCGGTTGGGCTGCGGTTGAGGTTGGGACAATAGTATTTATCCCTTGTTGATAATCTATGGAAAGTAATCATGGACCCTGGCGAATCCATCCATTTCACCGCTCTTCTCGACAACTTCAACTCCAATCTCTGGGGCTACCACATCAGCGTTCCGGAGCCCATCGCCCAGATATTTCTGTCTCAGGGTGACAGACGGGTCGTATGCCGCCTGAATGATGCCGTGGAATTCCAGTGCGCCCTGATGCCCAAAGGAGATGGGAGCTATTTTATTAACATCAACAAAAAACTGCGCGACAAGCTGGGGCTGAAACTGGGCATGCAGGTACAGGCCAGCCTCCGTAAGGACGACAGCGAATACGGCCTGCCGATGCCGGAAGAACTGGCCGAATTGCTCCAACAAGACGAGGATGGAAATGCCTTGTTTCACGCCCTCACTCCAGGAAAACAACGCACTTTGTTGTATATTGTCGGCTCCCCAAAGACCTCCGACACCCGCCTGCGCCGCGCTATCGTGGTGGTCGAACACCTCAAATCGAACGGCGGCAAGATCAATTTCAGGCGGCTGAATGAAGATATGAAAAGTCAGTAAACCCGTACATCAGTATCCAGTACGTCAGTTGCCTGGCTGCAAAAAGCGAACCTCCACAGCCCCTAAACATACCAGACATACAAGACATACCAGACATACAAGACATACAAGACACACGAGACAAACCAGACATACGAGACAAACCAGACACACCAGACATACGAGACAAACCAGACATACAAGACATACAAGACATACAAGACATACGAGACAAACCAAACACACCAGACCCGTCTCTGCGAGCCGGGCAAGCACACCAGACAAACCAACGCTCATGCCCCGCATCCTCCTCTACGCCTACCTCCTACTCAGCCTGCTCACCCTTTGGGCGGAGCAACGGCAGAGTGAATTTCTCATTTTTGTAACCAAGCCCTTTCTGCTCACTTTGCTATCCCTGTGGTTTTACCTTCGGGTGCGCCCCATGAGCGGCCGTTTCCCCCGCTTCATCCTGGCGGGACTGATCTTCTCCATTGGGGGGGATACTTTGCTGATGTTGGTGGAAAATGGCCCGAAAGACGAGCAATTTTTTCTTTTGGGGTTGGCCAGTTTCCTGCTGGCGCAGTTGAGTTATATGCTTGGTTTCGCCAATTACCCCGGGGCAAAGGAAGGAGGCGTGGTGAAAGCGGCATGGAAGGCCTGGCCGTTCGTGCTGTATCTGGCCGGCATTATCGCAGTGTTATGGCCGGGCATCCCTGGCCCGATGAAGGCGCCGGTGACGGTCTACGCCTGTGCCATCGTGGGCATGGCGATTGCGGCATTCAACCTGCGCCCCCTCCTGGCGCGTCAGGCATTCCTCGGCCTGATGGCCGGCATTTTGCTTTTCATCCTCTCCGACAGCCTGATCGCGCTGAACAAGTTCCGCAGTGAGGCATTTGATATCCCCTACGCCCGTCTGTTGATCATGAGCACCTATTTGCTGGGGCAGTATTTGATTGCGCGCAATGCGGTGCGGATTTGGAAAAGGGAAACCATGAATAGCTGAAAAGGGGAGGCAAACCCGTATCTCCGGCATCCCGGCCGAAAAAGCTGCAAAATTCTATCTCAATCGGAATCTTGGATGTTCGGGGTAATTGTTATTCCCCTACCACACAATAAAAAAAACCGCTATTTCACTGGATTCCAAAGATAAATTCATCTTTCCAATAGTTGGCATACATTTTTTTGCACACTACATTACATTTTATTATATCTTTACGGAAGTTTACCCCCCCTTATTATCAATCCAGGATCAAGTAGCAAACTTTCTACCCCTCCAAACCGTGTATTGCACCGTTGGCAATTAGACTGTCAATATTCCGGCTTTGGGAATGTCAGGAAACCGCCGGAGGCTGTCTCAAAAGTAAAGAACTGAAAAATAGTGCCAAATCATGTTTCGCCGCCCGCCCCAGCCCCTCTAGCTCCCCGAAGGGGAGAACCGGCCGGGCAGCGAAAAACAGAAGATTATTGGGCTGCGAAGTTTTCATTTTATCTTTTGAGACAGCCTCAGTAATTGACGTCGGATGAAAGCCTGCGACGAAGCGGAGATGATTCCCCTCTCAACACTATCCTCTCTTATTGAACTAAAGCCAATTATCTAAAACCATTATTTCATAAAACTTTATTCTATGCAACACCATTTCCAAAACCTGTTAAAGTTTAGCCTGCTCGGATGCTTTCTGCTCCTGAGCGCCGGCCTGATGGCACAGGCCAACACCCAATTACCGGGGGAACAATCCAAAAAGCTCAAAGGAGAAGAGCCCAGTGGGCCGGATTTCCAAAGAGTATCCTTATTCAGCCCTATGTGGGAACCAGCTACCAAGCGTTATGCTGCCGACGTGACGGAAGGAGCTGTTTTTGATTTCGACAGCCAGAAAGCAGCGGCATTCCTGCAGCGGGGCCTGCGCCATGTCACTTTGACCTTACCAACGGGCAAAGAGGGCGAAACCCTGACGCTGAAGCTGTCCCGCGCCCAGATCTTTACACCGGATTTCAAGGTGTATACCAGCGATAATGGGAAGACCCGCTTTGACTACAAAGGCGGGTTGCACTACCAGGGTTATGTAGAGGGCCAGGAGAAGTCCCTGGCTGCGATCAGCGTTTTTGACGACCAGGTGATGGGCGTCATCAGTACTGCCGACGGGAACTACAACCTGGGCAAACTCGGCAATTCCGAAAAAGCCCATATGTTGTTCCTCGACCGGAAAATGGTCAACCCGCCACCTTTCGATTGTTCGACCGAAGACGATGGCATCGGCTACCGCCCCGAGCAACTGAATTTCTCCCAGCGCAACGTAGGCGATTGCACCAAGATCTACATCGAAGGGGGCCAGTCCCTGTTCAATAACCTTGGATCTGTAGCCGCTGTTACCAACCTCTTGACGGGTGTTTTCAACCAAAGCGCCATCTTATACGCCAACGAAGGCCTCACTGTAGCTATTTCCGAGATCTTTGTCTGGACAACGCCCGACCCCTACAGCGGGCCATCCGCCGGCGATTACCGGGCTCAGTTTCAGAACAATACCGGCGCTTTTAATGGCGACCTGGGCCATTTGGTAGAGTTGGACAACGTCGGCGGCCAGGCCGCGGGCTTCAGCGGCATCTGCAATGCGAATACCGATGAGAGCCTCTGCTTCAGTGGTTTCTCCGGCACCGGCTTCAGCAATGTTCCGACTTTCTCTTTCAACGTTCAGATCTTCACCCATGAATTGGGACACTTGTTTGGCTCTCGCCACACCCACGCCTGCGTCTGGAACGGCAACAATACGGCCATTGATGGCTGCGCCGGCTATACCGAAGGAGGCTGCGCGCTTCCCGGCAACCCCGCCGGCGGCGGCACCATCATGAGCTATTGTAATGGCGTAGCGGTAGGCATCAACTTCAACCTGGGTTTCGGCCCGCAGCCGGGCAATGTGATCCGCAACACGATCGCCAACGCCACCTGCCTGTCCGTGTCCTGCACCGGCCCGGATAACGACCTCTGCGCCAATGCGCAACCGATAGTCTGCGGCGGCCCCGTAGCTAATGGCAACTCCGGCCTGGCTACTGCTAATGATGCCCCTGCAGGTTGTACCGGCGGCGGGATACCCAATGAAGGCGTCTGGTTTTCCTTCACCGGCAACGGCCAGTGGACCACGATCAGCACCAACGGCTCCAACTTCGATACGCAGATCAACATCTTCCAGGGTAACTGCGGCGCCCTGGCCTGCGTAGGCGGCGACGACGACAGCGGCCCGGGAGCGACCTCCGAATTCTCTTTCTGTGCCCAGGCTGGCGTTCCTTACAAAGTTTACCTCGATGGTTTTGCCGGGGATTTCGGGTATTACCAGCTTTCTATTTCCTGTGCTACTACTGTTCCTCCGCTGGCGCCCTGGGCGACTTACACTGTTGGCGCCGGTGGCAATAGTTACTCCTCTACACCCTGTACCGTACCGCCAACCTTTAGCATCAATTCCAGCTCTGTTAACAACAGCCTGGGCGGTGATAATATGGGCTTCATCGAGCAGCAACTATGTGGTGACTTCGAGATGACGGCTCTGGTAACCAGCATCACCCCCAACGGCTACGCCGGCCTGATGGCCCGTGAAAGCGGCGCCAGCGGCAGTAAAATGGTAGGATTATACACCAACCGCATGAACTCGGTGCGCTGGGAAGCCCGGACTGTCGCCAATACGAACAAGTCCGTCAACTTCTTCAGCAAGCCGGCGCCCTATTGGGTGAAGCTGAAACGGCAGGGCAATTGGTTCTATGGATACTACTCCTACAATGGCGCCACTTTCTCTATCGTAACAGCCCAAATGGTGCCGATGAATGCCTGTATCGACGTCGGCATGGCCGCCTTTGCCAACTATCCGGGTGGGCCGGCCGTTGCGGCATTCTCCAATGTTTCTATCGTCGACGGCGTAGCGCCATTGGTGGTGCTGCCAGGCAATACGGTAGAACCAGGAACCGTGAGCCGGAACATCAGCTTGTTCCCCAACCCGACGAGGGATGTGGTGACGGTAAGTTTCTCCGAACTCAAGTTCGGAGAAGCGGGCAATACCTCCTCCAAACTGGAGTTTGGAGTTACTGTTCGCTTGCGCAACGAGCTGGGCCAGCTCCTCGAAACGCGCCAGCTGGAAGCAGGCACGGAACGCCTCGACTGGGACGTCAGCCGCCTGAACCCCGGGCTGTACTTCATCGAAGTGCGGGAAGAAGGGCAGGCGCCGCAGATGTTGCGCTTTGTAAGGGCGGAATAGATAAGTTGAGAGGGTTGAGAGACCTCAACCGCCTAAACCCTCTCCACCCTCTCAACTTCCAACAAACGCCCGCTCCATCCTGGAAGGCGTAAAGGCCGGCTGAACCATTGATTTGGTTCAGCCGGTTTTTATTTAGAAACTGTGTTGCTGTGTTAATTTCTGACCAGCAATGGTAAAGGGTACCTTCTTTTCTGTTCCTTATCGTTGCGCAGTTTGCCAAAGGGATATGGAGATTGAAAGACCTGCTAAGGAATATGGAAAAAAATCCGTGCATTATGTAACCTGCCGGGGCAAAACTCCGTAAAAGCTAACAGCTGTTTTTTTCACATTTCCTCATCAGGCAAACCTACAATTAATTGAATTAAATCAATTTTTACATTATAAATTTTAATACACTTACATTTCACATTACAGCATCACCCCCCCCTCTCAAGGTTATCACAAACCGTTTTTTTATTTCACGAAGATTTATTTTTCCTCCCATTGGAGGCATTATTGACCAATCTTATCGACAAAATATCCCCCCAGATATAAAAAAGGCATACCGGCCTGCAAGCTGCAAGCCGGTTAAAATAATTTTTAACACAAAACTCTATTCTTATGAATTTGGAACACTACAAAAATGCATTCCCTCTACACCTCGGCAGCAGATTCCTGCTGATGTGCCTGAGCCTGATGCTGATACTGCCGCTTTCCGCACAGGAAACGATTGGCAAGGTTAAAAAGCAAGCAGTCGTTGAGGATTGCCACAACACTTTCAACCCCACACCGGAGGAACTGGAACAGATTCTGATACAAGAAAATCAGTTCCAGGCCCGGAAAGGCCAGATCATGGCTGCTTTACAGGAAGGGCGCATGCCGGCTCTGGCCATACCGGTACAGATCCACATCGTCCGGAGAAGCGACGGCACGGGAGGCATCTCCGAAGCCTCGATCCTTAGCGAATTTAACAACTACGTGACGCCTCGGTATGCAGGCGCCAACCTTACCTTCACTTTTTGCCAGGCCACCCGTTATATCGACAGTGATACCTACTATTTTATTGGCTCGGATGCCGAAAGCAATACCATGTCCAATACTTACAACGTCCCAAATGTGATGAACATCTACTTTGTAGGTGATGCCCAGGGCTACTGTGGATATGCCTGGTTCCCAAGTTCCAGCCCGGATTACATTGTGATCGACAATAGCTGCGCCACCAACACCAGCACCCTGGCGCATGAGATCGGCCACTATTTTGACCTGTACCATACCCATGAAACGACCTTCGGTATTGAATGCCCGGATGGGTCCAATTGTGCAACGGCGGGGGACCGTATTTGTGATACACCGGCTGACCCCGATGTTTCCGGAAATGTAAACGGAAGTTGCGTATACACAGGTGGTCAAACTGCTTGCGGCGGCCAGGCCTATATGCCGGATGCGCAAAACCTCATGTCCTATTCCAACAAAACCTGCCGGATCTACTTTTCAGCGGAGCAAAACGCCAAAATGTTCAACACCGCCCAAACCAGCAGAAGTTACCTCACCTATGGTTGCACGCCGGCCAACGACCTTTGCAGTGGCGCCCTGCCGCTTTCCTGCGGTGGCAGCGCCACCGGCAGCACGGCCACGGCTACCGACTCGGATGCCCCCGTGGGTTGTATCGGCGGCGGGACACCCACTGAAGGCGTCTGGTTTTCCTTCACCGGCAATGGCCAGGTCGCAACTGTGAATACAACTGGTTCTGCTTTTGATACGGAGATCACCATTTACGAAGGGAGTTGCGGCAACCTGAACTGCATTGGCGCAAACGACGACATTGACCTGGGTAATGGAAACTTTGCTTCAAGCTTCACCTTCTGCACCCAGAACGGCGTCACTTACTACGTTTATCTGGATGGCTTCGCAGGCGATGTCGGGAACTACCAGATCGCATTGTCTTGTGCGCCCGATGTAACCCCGCCGGCCATCTCCTGCCCGAGCAATGTAACGGTGAACAATGCCCCCGGCCAGTGCGGCGCCAATGTTTCCTATCCGGCGGCTAGCGCTTCCGACAACTGTGGCGTGGCTTCCCTTACCTACAGCCAGAATTCCGGAACTTTCTTCCCCGTTGGCTCCACCACCGTGACGGCTACGGCTACTGATGCAGTTGGTAATTCCAGCAGTTGTTCTTTCACAGTCACCGTCAACGATAACGAGGCCCCTACAGCGGTTTGCCTGAACACCACCGTCTACCTGCAACCGGATGGTATGTACACCCTGAAGGATGTGGACGTACTGGATTATGTCAATTCCGATGACAACTGCAGCTTTACCGTTACCGGCATCAGCCCGGCTGTGGTGGACTGCGATGATTTCGAAACTACTGTGCCGGTTACCGTCACCATTACCGACCCGGCTAACAATTCGGACAACTGCATAGCCAACGTCTATGTTGACAAGAGCTACGCCCTGCCTGAACCATGGGATGCTAGCGATATTGGCAACCCTGGTACCGGCAACAGCTACGCTTACGACCCCTGCGTACTCCCACTGGGTGAATTCACCATCGTGGCCGGCGCCGCCAACAATACCCTCGGCAGTGATAACATGGCTTTCATTGATCAAGACCTCTGCGGCGACTTCGAGATCACCGCTAAGATTGAAAGCATCACGCCCAACGGCTACGCCGGCCTGATGGCCCGTGAGAGCAGCGCTGCCGGCAGCAAAATGGCCGGCGTGTATTCCAACCTCACCAATTTGGTCCGTTGGGAAGCCCGTACGATCACCAATGGCAACAAGGCGGCCAACTTCTTTTTCAAGCCGCAGCCTTACTGGCTCAAGCTGGTCCGCCAGGGCAACTGGTTCTATGGCTACTACTCTTTCAATGGGGCCAACTTCTTCTATGTGACGGCTCAACAGATACCCATGGGGGCTTGCCTCGACCTCGGCATGGCCGCCTTTACCAACATTCCGGGCTCCCCGGCAACCGCTGTATTCAGCCATGTGACGGCCGGTGGCGGCGGATTGCCGCTGGTGGTGCTGCCGGGTAATACAGTGGAACCCGCTGCGGCTGGCCGAAACATCAGCTTGTTCCCCAACCCGACGAGGAATGTGGTGACGGTAAGTTTCTCCGAACTCAAGTTCGGAGAAGCGGGCAATACCTCCTCCAAACTGGAGTTTGGAGTTACTGTTCGCTTGCGCAACGAGCTGGGCCAGCTCCTCGAAACGCGCCAGCTGGAAGCAGGCACGGAACGCCTCGACTGGGACGTCAGCCGCCTGAACCCCGGGCTGTACTTCATCGAAGTGCAGGAAGAAGGGCAGGCGCCGCAGATGTTACGGTTTGTGCGGGCGGAATAGAGAAGTCGAGAGGGTTGAGAGGGTTGAGAGACCTCAATCGCCTAACCCCGCTCCATCCTCTCAACTTCCAACAAACGCCATCTCCGGGAATCCCGGGGGTGGCGTTTGTTTTTCATCAGGAGCCGTCAGCGCCAGGTGGCCAACTAACTGACGTACTAAAAAACCTACCCTTGCTGGCAGCGGATCAGCAACTGCCGTTCTACTTTAAGTATCTCGGAATCCGGCAGTTCCTCATTGGGTAGGCATACGAACTTTTTCATGCTTTTGCGGTGCGCCTTGGTGAGGCCTTCCAAAGATTGCAATTGATTGTAGTTGCAATAGAACTCCCGAAGGTTGGTAAGGGATTTGATGGGTTTGATATCGCTGATGCGGTTGAGGTTGGCGTAGAGCTGTTCCATGTTTTTCAACGGTTGTATGCCGTCGAGGCTTTCCAGGGCATTGCCGAAGAGGAAGAGCGCCTTCAGCTTATGCAGGCCGGCCAAGGGTTCCAGGGAGCTAAGCTGGCAAAAACCCACCACCAGGGTTTCGAGCTGGGAGAGCTGCTCCACTCCGGACAGGTTGGTCAATTCAAAACTCAGGTTGGGATAAGGCCCTTTGGGGCCGATCAGGCGGATCGCGGGGGAATGCAACAGATTCTGGAGTTCCGCCTCACCCGGCATTTCTGTGGTGCGGGCCTTACCGAAAAAACCTTCGTTGAAAGCTTCCTGCCACTGAGGTTCCAGGGCAAGCCACCAGGAGCGGGCATCGGGGGAGGTGCTTTGACTCATGCGTTCAAATGATAGTGTGAATTAAAAAGGTAAAGAAAATACCAATATCCCCACAAAGCACGCCGGGAAAACCATCTTGTCTTCCCGGCGTCTTTGTGATACCGTATGCAGGCGGCGGCTCCAAAATCAGCGCCAGTCAATTGATTAACTTCTGGATGGGAATATCCCCTGTAATGCAATAATGAAATTGACGCACTGAAATGGTTGCACATTGTTGTGCGGCTGGTTGCCTCCCGCGTTGCCAATCGATGCGGCGCTGCCGGCCATTGCCCCATCGGGGGCGTTGCCGCTGTAGACGTTGGCGGCGCTCACGGAAAGGACTTTCCCGGTGGGTTCGGTGGTGTGGGCGTCTTCATTGGAGACATGAATAGAAGCCGGGTGGTTGTGAGACGGTATCTCATTAAGATTCAGGGTGTGTCTTTCTTCCCCACCCCTTTCGCCCAGCCTCCTGGACGTCAGGCCAGGGCCATCTCCAGGATGCATCGGCGTGCGGCCCCGCAGGTCGGGTAAGCCAAAAGTGGTGCGGCCATCGCCACCATAGGTGGTGCCGAGGATGGAAAACAGGGCCGTATTAGCCGAGATAGACAAGAGCTGGCCATCGCAAAAGGCCCAACTGCGGGGAGCAAAATTGCCTCCGAACATGACAATCATTCCGAGAAATGGTTCCATAATAATATATAGGTTTTAAAGTGAATAATCAAATGTTGGCGCAAGCTGGCTTCCCGGCCAGCATCCGCCAACATTTTCAGTGTGATCTGCTCATTGCTTTTGAACCGGACTGAAATTGCCTGCCCCCCCTTCCTCCCGGAAAAGAGGAAGGAACTTTGAAGAACCGAATGAAGCCGACAGGGGGAAAGTAAAATAAAAAATTAAATAACAGGACAAATATAAAATAAAATTCTTGTCACAAAAGAAATAATCTACCTATGTGGTGACGGCGGAGTTTTCCCGTACCTCTCCCAGACAGTTCTCGGGGGGAGTGACATTGCGGCCGCGCAACGAACTGGGCCCACCTCCATCAGCGCCCGAGTATTGTACTTCATCGAAGTGCAGGAAGAAGGGCAGCGCGCCGCAGATGTTACGGTTTGTGCGGGCGGAATAGAGGAGTTTAGGAGCTTGCCCGGCTCTGCTGGAGACGGGTTGAGAGGGTTGAGAGGGTTGATTGACCTCAACCGCCTAAACCCTCTCCACCCTCTCAACTTCAACAAACGCCATCTCCGGGAATTCCGGGGATGGCGTTTGTTGATTCTAACTAATAAGTATGCATTCTTTAAAAAGTACTATGCCAAATAGAAAAAACATTACTATATTTGTTATACGAAATGCTCCTAGTTTCATCTAATTCTAAAAATACCGGTCAAATTTTGGCCTGTCTGATTAAAAAAAGCCTTATTCGAAGGCTTACTTCCCCCCCTTATATTGCGTTTTGAAGCGTATCTAAGAAGCTGTTTGAATTTGGTTTTTAGAATTTATTATAGGCTATTTTTTCGTCAATCAAGGCTCTTTTTGAGCCTCGTACCCATAGGTACGGGGCGAAAAAAAGCCGAAGAGTGGCGGAAAAAGAGGCATAATAAAACTGAAGGACTAAATTCAAACAGCTTCTAAGAACAGTTAAGGCTATTTTTTGCCTACTTTTTTACCTGAGAGCTTTTTTTGGCGATACCAAACAAAATAGTGCGCATTAATGGTGGCCCATCGACGAAATAGAGTCAATGGTTTAAATTATATATGTACTATTTCCTGTCTCCCCCCCCCTGATGGCAGTGTTCAATGGAAAAGATGAAAAATCTTGATTGATAGATTGGCTTTTTAATTAACACAAATGCTAAAGCAAATGAAGAACCTTTATCTCCATTTGAAGACAAGTGTCGTTGTACTAACGGCCCTATTCTTCTCCGGCCAGCTCCTGGCCACTACCTGTCCTAATGCAGTGGTAGTAAATTCCCTCCCCTACTCTGCTGCTGTGGTTTGTAACGGAACCAATGACATTACCAGTACCAACGCCTCGGTTTGCAGCCCGGTTACCTCCAGTTATTACGGAGGCCAGGAAGCATTGCTGACCTACACCCCCACTTCGACAGGGCCAGTTAACATTGCCTATTCCGGACAAACCTGGACGTCCATCGTAGTCTACGCCGGCTGCCCGACCAGTGGTGGAACCTGTGTAAACGGTGTGTCCAGTTCTGCCTCTTCGAAAAGCCTGACGGTTACGCTTACCGCTGGCGTACAGTATTACATCCTGATCGATACCTACCCCACTCCGGACAGCCCTTGCCCGGGAACAGTTACGATCAGTCTGCCGCCGCCGCCGCCGGCCAATGACAACTGTACCGGCGCTATTGATTTCCCGGCTATCCCTACAAATGGGAGCTGTGCGACCGTGACGGTCAATACAGCCAACGCCACCGGCGCGGCTGATGCGGTTTGTTTCGGTACAGAAGACGATGATGTGTGGTATCGATTTACAACCCCGGCCGGGATAACTTCAGTGTTATATAGCAATACCAATATCTCCGGCAGTTCCGACCGTATGATCCAAATATACAGTGGCGCCAGTTGTGGAGCACTGACCTCTATTGGATGTTACGACCCCGAATCGGGTACGATCACTGGCCTTACCGGCAACACCACTTACTACCTGCGGACGTATACATACAGTTCCGGCGTAACCTCCAATTTCTCCATCTGCCTGAGCATTATTCCGCCCCCACCGGCCAACGACAACTGCAGCGGCGCCCTGCCCATCGCCTGCGGCGCCACGGTTAGCGGTACTACCACTGGGGCAACCTTCGACAACGTCGGCACCTGCGGCACCAGCAATACCGCGCCGGGTGTGTGGTATAGCTTCACTTCCCCGGCCAACGGCGATGCCACGGTGAGCCTCTGCGGCTCCAGCTACGACACCAAGATCAGCGTTTTCTCCGGATCCTGCGCCAGCCTTACCTGTGTGGGCGGTAATGATGACTTCTGCAGCCTGCAGTCGCAGCTTACCTTCAGCGCCACAGCGGGCACTACCTACTACGTGCTGGTGCACGGCTTCAGCAGCGCCACCGGCGCCTTCAGCCTGTCGCTCACCTGCCCGGTGGACCCCTGCGCCAACGATGTGGTGGCGCCCAGCATTACCTGCCCGGGCACGCAGACGGCCAACCTCGGCGCCAATTGTACTTTCACCCTGCCCAGCTATACCGGCCTGGCTACCGGCGTGACGGATAACTGCACGACGCCCACCGTCACCCAAAGCCCGGCAATAGGCGCCAGCGTGAGTGGTAACACCACCATCACCCTGCGGGCCACCGATGGCGCCGGCAACAGCAACTCTTGTACCTTCAGCTTGAACGTAAGCGATGTGACGGCGCCTAGCATTTCCTGCCCGGGGACGATTACACCAGCGGTGTTGAGCCCAACAAACTGTACTAATGCACTGCCCGATTACCGGCCATTTGTGAACGCCAGCGATAACTGCGGCGCCCCGACCCTGAGCCAGACGCCAGTGCAGGGTACGATCATCAGCGGTGTCCAAACCGTTACCGTTACCGTAAGGGCCACCGATGCCGCGGGCAACAGCAACTCCTGTACCTATATGGTGCCGCATGTTGACGTGACGCCGCCTACGGCCGTTTGCCGCACCACAACGGTCTTCCTGCCGCCCAGTGGCGTCTACACGCTACAAAACGCTGATGTATTCAACGCTATGGCCTCCTCCGACAACTGCGGTGGCGTTTCCGTGTACAGCATCAGCCCCAGCATGGTCGATGTCAATGACGCCGGTACTACCGTACCCGTTATGGTTCTCGTGCAGGATGCTTCCGGCAATGTTGCAGGCTGCACCGCCAACATCTCTGTAGAAGCCGGCGCGGCGCTACCCGAGCCCTGGGAATGCAGTGGCATCAACAACGCCAGCACCTCCTGCTCTTACAATCCCGTCGATGACAGCTTCACGATCCAAACCGGCGGCGCCAACAATAATCTTGGTACTGACAACCTCGGATCCATCAACCTGGACCTGTGCGGAGATTTTGAACTCACCGTCAAGATCGAAAGCATAACGCCCAACGGCTACGCCGGCCTCCTGGCTCGTGAAAGCGATGCCGTAGGCAGTAAAATGGTGGGGATGTACTCCAACTTCACCAACATGGTCCGCTGGGAAGCACGTACCCTTACTAATGGCAACAAAGCTGTCAACTTCTTCGGTAAGCCGGCGCCTTACTGGCTGAAACTGAAGCGCCAGGGTAACATGTTCTTTGGCTATTACTCCTACAACGGAGCCAGCTTCTCCATCGTAACGGCGCAGATGGTGCCGATGAGTAGCTGCCTGGACATCGGGATGGCCGCCTTTACCAATATTCCGGGCACCACCGCTATCGCCGTATTCAGCAACCTTTCTATTTCCGGCGCCAACCCCACCATTGTGGAACTGCCAACAACGGAAGTAGAGCAGGCAGGCGTCAGCCGGAACATTACCCTGTTCCCCAACCCGGCGCAGGATGTGGTGACGCTAAGTTTCTCCGAACTGCAGTTCGGAGAAGCGGGCAATACCTCCTCCAAACTGGAGTTTGGAGGTACGGTTCGGTTGCGCAACGAACTGGGGCAACTCATCGAAACGCGCCAGCTGGAACCCGGCACCGAACGTCTCGACTGGAACGTCAGCAGCCTGAACCCTGGCCTGTATTTCATCGAAGTACAGACGGAAGGGGAAGCGCCGCAGACGCTGCGGTTTGTTAAGGCGAAGTAAGATGCGCTGAATATAGGTTGAGAGGGTTGAGAGGGTTGAGAGGGTTGAGAGGGTTGAGTCGTATAATCTCAACTACCTAAACCTTCTCAACCCTCTCCTCCTAAACAAGCGCCATCTCGGGATCATCCCGGGGTGGCGCTTGTTTATTCTAATAATATGGTACACTTTTTTACAACCGCATTTAAATAAATAAAATATTTTTATATCTTTGGCTATTAGATCCCCCCACTAAAATATTACTGGCTTTTGAGAGCATCTAACCGTAATCTCTAAACCTTTTTGAAAAGGGCTTGGATTTTCTGTTGTTGTATGGCTATCTGCCTAAAATTAGCAGTAGCAGGCTAAAAATAAGGTCTCCTCCCTCTCCCCCCCTTATCAGAACATTGAGGCTTAAAGCATACCAGAATTATATCGTTCACATTGCCTTTACTCCTGTCGGCCCGGTGGCTGGTAGAGGGAGGAGGGAACTGTATATCAAATATTTATCAACTGAAAACTAGTTAACAAGATGAGAAGATCTTTTACTTCAATGATCAAAGCCCTTTTGCCGGCGCTAACCCTGCTATTCAGCGCGGGTGGAGCGGGCCTGCATGCGCAGTGTACCAATACTGCCTATACCAGCCCCTATCCAAGCGCCACCTACACGCCGACCTGTAATGGTACTCCCGGCACCATCACCACCATTGGCTATGCCGGCGAGTATTCCAATGTAAGCGTCGTGTCGGGCACCACCTACACCTTTTCCAGCTCGATCAGCACGGATTACCTCACCATTACGAACGACTCCGGAACGCCACAGGCTTTCGGAACCACCCCGGTAATGTGGACCGCCACTTTCACCGGCACCGCCCGCTTTTACACCCACACCGATGCTGTCTGCGGCACGGCCAGCGTCTCCCGTTCCCGGATCGTAAGCTGCGGTGGCGCGCCGCCCGCCTCGGGCTGTACTACCGCCACCTATGGGCTGTATCCTACCACCACCTACACGCCAACCTGCAATGGAACACCCGGCACCATCACCACCCTTGGCTATGCCGGCGAGTACTCCAATGTGAGCGTCGTGGCGGGCACCACCTACACCTTCTCCAGCTCGATCGGCACGGATTACCTCACCATTACGAACGACTCCGGAACGCCACAGGCTTTCGGAACCACCCCGGTAATGTGGACGGCCACCTTCACCGGCACCGCCCGCTTTTACACCCACACCAACTCATCGTGTGGTGAAAGCAGTACCTTCCGCTCCAGGATCGTAAGCTGCAATACACCGCCGCCCGCAGTAGCCAACGACCTCTGCAGCGGCGCACTGCCCATCGCCTGCGGCGCAACCGTGAATGGCACTACGGTTGGCGCCACGGTGGACAACGTGACCGGCGGCACCTGCGGCACCGGCATCACGGCTCCCGGCGTATGGTATAGCTTCACTTCCCCGGCCAACGGCGATGCCACGGTGAGCCTCTGCGGCTCCAGCTACGACACCAAGATCAGCGTTTTCTCCGGATCCTGCGCCAGCCTTACCTGTGTGGGCGGTAATGATGACTTCTGCAGCCTGCAGTCGCAGCTTACCTTCAGCGCCACAGCGGGCACTACCTACTACGTGCTGGTGCACGGCTTCAGCAGCGCCACCGGCGCCTTCAGCCTGTCGCTCACCTGCCCGGTGGACCCCTGCGCCAACGATGTGGTGGCGCCCAGCATTACCTGCCCGGGCACGCAGACGGCCAACCTCGGCGCCAATTGTACTTTCACCCTGCCCAGCTATACCGGCCTGGCTACCGGCGTGACGGATAACTGCACGACGCCCACCGTCACCCAAAGCCCGGCAATAGGCGCCAGCGTGAGTGGTAACACCACCATCACCCTGCGGGCCACCGATGGCGCCGGCAACAGCAACTCTTGTACCTTCAGCTTGAACGTAAGCGATGTGACGGCGCCTAGCATTTCCTGCCCGGGGACGATTACACCAGCGGTGTTGAGCCCAACAAACTGTACTAATGCACTGCCCGATTACCGGCCATTTGTGAACGCCAGCGATAACTGCGGCGCCCCGACCCTGAGCCAGACGCCAGTGCAGGGTACGATCATCAGCGGTGTCCAAACCGTTACCGTTACCGTAAGGGCCACCGATGCCGCGGGCAACAGCAACTCCTGTACCTATATGGTGCCGCATGTTGACGTGACGCCGCCTACGGCCGTTTGCCGCACCACAACGGTCTTCCTGCCGCCCAGTGGCGTCTACACGCTACAAAACGCTGATGTATTCAACGCTATGGCCTCCTCCGACAACTGCGGTGGCGTTTCCGTGTACAGCATCAGCCCCAGCATGGTCGATGTCAATGACGCCGGTACTACCGTACCCGTTATGGTTCTCGTGCAGGATGCTTCCGGCAATGTTGCAGGCTGCACCGCCAACATCTCTGTAGAAGCCGGCGCGGCGCTACCCGAGCCCTGGGAATGCAGTGGCATCAACAACGCCAGCACCTCCTGCTCTTACAATCCCGTCGATGACAGCTTCACGATCCAAACCGGCGGCGCCAACAATAATCTTGGTACTGACAACCTCGGATCCATCAACCTGGACCTGTGCGGAGATTTTGAACTCACCGTCAAGATCGAAAGCATAACGCCCAACGGCTACGCCGGCCTCCTGGCTCGTGAAAGCGATGCCGTAGGCAGTAAAATGGTGGGGATGTACTCCAACTTCACCAACATGGTCCGCTGGGAAGCACGTACCCTTACTAATGGCAACAAAGCTGTCAACTTCTTCGGTAAGCCGGCGCCTTACTGGCTGAAACTGAAGCGCCAGGGTAACATGTTCTTTGGCTATTACTCCTACAACGGAGCCAGCTTCTCCATCGTAACGGCGCAGATGGTGCCGATGAGTAGCTGCCTGGACATCGGGATGGCCGCCTTTACCAATATTCCGGGCACCACCGCTATCGCCGTATTCAGCAACCTTTCTATTTCCGGCGCCAACCCCACCATTGTGGAACTGCCAACAACGGAAGTAGAGCAGGCAGGCGTCAGCCGGAACATTACCCTGTTCCCCAACCCGGCGCAGGATGTGGTGACGCTAAGTTTCTCCGAACTGCAGTTCGGAGAAGCGGGCAATACCTCCTCCAAACTGGAGTTTGGAGGTACGGTTCGGTTGCGCAACGAACTGGGGCAACTCATCGAAACGCGCCAGCTGGAACCCGGCACCGAACGTCTCGACTGGAACGTCAGCAGCCTGAACCCTGGCCTGTATTTCATCGAAGTACAGACGGAAGGGGAAGCGCCGCAGACGCTGCGGTTTGTGAAAGCGAAGTAAGATGCGCTGAATATAGGTTGAGAAGGTTGAGAGAGTTGAAAGGGTTGAGAGGGTTGAGTCGTATAATCTCAACTACCTAAACCTTCTCAACCCTCTCCTCCTAAACAAGCGCCATCTCGGGATCATCCCGGGGTGGCGCTTGCTTTTTTCCCAAAAAAGGCTCATCTTTCGGTAACATGTTATCCCCCCATCCGTATTAAGGAACAGAAAAGTATCTCCCCCCATTTTCTTTCCCAAACAGTAGACACATCGAGAATCGGGCCGTTTGTTTCAAAACGGTAGTAACTATCTGTCCCTTTATTGCCATTTACCCTTGTCAAGGCGCTCCGCTGCAGAGTGGTTCGTCCGCTCTTCCCTTCAGACAGGAAACCATTTTTTTTCATAAAACCTTATTTTCTATGAAACCGATTTTTATTAGTGCACTTTTTGCCGTACTACTGGCTTTTTCCGCCAATGCCCAGCAACGCAGGCAGGGGCCGGAGCAGGAATGCGCCACGCGGCTCAGCCCGGAAGCGGCAGCATTGTACCAGCAACAGACGGAACCGCAATTCCAGAAGTTCCTCCGGCAGTTCCCGAATGGTTACACCGCCGGCCGGGCGGCCTTGTTGCAGGTGCCCGTTCAGATCCACATCGTGCGCCGAAGCGACGGCACGGGGGGGATCGCCGAAACTACGATCTGGAACGAGTTCGAGAATTTCATTAAACCTTACTACACTGCTTCCAACCTGGATTTCGTCTTTTGCAACGCCACCCATTACATCAACAGTGATGCCTATTACAACATCTCCGGTGATGCGGAAGGAGACGCCATGTCGGCAGCCAATAACGTTCCCAATGTACTCAACATCTACTTTGTAAATGACCCCGATGGCGCCTGTGGCTGGGCCCGCTTTACCAGCGACCTGCCGGTAGACTACATCGTCATCGCCAACGGTTGCGCCGACAACCAAAGCACCGTAGCCCATGAGATCGGCCACTATTTCGACCTGTTCCACACCCACGAAACTGCCTTTGGGGTGGAATGCCCCGACGGCTCCAACTGTGGTTCCGCCGGTGACCTGCTCTGCGACACCCCTGCCGACCCCGATGTGAGCGGCATGGTCAACGGCAGTTGCGTCTACACCGGAAACGCCACTGCCTGTGGCGGACAAGCTTACGCTCCCGACCCCACCAACATCATGTCTTATTCGGTAAAGTCCTGCCGGACGTTTTTCTCCCCCCAACAGATCGCCAAAATCGCGTTTACCTCCCTCGTCGGGCGCTCCTACCTCGATTACAACTGCACGCCGGTCAACGATGTATGCTCCGGCGCGTTCCCGCTGGTTTGCGGACAGACGACCAGCGTTGATATTTCCAGCGCAACGGCAGTGGACAATCCCGGCATATTCTGCGGTACTAATTCCGACGGATCTGAACCTGGCGTCTGGTACGTCATCGAGGGTACGGGGGATGTCATTACGGTTTCCTCCTGCAATGCGGGTACTGATTACGATAGTAAAATACAGGTGTTCTCCGGAAGTTGCGGCAGCCTGAGCTGTGAAGCGGGCAATGATGATTTCGGCGGCTGTGGGCTGAGCGCCCAGGTGGAATTTTGTACGGAAGTAGGGGTGGACTATTACGTTTACCTTTTCGGCTTTAACGGAAACGTCGGCAGAGCAGAGTTGAGTGTTTCCTGCACGACCTTCCCCGCCCCCTGGGAAAGCGCCAATGTAGGCAGCACCGGCGCCGGCAACAACTACGACTACACCTGTGACGATAAGTACCATATTTCCGCCGGCTCTGTCAACAACAATCTGAATAGCGACAATCTTGCAACTATCGGGCAGCAACTATGCGGCGACTTCGAAATTACCGTCCTGGTGGAAGGTATCACTCCCAATGGCTTCGCCGGCCTGCTGGCCCGCGAGAGCAACAGCTCCGGAAGTAAGATGGTAGGGATGTACACCAACCGCAGCAATATGGTACGCTGGGAATCCCGCACCGTCACCAATGGCAACAAAGGCGTCAATTTCTTCTCCAGGCCAGCGCCCTATTGGCTACGGCTCAAGCGGCAGGGTAATTGGTTCTATGGCTATTACTCCTATAATGGGATCAACTTCTCCATTGTCACAGCCCAGCAGGTAGCATTGAGCAACTGCCTCGAAGCCGGGATGGCGGCGTTTACCAATATTCCGGGGGCTACCGCAACAGCGGTGTTCAGCAATGTGTCTGTAGGAGGCGGCTCCCCGCTCATCGTGTTGCCGCCCACAGAAGTGGAACAGGCGGGATTGGAAAGGCAAGGCAGCAACATCGCGCTCTTCCCTAACCCGGCCCGGGATGTGGTGACGCTAAGTTTCTCCGAACTCCAGTTCGGAGAAGCGGGCAATACCTCCTCCAAACCCCAGTTTGGAGGAACATTACGGCTACGCAACGAACTGGGACAACTGCTCGAAGAACGCCGCCTGGATGAACCCACCGAGCGCATGGACTGGGATGTCAACAGCCTGAACCCGGGCTTGTACTTCATCGAAGTGCAAAGGGAAGGCCAAGCGACGCAGGTGCTCAGGTTTGTGAAGGCGGAGTAAGATGCTTTGAATATAGGTTGAGAGGGTTGAGAGGGTTTAGATAGTTGAGATTATACTTCTCAACCCTCTCAACCCTCTCAACCTTCTCAACCCTCTCCTCCTAAACAAGCGCCATCTCGGGATTATCCCGGGGTGGCGCTTGCTACTTTACTACTCCGCCCGGTTCAAAAAGAAATTCAGGCCGAGGCGGAAGCCGATTCCGGTGTCGAAAATTGTAAAAAAGGAACTGTCGCGCCTGGGGTCCGATTCTGTATCCACCATTTTGCGGCGGTCATAATTAAAGCCGATCCCCCCCACCGATGCTTCCAGCGCAAAACGGCGATTGAGGAAATAGTATAATCCCGGACGGATGCCCAATTGCATGTTAAATTGATTCTCCTCCTGCTCATCACGGATCCCGTTCTGAACGTTTTCAAATTTCCCCTTACCCAGCCCAACGCTGCCATAGAGATCCAGCCACAGGCCAAAGCGGTCCTCAAAGCTTTTGTAATAGCGTAGGAAAGGGCTGAAGGAATACCGGTTGATGGTAGACTTCACCGTTTGTGGAAAAGGCGAAATAGCACGCTCTGTATTTGTTTCTGAAAAAAGCCCTTCATATCCCAGCCCCAGGCCGAGCGCTAAGTTAGAGGATACCAGAACGCCAAAACGGGGCTGAATGGATAACTCCACGGAACTGACTTCCCCTGCAAAGTTTATGGTATTGGACGAAGCCAGTAAAAAGCCATTGCTGGAATTGTTGAACTGCAGGCTGAAACTGCCGTTTAGGAAGGCATCACCCGGCTGAAACTGGGCAAGAGCAAGCGTGGAAATACTCATTAGGAGTGCGAAAGTGAGTAGAAGATTTTTCATAACTGGTGGTTTTATGTGGTGAATAGAATCTGGCCATTCAACATTACTGAGCAAGCGCGGAATTTACTTTTCCAAACTTGCCTTTGGAGCATTAAATATAAAAGTATTCATGAAATTCTGATTCCCTCCCGAGTGCCTCCCCTAAACCCTCCAAAGGAGAGGGGCCGCTCGGAAGGGAATCAAAACCAACTCCCAAAAACAATTCAACCATTTTTAACCGGCTCAGTAAAGACGGTCAGTCCTTCCCCGCCACATCCGGGTCCGCCAGGCTTTTCATGGTGTCGATCATGTCGATCAGTTCGCGGCGGTAGCCGTTGGCGTCTTTCCCTTTGGCGCTGCGGGCCAGTTTACCGGCATGGGCGTAGGTCGCATTGCCTTTAAATTCAGAACCCCGCAACAAGAGCCCAAACTCGGCTACAGCGGCCGACCAGCGGAAGTTATCGCTGGAATTGTCCAGTTGCTCGCCTTTATCCAGGACGGGATGGTCGATCAGTTTACTCGTAACGCCATCCGGTTGTTTGTAGCGCAACTTGATAGTACACAGCTCTTTGGATTTGGACGCTGATGCTTTAACCGCGTTTTCCTGGTATTTCAATTCATCTACGCCGGCCAGATAGGGGCTTTCTACTCCAATGGGGATGATCTCATACAGGGCCGTCACAGTGTGCCCGGAGCCCAGCTCACCGGCGTCTTTTTTATCGTCGTTGAAGTCCTCGTTGGCCAGCACGCGGTTTTCATAGCCGATGAGGCGGTAGCCCCGCACCCGCGTCGGGTTGAACTCGATCTGCAGCTTGACGTCCTTGGCAATGGTAAAGACGGTGCCGCCGAATTCCGAGACGAGTACTTTTTTTGCCTCGCTGATATCATCGATATAAGCGTGGTTGCCATTGCCCGAGTCGGCCAGCTTTTGCATCTTGTTGTCCTTGTAGTTGCCCATGCCGAAGCCGAGCACGGTGAGGAAGACCCCGCTTTCACGTTCCTGCTCGACGAGGCGCACCATCTCGGCGTCGCTGCTGGCGCCCACATTGAAGTCGCCGTCGGTAGCCAGAATGACGCGGTTGTTGCCACCTTTTACGAAGTTTTCGCGCGCTGTTTTATAGGCCAGTTGAATGCCAGCGCCACCAGCGGTGGAGCCGCCTGCCCGCAGCTTGTCAATCGCATCTTTGATCTTTGGCTTGTTGGCGCCGCTAGTTGGTTCCAGCACCATGCCGGCCGCCCCGGCGTACACCACGATGGACACCTTGTCCTGCTCGCGCAATTGGTCGGTCAGCAGTTTGAAAGAAGACTGCAGCAGCGGCAGCTTATTTGCCTGATCCATACTACCCGAAACATCTATGAGGAAAACCAGGTTGGAAGCGGGCAGATCGTCCATAGGAATGTGTTTACCCTGCAGGCCAATGTGCAGCAGCTTGTTATTGGGTTGCCAGGGGCAATCGCTGATCTCGGTGATCACTTCAAAGGGGTGTTCGCCGCTTGGCTCGGGATAGTCGTAGGTGAAATAATTGACCATTTCCTCGATCCGGATGGCGTCTTTGGGCGGCTGCTGGCCATTCTTCAGGAAGCGCCGCATATTGCTGTAGGAAGCAGCGTCGACGTCGATAGAGAAAGTGGACAATGGCTCTTTTGTCACTTCGTAAAAGCGGTTCTCGTTGATGGCGTCGTAGTCTTCGGTGTTCCAGTTTTCCTGTACATCGCCGTAGTTTTGGGGGATCACCCCCTGCATCGCCGGGGCAGGGGCCGACATCGCCATCCTCTTATTACCGAATACCCGCAAAGCACTTTCATTTTCCTTTTGCTCTTCGTAGCCGATCACGACTACTTCATCCAAAACTTGTGCGGCGTTCATGGCTACCCGGATATCCTTTCCGGCGCAGGCTTTTTTAATGGACTGCGGTTCATACCCCACATAGGAAACTTCCAGGCTAACGCACTTCTCCAGGACTTCCAGTTGGAACTTGCCGTCAAAATCGGTTACCGTGCCCTGCGTAGTGCCTTTGATGAGCACATTAGCCCCCACGAGTGGATCGCCGCTGTCTTTGTCAACGACAATCCCTTTCAGGGTGAAAGCCTGGGTAGTAGGGGTGCTGCTCTGCGTGGCCGTAAGGAGGGCCGCCAGGCCGAAGAAGAATAGGAACTGTTTCATGATGCTGTTTTAGGATAGGATGCGGGAGGTAGAAGAATTACATAAGCCATGGGGAAAATTTTGAAGATTCTTTTCAACAATTTAAAAGCGGCCGGCCAGCGGAAAGCCCAGTGAATTCCTCCAATTTTTGGATTTACCATCTCGTTTAGAAGGTGACATTCCTGCTTTCCCTGGTCTTTATTTAAGATTCAGGGCAGCCTTGGCCCATTTCACCAGGCTACAGGAATTGGCGCATCACCTTCATCGCCTGGTCAATAACCTGTAGTTAAAAAGAACAGCAGATGAAATCCAAACTTCAATTTCTCGGAGCAGCTGGCGCCGTCACGGGTTCCAAAACACTTATTGAATATGGCGGAAAGCGCCTGCTCGTCGACTGCGGCTTATTCCAGGGCTTGAAGGAATTGCGGTTGCAAAACCGTTCTCCTTTCCCGGTGGATCCCAAAACGATTGAAACCTTGTTGCTGACCCATGCGCACCTCGACCATTGCGGTTACATCCCGCTGCTGGTCAAAAATGGATTTCAGGGGTCCATACATTGCACCGAGCCAACAGAAGGTTTATCGAAAATCATCCTCAAAGACAGCGCAAAAATCCAGGAAGAAGAAGCCGAGCGGGCCAACGAGTATGGCTACACCAAGCACAAACCAGCCATGCCGCTTTATGATATGAAAGATGTGCTGGCATGCCTGCCCCAGTTTGTAACCCACCAGTATCATGAATGGGTGATCCTGGATGAATCGGCCAAATTCCAGTTTCGCAACGCCGGGCACATATTAGGTTCTTCGATGCTCGAGTTGCAGCTCGATGGCAAAACTTTGCTGTTTACCGGCGACCTGGGCCGGCAAAAGCCCCTGCTGCTGGCTCCTCCCGAAAAAGTCCGCAAGGCCGACGTCCTCATCATCGAATCGACCTATGGCGACCGCTTGCATCAATCGACGGACGCCAAGGAGGAACTTCACGACGTCATCTGGGAGACTTTTCGGAAGGGTGGCATCCTCATCATTCCAACTTTTGCAGTGGAGCGGGCGCAGGAGTTGCTGTATTTACTGAGCCAGTTAAAAGCTGAAAACCGGCTGCCGGGCATCCCGGTTTACCTGGACAGCCCAATGGGAGTCAGCGCTACGGGCGTCATGATGAGATCGCCTGGCTGGCAAAGCCTGTCGGACGAAGAGATCATGGAGATGGACGGCGTAGCGCATCTCATTTCCGATGCTAACAGCTCCCGGGCTATCGTGGCGGATGCCCGCCCCAAGATCGTACTGGCCGGAAGCGGCATGGTCACCGGCGGGCGGGTGATACACTACCTGGACCGTTACCTCGGCCAGGAAAGGAATACCATACTGCTCGTAGGATTTCAAGCCGTTGGCACCCGAGGCAGGGCCCTGGAAGAAGGCGCCACCGAATTGAAATTTTTCGGCCAATACCACCCGGTAAAAGCCGCAGTAAAAAAAATCACCAGCCTTTCGGCCCATGCCGACCAGAGCGAAATAATAGCCTGGCTGAAGCATTTTGAAAAAGCGCCGGAACAAGTTTTCATCAATCACGGAGAACCCCATGCGTCCGATGCCCTGCGGGTGAAAATACAACACGAACTGGGTTGGCCCTGCCAGGTTGCCAAACCCATGACGCCCTATGAAATTGCGACAAAACAGTATAAAAAACATGCCTGAACCAAAAACCGGATGGGCCCTTTCAGGTGGCGGAGTGCGGGCATGGCACACATGGGAGTCATTAAAATGATGGAAGGACTGATTTCAAAACTTTCTCAAAATTCCTTAAATTACCAACTTTCTCAGAAGCTGTTTGAATTTGGGTTTTAGAATTTATTATAGGCTATTTTTTCGTCAATCAAGGCTCTTTTTGAGCCTCGTACCCATAGGTACGGGGCGAAAAAAAGCCGCAGAGTGGCGGAAAAAGAGGCATAATAAAACTGAAGGACTAAATTCAAACAGCTTCTCAGCAAGCAGTAATCAATAACCAATGCTCCGCCCCCTCCGATCTCAACCCAATGAGTACTCCGATGAGGAGTTGCTCCGGCGATATCAGGCCGGCGGTGAACTCGCCTGGCTGGGGCAGCTCTATGAGCGCTACGCGGAACTCGTCTATGGTGTTTGCCTGAAATACCTGCACAACGAACAGGAAGCCGAGGACGCCTCCATGGCCGTCTTCGAGCAGCTCGTTGCCAAAACCCGGGAGCACCAGATCCACAACTTCAAAAGCTGGCTGCACGTGCTGACCAAGAACCACTGCCTGATGGAGTTGCGCAAAAGCAACCGCTATCCGACGGAAAATATGGAGCCGGCCCTTATGCAAAATGTGGATATGCGGCATCATACTATTGAGATCGGCGAGGAAAACGGCCAGATGCAACACCTGCAGGACTGTATGAACGGCCTGCCCGCTAAGCAAAAAGAGTGCATCCAGGCTTTCTACCTCGAAGGGCAATCCTACAAAGAGATCGCCGAATTACGGGGAGAAGGGCTGGGAATCGTTCGCTCTTATATACAGAATGGAAGAAGGAATTTGAGGACTTGTTTGGAAAAGAAAGGCGTTGATTCAGTAGGCAGTAGGCAGTAGGCAGTGAGACGCACCAGACCTTTCGACCTTAAGACCTTTTGACCTAAAGACCTTTTGACCTAAAGACCTTTCGACCTAAAGACCTAAAGACCTTTTGACCTTTCGACCTTAAGACCTTTCGACCTAAAGACCTTAAGACGCAACAATGAAACCGTGAAACCACAACCAACATATAACCCAATCGAACTCCTCCAGAAGTGGTTGAAGGGCGACGCCCGGCACGAGGAGGAACGGCAACTGGAACATTTGGCTGCAGATGATCCGTTTCTGGCGGATGCGCTGGAGGGCCTGCGCAATCAGCCTGCCGGCAACCATTCTGAACGGGTGGAACGCATCAAGGCTCAGGTTCGGACGCGTAGCCAAAAGCGAAAAGGGATACTGTTTTACCTGCCCCGCGCTGCCGCCGCGGCGGTAGTAGTAGGCCTATTGGCCGGTGGGTTCTGGTTGATCAACTCCGGAACGGGCAACAAGCCGGTAGCGATGGAACAAACGGAGAAAGCCGCATCCCCTGCCAGCCCGGCAACGACGGATGCGAATGCAGGAAAAAGCAACCCAGCAGAGGCGCCAACAGAAGAGGGCCAGGTGCGCCAACAGGAAGCCAATGGAGAAGCAGAGGAACAGGCAGATGCTTTTACAATAGCTAAAGCGGAAGAAAGAACGCCTGAATTAGCCCAGGTAAAGCCCCTGCCATCCGCAGCTCCGGCTATTACCCCGCCACCGCCCGCCCAAATCGAAGCCCCAAGCCCGGAAACCAAAGAATTTGCCGACGCCGCCGTACAGCCTGCCCCGGCACGGGCGGCAACCGATGCGGAGCGGCCGGCCGCGGATAGCGGGGCGCTCACCTCTAAAAGTAATAACCTTCTGCCAGCCGGTAAAAAATCTGATACCTCCAGGCTCGTTCGGGGAACTGTAGTCGATTCTAATGGTAATCCACTTATCGGCGCCAATGTGCTCATTCCCGGCTCCAGTCAGGGTACCGTTACTGATTTTGATGGGAAATTTCAATTGAATATGCCGGCTGGAGAAAACCAGATCGAAGTTACCTATACCGGCTACTCCAGCGCATGGCAGAAAGTAGACGGAGACGAGCCCTTGAAGATTACTCTGGCAGAAAGCATGGTGATGGATGAAGTAGTGGTTACCGGCTACGGAAAGGAAGCAAAACGGCAGAATGGAGCCAAGCCCAAACCAGCCGCTGGTTTTAACCAGTTCAAAAAGTATATCCGCGACAACCTCCGCTACCCTGAAGCAGCTAGGAAAAATGGGACGGAAGGAACGGTGGAAGTGTCCTTCCTGATTCAGCCCGATGGCTCCTTGTCCGATCTTAAAATAGTAAAAGGGCTAGGGAATGGCTGCAGCGAGGAGGCCCTACGCCTGCTGCGCGAAGGGCCGAAATGGAATGGGGCGGGCCAAAAGGGTTCCTACGTTGTCGAGTTCAAAATCAAATAATTTCAGGGCGCTTCCAGGGTCAAAATCTGCTCTTCCCCTGCTGCATTGCGCAGTAGCAAACGATAGCCGCCAGGGTAAAGGGCCAATTTTTTCCCTTCTTCGGCAGTTTTCAGCTCCACGATATCCACCGGCACTGCATCTTCCGATTCTTCTGCCCGGTAGGCCAACACCAGAACCGGAAAGGAAAGGGATATTTCTTTTACAGGAATATCTAGCCAGCGTTTTTTGCCGCCTTCCAGCAGCCAGTCCGGCCGGCCATTGACATAAGTAGTGATCGGGTGCCCCACGCGGATATCGAACTCATACTTCCCCTCCGGGCCATTGAATACTGCACCATCCTCGCGCACAAAAACAGAAGGTTCTGTCAATTCCACCAGATTTAGGTAGGGATTGTGTAATTCCGGCCGGCTGCGCTCGGACAGGCGTTCCTGGTTGATGGTGAGGGGGTCTATGCCCGTAAATTCCTTGAGGCGGCCAGCCATCGCTTTTTCCCAGGCGGGGTAATCGCCTTCCACCACATGGGCAAAACCGCAGTGCAGGAGCACTTTAGCACCGGGATTCTCCTCCAGTATCTGCTGAATGTTGCGCGCCTGTTCGATCTCTCGTTCCTTACCGTTAAGCCCCGGCCCGGCTTCGTAGGGGAACAAAGTGTAACCGATACGTATGGCTTCCCGGATGAGGTTGCCAAATTGGGGCTCTTTCGTGTAATAACCTGACGACTGGATAGGATAACCACGCTCCTGTAGTAAGGTATCCTCCTCCGCAAGCGCCTCCAGGCCTAGGAAGCGGAAACCATGATCATATAGGCCTTGCAGGAGCTGGGTGGTAAAGACCCGGTGCCTAGGCTGGTGATGCGCCTCGTTGATAATGATTAGCTGTTCGTTAACAGCTCGCCCCAGGATATAATCCAATGCTGAAACGGGCCGAAAAGCCTGAAAATAAGCTGCTTCCTCGGAGCTGATAGTGGCCGGCCCGCCCGTTCCGGCATCCCAGGATTCCAACATTTTCTGGTACTCGCCAATGTACGAATACTCCCAGGCTGCTACCTGGTACTTCCAGGGCACCGTGTCTGTTTCCAGCTTTTCCTCAATCTGAACAGACAACTGGTAGGGGAAATCTTCCTGGGCATAACCAACCAGCGCAGTCAGAAGGGCCAACCAGAGGGAAAAAAGTTTCATGAGCACGATTTTTTAGGTGAATACTATAGCTAACGTTAATCCTTTGTTAAAGCATTGCATAAATCCGGGTAAGTTCCGCAACTTTGAGCGGCACTATTGGTTCCTTGAATATAGAAGAATTTGTGATAAAAGATTAATGAACCAGCTTCGCTCCATATTATTGGTCTTCGCCTTTGGCTTCCTCTCCACCCCTGTGTTTGATGCACAGGCTTTGTTGGAGGAGTTTGTCCTTGCCCAGGCGGAAGATGCTGCGAACCTGGATTTCATTCCTGGCTCTTTGCTTTCCATTCCCGCTCCCGAGCAATTCGACCATGGGCCCTCATCCAGCGGAGCCGGGATTATCTCTTCCCGGAATTTTCCGGAACTCAACCAGTTTTTCGGCTTTCCCGGCGGGCTGCAGGCCTCCTCTGGCCACTTCGGCAACCGGCCTTTATTCCTCCTCTATCACAACCTCCGTTTCGGCGATTGCCTGGCTTAGAGCTTTTTGGGTTAAAAGGTTTCTGGTTTCTGGTTTATAGTTTAAAGTCAACCAGAACCGGGCTTTCCCTTCCCAACCCCTAGACCAAACGTATTCTCCATTTTTTAAAGTAAAACAATACAACAACTATGAAACGGATCATTCTGGTTGCCGGATTGGTAGCCATTATTTCCAGTGTTTGCACTGCATTTATTTTGCAATATGCCGGCATTGGCCATCCCGTGGTCAAAGTCGAACAATTCAGCGGCGCGCCTACTCATAGCGTCCTTTATTCCAAAGGCGAAGACGGACAAATGGTCCCGCTCGATTTCACGGGCACCTCGGAAAAGGTGATGAATGCCGTCGTATACATCCAATCGTCCCACAAACTGTCGAAGCGGGAAATGGGAGGGTTTGATTCTCAAAACCTGCCGGACCCCTTCCGGGAATTTTTCCACGACCGGGGTTTCAGCCCCTTTTTCCAGCAACCTCAGGATGGCAATGGCCAGCCTCCGGTAGCAATGGGCGCCGGATCGGGCGTGATCATTAATGAAAAGGGGTATATCGTCACCAACAACCACGTCATCGATAATGCCGACGACATTGAGGTGACCCTGCATGACAACCGCACCTTTAAAGCCACCGTTGTCGGCGCCGACCCGGCTACCGACCTGGCGCTCATTCAGATCCGCGCGGAGGACTTGCCGACCTTGCCCATGGCCAACTCGGATGAAGTAAAAGTGGGCGAATGGGTGCTTGCTGTAGGAAACCCATTCAACCTCAACTCCACCGTTACCGCCGGTATCGTGAGCGCCAAAGCCAGAAACATTAATATTGTAAAGGACCAGTACGCCGTTGAGTCTTTCATTCAGACGGATGCGGCCATCAACCCCGGCAATAGCGGGGGCGCCCTGGTCAACCTCGACGGGCAGCTCGTCGGTATCAATACCGCTATTGCCAGCCCGACAGGTTCTTATTCTGGCTACGGCTTCGCCGTTCCCTCGAATATAGTCGCAAAAGTCATCAAAGACCTCCTGGCCTACGGCAACGTACAACGCGGCTACCTGGGCGCCATGATTCGCGATGTCAACAGCCAGCTGGCCCGGGAAAAATCGCTGGCCCTGAGCGAAGGCGTTTACGTGGATAGCCTCGTGGGCAACAGCGCCGCCGCCAAAGCCGGTATTCAGGCCGGAGACGTAATCGTCGAAGTGGAAGGCAGCCCGGTCAAAAAAGCCCCGGAACTTCAGGAAATGATCGCCCGCCACCACCCAGGCGATGAGCTGGCCATTAAAGTCAACCGCAAGGGGCAGGTGAAGGCTTTCAACGTCCGCCTCAACAATCGGGAAGGAGACGACAACCTGATCGCCAGCCGAAAAAGCGAAGTATTCAGTAAGCTGGGCGCCGAATTTAAAGCCATCGATGCTGCTACTGCCCGAAAACTGGATGTCGCTGGAGGCGTGCGCGTGGAAAAACTCTTCCCCGGTAAACTACGCAACCAGACGGATATGCGCGAAGGATTCATCATCACCAGCGCCGACGGGCAGAAAGTCAGCACGCCGGAAGAACTGGAAAAAGTACTGAAGAACAAACAGGGCGGCGTGATGCTGGAAGGCGTTTACGAGGATCTGCCCGGCATCTACTACTATGCCTTCGGCATGGATAGCTAAACAGTGGTAACTTGGTTTTTAAGACGCGTTTTGTGATGAAGAGGCCCGTCCCGAGGGCGGGTTTCTTCATCATTAAAACCTAAATCCTCCTCATCATGGCATCAAAACTATTCTTAGCCGTCTTCGCCCTCTTCATGCTGGGCTCCTTTCTGAAAAGAAAGATCTTTAAGAACTAATAAAGAAAAATTGCAAAGGATTGTTAGTTCAGGGCAGGGTTCCTTAGGGCTCCCTGCCTTATTTTTTTCCCTCCTTCAGGATTTTAAGTAAACTTTAATAAGGCCGAAAGAATAATCCGCCTCCCGCAGTGGTTGTAAATAGTGACTTCCCCGCCAACGGTAAGTCTATTGAGTAACATTCATCCCGCTAAAACCTTGTTTACCATGAAAACATTCACTTTTTCCTTTTTCTCTTTTCTCCTGCTGTCTGTTACCTTGATTTTTAGCGCTTGTAAAAAGGACAATCAGGCCAAAGCCAACCCCGATGAGATCCCCTACCCGGAATGTGATGACGATGTCACGATCGATGACGCGATCATTATGCGTTTCGAATACACCAATTTCGAAGGCCAGGAACCGACTGTGACCATCAGCCCGGATAAAACGGATGCCCGGGTTAAATACGATTCCGCCCAGTATACGCCAACGCGCGAAGGCAACAAGATGGTCATCCGCATCCCCAATATCAAACTGAGCGACCGCGACCACAACTATATCGCCAAGTGCGTCACCATCGAAGAATTTGACGCGACCCGCCCGGCAAGCGACCGCTGGTTCGAACAAACGGAGTTTAAAAATCAACGGGAGTTCGCCGAAACGAAGATCGCCACCATGCTCTGCCTCGACGTATCCAGCTCACTGGGCGAAGACCGCGAGAAGGTCAAGCAGAATGCGATCGATTTTGCAGAGCAGATATTTACCAACACAAACAATGAAAGCTATGTCGGCCTGGTGCTCTTCGCCGATGAGGTTATTACCTATCCGTTCACCAATAACCTCACTGACATCGAAGCCGCCATTAATAGCTTTCCCTACCCCGACCTCGACGCCCAAACCTTTACCCGCCTGAGTGACGGCATTCTCGCCGGCCTGACTGCGCTGGAAGAGTCCGACCTCGATGTGGCCAATAAAGTACTGGTGGCTTTTACCGATGGCAACGACAACGGCTCCAACAACCCTACGGTCAACTTGCAGCAGATCCAGAGTTCCCCTTACCCCCGTTATATGATCGGCCTGAAAGGTAAAGGGCTGGAGTACAACTCCAACTATCTGAAAAGCCTCGCCAGCAATGAAACCTTTTTTGTGGAAGCCCAGAACGCCGTTGAACTCCAGAGCCGTTTCAACGACATCAACGAGCTGATCGCCAATATCTATACCATTATCTACAACCGCTCCACTCAAACCTTTACCCCAGGGGTGGACGAACCGATCAAACTCCGGGCCATCTTCTACGCCAAACAGTATAAGGTCCAATAGGTGAATGGTTGATAGTTGAATGGCTGATTGGCTGAAAAACGACACCATTTATCCATTCAACTATCAACCATCCAGCCATTTTAAACCGTCTCTGACGAGCCGGTTAATACCACACGCTCACATCATCAAACCAAACCGCTTTAGCACCTGGGTTCCACAAATACAGCACCACTGTGCTGTCCGGGTAGCTTTCAGGCAAAGTAAGCTCAAACTGTATCTTTTCCCACATCCCATTTCTATCCACTACATGGCTGGCTTCAGTTTGATAAAAGGCATTGGCATCCGGCGCAGAAATGACGATGCCGGCACGGGAGCCTTGCCCGTAGCGCCAGGCCGACATACCAACACGGGTACAGGGGCCTACGCCTTTCAACCAGGTGGTGAAACCATAAGGACAACTTTCGGATAAGCGGGTTGAGTATTTACCGGAAAAGATATGGGTGCTATCCCGGCATACCCCGTTGCCCATCAACTGGCCGGGGCGGGAGGTGAAGAACTGCTGCTCATCGGTTGTCCGGCTTTCTGCATCGCAGAAAACAGTATCAGGCCGAGGCAGTGGCTGGCGCACAGAAACCAGCATACTATCTTTCCCGGGAGGAAGCCAGCGATGAAAAACGGCAGCTTTATATTTTGTGTAACAATCCAGGGGGCCGAAAGAAAGGGCGTAATCATCTTCGGCCACAAACCACCAGCCTTTCCCGTATCGTTGCAGTGGGTTACGGGGCCCTGTTTCATGCCAACCGTTGAACTCGAAACCGCCGTCGATCTTATTGGGAGAAATGCCCTCCTGTTCCACCATACTATCCAACAGGCGCCAGCGGGCGCGGTTCCAGGCCAGATAGTCATGAGTGGCCGCAATGGAAAAAGTGGCCATTCCCAGCAATAGCCCGCCGGCCAGCCAGGGCCGTTTCGAAAGCCCGGGCGCCTTTGCCGATACCAACAGCAACATCAGCAAAGGCAGAGCAGGCAGGTGGTAGCGGTCGAAAAAATAGTGGCCTGCCAATAGGTAGAGTAAGTAACCCAACAAAGCCAGCCCCGGAATGCTGCCAGGGCCGGGAAAGTGTAGCGCGGAAAAGTAGAAGCCCTCTCTCCGAAAGTGGAGCACCCATTGCCACAAAAACGAACCGCCTCCGATGAAGGCCAGAATTTTTACCACCCCCCATCCGCCTGGATTCAATTCAGGGTTCAGGTTTTTACCAAAATAGGTATCCTTCAGCACCTTCGGCCCCAGGCTCAGCCCATCCCAGACATTACCGGTGGGCAGATAGGGCCAGGCAGGTATTGCCGCCAACACGGCCAGAGCCACCAGCCCGATCAAAAAACCCCATTCCATTTTCCCCTTTGGCCAGGTGGGCCATTGCCGAAATGTAAAAGGCAACAGAAACACCCCCCAGTAGAACAGGAAAGCCCCCGGCCGCCAGGAAACATGCGTCCAAAAAGCAGTAGAGAAAAACCCTTTCAGCGCATCTTCCGGCCGGCCGAAATGCACCGATAAGCCCTGTTGTTGTTCCAGCCAGCCGGTATAGCCCTGCATGGCCAACCAGGTAAAGGCCAACGGCGCCAAAGCCGGCCATACCGACTTAATGTTGCGCTCCCGCCCCAACCAGGCCAAGCCGAAGGCCAGCGGCGCCAGTAAGCCGAATTGCCGGATGAGTGTAGCGGCAATGGCCAGCAGGGTTCCAATAACGATGTGCCCGACACGGCCACTTCCCCAGGCTTTTATAAATAAAAATATGGACAGCAGAAACAAGGCGAGGAAGGGCACATCAGTCATAAAGGTAAAGGAAAGCGAAAAGTACAACGGATTGAGCCCCAGCACCAGTGCGCTCCAAACGGACAGGCGCCTACTCCCCCCAAGCTCCCGCAGGCTCGCATAAAAGGCAAACAGGCCCGCCAACCCTAACACAAGGGTGGAAAAACGAAGCACCGTAAAGGAAAATCCAAAGAGCTTACACCAGGCCGCTCCCCACAGTACCTGCGCAACCAATGTCATGGCCGGCCACTCGCTGAACGCCAGCCGCCCTTCCTCTACAAGGTAGTATACATTGCGGCCGTACGCCCAGTCGTCGTTAAGGGGGAAGTCTCCGAAGGGATTGGCCAGCGCGCAGGCCAATAGCCAGAAAATGGAGAGAAGAGCATAGGGATTGCGAAGTAGTCCCGGCAACTCAACTGATCTTAAAATAGTCCTTATACCATTCAATTTCATGATGGTCCTTGGCGACCGTATTCACAACATGCGCTGCATCAATTTTGGAATATAATATCTCCAGGGAGGCATAATCCCGCTGGCTGATCACTTTATAACCCGATCTCAATAGTTGGGCCGCAGCTACCCCGGCGCCTATTTGATATTTCTTTTGATCTGAAAACCGATTGCCATCATAAATGACCTGGCTGCCACAGGCAGCACTGATATCCATCATTATGGCCAGCTCAATATTTTCTTTTCTGGCAACTTCAAGCATTCTTTCCGAAGCCTTTATCATCCCCTCCGTCCAGTCTTTGCCCGATTCGGTTAATACTTTGGCCTTGCCGTTCAAAACATCCATTCCCGTACCGCCGTGTATATCGCACATTTCACGGGGCGACCCAAAGGAAAACTCCTCCGGACAAAATTTTATGAGCCTCAGATTCTCATAAGCCAATAGCTTAAGAACGGATGGGTATTCCCCGTTTGCAGTCCCATCGTAGCCACACATGATGCCCGTCAGGCAGGAGCTGACTAAAACCCTCAATGGATCATTTGGAGTTGGTACTCTTAGCTTTTTTAAATAGTCCCGGTCTGTCATGTTGAATTTTGATGATTATTTCAGCAAAACGTTGCACCTCATTGCAGGATCACCTTTTTTACCTGCACCTCCCTCCCGTTGCGAAAATATAATAAATAAATTCCCCTTGGCAAGCCGCTAACATCCAATTCTATAGTATGCTGCCCAGAGGTAAGGTGTTTGTCCAATAGAACCCTGCCATCCAGGCTCAAAAGAATCAGGCTTTCCAATCCATACCCCTCCCATTGAACGGCAAGGGAGCTGGCGCCAGGATTAGGAGAAATTCCAATCAGAGAGGCATCAGGAGCCGGAGGCAAATCCGTCAACCAATCCCCTACCGGTACCACAACTTGCTGGTAAACCCGTTTCTTCCAGCTATTATACTGAATATCAAAACCGGCAGACAAGGTGACAACCGGTACCCCCGCATCCACCCAGAAATTGCGCTGCAGGGAAAAGCTTTCCTGCTCTGGATTGAACATGGTGGTGTAAGGCTGCCCGTAATCAAACCCATAATGGGGATAGAAGGCATAGTCCAGCACCCCGTCGCTGGTAAAAGGAGGATGGAGTTCCAGTTGAAAGGTAGCACTCAACTGCTCCCCACCGGAAAGCGCCTGAGGGGAGTAGCTAATACTCAGCTCCGGCAGCGGCACCGTGACAGCGGTAAACAGACAACTGATCTGCTCTTCCTTGACGAGCTGCCCCCATGCATCGTAGAAACGGAAAGTGAATGGCATGTCCTGGATAGCACTTACCGGTAAGTTTAAATCCGTAGCAAAATATGGCCCGGAATCCTCGACACTTTGGATCAATGCGCCATCGGCCAGGATTTCAAAGGAGGCGATGGTGTCTTCCAGGAAAATTTCGACCGGCAATACTCCATCGTAAATACCCCCATTTCTGGGGGACGTGATAATAGCCGACTGATACGTTTTCAGCGCTTGCCAGGCGGGCCGGGGGGCGCCGTACTGGTCATTTAGGTTCTGGTATTCAACCAGGCCAAACCATTCCTCCACATTGTCGTCATGCGCCCCTTCATTACCGCCTTTCCACCAGCCATCGGAGTACATGAAAGCACAGGAGCCGGTGGCGGCGCCGTCGAGCATGGCGCGGTACATAAAAAGGAAACCCTCCGTCTGTTCGGCCAGCGTATTGCCGCCATAGCCCCAGTTGCCCGGCCCCGTAGGAGAAACGGACAACCCATATTCGGTCACCACCAGGGGATGGCCATCCTGCCGCTGGCTGGCAATATATTCCATATAGGCCTGATAGCCATGCGTATGGTTGATCGTCACAGGGTTGTAGGGATAAGCATTGAAGCCCGTAAAATCAAATAGCTCCGGGTCAATATAGGCGCCATTACAGGTATTGGAAATACTGACGGGAATACCAGGATGCTGCTCATGGATAAGAGTGATCACCGCCTCCCAGAGGGCTACCGTTTCTGCATACCCTACTTCATGAATATGCTGCGGCTGCGGCTCATTCATAATGAGGTAGGCGATGATGTTGGGATAATTCCTGGAATAGGCCATTACGTTTTCTACCTGCTGGAGTGCATTGGCTACAAAGGCCGGATCGCCGAAATCTCCGTTGGGGTCGATCCAGATGCCCATGATCACTTTCAACCCGTATTCCTCCATGATCGCCAATTCGTTCTCCGGTATAGCCGCCCAGCTGCGGATGGTGTTGAAATGCCCATCGGTGATGCGCTCCAGGTCGGCCCGTAGCACTTCCTCCGGCAAATCCCGCGTCCAGGGAGCCTGCCCAGGCAGTATACCTTCATAGCCTATGCCTTTGATGAAAAACTTTTCTCCGTCCAGGTAGAAAAAACCGTTGTGTAGTTCAATGATGGGCTGGGCGGCTGTGGGCAGGAGCCCCAAAAAGCCAAAGCTGATACAAAGGCTGAACAATAATCGGAGGATCAAAAAACGAGATGGTATCATCTTATGTATTTTTTTAGCTTTCGAATGGCCAGGGAAAAGATTGGCAAAGGGGCGCCACCTTAGCCCTGGCAATATAACCATTTAGCCATCCAACCATTCACCCCACCCTAAGCACCTTCGCCCCCCTGATCCGCTGAGTCTTCAGCTCATACAGCGCCTCGTTGGCGGCTTCCAGGGGATACTCCTGGTATTCCGGGCGGATGGGGATCTTCGCCGCCAGCTCCAGGAATTCGCGTACATCCTGCCGGGTGACATTGGCGACGCTTTTGACCTCTTTTTCCAGCCAGAGGTGTTCCGGATAATCGAGCTGAAGCAGGTAGCCTTTGTCTACATCTTCTTTACGGATAGCGTTGACCACCAGCCGGCCACCGGGTTTCAGGGCTCTCAGCCCTTCCACGACGGGCTTCCAGACAGGCGTGGTATCGATGATGGCGTCCAGCTTTTCCGGAGGGCTGTCGGCGGTATCGCCGGCCCAGGCGGCGCCCAGTTCCAGTGCAAAGGCCCGTTCTTCGGAGCTGCGCGCGAAGACGAAGACTTTGGTATTTGGAAACTGGTAGCGTACCATTTTCAGCACAAGGTGGCCCGAGCCGCCGAAGCCGGCCAGGCCCAGGCTGTGGCCGTCCTGCATATTGGCCAGCCGAACCGAGCGGTAGCCGATAGCGCCGGCACAGAGCAGAGGCGCCGCTTCAGCGTCTTTAAAAACAGCGGGAATAGGATGGGCGAAGGCCTCGGGAACCACCATATATTCTGCATATCCCCCATTGGCGTCGCGCCCGGTAGCGCGGAACTGCTCACAGAGGTTCTCCTGGCCGCTGCGGCAATATTCACAAACGCCGCAGGCGGAGTATATCCAGGCCACCCCTACCCTTTCGCCAAGGTTTAATTGCCGGCAGCCCTCCCCCAGTTTAACGACTTCTCCCACGGCCTGATGCCCCAGCACCACCGGCAATTCCGGAGGCGGGGTGCGGCCTTCGATCTCGTCCAGCTCGGTATGGCATACCCCGCAGACGTGGACTTTGAGTTGTATCTGGCCAGCCCCGGGTTCGGGGATTGGGAGTTCCGCTAGTTTCAGCGGTTCCGGGTTCTCGTGAATATTGGTAAGTTTTGTAAGAATTAGGGCTTTCATGTGAAATTGGATACTGTTGATGGTATTTAATTCTATTGGAGACTGTTCAAACAACTGTGTCAATAACTTCGTAAAACACTGGCTATCATAGTAACTAGAAACTTGAAACTTGAAACTTGAAACTTGAAACCTGCCCGTCCTCTCCCGACAACTGTCGGGATCAGCCGGGTAAAAAACCTGAAACCCATCCGTCCGTCTTGTCAGCCGGATAAATCTGTGTCAGCCGGGCAAGCGTTGAACAGTCTCTTCTATTGATGGTGGGCCTGCTATCCGCGGGCTCTTCGGGCTGCAGCATCCCGACTGGCCCGCACAAGTCAGTAGGGAGTATCCATAGTATTAATGTCGTCAACTTAGGGCTGTCAGCGACTGACTAAACCAGGTTCTTCTACCTGGCGAGTCAGCCGCTGACTGACGCGGAAATAGTCAGCGGCTGGCTTGCGTCGAGTTATCCTTGCTTAGCCAGACGCTGACAGGACGACCATGAGAATCTTAAGTTGACGACATTAATCCATAGTATCCCTATTCACAACGGCGCCCCCAGCACCAAAGTCCAGAACCTTCCACCCGCTCCATCGACAAAGGCCATGCCCATATCGCTATATTCTTTGCCCATCATATTCTGGCAATGGCCGTCATGGCTGGATTGCCATTCCGCTACTACTTCCTGGGAGGTTTGCTGCCCCTTTGCGATGTTCTCGGCGATGGCACTCCAATTGAAACCGGCTTGCTCAGCGCGCTTTCCGACTTCACTGCCATTGGTGCCCGTGTGGCTGAAGTGGTTGTTCCGGGCCATGTCTTCGGTATGGTTTTGAGCAGCCTTGGCCAGGCTATTGCTCCAACGAAGCGGTGGCGCGGCAGGCATCCGTTCCCCATCACCGCAGCGGCAGCCAGTGGCGCGCAGGGCATTGATGGCGGAAAGCAATTCATTGCCATCACCCGGGTTTGGAGAAGGGGAAGTGACAGGCTCCGACGGAGGGCTTGAAGAAATGGGCTTAGAGCCGCCACAACTATTTAGGAGCACCAAAAGAAAAAACGACAGGATCGAAAGGTTTTTAGTCTGCATAGGTTTAGGTTTCTGTGTGAATGGCCGGAATAATTCAACTAAGATAGGCCTTTTTAGCGCTCATGAAAAAATAAATAGCCGCTCACGCTGCGCGGTAAAAATCTAAATAACTAATTGATTACAAGCATTTAAAGCACAGAACATCCGATTACAAACGGCTACAAACGACTACAAACGGCATTAAACATTTATTCTACGGCTAGCACCTGCCCTGGCCTGCATCTTTGTATGGCCCGTTCGACGGAACAGTTATGGCCCCTGAACGGATCACAAATTTCAAACCCAAATTGTCAACCTTAAAATTATTAAGTCATGAACAACTTACGCAACAAAGTACAACTGATCGGCAACCTCGGCAGGGAAGTAGAATTCAAAGAACTGGGAGATGGCAATGCTATTGCCCGGGTGACGATCGCCACCAAGGACATTTACAAAAACGCGGCGGGCGAAAGGGTCGTCGATGTGCAATGGCACAACCTGATTGGCTGGGGCCGAGTCGCCGAAATCATGGCTGTTATGCTTCGAAAAGGCCGTGAAGTGGCGGTTCAGGGCAAGCTGACCCACCGCACCTTTGAAGACAAAGACGGCCAGAAACGGAATATTTCGGAGGTCGTAGTCAGTGAGTTTATTCCATTGAACTAGGCCAATAGGGTGTTTGGGTGTTTGAGTGTTTGGGTGTTTGAGTGTTTAAGTTTAGACTGTTCAAATAACTGTGTTAAAGGAACACGCTCTTTAAGTTCCTCCGAGCCACTCAAACACCCACTCCCCAAATACTCCCTACTTCATTTTTTCCACAACCCGTTGCCGCGCAGTGCTGGCGGGAGGTACATTAATAAATCAATCAAAAAACCAATTATCATGAATCAGATCAGAAACAGCGTTACCCTCATCGGACACCTGGGGCAGGACCCGCAGTTCCTCACCACGCAGAATGGACAAAGCCTGGTCAACCTTTCGCTGGCCACTAATGATTACTATCTCAACAAGGAGGGAGAACGGATTACCACCACGGAGTGGCACCGCTGCATTGCCTGGGGCAAACTGGCCGAACGGATAAACGCTTTTTGTAAAAAAGGTAAAGAGGTGGCCGTACGGGGTAAGCTCACCTACAACAGCTTCGAGGGCAAGGATGGAATACGCCGCAACATTCCCCAGATCGTGATCAGCGAGTTTACCATGCTGAGCAAAGAAAAATCTTAAACCGCGGCCTTTTCATCCGGTGGAGGCCTTAGTGCAGTCCAAAGAAAGTGGAGGTGGGTAAAACGATTTAACCATTTTTAACCGGCTCCATAGAGACGGCAGGCCATTTCCATTTCTTTCCGCCAAAAAAGCTTTTGTGGCGCCCCGCAACTTGGGCCAGTCTTCTGCCTGCTTTTAGAAGGAGCCGATGTGCCGCATTTTCTACTTCAGAATTACTTGCTAACTTCGCTGTTCAATAAGTAAGGAGGAGTAGCTATGCAATTCACAGAAGTAAAGGACAAAAAAGGTTGGAAGTTATTCCATAAGGTACCTCATATAATCTACAAGGATGACCCCAACTGGATCTGTCCCCTGGAAGGGGATGTGCAATCCATTTTCAACCCGGCGCTAAACAAAGCCTACGCGGATGGGGCGGCCATCTGTTATGTTCTGCAGGATGATGCCGGCCAGTTGGTGGGCCGCATTGCCGCCTTTATCGACCTCGAACGGAATAAAACCCAGCCCTATCCCATTGGAGGCATAGGTTTTTTCGAATGCATTGATAATCAAGACTACGCTTTTGCCCTGTTCGAAAAAGCCCGTGACTGGTTAGTAGAACTCGGGGCTAAAATTATCGAAGGGCCAGTTAATTTTGGGGAACGTGACAAATACTGGGGACTGCTGGTCAAAGGCTTTTATCCGCCGCTCTTTCAGGAAAATTACCATCCTGCTTATTATCGGCCGTTCTTTGAAAACTGGGGCTTCCTCCCCTATGAACAGATCCTGACCTTTAAAGGCGATACCAGCAACATCCCCGTAGATAAACTGCGCCGGATCGCTACGCGCCTGAAGGAGCGGTACGACCTCTCTACTCAAGCGCTGGATTATGCTAAGCTCGAAAAATATGCTCAGGATTTTTGCGAGGTCTATAATGCAACTTTTAATCAATTCGGCCATTTCAAGCCCATCGTACCCAAACAGGTGATCACGCTGCTGAAGGAAGCTAAAACTATAGCCGACCCCAATGTCATGGCCATGGCTTATTACGAAGACAAGCCGGCAGGTTTTTGTGCATTTTTTCCGGATATCAACCCCTTGTTGAAACCGGTCAAAGGCAAGCTGAACTGGCGCACTATCCCGGGCTTTCTGGTGCGCAAATACTTCAAGAAAACGTACGATGCCAAAGGTATTGGTTTTGGCATCCACCCCGAATACAGGAGCAAAGGGATATTTGCAGTGATTGTTGAATACATGGCCAGAGAACGGAACCGGGCACGCTACCCTTACATGTATCTTACTACCATCAGGGCGCACAATAAGGACGCTATCAGTGCTTATGAAAACCTGGTCATTGAAGTGGACCGGGTACACATTGCTTACCGAAAACCACTGGAAGAGGGCATTGTGATCGAACCCTTCGAATTTATGGTAGAGATTGATTAAGCGCTTGTTCTATTTCCTGTAAGGCCGGCATCTGCGATGCCCTGATATGCTTTGTCAATCCTGAGGAAAGATCCCGGTTTTACTTCCGGTTGCGAATATCCTCCAGATATCTTTGTAGTTCTATTTCATCATAAATGAGTACCTCGCGGGCTTTACTACCTTCACTGGGCCCTACAATACCCAGGGCTTCCAATTGGTCCATGATGCGGCCGGCGCGGTTGTAGCCAAGCTTTAACCTGCGTTGGATCATAGAAGTAGAACCATGCTGATTTTGTACGATGAGCCGGGCGGCATCCTCCACCATTTCGTCCAGGTCGGCGTAGGTCAGGCCCTGGGTACCGGAAATTTCCTGGTCGTCTCCATGGAATTCGGGGAGGAAGTAGGGTTCCGGATAGCCGGGTTGCTGGGCGATGAATTCAACCACACGTTCCACTTCCGGCGTATCGACGTAAGCGCCCTGCAGGCGGATCATTTCGCCCCCAACGGATAGCAGCATATCTCCCTGGCCGATCAGTTGGTCCGCGCCACCGGCATCGAGAATAGTGCGGGAGTCTACTTTTGAGGCAACCTTATACGCAATGCGGGCTGGGAAGTTGGCTTTGATCACACCAGTAATGATGTTAACCGATGGGCGCTGGGTGGCGATGATGAGGTGAATGCCCACCGCCCGGGCCAACTGGGCTAAACGCCCGATCGGCAATTCCACTTCCTTGCCCGCGGTCATGATCATATCGGCAAATTCATCGATAACCAACACGATAAAGGGAAGGAATCGGTGGCCCTTATGAGGATTGAGCCGACGCTGGACAAACTTCTCGTTGTATTCGCGGATATTGCGGGCAGAGGCCTTCTTCAACAGGTCATAACGCTGGTCCATCTCAATGCAGAGAGAGTTGAGCGTATGGATAACCCGGTTCGTTTCGGTAGTGATAGGCTCCTCCTGTTCCGGAAGAAAAGACAAAAAATGGCTTTCCAACCGGCTGTAGGGAAATAACTCCACCTTCTTAGGGTCGACGAGCACCAGCTTCACCTGTGAAGGGTGCTTCTTGTAGAGAAGCGACATCAGAATGGCGTTGACCCCCACGGACTTACCCTGGCCGGTAGCACCGGCAACGAGCAGGTGGGGCATCTTGGCCAGGTCGGCTACAAATACTTCATTGGAGATAGTCTTACCCAGGGCAATGGGCAGATCCATTTTGGCGCGCTTGAATTTTTCGTGCATCAGCACCTCCCGCATGGAAACGACTTGCTTCTTCTTATTCGGCACCTCAATACCAATAGTCCCTTTACCGGGGATCGGTGCGATAATACGGATTCCCAAAGCAGCGAGGCTAAGCGCAATGTCGTCCTCCAGGTTTTTGATCTTGGAGATGCGCACGCCCGGAGCAGGAATGATCTCATAGAGGGTAACGGTAGGCCCAATCGTAGCCCGTATTTTGGTGATCTCGATCTTGTAATTGAGCAGCGTCTCGATGATCTGATCCTTATTCGCCTCCAACTCTGCCCGGTCGATCTCCACCCGCTGATCCGAATAGTCATCGAGCAATGCGACTACGGGATATTCGTAAGAGGATAATTCCAGGGTAGGGTCGTATGGTTCGCTGTGGTCTACGTTCTCTTCCTGGAAAGGCATGAGGTCGGGCGGAGTGAAAGGGCTCACGGGGCTGCTCTCGGAAGGGACGGCACTGGGCAGCGGCCCTTCCTGGATCTCCAGTTCCGCCCCACCCGGCCGGCTGAATTCCTTCCGTTGGTTAGCTTCCTCATTGGCCAAATCGAAAGCCAATTGGCTCGCACCGGGGCTGGCGGGCCGGTCCAGCAACTCGGATTCCGCTTCATATTCTTCGTCTTCCCCGCCCCGTTCTCCAGGGCGTAGAGCGGACACCCCCTCCCGACGGGCTTCTTCTTGCTTGCGGCCGGGCAAACGGCCAGTGACCCAGTCGTTGACGTAAGCCTTTGCATCCCGAAAGGCCCCCTGCACCGTCATATCATTGAAATTAGGGTTGATATTCCAGACAATGGTGCCTAAGATCAGGAAAAAAAACAGGACGATCAGGCCTAGGGTGCCCACAAAACTGACCAGCCATTCACTCACAGCTTTGCCAAAGGCGCCTCCCCATGGAAATTCAGCCTTGCTGGCTGCGAAACCCAAAAAAACAGAGGCCATAAACAGCATCAACAGCCATAAACGGAATTTTGGCCAGTAAGCACTCAGAGGCAATCGGCGGATCAGCCCCAGGCCCACCACCACCAAAATGACAATAAAAATATAGGACGGCAGGCCAAAGCCCCAATAGAAGAACATATTGGAAATAATAGCGCCCAACCGGCCCAGCCAGTTCGCCATTTCATAATTGCCCAGCAACAAACTCCAGGAAAACTGTAACACATCACTCTGGTCTTCCTTCCAGGTGAATAGATAGGAGGTAAATGCAATGGCCAGGTATAAGGCCGTGAACAGACACAGTACCCCTAAAAGCTTAGGAATCCGCTCATCGTTTATTCCTAGCCTTAGCCTCAATTGCCCTGTTTTCTTGCTCTTTCTATTAGCCATTCTAGTGTTTCTGACTGCTCGATCGGCTACAAAAATAGATATTAATTGCCGTAAATCTAACATATGGAGAGTAATGTTACACACAGCCTGTCAACAATGCGATGATCGTTTAGTCACTAATTTGATGGCCTACCGCTGTTCCCTGCCTTCTAATGACGATAAAGGCATGAACCAGATCATGGGCCAGAAGCGGCGCCGGGCAAAGGAAGGGGCTTCTCCAAAAGATTTGCAGAAGGTGGAGCAAGTGCAGGCTATCCGTTGATAGTTGTTCGTTACTTCTTTTGGCTGCAAGCCTTCCAGGCAATTCTTAACCAAGCCTACTAAAACTCAAAACAAAGCTTATGACTTTCCAGCCCGAACTATTAGAATCCTGCCGCCGGGACACCCCGGGCGCCAGCCAGCGTATTCATTTCAATAATGCCGGTGCAGCCCTGATGCCGCGACAGGTATTGGAAGCCATGCAGCAACACCTGTCTCTGGAAATGCAAATGGGCGGCTACGAAGCCGCTGCTTTTGCCCGTCGGGACATCGCCGGCTTTTACGGCGCTGTCGCCCGATTACTGAATACGGAACCACGTAATATTGCCTTTGCCGGCTCGGCCACTGATGCCTACAACAAAGCCCTCTCCGCCATTCCTTTCGAACCCGGAGACTTCATCCTGACCACTAATGATGACTATGTATCCAATCAAATAGCCTTTATACAGGCAGAGCGTCGCTTCGGAACAAGGGTTATCAGGGCCGCCGCCTTACCGGAAGGAGGAGTAGACCCCGATTCAGTGGAGCAACTCGTCCGCAAGCATAAGCCAAAGCTGGTGGCCGTTACCCATATGCCTACCAATTCAGGCCTGGTGCAGCCCATAGAGGCTATTGGACAGATCTGCCGGCAACACAATTGCCTCTATCTCGTGGACGCCTGCCAGTCAGCCGGCCAGGCCCCACTAGATGTGCAAAGGATCCACTGCGATTTCCTCAGCGCTACGTTCCGTAAATTCCTGCGCGGGCCCAGAGGCGCCGGCTTCCTCTATGTCTCTTCCAGAGTGCTCGACCAAGGCCTGGCGCCTCTATTTCTCGACCTGCATAGCGCCGACTGGATTGCATCCGATGCGTACCAATTGCATCCCGATGCCTACCGCTTTGAATTGTGGGAACGCTCCTACGCGCTCGTCCTGGGAAGTAAAGCAGCAGCTGAGTATGCACTGCAAATCGGATTGGACAATATTCAGGCCAGGGTCAGGTTATTGGCCGCCACCCTCCGGGAACGGCTGGCTGATATTCCCGGCCTGCGTATTCTGGACCGGGGCAGCGAACGCTCCGGCATTGTTTCCGTACACGCACCAGGGCGGAAGCCGCTTCCCCTGAAAATTGCCCTCGAAGCCCAAAGGATCAATTCCTCCATCTCTTCTCATAACGCCGCCCTTATTGACTTCGATGACAAAGGAGTAGACTGGGCCCTGCGCTTTTCACCGCATTACTATAACTCCGAAGCTGAAGTGGATGCAGTAGTCAATGCCATGAAAGCACTTGTGTCTTAACGCCTGCACACTTACATTCCCGTCAAACAGAAAAGTTTCTAAAAAAAACAATTACATTGATTTGTTTTTAAAAATATTTTGTTTTAATTTGCCAACCAAATGCTTGACTTTTGTTTGAAACGGCAAAAACTATGTTATGATCAGAGAAGACAGGCTCGAATTAAACGAGCGATTTATTACGGTATTCAAAATGTTGGAAGAACGGGGAGAGATTGTTAAAAATGACCGGGGTGGCAAAGGCATGGGCGACTTCGCCGAGCGCATCCTCGGCAACAAATCCTATGGCCATATCATTCGGGCTTTCCTCAACCCCGACGACAAACGCGTTATCGATTACAGGCACGCCCGCACCCTTTGCGAAGAATATGGCGTCAATGAATCATATATGATTGATGGATTGGGAGAACCCTTCGGTATGGAAGCGCCCAAATACCATGCCGCAACAGAAGACATACCGCGCAGCAGAGGCAACATACTCTTTACGACTACCGAAGCCTTTGCCGGCAGCGCAGTCGATGTAGGCGGCTTCGCCGTTGAAGACTATGAGTACTTCAACATTCCCGGCCTGGCCGGCGGCGGACTGGTAGCTTTCCCCATCAAAGGTAATAGTATGGAACCGGTCATCCTCGATGGCGATATGGTCGTCTGCCGGGAAGTCAGCGGCGTACATGAACTGAAAGACAATAAGATCTATGCCATCAAAAACAATGGCCAGCTGTGGGTCAAGTATGTACAACGGATAACGGACTCCCGGGGTCGAACGACCCATCTGAAACTAATCTCCGCCAATCACCTGGAGCATGACCCCTTCATCGAAGAAGTCAATGAATACACGCGGCTCTATCAGGTTGTCCGCCGTATCAGCGACCTGTAGTTTTGTTGAAACAAAAGCTTGTGTTTTGTTTTAAAATCAAGAACGAGCCTGAACGCTAAATAGATGCAGCTTATTTCTCCGAAAATGGAAGGAAACGCCCAAAATCGGAGAAATAACCCGCCAAAAAGATTTTATCCTGCTGTTTTTTGATACGCCCTCCCGGATTGTTGAAATTCGGGAGTTTTTTTTTGCCCTATATAAAGGGACGCTTACTTATTATCCTGCTTGGCAAACACTTTCTTCAGGAGGTCCGTCGTACGGGCGCTGACATCCGTACGGATCTGTAGTTCCTTTTTTTCAACCATAGAAAACAGCCCCTTAAGCGCTTCGTTGGTAACATAATCATCGAGGTCGGGATTTGCCTTGTCCACAAAAGGGATCTTATTGTAAGCATTCACCGCGTCAGCCCAGTATTTCCGGGCGTTGAACTTATCCAGCGATTCGATAATGACCGGATTAAACTCCTGATAGAGCTTGCTGTTTGTAGTCCGGTTGAGATACTGCGTGGCGGCGTTGTCGGCGCCCATCAAGATGTCCATGGCATCAGAAAAAGTCATTTGCCTGATGGCGTCCACAAAAATGGGCTTGGCCTTTTTGGCCGCATCCTCTGCCCCGCGGTTGATCTTCTCCAGTATGTCTGCTTCCAATGAAGAGAAACCAGGAACATTTTTCAACTTGTCGGTTACCTTGCGCGCCTCGGGTGGCAGCAGTATTTTATAGGGGCTTTTGAAATAGCCATCTTTTTGGGACAGGCGTTGAGCACCTTCCCCGATGCCAAATTCAAGAGCCTGCTTCAGGCCAGAACCTATTTCGGCCGTAGTCAGCCCCGAAGCCCCACCCAGCGTATCCAGTGTACTCTGGATCTGTTGAGCCGTGCAGGCGGACAGGGAAAGGATCATCATTACAATTGCGATTTTCTTTGTCATTAGTCGATGTTTTGTACTGTAAAACGGTGGAGCCTTGCTTTCGTTTGTTAGTAAAACGTTATCATTCAACGTTTACCCAGTTTCCTTACCAAGGACAGATAAGACAAGTCCAAATTGCCTCGGGTGGTAGCGACCCATGCACTATCGACCCGTCCTCCCAGGGGCGGGTGGAGCTTGCGCAGACGAATGGCAATGCCTTCTACATTCTCGAAATACCCCTCAATGCGGTCGGCGATTCGGCCAACCAGTGACTCCAGCAGCTTGGCCGGTTTTCGCATCTCCGTCTGACAGAGTAAAAAAATGGTTTCGTAATTGACCGTCGAAGGTTTTTTTTCTTCGTCTTCTTCCCCTTCATACAACTCATCATTTTCAGCGGCAATTTCGGTATCGGCACTAACGATTACATCGAGGATGAAATCATTTCCGAGTATCCGTTCCTCTTCATAGTAACCATGGTAACCATAGAATTGAATACCTTCCAGAACAATTAGAGCCATAGTAAGTATTTTTTTTAGAACGAGGCTAAAAATAAGCAATATGTGCCGCTTGTCCGGTTAAAAATAGAGGGCATCTTTACGCCATCGTGGTTTAGAACCTGCTAAATGATTACCTTTGCCCTGATCAGGCGCGCCTATCAGGGTTTCCAATGTAGGGCAATGGCGGAATGTGAAAACGGAGTATCAACCCTAACCTGCTTTCCGCAGACCGGCTACTTTGGAACATGTGGCGGCCGTACCAAAAGGCTTCCCGGTTTTCCGGAGGAGGCCCCCTGGCCAAAAAATCCAAAATATCTGAACTAATGAGCAGCAACACCAACGGCGCACAGAGCGCAATCGTGAAGAAGGCGAAAGAGGACCGCTTTCAGGGCCACGACTATTACAACATCGATGAATTGCTGGAAGACGACCACCTGCTTGCCCGCGATGCTGTCCGCAGCTGGGTAAAACAGGAAGTTAGCCCAATTATTGAGGAGTATGCAGAACGGGCAGAATGCCCTACCCACCTATTCCAGGGACTGGCGGAGATCGGTGCTTTTGGCCCCAGCCTGCCGGCAGAATATGGCGGCGGCGGAATGGATGAGATCGCGTATGGTATTATTATGCAAGAGCTGGAGCGCGGAGATTCCGGCGTACGGTCTATGGCTTCCGTTCAGGGCTCACTGGTCATGTACCCGATCTTCCGTTTTGGATCAGAAGAGCAAAAACGGAAATACCTACCCAAGCTGGCCCAGGCTGGCCTCATCGGCTGCTTCGGCCTGACCGAACCCGACCATGGCTCCAATCCTTCCGGCATGGTTACCAATATCAAGGATGACGGCGACGCCTATATTCTCAATGGCGCCAAAATGTGGATCACCAATTCCCCGGTAGCGGATATCGCTGTAGTGTGGGCGAAGGATGAAGAAGGGATCGTAAGGGGTATGATCGTTGAGAAGGATATGAAAGGCTTCTCCGCTCCCGAGATCCATGGTAAATGGTCCTTGCGGGCTTCCATCACCGGGGAGCTCGTATTCGAAGATGTGCGCGTGCCCAAAAAGAATGTCTTACCGGAAGTTAAGGGCATGAAGGGGCCGCTTTCCTGCTTGTCAAAAGCGCGCTACGGAATCGCCTGGGGCGTAATCGGCGCTGCAATGGACTGCTACGATTCGGCGCTTCGCTACTCCCTGGAACGCCAGCAGTTTGGCCGGCCCATCGGGGGGTTCCAACTTACCCAGAAGAAATTGGCGGAAATGATCACCGAGATCACCAAAGCCCAGTTGCTGGCCTGGCGCCTGGGCGCCCTCGCCAATCAGGGCAAAGCCAGCCCGGCGCAAATATCCATGGCTAAGCGCAATAATGTACAGATGGCCCTGGAAATCGCCCGGGAAGCACGCCAGATACACGGTGGCATGGGGATCACCAATGAATATCCGGTGATGCGCCATCTGATGAACCTGGAAACCGTACTGACCTATGAAGGCACCCACGATATCCACTTGCTCATCACTGGCATGGACGTCACCGGCCTGAATGCCTTTGAATAAACCCTTCCAAGGCCCGGAGTTCGCAGCGGTAAGGCTGCGAACTCCGCATTGCCTTGGCGTTTATATGCTAAACCGAACGCTTCCTACGTTATGCTAAACATGAGTTCTTTCTCGCAACATTGGATTTTCAATAGCCATCCCTGCCATTCCTGCGAATGTTCATTTGAGCTACCCGGAGCCGGACAGCCGCATCACCCCCCAGTACGTACAGCTTGGAAAAAGAGGCGGAATTCCTTAAAAAAGCGTTAAGGCAGAGCGCTGTCACCGGAATTTTATTACAATTAGCGTAATTTTCTAATTGCACTATAAATAAGGCGGAGGTTTTTTTAACAAAAATGCCCCCTCAAAACGTTGTTTCAAGAGTAAATATTAAAAAGATATGAGGAAACGAAGTTCGTTGTTTTCATTGCTGGTTATGACTATCTGCTACATGGGCTTTAGCCAGGATGAGCCAATATATCTAACCAATCCTTCTTTTGAAGACTTTCCACGGCACAGCAAAGAACCTAACGGATGGTTCAACTGTGGCTTCCCATCGGAGTCGCCACCCGACGTTCAGCCCAGCGGAGACTTCAGCGTGACCAAACCGGCCTTCGATGGCAATACTTATCTGGGTATGGTCGTCCGCGACAACGATACCTGGGAGGCCGTGTCTCAACGGTTGAGCCGGCCCATGAAAAAAGGGCAGTGCTATGAATTCAGCCTTCAACTCGCTCGTTCGGAACTCTACATCAGCCTGAGCCGCTCCAGTAATGAGACGACAAATTATGTGACGCCGGCCAAGATCCGTATCTATGGGGGGTTTGGCAATTGCGATAAACAGTACCTGCTAGATGAGACCAGCCTCATTATCAACAACCGTTGGCTGCAATACAATTTCAAGTTCGAACCTATCGCCGATTATTCCTATATCACGATCCAGGCTTTTTACGAAACGCCCACCCTTTTCCCCTATAATGGTAATGTACTGGTGGATAATGCTTCCCCCATTAAACCAATCCCCTGTAATGAACCCGTACCGGAAGAACCGGTAGAAACGGTACAGGAGGTGGTCAAAACAGACCCTCCCAAACAAACCCCACCTAAGCCAAAGGTGCAGGAACCCGTAACGAATACAACCCCCAAGGCGCCTCCTAAACCGGAACCCGAACCCGAGAAAACTATCGCCGGTGTCAAGCGCTCGGAAATGAGTAAGGGCCAAAGTATTAAACTCGACAAGCTCTACTTCGATGCCGATAGCGCCCGCATTAGTAAAGAATCTTTCTCCTTCCTCGATGAGGTTTCCGCCTTCCTTTCCGAGAACTCCGATGTAGTCGTTGAGATCGGCGGCCATACCAACGCCCTTCCTCCGGATGATTATTGTGACAAACTCTCCACCGCCCGTGCCAAAGCAGTAGCCGACTACCTGGCGGCCAAAGGCATATCCAGAAAACGGCTGCAATATAAGGGTTACGGCAAACGACAACCCCTGGCGTCCAATAAAACCCCCTATGGGAGAAGACAGAACCAAAGGGTTGAGATCAAGATCCTCGATATGCGGGATTCAAGTGGATAAGCTGCGCCTATGCAGGAATGCGAGAATGCGAGAATGCGAGAATGCAAGAATGCAGGAATGCGAGAATGCAGGAATGCAGGAATGCGTAGATGAGGTAATCATTTACGCATTCTTGCATTTAGGCATTCTTGCATTCCTGCATTCTCGCATTTAGACATTCTTGCATTTAGACATTCTTGCATTTAGGCATTCTTGCATTTAGGCATTCTTACATTTACGCATTCTTGCATTTACGCATTCTTGCATTTACGCATTCTTGCATTTAATCCAGGCCCACCTCAAAGCCCAGCGACTTCAAGTCATCCCAAAACCTCGGATATGATTTCACGACCACCATTGGCTCTTCGATCCGGATATTTCCAAGAAGGGCCAGCGGGGCGAAGGCCATAGCCATGCGGTGGTCTTCGTAGGTAGCGAAGGTGGGCGGCGATGCCAAGTTTGCCCGGCCCGCCGTTTGGAAATAGGCCTTACCGGCCTGCGGGGTCAAAGCAGGTGGCATAGCGGAAAGGGTGACTTGCACCTTGGATAGCTCTGCCTCAAGGGCCGAAATGCGGTCAGTTTCCTTAATACGCAGGGTTTCTAGGCCTGTAAACTGGCCGGTAACGCCCAAAGCTCCGCATACCACTGCCAGGGTTTGAGCCAGGTCGGGGCAACGAAGGAAATCCCATTCAAAAACGGCCGGCAGGGCCTTACCCGATTTTGTCAGCAAAATACCGCCTTCGTTAAAGTGGGTTTCCACGCCAAAGTGATGCATCATCTCTGCCAGAATAGCATCCCCCTGCACACTTTCCGGGAACAGGCCATTGAGCTGCAAGCTCACCTCGTCGGAAAGGGCCGCCATAGCATAGAAATAGGAAGCTGCCGACCAATCTGCCTCAACCGTAAACGGGCGAGGCTGATAGGACTGCGGAGGCACCTCAATGGTATCACCCAGCCAATGATGTTCCACACCAAAATAACGCATTAAGTTGAGGGTCATTTCGATATAGGGCCGGGAAACAACCTGGCCCTCCAGTTTCAGGGAAAGCCCCTGCGGCAGCGTTGGTGCAATCAGCAAAAGTGCGGAAATATACTGGCTGGAAGTGCCCGCTGAGATGGCCAGCTCTCTCGTCTGTCCAAAGCCTTCCGGGCCGCTGATTCGAAGCGGCGGGTAGCCTTCCTTTTCAACGTATTCAATCCGGGCGCCCAGTTTGCGCAACGCATCTACCAGCACCCCGACAGGGCGGTGCTTCATCCGCTCCGTGCCGGTCAATAACTGAGTGCCGGGTTGCATGGCCAGGTAAGCGGTCAGAAACCGGAAAGTAGTGCCGGCGGCGCCGGCGTCCAGGATATCTTCCCGGCTATTCAAAAGGCTGAGCAATAGCTCCGTGTCTTTTGCATTGGCCAGATGGTGGAGGGGGAAATCCGATCCACTTAATGCCCTGATAATAAGGGCCCGGTTGCTGATACTCTTGGAGCCGGCAAGGGTGAGGGCGCCAAGGAGGGGTTGTTTAGCTCTGCGCAGCGTAAAAGTCATCGGTAAAGGGTGTTCGGATAAACGCTTAATCTACCAGGTCGCGGTATTGACTGGCCAATTCATCGGCCTTAATTTGACGTTCGGAAATATGGCCTTGATCAGGCCTTCCGGTAAGCTCGATGCTTTCCACAACGCCAAGCGATTGCAATGCGTGTAGGATTTGTAAGAAAGCCCGCTCTTTTCCCCCTTTAACTCGAATGCGATATTCCATAATACTGTTTTGATAATGCAGTAGTCCTTTATCTTTTTAAACTGGCTATGCGGAACTGGGGTTGCAAAATTCCGGCGACAATTTCCCAACACATCAGGATTTACTCCTCTTCATCCTGCACAATTCCCTGCCAGGGAAATGGGTCCTGGGGAGGAGCAGGGGTCACCCCGTTCTCAGAGCGCTCTTTTTCATCCTTATCCCTTGGCTTATTGCGATGGCGCATTTCCTCATCCGATCTTTCATAAGCACGGATGATTTCCTTGACCAGCCGGTGGCGCACAACATCTTCTGCATCGAGATAAATGGCTTCGATCCCTTCCAGGTGCTCGAGCAGATCGATGGCGCGGCGAAGGCCTGATTTTTGGTGAAATGGCAAATCCACCTGCGACAGGTCGCCGGTGATGATGCATTGCGCAGATGGCCCCAGGCGCGTCAGGAACATTTTGAGCTGCATGGTGGAACAGTTCTGAGCCTCATCCAGGATAATGAAGGCATTATCCAGGGTGCGGCCCCGCATGAAGGCGAGGGGAGCGATCTCGATGATGCGGTTGGTCATGAACTGCTGCAGTTTTTCAATGGGCAGCATATCGTCCAGAGCATCGTAGAGCGGCCTCAGGTAGGGGTCGATCTTCTCTTTGAGGTCGCCGGGCAGGAAGCCCAGGCTTTCCCCGGCTTCCACGGCGGGCCGGGTCAGGATGATCTTTTTAACCAGGCGGTTCTTGAGCGCGCGAACGGCCAGCGCCACGGCGGTATAGGTTTTGCCGGTGCCGGCCGGGCCGACTGCGAAGACGATATCGTTATTCTCAGACGCTTCGATCAGCTTTTTCTGGTTGCGGGTCTTTGCTTTGATCGGTTTCCCGTCTCGCCCGTAAAGGATGGTCTTGTTGGCGGCCCGGGCGCTGCTGAGGCGCGTCTCAAATGGATTGGCGCCATTGAGCAGGTCTTCCACCATCTGTACCGGCAACTCCTCATGCTCCTTCAACAGGCGCACCATCATCTCCAGCTTATCCTTTGCTTTTTGAGTAAATTTTTTTTCTCCCCCCAGCTTCACATTACTGCCACGAGAAGTAATCGTCACATCGGGAAAGGCCTTGCGAAGCAGGTTTAATTTGACATTATTTTCACCGAACAACTCGACAAGATCGACGCTGTCGACGGTCAGAATGATCTCACTCAATACTTATATCCCCTTTTTGATGAATGAATTTGTGTGCCGCAAAGAAGAACCCCCATCCAGGGGAAAAAGTTCTCCAAACGGGCCTTACTTTGCCTATTGGAAGCGATCCCTTCCGGCGACGCGCTCCGTAAGCAAAAGTACAGATATTATCTCGACAGAACCAGTGAATTAATGGCTGATTTGCTACCGAATTCCTATATGCAGCGCAATGGCTTTACCACCAGGGCAATCGCATTTAAAACAAACCGGCAGCAGGATTATGAACCCTGGACGCATTCTGTCGCAGTCGTCTGACGACTTTGAGTCGTCGATCGACTTAACCAGGCAGTCGTCTGACGACTTTGAGTCGTCGGACGACTTAACCAGGGTTCCCCTCAGTATGCGCATGCAGGCATCTGATCCAAAAATAGTTAAATGCGATTGCCCTCGCTTTACCACTGATATACCAATAATGTGGTGCTTATCTTCTATTTTTACAGCTGCGAGCCGCTCAAACCCAACGGTATTACAAAATAAGGAACTACACTTATGCCTATCGTAACACTTACTACAGATTTCGGATGGCAGGACCATTACCTTGCTATGATCAAGGGCGCTATGCTGTGCGAGCATCCACAACTCAACATTGTTGATATTACGCACGGCATTCAGAACTACGATATCGTCCAGGCGGCTTTCCTTTTCCGGAACGCCTGGCCCAGTTTCCCGAAAGGGTCCATTCACCTGATCAGCGTGAATGATTACTATGCTGCGCAGAAGCGCTTTCTGGCGACGAGCTATCAGGATCAATATTTCATAGCCCCGGATAATGGCTTGTTCTCCCTTATTTTTGATGAATTGCCGCGCCTGATCTATGAGTTGGAGTATAATGAAAATGCCTCCTTCCCGCTCCGGGAGGTTTATGCCAGCGCCGTTGGCCACCTCGCCCACGGCAGGCCCCTGCTCGAGATCGGCCTACCGGCTCAGGATGTTCAACAGCGCATCACGCTCCAACCGGTCATCAGCAATTCTCAGATCCGTGGCTCTATTATTTACATCGACGGGTATGAGAATGCGATTACCAATATCCCCAAAAGCCTGTTCGACAAGGTGGGTGAACAGCGTAAGTTTTCACTTTTCTTTAAACGCCATGCGCCCATTCGCCGCCTTTGCCACGACTACCATGATGTACCGGTTGGCGACCCACTTTGCCTCTTCAACTCCGCGGGTTACCTGGAAATAGCCATCAATATGGGCCGGGCCAGCAGCCTGCTGGGGCTTAAGGTTGACGATAACATCCAAATCGACTTCCATTCATGATCAAACGAATCGTAAAACTAACCTTCCGGGAAGATAGCGTGGCCGACTTCCTCCGTCTCTATGAAGCTTCTAACGCTAAGATCCGTTCCTTCCCCGGCTGCCAACACCTGGAACTACTCCGTTGCACCCAGCCCAACAACGTCTTCTTTACCTACAGTATCTGGGACAGCCAGGAACACCTGGACCACTACCGCTTTTCAGAATTCTTTAAGGATACCTGGAGCCGCACCAAGGCGCTGTTTGAGGAAAAGGCGGAAGCCTGGAGTGTGACGGAATGGCCTGCCGGCTCTAAGGAGCCGGTTAAAAATGGTTAAATTGTTGAATGGCTGGCTCGGGAAACAACAATGGTATGGCATAGACAGCCATTCCCCGTCCTCGTCCCTCAGCCGGGTAAAAACCATCCAGCCATTCACACCGTCCCCCTATTCCGCATACGCCAAACGGAGATCAGCAGCCGCAGGGGCAGGGCAATAGAACCGATTATTGCCATCACCCCAAAAAGGATCATCTCGCTGCGGATGTAGTCTACCATATTGTTGCGGTGTTCGTAGGCAAGCTTGCCCACTACGGAATCGAGGCCTTCTTCGTCGAGATAGACCTGAAAATGGTTAAGCTCCTGGATCAGGTAAAATAAAAAGGGAAGAAAAAGAAAGAAGAAAACAACCTTGAGCTGCTGCTGCCGGGCCAGGAAGGTGTGCGGCAACAGAAAGAGATAGCGCGTGACGGTAATGGCCGCCACGATATAAACGATGTTGACAAACAGGAAAGGATAGTGGTCTACAGCAGTAAGAATGGGCAATAAAACCGCCACGGTAATGACAGCCGTAAATATCCAGAAAAAAAGTTCGAGTTGTGCTTTTCGGCCCATGGTTGTACTATCGATGCTGTGGATACTGTAGAAGCTATTGATGCTGTGGATACTTGGGACACAGGGGTGCATCCAAAGTATCCACAGCATCTAAATAGAGTATCAAAAGTATCCATTCCAGCCAGCCGCAGGAAACTCCTGCGCCAGCTTTATCTGATAATCACTTTCTCTACAGCTGTTTGCTGGCCAGCGTACACTTTCACGAAGTAGAAACCCGCCGGAAGCTTAGCGACATCCATAGGGATGAGTTGGAAACCGGCATTGGCGTCCACTTTTTGTTCCGCCAATACGCGGCCTTCGCTGCTCACCAGGTTGACCACTACTGTCTGTGCATTATCGAGCGTAATGCCGACGTTGAGCAGGTTTTGAGCCGGGTTGGGGAAGACCGTTACCTTAGCATCAGAAACCGCGTCCTTAGTGCTGCTCACCAGGCCGGATTCGACAATGGCACCCACGTCAGCGGCGCTCGCACAAGCCAGGTCTCCCTGATCGGAGGAAACGCAGGCTTCGCTGTTATAGCTGAAGAGATCCATTAACTCTAAATCGTCCACATACCAGCCTGGGTTAGGAGAAGAAGGAGCAGTAAATTCGTTGGACCCAAAGCGGAAGCGGAGGGTGAGTTCCTGACCGGCATAGGCGCTCAAGTCTACATAGGTGGCAATCCAGCCATTGGAGTTGCCATAGAATGCTTGAAGGAATGGAATGGCCAAAGTGCTATAATCTAGCCGGCCCGAATAGCCATTGCGGATCATTTTGTCGGCTACCTTTTCCCAGGAGGCCCCACCGGTAGTGGAAACTTCCAGAAAACCACCATCTACACCTAATTCGGTAACATAGCGGTGGTAGAAACGCAGCACAGGTTGATCGCCTGTGATCTGGAGCGGTTCTATCAACTGGACAATTTGGTCATTCTCTAAAGCCGTATTCGGCACGTACCAGCTGTAGGTTCCACTGTAAGCATCCAGGTCCGTGCGGAACCAGATATCGTAGCCATTGGGTTCCAGGTTATTGAAGAACCAATCGTCCTCACTATCCTCCATATCATCGATAAAACGGCGGGTCGAACCCAGGCCAGGATCAGTACTCAGGCGGTAAGTGAAGGTGCGAACCTCTCCGTTCGCCATATCGCCGATATCAAACTTAACCTTATCATTAGTTGCTTCCACGGTAGCCCCGCCCGTTTCAGAGCCAGCAATATAGAAGGTGCCCGCCGGCATTTCGTCTTCCAGCAGCACACCGCTTACCGATTCGCCCTTGTGGTTGGTAACGGTCATGGTAACGGTGATCTCCTCTCCAGGCAAGATGAAGGGCGTAACGGATTTAACGACCTTCAGTTCCTTGATACACTCGGGCTTGGAGTCAAAATTCTGGACGTTGTCATTGCGGCTGTTCGTACTGCCCTGGTCAGCGAAATACCCGATACCGCGCCGGGCGAAAACACTCCAGATCAGGCATTCGTGTTCACCACCGTAATTCATCTGGTCGGCAGCCAGGATAGCGTCCCGGCCGTCGTTATACCCTGGGCCGCAGGCTTGTAACTTCATACCATCCATCACCAGTTGGATCGCCATATTATTGCCAGCAGTACCATTTAACAGATCTTCACTCCAGCCGTATTCTTCTACAAACGCCCAGTACAAATCCCAGAGCGTAACCGCCCATACTTCTCCCAGGGCATGAGGAGAAGTCGTTCCTTTGATATCTTCCAGCACCTGGTTATTAATGGTAAAGTCTGTGGAATACCGGCGGCGGCGAATACCAGGCCCGCTTGGCTCTTGTCCGAAAGCGTAAGTACCGACCCCCCTGCCTAAGTCGCCTGTATCCCCTGATTTTACGGTAGTGACCAGGCTAAAGAAATCGCTCCAGCCTTCGCCCATTTGTTCGTCATTAGAAAGGCAACCGGCAGCGGAAGGGCCTCCGGTCAGGCGGTTAGAAATGCCGTGGCCATACTCATGAGCCATGACCCCGTTATCGAGGGAGCCATCCAGTTGGGAGGGGCCTCCTGCGGGCAACTGAAAGGTGGCGGTGAGATCCTGTCCGATAAATGCGCGAATGGCCTGGCAATCGGAAAATTGCATGGAGACCACCGGGATAGTTACGGAACCACCAACAGTCCCGGCGCCCATATTTACCAAGGCATCTTCGAAATTACAGATAATAGCTCCAATAGCCCCGGCATTTTGGGCGTTGAGCGCCTTCAGTCCAAACTCACAGGAACCCCGGTCAATCATCGCGATAGCCCCCTGAAGTTGATCGGTATTGATCGAGGCATTGCATCCAAGGCTTGCCTCACTGCTGCCATCATTGACCACCACGATCGGTCCGGTTACCGGGGTTGCGCCAATAAGCGCCCCAAAACCTGCCGCTTCCACTTCATAGCCACCGGCTACGGACTGTGGGCTATTTACCTTGAAAATACTACCGCCTGCATTAAATAGATACATCTGCATGGTGCCACTACTACCATCCGGAGGCGTTCCAAAGTTGGCGTTATTGGTGCCCCCACCATCCTGAGACTGAGCCAGCACATAGTCTCCGCCAGCACCACCGTTGCCATAATTATTTTGCTGAAAATTACCAGCCTGCTCATCAAAACCGTAGGCATAAGTGAAGTCATGCATGAAATTATTCACATAGAACAACTGCGTAACCGCAGCTTCGCGATAGTCAGAAGGATTGAGGGTAAGGTCGAGCGGAAAATCGAAGATGAGGTTATCACCACCGTTAGGCTCATCGCCGGCAGGAATGTTGTCATCATCGAGGTCGAGGTAAGCATGAACATTGTTGCCCCGGGTGATGCGATACTCCGGGCCATCCTGGCCATTGGTATCGTGCCAGCCATAGGGAGAAGCCACGGGATCTGCGGGGTTCACTAATAAGCCCCGGTCACCATGTTTAGGGCTCTCTGCCGGGAAGGCGAAGACATTGTACTGTGCATTATCATTCAACACAGAACGGCTCTCCATCTCCAGGGCTTCCTGCACCGGACGGAAAGACGGGCTCTGCCGTTCGGCGATGCCACAATCTTGCTCGTGATCATGGCTGGCGTCAAAGTTGCAGTATACAGTCCAGTTATTTTGATCCAGGATCTCTCCGGTGATAGCGTCTACGCGCAGGCTCCAGTAGTCGGCGCTGTTGGGCATATCGATCGCCAGATCCCAGGCCAGGCGGGCCATGCCGCCTTCCACCAACTGGTACACCAGTTTTACCTTGATATTGGAATGGGAGAGGTTGCCCCCATCATAGACGAATTGCTTGTCGCTGACCTGCTCCAACAGGCGGGGCAGGCCATTCATCGGCAACTGAAGATGGTTCGCCGCTGCTTCAATGGCCTGGTACGGTGTCAGGCTGGGCGTTGTGGTATTCACCCGGTTGGCCAGGGCCGGCGAGAAGCGGTTGGTGGCGTACCCTACCTTGCCATCCTGAGTGATGTGCACGCCGTTGATGGCGTTGTACAATTCGATGCCGGCGTGACGCTGGATAAAATAAAGATGCGTCACCCCATTGTGACGGGTTACATACTGGTCGCTGACGACTACATCTTTCACGTCAGTCTCTGTGAGCTGCCATTGCTCCCGGTGCTGCTCCAGATAACGAAGCGCAATATCCAGTGGCGTTTGCTGCTGCGCCAAAGCCGCTGTTCCGGCCAATAGGCATAATACGAAAAGGGGAATCCTCGTAAATGATGCTTTCATACTAATACTGATCTTTCAATTTGATGAAATAAGGAAAACTCAAAAAAAATTATCGGTTTCGTTGCTCCAGTGACGGCCGCAAGCCATTGGGATGGCTGAGGGACAAGCCTGATCAACGAAATTCATAGCGACAACTTGTTTGTTGAATACCACTAAAGTATTTTCAGGCCGCAATTTAGACAATAAAAAATTAAGGTATTCAGTGCAAATGGAACAGAATATATTAGGTACACGACAAAAGAGAAGATGTGGAGAAGGCTTGGGGGGAGATCCTATGGATTCTATAGATCCTATAGATACTTTGGATACTTTGGATGCTGTGGATACTTTGGATGCAACCCTGTATCCACAGCATCAATAGCATCAATAGCATCAATAGTATCTACAGCATCAATAGTATCTACAGTATCTATATATCAGTATCTCACAGTTGCAAGCCTGCAAAAGCTCGGAGTATTTTCGGATATTTACGGCCTATGGCACAAGAACAAGACCGATCGATCATTTACGGGCGCCATCCGGTGGTGGACGCCATCCGCTCGGGTACACCTATCGACAAGGTGATCCTGCAGCAGGGTATTCGGGGAGAGATGGAAAAGGAGCTACGGCATTTATGCAAAGCGGAGGGAATTCCCTTACAGGTGGCGCCCAAGGAGCGGCTTGGTAAAATGGTACGAGGCAACCATCAGGGAGTCATTGCACTGCAGGCGCTCATCCGCTACTACCGTTTGGAAGATGTGTTGCCCACTATTTATGAACGGTCCGAATCACCGCTGCTCGTATTGCTGGACGGGGTTACCGATGTACGCAACTTCGGCGCCATTGCCCGTACCGCAGAGGCCTGCGGCGCGCATGCGCTTATAATCGGCCAGAAAAACAGCGCCCAGATCAATGCGGAGGCCATGAAAACCTCCGCCGGCGCGCTGGCCAATATTCCCGTTTGCCGGGAGAACAGCCTGATCACTGCTATCGAGTACCTTCAACTATCTGGCATTCGCGTACTGGCCAGCGATCTGCAGGCTGCCCTGCCCATCTATCGGCTCGACCTGAAACAGCCTATCGCTTTTGTACTGGGCGCCGAAGGAGAAGGCATCAGTCCGGCTGTGGCCCGCAAGGCCGACGAAACCTTCATCATCCCCCAAAAAGGAACTACCGATTCTTTCAATGTTTCTGTTGCCGCAGGAATGATGCTGTATGAGGCTATGCGGCAGCGGGAGGGGGGCGATGCGTAAATGAGTAAATGCAAGAATGCATGAATGTTGTAATCATTTATGCATTCTTGCATTTACGCATTCTTGCATTCTCGCATCCTCGCATTCTCGCATTCCTAGAGTCCCGAACTGATCAGGAAGGTAGCGGCAAAGGCCACGATAGCATACAACTCGGGGAATACGGCCAGCACCATGGTCCGGCCGAATACATCGTAGCCGGCGCCGATGCCGGCGATGCCGTTGGCGCAAACCCGGCCCTGCTGGATGGCGGAGATGAGCCCCACCAATCCCAATGCAAAACCGGCCGCCAGAATGGCCATACCCTGCAGCAGGGTAATTTCGGGGCCGATCACCCCGGAGCTGTTGACAATGAAGAAGCCGGCAAAGCCGTACAAGCCCTGCGTACCGGGAAGCGCGCTGAGCAGCATGTAGCTACCAAAAGCACTATCGTTCTTCTTCAGGGCGCCGATGGTGGCGTTGCCGCCAATGGAAACGCCGATGGCACTGCCAACGCCGGCCAGCCCCACCATGAGCCCAAGGCCAATATAAGCGAGCACTATGGCTGCATTCGATCCTGTAACTAGTTCCATTTATTGTTCGTTTTTATGGTTCTCTTCCTTTATCCGGGGGGCAAAAGGAGAATAAGCCTTCCCACCGCCCAGGAACCCGGCGTTTTTATAGAATTCTACAAAAGTTAAACGCATGGGGTGCACAAAAGACCCCAAAGAGGAAATCAACAGGTTGGCGCCATGCCCCACAACAAGGAACACGACAAAGAGGATCGGGCCGATCACCGGCGCCACCCCTTTGATCTGAAGGGCAATATCGTTGACCACAAATCCCAGAATTGCACTGGAAATCCCCAGTGCAAACAAACGGATGTAGCTCAGCAGGTCGCCAAAAAAGCCGGTGATGCCGTATAAATCCCACAGCCCTTTACCGATACTGATAAAAATATTGGACTTGGGGTCGCTGAACAATACGATCATGGCCACCCCCAACCAGGCAGTATAGGTAGATACCGGGCTCGTTAACTTCAACAGCGCCAGGTCGCCAATACTCAATAGCAGGATCATCCAGCCAAAAATCGGAATGGCGTAAATGAAGCCGTATTGCTTTATGCGGTTGGCCGCCTGCACGCCCTGGCCGAAGAGGATCTGCACCACGCCAAGTACAAGGGCAAAGTTAAAAGCCTGGTTGCTATCGATCATATAATTCCGGACGCCGCCCAGCCAGGCGTAATTGGCTTCTAAAAGATTAATGCCGAAGACGGTGCCGGTGAAAGCCCCCATCAGAATCGTGGCCAGTCCGAGGAACTGCGCCAGGGTAATAATGGGCTTCAAATCCGGGCTGGCCTTGCGCTTGTAAATGGTCGTTCCCAGCAACACCACCAGGCCATAACCGGCGTCCCCCAGGCAGAACCCAAAGAAGAGCATAAAAAATGGCGCGAAGAAAGGCGTAAGGTCCAGCTCCTGGTAGGCGGGCAGGGCAAATAATTTTCCGATGGGTTCGAAAAGCTTCGAAAAGCGGTTGTTCTTCAACAACACCGGCGGTTTGTCTTTCGGCTCCGGCCTATCGCTAATGTACACCACATTGCCCTTATCGAGGCTGGCCCGGAGTAATTCTTCTCTGGGTTCAGGCACAAAACCTTCCAACACCATTACCGTACCCTCGGCTACCTTTTCCGTATTGGCAAACACCTGCTTCCAATCCGTTTTTTCCTGAAGCTTGAGTAAGGTTTCCTGTAACAAGGGCTGGTAGTGCGCCGCATAATCATCCAGTTTTTGCGCTACTTCCTCCAGCCGGGCCTGGGTATCGGCCCGGGCGGCCCGCAGTTCGGCCGGGCTATGCACCGGCCAGGGCACTTCTTCGGCATCAATAGATGGGGGATCGCCTACCCGGTGTACAATTGCAAAATACAAGTTTGGAGGAAGTGTATTGATCAGAAACAACTGGTGTTCTGCCTCCCAGGCAGGGTTGAATTTTCGGACTGGCACGGTAAACAAGCGCACTTTCCAGCCAGCTTCCTCCAGTTTTTTCAGGGTTTCGAGTGAAAAATCGCCCCAGGGCGCCAACTCCGCCAACAGCCGGTCCTGAGCATTGAGTAACTGCTGGGTGTCTTCTGTTTTGTCTTGAAGCGTCATAATTCGGCTGGCCAGCTCCAGGCCATCCACCGGTGACCCAGGCTCGGAGGCGGCTTCTACCCCCCGGCGCTCCAACAAACGGGCAGCGGATTCTATTTCTTTTTGCTTCCACTGCAGTTCCGTCAGCCCTTCTTCATCTCCGTCGGCCGCCTGCTCCCGGACGTGCAGCACACCCAACCGGTGCAATTCCGCCAGGAATTCGCCATACTCATCGCGATGAGCCAGAAACGAGTATTTCCGCATTGGCACAATCATGATCAATCTGTTTTTTCTGCACTGGCGGCAGCCTGCCGTTTTTTTACGATCTTCTGGGCTGCCTTCGATAAGTTCTCTTCATCTTCCAGGAAGCGTTTGATCTTTAGGATAGCTTCCTCATATCCGGGTATCTGCACTTTTTCGTAAAGGTTCACTTTCTGGGTTGTCTTTTTCCGGGCCCGGTCCAGCAATTCCATCATGCGCAGATAAAACTGCTTTTCGATGGCGATCTGCGCCAGTTCCTTCAGGATGGCAATACCATCGGCATACCAATGCGGCCGGTTGAACAGGCTATAGGATTTGGCCTGAAATACGATGTTTTCCAGCACCGGCACCTTGATGCCGGCGATCTTCCGGTTTTTAAGCTGTACCTCCTCTACCGCCACCAGCCCGGGGTCGAACTCCTTCCAAAGGCGAACCATGCGCTCGTAGTCCGCCATGCGCCGTTCCAGGTCCTCTTCCCTGGCAGTAGCCGCATCCTTGGCTTTCTTTACCTCTACCCGCAGAGCCGACTCCTTGTTCTTCAAAGTCGGCAATGCCCGCTGACGGATCTTGAGCTGGCGGTTCAGCTCCTGCAGGGCGGTTTTGTTATATTGAAATTTGATCGCCATATTGGTGATCTGTTATTTGTGATTTGTTGATTCGATTGAAACAACTCATTGGGAGGCTCAGAGTTGTTTCTGTTTTCTGGCTGTCCCCACCAAAGCTTCAAGCGAAAGCAGGTTCCTGGTTCCTGAAGGCAGCGTCCCCGTCCGCTATCGCAGCCGGGCAAGCATCGTACCTCCTTGAGTTTCTACCCCACCCAATACTGATCCACAAAATCTTTGCGGATGGCTACTTCCTCCCGGGAGAAATGCTTGGCGAAGAGCGCCCATCCCACGTTTAGCATTTCCTCGGTATCGATATTGACGTCAATGGCCAGAAGCCGGTCTGAGTATTCCCGGGCAAACTCCAGGGTGCGTTCGTCGTAATCAGTCAGGTCGAAGCCGTTTTCAAGCTTGGTCCGGGCATTGGCGGCATCGGCGTAGAGGCGAATAGCTGCGTTCATTACCTGCGGATGGTCGGCGCGGGTTTTCTTGCCGATCACCAGTTGTTTGAGTCGGGAAAGGCTCCGGAACGGGTCCACGATCACCTTGCCGATATCCGTATCGCGCCGCAGAAAAAGCTGGCCTTCGGTGATGTAACCAGTATTATCGGGAATGGCGTGGGTGATGTCGCCACCCGATAAGGTCGTCACCGCGATAATGGTAATGGAACCGCCATGGTCGAACTGTACGGCTTTTTCGTATAATCGGGCCAGGTCACTGTATAGCGAGCCGGGCATACTGTCTTTGGAAGGGATCTGGTCCATCCGGTTGGAAACAATGCTCAAAGCGTCGGCGTAGAGCGTCATATCTGTTAACAGGACCAGTACCTTTTGCTTTTTATCGACGGCGAAATATTCCGCAGCGGTCAGGGCCATATCGGGTACCAGGAGGCGCTCCACCGGTGGATTTTCAGTCGTATTCACAAAGCTGATGATGCGGTGCAGGGCGCCGGCATTTTCGAAAACCTGTTTAAAGAAAAGGTAATCGTCGTTGGTAAGCCCCATGCCACCGAGGATGATCTTATCGGCCTGTCCACGCAGGGCCACCATGGCCATCACCTGGTTGTACGGCTGGTCGGGGTCGGCGAAGAAGGGGATCTTCTGTCCGGTCACCAGCGTATTATTCAGGTCAATGCCGGCGATGCCGGTGGTAATGAGTTCCGAAGGCTGCATCCGGCGAACGGGATTGACCGATGGGCCGCCGATCTCGCGTTCTTCTCCTTCCACTTCCGGGCCACCGTCGATGGGATGGCCGTAAGCGTTGAAAAACCGCCCGGCCAGGGCCTCACTCACCTGCAGGGTCGGCGGCTTTCCGAAGAAAGCCACTTCTGCATTAGTAGGAATGCCTTCCGTACCGGCGAAAACCTGTAAGGTTACCGCATCCTCCATAATCTTCACCACCTGGGCGAGCCGGCCGTGCACGAGCGCCAGTTCTTCATAGCCTACGCCGGTAGCGCGCACCATGCAGGTCGCTTTGGTCAGTTCCTCGATTTTGGTGTATATCCTTTGAAATGCTTGGGTTTCCATTAGCCCGCTTTTCGTTCTGAGATGATTTCTTCCAGTCCGGCCTCAAACTCCTTGAACTTGTCCGTGTCGAATTCGGAGTAGTTCATCTGCCGGAGTTGGTTGATGATTCGTTTGAAATAAGGGTTGACTTCCTCGTAGGACTCAAACCCGAAAGCTGTATCGCAAATGTCCAGCACCTTGTACAGCATATAGTGTTGTCGTTTGATGGGGGTGCGCGAATCCACGGCATCGAAGGCATCCTGTTGCAGGATAACCGCATCACAAATTTCCGAGCGCCAGTAAGTGAGGTGGTATTCGAGCGAAACGCCATCATCACCCAGGATGTTAATTTGCTCGGCAGCCTCCTTACCCCGAATGAGGATGTTTTTCAGTTGATTAACCTTATCCACCCAATCCGGTGCGATCTCCTCATTGAGGGCCTGCTGCAGTTCGGGATATTCCAGGTATTTGGAATAGCTGTCGATCGGGTCGATCGCCGGATAGCGTTTGCTGTCAGCCCGTTGTTGGGAAAGGGCGTAGAAGCAGCGGGCAGCCTTACGGGTCGATTCAGTCACCGGCTCTTTCAAGTTACCCCCGGCAGGGGATACCGTTCCGATGAAGGTAATCGAGCCGGTCTTGCCGTTATTGAGATAAACGATACCAGCACGGGCGTAGAAATTGGAAATGATGGCCGAGAGGTCCATGGGGAAAGCGTCCGGTCCAGGCAATTCCTCCAGACGGTTGGACATTTCCCGCAACGCCTGCGCCCAGCGGGAGGTGGAGTCGGCCAGCATCAGCACCTTCAGGCCCATTGAACGGTAGTATTCGCTGATGGTCATTGCAGTATAAACGGAAGCCTCCCGGGCCGCCACCGGCATATTGGAAGTATTTGCGATGATGACGGTGCGCTCCATGAGTTTGCGCCCGGTCCAGGGGTCCTCCAGTTCCGGGAATTCGGTAAACAATTCCACCACCTCATTGGCGCGTTCGCCACAGGCTGCCACGACTACGACATCGGCCTCGGCCTGCCGGGAAATAGCGTGTTGCATGACCGTTTTACCACTACCAAAGGGGCCCGGAATGAAGCCTGTTCCACCTTCCACAATGGGGTTGAGGGTATCCATGGTGCGCACGCCGGTTTCCAGGAGGCGGAACGGCCGGGGTTTTTCCTGATAAGCCCGGATGGCTTGTTTGATGGGCCATTTCTGGACCATACTCACCTCAATATCCCGGCCATTGCTATCAGTGATTACAGCAACAGTGTCGTTGACGCGGTAAGCGCCCGCTTTGGCCAATGATTTGAGGGTATACTTTCCGGCCAAACGGAATGGAACCATAATACGGTGCACCACTGCATTTTCCTTGACCTCGCCCAGCCAATCGCCGGGAACAACCGTATCGCCTTCTGCTGCTGTAGGTTTGAAATCCCATTGTTTTTCGGCGTCGAGGGCATCCGTATATTCCCCACGCTGCAGGAAAACGCCGGTCATAGTGTCGAGGTCGTGCATCAGGCCATCATAGTTACGCGACAAGACGCCCGGCCCCAGGGTGGCCTCCAGCATGTGCCCACGAAACTCCACATCGGCGCCGATCTTCAGGCCCCTGGTGCTTTCGAAAGCCTGCACGAAAGCCTGGCCCTTTTGCACTTTGATCACCTCGGCCATCAGGGCTGTATCTTCATCCTGGATGAAGCACACCTCGTTCTGAGAAACGGGCCCATCGAAACGCACAATAACCAGGTTGGCGATAATGCCCGTTACTTTGCCCGTAGATTTAATGGGAGATTTGCTCATGATACAGAAAACTCCTTTGGAAATTCGAAGCTTTGTTCCAGGGTGTGCACCAGGCTTTGAAAAGCCTCCCGCCCTTCAGCGGGGCTAAGGGGGCTCCATCGTTCCAGGATGGAAAGCTTGAGCAGGTAACCCAGCAAAACTTCTATCGTAAAATAATTAAAGGTATTCAGTTCGTCGATATAGTTCCAGCGTAGGATGTCGGTTTCTTCTTCCCGTTCCAGAAGGTCCGGTTCCTCTTCCAGTGCCAACAGGCGATTAATGAAAGGGTACTCCCCTGACAGGCCATAATCGCGGGCATTGCTGTTGCGGGCGGCTTCCGACAGGCCGTAATCTCCGATTAGTTGCCCTTGCAGGGCGATGTGGTGGCGCCTTGCGGTAAAGGCCGCCTTTAAGTTATGGAGATCCCGTTCGAAGGTAAACCAATCCCGAAGAAAGCCCTGGGTTGCTTCAAGGACGTAATCAAAATAGAGCTGAGTGAGTTGGTTTTCCCAGCTCATGCCCGCAACGATGGGCGCCTCTTGTTGGAATGCCTCAATAAATTGGAGCATATAATCCGGCAGCCCTTCCGGTTCGCGCACAGCGGCTTCCATTTGTTCCAGAGAGAATTGTCCTTTTTCCGCCCATTGGGCAGTATCCTTTTGTAAAACCTTCAGCAGGTTGTGGTTGTCGACAGGCAGAAAGATATACTGAACCAATTGGAAATCCAAAGGATGAAGGTGGTATTGCAATTCTTCCCGAAAGGCCATCATAGAAAAAGGCGGTTTAGCCTGCTCAAAGATGAGGTCGGGAAGGCCCGATACGAGATAGTAATAAGCTCTCTTTTCCATCAGGATTTTTTGTCTTCACCATACAGCAATTTTGCGGCATGGGGGCGCAGGTACAATCGGAAGAATTGCTCAAAATCTTCAGGGGTAAATGAAACCACGTAACTATCGTCACCGGGGCCGATGCGAAAACCTTGGGTGAGCCTGTCATCAAGGGTCACTTCCAGGCCTTCTTTCAGCAATTCCCGGGTACGGGCTTCGAAGTACTGTTTAAGGCCTTCGCGTTCCTTTTCCGGCAACAACAAGGCTAGTCCGGCCTGGCTATCGGCAGAATTCCAATTCTGGATAGCCGATTCGATAATTCGTTGCAGGAAAGCTTTATCCTTAAACGCTTCCTTGAGCGGTTCGCTGAGCAGGCGGGTGAGGATCAACTGAGTGATCTCCTGTTTCAGCCCACTGACAGCCTGTTTGGCCGAAAGCTGCAGCTCAGAAGTTACGTTGCGGCGTAGCTCTTCGGCTTCTTCGCCTGCCTTCGTACGGTTATGTTCCGCTTCCCGCTGCGCTTCCTTCAACAAATGTTCCGCCTTTTGACGGGCATCTGCTATTATTTCCTCTGCTTCTTTGCGAGCGCGCTCAACCCCTTCCTGATAAATCCTATCGGTGAGCTCCTGGAGTTTTGCTTCCATATTTTTTTCTTTTTTCAGCCATTGGCTAGCCTGTCCGAATTGAATGCAAAAGTTAAGCGATTATAGTCATAAATTAAAATGCCATATAGCAGAATTAAAGATGATTCTTGTCATTGTTTGATTCCTTATTTGGCTAATACCGTTGTAGTTTTCTCTTCCTAGCTATACCCCGAACCGTTTTATCGAATCCCGTTTGGAAAATTGGACAATTATCATTTATTTCCCAGTGCGCCAACGAGCGTGTTCCAGTGCTTATGTCCCGTCCCTGCGGGCCGGTTAAAGTATCGAGTCCCGTCCTTGGGCGCCGGGTAAAGTTTGAGCGCCAGGGAAACCTGGTGAAATCAAGACTTCCTGTGTTCAATCCCAGGGTTTGACACACAAGACATACCAGACATACCAGACACACCAGACATACCAGACACACAAGACACACAAGACATACCAGACATACCAGACACACAAGACACACAAGACACACAAGACATGATAAAAGTAGGAATCATCGGAAGCGGGGCCATGGGAACAGGAATTGCCCAGGTTGCAGCCACTGCGGGACATCCCGTTTTTTTATATGACAACAACCCGGATGCCTTGATCCGCGCCAGGGAGAACCTGGAAGGCGTGATGGAAAGGCTGGTCGAAAAAGGGAAGCTGGAAGCCGGAGCTGCGGAAAGTGTTTTGGCGCGCATCGAATTTGTCAACAACCTCTACAGATTTAAGGACACAGGTTTGGTTATTGAAGCCATTGTTGAAGACCTGGACATCAAAAAGGACGTCTTTGAGCAATTGGAGGATGTTGTTTCGGACCGTTGCGTCCTGGCCAGCAATACCTCTTCCCTGTCCATTACATCCATTGCCGCGGCCTGCAAAAAGCCCGGCCGGGTGCTGGGCATTCATTTCTTCAACCCGGCTCCGCTGATGAAGCTGGTGGAAATAATCCCTGCCTTGCAAACCGCCCCTGAGGTGCTCGGGCACTCGCGTAGCCTTATCCAGGGCTGGGGCAAGACCGTTGTGGAGGCGAAAGATACCCCAGGCTTCATTGTCAACCGGGTGGCGCGGCCATTTTATGGAGAAGCGCTTCGTATCCTGGAAGAGGGCCTGGCTGATGCCACTACGATAGACTGGGCTTTAACGGAAATCGGAGGCTTCCGCATGGGGCCTTTCACGCTGATGGATTATATCGGCAACGATGTAAACTATACCGTTACGGAAACAGTCTTCCAATCCTTCTTCTACGATCCCCGTTACAAGCCCTCCTTCACTCAGAAGCGCCTGGTGGAGGCCGGCTACCTGGGCCGCAAATCGGGCCGGGGATTTTATGATTATCGGACAGGAGCAATGAACCCGGAACCCTCCCGGGATAAAAAATTGGGCGGGCAAATCGTGTGGCGCATTGTGGTGATGCTGATCAATGAAGCGGCCGATGCGCGATACCTGCATATTGCTTCCCGCGACGACATCGACCTGGCCATGACACAGGGTGTCAACTACCCCAAGGGATTATTGCAATGGGCCGATGAAGCTGGTATTTCACATTGTGTAGAAACGATGGATCGTCTCTACGATGAATATCGGGAAGACCGCTACCGCTGCAGCCCATTGTTGCGCAAGATGGCGAAGGAGGGCCGGGGGTTCTACTAGTGGGGCCGGGGGATGTTGAATGGTTAAGGGTTGAATAGCCGGCTGGAGGGACAACGAGCAAAATGGCTGCTATATCGTCATGTTGTTGGCGTAGGTTGGCAGAGAAAAATCTGAAGCTATGAAATATTTCCTTTCTTACCTCTTCTTGTTCCTGGCGCCCTGGCTCTATGGGCAGGCCGTTCAATGGGAGTTGTTGGCGCCAATGCCGGAGCCGGTGAGCAATAATGCAGTAGCTATGGCCATGGTTGAAGGCGTACCCCATGTCTATTCCTTTGCCGGGATTGATACCTCGCGCGATTGGTACGGAATACACCTTAAAGGATTTCGATATAATACACAAACGGAAGTGTGGGATACGATTCCTCCCCTACCCGCCCCTATGGGTGGTAAGATCGCGACGAGCGCCAGCGTGGTGAAGAATAAGATCTATATCATCGGCGGCTACCATGTTGCCAGCAATTATAATGAATCCTCCTCCAACAAAGTCCACATTTATGATCCGGAGGCGAACGCCTACCTGCCAGATGGCATGGCTATTCCGTTTCCCATTGACGACCAGGTGCAGATGGTGTGGCGGGATAGCCTGATCTTTGTGGTCACGGGCTGGAGCAATACCAATAATGTGGCCAATGTGCAGATTTACGATCCGGCAGCCGATAGCTGGATGGCGGGCACGCCTGTTCCCAACAACAACAACTGGAAAGTATTCGGAGGATCGGGCGTAATCGTTGGAGATACGATCTATTACGCCGGAGGGGCGCGCTTCGGTTCTAATTTTCCGGCAACGAGTTATTTCAGAAAGGGTTTTATCAACCCGGATAACCCGATGGAAATCAATTGGGAGGGCTTTGAAACCCCGGCAGCGCAGGGATATCGGATGGCAGCTGGTGTTTTGGACGGCAAGCCTTTCTGGTTGGGAGGATCTGATGTGACCTACAATTTTGACGGCATAGCCTATAACGGTTCGGGTTCAGTATCACCGCAGGGGCGGCTCACTTTCTACGACCCGGCCAGCGGTGCTCTGGGGCAATTGGAAGGCCAGATACCCGCTACGATGGATTTCAGGGGGCTGGCGCAGATAGGGCCGAATCAATTCATTCTGGCCGGAGGCATGCAGGCCGGGCCGGAGGTAAGTGGCCAGGTGCTGCTGGTGACGATTGCCAAGCTTACCGGTAGCACGGACGAACCATCTGATCCAAAAGCTCCTCCGCTTTTTGTATTCCCTAACCCTACTTTTAACCAGTTGCAGGTCAACTATCCACATACCGCGCAACTTGATATCCTCAACAGTGCGGGGCAGGTGGTACTGCAAAGCACCATACAGGGGCCAAGCCAGGTTGTTGACATTTCACAGCTCCGGGCGGGCTTGTATTTTGCATTATTGAGATTGGAGGGGCAATTGATAGGTTGGGAGAAGATTTATATTTACCGGTAAGAATAGTTAAAGTTTAAAGGTAGCAGGGTGTGGTTTTCAGTTTTTGGGAGGCTGTTCATTAGAGGGCGCCAGTGCGAACGTAATGCCTTGATTTACACGGCACCTTTTAACTTCAAGCCCGTCTGTGCCAGCCGGGCAAGCCAGGAACTTTGAGCCGCCCTTTTGACTGGCCCCTAAACGACAAAAGCCCCACTGCGTGAGCAATGAGGCTTCTGTAACGATATTGAGCTGGCAGCGACTTACTCTCCCACCTTACGGCAGTACCATCAGCGCTGAGGGGCTTAACTTCTCTGTTCGGAATGGGAAGAGGTGATCCCCCTCGCTATAGCCACCAGCAATTCTTTACCCCTCGAGCCCCTCCCAGCCTCCCCGAAGGGGAGGAGTTGAGGCCCGTCTTTCCTCCCCTTTGGGGAGGGTAGGTGGGGCTGACAAGTTGTAGGGAGAGAAAACTTGGCGCTCGCAAAGAGCGCTGTGAGGTTCGCCTCACGGCATTCGGCTAGAAGCTTTCGGGTTATTAGTACTACTCGGCTCCATGCATCACTGCACTTCCACCTGTAGCCTATCAACGTGGTCATCTTCCACGGCCCTCAAGGAGTACTCATCTCGGAGCCGGCTTCGCGCTTAGATGCTTTCAGCGCTTATCCGTTCCGCACATAGCTACCCTGCGATGCAGCTGGCGCCACAACAGGTACACTAGAGGTGCGTCCAACACGGTCCTCTCGTACTAGTGTCAGCCCTCCTCAATACTCCAACGCCCGCAACAGATAGGGACCGAACTGTCTTGCGACGTTCTGAACCCAGCTCGCGTGCCACTTTAATGGGCGAACAGCCCAACCCTTGGGACCTTCTCCAGCCCCAGGATGTGACGAGCCGACATCGAGGTGCCAAACCTCCCCGTCGATGTGAGCTCTTGGGGGAGATCAGCCTGTTATCCCCGGAGTACCTTTTATCCTTTGAGCGATGGCCCTTCCATACGGAACCACCGGATCACTTGAGCCTGCTTTCGCACCTGTTCGAGGCGTCCCTCTCTCAGTCAAGCACCCTTATACTCATATGCTCTGCGCATGATTACCAACCATGCTGAGGGTACCTTTGCAAGCCTCCGTTACTTTTTAGGAGGCGACCACCCCAGTCAAACTACCCACCACGCACTGTCCTCTTCCGAGTTAGAACCTAAGTATAGGAAGGGTGGTATTTCAAGGACGGCTCCACCACCACTAGCGTGGCAGCTTCAATGCCTCCCACCTATCCTACACATCCTATACCCAAGCCCAATACGAAGCTATAGTAAAGGTTCACGGGGTCTTTCCGTCCCGTTGCGGGTAACCGGCATCTTCACCGATACTTCAATTTCACCGAGCTCGTGGCTGAGACAGTGCCCAGATCGTTACACCATTCGTGCAGGTCGGAACTTACCCGACAAGGAATTTCGCTACCTTAGGACCGTTATAGTTACGGCCGCCGTTTACTGGGGCTTCAGTCAAGTGCTTTGGATTGCTCCTAACACCCTTCCTTAACCTTCCAGCACCGGGCAGGTGTCAGACCCTATACTTCGCCTTTCAGCTTAGCAGAGTCCTGTGTTTTTGCTAAACAGTCGCCTGGGCCTCTTCACTGCGGCTCTTCCATCCCTGGAAGAGCGCCCCTTCTCCCGAAGTTACGGGGCTATTTTGCCTAGTTCCTTAGCCACGGATCACTCGAGCGCCTGAGGATACTCTCCTCGACTACCTGTGTCGGTTTACGGTACGGGCTGCATACTTCGGCTTTTCTTGGAAGCTGTTTTCCGCTACTATCAGCTCGCCATTGCTGGCTCGCTGTACTATCCCCCGAAGGGTTTAACGCACTATTCCGTCAGTGCGCGGGCAGTCCACAGCTCCGTCCCCTTTTATTGTATGCAGGTACTGGAATATTAACCAGTTTGCCATTAGCTTCGCCTTTCGGCTACGCCTTAGGCCCCGACTAACCCTGATCTGATTAACATCGATCGAGGAACCCTTAGTCTTACGGCGAACGGGTTTCTCACCCGTTTTATCGTTACTCATGCCTACATTTTCTTTTCCAGCTGCTCCACCATGCCTCACAGCACAGCTTCTACGCCACTGGAATGCTCCCCTACCACTGTACAACCTAGTTGTACAATCCATAGCTTCGGCGATATGCTTGATGCCCGATCATTTTCCGCGCAGGAACGCTCGACTAGTGAGCTGTTACGCACTCTTTAAATGAGTGGCTGCTTCCAAGCCAACATCCTAGCTGTCATAGCATCCCCACCTCGTTCGATCAACTTAGCATATACTTGGGGGCCTTAGCTGATGGTCTGGGTTCTTTCCCTTTCGGCCACGGACCTTCGCACCCGTAGCCTCACTGCCAGTGCAGTGTCATGGCATTCGGAGTTCATCAAGGGTTGGTAGGCGGTGAAGCCCCCTAGCCTTATTGGTAGCTCTACCTCCATGACACTCTCCCTGGCGCTGCACCTAAATGCATTTCGGGGAGTACGAGCTATCTCCGAGTTTGATTGGCCTTTCACCCCTACCCACAGGTCATCCAAAAACTTTTCAACGTTTACTGGTTCGGCCCTCCATCCCGAGACTATCGGGACTTCAGCCTGCCCATGGGTAGATCACTCGGTTTCGCGTCTATCCCTGCTAGCTCTTCGCCCTATTCAGACTCGCTTTCGCTTCGCCTTCGTGCCTGAAGCACTTAAACTCGCTAGTAAGGTATAACTCGTAGGCTCATTATGCAAAAGGCACGCCGTCACCCCTTTGACAGGGCTCCGACCGCTTGTAAGCGCACGGTTTCAGGTTCTTTTCACTCCCCTTCTTGGGGTTCTTTTCACCTTTCCCTCACGGTACTGGTTCACTATCGGTCTCTCAGGAGTATTTAGCCTTGGAGGATGGTCCCCCCATATTCAGACAGGATTTCACGTGTCCCGCCCTACTCGTTTCACCTCTATAATGCTTTCACGTACAAGGCTTTCACTTTCTTTGGCCTGCCTTTCCAGGGCAGTTCCGCTAACATTATAA
>JACJYG010000013.1:97500-152268 GCA_020636215.1 Lewinellaceae bacterium
CCTGGTTAGCCCCGAAGCCATCGCCTCTATGGACTACCACCTGGGCGCCGACAACCCCAGCCGCCCCCTCTACGAGAGCCAATTGGATTGGTACTATCAAAACCGCCAGGGCCGGCAGGCCATCGATCTGGTGGTGCTCGACACCGCCGGCCGGGAGGTGCGCCTCAGCACCTTCGACGAAAAAGCCGTGTATATCGATACCTGGGCTTCCTGGTGTGCTCCCTGCATGGAGCAGTTGCCATACTTACAAGAACTTGCACAGGAGTATGCTAAAAAAGAGGATTTTATCATCCTCACATTATCCTTCGACCAAAGCCTGGAGCGTTGGAAAAAAGCCCTGAGCGTTCAGCAATCCTTTCCAAATATCGTCCCCCTTTTTGTAGAAGGCGGCATGCAGTCCGAGTATTCTCAACAATTCCTCATCTCCAGCATTCCGCATTACGCCCTGCTCGGCAAAGGGCGCGCCATCGTTGAAATAGACGCCCCGAAGCCAGGCACAGCAGCAATCCGAAAATTGATCGACGAGCAGATCACCGGGAAATAAACTTCCCGGTGATGCCAGGATGCAGACGGCTGACGTGCAGATGTATTGCAAAGCCCTGAAACTTTTCCACCCTGCCCGCATTTTTCCGTATCCCTCCTTATCTTCACGGCAATCCAAAACTCAAAAGCGCTATGAAGTGGAAGCGAAAAAAGCAACAACCCGCACAGGTAGAAGAAACTAAGTTTCTGATCGAAGGGCAGGAAGTGCCGGTGAAAATATACCGGGAGCATCGCCGGGGGGCACGCTTTTCTATTGGGAAGCATAGTGCTATACTTCGCATACCGGTCAACATTACAAAGGAGAGTGAACTAGGCCTGATGGAAAAATTCCAGAGTTGGCTGGCGCGGCATGTACAACGAAATGAGGGGGTGATCGCCCACTTTGAAACCCGAGAGTACCAACATGGCGATACACTGCAAGTTGGCCAACGCACTTATCAGCTAAACATCCAGTTTGAAGCCCGCAAGACGCACAGTGGAAAGCTGGATAATAATAATACCATTCATCTTCGCCTCAGCGAATTTGACGAGGGAAAGAACCTCCAGAAAAACATACGTCATTTGTTGAGCCGCATTATCGCTCAGGATTTCCTGCCAGAAATCGTTCAAAGAGTGAACGAGCTCAATGCACGCCACTTTCAAAAAACAGTGCGGGAGGTCCGGCTCAAGCATATTCACAGCCGGTTGGGTAGCTGTTCCAACAAAGGCAATATAAACCTCTCTACCCGGCTGCTATTCGCACCACAGGAAGTTATCGATTATATCATCATCCACGAATTGGCCCATTTGGTAGAAATGAACCACTCGCCAAGCTTTTGGAAAGTGGTGGAAAAAGCGATGCCGGATTATCGGGAACAGGAACGATGGATCAAGGAACACTTCGGTAAGACAGGGTTTTGAGTGGCTAGTAAGGCTGGGGGGCAATGGGGGCTGCCTCAAAGATTCAGCTATGCGGCCATTCAACCGTTTAAAAGTAAAAGCCAGTCGCCAGGAGAAATGCCCTGACAACTGGCTTTGTGTAGATTGCTTAATTATTACTAATGGGGTAGATAGAAAGTATCTATTCTTCGACAACCTCGAAATTCATAATAATTTCCACTTCCGGGTGCAACATCAATTCAGCGCTGTACGCACCGATTACTTTGATATCTTCCGGAAGTTTGACTTTTCGACGGTCAACATCGATACCGAACTGATCTTTCAACGCGGCGGCAATCTGAACGTTGGTCACGCTACCGAATATCTTGCCACTAACGCCTGCCTTGGCGCCGATCTTGAGCACCTGGCCTTTGATCTTTTCGGCGATGGCTTCGAACTCAGCTTTACGGGCAGCCAGTTCTTCCAATTCTTTACGCTTGATATCATCCAGCCTGCCGCGGTTAGATTTGTTGGCGACGAGGGCAAGGCCTTGAGGGATGAGGTAGTTTCGGGCATAGCCCGGCCTGACGGACACGATCTCGTGCTTATCCCCTACCTTTTCTATATCATCCAGCAGAATGATGTCCATTTCTGTTGATTTTACGAGTTAGAGAAAATTACTTCAACAAATCCGTCACATATGGCAGTATAGCCAGGTGACGAGCGCGCTTGACAGCGGTGGACACCTTGCGCTGGTACTTCAGCGAGTTGCCCGTAATGCGGCGGGGCAGAATTTTACCCTGCTCATTGACGAACTGCGTCAGGAAGTCGACATCCTTGTAATCGATATACTTAATACCGAACTTGCGAAAGCGGCAATACTTCTTGCGCTTCTGGCCGATCTTAGGATTACTAAGAAATTTTATATCATCTCTGGAAGCCATGTTTCTTCAATTAAGGGTTCAACAATCAAAGGGTTACTCCTCTTCTTCTTTTGCAGCGACTACTGCGGGCGCAGCCGGAGCAGCTTTAGTAACCGGGGCAGGTTTCTTAAAGGGAGTTCGCTCTTCCCTTCTGCTTTCGGGTTCTTCCACCTTTTTCTTCTTCTTCTTACCGATAAGGCCAGCGCGCTTGTCAGCGTTGAATTTCACGCCATACTTGTCCAGCGTCACAGTAAGGAAGCGCATGATGCGCTCGTCACGGCGGAGCGCCAGTTCCATCTTGTCGATGAGATCGCCGGCAGCATCATTTTCGAACTCCACACAGTAGTAAACCCCTGAGGAGCGTTTGTTGATAGGGTAAGCCAATTGGCGTAAACCCATCTCATTCACATGTACGATATTGCACCCTTCTGAGGTGAGATGATCGACATATGTCTGAGCTGTCGCTTTGATCTCTTCCCCCGACAGCACAGGGTCTACGATGAAGGTTACTTCGTAATTCTTCATTGGGATCAGACATATTTTTGGTTAAATAATCAAAGAGCTATTTTTAGCGGCTGCAAAAATAACCAATTACTCTAAAACTACCAAGTTTTATTATACTTAGTTAATTAATCGCCTTCTTTTGAAAGACAGGGCCCAGGCCTAATACCCAAACACCTCCTCCAGTGTCAATTCCCTGACTGGCCCGATACTATGGAGAAAACCCCAATCGATATGGTTGCGGCTACCCAGCACCAGGTACTTAAACGCTCTACCTCTAACGAATGCCTGCTGGAAATTGTGGAGGTCATCGGGGGTAGCCGCCGATAGCCGCTCATAAAGGCCGGAGCGCAAATCTTCATGATAGCCCAGGCGAGCGGCAGCGTAGGCTTCCCAGTAAAGGTGGGAAGGACGGACGCGCTCGCTTTCAATACGGCGAAGGATAGACTGTCGGCTTTGTTCAACCTTGCCAGCTACAAGAGGCATTTCTTCAATGATTCCGGATAAGGCAGGGATGGCATCTTTCAGTTTATCCGGTTGAGTGCCCACGTAGCCCCGAAGATAATGGGCTTGTTCCTGCTGGCTAGGTGAAGTGTACAAAGCGTAAGTGGAATAAGCCAGGGCTTTGGACTCTCTGATCTCCTGAAAGACAATGGAAGAGAGGCCGTATCCGAAATAATCATTGTACCATTCCCTCATGAAATGCTCTTCGAGGTTAAAGTGGGGCGTACCACGGGAAATCATCAGCACATCGGCCTGCACGATAGGGAAATCAACAAACAGCACCTCGTCCGTTTCAGTGGGCAACTGCGGGAAAATGCGGGCTGGCGGCGGCGGCTTAAGCTGGCCAGGCGAATGGTGGTGGCGCTGTAGCAGCTTGAATACTTCGTCTTCGGATCGGGGGCCGAAATAGTACAGCGTGTGTTCAAAACTATTCAAGCGGCGAATCCTGCCGGCTAGTTCCTCTGCTTGCAGGATGTTGAGTTCCGGTTCAGAAAGGCGATAGGAAAAGGGTGACTCAGGCCCGAACTGCGCATAGTCGGCCATAGCATTACGTAAAATATTGCTACGGTCTTTTTTGCCGTTGGCCCGCTTGGCAAGGATATCCGATACGATGTTTTTTAAAGCCTGCTTATCTTCCTGCACTTCAGCCAACAGGTGTTCTACCAGTTGCAGGCCCTCCTCCAGCGATTCATCCAACCCGCTGATCGTCAGTAATGTGCGATCATTATTGCATTTATAATCGAAAGAAAGCCCGAGACGGAAAAATTCGCGTTGCAGCGCCGCCGGCGAATATTTAGCGGTTCCCAGATACGGCAGGTAGAGTAAGGCCAGCGGTAACAACCGGTCGTGAAACTTGCCCATTTCCAGAATACAGTCTAAGCGGAAAAGTTCATTGTCCGGGTTGTGCACATAATCAAATCCGAGGCCCGGCTTCAGAAGCCGGTGCTGAACCCCTGACTTGAAATCGGCGAAAACCGGTTGCAAGGGTTGCACATTTTGGGACAGAAAGGCCCGGCCGAATTCGGACAAGGCGTCGCGTTGAAGTGCTACCGGCGTAATCGACGGTTTTTCTACCTTGATCACATCGGGGTCATTCCCATGTTTTTTATACACTACCACATAATTGTCGCGCAGGTATTGGCGGGCGAAACTCAGGATCGCTTCTTTATCAAGTGATTCCCAGAAGGAGAACCGGCCGACAATGCGGCTCCAATCCATGCCCAGGATAAAAGCCTGTGTCAGCGCACTGCAACGGGCCTGGTTAGATTCAGTACTCTTAATGTCGTGGAGGCGAAGGTCCCGGACGACTGCTTCCAGCAGCCAGTCTTCAAACTCTCCATTCTTCAGCTTTTCCAGTTCTCCGAGTAATAGTTGCTCTACTTCCTGAAGCCCTTGCCCTTCCCGGGGCTTTCCGTAAAGGCCAAAAACGGCATAATCTTCATAGGCCCACATCCAGGTATGGGATTCCAGCACGCGCTGTTGCTGATTGAGGTTGAGGTCTATCAGGCCGGCCTGCTGGTTATAGAGTAGTTGCTGAATGATAGCCAGCATCAATGGCGCCTCCGTTTGGGCGCCGGGAAAACGCCAGGCTATATCCACAAAGGCAGCTTGTTGCCCGGCTACTTCCCTGCGGATGGGCGCTCCGATATCGGGTTGGGGTTCATAAGAGAAAGGCGGCACCGGCCGGGGCTCATAATCTCCAAAATACCGCTGGGCCAGCGCTACCGCCTGATCGGGATCAAAATCACCGGCCAGCACAATGGCCATATTATTGGGTACATAGTGCGTTCGGAAATACTCCTGGATACGAATATGAGAAGGGTTCTTCAGATGTTCGGCCGAACCAATGGTCGTTTGGGCGCCATAAGGGTGTCGTGGGAATAAGGCCGCCCGAATCGCATTGTTCACCTTGCGGGTGTCCTGGTCCTGGCCAATGTTGAATTCTTCGTATACTGTTTCCAATTCTGTATGAAAGAGCCGCAGGGCCATCATGCGGAAGCGCTCTGATTCAAGTTGCATCCAGCGATCCAACTCATTAGAAGGGATGTCATTGACATATACCGTTTGCTCCACCCAGGTATAGGCATTGGTGCTTTTGGCGCCAATAGCGCCAACCAACTTATCGTACTCACTCGGGGCAACCAACTGAGCTGCTTCTGACGACAGGCGGTCTATTTCCTGGTAAATTGCCAGCCGTTGCCCGGCATCGTCGGCCTGCCGGTGTTGTTCATACAGGGCAGATATCTTTTCCAGGTATATTTTTTCTTTTTCCCAATCGAGGGCCCCAATCCGGCTGGTGCCTTTGAAAAGCATATGTTCCATGTAGTGCGCCAGGCCGGTCGTATCGGCAGGGTCCTGCTTGGAACCTGCCCGGACCGCAATATTCGTATAAATGCGCGGCTCATTGGGATTGACGCTCATAAATATGCGCAGCCCATTGGGGAGGGTATATTGCTGGGCTTTCAGGGGGTCGCCGGGCACGGCCTGAAACAGGTATGGTTTCTTTTCTCCAACCGTCATAGAAGTTTTTTTGATTGTCGCCTTTCCGGAGGCGAAAGTAAAGCTTTATATTGATTCCTTAAACATCCTGCTTCTGGCCAGGGTTTTCAATCAGGCGCCAAATCCCTACATTTGGCGTTCAACCACTAAATTCAAAACCGACTGAAATTATGAAGGCTATTCTAAACATGTCCCTGTTTTTTATGACCGCCTGCCTGTCGTTATTATCCGCTCAGGACAATCCGCTATGGCTTCGCTACCCGGCGATTTCCCCCGACGGAAAAACGATCGTATTCACCTACAAAGGCGATTTATACCGGGCGCCCAGTGAGGGTGGCCTGGCGTACCCACTTACCCTGCACGATGCCTATGACCATATGCCGGTGTGGTCTCACGACGGCAAGTATATTGCTTACGCTTCAGACCGTTATGGCAATTTTGATGTCTTCCTCATGCCGGCCGAAGGGGGCCCTTCAGAACGGCTTACCTATCACTCAGCTGGTGATTACCCATCTGATTTCTCGGCCGATGACAGCCAGGTGTTTTTCACCTCGGCCCGGCTTGATGCAGCGGCCAATCAGCAGTTCCCTTCCGGAGTATTGCCGGAGCTTTATCAGGTATCTGTAAAAGGCGGCATGCCCCGCTTGATACTGACAACTCCTGCCCAGAATACAAGGGTGCGGCCGGATGGCGGCCTGCTCATTTTCCACGACCGTAAGGGATACGAGGATGAATTCCGCAAGCACCACACTTCCTCCGTCACCCGCGATATTTGGGCGTATAACACCAAAGACCAAAGTTACCGGCAGCTGACCGACTTTGCCGGCGAAGACCGCAATCCCGTTTTCGCTCCGGGTGAACAGGCCATTTATTACCTAAGTGAAGCAAGCGGCGACTTCAATATTTTCCGGATGCCGCTGGACAAGCCTGCAGAACCCCAGCAATTGACCACATTCGAAAAACACCCTGTCCGCTACCTGTCCGCCAGCAACGATGGCCTGCTTTGCTTTAGCTACAACGGCGAGCTTTACACCACCCGTGAAGGTGAAAATCCTAAAAAAGTAGATATCCGCATTTTCGCCGGCGACCGCTACAACGACGAACAAACAGCCAAGGTAAAGGGCGATATTACAGAAATGGCGCTCTCCCCTAATGGGAAAGAACTGGTTTTCGTGCATCGGGGCGAGGTATTTGTTGCTTCGGTGGCAGAAGGCACGACCCGCCGTATCACCAACACCCCAGAGCAGGAGCGCTCCATCAGTTTCAGCCCCGATGGGCGGTCTATCCTTTACGCCGGCGAGCGCGATGGTAGTTGGAACGTTTACCAATCAACGATCAAAAGAAAAGAAGAGCCCTATTTTTTCAACGCCACCCTCATTGAGGAGCAGCCGGTGGTGGCCACTGCCGCCGAAGAATTCCAGCCCGCCTATTCGCCCGATGGCAAGGAGGTAGCCTATCTGGAAGAACGCACCATTCTTAAGGTGGCCAATTTGGAAAGCAAGGCCGTACGCACTATAATGGGCGCCGAACACAACTACTCTTATTCCGATGGGGACCAATACTATCAATGGTCGCCCGATGGCAAATGGTTCCTGGTGCAATACTTGCAACCCAAACAGTGGACGGACCAGGCGGGGCTGGTAAGTGCTACCGGCGATGGGGAGATCATCAATCTATCTAAAAGCGGCTACGGTGCTTCCCGCCCCCGCTGGATGATGGAAGGCAAAATGGTGGTTTGGTTCTCCAACCGCGACGGCAAGCTGAATCATTCCGGCCGCGGTGGAGAGGCGGATGCCTATGCCCTCTTCCTTACTCAGGAGGCATACGACCGCTTTACGCTCAATGAAGAGGAATATAAATTGCTGAAAGAAAAAGAGGAGGATCAAAAGAAAGAAGATAAAAATGGGGACAAGAAAAAGGAGGAAGACAAAAAAGTGGAGCCGGTCAAAATGGAACTACAAGGTATTGAAGACCGCAAAGCCCGACTGACGATCCACTCTTCCCAACTGGCCGATGCTTACGTTACCAGAAATGGCGAGAAAATGTTCTATCTGACCCAATTTGAAAAGGGCTATGACCTGTGGCAGACAGACCTGAAGAGCAAAGAAACCAAGATACTGGCCAAACTTGGCAGCAAGGAGCCCAGCGAGTTTATTGTCGATAAAGAAGAGAAAAATATTTTTGTGCTCGCAGATGGCGGCATCCAGAAAGTGGAGATCGAATCCGGCAAATCCAAACCTATTGGGGTCAGTGGGGAAATGGTGCTGCAGGAAACCGCAGAACGCGCCTACCTCTTCGAGCACGCCTGGCGACAGGTAGATAAGAAGTTTTACCAAACCAGCCTGCACAAGGTTGATTGGGACTTCTACAAGCAGGCTTACGCCCGGTTTCTGCCCCATATCAACAACGATTATGATTTCGCCGACCTGCTCAGCGAAATGCTGGGCGAGCTCAATGCGTCTCATACCGGCGCCCGCTATCGGCCGAAAAACGAAAACGGCGACCAAACGGCGGCGCTTGGCCTGTTTTACGATGAAACCTACACCGGCAAAGGCCTAAAGGTAGCTGAAGTGATGGACAAGAGCCCGGTGGTGCAGGAAGGATCCCGGATCAAAGCCGGCGTCATCATCGAGCAAATCGACGGGCAGGAGATCACCCCGGAGGTGAATCCCTTCCGCTTGCTCAACCGAAAAGCCGACAAGAACACTTTGCTGTCCCTTTATGAGCCGGCGACGCAGCAACGATGGGAGGAAACCGTAAAACCCATCAGCCTGGGCGAAGAAAACGAATTGCGCTACCAACGCTGGGTGGAGCACTGCCGGGAGATAGTGGACAAAAGCTCCGATGGCCGCATCGGATACGTGCATGTACGCAGTATGAATGACGATAGCTATCGCACGGTTTACGAAGAGGTGCTGGGCCGAAACGCCAATAAGGAGGCCCTTGTGGTGGATACCCGCTTCAACGGCGGTGGTTGGTTGCATGACCAACTGGCCACTTTCCTGAGCGGACACCCCTACGTTACGATGATGCCCCGCGGACAAGACCTGGGATCCGAACCCATGAGCAAGTGGAGCAAACCTTCGGTAGTAGTAATGAGCGAAAGCAATTACTCCGATGCCCACATGTTCCCCTATGCCTACAAGGCGTTGAACATCGGTAAACTCGTTGGCATGCCAGTGCCCGGCACTGCCACCGCCGTCTGGTGGGAGCGCCTGCATACCGGCGACCTCATCTTCGGAATCCCTCAGGTCGGCGTAGTAACCAATGACGGAGACTACCTGGAGAATAACCAACTAGAGCCGGATATCAAAGTGCCCAATGAGCCGGGGGTAGTGTCCAAAGGCCGCGACCAGCAACTGGAAGCTGCCGTTAAGGAGTTATTGGAACAGTTGGAAAAGGCCAGGCCGTAGGTGAAATGATGAAATGCGAGAATGCGAGAATGCAGGAATGGGGGCATTCATTCTCGCATTCTCGCATTCCTGCATTCTTGCATTCCTGCATTCTTGCATTCTTACATTCTCGCATTCTTACATTCTCCCATTTACCCCCACCCCTAAGGTTGCGCACCTCTGGAGTAGGCCAGCCAGAGGCTTTGGCCGCCGGCGGCTTCGTTCATATCTTGCGGAGCATTATTGCGATAATAATTGCCGACCAGGAAAAACCCTTCGGGCACAACGGGATCATTGCCTGTCAGGACCCTTAATTCCCGGATTGGGTTATTGCTGACCCCTTTCTGAAAGCTCAGGTAAATAAACTGCCCGCCGGCGCCATCATTGAGGTTGATGCCAACCTTTGTCCAGCCATAAGGCGGGGAAATATCCTGTCCGGTAACGGTGGTCAATTCGGTGATCGCTTCTTCAGTATCCAATCCGGTTTGGTAATAGAGATAAACATGGCGGCCGCCGGCGCCTTCATTCAGGTCGAAGGGCATAGCCCGGTATCCTTCCATCGGGGGAGAATCAGGGTTGGCATTCGTCCGGGCGGACAAGGCGGCAATGCAAAGCCTGTCTGCGCTTACCAGCGACGGCAACTGATGTGGCTGGGCGTAGGCGGCAAAAGCCTCCATCAGTTCCGTGCGGCGCGCGGCCGTTTCACACAGTTCCCAGACCGGCATCAGGCTAAGGGTGGTAAAGCCTGATAAGGTAGGCTTATCGTCGACCGACATAGCCCACTTCTTGAAGTAGCCGGTAGTAAACAGTTTTTCACCATAGGCCGGGTCCCCGCCGACGAAGCCGAGGTGGAAGACAGCGCTTTGGCGGAAGGCATTTACCATTTGCTCTTTAGCAGGGTCAGTGGATAAGTCGATCTCGCCCACTCCATCTTTAAAGGAGAGCTCGGCAGCGGCCGGCAAGTCAATAGTAGGGTCAATGGCCGAGATATCTACAGCAGCGTAGTAGCCGGCCCGGGCGCCGACGACCACTTCCGTAAGCAGGAATGCGCCGTATTGGTTGAACAGCTCAGCGGGCGCCATGGCAGCCAGGTCAGACCGGGCCTGTTCAGACAGCATCACTCTCAGGGCGGCGGCATCGTAGGGGAGCGATACTTTCCAGAGGCGGATCTGGTTTTCTACTCCCACAAAGGCCATGTTGGCCAGGCGGTACTCACTTTGCACAAAATGACGGCCGACCACACCATTGAAATAGGAGTGTTCATTGTTCAATCCTGCTGCCAGGACAAACTGCTTCCGGTAGGTGTCCGCGTTTGGGCCAAAGTAGGGTACGAATTCATTTTCTTCCAGCATCGTGTATTCTACTTCTTCCGGCAGCTTGTAATCCGCGCCGTTTACGACCACTTTTCGGTAATTCTCAAAACTGATCATAGCGTTTTTCACCTCATCAGGATTGGCCCAATCGCCAAAAGTGTTGTATCCATGCCCAAGGAAGGCTACGCCAGGTAATTCCGTCAGGTTAACAGGGTCCGGTTCGGTTTCATCTTTCTTGCAGGAGGAGAAGGCCATCACAAAGGCCAGGCCGGCTACCCACAAGAAAGTAAAGGCTTTGTTGAAAGTTACATTTCTCATGGTGATGATTTTTTCTCATAAATTCAAAGGATTTTCAGGCAATGCCTGCTTCCCCAATCACAAGAGAGTTAAGTCCATTTTCCGGAATAAGTCAATGAATAAAGCTATTGCCAACGGTGATTAATCTCATTGCTGAATTATGTGTTTTTTGCGATTTTTAATGGATGTGGGTTTATTTTTGGGCCTATTCGTAAATACCAGATATACAGCCTATTGCCAGCTTTTGTATTTTTGCCCTATAAACCGCAGTTCATGTTAAACAAGATATTGGGCAGGTTGGGCGGAAATCGCTCCGAATTCAGGCGCATCTGCATGGCGAATGGAATATCCCTGAATTATCGCCTGCAACGCGACGGCCTGCCCATTCTAAAGGAAGTATTCGCCACGCGTCGTTATTCCAATTTCTTCCCTTTTTACGAGGCGGCCACCATTATTGATATTGGCGCACACTTTGGTTATTTTTCCATCTTCGCCTCCATGAATTCCGACCCTGAGGCCACCATCATTGCGGTGGAGCCGGCTCAGCACAACTTCGACATACTGCGCCGCAACATCCGGGACAGCCAGGTGGAGAATGTATACCCCATCCGTTCGGCCATTGTTGGGCCGGGCCAGGCGGGCGAGGCAGACCTCTATTTGAGCCGCAGTGAGAATGCGTCCCTCTTCCGCGAAGGGGAAGGGCCGGTGGAAACAGAAAAGGTGCGTACTATTACCTTGGATACCCTGTTGCATGAACAGGATATTGAAGAGGTTGATTTTCTAAAAATGGACTGTGAAGGAGCGGAGTATAGCATACTCCTGGAAGCAGGGGCGCCCATCCTGGACCGCATCCATACGATTTCCCTTGAATTTCACGACCTGAAGCGCCCTGAGTTCACAGGCCTGGCGCTGGCCCAACACCTTCGGGAAAATGGTTTTGAGATCGCACACTTCAGCCATAGCCCTACAAACCGAGCACGGAATTATGGCCATTTGATTGCGACGAAGGCATATCTATGATGGCAATTTGGTTTAGAACGTGTTCAAATTTCGTTTTTGGAGATGAAAATTATTCACTCCTTCTTGGCTAAAACTCCAGAAACTGCGCCCGTTCCACCAGCCCCTTTTCCAGGCGCCAGTTTTCCTGCTGCAGTTTAGCAGGCTCCAGCCTGAAATCATAGTCTTCGCAGCGGGCGCAGCGAAACAGGCTCTTGGTGATGGCAGCGGGTTCCGGGAGGACTCGCAGCTCCGGCAGCGCCTCCAGCAGATCTTCAGGCAAGTCGGGCAGGATAAAGTCTACCTCGCCAGCTTTTTCCACCAGGCCATACACCTGCCAGCTGGCAGGCATCTGGTTGGCCAGGCTATAGGTGTAGCTAATGGCGTAGAACTGCCCTATTTCTTCCGCTGTCGTCTGGAATCGAAAAGCTTTGCTCTGATGATCGGCCAGCAAAGGGTTGAACCCAACGGCTCCGAGAGAATCCGGCAGCTTGTTGAGGTATCGGTTATAGAATCCGAATTTATCAGTTCCGAGGTTAAATAATTCCAGGTCAAAATGTTTCCATTCCAGGCCGGGCGGCAGGTACACACGAATAGAATTTTGTGGACGCAGGGCTTTGAGCTGGCTACTATTGTAGAGGTAGCAGGGCTTATCGCTTCCACTTTGGTAACCTTTGATATCACCATACCAAAAATGCATGGAAGGAAGGGCTATATCCCGAGTAACTACCCCACTTTTCAGATCGGCAATATCCAGGTCAATGCGGTTTGCCTTTCCTCCCGGCCCATAATAATAAAGGTAATCTTCGCTGCCATTGAGTTTGAATAATACAAATATATCCGCCGAAGCCAAAGCACGGAAATTGAGCAGTAGACGCTGGCGGTCGATGCGGTACTCTGCGCCTTCTTCCACAGGGGAAAGAACGATCACTTCTTCTGCCCCTCGTACGCCGCTAATGGAAAATTCCACCGATTCATAGGCTGTTTCGCCCCCCTCCTCAGCCGGCGCATCGATCAAGGCGCCATTAGCCAGGTTGCAGTATGTAGTGTTTTCGAAACCGAAAATACCGCCTCCGTCCACTTCCCGCACCAGTGTCAATGACAAGCGTTCGCCAAGGCGCTGATTAGCCTCAAAGGAAAAGGCTTCATTTTTGGCGTCCTTTTTACTCAAAGGTTTATAGTAGCGAAGGACACCATACTGATTGCTCACCAACACCGCACGGTTACCCGGCTCATTCATAGTGGCCTCCGTCAAGGTAATGCGAATAGGCTGAGCCGAAAGGGAAAAGGGAAACGCGCAAAGAAGGATCAACAATAATCGATTTAGCATGGGTATTGGATTGGAAGTCATTTTATTTTATTGCTATAGGGTTTAGGGGCATTTATATCTTCGGGTAAAAGCCCGTAGATGTACTCATCGAACCAGTCGCCATCAATAGCGTCGAAGTAACTTTTTCGGAGGTGGGCTTCGCGTTTGAAGCCAATCTTTTCCAGGACGCGAAAAGAAGCCGCATTGCGAACATCAACCAGGCAGGATATCTTGTGGACATTGCGGTGCTGAAACAGGAAGCCAATAAGGGCAGTAGCAGCTTCAGTGGCGTAGCCATTGCCCTGCAGACGGCGGTTGATATTGAAACCCATCTCCACGATGCGCGGTTCTTCAGACTGAAAATGAATAGCCAGGTCGCCAATGAGTTTTCCGTCACTTTTGCGTTCGATGGCCACCTGCATCCATGCGCCTATCTTATCCAGGCTATTCCTGCTATGCTCGTCGATAAACTCTTCGGCATGTTCGCGGGAAAAAGGGTCGAGTGTCTGATAACGCAGCACTTCCGGGTCGGTACGGTATTCCAGCATATCCGCCAAGTCGCGAGCCTGAAACCAGCGCAACAGTAATCGGGGAGTCTCGATGTTCATCATACCAGGTCTTCTTCACTCCAGTTGGAGCGTTTTTCTTTTTCTTTTTCCAGTTCCTCCAGGTTCAGGACTTCCGTCTCCTCTTGAGGAGCATCGAGGCGGCCCTGGTGCTTGCGGCGCAGACGGTCCATTTCCCGGGCCAGTTCTTCCTCTTCCCACTTTTGAGACAGGGCCCGGTTGCCCGGCAGTCCAAAAATGGCAAAGTAATGGATCAGCAGGCCTATCCCCCAGGGTAGCATGGGGAAAAAGAACCATATAGTTGGGTCTTTAGGGTCATAGGTCAATAAATTCATGGCCAGGAAGAAGGCCCCTACCGCAATAAATGCGCTTAAATGGCCAAAGAAGCCCTTCTTTGCTTTCACGCGTTTTTTTGCTTGATTGAGAATTTCCTGTTCGTTCATGTATGGTGTTAATTTTTTTCCTGCTCCAACCAGAAGGCTGGAGGCAAGGGTTAGCGGGCCATGTCGCGCACGATTTCCAGGGCGGCGTCTATCTCGTGCTCCTGGTTGTAAATATGTACGCTATGGCGGAGCATTTTATCGCCCATTGGCCGGGGTTGCAGTTTTTTCCGCACCCACATCTGTCGTTGCAGTTCGATTGCTGACACCCCATCGATCCCGTAGGTGGTGATCCCGGCGCACATAGCGGGATGCACAGACGAGAAAATCTTTACCCCATCTATTTGTTGCACGCGGGCCCGGAGGTAATCCCCCAGGTACTTGATCCGATCGGTAACTTTTCTCGGCCCGATCTCGTTGTGGAAATCGACAGCTGCTTCTAAACCAACAATCAGGGAAGGGTTTCCGGTTCCCCGCTGGGTGAGGCGGTAGCCAGGGTCTTCCTGATTTTTCCATTCGTAGCTGGCGATGGCGGTCCAGAGGTTCGAAATTACATCTTTTCTGACATAAAGAATCCCATTTCCGGCAGGCGCCAATAACCATTTGTGGAGGCTGGAATAGTAGGCATCGCAACCGATCTCTTGTACATCCACCGGGATATGGCCTACTGCCTGGGCGCCATCCAGAATGGTAAAAACACCCAACTCCCGAGCCCGATGGCAGATTTCCTTCACCGGTAGCACGACCCCATAAGCAGAGATGATATGAGGAACGGCGATGACGCGCGTCCGGGCTGTTACCAGGGCGAAAATATTATCAACAATTTCCTGAGGGTCATTGGCCGGCACAGGTACTGTGGCCTGTTTGTACACCAGTCCATACCGGGCCGCCGCCTGTTCCCAGGCGCCTTTGCCGCCGCCGTGTTCCTGGTTGGTATTGATGAGCTCATCCCCTGCCTTTAGCTCCATTCCGGTGGCCACGTAATTCATCCCAAAAGTGGCATTCTGGGTCAGGGCAATCTCCTTATAGTCTGCATTGATCAGCAGGCCGATCTTTTTGCGGAGTTCTACGTAGGGCTCGTAACCGGAAAGCAGGAGCGGCCCATTGCCGTGATAGTCCGCCCGCGCCATGCTTTCGGCGAGCATACGCATATGCTGCACCATTTTCTCCAAAACAACCCGAGGCGGAGCGCCCAGGGTTGCGGTATTGAAGTATACCTCGTCTTCAGGCATGGGAAACTGTTTTCGCAATTCCTTCCAGAATTGTTCATCAGCCTGTGGCATTGGTACAATGGATTGCGGCGCCCTTACCTCCCCCAACAAGGGCGCAATCCCGGAAACGCCGGCAGCAGTTACGACAGCTTTTTGGATAAAATTTCTCCTGTTCATAAGCGGATGTTTTTTTGCCGGTGGGACGTCTGGTGCGTCGGTGTGTCTGGTGCGTCTGGTGCGTCTGGTACGTCTGGTACGTCTGGTGCGTCGGTGCGTCGGTGCGTCTTTTAGTTATCAAATTTCAAATTTGGTAGTTTCTTATCGTTGGGGGCTTTACTTCGTTCCTTTAACCTTGCCCCTAAGGGCCTGCTTACTGCCTTCCCGATATCGATCCACCGGATCTCATCGGGATGAAAAGTTGCGGTGCGCCTTTTCAACTGTTTACTGTTTACTGGCATAATACTCAAAGTACTTGCACTCCTGGATAGCTTTCTGGTAAAACTTCGTATCGCGGTACTCCTGTTTCAGTTTTTCGAAGTATTGGCGGTGGCCGCTATTTTTAATATCCTGCTGGAAGTAAGTATAGTCATTCTTCGAGTCCCCCCATTCGAAAATTTCATATTTGCCCCACCAGTATTCATCGGGTTGGCGTTCCTTTTCGCTCATTAATTTAAAAAAAACATTTTGATCTGCCTTGGCGGCCATAAAGCAGGCCCTGGCGGCCGATTCGCGGTCGGGGGCGTATTGGATGGCCTTCTGGTAAAAGGCCAGGGCGGGCGCGCAATCATAGAAGCCGGCGTATTGGGAGCCGCTGCGGCTGAAATTCATCAAATTCCATGCTGGCCCAAAATAGGTCATGTTGTAGTAGGCATTGCCCAATAAATAATAGTCTGTTGAACTATTGGTTTTTTCAGCGATCCCTCTGATCTCAATCAGCTTGCGCACAAAGGAATTCCGGGTGTAGGCCGTGCTGGTTTTAAGATAACAGTTTTCCGGATTGATGCAGTCGGTAATGGCCATATTGAAGGGGTTAACCTCTATTGGAAAGTCATACTTACCGGGCAAGGATTCAAAGATGGCCAAAGCAGCTTCCAACTTAGCCGGATCGCGCATAAGCAGGGCGCCTTTGATGTTCAGAGCCTGGTATTCAAACTCCTTCAGTTCGTTGGCCAGATTCATCTCAAAGGCCTGCCATTTCTGATTGCTCTCCATGTAGTGTTTGAGCGCCAGGAGTTCCAGGCGGGTATGCTGTGGTTGGCGGATAAAATCCAGCAGGGCATCTACAGAGGGATGCGCCGGATTTTCCTTCAGCACCCAGATGGACTCTCGGGCGAAGAAACTGGCCTGAAGTTGGTCGCCGCGTTGCCGGGCGCGATATGCCAGCAGGTCGAGGATAAACTCCTCATTGTTTTGTTCGGTAAAGAATTGGGCATCCTGATCTTCAAAGATATCGACGATTTCTCTGGCGATATGATCCTGCTCCTCCGGCGAAAAGCTTTCCGTTTTGAAGATCAGGATAGCCAGTTCAATTTCCCGCTTGACCTTATCGAAGGGCGGTTTAATCCCGTCATTCCCATGCAGCGTCAGTTGAGCGGTGTCGAATTGTCCGTTGAGGAATTCCAGGTAGGCTTTGGCGGTCGTCCAGAAGGGGTCTTCGCGGTAATTGTAATATAAAGTATTGGTGAAGCGCAGCAGGCGGCCAGCGTAGTCTGCTTGTTCCTGGTTATGCAATAGCGTACCATTAGCTGAAAGGTTTTTGAACAATTGCTCAATAGGCTGGTCGACATAGTACTCCAAATTGGCGCTTTCAAGTTTATTGATTTCGCGGGCCATAAGCGTTTTAAGCCACTCGTGGTTGCCCAGCAGGCCAAACAGCTGTTCCATATCAGTCAGGCCGAGGGTTTGATTTTTGCTACCGCGAAGAAAATGCATCAGCGCTTTATCTTCAGGCGTCTGGCAGAGCGCGTAGGTAGCCTGCCAGTCGGCTTCTGAGGTGATGTTAAAGCTATAATAAGCGCTTTGACGGCGGCTGCGGCATTCCTTGAAAACGGTGAGAAAGTCATGGTAGGCTTCTCCGGTTTTCCCTTGCTTTAGTTCCATGCCCGCCACATGGTCGAGGGCCCAGTAACGGATGAGGCTTTTTGACTCGCTTTTGCCGAAATAGGACTGGTACGCTTCGACGGCCTTTGCAAACTCATTATGGTGTCGCAGGCTTTTGATCAACTGAAAGGCATAACGTTCTTTCAGGAAGGGGAACTTCTCCTGTTTCAGGGCCTGTTCTATACGGCCGACGAGGGCATTGGCCTGCTCGGTGCTCAGGGTATCGGGCTCATAATTCCACCAGCCTTGCTGCACATCTGCTAGCTTTTCGATGTCGAGCGCCAGGCGAAAGTACCGTTTGGCGGCCTCTACCTGTGCAGCCGGTAGTTTGGACTCCCGGAAGAGGTGGATGTTAACCAGCCCCTCGCGCGACATATCACCAAAAGTTTCGGAATACCCTCCTTTGAGGATACGCAGGAGTGCTTCCTGGTTGACATCATTTTTGAAAAAAGCCTGCCATTCCGCCAGGTTGTCGTTGCTGTAATCTTGTTCCCCCCAGATGTTATTATAGTTGGGGTTGGCGGTATAGAAGGTAGGGCTGTATTCCTCGGCCAGCACCCATTCGGGCACAAAGAGGTTGAAGAAGTGGTAGGAAGGGTCGTAGTACCCGCAAGCTTTGGTAGTGGTTGGCCAGCAGCTAAGCGCCCAGGCGGCCAGCAAGCCGGCGAAAGAAGCCCTGCGGATAATTTTGAAGCGAGGCATCATCCAGGTGGTAAAAGATAAGGTTTCCACTTCGGTTTTGGATTTTGTGAAGCGCATCAGCCGCTTTTTCCAGCTCCTGGGGAGCCGGCGTTTCAAAGCGAAGCCGATCGCCCGTGTTGAGATAATGAGCTTCAAAATAGAAGTTTTGCTTTACTTCGTATAGTCCTGGGCTGACTTTTTCCAATTGTGCCTGCCGGGCCAGTACGGATTCCCCGGGCAAGTTAATGATGGCCTGCAACTCCCCCAGGCGATAGAGCAAGGCCCAGGAGAAAAGAGGCAGCGCGACATCCAACTCCAAGGGGTAGTTTCCAGACTTCAGATAGGACTGTCCTTTCTCATTGTTGAGAATGCTGTTGGTTTCCGCCTTATCCCCGATGTCCCCCATATTGTAATACATGAGGACGCCTTTATCTACCGGCGGTATACCGGTTTGCTGCGGATAACGATACTGGTGTAAACGGATAGTAGAAGACAAGGCAGCTTCGCCTTTGAGGCGCCGGAATTGTTCCAGAAAAGCAAAATACTTGTCGCGAGTTGAAGCCGTCCAGTCACAGTCGAATTGATACTCTGCAGGCTGCAATTGATATTTGTCGTTCACCTGTTTCAAATAATTCCAAACCTGCCCGGCAAGGCCAGAAGGGCTGACGGCCTCTGATTCGAAAGTGCGGTTGGTGATAAAAACACAGGGAACGATCTCATAGGGCCGCCAGGATTCCCCTTCGAAACGAATGGAAGCTTTGGGGTATGCCCGCTCATCAGAATCAATATCTACGTCCAGATATTTGACAAAGAGGCGTTTCACTCCATTGGCCGTCAACACAGCCTGCTCCTGTTCACTCAAGCGAAACGTGGACTGCCAGTAGTAGAATGCGATCTGCGCTTGGCCATGCTCAACCTGGCAGCCGGCCAGGCTAAGCATGCTAAGCAGCAGTAATGCTTTTCGGAGCACTCTTATTTTCAGGATCATTTTATAAAACGGAAGGTATACGGGTAGCGGTAGCGCTCCCCTTCATTGGCGCGCATGGCTGCGATGATGCAGAAAACCAGGTCGACAATGGCCAGGACGATCAGGAGGGGGATACCAATGACAACAAAGATCAGAATAGCCGATGCGACGAAGCCGATCAGCATAGTCAGTTGGAAATTCAGGGCTTCTTTGGCATGGTAAGCAACATACTCGGATTTATCCTTATAAACCAGCCAGAGGATAAGCGGCAATAGCACGCTACCAAACGGCACAATCGTTCCGGCGACGATACCCAGGTGGGAAAAGGTGGCCACCATTTTCTCATTGCTATCAGGGATGAGATTTTCTTCTTTAGGATCAAAAAAGTCATCCAGCGGTTCATTCATGTCGGTCATGACGGGAATTTTAATGATTCAGGTTAATGGTTCAAATGCCTGCGCCATAGTAGCAAGCAGGGTAAAGATGAGGATATTGGCAGTGAATATACAAGGATATTGGATGAAGGCGGGTGGCTTGTCGACTGAAGGGGGGTCAAGCCTGCAGCTTTTCCAGCACCTGCCGTATGTCTTTGACTTCCCACCAACGCACGAACCGCAGCGCATTGGGGAGCAAGCGGCCCGGCGGCCTTTCGATGAGGCGGCCCAGTTGAAGCGTCAGTGCATTCGCAGCCCGGATGTATTCTTCCCGCTCGGCGCCTGTGGATGCCTGAGCCAGTCGGCAGGCCAACTCCCAGGCCAGTCCCCGTGCTTTTTGAATATTCAGGTTGATAACAGCCTCATCGCGCCGGCCGCCCAGCCAATCGATCACAAAAAATAAAGGTGATACCCTACTGAGCCGGCTTTGAAGCTCATCTACAATATCCGCCAACAAACCATTGATGGCCAGAAAATCATTCCGGAGGCTTTCGATGGAAGCCTCCGGCGCTACTTCAGCTGCGGCGATGCCCAGGTCGAAATTGATGTGGGCGTTCATACCGAGCAGGACGTGCTGAAAGATAGTGAGGGGCTTTTGACAAGCTGAAAAGGCCAATTGCCAGGAATCGGGAGGGGCCTGGCCGCTCTGCCATTGCCGGTATGCCTCGATGTAGCGTCTGGCAAATACGACATCCAGGCGCTCCATGCGCTCATTGTCTTCAAAACACTTTTCCAAAATCCCTTCCTTTACCTGAGCGGTGGTGCGCCGGTAAACATAGGCGAAGATGCCGGCAGCGTCATTGCGTTCCAGAGACCGGGCAATAATGGCGTCCAACTCCCGAAGGACATCGTCGATGGTGTGTAAAGGAGAGGATTGAAAGGACATTTTCCAAATTATCGGATTACTGAAAGTTACTTGTCATCAATTATTTGTAATACGTAATCGTTTATTCGTAGGCCAAGATATTGCCCTTGCAAATTACAAATAACCAATAACAAATAACCGACACCCACTACTCCAGCGAACCATTCTGCACCCAACAGGAAATCAACTGAATGGTGGCGTCATCCAGTTTGGCGCGGCCCTGGGGCATCGGATTATAGCCGGATTTGTGTTGAATGGCGCCCAGAAACCTGTTTCTGCTACTTTCAGACTTAGCTTTCTCATAAGTACTCAGGTCGATGCCATTAGCGCGGGAGCTGGCGTTGTGGCAGCCCGATGTCGCGCAATTAGTATTCAGAATGGCTTTTATGTCTGCTGTATAAGTGGGCGTTGCGCCTTCACAGGCAAAGGTTTGGACATCCTGTTTCTGGCAGGAAGTCAAGGACAGGGAAAACAGGAAAGCGGCAAAAAACAACTTCTTCATAGCAAAAAGGCGTTTTTGGAAATAAGCAATTGAATAGACCAATGGGTAACGCCGGATGCTAGAAAAAAGCTTGTTTGAACGCCGTTTTTTTATTCTTATTTGCCTACCGTATTCTGGCGTCATGGAAGCCTGCTCGTTTCCACTGACCATCCTCCACTACCCAGAACTGGCTGGTGCGGTAAATGGCATCAAATGGCCCTCCATTTTCCAGCCCGTGGATCACGATCCTTCCGGTGACCACGGCTGATTGCCCGTATAAACGGATTTTCATATCCACCATTTGGTAGCTATCGATGGCCAGCAATCCCTTTTCGATTTGCGCTTTGCGGCTGCGCAGGTAGGCCAGCCACTGGTTTTTGTCTATAGCAGGCTGGTCGCCATTAGTGTGCAGGTAAGCGGTGGTGAGCAGGCTGTCGAGGGCATCGGCGTCGGCCCTGCCGACGGCGTCGTTGAAGACATGGAGCGCCTGCTGTAATTGTTCGGCTCCTGCCGGCACGGTTTCAGGGGCAGCGCGGCCGCAGGAAAACAGGAAGAGCAGGCCGGCGAAAAAGACGATAAGTTTACTTGGATTAGTTAGCGGTCGTTTGCTGATCATAAGAGTAGGCGTCTGGCGAGAAAAAATTCTGGCGCTGGCCGAGGTTCCCCTTTCTCTGAGCGAGAAATTATCCTCTCAGCTGATTAATATCCTGGATATCCTTTTTAAAACGCTCGGTCAGGTCGTGGACGAAGCCTTTAATAGCGGCTTCTTCATTTAAGTCGATGCCGGCGCTGGCCTGCGCTACCTTTTCCAGCATTTCTACGAGGAATTGGTATTCAGGGTCCGGGCCGTTCTCCCGACAGCGTTCTATGACTTTTTTATAAAGTGCTTCCGGGTCATTTCGTTTGCGGCGTTCATAGTCGAAAGACCATTTGATCTCTCTGCCTTTAGGGTGGGCCAGGAGCAGTTCTTCCAGTTTTACCACTTCTTCCGGCTGGATCAATCCGTCGGATTTGGCCACCAGGTAAACCAGTTCGCCGAAGGCGTCGTATATTCTTTCTTTGGGGGTCATTGGGACTTGTTGTTTTTGCTCAAGATAACGAATATTGAGCAAAAACAGAATAGGCGTGGGATGGCCCACAGGGCAATTGCATTTAAAATAATCCGGTAGCCGGATAATAAACAGTGTGCGCATCCTGTCTCCTGCCATGCCCACGACACAGCTGGATAATGGCCGACAAAGGCTAGTCGTCCGACGACTCAAAATCGTCGGACGACTTAACCCGGCTTCCCGCAGGATGCGCCTGCCGGTATTTGATGTAAAAAAAGTTAAATGCGATTGCCCTGGGATGGCCCAGTGGTTTTCTGCCTTCGACTGGGCCATCCTGGGTGTGTCGCGTCGATTATTTTCTGACTATTTTTCCCGATATCACCCTTTGCCCATCAAAAAATGAAATGAAATAAAGCCCCGGTTCCAGGCCGGTTAAGTCTATTTCACGATTGGCCGGCTGTGAATGGATTAACGTTTTCCCACTCAGATCAGAAAGGCGGAACCGGGCGCTTGGGCTGATCCCGCTAATGGTGATAATTCCTGCTGTAGGGTTAGGGTAAATACTAACTTCCGGTTTTGTTACCGCTATCGTTTTTACCAGCACTTCACAGCTTATGCAAAACGTATAGGGCTCCTCGGAAGTCCGGTTGTTATTTTCATCCTCAACGTGTATGTAGTAGGTTCCTGGCTGAGCATCCAATTCAGCTGAAAGCGCCTGGCCGCCATTCGAATTAATGTCTCCGTCATCGGCAACGATTATGGGTTGCCCGTTTACAATCTGATAGATTTCAAGGTTTAAATCCAAATTTTCCGGCACATTCGTCAGGCCAACCTTCAGCAGGCAGGCCGTATCTACCTGCACTACAAACCAGTCCTGGTCGTCATCCCCGACATTGCTGTTGAAAAAATTCTCATTCTCCCCCCAGATATTGTCCTCGAAGCAGGTGTCGCGGGGAATGGCGGCCGCCAGTTCTATGGTTTGGTTCACTTCAAAAGCGTTGGGGGTGAAGCTCAGGCAGAAGTTGTAGGTTTCCTCATTGGTGCGGTTGTTGTTCTCATCCTCGATGTGGATGTAGTAGGTTCCCGGGTCGACATAAGCCACCGCCGTCAGGTTCTGGCCGGAAATGGCGTCGTTGTCGTCATCGTCGGCAATGCGCTTGGGCTGGCCGTTATTCTCGATGATAAAAATTTCCAGGTTCAGGTCCTGGTTGGACGGGACATCTGTCACGACGGCTTTGAGGGTGCCGGATTCGTCAATTTGCACCAAGAACCAGTCCTGGTCGTCATCTCCCACGTTACTGTTGAAATAGCATTCATTTTCGCCCCAGATATTGTCCTCGAAGCAGGTGTCCCGGGGGATGGCGGCCGCCAGTTCTATGGTTTGGTTCACTTCAAAAGCGTTGGGGGTAAAGCTCAGGCAGAAGTTGTAGGTTTCCTCATTGGTGCTGTTGTTGTTCTCATCCTCGATGTGGATGTAGTAGGTTCCCGAATCGACATAAGCCACCGCCGTCAGGTTCTGGCCGGAAATGGCGTCGTTGTCGTCATCATCGGCAATGCGCTTGGGCTGGCCGTTGTTCTCGATGATAAAAATTTCCAGGTTCAGGTCCTGGTTGGACGGGACATCCGTCACGACGGCATTCAGGGTTCCGGATTCGGACACCTGCACCACAAACCAGTCCTGGTCGTTATCTCCCACGTTGCTGTTAAAAAAGTTCTCATTCTCCCCCCAGATATTATCCTCGAAGCAGGTGTCGCGGGGAATGGAGGCTGCCAGTCCTATCGTCTGGTTGATCTCGAAAAGGTTTACGGAACAGGAAACCGTCAGTGTATAGGATTCCGATGGGTTGGAATCATTGTCGTTTTCATCTTCGACCAGGATCAGGTAGGCCCCGGCATTGACAAAAGCGGTTGCCGTCAGGTTTTGGCCGCCATTGGCGTTGGGGTCATCATCATCCGCGATTTTCAGGAGTTGGCCATTTTCGAATTGATAGATCTCCAGATTCAAATCGATACCATTTGGCACGGAGGTTAAAGCAACAGAAATGGCGCCCGGCTGATTGGCCTGCACGGTATACCAGTCGACATCGCCGTCGGTTTGAATATAGGCTTCATAGACATTGCCGCAACTTAATGCTGCAGGGTTTGTGTGGGCATTATTGGGCTCAAAAACGTCTTGCGCGAATGAAAAATTAACGGCGAAAACGATGGAAAACAGAAAAGCGGTAAGGGTTTTACTCATTTTGATTTTTTTATTTAGATGAAAAATTTTCCAAATTGAGGGTTAATTATACAAAAACAACCTTAACCCAGCTGGTTTCCCCCGGAGCAACCGGCCCAAAAAGGCGCCCCGGCTCCAACCCGAAGGACAGCAACCGGGGAAGGCCCACCCGAGGCAGGCCCTTACGCCACAAGAGCGGTATGCGAAGTTTCTGATCTAAAAGCTTGCCAGTAACCGTTCCAGGTTCAGATACGTCATGGAGAGGAAGGGCGTGGCGTCGCGGTCCCAGCTTTGGGGGTTCCGGTTGATGGTTTTGGCGCAGTTTTCCAATCCACTGGCCACTTCCCGGGCATTGCTTTTAAAAAGCCGTTCGGTTCTGCCCAGCAATTCGGGCAGTTTGTGGTAGTAGTCGCCTTTTTCTTTCAGAAAACCTTTGAATTCCTCCGCCAGGGCCAGGCTTTGGCCGTTCTGAATTTTTTCGAAATGCAGCTTCAGGTATTCCAGGTCGCTCTTTACCACTTCTTTCTGAAAGAGCAGGAAGGCCTGGAATTCTTCCTCCAGAAAAAGGATTTGCCCTTCCACGAAAGCCCTGTCGGCCGCATCGGGGCACAGGGCCAGGTATTGCTGATAATTGGCAATGGCATCCCTATAGAGATCATTAGCTTCCTGCATCAGGGCGAGGTTGTAGGCGCCGTGGCAATCTCCTTCGTGCAGTTGAGCAAACGCTTCGAAGCTTTCCAGAGCGGCAGCGAAAGATTCGGAACCGGCCTGTGATACGCCCTTTCGAAATTGGGAGTTGGAAGCGGGCGGCAGGTTGGACAGGGCGGGGTATGGCTTGGGGATATAGGTGCGGTTAAATTTCCGGAAGGCCCGCTCCAGTTGGGTTTGGTTCTGAACATTAAGGTATTTGCCTCCGGAAATCTGGGCCAGGTATTGCAGGTCGCGCTCGGCGGGAGAACCGGGCGCAATATTGAAGCCGATGGTATAGTATTTCAGGCTGGGCCGTTGCAGGCCGCCGCACTGCCCGGCGCTGACGGTGACGATCTGCTGGCCGAGCTGGCCTGAATTATAGGCCCCATTGGGCCGTATGGGCTGACAGGTCGCCTGCCCGTCGCTGAGAATGATGAGCTTGCCCTTGTCCTGCCCCGTTTGCGCCAGGTGGGCGGCCAGTTTGCATTCCGAAGCGGCGATGGCTTCGGCCAGAGGAGTGCCGCCGCCGGCAGACATAGCGTCAATCCGGCTTTCGACCAGCGACAGGTCTGTTTCAAAACCGGACACCACCCGGGTAGGATCGGCAACGCAGCCCCCCGAGAAGCCCAGGACGGCCACTTCTTCCACCAGGCCGGAAGGATTGCTCCGCAGTGCGTTCAGGGTTTGTCGGGACGCGTCCTTGGCCTGCTGCAGCTTCGATTTTTGGCTGTTGGCGCCGGCCTCATTCATGCTGCCGGAGAGGTCGAAAAGGAAGAGGGTGGCGTGGTTTTTTTGTCTGCATTCCCTGCGTTTTGCCTTTTCGTCTAATTGCTTGCTTACCTCCGATTTTAGCTTTTCATTTACGCCACCCCAGACTAAATCCACGTTTAAGCCATTTTGATTTAACCATGCCAGCCAGGCGCTATTGTTGTTGCCAATTCCTACTGTATACACAAAGACTTTTGAACCCACTTGTACCACATACCGGACGACCTTGCCTTCGTGGAGCAAATGATCCCTTTTTGTAAAATTGGTAATTGACAAGGGCCTTTCTCCCAATTTCGTGACAATCGACCCAAACCCGGGTAATTTTACCTGACCGCAATCAACAACGGGGCTGCTTCCGCCATAGGGCGCTGTGAACTCAACGCTACTTTTCATCACCTCAAAAACAAATTCCACTGTACAACACGGATTCTGCGCAGAATCGCATATCTCACAATTCAAAGTATAAAAATGATAATTGGGTGCATCCTTACTGTATTCGGTTACAATATCAGGGTGCCGTTGGCAAATATTTCGGGGATCGTTCAACGCTTTTAGCTCCTCAATATAATCATGGGGAAAATCAAAGGTACTTCTTTGAGGCAGATACAGTTTTCCCGATAAAGACAGGGCTACTTCCATTACAAAAGAAACACAATCCGCCACTGTAAGCTCATATTGTGCCGCCTCCCACCTATCCTTAATGGATAAGGTATTTTCATACTCAAGCTTACTGACTTCAACCGTCAAGCCGATATCTCTCTGGGTACTAAAATCATTCCTGATCTCACCAGCGACCGGCCCGATTACAAAGCTTGCACCACCAGCGATCTTGTTTTTGGGATAAAACCCCCAGCAACCATCTACCACTGTCATCTTTCTCACCGGATCCTCCCTGACAAAGGAGACAAAGGCGTGCCCCACGTTCCCTTCTCTGGTGGCGTAGAAGGTCAAAAAACGTTTATCCTGCCCTAATCCTTTATGAAGGCTGAGCAATACAAAAAATATCGACAGCCATAATACTGCTCTGTTCATTACAATCATTTAATAATCGAAGAGAATAGCTGCATCGCAGGGCCTCTTGATCCTTTACAATTGATTTTACCTGATGGCCGAAACAAACCCCTCATACGCTTCCAGCCCTACCAGCGCGCCGTCAAAGTCCTCGCCTTTATAAGTTGTCAGCAGCAACTGGTTGATGTCCTCCAGCCGTTTTTGCGTGAGGGGGTGAGAAGTGTAAATGGTTTCGAGGTAACTCCCGACCACCATGCCGGCGGCGTCTTCGGTGAGGCTGGAAAAGGAGAACTGATTCTGGCTGATGGCATTGGAGTTAAACAGGTTTCGGGCGTCTTTGGCCAGTTTGTCCTGGAAGGTCTCGTCGGCGGCATAATCCGACATGATCTGCCAGAAAGTTGCGGCTTCCCGCACGTCATACCCGGCCAGGTACATATAAAGAAGGCCTGCCCGGTCGGCCTGGGTTTCTTTTGATTTTTCGAACAGGTTGGACAGGTCGGAGGGCCGGGTCTGAGCAAGGGCATTTCCGGCGCCTTCAAGCAGGCCGTCGCCGAGGCTGCCGTCTTCAATGCCAACTTTATCTTTCACCCATTTCCCCACGAACTTTCCGACTTTTTCTCCCGTATTCCTGACGCCAGGGCTGTTGAATAAACTCAGGCTTTTATAACGGCTGCTGGAATGTTCATAAGTGACATGGGCGATCTCATGCCCCAGCACCGCCGCCAGTTGCGCCTCATTTTCCATGAGTTGCAGCAGGCCGGTATGCACGAAAACCATGCCGTTGGGGAAGGCAAATGCATTGGGGATGGGGTTGTTGATCACATAGAACCGAAAGAATATGTCATGCCTCTTCTGGAAGGCCTCTTCTTTGGCGTATTCCGGCAGTATCCGGTTGCCCACCATATTGACATAGCCCTGTATCCGGATGTCATCCAGTAATGGGTATTGCATACTACCGATCTGTATGTTCCCCAGGTGCAGGGTGTTGGGCGGGAGAACAACGCCCGTCGGCGGAGGTACGGCGTAGGTTCCATCGTCATTGAAACTGTTTTCAACAGCCGTCCGCAACGTTCTGTCCGTATCCGTGTATTCATTTTTACAGACAACGGCCTGATCGGCAGCAATCAACCCTTCGGCGCCTGCCACTCCTTTCACGGTGACGAAATCCCCCTGCCTGATTTCGGAGAAGCTCAGGTAGGCCATGCCACTGCTGCAGCCGCATTGTTTCTTTCCCGAACAATCGATCACCCCATCCGGGCTCAGCCTGACTTTCCTCCCATCAATGTAGGCCACATCGCCTTCGAGCCATTCAAAGACGCCCGTGAAATTTTCCGTGCCTGCGCCCGCATTGGAAAGCAGTTGCACCGTTTTGGCCACCCGCTCCCGGTTTTCAATGCCGTAAGACAGGTTGACCAGGCATCCTTTGGAAAAATACCCCGGGCCTGACTTTTTCTTTTTGCCATCCCGGAATTCCGTTTCACCGGTAATCCGGTAATCAAAGAGGTCATCGTCAATGAGGACCGTGATGGATTCATAGGGTGGTTCAAATTCGGAGACAATGATGTTTTCAATCGTTCTCTGAGCCAAAGCAGAGGGGACGAAAAAGGGTATAATCCCAATCAGAGCCGGAAAAAACAGGAATCTACGCATCCGCTTAAATTTTGGATTTAACATTTTACCGCTTGCAGAGAGGCTATTCTCAACGCAATGATATCCCCAACTTCCGGTAAACCGGAAAAACAGAAAATGCCCAAAATTCACAGGGGTTTTGCCGTAAGGCGGTGGCAAAAAAAGACGGCGGCAGTTCAGAATCCAGCCACAAAAACCTGAATAACAACGTCTTGACAACCAGGATGCCTTTAGTCGTCATCGGGGCGGAGCCATTGAAAATTCCAAAAAATCTTTCCGTTCCTGCTTCTGATGAGTGGATTTAGCGGATAAAGAGGAAAACCGCTACCTTTAACGCCCGGAAGACCGACAAAGATGTTAGGGTACTTTTTGCAAAAGGAGGTGGATTTCGGCCAATTGGCCCGGCGGCTCGAGGCAGTTGATACCGAAGCTGAACGAGCGGCCCTGCTGGACGAAACCCTGGCGAAATTGCTTCGTGCGCTTCCCGCCCCTCAGCGCAAAAGCAGGCTGCTGTCGCCACAGCACCCACACAACCCCTATCGCCTGGCGCTCAGCGCATGGGCGGAAGGGCAACCCAGTGACGGACAGGATGCAGGGCGGAGCTTCCACCGGCATCTCGACCAGCAGTACCTGAGCCTGCTTTGCTCCGGCAGCAATGCGCTGCGCCAGGCCTGTGAAAATTTGCTGGCCGAACAATACAGCGCGCTGGTGGATACAAAAGCTTCCCGGCAGTTGCTCCGCAGCCGGGAAGCGCGGGCGGATGCTTTCTGCACCGCTTTCAGCAAGTTCATTGCCCGCCTGCGCTCTCCGGGCTGGGAATGGACACAGGCGGCGGCCCTGAAAACCATTTTCGAAAAAATGCTGCACGATGAGTGCATTAACATGGTTCGCAGGCAAAGCGCATTCAAAAACCGCAACACCATTCTGCCCGATGAACAGAAAATGACGGAAATACTGCGCGCCTGGAACATCAGGATCGACCCGGAACTCAAAGAGCAGGCGCTGATGCAGCTGCGCCAGGCCGATCCGCTATGTTTCAGCCTCATCGACCAGCACCATCAGGGCTATTCCTACGAAGAACTGGAACCGGCCTTCGGTAAAACGGCAGGCCAGTTGCGCCGGATGGCCTACAACTGCCGGGAAAAACTGCAGCAACTTTGGCAGGCGCTAACGAAATAATGTACCATGGCAACAGCGAACAACCGTTGGGAGCGCATCCGCCGCTACATAACCGGTGATCTTTCCGGGGAAGAGCAAGGCCTGTTCGAAGAGGAGGCCCGAAAAGACAAGGGCCTGGCGGAGGGGCTTGCCCTGGAATTGGCCCTGCAGCAAGGCGGCCGCCAATCCCGGGAAGCAGCCCGTAAGGCAATTGGGAGGCGGCGTCAGCGGCGCCAATGGCTTCGGATCGTGGGGATGGCCGGCCTGCTGGCCCTCGCTTTAGCCGCCTGGTGGTGGTGGCAAAGCCGCCAGGAACTGTTCCGCCCCGATGAAGGCCTAAAGGAACTGAATGCCGCAATTGCCATGGAAGTGGAAAACAGCTACCTCCGGGTTGCCGGAAAAAACCAGTGGCAGGCCTGGCTGGTGTCTGGCCGGCAACAACCGGAAAATTATGGCCTTGCGGCGGATTATTTCGCGCAGGAACTGGATGGCCTGGGGTGCCGGCAGTCCGATTTTCAATATTACTACGGCCTGCTCCTGCTGCTGTACGAGCGCGACTACGGACAGGCCGTGGAGAAGCTTTCCTGCGCCCTGAGCCTTGGCTTTGCGCAGAACCGCCCCACCCTGCCCTACTGGCTGGCGCTGGCCCACCTTGGCTCCGGCGACCCGGCTGCCGCCCGCCAGCTACTTACCGAATACGAAATACCGATCAGTAGCCTCCCGGCCAGGGCCAGGGCCTGGCTTAAGGAATAATCGCCTCCCGCAACTAGTTCGCCTGATTGACCATCATTGATCCCGCCTTCGGCAAAGAAACAAAGGGATCCCCCATCAGGATGATATTGGCCCAGTAATAGGGATGGCGGTTTTGCTGCTCCAGGTACTGGCGTTTGGCCTGGTTCAACGCCCGGGCGGCCGTCTGCTCCCGCCCGGCGAATCCTTCAAAGAACCCACTGATAATAACCGACAAAGGCCCCTCAGGAAGCGCTTCGTTGCCGGCGATGACGGCCGGGCAGCCGGCGTAAAGGAAAGCCCGGGCTACGCTCTTGCGCCCCTCGCTGCTCTGGTTGACACCTTTGGCATTTTCGCAGGTAGCCAGCACAGTGAGGCGAGGCCGCATCGCCAGGCTTTGAACGGAAAAAGCGGACAGCCAGGCCGGGCTTCCATCGGGCTGCCGGCCAAAGAACAGGCTCACATTTTCCGCTTCTCCCTCGGGCTTACAGCCATGCATGCCCAAAAGCAGCACCTGATAGTCATTCGCCAGCCGGGAGAATTGTTCGGAGGAAGCCCCTTCCCATATCCGGCCCTCGCCCTGGAAATACCGCCCGAAAACGGCCAGGCTGGTGTCCCGAAGTTCCTCCAGGGGCAGCGCCGAACAAGGGCTTCCCTCCGTATTCAGGAACCCCCCAAACAACTGCGGCGGTTTTGTGGCAACAGCCTGCAGTTCCCGTGAAGCCAGCACACTGGCAATGGAATAGTTATAGGCAAAGGCGTATTCCTTATTCAGATAAGGCCATTCCCGGAACCCGCCCTGCCCCGGAGGCGCCGACAACAGGGCGTCAAATACCAGGCCCTGTATCTGCCGGTCCCAAACGATGGTAAGCTGATTCACTTCCGCATCCAGCCACTGGTGAATGGGTTGAAATATGGCCTGGTAAACCGGATAGGCAGAGCTGCGATAGTATTCAGCCTCACTGGCCAGCCCCTTCCGGTAACGATCCAGCATTTGGTAAAATTCCAGGCCGGCGGCCAACTCGAAGGCCGTATCCCGGCTGGCCGTAACAACCAAAGCATAAGCTTTGCCCGCGGCCTGCTGGTAAGCCACCAGCGCCGAGTGTTTATCGCAAAAGGCCGCTCTAACCTGAGCCAGCTTCACGGATGGGTTTTGGAGCCGGTTGAGGTAAAAAGCCCGGGCAGCCGGCGTCCTGCTGGATTTCAGGCTATCGACAAAAGCAAGCTTGGCCCGCATGGCAGCCTCCAGCGCTTCCCCTCCGACGCCGGCCTGAGCATGGATCGCTTTGGTGAGTTCGTCATCGCGCCGGAGCAAAGCCAGCGGTTCGCCCGTCCACTCGTTCAGTGCGCGCTGGCGGCCGAGGGACTGGAACAATGTAATGGCCTTGCCGCGGTCCGAAAGCTGCAGCAGGCGTTCGAAATGTTCCGGGCTTTTGTCGAGGCGGTATTGTTCCATTGCTGCCTCGAAGGCGAGGGTGTAATAGCCAAAATAGTTGCCGCTGTAGGCTTCCCGGCTTTGTTCCATACTGAAGCGCCGCTGCATGTCCTCAAAAAACTGTAAAGCCTCTTCGAAAGAAGCGATGGACTGCTGGAGAAGCTGGAGATCGCCATTGTGCCGGTAACAGGCCAGCTGGGACCAGGCCTGGTCGAGATGAGCCTGGAACCCCAGGGCCATGGGCCGCCCGAGTAGCTGTTCGGGGTTGGCGGGGATCATGGCCTGAATGGAATCACTGAACTGAGCGGCCCGTTCACAGTCTCCGGTATAGGCATAGGCCAGGGCGAGGTTAGGATAAATCATCTGTTTGAAAAATGGCAGATAGCCCAGGCGCTCCGCCACGGCCAGGCACTTGTTGAGGTACACCAGGGCGCTGTCGGCAAGCTCCGGCCTTTCCCGCAGCAGCAGGATGTCGGCGAGGGCATTGTAGGAAAAGGCCCGTTCCACCCCTGCCGGTTCCATCTGCTCCAGGGCGTTTACAGCTTGCTGCAGAGCGTGGGCCGCTTTGGCAAAAGCATCGTCAGCACGGGCCGTATCGCCATGGAGGCCGTAAAAATAGGCTATCTGGGCTTTTATTTTGCCAATGTGAAAATAGTTGGCGGCGAAACCGATGGAATCGCCACGGGTGCAGAAACCCTGGCGCGCCTGCTCGCTTAAAAACAGGTACGCAGAATCCGAAAAAGTGTTGGCCCGCAGCGTATCGCCCAGATAATAGTAGGCTTCCGCCAGGTTGGAATAGTCTTTGGCCGCTTCTGTCCACGACTGGAACTTCCGGTTGAGGGCCAACGATTTTTCATGGTGGCTAACCGAGAGTGGAATGTCATGTATTTGCTGGTACAAGACGCCCATCAGGTTGTGGGCGTAGGCCAACTCGTAAGCCTGCCAGTTATCAGTGGGCGGGGAAGCCTGAAATTTCCTGATCAATTCCTGAAGTATTTTCCTGGCTTCCTCCTCTTTTCCGTCCTGGTTGAGCAGGTTGAAAGCAAACAACCGTTCCAGCCTTCGGGCAAACAAGGGGTAGGAAGGAGCGAGAGGGGCCATTTTCTGCCGCAGCTCCAGCAAACGGGCCAGCCGGAGAGAGTCCAGCTCATCATTGGGGAAATTTTCCATGTGGAGATGCAAATCATTCACCTGCCGAAGCACGACAACGGCCGAACTGTCCACATTTGAGGGCAGGGGTAATTCATGAATGGCGCAGCGCTCTGCCGGCCCGGCCGGGCGACAGCCGGATTGCAGGCCAGCGGCCAGTATAACCATCATCATGGAGGTGAAAATGAAGTGCTTTTTCATGCGCATAAGCCTGTTTTTTTGCAAAAAAGAAAAAAAACGCCTCTGGGCCGGACATTCTGAAATGCGCTGCGGATAAGGCAAAGTGAGTAAAACATTCATCACCGCTTAAACCACTATGCTATGCGCACCAAAAAAACGGGGAATGCCCTGGCGGCATTCCAGGCTACTGCTTTGCCCCAAAACGTCCTGGCCAAGATAAAGGGCGGGAGCGGCGCTGCTCCGCCACAGCCACCAACAATTATAGTTGAGGATATAGGAGACTTTTTCACTCCACCGCCCCCCCAAGGGCCCTGATCTTCTGCAGAAGCCAACCGGCAAAGGGCGGCCTGCTGGTTTTCAGCAGCTCAAGCAGGCCGTCTACCTCCTCTTTGGAGGCCTGGCCTTGCTGGGCAAGCCAGTGCATTCGTTCCAGCACTTCGACAAAGTTAAGATATTGCATCCTTTTCACCGGCGCCAGCTGCTGTCGGGAACGGTTGCGCAGGAATGCCCGGAAGGCATTGATCCGATCTCCCACCTGATCGGCCAGCCGGACATTTGCCGGAGTTTCCCGTGACAGTTCGTACGCCAGTCTGACTTTCAGCGACTGCACCCGTAGGGCGTAGCGCAGCGGGCGGCTGCTGACGGTTTCCAACAGGTCGGCCGATGGTTGAAAAGCGCCCTTAAAAAACAAGCGGTAGGCTTCCGCCAGGTTGATGGCGTCGCTCTGCCACTCGTCGGGCAACAGGTTGCGATAGCCCCGCAACAGCCGGTGGTAAGTTTCCCCTTCGCCCTTAGCCAGCAGCAACAGGGCCAGGTTCAGAAACAAACGGTCGGATATCCCCCGCTGGTTCGCGGCTTCCAGGGACTGCAGGACGAAGGCGGCCAGTTTATCGTAAAGCTTGAAGAATGCACTGGCACTGTTGGCCTGGTGCTGGATGCAGTAATTGATACCTACCCGCGCCAGGTCGAGCTGTTCGGCGGGATGGATATGGGCGCCCGGGGAAAGGGTAAAATCGAGAAATGCTTCGAAATAGCTTTTGTCATTAAAGTGCAGGTAAGCCTGCAGCAAGAGATAATAGGCATTGACCAGTGGATGCCCGGCAGCCAGCTCCCGCGCCAGCGGCTCGATGGCATTGCTGTAAAACGCCTGGTCATCCTCCAGAAAAGAAATCTGCACCACCTTACGGCCGGAAATCGCAGCCACTTTTAACCTGAGGTACCGGAAGACGAAGCCTGCGGTCGCCGTTTCCAGCAAATTGCCATGTATTTCCGCCACCTCTTTATCCGGCTGGTGTTCATCCAGTTCGGAATCCGTATAAGCCAACTCCTCCAGTTGCCAGCGATATTCATAAGCCGCATGGTCCCAGGGCGCTTTTTCAATTTCCTTCCTGAACTTGGCCAGGCTTGCCCGAAAAGGATAAAGAGAAGAACGATGGGAAAAAGCTTTGCTTGCGTATAATTTCATGGCTCTTTCGTCCTCCATAAAAGCCTGCACGGCCATCATTTTTTCCAGTTCCTGGGTAGCATCCGACAGAAGGCGGTTCCAGCGTTGCTGCAGCCTGGCCTTTCCCCCCAGGAGCTTTTCCATAAATGCTTCTTCTGCTTGTGCACTGATCTGATAATCCGGGGCATAAGCCCGCAACCATTCGAATAACTGAAGCAGGGAAGCGCGGTACAGAAAGAAGGGAGACGATAAATAGCGCATGAAAAGGGAAAGCTCTGCCTCATCCAGAGCCTTAAGATATTTAATTAAGCGGCTGTTCTCCATAACTAATAGGGATTATCAGCAGTTTGGCGCCTTTGAGGAATTCCCGGACATTGCCAGCTACTTTGCCAAACGGTTGTACCGCTCCAGCACCTTCCTCAATTCCTCCTGCGGAATAGCATAAACGGTATTCCCGTTGATGCCCTCCATGGTCTCGGCGGCTACCATGGCATTGACAATGGCTTCTTCGGTGGCTTCTACAGTAGCCTTGAACAGGGGGTTCAGCATCGCGCCCAGCCGGTCCATATTGCTGTCCCAGGCGATGGTTTCGGCGGTAGAGAACGCCAGGAAGATGTCGCCGGAGCCCATATGGCTGGTTGCTCCGGTGCGGGCCAGGCCCAGCGAAACGCGTTTGGCCAGCAGGTTCAGCTGCCAGGGCAGCAGGGGCGCGTCGGTGGCTACAATCACGATAATGGACCCGTCGCTGCGCACCGGCTCGTTCAATTTGGGCATCAGTTGGGGCATCTCCCGGCCAACCGGCACGCCCGCTATGGTGAGTTCCGGGCGCCGGCCGAAGTTGGCCTGTACCAGCACCCCGAGGGTGTATTGCGCCGTGTCCACGGCAACCAGGCGGGAAGCGGTGCCCGTACCGCCCTTGAATTCATAACAAACCATTCCGGTTCCGCCTCCCACGTTGCCCTCTTCCAGTTTCCCGTCCCGGGCGTTCTCCAGTGCAGCGAAGACGTGCTCCGGTTTGACGTGCAGGCCGTTGATGTCATTCAGCCCGCCGTCCCAGGTTTCAGCAACGACGGGCAGCCCGAAGGAAAAATCGAACAGCTCCCCGGTGGAGTATCGTTCGAACAGCCACTTCCCGATGGCGTCGCGCACTACCCCTACGCTGTTGGTGTTGGTAATGCCAATGGGGCCATACAACAGGGGGTAATCCTGCAGGTACAGGGCAGCGGTCATTTCGCCCATGCCGTTGAGGGAGAATATGGCAGCGGGAAAACTGCGGTAGTTGCTGAAATCATCGGTGGGCAATACCACCGTTAGGCCGGTGCGTACCGGGCCTTTGCCCACTTCCAGTTTTCCCTGCCCTTCAATCAGGGTGGCATAGCCGACTTTTACGCCGGGCACATCGGTAATAGCATTGTTTGGGCCTGATATTCCATCAAAAGGAATGCCCATATCGCGGGCGCGGGGAGGCGCTGGTTTGTTTTCCTGAGCGGAAGAGGTAAATGTGCCGGCCCAGGCCAGCAGGCAAAGCAAAGGGATTTTTTTCATCATCCAAACGTTGGTCAACCCTCCAAAGCTAAAGATTTTTTGCCATTTCGGCATTACTGCCAGATAGCTGGCTGCGGCTAGACAAAAACGGTAACCTGCTTTGGAACTAAGTATTTGGCGGCCCCGTCGTTCCCCATGCCTACCATGGCTATGGGCTTACCGCCACTTCGGACGTAAATTCGGCGCCAGCCTGGAAGCCGGCGAATGCTTCACCAGAGACGTAACGGCCTTTTCTTCCGTCTTCAACCCGCCGATGGGCATTGACGAAGCCGAAAACGCAGTGGGCAGCGGAGGCATGGCTACGCAGAAGCTGGCGGCCCGGCCCTAAGCGCCATCCTATCAGCGGTACCAGATCAGCCAGACAAGGTAGGCGAAGTAGATCAGCAGGAATAAAATGCCTTCCGAACGGTCGAGCCGCCTTCCTTTGCCGGTAAAAATAAACACGAACAGCAAAGCGCTGGCCAGGATATTGACGAGGATGTCAAAGATTGCTCCTTCCGCCACAGGAATAGGGTAGATCACCGAAGAAAGGCCCAATATCAAAAAGACATTAAAGATGTTGGAGCCAACGATGTTTCCGATGGCGAGGTCAGTGTTCCTTTTTCGAGCCGCTACGATAGAGGTTGCCAATTCAGGAAGAGAGGTGCCGATAGATACCACCGTAAGGCCGATAATGCGTTCTGGCCAGCCCGCCAGCCGGGCAAGGGCCACTGCGTTATCGACGATCAGGCGGCCGCCTACCAGGAGCAGGGCCAGGCCAAACAGAATATACAATACGGCTTTAGGGGTCGTGTACAACTTTGTCTCCATGCTTTCCTCCTCATTGCCGCCACGGCGGGCCAACTGGAAATTGTAGACCAGGAAAATGGTAAAAAAGAAGAGCAGGATAATTCCGTCGGAGCGGGATATCACGTCCTGCCCCGCCTGGTCCAGCCAGGGGTCGGCCGCCATTGCCAGTACTACCAGGGCTGAAAGAAAGGCCAGAGGAATCTCGATCCAGGTAGTGCTGGATTTGACGCTGAGGGGGGCAAATAAAGCAGAAATGCCCAGGATCAGCAGGATGTTCAAAATATTGCTACCGATCACATTGCCAAGGGCGATATCCGTACTATGCCTGGCGGCGGCAATCAGGTTGACCGAGAGCTCCGGCGCCGAGGTGCCGAAGGCGACGATGGTTAGCCCAATAACGAGGTTGGGCACATTAAGCCGACGGGCCAGGTCTGACGCTGCATCCACCAGCTTGTTGGCCCCATAGATCAAAAAGACAAATCCAATAGTAAGAAGCAAAAAATTCAGCATTTTCCCTTTTATTGTTCTGATAACACTGGCGCCTTCACCCGGTTGAAGATAGGGGTGCGCACCACTTTTCGCTCACTGACGGGCACTTCCCTGACTTCAGTAACGTATTCATCCCGATAGGACCTGGTTTCTGTAACGGCAATGACTTTGACGTTGACGTTGATTCCCTCCACATAATTGTCGTTGTCCAGTTTGATCGCAAAATTGCCCTGCGTGTAATGTCCCACCCTCCCAAAACCTGTCACGCTATTGCCTTTAGACAAAAGCTCGTACGAACCATTTTGATCGCGGAGAATTTCATACTTGACATTTTCTCCGGAGGGTGGATTGCTAAAGGTGGAGACGCCTTCAATAGCCAGCAAGGCCAGCGCACCGTAACCGCTGGAAACCAGCCCGGCGCTGATGGCGCCGGTGGTTACGCCCTTAGCGATTTTGGCCAATGCCTTGACGTTCGCCTCATCCAGCACCTGCTTACCGGCTTCACCGGTACCTATCCAATAGGCCCACGAAGTCACTTCAGTTACCTGATAAGGTTCCGTTTTGTTGGGTTCATAGCGATTTTGAGGTAGTTCGAAGGTGACGTAGGCCACGTTGTCCGACCCGAAGTTGGTGCGGGAGTGTACGCGTTCCAATTTTTCCAGGATGGTCACCACGGAGGTGTCTACTTTGTCCAGTACACGTCGGCGCTGTTGCACTTCCTTCACTTCGGAACCTTCCACCAGCGTTTCCGACTGCACCGAGTAGGTGGTGTCTACCCGTTCTACCCACTTTACGGCAGGATTGAAGTTAGCGGTGGACGGGCTGGCCGGCCGGCGCTGAAGGTGTAAGCGATAAACAGCTTTCTTCAGCAAGGCTGTATTGCGCAGGTAAAACCGGTAAATGCCCCGGCTATACACTTTCAGGCGTTTATCTTTGATGCCGGTAACATCATATTCCAGAAGCCGGGAGTTATCGGGATATTCTTCCACTTCGAAGGTCCGCAGGCTTTTGCCTTCCACCATTTCCAGGTTGACCAGCATTTCATCGCCGGCCTCGAAACCGTAGTAAACCGTTTCTTCTTTGCCGGGCCCTACTTCGATGGTGAGTTCCGCCACAGTGATCCATTCCTGGCCCACGGCGGGGAGGCAGCATAAACTGGATAATAAGATAAAAGGGATTCTGGCCATAGCATTATTGCATTATGCTGCAAAGCTACCAACTGGAAAATGTAAAATGTAAAATGGGTAATGTAAAATGTAAAATGAGAGGCTTGGTTGAGAAAGGGGATGCCTATGGAAAAGCCCCTTGTAACTTTATTTTTTTTCCAAAATAAGCTTTATATGTGAAACAATTGCTCACCACTTCGATTCCCTGTTTTAAATTTAAAAAAAACATATTTTTCAACAAAAAACGATAGAAATAACAATGTTTTTACAACTTAACCTTATTAATGAAAATTCACACTTCTTTTTTAGGGGCCGGCTAGAAACAGCTGCTTTGAATAGAGGCGTAAAACATTAAAAACCAATTGATTATATTTTTTTTATATTATTTTGAAGAATAACATCACGGACCAAACTTTTTTCTATATTTGCGCTATCTAGCAGAACAAACACATTGGCAACTCACCACCCGACACCGTATTATTTTTTCGTTAAACCCTTATTTCAGGTTCTATAATCCAAAGTTTTTAACCGGCCCTTCATCCTGAAAAGCCTGCGCCACATGAGGCGTATGAGCCAAGAGGGGCAGCTATCAATCGCAACCTAAATTCATTCATTCTTTCACACACTAAAATTGCCCTCGAATGAGCGTAAAGCACATTTACTTGAGCCTGTTGCTGGTGCTTGGCATCAGCGCTTCCCTGATCGCCCAGGTCCGCAATTGCGGGACCATGGAGCACATGCAGCTCGAAGAGCTTCTGGACCCCAGCCGGGCTTTGAAACTCCAGGAAATCGAAGAGCATGCCAAACAGTATCTGGCCAACCCGGAACGGGCGGTGAACGGCGTCATCACCATTCCGGTGGTCGTCCATGTGGTGTACAATACCACCGCTGAAAACGTGAGCGATGCTCAAATCCAGAGCCAGATCACGGTATTGAACGAGGACTTCCGCCGGCTCAATGCGGATGCATCCAACACCCCGAGCCTGTTCGCTTCTGTAGCTGCCGACGCAGAGATCCAGTTCTGCCTGGCTTCGGTTGACCCCAGTGGGAACCCAACAAATGGCATCACCCGCACCCCCACTTCGGTGACGGCATTCAGCACCAATGACAATGTGAAGTTCAACTCCAGTGGTGGTAAGAATGCCTGGCCGGCCGGCAGCTACCTCAATCTTTGGGTCTGTGATATCAGCGGCGGCATTCTGGGCTATGCCCAGTTTCCCGGCGGTGCTGCCGCCACAGACGGCGTGGTGATCGACTACGCCTACTTCGGCACCATCGGCACCGCTACGGCGCCCTTCAACCTGGGCCGCACGGCCACCCACGAGGTCGGCCACTGGCTCAACCTGCGCCACATCTGGGGCGACGGCAACTGCAGCGTCGATGATTTCGTCAGCGATACGCCCACTGCCGGCGCACCCAACTACACCGGCGCTCCCTGTACTTTCCCCGGCCCCAACAGCTGCAACTCCGGCGCCGGCGACCAACCCGATATGTTCCAGAACTACATGGACTACTCGGATGACGGCTGCATGAACCTCTACACCCAGGGGCAGAAAACCCGCATGCGCGCCCTGTTCGACACCGGCGGCGCCCGCGCCAGCCTGCTGACGTCCAACGGCTGCGGAACCGTATCGCCCCCCACCTGTTCGGACGGCATACAGAACGGCGATGAAACCGGCGTAGACTGCGGCGGCTCCTCCTGCCCCGCCTGCGTATGCACCAACGCCAGCCCGGTAACCCTCACCCTGGTGCTCGACAATTACCCCTCGGAAACCACCTGGAATATTAAAAACTCCGGTGGAACAACAGTGGCTTCCGGCGGCCCATACAGCACGGCAGGCGCCACCGTCACAGTGCCCACCACCCTGGCTGCCGGCAATTATACGTTTACCATCAATGACTCCTATGGAGATGGTATCTGCTGCGCTTACGGCAATGGTTCCTATACCCTGCGGGACGCCAACAACACGACCCTTGCTTCCGGCGGCGCCTTTGGATCATCTGCAACCACAGCCTTCTGTATTGCCAGTGGCGGTTCCACCCCCACTTGCTCGGATGGCATTCAGAATGGCGATGAAACCGGCATAGACTGTGGCGGCAGCTGCGCCCCCTGCAATACCGGCTGCACCTACGCCACGCTCAACAGCAACAATTTTGAATCCGGCTTCGGCATCTGGACGGATGGCGGCACCGACTGCGCACGGATCGCCAGCACCACCTATGCCAACAGCGGTTCCTATTCCATCCGCCTGAGAGACAATACCAACACTTCGGTGATGACCACCGGCAACCTCAACCTGTCGGCATATCAGGAAATCACAGTCGACTTCTCCTACATCACCGTCAGCTTCGATAACTCCAACGAAGATTTCTGGCTTCAGATCTCCACCAATGGCGGTTCGACCTACACCACGGTGAAGGACCTCAACTTTAGCATCGACTTCCTGAACGGCCAGCGCAAGAATGAATCGGTGGTGATTTCCGGGCCGTTCACCAGCACCACCCGCCTGCGCTTCCGCGCCGATGCTTCGGCCGATGACGATCAGGTGTACATTGACGATGTAGTGATCAGCGGTTGTTCCGGCGGCGCCCGCACCAATCCGTTCCTGCCGGTATTCGAGGAAGAAGGGGTGTCGGCCAAAGCTACATCAACCAGCCTGGCGGTATTCCCCAACCCCACCCGCGATGAGTTGACAGCCGTATTCCAGCTTCCGGAAGCGGGCCCGGTTCAACTGTTGATCACCGACCTCACCGGCCGGGTGATGCAGCAACAACAGATTATGGCCGATGCCGGCAGACAGGAAGCTAAGTTGGATGCCAGCACCTTCGTTTCCGGAGTTTACATCATTCACCTGGTTTCGAATGGCGAACGCGTCATGCAGAAATTTGTGGTAGCCAAATAAATGGCTGAAAACAGAATGGTTAAATGGTTAAATGGCTGGATTTGAGGCGAACACCCCTCCCAATCATTCAGCCATTTAACCATTCAACCATTTATTAAGCCACTCCCACTCCAGCACTTCCGTAGGGGGCGGCAGGCTTTCAGCCAGTTCCTTTCTTTTTTTCGTTTCGAAAGACTCTAGTTTAGCCAGCTTCCGGGTATAATCGATGAAGTTGCGCAATTGCTTTTTCAATTGCGGCTTCGCCAGTGGATTGCGATAGATATAGATGCGATAGGCCTCCAGAAAGGAGAGCAGTAATTCCGTTTGTCCGGTTTCGAAGTATATTTTAGCCAATAGATTTTTAGCGGCCACCGCCAACAGCAGGTCGCGCAGGTCCAATTGGTTGAGCACCACCTGAGCCTTATCATATTCCTTCCGCCAATAGAGATAATGCCCGAGGTTATAATGGAAAATATTCTCCCGGAAAGCCTCCGGCAGGTATTTTTTGTACTCGTTCAGGAATTGATGCACCCACTCCAGCTTGCCGGTGCGCAGGCCAACCGTAATGAGATTGCTATAACGCCAGGGCGCCAGTTGCCCATCTTCCAGCAGCAAGCCCTTCTCCAACAACAATTCGTTGAGTTCGAGAAAATGGGCGTAGTAGGATTCGTCGCGGAACCGGTTAATGCGGCGCGTACAATAGTTGAGCAAATAGGTATAAAGATTCTTTAGTTCCGGAGGAGGGATGTCATCAGCGTTTTCCTGCAGCAGCTGACGTAGCCGATTAAAATGCTTAGTTTCCTCGGGATGTTGTAACATCAACAGGGCGCTGAGGTAGACTCTGATGACAGGGGTATCTTCGAATGCCTGTTCCTGTACCCACTGAATTACAGCTTCGCCCAAATTGAGCTGATAGTGCACATCCAACACCAGGCCGGCATTGACCATTTCCAGGCTGTAGCGCAGCTTTTCCGCCAGGTAGGCGCGGTCGAGGGCGTCGGCAGTGTACTGGAGTTCTTCGCGGTAATTGCGTTCATATTGTTCCGAATGTCGGTTTTCCAGTTCGGCGATTCGATAAAGGTACTGCAGATAAGGCCCATCCTGGTAGGGGTAGCTTTCGGCCAGTTTCCGTGCTTTGCGCAAAGCCGCGTTATAGTGTTTAGGGAGTTCCATCTCCTGAAAAAGCGTCATCAGGCCGAGTTGCTGTTCCATGGGTTGGGCCATCAGTTGCTCCACCAAAAGGAATTGCTCCAATAGTTGGGCCAATTCGCTCATGCGGTAGGCCAACGGCCGGGCGGCAATACCGAGGGCATCCCCAACTTTGCGCTTATCCAGTCCCGGAGCCTGAAAATCGGGGGCAAAGGGAAGTAAATAATTGAAAAGCAGCTTGTTTTCCGTATTTTTATTGAAATAGGGCGATTGGAGGAATGTTCCGAAGCGCTGCAGCTGGCGGGCCGGCAATTTTTGAAGCAGTTCGATCAATTTACTTTGATGCATAGTTCCCCTGTTTCAAGCTGGGCTACATAGGAGTCCATTTCAATATTACGAAAATGAGGTATATTCTACTGCTTTTCATCGTATTATCTTCATCCATTCCAGGCTTTGCCCAGGTAATTTTTCCAGGCGACCTGAACAACGACGGCCAGGCCAACTATCTCGACCTGCTGCCTCTGGGCCTGGCTTATGGGCAGGAAGGGCCGCCCCGGCCGGGTGCTTCACTCGAATGGATACAGCAACCCAACTTCCCCTGGGATGGGTTCCTCCCGGTAAGCGGCATCAACCTGGGTTTTGTCGACTCCGATGGCAACGGCTTCATCGATAGCCTGGACATTGACGCCATTGCCCTGAATTATGACAGCCTGCAGTTTACTTCAGAACCCCTGCCTCAGCCTTATCTCCTAACCGATACCTTTGCAGTAGAAGAGCTACCCGAATTGATCATCCGCTTCGACCGAGACACCGTGGCTATTGGCGATACCATCACCTTAGTACTGGATTATATCGTTCCCAACCCGGATGTTTTTCCGCCAACCGCTGCCCCTTTGGCTATTGCATTCACCCTGGAGTATGCCGATACCCTTTTGTCCGGGGAACAAACCATCATCCAACCCGATACCGTTCCCGGCGACCTGATGTTCGTGGCTGCTACCTCCAACTCCGTGGAATTCTGGCGTTCGCCACCTCCGGGGCAGATCGAATTTGCTGCTTCGGGAAAAGGAGTCCCGGCCCTGGCCAATTCCCGGACGCTCGGCAAGATGTTGATCGTTATCGAGGACATGATCCTTCTCTCTCAACCGCTACCCCTTAAGGTCAAAAACCCTCTGCTCATCAATACAGCTGAGCAGGTGATCGCGCTGAAAACGTCCGTCTCACCACTTTGGATTACCGGACAAGCCTCTGAGCCGGAGCATTCTCATAAGGTGAAAGTGTTCCCCAACCCTACTTCTGGCCTCGTTCAGGTGCAATTGCCCTCCCCCACTCCACTGCGATTACGCCTGTTTTCCATTGCCGGCCAATGCCTGGTCCAAATGGATTACCAACTTAGCGATTACTGTGAAGTGGACCTCTCCGCCCTTGGTCCAGGGATTTATTTCCTGCAGCTTCAGACGTCGGAGGGGGTACAGGTGGAACGAGTGGTGGTTTCTGGTTTTTAGTTTCTGAGGTAGCATCGGTTCAGCGATGCTTTTGATGCTCCTTTTAACCCGAACGGGCTAGGCCCTTTCACGAAGGCATTCTTCCGGACGGGCCGATTGATGCTATAGATGCCCCCCTAATAGGTACAATATCCACAGTATCGCCCGGAGGACGTTGTATCAAACCCAAGTATCCAAAGTGGATGCTAAACAGGCGCCTGGGGTAACCCGGAAACCTTCAGCTGGCTCACAGAGGTGGCCGAAGCCCCCAGAAACCAGGCCCATCCGTCCGGATAAATCTTCGCTGCACTCAGCCGGGTAAAAACCAGCAACCAGCAACCAGCAACTAAGCTCCCTTCCCGAAAGCCCGTTTTTTGCGTACGAAAGCCAAAATTATCCAAATCAATGTAAATCAACCACTTACAATATTTTCATTTTTTAAAACATACTCCTTTTTTCCATTTCATCACTTGAAGGCTGCCGACAACTGTACTGGAAGCGCCTGCTTTTCTGGCTTAATCTTGTAGTAACCATTTCAAAAAACTCCTCCAAATGGAGTGCGAGATGGATTCTATCACTAAAAAGAACAGTCATGAAAGCGAACATCCTTTCTCAGGGCCTACTACTGTCAATCTTCTTGCTAGGTACCTGCGCCACTCTGGCCCTTGGGCAGAACAAGCGCAGTTGGGCCTTCACCAACAACACCGGCCAGGCAGCCAACGACCTGCACATAGAGTTGGCGGTGGGCACTGTCCCTGTGAATATTGTCACCAACCCCAATGACGGCATGCGGCGGGCCGGAGGGATATTCACCGAATTCCCGGAGGCCGGCTCTCCCAGCCGCCACGACTATGCCGGTGGACAAGTGGCCAATGGCAACAGTATTACCCTCCAATTCAAAGACAACACCCGCCCCCGCCGCTGGTGGTGGACCCTGAACGGAAACCGCATCGGCGACATACAGGGGGCAAACTCCCCGAGCCTGGCCTCCGTGACACCCATGCAGGATTGGCGGGATCAGTTGATCGCAAGCCCAATGGGTACCGGGCGCACCACCGGCCATATTGCGGACCTTAGTGTTACCAACCCTACCGATCACCCCATGGTGATCACGGTAGGCCCCTGCTTTATTCCATCAGGCGGACAACACCAAAGTTATGTAGTGCAGGAAACCGAGCCGGCCACTGTCGATGCGGGGGCAACTGTCCGTATTCCCCTGCAGGGCTACTGTGCCGATATTTTTACCCGCCCGGTACCGGCCAATACCCCACTACCGCCGGCCTCCGAATGGATCACCCCGGCCGAGCGCCTTCCACTACCGGCGCCAGGAGAGACCCCTCCTACCGGAAACGGATGGAAGAAAAGGCCGGATGGCAGCGGCATCACCACTTTCCCCGGCGCCGATATCCCTTTCCCCTATACCATCGATAGCCGCAAAAACCCCAGGGCTTTTGGCTCCCTTGTTTTGGACGCAATAGAACGGATCTCCGATGCTTATGACCATTCAGCGGGTATCATCCAAACGCCTTTTAGCGGAAACCCGGCAAAGGAACGGGAGACGGTTATCCAGCAAACTTTCTGGATGTACACCGCCAGCCTGAAGGGCCGGGAATACAAAGTAGAAGATTTCGCCCGCAATACCTTAGAGCAGTACGCGGCGACTACCGGCAAGGCGCCGGAAAAATTTGAAAAGGAAGAAAAGGAGAAGCTGCAAGCAGGCATTAATGAATTCTGGGGCAGCTTTCAGGCCACCGGGGCAAAGGCCAAGGTATTAGTAAACACAGACCGCCAAAGGGCTGATTACGACAATATCGATGATCCGGACGACTTGCCCAAGCTCATCCGGCCGGCCTACGACCGCTACGCTGCCGAACGGGCGCTGAACCCCAAAATGACGCATGAAGAAGCGATGAAGAAAGCCCTCAGCAGCAAGGAAGCACGGGACAAGTGGAGCGATACCTTCAAAAAGATATACGAGGGCAAATGATTCTCTTCCATTTTTCAACAGAATGGAGCCGGCCAGGTGTGCGCACTACACCGGTGGGCCGGCTCCTTCCTTAAAATCAACAGCCATGAAAAAGAACCTATTTCCCATCCTCCTTTGCTGCCTTTTTACGCTTGTTTTTAGCATCAAAGCCCTGTCTCAATCAAAGGGCCCCAGCCTACAGGCTGCCGCCGAAGCTGCCTACGACCGCGCTTACACTACTGAAAAACCGGCCGATCAGGCAAAAGCCTTTGACGAAGCGGCGAGCCTTTTTGAAAAAGCAGCCAAAGCTTACCGGGCGGAAGGACAGGAGGAAAAGGCAAAAAGCGCCAGCAACATGGCCGGCCTGGCGCGGCAAAACGCCGCACACCGTCGGCAAATGTCGGAAGCTGCATTCTTCGGGCCAATGGGATCCCTTGCCAGCCCAAATTACAAGCTATATAGCCCCAAACAAGCTCGCTTCTGCCTGTTGCCGGAGGCCGGCATAACGTTCCAGAATCAGGAGAGCATGGAAGCCTTCGACGGAGGCGGCATCGATCCGTTACGGCAGTCCCTATACAGCGACCCGGCTTTGATGGAGCATCTGTTTGAAAAGCTTGGCGGTGAATTTCTCATCGGAAGCTATTCCAAACCAGCCACTTTGGATGGCTTCCATTGCGAGCGCAGTATTTACAAAGGCTTTTCCGGCGGCGTTCAGCTTTCCCCGCAGTGGCAGTTGGACGGCAGCGCAGGGTTTAATAAAAGCCACATCACTGCCAGCTTCCCGATGACGGCCTTCCAGTCTGAAACCCCGGAGCCTTATTCCTTCAACGGCCAATTGCGCACCGAACTGCGGCATACCGTGGCAAGCCTGGGCGCCAGCTATTTTCTCTGCACCGGCGCATTTCGCCCTTTTGCCGGCCTTGGGTTGCACTTCTCGGCCGTCAAGCCGGGTGTTACAGCAGCTAGTATAGAAGGTGTAAGCTTCCCACTGGAAACGCACAAAGCCTATCATTCCTTTGGCCCTTACCTGGCAGGGGGGATAGCCTGGCAGCCGGGAAGGCCATTCCTGTTGCGAATAGTGGGAAAAGGATACGTGGCCGATGGGCCCAAAGGGGAACACAGATGGAATGGTTTAGTGGCTGTGGGATTGGGCGTTTTCTTTTGACCCGATGCTGGAGGCGGCTTGTGGATGCTATGGATACTATGGATACTGTGGATACTGTGGATGCTATGGATACTGTGGATACTGTGGATGCTATGGATACTATGGATACTGTGGATACTGTGGATACTATGGATACTGTGGATACTGTGGATGCTATGGATGCTGTGGATGCTGAACTATCCCAGAATCTTTTTCAAATCCGGCTCCACTCCATTCAGGAAAGGCTTGTTACATACAAAGCAATTCCATTTTTCATTCCGTATCGGCAGCCACAACGGCCTTCACACCTTCCTCATAAGAAGTCGGTTTGAAATTGAAGCGTTGCTCAAACTTGCTGCTGTCGAAGACATAATCCCGATCATATTGGTAGATCATTTCTACGAACTCCTTCATGATGGGAATGAACAGGCCGAGGATTCGCAGCATAAATTTCCCTACCACCATATAGCGTGGTTGAACGCCCATTTCGCGGGCGAAGGCTTCGATAAACTGCCGTCCCGTCCAGGGGGGAGTAGCCGTGGGCATGTGCCATACCTGGTTGAAAGCATCGGGTGTGTTTCCGAGAATTGCAGTGGCTTTTGCCGCATCGGGCGTATAGGTAAAGGAATGCTTTTTGTCGACACTGGCGAACCAGTTGGCTTTTTTGCCCTGTTTAAAATTTTTGAGCACCATTTCCTGCAAAACGCTGGTCGTGATGCCTGGCCCGTAAAAGTCGGCTGCCCGGGCAATGAGGGCCGTCAACCGGCCTGCTTTAACCTCATCCATGATTATATTCACCAATTGGGCCCGAACCATACCTTTTTTACTGGGCGGGCTGATAGGTGTTTCCTCGGCCAGGTGGCCGATATGGTTGATATCGTACATATAAATGTTGTCGAAGAACACCAGTTTGGCGCCGTGCTTTTTGCAAGCATTGACAACATTGCGCATAAGCGGCGGCCAGTCCCTGCGCCATACTTTGATATTGTACTCCAGGCCCACTACAAGGTAAACCACTTCCGAGCCGGCAACGGCCGCGTCTATCTGCTGTGGGTCCGTCAGGTCGGCGGAGAAAAGCTCGTCGCTATCGTTGACTTTTTTAGGGTTGCGGCTCACCAGCCGGATGCTGGAGGTATAGGTTTTTAATTCTTTGGCCAGATCGTTACCGATGGCGCCGCCGGCGCCGAGGATGGTTTGCATAGATATTGGTTTTTGACTTTTGCGAAGGTAATTTATAAAAAAAACAAGGTATTCAAAATAAGCCGCAAGACGGCAAGGCTATCTGCCACTCAGCCGGGGCACTCCTGCAGGATCAGGGGATCTCCTGAATATCCTTTAACACCAGGTCATAAACTGTGTTAAAATTGAACTCATCGATAAAGGAAAGTAAGGCGTAATTGATCTTGTTGAAGCGGAGTTGGGCTTCTTTTTCATCAATGACAGAAAGTTTTCTCCTGAGTTCCAGGTCATTATAGTCCGCATAAATTACGGAGATACTGTTAGCCATTTGAGTATCTGCGCTATCCCGGATCATTATTTCCATCACTGCTTTGGCCTTCCCTTCACCCACCTTGTTTTTGAGGGCATCTTTGGCCATTTGACCTTTTCGTTCTAAGCTTTCCTGATGCGCCTTTGATTTTTCCGGCAAACCTCGGATGAGCGCTTCCAGCTTTTTGTATATAGTGGGGCGTATATATGACAGCGTATCGAGAATTTCTCTGGATTCCGCCGGGGAAGCCATTTGATCCAGGGAATAGGAATACTCTGTGAGGCGATTATTGGTAATAGCCGCTTTTTTCTCGGATAGCAAAAAACGCCCGGCCCGGTTGAGGTAGGATTGGAAAGCTTCATCCTGTGGGCTTCCCGGCCGGAGTGGCAATTTTTTTGACAGGATAGCTCTCAGTACTTCCTTAAGGCATTCCTTTTCGACATGAATGCGGCTCAGGTTGATCCGCAGCATCCTGGACAAGTTTTCATCATAATCGTAATCTGTATTGTGGACCACCCAGGTTTTAATCTTTTGGCTATTCCGAAAATACTCGGAATAATACATTTGGATAGAACTTTCTTCCAGGCCTTCAAGGCGAATGGACCGTTCATTGAGAAAATAAGGTTTGGCATATTCATTGGCGCCGACAAACATCATGGGTTCACCGGCGACAACCCACCATTTTTTTTCGGCAGAGAAGGACGCAGGGGTGCTGGCTTCCAAATATCGGCGCGCTAATGCGGGTCCGGCCTCTATGACTGCAACCTCCGTTACTTTGTTTTTCCGTTTGACCAGTACCGGGTGTTCCATCAACTGTTCAATCGTTTTCTTTAAAAGGCCCATCTCTTTGATCGGATCGTATTCTCCTTCATAGTAGGTATTATACATAAAAGAGACCTCTGCCCGGCCGGATATTCCCCCATCCAGGAAAACCCTTTTTAATAGATAAAAATCTCTGATCTGAAAGCTATCATCCAGCTTTAATTTTCGTTTCAAATCCTTTACCGTAATGGCGTTGGAAGCATCGCAATAAAGCGATTCGCCAAGCCAGGCCTCTCCGTCAAAGCCTTTTTTACGGTGGCGTACTGCGCCAAAAAATTTCACGAAATCACGGTTTGGCCGAGGTAACGGCCATGGTGGGCTAGACAATTTTGGCGGATCACTCTCAATCAATGGCCGAAGGTCACAGATTGGGAAAACAAAAGACAGGATATTTTCTCTCATGAGCCTGTAAGTTTGGCCCCCATCCGGTCAGACGGATGGGGGCGACACTGCAAGTGTCTGTCAACATCTTTGCAGGGATGCAGGAGGCCCGCCATCCTATGTGGCAGGCTTTCCTGGTTGCGCAACTTGCACTTAACATAAGTTTTTCCTCCGTCTTACTGAATGATTTTTGTCACCTCCTTTTTGGAAGTCGGAAATGGGAAGTCGGAAGTCGGAAGTCGGAAGTCGGAAATTTTACCCGGCCGAGGCATGTACCCGGCTCCAAAAGCATACGCTGCAAGGACGAGGGGAAGGCGGCGCACCTTGCCAATTGGGAAGTCGGAAGTCGGAAGTCGGAAATTTTACCCGGCCGAGGCATGTACCCGGCTCCAAAAGCATACGCTGCAAGGACGAGGGGAAGGCGGCGCACCTTGCCAATTGGGAAGTCGGAAGTCGGAAGTCGGAAATTTTACCCGGCCGAGGCATGTACCCGGCTCCAAAAGCATACGCTGCAAGGACGAGGGGAAGGCGGCGCACCTTGCCAATTGGGAAGTCGGAAGTCGGAAGTCGGAAATTTTACCCGGCCGAGGCATGTACCCGGCTCCAAAAGCATACGCTGCAAGGACGAGGGGAAGGCGGCGCACCTTGCCAATTGGGCACTGTCGGCTGAAATACTGGCATACTATTTACTGGGACACTCGACGCTGTTGGCAGATATCCAGGTATTCCGGCGAATCCCAGGCGGTGGCGCGGGCCATCAGTTTGGGGCTAACGGGCCCTTTACGGTCTTTGGTAATAATAGCTTTGTAGGGGGGCGCGTTTTCCCGTTTTCCCGCCCCCCATTTGGAGCAGACCTTTTCTTCGAAGTACTGTAATTGCTCTTCGGAGGGATTGATTCCGTTTCTACCCAGTTGCTCCAGGTAGAGAATGGCGATATCAAGAGCGGCATTTTGTTCGTCTTTTTCTACCAGGTACTGGTGAAAAGCATTGTAATATTTATTTTTCAAACCATCATCCTGGCTGTTTGCGGAGATCCAGAAAAGGCTCTCCATAAGCCTGTCCACGTTTTCGCGGACCGTCGGGCGGGCGCCGGCCAGGGGAAGCGTTTTGAGTTGCGCCAGCAGCAGCGCTGCCAGGCCTTCGTCGGGTTCCACTTCCAATTCCGACAGTATTTTCAACAGCAGATCCAGCCGCTTTTCTGTACCGGTTTTACTGATGTAGCGCCCGAGCAGGGAATCGACTTCCATTTTATCTACTTTCAATTTGTTGCGGGCCAGCAACAGGAACTTCAGATGGGCCTGAGCGACGATACCGGTGCCGAGGAACTTGTTCTGCATCTCTTCGGCCGGGCCCGACAGTTGCAGGGCGCCGGGCTGGTAATCCTCCAATTGAATTTCCCGGCACAGGTAATCCAGGTAACCGCAAAAAGCCCAGATTCCATTGAGCCGCCGGGCATACAAAGGCTTATTGACATCGACCGTACCGCCGTAATCATCCGCCAGTTCCTGATAGCTATTGTTGATAAAACGGATGAGCGTATCTCTTGTCAGGCCGTACCCCTGTTGGTTGAGTTCAGCGACTTCTTCCCCAAGGGCTTTTATAAAGGGATTGTCTATCGGGCTTCCATAAGGCTGAAATTCATTTTCCTCAATTTGAGATAAACGAAACAGCACCGGTTGAAGCCTCTTGGCGGTGGCCGGTTCTGTGAGCCCTGTCAGGTTGTTCCTATCCTTGAAGACCCCTTTATCGTACACAATATCAGACTCTCCATCCCAATCCTCCGTATTATTATCCTGGATAAAAGCCAGAATACGGCAGAAGCATTCCTGCTGCTCTTCTTCGCATTTCCGGGCGATCTGGGAGATAGTGTAAGTATTTTCGTTTCCCTCAAAGCGGTAGCAGCCAATAAAAGATGCATCGATCTGATATCGTTTCTCCCGGGACCGAACGCTGGCGGCGTCCCAGAAGGATTGAAGAGGAATTGAAATATCGGGCGTACTGGCCACTTCAAACAGGCTTGCCGGATAGGCTTGCTGTGGCCGGGAAGGCCGGAGGGAGTACTTCAGCCTGTGGAGGTCTTTCCAATAGGCTTTTTTGTTTTTCACCAACTGATACTCCCCTGGCTGAGGGCCGGGAGCGAATGGGACGATAGCCTCGTTGCCACTATCAAGGCTGACCGGAAAGAGCAACCAAAGGAAAAGGTAGGCCGCCAGGCCGGTGCCTCCGAGTAAAACTCCGGAAGCCAGACGGCTATTTAGGAGCCGGATGGTATCGCGCTGGAAGTAAAATTCCGAGGTGTTGAAAAAGTCCTTGGCCGCTCGCAGGGAAGAAAAAATATTCTTCAGCTCCGGCAGGTTAATCCCCAGGAAAACGGCGATGAAGGTCAGGATGATGCTGCTGGGAAAAGAGGGCAGCAATTGATTATACACATCGTTGTTCTGGCTGGCCCACAGGTTCAGGATCAGGATGAGCAGGGCGAAAAGCACGAGGTTTAAAAAGAAGGTAGTGCGGGCGGTTCGCTTCAGATGGATGTCGGACAGAGCATATTGCCCGGCCTCGGTCGTATCGGTTAATTTTGCTGTTAAAACGAATGGGATAAGGGTTTCGGCGCCGTTTTCGGAAAGAAATTTAAATTCCAGTTCAGCGCTCAGTTGCCGCCCTGCAAGGTCGATTAACCCTTCCGGCAGCTTGCCGGCCCGCAGGCTGAGGCCATTGCGGGTATTGGGTAGTAACGGCAGGCGTTGCACCTCCTGGCCGGCTGCGTCGAGCAGGTCCAGTTCAGCCAGCTTTTTATCACCAATGGTTTGTTCGATAGACTCCAGAGAAAGGCCGGTTTCCCGTTCGCTGGTGTGCAGGGCGATGGGAATTTGTAGCTCCAGGCCCGTTGCTTTTTTGGTCAACAGGGCGCGGCCGACACCGGATACTTCAATGCGCATGGGCTTGGGGTTTCGTAAATTGGGACTTACCTTTGTTTAGAAGTTGATAAGGTGGAGGAAGTTGAGGAGGTTTAGCGGAGGCCTACCAACTTCATCCCTTCCACGGAAAGTACCATTTGGAATATCGGCCGGTAATTTACAGAAAATAAAGGAAATGACTGGCTGCAGCCGCCCCAGCTTATTTCTTCTTCGCCTTTGGGGATGCCTTTGCCCGGGGGTTGAACACCAGCGCCAGGCCTACCCAGTACTCGAGGCCTTTCTGCGTATCCGTTCCTTCTTCACTAACAAAAACAAAGCCTTTCATTGTTTTCCCGGTGAAATTCATTTCCCTGCAGCCCCTTTCTTCCAGGGCAGTTTCATAAACAGCAGGGTCGATGCGGCACATTAGTTCATCCCCGATCATCCCCGAGCACCCCGACGCACATTTTCCCGTTAACCATAAAGGTCAGCCCCCCCATCATGTTTTTTTCTTCAACATCGGATTGGCCGACGAGGAGTTCCCGGACGCGGTTGGCTAGTTGTTCGTTGTATGCCATATGAAGTTTTGGCTCAAAATACAGAAAACCTGAAGGTAATCCGATAATTGGAAGTGGCTGTTTCGGCTCCACTCAATGGCCTTGCCCGGAGCGCAACCATTCAACCTTGCAGCCATATAACCATTCATTTCAGTTCCTCCCTGAGCTCCTTCAACCGTTTGCGCTCCTTTCGGCTTAAGCTGTTCATGCCATGATGGCGGATCTTATCCAGCAGTTGGTCCATTTCCGCTTCTGGGCTCATGCCGGGTTTTCGCCGGCGACCCTGCCATCGGCTTCGGCTCAGGTTTTCACCCCAGTAGCTATCGATCATCAGCACGGCCGGGTTGCGGATTATGAGAAGCAGGAAGGCCACGGTAGGCAATACCAGCAAAAGAACGACCCACCAGTTTTGCAGGAACAAGCCGGGCTCGATAACCAGTATGCCCGCCACCCCTGCGAGTGCGCCGCCGAGGTGGGCTTCATGGCCGATGTTATCCGCCTGTTTTTTGATGCCGAAGATAGACACCAACATGAAGGCCAGTCCAAAGATCCAGCTTTTGATAGCGAAAGGCAACCCAATAAAAGAAATAGAGCCTTCCGGAAACAGGACAATAGAAGCAAAGATCACCCCACTAATTGCACCGGAAGCGCCCACCGCCCGATAATCCCCGTGATTCCGATGAATGTACAAGGCCAGCAGGTTTCCGGCGATCATACTAAAGAAATAAAGGCCCAGAAACTTCCACACCCCAAACGCCAGTTCCAGTGAAAAACTGAAGGACAACATCGCGATCATGTTGAAACCGAAGTGGAGCCAACTCCCGTGGAGGAACCCTGAAGATATAAGCCGTTTCCACTCTCTGTCGATCAGAATTCGGTCGACTTCAAAAAGGTATGCTTCCATAAAGGCATTGTCCCGAAAGCCTTTATAGGTGATCAGGCCGGTAATGATGAGCAAAAGCATTCCGGTAGCGCTATTGTATTCCATAAGCTGTGGGATTAAGAACGCGTAAGGGAATAACGGCCATCCGCGGTAATTTCTATAGCAGGTAAGGCCTGGCCGCCTTCAAATTTATCAAAAATTATCTTCAAATCATTCCAAAACTGCTCGTGTTCCGGATACTGCCGAACGATGGCCGCCAGTTTCTCGGCCGTCATCCTGCAAGGAAAAATAAGGACAGGGATCTCGGCCTGCCCGTTTTGTTTTGCCTCGACAGCCAGCACGTAGAGTTCGCAGATCTTGTCATCGGTAATGGGGATGCACCCAACAGTGTTGCAGCCGCCGTGTATGAAGATGTCTCGGCCTGGCCGCTCCGGGTCGCCCAGGATGCGATCGGAAGCGTTGGGGTAGTTCAGGCCCAGGGAGAGGTAAAACTTACTCTCGGGGTTAAAGCGGTTAATGTGGTAAATTCCTTCCGGGATCTGTTTGTCTCCTTCCCGCCGCTTGGGGCCCGGCTGGCCGCTGGTTTGGCAAAAGGGATATTCCAGCAGGAGTTGAAGCCCCCTGTCCTCCGAGGCTTTTACCCAGACCTCCAACACCTGTTCGGCCTTGAAGGCGCGCAGGAAGAGTTGCAGCTCGGCCATAGTAATGCAGTGCTCCTGCAATTGCTGCGAAAGGAGCTCATACTTTTCCTCATAGGCGCGCACAACACGGGTGGCGCTGGTTTTTCTATAGCTCATGCGAATTTTGAGCCACCAATCAGCGATTCTATTCCTGCCCGCCGCTGGCAA
>JACJYG010000014.1 GCA_020636215.1 Lewinellaceae bacterium
CATTGAATTCCAATGGGTCATTCCGATAAGGATATTATCGAGGTTCATATCAGGAACAACAGTAAAGAAAGGTTGCCACTTACCTTCGTTGAGGGTTTCGTCTTGTTTGCCAAGCACTTCAACAAATTTTGCTCTGGTATCTAAAAAAGTCTGATGTTGTCCGTCTTTAGATTGGTTGATTGCTAATTCGTACATATAAACTGATTTTTTATTTTGTGATTGATTAGTGTTTTTATTTATACTGCAACTTGCTGCGAAGAATAAAATCGACAGCATTAAAATTTTTACATCCATTTTTACACCTTTTGGTTGAATTAATGATTGCAAAACAATACATTAGTATCTACTATTACAAGTAGTAACATATTTGTTTTATAGTAACATTATTGTAACTGTTATTGACAATCAATTAGTTATAGCATGAAAAAAGTGGAAATAAATTCAAAAAAGTTCGACAACATGGTTGAACAAGTAAAGAAATATGGAGGTTGTCCAGTTAGTAGCACTTTAAAAGTGTTCGGTGGAAAATGGAAACCATTAATTCTTTATTTTATTTCCGTTGACGTAAATAGGTTTGGACAGCTTCAAAGGATGATACCGGATTGCAGTAAAAGAATGATGACGAAGCAATTAAGGGAATTGGAGAGCGACGGATTAATTAATAGGAAAGTTTTTGCAGAAGTGCCACCAAAAGTAATTTATAGTTTGACAGAGAAGGGCGAAAGTTTAAGAGCAATTTTCCGAGAACTGAGTAAATGGGGAATCAAAAATGTTTTAGAACCGAAAATGAATAAATAGAAAAAATACTGTGCACAACAAAGCATCAACCCCATTAAGCCCCCCCCAAAACCAAAACCAAAAGTTAAAACCCCTTCCGCTCCCCTGCCATTACACTGGAGCAATGCAAAGATCACGAAGCGGGGCAAAAGCGCCCCCTTCCCAGCGGCTTGGCCGATGGCCCTGGATTTTGACATCAGGGCCGGCAAGGTGCGCCTTAGCGCAGGGGGAAATGGCTGGTTGTACAGTATTTCGGGGTGCAGGAGGGCGGCGTGAAGGGGATTTTTTGTAAATTGGACGGTGGTTTTTTTCACTACCTGTCCCGTACAGCGACACTTACTGACTAACACCACTATAGAATTAGTATTAAATTTAGCAACTAAAAAATAAAATGGCAAAGATCAATCCTCACATTAACTTCAACGGAAATGCTGAAGAAGCATTTACATTTTACAAATCAGTTTTTGGCGGAGAGTTCGCAAAAATTATCCGTTTCAAAGACATTTCTAGTCCAGAATTCCCGGTGTCAGAAAATGAGGCAAATAAAATAATGCACATTGCTCTACCCATTGGGAATAACTTTTTAATGGCGAATGATGTCCCGGAAAGAATGGGACGAACGAATGAAAACGAAAACAGAAGTAAAATTTCAATAAGCGCGGAAAGCAAAGAGGAAGCCGTCATATTATTTAATGGACTTTCGTTAGGTGGTCAAATTGAAGTGCCTATTGAGGAAAGCCCTGAGGGTTCTTGTTTTGGTATGTTTAGAGACAAATACGGGATTGAATGGATGGTGGATTTTGATCCAAAAAATAGGTAGTGTTCAGGAGTTCGTGTCCCGTCTTTTCAGCCGGGCAAGCTTCAGGGTTAGGGTGAAACCAGGCATTTTCGGCGCCCCAGGGAGAGCACCTAGAGCGTGTCTAAATTTAGTTTTTCTTCTAATATGAGATGGATTCCAAAGCCGCGCGAAGCTCATTTTTCGGCGCATATCTGGAAGATACGTGCCGAAAAATAGCTGAAGCCCGGCGAAGGAAGGCGCTCATATTAGTGAAAGGATTAATTTTAGAAACGCTCTAAATCTTTACAATGAAATCCTGATTAAACATATAACATCAATTATGAATAAATTAATTCTTCATTTTTTTGTTTTGGTTTTTATGAGTTCCTGCACCTTTCAAAACAAGGATTCAAGTATGCAGGGCATTAAGGGAGATTGCATTAGCCAAGAAAAATCACTTGAAAAAAAAGTTCAACTTGAGGAAGGAATTCGCGAGCAAGTGAAGTTTTTGGGAGAGCCGGAAAATTTGAGCTCTATTGCAAATAGAATGTCGGAGTATAATATTCCGGCATTATCTCTTGCGGTAATAAATCAAGGTAGGATTGAGTGGGCAGACATTTATCAGAATGCGGATTTTCCCGAAGAACAAAAACTGGACTGTTCGAGCATTTTCCAGGCAGCATCATTGTCTAAACCCGTGGTTTTTCTTGCAGCATTACGCATGCATTCTGCTGGTAAAATCGACCTGGATAAAAACATCCAGGAATACCTGAAGGATTTTGTATTACCCCAAGGCAAACAAACGGCTGAGAATCCAGTTACCTTCCGCAATATCTTTTCCCATACTTCAGGGATCAGTCCTGGTGGATATGAGGGATATGCCAGAGATCTACCGATGCCCTCTGATCTGGATATTTTAAGGGGTAGTGCTGGGGTTAATTCCCCTGCCATAGAGGTTATCGCACCGCCTAATGAAACACTGGCTTATTCCGGTGGTGGCTACACATTAGCTGAACTGGCTCTTCAAGGCCTATTCCAGGATGAGTTCTCGAACATCATGCAAAAATGGATCCTTGAACCCGCTGGAATGAAACACTCAAAGTTCACACAACCATTATCCGCCTCGGATTCTATTCTGGTAGCCAAAGGCCACACTCAATCAGGAGCGGTCATAGAAGGCGGATGGAGAAACTATCCGGAGCAAGCGGCGGCGGGGCTTTGGAGCAACTCTATTGATCTGGCTAAATTTCTAATTGAAATTTATAATGCGTATCAAGGCAATAGCTCGATATTTTCACAGTCTGATATTAAATCGATAATAAGCCAAGAACGAGACGGCCATGTTTATGGATTCCTGTTGAACCGTTCTGGTGATGATATTTCAATCACTCACTATGGAGGCAACGCCGGTTACCGTACGGGGATGACAATAAGCCTTACGAGCGGAAATGGATTGGTTTATTTGATTAATTCAGATAATGGAGGGGCCCTGGGGAACGAATTATTTTTATCAGCCTCACAGGTATATGACTGGAAGCAGTTTAAGCAAACAAGTGTTCAGCGGAAACAAGTAGCGCCAGAAGTTTTAAAGGAGTTATCCGGTAAATACAAGTGGAACGATCAAATAGATCTTTCCATCACATTTGATGAAAGCAATAATACAGTTTCACTCTATTTTCCTAATGGGGACGAGTATAAGCTCGTACCTGTTATTGGCGAAGGACTTGATTTCATTCACCCAAATACCGGTGTCGAAGTTTCGTTCTTAAAGAAGGATGACTTCCGGTCTTTCACCCTCTATGGTCAAACCGCGGTTAAGTTGAACCAGAAAAATATATACTGACAAAAATAACAGGCCGCTAATACAGGGTATCAACCCCTTTAAGCCAAGCCCAAAAAGCACAAGTTCCTAAAGAAGGATCAAAAGAAAGAAATGAGATTCTTAACATTTTGCCCGATGGATATTTTTGGCAAATGAAATAAGTAACTTAAAACAAAACAAAACAGATGGAAAACCAAAATGACAAATGGGTAAGAACTTTTAAAAGGCGATTGCCCATGCTTGCCTTAGTTGCGCCGTTATGCTTTTTTATTGCCTCGGTAGTAAGGGCTGTTGGAATAGGAACGCTTCCAGGAGAACTTAACTGGGCCAGTTCATACGAAGGCCTGATTATGACGATTGGTGTTCCTTTTTTTGTGGCCACCTTCATTTTCATGGGGCAAAGCATTGCAGAGCGGTCTCCCAACACAGGAATCGTGGTAACGGTACTGGGTGTTTTGGGTTCAGCTTTCATTGCCTTTATTTCTGGTTTTCGAGGGCTAGCTGCCGGTTTTGTTAGTTCAGGGCTGGATCCTAAGGCAATTAATGATGGATTGGAATCGGAAGCTACTTTAATATGGTTGGCTGGGCTATTCCTGTATAATTGGTGCTTTTTCTTCGCCTGGATCATTGCAGGTGTAGCTGTAATTAGAAAAAAAATAGCACCCTGGTGGGTTGGATTGGCTTTAATATTAGCGGTCCCATCCCTCATAACTGCCCAAGCCCTGTATTATAATTTGGAAATATTCTGGCCGCTTGCTAATGCATTGTGGCTACTTGGCGTTTGGGGACTGGTGAAGTTTGGTAACAAGTGAGAGAACAGTCTCCACGGAATGAAATCCCTGCTTTACGAGGCCTCAGTTAAGAAGCCAGATCACGTTCTCGGTTTACGAAGGGCCTAACCCGGCTTAAAACAAAAATTTTCTTTACTTTAGAACTTGTTTAAATTTCATACTTCGGGTTGAAAATGCCCCTTTTTCGGTGATACTTCGTTCCTTTTTTTGTCCATACCTTCCAGGTATGCACTTCAAAAAGAGCCTTGTCTCACCAAAAAATGAATCCTTTTCATTCCCAAAAACGAATTTTAAACAAGTTCTTAAAAATGCAAAAGTTGAATCGATGAAAACGATCCTTTTTTTGTTGGTGCTGCTTGGGGCCATTCCAGTTTTTTCCCAATCTTTCCCTTCACTGCCGGCTATATATGCATCCGGGCATATCGGTTTTTTCCCCGACGATGATTTTCATCTCAGCACCCAACTGGGCCTTGGCTACCAATTGAATCAATGGGTAGGGCTTGGGGTGCATATTGGAGGCTATTCGGAGTTTGATGGTTATCCTGAAAGTTTTGGCGGCGGCGGACTAAGTTACCGGGCCGTTCCCGGAAAACACCTGGTGGGGAGGGTCGATCTGGGTTTCGCTTGGAATTATACGATTCCCAATGATTGCTCGTGTGAGACGCGTTATATCCCCGGCGGCTACCCCTTTTTCAATACCCATCTTGGATGGCGGTTCAGAAAAGCGTTCACTCTGGGCATGAGTGTGTTTTACCTGCCGGGGGCCGTGGTGGAAACCCAGTGGTTCGATTTCGATGAGTTTGGAAATATGGTGTGGGAGCCCGCATCCCGGCACGAGTATTCCATGTCGGCTTTTCAACTGACTTTTGGGTTCAATATCCACTAGTGCAGGGGGACTCCTCGAAATATGGCTTGGGCATCTTCAAGACTTCCCCCTATAGAAGATTGCCATAATAGCAAGGCCCCATAATGCTAACATGCCTACTCTGATCATTATTCTTTTCCTATTTACACTTCGTTATAGAACCATCCCGCCATTCCAAATTTCCTTCAGAATCAAACAATACCTTTGCGCCCGGCAACTAATCACTAAGAGCTTGTTCAAATTTCGTTTTTGGAGATGAAAATTATTCATTTTTTGCTTAGACAAGGCGTCGAAATGGGAGCATACCCTTAGGTACGTGACCATTTCGACAACGCAGTATAAGCGAAAAAGGGACTTTTTCAGCCCGAAGGATGAAATTTGAACAAGCTCTAAATAGAAAACAGAAGAAAATGAAGCATTGTATTAGGACAACCATTGCCCTGATATCCCTATTGCCGCTAGGCCTGTTGGCGCAACAATCATCGGTCACCGTATCGGGAACTATAAAAGACAAGGCTACTAAGGAAGCCCTGCCTTTCGTGAATGTCGTGGTCAAAAGCGCAACCGACTCCAGCCTGGTCAGCGGCACCATTACTGATGAAGCGGGCCTGTTTACCTTTTCGGAGATCAAGCCCGGCGATTACCTGCTGGAAGCATCCTTTATCGGATTCAACAAATACGCCAATCCACTATTTGTCGGCTCCAACTCTGACTACTTCGACCTTGGAGTGCTTTTGCTGGAAGAAAATGTCCAGCAACTCAGCGAGGTGGTCGTCACGGCCGAGCAGGGGGCGGTGAGCGGGAAGATGGATAAGAAAACCTATTCGCTGGAAGATAATGTGAGCCAAAGCGGCGGCTCGGTATTGCAGTCGATGCTCAACCTGCCGGGCGTAACTACCCAGGACGGCAAAGTGCAATTGAGAGGCAATGACCAGGTCATGATCTTAATTGACGGCAAGCAGACCGCGATCACCGGCTTTGGAAACCAAAACGGATTGGAGAACCTTCCCGCCTCGGCAGTCAATAAAATCGAGATCATTAACAATCCCTCGGCAAAGTTTGACGCCAATGGCAATGCCGGGATTATCAATATTATCCTGAATAAGGAGGATCAAAATGGATTTAACGGGAAAGTGGGCCTCACGGCGGGACTGGGCGCTTTATGGGTGCGGAAAGAAAACCTGCCCAATATTCGCCCCCAATACCAAAATACCCCCAAGGTCAATCCATCCTTGTCGGCCAACTACCGAAAGAACAAGGTCAACCTCTTTTTACAAGCCGATAACCTCTACACCGAAACCCTCAACAAAAATGAATTTGTCACCCGCACCTATAATGATGGTACGGTGATCCGGCAGCAACTCAAACGCAACCGCAACACCAATTTTTTCTCATCTAAAGCCGGCCTGGACTGGTTTATCAGCGAACACAACAGCCTTACCGTCTCGGGCTTATTCAGCAGGGAAAGCATCATGGACCGTGGCGACCAGCCTTTTTTCAACGAAGATCTTTCCGAAAGGCTGCGGTTGTGGCAATTCCTGGAAGATGAGGTACTGACCGCCGCCATGGCTTCCGCCGCATATGAGCACAAGTTCAGGCAACCCGGCCATAGGCTGGATATCGGTTTTAACTATACCTTCGACCGGGAGGATGAAAAATACTTTTTCGATAATACCTTGCCGGATTACACCAGTAAAGAATCCTTTGCTTTGATCGCGGATCAGCGGGTGGCCGACTTCAATGTCGATTACATACGCCCCCTGAAACACGGCCGCCTGGAAAGCGGGATTAAATTCCGCAGGCGGACGATACCCACCGACATGCAGTTTTTTCCGGGCTTTAATTCACCGCTCGACCCGGATGCAGATGGTAAAGCTACCTATAAGGAAACCATCCCGGCTGTCTATGGGAACTACACCTACCAAAGCAGAAAGCTCGAAGCGGAGATTGGGTTGCGCGTGGAGTATGTCAAGCTGCAGTATGAAGTGGACCCGAACCACAATACTTATTCAAGTGATGGGTACGATTATTTTCAACCTTTTCCCAATGCAAGGGTGACTTACAATTTGAATGGCCGGAACAAGCTATCCGCTTTCTTCAACCGAAGAGTCGACCGGCCTGACGAAGTGGATATCCGGATTTTTCCCAAATACGATGATGCGGAGATTATCAAGGTCGGTAATCCCGCTCTGCAGCCTCAATTCACCAATGCCTTTGAGTTGGGGTATAAAAATGTATGGGAGAAGGGCTACTACTATGCGGCAGCCTACCACCGTGTGACCGATGGCGCCATTACCCGCATCTCCACCACCGTGCCGGGCAGCAACCTGATCTACACCATATTCCAGAATGTCAATAACAGTTACAACACGGGATTGGAAATGGCCCTTTCACAGGATCTATCGGAGAAAATATCCGTGAATATGAATGTCAACGCTTACCACAATCAAATAGACGCCTTTACGGTGGTCAACCAATACCCGGTTGAGAACACCTTTAGCTCGGGACAACAGGAGATCGTGTCCGGGAACATCAAATTGAATGCTGTTTTTCGTTTTTCCGGGAATTTTGATGCCCAAATAACCGCTATTTACTTAGCTCCGGATATTATCCCCCAAGGTACGATTGACTCGAGGTTTTCATTGGACGCAGGTATGAAAAAGGGTATCCAGCAAGGGAAAGGGGAGCTCTTTCTCAATGCTACCGACCTGCTCAATACCATGGTGATCAGAAAGGAAATTGATGGGAATGACTTTAGCTATACCAGCACGGATTACTACGAAACTCAGGTGGTTCGGATAGGGTATAGTTATAAGTTTTAGGCGCCGGCCTTCGGGCTTCCAGAGTGGCCGGGAATGACCGTGACGGGCAAATTAATTTGCGTATTTAATGAGAAAGTCGCTGAAAGCTAGCAGTTTACGATGAAGCGGCTGCTACTCAATAACACTATTCACCGCAGCATCTTCGACGCGCCACTCTTATCCACAAAAAACAAACCGTCAAATTGATACGGAACGGCCATTACAGCACCGTAGTCAAAATCGGCAGCGGCGTAGCCGACAAAACGGACCGGCCGAGGCTGCAGCAGCCAGCCGTTGTCCTCTAGGGCCAGCGCCGGGGCCAGGTTCAGGAACAAGGCGTTTACTCCCGCTTCCTGCGCCAGCCGGTGCAGGGCTTCGTCGAAGCTGCCCCGGGGAGCCGTCATGGCGTCTACGGGCACGACGGTATGGTTGTAAAAACTGATGGTAGCGCTGTACTGCCCCTCGTAGGTAAATAGGCCGAAGGCCCGGTAATCGGTTCCGTATAGTTTGGAAAGGTAACGGCCCATGCCATTGCCGCCGAAATAGTTGAGCCGGTTATCGGGCGCATCGCCCCGGGCAATGTGGGAATCGTGGGCCCAGACGAGGATACGCACGCCGGGCTCGCGCATAGACTGTATCCAACGGATGTTCTCGGCCATAAACGTATCCCGCCGGCTCACCGTCTGATCGTAAGCAATATCAGCAGCCTGGAAGGCCACCCGGGCATTCTGAAGCGCCCAGGCCACCCGCTTCTTATCCGCTGTGGTAAGTGCTCGTTGCATCCAGGCTTGCTCGTGGCCGGACATCAGCGCGAGCACTTGTTCTGCATTTTCCTTCCATACCGCCCGCACGCTGTCGGCGGCCTGTGGGTAGTATTGCGCCCGCCAGGCTTCCCGGTATGGATGCTGCAGGCTGTCTACGAGTGGGCGCAGGCCTGGGGCCCACCCGGCGAGGAAGTGAGAGAGGCTGTCCATGGGCAGGCTGGGGTCCTGCAGGTCGAAGCCGACGAATTCTACTTTGCTGGCTGGGTGTTGAAGGTTGTAGGCGCGCAGCCACTCGATGAGTTCCAGCATTTCGGCTGTATTCCAAACCTTGAACATCGCCTTGATCACTTCGGTAGCCTTGCCTTTCCCATCACACACGTAGCGGTTTACTTTTTCCACCTCCAGTTGGTTGGCCTCGATGGCGAATACCCGCACATTCAATTCCTGTACAGCGTATTGCAGCAGGCGGTGTTTGAGTTGGAAGAATTCGCTTGTCCCATGGGTTGATTCTCCAAGGGCAATGACCCTGGCGTCGCCGATGGCTTGCCGGAAGGGCTCCAGGCTGCTAAAATCGGGCGTTTCGCCCATCTTCACCGGCTGGAAACTACCAATAGAGGAACTATTGGCCTGGACCCATTCCAATTGTTCTCTACTGAAATCATCCGCCACTTCCACACTGTTTTTTTCCTTCCCATTTACCGAAAGTTGGAAGCCGTCGAACCAGGCGTCGCCACCGCCACTATTGCTCAGAATAAGGAAGAAGGAATGGGCGGGGCTGCTTTCTGAAAATTCCAGTTCAAAGGGCTGCCAGCCGGCAACCCCCTTGAATGCTTCGCTTCTGGCTTCGCTGATCAGGCCATTGTCGCCGTAGGCGGACAAACTGAGTTGGGCAAAGCCGTCGGCTTTGTTTGTTTTCACCCAACCACTGAGGGTGATCTTCTGGCCGGCCAGTTCGTAGGGGGAGAGCCAGTAGCCCATGCTTTGCTCGCCTTCGCCCTCGTTGGAAAAGCGCAGGCTATATTGGCCACGGAAGGTATCCGTACTGTCGAGGGAAGCGGTGCAGCCTTCGGGCCGCATAAACACCGCCCAACCCCAGGGGCGGGCCATTCCTTCTACGCTCAGGCGTTCAAAATCGAGGTTTAGCGGCTGCTGCGCCAGGGCGCTTATTCCGGATAAAACAGAAAACAAGAGGGCAAAGATGGCGGGTAAAATGGGCTTTAGCATACGGTTTTTCATATATAGATGAAGAAAACGGTGCAAAGCCCCTATCTGGTATGGTATTATGGAATGTCGATCCAGGGCTACATCCTGGCTTTAGACTCATTTAGGAATTTTAGAGATGTTGGGAGTAGTTTTCCGGTAGTGTTAAAAAGCAGGGTTACCGTTGCTTTTTAACAAAGTATGCCTAGCTTTAGAGTAATTTAAATAACAGAATATGAAAAAATATATACTTCCATTAGTTGTTCTTTTAGGCTTGTCATTGCCCAATCTTTCAACTGCTCAAACCGCCGGGACTTTATCTTTTACTTTTACTCCAGTTGCCCATTCCGGGAGCTGGGGTTCAAAACATGTATTAGCGGTATGGATTCAAAATAGCGCCAACGGTTTTATCAGAACCAAATTCAGATATTGGGGTAATGGTACAAATGATCATTTACCTAACTGGAAAGCCAATTCCAATCAAAATGTAGTAGACGCCATTACCGGGGCAACGCTCACCACTTATGCAACTAAATCATTGACCTGGGATGGAACGGATTTAAGCGGAACGCTTTTGCCGGATGGCGATTACAAAATTACTATTGAAGAATGCTGGTCTCATGGCTCCAGCAAAGTGACAAAATCTTTCCCTTTTACCAAGAGCGGGACAGCGGCTCATCTAACGCCTGCCGATGACGCTAATTTTACGGACGTTGTAATAGATTGGGTTCCTTCGATTACAGGAACCGAGTTTGTTGGAATTTCAAACACATTTTCTGTTTTCCCTAATCCAACTCATGATAAAATAAATATCGATTTTAAAGCAAACGCTCAAGCTTGCAATATTTATATTGTAAATACTTTAGGTCAGGAAGTTTATTGTGAAAAAGAGAATAGAATTTATTCAGGAGTTAAAAGTATCGACTTAAGCACTTTTGAAAATGGAATATATTTTGTCAATGTTGAAATGAATTCGAAATTATTCACAAAAAAAATAGTGCTGTTTAAATAGTACCCGTCCAGTGCGGCTAGGGCCTGCCTAATGTAAACCGCAGAAAAAGTTGAAGGGAATAATTATTCACCCTCGGTGGTGCTGCGGCTCAAGAATCAATAAAAAAACGTTCGTGAGGGACTGTGTCCCGATACGGCTAAACCTGCAAATCTCTGACTTGCGAATTGCTGGCCTGCCTATCCACGTCAGTCGGTAGTGCCGTGGGTTAAGAATTAATAAAATCCGAGGGAAGGGGTCTGGGTTTTTCTCAGATAAGTCAGGGCACAGTGGCAGCCTTCGCCAAAGGCTACGGCTGCCGGGGAGAAACTGTACCCTGACATCCACTGGCCGCCCGGCTCTCAGGGTGTAATTTCCTATTACGCCCTGAGTTCTCGAGGCTCTATGGCAAGCTTGGAAAAAGAAAATATTGATTTTTTCCCCGCAGCACTAGAGACTGGCTCGTTATTCCGCATCGAGACAGACCCTGTCCGCCGAAGCCAGGCGAAGGCGGAGTCTCTAGCGAACGGAAGTGTTTTTACCAATATTGCGTCCCGCTGGGACGCAGAAATGAGCTGCCATTTTTAAACGCGATTGCCCTGGCATGATGAATAGTTACAAACGAAAAATAAATAAGAATAATTTATACGCTAATCTGGTGATCCATGCTTCCTTTCTGCCGGTTGATCAGCGGATAGGCATATTTCCTCAGCAGGATCTCCCGGGCTTTGGGAGGATGCCCCTTGCAAAGCTTGTCCAGGTAGGCCAGAAAAGCTTCCTTTTTCTCTTTGCTGTAATGATCCTTCCACTGATCCGTAGCATGTAGCAGGTCGAAGGCGGCGTAGTTGTTGTCGAACAGGCGGTAGGAGCGGTAAATGGAGCGGTCGATCATGGCGGCCAAGGCAGTGGCCTTGTCATTGACATTGCCGATAGGGCCCAGCTGATTGATCTCTTCCTGCAGCTCCGGCTGTATGCTGAGGTGCACCCGGCCTTTGTATCCGGTAATTCCGGTTTCGATATTCAGATAATCTTCGTTTTCTTTTTTTTCGTATTTCCGGCCTTCCGCTTTGGCCAGCAATTCTCTTAGTTTGAACCGGTCGCAGGGGTCGTACTCATAGGAGAGGGACATGGGGCGGATGTGCAGGGCCTGGAAGCCTTCCTCAAAGCTTCCTTCATGGCTCATGTTGAGCATTTTGAGCAGGCCCTGCTGGGTGGTGTCGTTGTTGTCCTTGGCCCTGCCTTCCGACTGGGCCAGCCAGATGGAAGTTTTGTTGTTCGCGACCCGGTCCCGGATATAGGCGGAGAGGAGCCGGGAATGCCGGTACATTTCCCGCGGTGGAGCATTCCGTACGACGGTAAATATCTTATTGAGCCGGGTGATGGCGCGGATCAAACCCGATTTCAGCAGGTTGTCGCCAATAGCGATCTCGGCGGTAGGCAGGCCGTGATCATTCAGGAGCACGTTCAGTATGGCGGAGTCGAGGATAATGTCCCGGTGGTTGGAAATGTAGAGGTGCGCCTGTCCGGGCTCCAGTGTTTCGATGCCGGAGCTGGTGAGCTCATCGATGGTTTGCCGAAAGAAATGCTCCAGCCAGGGTTTGACTACCCTATGCTGAAAATCCCGGATGGAGCCGATGCTGTTCAGGAGTTGCATCAGGCTTTCCTGCGATGCCTCCGCATCTACAAAGCGCAGCATATTCAGGAATGACTGATGCTGTTGGAGTGCATCGAGCACCGCCCGTATGTCTTTGTCCTGGTATGGCGCGAGGCTTTCAAGGTCCAAATGTTCATCCATAAGGGGTAAAGATACCAAATAGCAGAAACAATTTTGGCTGAACCGGCGGAAGCATCAGGGCAATCGCATTTAACTATTTTTGGATCAGATGCCTGCCTGGTTAAGTCGTCAGACGACTGCCTGGGTTGGTAGGACAGAATGCGTCCAGGATTCATAATCCTGCTGCCGGTTTGTTTTAAATGCGGTTGCCCTGGCGGAAGCCTCACCGGCCGGTAACAGGCTGCGGAAGGTTAGGGAAAAGGCGCCGGGTGCGTTCGAACTGATCGTTACCTGCTGCAACTCAGCCATTCCCCTTACGCGCTCCGAAACGCCTTCACCGGATTGGCCGGGGCCGTCGGCAGGCGCTGCAAAGCCATCTTCAGCAAAGCCAGCTGGAAGCGATGCAGGAATATAGCTTTTCCAGGCCTTTGCTGCTAAACCAAATCCCCGGACAGCCGTGGCGGCCAACAGTGGTTTCAGGGCATCATACAAACTGGAATAGAGGAATTCCTTTGCCAGGCTAACCACCGCCCCCGGAATGTCGTCAGGCCAGGCCCGCCAGTTGCCGCTCTGCCAGGCTGTGAACAAGGTGAGGCCGATGAGCAGGGCGGAGGCCAGAACCAGGGCCGGCTCCGGCAAGCCGGCCTGGGCTCTCAGGAATTGCAGCAGGGTGATTTCAAAACGCTTCCTTGTCATATCCAGTACGGGTGTTTTTGGTACATCTTTGTGCTTACTGAAAATACAACACCCGTGCCAGTTAGTTAAATCTTTGTTTTACAGTCATTTATGTCGGTCGAATAGTGTAAACACCGCAAGAAAAGTGTCCGAAACCGAACAGCGGTTGTCCGGAAATGGGCCTGAATCGGCCAGCCGGGCTTACTCCACCCGCAGGCTGTCGGCAGGAGCGGCCTTCGCCAGCTGGTAAGTCTGTCCACCAACCGCCAGGGCTGCCGCGAAGAAGGCCAGCAGGTTGGCCAATAGATAAGGGGTGAAACCCAGGTTCATTGCGCCGGTAAATTCGTCTACGGAATTCACCAAAAGCTGGATGCCCAGGTAACATAGTGTGGTTGCGATGAGGCAGGCCGCTCCCAACATAAGGAGGAAGCCCCGGTTAACGAGAAGGATGATGTTTCGGGTGGAAGCGCCCAGCACTTTACGGATGCTAATTTCCTTGAGGCGGCTGGCGTAATTTTGGGAAGCGAGGCCGAACAATCCCATACAAGCGATGAGTAGGGCTAGCCCGGCGAGATAGCTAAAAGCGGTAGAGACGCTTCCATAGCTTTCATAGAAACTGTCAAAAACGGCATCCTGGTGGAAATAATTGAAGGGGAGTTCCGGATAAAGCCGTTTCCAGGCCGTTTCCATACCTGTTTCTACCTGTTTGCCAACCCCCGGTTCATGTCGGATGGCCAGATAGGCAAATGCCTTTTCATCAGCATGGTTGAAAATTACCGGGCGGGTAGCTCCTGAACCCATGATTTTGAAATCTTCTGCCACTCCCACCACCGTGTAGGCCTTTCCTTCCGAACGGATTTCCTGCCCGATGGCGTCCTTCCATTGCCGCTCTTTTACAAATGTCTCATTGACCACTACCTCTCTTTTGTTTTCCTCTTGACGCAGCGGGTCAAAGAAGCGCCCTGCCATCAAACGAAGCCCCAGGGCCTCGAAGTAACCTGCACCTACGTCATAGTGCATGACTTCATATTGCTCGTTGCCAATAAAAACACTTGTCCTCAATACTGACTCCCCGATGTGGGTGGCCGCTCCGGCAACACCGAGGGTAAAGGGCATGTGCTCAGCGGCATTTTTCAACTTGGCATATTGCCCCGCCTCATCGAGCCGGACCACCAACGCCTGCTCCGGCTGGTAACCCCAGGGCTGGCCCTGCCAGTAACGTCCTGCGGTGATCAGCACCATGCCAATAATTACGGTGCTGAAGGCCAGCACAAACTGTAGCGCCAGCAACAGCTGTGTCAGCCCTTTTTTCTCTCCAAGTTGTTGCCTGCCCCTGAAAATGGCCACCGGCTCGAAGGAACTAACGTAAAAAGCCGGATAGGCCCCCGACGCTACTCCCGTAAAGGCCAGCAAGCCGGCCAGGAATACCCAAAGCCAAAGGTTATCATTTAAGGAAGGCGAAATTTGCATGACCATTATAGAATTGAGCAGGGGAGCAAAGGCCACCTGAGTCAAAACGACACCCAAGGCAAGGGCCAGGAAACACAACAGAATATTTTCCGAGAGGAATTGCCATACTAGTTGCATTTTTCTGCCCCCAATCGCTTTGCGCAGGCCAATTTCCTTGAGCCTTTTGCCAGCTAAGCCCAGTGAAATGTTGATGTAGTTGAAACAGGATAGCGCCATCATCAACAACGCCATGAGAGAGAACATCAGGGTGAGTAAAGGATGGGCTGCTTCGGCTGGCCTTTGGTAAACCTTGTATGCCTCAGGGTTGGGGTGGCGAAGGTTGTCAAACTGGAACCGCTTGACCTTCATATCTTCGTTGGCGGCATTTTGCAGCGCCACGTATGGTTCCATGTTTTTTTGTAAATATCCAATATCTTCCGGCCGGTGAAGTTGCACAAAAGTACCCCAGGTGTGAGTTGCCCAGTCTGTAAGGCCTTCCGTTCCAATAGCTTTCAGGCTGTTGAACCCGGCCAGAATATCAAAACGGAAGCCAGCGTTATGGGGGAAGGGCTCTGCCACCCCTTTCACTGTGAATACCTTCCTCACCTGGTTAACAAAAGCGATGGTGAGTTCTTTGCCCAGCGCGTCCTCCCCTTTGAAATATTTTTCGGCAGCCTCGGTGCTCAAGATAATGGCGTCCGGTTCGGACAGGGCGCCAGGATCGCCAGATGCTAAGGGGAAGGTGAACATATCGAAGAACCCCGGGTCAGCAAAATAAACTGCTTCTTCGAACACCCTGTCTCCCAGGTAGGCTTTGCCGCCTAAAACCTCCACGCGCACGACTCGCTCTACCTGTGGGAAGTCGGTAGCGAGGGCCTCGGCCAGGGGCATGGGGGCGGTACCCCAGGCCTCTTCGGCTTCATTATTTTCCGTCACATACTCCACTATAAAGATCTGGCCGCCATTGAGGTGGAAACGGTCGATCGTCCAGTAGTTTTGTAAAAACAAAAAGGCTGTGATACAGCATCCGATGGCTATGGACAAGCCGAATATATTAATGCCGCTAACCAGCTTATTGGCCAGCAGATTTCGTAACGCAAGTTTGAAATAGTTTTGAAGCATGGTGCTGATTTTTTAGCTTTTCCAGCTTGTCTTGATATGTTGTTGGCGAATAGGTGGCCGCCTCGAAAACCATTCAGTTTTTAACCGGCTCATTAGAGACGGTCTATTATTCGTTCCGCAGCGATTCCACCGGATTCGCCAGGGCCGCTTTTACACTCTGGAACCCTATTGTCAGAAACGCCACAGCCACTGCTGTAAAGCCAGCCAGCGCAAACACCCACCAGGAAATCTCAATCCTATAGGCAAAATCGGCCAGCCATTTCTCCATAAAAAAATACGCCAGCGGCGAGGCGATGACAAGCGCAATGCCAACAAGTTTCAAAAAGTCTTTTGATAGCAGGCCGACGATGCCCGCCGTTGTCGCACCCAGCACTTTTCGAATACCGATCTCTTTGGTGCGCTGTTCGGCGGAAAAAATGGCCAGGCCGAAGAGCCCTAGACAGGAGACGAAAATGGTCAGGCCCGTGAAGATGCCGAGGATCAGGCCAAAAGTGCGCTCTGCCTTGTAAGTCGCATAGACCCGGTCGTCGAGAAAGGAATAGCTGAATGGTTCTTCGGTTAAGCTCCCCCAGCTTTCTTTTAGCGAACTGAGCAGGGCAGGCGTATTGGTGGTTTCGACCTTTAGGATGGCCGGGCTGGAATAATTCCCCAACACCATTACCAATGGTGAAATGCGCTCGTGTAACGACCGGAAATGAAAGTCCCTGACCACGCCAATGACCTGGTAAGTTTTCTGTTCTCCATTGCTTCGCAAGGTGGTTTTCAGGGTATGTCCGAGCGGTTCCTCTCCCCAGCCGAAGGCAGTTGCCGCCGCCTGGTTGATAATGATACTGGCCGAGTCGGCCAGTAAATCCTTTGAAAAATTCCTACCCTCTTCCATTTCAAGGCCCAAAGTCGGGATGTACTGTTCGTCCACATCATAGCGGAGCGTTTTGACCATTTCGGTTTCGTTGTTGTCGGCAAAAAGGAAAAAATTATTGCTGTTGGTGGGGCCGGCCGGCAGGTAGCCGGACGTGCTGAAACTTAACACACGGGGGTCTTGCCGAAGCTGTTGCCGGAACGCCTCTTCTTTTTGTCCCAAAGCGCCCAAATTTGGTAAAATCAGAACAGCGTCTTTGTTGTAGCCCAGTTTTGTGTTTTGTATAAACTGCAATTGCTGGTAAACCACTGCGGTGGAAATGATCATCGAGACAGAAAGGATAAACTGAAAAACCACCAGCCCGCTGCGCAAACCCGCACTGTTAAAGCCCTGTCCCTTTTGAGTAGGCCTGCTCCCTTTCAAAACAGCGCTGGGTTGAAACGAGGAAAGGAAAAAGGCCGGATAGCTTCCTGCCAGTAGCCCCGTCAGTAATGCAAAAAGCAATAAACCTGGTAACAGGAAGGGCATCGAATCCCATCGAATTTGGAGCGAAAATCCAGTAATTTCTTCCAGGAATGGCAGGGCTATTCCCACTAGAGTGGCCGCCAAAACCATAGCAATGGTGGCCATCAGGGTAGACTCCAGCAGGAACTGTTTTACTAATTCGCCCTTGCCCGAACCGGCTACTTTTCGAATGCCCACCTCTCTCGCCCGTTTGGATGCCCCGGCGGTGGAGAGATTCATGAAATTGATGCAGGCTATCAGCAGCATGAAGGCTGCAATGGCGCCGAAAATCCAGACGTAGCGCACGTCCCCGTGTGGCGAAAGATCGTTCGGGAAATTGGAATAAAGATGAATATCGGTTAATCGTTGCAAGCGAAACGTCAGGTTATTTCCCTTTTCCTGAAATTGAGCCAAAGTCATTCCCATTGCTTCCTGGATCTGCGGGCCGATGTATTTTTCGACCACCTGCGGCAGGCGGGCTTCCAGTTTTTTATAGTCAAAACCTTTCTGTAAGACGAGATAGGTGTAAAAATTGGACTGCATCCAGGTCGGTAAACTCGCTTCCGGCAGGCTCGTCATCGAGGCCAGCAGGCCGAAGCGGAAATGCGCGTTATCCGGAATGTCTTTTATCACTCCCGTTACCTTGTAGCCAGCCTTCCAATCGCGAAATTGCAGCACTTTGCCCATCGGGTTTTCATCGCCGAACAGTTTCGCCGCCGTTGCCTCCGAAAGCACCACCGTGTTGGGCTCTTCCAATGCCGTCGCCGGATCGCCCTCGATGAACGGAAGCGTAAAAACAGAGAAAAAATTGCCGTCCACATAAGCGAAGGAATTGTCCCTGAAAATTTCTTTTCCCATTTTAATAGGGGGGAACCCGTAATCCCGCAAACGGGTGGACTCCTCCACTTCAGGGTAATCAGCCTTGAGTGCAGCAGCGACCGGGGGCATCACACTCGATTCGTTCATCACTTCGCCCTGTACCGTACCACCGAAGGTGACGCGCACGATCCGGCCTGCTTTTTCGTTGAAACGGTCGTAACTTAACTCATGCTGTATAAAGAGCAGGATAGCCATACAGGTAGCCAGTCCAATAGCCAGTCCGAAGAGATGGATAAAAGAAATGGTTTTATGGCGAAGTAGGTTTCGGATCGCAATTTTCAGATAATTTTGGAACATGGCGTTGTTGGTTCAATAGTTCTATGGCAAAAAGGTATGCCCCGGGCATTATTCGCTGCGCAATGATTTCACAGGATTGGCCAGGGCCGCTTTTACACTCTGGAAACTAACTGTGAAAAAGGCTACACCCACCGCGGCCAGGCCCGCCAGGGCAAATACCCACCATTCAATGTCTATGCGGTAGGCGAAACCCTGCAGCCACTTATTCATGATATAATAAGCCAGGGGCGAGGCCAGGAGCAAAGCGACGGCCACGAGTTTCAAAAAGTCTCCGGACAACAAGCCGACCAGGCCCGCCGTGCTGGCGCCCAGCACTTTTCGGATGCCGATCTCTTTGGTCCGGTTCACTACGGCGATGGCCGCCAGGCCAAAAAGGCCCAGGCAAGCCAGGAAAATAGCCAGGGCGCTACCTGACGTGACGAGTCGTGCGCTTTGAATTTCCGACTGGTACATCGCATCGAATTCTTCATCCAGGAAATGATAGCTGAATGGCCGGTGAGGGGCCAGGGTTTGCCACTTTTCCGACAGAAGGCCCAGCGTTTGGGGCAGGTTCTCACCGCTGATCTTTACCAACAGGACATTGCCCCAGGTATCCGGAAAAATCACCAGCTTTCCGACCGGTTCATGCAGGGAGGCGAAGTGAAAATCCCGGACCACACCTTTCACCTGGCAAGCCCTGCCATTAAAATTAACATACTGGTTGACGGCCTCTTCGGGCGCCCAGCCGAATGCCCCGGCTTGCATTTCATTCAACAGGATGGAACGAACCACTGTAGTGTCGCCTGCATACATGCGCCGGACAGCATCAATATCCCCACGATTAAAATTGCTGCCGGCAGCAAGGGCCATGCCCATGGTGGGGATAAAATCCTCGTCGGCCGGAAGGGCCGCTACAGGCTTTTCCTCTCCGCCGGTTACGGATTTGGAAATGCCGTAGCCGCCCTCGATATGAGTGGGTGTTTCGTAAGCCAGGCTTACGGATTTCACCATGCTGCTTCGCAGAAATTCCGATTTGAAGGCGTCGAGTTTTTCCACGATCTTTCCATCGGTGGGCAGAGCCAGTACATGGCTTTTTTCATAGCCCAGGTTCTTCTGCCGGATGAACTGCATTTGGTGCTGCAGGATTAAGGTGCTGATGAGCAGGAATGTTGAAATGGCAAACTGAAAAACGATCAACCCTTTTCGAAGCCAGGCGGCGCCCGTTCTCTGGGGGGAGTCCCCGGCTTTAAGGGTGGACAGCGGCGAGAATTTTGCCACCATCCATGCCGGATAGGCTCCCGATAAAATGGTAACGAGCAAGGCCAGTCCCAGCAGGCCTGACAACCAGGCAGGTTGCCCCAAAACAGCCATACTCAGCGATCGGCCAAACAGGCGGTTGAAGCCCGGCAAAAGAAGCGGCGCCAGCAAAACGGCCGACACCAGCCCGGTGGCCGTCAGCAGGCCGGCTTCTCCAAGATGCTGCTGTAAGAGTTGCCATTTACTAACGCCCAGTATTTTTTGTACGCCGATCTCTTTCGAACGCTCCATGCTGGCGGCGGTAGTCAGGTTGACATAGGTAGTAATGCCGATCAGGAGGATGAACACCCCTACTATACTCAGCAGATAGATGTAGCGGATATCGCCGTTGGGTTCAAAATTGCCCTCGACGGAGGAACGCAGGTGCACCTCGCGCAGGGGTTCGAAGTGATAGGTCAGATAATCATCGCCGCTCATGCCGGTTTCACTGGCCCGGCTCCGCATGAAAGGCTTGATCTTAGCCTCCAGTGATTGGATGCTTTCAGCCTGATGCAGTAACAGATAAGTGCCATAGTTGGCGTTCCACCACGTTGCCCGATCCGCCGCCGCATCCCAATGGGTAACGAAGGAAGCGATGAAACGCGGTTTGACCTGGGTGTTCGAAGGGGCGTCCGCCATAATACCGGCGACCTGGTATTCCTTTCCATTCGCCAGGAGCGTTTTGCCGAGCGCGGGTTCGCTGCCAAAATATTTTTTTGCCGACGAGGCGTCGAGCACGAGCTGGTTGGGCGCAGCAAGGGCAGTTTTAGGATCACCCTCCAGCAGTGGAAAACTAAAAATATCAAAGAAGGTGCTATCGGCATAGTAGAAATTATGCTCCTCAAACAATTTGTCGCCGTATTTAACAGGAATATTGTCGTATTTGATGACGCGGGTAGCATTTTCCACTTCCGGAAATTCCGTTTTTAAAGCCGGCGCCACTCTATTGCCCGTACTACCGGTAAATTTGACTTCTCCTCCGGAACGGTATTCCATGGTAACCCGCACAATGCGCCCCGCCTTTTCATGACAACTGTCATAGCTCAGTTCGTGCCGCAAATACAAGCCGATCAGCAGACAACCCAGAAAGCCTGCCGTCAGGCTCACCAGCTTGATGGAGGTGAACAGTTTTTTTTTCAGCAAATGCCGAAGGGCCAGTTTGAGGTGGTTGGTCAACATATTTAAAGTTTTTTTGCAGCGGTTTTATGTTCGATAATCATTCTGTCCTCAGGGCATCTACGGGCCGCCCCAGGGCCGCCCGGGCCGACTGCCAGCCCACGATCAGCCAGGTGAAGAGCAGGGCTACCAGGCCGGCCAGGCCAAGCGTAAGTGGAGAGATGCTTATCCGGTACGCAAAATCCTCGAGCCAGCCAGACATAAAGTACCAAGCCAGTGGTATGGCCAAAAGGGCGGCAATACCCACCAGCAGGGTGAAATTTTTACTGAGCAGCCAGATGATGTCCCCGGTCGTTGCTCCGAGGATCTTTCGAACGCCGATTTCCTTAGTCCGTTGGGCTATGCCCAGGGTTGCCATGCCGAACAGGCCCAGGCAGGCAATGAAGATGGCCAATACGGTGGAATAGCGCACCACCTGGCTGAACCGCCGCTCCGCCCGGTACTGCCGGTCGATGTTCTCATCCAGGAAAGTGTAGTTGAAAGCCTGCTCCGGCGCCACCTTGTTCCAGGCTTGGCGGAGTTGAGAAATGGCTGCGGGGAGGTTGTCGCCGCTTACTTTTACCGAAATCTTTGGATTGGGGGAATCCATGGAATTGATGTCCGAAGCCGCTTTTATCAGGCCGATAGGGTCGGGCGCCATGACGAGCGGGCGGATATTGGAATGGAGGCTTTCAAAGTTGAAGTCTTGGGCAATTCCCGCGACTTTGTATTCCTGAAAAGGCTCAGGCAGCGGCTGCCCGGGCTGTACCCCGAATGCCTGTGCATAGGTTTCGTTGACGACAACGGCCCGGGCATCGGCGGCATTCCGGCTGGGGTCGGGGTTGTAGCCTTCCAGCAGGCGAATGCCCATCATGGGGATGAAATGACGGCCGATGCCATTGAGGAAAAATTCCCGGTAGACATTCGCTTTCTCGTCCGTATATCCGAGCTGTATCCAGCCGGCCGTTCCAAAGGTGTGATTGGACCAGGTGAATGCCTTGAAAGCCGGCTTGCCGGCCAGTTCGATCTGCAATCGATCCGTGGTGCGCTGCCCTTCGGCCAGGAGTTCCGACAAGCGCAGCCCGGAATCAGAGTAGGGCAAAACGATTACCTGCTCCTGGTCGAAGCCGAGGTTCTTATTTTGTAAAAAACGCAGTTGCTGCGCCATGACCAGCGTACAGGCTAGAAGCAAAATGGATAACAGGAACTGGAATCCGACCAGCCCCCGCAGCACGAGGTGTTTGTCGCTTCCCATTCTGGTAACCAGCCCCCGCAAGGAACGAACGGGCGAGAACCCGGAAATCACTACTGCCGGATAGGCGCCGGCGAGTAATCCTGTAACCAGCACTAAAACAAAGCAGGCGAAAACATTCTGAAGGGACAGGTCAAACACCAGGCGCTTGTCGGCCAAAGTATTGAAAAATGGGAGCGCCAGCTCCACCAGGATGGCCGCGAATACCATTGAAACGGCAGAAGTTAAGATGGCTTCTCCCCAGAATTGCGCCATCAATTGCCCTTTGCTGGCCCCGGTGGCTTTCCGTACGCCTACTTCTTTCGCCCGGCCTGCCGAACGCCCGATGGAAATGGCCGTGAAATTGATGCCTGCCAGCAAGAGAATGAGCAACGCTACCCCGGCCAAGGCCCTGGGGTAATTGCCGTCACTAACCGGGACGAGGCCCAGGGGGAAGGCGTTATCCAGGTGTATGTCGGCCAGGGGTTGAAACCCCACCTGATATTCACCGGGTTTGTAATCATCGGCAACCTTGTCATCTACGAAAGGGGCGACAATGGCTTCCAGTTTGCTAACATCCTGGCCCTGGCCCAGGAGGATGTAGGTTTCCACGGCAACATTCGTCCAACTCTTCCTGGCGCCATCCGGGAATATGGTTTTGGTGTTCTCGAAAGGGATGAGCAGCCCGTATTGTATACTCGAATTGCCCGGGGCTTTTTCGATAACACCCGAAACGGTAAAATCAGTCCATTCCCCATTCATTTGTAAAGTCAAAACCTGCCCGATGGGGTAGGGGTCGCCAAAATATTTTTTACCCATTTCTTCGGTTACGACTATCTGGCGGAGATCCTTCAGGGCCTCTTTTTCTTTTCCCCGGAGTAATTGAAAATCAAACATTTGTAAAAATTCCGGCTCCACGAGGTGCACTTGTTCCTGCTCGGAAAAATCCCCCTTTTTTACCAGAAAGTTAGAGGTGGTGTAACGCGCCACCTGCTGTATCTCGGGGAAATTATCCCGGAGTTCCTCACCCAGAATAAAGGGGGTGACGGTATTGAAGAATACCTTCCCCTCGTAATGCTCCTTTGCCCATGCCCGGTAAATGCGGCTGCTGTTCTGGTGAAATTGATCAAAGGACAACTCATCATAGACGAACAGCAACAGGAGAATGGCCGTGGCTGTCCCGATTGTCATTCCTGCCAGGTTGAGGAAGGAATATAGGCCTCCCTTGAGTAGGTTCCGGAAAGCTGTTTTGAAATAGTTCTGAAACATGTCTTTGGTGTTTTATCCTTTTACTGGAGAAACTTCCGAAGTTTACCCTCTGGTTTTCCCTTTGTCAACCCTTCAACCTTCAACCCTTCAACCTTCAACCCTTCAGCCCTTCAACCCTTCAACCTTCAACCATTTAACCTTCAACCATTTAACCCTTCAGCCCTTCAACCTTCAACCCTTCAACCATTTTTAACCGGCTCATTAGAGACGGTCAATCACTCGCTCCGTAGCGATTCCATCGGATTCGCCAGGGCGGCCTTCAGGCTCTGGAAACTAACTGTCAGGAACGCTACCGCCAGAGCGATGGCGCCCGCCAGGGCAAACATCCACCACTCGATGGAAGTGTGATAAGCGAAGTCGGTTAACCATTTATTCATGGCGTACCAGGCTAAGGGCAGGGCTACCACCACCGCCAGGATAGTCAGTTGGAGAAAGTCTTTCGCCAGCATACCGGCCAGGTTCTCCACAGAAGCCCCCAGCACTTTGCGGATCCCGATCTCTCTGGTCCGTTGCTCGGCAGTGAAAGCCGAGAGGCCGAAAAGGCCGAGGCAGGAAATCAGGATGGCGATCAGTGTGAACGCTTTGATTATGTTGGCCAGGTTGGCCTCCGATTCATACTGCCGCTGCAGGTTTTCATCGAGGAAGGAATGCTCGAAGGGGATGCCGGGAACAAGCTGGGCCCATGCCTGTTCAAGCTTTGGGAGCAATGCAGCATAATCTGCTGTCTTGGTGCTGATAATGAGGTTCTGGAGGCGGTCAGGCTGGTCGTATCGCAACGTCAGAGGCGACAGCTCTCGGTTCAGGGGGCGAAAGTGGTAGTCCTTCATTACTCCGATGATCTCAAAGCCAAAGCGCTCCCCTTCCCATTCGGAATAGACCTGTTTCCCCACTGCCTCGTCTAACGGGATTTCCAGTGTTTTTAATGCCTGTTCGTTCACGATCAACTGGAGGGTGGTATCCGCCGGGGTGAAATTGCGGCCGGCGAGTAGCGGGATATGCAGGGTCGTCAGGTAGTCCTCATCTGTTCGGAGGGACTGAACGATCTGGGAGCTGTTCATGTCCTGGCCTTCCTTGTACAGGCCGAAATCCTGGGAAAGGAATTGCCCGGGGACGGAAATAGCTCCTGAAACTGAGGCCACGTTGGGCAGTTTTAAAACCTCGTTTTTATAAGCTGCCAGTTGGCCTCGGGCCGCTTCGGTGCGGAAAGGGATAATTATTTTTTGTTCTTTTTGGAAGCCCAGGTCTTTTTGCTGCATGTAGGAAAGCTGCCGAACGATCACAATAGCGCTCAGCACCAGCCCTACGGAGATGGCGAACTGGAATACGACCAGCCCTTTGCGCAGCTTAGCGGCTGCGGCTGCGTTTTGGAGGCCGCCCTTTAACACCTGCGCCGGCTTGAAGCCGGAGAGATAGAAGGCCGGATAGCTGCCGGACAACAGGCCCGTCAGCAACACCAGGCCGATCACGGCCAGCCATATACCCGGATTGCCGAAGAAAGAAGCGGAAACCTGGCTGCCCGTAAGCTGGTTGAGATAGGGCAAGGCCAGCTTCACCAGTGGCGCCGCCAGCAGAATGGCAATAAAAGCCAGAATCATTGATTCCCCGATAAACTGCTGCACGAGCGCTCCCCGGTTGGCGCCGATGGCCTTGCGGATGCCTACTTCCTTGGCCCGACGGGTAGAACGGGCGGTGGCCAGGTTCATAAAGTTGATGCAGGCAATGAGCTGGATGAAACCGGCAATGGTCAGCAGGATATAGAGTAAGCGAGCGCTTACCGTAGTGTCCAGTTGGTTGTCCCGCCTGGAAAACAGGTGGATATCTTTCACCGGCTCCAGGTGTAGTGTTTTTACAAAACCCATTTCCTTGAATTGCTCGGCGCCGTGCCGGGCTAAGAAATCGGGGAGTTTGGCTTCCAGGGCTTTGGCTTCGGCCTGTGGCTTCAGCTTTACGTATCCGCTGATGAAGTTATTTCCAGCCCAGTGGTTGCTGGTGCGCACATACTCTCCGATGCCGCCGCTGTTCATCGACATGTAAAAATTGCCGCGAATGTGGGATTTGCCCGCCGCCGCATCGACCACCCCCGTCACTTTGAAGTCATCATCACCAAAGCGGTTACCGATATGTATGGTTTGCCCCAGCGCCTCCTGGCTGCCGAAAATGCGCTCCGCTACCGGCTTCGTCAGCACTACGGTGAAGGGCTCGTCCAAAGCGTGTTCCGGGCTCCCGGAGAGCCACTTGTAGGTAAAAAGCCGGAAAAAGGTGCTGTCGACGTAGTATCCTTTCGTCTCAAAATAGGTGTTGTTCTGCCAGGTGACCACATGCTCCGATATATCCGGCGGGTCTACAAGGCGCGCTGCGATCTCGACCTCGGGGAATTCCTGGGCCATGGCCGGTGCGATAGGCGGCGACAGGCGGGCCGTCTTATAGACATCGCCACTGCCATCGGCATTGCGGATATCCGTTACTACCCGGTACATTTGGTCCAGCCCTGCCTGGTGTTTGTCGTAGCTGTATTGCTCCATGACATACAACAGAATGTACAGGCAGCAAGCCGTGCCAGCGGTCAGGCCGGCGATGTTGATGAAACTGTAGGACTTGTTTTTCAACAAGTTGCGAATGCTGATCTTTAGATAGTTCTGAAACATGTCAATTGGTGTTTGTGCTTTTCCTCGCTTGATGGCTCTACTGTCATATTGCTATATTGTCATGCGAATCTGGGGCTAAATCCCGGGATTCTCTGGGAGCTCCCAAGCCTATCCTCCCTTTGGGAGGTGCCCGTAGGGCGGAGGGGTAGTAAGCTCCTTGAAAAAATGCCGGTGCTTTTGCTTGGCCGTTTTCAATTCTTGATTCAGTTTTCCAATCTAAACCTCCCCCGGCCTGCGGCCATCCCCCGTCTTTTCAAGCCGGGCAAGCCTCGGTGAGGGGGACAGCTCCCCCCGTGAAGCCTAACCATCTCTGGTTTTTGCTCAGTCTTCCATATTGGCAAGCATTTAGCCCCAGATTCGCATATTGCTATATTGTTGGCTAATAAGTAACAGCCTGGAGGATTCCCTAAGCAAACCATCCAGCCATTCAGTTTATTCGCTCCTCAGAGATTTCACCGGGTTGGCCAGCGCGGCTTTAATACTCTGGAAGCTCACCGTCAGAAAGGCAATGGCCACCGCTGCCACCCCGGCAATGGCAAATACCCACCAGTGGATGTTGATGCGGTAGGCAAAATCCCCAAGCCATTGGTTCATTGTCCACCAGCCGATTGGCATGGCGATCAGAATAGACAGTAAGACCAGCTTGAGAAAATCTCTGGACAGCAGGGCGACCAAATTTCCGGATGTGGCGCCGAGAATTTTTCGGACGCCAATTTCTTTGGTGCGTTGTTCGGCCATGAAGCTGGCCAGGCCAAACAGGCCGAGGCAGGAAACCAGGATGGCCAGCAGGGCGAAAATGCCGGCAATTTGCCCCACCCGTTGCTCGGCAACGTACATTTTTGCAAAGGAATCATCGAGGAACTGGTAGGAAAAAGGCTGGCTGGGCGCCATTTGCTTCCAATTGCGTTCCAGGGCTGCAATGACGTTCTCGCTTTCGTCGGCCTGATAGCGGAAGGAGATCAATCCACCAGATTTATCCAGTTGTAGGCTCAGCGCACCGATGTTCTCGCGCAGGCTCGCCCAGTTGAAATCTTTTACCACGCCGATGATGGTCAATTCCACAAAATCTTCGGGAGCTGGTTTCCCCTGGAAGTGGCCGGCCATAGTGTACACTTTTTTACCAATGGGATCGTCGAAGCCAAATTTTTTCGCCGCCGTTTCATTCAGGACGATAGCGGTGCTGTCGGACGGAAAGGCCCGGTCGAAGAAACGGCCTTTGACCAGCTCCATGCCCAGGGTGCTGAGGTAATCGTAATCCGCACGCCAGGCCTGCATATTGACCGAATTATCATCCCGGAACTCGCGGGTGCGGGTAAAGCTGGTATTGGAGCGGCTCGATGGAATGGGTAAATAAGAACTAATGGTGGCCGATTGTACGGCGGGCTGCTTCAACAGTTCCTGTTTGAAGGCCTCTACGTTTTCGCCCAGCGCATTGGCATCATTGAGGATAATTACCTGGTCTTTCTGGAAGCCGATCTTTTTGTTGCGGATATAATTCAATTGCTGGAAAACGATCAGGGTGGCAATGATGAGCACGACGGCAGTCGTAAACTGGAACACAACTAATCCGTTGCGCAGGCCGCCATGTTTGGCCTGCACGCCCAGCCGCCCTTTCAACACCTGTATGGAGTCGAAGGCGGAGAGGAAAAATGCCGGATAACTTCCGGCCAGCAAGCCTACCAGGCCGATACCGCTCAGCAAGGCCAGCCAAAACAAGCCGCTTTGCCAGGGTAGCTCGAGTTGCCGGCTGGCCAATTCGCTGAAACCCGGCAGGGCGAGCACAACGATACCCAGAGCCAATAGAACAGCAAGGGCCGCCATCAACACGGATTCGCTGAGGAATTGCCCCGCCAGCGAGGAGCGCTGCCCGCCCAGCACTTTTCGAACCCCGATCTCTTTGGCGCGGTGCGCAGAACGGGCCGTAGTAAGGTTCATGAAATTGATACAGGCAATCAGCAGAATGAACAAAGCGATGGCGCCAAATATCCAGATGTATTGGATATTGCCATTTGCCTCCAGTTCAGCCATCAGGCCGGAATGCAGGTGTATATCGGTGAGCGCTTGTATATCATATAAAACATACTGCCCCGTCGCCTCGAAGTCTTCGAGGGTCATGCCCAGCAACTGACTGGCCGTTTCTCGCAATTTAGCGACCGACAAGGCCTTGAACTTCTCCCTGAAATCTTCGAAACCTACACCCGGCCTCAAAAGCAGGTACGTTTGAAAATTATTGCTGACCGCCCATAAAGCTGAAGATTCCTTGATCTCTTCATTGCCGTTCATAGACAGGAGGAAATCGGCGTGGAAATGGGAACGGGCCGGAATCTCATCAAATACAGCGCTGATTTTCCAGCGATCCCGGTTTTCGAGCATTAGGGTTTGGCCCATGGCCAGAGGCGCCGAACCGAAATATTGCTCCGCCTTGCCCTTCGAAATAGCAATGCTATTCGGCTGTGCCAGGCAGGAACGGGCATCGCCTTCCAGCACTTTTATTGGAAATAACTCGAAGAAAGTACTGTCCACCGTCAGCACGTGCTCCTCTCTAAAGTTTTGCTGGCCATCGCCATCCCGCTTCACCAGGTAGCTGCCATAATCGCGGAAACGACAGTAGGACTGTACTTCGGGCAGTTCCTGCAGGGCGTCTGGCCCTAATGTTGGCCCGGAAACGGCCATTGCTGCGACGTTGCCGCCAAAATTCATGTCAAAATAGGGGCGCACAATCCGCTCGGCATTGGGGTTCCAGCGGTCATAGCTCAGTTCATGAGCGATGTACAAACAGATGAGCATCGTGCAGGCAATGCCTACCGCCAGGCCGAAGATGTTGATGAAGCTATAGCCTTTGTGCTTTGTAAGGTTGCGCAAGGCGATCTTTAAATAACTTTGTATCATGCTATGGTGTTTTTCACGATTAAAACCATCCAACCATCCAGCCATTATTATCCGCCGAAGCTTTATGCGGAGGCGGGCAGCCATTTTCAACCGGCTCATCAGAGAAGGCCAATCACTCGCTTCGCAGCGATTCCACCGGGTTGGCCAGGGCTGCTTTGACGCTTTGGAAACCCACCGTCAGGAAAGCCACCAGTATAGCCACCATACCAGCCAGTACGAACACCCACCATTGGATATTAATGCGGTAGGCAAAATCCTGCAACCATTTATCCATGAAGTAATAAGCCAGTGGGGTGGCGATGCCGAGGGCAATGAGCACGAGTTTCAAAAAATCTTTGGATAACAGCCCTACAATACCTTCTGTCGTAGCGCCAAGTACTTTTCGAATGCCGATCTCTTTGGTGCGTTGTTGTGCGGCGTGAGCCGCCAGGCCAAACAAGCCGAGGCAGGAGATCAGGATGGCCAGCAGGCCAAAGCCTTTACAGGTAGCGGACAGCCGGCTTTCGTCCTGATAAAATTTGGCGATGCGCTCGTCGAGAAAGCCGCCTTCGAAGACCTGCTCCGGCAGCACTTCGTCGTAGGCCTGTTGTATAGCGGCAAGGGTGCCTGGTATGTCGTCAGGGCGGATCTTTACGCCGGTTTCCCAGAAATAATCCCGGCGGGGCGCCATCAGCAGCGGCAGGTGTTCCTGATGGAGGCTATGGGTGTGAAAATCTTCCACTACACCCGTAATCTCCACCATTTGTGTGGAGCCCAGCCGTAGTTTTTGCCCGACAGCTTCTGCTGGGTTATTGATGCCCAATTTGCGCAGCAGGGTTCTGTTCACCACGCCCTGGCGAATGGTGTCGGACGGGGGGTACCAGTTTCCCGCGAGCAGGTGTAAGCCATAGGTTTTCTGGTAATCGGCATCGCAAAATTTCAGGGTGAGGGCGTAGGGTTCGTCCTCCGGGCGGGAGGCATAGCGGAAATTGGTTCCCCAGGTGTTGCCGGAAAGCGGTTGGTCGCTGCTGAAGCTTACCGAGTTCACCGTGGGAATTTGCAGCAGCGCTTGCTTGAGGGCGGTTTGGCGGGCGACCGAGGTGCTGTCGGCGCCAATGGTAAAAGTGTATACTAAATTTTTAGAAAAACCGAGGTCGCGCGAACGGATATAGTCCAGTTGCAGCAGGGTGATGAGGGCCCCAATGATGAGTCCCTGGGCAATGACGAACTGAAGGATGACGAGTGATTTGCGCAGCGAGATCCCGACGGTTTTCTCCTGGGCGGCCTGGCTCCGCAGCGCCGCCACGGGCTTAAAGCTAGCCAACGCCAGGGCGGGGTAGAGCCCGGCCAGCAGGGTAACCGCCACGGATGTAAGCGCGAGAAAGCCCCAAACCATCGGGTTTGTCAAAATTGGCGCTTCGGCCGGCACATCGGACACATATTGGAGCAGTGGCGAGCAAAGGGCCGCCAAATTGACCCCTAACAGCACCGATACCGCTACAATGAGCCCCGTTTCGGTCAAAAACTGGGCGGCCAGTTGGCCTCGTTGCCCGCCCAGCGTTTTCCGAACGCCAACTTCTTTGGCCCGCAGCGTCGACTGCGCCGTAGCGAGGTTGATGAAATTGAAGCAGGCCATGATCAGGATCAGGAAACCAATACCGCTCAGTATCCGCAGGCGGGCCTTGCTGACCTGATGCGTTCCGGAATGCCCGAAGCGCTCGTCGAAGTGCAGTTCCGATAAGGGCTGAAGCAAGTGGGTACGGCTTTTGCGGCCGTTCCGGTCTTTATATTCTTCCGCTCCGATGCCGGCCAACACCGCCTGAGCAGCCTCCATCTGGCCTTTGTTTCCCAGTAGCGCGTAGACCTGATTATTGGAGCTGCAACTGGTCCAGCTCTCCTCGTAGAAAAATAAATCGGAATGGCCCTTCAGCGTTTGCCAGCTGCATAAAACCGGAATGGGGAAATCGCAATTACCCGGTAAATCGGCGATCACCCCCTTTACCGTCATCGGAACGATGTTGTCGACGATCAGGGTTTGGCCTAAGGCCTGCTGCGGGCTATCGAAAAATTTCCTGGCCCACTGCTCATTCAATACGATGGTGTTGGGTTCGGAAAGAACAGCAGCCGGGCCGCCCGCAACCCAGTTGAGGCCGAATATCCCGGAAAAGGACGGTTCCACGAAAAAGCCGGTTTCACCATCCGACAAGTTGAATTTTTTCAACGGCGTCCCTCCATTCGGATCGGGCAGGGACAGCGATGGCCAAAATTCTTTCGCCCGGCTCATCGCCTCGAATTGGCTCACTGAAGCCTCTATCGCGTCCATAGCCGAAATGGGCGTGCAGACTTCGAAAAACTCACTTCCTTCCGCGGATTTCGAGGTCGATACAACCCGCACGATCCGATCGTAGTTCAGAAAATTTTTATTAAAACTCAGTTCATAGCTGACCATGCGGAAAATGAGCAGCACCGCGGCAATGCCCACCGTTAGCCCGATGAGGGTCACCGCACTGTAGATCTTATTTTTCCGCAGCGTGCGGAGGGCGATTTTCAGGTGATTCTGGAACATTAGGTAGTGTTTTTTTTGTGGTTTCAGGGTTTGAAGTTTCAGGGTTTCAGGTTACAGGGTTACAGGTTACAAGTTTCAGGTTACAGGTTACAAGTTTCAGGGTTACAGGTTTTAGGGTTTCAGGGTTTCAGGTTTTTTACCCGGCTGATCCCGACAGTTGTCGGGAGAGGACGGGCGGGGTTCAGGGATAGAGCCGACCATACAAAAAAAGCCAGCGGGGAGGCAAATAAGTTAGCAAAGAGGGCCAACTTCAAAAAATCAATTGTTAACAGTCGGGTGATTGCCTCCCACGCTGCGGGTTATTAGGGTAATTCAATCTTTACTGTCCACCGGGCCATCCTCTCGTACAAATCCATCTTCCAGCTTAATGACTCTGGCGCCGTATTGTGCATTTTTCTCATTGTGCGTCACCTGGATAATGGTCATGCCTTCCTGGTGCAATTGCGCAAACAAGTCCATGATTTGCGCTCCCTGTGAGGTGTGCAGGTTGCCGGTAGGTTCATCGGCCAGCAACAAGCGGGGCTTGCCGATGATGGCGCGGGCGATGCCCACCAACTGTTGCTGCCCGCCGGAAAGTTGGTGGGGAAACAGGTCTTTCTTAGCCACCATATTGAAGCGGTCGAGTACATCGGCGACCAGCGATTTTCGCTCCGAGCTTTTTACGCCGCGATAGAGTAGGGGCGTTTCGATGTTTTCATAAACCGTGAGTTCATCAATGAGGTGGTACGCCTGAAAGACGAAGCCGATGTAGTGCTTATGCAGTTCCGTCCGCTTTTTTTCATTGAATTTGTGCACCGGCTCGTCGTAAAATGAGTATTCCCCGTTATCGGGCTGGTCCAGCATACCCAAAATGTTGAGCAAGGTAGTTTTCCCCGACCCACTGGGCCCCATGATGGTGACGAACTCGCCCGGCCGCACCTGAAGGCTGATATCGCGCAGCACCCAGGTTTTGAGCAATCCGTTTTTGTAAAAGCGTTCTATGTTGGCTAGTTGGATCATGTCGTTTGTTGTTAATCCCAATCTAAATCCCACAAATAAATTTGTGGGTTACAGATACTGCCTGACCACATTCTCCGTCACCACCTGCCCGTCCAGCATGCGGATGATGCGGTTGCCGAACTCGGCGCAATACTGAGAGTGGGTCACCATGAGGATGGTCGTGCCTTCGGCGTTGAGAGAAGAAAGGATCTTCATCACTTCCTCTCCGTTGGAGCTGTCGAGGTTACCGGTCGGCTCGTCAGCCAGGATGAGCTTGGGCTTGTTGACCACGGCCCGGGCTACGGCCACCCTTTGTTGCTGGCCACCGGATAATTGCTGCGGGAAGTGGTTGCGGCGGTGCATGATGCTCATGCCTTCCAGCAATTCCTCTACGCGCTGCTTGCGCTGTGCGCTCGGCACCTTGGTATAGAGCATGGGCAACTCGATGTTTTCAAAGACGGTCAATTCATCGATGAGGTTGAAGCTTTGAAAAACGAAGCCCAGATTGTGTTTTCGGATATTGGACCGCTTCCGTTCCGGCAGCATGCCTACTTCCTCTCCATTGAAAAAATACTCACCGCCGCTCGGGCTGTCGATCATGCCGATGACGTTGAGCAAGGTGGATTTCCCGCAACCGGAAGGGCCCATTACCGAAACGAATTCCCCTTCGGCGATCTCGAGGCCCACCTCGTTCAGGGCGGTTGTCTCTACTTCATCGGTATGGTAGATCTTAACAAGCTTATTGGTTTTGATCATCATGGATTGTTTTGTTTTTATTTCAACACCAATTCATCTTTCTCACCAAAATTATCATAACTAGACGTAATGACGACCTCTCCTGGCTGCAGGCCGTCCAGGATTTCATAATAATTTGGGTTTTGCCGGCCCAGGCGGATCTCCCTTTTGCGGGCGTTCCCACTGGCGGGGTCAACCACGTATACCCAGTTGCCGCCGGTTTTCTGGTAGAAGCCGCCGCGGGCCAGCAGCATGGCTTCTTCCTCGGCGCTGAGTTCCAGTTTAATGGACAGGGTCTGGCCGCGTTTGATAGCCGAAGGGAATTCACCGACGAAGAACATATCCGCCTCGAATGCCCCGTTGGCCACCTGTGGGTAGATCTTTTTGATCTTGAGCAGGTACTGTTTCCCGGCAAACTGGAAGCTGCCTTCCTGGTCGGGGAAAACCCGCGAAATATAGAACTCATCGATCCGCACGCGTACCTTAAAAGTGCGGAGGTCGTCGATCTGGGCGATCTGGGCGCCCCGGCTGATGGATTCTCCCAGTTCGGCCGCCAAGCCGGAGAGTTGGCCTTCGATGGGAGCCTTGGCCGTCAGGTTGTCCAGGCTTTGACGGGTAATTTCGAGGTTGCGTTTCATCAGGCCCAAAGAATTTTCCATTTGGCCTTCCTGGATCTGGGCCGAAAGGCTGTCCTTTTCGATGGTTTTTTTCAGCAGTGCTTTACGGCGGACGAGGTTTTCGAACTCTGCCTCCATTTCCTCCAGTTCGACCTTAGAGATGACCTGGTCGGCGGCCAGGATGCGGTTGCGCTTGAGGCGTTTTCCCACCAGGTCGATATTGTATTCGATGTTGAGCAGGGTCTCTTTAAGGTTGAGGCTTTGCTGGTCGCGCAACAGGCTCATGTTCTGGATCTGGCTGATCTGATTGACAATATCCGCTTCCTGGTTCAGGTAATTCAGTTGCAGGTCGGGGTTGCTGAGCCGCAGAATGGGTTGCCCCGCCTTGACCATAGCGCCGTCTTCGATGAATTTTTCTTCCACCTTTCCTCCTTCATTGACGGCGATCACCACCGATCGCACCGGCAGCACGATGCCGGTGACCGGAATGTATTCCTGGAATGCGCCCTGGTGCACCGTATCCAGCAGCAGCCGTTCGGTTTCGACATTGAGCTTGGACGTCCCGGCATCTTTGTATACCGACCACCCAAACCATATTATTACGGCAAGGGCGACTGCTCCGAAGGTTATCCGCTGCCAGGTAAATGTTTTTTTCTCGATCTTCCTATCCATGTTAATGTGGCCTTTCTTTTTCAAAAGTGAAAGGTTCAAGTGTTGTGCCAAATTTTCAAAATACTGATTAATAGGCAGTTGTGGAAATAAGCAAAAGTAAAAAGTGTTCGATTTCGAACAGTTGGTGTGCGGTTTTGGGGTGGAGGGCAGTTGGCAGCGGGCCGATATTGCCAATTTCCCAGTGCACTACGCTTTCCCCAACCTCATCCGCTACGATGGCGGCCAGTTGAAAAACGGCAATGCCATGATCCTGGGCCCCGTATGGGGGGGGCTGGATTTTTAACAGGCGACATTGTTGTTCTTGAGGTTTTGGGGTATATTTGGGAACGTCCGGGCGGATATTGCGGATTTACACGCAATAGGGTTTATGAGGTACGCAATGCGGGTTTTGAGATAAACCCTATTTCGGTAGGGCCGGAGTTGGCTTCCATTAATAAATAAAAGAACAAATGAAAAAAGAAGACATAGGACTTTGTTCTAAAATCCTCAATTCAACTATTGGATTTCGTGAGGTTCACATAACAGTTGGAGACATACTTGACAAGTTACACAAATCCGACCGAACTGGGAGTGATGCTCTTTATAGAGGGATTGAACTCCTTCGAGAACTCGAATTGATAACCATTCCGTCTGTTACGGAAAAAGGACACCCGAAAACCATCTTCGTTACGCCAAAAGGAAGCGATGTTCGTGGTGCAGAAGACGGATTGGAAGCCCTGATACAAGAAAAACAAATCAAAGAACAAGAAGAAGCCAATAGGCTCTCAAAATCTCACGAACTCACCGAACTCCAACTTTTCAAGATAAAGGAAGAATTGGAATCAAAGATAATAAAGAGCCAAAACGAATTCTTCCAAAAGTCCATTGCCGACCTGAACAACAAACTGGACGAAAAAGCAAGAGCGATTGAGAAGAAACTGAAAACAACGACAATTAGGAAGAACAAAATACAGATGGTTACAATAATAGCCTCTCTTATATTATCCATTCTTGCCTTTTCCAAATCAATGGGATGGATTTAGTTGAAATCTTTCAACCCAAGCTTTGGGATATTTCCGATTCCCATCGAAATTCAAGATTATGCAAAATATTCTCATCTACAAATAAGATAAAATGAAAAAAATAACAACGCTTATTTTCCTTCTGTTAAATGTTTTTCAAATTGGAATATGTCAATCTTCAATTAGAGACCAAGTTGTTAAAATGAGTGAAGTTCTTGGTTTCATTTACGGTCAAAAACTCTCACTCGAAAGTATAAAAGAGAATTATCCAGATTTAAGAAATGATGCAACTCGTTCTGAGTTGAAATGGGAATTAGCATTTGGTAAAGTTGAGAAAGAATTGGAAAGGCGATTAAGAGCGATTTTAGAAGACAATTACAGCGATTTCATAACCCTCTCAAAACAGAAACTCTCAGAAGCTGCAACATTTGATAACATATCAAGGTCTGACGCTATTGATTTTATCGAAACAGTAAACAAAAGAGCAGAAGGAGATATTGAAGAACAATTCAAAGCAAGAGTTCTTATGTATCACCCTGACTTTATCCAACATCCTCATCAGGAACTTAGTCGAGGATACAGGAATGAATTTAAATCAAGTGGATACGAACCAAAGTCCAAAGGAATAAAACTTAGGATTCAATACCCAGCTAGTTGGAAAGAGGAAGACGGTGTGAGACCTAATATCCTCTTCAAAGCAATAAGTGAAAACGGAGAAGGTACAGCCTCATTAAATATTTTAATTAAAGATTTCGCAACGGAATTAAAAGCTAAGATGACGGATGATGAATGGGCGCACTTTATAACGAATGAAGGCAATAGAGAATTAGCAGATATGATTTTTACAGAAAGTGCACACCACTAGACATTTTGAAAAAGAAGCGTAAAGTGAACTATCTTTAAAGTCGACTAAAACCATTAAAGATGTCGGCCTTTACGCTTCTTGAGCAAGATACAGAAAAGACCTTGGAACTGCCCGTAAATACCCTTAAAAACACCTTGATCGTCAGTCATTCGATCCTGTTGGCGGGTACGGTCAACCTGAATAAGGTGAAGAACAGTGTACCCCATGTTCGTGGTTCTGGCCAAGCCAGCGCCCATGCTGATTATAAATTATTGACACGTTACTTCGACCAAGGCAAGGTGCTAAGCGAGCAAGATTGCCAACAATATGAGCAGTTGATGCAAGGCTTGCGCACCTTGTGTTGGCTGGCCCTTTTTAAGCAGGGTAAGCGTTTTGGAGCTAAGAAGTTAAAGCACCTTTTGCTGGATGGGACCAAGTGGGATTGTGGTAATGAAACCATCCATTTAATGACCTTGTGTGTTTTGGTCGATGATGTAGCGATTCCGATCTGGTGGGAAGATTTGGCAAAGGCCGGGCATTCTTCCCAGGAAGAGCGAATAGCCATGCTCAACGAAGTGATGAACAAATATAACCTAAGTGGTATGACCCTGCTGGCAGACCGGGAATATGTGGGCAAGAGGTGGTTCAAGTACTTGGACAAGAGTGGTTTGTATTTTGTTATTCGGGTAAAAGAGGGAATCTATCACGACGAGATCAACGCTAATGGAGGACGTACTTGGCAGCAACTTAAGGACAAAGCAGCGCAGAAGGCCAAAGGCAAAAAGGTGTCCAAGAAGATAAAAATAGGCGAGCTGGATTTACACTATATTGTGATGAAAAACCCACGCCCGGATGCGGAAGACGAACTGGTTTATCTGCTAACTAACCTACACAGCCCTACCCAGGCAAGCAGGCTGTACCAGTGGCGTTGGCAGATCGAAGTGTGCTTCAAGCATTTAAAAAGTAACGGGGTGAATTTGGAAGCGATGAATGTACAAGGCAAAGAAAAACGCCACTTGATGATGGCCATCGCTGTACTGGTCTATATACTGGCTATTCGGGAGGGGCTGCTCAAAGAATATCGCGACGGTATTCGCTGGGTACGGGATAAACGCTCCGGCTTTGAATACCGCGCCGTATCGGTGTTCCTCAAAGGGCTCGATATTGTCAGGCGAAAAGCCCTAAATCTGATCCAATTCACCCGTTATTTGGGGAAAATCACCCAAGGTGAATATCGCTTGATTTTTCAAAATGTCTAGTGGTGTGCAGAAAGTGCATTGAAAGAAATGATGAGTGAACATGGGCTGATTAACCCTAAATTCAGCGAATACAGCAGGCTTATGATTGATGGTAATCCAGGAGCAAAAATTAGTTTTTCTGCGAAGAAACAGAGATTAGAATTTGAATTTCCAATGTATTCTACCCAATATGTGATTATTTCCAAAAACTATTTAGTGATAGCGACTTTCTCAACAAGTGGGTCTTCGATTGATGAAGCAAAAACTGAATTTGAAAAGTTCAAACCTACTTTCAACTTAATGATGAATAGTATGGCAATTCTAAACCGATATGAGTAAAACAAGGACTTCTTAAATAATCAAAAACGACTATGAAAGTATAAATAATTTGGAAAATATTGAGCACAGCCCTTGGAGTGTTATTAATCGATGGTGGATTGATGAATGTGATAGAATTAACTAAAGCTACATCAGGAATTGAGACACTTGTCTTGCTATTGCTCTTTCATTCTTCCTTGGAGGTTACTTAATAAAAAAGAGAATACGGAAGCGAACAATGCACATGACAATCATCCCGCCTAAGCGGCGGCACGCTGCATGTGCTGGCCGTAACACCCTCAAAAAGGATAACCCCAAGCTGAGCGCCAAAATAGTAACCCCCAATAACAGCCTGAGGAATTTCACCCGTTTGGCCGAAAGGCTTTCCTCCTCCTATTCCACCACCACCTTTTTTCGCACCACCCCTTGGGTCGTTTGCACCACTACCAGATAGACGCCCGGCGGAGCATAGCGCAAACGCAATTCGGCCAGAGGTTCCTGCCGGTTGAGCAATTTTTGGAAGATAAGGCGCCCATCCAGGCTAAATACTTCTACGGATTTGGCTTGCAGTTCGCCCAGGCCAAGCCGGAAGGCGCCGGAGTTGGGGTTGGGGTACAAGCTGATCCAGTCTTCCGGAAGGATTTCTTTCGCGCTGCTCAAAAAGGCGACTTCGGCAGTGAGTTCCGACAAGCAGCCGGAGGCGTCGGAGACGGTGACGGAATATTCGCCGGCTATCAGGTTACTCAGGTCTTCCGTATCCTCGCCGTTACTCCAGGAGATGGTATACGGTGGCGTGCCGCCTTCGATAGTCAAATCGATACTGCCAGCCCCATCCGGGCCGGCCTGTGGTTCGGTATTGACGAAAAGGTTGAGGCAGGCGGCCAGGCTCCATATTTCGGCGCCACGCAGGCCGTCATTGGCCGAGAAATAGAGCTTGTCGTTGAACAGGGTGAGATAGTCCGGGTCCGACCCCGGTGTGCCGGTGCGGATGTCGGCGATGATGGACAGCGTGGTGTCGTTGTACTGCCAGAGCTCCCGGCCATAGGCGTCGGTAAAGGTGGCAAAGTAGAGTTTGTCGTTGAAAACAGTCAGGCTGCTGGGGTTGCTGGCGCCCGGGTTGAGGTCTTCGGTCAGGGCCGTTTCGCCGGTGGCCGCGTCGTAGTACAACAACTCTGCATTTACAGAAGAGGAAAACCGGCCGTTGAAAAACAACTTATCGCGATAAACCGTGAGGTACTGGGGGTTTAGATTACCCGCAATATCAGTGCGCTGTGTGGCCATGCCAGTTGCCGGGTTGTAGCTGTAAATATCATAGGAAAGGCCCGGTTGGATAGCGCTGAAATAGAGTTCTCCATTATAGGCGGCAAACCAATCGGGGTAGCTGTCGCCTTCGCCGGGGTTGATATCCGCCGCCAGTGTAGCCTGCCCGGTGGCGTCGTTGTACTTCCAGAGCTCATAACCGGAAATGCCGTCCTCTGCCCGGAAGTACAGGTCGTCTCCGAAAACGAACAGGCCTTCAGCCTTGCTGTCACCGTTGGGGTTGATGTCCTGTACCAGGTTAAATTCATCCGTCGCCGGGTCATAAACGAAGAGTTCTCTACCAGCGGATTCGTCATCGGCGCTGAAATACAGCAGATCATGATAGGCGGTGATATCGGTGATATGGCCAATCTGGCTGGGCGTGAGGTAGGAGGTAGCTTCTATCTGGCCCGTCGATTCGTCATAATAGAGCAACCCATAACCTTCATCCGGGTGGATGCCGGAGAAGTACAGCTTGTCGCCCAGTGCGGTGAAGCCAGTGGGGTTGAGGCTGCCGGGCGTATCGGAGAGGATATCGGTATTGCCGGTCTCGGGATCGTAAACCCATATCTCCCGGCCAGTGTTGATCTCATCGGCGCTGAAATAAAGCTTTCCATTGTAAGGGGTGAACTCAAAGGGAGTGGAACCTATAGTATTCGGGTTGATGTCGGCGGCCAGTTCGATTGCAGGGCTACCCGGGGTTAAGCGGAACAGTTCCCGCCCGAAAGCCGGGTTTTCACCGGTGAGGAAGATCTGTCCGTTGGCCGCAGCCAGGGTGGAGAGGAAATTCGGGAAGCCGCCGTTGGGCAAAGCAGCCTCTTCCTCCAGCATCTCCGTATCCGGGTCATAGGAGAACAGTCGCCGCTCGTTGTCGTCGACGCCGGCGGGGAAATAGAGCCGGCCATTCAGGGGCAGCAGCAGGCCCGGGTTGGCGTTGCCCCCGGGGTGGATATCCCCGACCAGGCTGATGGAGCCGGTAGCGGGGTCATATACCCGCAGTTCCCGGCCGGAAGCAAAGTCTCGGGCTGCAAAATACAGCTTGCCTTCAAATGCGAGCAATCCCGAGGGAGCACTACTGACCGCCCCGGGGTAAATCTCCGGTAAATCCAGCAAGGTGTTAGTGGCAATGTCGTAGCCCCAGAGTTCATCGCTGGTGGGCGGAGTATAGCCCCGGAAGACCAACTGGCCGTCAACATGCTGTAAAAAGTTCATGCTTGGGTACACGCCACTGGGGCTGTTGTACAGGATGTTTTCCACCTGCCCATCAGCTGGGTTGTAACGCCAAAGGCGGCTGTTGCTCTGCCCATCGTCAGCGATGAACCACAACTTTCCATCCACTTCCGTAAAAGAATTGGGGTTGCTGTCTCCTCCAGCGTTGATATCGGCCAGGGCCTCTACCAGGTTGGCCGCCGGGTCATAGCGGCCTGGCTCCGCACCAATGCCAGAAAACTCGGCGGCGAAGAAAAGCTGGCCGTTAAAAACCGTCAGGTTGCCGGGATTCCGGATGTCGTTATTCTGGCTGTCGGCCAGCCGTTGGATGCTGTCATCGGCGGGATCGTGTACGTACAGGTAGGTATCCAGGCCGGCGCCCTGGCGGGCATTGAAAAATATCCGGCCGTCAAAGGCGATCACCTGGCTGATGCCGCTCGAGGCTTCCGCCGGCCGCAAATCGGCCACCAACTGCGCTTCTCCAGTAGCCAGGTTGTAACGGTAAAGTTCTTCTCCGTGGACGCCGTCGTCGGCGCGGAAGTAGAGCATTCCGTCAAGCTCCGCGAAATAATCCGGGCCAGAGCCCGCGGGCTCCTGGTTAATATCGCGCTCCAGGACGAGCTGGGCGGGAAGCATGGAAGCACAGAGCAGACAGAGCGCAAAGAGAAAAAAGTTTTTCATTTGGTGCGTTTTAAGTGTTTTATTGGCCGAAATTAGGAAAATTCTTTCTGGTATAATAATCCCTTCGTGGACCCGTGACATCGGAAAGGATTCTAGGAATGAGTTATGGGAAACCGATTTTCCTCTCCATGCCCTGAAATTAATAGATTGATTATCAATAGATAGTGGTGGTGAAATCAGAAACTGGAACATGAATGGCCAAATCATTGTATATTGTAGGAAAAGAGAAGAGTAATCATGACGATTGAACGAGTAAACAATGAGATTATAATAAGGATACCAGATATTGTAGACCCTGATAAGCTCCAAAGGTTAATCAATTACCTGGTATATCAAGAGGCGACATCAAAGAGTGAGGCTAGACAAGAAGATGTTGGCCAGCTGTCTTCGGAGATCAATAAGAATTGGTGGGAAAAGAATAAAGATCGATTCCTGAAGGAATGAAGAAAATAGTGGTGGATACGAATATAGTATTCAGTGCGATATTGAATACAGAAAGTAACATTGGAGACCTACTGATGAACTCCGATGAGGTTTTTACATTCTATTCCGCCCAATATTTAAGACAGGAAATTGAGAACCATAAAGAAAAGCTGATAGAAATATCAAAATTAAGCGGACAAGAAATAGAAGAATCAAAGTACCAGATCTTTAGTAAAATCCACTTTTTAGCGGAAGAGCAGATTCCATTCAAGATTTGGCATCAATCAGCGAATTATGTTAGAGATGTAGATATGGATGACATTGCATTTGTAGCAATGAGTGAATATTTGGATATAGATTTATGGAGTGGAGATAAGCAACTGATAGAAGGATTGAAATCGAAAGGTTTTGTAAGATGTGTATCTACCCAAGAACTGCTTGAATTGAGAAGAGAGATTGAAAGAGGAGAAAAGAAATAATAAAACGGGCATGAAAGCAGAACAATGCGCATAGGCAATAGCGGTTAAGCACCGCTACTGCCCATGCGCTGGGCGTCAGGCTGTGAAAAAACTCCGACATCCACAAATTATCAAGCAGGGCTGATCGTCTTTCTAAAAGAAAATTTTGGCAGTCCTTGTGTTTTGGATCGAAATCTATTCAAAATTTCGCCCTACCGTAGTTTTTTCACAGGCTGCCGTTATGAGCAATAATTCAACTAACTTAAATTGAACTAAATGGAAACTAAGCAACGACATGGGTGCGTAACTGCATGGCTAATATTCATGATTATAGCGAACTCACTAACAGCAGTAACCTATTTATTCATGGGAGATACTGTATCCCAGAACTTGCCCAACCCAATACCACAACCAATGATGCTGACACTGGCTGCAGTGTCGATTCTGAATCTGGTTTTGGCAATCATGTTATTCCAATGGAAAAAATGGGCTTTCTGGGCATTTGCCGGAACTAGTCTAATAGCACTTGCTATCAATTTATCGCTAGGACTTGGTGTCGGAACTTCGCTATTTGGACTGGTAGGAATTGCTATTCTTTACGGAATACTTCAAATTAAGAAAGATGGAGTAACGGCTTGGGAGAATCTTGAATAAAGAAAAGAAGTAATTACCCAGTCCAATTCTTAGCAAAACCAGTCGCCAATCCTGCCTTTGGCGCTCAGTCAAAGGAGGAGGAAAAAAATAGAATTAATTTCTTGGTTATTCAAAATTGAAATCATTCCAATTGAGGAAAATGAAGTTGCGGGATAATTCCATCGAATATTCCTTTGAGCAGGGCCGCATTGGGCATGCTGGTGTTTTTAGGCTTTCACAAGATAGGCTTTTGGCCGGAGTTTTGCTATTTTTGGTGGGGACTGGGTAATTACGATTTTATCTCTAAAAACGAAATTTGAACAAGCTCTAAAATATTTTCAACTTTAAATTGAAATGCAAGAATAATGAAACAAACAACAATTTTAGGACACAGTACACTCAACGTTAATCGAATTGGCCTTGGTTGCATGGGCATGTCAGAGTTTTATGGGCCTTTTGAGGAGGAAGAATCTATAAAGACGTTGCATAAAGCAATTGACTTGGGGGTCAATTTTTTCGACACGGCTGATATGTACGGCTGGGGAGCGAATGAACGATTATTAGGAAAAGCATTTAAGGGCCGTTGGGATGACTTGATCTTAGCCACCAAATTCGCCGTGATGCGTGGGGCCAATGGTGAATTCCTTGGGCTTAACGGTAAACCAGAATATATAAGGCAAGCGTGCGACAAAAGTCTTCAGAATTTGGGTGTCGAGGCGATTGATTTATATTATATGCACCGAAAAGACCCTAAAGTGGAGATTGAAGAAATTGTTGGTACTATGGCAGATCTAGTCAAGCAAGGAAAGGTGAAATATATTGGCCTTTCCGAAGTTGACCCCGAAACGCTTCGTCGTGCTCATGCAGTTCACCCCATTACGGCCCTTCAAACAGAATATTCCTTATGGAGCCGTGAACCAGAACAAGAGCTTTTTGATGTTTGCCATGAACTCGGAATTACCTTTGTAGCATACAGTCCATTGGGACGAGGCTTCTTAACAGGAGCGATTAATAGCCGTGCTGATTTTGAAGCAGGAGATTTTCGACTCAATAATCCTCGTTTTACGGATGCAGCTATTAAGAAAAATTTAGAGTTTGTTGAGGTTGTTGACCGCATTGCACAGAGCAAAGGGATAACCAAAGCACAGGTTGCCTTAGCCTGGATACTGAGTCAAAATGATGAAATTACAACGATTCCAGGTACAAGAAAGATTCACCGCCTTGAAGAAAATTTTGGAGCATTAAATGTGGAGTTAACTGAAAATGATTTGGCAATTATTGAAGAACATTTGCCTTCCGTAACAGTTGGTGAACGGTACTAATAGAAGTATGAATTTCGACCGAAGCGGCCGCGCCTGTCTATGCCCTCTATAGCCGAAAAGGGGGCGGCCCTGAAAACGAACAACCCCTGCAACCCTAAAACCTTCTAAGGGCCTGCCCACTGATTACTGAAAACTGGCGCACTGACAACTACTGCTTCAGCGCCGCCTTCGTGAACAGATATTCCGGGATATCCTGGTTGAACTGCACCTTCGTCATCCGGAACTCCGTGCCGTCGCCCTGCTTGAGCATGTCTTTGAACACCACAGTCAGTGGAAACCAGCGCCCCTCGATCTTTTGCACATTCGATAGCGTGGTGCGCTTCAGCAACTGCCCGCTTTTGGCGTACAATTCCTCCTTGAGAGGCACATAACGCTCGGTGTCGATCCACATTTTGCGGCGGTAATAGGCTACGTCTTCCACCTTGGCCGTCAGTTCCAGTACGTAGGTTTTTCGCTCGTCCAGGACTTCCTCTCCGACTATCTTGGCCGAATAGACATCGGTGAGCTTGCGGTCGTCCATCATGTCCTCGTACGACAGGTCAGAGCCCATGACCGACTGCCGCAGCAGGTGCCCGGAGATCTGTATGGTGCGGTCGGTGGAAGGCGAATAGATCCACAACTGGTTTTCCAGCTTCAACATCTTGGTGCCGGCTTCCCGCGCCGGGGAGAGGTATTCGGTGAAGGACTGCTTGTCGCCCACCGAGTAGGTCTTGGCCGTGATCGTCCGGCTGCCGCGCCGCCCGTGGATGATCATTTCCGATTCGAACACCCGGTTGTCGGAAGACATGTTTTCTTCCACTTTTTTCAATATCTCATTCGCATCCGGCGGCGCCTTGAAGGCGAAGAGGAATAGGGTGGAGAAGATCAGGATTGTGATATTTTTCATTGGAATGGCAATTTTTAGTTGATGTTCGGTGCTTTCATTTTGAAATTTCTATTCTTTTTGATGTGATGCTATTGATGCTCCTCTTGGGCCCGAATTCGGGCCCAAGAGATACTAAGCCCCTTACGGGGCCTCCGCTTCGCACCGGCATCCACAGTATCAACAGTATCCACAGTATCCATAGTATCCATAGTATCCATAGTATCCATAGTATCCATAGCATCCTTCGCCCGAAGGGCGGAAGGCTGAGTATCAACAGTATCTGTCCAATTTTCATACACTCAATTCCTTAAACAACACCGCCGTCCGCCTTTTGTAAATGCCAATCCCGGAGAGGGCGTTGCCCAGCACCATCGAGAGCAATCCGGGGATGAATCCGATGTAAAAGGACTCCGGGCTGATATCGGCGCGGAATACTTCCGGCATCATCATGCCCCCGCCCTGTATGGCGGAGCCAAAATTAATGCCGTATTCCTGCAGGTAAAACGCAGCAACTAAGCCAAGTAGGGTGCCTACCACCGACCCAATCGTACCGATCAGGATCGATTCGATGATCAGGCTGCGGTAAATATGTTTCTTTTCTTCCCCCATCGCCAGGCGGATGCCGAACTCGTTGTAGCGGCGCAGCCCGCCCAGCAGGCCGGTGTTCCACAATACGATCGACATGGCCAGGATGAAGATGAAAGTCATGATCCCTGAAATGTAATTGGCCATCTTCAGGTACTCGTCCAGGCCTTTCTGGTCGTTGAGCCGGAGCATCAGCGGGGCGAATTCGTCGGTGTCCGCTTCGTATTTCGCGTTAAAGGCCGTTTTTACCTGCAAGGCTTGTTCGGCATCATACTGGCCATCTTTGAAAAAGCCCAGGATCTCCCCGGCCGCATCGGCCATATCCAGCGCGGCCTGGGCATCGGTGATATCGATGAGGATAGCCCCCCGGTCCAGCGCCCGCATACCGAAGCGGACTGTACCCGCCACCGTGAAATTGGCGAAGGCCATCCCTCCGTTCATAGTGGAGCCGAAAAGTGTGACCGGGTCGCCAATTTTTACGTGAAAGCGTTCCGCAAAATCATTGCTGATCAGGGCTTCACCGGCTTGGGTGGGCAAGCCGCCTTTTACAATAGAAGCGGGAATATTCATCCGCTCGGGTTCCCGGGTTCCGGGCGTCAGAAAGTCGATAGCCTGGCCCATGGCCATACCCTGGGCGCGGGTGTCCCCATTGGCATCGGCTATGTCAATCAAGCCGCCGAAATTGGTGCGTTCCACCCATTCCAGCGTAGGGAATGCGGTGTTCAGGCTATCGATGAGTTCGCCGGCTCCCAGTAAGGCCAGGTCGTTGGGCATCTGGTCCGCATTATCTGCGTAAGCGCGGGTCATGATCTTGACGTGCCCGGTGGAAAAGTTGGCGTTCACGTTGATCATATCGCTGAAAATGCCCTTGAACCAGGCGCTGAACAGCACCGTCAGGAACACCCCGATAGAGATGACGATCACCGGCAGTACGCTTCGGTTTTTATCTCTGATGATTCCTTTAAATAAGAACTGGATCATTGGATTTTTCCTTTTAAGGCGTCCGTTGGATTGATTTTGGCAATTTTTCGCGCCGGTAAAAAACTCACGACTGTAGCGGACAGTACAACCAGGAGAATCGTACCGAGAATGAGCCCGAATCCGAATACCGGATAGATCTTTTCGGCGATGGAAATGCCCATATCCTGACTGGCTGAGGGCATGGCCCAGCCTACTTTGGCCAGGTACCAAAGCAGTGGCGTACCGTACAGGGCGCCCAGCAGGATGGCCAGAATGCTGTACGTGGCGCCTTCCACGGTAAAAATGCCCACAACCTGCCAGCGGGTCATGCCCAGGGCGATATAGGTGCCGATCTCCTTCTGCCGGCGGAAGATCGACAGCACCTGCGTATCAAAAATGGCCAGCAGGGCAATGATGAGCAGCAGCCCGTACATAATCCCGGAGGCCCCTTTTTTGGATTGGATGATCGTATCCAGGTCGGCCAGGAGGAAGTCCTGGCCTTTAAACACCCAGGGCGCGGCATTGGCAGGGACGAAGCCTTCCCGGGCCACCAGGTAGGTAGCTTCGCCGGGCATGCTCAGCATCTGCTGCAAACGCTCCAGTGGCAGCCAGATCTGCCCGGCGTCAATCGTCGGCACATTACTATCAAATATTCCGCTTATGGTGACCTCCAGGGCGTCAAAGGTGCCGTTTTTGTCCCGCCAGCGCACGAGCAGCTGGTCGCCTTCTTTCGCTTTGATCGCATGGGCCATCCGTTTGCCGATGAGCGCCGGGGTCTGGCCGTCCTGATCGGCGAGTAAAGCTGTGGGGATTTTTAAAATGGGTTGTTTCGGGTCGATACCTTTTAGAATAACGCCTTGCATCCGCCCCTGTGGAAACGCAGAGGCCTGAGTCAACAGAATAGGGGTTAACTGGCCGGCGGCTACCTCGGCCTGCACCGCTTCCGGAAGGGGCGCGTGAGCGTCCTGGTAGGAGAAAAAATCAAGCGGGTCGTAGTCGGGATGCCAGAGCTGCCCCTGCCCGATCTCCCATTCTATGGTGTCCCGGCGCGCCTGTTGGTTCCATCCCTCCAACACGCCGTTGTAGAAAATGATGACCACAAAAGCGAAAGAGAGAACGGAAATGTTCAGGATGGTACGGAATCCGGCGCCGAGGATGTTTTTGAATGCCAGTTTTATTGCTAACATGATGTTTTTTTTGAGGTCAAAAGGTCAGTAGGTCAAAAGGTCAGTAGGTCAGTAGGTCAGTAGGTCAGTAGGTCAGTAGGTCAGTAGGTCAGTAGGTCGAAAGGTCAGTAGGTCAGTAGGTCAAAAGGTCAGTAGGTCAAAAGGTCAGTAGGTCAGTAGGTCAAAAGGTCAGTAGGTCAAAAGGTCAGTAGGTCAGTAGGTCAGTAGGTCAGTAGGTCAAAAGGTCAAAAGGTCGGGAGGTCGGGAGGTCACCCGTTACCCAGTCACGCCCCAGCTTGCCCCTGAGGCGCCAACGCTTCATCCTTCACTACCCGGCCGTCTTCCAGGGAGATGATGCGCCGGAGGTAGCCCATCACTTTCTCGTCGTGAGTGGCGAAGAGGAAGGTAGTTTTCAGCTCCTGATTCAATCGTACCATGGTTTGCAGGATGTGGTGCGAGTTCTTCGAGTCGAGGTTGGCCGTGGGTTCATCGGCCAGCATGATGGCCGGGCGCTTGACCATGGCGCGGGCGATGGCCACGCGCTGCCCCTCGCCGCCGGACAACTGGTCGGGGCGGGATTTGATCTTGTCGGTCAGGCCCACCCATTCCAGGGCATCGAGTACTGCTTTATGTCGTTCTGCCGCCGGCATGTGCTGGAGCAAGAGGGCGAACTCTACATTCTCGTACACGGTGTACACCGGGAAGAGGTTGTAGGTCTGAAAAATGAAGCCCAGGTGCTGGTTGCGCAGCTTCGCCGATTGCTTGTGCGTCAGGTGGGCGATGGATTGCCCCAGTACGGTAACCTCCCCTTCCGTTGGCGTGTCGAGCGAGCCGATGATATTCAGCAGCGTCGTCTTACCCGAGCCGCTCGGCCCCACGAAGCCGGTAAATTCCCCTTTCTGAAACTCCAGCCTGATGTCTTTTAAGGCGGTAAACTCCCCGGCCCCCACTGGGAACCGCTTGGTAAGCTGATCAATTTGGATAATGGATTCCATATGTATCGGTAGACTTAATTGAAAATTCCGTTTTTTAGCGATGCCTCCCTTACTAGTTCCTGGATACAAATGATGGAACAATGGCGCCAGGGATGTACGATGTACGGCCCCGGAATGGCGTGGGTGGTGTACGATATACGGGTTATCCAGGCATTACACACATTTTAACACTTTTTTGCCCAAGAACGCTCCAGCATTCTCGCATTCTCGCATTCTCGCATTCTTGCATTCTCGCATTCTCGCATTTACCCATTCTCAATGATTAAACAAAAAAAGCAACTGCACCCCCACGCCCGAGTATAGATTCTGCGAACTATTCTGGGTAGGGAGGCGGTTGTCCTCCGGGTTCCAGTAGCCCATCACGTATAGGGCGGTCCGGTCAAACTGTTTTGACCAGTTGACGAAGTTGTACACCTTGCCATTGGCCCAGTCGATGTAAACGATTGCGCCCAGCCGGTCGAACAGGCCAATGGGGTAGGAGAGGGACAGCAGCGAAAGGGAGGTGGTATTCGAAAAAGAAAAAGCTTCTTCACCGTACGACACCAGCAATTGTTCGAAGATCGTGTACAACCCGTTGCCGAGCCCAAAGGTGTAATCGAGGCCGGCATTGATCAATTCCTGGTTGGTGAATGCTTCCAGGTTCTTGCTGTTAGTCGTCCAGGAGGCTTCCACCCAGCAGCCGACCACGAGGTCGAGTTTGGCGTCCAGCCCGATCCGCGTTTCGGGCGCTTCGGCGAATGCGGGCATGGAAGCGTCCAGGCCGCGGGTGTCCGCTAATCGGTGGTGGAAGGACAAACCTGCTTCCCCTTTGGGAATCGGATATTGTATCCTGCCTCCGAATTCAGGTTGGCGTTTGCTGGTTTTGGCCAATTCCCAGCCCTTGGGGTTGTTATTGCCGTACAGGCCCCACAGCCAGATATTGGCGTTGTTGAGGAAATAGTAGCGGCCCAGCGCGCCCCACACGCCATCGGTAAACTGAATGGGGTCGCGCGGGTCGATCTGGTCGAACCACATCAGGGGGCGGAGCAGGGAGGCCGAACCGAAGTTGATCTTCTGCAGGCCCAGGCGGAATTCAAACTGCGGCGCCGAATACCGGGCCCACAGGCGGTAGGGCTTGATGTCGCCATCGGACGCGAGCGAATCGAAGGGGTGTAGGCCGATAGTACCGAAGAGGTTGGCCGAGGCTTCCACATCAAAAAGGTGGGTTTTCGGCAGGTTCAGGTTGTAATTGAGCTGGGGCAGGTACCGCGCGCCCAGCCAGACGGGCAATTCATTGGATGGGTTGACATTGGCCCAGGAGATAAGCTGCCCCTTGAAGACCAGGGTGTCGGACATCGAAGCGGTATTATCCTGGCTGATGGCAGGCAGGGCAAACAGGCATACTAAAGCGATAATCAGGGTTTTTCGGAGAGGGCCCGTACATCGTACACTGCTCCCGCTCCCTCTGGGGCCGTACACCTTACATGGCTGTTCTCCTATGCCCCCCTTACCTTTCATGGCCTTTGGATTCATGTGGCATGATGCCGTAGAAAAAGAAATTCGTGATCTCCATGATCAAGTCCTGGGTGTCTGGGTAGGAAGCGAGCAATTGTTCGTTGGTGATCCAGTCCTGCATCCGGTGGAAGAGGAAGAGGATGAAATCCAGCCGTAAATCCTGGCGTATCCAGCCCTTTTGCTGTGCCTGAGCGAAATCGTTCATGATCACCTTCAGGGCTTCTTCGGTGCGTCGTTCCATGTACTCCCGCAGGCCCCATTCCTGGTTGGAGTAGATGTCCCGGACCAGCTCAGCGCTGATCCCCCGGGCGCCTTTGAACTTCAGGAGCAATTGTTTTTGCACCTTTTCTTCGAATGGAATATCCAAGGCCATGATGGCGCTGTACTCGTTCATGGATTCGTCAAACATTTTCTGGAGCATGGCCTTGGCCAGTTCGATCTTGTTGGGAAAGGAGCGGTAGAAGGTCATCTTGCTGGCTCCCGCCTCCCGGCAGATCTCCTCCACGCTGACGCGGCGGATGCCGTGTTTCCAGAACAACTGCCGGGCTGTGTTCAGGATGTCGAGGGACTTGGAGCTATCGGGTTGCGCCGTCATTTCAAGGATGTTACAAAATCCTCGTAAAGTTACGATTTTATTTCAATAAGTCAATATTCGTAACATTTGTTGTAGATGAAATTTCGTGGGCTGGGAATTGGAGCTGTATGGGAAGTTTAAAAACAATCACGATTTGCATGATATCACAATTTGATATACTTTTATGGTAAATTTATTGAACATGAAAAGCATATCATTAAAATTGCAAGATCAAATTCTTTCTGAGACAGAAAGCTTGCTGGAACACCTAAAGACAAGCCGAAATAAGTATATTAATGAAGCCATTGAATTTTATAATCAGTATCAGAGGAGGAGATTAATAGAAGAACAACTAACCAAAGAATCAAGATTAGTCGCGGAAGATTCGATGGAAGTACTCCATGAATTTGAATCCTTAGCGGATGAAATGTAAGCAATTTGAAATCTGGGTAGCAGATTTAAACCCCAGATTTGGAACCGAATCAGGAAAAACAAGGCCTGTATTAATTGTTCAGAGTGATATTTTGAATAAAATACATCCCTCGTCAATTATATGTCCGATAACCACAAAAATAAAGAAAGGCGTAAGTATTTTGAGAGTTAATTTAAGCAAAGGGGAAGGCGGGTTGGAAGATGAAAGCGCCATTATGATAGATCAGGTTAGGGCCATTGATAACAGAAGGTTATTAAAGAAAATTGGAGATTTACCCAGCCCTCTGCAAAAGGTGGTAAAAGAAAATTTGAAAATTGTAATGGATATTTAGAGCGCTTGCCTGGCCGCCGCTTTTGGCCCAAAGAGTGGTGGCCCAGTTGGATCCTATCTGGTTTTGAAGGAGCAGGAAATCACAGCCAACAGCCAGGTGTTCACCATAGTGGTAACGGAGCGCAAGCCCCTGTTCGCCATGCGCTTCGAACAGTATGAGCCCAACGGCAATATCAAGGAACTGCGCTGGAAGATCACCAGCCGGGCCCCGAAATACTATCAGTACAGCTACGATCCCCTCAACCGGCTCACTTCCGCCAACTACGGCTTCCTGGAATTGCCGGCCAACGCCACTCCCGGCCAGGGGCCTCAGGCCGTAGCTTCTGAGGAGTTTAGCGTGCCAGGCATCGGTTATGATGCAGTGGGCAACATCAAGTCCATCACCCGCAAAGGCGAAGTTGGTGCAGTTGCGGGGGCTTCAATAGGAGTTTGGTTCGCAGGAGGTGGTGCTGTTCCAGGTGCAATTATTGGTGCTATAGTTGGAAGTATAGTAGGAAGTAATGCAGGGGCTGCTGTTGGTGGCGCAGTTCACGATGCAATCGTTGACGATAAAAAAAATGGTAACTGATGGACTTTCTAAAAAAGCTTTTTTCAAAAAAGAACATTAATCCACGTTATTCAATATTGTCCAAAGCTCTAAAAAGAAGTGAGTATAGTTTTCCCTTTGAAAAAGCGTATTATATCGGTGGATTTGAATATAAGGAGGAAAGCTACCTAGCTACATTGAAAACGTTAAAGAAGGATTTAAGCTCGGAACTTGCAAGACTAAAGTATAACGCACAAGTCGACAACGTGGAAATTTACTTGATTGAAAGTGGGATAAGCACAAAGTACCTGATTTTTGTGTACGACCCTGTAGAATTATACCAGTTTGAAAAGATACTCGATATCCATCAAATTGAAGGAAATGAACTTCTGCTCAATAATCCTGAGCAAATTTTTCCGTAGGTTTTTTCTGTCTTGGGTAAAAGAAAAAAAATCATCTGTTGGATATGGTGAGTTCAAAACAGTTCTTTATGACGGCGGCATCGAGTACCGCGACGGCCAACTGGAAGCCATCTACGCCCCCGATGGCCGGCTGGTGGCGGAATACCCGTCCGGCGGCAACCGAAGCGAAGGCGATATTAGCCGTTTTGTAGCGGAGTATTGGCATCAGGACCATTTAGGCAACACCCGGTTAGCTTTTGCTGACTTTAACGAAGACAGTTTCATTGAAATAAAGGATAACCCGGGTACGCCGGAGCAGGAGTTGGAGATAACCCAAGCCGGAGCGCACCGCCGTCGCCAGAGGCTATGGCGGTCAAAGAGCGGAGGTCCCGTGCCGGAGGCCGGGAAAGCGCATTATTATCCGTTTGGCATGGGGCTCCTTGGGCCCTGGTATGCTACGGTAGCTCCGGAGAATAGGTACCTGTATAATGGCAAGGAGCTGAATGGGGATTATGAGATCAACCTCATGGATTATGGGGCAAGGTGGTATGATGGGGCGATTGGGAGGTGGACGGCGGTGGATCCGCTGGCAGAGAAATATCCAGGGTTGTCGCCTTATAATTATGTTGGTAATAATCCATTAAATGCTATTGACATGAAGGGTGACAGCATTACTCCAATAATTACTCCTGGAGGAGGGAAAGATGGAAGAGATCTTCTAACGATCAATATCACCGGAAGACTAATAAATATGTCTGAGAATAACGTCAATATGGAAAGTGCATTAAGTAGGATTAAGTATGTTATGGAGTCTTCTTTTCAAGGAGAGAACATAAACGGATACGACATGAACTTGAATTTTGATTTTACAATAGCTGAATCAGGGGAGGATGTTTCCCCTTCTGATCATTTGATAATTCTCGCAGAACCAAAAAGTTGGAATAAAAAGATTCCCGGTGCTTCTGATTGGGATCCCAATTCACGTGTAGCAGGCTACGTAGCAATTGTGGATGCGGATTATTTTACTGGGCTTTATGACAGATACATAGGTCAAGAAGGACCTAGGACTTCTGCTCATGAAATGGGACATCTTTTAGGACTTGGACATCGTAATCATGATACAAGTAATCTTATGGCACAAGGTCAATCATATAAAAGAGGTAATGATATTAACTCCACGCAACTATTGACTATTCAAAAGTCTTTAATATCTCCAACCTTTCTTTCTGCGCGTCTGAATCATGGTAATAACAGGCAATATGGAATGGCTTTATATCCTTTTAGATTTGTAAAGGAGTTGTTCAAAGATGAAGATTGAAAATACATGTAGTTTAAGACAAAACTCTTTTGAGCTTTACACTTACAGCATTCTAAAAAGCTGAGGTTATGGGTTTAAATGGCTACAGATAAAGCATATATCTGTATTTAAGCTGTTTGAAAAAATGAACTAAAGGACATGAAAAAAACACTAAAGTTAATTTTAGCAATCATATTGCCTTTTTTGTTTTTGAGGTGTATTACTATTCTATAGAAGGGGTAACATTGTCTTTTTTATACAAGATGAAAGAGTATTTAGTGACAGTTCGGAAACAGTAATTATTGAATATGAAGGTAAGCATGAAGAATTTGTATTAGATAGAGAACAATTAGTGATCGGCGGACATGCATATGATAACTTTTCTTTCGATGTGATGAAAGTTCATCGGGATAGCCTTAAGTCTAGTGTGTCTAAAACCTATCCCATTGTTCAATGGATTGTTATCAACGTATATAATGATAGTACTATTGTAACCTCAAATTTCACACCAATATTATTACAATAATACCCCCGATGCCTATCGGGGACTACCCCATTTGGCATGAACCACCTTGGCCCCTGCTTCGTCCGCCGTAGCCCCTGAGGGCGAAGGCGGGGTATGCGACGGTGGCTCCAGAAAACAAGTATCTGTACAATGGCAAGGAGCTCAACGAAGACTACGGCATCAACCTCATGGATTATGGGGCAAGGTGGTATGATGGGGCGGTGGGGAGGTTTACGGCGGTGGATCCGCTGGCGGAGCCTCAAGATTCATGGTCAACATATCATTATGTTTACGATAATCCGCTGAAGTATGTTGACCCGTTCGGGCTGATGGGCCAAAATATAGGTGCGGATGGGTTGACTGACGATCAATGGATGGAAGCTTCAAGGCCAGGAGCCGGCTCCAGCATTGTGAAAAAGTATCGGAACCAAAACAGGCTGGGAGAAATTAATCAATCTCGTTTTCATAGCTGGTTCAATGATACCTTTGAATGGAACCCCTACGGTGGGGAAGAAGTAGGCCGAACTACCGCGGGAGGCAGCCTGGGGATATACTATTCTGGCAACTATGTGCGGAAGGGCATCGGAAGTTTTGCATTTCAAGGGATATTCGATGGAAATCCATCGGAACGCGATGGTCCAGGAAAAGGAGTATGGCGATTTTTTGGATACAATATATCTTTTCATGTTGAGGGAGGGATTACTTATGGCCATGCTGCAATATATGAGAATGTGCTAGGAGTCGGCGCCGGCTTTGATGCCCAGTTTGGGAACTATTTGTTGGGAGGGGCATATAATTCGGCAACAGGCCCTGACGGATATTTTTTGGAAACAGATAAATTGAATCTTAATTTGGGGGTTGGTGTTGGCCCTGTGGGAGTAGGTTTTGGCAATACTTTTGATACTAAAAGAGGGCTATTTGATAGCATGCCAAGTGGTGGAGTATCTTATGGGCCATGGAAAACAAGGCCCATAAATACAAGTTTGGGTGGTAGCGGCAATAAGCCTGGTAAGTTTTTGGGCTTCGAAGGGAGTTTTGGAATGGGAGTTGGCGCACGTTTCAAGTTGGGCTTTTTGGTAACAAAGCCTTGAGTAATCAATTGCATTTTAAAATGAACAAGGTTACAATTGTTGAACGATCGGAAAGCCGGCTGGTGCTGAATATAGCTTCTGTTAACAGATGGCTTGTGAGGATTATTTATATGGCATGGGCATTATTGTGGCTTTTTGCTGCAATTATAATTTTATTATTTGGAGAGGGAGGTGGCTTTTTATTTAGGGCCGGTGGCGCGTTATTTTTTGTTTTTTGTTTCTTTTCGACCGCTTGCCCTGTCTATTGGTTGTATAGAGGGTATGAAGTATTTGAAATAGACAAAACCAGGGATTTTTTCCAGTTCTACCGCCAGGGCTGTTTTAAGTTTCACAGAAAACAGGGCCCCATTGCTACCCTTTCGAACTTTGGTGTAAATATAAGAAGCACAGAAATAGTCCAGGAAGGCTCACCGGCGGAGACAGCTTTAGGATATGACAAAGGGAAATTGCAATTCTATGCCGGGCGTAAAAAAGTTGAATTTGGTACAGCCCTCAATGACGAAGAGGCGCAGGAGGTTATTGCAGTTGTTAGTAGATTTTTGGAAGGAAATGGGTAGAGTAAGCACTCTATCTGATGAGAGTAGCCACTTCGGTTGAAAAGAGAAGTGCAAAGACTAATTGTACGGGCAAGAAAAATCAGGCACATTAAAAGTGTATCATATGAACGAAAACCAGGAAATATTAGATGGCCAACTCGATATCTCTTCAAAAAGGCGAAGGGCACTGCTGCCTGTCTGGATAAAAATCTTTACATGGATATTCATGATCACTGCGCTGATCATTCCGATAGGGGTGATTTTTGGCCTGATCGGGATGCCATTTAACCTTGGGCTGTACGGCTTGGAAACCATGGCGCCTATTTCCTTAACAGGGGCCATCATTCTTGCCTTATTTGCTTTGAAAGGCGTGGTCGCTTATGGGCTTTGGACAGAGCGAAAATGGGCAGTGAATTTAGCCATTGTTGATGGAATACTAGGGTTGGTTATCTGTACTTTAATGATGGTTGTTATGCCTTTCCTATTAGATAAGGGTGGTTTCCGTTTCAGTTTCAGGCTGGAACTTTTTGCGCTGATCCCATATGTGATCAAAATGTTTAGGGTTAGGCCGGAATGGATTCAGGGGTAAGGAAATTTGGCTCAAATTTTTTCCTGAACTTTTTTGGCGCAACCGTCCGTGCCCTTTTTGTTTGTACAATTCGTTATCATACTGCAGGGGCTGTTTCGCCGCACACACACCAAACAACAGGCCGGCCCTGTTGCCGCCTCCGCCATGCGTAGATGACTATGGCGGTTAAAGAGCGGAGGTCCCGTGCCGGAGGCCGGGAAAGCGCATTATTATCCTTTTGGTATGGGGCATATGGGGCCCTGCTTCGTCCGCCGTAGCCCCTGAGGGCGAAGGCGGGGTATGCGACGGTGGCTCCGGAAAACAAGTATCTGTATAATGGGAAGGAGTTGAATGAAGACTACGGCATCAATTTGATGGATTATGGGGCGCGGTGGTATGATGGGGCGCTGGGGAGGTGGACGGGGGTGGATCCGATGGCGGAAAAAACATTCTCCTGGAGTGGGTATAATTACGTTCTAGGAAATCCGATTCGGTTGGTTGACCCCTTCGGGCTGAGTGCGGAAGAAAAAGATGCAGGGTATTACAGGAGAAAGGCGGCATATGATGCGTGGCAGGCAGAAAGAGATGCGGAGCGGGGGTTCTATGGCGGCAATGGTGGCGAGAAGGGAAAAAAAGGAGACCCTCCAATCAAAAAAGGAGATGTTATTCCAAACACGGGTGGGCTAGTAGCTGGTAGTGATGAGGTGGTTGTTTCGGCAAAAAGAACTGAAAGCAAGGGAGGAGAATTACTCCATGCGGGAGATTTTTATTTCACCAAGGAAGAGTTGTTTGAGTGGGGTGTGGCGGATACTGATGTAAACAATTGGATTTTAAGCAATGCCCCAATAGCGCTACAAAAAGAGTACTTTAGGTACGCCCGAGACCACGATTTAGGTGAGGCTGCCGGACCGGTTGCATTCACCTTAGTTGCACCGCTTGCTTTGATCGGGGGGGCTGAAATAGGGGCAGGGGCATCTCTAACATCTGAAGCAATAGGCCCCATTCGAAATTGGGTTAGAATTGGTGTAAGTAGGCACAAAGGAAACAGGTATTACGGTATGAGATGGGGGGCGGGAAGAGAGAAGTATTTGAAGGAGATAGGGAGTAAGAAACTTCGGGATTTAAACGTGCGATTGAGGAAGTGGAGAGGAGGTCATTGGGATTGGTGGAAATTAAAATAATATGAAAGAACAGATATTGCAAAGAATAACTGAATTATTTGGCAACCCAAATGAGGCTAATCCGTTTTCTGAGGGGGTTGAAGTCAAATACCAGAAACACAATATGTATGAACTGTCTTTTGAGGTTACAGAAAGAGGATTACAGTTATTTTTAAATGGAACAGGTCCAATAATAGGTGATTGTACTTTGAGAGACCTGGAAGACCTTGATCAATTACTAGAGGAGATCTGTGTAATTGTGTCAAATCCAATTAAGGAAGTTAAATATAAGGTAAGTAAGAATATTAGGAAAACCAGATTTGAATATAAGGCACTTCTGGGAGGTGAAATCGTTGATCTTTCCTATTCAGGAGGGCGCTTTCAGTGGAGGGATTTATTAAAGAAAAAGGAGGTTGAAAAGGTCATCTATGATTCCTGGCTGAATGAATACGAGGGGAATTGAAATAGGCATTGCTGCTGGTGGACGAGTATAGCGGCGGGACGATCATTACGGGCTTTCGTGACCTTTAACAATGAACAGTGGATAGAGGCTTCCCGGCCGGGGGCTAGCTCAAACAAGGCTAAGGAATATCAAAATCAGAATAGGATGGGCTCTATCAATCAGGCGCGCTTTCATTCGTGGTTTGGGGATAATTTCGTGTGGAACCCATATGGGGGAGAGGAAACATATAGAGTGTCCGAAGGTGATACTCTTAAAGTTGGTTATACGAGTGGATACTCTCAAAGTAATTCTAATAGAGGAACTGCTATGATTCAAGGGGCTTCATTATTTGGCACTTCTTTTACATTGGGGGGGAGTTTCCAGGCGGGAAATGGATATTGGAGAGGAGCAAACGGTAAATACTACAATACTTCCTGGGGAGGCAATCAATTCACAGGAAGCAGAAATGCAGTTCGGTGGTCATCGAGATTATTGAAAGGGGCTGGAACGGCCTTCGCAATACCTGCACTGGCAAATATTGGTGTCGATTGGATGAACAACAATATTTCAACGCGTTCCGCAATATCAGAAGGTTCTTCGTCAGCAATTGGGGCTTTTGGAGGTGTGCCCGGGATTGGTTGGACAATTGGCTGGGAATCAGGAAGGCTTTTAACGTCTTTGCCTTGGTATAGAAAGAACATTAGGCCGTTTTTGCAAGATGCCTTTGGCATACCGAGAGATGAATTTTTTCTGAAGTCAACTCCCGATTGATTTTTAAACTGAAACCGATGAAAATAGTCAGTAGAATATTTTTAAGATTCTATCAATTCTATAATGGCATAGAAGAGGACGAGGCCATGGTTTTTTACTTTGCATCCTTTGCCATAAGCTTATTGTTATTTTTTTATTTTCACCTTATTTGGGCATTTTTTTATAAAATAACTCGTAATAATGCCTTTGAATTCAACGGATTTAGTTCGGTTGTTGTCGCTTTTATCTTTGTGATAACTGGTGCGACAGTATTGTGGAGAAGAAAAAAAAGCATTGAAACTAAGATGCAAAAAATGACCAAACATCTAGTCATTGAAGATGTTATCGTTGCTTTATTTGTTATTGGAGGTTTCTTTTGCATGTTCTACTCCATGGTTATATTCAAAATTGCCTCTGTCCAGTCCTGAGGAAACTGTATTTAACCCACAGGGCATAATTGGAAAAAGGACGGCGAGTTTGGAGCAGTTCTTTACGACAACAGCATTGAATACCGCGACGGCCAACTGGAGGCCATCAACCTGCCCGACGGCCGGCTGGTGGCGGAGTACAGTGGCGGTCCTGGCATAACCCGCTACCGGGCAGAGTATTTCCACCAGGATCACCTTGGAAATGCAAGGCTCGGCTTCTCGGACTTTAACGAAGACAGTTTCATTGAAATAAACTGCCTCCCAACTCCACCACAGCCTCTCTCTGGTTTGTACTGAAGAGCCATATTTCTACCCAAAAAACTTGCAAAGCGTAAAAAAAGACTTTAATTTGAGAAAAATTCTCAAATATATGCTAATAGAGTTTTCTGTCGGCAATTTTTTGTCGTTTAAAGAAACGGTTACTTTTAGCTTGGAAGCTGCCGCCATTTCTGAATTTCCGGAAAATACCTTCGAACAGGGGAGATATCGTTTATTGAAAAGTGCGGTCGTATATGGCGCTAATTCCAGTGGTAAGTCCAACCTGATGCGAGCTATTTCTGTCATGCGGCAAATTGTCAAGTCCTCCGCCAGCATGTCATCGACAGACGAGCTTGATGTTGTCCCTTTCCTGTTGAGTACAGAAACCCAGGATAGGCCCTGCTTTTTTGAGGTGCTATTTCTGATTGATGGTATCCGCTATCGGTATGGTTTTGAATTAACCCGGGCTGCAGTGGCAACGGAGTGGCTTTATTATTCAAAGGCCAAAGCGGAAAAGCCTCTGTTCATTCGGGATGGTGAGGCCATTGAGGTTCAGGGAAAATTTGAGGAGGGCCAAGGGCTTGAACCCAAAACGAGGGACAATGCCCTTTTTCTTGGCGTTGTAGACCAGTTTAATGGGCCAACGGCTAAAAAGGTGATGAATTGGTTTACTAAATTAGGGGCCGTCTCTGGTTTAAGCCATGAGAACTACCGAGGCATAACATTTAGCTTGCTAAATGATGAATCCTGCCAACCGGCAATATTGGAATTCCTTGATAAACTGGACCTGGGCTTTGACGAAGTGCAGGCTTTTGAGGAGGATTTTGACCCTGCCAGGCTCCCCAAGAATACGCCTTCAGAATTAATCCACCGGCTGATGAGCGATTTGAAGGGCAGGAAAATGCTCCAATTCAAAACTATCCACGACATCTATGATGCTACTGGGAAGAAAGTTGGAAAGCGGGAGTTCGACCTTGATTCGCAGGAATCTTCAGGGACAAACAAGGTGTTCGACCTGCTGGGCCCCGTTTTCGATACTTTGATGTCGGGTAGGGTGCTGGTTATTGATGAATTGAATGCGAAGCTTCACCCCTTGCTCACTAGGGCGCTGGTGGCTCTTTTCAATTCAAAGGAGAATAACCCGAATAATGCCCAGCTGATCTTCTCCACACATGATACCAATTTATTGTATTACGGGAATTTCCGCCGCGACCAAATCTATTTTGTAGAAAAAAACCGCCAGGAAGCCACAGATTTATATTCTCTTGTGGAGTACAAGGAAGATGGGGGGACGGTCCGAAAAGACCGCTCTTTTGAAAAGGATTATATCCTGGGAAAGTATGGTGCAATTCCTTATTTAGGTGATTTCTCTCAATTATTCCCTAAATGGCAAGAAAAGCAAAAGTCCCCAACCACGTAAAAAAACGGCTGGAGCGAAAAGCTAAGCGGCGGCGGGTTGAGGTATTACCCCAAAGGCAATACTTCCTGATCATATGCGAAGGGGCAAAAACGGAGCCCAATTATTTTGAGTCATTTAAGAATGACCTCCCAAAGGGTGTATTGGAAAACGTGAATATTGATATAGATGGTACTGGAAAGAATACCCTTAGCCTGATAGAAGAAACCATAAAGCATAGAGCGAACCGGGAAAAAAGCCTTGGCCGCCAATATGGCCAAACCTGGGCGGTATTCGACCGTGACAGTTTTCCCCCTCAGAATTTTAATAATGCGATTTTTAAGGCCCGGGATGCTTAGCCTGAAATCCATTGTGCTTGGTCAAACGAGGCTTTTGAACTCTGGTATTTACTTCATTTTGAATATTACCAGAGTGCAGTATCCAGGGAACAATATCAGGCGGTGTTGGAAAATGTGGTCAGCACCCGCGTGGGGGCGCCTTTCTCCTATCAGAAAAACGACCCCAATATTTATCAACTATTGAAGAGCATTGGAGATGTGAACCAGGCTATCAAATGGGCCAGGTCTTTAGAGGAATCTCACCATGGAGAGAATTACGCAGATCATAACCCCTGTACTTTGGTTTATAAGCTCGTAGTTGAGCTATTGAAATTGGGGTGATCTATTCCGGGCAGAGTATTTCCACAAAGACCATCCCGACCCTTCGGGTACGGGACAGGTTCTGGGCAACACCCGCCTGGCCTTCTCTGATTTCAACCAGAATGGCTATATTGAGCTAACAGAGGAGGACCCTGGTACGCCGGAGAATGAGTTGGAGATAACCCAAGCCGGAGCGCACCGCCGTCGCCAGAGGCTATGGCGGTCAAAGAGCGGAGGTCCCGTGCCGGAGGCCGGGAAAGCGCATTATTATCCTTTTGGTATGGGGCACCTTGGGCCCTGCTTCGTCCGCCGTAGCCCCTGAGGGCGAAGGCGGGGTATGCGGCGGTGGCGCCAGCTGTAGCGCAGCGGAAGTCCCGAACGTAGCTTCGGGAAGAATAAGTATCTGTACAATGGCAAGGAGCTTAACGAAGACTACGGCATCAACCTGATGGATTATGGGGCCAGGTGGTATGATGGGGCGCTGGGAAGGTTTACGGGGGTGGATCCGTTGGCGGATCAGTTCCCATGGGTGAGTACGTATAATTATGCGGAGAATGAGCCGGTGGCGAATATTGATTTGTGGGGGTTGCAGAGATATTATACAGCCGATGGTTCCTATCTGACCAAAGATGGAGATTCCAATGAAAGACGAGTATTGAACCAGGGCTATGGGTTAGAAAAAACCGAAAACCTTAATTATGATGCGCTATACAATAATAGTCGAGAAATATTATCTAGGGATGATTTAGACGAGATAGTGCAAGCTTTTGTTCAAAATTACAGAGATGCTGACGTTGAATACTTACAAGTTTTTGTTTCGAAAGTATTTGACGATGAGGATGGTAGCTTGTTTAAAGGATATTTGGCAGGTTCAATATCAAGTAGTGGAGATGAAGAAGTGGTATCGATGGGTGACGATCCCCTACTACCTGCAGGATGGCGCCGCGAAATCAGCGTTCATAACCATCCAAACCCCAGTAGACATCGGTTTAGTGAAGCTGAACCTGGTGGAACATTTGGAAGCAGTGGTTTAGAAGGAGATTATTATATGGGAGTAAGTCTTCAGATGGATATGTTTCTTACGACAAAAGGGCAAAATACAGTGTTATTTTTTGACCACAAGAGGTTTTATGAGTTGTTGAAAGCTGATTACAGGGTTTGGAATAATGAATTCAAGGGACAGCGTGTAAGTATGAGTGATATGAATAAGTTTGGTCCACGTTCAGTGAGGATTTACAACTTAAAAAAATAAGCATACATGAACAAGTTTAAGTTTCTAATCATATCTCTTGTCTTGTTATGCTTCCATTTGTCATGCATAGAAAGAGGCGGTATTAATTTTGAAAGTTTCTTTGGGACTTTAAAAGAAAAAGTCGATAGACCTGACTTACTTGTGTTCCAAAATGCCCCAATTGATTCGGCTCAGTTTTACTTTGCCCAGTTTTATTATGAGTATCGAGAAGCTTTCAATGAGAAAGTAGCGACTGATGATAGAGCGATGGATTATTTGAATGAACTACAAACACAAAGCTTCAATTTTCCTGACTATCTATATCTCGTGTACAATTTTCATGGATGGTTAAACGGCAAAAAATACTCTTTAACAGAGTGTAAGGAGATTTATGAGCGTGCTACTAAACTCCAAGATGTTCATTATGAAAAGATTGAAGCAAAAGCACAGCAAATAGTACAAAATAATCTGACCTGTTGTGAGATTGGTGATACTTTGGAGTTGATTTTTCCTAGTGGTAAAAGTCCCTATAGACCAAATATTAAGGAAGCAATTCTACGGCCATATCCTTACTCAAAAGAGATTTTCCCTTTTGAGGACACAATTAAACTGCAAGCATTGCTGCAAGAGAAACAGTTAGATACTAAGGATATAGTCTTTAGGCTATACATCATTAAGTTAAATGAAAAAAAGATCATGTTGTTGGGTGTTGAGTATAGTCTCGGTGATACAATGGACTTGCCGATTGCAACATATATTCGCCCTATAACAAACTCCGCTCGATAGCTGTTCGGAATGTGTCGCCCCCTTCCTGTCGGTAGTTTGTCCGTAAGCATGCGGTAACCCCCATGTTTCCCAGGCCGCCGGTAAAGCTTAAATTGGGCTCGAACCAAAAAGATAGCCGATGGCCTCAGACAACCAGCCTTAGAGATGCTTGTTTGGAGGCCTGAGTAGCTAAAAAATGGAAGCCACTCCATAACTTGAGAGTTCACCACAAACCACAAGTTATGGTAAAACAATTCGAAGAATTGACTGACTTCCAGTGGGAAGTTATAGAGGATTTGTTTCCCGAGCAAGAAATATGCGGCCATAGTTTAAGGATGGTTATTGACGCCATATTATGGCTACCTTTTTGGCGATGTGTCTGTTTCCTTTGAAAACCACCATAATGAGTATTTCGCCATCTCCATTGAGGTAAAAGGGACAAACCTGGGTTTTGAAAGCACTACCAGCGAATACGGCACAAGTGAAATTAAAGGGGCGTTTAAGAAAAGCGGCCAGCAAATCATACCTTGCCCGCCGCCCACCGAGCCGCCGGCAGAACCCTGCACGGTGGAAGTGGCGGACTACGGGCTCATTTTCGACTGGTACGCCAACGCCTTTGTTCAAGGCATCTACGGCAATGGCGGCCAGTTGATGAACTTGCCGGGCTATGGGTACGGGTATACGGAAAGCAGCCAGTTGGCCCAGGATATTGCAAACTGGCTGTTTGCCAATGGCTTTGTATTTGAAAATGTATTGGTGTACGAGTATTTCAACAAGCCGGGGATATTTGCCATTACCATCACCAAGACGAATTATTATTTTGAGGGTATTTCCTTCACGCCGGGAAACCGGGGCGCACTACTCCCATTCAAGCAGTCCAACCTGAGAGAGGTTCCCTGTTTCAAGCCTCCCGGCTACCCTGATGGAGAAAACCATGAAGGGGCGATACAAAGCCTGGAAAATGTATTCGCCCAGCAAAGCCCCGGCAATTTATCGTATCCAACGAGCTTGTACCGGGTCGTATTCGGAAATGGAGAATCGCCTCTTTTTCATTCCTTAGCTTATCCTGGCAGCTTACTTCGTTTCCGGATTTCCTTAATTTACCTTCCGAGACCGGCCAAATGAGGCTGGTCTACGACGCTACGGGCCGCAAGTGGTTCAAACACGGCGAGTCCGGCGGCAACCGAAGCGAAGGCCCCGCCTACGCGGCAGTAGCTTCCCTGGCGCGCCCCCACCAAAAAAGTGTCCATTTTCGAACACTTCCCGTATCTTTGCAAGCATGAAAAAACAGGGAACCATACTTATAGTCGATGACGATGAGGATATCAACCTCACCTTGAGCCTGTTGCTTCGGCAGCACTACCAATCCATTTTTACGGAACAAAACCCCTACCATCTGCCGCGGCTGCTGCGGCAATACGAACCGGATGTCGTGCTGCTCGATATGAATTTCAATAAAGGCCGCTCGGACGGGGAGGAGGGGCTCTCGTGGCTGCGCAAGATCAAAGAACTCAGCCCCGATGTTCAGGTGATCATGATCACCGCCTACAGTGATGTGCCCAGGGTAGTGGAAGCGATCAAGGCCGGCGCCGCCGATTTCGTGGAGAAGCCCTGGCGCAATGAGAAGCTTCTGGCCACCATCCATGCGGTCTTTGCCCTCTCTCAGTCCCAAACCAAACTTACCGAAGCCCGGACGGTGCAATCGGCCATGAGCGAGGCCATGGACCAGCCCTTTAGTGAGGTGATCGGCCAGTCGCAGGCCATGCAGGCGGTTTTGAAAACGGTCGATAAAGTAGCCGCCACCGATGCGACCATCCTCATTCTGGGGGAGAACGGCGTGGGCAAAGAGGTGATCGCCCGGGCCATACACCGCAAATCCCACCGGGCAAAGGGCGTATTCATTCCGGTCGATATGGGCGCCATACCGGAGTCACTGGGCGAAAGCGAGCTGTTCGGCCACAAAAAAGGCGCGTTCACCGGCGCCGTCGACGATCGGGTGGGGCGCTTCCAACTGGCGCATGGCGGTACGCTTTTCCTGGATGAGATCGGCAACATCCCGCTTTCCATGCAGTCCAAACTGCTGCAGGCCCTGCAATCGCTTACCATTACCCCGGTGGGCAGCGACCGCAGCACGAAAGTGGATATCCGGGTCATCTGCGCTACCAACCAGCCGCTCCGGGAAATGATCGCCCAGGGGCGTTTCAGAGAAGACCTGCTCTATCGGATCAATACGGTAGAGATCCATATCCCCCCTTTACGCGACCGGGGTGAGGACATCGAGCTGTTGACGGATCATTTCCTGCGCCTCTACGCCAAAAAATACCGCAAGGGCCAGTTGTCGCTCCATCCGGAGGTAAAGCAGAAGCTGCGGGGCTACGCCTGGCCGGGTAATGTGCGGGAATTGCAGCACATGGTGGAGCGGGCGGCCATTCTCTGTGATGGCGACCTGATCCAACCTTCAGATTTCCACCTGTCCGGCATGCTGATATCGGAGGATAATGCCGCTTCAACCCTGAACCTTATGGAAAATGAAAAAAGGCTCATCGAGGAAGCCCTGGATCAATACGACGGCAATATCTCCAGAGTGGCTGAGGCGCTGGGCCTGACTCGGGCGGCTCTTTACAGAAGGCTGGAGAAGCACAATATTCAGTAGGTCTGAAGGTCATTAGGTCTGAAGGTCATTAGGTCAGTAGGTCAGTTGAAAAGGTGCACCGCAGCTTTTCATCCCGATGAGATCCAGTGGATCGAGATCGGGAAGGTCTGTAGGTCTGTAGGTCATTAGGTCTGAAGGTCTGTAGGTCTGTAGGTCTGTAGGTCATTAGGTCTGGAGGTCGGGAGGTCTGGAGGTCGGGAGGTCAGAGATAGTTCATGAAAGTGTATCGCAGCTCCCGTAACCCCTTGATTTCCAAGGCGATTTTTAACGTTACACGAGCGAAGCGACTGATGGAATAAACCTGGAACTTTTAACGTGAAACCTGGAACTTTGAACACTCCCAAAGGCCACACCAAAATCACAACCCGATTTAACAAAGCTCAGTTATGCTCACAACATTTAAGATCAGGATCATTCTCCATCTACTGGCGATCATTGTGGTTGTCTTTGCCGGGGTGTTTTTGTGGCAGGAGTACCCCAATTATTTCCTGGCCATTGTTTTTGCAGGTATCCTGGCCATCTTACTGGCGAGCCTGTACGCGCTGATCACGGCCACCAATAAAAAACTGGCCAATTTTCTGCTCAGCATCCAATACGATGACTATGAAGCCCATTACTCCGCCGCGGCCGGGGAGCCGGCCCAACAGGAGCTCTCATCGGCCTTTAACCTGATTACGGATAAATTCCGGGATATCCGCCAGGAGAAGGAAGCCCAATATCAGTACCTCCAGGCTATTGTGGAAAATGTCGATACCGGATTGATCTGTTTTAATGAGCAGGAGGAAACCATCCTGATGAACAAAGGGATACAGCAGCTATTGCATAAATCCTATTTTCCCAACCTGGAATCCGTCAAAAAATATAACGAGGCCTTGTATGACGCCCTGCGGGAAGTGGCGCCGGGAGAAAAGAAACTGGCCAAGCTGGTCGTCAACAATCAGATCCTGCAGTTGTCCATCCGGAAAACCATCTTAAAGATCCAGGACGAGGCCCTGCATTTGTATGCTCTGCAGAATATCCACACCGAACTGGAGCGGCAGGAAGTGGAATCCTGGCAAAAGCTCATCCGCATTCTCACCCATGAGATCCTGAATTCTATTACTCCGGTGGTGTCGTTGGCGGAAATGGCCAATGAAAGAATGCATGGGCCTTCCCTCTCCGACCCGGAGGCCCTGGATGACATCAAACAATCCATTGAGGCGATTCAGCGCAGGAGCAACGGGCTACTGCATTTCACGGAGGCCTACCGGCAGATGGCCCGGATACCCACCCCGCGCTTTGAACAGGTGGACCCGGCCCAACTGCTGGAGCGGGTGCTGTTACTACTTTCCAGGCAGATCCAGGATGCTAAGGTGCAAGTAGACAAGCACTATCCCGTAAACCCTCTGACGGCTCTGCTGGATCCGAACCTCATGGAGCAGGTTTTCATCAACCTCGTCAAAAATGGGTTGGAGGCGGTAGAAGCGGCGCCCACCCCCCGGCTGACGGTTTCGATCGCCAAAGACGCTTCCGGCTTGATCGAAATTTCCATCGCCGACAACGGCCCGGGTATCCCGGAGGATGTGCTGCCGCAAATTTTTATCCCCTTTTTCACCACCAAAAAAGAGGGAAGCGGCATCGGCCTGAGCCTCAGCCGGCAGATCGTGCACTTGCACAAAGGGCATATCTTTGCGGCTTCCCGGCCGGAGGGGGGCAGTGTCTTCACCGTGCAGCTTTGAAGGATATGGCTCGCATTGGAATGATTTGTGAAGTAATTTTGAAAAAAAAGAGCTTATGCCCAATACCGTTGCAGAGCGCAAACTTCGCACCATCGAACGAATTACCAGGCTTGAAGATGAAGCCATGCTTCTCGTCATTGAGCAATTGCTGTTTGCAAAAGCCGATGCTGATTGGGTGCGCATACTCAAAGCAGCCCGTCGCCTCGATGATTCCATTCTGCCCAACGCCCTGACAGGCGATGAACTAAGAGCCGTATTAAAGAGCTTGCCTTTATTATCCTTGGCCGCTGACGCCACTCATTTCGTCACTGGTGATAAACCATTATTGGAAAAGCAGGAATTAGGAGGTATTCAAATTATTACCTGGAATGCGTTTAGCGAAATCAATGGAAGCTAACCTTACCAGAGGCGCCCGCTGCGGCGGCCGGAGCATGACGGCTTCTATAGCAAACAATCCCCCCAATTATCCGTTGTTCTAACAAAACATCCTTTCCGCAATGGACACCAGCCTGATCCTGCAAAACATCTCCAAGCACATCCAACTGACGCCCGAAGAGGAAGCCCATTTCGTTTCCCTGCTGAAGCCCCGGTCGCTGAAACGCAAGGAGATGCTGCTGCAGGAAGGGGAAGTCTGCCGCTATTCGACCTTTGTAACCCAGGGGTGCCTGCGCAGCTATACCCTCGACGATAACGGCACCGAACACGTACTGTCCTTCGCCCCGGAAGACTGGTGGATCGCCGACCTGTACAGCTACTTTTCTCAACGCCCCGGCACATTATACATCGAAGCCAACCAGCCATCGGAAGTCCTGCAGCTGTCCAAAGACAGCCAGGAGCAGTTATACCAGGACATCCCCAAGTTCGAGCGTTTCTTTCGCATCCTGATTGAAAATTCCCTGGTCAGCAACCAACAGCGCCTGCTCGACAACCTCAGCCTGCCGGCCCAGGAGCGCTACCGCAATTTCTGCCAGCGCTATCCTTCCCTCGTCAACTCCCTTCCCCGTAAGCAGATCGCCTCCTATATCGGTGTCACTCCGGAGTTTTTTAGCAAAATGATGAAGAAGATGCTCCGGGAGCAATAGGGCTTTTCTTAACCTAAATTATTTTTTGCCGTTAATAATGGGTGCAAATTTGCAGTAACAAAACCCTGTAGATCATGGACCGAAAAGAATTCCTGAAAAAAGGGCTGATGGGCACCGGCATCTTTGCGGCCTCAACTGCCCTCGGCAATGTTATAAAAAACGACATCGACGAACTTCGGGAACTGGAAATCCTGGGGTTCAATCACATTCCTTACACCAACTCAAAGATCATGGCCAATACTGTTTTGCATAAAGCCAATACCAGAGGACACGCCAACCACGGCTGGCTCAACTCGCACCATTCTTTCAGCTTCGCCAGTTATTACAACCCGGAACGCATGCACTTTGGCGTTTTGCGGGTCCTCAATGACGATACCGTGGCGCCGGGCATGGGCTTCGGCGCCCATCCGCATGACAACATGGAAATCATCTCCATCCCCCTCGAAGGCGACCTGGAGCATAAAGACAGTATGGGCAACACGGCAGTTATCCGGCACGGGGATGTGCAGGTGATGAGCGCGGGTACGGGCATCCGCCACAGCGAGTACAACCGCAATAAAGACAATCAGGTAAAGTTCCTGCAGATTTGGGTGTTTCCCAATAAGCGCGACGTAAAACCCCGCTACGATCAGATCACCCTGGACCTGGCCGACCGCCACAATAAGTTTCAGCAGATCCTTTCCCCCAATCCCGACGATGAGGGCGTATGGATACATCAGGATGCCTGGTTCCACCTCGGCAAACTGGATGAGGGCGTGGCGCTCGATTATTCCATCAAAAAAGCCGGCAACGGGCTCTATGCCTTCGTCCTGGAAGGCGACATAACCATCGATGGGCAAACCCTTAACCGCCGGGACGGCTTCGGCGTCTGGGATACAGATAAAGTGTCGGTAAAAGCCAACAGCGATGCCGAAGTGCTGCTGATGGAAGTACCGATGAATATGTAATAAAAGGGAAGTTTTATTTGCTTTCCGGCTTAGTTAGCGGCTGACTTTCCTGAATTGGAGCTTTGCTTAGTCAGTCGCTAATATAGCATCTCTAAGGCTCCTGCCCTGCTTTCTCTTTTTCTTTCGCCTGTTTTTTGAAATACCGGCGGAAGAGGAAGTTGTGCTGCAGGGCCTCCATATTTTCGCTGAAGCGAGCGGTGCCTTCGTTGAGGTTTTCCAGGGTTTGCCTGAGGTTGTTAGCGGCGGCGGTGTCGCGGAGCATGGCGCCGGCGGGCCCTTCGCCGGCATTCAGCGCTTCGAGGGTAGCTCTCAGTGTTGCGCTGGAAGCGGAGATATCGTTGGCCGACTGCTGCAATTCCAACAGGAAAGGCTCCAATTGGTCGGCGACGGTATCAATCTGGGAAATAGAAGTGTTCAGGTTGTCGATCACTGTTGTATCGTAGAGCAACTGGCTTAGTAATCCATCTCCCTGATCTACCTGGGCTATTATATTTTCAAGCTGCCTTCCGGAGGCAGACAGATAGTTGGAGGTGGCCTGCAGGTTGGCAACCGATTGGCGAAGGCCGTCGGCGAGCTGGCTGTCTTGTAGCAACAGCGCAATAGTACCTTTCCCCTTTATGATTTGCTTGGTGATCAGAAGCAGGTCGTTGGTGATCAGTTCGATGTTTTCGTTGGTCTTACCCAGGGTGTTGAGCAGTTCATTTGTTCCCACCCGGCTATAGGATGGTATAATATCCCCGTTTTCCACTGCTGTTGATTTCCCCTTACCCGGATTGATGTTCACCAGCATGCTGCCCACCAGCCCATCGGAGCCGATACTGGCAACGGCATCTTTCTTTATAAATGGCTGGAGCTTTTTATCCAGCTTCATGTTCACCTGTACCGTGGTGTCGTCCAGTATCACGAGGCTTTCAACGATGCCGACGTTAATACCCGAATAACGAACGTTATTGCCGGCCTGCAGGCCACTGACATTGTGGAAGACAGAACTGATGCGTAGCGCCGAGCTGAACATGCTTTCATAGCTGCCGATGAGGTAGGCCGCCACCATAAATAGGATTATGGCTATGGTTACGAAAAAGCCTAATTGTACAGTGTTTCGGGTCTTTTTTGCCATGATTTTATAGGGATTAAAAAACAAATACACTTTTAAAGATCATTTAAAAAATGCCTGAACAACAGGGTCCGAAGACCGGGATAATTCGGAATATGTTCCTTCCGCGTGGTTTTGCCCATCAAAAAGGATGATCATCCGGTTGGAGATCACGCGGGCGCAATCCATATCGTGGGTGATAATGAGGGCAGAAGCCTGGTATTCCTTTTGCACCTTCAACATCAGTTCAATGATCTCCTTGGAAGTGATGGGGTCCAGGCCGCTCGTCGGTTCGTCGTAAAGAATGATCCGCGGCTGGAGGATGAGGGTGCGGGCCAGGGCAATGCGCCGTTGCATTCCTCCGGAAAGCTCTTCGGGCATCAGGTCGATGGTGTGCGCCAAACCCACACTTCGGAGGGTGTTGAGGACCATGGTTTCCACACCCTGGCTGTTGATCTTTTCCGGATGGCGGCGTAAAGGGAATTCCAGATTCTCCCGAACAGTCATCGAATCATACAGGGCGCTACCCTGGAACAGGAACCCTACTTCGGTTCGTATCTGGTCCAGGGTGTACTGATCCAATCCGGGGATAGGCTGTCCCAGCACTTTCAGCGTACCCGAGTCCGCTTCCAGCAGGCGGACGATACATTTCAGTAACACGGATTTTCCGGAGCCGGACTTCCCCACGATCACGAGATTTTCCCCCTCATACAGGCCCAGTTTAAATCCGTTAAGCACCCGGTTTTCCCCGAATGATTTGTACAGGTCCTTTATTTCGATGAGTGGTTCCATTCAGTGGGGCTGTTTTATAAGTCATAAAAAATATCCGCCACCAGCACTGCAATAAAGTCAATGACGAACAGCAACATAGAGGCGATCACTACGGCGGAGTTGGCTGCCCGGCCTACGCCGGCTGTCCCTTCCCGGGAGTAATAGCCCTTGAAGCAACCGACCAGCCCGATGGCGAATCCAAAGAAAAAAGTTTTTACAGTGGCCGGTATCAGGTCGCCAAAGGTGAGGTTTCGGAATATCTGGTTAAAAAACAGGCGAAAGGACACTTCTCCTTTGAAATGTTCGACCAGGAAAGACCCAAAGAGGGAGATAGTATCCGACATAATGACCAGCAGCGGCACCATCAGGGTGGCGGCCAGGATGCGCGTGACGACCAGGAATTTAAAGGGGTTGGTGCCGGATACTTCCATGGCGGCAATCTGTTCGGTAACCTTCATGGAGCCCAGTTCCGCCCCGATACTGGAGCCGATCTTTCCGGCGCAGATCAGCGCCGTGATGACCGGCCCGATCTCCCGGATGATGGAAATGCCTACCATGGAGGGCATATAAGCGACTGCCCCGAACTCTTCCATAGTGGGCCGGGTTTGCAGGGTCAGCACCAGGCCCATGATGAAGCCGGTCATGCCTACCAGAAAAAGGGATTTGTTGCCGATGGTATAACACTGGTGGAGCAGTTCCCGCCATTCAAAGGGCCGGCGGATCGCTTCCCGGAAAAAGCGGACGGTGAACAGCCATACTTCGCCGGTCTGACGGAAATATTCTTTGAGTTGGTTTCCGGGAAATGGTGCGCCAGGCATTGTTTTTCGTTTTAGGTTTTCGCGCTCAACAGGTAGTGATTGGAAGGGAGGAGAAAATCACCTGCTTGCAACGTTCTATTGTTATAACAATTTTTTCGTCAATTGGTATGAGCAGAGAGCAGACTTCCGAAGTCTTCAAAACTTCGGAAGTCTAAGAAGCTGTTTGAATTTGGTTTTTAGAATTTATTACAGGCTATTTTTTCGTCAATCAAGGCTCTTTTTGAGCCTCGTACCCATAGGTACGGGGCGAAAAAAAGCCGCAGAGTGGCGGAAAAAGAGGCATAATAAAACTGAAGGACTAAATTCAAACAGCTTCTAATCTTGATTTATTAAATTTGGGCGCAAAAAAAAAATCTCATGAGATACCTCATCCTGATCCTCTCTGCTTTCCTCGGTTTCGCCTGCAATTCACAGGCCAATGACAAAGGAGCAGGTACAGAAACTGAATCCCCCGTAACGTTGGAATCTCCCGATATTCGCATTCAGGTGCAAGGGCTGCCGGCCGGTACGGCCTACTTGATCGGCCATTATGCAGAACAACGGTACCGTGCTGACTCGGCAATGGTGGACGCCACCGGACAGATGCAGTTCAAAAGGGCCGAACCCTACAAGCCGGGGTTCTACTTCATTTACCTGAGCGACAATTCCGCCCTGCAAATGCTGGTGGATGCCGACCAAACCTTCACCATGAAAACCAGGGTGGGTAATCTGACCGGGGCTATGGAGGTGCAAGGCAGCCAGGATAACGAACTGTTGTACCGCAACCTGAAATTTGAACAGGAAATACAGCCGAAATTCCAGGCCGTGGCCGAGCAGATGAAAGCCGCCGGGGAAGGCAACCCCGCCTACCCTCAGTTGAAAGCCCAGCAGGACCAGCTTCTCGCCCAGCGAAAAGCCCACTTACAGGAGTTCTTCGATAACTATCCCAATGCCTTTTTTACCAAATTCAAACTGGCCGGCCAGAATCCGGATGTGAAAAACATCCTCAACCCGGACGGGTCTGTGAACACGCAACTTCAGGTATACTACTACCGCACCGAATTCTGGGACAACGTCGATTTCAGTGATGACCGCCTTCTTTATACACCGGTCATCTTCAATAAGCTGAACCGCTATATTACGGAGCTGACACCGCAGAATGCGGACTCCATCCTCGCTTCCACCGATTTCCTGATGAACAAGGTGCTCAACTACCCGGAGTACTACAAGTTCTTCGCCAACTGGATTACCCTCGCTTATGACCCGGAAAAGACTTCCCTGATGGACCCGCAGGCGATCTTTGTGCACATGGTTAAGAATTATTTTACCAAAGAGCGCGCTTTCTGGACGGATTCCATGGAGGTGTTCGCCCTGCAGCAGCGCGCCAATGAGATGGCCGCCAGCCTCGTTGGCCTGAAAGGCCCCAATGTCACGGCAAAAGACCCTAGCGGCCAGTTGCGTTCCATCTACGATATCCAAGCGCCCTACATTGTAGTTTACATGTACAACCCCACTTGTGAGCATTGCATGGAGCAGACACCTAAACTGGTGCAATTGTACCAGGCTTGGAAAAGCAAAGGGCTGGAGGTGTACGGCATTGCCGTCGATACGGACGATGCGGAATGGAAAGATTATATCGCCAAAACCGGTATGCCCTGGATCAATGTATTCGACCCTACCAACAAGGCTATCTACGCTAAATATTTCGTGGATATTACCCCCGAGATATACGTGCTGAACCCGGAACGGACCATCATCGCCAAAAACCTGAAGGTGAACCAGATCATTGAGGTGATCGAAAGGGATAAGGCGAAGCGTTAGGGAAGGGTAGTATGGCCAGGTCGAACAAATAGGGAATAAATAAATTTATTCTTTTGCCAACTTTGGAAAGTTCCCTTTTAAAAACTATTTTTCGGAATTATTCAACACAATTAAAATAGCAAGTTTGAGCTTTGCCCAAGGGGGGGGGAGGTTTTGTTAAAACAGCAATGTCAGCGTAGATATCCAGTCGCAATTCACTTCCCTTATATTTTTGAGCGATCAGCCTTACGATAAGCAATTTTAAAAATTCTCTGGCCTTTCCACACTCGCCCGGCTAGGTTGAATTACAATGCGGCCAGAGCCAATCCTGACTACCGATTAATTTTTTTATAAAAAAGCGCGTGAAGGAGGATATCTCCTTTTGCCAGCCTATGGCATTTATACGTCCTAACTAATCATAATCAAACATGAAAGCGAGGAGCTATAAACCCTGTGATATCCTAGTTCCCAATACCCTCCAACGAAAGGCTGTTCCAGCTATCATTATCAAATACATCCACTAACCCCTAAGACTTCTAAGATTTACGCTTATGAAAAAGCAAATTTACACTGTCTCTTTTATGCACGCCCTGCGTTATCATCTGCCCAATGTATCTGGCGGATCATTTTTAGCCACAATCGCCAGTCTGGGCATAATTGGCGGCCTGGCCCTGCTAACGCCAAGCGCCCTTCAGTCCCAGACGGTCTTCTGGTCGGACGACTTCGAAATCACCGACTCGCCAAGTAGTGGGACGCGGACGCCGGAGGTGGAAGACCGCGATAGCAATAATGATTTTTTTGGCCGACTGAACCGTCAAAGCGGGCAACCCGCAGGCGAATCCGGTACTACGCCCACTTTTGTGCTGGGGGGTAATATTTCGTTGAACCAGGAATTTACCAATATTTCCGGCAATCGCTTCTGGGGTGGGGAAGACCACGATGATAATGGCGTGGGCGGAAGCGGTAATGCCGAATTAGACATTGTTTGGTCAGGGATAGACATATCAGGTTGGTCCAATATTCAGTTTTTGGGCCTGTTTGGTGCGACGGATGCTAACCAATTTGAGTCAGACAACCAGGTTTATGTCGAATACCGGATTGATGGCAACGGCTCCTGGATACAAGGGTTGCGCATTGAGGCCGACGGCAATGGTGACTGGGCCGTGGATACGGATGATGATGGAACTGGAGAAAGCCCGGTGTTGAGCGAAGCACTTCAGGAACTGACATTTAGTATTGTCGGGACGGGTACGTCCTTAGAACTAAGGATCAGAGTGAATGTGAATTCCGGGGATGAAGAATGGGCCATCGACAATTTCCGTTTGAGAGGCTGTGCGGCGCCCACCATTACCCTGGGGAGCATCCCGGCTGTTTGCCAGGGAACAACCAGCGCATCGCTGTCTTATTCAGCCACCACCAACAACCCCAATCAGTACAGCATCGATTTCGACAACGATGCCAACACTGCCGGTTTTGGGGATGTAACGAATGCTACCTTAGCCGCCAGCCCTATTAGCATTGCCGTACCGGGCGCGGTGGCTGCCGGCGCCTATAATGCCACGTTGACGGTAACCAATAGCTCGACTTCCTGTACGAGCGCCGGCTATCCCATCACTATCACCGTAGGTACTGTGCCTGCTTTCAATGTCACCGCCACACCCTCATCTATTTCCTGCGGCGGGTCATCCTCCCTGTCGGTGACAGGGCTGCCTGCCGGCGGTAATCAAACCTTTTCTAATACCAGCTCGATCAGTATCCCCGCCAGCGGTACGTCTGGGGTCGCCGACCCCTATCCATCCACTATTACTGTCTCCGGCCTGGCAACCTCCGGGGTAACAGTGGCCAGCGTGCAAATTGATGGCCTGTCGCATACCTACCCCGACGATATTGATATGTTCCTGGTAGGGCCCAATGGCCAGTCCATATGGCTGATGTCAGATGCTGGAGGAGGTGCAGGTATTTCCAATTACCAAATTGCCTTTGCAGATGGCGGAAATTCACAAAACTCTAATTCCATCTCAAATAATACTACTTATGCCCCCGAAAACTTTGGATCTGGCGATCCCGTATCCCCTCCCGGAACCTTATTGACGGCGCTCTCCGGTTTCACCGGCGACCCGAACGGAAGCTGGAGCCTGTATATTTATGACGACGGTTCCCAGGATATCGGATCCTTGTCCAACGGCTGGAGCATTACCTTCACTTCCCCTGCCATCACCTACAACTACCTCTGGTCCAACAGTTCTACCAGCTCCAGCCAGACGGTGAGTCCGGCAATGACTACCACTTATTTTGTTACGGTCACCGATCCATTGACTTCCTGTTTCGGCGTCGGGAGTGTAACAGTAACTGTAACTGATAATGTGAACCCGAGCATCACCTGCCCTGCCAACATTTCGGTGAACAACGATGCGGGGCAATGTACCGCCGTGGTTACATACATCGCGCCTGTGGGCACGGACAACTGCGCCAGCCCGACAACCGCCCAAACGGCGGGGCTGTCGAGCGGCTCTGCCTTTCCGCTGGGCGCCACCACTAATACCTTCACGGTCACGGATGGGAGCAGCAACACTGCTTCGTGCAGTTTCACAGTGACGGTCAGCGATGCCGAGCTTCCGGCTATTTCCTGCCCTGCCAACATTTCGGTGAACAACGATGCGGGGCAATGCACCGCCGTGGTTACATACATCGCGCCTGTGGGCACGGACAACTGCGCCAGCCCGACAACCGCCCAAACGGCGGGGCTGTCCAGCGGCTCTGTCTTTCCGCTGGGCGCCACCACCAATACCTTCACGGTCACGGATGGGAGCAGCAACACTGCTTCGTGCAGTTTCACAGTGACGGTCAGCGATGCCGAGCTTCCGGCTATTTCCTGCCCTGCCAACATTTCGGTGAACAACGATGCGGGGCAATGCACCGCCGTGGTTACATACATCGCGCCTGTGGGCACGGACAACTGCGCCAGCCCGACAACCGCCCAAACGGCGGGGCTGTCCAGCGGCTCTGTCTTTCCGCTGGGCGCCACCACCAATACTTTTACGGTAACCGACGCTGCCGGCAATTCGGCTGCCTGTTCCTTCACCGTGACGGTGAATGATACGGAGGCCCCTACGATCACATGTCCGGCTAATATCTCCGTAAACAGCGATGCCAACTGCCAGGCCAGCATGCCTGATTTCACCCAAACAGCGGGAATCACGCTTGCCAACAGCAGCAGCGGCTTTTCCAATATCCAGGGACAGAATAACTGGTACTATGGCCAGTATTTTGCCTTCCAATCCGGCAACTTCGCCCAGCTCCCCCTCTGGACAGGCTTCGTATGGACCGATGTGCAATCCTTCAGTACGCCTTTCCTGGACCCCAACGGGGGGCATCCTGGAGTGGACGACCTGAAGTGGGCCGTGCGCCGCTGGGTTAGTGATTATGCAGGCAATGTCACGATATCCGGGGATTTTTACGATCGCAATACCGGCTGTGGCGATGGGGCTAACGTCAGAATATTACACAACGGGACGGAAGTGTATCAGTATCTGGATATCCCGGGCGGCAGCTTTCCTTACTCCATTGTATTGGCAGTCCAGGCCGGCGACCTGATCGATTTTGTCATCGATCCGAAATTTGATTCAGGCTGTGATGACACACACTTCACTGCCAATATCAGCATTGCCAACGGCCTGAGTGTTTCTGATAACTGTACACTGGCCTCTGTTACCCAGTCTCCGGCGGCAGGAAGTATCCTGAGCGTTGGCTCCACTACTGTGACGTTGACGGCAACAGACTTGGCAGGCAATAGCAATAACTGTGCGCTGACAGTTACGGTTGCGGATAATACGCCGCCGGTAGCGGTTTGCCAGGACATTACCGTGCAGCTCGACGCTAACGGCGGCGCTTCCATTACCGCCGCTCAGGTGGACAACGGCTCCTCCGATAACTGCGCCATCCAAAATATGGTGGTAAACCCAAGCGCCTTCACTTGTGCAGAAATTGGAGGTAACACTGTCAGCCTTACCGTCACGGACGTCAACGGCAATTCCAGTTCCTGCAGCGCAACAGTGGCCGTTGAAGATAATGTAGCCCCCGTGGCAATTTGCCAGGATATTACCATTCAACTTGAAGACAACGGACAGTACGCTTCGGGGATGTTAATTCCCGGATCACTGATCGCAGATGCCGCGGATGACCTGCAATTGAGAACCTGGCTGGGCAACCTCAACGCAAGCGGCACGCTACTGTACCGAAAAACAGTGGATGGCTCAACTGCTTCGGCTTTCCACAGCAAAGTGGATGGGCAGGGCGCCACTATTACGCTCATCAAATTGGATAACGGATTGATCATTGGCGGCTATGCCGATGTAGATTGGTCGGGAGCAGGCTATACAGGCAACAGCAACAACTTCCTGTTCAGCCTCTCGAACAATTACAAACACGAGAATAATATTGGGAATTTTTTCCAATATAATTATTCCGGTTACGGGCCAACCTGGGGGGGAGGACATGACCTCAACATAAGTGGTAACATGACCACCGGTTATGCTAATTTAGGGCATTCTTACAACTGCAGAGTGGGCGCCTACGCTACTGCTACCTGCCGCGATGATTTTGCCGGTTCTTATTCAAGCTGGCAAGCCATTGAAATTGAAGTGTATCAGGTGAACGCTTCCGGCGGCGGAGGGACTGGTATCGCAGCACTTATTGATGGGGGAAGCTACGACAATTGCAGTAGTGTAATCCTTTCCGCTAACCAGACGGAATTTGACTGCAGTGCTATTGGGCAAAATACGGTAATACTCACTGTTTCTGATGCATATGGGAACAACAGTACCTGCAACGCCACCGTCACCGTCGAGGATAACGTAGCGCCGGTAGCGGTTTGCCAGGACATCACGGTTCAGCTCGACGCCAGCGGCAATGGGCCAACTACCGCTGCTGCTGTCAACAACGGGTCCAGTGATGCTTGTGGTATTCAGTCGATAGTACTCAGCCAGCAGTCGTTCAGTTGTTCGGAGGTGGGCAGCAATTCCGTTACCCTAACCGTCACCGACGTCAATGGGAATGAATCTACCTGCAACGCCACCGTCACCGTCGAGGATAACGTAGCGCCGGTAGCGGTTTGCCAGGACATCACGGTTCAGCTCGACGCCAGCGGCAATGGGCCAACTACCGCCGCTGCTGTCAACAACGGGTCCAGCGATGCTTGTGGGATTCAGTCGATAGTACTCAGCCAGCAGTCGTTCAGTTGTTCGGAGGTGGGCAGCAACGCTGTTACCCTAACCGTCACCGACGTCAACGGGAATGAATCTACCTGCAACGCCACCGTCACCGTCGAAGATAATGTAGCGCCGGTAGCGGTTTGCCAGGACATCACGGTTCAGCTCGACGCCAGCGGCAATGGGCCAACTACCGCCGCTGCTGTCAACAACGGGTCCAGCGATGCCTGCGGGATTCAGTCGATAGTACTCAGCCAGCAGTCGTTCAGTTGTTCGGAGGTGGGCAGCAACGCTGTTACCCTAACCGTCACCGACGTCAACGGGAATGAATCTACCTGCAACGCCACCGTCACCGTCGAAGATAACGTAGCGCCGGTAGCGGTTTGCCAGGACATCACGGTTCAGCTCGACGCCAGCGGCAATGGGCCAACTACCGCCGCTGCTGTCAACAACGGGTCCAGTGATGCCTGTGGGATTCAGTCGATAGTACTCAGCCAGCAGTCGTTCAGTTGTTCGGAGGTGGGCAGCAACGCTGTTACCCTAACCGTCACTGACGTCAACGGCAATGAATCCACCTGCAACGCCACCGTCACCGTCGAGGATAACGTAGCGCCGGCCATCACCTGCCCGGGCAACATTACGGTCAATTCGGTTGGGGCTAATTGCTCGCAACTGGTGCAATGGCCGGCGATCACGGCAAGTGATGCCTGTGGAGTAGCCTCCATTATCTGGGGCGCCACCAACGGCGTTTCGGTTATCGATTTTGGGGCTCTGGGCGGTTTCGGCCTTTTCCCGGTAGGCACTACAACGGTTACTTATACCGCAACGGATGATAATGGCAATGCCAGTAGCTGTAGCTTTACCGTAATGGTCAACGACATGGAAGCTCCCACGGTGAACTGTCCTGCCGCTATCACAGTGAATAACGCCCCTGGAGCATGTGGAGCCAATGTTTCCTGGCCTCCCTTAATCGCCAATGACAACTGTTCGGTTGCCAGCCTGACGGCCAATTATAACAGTGGCGATTTCTTTAGTGTGGGCGCTACAACCGTAACCTATGTGGCTACGGACAACTCCAGCAACTCGGCCTCCTGTAGCTTTGATGTCACCGTTAACGATACGGAAGCTCCTGTGGTAGACTGTCAGGATATTACGGTGCAGCTTGATGCCAGCGGACAGGTTTCTGTCGCAGCCGGCGAAGTAGCTGGAGGCTCTACTGACAATTGCGGCATTGCTGGCCTTGCAGTGACGCCGAATTCATTTGGCTGCGGAGAGGTAGGCCCCAATACCGTCACCCTAACCGTGACCGATATAAATACCAATAGTAGTTCCTGCACGGCAACCGTAACTGTTGAAGATAATATAGCGCCGGTAGCGGTTTGTCAGGATATAACGGTGCAACTCGATGCCAATGGGGATGCCACCATTACCGAAAACGACATAAATGACGGATCTTCGGACATCTGTGGTATCGCCAGCTTAAACCTTGATAAATCTGCCTTTGACTGCATGGATGCGCCCACCACAACGGTTATCCTGACGGCAACCGACCTCAACGGCAACACGAGCACCTGTGGCGCTACTGTAACCGTCGAAGACAATGTCGCTCCTGAGGCCGTTTGCCAGAATATCACGGTTCAACTGGATGCCAATGGCATGGCCGTTATAATGGGTGCTGATGTGGATGGGGGCTCTGCTGACGCCTGTGGCATCGCCACCCTGGCCGTTGCGCCAAATACATTTGATTGCGCCAATGTCGGCAACAATTCCGTTACCCTAACGGTGGCTGATAACAATGGCAATGAAAGTACCTGTGCCGCTACTGTAACGATAGAAGACAAGGTTGCGCCGGTGGCCCTTTGCCAGGATGTCACCGCCCAGTTGGATGCCAATGGGAACGCTTCCATCACGGCTGCCCAGGTAAACAATGGGTCCACTGACGCATGCGGCATCGGTTCCTTCAGCCTGGATAACAGTTCCTTTAGCTGCGCGAACGTCGGCAACAATTCCGTTACCCTTTTGGTTACAGACGTCAATGGCAACTCCAGTTCCTGCGACGCTACCGTGGTTATTGAAGACAACATTGCACCTTCTGCCATTTGCCAGGACATTACCGTTCAGCTCAGCGCCAGCGGAGCGGCCACCATTACCGCCGCTCAAGTAGACGGCGGCTCTACGGACAATTGCGGTATCGCCAGTCTTTCGGTAGCTCCGGATGCATTCGGCTGCGGTGACGTAGGCATGAATACGGTTTTGCTTACTGCAACGGACGTGAATGGTAACTCCAGCAACTGCAACGCCACAGTAACGGTGGAAGACAATGTAGCCCCAGTGGCCCTGTGCCAGGATATCACCGTCCAATTGGACGCTAATGGCAACGCCACAATTGTGGCGGCTCAAATAGACAACGGCTCTTCTGATGCCTGTGGCATCGCCAGTCTTTCCGTAACGCCAAATATATTCGGCTGCAGCAATGTAGGGCCGAATGCGGTTACCCTCACCGTAATAGATTTGAACAGCAACAACAATACCTGTTCGGCTACCGTAACGATACAAGACAATGTAGCGCCGGCGCCGGTTTGTCAGGACCTGACCATCCAACTTGATGTCAATGGACAGGCTACCATCACCCCACAACAGGTGGGCGGCAATTCCAACGACGCCTGCGGCATTGCCAGTATGAGCCTTACCAAAACGGATTTCAACTGTGCTTTTGTTGCCACCAGCCCGACCTTGGTGATCCTCACCGTGACGGATAACAACGGTAACTCCAGCACTTGTACCGCCGATATCACTGTTCAGGATAATGTAGCGCCTAACGCAATCTGCCAGGACATCACCGTCCAGTTGGACGCCAATGGTAATGCCGGCATCACGGCCGCCCAGGTCAATAACGGTTCTACCGACGCCTGTGGCATTCAGTCTGTCGCCGTCAGCCCGCAATCCTTCACTTGTGCAAATGTGGGCGCCAATGCTGTGTCCCTAACGGTAACTGATGTGAACGGCAACTCCAGCACCTGCACGGCCACCGTCACGGTGGAAGACAACGAGGCGCCGGTAGTCCTTTGCCAGAACATCACGGTGCAGTTGGATGCCAATGGCGCAGCCTCGATAGTAGCCGCCGATGTAGACGGCGGCTCCGGCGATGCCTGCGGGGGGGTAAGCCTTTCTGTCACCCCGACAAACTTTGCCTGTTCCGATGTCGGCAATAACTCCGTCACCCTAACTGTGACAGATGGGGAAGGTAACTCGGCAACCTGCACCGCAGTTGTAACGGTGGAAGACAATGTGGCTCCAGTTGCCCTGTGTCAGGATATCACCGTACAACTTAATGCTAACGGCAACGCCAACATTCAGCCTGGCGACATTGACGCCGGGTCCAATGATGCTTGCGGTATTCAATCGGTAGCCCTCAGCCAGCAGGCCTTCTCCTGCGCTGATGTGTTGGGCGCAATTGTTACCCTGGCTGTAACGGATGTCAACGACAATTCCAGCTCCTGTACCGCTACTGTAACGGTAGAAGACAACGTCGCGCCGGAGGCAATGTGCCAGGACATCACCATCCAGCTGGATGCTAACGGTATTGCATCTATTACGGCTGCCCAGGTGAACAACGGCTCCACTGATGCCTGTGGCATCGATAATATGTCGGTTAGCCCCAATAGCTTCGATTGTGCTGACGTCGGCGCCAATCCCTCCGCAATCCTCACTGTAATAGATGTTAATGGCAACAGTAATACCTGTAAAGCTACGGTAACCGTTGAAGACAACGTACCGCCCTTAGCGTTGTGCCAGGGCCTGACCATTCAGCTCGATGCCGGCGGGCAGGCTTCCATCACGCCACAAGATGTCGACAACGGTTCTTCCGATGCCTGCGGTGTCGCCAGCCTGAGCCTGAGCCAGGAGGACTTCAGCTGCGCCAACATCCCGGTCAATCCCACCTTGGTCGTCCTGACGGTAACGGATATCAATGGCAATTCCAGTAATTGTACAGCTAATATCGCAGTTGAAGACCAGATAATGCCAGTTGCTATTTGCCAGGATATTACGGTTCAGCTTGATGCAAATGGTTCGGCTACTATTACCGGGCCGGACATTGACGGGGGCTCTTCTGATAATTGTGGTATTGCCGCGTTGTCAGCCAGCCCCAATAGCTTCACCTGCGCCGATATTGGCCCGAATACCGTTACGCTGACGGTAACGGACCTGTACGGCAACTCCAGCACCTGCACGGCTACGGTAACCGTTGAAGATAACCTGCTGCCGGTAGCCCTTTGCCAGAACATCACGGTGCAATTGGATGCCAACGGCGACGCTTCGATAGTGGCCGCCGATGTAGACGGCGGCTCCGGTGATGCCTGCGGTATCGCCAACCTGTCGGCCAACCCGACAAGCTTCACCTGTTCCGATGTCGGGAATAACCCTGTTACCCTCACCGTTACGGATGACAACGGCAACTCCAGTTCCTGCATTGCCACAGTAACGGTGGAAGACAATGTGGCGCCGGCCGCCGTTTGCCAGAACCTTACCGTACAACTCAATGCGTCTGGTAATGCCGCTGTCACTTCGGCCAATATCGGCAGTAACTCCACCGATGCCTGCGGGATTGCCTTCCTCTTTATTGATAATAGCAATTTCAGCTGTGCAGATGTCGGGCCGAACACGGTAACCCTGACCGCCATAGATGTGAACAGCAATGTCTCTACCTGCACCGCAGTTGTAAGGGTGGAAGACAACGTCGCTCCGGCCGCCCTGTGTCAGGACATTACCGTACAGTTGGACGCCAATGGCGCCGCGTCGATCTCAGGAGGAGCGGTAGATGCGGGTTCTTCCGACGCCTGCGGTATCGCCAGCCTGTTGGCAAGCCCCAACAGCTTTGATTGTACTGATGTGGGCAATAACAACTCCGTTACGCTGACGGTAACGGATGTGAATGGCAACTCCAGTACCTGCACAGCTACCATAACCGTTGAAGACAAGGTAGCGCCCGTGGCGCTGTGCCAGGACCTGACCATACAGCTCGATGCCGGCGGGCAGGCTTCCATCACGCCACAGGATGTCGACAACGGCTCTTCCGATGCCTGCGGCGTCGCCAGCCTGAGCCTGAGCCAGGAGGACTTCAGCTGCGCCAATATTGCGGTTAACCCTACCTTGGTAGCTCTGGCCGTAACCGACATTTACGGCAACAGCAGCAGTTGTACCGCGAGAGTGACTGTCGAAGACAATATCGCACCCGTGGCGCTTTGCGAGGATGTGACGGTGCAGCTCGACGCGAACGGCAATGGATCTACCACTGCTGATCAGGTAGACAATGGTTCCAATGACGCTTGCGGCATTCAGTCGGTAGTGCTTAGTATGGAGTTGTTCAGTTGCGCTGATGTGGGAATCAATCCAGTAACGCTAACCGTAACGGATGTCAATGAAAATACTTCCACCTGTACGGCAACAGTAATGGTAGAAGATAATGTGGCGCCGGTAGCTTTATGCCAGGACATCACCGTCCAGTTGGATGGATCGGGAAATGCCTTGATCACCTCCTTTGATATTGGTGGTGGCTCCACGGATGCCTGTGGTATTGCCTTCCTTTTCATCGACAACGATGACTTTACCTGCGCGGATGTCGGGCCGAATACAGTCACTATAACGGCCATAGATGTGAACAGCAATGTTTCTAACTGCTCCGCTACGGTAACGGTAGAAGACAATGTGGCGCCCACAGCGTTATGTCAGGATATCACTGTACAGTTGGACGATAGTGGCGTGGCATCCATTACTGCCGCCCAGGTAGATGGCGGCTCTTCTGACGCCTGCGGCATCGCCAGCATTTCGGCAATCCCCAACAACTTCGACTGTGGAAAGGTCGGTGCTAATCCGGTCACGCTTACTGTGACAGATGTCAACGGAAACAGCAGCAGCTGTGCTGCAACCGTAATGGTGGAAGACAACATCGCCCCGGTAGCCCTTTGCCAGAACATTACAATTCAGTTGGACGCCGGCGGCTCCGCTATTATTGCGGGTGAAGATTTAGATGGCGGTTCTTCCGACGCCTGTGGCATTGAGTCGGTAGCTGTTAGTCAGAAATCATTCAGTTGTATCGATGTGGGTGTCAATCCGGTGACGCTAACCGTAACGGATGTGAATGGCAATACTTCCTTCTGCTCCGCTACGGTAACGGTAGAAGACAATGTAGCGCCGGTAGCCTTATGCCAGGACATTACCGTTCAGTTGGATGCTAACGGCACGGCTTCCATTACCGCTGCACAGGTGGATGGAGGATCCTCAGACGCCTGCGGGACAACTCCTGCTACCATAAGCCTCAATAGCTTCGACTGTAGCGACGTGGGCCTCAATTCGGTCACGCTTACTGTGACAGATGTCAACGGAAACAGCAGCAGCTGTACCGCAACCGTAACGGTAGAAGATAATGTAGCGCCCCGGACAGAGTGCCAGGGCGTCATCGTCCAGTTGAATGCCAATGGCGCCTACAACCTTTCTGCCGGATCAATTGATGGTGGTTCTTCCGACGCCTGCGGCATCGCCGGCCTGTCGGTAAGCCCCAATAGTTTTGGTTGCGATGATTTAGGCGACAATCCGGTGACGCTTACCGCAACGGATGTCAACGGCAATTCAAGCAGCTGCATGGCCATTGTAACCGTTGAGGATGTTACTGCTCCAGTGGCGGTGTGCCTCAATACTACTGTTTCCCTTGATGCCTCGGGGGCATACACCTTGCTGGAAACAGATGTACTGGACTTTGTGAACTCTTATGACAACTGCAGCTTCTCTGTGAGCAGTATCAGCACTGACATGGTAAGCTGTGACGATTTTGAAACGACGATCCCTGTCCTTGTCACCATCATGGATCCAAGCGGCAATACGGATGATTGCATCGCCAACGTCTATGTAGAAAGAGGCGATGCGCTGCCTGCTCCCTGGAGTAGCCAGGACATCGGCAACCCTGGCGCCGGCAATACTTATGATTTTGACCCGTGCCAAATGCCGCCCAGGTTCACCATTACGGCCAACGCTAACAATAGCAACTCGGCCAGTGACAACATCGCTTTCATTGAGCAGGAGCTGTGTGGCGATTTCCAGATCACCGTTCGGATAGAGAGTGTGACACCTACCGGCTACGCCGGCCTGATGGCCCGTGAGAGCAGTGCGTCAGGCAGCAAAATGGTGGGGATGTATTCCAACCTGAGCAGCCTGGTGCGCTGGGAAAGCCGCGCCATTACCAATGGAAACCGACTGCAGAACTTCTTCTTCAATCCATTGCCTTACTGGCTGCGGTTGCAACGCCAGGGCAATTTGTTTTATGGTTATGCTTCCTACGATGGTGTCAATTTTTCAATTGTAACGGCCCAGCAAATACCTATGAACGGCTGTCTGGAGGTAGGCTTGGCTGCTTTTACCAATGTTACAGGCATACCGGCTACAGTGGTGTTCAGCAATGTTTCTGTTGAAGGCGGGGTGTTGCCGTTAGCCAACCTGCCTGGCAACGATCTACAGGAAGCTGCGGCGGGCAAAGAGCCTATGCAGGTGCAGTTATACCCCAACCCTGCCAGGGATATGGTAACCCTGGAACTGCTTGGCGTAAGCCCTGAGGCTAGCGCTACGACGGTCCTGCGCCTGCGTAACCAGCAGGGCAAGCTCATCGAAGAACGCCGGTTCGACGGCGACGCCTTGCGTGTGGAATGGGACATCAACCGGCTCCAGTCTGGCTTGTACCAGATTGAGGTGGACCGGACAAACGAAGCACCTCAGGTTGTCCGCTTTATCAAGGCGGAATAGTACCTACGGAGGTAAGTTAAAACAGGAGCGGCCTTTCCCGGATAAGGAAAGGCCGCTTTTTTATTCGATTCGAATTATTTTTTAAGACACGGTATCTGATTAAAGCCCCTCTCCGGTAGTTGGCCGGGCTATGTTATCGGCCACCAGGCGGCCGGAGAATACCGCTCCGTCCATATAGCCTCCGAATTCCGGCGAAGTTTCCGCCCCGGCGAAGTAGAACCGGCCATCGAGGACAGGTTTTGCAAAAATGGGGTGCCCGTTGTTCTGATGGGGCAGGATATAGCCGTCGTAAGGGGTATGCGTGAAAGGTTCCTGCGGCCAGATGCATTCAGAATAGGATACGAAATCAGCGGCTTCCGGGCCGAGCAGCCGGCTGATCTGCCGGGTGAGCAGGGCCAGGCGTTCCTCCTGGCGGAAGACAGCTACTTCACCGGCGAGGAAGCCTTTGAGGGCAAAGGCCGTCCCTTCGACATTGCTATGGTCATATACTTCCGTGGCTGGACCGGACTGGCTGAAGATCGTCCCGGAGAAGCCTTTTTCCCGCCAGAACGGCCGGGCGTATTCCAGTCCGAATTTGACTGATTCCCCCATCCAGGTATGGGTCTGCGCCATGATATGGAGTAGCTGCTCCGGTAGTGCCGGCTGGAAATTTACGGTTTTGAACAGGAGGCGGGGCGGTAGGGTGGAGATGGCTGACTGGCAGCGATAAGCTATTCCATTTTGATCCGTCAGCACCAGGGCATCAGCCTCCAGGCGTACTTCCCGGATAGCCGTATTCAATTGAATATTCTCCTGGCCTACTTCCCTTACCAGCGTTGCGATGAGGGCTCGCGTACCACCCCTAACCCGGTGGTAGGGCTCATCGTTGGGCGGCACCTCGAATTTTTGAGGAGGGGCAAAGGACATAGTCTCCATCAGGGCGATGCCTTTACCGTATTGGTCAAAGTACCCGATGCCCAGCTCATCTATCAATTCCAGTAGGTGGACATGCTTGTCGCCAAACCAGGTAGCCCCCATTTCCATAGGTACGCCAAGCCCGGAACCGGCTACGGTGTGAATGCGCCCTCCAGCCCTGGAGCGTGCTTCGAGCACTAGAAAGGGGACACCTTTCTTTTTTAGTTCGTAGGCGGCTGTCAGGCCGCTCAGGCCGGCGCCGAGGATGAGGGTTTGGTGCATGGTGTTTTAGTTTTTTGTAGCAACTGTAAAGGCGTAATTCATCTCCACTTATTTGAACAAGGGGGGCGGCAATGGGTTCAATGGGATTGGGCGTTTGGGAAGGTTTAGAGCGGTTGAGGGGGTTGATGAGGTTCACCTATCCGGGCGCCTCACTTTAAATTGTTAAATTTCCTGAAACCTTTTCCGTAAATGATCGTATCGGTCTTCCAAAGGTTATTATCCCGGACTTTCGGAAGCTGTATGGCCTTTATTCCCTCCACGCAAAGCCATTTCCCAAAAACGTAGATTATTGTGCCTTCTCACTCTGGCTTCGCCTGCTTGCCGGGCGGAGAAGTAAGGCGCGTTGCGCCATCCTCGCGTTGTTAGCGCAGGTGAAAATCAGATTAACCTAAACAATTATAAACCTCGGAAAAACTACTGCATATGCACAGGCTCCCGTTTGCTCTTATTTTATGCGTTGGATTTGCATTGAATATTTCCGCTCAACCTCTGGAATGTAGCGCCGACCCTACCTCAGAGCAGAATGATTTCATGACGGGAAACAACCCTCATGACGCCGGCTTTAGCCTTTATCCCCCCGGTACCGCTCCTCATCAGATACCCGTGGTGTGTTACGTGGTTCGGAACTTCGATGGCTCGCTTTCGGCGTCTCCCGCCTCTGTTGAACAGGCCGTAATGGAAGCCAATTCCATTTTCGGGGGAGCGTTCATAGAGTTTTATTTGGTAAGTGATGTAGTGATCATTGAGGATTTTAATCTGTATCTTACAGAGCGTTCCAATATTTACCAGCACAATGCTTATCCTTACCTGCCGAATGCCATCAATCTTTACTTTACCGGCGATATTATTAACAGTTCGGGGAATAGTATCAGTAACGGCTTTGCTACCTTTCCGCAAAGTGTAGACATTGATCTATCCACCTTCGGAATTGACAGGGTTTTTATCAAAGGGACAAGCTCCAATTTTTTTACGACCCTAAAACACGAATTAGGACATTACTTCGGCCTGTATCATACTTTCCAGGAAACAGTTTGTGGATGTTTTGGGACGTATGACAACGCTTCCAATACTTATAATTGCTCCGACGTGGATGTAAACAGCGACCCCTGGACTACCGGAGACAAATGCGCGGATACACCCGTGGATCCCGGAATGGGCGCCTTAGCCTATCCTAATTTGTTGTATTATTCCAATACTTGTCAATACGTTGACTTTAGTTTAAATCCCTTTAGCCTTGATGATTTTTTTAATGAAGATTGCTTTGCGAGTAATCCTTTTCCGGTCAGTGGGGTAGCACTACGAGATCAGAATGGCCTCCCTTTTGCTCCAGACCCCACTAACTTAATGTCTTATTGTTCTTCCTGCCGGGAAAACTTTTCCCAGGATCAATATGAAAGGATACTGTATTATCTTTTGAATGGCCGTCAATACCTGCTTAATCCAGTTAGTGAAGAAATCTCTGTTCTCAGTCCCCAGCTAACCAATTTAACGGGGGGCGAACAGGCCTACATCACCTGGTTCTCACAACAGAATACGGCCTTCGATATCTTTTTGAAGATTGATGGCCAAATAATGGAAACCATTCAAACTGGTTTTCAGGGCCCTGGAAATAGCAATGGGTTCTATTATTTCCCATGGACGGTATCTAACTATTTAACCGCTAATGCTCAAATCGAGATCCAATTCTCTAATAATCCCGGCATTAAAGATGTTGGCCTGCCGTTTTCCATTGCCGGTACAGGAACGAATAACTGTGATTTTGACGGAATTTGCGATACGGGCGAAAATTGCCTGACTTGCTCAGATTGTGGCCCCTGCCCCTCCCTCACCCTCACCTGGCCCGCCGGCCCCAATCAATGCCTGGAGCCGGGAAGCCAGCAACTCATCACCTGGACGTCAACCGGCAGCATCACTGCCGTCAACATTGCCTACTGTAAAGTGGGGGGGGCTTGCTACTCCATTGCACCAAGCACATCCAATGACGGGGCGGCGCCCTGGACCGTGAACGGTTCCAACGGTACGGGGGATTATTTCATCCGTATCACCGACACCTCCGACCCCTCTGTCACAGATGACGGCCCGGTATTTCAGATATCTGATGATTGTACCCCTCCCACCTGCGGAGACGGCAACTGCGACCCCGGCGAAGACTGCCAAAGCTGCCCGCAGGATTGCGGCCCCTGTCCTCCGGCTCAGGCCTACCTTCAACTGTCCAGTGGCTGTGTCGTTTACGCCGCCACCGTTTGCCTTGGAACCCAGCCCTCCGTTTTGGCCAATATTTACAATCCAACCTCCGTGGAATGGCGGGGCAGGGTACGGTTCCTCTGGCAACAGGTGGGCAACCCCAATAACATCTTCGAATTTATCTTCGGCAACCCATCTTATACTATCGCCCCCGGGCAGGCCAAGCAGATTCCCGCGACGCTCAACACCAATGTCGTGGGGCCTGGGAGCTATATACTCACTATATCTGAAAGTAATTACGATGGAGGTTTTCAACCCTGGGAATTGGTGTACGACGGGCCTTCCTGTATCAATTACTTCAGTCAGGCGATCCAGGATTGCGCCGGGCCGCAGTGCACCATACCGGCCATTACCGATATCGCCACCAACTGTGACGGGGTAGGCAATTACAGTATTTCGGCCTCTTTCACCGGCGGAACCAACGAGCTGTACAACCTGTACACCCAGGCAGGCAATGACATCCTGTACACGGTTTCCAATGTCAGCCCCGGACAGGACATCTTTTTGGGTAACAATTACCTGGAATCCTACCAGGTATTTGTCCATGTGGAACAGGCGGGCAATCCCGGCAGTTGTTTTGACGTCGAAGCGGTTCCGCCAACCGACTGTGCCATTGATGAGTATTTGATCGTTACGCCCCAGGCAGATTGCCATGAGCAAGGAGAAATCATCACGGCCGAGTGGAACGTGCCGCAGGGGCTTTACACCTTACATTTCTGTGAAACAGGCAACACCTGTGTACAGATATACCCCACCTATTACACCGGATCCAACGATTTCAGCCTGACCATCCCCAATATCAGCGGAGATTTCTACTTCGAGCTGCGGGACTTCTACGATAATATTTATTTACAAAGCCCGGTTTTCGAGATCAGCAGCGACTGCACGCCCACCCCTGTTTGCTCCACCGTTGTCACCAACATCAATGACAGCGGCCCCGGCTCGCTGCGCGAGGCGATCAACTGCGCCAATAACAACCCGGGCCCGGATGTGATCACCTTTAACATACCAGGAAACGGCCCGCATACGATACAGGTTTCGTCTGATATATTGACTATTACGGACGCTTATACGGTAATTGATGGGGCCACGCAACCCGGCTATATCAATGGGGGCATCATCATAGAAGGTGCAAATGCAGTTAATACCGGTTTGTCTGTTTTGGCTGATAATACAGAAATCTATGGCTTATATATCCGGAATTTCTCGAGTACGGCCATTTCTGTGTATGATGTCAAAAACTGCCTGATAGGGTCGGTTTCCAAACCCAACTATTTTACCAATGGCTTTTACGGCATTTTCCTGGGGCGGGGCCCTTTGTCGTACGGCAATGAGTTCGTTGGCAACTATATCGGCCTTTCTCCCCAGGGGACGGGAGAGGGCAACAATTATGGGATTAATATCTTCGGAAGCCAGAACAACCTGTTCCAGCAGAATACTATCGCCCACAATTCCATAGCTGTTTTTTTCAATGGCGGCAGCAATACCGGCAACAAATTTTTCCAGAACAGTTTCTACTGCAATCCCAATGCTATAACAGGTACGACCGTGCAGAATTCAGCACCGCTTATTGCCAATGCAAGCCTTGCACAGATAAGCGGTACGGCAGGGGCCGGGCAAATCATAGAAATATTCCGGCAGTCGAATGCCGCCTGCAGCCAGGTTTGCCAGGGGAAAGACTTTCTGGGAACAACCGCTTCAGATAACAACGGCAACTGGACGCTGGCCGCCCCCTTCTACTTCTCGCTGAATGAGGGGGACATCATTACAGCGCTGGCCACGGAGGCCGTTTCGGGCACTTCCCGTTTTTCCAATTGTATGGCCATCCCCATTAACTGTCCAAGTCCTGCCGGGCTTGGTGCTTCCTCCATTACTTCTTCTTCGGCGGTGCTGGATTGGAGCGATGTGCCGGGAGCGAATTCCTATGAGTTGGAATGGTGGCCGGTGGGAGGCGTACACAACACGCAATTTACCAGCCAGTCCGTTTTCGCATTGAGCAACCTTGCTCCCGGTACTGATTATTGTTTTAAGGTTAGAAGCCTTTGTAGCGGCGGCTCAGGAGATTTTTCCAGCCAGGCCTGCTTCATGACTGAGCAGAATAATGCTTGCTCCACCCTCGTCACCAACACCAACGACAGCGGTGCGGGCTCGCTGCGGGAAGCCATCAACTGCGCCAATGCCAATCCTGGCCCTGACCTGATCACCTTTAATATCCCCGGTTCCGGCCCGTTTGTCATTCAATTGGCTCCCGGCTCTCAATTGCCGACCCTGACGGATGGCAATACCACCATTGACGCCTCCACTCAACCCAACTACACGCCCGGGCTGATCGAATTGGTTTCGCCCAGCCAGAACTTTGGCAACGGCTTCACTATTGAAGCGGATAATTGCCATATCTATGGCCTCAGGATCAGAGGATTCGGCACAGGGGTTAGGATGTCGCAAAATTCCGGAAGCCCGAGGACCGTTTACGTCGGGGCGCCCGGCAAGGGGAACATCTTTTATAAGAATGGCCAGGGCGTGGGCTTGTATGGAAGCATTCCCGTGGCGGTCGTCAAATCCAACGAGTTTTATGGCGATTTCGCGCTCAATTTCACGGGCATCCACCTTCAGTCCAACAACAATATTGTGGGAGGAGCCGATCCTTCAGAAGGCAATATTATCCATCATCTTTGGAGAGGGGTGGCTTACGCCAGCTCGGCAAACTTAAATATTTCCGTCCTGAAAAACCAGTTTTACTGTAATACTACGCCGATTTACATCTTCCAGAGTTCAACCGCTACCGCCACTCCGCTGATCACAGTGGCGTCAGCCACAACGATTTCCGGAACCGCCGTGCCGAACGCTTTGGTTGAAGTGTTCTATGCGGACCAAACCTGCAGCTCCGCTCCATGCCAGGGTAGGGATTTTATAGCGGAAACGATTGCCAACGGTACTGGAAGCTGGTCTGTTCAGGGGAGTTTTGTTGGAGGCAATACCATTACTGCAACAGCCAAGAGCGGCAATTTACATACCTCCGGCTTTGCGTCCTGCCAGGTAATAGAAATCGTTACGACATTAGGTTGCACGAATCCGGCCGCCCACAATTACAACCCGGCCGCCAATTTGGAGGATGGTTCCTGTGAAACCTGTGACGACGGTATCCAGAACGGCGATGAAACTGGTATCGACTGCGGCGGGGCCTTGTGCGCACCCTGTGCGTGTGATAACCTGGCGGTATGGAACATGGGGCCGGCAGGTACTGCGCCTGTTTACTCCGCCACTTTTGTGGCGCCTAATGTTAGCGCCGGTATCATTACCATCGGCCCGGGAGCTGTCCGTTTAGGATATTTGAACTTTGGCAATCCGCCGGCCAGTTTTTCTATTCAACAGGTCAACTCTCCCTCTTTCGATACTCAGGATTATTTTGAGATCAGCCTTTCCAGTGCGCAGGGCGGCCTGGCCATGACAAACCTGAGTATTGACATGCAAAGCAACGGCGCAGGGCCAAGCAACTGGCAGGTGCGGTCCAGCCTGGATAATTACACTACCGTAATTGCCTCCGGTAATTTCACCAGCCGGGATGTTTGGGAAACCAAGTCGATAAACCTGTCGGCTATCGGTTCGGCGCTCAGCGCCGTTACTTTCCGCGTTTACGCTTACGGCGCCACCGATTACACCTTTGGCCGCTGGTACATCGACAATATCATCGTGTGCGGAGAAGTCGATAATTGCCTTACAAGCTGGTATTTTGACGGTGACGGCGATTCTTTCGGCAATCCTGACATCAGCATGCTATCCTGCACGCAACCTGATAATTACGTGCCCGATAATACCGACTGCGACGACACGAACCCGGCGGTTCATCCCAATGCTACAGAAGTGTGTGATGGAATCGACAACAACTGCAATACGTATGTCGACCTGGATGACCCGGAACTGGTGGATAATACGCCGCCCATTGCAGCCTGCCAGGATAATACGCTTACATTTAATGGCGAACAGTCCGTTCCCCTACTGGCTTTAGATGTCTGGGACGAGCTGGCTTCTCAGGACAATTGTGGCGTTCTGCATTTTACAGGGGTGGATCCTATCTCAATTACCTGCGATCAAATCGGGATGCTGATCCCTGCCACCGTTACTATTGAAGATGGCAGCGGCAATACTTCCACCTGCCAGTCCATGATCACCGTTGAGGGGCTGCCCTGTGGGATTTCGGCCCCTGAGGAAGGTATTGACTGTCCGGAAGGAGTGGTCGAATATAATGTGGATACCGAAACTTATACGCTTACCGCCCCCTGTGCCAATAACTCGCTGGATAATGACGCCATGGCCTTCGCCGGCGGCCAGGAGTGTGGAGATTTCGTCATCACTGTAAAAATAGAGAGCGTAACGCCAAATGGTTACGCCGGCCTCGTAGCCCGGGAGAGCGACGCTTCCGGCAGTAAGATGGTGGGAATATTTTCCAACCTTAGTCCACTGCTGCGTTGGGAAGCCCGTACCATTACGGATGGTAACAAGGCAGTTAACTACTTCTCCAGGCCACTGCCTTACTGGCTCCGGTTGGTTCGTCAGGGTGGTTCTTTCTTCGGTTATTACTCCTACAATGGCATTAACTTCTCTATCGTTACTGCCCAGGTGATACCCATGAATGCTTGCCTGGAAGTGGGCATGGCCGCTTTTGGCAATATCCCGGGCTCAGCGGCTACGGCGGTGTTCAGCCATTTGAGTGTGAGCGGCAGCGGCTCCGCTATCCTCCAGCTGCCGACTACGGAGGCTGTTCCTGCGGGTGTTGAGCGGAGAATACGTCTGTTTCCCAACCCTGCGCGGGAGATAGTGGTGGTGGAGCTTGCCCAGTATCCTCCTGTCCTTAATGGGAATGACACCCGCTCCGAACTGCCCCGGCAGTTATCGGGAAGCGCGACCTTGCGGCTGCGCAACCAGCTGGGGCAGATCCTCGAGGAACGGCAATTGGACAGAGCTATCCTGCGCATGGAATGGGATATAAAACGGCTGCAGCCCGGCTTGTACCTGATCGAATTGTACCGGGAAGGTGAGGCGCCGGAGGTAGTTCGCTTTATTAAGATGGAATAGTTCCTGAAGGCGTATTGGAACAGGAGCGGCCTTTCCCGGAGCAGGGAAGGCCGCTTTTTTATTCAATCTGAATACTGCACCCGGCCCGGGATTCTTTTTGTTCACTTACTAAAATACTTCACATGCGTTTCCACCAGCCCTTTTTCACTTAAGAAGTCGAACAATTCGGTAGCTTGTTCGCCGCCTTGCCTGGCGTGGTGGAGCAAGGTGTAGCCATGCGGGCCGAGCGAGTTTAACAGGTAGGGGAAACGATCCAGCATTGCTTTGACGAGCGCAGTTTCACCGAGCATGGTGAGTACAAAAATGTCCGCCCGGGCGCCTTTCTCCAATAAGTACGAAGCCATTTCCCGAAGGCCCATGTGCCCGGCCGCGCCGATAGCCGTTTCGAAATCACCATCGCCCCAATCCCAGGCGGCATTGAGAAGGTGCGGTTGCTCTTCTAGTAAGGCCTTCACCCGCCCGAAATCACTATGGGCTACCCGGACGAACTCGTTCACCATTTCGGCGGGCAGTTGATCGGCGGACAGGGCCGGCCTGGCAGCGCCGAAAACAGGCGCTAATGGAAGCATGGCGCCAAAGGCAACGCTTTTGTACAGGAAAGTTCTTCTTCCGGGAATAAGATCGTGTTTGGAATTCATATTCACTGGTTTATGGTCAAAGACTGTTTCATTGCTGAACGGTTGCGCCTTCATCGCCTGTCTTCAGGTTTTTGCCGTTTTTTCGGTACATTAGAGGCTGATCCAAAACCACCTCCACCATGCCAATTCGCCCTCTATTTCTAGCTATCCTGCTAGCCACATTTGCCCAGATTATTACGCTGGGCCTGTCTGCCCAGGACATACAGCTCAACTCCCGCTATAGTTACTACACCAGCGAAGCAGATGCCGTGTTGATCCTGTATGGCGAAGATTTTCACAGTGTACAAAAGATCACGGCCATTGGTGGACCGGGCCTTTCCATTATTCAGGACAACCCTGACAACCGGCTTTTTTACCTGGACATCCGCCAATTGAAAGAAGGCAAGCATAACATCGATTGCCAGATACAACTGGTGGGCGGCCAGGTGATCGGCCGACAGGTTGAAGTCGTAAAATTATCTCCCCGGCCCAACGAGGTCAAAGTCGACCGCCTTACCGGCGGGCTTTTGGTGGACGGGCTGCCATTCTACCCCTTCGGTTTCTACGCCAGCTTCTCTATGGGCAACCTCCCTGTGGAAGAAGTTTACAACGCCATGAACCTGGTGGGCGTCTATCAGCCCAATGACGAAGAAAGCCTGGAAGCCCGCAAGGCCTATATGGATCAGTGCGCCGCTTTGGGCATCAAGGTCAACTATGCCATCAACGGACTGGTGGGGGCGCCTCATGACCGATGGGATTATGTAATGACCGCTGAAGAAGGACAACAGCAAGAAGCCCGCCTGCGCCGGGAGGTGGAAACCTTCCGGGATCATCCCGCGCTCCTTTCCTGGTATATGAACGACGAACCGGTGGGGCAGGGTAGGGCGCCGGAACTCTTGGAAAAGGCCTACCGCACTATCCAGGAGCTAGACCCATACCATCCGGTATCGGTCGTATTTGTGGTGCCTGACAAGGCGGCGCCTTTCCGCGGCGCCCTTGATATCGCTATGACGGACCCCTATCCCATTCCGGGCGATGTCAACAACGTCCGGGGGCATTTGCAGGCGCTGGAACGGAACTTCCGCTATCAGAAGGCGATCTGGATGGTGCCCCAGGCCTTTGGCGGGGGGGAGTACTGGCAACGGGAGCCTACTGCCGCCGAGATCCGGGTGATGACTTACCTCGGCATTTACGAAGGCGCCATGGGCATGCAGTATTTCATTCGCCGGGGCCCCAATCTCTTTCCCAAATCTCGGCTGGCCTGGAACGAATGCACCCGCATCGCTCATGAAGTGGGTATGCTATTACCCTACTTTTTTTCGAAGGAAGGCCGGAGGAACATTTCTACCCAAAATGACAAACTGCTGGCTGCCGCCTGGCCCCTTGGCGATACTACTTTAATCATCGTTATCAACAGCGAGAATCAACCAAAGCCCTTTTCCCTGTCATTGGACGGTATCCCCAATGCGGAAGTAACGGCCGCCCGGCTGCCTTTCGAGAACCGGCAAGTGGCGGCCGACAACCGGCTGGAAGATATGATCGACGCTTACGGCGTACGGATGTATCTGCTGGAAAAACCAAAACCGGAGCATTCATTATTAGAACGCCATAACCTGTTTCCCGGCGCCGGCTTCGAACACTGGGCCAGCCCCGGCGTACCACAGGGCTGCAGCGCCAACTCCAGCCAGCGGCCCAGTTACGACGGTTCTCACTACTTCCTTGATGCTCGCACGGCCCATTCGGGCCACTATGCGCTGCGCCTCCACAATGTAACGGACACCAGTCATTTCTCACTGGCTTTCTCTAAAATGCCGGTCAACAAAGGGCAAGCCTATCAATGCGCACTGTGGCTGCGCCGGCCGGAAAACCAGGCTCGTGGGGCCATAGAACTGGAGGTTCCGGAATTGAACTGGAAAAAAACACTGGAGGCGGGGGCTGCCTGGACACTTTATGAGTTCCACCTGCCGGTAGGCAAGGAAGGCAACACCCTGAGCCTGATCATACATTCGAGGGGTAAAGGGACAGTGTGGGTGGATGATATCAGCCTGGCGCCCGACCCGATCGTGGAGGTACAGCTTGAAAAGGGGCCGCAGGCTATTGTTGCCATTCAAACGCTCAGCCCCGCTGCCGAAATCCTGTACCGAACCCGGCCAGATGCTGATTTCCAGCCCTATGATAAGCCCTTGGTATTCCGCGATTTTACCGCTCTGGAGGTGGCCCTGCAAAAAGAAGGACAGCAGCTTTCTGCCATGCAACTACCCATCCCGTTGAGCCTGGCCACTTTCAAAGACTGCACCTTCCGGACGCCCTACAGCCCCAAATACCAGGGTATTGGTGATCAAACCCTGCTCAACGGGCGATACGGCAGCCTCGATTTTCGCGATGGGCAATGGCTGGGTTTCAACGGTAAGGATATAGAATTCACTGTGGATTTGGGAGAAATACAAAACGTCAGTGAAGTAGTTGCCCACTTTCTGGTAAGCATTCGCGATGGCATCCACGCGCCTCTGCAATTGGCGGTAGAAGTATCCACGGATGGAAAAACCTTCCAATCTTTTGGCAAAGCCGATAATCCTCTGGGCTCGGAGCAGCGGCCGGATTACTACCTGGAACTTCCCGTCAAAGCGGAGCCTCAAATGGCGCGTTATGTTCGGTTTAAAATTAAAAGCCCCCGTACGATCCCGGAGGGCTTCCTCTTCAGCGGTACGGATGCCTGGGTCTTTATCGATGAGGTATTGGTGCGGTAAACAGGGAGGGAGCGGGGGAATGGTTGAATGGCTGTTATGAGAGAACTATTCAACCATTTTCAACACTTGCCAAGAGCGAAGTTCTTCAGTTGCGCAACCGAAGCAGATCAAGGCCCGGCTAACCCTGCTCCGCAATCCCCTCCCTACGGCAGTTGCCGGATCAACCAGCGCAGCAACAGCACCCAGGGAAAGCCATGCAACACAAAATCGAACCAGTCGATGAGGCCCATGCCTACTGCGCCGCCGCGGATCCATTTGATCTTGCCCCAGATGTGCGGTTCGGGATAGTAGGGCGCCAGGCCGAGGGTCAGGCAGAGGAACAGGATGAATTTCCAGTTGTCGAAGTATTTGGACATGGTGGTTCAAGGTTTAAAGTTTCAAGGTTTAATGTTTAAGGTTATCTGCGTGGGGGTAGTAACTGTGAATTGGAGGTTGTCCAGGCAAAAAAAGGCAGCCTCCATTGCCTGATGCGAATATCCAACAGTTTAGGAAAAAAACAGCAAAGAGAAGATCAGTTTTCCGAAATGATCGGAAACGAATGGAACTGGCTGGCTATGGCAATGAGCTTTTGGCGTTCCGCCTCCGAATCAAGCAGGGGCAGTTGGGCTTTGAAAAACCGAAAACCGGGTTTCAAGGCTGACAAAGCCTGGGCCGCGCCGTACTCCAGGCCCGTCCAGTAGCTTTTCCAATAGGCGTCGCTTTCGATGGCCAGCAAGCCATCACAGGCTTCCACGGCTTGCAGCAGCTCTTCCTTAAAAAACTCCAGGGGTTTTTCAACCACCCCTTTCGACACCTCCGGCGGAATCCGGTTGAGGTCGAACCAGCAAACGAGGCCGGCCTGCAATAAGCCTTCTACGATGCTACCGACCAGATCAGGTTCTTCCCGGTGGCGATAGCTGATGAAGAGGCTTTTTTGTTTATGCAGGTTTTGCTGGAATTCGAAGAGTTGTTGGCCCTGCTCCGGGCTGATCGCCCGAGCCCGTTGAAAGGCCATACCCAGAAAGCCGTATCCATGAGGCGCGCCACTTTCCAGCTTTTGAGCCGTCGCAGCAGGCAACAAGGGCCGGAGCTGTTCCAAACAATTATTGATGGGGAAATAACGGCTGGTTGCCTGGTTGCCGAAAAAAATATACCGCCATTGCCGTTGCGCTCCCTTCGTATTAAAATAAGGCGGAACTTTGGCGAGCCGGCCGCGATCCTGCTCCGCAACCCGGTCTACTTTATCTTCTACTACCAACATGGCATTCAGGGTGGGGAAGGAGCCATATTTCCCATAGTATGGAATGGTAAAGATCCAGATGACATCGCCATTGCGAAGGTGCTTAAAGGCCTGTCCGATCCGGGTGGCGAAAGCATAAGGTTTGGACTGGCTATCTTTGTGCCGTCGTCCCGCTTTGATCTCTTCTCTCCTCCAGTTCAGGATCGTCCTCCAGGGTACATAGGCGAGGTAATGTCTGGTGTCTTCGGATAAGGTAAAAGCAGGTTCTGGCATGGCGACAAATGGTTAGTATTAGAAAATAATATAAATAACGCCAAACCAGCGGTTTAGGGCAATGATTATTGTCATGGGAGCAATTTATACAAAGGTTGCAAGTCACCTGATCCAGGAGGGCAAGCGTCGGCGCTGACTGGCTGCCGACTGTGTACTAAAAACCTACGCCTCTCCCCCGCCGTACTCCTTACCGACCGTTTGCCAGAAGGTGAGGAACAAGGCGGCGATCACTGGGCCGAGTACGAAGCCGCTAAGGCCAAACCAGCCTATGCCACCAAGGGTGGCCAGCAATACCAGATAATCCGGCATCTTAGTATCCCGGCCCACCAGGATAGGGCGCAGCAGGTTGTCGATCAGGCCGATGCCTAAGGTCCCGACGATGGCGAGGGCAATAGCGCTGCTCCAGAAGCCCTGAGCAGCGAGAATGATGACGGTGGGCGCCCATACCAGTGCACTGCCGCCTACCGGTAATAGGGACAGCAAGGTCATAACCACTCCCCAGAATAGCGCCCCATCGATGCCCAGCAAGGCGAACATCAGGCCGCCGATGCTTCCCTGCACTGCGGCTACGATTAGAGTGCCCTTCAGGGTAGCCCTGGCTACGCTGGCAAAACGGTCGATAAGGAGGTGCTCCCAGGCGTTGCCAAAAGGCAGCACATTGATCACGTCGCGCATCATTTTTCTGCCGTCGCGCAGAAAGAAAAATAGCACGTATAACATCAGGAAGAACTGAGCGGTAAAGGCAATGGCGTTTTGGGTGTAATTGAGCAGGCCGTTGGCAATGTTACCGGTGGCTGTTACGGCAAAATTACTGACGTTCTCCCGAATCCGGTTAGGGGGAAAGCCAGCCTGGTTGAGCAGTGCATCCAGTTTGGGCGACAGGTTCTGTATATAATCAACGCCCTTGGCCAGGTCCCATTCGCCGGACTGTATCTTCTGATAGACTTCCACACTCTGATTGACCAACGCCAGTACAATGAGGGCAATCGGCAGCACCACGATCAAAACGATCAGTATAGTGGCGAGTGAGGCGGCGAGGTTGCTGCGCCCGCGCAGCCGAAGGCGCAACAAGCGGTAGGGCCGTTGAAAGACAAGGGCCAGCATGGCCGCCCAGAAAATGGCCATCAGGAATGGGCTGATCATGCCCAGAAAAATAGCAGTGATGCCAATCAGCATCAGCAGAAACCCCGCAGGGCGAATGTAGGGCCTAAGTGACATGAGGCAGCGGTTGGGGAGCGGGCAGCGGGGCTATATGGCTATACTGTTATAGCTGTACTGCGGTTGGGCTCCGGGTGAATGATTCACCCAAAAGTAAAAGAAAAAACGGAACGGCGAATTAATGGTTGCCGCTGCTTTTCTTTTGTTCTGCCTTTTGGCGGGCTTTACCGGCTCTGGTATCTGCTTTTTCGGCTTTTCCTTCGGCGCGTTCCGCACGGCGTTGCGCCTTGATGGCGTCAGCGCGAGCGCGGGCGGCGTCTTCCCGGGCTTCGGCCGCTTTGCGCTCTTTTTTGTAAGCACGCACATCTGTTTTCGCGTCTTTGTGAGCGGCTTTCAAATCATCCTTTTCCTGGCTTTGTTGCGAAGCTTCTTTCTTCTTAAAAGCGGAAAAAAGGCCTTTCTCTTCGGCTTGGGTCGGTTGTTCTTTCTGGTCGGTTTTTCGCTTGAAAATGCTTTGCGCCTGGCCAGGGGCAGCCAGACTGATCAGGAATACAAAACTTAAACCAAACACCAATTGAGCTTGCCATTTCATATTGTTCTTTTTTGAATTTGGTGAAACTACCCCTAAACGAAAAACCCCTGGTGTTTCTTACAATTTTCCACACTGTTCTAATAATTCGCTCCGCTCGCTCCCGATGGGAGTAGATGCTTATAGATACTATGGATGCTCGCTCCCGATGGGAGCTGATGCTGTGGATGCTATAGATGCTCGGCCTTTATGGCCTGATCCACAGTATCCACAGCCCGTCCTCAGTACCCTCGGCCGGGTAAATATCCACAGCATCCACAGTATCAAGTAGTACCCTTATTCCATCTTCACCACCCGTTGCTGCCCCATCTGCCCGTCGTGGAAGCGGAGACGGACGAGATACACACCGGATCTCATGCTGCTGACATCAACCGGTACGGGAAGGCCCTGGAAGTTTTCCTGGCGTTGCAGTATGATGCGTCCATCTGGGCCAACCAACTCCAGCGTGGCTGCTCCCCGGTGGTTGGATAGTATGTTGAGTGTGTTGGTGGCCGGCACGGGGTAGGTATATACTACGGCCTGTTGCTGTGCATCATTCATCAGGAATACCTGCTCGACATTACTAAATGCCGGAATACCATCGAGCTTTATTGCCAGTACGTCATATTCCCTCCTGCCGTAGCCGTTGGCCTGATCCACAAAGCTGTACTGCTGCTGGCCAGGTAGGGCCGGCAGAACCGCCAGCGTTTCCCCAACCACGTCCCCGGCCGCCCAGGTACGCAGTACGAAGTGGCTGTAATTGCCGGGATCGTCATCAATCGTCCACTGCAATAAGATTGCTTCGTTGTTGACGCTACCCGACAATACTATACTCGTTGCGGGTGCAACTAGGCCCCCACATATGCCGGGCTCCCACAAGGTAATGCCGGCATTGGTGGCAAAACATACATTGCTATATGTCTGGCCATTACAGCCACAGACCGGATCAAAGATCAACGGACAAGGAATATCGCTTATTAATGCGGGATCGGGGCAACGGAAGGGCGGCAGTAAATCGCAGGGCGGCAAGTCGATACAATGGGTCGCATAACAACAGGTGATATCGATGGAATCCGCAATGACTTGCCGCAGCACGATATCAAAACAGAAGCTGTCGATTGGCCCAACGGAACCGTCGATAATAATGGATATTGGAATGGACGTTCCACCCGGAGGGAAGGCCGGTATCGTTGGAATGGTGATCACATCCGGCATGATGTTGGTGCTGCTGGATGGCGCCTCAATGATCCCTATCGTGTTGACCGGGAAGGGCGAGAAGTTCTGTACCTGGAAGGTGTAGGCGTAATTCTGGCTCACCGAGCCATCCGGGTTAAGGATGGTTTGGCAGGTGAGGGAATCGTTGATCACCGTCAGGCAGAAAGGACAGTAGACGGCCAGGGTATCGGAACACCATACCATGCCTTCCGCATCCAGCCATTTTACCTCGATGTAGATGGAGTCGGTAGAAGTGGTGCCCTCTACACAGAAATCAAAAAGATTGAAATTGACACCGTTGGGCGTGATGCCGCTGCTATGGGTCCAGGTGATGTCATTGGTAGGAGCGGCGGGCGTATAACTCCAACCGGCCAATTGGGCCGGTAGCGTCACGAGGCCTGCAAAATTGACGCCGGGCGTAAGGATAGTCGTTTGCACGGCCGTAAACAGGTTGGGATTGTAAGTGAGCGTATCGGTGATGAATAGCTCGAAGCAACAATACTCCGCCTGCACATCCGACACCGGCCTGACGCTGGCATCGACAAAGGGGCAGGGATCGCACAAGGGGAAGGCGATACAGGTGTCGATCTCGGCGCAGCACAATCGCTCTTCTATACCATCGTGGGCGGAAAGGACGAAGCAAAGGCTGTCGCCAAAGAGGTCGGCAGTTGTTTGGATGACAAATGTGAAGGTGTCGCGCTCCCCGGGGAAAATGGTATCGGTAAGCACAAAGCTGGTGCCCGGGTTGTAGGTTACGCCCGACGCAGGACTGGTCATATTGAAATTCACCAATCCGATCGGGAATCCTCCACTGGGGTTTTCCACCACAGCTGTGAACTGATAGCCCAGCGAATCACACACCAGGGTGTCGGACACCAGGAAGAGGCAGGATTGCTCGATGGGGCACCGGAACTCCAGGGTATCGCTGCAGAATGTCATATACTCCTGGTCCAGGTAATTGACGACAACGTATTGGGGCGTGGCCAGCACGTTCTTCAGGCAGATCGTCACCAGGCTGTTCACCTGGTTGGGCATCGGCCCGGAGCCTACCGGCGGCCCCGGTACGATGGTCACATTGGAGTTGCCGAAGTTGGGCCCGATAAAACCGTTAGTTATGGTATAATCGAATTCCACCCCATCCAGGGCAACCAGTTCGATACCGAAAACGGCTTCCTGGCCGGTGTTGGCAAAGTCGAGGCTGTAACAACAGCTATCCACCGTTGCACTATCCTGTGGAACCGGCGTGATGGCCAGCCCGAGCTGATCGCAACCAACCGGGCAGGCGCAGTCGAAGACCTCGACATCGCCGAGGTCGCCTTTGTCCCATTCCGCAGGGACAGTACCCTCTTCTGCATCACTGTCCACAAAAATACTGTTCAGGTTGGCGTAAGACCCCTGAGCATTGCCGGTAGCGGGGATGATCCCAAATCCATATATCTTTATCCCCCCGCCCAATATCAAAGCATTTCCCGTTGCGGTAATGTCTGTGTCGCATCCGTCGTCAGGGGGGGTATTGCCGGAGAAACTTGTAAAGGCATAGTCCACTCCTCCGGCGGCATTCCGATTGACGCTGTAGTTGCCAACGAAAATTTCCTGGCCGGGCCCCCAGCTGGAAACGCCTGTTTTGGGGTACTGAAAAACCCGGGAACCATGCGGATTATTATTTCTTTCCGCAACTAACATGCGCTGGCTGTCAAACGAAAAGGCAATGTCGGCAACATTCGCCGTGGGCATGGAAAATAGAGCCGTCTCCGGGCCAATCACCAGGCCATTAACATCCACATCGGCGGCGATAATATCAACCGAACCACTACCCAGGGGGCTGGAAAAGTATACTTTGCGTTCTGACCGGTCAAAACCAACCCCCCAAACTCGGTCAGGGCCAAGGTTGGCTACAGTGAAAGAGGTAACTGGATAGGACTGAATGACCTCGCCCGGAACAAAACTGGTATTGTTGGCCGCTGCAATTACATTGATGGTCGCATCCGCCAGGTTGGTCACATAGAGTACTTCATTGTCCGGATTGTAGCAGATGTTGCCGATACCCCGGTTGTTGTTCTGCAATTGGTTATTCCCAACCACCGTAGGCGTATTTATGGCGGTTACCAGGTCCGTTACGCCTCCGGTGTAGGCGTTGATCAGGTAGACCAGTCCGGAACCGGGGACAATGGAATAATTGCCATATACCTTGGTAGCCGTCAGATACACATTGAAGTCATCATCGAGGGCGATTCCAAAAACCTGGCCCATCCGGGTGTCTCTCCAGGCGGCATTATCAATATCCACTACGGCAGACCAGGGTGATCCGACTCCCATTGGAGCCAGAGTCCGGTCGCGAATATCCTTCCCGGCCAGCACTCTTCCGTTATTGCCGATCGAACCGCCTCCGTTCGGATAATCGCCCAGGAAAGTAGTGACGGCCATTCCGCACTTGAATATCTTCCTCAGGGGCTCAAAATAAAAAGGCCCGGATTGCTGAAAACCATCAGCCGGAACATTAAGGGAATAGCTGGTAGGGGTAGTGGGGTTAAAATCCTGGGCATTGTATTGTACAGATACCGTATACCCGCCCGGAGTTATGCCAATAAAACCATACAAGCCCCGGCCATCGGTGGTGGTGCTGGCAACCACAACTCCCTGACTGTTCATAAGGTCGACGACTACCTTCCCAATCCCCGGCTCCGTGGCGGGATCATTAATACCATTGGCATCCAGGTCATAACAAACAAAATCGACCAATGAACCGAAACCCGGTAAGGGGCGCCTTACAAAACGCAGATTGTCCACAATTTCACCCGCCGCCAGGGCGACGCCAAGCACAGGAGCGCCTACCCAGTCGGTATTGGGAATATCGGCTACAATGCTGACTGTATAATCCCCGGCAGGCAATCCGGAAAACCGAAAATTGCCCAGCTCATCCGTTTGCACTACAACAGGGCTCAGCAGCCCACCGCCGGTTAAAGTAACGGGGTATCCGATCAAGGCAGGTTCAAAATTATCCTGTATCCCGTTGCCGTTGAGGTCAAAAAAGGCGCGGCCGCCAATTGCGCCAAGCGTTTGAAGATCCGCGATCCCGAAGTCCACTCCGGCTACGGATTGCCCGGCCGTGTACGTCACTGTTTGGGTGGGTGGGTTGGAAGCCAGTAAAGGAGAAGGCAGTTGGACAAAGAGGTAATAATCTCCTGGCGTCAGGCTACAGAATTCATAGAATCCATCAATGTCGGTATTCTGCTGGCTGACGGTGCCATCACTGGCCACGGCCACTACTGTTTGTCCTGCCAAAAGCCCTTCCAGGCCATCCCGAACGCCGTTGTTGTTATCGTCGGAATAGACGGTACCCGATATACAATCCTGCGCCTGCAGGCTGGTTGGCAGGCCTGCTGCCAAAACGGCTATGCTTATGGCAAGTAGCAATTGTAATCTTTTTTTCATGATGATTGAGTTTTTAAGTGAGAAAATTATTGGTTAGGGTTGTGTAATAAGTGGTTTTGTTATTTTATTCTGTTGCCAAACTGGAGTTTGGCGGAACATGTTGCCAAGCTGGAGTTTGGTAAAAAAGATTGGCAGCACGCTAAGGGCCTCTGAGTAGTTTGCCGGCCCATGCCTCCCCGCCAGGGGTTTTTGCCTTAAGAAAATACAAGCCCGCCGGCCAGCCCTCAACCGGTAGCGTTATGGGGTTATTTGAAGTGCCCGGCAACTTCCATTGCGCTATCCGCCTTCCCCGGGTATCGTAGACGGCTATTTCCGTAGGCCCGGCCCAGGGCAACTGCAGGTAGGCGGTATGCCGCGCCGGATTGGGCCAGAGGCGTCCCTTTTCGGCTTCTTCCACATTCCGGGAGCCAGTTATGAAGATTTCTACCACATTACTGAATACCGGCTTTCCGGGCCAGGTGACGCCTACGATGCGGTATTCGCTTTGCCCGTCCGCCGGATCGAGATCTTCAAAGTTGAAAGTGTTGCCATCCACCTGGCCGATCGTTACCCAATTACCGCCGGGCAGCCGGTGCTGCACCAGAAAAAACCGAAAATCGATGTTTCCCAGGCTTGTCCATTCCAGGAGGGCCTGGCCGGGGCCGAAGGCTACGAGTTCGAGAATAATGCTGTCAACCGGCGGTTCGCCGCAGGGGCCGTCGGCCCAGTTCAATACCCCGCTCCAGTTCCTGGCGGCGCAATCATTGATATAGGTCATGCTATCGCAGCCACACACCAGTTCCAGCTTAGGGAGGCAGTCGAAAGCCCAATCGATCAATGTACTATCTATACAGGGCGGGTCGGGGCAGTCAAAGAACAAGGTTTCACAGAGGGTGAGCGTTGTGCTTCCGTAGCAATTTATCCCACCGGCGTCGAGGCGTTCTACCCGCATGCAAAGCTGGTAAGGCGTCTCATCCAGGAATGCGAAGGAGATAGTGCTATTGTTGACGATGCCGCCAATACCGGTGCCGGTATCGAGGTTGCGCAGGTTCCAGAATACCCGGTCGCAGGCGCCCCAGCGTTCATAGACGGCGGTGAGGAAGCCGGTTTCGCAGTTGGCGGAAACGGTAAAACCGCCGTTGACGTCGGCTTCAAATTCCTCAAAAGGCGTGCAACAACGGTCGCAGAGGGGCAACTCCAGGCAGCGGGTGAAGGTACAGCAGTCCAGCGCCGAGGAATCGCCGAGCAGGCGGCTGGCTGTTATTTCGAAGCAGAGGGTTTCCAGCTCTTCTGCTTCCGGGCGCAGTGTCAGGCTGAAACCTCCGATGGAATCTCCGGGCAACCAGGGCCCGGGCAGGTTGAGCAATTCTTCGATAATGAAGTCTTGCCCGGTTGGTTCCGACAGATGCAGCCGGTGGATGGTGAAATCGGTCAGGTTGGCCAAGCCGAAGGTGTAGGCATAACCACCATCGGCCAGGCAAACTAGGCTTTCGTTTTGGGGCGCCAGGCATTGGTAGCAGGCCAGGCGCAGGGTATCGCTGCAGCGGGTTTCGCCGCCCACCAGCCAGTTGACAGCTATTTCGGTGGGCAGGCCTGTTTGGGGCGTCTCCAGGCAAAAGTCGAATAAGGGTTGGGCGCCTGCCGGCAGGCCGCCCGTGTGTTGCCAGCGCAGGCGGCGCCCCTGTTCGAAGGATTGGTAGGCCCAGCCGGAGTTGAGGGGGTATTGGATGGCGGAATAGGTTGCCTCCGGGGTCAATAGCTGAACTTCAATAGCTGTTGCCAGCCCCCCGGCCGGATTATAATCGTAGGCCAGGCTATAGCAGCAAGAGAGGGAGTCGGATTCGGACAAATAGGCCTGGGCGTCGGCTGCACAGGGAACAGGAAGATATAGCGCCGCTTTGCCTGTGCTCCATTGTTGTAAAGCACATCCCAATCCCATCACCAGGGCCAACACATGGTGGAGCCTGGCCAGTTTCCTGTCCTTTGGGGGGGGCGTGGGCATCAGGGTGTTCTTTGTTTGTTGATTTACAGGGATTATGGTGTTCCCAAGTTAAGATATTTCTACCATTAATGTTATTAGAGTTTGAAGAGGACAATGCGTTGTACGATAAATGGATGGAAGCGCACAAAGGTGGCTGGCGCGGCCCCTGCCCGTCCGTTTTCATTGCCGCTTCGACCCGTTCCCGCAGCATCTGGCCTTTCAGGCGGGCCAGCAGTTCTTCTTCTTCCTGTAGTTGCGCTTTCAATGCGGGATTTGTCGCAAGCCGTTGTTCCTTTTCCTTTTTTTTAAAGTAATCCTGAATTTCCAAGTCAGGCAAGAGGGGCAGCTCTTCCAGGGCAATAGTGGGCAGGCGCCGTTTTTTTGAACAAGCTCTTAAGCCAGTTGCTCAGCAGTTTGCCGGCCATGGCCGGATAGCCCAGGGCTCCTGGTTTTTCAGGCCTTCAAAAAGAGCCTGCCTGTCAGACAGCTGTTGCTGTGGGGTAGGTATTTTTTCTGCTTCCAAGTATGCTTTTGTTAAGTGGGTAAAAGGTGGCGTCCCCGCCGCTTATCAACCTTCGTGCTTTCAGTGGAACTAAAAATAGAAAAAAATAGTGTTATCTTTGAAAAGCACCATTCACAAAGCACAAACCTATGCCGGTTCAACTCAACAAAAGGCTGCTGACGGTGGAAGAGTACCACAAGATGGGAGAAGCAGGGATCCTGCAGGAAAAAGGCATCGAACTGATCAAGGGAGAAATTATTGCTATGAGCCCCATTGGAAGTAAACACGCATCCTGTGTCAATCTGTTAAATGAGATCTTATTTGAACAGTTAGGCAGGAAAGTTATCATTAGCATTCAGAACCCTGTTCAACTGAATGATTCTTCGGAACCTGAACCTGACATTGCGCTTTTAAAACGGACGGAAAGCCGCTATTTCAACCAGCTTCCAAAAGCAGATGACGTATTATTAGTCATCGAAGTAGCCGACAGCTCGGTAACCTACGACCGAGAGGTAAAACTACCCCTTTACGCCGAAAGCGGCATCCCCGAATTTTGGCTCATCAATCTGGAAGAGAATGAAATCGAAGTTTACTGGCAGCCGGCCGGAGATGCTTATAAGTTCCGCGAATTGCTCCGCCCGGGAGATGTGCTGCAAGGGCGAAATATGGAGGTGCGTATAGCCGCGAAGGATATCCTGGGGTAAAGCGATTCCAGCCAGGCCTTCATTTCCGGCCCATCACCTCTATGCCCGGCCATGCCTCCGGGACGCCCCGTTCGAGGAAAGCCTGGCAATTGAGGAGGTAATTGCGGGCGATTTTATCCTCCGGATCTGATTGCAGCACTTTTTCAAAGGATCGGGCGGCTTCGGCAAAATCCTTGAGGAAATAATGGGCCAGGCCGTTTTCGAAATCCGGTTTGGTATTCATTTTCAACGCCGGCGCCAAGCCCCGCACCACCAGCAATGGCCAGGCTGGCGCCAACCAACCCTGACGTTTTCTACCAACATGCTCAGCTAAAATCCAACTCTCACCAGAGGGCCTGGCGGGTACCCTAACGCAGGGGTTTTGTACGCTTTGTCGTTGCACGGCATGGAGATTTTGTAAAAGCGGCTATGCAAAAGTTAACACTTTCTCATAGCCTCCCATATGCAATGGTAAGTTTAGCAAAGGAGCCGAAAAAAGCAACCATTGCGACTCCTTGACCCCATCGTGCAGGAAACCCCTGGCGATTAGGCCAGTGACGAGTGCTGGAATTCCCACTATCCGCTGCTAGCCGCAATACCTCTTTCTACAGAGGAAAGCGACGGATCCGAAACCATCAATTTCCCCTTCGGCGCCCTCTATCCAAAAGGTTTTTTAGTCGCTATGAGCGCAGATCGCACCTTTCAGATATACAAATGGGAGCAATTGGAAGCCCGTATTCAAGCTGCTACCCCCAAGAGGAAATAAGTGGCGCTCCCTTTCGCTAACGGTTCGCGCATAGGGCGGGCAGGCGCTTAGCCCGCCTGATCGTTATGTACATTGTTAGCGTTCGGCTTCGTCGATGGCCTTTTTTACTTCTTCAATAGATTTCCCGGTAATCTTCGATATAGTTTCTACATCAAGCCCTGCTCCATGAGATTTTAAGATCACTTCGATTTCTTTCTCTGCTTTTCCTTCTTCTCTGCCTTCTTCATAAGACGTATCCACCACATTTTTCAAATCCCTGTAATATTTCAAACTCTCCTCATACCTGGCTTTTTCCTCCGGGTCGAATCGGGCAATCTCCGCTGCTTCGAACAGTTTCTGGAATATGCGCTCCGGCAGCACCTGGTTGAGGAAATAGATCAGCAGGTCTTTGTTTATCTCCGTCCCAAACAGCTTCTTGAAACCCTAGTCAGTAAAGGGGTTAATGTATTTATCTTGAAGCGCCATGTTGCTCGATCTTTGTTTGGGGTAAATTTACAGCCTTTTTGAACGATAATGCCAGGGTGTGGTTTTTCGGCAGGACGCCAAAGGTGCTGAACTACTGCCTCACCACCTGCACCCGCCCCCTCCCCTGATCCTTCCAGCCGCCTTCCTTTCCCCGAACCATCAGGCTAAACCAGTAAGGGCCAGCCGGTAATCCAGCCGTTTCAAAAGAGATCCGCTGATCGCCCGCAGGCTGCCGGCCCGCTGCTTCTATCAACACCAACTGTCCTTGTACATTGAACAGCCTCAGTTCTACCTCCGCCGCCGCCGCCGCCAGCTGGTATTCCACCTGGTGGAGGCCACCCGGATCCGGGTTGGGATAATGGCGCAGCAGCAAACCCGTGCCCGAGGCCTCCCTGGCCGGCACGAGCCCACCAAAGGCCTCCAGGCCAAACCAGAGGTTGGGGTATACCGACTGGTCAATGAACAGCTCGAAATAACCCGGCTGTACCGGTTCAAGCAGAAAGGGGACACCCGCTTCCCCAAGAGGGCTCAGCGGGTACACCTTCAGGGAGTCGGCCTCGAGGTGCAGGCGTAGTGTGATCACCAGGGGAGCCTGTACCGTCGGGCCGGCGCCCCAGTTGTTGTGCACGGTCTGGGCGCCATCCCAAACCATATTCGTGTTCTGCTGTACCGTAGAGATCGTCAGCAGGGAACGCTGGGCGGTGGCCAGCGGCGCTTGCGACAGGGCCAGCCAACTGACGGAGCCGAAGCGGTTGGCCTGGATTAACGTCAGCTCCCCGGCAGTCGTGCCGCCACCCTCCTGCAGGAAGCCGGTGAGGGCGGAGAAGCTGGGGGTGGCGCTGGCCAGCAGGCCGGTTTCGGTGTCCAGCGTGGTTTCTTCGGTTTGGGTGGTGTAAGGGTTGCCACTCAAGGGCGGTAAAGTGGTGAAATCGGCAGTTGACGATGCCCGATAACTCTTGGTGCGAATGGCGTGGGTGAGGCCCAGCCGTTTGTCATAGGGCACAAACTTGCCCCAGCGGCCCTGGTTGTCGATCTTACCGGACCGGTACACCCAATCCTCCGTGTACTGTAACTCCAGGGGCGATTCGTCCTCCGCCAGCAGCCCGTTGCGGAACACATAGGCAAAGGCCGGGAACAGGGCCATGATGGAATTGTCGCGATGGATACTGAAAAAGCCGTTCAAAAAGTTACCATCCCATTGGCTGCCGCCATTGTAATCGAACCACATAATGCCATCTACGCCATGAAAAGCACTGTAGGCGGCCAGGGCGTGCACCATTTCCGTTCGGAAGCGGTTGGGCGCGGCATGGTTGTACTCGCTGACGGTGTAGGGCTTATCGGACAACTGCAGGCCGGCGCAGATGTTGGTGATGGAGCTGAGGTACCCATCCTTCAGCAGCGGTTGGTTATTGATCAGCCAGTTGTAAGGGTCCCAGGGGTTGCCGGGGAACCAGGGGTGGTCCCAGTAACTGTGGTCGTCGACATAGTCCAGCCCTTCCTGAGTGGAGGCGTCGCTCACGCCCCCCAGCGCGTTGGCGCCGGTAATGGGAGCTTGTACGTTCAGCTCTTCGCGCAGAAAGGCGGCCATAGCCTCCGAATGCCCGGACTGCAAGTGCAGGTAAAACGCCGCCATATCGGCCAGCCGGGCGTCGGTGTAGAGCAGGCGCTCCGCCCAGAGGATGCGCTGAATGTTCGCGGCGGCCAGATTCTCCCCGGCCGCCAGGCCCGACTGCCAGGGCGGTGAGAGGCTGAAGGCGTCGAAATAAAGGGTTCCAACCTGCCTGGGGCTGATGGTAATGCGCCCAAATCCATTGTTATCTTCCGGTGCTACGAAGGAAAAGGAAAAAATTTGCCATGCTTCTGTCAGGGTGTAAGTTGCGCCCGCATACCAGTTGTAGGGGTCATTGTCGCGCATGGCCGCTACGGTGATGGTAGTGGGTGCGTTGGCCCGGGCGGCGAACTGGAGGATATAGGCCGAATCTTTTTGCAGAGAAAAGCTGCTTTGCTTGAATTGCAGGTGCCAGTCCGTTCCCGTTACGGCGTTCACCTGCAGGCGGGCGCAGTAACTGCCCTCATAGGGGTTTTGAGTTGAAGCCGATACGCTGGCCTGCGCGGCCTCGTGCAGTTCGAGGAACCAGGGCCAGGCCACCGTCCCGCTTTCAAAGCCCGGGTTGGCCAGGAGCTGCCCCGTGCCGGGCGAAGTGGCGCCGGCGTTCCAGGCCGTAGCCAGAGCATCCTGGATACCGTATTTATCGAGCAGCCAGGCGTTCCAGAGGCTGTCGAGCAAAAGATTATGCCGCTCCGGCAGCACCCCGCCTTCGGCAAAGGGGCGCAGTTTATCCTCTTTCCAATAGCCGTAGAGGCTGTTTTCGTTATTCATCTCCACCATAGCCAGCACGGGGTCGGAAGCAAGGGGGAGGCCGGTATAGGGGTTGAGGTGCGCCAGTAATTGTTCGGCATATTCCCGTTGCAGGAATTGAAGCCAGGGGTCGAAGAGGGTAACACCCTTGGCAAAATCCACCAGCGAATCCGCGCCGGGCACGCCATCCACCTCTTGGAAAGTGCGCGAGACATTGAGGTTCATATTGACGTAAATACCGTTCCGCTTCAGTTGGGCGATGAAGTAGTCGAGGCGGTCCAGGGTGAAGGGGTTGAGCTGGCGAGTGCCGGTGGCGCCATTGAGGAAGATGCTGCTGTTGGCGCCGCCCCAGCTCGGGTTGTCAAGGTGGTGGAAACGCACCAGGTTGACGCCCATTTTGCGCATGCGGGCGGCAATGGCCGGAGCCAGGCTTTTTTCCGGAAAACAAGCGCCCGATACGATGTTTACGCCCCAGAAGCGAATGGGCTCCCCGCCGGCGTAGAACTGCCCGCCCGGCCCGGTGCTCACCCGATGGGCCTCACCGATGGAATAAGCCGGGAACTCGGGCAGGAATAGCTGGGCGGAGGAGTCATAGAACGGGAGGAAGAAGGGGAAGCCGCCTTCGAAGTTTTGGGCGGTAAGGCTTAGTGTGGCCAGGAGGGCGAGAGAGAAAGAGAGAAGCTTTTTCATGATTCCAGGATTATCGTGTGTATTCTAAATGGCAAAGGGGATGTTGAACCGCAAAGTTCGCACCGTTCCGCTTTTAAAATAGTCAATTTTTGTAACACTTCTCTCCCTGCCGGGATAAATAGACAAAAAACCATTCACTCCAAAAATCCCAAAATTATGGCAAAAAAGACCGCATCCAGGGAAAAGGCCAAAACCAATCCCAACGAATTGGTAGCCCTGGCATTCAGCAAAGACGGCCAACTCTTGGCCCGCACCCGCCCCGACAATGATAAGCTATACTTCGACCTCAAACCGGAGCAGCTCCGTTACGCCCGGGTGTTCGTCTTTCCGGAGCCACCCGCTGGCATCGAAGGCATCACCCTGGCCAAAGCCGAGCGGCTGCAGGCTTATGAACCGGCCATTAAACTTGGCCCGAACAACGAGCTGGATATTTCCCGCATTCCCGGCAAGATCATCCAACGGTGGCTATGGTACCGCTGCTGCGCCCGCGGCCGCGTCACCAAGCGCTTCCTGATCGATGGCCTTTGGCAGGACATGCCGGTGTGCAACGCTATCGTCCACATCTGTGAAGTGGACCCCATCCTGATCGTACTGCCCCGCGTGCCGGATTGGGTCATCGACCGTTTTCGGGATGTCGTGCTGGAACGTATTCCCATCCCCATCCCTGAACCAATTCCCGACCCGCCGCCTTTTGAAGCGTTTGTTCCCATTCCGCCACGGCCGTTTTCTTTTGGAAACAGCATTCAACCGCTGGCCCGGCCGCTGGGGGGCGTTCAGCAACAGCTTTCCCTGCAAGCCGCGCCAAATATTGAGCTGCCACAGGAGGTCCGCCTGAAACTTGGCAACGCCGATACCAATCAGGCCCGGAATCTGTTGGTGGAGCATATCGACCTTTTTCGGCCGTATCTCTGCCGCTGGCCCTGGTTCTGGCCCTGGCTCTACCGCTGTGATGAGATCACTACGGTGCGCACGGATTTCAACGGCCGCTTCGAAGCATGCTTCTGGCGGCAGATCTTTGAAGAGAAAGCCGACCTTTACTTCTGGGTGGAATATGAGATCGACGGCGTACCCACCACTGTCTATCGGCCTTCTATCCCATGCCATACTTACTGGGACTATGAATGCGGCGACGAGGTGTCCATCCGCATCACCGACCCAAGGGTGCCGTTCGGTTGTCAGCAGCCTATATCCGGCCAGATTGCCTGGGTGAAAACCATCGGCTGGGGAGCCAACGTCAGTCATATCGAACAGAACTCCGGCGCCAGTATTATACAACAAGGCCAAACCTTCCAAACGGTAGGCCTGACGGATTACGCCACCGCCGGCCTGGGTTTCGGGCTGGCTAACCAGAAAGTACGGCCCTTTGCCGACAGCCTGAAGTTTATTGTTCAGTTCGGCAGCGGATTCCCCAGTAGTTCGGTGACCCACTATCGCTGGTCTTACCGCAAAACGCACAACGACAAGCTCGTGCCGGCCAGCGCCTCCGAACAGGCCTGGACGCCTCTGGATCAGCGCACTATGTCCAAGGCTTACACCATTGAAGTGACGAGTGGCGCTATTACCACCTTCGAGACCCGATACTTCCCGCTTGGCCCGTTCTCCATAGGCTCCGTCAATGCCTATAAGATCCCGCCGGTATCGCCAAAGGGTTCAGACGTGGGCAATGACCCTACGGCTGAATGGGACCAGAACACCATCACGATGATCGTCGATAGCAGCTCGCTGAAAGGTGATGGTTTGTACGAGTTCAAACTGGAATTCTTCAATACAGCCGGTGTACGGCAGAACGTAGCCGATACGGTCAATCAGATATCCAACCCTGCTAATCTGGGACAATCGCAGCCGGCGGGTAGCGATTACCTGCTTCCGGCAGTAGAGGATCTATTCAAGCCCTTCCGTATGAAGGTGCGCATCGACAACCAGAAATCTACGGCTCAGATCTACACGGTGCTGGTAGATGGAAAAGCTTCCTCTACCGAATGTGGTTTTGTGCAGTACGACAACAAAGGTACCTCCGATGTGAATTTCCGCTTCCGGGCCAGCCACCCCAACGATTTCGCCACCTTTAGTTTCAATGTGGCTCGGGGCAACAGCGCCGACCCGCTTTCCAACGCCGATACGAGCGGTATGGTGGTCGGTTCAACGGCCAATTATACCCTGGGCGTGGATGGTATTTACCGCAATGCCGTCAATGTCGGCTACCTGCTGGGCCCCTGCCCGGACAAGGCGGCCTTCGCCGAACATTTGTATGTAGACGGCCTGCACACCAACGGCACTTCCATACTGGATAGCTTCGACGCCTCCGCCCTGGCGGCTTTCGCGCTGGAGCCGAAGTAGGCGCTTGCTGTAAAGCTTTACGAAACTTCCTGGAGGGCTGCTTCCAGGAGGTTTCGTTTTGCTAGGCCTAATATGAAAGCATCTTTGCTCGGAATTGCTTATTTTTGAAATAAACAGTACAGCATGTACAGCGTACCAAAAGACAAGCTGCATTTAATCTACCCCGAAACCGATGGAGAACCCATGGCTGAGAACACCCTCCAATTTGAATGGATCGTGCTGATCAAGCTAGGCCTGGAAGCCTGCTTTGCTGGCCGCTACGATGTATTTGTAGCCGGCGACTTATTCTGGTACCCGGTTGAAGGCCGGCCGGATATCCGCCTGGCGCCCGATGTGTTGGTGTCCATTGGTAGGCATAAAGGCCATCGCGGTTCCTATATGCAATGGTTAGAGGATAATATTGCTCCGCAAGTCGTATTTGAAATCCTTTCTCCCGGCAACCGCCCTGCGGAGATGACGAAAAAATTTGAATTTTATCAGCAATATGGCGTAGAAGAATACTATATCTACGATCCGGATAAGAATATACTGGAAGGCTATCTCCGACAGATGGAAAAGCTGGCGCCCATTCCGGAAATCCGTCACTGGATTAGCCCATTACTGGGAATGCGTTTTGAATGGACACCGGAGGTGCTGAAATTGTTCCAGCCCGACGGAGAGCCTTTCCTTTCCTACATGGAATTGGTGGAGTTCAATAAAGAAGCTATTCAGAAACTGAACAACCAAAGGGAACTGCTTTACGAAGAAATAAAGAAAACGCAAAAAGCGCAACTCGAGGCGTTGCAAGAAAAACAACGGGCGGAAGAAGAAAAACAACGGGCAGAAGAAGAAAAACAACGGGCAGACGGCGCTGAACATCGGGCACGGCAACTGGCGGAAAAACTCCGCCAGTTGGGGATTGACCCTGATATGCTTTAACCGCTGCCATTAAACTGCGTCTTACAAAAATCCTTACAGGCTGCCGTAGTTGGGCAAAGCTTTTTATTTTTAAGCAAAAAAAATGCGCCACTTCTTCACGCTGTTCCTTGTCTTGTCCTCTTTCACCCTCTCTGCCCAAAACCAGCCCCCCACCGTTACCATCCAGGAAGTACTCCTGGATGAAGGCAACCAAACCCTTACTATCAACTATGATGTAACGGATGCAGAGAGCGAAGCTGTCGAGATATTCTTCCTCGTTTCCGCCGATGGCGGATCGAATTTTAATATAAATACGGAAAGCGCCACCGGCGACGTGGGTTACCCCATCAGCCCGGGAACGGGCAAGCAGATCAGTTGGAACTACGCCGGGGCCATCACAGATATTGGCGAGCACCAACTGAAAATTGTAGCCGACGACCGTTACGAAATTGACATTCAGGGCATGGTGGATCAGGTGGACAGCAATCTCCTGCACCAACGCCTGGCCGATATCGTTGGCGTGCGCCACTATATCGCCAACCTGGCCAACCTGAATCGTTGCCGGGATACCATCGAGCAGTCCTTCCTGAACTATGGGCTGGAAACGTTCCGCCAGAACTTCCCCTACAGCAACACCACCGGCCAAAACATCATCGGCAGCCTGAAGGGCGCTGTGGAAGATGATGCAGTTGTCATTATTGACGGCCATTACGATACGGTCAATAATTCTCCGGGAGCGGATGACAATGGCACGGCTACCATCGGTGTGCTGGAAGCAGCGCGTATTCTTTCACAATACCGTTTCAAAAAGACCCTCCGCTTTATAGGTTTTGACCTCGAAGAAGCGGGCCTGCGGGGCAGCCTGTATTATTCGCAGCACCTTCCACAGGACGAGACGTTCTTAGGCGTGCTGAACATGGAAATGATCGGCTATTATTCAGAGGAACCCAACAGCCAGGAGTTTCCCACGGGCTTTAATTTGCTCTATCCGGCTGCTTACCAGGCCGTGGCGAACAATGAATTCAGAGGAGATTTTATCACCAATGTAGGCTTGCAGAATTTTCAGTCTCTGAGCGATAGCTTCGATGCGGCTGCGGCACAGTACGTTCCGGAGCTGAAAGTCATCCCCATCACCGCCAATCCGAACCTGATCCCCCCCGATCTCCTGCGCAGCGACCATTCCCCCTTCTGGCAGGCTGGCATCCCGGCGCTGATGCTGACCAACAGCTCGGAGTTTCGCAATCCTTATTACCATACTGTCAATGATACCCTGGGCGCCATTAATTTTACCTTTATGAGCCGGGTGGTAAAAGCCGTCATTGCCACTGCCGCCGAACTGGCGGAGCCGCAGCATAGTACAGAAGCTACTGCAACAGTACAGATCACTACTGGCTCAGAGCATCAGCATCATCTGGCCTGTACTTACTTCGTGTCTCCAAACCCTACCGGAGGAGCGTTGAACATACGATTTGGGGAGTGCGCTCCCGGCCGGTTGGATGTTGAACTGCTGAATATACAAGGGCAGCGGCTCTGGCAGGTGTCGGCACAACCATTGATGGGGCCATTACAGATACCTGCCCAGGATTTTCCGGCCGGAGTATACTGGTTGAGGTTGAGCGATGGGGCTTTTTTTAGTACGCAGCGGATAATAGTGCAGTAAGGGGCTGGTGCAACGCCATGTCACCAAGCTTGAAAGTCTGTACGGCTACAGGACTGAACCTATGTACTTATGCGCGTTTTAATGTATATTGGTATCAACAAGTGTCAGGGTCAACTAACAACTACTGAACCATTTTACCATGGATATTCAACAACTCAAAGCACGGATTGAAAGCATCCGGATGCTCGTTGCCGAGAGCAAGGTTTCAGAGGCTATTCAAGCCTTCATTGATCTGGCCAAGGCCAGCAAAAAGCCGGAATTGCGGGATGAACTGATCTCCATCAGCGCTCAGCAGCGTAAACTCGAATCAGATACACGAAAGTACATCGCCGATGCTTCCGAAATTGAGTTGCGGCAAAACCGCCTGCTGAACCAGTTGCTCGACCTGCTTTCCGATGTGGAGCGTGGAGCGTGGGTGGAAGGAGAGGAGCCGGAAATCCGCCGCCCGTCACCACCAAAAAAGGAGCAGGAGGAACGAAAAAAGGCTTTACCCTTGCCCTGGATCATCGCAATGGCTGTAGTAGTCGTGGTGGCCGTTTTCCTGATTTTAAAATCCACCGGCACAAAGGGAGGCGATAAGGGGAGCAACATCTGCATAGAGCTGAAACAGGAGGCCAGAAAGCAAACCCGGCTTGGCGACTATGCCGCCGCCCGGGAACTTTTAGCCAAAGCCCTGGAAGTATGCGAAGACAAAGAATCGGTAGAGGATCTGCTCGGCCTGCTGGAACAACGCATGCGGGAAGAACAACCAAAGGAAGAGGAACGCCCATCGAACCCTGACGAAAAGGAGCCGCCGAAACGGGAGGAGCAACCTGCTCCATCGCCTACCGGATTCCAGGTTGCCAGTGCTATCCTGAAAGCCTCCCCGGCCGATTTTTCCGGTGATTGCCCGAAACGGATTGAATTCGATGGGGCGATTACCGTAAAAGGCGGCGGCGGAGTGGTCGCCTACCGCTTCATTCGCAGTGATGGCGCCCAGGGGCCGGTGGAGAGCTTGCGTTTTGACGGCCCCGGGGCCCAAAAGGTGCGTACTACCTGGACATTGGGCGGGCCCGGCAAGGCCTATGAACAGTACTGGCAAGCCATCCAGGTGTTAGAACCCAACCCGCTGGAATCCAATAAAGCCTTTTTTAACCTTCGTTGCGGCGCTCCGGAGCCGGAGCCTCAGGGGCCCCAGGTGACAGCCGTCCGTCTTCAGGCCGGCCCGGCCAATTATACCGGGACCTGCCCCCAGGAGATTGTCTTCCTGGGCAGAATTACATCCAATGGCCCCGGCACGGTTTCCTATCGCTTCGTCCGCAGCGATGGCGCCCAGGGGCCCGTGCAGCAACTGCGCTTCAACGGGCCGGGCACTGAACCCGTCCGCACGACCTGGACGCTGGGCGCCTCGGGTAAGGAATACAATCAATACTGGCAGGTGCTCAAGATACTTGAACCCAATCAAATGGAGTCCAATAAGGCCTTTTTTACCCTGAAGTGTAAGTAGCGTGATCTTTCAGATCGAAAAATAAGGCTCATGCGAATAAATAAAATTTTGTTGGTAGCACTTAGCCTGTTCCTGTGGAACCTGGGCCTTTCGGCGCAGCAACAGAAGGCAGCCTACTATCCTGGCCCCGGAGATAACTGGGAACATCGCACGCCCCAAGAAGCAGGTATGGACCCCGGCCGCCTGCAGGCGGCCATTCAATATGCCATCGACAACGAAACGCAGGCGCCGCGCGACCTGGAGCAAGCTCATTACCAAACTTTTGGCCGCGAACCGTTCGGCGATGGCATCGGCCCGTTCCGGGAGCGGGGAGCACCTACGGGCATTATTCTGCGCCATGGCTACATCGTGGCTGAATGGGGAGCGCCAGAGCGGGTGGATATGACCTTTAGCGTGGCCAAGAGTTTTCTATCCACCACCGTGGGCCTGGCCTACGACCGGGGGCTGATCCGCAGTGTTCAGGACCCGGTATACCCATACATGGCGCCGGTAGTACCCATGCTTCCTCCTGCTATTTCGAATAAGGCGGATCAATTGGGGCAGCCGAAGGTGCTGGAGCTATTTACGACCGAACAGCATCGTATGATCAACTGGGATCACCTCCTGCGGCAAACCAGCGATTGGGCGGGCGTCCTTTGGGGCAAGCCAGATTGGGCAGACCGTCCGGCCAAAGATTTGGACGAAGAACGCCGGCGAGAACGGCATCTGCCCGGCCTGGTTTATGAGTACAACGATGTACGTGTCAACCTGCTGGCCCTGGCCGCAATGAATGTCTGGCGGCGCCCCCTGCCACAAGTGCTGAAAGAATACATCATGGACCCCATCGGTGCATCGCCTGCCTGGCGATGGTACGGTTATGAAAATTCCTGGGTGGTAATGGACGGACAGGCGATGCAGGCCGTCAGTGGAGGAGGGCATTGGGGCGGCGGCATGTTCATCAGCGCCTATGACCTGGCCCGCTTCGGTTACCTCACCTTGCGCCGCGGCCAATGGGAAGGGCGGCGATTGCTCTCCGAAGATTGGGTGAATATGGCCCTGACGCCAACCCCTGTGAAGCAGGATTACGGATTCATGAACTGGTTCCTCAACACCGGGCGGGAGCGCCTGCCCAGCGCCCCGGAATCAGCCTTCTTCCATCTGGGCGCCGGAACGAATATGGTCTATGTGGATCCCGACAATGACCTCGTCATCGTCGTCCGCTGGATCGAAAGCGATGCACTCGATGGACTGGTTCAAAGGGTTTTGGAGGCTCTGGAGTAACTAAAAACAGCTCAGCATTAGGATAGAATGGGTGGGAAAAGTATCTTGCAGTTAGAATACAAAGCCAATGGTAACAACGAAGATCTATTGGATTGAGTACGGTAATATCGGCCCCAAACAACTAGGCATGATGGCGCGTCCCCGGGGGAATGACTGGCTGGAAGACGAAGCCATGGGATTGCAAATGAGGGGCATCAAGACCGTTATTTCACTACTGGAGCACGAAGAGGTCGATGAATTGGGCCTCAGTGAAGAAAAAGCCTGGTGCCAGCGCATGGGGATTGAGTATATCGATTTCCCCATCGAAGACAATAGCGTCCCCAGGAAAGATGATGCCTTCTTGGAATTGTTGGATGCCATCCATCAGAAATTAAAAAAAGGAGAAAAAATAGCCATCCATTGCCGAATGGGTATCGGCCGGGCTTCCCTCGTCGTGGCCGGCATGCTGATCCGGGAAGGTATGTCTGCTGAAGAAGCCTTCGATTTTATCAGCCGGCAGCGCGAAGTGGAAGTGCCTGATACTGACGAGCAAGTGGAATGGATGGAAGGGATGGAGCGCTGGCTAAAGAGATAAGTTGGAGTAGGTGGTTTTAAGCAATGCCTTTGTATCTTTGCGCTCCAAAAAAACTGTCATGACAAAACACACCCTTATTTTGCTGGCCATCATCCTGCTTTCAGCCAACGCCTGTAAGCAGGATACAAGCAACCAAACCGAAGAAACGAAAGAGACGGTGGCTGATACCACTGCCACTGCCAATAACTCCCCCAATCCCCGTCAGAGCTATGTGGAGGCCGGGCTGAACCGTTATATTAGCCAACGGGCCGGCCTTCGTTTCAATTATCCTACAGGATCTGTTGTCGTTGATGAAGGCAACCTCATTACAGTTAAATATCCGGCAGCTGCGGAAGGTAGCCCTTGCGCGCCATCCAGCCTGCAAATCGTCACGGAAGAAAACTGTACGGAACTGGCCTTCTCGGAAACAGGCGGCGCCTCGGTGAAAACAACCGCCGGCCAGGAAAAATTTGGCCTATACGAATTCATTAAAGGCTACGGCGAGCTGAATGGCGAAAAGGCCTATTCTTACAAGACCCGGCAAGGCAATAAGTGCTTTACCCTGACCTTTTTCGGCAACTGCGCCCTGGAAGAGGAGGGCGTGCTGAAGGGGAGCCAGACGGAAGACATCGTCCGTACTTTCCGGGTGGAAAAGTAGCCGCAAAATTCAGGCTTCGGAAAGGTGGGGTGATTGGTTGAATGGTTTCATGGTCAGAGTAGGTTTTATTCAACCATTTTCACCCGCCGTAGCCTTGGCGTAGGCGGGCAGCCATTAAACCATTCAACCCCCTCCTTATGACCCCCATCACCATCCTCGGCGCGGGTGTCTCTGGCTTGACCACGGCGGTTCTTCTGATCGAAGCGGGTTATCCGGTGCGCATCCTTTCACGGGAGGCCCCTGAAATGACCACTTCTGCCGTAGCGGCGGCCATCTGGTTCCCTTATGAAGCCGAACCGGTAAATATGGTTAACCGCTGGAGCACGGAATCCTACCATATTTTCCAACAACTTTCGGATCAGGCCGGTACGGGCGTATCCATGGCTGATTTCCTGGTGCTGTCCCGCCCAGGCCATAACGATAGCTGGAAGGACGAATTGCCATCGGCCGCCGTCCGCCTGGCCACAAGGGCAGAATTGCCACCGGGCTTTGAGCTGGGGTATGTGGCTAAAGTGCCTCTGGCGGAAACCCCGGTATACCTGCCGTATTTGCTGGAGCGCTTCCTCAGCCAGGGCGGCCAATTGAATGTACAGGAGGTGAAGGAAGTGGACAGCCTGCTGCAGCAAGGGCATATTGTCGTGAACTGTACCGGGCTGGGCGCCCGGCAGTTATTTGGTGATCTGGATGTATATCCGATTCGCGGACAAGTGGTGAAAGTGGCCAAAACGCCTGGCGTTCGGACTATGGTGCATTCGCTGGTCAAAGGACAATTGGCCTACATTATTGAGCGCAGTGGCGATATTGTACTTGGTGGAACAGACTACGACCATAACTACGAGTTTGATACTTCGGAAGAAGATACCCGGCTTATCCTGCAGCGCTGCCAGGATATGGAGCCGCACCTGGGAACACCGGCCATCCTGGGCGCCGTCGCCGGGCTGCGCCCCAAGCGCTTCGCCATCCGCTGCGAGCGGGAAACGGGCCGGAATGTGATTCACAACTACGGCCACGGCGGGGCGGGATTTACCGTTTCCTGGGGCTGTGCTGAGGAGGTGTTGCGATTCTTGTAATCAGAGATTCTGAATCACAAAAGGAAGCGGCGATTCATGGCGGTGCTTTTGAGTAAATCAAAATACGATATTTTAAGTAATTTTGGGGCCTTGGAACACTTGCTTACGTTCCGGCGTTCCCAGGGTGGCAGGGGATACCCGTAACGCGCAAATTTATTTGCGACGTTAAAATTCAAGAACCTGGAGATCAATATATTATAACTCTAGCTTCTCAAATAAATTTGAGGGCAACTCATTCCCTGGTATCCAGGTTCCGACGTTCGGCCTACATGAGTTCCACATAAAACACAGCATGAAAATCATTCCAATACTTCTGGTATTCTCATTCCTAACCCCCCAACTACCCGGGCAGAACAATGATCTTTCCGTTCTGGAATCTTACATTCCCTATCGCGTCAAGGACAAGTGGGGGTATTGTGACGTATATAAAACCATGCGCATCCCCGTTCAATATGAAGCTGCCGATTTTTTCAGGGACGGCTACGCTGTGGTGAAACAAGACGGCTTATACCACCTCATCGATACTACAGGCGCCCGGATCACCGAGTTGGGATATGCGAGCATACAGTATTCACCGAGCCTTGGATATGAATTGCTGGCCGCCGATTCTTCCAGTTTCACCTATGCTATGCTGGCCGAAGGCCGCTTACAGCCCAGGTATCCAATGGTAAAAGAAGTACCGGATGAGCTTATTATCGAAGAACCAACCCAGCCGGGTGGAGTAGTGGTGCGCAACGGCATTTTCAAAGAAGATGGAAAATATGGCTTCCGCAGCGGCCGGGCTATTCCCGACCCCAAAACCGGGGAATTGCAAAACGACTGGGATTTTCTCATCCCTCCGAAATATGATTCTATGGTGGTGCTCGGCCCCAACCAATTGTTAGTACTGGAAGCTGGCCGCTGGGGTATGGTCGGTCCCGATGACCAGGTATTACTTGAAAAGGAATACGAATACATCAGTTGGGTCGCCTTCTGGGGCTCGCGCGCCTACCTCGTTAAGCGCAGAGGAAAGTGGGGCATCATCAACCGGTCCTTCCAGCCCATGATGCCTGTTCAATATGATACGCTGATCCTGGAAGGTCAACTGATTATCGCTGCAGCCGATGGCAAATGGGGCACATTCAATACCTACGGCCAGCCGATCATACCGATGAAGTATGATGCGCTCTCGTCCACTATTTTCCAACGCGCCAAATACTTCATTGTAGAGAAAGAAGGCCGCTGGGGGGTAGTGGATGAAAAAAACAAACCCTATCTGCCATTTCAATACCTGGGCATCAAAAATATCTCCGGGAACTATTTTATTGTAAAAGACAGCCTCGGCTGGGGATTGGCTGATGGGAAAAATCAAGTGGTGCTTCCTTGCCGGTACGACGACATCGTCCCGGCAGCCATTGCCAGCGCTCCTCAGTTCTCGGGCTTCCTTCTGATCATGGACGGCAAAATGGGCTTCTTCTGTCCGGAGGCCGATAAATTAATCGCTCCCAAATTCTTGGCCTTCTCCGGCTTCGGGCTCAATAACCTCGCCCGGGTGGAAACTGAAAGTGGGGCAGGGTATATCAGTTGGGATGGGGTGGCGTATTTTGAGGATTAGAGGAGGATTCCAGTAGACAGTCGCCAGGGCGCCCCAACGCATGGCATCCCGGACGAAGCCCCCATATCATCCCTCCGGCCTTCCAATGTGCACCGATTTGACGTTCTGACGTTCCAACCTGCGATGTTTCGACGGTCAACTATAGATTTCTTCCTCAGCTTTCCTTATTTTTAAGCGTAAAATTTTAGTTATGAAGGCTCCCACACTTGCGCTTCTGGTATTGCTATTGCTGGCTATGATTTTTCAACCCGGCTGTAAGTCTGAATCCGAAAAAGACCCGCTGGCCGAATTCCTGAAAGCAGAAGCCCGCCGTTTCGAGCAGGATCCGGAAACTGTTGGGTTCGAATACCTGGATGACGCTTACCAGCAATTGAGCTTCCTGCAGGAATACAACCACATCTGGGCGCTGGCAGAACTCTCCTCCGATGAGGCCGTCGAGGTTCCTACCGGCTTGGATTGGGATAATCAGGGCGTCTGGAAGGAAATAAACCAACACACCTGGGGGCCGGGGCATCTGGCTATTCTGGAAGTATGGAGCGCGCTGATGGCCGGGCAATCTGCCATCTTGGAAGCCCGGCAGGTGTTTACGCTGGCGGAACACAGCCCGGAAGTAGACGCCATTATTGCCGAGATGGAAAGCCTGCAAAGCCTGTTTAATTATTACCTCATCGATCTTTTTGGGCAGGCGCCGGCCCGGGATGAAGCAGGCGATCCG
>JACJYG010000015.1 GCA_020636215.1 Lewinellaceae bacterium
GTTATCCCAAAGGAAGTAGGCTACTTACTGGCCATTTGTGATTCCTGTCCCATTCTGTTACACTGCTCTCTGATACCCTGTTCTCTAATACACTGCTCTCTGATACCCACTCCTTGACTGCCCTGCCCCCGGCAACCTCCCCAACGCCTCTCCCCTGCCCTGCCCTGTGGAATAGCCCGAGTTGGCCCTGCATTATTCCACCGGGGCTCCCTACAGTGAAAACCCCCAAATCAAAAACCTACCCAAGGTAGGGCATCAGGGGCAGCAGCGCAAGGCGGCCTTACGGAAGTGCTCCTGCCTTGCGCTGTGCGCTTCGCCTGCCCCTGACGCCCTGGAACGAGGAGTAGGTTTTTGTTTTGGGGGTTGTTTTTTCACTGTAGCTCGCCGCTTGCCCTGTAGAATCGCTCAGGTAGAGATTCCCGTATTCTACAGGGTCCCCGTCCCCCGCTCGCGGCTCAATTGCTGAATATAAGGTGCGGCTATGGCCGCGATTTTTTTATTGTGCCTCCGGCGGGGGGGTTGGTTTTTGCCTGCATCTGCTCACCGCCCGTCCGGGGCTGGGCACTCGGGGCTTTCGGTAGCCCGGAGCGGTTGGCCAGGCGCCGGCGCTTGGGGTTTGGGAAGATGATATAACAATCAGTTTACACCCGCCGCCAGCCCTGGGCATGGGGTGCGGGGTATTGGTTTTGGCGCCTGTCCAGCGATGGTTTCTAGATGCATTTTCGAGGGGCGAAATGTGGCTTAAGTGCTTGATTTTCAGGTAAATTAAAGAAAATTATTTGTTTCAAATTATTTGTTTTTTAAATGAAAAATGCGTAAATTGTATACAGAATCAAGGCAATAATAAAACACTTTCAGCCATGGAAAAGAAGGAGCCTACTACCATCAAGGGGCATGCCATGAAGTATGCCCGCAGCTTTAACCTGCAACTTTCTGAGGAGCAATATCAGCGCTATTACCGGAGCCACCTGCGCAAGTTCGGAGGCTGGCGGAATAAGTTCCTTACGGCCGTCGATATTGTTGATTCGATCCGGAGAGACCAGGCGAAGCAAAGATGAGAGGTGAGATAGTGATATGGTGGCCCACCACATCACCACATCACCACATCACCACATCACATCACCACATCACATCACCACCTAGCTATGTCCACCCATTCATCTTACGCCGACCACATGGAACACCGCATCAATGCCGCTTTGGCGGATTGGGATTACAAAGAGGCTGTTTGCGAAGAGCAGTCTAAACAGGAGGCCAGGGAACAGGCGGTGCGCGAGGGCTTTATCCCGGATGTGACGGTCAGGAATATCGCGGTGCGCAAGTTCCTGGCGCAAAATGAATTCGGAGGGTGGCGGCCGGAGGTGTTCCAGGCTGCCAAGGATAAGCGGGTGGCGAAGGTCACCGAGCCGTTTCCCGGTACGTTGTACATCGAGACGCACAAGCACGTTACTGTAACTGATTTGACGGACATCCTGCAGTTTACCTACCTGCCTTTTTAGGCCAAGTGGGAAGTGCGAAGTCGGAAGGCGGAATGGCGCACTAGCTTCCCGTTTGCCTTCCGACTTCCGACTTCCGATTTCCCACTTCGAAATGTGCGCAGATAATAAAAACCAACACCTAATCCAATTACTTAACTTTTCAAACTTTCTATCATGAGCAAGAAAACAGCTTATCTGCCGATCATCCAGCCGAATGGCAACCTGGTTGACAAGAAATCGGGCGAACTGCTGCCCGTTACCTATTTTCCCGGCCGGCCGCTGCAATACCGCTTCGACGCTAGCCGGGGCGTGTTCAACATCCGCGGCGAGACGGTACTGACCAAGCCGCGCGAAACGTTTGAGCTGATCCCGGTGGCCTACCGGATTTTTGCCGACAATATCCTGGGCGTTGGTATGAAGAAGTGGGCGGAGTTCTTCTTCCTGAACGAGGAACGCCAGCTGTGCAACCTGTTGCTGCATGGCTACAGCGTCCAGAACCTGATGCAGGTGGTGGCCGGCCGTATGTTCTACGACCATGTGAAACTGGCCGAGGTGCGCCTGAAAATCACCCCGGTGCAGAAGGAGAGTAAGAGCCCGGGGGCGGAGGGCAAGAAGTACCACATAGCTTCTTTCGACTATGAACGGGTTGACCCGGAGGAGGTGGCGATTCTCCAGAATGCGGTGAAGGGCCTCCAGATTTGGCGGGAGGATACGAATACGGGCGCGGGCGAGACGCAGTTTGCGGAGAACTACTCGCCGCCACTGTTTGAGGAGGCGCCGGAGGGGGCGGCTTTCCATGCGCTGGGGGGTGAGGATACCTAAACCACAAAACGCCTTCCTGCTTGCCGGTGTATCCATTGGCAGGCAGGGGCGTTCCATCAAAACCTACTGCCATGGATTTTGAGAAGCAATATGAAGAGGCCCTCCGCGAACTGGAGGCGAAGATTAGCCTGATCTGCTCAGGCGACATGGCCTGCGATCACCCCATCCGCCAGGGCGACAACTACGGCGAGTCCTGCCAGGTGTGCGGAGAGCGCCTCGCCGGTTACGGCTACTGGGGATCCCACCGCGATTGCTTGCACCAGTACGCCAGCATGGGCGATGACAGCGAATATGAGTTCTGTATGTACTGCGAGGATGTGAGAAGAAAAGAACCCTGAATCTCTAAACCTGGCTGCCTGTCCCACCAGCGGCAGGCTGCCTCAACTCCTACCACCATGATCCAGTTTGAAATGAAAACCTATCGCCAGGCGCACAACGCCATCACCCGGGCGGCCATCTCCGAAGCATCGATCCTGGCTACCGAGCTGAACGAGCTCGGCAACGTGGGCATCCTCACCATGGAGGCATTCTACGAGGTGCTGCAGAAGCGCATGGCTGCCGCCCGGCAACGGGAACCCCACAAATGGAAGCGGCTGGGGGCCGTGGATATCTACCTTTGCCGGCTGACAGCGGATGGCCAACCGGTGCTGCGGATACGGAAGCCCAGGGATACGGGCCGGGATATCGCAACAGTATCTTTAATCGAAACCGAAAACACATAAACCGATGAGCACCAATACCACCAATGCCAAGACGCTGATCATCCGCGGGCTGTCCCCCGAGGTCAACCGAGCCCTGCACTGGGGCAAACGCCGCTTCGAACAGGCTACCAACTCCAAAGCAGCGGAGCGCATGCTGCTCCGCTGCCGGGTACAGGAGGAGTGCATCAAGGGGCTGGAACTGGAGAAGAAGGAGCTGGAGCGACAGTACCGGCAGTTGCTCCGAGCGGCGCGCCGGCTGACTGATCTGCACGAGGGACTGGAGCTGGCGAAGGGGGATTTGAGGGCTTTGTTGTCAGAACCTCCCGGTGATCAACCCGGCGCTGGCGAATCCGGCCCTCTTCGACACTGATTATGGGTACATTTTTGAGGCGGCGCCAGCTGGCGCGGTGGGCTGTTTTGGGTACATTTTGGCGCCTTCCAGCGAGAAACCTTTCACCTGGCCGATGGCTTTTGCGCACAGGCTGCCTCGCGGCGGACGGGAGCCGCCGGCTTTGGCCGCAGCCGCCTTGCCTGTGGAACGCCTGGCGGGGGTAGGCCGGTTCCACAGGCAAGGCCGCTGCGGCCAAGAGGCCCGGCCGCGCCGTCGCCCTGGGGAAGCGCCTACGGGGAGCAATCGTCCCCCAGGGCGCCGGCGCCGCCTTGCCCTGCGAACCGGAGCTAACCGCAGTTGGGGAAGTACTTTTTGAGGATTGAAGAGGCCCTTGAATAGATTAAGCTGTTGGGGGCATACCAGCTCTACCCCGGCGAACCGGGAATATCAATTGCTAAACTCTAGTTTTAATTAATTTTACATCATGAGCGACATCACCCAATTCGACTATGAAGGCCAGCAGATCAGTTTTGAATTTGCTGACGGCAACAAGATGATCAATGCCACGGAAATGGCTAAACCCTTCAAGGGCAAAATGGTGGCGGATTTCTTGCGATTGAAAAGTACAAAGGACTATATCACCCTATTGGAGGAGCGATATGGGAATTCCCATATCGCTACCCGGCGGGAGGTTTTACGGGTGATCAAAGGCGGTGATGCCGCCGAAGGCCTCCAAGGAACCTGGATGGACGAATTGTTGGCGCTGAAATTCGCCGCCTGGCTCAGCCCTCGCTTCGAACTTTGGGTATATGACCGCATTCAGGAACTGCTCGCCACCGGCGAAACCCGCCTGAAGGATATCCCGCCTTCTGGCTTCGCCGCAACCTTGCGATTGCTGGCTGAACAATGGGAGAAACAGGAACAGATAAATGAGGAAATGCGCGAGGAACTGGACCAGACGGCCGAGCGCCTCGATCAACTGGAGGCCAAGATCACCAGTGTGGATGATCACTATTATACCATTGCTGGCTACTGTAACCTACACAGAATCCCCTGCCCGCTCCACAAGGCAAAGGAATGGGGAAAAGCAGCCACGGCGCTCAGCCGCCAGCAAGACATCGCCACCGGTACTGCTCATGATGAGCGTTATGGTAAGGTCCGTACCTACCACGAGGATATTTTGAAAGAGGTGGTTGGGTAGGTTGCCATAGAGGCATAAGAAAAGTCATTTCACCCGCAGTTCCTCCTCCCACCGCGTCGTAAACCGGGGGCTGCGCCACTGCTCTTTCCTGCTCCAGGTGTTACCCGCGTTGCCGCAGGAAGCGAAAAAGACGGTTTGGCTGCCGTGCTGCCGGTTGATCTTGTCCATGGCCTCGATGGCTTTGGCAAACCGCAGCTGGCGCTACTCTCCCACGAAAAGGTTGGTTTGCAGCAAAGCGGCAGGCTGAAGCCCGCCGGCCATCAAGCCCGCCTTTTTGTAGTTCGTGCCTCTTTCGTATAGCCGCCCTACGGCGGCGGCAGCCCACTGGTTGAGCGTATTGGTGTTCGAAGTAGCCAGCGGTAGCTCCAGGCTTAGGGCAAAGTAGCTGCGGCCGTCCGGGAGGATCCTTTTGTGCGGGTTGGAACGCTAACAATAGACAGATTTCCGGCACAATAGAAACGATTGTTAAATTAAAACCGTTAACTTTATGTGCCTGAAAGGGATACTTATATGGGCAATAGAATTAAGGCCAGAGGCCAAAAATTTTAGGAAATCTTAGAAATCATGACTGCAAACCAGAGGATAAAAAAAGAGATAAAAGAACGACTTGACAAGCTACCGTCAGAAAGGCTTCAGGAGGTACTCGAGTTCTTAAAAAGCCTGGAGGGCGCCAGCCCCAAAGCTCAAAAAATCCTTTCCTATGCCGGAATTTGGAAAGATATGGACCCTGAATTATTTGAGGATTTAACCATCAACCTTCACGAAAACCGTGTTGCAGGAAAAACGCCCCTGGAAAGAACCGGATATCGGTTCTAAACCGTTATATTTATGGATAGAATCAAAAATTAAAATGGAAGCCACAATTAAACTAAATAAGGAGCGGATTCTTGGCTTTTTGGAGAATCACAAAGCAGACCTCAGGAGGTACAAGGTTCGTACAATAGGCTTATTCGGTTCTTATTCCAGAGGAGAAGAAAATAACGCCAGTGATATTGATTTATTGGTAGAGTATGAAACCGGCCAAAAAACATTCGATAACTTTATTGGGCTGATTGACTACCTGGAAAAATCATGGGGTAAATCCGTGGAATTAGTAACCAGGGAATCGGCCAGCAAGTACATTTTACCCTACATTGAAAAGGAAGTAGAATATGTCGAAGTCTTCCATTGAATTTTTACGGCATATTCTGGAAGAAACCAGCTTCATTATTGGCAATTCCGGAGGGTTGGACAAAGAAGCTCTTGAGGAGGACGAGGTATTGAAACGGGCAATAGTAAGAAGCCTGGAGATTATCGGAGAGGCAGCAAAAAAAGTCGACGAAGCATTTCGGGAGGAATATTCTTCTATTGAATGGACAGGAATGGCAAGAATGCGAGATAAGTTGATACACCACTACTTCGGTGTAGATTATGAGATCGTGCTTGACGTGGTGCAGAATAAAATACCGGAATTACACCACCAAATCCAACGGATTATTGAAGAAAGTGGAGCCTAGGAAAAAGAGGCTCTTTTTGAGCCATACATAATATGTTCAAGGCCAATGTTTATGTTCTTGTCACTATCCTGTGAGTTTATTACGCCTTTATTAATCTTAATCTAACACCTATTTGGCAGATCTTTGTGGGTTTTGCTACCAATCAGCGTGAAGCCGCCGCATCTCTGTCGGCCGCTGACACAACAGGCGGGCGTGTCACCCCTGTCCCATCTCTTCTGTGCATCCTGAAGCCCAAAGGTATGGATAGAAATATCGCGCCAATCCATTTTGCAGCCCAAAGGATAGCCTTGGGATAGCTTCTACAGCAGCGGAGCGCATGCTGCTCCGCTGCCAGGAACAGGAGGAGTGCATCAGGCAGCTGGAAGTGGAGAAAAAGGGGCTGGAGCGGCGATACCGGCAGCTGCACCGAGCAGCCCTGCGGCTGGCCCTCTGGAATAATCCAGGCTCTATTGGTGCCATTCCACGGGGCTGGCCGAGCTGCAGGAGGAACTGGAACTGGCGAAGGGCGACTTGAGGGCTTTGTTATCAGAACCAACTTCTATGGCAACCCTATCCAGACGCTCCAGGGACATACCAGTCAAATCACTGCCGTAGCCTTTTCCCCAAATGGAAAGGATTTTCTGACTGCCAGCCTCGATCACACCGCCAGGTTATGGGACATCAACGGAAACACTATACAAACCTTCCAGCACAAGGCCCCTGTTTATGCAGTTGCCTTCCACCCGGAAGAAGGCAAACAGATCCTGACTGGAACCGGTGATTACGATTTTCATATTTTCAATAATATGCTCCACGAATTGGAAAGTGATTACTATGCGCTTATGTCGATTGAAGAAAAAGTGGCCTTAGGAACTATCCAGGTATCGGAATGCCTGGAATCCGAAAGGTTACAGGATCGTCTACTTTGTATTGATTACTACTCGAAACTTGATTCACCGCGACAGGTCCGCCTGATTGTGAACGAAATACTGAAAACCAAACCGGATCTAATTAGCCTGGCGCAGACTTGCGATCTACTATGGAAAAATGAAGATCAAGCCCTTCCAAAGGGATTGGAAACACTACTGCAAAGAAGAATAAAAACAGCAAGCTTACAGGAACTGAAACAAGCTGCCGATAATTACCTCGCCATGGGGTTGAGAGGCAGGTATAGATCATCTGTTGAAGAAAATATCCGGAATTACCAGTGGGCCGTTCAATTCTACGAAGCGGCTATTGAGAGGGGGGCGCAGAAAGAAACCAAAGAAAATGCCTCGGCTGCCTACTACAACTTATCCTGGTATCTTATTCTGAACGAAAAGTTTGAACAAGCCGAAGCGGCTGCCAGAAGGACATTGGAGATAACCCCTGAAATGACCGGAGTCTACACGAATATTGCCTTGAGCCTGCTCTTTAAGGGAGCTCTTGAAGAGGCAAAAGCCATCTACCTGGAATGGAAAGACCGAAAAGACCATCGCGGCCTGGTGTTAAAAATTGTATTCCTCAAAGATTTCGACGACCTGGAACGCGCCGGTATTACCCATCCGGATGTGGAAGAGATCCGGAGGTTGTTGAAAGAGTAAGCACTTATATGGAGGCCGCCTTTTTTGAAAAAGCTGACAACCATCATTGACAAAACCATACAAATGGCATAACTGGAATAAAAGAAAAACGTTATTGGGCCAGAGGAGCTGAGCCCGGTTAACCCCTCAAAACCTGGGCTATGATCGATGCGATTATAGTGGACCCCGAAGCGAGATCGCTAAATGTCCTTGAAAAGGCCATTGAGCTGTACTGCCCCGAAGTAAAGGTCTGCGGAAAAGCGGAAACAGGGGAGCAGGCCGATATCCTGATCAGGGAAGGGAAGGCAGGCCTTATTTTTCTGGAACTTGACATACCACCGCCTCCCGGTGGTGGGGCATTGCTCCAAAGAGCCGTTTCCAACGGCTCCGAAACCATCCTAGTGACTCACCTCCGGGTTTTGCCTATTGAAAAGGTCAGGCTCCCTGCCTGCGCTTTTGTTTCCAAGCCGGTGAATAGCGAAGACCTGGTGCGTGCGGTGGAGGAAGCCCAACGACGGCTGGCGCTTCGGGAGGAAAACCAGCGCAACTGCTTGCTGATAAAAAAAATGCTGCATCAGTTGTCCCACGATGAGTTGATCGGCATTCCAACCATGCGGGGTTTCGACTTTATCCATGTGGATGATATTATCCGCTGCGAGGGCCTGCAGCGGTGTACACGCATCGTCACAAAAACGCAATCCAACCTGGTGAGCTCCTACAACCTGGGAGAGTTCATCAAAATGCTGGAACCCTACGGCTTTTTTTCCCCCCACCGTTCCCACCTGATCAACCTGCACTACGTTGTCCGCTATAACCGCGAAGGCTCCATCACCATGGCCGACCACTCTGCCATCCCGGTTTCCAGAAGGAAAAAGCAGGAGTTCCTGGACAAAACCCTGCATCTTTAGAGGGTTGGAAAATAACAGGATACCCATTATTTTTCAAATCCCTTAATACCACTTATTCGGAAATCCCGCCATCCATTCCATCAAGTTGCTTCCTGGTTGAATAGGTATTGAGGCAATCTCAAAAAAAGCATAAGATAAGTAATCGGTCACGCTGAATCAGCCTGAAAAAGATAATGCAGTGATGGATTCAAAGATCCAGGAGATTTATCTCTCCGGAGAAGGGCAGGAGGACAACGGCTCCGACGCCCACAATACCGATGTTATCGTCCGCCTGGAGGATGGAAGCGTATACGCTGCTTCCTTTTTCACCTACGATGATATTGAAAGGATCAGAAGAGAACATCAGCGCGATGGCGAGTTTCTGAATGGCAAATACTTCTGGGCGGAACAGATGGTGCTGGTGGACAGTTGCTCAAGAGCCGATGTAACGGCGGTGGTGGAACACATGCTGGAAACCGGAGATTTCCTGGAGCTCTTCCGCCGGCTCTGATGAGGAGGAAAGACGCCAGATTTAAAAACCCCAAACTTAAAATAATGATCGACGCGGCCCTCAATTATATCCGAGATGAACTGGAGAAATACCTCTTCCGGTTTGACGAACTCAACCTGGTGCCGAATAAGCCCAAAGTCGTGCTGGGCAATATTTCCCAGCTGGAAGCGCAGAGCAGCGACGGCAACCCCCAAAACGACCTGGACGAAAAGGTGGTGATGACCCTGATCAACGTAGAAGAGGAATTCACCCTGAAAAACGGCCCCACTTTCACCCCGGCCAAAGACGGCGGGTTTCGGCATAACCCCCCGGTGAACCTGAATTTGTACTTGCTTTTCACCATAACCGAAAGCACTTACACCAATGCGATGGCCTTCCTGACGAAGGTCATTTCTTTTTTTCAGGCCCGGCAGGTGTTCGACCATGAGAATTCCCCGGGGCTCCACGATAAGATCGAAAAGCTGCTGGTGGAACTGTACAACCTGAACTTCGAGAACCTCAACCACCTCTGGGGCGTGCTGGGCGGCAAAGAACTGCCCTTCGTGCTTTACAAAATAAGGCTGGTGACGATAATCGCAGAACCCGAAGACAGCGAATCGCTGGTAGAAGTAATAGAAACCTCGGAAAATGCATACTGACCATGGCCCGGAAATTTGAACCGTTATTCTCTATCGACATCCTCAACGATTACTACGAGGATGGCCGCAGCCGGGACTTCATCCTGTCCCCCACCCCGGATTGCCGGCAGGCGCTGGCCGGCCACAGCCTGCTGTTCCGCCAATCGGCAGGGGGCGGGGCTGTTTATTTTACCCGGATAGTACCTCAGGATGAAATACTGCGCAGGATCAGCGCGCTCACCCGCTTCCGGTTCTTCCTGCAGCTGAAAGAACCGGGCCTGGTTAATTATACCAGCCTGCCCGCTAATGGAGAGGCGCTACCGGGTAAGAAGCTCTTTTACCTCACCAATATCAAGCGGGATACCGGCGCTATCGATGAGGGCCTGGGGCCAGAGGGCGAATTGCCCCTTTCCCGGCAGCCGGGCCTGAGTGATGAAGACCGGATAGGGTACATTCCCCCCATCTCTCGGATACCGCTCACTCCCGGCAAATTTGGGGAAATGAAGGTTTTCCGCACCTTGCCAGGCCCGGGCAAAACCAAGGTTCTGGAATCGAATATCGAGGAAGCAGCGCGAAGCCTGAGCGTTGACTTATCCCAAAGCCCTCCCGGCTGGTACGAACTGCAACTGCTGCCGAGGGGGCGGGATGCTAAAATAATGGAGCTATACGCCGACCCGGCCTGGCTGCCCCGAACGCCCTTCGGCATCATTGAGATCTTCAAGGACAAAACAACGGATTATACCCATCCGGCGCATTATACGCTGCGACTGAACCGGCGAAAAGGGCGCTGGTCCTACATCGTTATCCGGGCTTCCACGGCCGAAATGAAGCCGCCGCCCGCCTACGAGATGGAAGTCCTCTATGACCCGGCTAATCACGAGAACCCGGATGTCTATCCGGAAGAGATCCCCTTCGGAAAGGTGGATACCGCCGATCAGACAGAAACGGAAAAGCAGCTCATTCAAAAATTCGAGCCCAAACAGGCCGAGCTGTTCCGCTCTGGGCCGGAGCTCCCCTTTTACGAGCGGAAGCTGAAGGGCCTGAAGCTCAAAAAGATCAAAGCCGGAGGGCAGGAACTGATCCTGACAGACAACCTGCCGAACCCTTCGGCCCGTAAACGCGAGATGCAAGTATTTGTAAACATATAAAATCACATATCATGTCATCTTTAACTAAAAGGACTCCCGGGGTGTACATTGAGGAGATCCCTCTTTTTCCACCTTCTATCGCGGCAGTGGAAACTGCCATACCGGCCTTTATCGGTTTTACACAAAAGGCTGAAAGGGATGGGAAGAGCATCGTACTGGAGCCAACCCGGATCACTTCTCTGCTCGAATACCGGAACTATTTTGGAGTGGCCCTACCCGAAACCACGATCACTGTAGAAGTGGGCGACCAGACGGATAGTAGTGATAAGCTGCTCAGCCGCCAGGTCAATGCTTCTATCGGGGCCCCTTCCCCGCATATTATGTTTTACGCCCTGCAGGCCTTCTATGCCAATGGCGGCGGGCCCTGTTATGTGGTTTCTGTAGGCACTATGAAGGAAGCCGGAGGAGTAATTGCAGCCGAGGGGCCGCCGCCCCCTGGCGATACTTCCTCTGGCGATACTTCCTCTGGCGATACTTCCTCTGGCGATGCTTCCGCTGGCGATACTTCCTCTGGCGATGCTTCCGCTGGCGATGCTTCCGCTGGTAAGAAAAAATATGGTATTGTGGATGGCATCAATGCAGTAGAAGCCATAGACGAAGTCACCCTCCTGGTTATTCCGGAACTGCAGCACTCCGAAGATTATAATGACATCGCCACAGCTGCCCTGAGCCAATGCGGAAAATTGCAGGACAGGTTTACTATTCTGGATATCCCTATGCCGGTAGGGGAAGAAACGATACTGAAGGCGGCAGGTACTTTCCGGAGCTATAGCCTTCCGCTGGACAACCTGAAATACGGAGCGGCTTATACGCCTAATGTAATGGCTACCTTCAATTATCAATTTGAGGATTCGGGTGTTACTGTAAACCAAAAGGTGACAAAAAAAATCGAAGGAGGGGCAGAGGTTACCGATTCCTCCTTCACGCTGGACACAGTGAAACCGGGAGAAGGCGATACTGTAGACGCTGCGCTGTACAATTTAGCTCTGGCTACCATCAACAGCCTGGAGATGGAGCTGCCCCTCAGCCCCTTCATTGCCGGGGTATACGCCAGTGTTGACCGCACCCGGGGCGTTTGGAAAGCTCCGGCCAACGTAGCTCTGGCCAATGTTTCGCGCCCGGCAAGGCGTATCACAAACGGGGATCAGGACGGCCTCAATATGGACCCTTCCGGCAAATCCATCAATGCCATCCGCGCCTTCACGGGCAAAGGCACCCTGGTCTGGGGCGCCCGCACCCTGGCCGGCAACGACAACGAATGGCGCTACATCTCCGTGCGGCGCTTCTTCAACATGGTGGAGGAATCCACCAAGAAAGCCACCGAGCAGTTCGTCTTCGAACCCAATAATGCCAACACCTGGGTCAAGGTCAAAGCGATGATCGAGAACTTCCTGGTCAACCAGTGGCGGGCCGGAGCCCTCGTCGGCGCCAAGCAAGAGCACGCCTTCTACGTCAAGGTCGGCCTCAACGAAACCATGACCGCCGAGGACATCCTCAACGGCTACATGATCGTCGAGATCGGCATGGCCGTCGTCCGCCCGGCTGAGTTCATCATCCTGAGGTTCTCGCACAAAATGCAGGAATCGTGAGTACGAGCGAAATGAATTTTCCATAAACCAAATAAACCATAGTCATGGCAAATTACCCGCTTCCCAAGTTTCACTTCCAGGTAGAATGGGGTGGCTCAAAACTGGGGTTTACCGAAGTCTCCGGGCTGGCGGTGGAAACCGACGTCATCGAATACCGCGACGGCCTGAGCCCGGAATACGTAAAGACAAAAATGCCTGGCATGCAGAAGTACGGCAACATCACCCTCAAGCGCGGCACCTTCAAGGGAGACAATGACTTCTACGACTGGTGGAACACCGTCGCCCTCAAGGAGATCGAGCGCCGCGACCTGACCATCAGCATGCTCAACGAAAAGCACGAGCCGGTGGTTACGTGGAAGGTCAAGAATGCCTGGCCAACAAAAGTGCAGTCGACTGACCTGAAGTCCGACGGCAACGAAGTGGCCATCGAGACCATGGAAGTCGCCCATGAAGGGTTAACCGTTGAACACAACTGACCGAATCATGGCAGCCTACTATCCACCGGCAGGGTTTCACTTTTCCGTAACCTTTGAGTTGCCGACGGTTACCGATAAGGACTTTCGCTTCCAGGAGGTGAGCGGCCTGACGGCCAGCATCGAAACGCAGCCGGTAAAAGAGGGAGGTGAAAACCGCTTCGCCCATCAGTTGCCGGTGCGCAGCAACTTTGAAAAGCTGGTGCTCAAGAGGGGCATGGTAACCGGCTCGGCCATCCTTTTCTGGATCAGGGCGGCCGTCGAGGATTTCAATTTTGCGCCCACCAATGCCATCATTACGCTGCTCAACGAGCAGCACGTGCCCCTGGCCGCCTGGTATGTCGTCAATGCTTTTCCGGTCAGGTGGTCAGTGTCCAATTTCAATGCCGAGCAGAGCAGCATTGTGATCGAAACGCTGGAGCTGCAGTACAACTACTTCCGCATTATCCCGGTGCCGGGCGCAGATCCGGAGGCGGCGGAAAGGCTGGCGAAAGCTTCCCCGCTGCAGGCGGCTTTTTAAGCATAAAAAAAATAGCGTCATGCCGATCGAGATCAGAGAAATGTACATCCGGGCGTCGGTATCCGAACCGCCGCCGCCGCAGGCCAGCGGACAGGAAACTGCCGGCGGCCTGGAATTTACCGAAGAACTGAACGGGGCCCCCGCCACGGAAGGGCCCCGGAATGAAGAGCTCATCCGAAACTGCGTGGAGCAGGTGCTGGCTATTCTGGAACGTCAAAAAGACCGATAAATGGAACAGCAATTAAGCAAACTCCGGATACAGGCCTACAGCGACGGCGATTTCCTCAAGCCGTGGGGAGAGCCTTTCGTGGTCCAGATCAATCCGGAAGAATTGACCCGGCAGTACGCCATTCAATACCGGCAGGTGAGCACTCCCGGCAGCACCCGGGAGGGCAATCAGTTCTATCGGGTGCCGCCCGAGTCGATGAACATCAAGTTTACCCTCGATGGCACCGGGGTGGTGCCCGAGGATGGAAACCCCTTGCGCCGGCTGGGGCAAACGGCAGCCGTCATGGCCAGAGTATCGGACACGAGCTACGTCACCCGCAGGCTCAAGGAGTTCAAAGCAAATGTCTATGACTATTCCGGAGATATTCACCGGACGCCCTTCATCAAGTTGATCTGGGGAGATACGGAGGGCTTCATGAAAGGGGTCATGAGCAACCTGAGGGTGCGGATGGTATTGTTCGCTCCCGACGGAAGCCCCCTACGGGCGGAGGTGGACTTTCAGATACAAAGTTACCAGAGCGACCAGGAATGTTGCGCCCGCCGCAAGGACAGTTCCCCGGACCTGACCCACGCCCGGACGGTAAAGGAAGGCGACAACATCATGATTCTGACAGACGAGATATACGGAGATCCTTCCTACTACCTGGAGGTGGCCAGGGTAAATGGCCTGACCAACTTCCGGGCCTTGGAAACAGGCAGTGAAATGATCTTCCCGCCACTGGAAAAGGCCGGGAAATAAAAACCGATCCCATGCCAGCAACCAATTTATGTGGACGACAAACCGACAGCGTGGCCTTCACCGTCTTGTCCGAGGGCCAGGAAATTGACGGGGCGATCCGGGTGCATTCTATTGCGGTCAGCAAAGAGGCCAACCGGGTAGCGACGGCTACTATCCTGATCAGCGATGGCGATGTCTCTTCCCGAAATTTTCCGGTGAGCAACCGCGAGGAGTTCATCCCGGGCAAGAACATCGTGGTCCGGGCCGGTTACCATGCCGAGGAGGGCCCGATATTCAGCGGTATCGTGGTGGGGCACAGGATAAAGGCCAGAAGCCGGGCTTCTTTCCTGGAGGTCACCTGTAAGGAAGCGGCCATAAAGCTCACTACCAAACGGCGCAGCAATTACTTCGTCAACATCAAAGACAGCGATGTCTTTAACCAGATCCTTCAAAGCTACGAGATTCCTAAAGAGGTGGCCGATACGGGCCTGGAGCACAAAGAGATCGTACAATACAACTGCAGCGACTGGGACTTCATCCTCTCCCGGGCGGATGTCAACGGCCTGATCGTGACCACCGATGAAGGCAGGGTTGTCATCGCGCGGCCGGATTTTGAGCAGGAACCCGCCCTGGAGCTCACCTATGGAGGCAACATCATCGAATTCGAGGCGGGCATGGACGCGCGAAGCCAGTATGCGGAGATCACCACTGCCGCTTGGGACCCTGCCCGGTTGGAGTTGAGCGAGTCTACCGCGGCCGATCCCGCTTTTACGGAGCAGGGCAACCTCCCGGCTTCCGATATTGCCGGAGTGTTGAATGCGAACAGCAACACCTTATACCACGGCGGCGACCTGGATGCCCAGGAATTGCAGGCCTGGGCCGATGCTGGCCTGCTGCGCAACCGCCTGGCCAAGATCAGGGGCCGCGTCCGCATCAGGGGGGTGGCGGATATTGGCCCCGGCAAGCTGGTAAACCTAAACGGCCTGGGCGAGCGCTTCAACGGGACGGCCTTCGTTTCCGGGGTGCACCACCAGATCCATAGCGGGACCTGGCTGACCGACCTGGAGATCGGCATGACCCCTAACCCTTATTCTGCTGCTGAAGACATCACCGACACCCCCGCCGCCGGGCTGGCGCCGGCCATACATGGCCTGCACATCGGCATCGTCACCCAGATCGAAGGGGATGAGCGCGAAGGCCACCACCGGATATTGGTGCGGATACCCTTCGTGGCGCGGCAGGGCGATACCGAAGGAGAAGGCATATGGGCGCGGCTGGGAACCCTTTTTGCCGGCAACGAATACGGCTCCGTCTTTCGCCCGGAGATCGGTGATGAGGTCATCCTGGGCTTCGTCAACAACGACCCCCGTGACCCGGTTGTGCTGGGCGTACTGCACAGCAATACCCACCCGGCCCCCATCGAAGCCAGCAATGACAACTTCGAGAAGGGCCTGTACCTGAAAGGAGCGATGAAGCTGGCCTTTAACGACGACGACAAAAGCATCCTGCTCGAAACCGAGGCCGGCAACTCCATCCTGCTCAGCGAAAGGGAAGAAAAAGTGATCGTCAACGACCAGAACGGCAACCGCATCACCTTGTCCTCGGATGGCATCGTGCTGCGGAGCGCCAAGGACATCACGCTCGACGCCTCCTCCGGCGATATCGAGCTGAAAGCGAACAACATCAAGTTGAAAGCGAATATGAACCTGGCCCTTGAAGGCAATGCGAATGCGAAACTGAAAGGAGGGCAGCAGGCCGTGATCAAGGGAGGGATGGTGATGATCAATTGAAATGAAAATTGAAATGAAAATTGAAATAACTGAACCATGCCAGGAGCAGCCAGAGTAACCGATATGCATACCTGCCCGATGGCTAACCCGGACGGCTCTCCCCACGTGGGTGGGCCCATCCTGCCGCCGGGGGAGCCGACGGTCTTGATCGAAGGGCAGCCGGCAGCGCGGCTGGGCGACCAGGCCACCTGCACCGGCCCGCCTGATGTGATCATGAAAGGGTCGGCTACGGTGATGATCGGCGGCAAGCCGGCGGCCCGAATGACCGACACCACGGCGCACGGAGGCCTGATCACCGTCGGCAGCGCCACCGTGATCATCGGAGGATGAGCAGCGGATTTTTGAACAACAAACCACGATCAGATGAATCAACCAAAATCATTTCTCGGCACCGGTTGGGGTTTCCCGCCCACCTTCGCGATGGAGTTTGACGGCCTGCGGATGGTATCTGGCCTGGAAGATATCGAAGAGAGCCTTACCATCCTGTTGAGCACCCGCCTCAAGGAAAGGGTGATGCAGCTCAAATACGGCCTCAACCTCGACGAGATGCTGTTCGAAACGCTCAGCACCTCTTTTCTGGCCTATATGAAAGACCTGATCGAAACGGCCATCCTCTTCTACGAACCCCGGATCGATTTGGAGGAGGTTAATATGGACAAAAACCAGCTGAATGAGGGCATACTCGATATTGAGCTCATTTACAGGGTGCGGGCCACCAATTCCCGCCACAATATGGTATACCCCTTCTATGTGAAGGAAGCTACGGATGTTAGCGTATAGTCTTTAACCGCAAAAAGGCCAAACTCATGGCAAATAATTTTCTGAACATAGAGAACCCCCTGGCCCGAAACGGCTCCGGACAGGAGGACCGCTACCCGGCGGCCCTCGACCCGGCATCCGTTAAGCTCGACGGCCGCACACTGCCCGATCTGATCCGGTTTACCTACGAGTACGCCAGGATGATCCGGTACTATAACCTCAGTAACCAGCCGGAAGGCGACTGGCGCCCGTTCTGGGAACTGGAAGCCACCTTCCTGCTGGGCGTATGGGCTGCCCTCGACATCAAGGAGATCGAAAAAGCCTACCGAGAACTGGAGATCAAGTACTGGCAGCAACTGGAAGATTACCAGGACGGGCGGGCCGAGGCCGATGAGAGCCCTTACATACTGAAGGAGCTTATCGATCAGATCTACCAGCTGGCCGCCGCCATTCAGGAAGCCTGCGAACGGATGCCGGCCGAGCTGGAACTGAAAGCTGTCATCCTGGACGAGATCAAAAACCGGCTGAGGGAACCGCTGCGGCAACTCATCGAATACGACAAGGGCAATATCACCAATCAGTCCAACGATTACACGGCTTTCCTCAGCGATTTTGTAGCCGATCCCTCCACCTGCCGGCAAGCCTGGGGGTTGGATCAGCACGAGTTCTACTGCCTGCTGCCGGTGGAACCACAGGACGCGGAAAGCCTGGCCGAAATTTTCCTGCCCTTCTTCACCGCCATCCAGAAGATCAGGGATAATGCGCAGCGATGGTTCCACCACTACCTGCACAACAACGACGGGCACCGGCCCTACGTGGCCCTGTTCTTTACTTTCCTGGAACTGTTCAAACATCCGCAGGCGCAAATCAATGATTTAACCCGAAAGCACCTGGATTACTTCTACCAGGAAGTATTACGCCTGCCCCGCCAGGCCGAAAGGCCCGATTCCGTGCACCTCATTTTTGACATTGCCGAAAACCTGCCCTGGCACCTTATCCGCGAGGGCACCCTGGTGAGCGCCGGCAAAGACGCCGAAGGCCATGAGATGGTATATGCCCTGGCCGATAACCTGGCAGCCAACCATGCCAAAGTGGAAGAACTGAGGAGCCTCTACATCGATGAAAGCGGCTCGGTGGCCTTCCGGGCGGCTCCCGTCGCCAATTCCTACGACGGCAAGGGGGCGCCCTTCCCCGAAGGCGTCAGCAAGGGCTGGCGCGGACTGGGCGGAAAGGAAACGCCGGAGACGGAGGTCGGCTTTGCGGTGGCGTCCACGCATTTGTATCTGGGAGAGGGATGGAGGCAGGTGGTATTGACCATTCCGTTAAAAAACAGCGGGGAAAATTTAGGTTGGGATGCAGATATTTTGCCTCCTTACTTCCGCATCGAACTAAGCACGGAGAAAGAGTGGTTGCCTTTAGAATATAATGGGAATATCAAATTTGATGATGAATTGGAGACGGATCAAGAACCGCCAAAGGATCAAAGAGGAATGAAGTGTCGCTATTCAAGTGGGACTGATCCAAAGATCGAATTTATCCTCCAACTCCTCCCGGACGCCCCCCCCATAGCCCCCTTCCTGGAAGAAACCGAGGAAGGCATCCCCATCGCCACCGAGCTGCCCTGCGTCAAGGTATTTATTACCAATACGGCCTGGGCGGAGGCCGGAGATTACAAAAGCCTGATGCAGGCAATGGCGGTTAAAAACATCGAGTTAAGAGTAAAAGTAAAAGGCCTGAAAAACCTGCTGCTGAGGAACGACAACGGCGATATCGATGTAAACGCCAAGATCTATCCTTTTACGCAGGTGCCAAATGAGGGGGCGCAGTTCACGATCGGAAGTGGTGAGGTCTTTTCGAAGGAGCTAAAAAGCCTGGATCTCAATATCAAGTGGGATGGGTTGGAGGGCATGAATTTTGGGAAGTATTATCGGGTTTATAATTTTTACAGGCATGATAAGATTGGGTTCGATAGCTTTAAATTCAGGACAGAGTATTTGAAAGAGGGAGTATGGAAGAATTTGAGTTTGCCTCCTGAGCAAGGAGATTCTCTTTTTTCTTCTTCTGACATCGATGATTGGCAAGAACACCCAGTAGATCTGGAAGAAATACTTGTTCCTGATTCGATTAGGTTTTTATCGCAGGATGCCTGGAAGCTCATAGTGGAGTCTCTCAGTGCAAATGAACCTCAACAAGGACTTGATGCCAAGCAGGTTATGGAACCATTGGGTATTTATTTAGGCGAGAGACCAGTAGATGAAATTGATTATACTGATTATGTTAACGAAGTTTTAGATCCTCTCAATTTTTTCCATATTCCTGATCCGTCGATGGCAAGGGCCTTTTTCTACCAGATCAGGAAAACAGAAAGTGAGAGCATTTTGAAAATTGTCAAAAAAAATGATGGGATTGTATCTGCTGAAATCTCATCAATCCCTGAAGTGACAATTAAACCCGGCGTCATCCAAAACGGCAAAATAGTCAAACCCACCGAAGTCGCCCCCTACAGCGAACAATTCACTACCCAGGGTTTCATCCGGCTGGTGCTGGGGCGGGATTTTCTGCACGAGGCATATGGTAAAGTACTGGCCCAACAGTTGATGGTCCAGTCCGAAGACCCAGACTCTGACCATCCCATCGCTTTGCCCGAGCCGCCCTTCACGCCCGTCATCGACTCCATCAGCGTGGACTACGAAGCCGCCACCACCCTCAATCCGGGCGAAACGCCTTCGGAATTCTTCCAGCTGACGCCCATGCGTGGCAACAGGCCGGTCCCGTTCCGGGACGGCGAAAGCCTGACGCCTCTTTTCCTGCACAAAGCAGCAGGAGCCTCACCCTTGGACATCTATCAGAAGGACGAGGAAGAGGAGGACAGGAGCCGCTGGTACCTGGGTATTCCCAACACCTTAATGCCTGAGGAAGAGGAAGAAGATCGAATTTTCTATGTGTTCCTGAAGTTACCGGGCATTCCCAACCAGGAGGCATTTGATGAAATTGAAATATTTAACGGAGATGATGTACTCAACTCGGGCATTCATTTGCTTGGAGAACCGGATGGTTTTGCGGAATGCATCATCGGTTTGCACGCTGAAGAGCTAAAGGCTTACAATGAGTTATCATCATCCGAAACTGAACCTCCCAATGCCGTCGATTTCAAGTGGGTGATGGTACGTTCTTCAGCAGGATCAGTGACCCATCCTCCGGCCGTTCATTACCTTCTTTACCCTGCGAATGGCAACCTCTTCATCGGCCTGCGCGGCCTTACCCCCGGCCAGATCGTCAGCATCCTCTTCCAGGTGGAAGAAGCGTCGGGCGACCCGGATGCCGAAGTGCCGGAAGTGCATTGGGACTATCTGGCGGACAACGAATGGAAGCCCTTCCCCGTCCCCTTTATCGTATCGGACGAGACCCTGGGGCTGCGCCGCTCCGGGATCATCCAATTCCGCACGCCGCTCGAGATGGCGGCCGGCAATACCATTCTGAACCCTGAACTCTACTGGATAAGAGCTTCAGTTACAGAAACGGAGGTGGCAAAGATCGCCGCCCTGCCCAACCTGATCGACGTAAGGGCGCAGGCCGTGCGGGCGGTATTCCTCAACCGGGGCAACAGCCTGGAACACCTGCAGAAGGGATTACCCGCCGCGACGATCAGCCAGCTCGTCCGCCGCGATGTGGCCGTGACAGCCATCGAACAGCCCTTCGCTTCTTTCGATGGCATACCGCCCGAGTCGGGCAAATCCTTCTATCAGAGGGTCAGCGAACGGCTGCGGCATAAGGATAGGGCCATTACGGTGTACGATTACGAACGGCTGGTATTGCAGCATTTTCCCGACATCTACCACGCCAAGTGCCTCAACCATACCGACTTGCCAGTTAACCTGGCGCCGGGTTACGTCACCCTGGCTGTCATCCCTAACCTGAAACACAAAAGTGGCGGCGACCCCTATCAACCCCGGGTGGCCGTCGGGGCCCGCAGGGAGATCGAGCTTTTCCTCAACCGCCACAATACCCCGATGGTGGCCGGGCTGACGGAGGAGGACGATACCTTAGAGGTCGTCAACCCGGTTTACGAACCCATAAAGGTGTGTTGCTGCGTGCAGTTCAGGCCGGGCTACGACCCCAACCTGTTCAAATTCAGACTCAACGAAGAGCTGAAACAATTCCTGGCCCCCTGGGCCTTCGACAGCAGCGCCGAGATCGCGTTCGGCAAGGAGATCTTCCGCTTCAGTGTCCTAAATTTCATCGAGGAAAGAGACTACGTCGATATCGTAACTGATTTTGAACTCATCCACTACGTAAAGAATGAAAATGGGGCGGAAGGGCAAAAAGTAACTTACGAGAAAGGAGAAGCAGCCATACTCAAACCCCAAACCGCCCGGTCGATCCTGACGACCTACATCAACCCGGAAACGCTTACCGACCCCAACCAGATCGACCACCACATCCGGATCATTGAATTCATTGAGACCGACACCGGGCTTTGCCCAAGCTGCTGAAACAATAGAATGTAAAATATAAAACCGCGAATTCCGATGACCAAGCATCTCACCATTTCCAAGCAAGCGCCGCCCCATAAGAGCATGGACTACAAACAATTGCGGGCGGAAGGCATCAAACACATCGAAAAGTTGGGCAGCCGGATCTGGACGGATTACAACATCCACGACCCCGGCATTACCATCCTGGAAGCCCTGTGCTACGCCATCACCGACCTGGGCTACCGCGCCAACTTGCCTATGGCCGATCTGATGGTCTTCCCTCCCGGCAGCCAGCAGGGCAAAGCCTTCTTTTCCGCCGCCGAGGTGCTCACTAACCGGCCCGTTACCCACAACGACTTCCGGAAGATACTCATCGATGTGGAGGGGGTGAAGAATGCGTGGTTGCTGAAAGCGGAGGGGATAGAACCTCCTCTTTTTCTGGAAACAGATGCCGATAATACCCGTCTAAGTTTCAATACTACTGATGAGCCGTTGATCCTCCGCGGCATCTACGACGTCCTGCTCGAACTGGAGGACAACATCGACCTGAATGACCTGAGCGATGTCGCCGCTATCAAACAGCGGGTTTGGGAAAAACTACAGGCCAACCGCAACCTCTGCGAAGATTTCCGGGATATCAGGCTGGTGTGCGAGAAGCCCGTCGGCATTTGCGCCCACATCGAGGCGCAGTCTACCGCCGATATCGAGTGGTTACAGGCAAAGATCTACTACGCCATCGGCCAGTATTTCTCTCCCGGCGTACCCTTTTACAGCCTGGAAGAGATGCTGGACAAGATCACGGTTTTTAAACTAACCGAAGCATCCTTTACCGCGCTGGCCGAAGCGCAGGCGCCGGCAGCCGTAACAGAGCCGCTAAAGGCTATTCAGGAGCAGGCCTTCACCGGAAAAGCCGCTTTCCTGGCCGCTATCCGCGGGCTTATTGATCCGGAGCCGGCCCTGGCGTACGAAAGCCTTTTCCTCAAATACGCCCACAAAACCCAAAGCGCCGATCTCCTTTTCAACGGGCCATTGTTGGAGCATGGCTTCATTGACGAGGCGGAACTGGAGGCCTCCCAGCTCAGGAGCCTGGTCTTCAAATCGGACATCCTGCAAATCCTGCTCGATATCGAGGAAGTAAAAGCCGTCAACGAGCTGATGATTGGCCTGTGCGATGAGAACGGACAACTGGACCTCAGCGAAGAACATTGGTACCTGCCACTCGCAGCGGATGACAAACCGGTGCTGGATTGCAGCCGTTTGTATTACCGGCAGGGCAATCAGGAGCCCTTCGCCGATCCGGAAAGGGCCCGGGAAAAGCTGGCGCAACTGAAAGCGCTGAACCAAAGGCCGCCGCTACAGGGCCCCTTCGGCCTGCCCATCCCTAAAGGTAAATACCGGGATTTTAAGGATTATACCAGTCTTCAAACCGAATTTCCGGACACCTACTGCATCGGCTTCGAAGGGCTTCCGGAAAACGCGACGGCCGAGCGCCGCGCCCAGGCCCGGCAACTGAAGGGTTACCTGATGTTTTACGACCAGATACTCGCCAACTATCTGGCCACGCTCGATGAGGTCAAAAAGCTATTCAGCGTTTCTCCGGATGAAATGGAACAGACGGCTTTCTACCAGGCGCTCTATGAAATTCCCGGCGTCCGCGATCTGCTCTTCGATTATTCCGGCGAGACTGACGCGGCCTGGGAGGCGTTCAAAACCGATCCCGATAACCAGTACCTCCGGAACCTGCGGCGTATCGTGGAGAGTGACACCCACCGCCTGTTCCGGCGCGAAGCCCTGCTCGACCACCTGCTGGCCCGGTTCGGAGAGCAGTTCACCGATTTTGTGGTGCGCCTGTACGATATCCGCTACCCGGCGACCGAAGCCATCGCCCAATACCAAACCCTGGAGGAAGTCATCCGCGATGAGGCGCGGCTGCTTCGGCACATCCCGGAAGTGGGCAGTGAACGCGGCAAAGCCTACGATTACGCCTCCTGGGGCCGCTTCTGTCCCGAGGTGGACGACTGGGATCAACTCAATGTCGCCGGCCTGAAAAAACGGGTGAGCCTGCTGCTCGGCTTCGATGATTATTACCGAAAAACCCTCTCCTGCCCGCCGGATTATTACGTGGAAGTAGTGGAAGAAGGCATGGACAGTTACCGGTTCTTCCTGAGAGAAAAAGCCGACGGCCCGGTGCTGCTGGAAAGCGTCGAAACCTACCGGCAACGCGCCAACGCCACGGCCGCCTGCGAAGAACTGGCCGAAGTGGCGATGGACGAAGATCATTACCAGATCGGGGCCGACGAAGAGCAGCCTGAGCTGCAACGGCTGTACCTGTTGAGCAAGAGGGACAGAAAGCTGGCCCAAAGCCCGCAGGCCTTTCCGTCCGACAGCCCCAAACCCGAACAACTGAAAGCTGCCATCTGGCGGCTGGCCAATTCCGAAGATTGCGAAACGGAAGGCTTCCACCTCGTCGAGCACATCCTGCTCCGTCCCCGGGAAGACGACTACGAGTTGCTGCCCACCGACTACTGGAAGAATTTCCCCGGCGCTACAATAGAGGTGAGTGAGGAGGACGAAAGCGAAGATAGCCCGCCTTCGGGGGAAATCAATTGCCTGGGGCAAAAAGACCCCTATTCCTTCTGGGCCACCGTGCTGATCCCCAACTGGCTGGAGCGCTTCGAGGACGAGAACCGCAAGTTCCTCTTCGAACAGACGTTGCGCCGCGAAGCCCCGGCCCACGTCGCCCTCAACATCTGCTGGCTGACGCGCAAGGAGATGCTCCGCTTTGAAATGGCCTACCTGGAATGGCTGGCCGCCCTGGCCAAAACCACCTTCGAATGGACGGAAGAACCCCGTACACACATCCTGGAAGAACCGAATAATGAACTGGTGCGGGTGCTGAGCAGCCTCGTGTGTCCGTGCCGGGGGAAAAAGCCGGGAAGAGCGAAGTGTAGGGAACAGGAGGATACGGGGTGAGGGGGAGAGACGAGGAGATAGGGGGACTTGGAGAGGGGGAGACCCTATAACCCAGAGGGCCTTGAACCCACTGTGCCTCCAACGAATGGCCTTTAAGAACTTTAAATCCATCTGCAGCCATGAAACAACAACAAAGCGATACCCAAAATTTTAACGAGGCTGTACCTACGCCTTATCCGCATCTGGAGCGTCAGAACCGGCTGACGCGCACCCGCCTGATCGGCACGGGCATCGCCTGTGGCTTTCAGGTGCATATCGATAACCAGTGTGCCATTCACATCGGGAAGGGGTGCGGCGTGACCTCCAAGGGATACCTGGCTTGTGAGGAGGAAAGAGCCTTCCGCTATTACAAGCGATACGAGGACCCAGAGGGCTACTTTGCAGCATGGGCCGAGGCGGCCGGGGCGCCCCCGCCGTCGCTTTACGAACTGCTGGATCAAATTATGCCGGACACCGGACCCGGAACTGCTACGCCTCTGACCCCGCAGAACCTGGAAGCCCTGCGGGAAGGCGCTTTTTACAACGATAAGGTAGTTATCCTGTACCTCGAAAACCTAAGGGCAGGTGATTATGCTACCCCATATATCCCCAGATTCCTGTTGATCAAACAGAGTAGCCTGGCTCAGTTGCTACAGGCAGGGCCCGGCTCGGATTACCTCAAAAAGCTGGTTGAAAGAGAAGAACACCCTTCCCGCTCTCTGTTTCGGATGGCTCAGAAAAGCAGCGACCCGGCAGACAGTAAAGAATACGCCCTGCTTCGGAAAGCCCTGGAGCTGAAAGACCTGGTGCTCCGGCGGTTCGGTTACGATCCATTGGTTTATGAGGAAGAAGACAAAAACTATATTCCAGACGATCTGGAGGAGCCGTTTGCCGGTATGGGTGAGTTTGCCCTTATCTGGCGGGAATACGCCAATATTATCGACGAGGCTATTCCCGAACTCACCGAAGCCCTGGAAAAACTCTATACCTACTACCTCCCGCTCCTGACCCACCGGGAGGCCGGCTACTTTGAAAAATACATCGACATCCTGGAGCGCAAGTGGAGCCATTATAAAAACTCCGGCCAATACCGGGAGTATATCCAGTATTTTTACGATTGGATGAGAGATCTGTACAAAGCCTATGAAGAACTGAAGGCAGAGATCTACCGCCTGAATGCCCACTGCCTGCCGGACGAAAGCGGCTTTCCCAAACACCTGCTGCTGGGCAAGGTAAAAGGCGGGGCGACAACCTATACCCCCTCCCCTTTTCGGCACGAATTCCGGCAGCCACCCATCTACAATGGCAATGCCGATCGGCTGCTCCGTATCAGGCTGCTCCACTGGCGTATGATGATGATGATCCGCACCTTCGACCTGCCTTACCTGCAGTCGGATGAGATCGCCGCCTCCTTTTTCGAGCCCAGAGCCGAAGATTACGACTTCACCGAGTTCTTCCAAGAAAAAGAAGGTTTTGAAAACGGCATCGGCCGCTACTGGCGAAGGGTGTGCGATGAGTCGGAAGAACTCGTGCCGTGGGAGAACCAACTCCCCATCAAGATCACGCCGAGCCGCAGCTTTCGGGAGCCCCTGGGCAGGCAGGCCATCCCGTTCTACTATCCCCTGTCGGTCAGCCTTTTCTCCCTGTACCGCTCGTGGGATTACTACGCCACCCGCGATGAAAAAACGGATCACCACCTGTCCTACAGCGCCTTCGACCGGGACTGGAGTTATTCGCGCTTACCCCATGTGTTGTATCCCCTGGCTTTCGATATCTCTCCTTATCCTTTCCTGCGGATCGAGGGGCATATTGGACGGTCCTATGCCTATGCCCATAACAAAATAGCACAGTGGCGGGCGAACTACAACCTGGATTTCGGCAGCCGCGCCGTGAAACTCGAGGATTTGCCGGGGGAATATCAGGATACCTTAAAAAATATGGGCATGGAGCATCATTCCGGCGTTTTTCAAGGGGGGACTTTCATTCTGGTTTGGAAGTATCTGTTGCCGCCTTCTGTCAAAAAAGAATTACTGAAAGAGATTCCTGCTCTCGACACCAGCCCTCCAAATAGCGATGAATTCATAATTGCTGATATTCTTCTGAGAGGAGTCGCGGACCCAAACTTGAAAGCATTTAAAATCTTAATGCAGCATGGCCGGAGGGTCGTCGCCGATTTCAGCCTGCCCCACCGTTGTTGTTCCGAAGACCCACTTCCCCCCTGGGAGCCTCTCACCAATTCGGACGAGCCAGCCATTTCAGTTAGCAGAGCAGCAATTTCCAGGGCAGCGCCGGTGGCGAAAGCGGGCAAAAAGGACCCCACCAAAGCTAAACCGGCAAAAAGCCCGGCGCCCAGGCCGAAAAAAGCCGGTAAAAAAGACGACCTCAAGCAGATCAAAGGCATCGGCCCCAAATATGAAAAAGCCCTCAACGAAATGGGCATTACGAGCTACGAACAGGTCAGCAAACTAAAGAAAAAAGACATTACCGCAATCAATGAGCGACTAAAGATCACTACGGACCGGATCGAACGAGAAAACTGGATCGGACAGGCAAAGAAATTGGCAAAGGTTTGAGAAACCTAACCTCGCTCTTCCAGGAAAGGTTTCTTAAACCTAAACCCAGCAACCATGGCAACAAACCTCCATATCATCCACCGCCAGAACATCGGCCTTGACCTGCGCCTGCGCCGGGGCGAGCATGAGGTGCAGAACGAGGTGGCGCACATGCTACGCCATGAAGTGCTGCCGCGCCTGGAGAGCCTGTTTGACACCCTGGTGAAAGATGGGCAGATCCTGCGCATCGACAAGCTGGAGGTGGACCTGGGGGATTTCACAACGGACCGCTATCAAAAGGAATTTCCGGAGCGGGTGGTAGAAGAGGTAAAAAGCCAATTGGAACAACACGTACAGGCAGCCTTTGAGGTAGACACCCGGGAAAGACAGTTCCTGAGCGGGGCGCAAAGCATGGCCGAAGCCCTCCGCCATTTCCTGGCCACCGGCGCCCTGCCCTGGTGGATACCAATGGAAAAGGGTCGAAATTTTGAAGCCACTGTGGTGGAAGCATTGAAGAAAGAACCTGCCGCTTTCCGGCGGCAACTGGCGCCGCTTGTGGAAAACCGGCAGGCCGTCCGGCGGCTATCCCGGCAGTTTTCGGACACAGCCATCGAGGCGATGATAGCAACCTTCAGCCCCACTTTGGCTCGTCCGGTACAGTGGCTGGAAAACATCCTGAGTGAAACTGCCCGCTCGCCGGCAGTACTGACGGAACTTGAGGCCAGGCATCCGGTGATCGTCCGGGAAGCCGTGCTGAGGCAGGTACTTCGAAGCCTGGGCCGGGAAGTGGGGCTGAAAACCGTGCTGAAAGAGATCGTAAAAGAGGCCATTTTGGACATACCCTCCCCCCACCGGGCGGCTCTCCTGCCCGAACTGGCGCGAAAGATAGAAAAGCAGGGTGCTAAAGAGATCACCCCCGTGCTGGTGTTGGAAGCCTTGTTGCAGTACATTCGGCAATGGCCGGTAGCGCATGAGGGTGGAGCCGAGAAGACTGAGCAGAAAAAAGATCAAAAACAAACGATCGGGCAAACGAAAGAACCGAAGCCCTCGTCGGCGCCGGAGACAGGACCAGCAGCCGGCGCGGAAGAGGAAAAAAAACCGGCAGAAACGAAACGCCCCGAAGCGGCCTTATCCGAACAAGAAGCCCTCTTCATCGGCAATGCCGGCCTGGTACTGCTGGCCCCTTACCTGGAGCTGTTCTTCGAAGAGCTCGAGCTACAGTCCAGCGGCCAATTCCGGAACGAAGCCGTTCAGGAGCGGGCCGTGCATTTATTACAGTACCTGGCCACCGGAGCAGAGCAGCCCCCGGAGTATGAACTCCCCCTGAATAAGCTGCTCTGCGGGCTTCCCCTGGATCACCCCATAGAAAAGCACCTCGGCCTGGAAGAAAAGGAAAAAGCCGAAGCCCGGCAGTTGCTGGAAGCCGTGATCCGCAACTGGCCGCCCCTGAGCGGCACTTCGGTGGAGGGGCTGCAGCAGGCCTTCCTGCAACGCGACGGCAAGCTGTACTTTGATGAATACGCCGACAACTGGATACTGAAAGTGGAACCCAAAACCGAAGACATTCTCCTGGACCGCCTGCCCTGGGGCTTTGGCGTTGTGAAGCTGCCCTGGATGGCACATTTGCTGCAGGTGGAGTGGAGGTGAATTTTTTCATCAAAAACAGAACCATGAAAACGAATATCGAGCGATCAGATCATCATTCCACCCCCAAGCCCGCGCACCCCTTCTTCGGCCGCTCCGGCCCGCAGGCCTTTTTCAGCCCGAACACCATACAGCCCAAACTGACCATCGGCCAGCCGGGAGATCAATACGAACAGGAGGCCGATGCTATGGCGGAACGGGTGGCCAGCATGCCGGAACCGAGTGTGAGTTCAGCGCCGGGGGTGCAGGAGAAGTGTGCGGATTGCCCGGATGGGGTTCGGGTGCAAAGGCAAGTAGAACCCGAAGAGGAGGAGGAAGCCTCGGAGAGGATAGCGCAGCCAAAGCTGCAAGTGCAACGGCCAATTGGGTATCGCATGCCGGGTATTCAGCGGCTGGAAGAAGGCGAATCCCTGGATGAGTTAATGGAAAGGTCATTAGGTCAATCTCCTAAAGACCGGTTGAACCGGGCCAGAGACCTGTATCGGCTGGGAGTGATCACTAAAGAAGAGCTCGAAGCAGCGGAGAATGAATACCGGGATAGCAGCGTTGTGCAACCCAAGCTGTTATCTGGCCAGACGGCAATCCCAAACCTGCAACGGCAGGAGGATGGAGGCGTCCCCTATGCCAGTGATGAACTTACTGGCCGACTAAGCAGCAGTAAGGGGGCAGGGCAGGCTTTGCCGGATCAGGTACAACGGACGATGGGGCAGGCCTTCGGCCAGGACTTCAGTGGGGTGCGGGTGCATACGGATGCGGAAGCGGTGCAGATGAATGAGGGGCTGAGCGCCCGGGCGTTTACACACGGCTCGGATATTTATTTTAATCGGGGGGAGTATAGTCCGGATTCGTCGGAAGGGAAAAAGTTGTTGGGGCATGAGTTGACGCATGTGGTGCAGCAATCCGGTTCTTTGCAGTTCAAGAGGAACATAATTCAGCTCCAGCCAATTGACTGCGAAAATAGAGCAATTACCGGAGTAACAGATCCTAATAGAGACCTTCAACAAGAAGTTATTGATGCCCACAATCTGGCTCTTGAATACGCGAGATTGGCGCTCGAACAAGTAGAGAATATTCGTGAGGGGAATCCTGTAAGAGGGATTATACGAAGCTCGTTTAATCTTCATTTTAACAACCCAAGCCAGACACATATAACCAGAATAAGAAATCGCTTGCGAGCAGCTGTCACCAGATTGAATAGAGGCACTCGAGCTATATATCGATGTAATAGAGGAGGCAGTTGTAGGAATGGAAATCCTGATGCTGCTCAAATGTGTCCATCTGGTGGTTTCCGGACAAGGATTTGTCCGCACTTCTTCCAAATTGGACCGATAGAAAGAGCAAGAGCTTTATTACACGAATCAATTCATGCAGTTGGAGGTTGTAATGACTTCCAGATTGGAGATGCAAATTACCCCGGTTCGCCTTCCTACAATAACGCCTGGTCTTATGATTATTTTGCAGGAATGGTGGCGGGAACTCTTGGAACAATTCCACTTCGACGGCGGAGGCCTACAGTGCCGCCCTCTCCACCTTCATAAGTAAACAAGTGCTCAAAAAGAATCATCAAATTGAAGATAACAACAAGTCCATGAAGAGAAGAAATGATGAGGAGTCATAATAAAAATATCAATTTAGAAGGTGCAAAGTATCATCGTAGTAAAACAGCGCCTTTTTTCAGTAATAAGAACAGTCAATCATTTTTCAATCCCAGTAGGATATACCCCAAGCTGGTTATCAACAAATCGGAAAATCAATACGAACGCCAAGCGAATGCCATGGTGGAAGGGATAGGTAGTTTGTCGAAACCGAGCGCCGACCTGGTGCCGGGCGTACAAAAGAAATGTTCGGGTTGCCTGAATGGAGAAAGATTGCAGCGGCAGGAAGGCGAAGGAGCCCCTTGTGACAGTTACGAACCTGCCCACACTATTCAACAAAGTGCCCTAAGTACTTCAACTCCTTCTATTCAAAGATTAATCCGTGAGCCATACCCATGGGATGGTTACGTTACGATGGATAGGGCTCCTTTTTGGGATGAAACCATCAGAGGGAGGCTTTCTGGAACAAACCTATCTGCTTCGCCATCAAGTATGGAATGGCCTGATCCAATATGTTATTTTAATAGAGGAACCAGGGTTGAAGTCCAAGAGGCAATTGGAAATTTTCTTCTTCGCGTACGGCATCCGAGACGTGGGACATTATATGTACCTCATGAATATATTGATGACCCCACATCATTTGGAATGCAGCGTCTCCTAGGCAGGCAAGCGGTTTGGACCACTTCAGAACTTGAAAGAGTGACACCAGAAGGAATAGTATCTATACCAAGTGATTTTAGGAGATGGGCTTTAGCTGATACTGAAGCAAGTCCACCTGATATCACTTCTGGGACTTTTAGCCTTAACTGTTGGGAATTAATTATGTATGCAGCCTATAGAATGAATGATCTGAGTTGGAGACAGATTCATGATCTATATTCCAACAGGTCTTCAATAGGAGCTTATGACCTAATAAGGAGAGGCAGTACTTTACAAAACATTAGATTGGATAACCAAGGTAGGCCTGTAAATCTTAGAATTCAAAGAGGAGATTTAGTTTTTTTTAATGGAACCGAACATGTAACTCTAGCAACGGGAAGTGGAGAGGGCGTCTATAGTTACTGGCCCTTACTCAATAGGCGGCCTCAAGACGTAGATAGGTCCATGTTTGAGAATATTAGAATTGAAAACATCAGCTACATTAATAGTAGATGGAATGAACTGTATGATGTATTTCCCCGTGTCACTTATGGTTCCCCATTTTGGCGCTAGCTAGATTTTACGTTATGAAATCAGTTGAAAAGAAGAATACTGGAAACGTTCAAAAGAAACCTGTCGCTGGGTTTTTTAACCCAAATACCATTTATCCCAAATTAACCATCGGCCAACCTGATGACCAGTACGAACGCGAAGCCGATGCCATGGGGGAGCGGGCCTTATCAATGAAAGAAACGAATGGCCATCCTACCCCTACGATTCAAAGCAAATGCACGGACTGCCCAGATGAGGAAAGGCTGCAACAAGAAGCAGCTCCCGAAGAAGAATTACCGGTTGAAGAAGCTCCAGCGATTAGCCGGCAGGTAGCTGGGATAGGGGAAGAGGAAGAAGAAACTTCAACTGGTTCACCTTTGATGCGGAAGTCAGCAAATAGCGAGATGGCCGCCTCACCAAACCTGAGCAGCCGCTTGCAAAGTATGCAGGGCCAGGGGCAGCCACTGGCGGCAGAAAAACAGGCTTTCTTCGGGCGGGCTTTTGGCCGGGATTTTAGTGGGGTAAGGGTGCATACGGATGAGGAGGCGGTGCGGATGAATGAGGGATTACACGCCCGGGCGTTTACGCATGGTTCGGATATTTATTTCAATCGGGGGCAGTACGATCCGGGGTTTCCGGAGGGAAAGAGGTTGTTGGGGCATGAGTTGGCGCATGTGGTGCAGCAGGGGAGGGGTTTAAAAACTAAACCATTGATTCAGAGAGATGCTCGAGTGATTTCCAGGGTAGAAGGAACTGGAAGACCAACTGACCTTCTTATTGTAATTAGAGGGCAGTATTGGAGTTTTGGAGTGCCAAGTATTGAAAGCCCTTCTGAGTACCCAGACAACTTCTTGGAACAGGTTTATCGAGAACTTTATAATGTTCTCAATACCGTACAAGTTGCTCCAAGTATAGTTAGGAGAATGAACCATCAACCTGGATTTTTGAGCGATCTAGAGAGGATTTACTACCGACATGTAAACGTATCACGGTTTCATATTTGTGTGATTTGGGGTCCAGATCATGAAGCTTCTGGGCTGGCACTTAGGGTGCCACCTGCTACTTGTTCAGCCATGCCTACACTAGGAGGGGGCGTAGGTAGTGCCCCTTCCCCAGAACATAGGATTCAAGGCATATTGGATCACTGGAATCTTTCCAGGCGGGAGGAATTAACAACTGCCTTTAGAGCGATCCCAGATTCTGATTCAGAAACCCTATTAAGAAGGTTAGGAGGTGTGCATCCAAGACGAGGGGATCGACTTTCCATATCCTTTCACAGACTAGATAGTGCTATTCGAAGTCAAATGTTGGATATTCTTAGATCGCCATCACCGACAGAAGAACAGGAACAAGAAGTAAATGTTGAAGCATTTGAGCACCCCGAAGATGTAAATTTCTGTTATGAAGAAGAGACAAATCGAGTGGGAATTTTTGGCTCTGGAGCTGAAGATTACTTACGCGAACACTTTGTGGCGGGCGACTTTGATTCCGAAAGATTCGATTTAGAAGTAGAAGAGGAGGACTACTTTGTCGTCGAAGCAAGTAGGTTAGATGAAATAGCACAAGAGCAAATTGCCCGTGATCTTTCTATTATAGTTGACAGAAGGGTTCTTTTGACTAGGAGACCTTCTATTCCCAGAGATACTGAGATAATAAGTGGGAGTGAATTATTAGCTCCAAATGGTTGGAATGGCGAAGTTATTCTTGAAAATTTCACACAATATGATACGTCAAGTATATCTAGAGCTGATCAATATCGGTGTTCAATTAATAGTTTTTTGGCGGCCCATATAATAGACGGATCGGAGGCAATTGCAAATGTTGCTAGTGAAACATTGGGGTATATGCTTAGAATAATACAGGACGAGACGCTCGACGAAGATATACGTGATAGAGTGAGAGATCAATTAAGGGGGGTTCGAATTTTAGCAGAAAGAGATATGAGATTAGCTAATTTTAGCCATTTAAGCACCTTGGCCGATGCATTGTATATCGTGCTGCATCAGAATAGGATTCAAGATTTATTTAATCAAGGTGAAGATCAATCATTAGGTACACTTTCGCGTGAACTTCAAGGATTGGAACCCTTAGGTCATTCAAGGGTTTCAAGTGTCTCAACTTTTATAGGGGACTTGTTTTCAATTGAGTCTAGATTCCGTGGACGACTTGCCGTTTCTGGGCTTCCTAGACCTGGAGAATATTTCGGAATGGAAAGTTTTCGCCGAATTGTACAACAATTATCAGATTATCAGAGTGTCGCCCTTGTTATTGGGGTGCCTTATGAGAGTGTTGAGCTTGAAGGTATTAGATATGTTCGTGAAGGGAGGATTACCCATGATATTGCTTTGGTAGTTAATGAATCCGGGCAAGTTTTTGTTTATGATCCTTACCCCCGCCAAGGAAGTCAACTTCTCCGGGTGAACCTTGATGACTTAATTGAGTTTGAACCTTATTTTTTAGGTAGATGGATAATTTCTGCAAGGGTTGCCGCGGCCAGTAGCAGCGCTGAGGGACCCTGGGTACCGCTTCGAAGGATTCCCCGTGATTAGTCGTTCTTTCAGAAACTAGGGTCTACTCCATAGCTGTATGACCCGACTTCGTGGCACCTGATTTTGCCTGAACATTTTCATTCGTAGACATGATACTAACTCTATTAACCATTTTGTCCGCTTCTTGTCCGTATTCTTCTTTAGGCTGGTCAATGGTTAACTTTGGTTGAATGGATAATGGGCTAAAAATGGCTGTTCCGTTTTTTCAGAATTAGAAAACTAAACTACCACCTATTGAAAATAGGTGGGTTTGATTGACGGACGACTGAAAGTCGTCTCTTACTTTACTCAAGCAAAAAGTTGTCTTGAGACGGATCTGTAGGTTTCCTATGGTGCTCCAAGTACTCCTGAACCATCTCATCTGTGATGTTCCCTGTACTCCAGGCACTATAGCCTGTTGCCCATAAATGCTGGCCCCAGTAGCGCTTCTTCAAGCCGGGAAACTCTTTTTGCAGTAGCCGGGAACTACGCCCTTTGAACTGCTTCATTATCTCGCTTATTGATCGCTTCGCTGGGTACTCTATATGCATGTGGACATGATCTTTGCTTACTACTCCCTTTAGTATCTCTATCTCCATAGACTCGCAATCTTGGAGCAACAAGTCCCGGCAGCGTACTTGTACCTCTCCTTTCAAAACTTGATAGCGATACTTCGTCACCCATACTAAATGGCACGTCAAGCGGGTGAGTATGTGAGCCCCTACGATATTTTTTCATGCCGCTTTTGGCATAAATTTATCAAAATGAAATTTACCGCACTAAAGTGCGGGGTTTTAGACCCTTTTTTGAGACCAATAAACCCCTTCATCAACTTCATTGAAAAATTGTTTTGAAGCATGCGAATTTGAATTGGAAGAAGAGGTTTTGGAAGCATTCGTTTTCATAGGTTATCAATATTAATAATCTTCGGAATAGAACAGAACGGGATATTATCCTCTCAAAAATTCCTAAAAAACACTTTCATGATTTGAGATTTAAGGTTTTAGTCATGAAACTGAACTTACAAGCTCAACTCCAAAACCCCCACCCCACCCCCCTGACAAACCACCACTCCCCCGCAACTCATTAAAAGCAATAGAGGCGGAGCGCAAGTCTTCAATTTCCCGTTCCAAAAACAAAGCCCAATGCTCAGGCGCAGGCAATGAACCCGCTGGCGCCAGCCAAAGCCCGTAGAGCCTTGCCTGATGCGCCCTGGCCGGGATTGCCCCCCTTGTATTTTCAATCTTCACCTCCCAGGGGCCGGGGCCGGCGGCTTCCAGGGCAATGCCTGCCAGCACGAAAGTAGACACAAAGGTCAACTCATCAGCGGTGGGGCGATCGAATCTTTCCTGATCCGCCAGTGAAATCTGAAAAATGCCATCTCCCCCGGGGGTGTACAAGGACAACTGATAATCAATCCCTTCCACCGGCGATCCATCCTCGTGAACCGGGAAAAAATTATAGCCATGCACCACCAGCGCCAAATCCCCCGATTCAGGCGCCGGCACGGGGTCCCGATCGCCCCGCCAGCGGGGAGTGCACAGCGGGGGTCGCATCGCCTTCCAGGCCTTGCCGGGCACGTCGAGCAATTGATTGATGTCTTCCCCTTCTTGCCCGTGCCGGTGGATCCAGGGGCTGCCCGTTTCGAGCAGGCAAATGGCTCTGGCCCGGTGGCTGCTGGAAGCCTTTAGCTCCCTCCAATGGGTCGGGGCGCTGGGGCTATGTTCCTCCCAAAGCGGCGGGATCATCGTTCCCGTTGCTTCATCTACGACAGCATCGTGGATTTCCCACATCCAATCGAGTAAGGCCCGGGTGTACGCCAGCGTGTGCTGCATGCCCTGTACCCGCAGGTATTGCTCGCTGGACAGGCCCCTCGTGATGGAGGCCTGGTGGAGATGCTCTTCCAGCGTATCCAGCAGGCCGGGTGTGAACAGGCACATCGCCTCCCAGTAGGGATTATTCAGCCCACCACCTGGCAATTCCAGGCCGGATGCGGTGGCGGCATCTTCCATGGCGGTATAATAGTCGTATAGATGTTCTCCGGCAGTGGGGCCGAAAAGCCCGTAGCAGTAGTCCCGGATCAAATCATCCGGCTCCGCTTCCATGTCCCACAGCAGGCGCGCTGCTACGTAGTACGCCAGGCCATTGGTGCCGTAGTTATCGGTGAATTGGCTCCACAGGCCCGCCAGGCCATCTTCCTGGAATTGCGCGAGGTCCTCTTTTATGCTGTGCACCATGGACCAGGGCAGGCCGAGCCAGCGGTTTTGGTGGTAGTATTCGTAAAGCAGCATCCGTTGGCCGTCGCCCAGGCGGTCCAGCCAGGCGGTATAATCGGCGTATACCCGGCGGTTGATGCCGGTGAAGATGCAGTCTTCGGTATCTGTATGGGTTAGGGCATGGTTGTGTTCGGAGGATTGGGCGAAGAGCACCTTGACATTGTCTCGTGGTGTCAATGCTGGATCGGCTGGGGGCGCCTGGTAGGAGGCGTAGGCGGCCATGATAAGCGTCAGGCCCGGGTGGGAATCGGCGATTTGCCCGGCGACGCGGTTCGTCAGTTGCAGGATCAGGGCGGAATTCAGGCGGTTTTCGGGGCCGTCGTAGTCCTTCAAGCTTTCACAATCGGCACAGGGACAGGAACGGTAGCTGTCTTCGGGCATCATCACGATGGCATCTACCTCGCGAGGGGAGGCCGCCAGGTTCCTGATCCCGGACACGAAGGCAGTGACGGTATCTTCATTGGTAACGCAGAGGTAGCTTTTGCCGTCTTCTCCGGTGTGATACACTTCACAGCCGTCGCCATTTCTAAGGATCTGCCCCCAGCTATGTGCCCGGCGGTTGATCACGTATTCGCCGGGGATCGGCCCGTCGCTTCCGAAGCGCACCACGTTTTGGTAATTGCGCCGCCCCCAGCGCCGCATCTCTTCATCGTATTTCAGCTCGCGCACTCCCCGGATCCGGAAACTGGGCTGAAATACCTCGCCCGTACGGGGGCAGGGCGGCCGGACGAACAGGGTGGCGCGTTCCGGCGGGACAACTTCTCCTAATGTCCCCGGAAAATACCAGCCGCAGCCCAGGCATTCCAGCAGGCGCGTCACGGCAAAGTGGGTGGCCAGCTCAGAGGCGCCCGCCAGAAAGAGGTCGTTGAATGTGGGGTTACTTTCATTAGGGTGGGATCGGATGATAAAGCCTTCTTCGCCGAGCACTTCCGGTTCAAGCCCGGCGCCTTCCGGGGTAGTGATGATGACGGCGGGGCCCTCCGGGCGCTCGGGCAATATTTCGTAATCAATTCCTGTCAGCCGATTCAGATATTCCGCCAGATCCTCTGCCGCCGCCTGCAGGTGGGTTTCGGTATAAACCAGCTTCACCATCGGCCGGCCTTCGTAGGCAAAGAGGATGTCACCTTCGGCCGCGTCGAAACCTTCCGGGCGTTCTTCACCTTCTACCTTATAAGCGATCGCTTCGATCCGGGAAGCCCAATCCGATGCCCAGTTGATATGGACGCTTCTTTCGCTGAGGGCTTCTTTTTCCAATGAGAAGCCCCGGTACCCGAGCCAGTCTTCTCCCTCGGGCAGGCGGGATTCCCGCGGCGGGCGCCACAGGCTGCGGAACCAGCCCACCCACCCCCACCAGGTTCGGGTTCGAAAGCTGGTAACGGCGAGATGCACGGCCGGCGGTTGGAGAAAAATCCCGCTTCCGCCGATAGTTGTCATCCCGGCCCCTTCCGCATCGCCTGTAACTCGGTGTTCTCCGAAGTGCAGGGTGGTGCTCCCGGTGATGGATTCCGGAAGCAGGGCGCCGGATAGAATCTTTATTGCCATTGCATTTGCTTTTATCTTCCCCTTATTACCCCTTGAAACTAATAACCCTATACTAATGCCTGATCACTGTCGGCGGCGGTGGAGCGGCCGATTTCACCTGAATATATATCGCTTTTTCATTGTTTCTGTCATTACTCTCCGTGATCTGGTTTCGGGGATCTATCTGGACTTTAGTCCGCAGGCGGTTATTAGCCTCGCGATAACCGTCGTATTCAAGGCTTATGGTAGTTGTAGCGCCGGCATCGAGGCCGGAAACACTTCTTCCCTTCGTGGGTTGGGATTGAGAGGCATCAGCCCACCAACTGACTAAAAATAGGCCTGGCGCCCGGCCCCCGCTATTTTTGATTGTAACCTTGATCTCAACTTTTTCCCCGACTTTCGGAGTCGCAGGGGTCAAAATAAAGCTTGTAATGCTCAAATCCGGCAAATTGCTGGGAGGCGCCGGCCTGGCCGGAGATTCAAATACATGAGTGGTAGGCGGGGGAGGAGTCTCTGGGCGCGCCTTCACGCTAAGGCTAAACCGCCGCTCGTTATTATTTTCATTACTTTCTTCGGCTTCTCTGACGAAATCTACTATGGCCTTGGTCGTAATTTGTTCATATGGCCGATTGTATCCGCGGTAGGACATAGTAATGGTCTCGGTTACACCTGCTTCCAGTCCGGCAATGTTTTCGACACAAGAAGTGCTTGGTGAATTGGCATCCGCCCACCAGGCCACCCTGAATGGGCCGGCTCTTTTCTCGCCCTGGTTTTTAATAGCGACCCTGATGGTTATCGGCGCTCCCTGGATGGCCGGATCGGGAATAATTTGAAGGCCCCTGACCACTAAATCGGGTTTTGGGGCTTCAACATATTCTTCATGCCTGTTTTCCCCGTTTTCAGCGATATCTGTCCTCCCACTGGTATCGGTACGCCTTTCAATATCTGCAGGCTCTTCAATATTAATCTCCCCGTTGGCGCCTTCAGCCCTTCCGGTTTCGGTGCGCTCTGTATTGTCTGAGTTTTTCCCATTATCCGTGCTTTTGCCACTTCCAATAATATTGATCATTGCGAAAACGCCAAACGCAATGACTGCCACTGCGGCCACAGCGAACAGGATTGCCTTTACAGGGATTTCCCTTTTGTTTTTTGGAAGCGATGATAGAGGGGCTGCCTGCACTTTATCAGGGGCTGAGCCAATTTGCTCTTTGGCAATGGGCGACAGCCCTAATGCCTCCCTGCAGGTATTCAGCATCGAGAAAACTTCAGGATCGACCTTGTAAGTAATTGCTTCGGTGAGCAGGTCAAGCGCTTTTTCAAAATCTTGGGCATAGAAGGCAACTTTTCCAGAGTCCACCACTTGTTCAAACAAGTAGTTTTTGATGCCCTGGTCTTTATCCATTTCATCGATTAGGGACAAGATAGCAGCGCTGATCTTTATCTTTTCGCGGGCTTCCTCTTGCGAAAGCACTCCAAGCCGCTCTTTGTGTTGCACTTCTTCCCGGCGCTTGCTCAGGAGGAGGATCTCGTTGGTAAACTTGGGATGGCCTTTGGTTGCCAGATCGAGGAGTTTCTCTATTACCTCCTTTTCTTTCCCAGCTCCAACATCTTTGCGTAATTTGAACAGAAACGTTTCCATTAAGTTATTTTGTTAATTTAATATCTCCTTTTTTCTTCACATCCCGAATGAATTCTTTCAAGAAAAGAAGTGATTTTTATCATTGATTTTCAATGCATTAAGTTGTAATTTAATTTTTTGAGCCCGGGCTTTTTCCCTTCCTTTTTAACTGAAAATTTACTTGAAAAAACGCTTGGAAAAACGTACCTTAAAAAGAGGATGTTTACGGGAAGAAGGGGGGGAAGTTGAACCTTGAACCACAAAAACCAAATGCCCATGCCTACCAACAATTCATCAACCTACACTTACCGCAATGGTAAAAAGCCCCCCCTCCGGAAAATGCCGGATCAGATTGTGGCCAGGGTCAAGCCGGAACAGCTTAAGGCCATGGGCTTCGAAACCGTCGAGCAGGTCTCTCCTGCGTCCACCCGCATCCGGATGACGGCGGCGGAGGTGGAACCGGCCATGAGCCGGCTGCGCGAGGTAGCGCCGACCCACCACGCCTACGTGCGCGAGGCGACAGAAGAAGAGTTTCTGATCACCGACCGTTTGTTCATCACCTTTAAAGAGGGCATTTCGGAAGCCGAGGTGGATACCTTCGCCGGGAAATACGCCCTGGTGAAAAAGAAAAAGTACAATGAGCGGGATTACCTCTTTCAACTCACCGACCACACCGGCATGAACCCGGTCAAGGTAGTGGTCCGGCTGACGGAAGACGAACCGCTGGTAGAACTGGCCGATCACTCCCTCAACCATCGGATGAAAAAATATGACTTTGAGCTGCCGGACGATCCCGAGTATTTCGAGCAATGGCACTTACACCGGCACCATCTCAATCTGGATTTCGACCTCCGTTCATCCACCCGCTGCGAAGAGGCCTGGCAATTGCTGGGCCACTACGGCAGCCCCGATGTGGTCGTTGGCATTACCGACGACGGCTGCCGGATGGACCATGTCGATTTTAATTCGGATCAGAAATTCGCTTCCTGGGGTTATTTCAAAGGCAACCGGCTGATCACCCGTGATGACTTTGACGCCCGGCCGGCAAACATGTACGTATCGGGTGAAAACCATGGCACCTCGGTGGCCGGTGTCATCGCCGGAGAAGTGGACGCCACCCATACGGTGGGTGCGGCTCCCGGCTGTCGGCTGCTGCCTATCAGGTGGGAATCGAACCAATATGGCCTTCTTGTCAATGAAGATAAACTGATAGAAGCGCTTGATCATGTAGCAGACAAAGTCGATATCCTGTCCAATTCCTGGGGTTCTACCCCGATAGACGATTGGCCGGGGGTGGTCGTCAGCCTGGCGCCGCCTTCGGGCAAAACGGTGATCCTGCACAACCGGAAGGGTGGGAGTGAAAATGGACTGAAGCAAACCTACGATCTGCAAAGCCTACCCCAACTGAATGCCCTCAATGGAGAAAGCATCCTGGGCAATTGGGTTTTAAAGGTAGAAGGCCAGGCAGCTATGGACCGCGGGCAGCTCAATAGCTGGTCGCTACACCTGCTGATCGACCCCACGGAAATGATCGAGATCGCCGAGCAGCCAGGGGTTACGATCCCCGACAACCAGCCGGAGGGCATCGAGCGCAGCCTGCAATTGGCCCGGGAAGGCCGGATCAGGGGCCTGGAAGTATCGATCGACATTACCCATACCTATATCGGCGACCTGAAGGTGTCCCTGGTGGCTCCTGACGGCGCCAAGGCCCTGTTGCACGACCGCTCCGGCGGCGGCATGGACAACCTGATCCGGACGTATCCTCTGGACGCTACGCCTGCACTGGCGGCGCTGAAATAATACTGAAATTCAAAACCATGCCCCATACCAATCTCACTTATGCCTTCTCCTTCCTCGAACAGCTCGTCCGCAGGCGGCTGGAGCAGGAACTGAAGAACGAAGGCCGCCCTTCCGAGCCGGCGCCCATGCCATCCTTCAGCGAAGACGACGGCTCCCCCTTCACCTATTTTCTGCACAACTACCGCCCCACCCGCGACGAACTGGCCACCCTGCTGATGGCTCTGGCGCCCAACGTCTACCCCCATTTCTTTGACGCTCTCATCTCCGAATACCTGCCCAAGGGAGGGGAATTTCCGGCCATCGGCGGCATCAAGGGAAAAAATCACCGGGGCACCATCCCCACCGGGGAGACGGTGTTGTTCCTCCTGGCGGGCAATGACCTGAACCGGCGCTTCGAGGTGCAGCAACTCTTCAGCGCCGGGCACTTCTTCGAACGGGAAAAGATCCTCTACCTGGAAGATATGAAACCCGGCGAGCCGCCTATGAGCGGCCGCCTCATCCTCGATCCGGATTATACAGAGCTGTTTACCATCGGCCGGATACCCATCCCCCGCCTGACCACCAATTTCCCGGCCCTGCACCTCACCACCGAACTGGAATGGGACGACCTGGTGCTCAACGACTATACCGCCTCGCAAATCCGGGAGCTGGAACACTGGGTGCAGTACAACGATACCCTGATGTACAACTGGGGTATGTACAAAAAGCTGAAGCCGGGCTACCGGGCGCTCTTCTACGGCCCGCCCGGCACGGGCAAGACTTTTACGGCCTCCCTGCTCGGCAAATACACCGGCCGGGAAGTGTTCAAGATAGACCTGTCGATGGTGATCTCCAAATACATCGGCGAAACGGAAAAAAACCTGGCCACCCTCTTCGATAAAGCCCAGAACAAGGACTGGATCCTTTTCTTCGACGAGGCGGACGCCATCTTCGGCAAGCGTACCAACGTGCGCGACGCCCACGATAAATACGCTAACCAGGAAGTGTCCTATCTCCTCCAACGGATCGAACTCTACCCGGGCCTGGCCATCCTGGCGTCCAACTTCAAAAGCAATATCGACGAGGCTTTCATCCGGCGCTTCAATTCCATTATTTACTTCCCCGTCCCTGCCATGCCCGAACGCTTGCGTATCTGGCAGAAAGCCTTTCCCGGGAACGTGGCTTTCGCTGAAGACGTCGACTTTCGCCGCTTCGCTCAGCAACATGAACTCACCGGCTCCCACATCATGAACATCGTACAGACCACCTGCCTGGAAGCCCTTAGCCGGAATACACACACCATCACTTCGGATATGATACGGGCAGCCATCCAGAAAGAACTATCCAAAGAGGAAAAGATCGGGAGGTGAAACCCATTAATCCTGGTAATCCTTTAATCTGACTAATCCCGGCCCAGCCTTTCCATCAGCCCGATCGGATTAAAAAAGCCGCAGCCATAATCCACATCTTGGCACTTGTCCCCGGGGGCCTTCGCCAAAGCGGTTTCCCGGATGAGATAGATCAGGTCAGCAATGGATACGGGTATGCCATTTTCGCGGATATGCTGAGCCGCCAGGGCCATGCAGCCGGTTGCAAATGCAGCAGCAGCGTGGCTGCCATTGTATTCGCGTTCCACTTTGCCGTCGGGGGCAGTGGCAAGCAGGCCTTCGCCGGGAGCCATAATGTCCAGGGTATTGCTGCGCAGGGAGGTGCGGAAGCGCTGCTTTTGCCGGTTATAGGCGCCCACCGACAGGCAGCCGGGCAGGGCGGCAGGCAGGCGGTTTTCCGGCTTCACCAGCTGGGAGTTGCCGACGGGAGCGATCAGCAGGATACCCCGCTCCAGAAGGATGTCAGATATCATCCTCAGCTGCTCCACCTGCTCGGGGGGCAGCGAGTTGTCTTTGATCTCTACTCCCGTGTAGATGATGTCCACCGGCCATTGTAGGGCCCAGTCGATGCCTTCCAGCAGGCGGGCAAAACTGATGTCGAAGAGGTTGTTCATGATCTTGCCCACCAGTAAACTCGCCCTGGGGGCTATCCCCCAGACAGCCTCCCGGCCACGGGCAGCGATCAGGCCGGCGCAGCGGGTGCCGTTGCCGTCCAGGTCGTGAATGGCCTCCGGGCCGCCGCCACAGAAATTCCGGTAAGCGGCCACTGATTCCCGCAGGTCGAGGTGGTACAGGTCGATGCCGGTATCCAGGATCGCCACATTGACGCCTTCGCCGTGCAGGGCACGCTCTTTCCAGAAGTATTCAACGATCTGTAGGGCGCGCATGCCCCAGTTCATCTGCTCTCCATTAAAATCAAGGGCCTGGAAAAGGGCCTCTTTGACCGGGGCCTCCGGCCCTTCCTCCATTGTTTCCGGTGCTATTTCGTCCTCGGCAGGCGATTCTGCCTGTTCCTCCTCCGGCGCCTCCTCCTTTAAGGTGGAGTCCCTTATGGGCACTTCGGCATCCACTTCTTTCAGTGGCAGAGCACCGGTTGCCGAGCCTTTTTCCGGCGGTTCCACTACCGGTTCCTCCTCTTCACCAATGTTGGCCTCGATCAGGTCCTGGGCATCCTCAAGAATGGCTTCCCCGGGGAGTTCAGGTGTCGTTTTTTCCTCTACAACTTCAGCCGCTCCGCTCCAGTAGTACCAGCCGTGGGCATCCCGGTACCAGAGGGAGACGCCATCCAAAACGGCTCCTTTCAGCGGTTGGTTTTCTACTTCAATGGCCGCCCCCTTGTTCATGTTGCCCAGCGGAGGTGTTTTCAAATCAGCATTAGAGATGCGGATATTGGTGTCTTTGAGAAATCGGATCTTCATTATCCTACCGGTTTTGGAGTTGATGTGATATTGCCTTCGCTGCCAGAAGTATCCTTAGCCCCGCTACCGCTTAGCAGCGTCCGGGCTTTGGATATCGTATATCCCCCGGCATCCTTGACCTTGATCACCTTCTTCAGCAGGTCGAACCAGAACGGCGCACCCATGGAAATGGCCAGGCCGGTAATGATCCAGCCGAATATCTTCCAGAGTTTGTCGCCCCCCGGTAAACCCCAGAAATTAACGCTCGTCCAGCCAATGCCGAGAGCATCTTTAGACTGTTCCAGGTTCTCTTCGATCAGTTGGTAGACTTGCTGGTTCAGGCCGGATTGGGTATCGGAGACAACCGTAGCTGCGGTATCTGGTAATGCAGGTGAGGACAGGGATTCATTGGCAGAAACCGCTTCAGCCACCGCCACCAGCTTTTCCAGGTCGACGCTGGAATTGCTGACCAGGTTGGAATAAATGGCCAGCGTATCGGCATTGAAGATGATGGCCACGGCCAGGCCTACCAGCAGCAAAATGCGTTTGATACGGCGTTTGTACCAGCCGCCGGCCCGCTCCATGACCTCATCGTACCATTCCTCGACTTTATCCTGAAAAGTATCGAAACGCTCGTTGGCTTCTTCGTACAGTTGCATCAATACTGCCTTGAGTTTCGGGTCGGAAACGGCGCCGATCTTTTCTCGGAAGTTCGTTGCCTCCTTTTTCACGGAAATGAGGTGCAACAGTATGGACCGGAAATTGCCGGAACTGATGTAGGAAGGGGGCGTCGTCTTGCCAAAATATTTTCCCGCCAGTTGCTCGTACATCGGATTGGCCAAGAATTCCTTTAATTCTTGTTCGCTTTCCGCCGCCATGATATTCTTCAATATCTTTAGCAGGTGCCGCCCTCGCAAATGAAGGAAATTGGAGATGAGCTCCATCACAATTGTGGCGAGCAGGCTGTAAAAAAGAATGATGAGAATGAGGCCGATGACAACTTCCAGGGAGGGCATAATATTGACTTTTAGGGGTTAAAAAATGGAAGTCTCGAGGGCGTGGTCAATCATTTAAATATACGAATTATCGGCGGAAAAATAAAGGGGCGAGCCCATTAAATTCAATAGGCCTGGGATATTTTGATCGACTCCTGCCTCCAAAAAACCATTAAAGCCGAAATGAAGGCTTGCTCCAAAATTGACGCTAAAGCTATTACTTCCTGCCTTGAGAATGTATTGGAAGGTCGCAAAACTCGCTCCCCTACCCTAACAGCCGCTCTTTGTCGAATTTGATCCGGCTGGGGCAGCAGGAGCACCTGGATGACATGCAACGGGCTTATGAACTGACGTATGGCCTAATTGCCCGGGTTATCAACCAAATGGTTCAGCAGGAGCTTGCCATGAGGCATGCTTTGGCGCAATTGCGGAACCAGGCGTTTAGCCGCGTTAAACTCGCAGTCGTCCTTCCTGGCGCCGTCGCCGTTGACAATCGCTTCGGCACCCAATGGGAAAACGGTAGCCTGTTCTGGGTGAACCTGTACGGCGGCTAACAATTGGTGGTAGAAGCTCTGTTTACCCCCACGGTGGTTTCTCACCATACAATGGGGGCAAGAGTGGGTACTGGAACACTAGTGCGCCGGGAACGAAGTTGTTGGTCAATAATTTGAGGCTGTTTTGCGGCCAGGCAAGGCGCGACGACCGACCATAGCCTAAGCTACGGAAGGAAGGAGCAACGCAGCATGGCTGTAAAAGAGCCCAAAGAATTGGTTAAGAATTTCGTTTCCGGCGCACTAGTGCCCGGTGCCATCTACCGCAACAGCCAGGTAGCCGCCCAATACCAGGCGGCTTTTGAATACGCCTTGGTGGCGCAGTACCCCTAACGGAGCGCCAAAACACCCTTGAAGGTGAGCCGGCTCGACGCCGTCCAGCCCTTCGCGAAGGGCTGTATCGCCCGGAACCGACTCGATCCCATAAACCCGCCGAAGGTTGGCTTCCCGGTTAGGATATTCTTGCCGAAAGGCCAAAAGGGAAGGATCTTTGAGTGAAAACACCGCAAAACCCGCGCTAAGCAGGCCGGCTAATTCATAGGACTTATTCCCAACGCTTCTGCGGTGGCCGGGAATTTGAGAGAAGGACTCTCTTACCAGCTTTATCAAATGGTCCATCATCCAACTTTTTGGATGAAAGGTAGGAATTCTATGGAATTTCTATATTTAATTTTTTCTAAAGCGAGAATCGCTGAAACCGGTACGGTCCCATACCAGTAATTTAATATGGTTACGCCGCCGGTTGATGAAGATGAACACGTCGCCTGAAAGAGGGTTGTCGCCCATGGAGCTTCGCACCAGTCCGCTGAGGCTGTCGAAGCCTTTGCGCACCTGCCTGCCAAACTGCGTTTAGCAGGTAGGCAGGTGTCGGCCGGGGGGCGGTACAGGAAGTATCGCAGTGTACTGGAGAAGGTGATCATCAGCGCCCCAGAATCTGCCGGATGAAAGATGCCTCTACCTCGCCGTGGACTTTCACCTGCGTACCGTCACCGAAGCGGATCACAACCTGGGCCGCTCTGGCGGCCTCGCCATTAGCGTGGCGAAAGCCGTTGGCAAAGGGCCCTTGGGTGAGGTCCTGAGCCTTAAAGCCTGGCTCTTCCAGTAACCAAGCCAGGCTCTGTTCAATATTAGAAGCCCAGGCTTCCACATGATGGAGCCGGTGGTCATTTTCGCTGAGGATGTACATCAGCAGGGCTTGGAGCGTCTTGCCTACTCTCGGCCCCTGCCACAAATGGCGCTTGGGGAAATGTTCGTCGATTCTAGACGAAAGGTTCGTATCCTCGATCAGCCGGCTGATCACCGCCAGGTCCCCAACTGGTTCTGCTTTTATCTGCATCCGTTTATATCAAAGAACGTTTTCGAACTCACTTTCGCTTTACGCGAAAGGACCGTCGGAAATCGGAACTTACGCCAAGGCTGCCTTTTCGGCTTCCCACTTCCGTCTTCGTAATTTCGACTTCGAAACTCGCGCAGATTGTAAAAAACCAACACTTAACCCATTTTTTAACTTTTCAAACTTTCTATCATGAGCAAGAAAACAGCTTATCTGCCGATCATCCAGCCGAATGGCAACCTGGTTGACAAGAAGTCGGGCGAACTGTTGCCCGTCACCTATTTCCCCGGCCGGCCGCTGCAATACCGCTTCGACGCTAGCCGGGGCGTGTTCAACATCCGCGGCGAGACGGTACTGACCAAGCCGCGCGAAACGTTTGAGCTGATCCCGGTAGCCTACCGGATTTTTGCCGACAATATCCTGGGCGTTGGTATGAAGAAGTGGGCGGAGTTCTTCTTCCTGAACGAGGAACGCCAGCTGTGCAACCTGTTGCTGCATGGCTACAGCGTCCAGAACCTGATGCAGGTGGTGGCCGGCCGTATGTTCTACGACCATGTGAAACTGGCCGAGGTGCGCCTGAAAATCACCCCGGTACAGAAGGAGAGTAAGAGCCCGGGGGCGGAGGGCAAGAAGTACCACATAGCTTCTTTCGACTATGAACGGGTTGACCCGGAGGAGGTGGCGATTCTCCAGAATGCGGTGAAGGGCCTCCAGATTTGGCGGGAGGATACGAATACGGGCGCGGGCGAGACGCAGTTTGCGGAGAACTACTCGCCGCCACTGTTTGAGGAGGCGCCGGAGGGGGCGGCTTTCCATGCGTTGGGGGGCGAGTAGGGCGTGAATAGGACACGGATGACACGGATATAGCGAATCTTCGCGGTTTTGGCTGCTAATCCGCGCAAACTCGCCTGATCTGCGTCATCCGTGTTCCATCATCAAAATTTCCAACCATGAACCTCGAAGAAGAATATGAAAAGGCCCTCCGTGAGCTGGAAGCCAAGATCAGCCTGATCCGTTCCGGAGACATCCCCTGCGATCATCCCATCCGCCAGGGCGACAACTACGCTAGTGCGACTAGTGCGAATTAGCCAGCCTGTCGAGTACGCCTTTTAAGTTTGGTTTTCCAGGACTCTTTGCTGCTTCGTTTATTTCTTCGCTTGGAATAGTCCTGCCAGGTGTGCGGGGAACGCCTCGCCGGCTATGGCTACTGGGGCGCGCACCGCGACTGCTTGCACCAATATGCCAGCATGGGCGACGACAGCGAATACGAGTTCTGTATGTACTGCGAGGATGTGAGGAAGAACTCGGACCGAGCGTAGCCGAGGCCGAAGCCCAGGGACACAGGACGAGATATCGCCACCCTGCCTACCTAGCAAATGCAGTTTGGCAGGCAGGGATTTCTCTAATCGAAAACGCATAAAACTATGAATGCCAAAACAACCAACGCCAAAACCCTGATCATCCGCAGCCTGTCGCCAGAAGTCAACCGGGCGCTGCACTAGGGCAAACGCTGCTTTGGGCAGGCCCTGTGGAATTTGCCGAAGCAACTATTCCACAGGGCAGGCTACCAACTCCAATGCGGCGGAGCGCATGCTGCTGCGCTGCCGGGTACAGGAGGAATGTATCAAGGGGCTGGAGGTAGAGAAGAGGGAGCTGGAGCGTCGCTACCGGGAGTTGCTGCGGGCCCTGTGGAATTTGCTGATGCAAGCATTCCACAGGGCGGGCGGCACGGCGGCTGGCTGAGCTGCAGGGGGAACTGGAAGAAGCGAAGGGGGATTTGAGGGCTTTGTTGTCAGAACCTCCCGGTGATCAACCCGGCGCTGGCGAATCCGGCCCTCTTCGACACTGATTATGGGTACGTTTTGGGGGCGGTACCGGCTGGGCGGTGGGCTGTTTTGGGTACATTTTGGCGCCTTGCAGCGAGAACCCTTTCACCTGGCCGCTGGCTTTTGCGCACAGGCTGCCTCGCGGCGGACGGGAGCCGCCGGCTTGCGAACCGAAGCTAACCGCAGTTGGGGAAGTACTTTTGGGGGATTGAAGAGGCCCTTGAACACACTCTTAATAATCACCCCACCAGATCAACCTGAGGTAATGCCCAAGAAAATATTAGGGAATATTGATTTTTATCATTGTATTTTCCCCACTTTTTATTATAAAATGAAATAGTTTATAAGTGAGGTATTATTGGCTCATTAAATGGTACCCAAACAAAGGGAGGAATTCCGAGTGGGAAGTTATTCAGTTCTTTCTTCGATATCGGAGCGGATGACATTATCGGTAGCAGAAATATGTTATGCAGTCAACACATACCGGAAAGGTTGTTAATATGGCAAGTTACAAACCAGCAGATTTCTACGTCGGGCTAGTTGAGCTTTTCTCGATTTTGTTGCCCGGCGCAATAATGGTCGCGTTGTTCCTCGACTTGCTCACGGAGAGCCTTAGTAGGTTGTTTCCAGATGGGCTTGATGTTGGCTTGTCAGGTTGGGTAGCTTTCATTGTGGGAGCGTATATTGTTGGGCACCTTCTCAAGCACGTGAGTACCGGCCTTTTGAATAAAACGCTATACCAGTATTACTTGCAATTCCGCGGAAAGGACCTCGCCAAACTGAAGAAAGCTGTCCAGAAACACATGTTGGCAGGCTCGCCTCCTATGGAGGTGTTTTCTTGGGCTAAATCAGTCGTGCGTCTTAGTAGCACCAAAGCAGCTGGTGACATTGAGCAACTGGAGGCAGAATCCAAGTTCTTTCGGAGCCTCTCCCTGGTTTTTGCTTCAGCCATGGCCTTTGCGCTCTTCAAGCAGGAGTGGTTGCTCGCGTTTGTGAGCTTACTGCTCACATTGTTCGCGTTGTTGCGTTTCTGTCGCCTGCGAAAGAAGGAGGCATACGCAACGTATGGCTACTTCCTGATCCTCAAGGATCAAGAAAGGGCTGAGGTGGATTCCTCTGAACCCTCTCCTATCGGCTAAGGCCCTGGCAACCCAACAGCCTCCGGCAGCCTGAGCCAGAACACTGGATTTGAGCGACTATACTGCTTGTCCAGCCGTCCCATTGTGGTTTTCCTTTTCATTGATTAATATCATTCTTAAAAAAGAAGAACAATGTGGAATTTGGGTAACCGCACCAGAGGGAATGGGTGCAGGTGGCCATGTTATTTGTTCAAATCAATTGTATGAGAATCAAACGAATTTGAAGTAAATTGCAGATTGAGTGAGGCTATCTCCGCCTGGCGATACAACCCTGATTGCTCACTGGCGCTATGGATTGCAGCCTCGAAAACCTTTCGACTAAATGGCAACCGGAGGACTATGCCAAAATGGGCCTACCGGCCAACAGCCATTCTTTGCATTATCTCCAGAGTAGCGGCTATGCCCACGCCGTGGACCTGCGCACCATCCGGCAGGGCGAAATCCGGAATGCCCTGGTAGCCGGCTACTTCCGGCTGATGGGGTTCAACACGCTGCGCCACGTGGGCACCGCGGACCACTTGCATGTTTCGTTGATGTGTATGGATTCCAAAAAAGAAGGCAATAAGTACGACAAGATCATCAAGGAGAACCTGGTGCTCTGTAACATAAGTTTGATCGAAGAATTTCGAGTCTATTTTTTTTGGCATCAAGGCGCGACGACCGCCCATAGCCGAAGCTACGGAAGGAAGGAGCAACGAAGAGGCCGGGAAAAAGAGGCCGAAATTGTCGATAGGAATTTATGTTACAGAGCACTATAGGCGCTTTTTATGCCTTTCCTGGAGCAGTTGCTGAGCATCCGCATCGTGTCTGCCGAAAACTTGCCGGCCAAAATGCAAACGACCCTGGAGCGGGAAGCTGATTTTGTCCGCAAAGTCCTCACTCAGGAGGGAAAGGAGGTGATCCTGCATGTGGAGTTCGAATCTGATGTGGAACCGGCTATGGTGTACCGGTTGTCTGAATACCATGGCATCTTGTTGAAAAAGTACCAACTGCCAGTGCACCATGTTGTGGTGCACCTGGGGGAGCTCCGGCCTAATGTTCCGGCTCAATTAAAGCAGGAGGAAGTGTTTACCGGCTTTGAATTGATTGATTTTGGACGGTTGGACTTTGAGGAATTAATCAATAGCCAGATCCCGGAGGTGGTGGTGTTGGCCATCCTGGCTGATTTCAAAAGGAAACTGCCGGAGGAGGCTATTCGTTCTATTATTGGACGGCTGCCGCAGGTGGCGAAAGGAAAGTTGTCCCTCCAGAAGTTTATTCGCCAATTGAATGTCTTGTCGGGATTGCGTAAATTGCATGAACTAAGGGCTTGCAAAATAATAAGTGGTCCAGAATAGACGAAGTTATTTTGTGCGCTAACAAGGCGCCAAACGTAGGCATAGCCAAAGCTAAGGCGAGGCTTGGCAACGCAGTTAGCGCGCAAAAGAACGAGCCTAAATGGAGTACTTATTGTTTTGCAAGCCCTAACGGTTAAAACGATCGAAGCTATGCCAGTGACGTATGATATCAAAAAAGATTTCCTCTATAAGAAAGGTAAGGAGGAAGGGATCGAAAAAGGAATGGAGAAAGGCTTGGAAACGGGACTTGAAAAAGGCCAGGAGCTGAAAGAACGGATTTTTGTCACCCGCGGTTGGGAAAAGGGCATGGCGCCAAAGGAATTCTCCCTCCCCCTCGGGGAGGGCCGGGGTGGGGCATGCCGAACTGGCGGATATGCCCCTGGAACGGGTGAAAGCAATTATCCTGGAATTGGAAACGGATGGGAAAGGGAAAGCCTAATTTGTTCAATCGTTAGATAACGTTTTTCAACCTGCTATTCTGTTTCCTCAAATTTACTAACATCATTAGCTTAATCTTAACGGAGTAAAATATGAATAAAGACGCAGCATATCAGAATATTGTGGACTGGCTGGCTAAGCTCAACCCGCAGGAAGTCGTTGCTTATACTCCCGATAAAATGACTCTTAAACGGGTACAAAAATTGATCTTTAAACAAAGCGCTGGCACCCTCACCGAAGAAGAAAAAGAGGAACTTAACAATTACTGCTACCTCGAAAATATGCTAGGCCTGGCAAAAGCGAGAGCTCACCAATTGCTCCGGGCATGAGTGAATACGTTCCCGAAAAACTTCGTTCTCTTGTTATTGCCCGCGCAAGCCATTGCTGTGAATACTGCCTGATGCACGATAGCGACCTCATTTTCAGTGGGCATATTGATCATATTATCAGCCTGAAGCATGAGGGACCTACTGAAGCAGGCAACCTCGCTTATAGTTGCCTTGTCTGTAATGTCAATAAAGGAACCGATGTAGCTTCTTATCTTCGTGAAGAAGACGAATACTATCCCTTATTTCACCCCCGGCGAGATAACTGGCATGAGCATTTCTACCTTCAGGAAGGCAGGATAATCGCGAAAACTAAAATTGGAGAAGTGACGGTTAGAATTTTACAATTTAACCGCACAGATAGGGTTCAGCGCCGCCTATTACTGGAAAAGGTTGGGCGTTATCCAGGCAAATGATTTACATTTTATTTCCTGAAACCACCTGTGGTGATTGACCTTCCTGATTCAATATTTCCGTCTTTTATCCACCAGGCAAATCTTGACATCAAAAACAATGTTTTTAGGGGTATTGCCCCATTTCCCCTATCTTCCCTCCCGGAAAACAGCTAGAGGTGCCAGAAGTTATTCTGTAACACTCTAATGCTATCGCTATGAAAACCCTCTTTTTCCTCCTGAGCTGCCTGCTGGCCCTGCCCGGCTACGGCCAGCAGCCTTTTCCTGCCAAAGAAAAAATTCCCGTCTCTACCAATGTCCTCCACCTCTTCCAGGGGGCTCGCTGCTTGCAGCGGGGCGTGGCTACCGAACGGCTGGAAGCTTATGGCTTCCACCGCTTCCGGCAGCTGGCGGCCTTCTACGAGCCGATGGGGGCCTATCCTTTTTGTATCTATTTCCGGGAAAAAGAAAACGGGCCGCTGTACTTGCTGTTCAAAGGCTTTTGCCGGGGCATGCACGTGACGGTGCCGGTGGCTTACCGGGGCATCTATTATGTGGCCGTCTTCGACCAGCTACGGCCTTCGCTGCTGGTGGCAGACGCCCGCCAGCGGGAGATGGGGGTGGCCTATGCTGCGGCTTGTGTTTTGCATGATTAAATCCTTGAGCTATGAAAACTGTTGTCCTTTTTTTGTTCCCGTTTTTATGCCTTTCCTGCGATAAGCCCTCTCTGGTGGAGGCGCCGCCGGTGGCCGCCATCGAGGTGGATACGCCGGCATCGGCTCCTTGCCCTTTTCCGGAGTATGACCCGCCGGATGTGGTGCCGGGCACCGGCTGCCGCAACCCTTGCCAGTTCGTTTACGAGGGTTGGGTGGATTTTGAAGGGGGCGTGCTGCAGGTTAACTGCTTGCGCTTGCCCCTCTCCTCCCCTGCTTTGTCGTTCAGCGTCGATAGCACCATCATCCGCCACGTGGGGTATGGCTTCCTGAAAGTGCTCCGCATCCAGGCGCCGGGTATCGGGGCCTGGTGCGCGGGCAAGGTGTTCTTCCTGGCGGAGGGCTGCCCGGCTCCGGAACGCCACATGCTCCTCCTGGCTCACGATGGGATGAGCGAGTTCCGGGTCATCTGGCCGAAAGGTTTCTGGGATTGCGCGGCCGGTAAACGGATCAACTTCCGGATCATCGCTCGTAACCCCCTGGCGCTGGAGGGGGGTGGAGAGCCTTAGAGGCATACTATTCCCTCCCATTTCCCATTTATTTCTTCTTGTCTGTAATGTCGCATCTTTTTTCTGGGGCCGGCGCCGCCGGCCCCAGCTTTTTATAACTTACACAGCTGGAATAAAAGTTTGCAACCAAAAAATTGACAAACTATCCACTTTTGGAATATATTACAACCGCAATGGGTAGCTGTTTCCTGTGAATGGCTGCTCTTTCTTTTTTTTAGGGCTATATCCGCGCCCTGCCCAACGTACCGGGGATGAAAGCTTGCTTCTCCTCCGGCCTGCAATAAAAGAGCCTGCTCCTTCCCGGGAAATACCTGGCTCTTTGACAATTTTGACTATTCATACTGCGGCAATCGGTAATGGCAGGCCTGCATTACCGACTGGCCTTAGAGCGATTTGGTTAATAGTACTTGGCTGAGTTTTCTCTTTGGGGTAACCAAGCTACCCATGAGTGAGCTTTAGGGGCAATCCTCCTGGCATTTTATACCCCACACTGCCATGCAAAACATACTAATCATTTGCATTTTCGCGAACGGCTTGGGTCGCGCTGACAGAAAACTTAGAGTGTGTTGGGATTTTGTTTTTGATGCCGAAAATAGTCAGATTTGGGTTCTCACAAAGCCTTTTTTTCGCTTCGTAGTGGTGCTACGGGGCGAAAAAAAGGTAAAGTGAGGTTCCAAAGATGACCATTTGCAGGTCAAAGGATAAAATCCCAACACGCTCTCAGCCCTAGTGCGCCGGGCATGAAGTAATCGGCCAATAATGGGAGGCTATTTTGGTGCTAGACGAGGCGCCCATGACGAGCATAGCCGGAGCTACGTGAGGAATGGGCAACGACGTATAGCGCCAAAAGAGACCGCATAATGGGTCGATAATTTCGTTCCCGGCGCACTAGTACTATCCAAATCGATCTACAGCCCCCGCAATACTGCGGGGCAGGCTTTGATTTCCTGCCTGCCCAGCTGGCACTGGCCAGGTAGGCAGGTTTGGCTCTTTTTTATCAAGAAAAAAGGGCGTAAAAAAGCAAAGAATCCAAAACAAACCAACTTACCAAAACACAAAGTTTTAGAGCTCTTAAGCTACCCTTTGCAAATTCCTTTACCGGCAGCCCCCCAGGGCTGCCTTTTTTTATTTCCCAAATTCTATACAGCTATGAAAACTACAAACTTCCTGGCCGCTTTCGCGCTGGCCATCACCCTCTTTGCCTGCAGCGAAGACCCTTTTTTCGAGGTGGAACCGCCTCTGCCTTTGCTGCTTAAAGAGCAGCTGCAATCCGGCCCGAGTTCTTGCCCGGATTGCCGCCCGGCGCCTGACGGCGGTTTGCCGCCCGTGCTTTCTAAAGAACAGCTACAGGAGCAGGAGGGGTCTGATCCCTGGTGCCCCGGGTGCAGGCCGATGCCTCCTGGACAGGAACCGCCGCTTTGGCTGTTGAAGGAACAGCTCCAGGGCAACGAAGACTTTTACTCGCTTCCTTGTGTGGGGTGTGATCCTTGATGATTGGGCGGAGGGAAAGCTCGCTCTGGTGGGCTTTCTCTTCTCTATTTCCTAAACCTGAAAACAATAACTATGAGATCGCTGATGATCCTTTCCAGGCTGTCCTTTTTCTTCATCTCCTTCTTTATGTTAACGGCATGCCCTAACCCGGAGCCGGAGGAAGTGCGGGTTCAGCTCACTCCGGAGCAATATGATAGCCTCTTGCGGGCGGATGTGCCAACTCCCCGGATTCGGAGGCAGAAAGAGCAGTTGCAGTCGCAGGGGGATGAGTGGGATTGATTTTGAGGGATGGTTGAATTTATGCTGCCTTTTAAAAACCGCCCCTTGATTTTCAGGGTTCCCGAATCGCGAATTCCGAACACTCCCAATTTCGCCCGCCTCTATCCGTTGTGCATTTGCTCACCGGGCAGGGCTAACCGGAGGCCATAGTTGCGCAGGCGGATACCGGGGCGATGGCGGTGGCGGTGGGTACAGCGGCAGCCCAAGTCCGTAGAGTTCCAGCGGCCTCCGCGAACTACACGGTACATGCCTGCTGCCGGGCCTCGGGGATTCTCAACTTTGCCTTTTTTGTGGCATTCTTCATAGTATTTTTTGCTAAACCAATCCCAGCACCACTCCCATACATTGCCGCTCATATCATATAATCCTAATTCATTGGGGCGTTTCTGCCCTACTTCTTTGGTTTCTTCCGGACTATTGCCGCTGAACCAACCTACTTCTCTGAGCGTATTGCTTCCTGCATAAAAATATCCCAAACTATATCTTCCTCCGCGGGCGGCATACTCCCATTCTGCTTCGGTGGGCAAGCGGTAGGTTTTGCCGGTTTGCAGGTTGAGTTCCCTGATAAAAACTTGGGCGCCAAACCAGGGTACTTGTTCCACTGGCCGTTTTTCTCCCTGGAAGAAAGAAGGGTTCTTATCATTACCCATCACTGTTTTCCAGAGTGCTTGGGTTACCGTATACCTCCCCAAATAATAACTATCCAACACAACCGGGTGAACTGGCTTTTCTTCATCCCTGGCTAATCCACCCTCACTGCCCATTAGAAACCTTCCTCCTTCTATGTATACCATATCGAAGGAGAATTTATTGGCCAGGATTTGTATTAGGGTATCGCTTGACATCTTTTTTAATGAATCGGATTTATTTCCTGGTATGTACTAGCTCCTTGAGTAAATTGTAATAGGGGCTGGGAATTGGATTACTTGCTTTTTTTCATCATCCTGGTTTTGAAACAGTACATTTACCTGATAGTGGAATCACTCACATGCCTCCAGTAAGTCCCTTCCGAAAAAGTAATCTCCTGTGGCTGTATTCAGGACCGTCACGTCCGCCGGCTTGTCGGGGTCTACTGCATGGGCCAACGGGCACAGGGCTTCCAGTTCCACCAGGTTGCATTCCAGGGTGACTGTGCTCCCAGTGGCTATATTGCCTAGCCAATCGAAGTTGTTGCCGCTTTGTTTTTCCACCTTGATTTCAAAGGTGGATGGTTTCGATAGGTTCTCAAACAGGCTTGAGGGGGATTCCATTGAGCTGAATTCCAGCATAAGGTAATAGATAGATTCATTTTCGAGCTTCGTGAACCCCTGGAGTGTCTTAAATTGGGGGTTCCGCAGTATGGTAAGGCTGTAAAAATACCGCATCTCCGGAAAGCTGGCGGACTCCAGCGCTTCATGGCCGTAAATGCCTATATTGGCATTGGCCGGGCTTTCGCCTACCCTTTCGAGCTTGGGCAAGCTTATCGTTTTTAATGCATTGTTGTTAATGAAATTTATGGGCTGCGCTACCGAAACAAGGCCCGGTAGTACTGCTGTTTCTAAAACTTGGTTATTATCAATTTTCAACTTTTCTACTTCGGCTAATTGTCCCAGGCCTTCCAGGTTTTCCAGGCCGGTATTCTCTATTCTCAACTCGCCGTGTATCTTTTCTATGTTTTGAAAGGCTGAAAGGTTATTGACACTTGAACCAATGTAGACATCGCCTTCCAGTTCGGTTGTTTTCAGCAGTTCATCCTTGTGCCGGCCTAATTTTTCCTGGTTCCAAAACTCTATCTTCGAGAGGTTTACGGGTATGGAGTCTTCAGAGCAGCTATTTAGGGTGAGTCCCAGGAATAGAATTACGGCTGGAAATAGGGCCTGGTTTTTACGGTGCATTTGGCTTGAATTTAGGTGAAATGAAGTGGGTTAATCCTGCTTTTTCCGTTCTTGTGTGTTGATGGGCTAACAGAGTAGCTTTAAAGTTAACAATGTGTGCCTTAAGATGCAAAAAAAACGAGCCCGTTTTTCTTCGAACGTGTTGGTGGCGTTATTTGGCTGCCGGTTTAAGGGCTTGCAAAATAATAAGTGGTACAGAATAGACGAAGTTATTTTGTGGGCTAACAAGGCAAAAAACGTAGGCATAGTGGGGCTACGGCGAGGCTTTTTAACACCGTTAGCGCGCGAAAGAACGAGTCTAAATGGATGATTTATTGTTTTGCAAGCCCTAATGGTTTGCCCCGACACGAGCAGCCGGGCATAGTTCAGAGAAGCTGTAATGTCTTCCTTTTCCAATTCCGGATGGCCCTCGAGAATCTCCTCAATCGTCATTTCTGAACCTAACAGGTTGAAAAGGTAGTTTTTTGAGCATACCTTTGTAAAAACTAAACGCAATGGAAAAGAATAAGCAAACCATATTCCCGCAATATCCCCGCATCGCCGTTGATCCTGGTGTTTGCCTGGGCAAACCCCACATTGCGGGCACTCGGATTACAGTTTCGGCCATCCTTGCAAACATGGCCGGCGGTATGGACATACCCTCCCTTTTGAAAGAGTTTCCCCGCCTGAAGGAAGAAGATATTTTGCAGGCTTTGGCTTTCGCTTCAAGCCAACTACAGGACCAATATTTCTCCGTTGAAATTGCGGCCTGATGAAATTCCTGGTAGATGAAAATATGCCGCTTTCCTCTCTTCCATCCATATCCCTTTTTTAAAACTGTCCAAATATTTTTTATCCTTAATCTGTATGGCGCATAACTGTCCTGTCACATATTTAACCCTAACCCGCTTCATTACCCCTTAAACCCTGCCCCCTTTTCTCTATTCCTACCAGGGGGACAAAATCCCCATTTTGTCTCCCCCCCATACCCCCCAGTTAGTAAAAACTTTTTTCGCCAAAAACCTAATCCATTGACTTTTACCCTGTCACAACTGTATATTGGCTATTCGCAAACGGGTAGCACGGAAATTCCTCAACCTTAACCTCAACCTCAACCTTAACCTTAACCTCAACCTTAACCTTAACCTCAACCTTAACCTTAACCTCAACCTCAACCTCAACCTCAACCTCAACCTCAACCTCAACCTCAACCTCAACCTCAACCCATGGTTTCCTCCATCCCGCTACCCTCTCGCCAGCAACTGGACCTCCTCCTCTCCCGCGCCAACGCCAAATACCAGCTGATCGCCCTCCTGATGATGGACGCCGGGCTGCGGGTCACCGAAGTGGTGCGCCTGCAGGTGAAGCATGTCCGGCCAATGGAACAACTACTGGTGGTGTTTAGCCTCAAGAAACGGGCGCATTCTAAGGATAAGTTTCGAAAGGTTCCCATTACGAGCCGGATCATCGAGGCGTATGCGAACTACCGCCGTAGGGCGAAGGGCGTGGATTGGAATGACCCGGAGGCTTTCCTCTTTCCGCCTTCGGATCAGAGCAGCCAGCTTCACCTTTCTCGCAAGTCGGTCTACCGGCGGATTATGAAGTACTCGAATAATACGGTGAATCCGCACATGCTGCGGCATTACTACGCGACGCGGATGGCGAATAATGGGGAGGATATCCGGGTGGTGCAGAAGCTCCTGGGGCATAGTAGCCAGCAGGTGACGGAGCGTTACTTGCATGTGGATCAGCAGCGGCTGCGGCAGGCGGTGCGGGGGATGGAACGGGAACGGAATGTCTTGCGGCGGTTGTGGCGACGGCTGCACCGGCCGCCACCGGTGCTGGTGTTCCCGGCGCAGCGGGGTATGACTGATTTCCATGTGGGCCGTAAGGGGGAATTGGAACGGTTGCACATCCTGTGCGAGAAGCGGGTGAATGTGCTGCTGCTGGGGCCGCAGGGCATCGGCAAGTCGCATTTGCTGGATAACTTCCACCGGGAGCGGATTATCCGTATGGATGATTTCCGGTCGCCGAAACAGACGCTGGGGGGACTGCTCCTGACGCTCTTCGACGGGGATAAGGATGAGGTGCTCCGCTTGCTGCTGGAGGTGGAGAAACGGGAGGACCTGGAACGGGTCGCCACCAGGGAGAGCATCAAGCGGCTCTGCGAACTGGCGATCGGTGCTACCCAGCCCAAGGAGTTCACCCTGGTGTTCGACGACCTGACCGACATCACCAAGTATGGGGTGAGCATCCTGGAAAAACTGAAAAACCACTTCCATATTATCGCCGCGGCCCGCCGCATCAAGATCGAACACGCTACTTTCTTGTCTAACTTCGAGCGGATTGAAATCCAGCCCCTTAGCCGCCCGGAATCCCTGGAGCTGGCGTCCCGCCTGGCCCAGCCCTTCGCCGAACGCATCGAAGATTACGAGGCGTTCCTCAACCGGGTCTGGGAAAATACCCAGGGCATCCCCCTCTTCGTAGTGGAACTGGTGGAGCGCCTGGGTAAAGAACCCATCGTTTCGCTGGAGGCTCTGCAGAAGGTCCGCCACACCGCCTCCAAATCGGAAGTCGACTTCAGCATACCCCTGATCATCGCTTTCTCCTCCCTGATGGCGCTCCGCTACATGGGCAGCGAACTGGGCCACCACTCCGGCGCCTTCCGCCTCCTCGGCGGCGTCGCCCTGATCGTGGCCATCTTCTCCCGCAAGATCTTCCTGGCTTTGAAGCGAAGGTTTGTTTGACAGGCTGGGCCCGGGAGGGATGACCCGCGGCCCCTAAGAGCCGCCAAAGCGGTGGTCTCCGGCATTAGCAGAGATTGACAGGTTTACTATGACGAAACTGCTCAACCGATTAGTCTCGTTAGAAATAGACTCGCGGCCCCTGAGAGCCCCCAAAGCGGTGGTGCCCGGCCTTAGAGAAATTTGGTTAATAGCTCTTAGCTCCATTTCCCCTAAAGCCCCCTAAGCAAGCAGGGAAGTGAGCCACAAGAGTGGAAAACGGCTCCCCAAGCTTTTCTCCACTATTCGGGAAACCGTAAAGCCTTAAGAAACCTACGCGAACGGCTTTGCTTGCGCTACCGGGAAATGGAGCTTAGAGCTATCCAAATGTCTCTACAGCCTTGACTTTTTGGCCCTTTTGTGTCAAGACAAAAGGGCGAAGTATACACATTGCATTGAACACCTGGCTCTAAACCTTTGAAAAACTGACAACAAGAGCAAAACCAAAGTAAAAAACTATGAGAACCCCCAACCACATCATCGGCGGCCTCGTCTTCACCGGCATCTGCTCCTCCCTCTCCGGCGTCAACCTCTTCGCCTCCCCCCTGCAAACCAGCGTAGCCATCACCGCTTCTCTCCTCCCCGACATCGACCACCCCAAGTCCTTAATCGGCACTCTCCTGAAACCCCTCTCCCTCACCATCAACCGCCGCTACGGCCACCGCACCATCACCCACAGCGGGGTGACCCTGGCGGCGCTGACCCTGGCCATCGCCATCATCGAGAAGCTGGCCACCGGCGCCAACAGCCTGGCGCTGGTCTTCTTCTTCGCCTACTTCTCCCACCTGATGCTGGACATGATGACGCTGCAGGGGGTGCCCCTACTCTACCCTATCACCAAGAACCCTTTTGTGATCCCCGGCAACCCGGGCTACCGCATCCGCACGGGCGACCTCCGGGCGGAGGCCGTTATGTTCTGCTTGTTCCTCTCGCTGGGGCTTTTCCTCCGCCCCCTCTTCGAGCATGGGTTCTGGACGTCCTACAACCGGCTGTTCGGCACGATGCAGCACCTCTACCTGGAGTTTCAACGGTCGGAGGACCTGCTGGAGGTGCGGTACCTTGCGCATAAGGGAAGCCTGGAGTTGTCGGGAAAAGGCTATTGCCTGGAGGCGAAGCCGGCACGGGCGGTCCTGCTACAGGGGGATAGCCTGGTGGTGCTGGACCTGTCGGAATTGGTGGTTAAGGAGGTGGAGCCTACGCACACGGGGCGGCAATTCTTCTTCCGGGAACACCGCTTCGTGGGTATCGGCGCCGATAGCCTGCAGCGCCTGGTGGGCCGGCGCCTCATCGCGAAGCTGGATGTAGCGGCAGACCGCCCCTTCCTGGTGACGGCAAACGGGGTGACCTCCGAGCAGCGCCGCTTTGAATCGGGCTTCCTGCTGAAACCCGTGTTCCACGAGTTGTTTGATTCGATAGAGGCGGAGATGTTCGTCTATGAGCCCAACCCCCGGATTCCAGTCCTGCGGGAGCAGCTCCGCAGCCTCCGTCGGGAGAACCGCAGCCGGGCGGAGACCGTAGCCCGCCACACTCAGCGCTTGGCGGAACTCGAAACCCAACTACAGCGGGAAAGGGATATGGTGGCCCGCGAAGCCCTCTACCAGCAGTTGGCAGAGGGCCGAAAACAGAAACTACCACTACCGGATTTCCCAAAAACCTACGAACTACAAGTAGAGATCGCCGCACTGCTGGAACAGGAACAGGCAAAAAACGCCCGCCAACAGGAAGCGTTAGAACGGCGCAACCGCGAAGCAGAAAGGCAACCGGCGGGCTTTACGGGTTATTTGACGACGGTTGAAATTGATGGATTATGAGAGGGGTGCGCCCCTACACTTCAAAGCACCGCCCCCCCAAACACCGCCTCATTTGGCGGTATCAGCCCGGCAGAAGACAGGATGGCGCCCTGCAGGGATTGACTCGCAGGACCTTTAAGACGCCAACGCGGTGGTCTCCGGCATTAGCAGGTTCGGCGTTAAAAAAGAGGCTTTCACGCAGTGTCCGCACTGTATACTGTTTGAGCTTCGATGCCGCTAAAAATAGAAAACTGCGGCCCGGCAATCAATCCCGGTATAAGCAGATACCTGAACGAATTGGCGAGTTTATACAGTGCAACGAAGTGAAAGCCTCTTTTAGCCGACTCCGTCTGCCGAAGGCGACTACGTCGTCCGAAGGCCGAAGATGCGTAAGCCGGGAGTTTTCTTTTGCCACTTTTCTTTTGCGGAAAAAGAAAAGTGGGGACAAGAGAAATCTAGAACCCCAAGCTATTGGAAACAAAACCAAATGAGCAAAAACCAAAACCAAAAACCATGAAAGCCCCCAACCACCAAATGTGCCATTTACCCCAAACAGCCATGTACTTCCAGAAAGCAAAGTATCTCCTACTCCTCTGCTTCACAACAACCACCATCCACTCCCAACCCCTCCCCCCGCTAGAAACCCTCTACACCTCCATCGACAGCTTCTACGCCGCCGAAACCCACGCCCACCTCCTCGAATTCCAGGAAGACAAAAAAGGAGAATGGCTGAAGTACCTACCCAACGTCGGCCTTACATACACGGTAGCCGGCGCTCCCCGCCCCAGCGTAGGCCTCAACAGTGGAATCCTATACCAGGCGAAACGCGACAAACAACGCAACGCCGCCCGGCGCCGCAGCATCCAAGAGAAAGGGGCGCTCCAGGCAGCCCGCGCCCGGGGAGCGGTGGCGAAGTTGTACACTACCTACCTCCTGCGGTTGGAGAGGCTGGAATCCCACCGAGAGCTGCTGGCCATCGATGAGCAGCTCTTCCGGATGGAAGTGGGCCGGTATGAGCGAGGGGAGATTAGCCCAGGGGATTTCCTGAAAGCGAAACGGGCTTGGCTGCTAAAGCAACAGGAGCTGAGGGATCTGGAGATGGAACTAGAGGTGCTGAGGCAGGAGATCCTGTTGGAGAGTTTCCTGATGGGGAGATAAAACCATACTATTACAACAAAAAAGTTTACAGCAGGATGATTTTAAACAAAAAATGCATATCGTTGGCTTTTTTACAAGAAATGAATATTTTTATTTCACAGAACTATAAAATATAATGTTTTTTTAAACAAATCTGTTTCTCGAACTCATAGGGTGTCAATCTCTTTGTGCTTTTCTAAGCCAATTGAAAGAATCCTAAAGCCTCTGCAAAGTGGGGCGATGCTGGAATTCCAGCATCGAAAAAAAAACATATTCACTAACCACACAAAACCAGCTATATAATGAGCTACATTACCAAATTTGATTATGAAGGACAGAGTATTAGCTTCGAATTTTCGGACGGGAATAAGATGATTAATGCTACACAAATGGCTAAGCCGTTTGGTAAGAAAGTTGGAAACTTTCTTCAGAACAAGGAAACAAAAGAATATGTGCTTATACTGGAAGAAAGATACAACAATCCTGAAGAAGAATACCAACGAGAAGTCCTGCGAGTCATAAAAGGTGGAGATGCCGATTCGCAAGGCACTTGGATGGATGAGAAACTGGCCTTGAAATTTGCTGCCTGGTTAAACCCCAGGTTTGAGCTATGGGTCTTTGACCGGATTTATGAACTCCTCACAACCGGTAAAACGGAACTGAAAAAATATGAACCAAGTGGCGTCATCAAAAGCCTTCGGTTGATCACTCAACAATTGGAAGAACAGGAACGTATAAACCAGGAGGTAAAAGAAGAACTGGATGTGATAGCTGAACGGTTAGACGTGATAGAATCTAAGATCATCAGCATAGACGATAATTACTACACCATTGCTGGTTTTTGTAACCTGAAAAAGATTCCATGTCCTTTACATAAGGCAAAAGAATGGGGCAAAATTACTACTATGTTGTCCAGAGAAAAACAGATGCCTACTGGTATCGCACATGATGAACGTTTTGGCAAGGTCCGAACTTACCATCAGGAAATATTGAGGGAAGCGGTCAAATTATTAAATACCACTTCGCTTTGAAAACTTCCTTTACACTGACAAATGTCATTTACAATTTCAACTCAATGCTATTATATTAAAATCATCTCGAAGACCTACCTCTGATTGTACATTTCCATTTGACATTCTGGCAATCGACTGACTGAAGTCCCGAAATATGCTTCACTGAATAGAATAATATTTAAATAGGTTCAGTTATGGTCGGAGAAGTACTGGAGTTCCTTAAAGGCGAGTTAAACGCTGTTCTTGAAAAAACAGAGGGGTCGGTTGATTATATCGATCATAAAGAAGACCCTCCTCATCTTCATTCTCCCGTTTCCATGCTTTTGGTCAATTTCGAAGAAGAAAACCAGCTTCGCCCAGCCGACAGGTATTCCAGCCTCAATGTTTATGGCATTAAACAACCTGCTCAGCCACCTTTAAGGCTCTTTCTCCACCTGGTTTTTGCCGCCAAACCGTCCGGCGATGCAGATCTCATAACAGCATTGAGACATTTGTCTAGCATTATGAAATTCTTTCAGGCTAACCCTGTTCTGGAACCGGTTCGCTTTCCAGGAATGATGGCAAACAACCTGGAAGGCCGGAAATTAGTGGTGGAGTTCAATTCCCTGAACTATTCCCAACAGAATGAAATATGGAGTTCTCTGAAGTCAGCTTACCTGCCATCCGTATGCTACCGCATTAAGATGGTCATCTACCAGGAACCGCCAGCAACCATCGTTGGAGAAATTGAAGAACCTGAAATGAATATACAGCAGAAATGACTTATGCTACCTTGTTTACCATAAACCTGATGCACGAATTCTACGGAAAGAATGGCCCGCTGGATATGGGCCCTTCCGCGGATTTTGCCTTAGCTCCATCTTCTGCCTGTATTAAGTTACTCGCTCAACATAAAATGCGTTGGTTGGCCTATCCATCCAGGGGGAAGGTAATCACTCCCCTAGACGAGGATGAAGATCTGCCGAAATTTGCTTTACCAGTAGACACAAGACTCCGGTTCTTTCTGGAATTGAAAAAACCGGAAGCTTTTGGTTTTACAGATTTCTATCGGGAAGATACCTCGCAGAATGTTATCCTTGACCAGGACAAAATCCTGAAAGGCGAAGCTTATCCTTATTTCTTTAACGATCAAAGTGGAGAAAATTTAGTCGAAGAAGTATTTCATTACTTCCAGGCCGACGAGCTTGAGGTTAGACACCCTGGTGAAGACGAAGTATTTTCTTTGGCTGGGATTCCAGTTTCAAATTTGACGGCTTCCGACTTTTCCGTTGAAGGATTGAACAACGAAAGTACTGTGAAGCACTTTGACAAAACTGGCAAGAAAGTATGGATAGATACGAAGGGTTTTGAAAAAGGGCATTCCTTTCAGATAGCCTATCGTGCTGTTCCTCCCTGGCCCAAACAAATAGTCGGGGTGGTGGATATTGTTTATGATCCCGGAAAATTTCCTGCCAACTTCGAAATTTCTTTGAAAAGCCGAAGAGCTTCCTGGAAGTATTATATAGTGAGTGATTCCTCCTTTAACAACCTCAGTATCATCGACACTTCTACTACGAACCAGAAGATGATTTTCACCAAGATGAAAGAACCCAGCAATGATCCCCTTTGGGATTGGCTGGAGCGAAAATTTCCCGACGCCCAGACAATCGCTTTATTTAGGTCGGGGAGTACGGATACACCTTTTGAAGCGCCTTTCAAAGAAAATGCAAGCAAGGATTTACAGTTGGTTGATGATGGGAAAGTGTTACGATCTCATCTTCCGATACCGTCAAGAGCACAAAGTGAAAACCTGATCATAAGTTATTTTTCCTGATAAAAAAAATCAATAATGGAAGATCCTAGAAGACCCGGGGTATACATCGAAGAAATAGCACTCCTGCCTCCCTCGGTAGCAGGGGTATCTACCGCCGTGCCCGCCTTTCTGGGCTATACCAGAAAGTTCGAAGAAGAACCCCAAAAAATAACCAGCCTCCTGGAGTTTACCACCATCTTCGGAGAGCCTTTTGACGAGTCCTTTACCGCTACTAATGAGGGAAGTGAGGAGGAGCCCGATTGGAAGATCCAAAGGGTTGATGACGGGAAAGAAAAATTTTGGCTTTACTACCTGTTAAAAATGTTTTTTAATAATGGTGGCAGGGTATGTTACGTCATCTCAGTGGGGACTTTTACTGATGAAGAAGACATCATTAATGCAAAATCCAAAAATGACTTTATTGAAGGGCTCAAGAAATTAGAGAAAGAAGATGAGCCGACTTTAATCGTTTTAGGAGAGGCTGCCAGCCTTGATTGGACCAACTATAAACCTGTCCTGGTTGAAGCACTTGATCAATGTGGCCGGCAAAAGGACCGCTTTGCCATCATAGATGTACTGCAGGGTGATGAGGAGGGAAAAACTTTCAGAGGCCTCGCTAGTGATTATCTTCGTTATGGCGCTGCCTATACGCCTTTTTTGAGAACATCCATTAGCTACGAATTGACTGATGGTTTTGAAGAACGTGTTATCGTCGATGCTGGCGGCACACTCAAAGACCTCAAAAGTAACAACCCTGAAAAATACAACCAGATTAGAGCAAAGCTGAATAATCTTTATCTGGCCCTTCCTCCAAGTGGCGCTATGGCAGGAGTATATGCCCGGGTTGATCAGGAACGTGGGGTATGGAAAGCACCGGCCAACGTAGGCGTAATGTCCGTCATTGCTCCCGATGTGAGGATTACGGATTTACAGCATGATGCACTCAATTATCATCCTGGCCCGGGAAAATCCATCAACGCCATCCGGAATTTTACCGGCAGAGGCACGCTGGTTTGGGGCGCGCGCACCCTGGATGGAAACAGCAACGAATGGCGCTACATTCCCGTTCGGCGCTTGTTCAACTTCATAGAAGAATCCATCCAAAAAGCAACCGGCAACTTCGTCTTTGAACCGAATAACGCCACTACCTGGCTCAAGGTCAAAGGTATGATCGAGAGCTTTCTGTTCGACCTCTGGCAGAAAGGCGCCCTGGCCGGGCCCACCCCGGAGGCCGCTTACTTTGTCCATGTCGGCCTGGGAAAAACGATGTCCCAGAATGACATTCTCAATGGAAAAATGATCGTCGACGTCGGTGTCGCCGCTGTCAGGCCGGCTGAATTTATCATGCTGCGCTTCTCTCATAAGATGCAGGAAGCAGCATAATATCTGACCATTTAAAACTTTGCATATGGCCATTTCAAAAGAAGATCTCAAAAACACGTATCCCCTGCCCGCGTACAATTACCGGGTGGATATCGAAGGAGAGCCCATGTCATTCTCCGAAGTATCTGGATTGAGCGTCGCCAGCGAAGTGACGACCTACAAGGAAAGCCGGATCGGCGGCAGCGATGTCGGCCCGATCGTCATGCAGATGCCCGCTCAGGCGACGCCTCCTACTATTTCCCTGAAACGAGGGATTATCCGTGGAGATCGGCTGACCTACCTGTACCAGTGGCTTAAAGATGCCAAGCTCAACCTCGTGGAAAAGAGGAATGTCACGATCAGCCTTTGTGACGAGGAAGGCAAGCCAGTCATCGTCTGGAAAGTGATCAATGCTTTTCCGAAAAAGCTGGATGCTCCTTCCTTTACCTCAGATTCCAACGATGCGGCCATCGAAACGATGGAACTGGCGGCCGACTATCTCTTCATCGAAGAAGCTTAGATATGCCGGTACTCAAAGAGGATATCAAAAGAGCTTATCCCCTGCCTACTTATAATTACCGGGTGAGGATCGGGGGAGAACCGCACGCCTTCTCGGAGGTGTCCGGGCTGAGTATGGACTATGAGGCGATTACTTACAAGCACGGGCTGAGCTGGCGGGAAGGGTCCACGCAAATGCCAGGAATGCCTGGTGAGGTTAAACTCACGCTTAAGAGAGGGATTGTCAGAAATCGAAGCGTGTTACTCGAGTGGATCAAGACTATTCGGCTCAACAATGTAAAAAAGCGGGAAGTGGTCATCGATTTGTGTGATGAAATGGGGATTCCGGTCATCAGCTGGAAAGTACATAATGCCTTCCCGGTGAAACTGGATGTTCCTTCCTTCGATAGTACTTCCAACGAGGTGGCGGTGGAAAGCCTGGAATTGATGGCCAATCGTTTGGAGATCATTTACAACGACTGACTATGCTCGATAAAATTACCATACCGGAACAAACCATCCTGCAAAACCCGCCGGTGGCTTTTCACTTCATGGTGGTCTTTTTTGCGGGGGGGGTATTGCCCAACCCGCTCGACATACGGTTTCAACGCGTATCCGGACTGTCGGCGGAGATTAATACGGAGACCTATGAGGAGGGCGGTCAGAATCTGTATTCACATCGCCTTCCCGGCCGGGCCAGCTACAGTAACCTCGTCCTGGAAAGAGGGATGGCGGTGGGTTCCATACTGGCTGCGGAATTTAACGCGGCCATGTCCGGCTTTCAGTTTTATCCGAGCAATGTGATGGTCATGCTGCTGGACGAAGATAGTATGCCGATTAACAGTTGGCTCTTTCTGAAAGCGTACCCGGTGCGGTGGTCGGTGTCGGACCTGGATGCCAATTCTAATCAGATCGTTATTGAAACAATGGAATTGGCGTATACTCATTTTTTTAACATAAGAATCTAGTGATGCCGGTAGAAATCAAAAAGATGGTAATTCAGGCTAAAGTGGCCGATACAACGGCCAAAGCAACGCCGGAATCCGTTCCCACGGTCCTGAGTCCGGAAGAAATGCAGCAGATCGTGGATGCCTGTGTGAAACAAGTGATCAAGATGATGAAACGCGAAAAAGCAAGATGATATGGGACTTCCGAATCCATTTAAGTTGGAGAAACTGGCGATTCACGTACACAAAAAGACGGGGAGCCAGCAGACAGGAGATGAACGGTATAAGTACGATACGACCATCTATATGATGTTCAATCCAAATTCCTTTTCCCGAAGTTTTGGCAACACGTACCGGACAAAACCCGATGTAGCAACCAATAAAACCGAACCGGATCTGGGGCAACAGAATCACGACAACTTATCTCTTGAGTTTCTTATTGACGGCACTGGAGTGACGGATTTTGGTTTTCAAAACCTTCCCGGTTTGCAGTCAAAGGATGTAACAGATCGGGTAAATGAGTTAGTCGAACTTTGCCTTAGGAAAGAACAGGAGTCTCATACGCCCAATTTCCTGATTCTGGAATGGGGACATCTCTATTTTGAATGCAAGCTCTCCTCTCTTAACGTCAATTTCACGCTGTTTGATAATAGCGGCCGGCCATTGCGGGCTAAACTGGACGCGACTTTTATTGAGTCCGTTCCCAAGATAAAGATTGAACGCAAAAACGAACTCCATTCCTCCGATATCACCCACGCCCGAATCGTCAAAATGGAAGACACGCTACCCCAGTTATGTAAAGACATCTATGGTTCATACGACTACTACGAGAATCTTGCCCGGGTCAATGACCTGGATCAGTTCCGGCGACTGGAACCGGGTACTGAATTAATTTTTCCACCCTTGGAAGAAATAATCTGATATGAGTGGGATCCGAGTCAGCATATTCAGCGAAGGGAAGGAATTGAAAAACCTTCCCAACCAAATCACCCACCTGGAAATCCAACAGGAGGTCAACCGGATCCCTTTTGCACAAATCACTTTGCACGACGGCAACGCCGCCCTGCGCAATTTCTTCCTGAGCAATGCCGCCGAGCTCGCCCCGGGTAAAATGCTGAGTATAAAGATAGCAGAGGAAGGCGGCGCTGCCGGAGCGGACAAACCAGCCCTGTTCAATGGTATGATTTGCCGCCATGGCATCGAAGCGGCAGCCGAAGGGCTTAATATGGGGTCCTATCTGACACTCGAATTGCAGGCTCAATCTTTCCACATGACCCAAAAACCGCAAAGCCGGGTTTTCCAAGAAATGACCGATGCCCAGATCATCAAGCAGATCATTGAGGAATATGGCCTCATTTCCGGTGAGATAACTGAAACTGAAGTCGTGCACAAAGAGATGGTACAGTATGGTTGTTCCGATTGGGACTTTCTGCTGGCCCGGGCAGATCTCAACGGTTGGTGGGTCCTGGTGCGGTGGGACGAAGAGGGGCAGGAAGTGATCGACGTAGTTCGACCTGATTTGAGCGGGGAGCCGGTCGAAACATTCACCTTCGGCATGAGCCCCCCGGTGATCTACAATTTTGAAATGGAGACCGACCTGAATAATCAGCATGAAGAATTTCAGGCTGCCGGTTGGGACAGCGCCAATCAGCAAATGACTCGTTCCGTGAGCGCCGGGGGAGTCCAGCTCATGCAGGGCGATCTCGATCCGGCTGAGCTGGCCGCAAGTCTGGGCACAAACGTCGCCACCCTGAAAAGCGCAACCGAAACAAAAGAGGAAGAACTCCAAACCTGGGCCAATGCCTCCATGATCAAAAGCCGGCTGGCCCTGATCAGGGGACGCCTCAGCACCCGGGGAACCGACCGTTACCAATTGAATCAGCCGATCGCACTAGACGGCATGGGAGATCACTTCAACGGCGAAACCCCGATCAGTGGGATCCGGCAGGAAGTGAGCATTTCCCAAGGTTGGCAAACCAGCCTGCAGTTTGGCTTGCCGGCCGAATGGTACACCCTAAAACACCACCTGGAGAGTCTGCCCGCCAGCGGGATGCTGCCCGCCATCAACGGCTTACATATCGGTATTTTAGAGGGCTATGAACAAGACCAGGAAAACAAGTTATTGGCAAAGATCCGTGTACCTGCTGTCGATGCGGTGGAAGGCCTGTTGTGGGCCAGGCTGGCTTCGCCTTACGCCGGCAACAACCACGGGTTCTTCTTTCGCCCGGAGATCGGCGATGAAGTGGTCGTCGGCTTTTTCGACGATGACCCGCGGCATCCCGTCGTTTTAGGTAGTCTGTATAGCGCTGCCCACTTGCCTCCGATACCCGATGACCAATTGAAAGAAGAAAATGACGCCAAAGGCTGGATAAGCCGGGAAGGCATTAAAATGGTCTGGGATGAAAAGGAACCTTCCCTTCTGCTGGTCAGCAAAGGAGAAGGAGGGGATGAGAAAAGTAATCAAATGCTACTGGGAGGCAAGGAAGTGAAGATCACGGACATCCACGGCAATTCCATTGTCATGGACAAGAACGGAATCACGATAAAAAGCAAAAAGGCCGTCGCCATTAGCGGCCCGAAAGTAGATGTAAACTAATATCGCTATGCAAGAGATCACTTTAAAACTATCCATCGAGGAAGCCAACCTGATCCTGGAAGCCCTGGGCAATTTGCCGTTTAAAAGAGTTTACCCGTTGATCGGCAAGATCCAGCAGCAAGCTTCCGTACAGGTAGGCAGCGATGGGCACATGACCAATACCTTACCGGCAGAACCCGATGATGAAGAGCAAACAGAATGACTATGTCTAACGCCAATCACGACTTTCTGGGCACCGGCTGGAGCTTTCCGCCGACCTTCGCCAATCAGGGTGAACAACTGGAGATGGTATCCGGCATCGAGGACATCCAGCAAAGCCTGGAGATTATTCTATCCACCCAGCCCCGGGAACGGCTGCTCCACGACGACTTCGGCTGTGAGCTGAGCAATTTCCTCTTTGAGGAGATCGATCAGCATTTAATCAATCGTCTTCGACATATCGTGGAAGAGGCCATCCTATACCACGAACCCAGAATTGAGATACAGCAAGTAACTATCGACGAAAGTCGCTACCTGGAAGGATTGTTGCTCATTAGCATCACCTTTTTTGTGCGGAATACCAACTCGCGCTACAACATGGTTTATCCCTTCTATCTGCGAGAAGCAATAGGCAGGTAAAACGAAGACATTTATGGCAGACTATATCCTCATCAACGGCGACCAGGCCATTTTCCAGCCCACTTTCGGTGCGGCAACGGTCGCTGTACGGCCGGGCCGGATCAAGGGTAGCGGGGCCTCCAACTGTCAGGGGCAGAAGGTATGCGTGGATGGGGATGAAAAGAGCGTGGAAGTACCGGGTTGCATCTACATGACGCCTCAATTCCCTACACCTGGCGCTGGAACGCTAAAGATTGGAGCACTAGCTGGTAATCAGAAGGCCCGGAAAACCAAAAGCGGGAAAAAAAATGTCCTACTGAAGGGAGGAACGTTTCAAGCCACATTCGAAGTACAGACGCCGGCGCAGAATACTTCAGGACCAGCGCCCGTCAGTGACCCAATGACCCAATACCCCGGAAGCGGCGGTTTCATCAATACCAACACCAAATTCAAAGGAAGCTGATGCCAAACGAAGAAATATATACCGATGATTTTGTCTTTCGTGACGGTACCAGTCAGCAGGCGAGAAAATTACCGGCGCTGGATCCCGGCTATTTCTCCGTCGAAGAACGCAGCACGGAAGACCTGATCCGATTCGCCCAGAAATTCGCCAAAGAGCTGAAGTTCTTTGACCTTACTAACAAGAAGGCCGGTGACTGGCGCAATTTCCTTGGACTTGATGAAGAAAAGGCCCGCGAGATGGTTGCTTTTCTGGAAGACCCGAAGCAGTTTGCTGACGATCCGGAAAGAATGAACCGGCTGACCCGCCCACACCTCATTGCCTTCCTGCGGTTCCTGGAAATGCTCAAAGAACCAAAAAAAGAACTCGATGACCTCACCCGCCGACACCTGGATTTCTACTATCGACAGGTGCTTCAGTTCGAGCCCAAACCGGCCGTGCCGGACCGGGTGCATGTCTTGTTTGAGTTGGCGCGGGGCGTGGAGAAACACCTGCTGAAGAAGGGGACGTTGTTGTATGCGGGGCAGGATGAGGCGGGGCAGGATTTGCATTATGCCACACAGGAAGATATTTTGTTGAACCGGGCTAAGGTGAGTGAGATACGGCGGGTTTATCACGACCGGGAAAGTGGGAAGATCTATGCAGAGGTGAGTTGGCGGGAAGGGGAGGAGATTAAGAAAGATCAAAAATATCACGTCTTGGGGAACGATCTGCCGGAACGGGAAGATGAGCTGTTGGCGAATATTGGTTTTGCTATTAGCTCCCCTTTGCTCGAACTAGAGGAGGGGAAACGCGAGATCCTCCTAAAGCTTTATTGCAGAAACGCGGAAACAATCCCCACCGATCATTTTAAAAAGGCTTTCCTTTTTTCGGTGAGCAAAGAAGATGGCTGGATTCAACTGCCCTGGGATGAGGCGGAGGAATTGAGAACCTGTACCTACCATGAGGAGAACAATCACATCGTTGGGTTTGAGATAAAGCTTACTATTCTGGAGGGAGAAGATCCCATCGCCGCCAATCCAACGGAAACAGGTCATTCCTTCCCTTTGCTCAAAGCCGATTTTAAGCAAAATGCCATAGGGAATGGGAGTTTCTCTGCGATCAGAGATTTACAGGTTGAAAAAATTTCCCTGCAAGTTGAAGCGAGGGGCATTGAAAACCTAAAGATTCGGAACGAAGAGGGCGTATTAAATCCCAAGGCCGCCTTTCTACCTTTCGGTACATGGCCACGGGTGGGGTCTGTGTTTAGTTTTACACATAAGGAGTTGTGTAAGAAATCTATTCAGTATCTGGAACTAGATGTTGAGTGGAAGGGGGATACCAGTAATTTAAGAGAGTACTACCTGGTTTATGCTGACACATCGGTTGAAACCGCATTTAATAATCCGAAATTCCAATTTAGTGTCAGCCTCGATCCAGGAAAAATAACAGAAGTAGCTCTCTTTACAAAACCGGTCACCTTCGAATTCAAGTCCAAATTACATGTGCTTTCCGCCCAGCCGGATACTAGTCAGGATGACCCATTGGAGTACCCACGCTTTTTTAGAGTTATCTTGGAATCGCCTGATTTTCAGCATACTAATTTCCCAAGAGTCGTAAGATTATATGATGCAGATGTCTATGATCATCAATTAAATCCACCCTATACGCCGGAAATAGAGACAATTAGGCTAAATTACTCATCCGGCATAGAAGGAGTGGGCTTGTATTCCACGTCCCAAACTATACATCAATTTTTTCATCTCCATCCACCCCCGTTAAGTTTTGCCAGGCCGACGGTAGCGGGATATACTGGCGAAGGAGATACCAATTTACTACCTAAGCAGCTGAAACATGGAAGTTTACTGATCGGCCTTCAACAAGTGAATCCGCCGGAAAATGTTTCTCTACTGTTACAAGCAATCCCAAGTCACTCCGATGCCATAGCACCAAAAGTAAAGTGGGAATATCTTGATATCAATGTTTGGCGTTCTCTTGAGGACAAGGTTCTACTAAAAGATTATACCAATGGCTTACTCAACACTGGGATCATCCAGTTTCAGCTACCGGAAACTTCCAATGGTGATCACCAGGCTACGTCGGCTGGTTCTTACTGGCTCCGGGCCGCGGCCGATGGGGATTTGAGTCCATTGGGGGATTTAGTGGCTATCCACGCTCAGGCGATGGAAGTGATTTGGCAAGATAATGGTGACCCCGAAATGCATCTAGCTAAACCTTTACCTGGGGATTCAATCAAAGGATTGGCCAGTAGAATGCCCGAGTTTCAATCAATTGCCCAGCCTTACACCTCCTTCAGCGGCCGCCATTCCGAACCTGCCCCCCGTCTATTTACTCGAACTAGTGAACGGCTACGCCATAAACAACGTGTGCTTTGTCCCTGGGATTATGAACATATGGTATTGGAGGCTTTCCCCCAACTCTATAAGGTAAAGTGCATTTGGCCGGAAGAAGAACTGGAAGCCGTCAAAAAATCCCGTGATAATCCTTGTTTGTCCTGGGCATGGGATCCCGCGCGGCCGGACGTACGTCTGGTGGTCATTCCCGATATTTCTAATATGGAGCCTTTTTTTCCGTTAGAGCCCAAAGTTCCACGGGCTATGCTGGAAGAGATCCAGGCCTTTTTGGAGGAGCATACATCACCCTTTACCAAAGTCAAGGTGCAAAACCCCCGTTATGAGCACATCTGCTATCGCATGGACATCCGGTTTCAAAAGGGATTAGAGGCGGAGTTTAATTATTTGCAGAAGGAGTTGAATGAGGCTTTAAAGCGATTCCTGTCGCCCTGGGCTTTTGAAAAAGGGGCTGACATCTCCTTTGGAAGTAGGATTTATAATGCAGCGGTCATACATTTTATTGAAAAGCTTCCTTATGTGGATTATGTCGTGAATTTTAAGCTGGTCCAACAGTACTTATGCCCTAGCGATAAACGCGGCTGTGTAACTTATGATAATTGGGCAGAGGTACGTTTCCCGGATTCGATTTTGGTTTCTGCAGAACAGCACCATATTGGCCCCGTAAAATATGATGATTATGATCCGGATGATTATAAAGGTATTGGCTATGAAATAATTGGTGTGGACCATGATATTTAAACAGTTTTTAAATGAAAACTAGAAAGGACCTTTCAAATAAGTTATTCTATACTGGAGCTTGCCCTAATGCAGATGCCTATTCGGAGGTATTTAATTCTTCTATAAACTTTCTCGATGACAACATCCTTCCTCCTCTGAATGGGAACCCTTTAATAATAGGCGCAAATGAGAAAAATCATTTAATGAAACTTGTTTCTAATTCAGAAACAGCTGATAATTCGTGGTTACTTAAATTAAATGATGATCAGGAATCTCCCAATACGGCATCTGGATTAAATATTGTATTTACCGAAAACACCTATAGCTTAAGTAATCTTTTTATTACCACCGACGGACGGGTTTCGATTAATTCAAATGACCTTAACCCTCTGGCTTCTTTTGAGTTAAGGGGCGTTCCCAATCATGATATTCTGAAAATTTCTCCAAGTGATGATTCAAACCCAAGTATTCTGATTTCAAAACAGGGTAATATCGAAATCAATAAATTAAGAATTGCAACCTCATCTTCAGACTTGTGGTTAATCCTGGATCAAGAGCAGGTACAAGATATTTCTTATGTCTTTTCGGCAAAATTGCATGGTGATTACTTTATTATCGGAGATCATGATTATGAAAGTGAAAAGGGGGCAATTTGTATTTATAGAAGGTATGAGAGAACTTTGAATAGATTAAGGAAAGACCTTGGGGGGCTCATCGAAGGTAAAATCTCCGGTGATAGATTCGGATTTTCAGTGGATCTTAATGATGACTACGCTTTAGTAGGCGCACCGGGCCCTGTACAAAACAATATGAATGGAGCAGCCTATATGCTAAAAAAGGCGAGTGAACACAAATGGGAGGCGATAGTCCAGGATGAAGGTGGAAAGTTTGCTGGAGATTCCAATTATGAGCAGTTTGGTTCTTCAGTTTCTATTGGTGAAACATTCGCAATAGTGGGGGCGCCCAACAATAGTGAGCGTGGCAATGAGAAAGGTGCAATCTATTTTTTTGAATTGAAGGATGATAAATGGACCAGGGTTTCAGCTAGTGCAGGGGGCAAGTTTTTTGGATTGCAGAATGGCGAAAAGATGGGCTTTTCGGTTGCAATAGATGGTATTTACGCGATTGTCGGTGCGCCAAACCAAAGCACAAAAGTAGGGAAGGTTTACTTTTTTGAATTTTCAAATGATAGTTGGGTGCAAAGAGAACAATTCTCCCCGGATTATTCGGTTCGAGGATCAGATTTTGGAAGTTCAGTTTCCATTTCGGGCAAAAACGCTATAGTAGGTGACGGCAAAACTAATCTAGTGAGCTTTTTTCAGTTCAATGGCTCTGTATGGGAACTTGTCTGTGTAGATAGTTCGGTGCCGTACCCCTTGCGAATTGAAACGGTTTCCATTTTTGGTGACAAAGCAATGGCCGGCGGTGATAACGATTTCACGCCAAAACCTGATGCTTTTGTTTTTTTTAGGCTAATTGATAACCAATGGCAGCCGATAGAAAATTCTTCGTTCTATAAATTGGGAAACGTGGTCTCCATAGATAACAATTATGCGTTAGCTGGCAATTTAAGTAGACTTACATTGTTGAAATCCACGCAAAGCTTGTTTGAGGCCATCAATCTGATTTCTAACGCTGTTAAACAAATCTAGGAGTCAATTCTAAAGGTCTGTGGATCTTGTTGCTTATAAACTACCAAGGATATGAAAACTCGACAAGAGTTAAAAGTGAAGTTTTCAGATCATCAATGCCCATCCGGAGCAGATTACGCATCAATTTTTGATTCTACGATCAACCTTGCCAATGATGCCATTGTCCTTCCTGATCCTCTATTCAAAGGGCCTAACCCTCTTACGATTAATGCAATCAGAGATAAGAAATATGCGCTGAGATTGAATCACCAACTGCAAATTCAACACTCCGATGGGGATGGGCGAATTTATGGCGGAGCAAATATACTTGGCGAACATAGAGGCTTACAAATCCAAGCCCATCCGGAAGAATATAAAGGCGCTTATATCATTCTTCGTCCTGCCGATTATTTCAAACCGACTTCCAGAGGGTGCTTATTTCTGACCTTTGGGGACTATAAAGCCCCTGCTCCCGAAGGTTCATCCTTGTATATCCGGGTAGCAAGTAATGAAAGTGTTAGAGACGTTATGACTGTCGATGTAGAAGGCAGGGTTGGTATAGGGATAAGATCGAAGAATTTCCCTTTAGAAGTATCCAACCCGGAGAAGCCGGTTCTTCAAGTTGGACACAATGCGGCAGGAGCCATTATTTCAGGGACAAGTGGAGGTAGAGCCCTTTACGGATCTAATATCTATTTAGCCAGAATAACAGAGAACAACGAAACCGCCGATCAACTCCGAACCGCTTATGATAACAATAGTAACTATGGTTTTGCTGGAATATATATCAATTGGGGAGAACTAAGGTTTCTCTCACTGGAAGGAAACACCTCCAAAGATACCCCAATTAGCAGCGAGAAACTGCAGCTATCGTCGAGGCTGACAGTGAAAAAAAATGGAAATGTAGGTGTAGGCACTTCAACGCCAAGAGCCCCGTTGCATGTTGAATTTGCTAATTCAGAGGAGGAATTCCTCACACTGGCTGAGTTCAGCAGAAAGGAAACATCTGGTGGTTCTGCAAAAATAAAAATCAGAGGTTCCAGGTACTTCGCCAATAGTGAAGTCGCCTCCATCGAATTTGCAGATTTTGACGCTCTGCCTTCCCCGGGCAAAGAGTATCTGTTAGCTAAAATTGTTGCTGGAAAACTCGATGAAAATAGTACAGGGCAATTGAGTTTTTTTACCAATAACGGTCAACAATTAAATGAGCAGGTAAAGATAGATACAACCGGTTGTGTGTATTTAGGGAAGATCGCTTCTATTAATACTGAGGCTTTGAACATAATTGGAGAAGTCAAATTCTCAAAGCATCCTCACAACGTCAACAGATTGAATAAAGTGGAATTTGAAGAAGGTATTGAGATGGTGGGAGTTCCCATATACAAAATTATGGATGGAGGCTTACTCGAATTTGCTGGAAACGGAACGGTGACCAAAAAAAGTACATTCTCAGTGAACTCATTATATGAAATTCTGAATTCCTGGTTTTTCTTCTCCCACTTTGAAGTCAAACCAACTAGCGTTAAAAGTGATGCTGGAATTATTTCGAAAATTGAGATTGATGATACGACTTTCTCTTCCTTCTCAAGAACCGTAAATGTCACATTGGGAACCCATACTAATTTAGCCTTTACAGGCAAAGCAACAGTCGTTGCCATTCTACAATTAAATAAAACAGCTTAGGTATGATATGAAGGATCAATATTCCACAATAATTTCTCTCGATCTAAAAAATGGACAGGGCCTTTATGGCAAAGGTAATTGGACCGACCTCAACCTCCACGACCCCGGCATCACCATCTTGGAGCACCTGGCTTACGCCATCTCCGACCTGACCTACCGGCTGGGCTTCAAAATGGAGGACCTGCTGGCGGAAAACGGCCGGAAAAACCTCAAGCCATTCTTTACAGCCTCGGAGATCCTGCCCGGTAAGCCGGTAACCATTCGTGATTATCGTAAGCTGCTGATCGACCTGCCGGGCGTGAAGAATGCCTGGCTGGGCGCCGTGCCTTTAGCCACTTCAGAGATAACCTACAACGAAGAATACGGTGAATTGTGGTTTAAACTCTTGCCGGATAACAGTGACCTTGCCCATTTCAACGGGTTTCTTCAGGTGCTGATCGAACCAGATGAGGAGGAACCCGACGCGGATGCCATAGCGAATACCCTCCACCAGAACCGCAACCTTTGCGAAGATTTTCTCCAGCCCATTATTCTGCCAAAAGAACGTATTGGGCTGAGGATCGACGTAGAAGTTGATGTTCAAAGCGACCCGACAACACTGGAAGCAAATATCTGGGATAGCCTTGCCAACTGGGTATCGCCGTCCATCCGTTTTTATACGCTTGCTGAAATGCTGGCCAAAGGATACCGCCCCGATGAGATTTTTCAGGGTTCCTTACTGGCAAACGGTTTTATCGATAACGAAGAACTGGTCAAGCATAAAAAGAGAACTTCCCTGCGCTGTTCCGACCTACTCCACCTGCTGATGGATATGCCGGAAGTGAAGGTAGTAAGGGAGATCCTGATGGGTAAGCCGGATGCGTCCGAACTCGAATCCTATGATCTCGAAACTGCCGACGATCCACTTAGCGAAGATTTTCCGGAAAAGCAGTACCTTAAACTGGAAGAGAAACAAGCCCCAAGCCTGGGCTATCTCCACCTTCGGATGTTCAAGAAACATCGCAAGATATGGGATTCGGAAAGAAAAATTGAGCCCCCTGTGGAAGGTGAGGAGGAAGGTCAAGAAGAGGAGCCTTCATCAACTACGGATGAATTGCCGGTTCCCCAGGGTAAGTTCCGCAACCCGGGCCGCTATTTCTCCATCACCCACGACTTCCCCCAAAATTATGGTATCGGTCCGAACGGCCTCCCGGCCAAAGCGACCGAAAAGCGAAAGGCGCAAGCCAAACAACTGAAAGCCTACCTTGCTTTATTTGAGCAACTCCTGGCCAATTATTTTTCTCAGCTTGATAACACCCGGAAATTGTTCGCCCTGGATTATGCCGGCGAGGAAATTTATTTCTTCCAACATCTGGCCGGTGCGGACGGCATTCCCGGATTTGAAGAATTACTCGTCGATTCGAATGATAGCTGTCTACGGGAGACTCAAGAAACGACGCCGGCCGACCGGTTAACACGCCATTTGGCTTGTCTGGAAAAAGGGAATGATCAGTTAATAAACAAAGAAGACCGGCAAAATCGACGCCTGGACCACTTGCTGGCCCGCTTTGCCGAGCAATATCCAGACCTTGATCTGTTGATCGGAGACTCACGGTGCAAAGACAACAGGATTAACCTCCTTAAGCAAAAAAGGAAACTCTTACTAAGTTATCCCAAAATAAGCGCGGGCCGGGGTCAGGGATTCAACTACACACATAAAGAGGATATTGGGACCACCGACAATTATTCCGGCCTGGAGAAACGGCTTGGCTTGCTACTGGGTATCGAAAGAGGAAGGCCCGCTGTAGCTCAAAACCTTATTATCGATGTTTATGGACGCCCGGAAGGACAGCCGGTCAAATATTATTTTCAGATTCGGAGCAGAACAAGTAGAAAAGCCCTGTTAAGTAGCAATACTGCTTATGCCAGTTCCTTAGAATGTCATAAAGCATTGGCATGGGCCATCTGGCAGCTTTCTAAAGGCGAGGGTATTGAAATTATGCCTACGGGTGAAGAAACCCCTAGGTATTATTTTCAGGTATTTAATCCGGACGGGGAAAAAGTGGGCCGGCGCATTGAATACTTTGCAAGTGAAGAAATTGTTCAGGAGGTGGTTGATGATGTCATTGATCAAATTCAAACCGCATTTGGGAGAGATGCTTTTTATTTATTAGAACACCTTTTGATCCGCCCTGACACCTCAAAGCAAGAGCAGCCTTCCATATACCAGCCGGCTTGGATGACCTTCATTCATTCTATGACTGCTTATTATAAAGAACCGGTCGATGATCCGGATTCCTCTATAAAGAAACTTTGGTGTGTCTCCCCGGAGCATATGCTTCAGAAAGGAAATAGAATTAAGGTCCTGAAACCAGAAAAATATGCCGGAAGTTATTCGGTACAGGAAGTTGAAGCTGATCGGTTCGCTGTACTTATCAAGGAGGAAAGTTCACCCGGCCCTATTCTGCCCGGCCCCATCCTGCCTGGACATTTCTCTCCCGGGCAACCAGGGGCGGGAGGCGCCATCCAAATTGGAACAGTTAATCCGGGAAAAGGGACGAGCCTGAATGATCTGGCCTTTGGAGGAAGAAATCTAAATAGGATACTGTCAGATGTTGGTAAATGGATTCAATTAGATAAAGCTTATCATGACCCCTGGTCATTCCAGCTCAGCCTCATTTTTCCGGGATGGCAGGAAAAATTCCGTGGGGCCAACATGCGCAGCCTTGTCGAAGAGATGGTCCAGGAGGAAACACCTGCTCATATCACGCCCTATGTATATTGGATAGAGAAGGAAGGCCAGATGGTAGGCTTTCTGGCTCACTACTTTTCCTGGCGGGAAAAGATTACCAATGATCTGGTTGCCGCGACTGAAGCGGAATGGCTCAATGAATTCCTGGGCATCTCCAAAAAACAGGAGATTATCCACGGACTGATGTCCCGAAGAAGTGGTGATCATTTTAGTATAGAGAACATAGAGCTGCCCCTTAATAAACAGCAGATTGCACTCTCTTTCTGGATGCGAATAGAAGAATTGAAATTTCCTGAGAATGTTCCTTCTCCAACTACTCTTGGAATTGTCCAGGGTAGAATTTCCACTATTGAGGGAGACTTTCCTGTCTTGGACATCATGCTGGAAAAAAATAAAATCGCATTTAGATGTTGTGCAAATGATTTGTTGTACAGCCCGATTGATTGGCAAGCATATATGGGGAAATGGGTGCATTGGGTATTCCTGAAGGATTTTACCAAGGGTGAAATGGCGATTTATTTGGATGGCGAACTTTTACTCTCAGCAGAAGGAAAAAATGCTCTGGCTGAATTCCCGATTAGCTTCCTTGCTTTTGGTAGGATTCAAAGTTCTAATGTCCGCTTATCCGGAACATTCGCTGATATTCGGGCATGGAGAGGTGATTTTGAGATCACCGAAGTGTGTGAAAATAGATGGATCCGCTTGGCCGGAACAGAACCTGGACTTTATGCTTACTGGAAACTTGATGAAGGAATAGGTAACGTAGCTAAGGATAGTGTAGTACACGAGGATGAAAATAATGAAACGGCTACCAATAAGTACCCGGGAGAGATTCACGGGTGCGATTGGGTGTAAAAATTAGATGCGGCCACAAAAACATATCATCCGGGAACAGCTCATCGAGCTAACCGTCTCAAACCGGGAAGATGCCTGGGCTTTGCAACAGGAAGCCGGCCGCATCTTCCGTCAACGCATCCTGCCCCTCATCGACCGCTATTGCAGCAAATTGGCACCGGATACCCTCATCCGGATCGACACACTCCTACTGGATCTCGGCGAACTGGACCCCAAGCGGCTTGGGCAGGACCTGGAGGAAAAGATGCATCGCCACCTGAAATCCGAACTTGCCAAGGTTATCCGGCGACAGGAAAGGACAGATTCTTCGTCGAAAGGTTCCTTCCGTACTGCTTCCCAATTGGAACTCCTTCAGCATTTCCTGCACACTGGCGCTTTACCTTGGTGGGCGGACAGTGAAGATCCGGAACTACTGAGCAAAGCGGTCCGGCATTTGTTGACGAGGCAACCAGGGACGATTATTCGCCAGGTGCTCGCTCCCATCCGCGAAGAAAAATACCTCAACCGGCTGATCTACCATTTCAGCGACGATCTGCTCCTGGAACTACTGAAGGCCATTGATCGGCAGTTCTTTGACTTTGGTAAAAGACTCTATTCGGATTTGATCGCGCTGGTTGCCGTGGTCCCGGCCTGGCGCACGCTTCCGTTCAAGAGGCTGCGGCGGGAGATCTGGAAGGGGATTTTCTATGCCGTTACGGTCAGTGATGTAGCATCCCGGGAAGAAGTGGTGTTCGATAAATGGGTGGTGCTGCACCTCGCTTCTCATTTCGGTTTTTCATTGGAACAATGGAAAGTTGTTTTGGCTGATACGAAGAGCGCGAATTGTGTTTCGGAGGAAAATGGCGCCGACGGAGGTGGAAAAGAGGCCCTTCACAGGCTTCAAAGTTCACTGCCGGAAGCAATTACATTGCTCGGTGGACAAGATGGCGCGATGGGTGTGAAAGAAAGGGAGCGAATGCACTTGTTGGATGAGGAGCCATTCGTCGAAGTAGCTGGCGTAAAGGCCGCCGGAGATACCGACGAGCTCTACATCCACAACGCCGGCCTGGTTATCCTCTGGCCTTTCCTACCCCGTTTTTTTGAGAACCTGGGCCTGATGCAGGATAAAACCTTTGTCGATGCAGCAGCGCCTCATCGGGCGGCCGCCACGTTGCAATACCTGGCCAGTGGCCAGGCCGATCCTCCTGAGTACCTGCTCCCTTTAAATAAAATCATCTGCGGCATCGATCTGGAGGACCCATTTGAGGTAGATTTCGAGCTAGAGGATGCAGAACTGGAGGCCTGCGACAGGTTCCTGGAAGCCGTCATCGCTCATGCCCCCATTCTGCGCAATATGTCGATCGGGGGATTTCGCAATACCTTCCTGCAACGGCAGGGTATCCTCAGCTTCGAAGATGGCCATTGGATGTTACGTATAGAGCGGGAAACATATGACCTTGTCCTGGACCGCTTCCCCTGGAGTTTCAAAATCATCAAACTGCCGTGGATGGACTTTGTGTTGTATGTGGAATGGTAGTACACAAGAAGAACTATGGAAAAGAAAACCATGATAAGAACGATCAATCCGGCCTCTGGCATTGCCCCCGTGATCGCGGAGGACCTGGAAAAGGAACTCACCTGGTTCCGGGAAGTCCTCAATGTACGGCTCAACCTGTATTTTGGCATTGATACGACATTCGAAGATATCCACGAGGTGATTCCACCGGAACTGGGAGATTCTTCTTACGCCAACTGCATCCGGGAATTCGATTTCGGCTTTGCAGAAAGAATAGCCCTCATGCTTAGCCAGGCCCCCCACCTGCAGCCGGAACTGCTGGATGTCTTTTTCACCAAGAACGCCACTTTCGACCGGCCTTTCTCCGAATTTGGCGGCTATACGCACCCACGTCACCCCGGTTTTTTACCGACTGGACAGACCCTGGTATTCATCCTCTCCGGAAAGGAGATTGGCGGAGGGCTGGAGACCGCCCGGCTTTTTCACGCTGATCACCCTTTTAGTAAATTCCAGATCCTGGAGTTGGATCATGGGAAAGACGCGGGGCCTCCCCTTAGCGGCGCCCTGAAATTATCGACTGATTACCTGCACTGGTTTACCACCGGACAAGAATACCGGCCTCGTTTCGGGGCCCGTTTTCCCGCTCAGCTCATCGAAACGCAGCAGGAATGGACGGACCTAGTACTACCCGAACGCACCCTCCGCGAGATCGAGGAGATCGCCGGATGGATCAAACACGGCCCCACGCTGATGAACGACTGGGGCATGGCCCGTAAGTTGCGCCCCGGCTATCGCTGCCTGTTCTACGGCCCGCCGGGTACTGGCAAGACCATGACCGCCTGCCTGCTGGGTAAAAGTACCGGCAGGCCGGTTTACAAGGTGGATCTCTCCCTGGTCGTCTCCAAATACATCGGCGAGACGGAAAAGAACCTGGCTCGCATCTTCGACCAGGCCGAATACAAAGACTGGATCCTCTTCTTCGACGAGGCCGACGCCCTCTTCGGCCGGCGTACCAAGATCCGCGACGCTCACGACCGTTACGCCAACCAGGAAGTTTCATTTCTGCTCCAGCGGGTAGAGACCTTCGGTGGCATCGTCATCCTCGCCTCCAACCAGCGCGAAAACCTCGATGATGCTTTTACCCGCCGCTTTGAGTCGATGATCCGCTTCCCCATGCCGAAACCGGAGCAGCGGCTGCGTATTTGGCGGCAGGGGTTTTCGCCCAAGGCCCAGCTGGCTGCCGGAGTCGACCTGGATCAATTGGCAGCTACCTATGAGCTTTCCGGCGGGGGGATTATGAATGTGGTGCGGTATGCTTCGCTGCGGGCGCTGGAGAATTCGGGGGTGGTTAAAGCTGATGATTTGCTGGCGGGGATTAAAAGGGAGTATGGGAAGGAGGGGCGGATGGTGTGAAGCGTATGTATACAAGATATAGGACCTATTTTGCATCTTCGGGTAAGAAAGGGTAGAAAGGATTAACATGACCTTTCCCCGTTTTCGAAATTTCGAAGTATATTCCCACCGCTGTGCCAAATGAAAAGCCAGGTCCTACTTTCAATCCAACAAAATTCCAATTTCTATCAAATATTGCACCCAAATTGCCTGAGAACCCATGATAGGATACTGAAAAATTTATCGAAAATGATATACCTGTAAAATCATCGATTTTTCCTTTGATAACGGTGACTGATTTTGAAAAAGCTGCTACAGATTCAAGACCAAATTGTTTTCCCTCTCCTTTGAAAGAGAAAACACCTTCTTTTGACACTGCAAATCCTGATTCAATAGAATTTTTAACTGCAATATCCGCTACTTGTGAAAAGACAATTACGATGGGGAATGAAGTCGAATTTACTATAGCTTTTGCCATAAGTAACTCAGGTATTAGGGCGGGGTCCAACCCTAAATGGACAAGTTGTTTCCAATCCCAAAGGTTGATTTTATCTAAACTTGTAACCTTGTGTTTGGGCTTTTTAATTTCAATGGGCTTGGGTGCATTACTTTCAATTATTTCGACTTGTGATTTTGTTTTGTCCTTAATAAAATCTTTTTCTCGAATCCTAAACATGATACTTGATTCTTTCCAGGTCGCTCCTTTAACAATATCAAAATCTAGATGTAAATATTGTGGAACAGGTGATATTTTAAGAGCTTTATCCCAAACCGCATTCTTGAAATTATTAGTTGGCCGAGCCCAGCCTTCAATGTCATATTCCCTTCTTCTATATTGGTGTTTAGACCCTAACAAATCAGGCCCCCAGTGTAAAGGTAAATTCATAAATTCCATATGCCTAAGTATAGCACTATAAACATAGGATTGAAAATGGAGATATTTTTTAGGATCCGCAAATGGCTTGAACAAAACGATCATATGGTCGCTAGCAACTTCTTCTCTATTCCAACCTCTTTTTTTTCTCCTATATCTTCTTTTTTTAGGGTTTCTTTTTCTCTTGGACTTTGTACTTTTCGTCTGAATTGTAGGCTGACCATTTGTTTGTTGAAGTGTATGAGTCAATTCGTGGGCTACTAATTTTTGCTCTTCAAAAGTGTTAAATTTGTTATTTAAATGATTGAAATAAATATTCCCTTGATAAGTGAAGGCTTTACTATTCAAAACATTATTAATTTCAATTCCTTGCCTGTTTGTATGTATCCTAACTCCACTAAAATCTACCCCAAAAGCCTCCTCCATTTGCACCCGAGTATGCTCCGGTAACGGAACCCCACCACCTTTTGAAGCATTGATTTGCTTTTCGACACTCGCCGGAACCGTTTGAAAACCACTTTCACTGTTCGCCCCGTCCAATGGTGTAATCTGCTTAGCCAAAGGAAAATCCTTCGGATTCCCCCTCACAACCTTATCCGCAATGGCATCCGCCTCCCGTTCGTATTGATCATCCTGCTGCCCCATTTTTAACTTTTGCTGAGCCAACTGGCTGTCCGCAAGGGCTATTTCATAACATGGAGGGTACAAAGATTGACTTCTCGATGAAGGATTTTCCTTGTTTTCGGGTTTAGTGATCGTGTTTTCTTCTCGTGTTTTCTTCAAGGACTTTGGCATATCACTGCTTTTATTGGTCGGTTAAGAATTACTTATATCCTCTTATACCTGCCCTCCAAAACGCTTTATTGGTCATTGTCCTGTCCAGGTATTTCCAGATCTCTTTTTTTCTCTTAGAAAGATAGGCTTCTTTTTTATCCTTATCTTTAATAGTAGTACCAACTACATAAGTAGTATGAATCATAGACGAAAAAATCCTCCAAAATTCCTTATGTTTTTTTAGATGGGTAGGTATGTCATATTTTTGCCATCCACCTTCACAGTAGGATCGACAATTTTTATACTCTTGTTTTATTGCTTTTATAATTTTTGGATTCGCATTTCTTTTTGCAGCAAGGTCTTCTTCCTCCCACTTATTGCAATCTTCACAGGTCCATGGGCATTCTTCTAAAGAATAGGTTTCCTTTTCTTCTGATTTTTTCTTCTTCCTTTGAATGCCCCACCTATTTGAAGGTTCTTTTTCATTATTTAATTGATACTTCTCCTGCTGAACAAAGTGTCCTAACTCATGTCCAAGCAACCATTTTCCTTTGCTTGCTTCTGGTTTATAGTGACTCTTATTAAAAAACAAATCTCGACCTAGAGTAAACGCTTTAGCACCTATTTCTTGGTTCATCTGTACAGCCTCCGAACTTGCATGTATTTTTATTCCACTAAAATCCACCCCAAAAGCCTCCTCCATCTGTAACCGAGTATGCTCCGGCAATGGAACCCCACCACCTTTTGAAGCACTGATTTGCTTTTCGACACTCGCCGGAACTGTTTGAAAACCGCTTTCCCTGCTCACCCCATCCAATGGCGTAATTTGATTTGCTAAAGGAAAATCCTCCGGATTCCCCCTCACCACCTTTTCCGCAATAGCATCCGCCTCCCGTTCATACTTATCATCCGCCCGGCCCATTTTTAGTTTAGCCTGAATAGGCAGTTTCTTTTTTAACTCTTCGTCTTCTTTTTTCTTTCTTCGAATAACCGGCCCATCAGCCAAGCCGACCTCGTAGGCAGGTGGCGAAAGTACGCGCCCCTTGGAAGTAGGTGCATCCTGAGTCAAACGACTGGCAGTCGCTGTTTCTTCCTGCTGACGTTTTGATGATCTGGGCATGGTTCTATTTTTTCAGCTTTAGACACCAGTAGCCGTCTAAAAACCCACTTTCAGGTATATCCCCATATTCCAGGGGCTTTGGGGAACAGGCCCTGGCTCGTACAGATACACATCCATATCCGGCTCCGGGGCTTCTTCTTTCGTCAAAGGGCCCTTTAGGTAACCCCCCCCTTCTAATCCGAAGCCAGATTGCCCCTCTGCATATTCCTTGATCTCTTTGAGGCTTTTGAAGATACCTGCTAGTTGTTTGAGCTTCGGCTTGATTTCCTCTATGAACTGCTTTACATTTTCCGGTAGGAAATCTGGTCCCTCACTTTCTGCCTTTTTTCCTTCCTTGGTTTCCCAGGCAGATCTCAAATCACTGCCCAATTCAGGTATTCCTTTGCGGACTTCTTTTCCATATTTGTAGAAAAATTTCACTTCAAAATCACTGAAGTCACTTTCTCCCTTAAGGCCAAACCCGCGGTAAGTTATTTGGGCATTAAGCTTTGGCTCCAGATCCAGGCCTGTTGTCATTTTCAAGTCCTCATATATCGGCGTTTCAATTTTTATTCCTTCCAGGCTAATCTCCAGTGTGCTGCCAAAAATTTTACATTTAGCCTTTCCTCCAAATAGCTCTTCCAGCCGCGCTTCCAATGCCTCCCTGTTATAAGAGGCTGCCGATTCCAGGAAATGTCCTTGCTCTTTCAGCCACGTATCCAGTATGTCATCGATTTCGGCGGTATTCAAGGCGGGAATATCTCCTCCTATTTCTGAAAGTAACAACATGTTGAGCTCATATCTGCTTTTGAGCTGATAGATGCGGTTGCTATTTCGGTTAAGCCAGGCATAAGCGATGCTCTTTTGTATCACTTTTTGTTTTATTTGCTCTACTCCTCGTTCGGTGATCGTTTCTTTTCTGGGGCCAAAGGGCTGATTGGATGGCAATTTCTCATCGGCAAGGTCAATCTGATAGGGGCCTGGGGTCCTATATTGACCACCACTTCCAGGTTGGACCCTTTGATGGCTCTTCTTCGGCCAAGCTTCCTTATTTGATCGTGATCTTATCATTCGGTACTTTTTCAGAAACACTTAACTTCCCTTACCATCTCAGGTCCAGTCGTTTCGACTTCCCACTTCGTAAATAGACTTCCTTGCGGTAGGTGCCGTACAAATCGTCCCCTTTTCCGGGATAGAGATACCGTAACTTTAGTTCGTACCATCCCTCGGGCACGCCGGTAATGATGTACACGCATTCTCCCCGGTCCGGGTCAGTGGTATCTTTGAAAAAACAGTTTTTGCTCATTCCACACAGGATCACTTCATAGTCGTGGCAGTATGGAAGCCGGACATATCCGTATATACCCGCCTTTTCTTTCGCCCCTTCATTAATCCAGTCAATTTTGCCCGCAGGGGTATCGAAGTCGCCAACGGCACTGACTTCCTGGGTGATCTCACAATCGTTGTAACCGGCGGCCTGTACCTTAGCCGTAATCCGGGTTTTCATAACGTCATAGCCGTGGACGGCATACCAGTTGAGTCGAACTTCGCCTTCTTCATTGGTTACCCCACGGATCTCTCGCTGCAATCCCTGTTTTTCAAAGGTTCCTTCTCTGGCCTCCAGCAAGACGGTTGCGCCCGGCAACTGGTTGCCATATTGATCCATTACCTGAATTGATACTTCGGTGGCGCCGCATTCAGAGAAGTTAGGCCTGTAGGAAAGGCTGGCCTGTATCTCCTTCTCTTCGGGATGCACGGTTATTTTGCTATAATGCCCGTCCGGTTTGTACCCTTCTTTTCCTCCTGTTACCTTAACGATAAAAGTTTCTTCTCCATACACAGGAGGCGCCTGCCAGAAAGCGCTAAAAGCACCTTTTTCGTTGGTTTTACCAAGCACCTCACTTTTATTGGAAGAGACAAACTCCCCACCGTTTGCTTTCATGGTAATGGAGACTCCGGCAGCTGGTTCTTCCATTTCATTATTAACCTGTACTTTAAAATAGACGTATTCCCCGGAAGCCACCTCGGCTTCATCGGCGGTCAACACTACAAATAGCGATTTTTCGTTTTCCTGGGCTATGCTACCCCCCGATGCGAGGAGTACAGCAATCATTATGGTGGTGATAGTTTTCATTTTTTGGGTTTTTTACTCATAAAATCCTATTAGTCTCTCACGCAACGGCAAGAGCCGCCCCGGAACTTTTTACCTGTTGTAGTTTGGTTCAGCACGCCCGGATGAGGGTATAACCGATAATAATATGCTCCTCCTTTAGGACCTTTTCCTGAAATGTGCGATGAAAAGTCGGTGGAACTCCAGTAGAGCTCATATTTCCCTAGACCTTTAAACTCAGTTTCATCAGTATAGTAGATACCTGCCCGCAGTGCATTGAACCCACTGTTTCCACCTTCGATTAACGCCGTATAAGCTTTTTTCAGGTCTTCAAAAGTTCTCCCTGTCCCGAAAGAATACCCCAGATCATCCCACTCTTCATTCGAGGGAAGATGCCAGCCGGGCCCAAGATTTTCACATCCTTCCACGGCTGCTTCCCAGAGATACAATCGCCCATATTTTTTACAGTTCTCAGGATTGTTATCATAACACCAGGAGTTTGCAGATTTCCAGTTCAGATTTTCTGCAAGCCATGTTTTTCCCGCTAATTGAATTGTCTTGTATTTTTGTCCATCCCGGGGATCGGTGACCGAGCCGTATTTCGGTTTTGCTTCCTTTTCGAGTTTCCTGATTTTTTCCTTGGCCGTATCTGCATATTTGCCGCCAGGATATCTTTCCAAATAGCCTTGATAACTTGCTATGGTATTATCCGAGCTGGCCTTTTGCCAGGCACTTGTTTCTGCAATTTCCGCCTCAGATGACCCTGAAGGGGGATCAATCATCAGGCTTTTGGTGGCTGATTTTTGTTGTTTATCGGTGACTTTCAAGTAGTAAGTTCCGGCTTCTTGTCGAAAAGGAGTGAGGGCGATGCGATGGGTACATGGTTGCTGGAGAGTTTGCTCATATTTGACCTGCTGCCCTTTAACCAGAATAAGTTGATAAGGGGGTGTTCCTTCTGAAACGGTTACTTTTAGGACTTCTCCTGCAAAGGAATAATTCAGTATTGGTGGTGATTGCGTTTGAACGGCCGGTTTCGGTTCTGAGGCGGTAATGTGGCCAGTGATTCTCAAAATGGTTTCTGGGGGAGTAGTATTGGCCACTACTTCTACTTGCCCTTGAAAAGCTCCCACCTGATCATTGGTATTCACGTTTACGCCAATTGCTCTTTTTTCACCGGGAGCCAGGGGGCTCTTATCCCACCTGGCAATATTTATCCTATCAGAACATCTTAAATCACGAATATTAATAGGAATATTGCCGGAATTGGTGACTTCAAAAATATGTTTTATTGCTTCTCCTTCCTCTACCCTACCGAAATCGAATTCTGGGTTGGTGATGTTTAGTATAGCCGTTTCTTTGGTTGTTGGTTCTGGAGAAAAAAGCTTATTCCCAAAAAAAACATAGAATAACCCAACAAGCAATAGCGCACCAATTCCCCATAAGATCTTTTTATTGATTGGAGGAGTTTGGCTTGCAACCGGCAGCATTGTTTTCAGGTCGCCCTGTATCTTCTTCCAGGCTTCTTCCTGGTTTTCCCAATCCTCAACGGGCTTGAGGGAAGACGGTAAGCTGACCACCTCGCCGTGAAAATTAACGGAGCTGACGAGGACTTCCGCAATGATAAGATCCCTTTCGCCGTTATAAGTGCCCTGAGCCACGTCTATGAGTTTGTCCCGCAAGGGAAGAAGATCCTGGGTGACCAGTAAAATGGCCATGCCAGATTGCCGGAGTTGTGCTGCCAGTTGATCGCTTTCCAATGTATTAAAATCGGAAACTTCAACAGGATCTATGCTACCGATCCGCTTTTCCTCGATAAGGGTTTGCATCTGATCCTCCAGCTTTCGAAGGCTACTATGACCACCTGATGTATAAATTACGGTGACGTGCTTTCCTGATGCTTTCCTTGGGGTAGTCATGTGTTTATTCCTTTTTTAACAAGAACTGCCAAAACCTGCCGCGCTTTCGGGCTTTTTGGGACCACTCAACAAGTAGCTTGTCATGTTGTTTTTTAGCGGCAATGTTATGCTGGCTGCCGGGATAATCCTTTAAGTATTGCTCCAGGAGCCTTATTTTTTCGTTCTCCCCTTTCCGCCTGATGTCCATTTGTGTTTGAAGATGATTCCAGGCAACTTGTTCCAGGTCACTGGCCTTTTTGCGGGCCTGGGCAGCAAATTTCCCCTCCGGATACTTCTGAATGTAATCCATGAATGCCTGGTAGGTGTCGGTTTTTTGAACTTCAGCCCATTGTCGTTCTTCTGGCAAAACCGGGGCCTCCAGTGTTTCCCTGGCCGGCTCTTTTGTCGCCGGCTCTGCTCTTCCCAACTGCTGTATCTGTTGCATGGCTTCTTCCCGGAACCGGCCGGCCGGATATTTTTCCAAATAGCCCTGATAAGCAGATAGGGTGTTCCTCTTTTGGGCACGTTCCCAGAGATCCTCTTCTTTTAATGTTTTCCGGATGGCCTTGATCTTCTCAAAAGCATCCCGGCTATGCTTCCCTTTCGTATATTTTCGTACATAAGCCCGAAAAGCCGGTAAATCATCGGCGTTCAACGCTCTTTGCCAATCTTCTTCTTCCTGCAGTTCCGAGATGCGGCTTTGTGCCTCATCGCTGTAACGTCCGTGGAGGTACTTATCAAGGTAGTCATCATAGGAGCCAATGGTGTTCCGGGTACAGGCATTCTTCCAGGCTTCCTCTTCTGTTAACCAGGTTATCCATTCCGCAGCTTCCTGAGCGTATTTGCCTTCCGGATATTTTTCTAAGAACTCCTGATAGGCTTTCAGGGTATCCCTGGACTTGCATGCAGCCCAATCTTCCCCTTCATTGGCCTTTCTGCGAAATATGTACTGCCCTCCCTTGTGGCCCACTCCGTACAAAGGGTTGCCTTCCGGTAATTGCTGATAATTGGAACGGGTCAGTTCAATGACCATATCAGCTAGTTTGGCAATATTGATTTTCGGGAGTATGCTTTGGCGGAGGGTATCCAGAATGCTTGTTGTAAAAGGGCTGTTTTCACCAGGCTTGCCGTCATATACCTCCTCGTCGTGTCGGCCTGAGCACAGGGCCCAACGGGATTTCCGTTTTTCCAGTTCTTCTACCGCCAGGCTGGACCGGCTGACCCCGCGCACAAAAAGCGAACCGGAAAAGCAGGAGTCAGAGATCAGTAAGGTATGAAGGGCCTTAAAGTCTTCGATGTAATCCCGTATTGTCGAATTGCGGATGTAATGGGCGGTATTGTCCTTTTCGGCGTCGGTGGGAATCCAGTATCCTTTCTGGTTTTCATCAAGGTGCCCATGCCCGGAATAGAAGATCAACAGCTTGTCATTGGAGCCTGTTTTTTGCTTGAGTGCGTCCAGATGTGCAATGATATTGTCATGGGTGGCTTCCCGGTCAGTAATGATAATGGCTTCATCAATATCGTATTGTTCTTCCAGAAGCCGAGCCATGTCCACAACGTCTTTGACAGCATTGTTGAGCGGCGAGAAGTTCTGATAAAGATTTATCCCAATACCCAAAAAATAGGATTTCCTTTTGGGCTCTTTAACTTCCGCTTGACGTTCAAATCCGGCTCCTTTCTTTTTCGGCATGGTTTTTTGGAATAAGCGCTTGACAAATTATTCTGCGTCATCAATACTGAAAAGGGTATGCTCGTCAAAAGGGAGGCTCCAAATGTGTCAATTTATCTTAACTAGGAAGTTAAAGCCTTATGGAAGGAAATGAAATGATAAAAATCATCATTCGGGGCGAGATCAGCCCGGGCGATTTCCTGAACGCGAAACGGGCCTGGCTGCTGAAGCAACAGGGGGTAAAGGACCTGGAAATGGAGCTGGAGCTACTGCGCCAGGAGATCCTGGTGGAGAGCTTTCGGATGGGGCGGTGAGCTGATGGTTGCCTATTTTGAATCCTCCCGAAAAGAGAGCAAATATGGCTCCAGGGCCATCAACCTCTTTTTCACTCTAATTTTTACCTTTGCGCTATATTTTCCGTATTTTTAAAATATGAAACTGACAACTGCTATATTGCCGCCCATTCTTAAAAGCAACCTCCAGGCTATCCAGGAGCTTTGCCGTAGGTATAAGGTAAGGAACCTCTGGGTATTTGGTTCAGTGCTGGCCGGTGAGTTCAGGAGCGATTCAGACATTGATTTCCTCTACGAATTGGACAAGCCTGCTATTGCTGAAGGGGGGTATTTGTATAACCTGGATGGCTTAATTGCAGGCCTCTTAGAACTGTTCCCGGGGCGGAAACTGGATATGGCTCATTATCCAAGCCTGAAGAACCCTTACTTTATCGAAGAGGTAGAAGAAACGAAAGTCCTGTTGTATGAACAGAACCGAAAAGAAGTATCTGTATGATAAAGCCTGAAAGCTGAAGCGGACCGCTTGTTAAACGAATGAACTTAGGCCGGGCTTCCTCGCCCTCCGGCTTTCCTCCTTACTTTTTCTCATTGCCTGCATATACCCAGAATAGGTTTCACCCTGAGCTTGTCGAAGAGGGTCTTAAACATGGCATAGTTTTTTGGGTATAATCCCTGGGATTTTACTCATTGAGAGCATAAAGAGGCTGGCTGCGCTATGGCCGGCTTCTCTTGTTTTTGAATGGCCCTTCATGGTTTTCAGGAGGCTTGCCTGGCGCCGGTAGAGAGTCCAAAAAAACGGCCATGGTTGTAGTTTTTTGGCCGTTGATTCCATGCACGAGTTTTTTGGACTCTTTTGTCGGGATAAATGATTCTTTTGGTTGGAGTGGGCGTGGTGCAGTTATACGGCCCTTTTTTTAGGCTTCGACTAATATGAAAGACCTGGACAGCCGAAAGGAATTTAGCGTCAGGCGGAGCGGCCTTCCCTCGCGGTACCAGCCGCTCCTTACCTTCGACGTGTTCGCCTTATGCAGGCGGGATAAACCTCGCGCTTACAATAGCTCGCTCACCCCACCCTTGAGTGGAGCAACTCTGGCTTAGCCTGTGCCGGGACACCCGAAAACCTATATTGTTGTTCTGATTGATCGGGTTGTTCCTGTTGCGGTAGCACGAACGACATTCGTTTGCGTTATCGTTCCAGGACCCGCCACGAACCACTCGGGTGCCTAAACAGGTTTACCCCTCGGCTCCAAAGATATCGATAAATTTGATTCTCTAACCGCAGATTTTGCCCGAAGCGTATGTGTCCCAACCAGCTGTTAAGCCCTGCTTCCAACTCGTCGGGCGATAATTTTCTTTCGGCTCTCATTTTCAGTTTTTTCCTAAGGAAGCGTTTATACCTGCGGATACTTTGCTTCTTAACTACCTTGTACTCTGGATAAACCTTGAATCCCAGAAAAGGAACGCCATCCTTTACTTGGTAAATTTGGGTCTTATCCGGGTGAAGAATAAGACGCAAGCTCGCCAGATAATCCGTCATCTTTTTCCGTAATTCATGAAGCTGCATTTTTTCCGGCGCAAAAGCGACGAAATCGTCTACGTAGCGGATGTATCCTGGCACTCGGAGGACTTCTTTCACATAATGGTCAAAGCGGTTTAGATACACATTGGCCCACCATTGGCTGGTTAGGTTCCCAATCGGTAATCCCCGTTTTATTTGGTAGGGCGTGAACAAGTCATCTCCGGGAAAATAAACAATGTGCTTTTCTTGGGGATTGGAGTTGTCAATGATCATGTCAATCAACCAAAGGGTGTCCGGACAGGCAATCTTCCAGCGAATTTCCTGTTTGAGAAGTTCATGGGCGATACTGGGAAAAAACTTTCTGATGTCGCATTTGAGAACGTATGGGTAGCGGCGAGCGTATTGCTGATAGCGCAAAATGGCTGCGTGCACTCCTTTGCCTTTTCGGTTGGCATAGCTGTCATGGATGAACGTCCGCTCGAATAAGGGAGAGGTGATGTTACACAGAGCATGGTGCACCACCCGGTCCCGGTAGGGTGCTGCGCTGATCATCCGCTCTTTGGGCTCAAGGATCATAAAGGACCGATAAGGGCCAGGGCGGTAGGTTCGTTCCTCAAGTTCTTGCCTGAGGGCCAATAGTTCATCTTCCAATTGAAAATTAAACTGAACTACATTGTCCTGGTATCGCTTTCCTTTTTGGGCGTTTCTGGATGCCCGCAGTAAATTGTCAAACGAAGTGATCTGGCTATAAAGATTTTGATATGTTTTCATAATCTTACTTAAAATGAAAAACGAGACCATCATTACCAAATGCTATGATTTGTTGAAATTCAGCATTCCTTTCCTGAACCAACTGCCTCGCAAATATAAATTCACGCTGGGGGATCGGATGCAAAACCAGCTTTCGGATCTGCTCGAATTGTATATCGAAGCCTTTTACGCTCCACCGGCTCAAAAACGCATCCTGTTACCCAAAGCTAACATTGCCCTGGAAAAGCTCCGCTATTTTTTCCGCTTAGGCTATGACCTGGGCCTTTATAATTCCCTTCGCTATCAGGAGTTCGCCGAAAGGCTCAAGGAAATCGGTAAGATGACCGGCGGCTGGCTCAAAAGCCTGGAGAGGTAGGGGCAAAAAAAAATCGGCCCGCCTTCGGCGGGTGAAAGGAAAAAAGGGTAAAAGGTTAAAAGTGTCCAAGGGTTAGCGCCGGGACACCCGAAAACCTGAATTGTAGTACTGAAGGATCGGGACGTACCTGAAGCGGTAGCACGAACGACATGCGTAAGCGAGAGCGAGCCAGGACCCGCCACGAACCACTCGTAAATTTCCAGATTTTGCGCCGCGAGGATTATGGACTGTTCCTTTATTTTTGCATTCCTGATAATATTTGTCCGGCTGATCGCTAAGATCCCCACTAAACCAATCCCAGCACCATTCATATACATTGCCGCTCATGTCATGCAATCCAAAGGGGTTCTGATTGCTTTTTTCAAATTCCTTTACTGGTGTGGACGCTGCCCGGAATTTATCCTTTCTGATGCGCGACATCCATCCCCGTTTAATGGCGTAATCGTTGCTTCCGGAACTGGCATCAAAATTTATCTCATCCGGGCTTGCCACGTCTTTGCCATTTCCAAAGCGCCACTTTTTAATTTTGGTGCCCCCAAAAAATGTCTTTTCTATTTTAGCACTGGCGGCAAATTCCCATTCCGCTTCGGTAGGCAGGCGATAACCGTCGGCCTCCCAATGTGTGATCGAATCCCAATCGACTCCTTTCTGATGCAGGTCGTTGGGATCAGCTGGTATTTCAGGTAGCTCGTATACCGGCGAAAGGTTGTGCTGTTGGCTGAGCCAATTGGCATAAACGACCGCCTCATACCAGCTCACATTAACCACCGGCCGGCTGCCCCGTCCGAAGCCAGCATCCCTGGGCAACGGCCGGCCAGTGGCCAGACAATACAGCCCGTATTGCCAGCAGGTGACGGGGGTATCGGCCAATTGAAAGGGATCGACTGATACAGTATGAACCGGCTCTTCTACATAAAAAGCTCGTTCACTCCCCTCAGCGCCCATGTCAAAGGTTCCACCGGGGATCTTTACCAGGTGGGGAAAGAAACGCTCCTGCATTTTGGCATGAAGGCCATCTTCGTGTTTTTCCAGCCATGCTTTCACTTCCTCGAACAAGCCTCTCTCTGGCAAGCCCTTCACCATGCCTGCCAGGCTTTCCCAATGCCGGCCCTGGCCGTCGGGAAGAGAGCGTATCAACTGAATGGCCTGCTCCAGGCTGGCTTTTGATTGAAGATAGGCCAATGGGTATACCAGTGTTTTTCCCTTTTCACGCACCTCATCCGGGCGCAAGCCCTCTCGTTGAGCAATGTTCAGGTTGCTTAGGGCTTCTTCGTGTTCCAGGTGCTCGATGTTGCGTTCTGCTGCAGTGTAAGCCAGGTTGAAACTCTTTTCCCGTTGGCCCTGATAATATTTCTCGTCATCCTTAATTTTTTTCTTTAGGGATTCCTCAATAGCGGGCATACCTTGCAGCCCTTCCAGGATAACCTCGATATCCGATTCGCTAAAGCGCCGCGCATCGGGCTGTTCCAGCACGTAATCACCTTTGGCGTTTATGATGCGCCAGGCGCGCTGTCCGGGCTGCTCAGATGCGTCGAAGAGGCTGCGGGCGATCGGCCCCAATGCGTCGTGGGAGAGGCGGAATTTTTTGTTTTGGGTAGCGTCCGTGCCATCTCCGGCATTTTCGGTGAGCAGGAATTTGTCTTGAAGAAAACGAATTAACCGAAGGAGTTGCTCCACATGGCTATACACTTCTTTAATAGGTTTGGCGCCCGGACTTTTTCCGGGTATAGATGCCTCGAAGGCATGTTCGGCAGCTGTCAACTTGGGGGTGACGAAGTAGTTGAGCAAGTCCAGAACCAATCCACTGCGTGCCCAGCTTTGCCTGGCTTCCTCCCCGCTGGATTCCAGTTCCTTCAGCACTTTTTTCAAATGATCCTCCAGGGAAAGCCCTTGTCGTTTCAACTGCTCATATAACGATTCGTCAAAGTGGGGTTTCGTGCCACTTTTTTTCATTGCTTCTTCCCACATTTTGGTCATCAGTATCTGAAGAGCGGGGGCGATATTAGACTGCTTGTCCCGGGTGATATCATTGGCGATTAGCCCTGGGAGGCGGGGGGCTACCGTAAGCCCGTATCTCTTTTTATGCAAACCGGTAAGAGTGATTCCTCTGACTACTTCTTCCACGCCGGGTTTACCTATCGGTTCCAGATAAACCCGTTTGTAGATGTCTTGCAGTGAAGGCTGCTTGTCGAGCTCCGCTTCAATTTCCGCGACATATTCTTTACGGAAACTGAGTAAGATTTTCATGCTTGAATCCGGCGGTGAAGAGAATACGCCAGCCAACCTTTGGACGAATTCAGTTAGATATTCCATAACCTGGAACGGATGCAAGGTGACCAGCTCCTCAAACTGGTCAAATATCCAGAGAATGCCCCTTTGACCTCTACCTGATGCCAGAAGTGGATGTTTTTCCAAATACTCCAGGTGGCCTTTCCGGCAATAACGAATTTCCCATCCGGCGGCCTCCAGGCGTGGCCACAGGCCTGCGTGCAAGAGGGAAGACTTACCTACTCCGGATTGCCCGCATAACAGGAGAATGGGATCCGCGTCCTTGTCTGTTATCCGGGAAAACAGTTCCTGTATCCACTTGCCCCGGCCGAAAAAGATCCGGGCATCCTCCCGGGTGAAGTAATCCAACCCTTTAAAGGGATGCCTGGGAAAACGGATGGACTCTGGCAGTGAAGGCAGCCCCAGGAACGGATTCTCCAACGCATCGGCTAATTTCCAATCTCTGGTTTCCGGTTGATCCTCTTGGTAATAGAGCCCCCAGGGGAAAACGCCGTCTTTTTCGTGTGGCAACTCAAACCCGCGAACTGCGGTAATGCCCACTTGTTGGAAACGCTGGTGCTCCGTTTGCAGAGTGGCAACCGCATATTCGAAAGCGTTCTGAAGGGAATTCTCTGGCTTCGCTATAGCCTGGTAGAACCACCTGGCAAATTCCTTGGCTTTGGTGTCCCCAACTGGCACGGAAGTCGCTATGACCGCCCTCACCCCGAGTTCAAGCAGGCGTTTTACATGTCCATGAGTCGAGCATCCATTCAGGAAAACGAAAGCCAATTGACCCTTTTGCTGGCCAAGCAATTGTGCCAACCCCTCGCCGTAGGCGATTCCTCCTTCCAAAAACAGCTCTTCTTCTCCAGCATGTCCCGCATAGTGGAATATGCACATCCGATGGGCGAACCGGAGGAAAATTCCGGGCAAATCCTTCACCCTGGCACTCTCTTCCCGGTGAATTTCCAACACTTCTTCATCGTGCAAGGGGCTAAAGCTTTGCAATAGTTGCTCGCTCTCTTCTTTTAAGAGGTCTAAGTGCAATTTATCGGCGCTGTTGGCATAACAAAAAACGAGAACTGGTTTCATGGTGGTTCTTCTCTGGTATTGTCAACTAATGTAATCAGAAAATCGAGATGGGAAGCATTTTAAAGAGGTAATTTATGTAGCCCCGGCTCTTTGGGCTTTGAAAAGGGATAGTGATGATTGAAACACGAGTGCCGAAGTTTAATAACCCCAAACATTCGCTGGAGGACCTAGCTTTATTACTGCCAATTTCAGTACAGAAAATGCCATCAGGCTAACGCAACCTAAATAGTAATGAAGCCGTATCATAATGGAATACGATTAACCAAAAAGAAAACATAAATAGGACCCCGTTAGAATTTTGAAAATTTCTAACAGTACACATTTGTAAAGCCGTACAAGTAAGCCCACAATCCAACCTCGCAAAAAAGCCATATTTCACCACATTCGACCCATTGATACGATGAGTAAACAGAAATTTATAGCTGAACTAAACAAGAGACGTTCAGACTTTAATGACAGCGATCAAGCTGAAATGATGGCTAATCTCCTTGACACTGTTTCAAGCGATATCTATTCAGAGAGCCAACGTTTTGTGTTTGAACTAATCCAAAATGCTGATGATGCAGCTCAGGGAGCAAATAATGAGGTTCACTTTGAATTTTTACCTAATTGCTTAATCGTTTCTCACAACGGTACTCCTTTTAATGAAAATGACATCAATTCCTTAACAAGCGCAGGAACGAGCACAAAAAAAGACGACCAAACCAAAACAGGGTATAAAGGAATTGGATTCAAATCTGTATTCGGTAAATCTGATCGGGTTACGATTTTCTCTGACGGTTTTCAATTTCGGTTTGATAAATCATTTCATAGTGCCAAACTCCCTTGGCAAATAATTCCTATTTGGACTGAACTCACAAACCTTGAAAAGAACATTGCTGACTTTCTGACTTCAAGCAATTACAAGGTTTCTACGGCAATTGAAATCAGCGGTGCAAATTCATTACAAAATGACCTTGATGAATTACTTGCAAGTGGACAGATACTACTCTTCTTGCGAAAAACCACCAAAATTTCAGTTTCTAAAAATGGTAAAGCAACCTACTCGATCGAGAAAAGAATTGTCAAACAAGGTGAGGTGTTTAACGAAGTTACACTAAGCAAGAACGGTAAAAAACTAAGCACATGGATTGTTAAAACATTTGAAAAAATATCTGTTCCGGCAGAAACCAGATCTGAACTAAAGAAAGACGACAAAACACCGGACAAGCTCAAGGGCGCTGATTTTACTGAAATCTCTTTTGCAGCAAGAATTGACGATGGAAAACTTAAACCGCTTAAAGGAGAGGATAGTTTGGTATTTACCTACTTACCAACCAAAGTTCTCGAATTTGAATTTCCGTTTCTCGTAAATGGAAGCTTCATAACAAATGCGGCAAGAGAAGGTCTTCATGAGGACCGGGTATGGAATCAATGGTTATTTCAATTAGTCGCTGAAAAACTGATTGACTGGTTAGCATCATTTGAGAATACAGAGTTTAAATATCAAATACTTCATCTCCTTCCACAAAAGTTCAACTCGCATCACAATGAACTTAAGAAAGCTTTTGATGAATCTATTGAGAAGGCCATACTGGAAAAGCCCTTTGTATTGTCAAAGAATTCAAGGGTGAAAAAAGCCTCGGAACTTATAGTTGACAAAACTGGTCTATCTGAATTGGACTTTATTTCAAGTGAGGTTGTAATTAATTACATAAATGAACACCAGAAGACGAACTACGCCGGTGACTGTTTTATTCACCCCTACATTCAGAGAAAAGATAAGTTACGTGCGATAGGGACAAAGTTCTTCGATATGGATAGTTTGGAATTCTTTTTTCTCTCACCCATTTTTACTTCTTATCATCAACTACTAGAGAATTTTGGACTTATCAAGTACTTTCATGACAAGGCTCGGAAAGACGAAACAAAAGAGTGGCATGAAAAACTCAAAACCATTCCGTTCATTTATACCGAAGGAAAAGTATTGAAAAGTCCTAAGACTGTGTGTTTCCCTTCAATGGCGTTTGAAACAGAATTCGGTGATGGAGTATCGGTGATTCATGATCAGGTTTACGCACAGATTGACAATAACGGTAAAGTAAGAAATTGGCTGGAATCATTAGGTGTAAAAGAGCCTTCGGATTCGGCTTATCTTGAAAACGAGATTATCGCAAACATTGAGGAATGCATCAATACTGAAAATTACCTAAAAACAACCAGGTATCTTTTCAACCAACACAAAAAAGGGCTTCTCTTAGACCATCATTATGAGAGCCTTCAGGAGCTGCGATTATTTACCACAAGCGAGGAATTTATTGCCGCTGATCAGTGCTATCTGTCAGACCTGTATGAGCCACTTCTGCTTTTAGAAGCAGTAAATAAAAATGGCAAGTATGTTTCCGAGACATACAAACAACCGAATGATTTTTCCAGTGAGTGGAAAACCTTTTTCCTTAAAATCGGAGTAAGTGAGAATATCTCAATTATTCGCACCAAAACAAGTATCCATGCGGCTAACGGAACTATTGAACCTGCTTACTTTCGGGAAATGGGAGAGGATGCCAAAAAAGGACATAGTTATCCTCATTTAGTAGGTTCATCTAACTCAATAGTCTTAGACAGAATTAGATTCTCAGAATTTGCCAAAGACCATAAGTTCTCAAAGATTTTTTGGAAACAAGCTATTGGAAATATTAATCCTGATGAGATTAGACAATACGCCTACATGCCATGGGGATATTTTGGAAGCCAAGAACCTATTGAAAACTACTTTTTTTGGAGTGTTAGAAATTCCAAAATATTCCCAGCAACTACCAAACAGTGCCTCAAAGCAAGCGAGATTTTCATTAATGACAAACAGATTGTTGAAATAGCAGATAAACATTTGCCTGTTTTCGATTTTGTAGGAAGCCTTCCCGAAAACTGGAAACAGTTACTCCCCTTCAAGCGAAGACTGGAACTTGAAGACTATCTAACTATTTTGTCGAAAATCTCTGATAAGACAGAGGACGGTGATAATTCTGTAACGAAAATTGACCTCAAAAGAATTGGTTTAATCTATAACAAACTTTCAGTATTACTTCCAGACTTATCAGAGGAAAAAAAGAACATAATAACTGAGTGGGCAAACACAAACGAACTTCTTTCAACAACAGGAGACTTTGAACCTGTTAATGAACTTAAATGGATAAAGATCGAAGGATTTACAACCACCAGCGAAAATCTTAAAGTCATACAAATTCCTAAAAAATGTGAGGCAAATACACCAGAATTTGAAAACCTAATTGCCCTTTTAGATATACAGGTAATCAACAAGTTCGATCCAGTTTTCGATGATCCCATACGGGACTATTCTATAAAAAACAGAATAGAACGAATCCTTCCGTATTTTTCAGCAATTGTAGGAAAGAAACAGTACGTTGATACAGAAAGTGAATTTAAACGAATTTATCTTCTAATCGATCAGGTTATGTTCTGTTCAGCGTCACAAATAAAACTCACATTCAAACATCAAGACGAATTAATTGAAGGCCCCAAGCTTTATGCTTTCAGGGAACAAAACCAAATATACTTTAAAGGCCGCTGGAGAAATCCTCTCACAATGTTCGCGGTTATCCCTGAAATTACCGCAATAATGGGTATCAGTGGATTAGAAGACGAATTACGTTTGTTACTCGAATTGGAAGAAGAACAAGAAATACAAGAGTGGCTCACAAGTCAAGGGATTGATTTGGAAACTGTCCCTGCTATGCGGAAGTTCTCTATACCAGCGAAGCGCACTGGAGATAATGGAACACCATCCATAACGCATGAATCTAATCTTGATAACGGAAGCCAAGGGGTAATCAGGGGATTTGATCCGAATGAGACTTTTCAACCTGAGATTTCTCCGAATGACTTTGATGTAACTACAATAATGGCAGAAAACAAAATCATAAATACAGGCAGCTTAGTAGCTGAACCTACTATTGACTATCCCGAAATATCAAAGACAGAAGTTCGCGAGGACATAGGCAGATGGTGCGAGGAGTTTGTAGATAAATACTTGAGAGAAAACGGAAGCCAGAATTCAAAAATATTATGGATGAATAATGACGGAGAGAGTGGAAAGCCTTATGACTTTGAAGTGTTGGAAAATGGGAATACCAAATACATTGATGTTAAGGGAACGCCATCTTCAGAGAAGGATGTTGCCTACATGTCACCTACTGAATGGGCTTTCATGTTTGAGAAAGGCGAAAACTATTCCCTTTACCGCGTCTATAACGCGGGTAAAAAATCAGCAAGAATAACAGTAACGAATAATCCGAGTAGTGCAATAGAACAAGGAGGACTTATGCCAAACCCAATTATAATAAGACTATGATTTACAGAAAGCCAGCACATTGCAAATTCGGGGGAAAATAAAAAGCATGATGCCCCAATCGAGTAAATGGCCCACCCTGGCACCTACATCAACATTGCTCGTTACGACGTATCATCGTACACGGGTAAAGGGTTAGGGCTCCCGCTCTACAGAAGCAGCGTTACACGCGAATGGCTAAGGGCAGGAGCCCTGTCTCCCTACAACCTCACGTTAAATAAAATAGCTTCCGCAGGCTTATGGAGTCCAGCAAAACGTTGCGGCTTAGTTTCCTGGACTTTTAAACGGAGCCCAAAAAAACCAACCATTTTTTGGAAAGCCTCGAATCCCGTCAATTTTCAGTACAACAATCCCATGCCTTTTGATGAACTCCAAAAATTGGGCCTAACAGGTGCCCGGCAGCCCATTTATACGGCCGATTGGGTGGAATGCAAATCGTTATACTGCTCAAAGAAAGGACAGGAGAATTTGGAGTTTTCCGGGCCGGGCAGTATAAGATCATTATTATCATCTATATCAGCGATCTCAACATCTATGGTAGAATCACCCTTCGAGCCAAAACCAATTGATTTTGTAAACTTGCCGGTTCCGTCATTTACACCAGCAGGGGTACTGTTAAGTTTGAACGCTGTGCAGGCCTTAGGGTGTTGTTTGGCGTTGTATGTAGTTGCCATGAGGCAAATTTGGATAGAGTTCCGCACTCCCGTCCTCATAGGTGATCCAGATTTTTTTGCTACTTAACCCAGCTTGATAAAATTCTATGCACTCAACTTTTGCTACCTCTGTCCGAAATTGGAAAGAATTAAGAGGGCCTACGGTTAATGACAAAATACCTGTTGCACTATTAAAGAAAAAATTAGCCTCTCCGAATTTGTAACTCTCTGAAGAAGGCATGGTGTGGATAGTGTAAGCGTGTAGTTTCGTTCGGTTAGCACTGAAATAGCCTCCATCCACAGCTTGGCCATTGCTTCTTGTTCCTGCTTTATACACGGGAGACGACTGTTGAGAATACAGATAACTTGTTTTATCAGGATTCATAAGGTTGGCATTTTGCCGAATCAATTGAAACCCATTTTCGGTCAACTCATAGACATTATCCGAAGTTCCATCGTAGAGAAAATTGTATTCAAAACGCCAATCAGAGCGCTTAATAATTGGGTCACAAACCATACTCATATCAATCTCCTTGTTTTCTGGCAGGGTGTACATCTTTCTCATGCCAGGATCATATGCACAGAGTACTCCATTGCCCTCATGTCTGCCCATGCCCATGCGTAAGATGAGGCGGTGCGAAATTGCTGAGGCACTACTCCCAGGCAAGGGCTGAGTCTCATATTCATCACATGAAACGACTACTGGATCGGCATCACAAACCACTTCCCTTATGCCGTTATCTATCCTGTACAGCGTTATATTTTCGAGTACAAACTCCACAGATCCGCACATAAAGTTATCACAGGCACCGGCGCTTAAATTGGCCTTAGGGTGAGCTTGTTCGGTTCCATCTACATCTACCATGTAGGTTTGGTTACAAACATCATAAGAGGCTATGACTCCACCTGTCTTTTCATTGATACAGACTTCTTCCCCTATTTTAAACAAGCCAAGAATTTCAGGTGGCGGACTTGAAGGGTCATTGGCAGGGGTAATGGCAATAGAGATACTTGGGTTTTTACCGAAGTTGTCAAGATTTCGAGGAGTAGGAGTGATACTGATATTTCTAATGGAAACTGAAAAAAAACGATCTTCAGCTTCTTCCATATTTAATTGAATGCCGATGTTAGCAGAACGAGTTGAACCATTATTTACATTGCGCGATACAGGCTGCGGTGAACTACTGCTTGCAATGAGTTCTCCACTACCCGCTGGTATCATTTCACTAGGTAGCTGTTTTTCTCCACTTCGTAAGTAAAGGTTTAGTTGATCGGATGACTCCACACCTATAGCTTCATATTCTATATTTAAACTGTAACCACTGTTTGAAGCTAAATGGATGAAAGGTGTGAAAGCCCAAGCATCATGTTGATTTTTGAAGTCAATATTATCTTCAAAGTCAGTTGGGTTACCATTTTTATCTACGAGGCTATACCTTCCAAAATCAATCTCTCCTTCCCCAAAGGTAGGAAAATGAACTCGCCCCCCCTCCTCAGCAAACGAAAGCCATCCTCCATTTTCTGAGTAGGAGGCGTAACTACGAACATCAATCACAGGAAAAGGATAAGCTTGAGGGGTTATGTTGATTGCACTACCTAGGATATTAATAGAGGCATAGCTATAATCAAACCCTCCTCCCCAACTGTCAGTCCAGTCACCCCCGACTACAATCTGTTGGTTGTTATGATCTAGTAGAGAACCATTTGCGATTGTTACATTCCCGTTTATTTTGGTATTGCTATTGAGCCTTACCCAGGAATTTGATTCCTCTGTACCTATGGCTAGGTTATGCAAATAAGAACTTCCGCTGAGTTGGAGTTGAAGGGGTTTGTCCAAATTTGTTTGCATAATTAGGATACCACCTGTGGCTTCAAATGTACCTCCACTGATCAGATGTCCCTGAATGCCCATAGTTCCTCCACTCATACTTATTGTGCCTCCGGCCTGTACGATCAAATTTCTAGCAAGATGCTGCCCACTGCTGATCTTTGGGTAGTTGGGCTGTCCAACTGGAATCACTACATCATCAATACTTCTTGGCACGGTACCCGTGGACCAATTCTCTCCAATATTCCAATCCGAATCGACGCATCCTGTCCAGGTAAGGGTACTCAAACGGTTTTGGGCGATGGCGGGGCCCGTTTCATTCATGGTTCTTCGGGCATCTGCATAATCGGCATTCCCAAGCAGAGCACCTCGGAAGCTTAGGCCTGGGTTGGAGTAAAAAGGGACTGTACCGAATCCCTTCCTTGGAGGATTGACTCTATCACGATATTTATATGCACCTACAATGGTGCTTGGCGTATAGTTGTCGCCACTATAACCATGCGCATATGGAAAAATAGCACTACAAAATGACATTCCACCTATATTGTAGCAATCTCCTGGCCCACAATCGCAGTGATTATTATCATCTGGGTTATCATTACAGTCTGGAAGATCTGGGCAATCCGCATCATGCATAACTCCCATGGTATGCCCGAATTCGTGTACAAAAACAGAGGTTGCACCTGCTCGACACACCCCCCATCTAGCCCTAACGTTTTCTCCTTGCAAACTATAAAGGCCGTCATTCCTTCCTCCTCCTAGATCGTTGCACACAAGCATCACGACATCAGCATGGTATTGATCTCGGAGCTTATGCACAATGCCAAGTCCAGCGCTTCCCTCTCTCAAATTATCAAGGTCAACTGATGTATTTTGGGAGGGATAACTTATTAGTTGACTGTGTACAAGCGCCAGTCTTAAATTGATGTCACTATTTCGAAGGGAATTGTTTGTACTTTGAATGGTTTCATCAATCCATGTACTTACATCATGAGTTTCGCCAAATTTAGTGTATTGAGTATTGTTGTAAACGATCAGAATATCAATGATATCGCCATTGTCATTGTATGCATCTACATTTTGCCCGTAAGCCTGCACGCAGGCCGCTAGGGAAGCGATTAATAAAAAGAGTTTGAAAAAATTATTCATGCCTAAATTTCTTAAAAAATCTTTTGGGTAATCAAGAAGTAAATATTTGGTGAACAATAAAGTCAATAAGGGCTATTGGAACTGATAAATAGATGGATCAGTTTCGATAGTTGGGCCACTTACCGACATTATTTAAATAGAATCTTACTCCGTAAGCGGTCATCTCTCAATGGACTGTACAATCGAAAAGCATATAAAGATCATCAGGGTTCTCAATGACAACTCTTCGTTTGAGGGTAGGTGTAGGAAGCAGTGGTGCGTTGAGAGCAGTGACCATAAAAAAGCTTGCATCTTTTTTAAATATATCTGTTCCATTGTTGGGATCTATCCTCAAAACAAAGCCACTGTGGCGCAAAAATCGATCAGGGAAATTTTCGCTTTGAAACGAATAGCCGTCACCTATTAGCCCTTTAATTGGTTTGAAGCTTGCATCTTTTTTGAACAAATCGCTATTGTCATTTTTATGCAAGTACATGACAAAGCCTGAGTGTCGGAGGTAATGTCCTGGGAAATTAACAGATTCAAAAGATACATGACCTGCTTGACCAGATAATGAGGGAACAACCACGAAAGAAGCGTCATTTCTGTCTAGGGTAGACGTAATGTCTGTAAGCTTAACCCTGGAACTTTGATGCCGGATATATTTATCTGGATAATTTGAGGATTGAAATGATAGCGTAGTATCTCCAATCAAGTCGGCTGATAAATCCTGGGCAAAGCTGCTTATCGCAACGACCAGCAGGATGATGGATGTAATGATAGATTTCATTGATATGATATAAAGTAATTTATGATTGCCTACTCAGTAGCCTAGCATATTTAAATTATTAACAAATTATTGATAGATAACTGATAATCAGCCATATGATTTATAAAATAATTATGCTAGGCTACTTCTCTTCCGGATTTTCGGCACCCTCCTTTGAACAGTAAGTATATCTTGCGATCCTCTAGTTGGAGGTATTAAGCGCCTTCCCCTTTTTGGGTTTGAAATCCACTAAAATGAGGAAGGGCTTCATCTAAATTCTCTGGTCCTCTTATCTGCCTTTCGGCTATATGATTTTTAAATACTTTATTTCAGTAGTGTCCGGTTATAAGTCAAAGATAGTCAGTTGATTAGAGCCAGGGGTGTCAAGGTTTTTGGTATTAATTTTCATAAGCAGTTGATTTACAGAGGTTTTATCGAAAGCTGAAACACTCAAAATTTGTAATACTTCATTCAAAGAGTGTTGAGAATTCAATTTATATTTCAAGATAGCGACCAGCACAAAGGTGCATACAGCAATCCAGATTTGAGTTTTGACAGCGTTGGGGTTTTCTCCCCAGAATTTTTTGATGCGCAGGTGTTGCTTGACCCATTTGAAGAAGATCTCTACTTTCCACCGGTTGACATACAGAACCGCAATTTGTAGGGCCGGTGCTTCAAAATGGTTTGTCAGGTACACATACGTTTGATCATGCCCCTCGTCGTAATACTTTACTCGGCGAAGGTATTCCGGGTAACTTTTAGCAGCCTTATAACCTGTGAGCCGGATTATTTGATCACACCGCAGCCCAGTGGATTTATCCACCTTCTGGGAGTAAACCCGCTCAAAGGCCAGGTTGTCTTTGGCACGTACGACAAAATAGGCGGCGGCCAAATGTATCATGTACAAACGGCTCCAATCAATATAGCCGCGGTCCATGACGTAAAAAGCCTCCGCTTCAAATTCAATGACATCCAGCACGTTGACATCATGGACTGTTCCGTCGGTAATATGGATAAAGCACGGTATCTCACACTTCACATCTAATAGGGTGTGGAGCTTGATAGCCGCTTTATGCTTCCGGAATTTGGCCCACCAGAATACATCAAGGCACAATTCGATGGTGGTGGCATCCAAAGCATAAACGACATTATCCAATTCGATTGCCATTTCCTGGTCGCGTTGGCACAGGTGCCGGGCTTGCTTGATCAGTACCTGGGCGAACTCAGCGTAGATGCGCCAATCACGGGTTTCGTTGGCGTCCGCTAAGGTGGATTTCCTGACACCCTTAGTCAACCCCAGGTGATATAGCTTGTGATCATGGGCTTGCAAGCAGAGTACCGTATCCCGCAAGCTTTCACGGTTCGTTATCTGCCCAAAGCTCATGCACAGGAACTGATGCCAACAAGTGAAGTCCCGAACGCGGTAATTGCCGCGATATTTGTCAACATAGCTGGTAAACTCTTTGTGATTGACCAAACTCATCAGCTGTGCAAAGACATATTTACCTTGATTCATTAGCAGCCCTCTTTTGGGTGCTAAGTTGGGGCTCTTTAGGGCGTTTCAAATCGTTTCCGAAGAAAACCTTTGTAAATCGCTGAAAAACAGGACACTTATGAAGGTTCCTGATTTCTTAACCGGACACTACTGACTTTATTTCATTTTTTACTTATTCTGACTAATATCGGTATAACCCTCTATATTGTAGGTTATTTCCTAAAATAACTCGTTACAATTTCAATAGCATGTTCGTAATTCATTATCCAAAAAATCTAGAGAGCTACAAAGTTATTAAAAGACCGTTTCCTAAAACTACTCTTTTTAATCAGGATTCAATGTAAATTGAGGTAGAAAAGTGCCAAGAATTGGTTCCAAAAGTCAAGTTTCCATTTACCTGGCTTTGGCCGATTTTTTGAACTTCCTGCCCCACTGAAGAGATGCCAATATGGCCGGATTTGGCTAAACTCTTGGAAATATCCGCCACATGAGATCACAGCCTTTGCCTTTTAAAGTCCAGAAAAACGTGATCTGCCAGGTTTAGTGTACTTCTGATAGGAGCCCAGGAAATGGAACCCTTTCGGAAAACTCTTACCCCAATTTAAATCATCTCCTACTTCCCCCTTAAATGATTCCCCATAATGGCCTGCACGATGAGGAATATCATTGTCTTCTCACTCTAAAACCCCATACCTTATAGAGTTTAGTTTCCCATTTCACCAAAAAACCTTTTCAAATGACAACGACGAGAATGCTGATGCTCGCACTTTTAGTTGCGTCCATCATTGAGGGTAAAACCCAGGAATTTAGCTGGGAAGACAGAGCGCCTTTACCAGCATCCAGGAGATATTGTACAGGGGCTGTGCTTGATGGCAGGATCTATGTCATGGGCGGGCAATTCTTTATTTCCCCCGCCGATACTTCCAGCGTAGTGGTTTTTGACCCGGCAGCAAATACCTGGGATACTGATGTGGCCTCTCTGCCAGTTTTGGCTCTGGGTGCAGCGGCCAGTGCGGCCAATGGAAATATCTACTTCATCGGAGGAAGGACTCATATTGGGCCATTTTTGAGTTCTGTCTTCGAATATGATCCGGTAACAGATCAATGGACAAAGAAAGCCGATATGCCAACGCCGAGGTTTCTCCTGAAAACTGCTGTTGTCGATGGGAAAGTCTATGCCCTCGGAGGCCGCAACTTTAATTATCCGCCTCCTTATCATTTAAGTACTGTAGAAATGTATGACCCCGCAACCGATACCTGGACGGCCAAAACGGATATGCGGAATGCACGATCTGACTTTGCGGCTGAGGTTGTGGATGGCAAAATCTATGTTATGGGAGGTGCCCCGGACAACACTTCTGTAGAAGTATATGACCCACAAACCGATACCTGGACTGAAATGGATGATATGCCCTATGGAAAGGAAGAGCATGGTTCTGGCGTCATTGATGGCGAGATTTATCTTTTTGGCGGTTGGCCGTCGGATGAGGCAGACGGCGGCCCTACCTGGAAATTTAACCCTGGAACCGGCATATGGCACGATATAGAAGCAGATTTACCCATTTTTATGGCTGGTTTTGCATCTGGTGTCGTTGGCCAATGCCTTTACGCCATCGGGGGTATGAATACAGCGACGATTCCTATCAACAATATTTTCATGCTCTGCCCAATTGTAAATTCAGCCAGGGATGCAGGCCGATCTCCCGGCCCGGCAATACTACATCAAAACTTCCCCAACCCATTTGATTCCTATACGATGATTAGATATGAATTGAGAATCCCCGGCGAAGTATCTGTCAAAGTATTCAACCTGGCCGGACAGGAAGTGGCCACCGTTTTTGCAGGTTTCCAGCAAGCGGGGAGACACGAGGCCAAATGGGCTCCAGCCGGCTTAGGAGGAGGCGTTTACCTCTGTCGGCTGCAAACAGGAGC
>JACJYG010000016.1 GCA_020636215.1 Lewinellaceae bacterium
CAAAATAAAACCCTTATATACAAAGGCTTTCAGCCCGATAAGCCATAAATTATTATGTTAAATAGAAAATTCCATATCAAACATGCCAGGAGCACAAAAAGGAAAGCGAATGAAACACATCATTCGCCTCCCTCCGTTTTAAATATCCTTAGTTTACTTCCTTCTAACCGGCCAGTTCCCCATTAAACCCAGCCTTTTTCAGGATGCCTTCCACCTCAGTTGCGGGAAGCTCACAGACTTCAACGGTCAGTATCCTATCCTCACTTTGCAGGTCGACTTCCCATTTTTCAATACCCTCTGCTTCGTCCAGGAAGGGTTTGACTTTTGCGAGGCAACCGCCACAGTTGATGTTGGTCTTAAATTGCATCTTATCCATGATACATTATTGTTTATTATGAATAATAAGATTAGATCCTCGTTGTTTTCAGTCGCAAACTGTTTGCCACCACCGAAACCGAACTGAACGCCATGGCAGCCCCAGCAATCATGGGGTCAAGTAGAAATCCGTTGAAAGGGAACAACACGCCGGCGGCAACCGGAATTCCGATAATATTGTAGATGAAAGCCCAAAAAAGGTTCTGGCGGATTCCCAGTACCGTCTTCTTCGATAGTTTTAAAGCTTTTGGTATGGACTGCAGGTCCGAAGTGATGAGCGCCATTTTAGCAGCATCTATAGCAATATCCGAACCTTTTCCCATGGCTATGCTCACATCTGATTGTGCTAATGCATGGGAATCGTTGATGCCGTCGCCAACCATAGCGACCACCTTTCCCTGAGCCTGCAGTTGCTTTACGTATTCTGCCTTGTCGGAGGGCAGCACTTCCGCTATGAAGTGCTGTATTCCTGCCTGCTGGGCCACAACCGCTGCGGTTTGCCGGTTATCACCTGTAAGCATATGTACCTCTATGCCTTGGTTTTTTAGCGCTGTGATGGCTGTCGGAGACGTTGCTTTGACCTTGTCTGTAATTGCTGCCAGGGCAAGTACTTCCACATCATCAGAAAAAAAGACCACCGTTTTTGCCTGCGCCTGAAGCACTTTTGCTTTTTGTTCTAGCCCAGCGCTCATGGATACTCCGTACTCGTCTATCAGCTTATGATTACCCACAAAATAAGTTCTGCCATCAGTTCCTTCAGCACGAACGCCTTTGCCGGTGATGCTCTGAAAACCGGCGACTTTGGCGGGCATGGTATCTTCTTTTTTCAACCTTTTAACTACTGCTTCCGCCAGGGGGTGCTCCGACTGCAGTTCTATCGCCAGCAAAATAGAACTCAGCTCCTCTGCTCTGTTCTCATCCAGCCATACTACATCAGATACTACTGGGTGGCCTTCGGTGATGGTCCCAGTTTTATCTAGCACTACAGCGGTCACCCGGTGGGCCAGCTCCAGGCTTTCGGCATCCTTGATCAGAATGTTGTGCTCAGCGCCTTTCCCGATACCCACCATGACAGCTGTGGGCGTTGCCAGCCCCAGGGCACACGGACAGGCAATGACCAGAACGGTTACCGAAGTGAGCAGTGCGTGGGTGAAAGCATTGTCCCCGCCGATGGCCATCCAAGTGATAAAAGTAAGTAGGGAGATACCCATGACTACCGGCACAAATATCCCGGCGATCTTATCCACCAGTTTCTGGACCGGCGCTTTACTGCCCTGAGCTTCCTGCACCATTTTGATGATCTGCGAAAGCAGGGTTTCTCCGCCAACCTTATGTGCCGTAAACCGGAAACTTCCTTTTTGATTGATCGTCCCCGCAAAAACCTTTGCCCCTTTTGCCTTCTCAACCGGAACCGGTTCACCGGTGATCATGTTTTCATCAACAAAGGAACTGCCTTCCAAAACCTCTCCATCTACAGGAACTTTCTCTCCCGGCCGAACTACTATTAATTGCCCTGGTTGTACAGACGCTATCGGCATTTCCACCTCCTCTCCGTCGATAATGGCTACCAGCGTCTTAGGTTGAAGGCCCATCAATTTCTTAATGGAAGAGGAAGTGTTGGATTTTGCTTTTTCTTCCAGGAGCTTTCCCAGGGATATGAAGGTGATGATCACCGTCGCCGCCTCATAGTAAACGTGGGGGTGGATGCCCCGGCTGTACCAGTATTCAGGAAAAAGGGTGTTAAACAAACTGAAGACAAAGGCAATACCGGTGCTCAGGGCCACCAAAGTGTCCATATTGGCCTTTTTGTGCTTTGCCTGCCGGAGGGCGTTGATGAAAAAATGCCGCCCGAACCAGAAGAGAATGGGAATGGATAAGGCCAGAGAGACCCACTTTCCTGGGCCCCAGTCCATAAAAAACATGCTCAATACTACTATGGGAAGGGTAAGAGTGCCCGACCAGATGGTGCGTTCTCTGGCTTCCAGATATTGCCTTTGCTGCTGTTGATCTTGAACTTCTGAGGAGTTTTCGGCATCGATAATAAGGCCATAGCCGATACTTTGCAGGGCATATTGCAGGGCTTCTTCGGTAGTGTCTTTCTCATACTCGACAACTACGAAACTACCGGCAAAATTTACACTGGCGCCGTAAACTCCCGGTACCGTAGCCAGGATAGACTCTACACTGGCAGCGCATGCCGCACAGGACATGCCCGTTACCGGAAATGTCTTCTTAATTAGGGATTCACTTTTTTTCTTTTGTAGGCCCACAGGGGCAAGCACATGATCTGTAGCGTTCATAATTTTTTCTTTTTTGTGCTACAAAGTTCAGGGCCGCCGGAAAAAATTGCGTTACACAATTTTCGATAAAACATACATCTTTTTGGGGTGTACCTTCCCGGATGTGCTAATCGCCTTTTAGAGGAAGAATGATGCAAATCTTCCCCATAATCCTGTAAAACTTCAGTTACCTGATAACTGTATCTTTGGATAAAGAGATATTATCGAGTGATGAAACATAACCGTAATTATCTGAATTTTATCCTGGATCAATTGTCTGAACTGGACGGCTTTACCATTAGGAAGATGATGGGCGGGGTTGGCTTCTTTCACGATGGCATTATGTTCGGGTCTATTCTCGGAGGAAAATTCCGGCTCCGGTCAGCAAATTGCATAGTGGAGGATCACTGCGAAGGGGAACGGGGAAAATACTACTTTCATGAAGAGATGGCCTTTTGTGAAGTGCCGGATGAGATTTTAAACGATAAAATGAAACTTAAAGGCCTGGCGGAGCAGGCTTATGAAGACTCCCTTAATTATTGCGACTTTGATGTAAAGGCCATTTAAAATAAAACAACACAATATGGAAAGCACAATCCTGTATATAAAAAATATGGTCTGTAACCGCTGCATTCGGGTTGTCAGAGAAGAACTCGAACAATTAGGTTTCATTATCGGGCCTATCGAGCTAGGAAAGGTAACCATCCGGGGAGGCTTATCTGAGGAGAACCTCATGACCATTGAAAAAGCCCTGATATCGAACGGGTTCGAACTGATCAATGACCGGCAGCGCCAGATCATCGAGCAGGTGAAAAAGATCATCATTGAACATGTCCACCACGGTGATTCCAAGCCACAGCACATCAACTTTTCCGAATACCTGGAGCAGCAGATCGGGGCCAATTATTCCAGTATAAGCAAGCTTTTCTCCTCCTTTGAAGGGGTTACTATTGAGAAGTATCTCATTCTTCAGAAGATCGAACGCGCCAAGGAACTGCTGGCCTACGGCGAACAAACCCTAAGCGAAATAGCCTATGAGTTGGAATACAGCAGCGTCGCCCACCTGTCTGGCCAGTTCAAAAAAGTTACCGGGATGACGCCAACGGCATTTAAGAATATGACGGGCAACCGGCGTAAGCCTCTGGACCAGGTCAGTTAGACCTTTCTAGTTCAGCCTTTTTCTCTTCGTAGCCTGCTCATCAGCTGATCTCAAAATTTCGCATCATTCCCATATCTTCATGCTCCAGGTTATGACAGTGGTAAACAAAAAGGCCTGTAAAATCCCTGAACTGCATGATGACCTTTGTCCGCATCCCCGGCATCAGCAGTACCGTATCCTGCCATCCTTCGTCCACGAATCCATCTTTGATGGCACGCCATAATTCCGGATCCACTTCGTCCGCATTTCTTTCCAAAATATTAAACTGCACCTGATGAATATGAACGGGGTGAGGCATGGCCATCATGTTGCCCATCATGCCGCCTTGCATACTGGTATTCTCTTCTTCTTCCATCATCCCTCCGTGATGATCCATCATTCCACCCCCATCGCCCATCATGCCGCCATCGCGATCCATCATTCCTCCGGAGCCCATCATTCCACTACCGCTGTTAATCAATTCCCACACTTCCGTGGTATTTAGCGCTACTTTCTCTTCTCCACTCACACCGTAAGTCTCCCATGTTCTGCCGTTGATCGTCCATTCCATGTGATCCATAGCAAATACAAACTGCCTGGGATTTTCCATGTTGTTAGCGGAGGAAGGATTGAGCAGTTGCGTATCATAAAGTTCATCCTTCAACGTATAATCATTGCTTCCGGACGTATTGGCAATAATGGTAAACACCGGATATTCCCCGCCATGAGGCAAACTCGTTTGGGGCTCACCCATCATTCCGCCACCGCCCATCATCCCTGAGGACATGGTTTCCAGTGGGAAATACTGGCTATGCATGGCCAGGCGGGCGCCTTCAGGCTTACTCTTCAGGTCTACCCATAAATCGGCTCTTTTTGCCGGCCCGAGCATCAGATAGGGCAGTTCTTTTGGTTGATTCAGTAAACTTCCATCTATTCCGAAAACTGTAAGGGGGCTGCCGTCCTCCCAGGCGAGCTTATAGATCCGCGAGTTTGAGCCGTTGAGCAGCCTCAGCCGGTAGGCGCATCCCGCTTTCAGGTTGAGTTCCTGGGCCGGGTTTCCGTTAATGAGTATCTGGCCGCCCAAGAATCCATGCATCCGGCTCATACGACTGCCGTCGAGATAGACAAGCTGATTATCGCTATCGAAGGATCTATCTTGTATGACTACCGGAATATCAAATTCGCCTTGTGGCAATTCAAGTTGTTTCTCTTTCTCATCTGTCACCAACAATAATCCCGCCAAACCGTAATACACCTGCGGCCCCGTCCGGCCATGCGGGTGGGGATGGTACCAGTAGGTGCCTGCGCGGTTCATCACTTCGAACTCATAGATGTATGTCTCACCAGTATCTATAACATCTTTGGGATGGCCGTCGTACTGCTCGGGGACGTGCATGCCATGCCAGTGCACGATGCTTTCTTCCGGCAACCGGTTCTTGAACCGTATCCTGGCCTTCTGCCCCCTACGCAACTTGATAACCGGCCCCAGATAGCTGCCCTCCAGGGATTGAACAGCCTCACTCTCGCCCGATATCACCTGGCTTTCGAAAACCCAAACTCTGGTCTTTTTTCCCGAAAGAATAGAAATTTCACGCTCAACAGCGCTGAACTCCAGGTCCAAATCAGGCTTGAATTCATTATTTATGCCGGGCTTATTGGCCCGTGAGGATGCATTTTCGCAAGCTGGCAGGAAGGGCCACACCACCGTAAGCGCGGCGCCGGCGCCGGCCCTGGAAATAAATTTTCTCCGGTTAAGTTTCATCGTTCTCAAAAATTTTAGTTTTATGCCTTCTTCCTACACGCCCCTAAAAATTCAGGCCGTCTTCATTTATCATTATTTACTTCGATCAGCTTCACGATATCTTTCCAAAGCTTCGTTACCTTAATGTCCGTAAAACCCGCTTTTCTCAGGTTTTCAACCGTTTCCCGGTTGATGTTCGCACCCCAAATATTCACGGGAATAAAGTTGAACCAGTCCATCAATCTACCAATCACCTCATTAGAACTGCGAACATGCTCCAGCATGCGCAACTGGCCGCCAGGCTTCAACACTCTCCGGATCTCCTTTAATCCTTTAACCGGATCAGGCACTGAACAAAATACACAACTCGTAACTACGCTGTCAAAAGTATCATCCGCGAAGTCCATATCCTGGGCATCCATTTCAAGAAAGGTGATATTACGTGGATCATCCCCGTATTTTGCTTTCGCATTTTCCAGCATATTTTTGCTGAAGTCGATCACTGTAAGGTTGGTGTTCTTAGGGTAATAGGGTATGTTTTTTCCCGTTCCGACGCCTACTTCCAGGGTTTTGCCGGATACCTTACCCACTAATGATTCACGCCATTTTGAGAACATGGAGCTTTCCATCGGCTTGTCCAGAAGGTCATACCACTTCGCCACCCGGTCGTAACGTTTTTTTATTTGCTCGGTTTTAGCCATTATTTCATAATTTAACTGGATAGAAACAGATGTACCAGCAATCCAAGGAATACAATTACAGCGAACAGATAAACGATGGCCCTCTTGAAGCTGATGCCGTCAGAACCATGTTCATGCCCTTCATCAGGCGCTCCTTTCTTTGCTTTGAAATTAAAAACCAACATTACTACCGCAACAAAAACAAAAACGAGGTTGAACCAAAAAGTATAGTCTATCGCAAATTGAGTAACCTCAGCCACCTTTCTGCTACCTTCGGGCAATACGTTCAGGAATTCGAAACTGTAATTCAGGATCAGGGCTGTCAGCACAATGCTGATGTACATGACTCCCGCAATATAAAGGGCCACTTTGGCGCCGTAGTATTTTCGGTTCATATTTACCAGAGGCGGCACCATCAGGTCGGAGTAGATAAACCCCATCAATCCGGCAAACAGGATTCCGTTCTCATTGAGGACCGTAGCCATAGGGATGTTGCCCATGGAGCCAATAAAAGTAGCTGCGGCTACAAAGGGGGCTACAAGAGCGTTTTCAAGCCGGATCAGGAAATCTGGCAGTTGTCCTTGCATCCCATTGAGAAATATGGCTTCCCAAAAAGACTGTGGAACAAGTACCGATACAAATCCAGCAATGGTGAAGCCAATGAGGATATCCTCCCATGCCATTTTCCACTCCATAACAAACTTTTTTCCCACCAGGAACCATCCTTCTTTTGACCTGATCCTTTTTCGCCAGTCAAAGTCTTCTTCTTCGGCAGATTCCTCCTCCACTTTTTCTCTGGCGGCTTCGATCCACTTTCTGGGATAAGTAAGCTTTATGATAACGGAACTGATCGCGATCAGCAAAAGCCCTCCGATCACTTCCGCCACGATAAACTGCCAGCCCAGGAAAATAAAGATCAGAATGCCCAGCTCGATCACCAGGTTGGTGGAGGCGAACATAAAGGCAACCGTACTGATGAAATGAGCGCCCTTGAGAAATAAGGACCGGGCGGCCGCCAGTGCCGCAAAGGAACAGGAAGAAGAAATGGCCCCGAAGAAAGTAGAAAGAGAAACACTTTTGATGCCGCCGGCGCCCATTTGGCGGGAAAGTTTCTTTTTGGGGACAAAAGCCTGTATCATACCGCTAATGGCATATCCCAGGACGAATGCCCAGCCGGATTTCCAAAAGAAACCCAATGCCGTTTTGGAGGATTCTCCCCAGAGTTCAAGGAAACCATTTGTATTCTGGGAAAAGGCCAAAGATGGGAGTAAGGTTAAAATCAATAGCAACAGGGCCGCTCTTCGGAAAACATCCATTTATTTATTCGCTTTTCTGTCTGGAATAAGAACCATTTTTGTAAAAGCTGTCACTTTATGGATGTTCGTCTGAAAGGAATATATTTCTCAAATCGCAGCGGAATTTCTTTCCTGCGGGCACATTTGGAGGCCGGCTGGTTCCTGGCCTCCAAATATGATCCCGCCCATCAGTTGCCGCTATCGAAAATGATGTTTCCGTCCTCGTCAAATACCAACCTGATGCAATCGGACAATCGCAGGAAGTACTTGCCGCTGTAGGTTTGTACAGCATGAATGACCGTTGCCGCCGGATAATGAATATCCATGTAATCGCTGACGGCAGGCGGCAGGCTGGCAGCGGGTATCCCCGCACCGCCCAGGCAGGGGCCTTCATGATTTAACGGATTGCCTACCTGGCCGTGGTGCCCTCCGTGGCCCGGTCCTATGTGCCCGTCATCCTCACAGTGCCAGGTATAACTACCGTTCAGGCCATGGCCGTGGCCGTGCTGGCCGCCGGCATTATAGCCATTCCACAGGAAGATAAAGTCGCCGCCGGGGCCGAACATCAATACTGTCCCGTCGTCCAACTCAACGCCAAAGTTGCCGCTGGGCTTGACTACTGCTGTAACAACAGAAGCACCGGGGTAATGTGTGTTGATGTGATCAAGAGCATCCTGAGGCAGATCAGCCGGATCGAGCAAATCGCCGAACAAACAGGGGTTGTTACCGGCAAAGTCCCAGCCGTGATGATTGTCCCAATCGTCATGCATGCCATTGTGGTTGAGGTGTTGCCCTTCCATATCGAAAAACAGGCAAAGGCCGTTTTCCAACATGACCTCATACCCCATTCCGGGCGCCATAAACGCCAGGCCTATTTCGAAAGGAGCGTGGTGGTTTTGCACATAGTTCCGGATGTTCACGGGCAGGCCAGCACTACCAAGCAATTCCAGGTTATCAGCATTTGTGATCTGCTCGATGATCAGTTCGTCCAGGTCCAGAGAAAGATGTGGTTGTTCTCTCTCGCAGGAGGAAGAAAGTGTAATAAGTGCTAGTGCTGTAATGACAATAATTATTTTTCTCATGGGATAACTGATTTCTGATGATAAAAATGGTTCGTCGCTCAAGGTAATGGCAAAAAACCAGGGGCCTGATGATTACCATCAACCGAGGAGGTGATCATTCTCAGTAAAAGGCGCAGCTTTGTCTAATTCAGGCTCGCCGCACAGTTTTCCGCCTTTTCCAGAGTTCTCCCGGCGATGAGGAGCTGTGCTTCACTGTATTGAGCAAGCAATTCGGCGATATTCCGCCCCGCCCGACCGTAGCCTCCCAGGATTAGTATTTTTTTCATCACTTCGCTTTTTTCTCATTATCGAGGATAAGTTCCACCGGCAACAATACGGCAAAGGCAACTACCGGCAAAAATGGGAGCCAACTGTTATCATTTTGCCAGTCTTAGTATCCTCACCGCCCCCCTCATCACAAAACCGAAAACGATCCCGCCTACGATCAAGTCCGGCCATTTACTTTCCAGCCAATAAACCAGCGCTCCGGCCAGGATCACTCCACCATTCACGATAATGTCATTGGAAGTGAATATGGCGCTGGCTTGCATGTGGGCTTCATCACTTCTGGCTTTATTGATCAGCCAGAGTGAAATCAGGTTGCCAATAAGAGCCAGTACTGATATGATAATCATCCATTGGAAAAGGGGTATTCCGGTTTCGCTGAAAAACCTCCTCAAGACTTCCGAAAACCCTAATAGCGCCAGCCCCATCTGGAAATAGCCACTAATTTTAGCGACTTTCTTCTTACGCGAAATGGCAGCGCCCACTGCAAAAAGGCTTAGCCCATAAACAATAGAATCAGCCAGCATGTCCAGCGAGTCTGCCACCAGCCCCATGGAGCGGGAAATCCATCCGGTAGTCATCTCTACTACAAAGAAGCCGAAATTGATACCCAGAACCCACCACAGTATTTTGCGCTGGTTGGAATCGTCAGCCGCCAACGGCAGCTTGGTTTCATCTTCGGTGTTTTCCAACCGGTCGTTGAGCTTGAGTTCACTGATGGCCTGATGGATCGTGTCCACTTCTTCTGTATGATATACTTCCAGTTTACGATTGGGGATATCAAAAGAAAGCTGCTTTACTTCTTTATAAGGCTCCAGCTTCATGCGGATCATTTGCTCCTCGGAGGGGAGTCCATTTTGCTGATATGAAAGGTGGTTTTCTTCATAGCTTTTTAGCAACAACTCTTGTCTTGCTGAATTGGGGGGCATTGTACAGATCCATAGCTACAAAAAACACAGCAATCCCCTTCTTTTGGCTTCAGAACGGCCTTGCAGCTTTCACATTCATAGAAAAATTGACAAGCGTCAGTTGGCATTTCTTCTTCTTTTTGGTACCCACATTTTGGGCAGGTAATAACTGATGTTGATATAATTTTCATATTCAATTTCTATTTATTTCTTAAACCATGTATGAAAGATCAGAACCGAAGGTTGGATAGGCATAGATCATCTTTTTTAAATCCTTTGATTTCATTCCCGTTGTAATGGCCATTGCAAAAAGGTTAATGGTTTCGGCTGCCTCAGGACCAATCAGATGTGCACCCAGCAACTTGCCATTATTTTTATCAGTTATTGTTTTAAAAGCGTATTGATCTTCATTTAGCCGTTTCGAATTGAACCAGGAACTGGCTTCCTGATAATTTACAGATATATCGATTTTCTTTTTCTTAGCTGTCTGCTCTGTAAGACCTACACTGGCTATTGAAGGAATAGTGAAAACCACCGAGGGAATAGCACCATAATCAATTGATTTTTTATTTCCCTTGATGATATTAGAGGCTACAACATGACCTTCCATGACGGCAACCGGAGTCAGTGGCAGGCCATCTGAATCAGCCGTATCACCAGCTGCATAAATGTGAGAATTGGAAACGCTCTGCAGGTGGCGGTTTAATTCAACACCTTTTTTATTGTGCGAGACCCCGGCATTATCCAGAGCCAAATCCCCAATTGCCGGTAATCGACCAGAGGAATTAAAAACAGCCTCAGCTTTAAAGTGAACATCCCTTTCATTTTGTCGGCCTTTGACGATTAGCGTGTTCTCTTTTTTGTGAATTTCCAACGCCTCGGTTTCCAGATGGATTTTTACGCCTAATTTTTCTGAAGCCGATTGCAGATGTTTCACAATGTCCGGGTCGAAATTCTCCAGGGGATAAGTACCTCGATGAATAATAGTAACCTCTGCACCTGCCCGGACTGCAATATGCGCGAACTCAAAAGCAATGTAACCACCCCCTATGAATAAAAGTGACTTAGGCAATTCATTAAGATTGAGGAAGTCTGTACTCGTCAATGCATAATTTGCCCCAGGTATTCCCAGCGGACGTGGTTTAGCCCCGGTAGCAATCAGTATCTTTTCGGCCTCTATCTGCTCATTTCCTAATTGAAGTTTGTTCTTACCAATAAATTCGGCCTTTTCATGAAAAGTCTTTACCCCATTTTTACGGAAGCCCTTTTCTACTTTAGCAGGCATTGGTTCCGTAAAGGTGTTTTTAAAACGCCTCAGGTCGCTCCAGTTTATTTCCGGTTTACCGGTTATTCCTTTTCCCTGGAGATTTTCTGCCATGTTTACTGCTTCAGTGGCACTGATCAATACTTTCTTTGGATCACACCCCCTCAGCGCACACGTGCCTCCGTAAGGCAATTCATCGGTAATGCCTACCGATAATCCAGCAGCAGCACATTTATTTGCGGCAGTGATACCTGCCATTCCAGCGCCAATTATAAATACATCAAAGTACTGCATGGGTTATTGATTTTTTATGTTGGTAACTGCATAGCCTGTGCTGTTGATTGCTTTTTCAACTTCAGCGACTGAAGTTTTGGAGGAATCAAACTGGACGATTACATTTTCATTTGCATAAGAAGCTTTCACTTCCACGATACCATCAAGTTTATTTACCTCATGGCTTACATGTTCTTCGCACCCTGTGCAAGTCATGCCGCTTACGGAGAAGGTTGCTGTTTGCACGTTTTGCTGATCAACAACAATCACTTGCCGATCTTGTGAGGGGTAAAAAACATTTGCATAGAGCGGAAATGCAAGCATGAGTACTGCAAAAACAGTAACAATTGCCAGGAATGTTTTGGATTGGATGAATTTTGGTTTTTCGTCATCTTCACAAGCACATTCGATTTCTTCTTGGGAGCGGGGTTTCAATTTTTGATACCAAGCAAAAACCAGGACTACAATGGTCAGGCCTATTAAATACGGCCTAAATGGTTCAAGCCAGGAAAAAGTAGATGCAATCCCACTTGTTCCTGCTATAAGTGCTAATACCGGTGTTATACAACATAACGAGGCTGCAATAGCTGTCAAAAGCCCAGCTCCGATTAGTTTTTTATTTGATTTCATACTGTTTCCAATATTTGGTTTTCATCAAGGATTTTGAAAAACGGGTTCATCAATTTTTCGTATGCTTTTGTCAATGAGTAAAAAATGGTTTGGGCTTCCCGGTCAGTCTGAACGAGCTTTCTGTCTTTCAGTTTTCGTAAATGTTGAGATACTGCAGAGATGTTCATCCCAAGAATGTCGCTCAGGTCGCAGACACAAAGCCGTTTTTCTTCATAAAGCAGATACAAGATTTTTAATCTCACATTGTTACCTGCCAACGAAAGTCCATTAGACAAATAGTCAAATGTCTCGTTTAGTTCTGAAACTCTATCCTTGCAGCGTTTTATCTGTTCAATATCCGCCCTTTGTCTTATGCAAGAGTTGTTATCCATAAGTGCAAAGATAGTGAATTTGTGTATTTAAGCAAATACTAAAATACATTCCTCAAAATGGCAATAGAGATTCCTTAGTTTCTCTTATAAGCCAACAACCTCAGCGCATTAAAAACGACCACCACAGTAGAACCCTCATGGATGAGTACGGCAGGCCCAATAGTCGCAATGCCGGAGATCGTCAGCGGAATTAAAATGCCCACGATCCCTAGGTTCACCCAAAGGTTTTGCTTGATAATGCTTTTGGACTTTCTACTCAAACCGATAGCAAAGGGCAATGTCTCCAGTTTATCGCCCATCAGGGCAATGTCGGCTGTTTCCAGTGCTACATCGCTTCCGGCGGCTCCCATGGCGATTCCGACCGTACTATTGGCCATGGCCGGAGCATCGTTCACGCCGTCACCCACCAGGTGCGAAAGGGTTCTATTAGGGTCATTGCCTGCCTTAACGACCAGTGATTTATCGTAATCTATAACTTCCATCACTTTCACTTCTGTACCCAATGTAAGTGAAATGCTTTCTATAAATTCCAAAAAATCAGAAGAATGGTTTTTTACACCAACATATCGGATACTGTTGGGGATTTAATATTCAATAAATCTCCAATAGACTTTGTTGCCACCCCTTTGGGCTGGACTTTAGACAACTTGTAGATGGCCTTTAAATAATTTTTTTCTGTTTGGCTCTGCCCCATGATAAGACGTTATAGGTACAAAACTACAATAAATGTTTAGCCTGTGCAATAAACAAAGATTAGGCAAGTCTAATAATTTTATTAGATTTGCAAAAATACATTCGATTATGAAAATGCAACTGAAAGTTTTAGCTGGTATTCTCTCAATTGTTTTGTTTGCAATTGCCTGTGAAAAAACAATGCCTCCTACTCCTGATGAAAGTGAATTGCTGGATGGGCCAATTGAAGGGTTAAACACTGCGGAACAAGCCCAATTCCTGAAAGGAGATGAAGCCTTTGGTGATGTATTTACTATTGAAAAAGGCCTGGGGCCAATATTTGTAGCTAATCAATGTGCCAGTTGCCATGCAGGAGATGGAAAGGGGTCTCCTTTTGTAAGGTTTACCAGATTTGGACAACCCGATACACTGGGTAATCAGTTTCTTAGTTTTGGTGGGCCACAGTTGCAACACAAGGCCATACCGGGTTATCAACCTGAACAGCTTCCTTCCGGTGTTACCTTTAGTGATTTGATTGCTCCCGCAGTGTCGGGCTTGGGTTTTCTTGATGCTGTACCTGATGCTGAGTTAGTTGCCTTATCAGACCCGAATGATGCTGATGGTGATGGCATCAGCGGAAGACCTCATTGGAATACGATTCCCAACTATGTTACGCTCCGCCCAAATAGCATTTCCCAAAACGGAAAATACATCTCAAGGTTTGGAAAGAAAGGGGGAGCGTATGATTTATTGCACCAAACTTCTGGGGCGTATAACCAGGATATGGGAATTACCTCACTTTTTGAACCCATTGACCCTTACAGTGGGTTGGAAGTAGATCCGGAGGTAAGTACCCAAACAGTACATGATGTCGTTTTTTACCTAAAAACCTTAAAAGCTCCTATCCCAAGAAACCAAGATGATCCCGATGTGATAGCCGGAAAGCAGATTTTCTCACAAATTCAGTGTGCCTCCTGCCACACCCCTACACTAACTACCGGATTTTCGCCAATTAATGTGCTGTCTAATAAAGAGTTTCATCCTTATACCGATATGTTGCTCCATGACATGGGAAGTGGGCTGGATGACGGTTATACGGAAGGGTTTGCATTGACTTCTGAATGGAAAACACCCGCCCTGTGGGGACTTGGATTATCCAAAGATGCACAGGGAGGCAGTTACTTTCTGTTGCATGATGGCCGTGCCATGAGCATTGAAGAAGCCATATTATTGCACGGTGGCGAAGCTGAACAATCCAAAACCAATTACACACAACTTTCCAATACAGAAAAGGAGCAATTAATCAAATTCCTGGAATCGCTTTAAAATGGAACGCAGAAAATTCATAAAAACCTGTTGCTACTCGGCTATTGGCATTCCTTTAGGAGCTTCATTGTTACAATCTTGCGGAGCTATTTACTATGCAGCTTCTACCCGTGAAGCAGGCAGGCTCGTTGTTGCCCGGTCTGAGTTTATGAAGGTAAAGAAAAACAAACAGGTGAGCCGTGATTTTGTCCTGCTAAAAACAGATAGCATGGGCTTCCCTATTTGCCTGTATAAAACAAATGAGGACACATACATCGCTTCCCTCCTTAAATGCACACACAATGGCTGTGAGTTGAATGTAGGAGGTGGTATTTATAGCTGCCCCTGTCATGGCAGTGAGTTTTCTACAACCGGAAAGGTGTTGGAAGGCCCGGCAGACCGAGATTTAAAAACGTTTAAAACTGAAACCGATCATGAAAATATTTACATATATCTATCTTAAACAATGTATGTTGGGGTGCTTGTTTGCCGTTATTACAGGTAACATGCAGGCACAAACACTGGATTCACTCATTACTCGTGTTCCCACTGATACGGCAAGCTCTTTAATGAATATGGATGCTGCTTATAACCGTCCTTTTTTAACGGTCAACAAAATGCCAGTGGCGTTGGGTGGATACCTGGAAGCCAATTCATTTTACAGTTCCGAAGATGGAGTGTCGGAAGGCTTGTCGTTCCAGGCACGGAGGTTAACCATGTTTATGTCGGCCTCTATCACCAAACGGATCAAGTTCCTTTCAGAATTAGAATTTGAGGACGGCACAAAGGAAATAGGGATCGAGTTTGCTGCGATGGATGTGGCGTTTCATCCGGCATTGAATTTCAGGGGCGGAATTATAATGAACCCCATTGGTGCATTTAACCAAAACCATGATGGCCCGAAATGGGAGTTTGTCGAACGGCCTGATGTAGCGGTAAATATGTTACCTGCCACCTGGTCGAATGCCGGATTTGGACTGTATGGAAAAATATACAAAGGAAATTGGGTATTGGGTTACGAAGCCTATCTCTCCAATGGGTTTGATAACAGCATTATTGACAATGAGGAAAACAAAACCTTTTTACCGGCTACCAAAGAGAATGAAGAACGCTTTGAAGAAAACAACAGTGGCAAAGCTTTAATGAGCGGTAAAATAGCTATCAAAAACCGTAACATTGGTGAGATTGGACTTTCCTATATGGGTGGGGTTTATAACAAGTTTGAGGACGATGGGGTAACCCTTGACCAAAAAAGAAGGTTAGATGTTTTTGCCGTTGACCTGAATACCACCATTCAAAAAACGGGAACGTATATTGTGGGTGAAGTGGTTTGGGTTATGGTGGATGTTCCGTCAACATTCACACAACAATATGGGAACAAACAGCAAGGAGCATTTATTGACATCGTTCAGCCTGTGTTAAAACGAGAGATTTTTAACTGGGAAAATGCTGTCCTGAACTTATCTGCCCGGTTGGATTATGTAGATTGGAATGTAGGCACATTCAATGAAACAGGTACAGATATTGGTGAGCATCTATGGGCGATTACTCCGGCTATCAGCTTCCGGCCTTCGACACAAACCGTATTCAGATTGAATTACCGTTACCAGTGGCAAACAGACATTCTCAATAACCCTCGTGCCAGAACTGGGGCATGGCTGTTTGGGTTCAGTACTTATTTTTAATTCAGGCAAAATTTAGTTCTCCTACAAGGCTCAGGGTTGGTCTGAGTTTTTACGCCAATGTACCAAGTGCAGGCAGCCAGAAAACTTCACCAATGCAAAGCTTAGGTTTTTTAAGTACCATGAGCAGAGTATGTTGGCTTGTAGTTAGTATTTACATTGCTATTTCTTATAAGCTAATAATCTCAACGCATTAAAGACTACCACCAAGGTGGAACCTTCATGAATCAACACGGCAGGCCCGATGGTTGCAATCCCTGAAATAGTCAGTGGTATTAAAATACCTACTATTCCCAAACTAACCCAGAGGTTTTGCTTGATAATGCCTTTGGCCTTTCTACTCAAACCGATGGCAAAAGGCAAGGTTTCTAGCTTGTCGGCCATTAGGGCTATGTCGGCTGTTTCCAGGGCTACATCACTGCCTGCTGCTCCCATAGCAATACCCACAGTACTGTTGGCCATGGCCGGGGCATCATTTACGCCATCACCTACCATGGCTACTTTGGATTCTTTTTCCTTAAGTTCTTTAATGGCTTCAACCTTTTCTTCCGGTAACAAACTACCCCAGGCATCTGTCAGGCCAATCTCTTTGGCCACTGCATCGGCTACTTTCTGGTTATCTCCGGTAAGCATGATCATTCGCTTGATACCAATCTTCTTGAGTTGCTCCAGAGTATTTTTAGCTTCTTTTCTGGGTGTGTCCATCAGGGCAATGATGCCAATGTACTTGTCATTTTGTCGGATCAGCATGGTAGTATTGCCATCTGACTCCAGTGACTTTACCTTTTCTTCTGTTTCCTTCTCTGGCTTATTATCATCCAGGGATTCAAACAGGTCCAGATTGCCAATGTATATTTTGTCATCACCCAAGGTGGCTTTGATCCCTTTCCCAAGCACAGCTTCCAGATCTTTCGCCTCGGGTATGTCAACACCATCCAATCGCTCTTTTCCATCCCGCACTACTGCCTTAGCCAGAGGATGGCCACTGAGGTTTTCTACGGCTATGGCTATTTTCAACAGCTCTTCCTTGTTTAAATCACCTAAAGCAATTACTTCGGTGAGCTTGGGCTTCCCTTCTGTTAGCGTTCCGGTTTTGTCAAATGCCAGGGCAGTCAATACCCCCAGATCTTCCAGCGGACGGCCACCTTTAATAAGCACCCCGCTTTGGGCTGCCCGGGCTACACCACTTAGCACCGCACTGGGGGTGGAAATAGCCAAGGCACAAGGGCTCGCAGCTACCAATACCGCCATGGCCCGGTAAAAACTTTCACTAAAGGTTTCGTCTATTACCAAGAAGGCAAAGTTGAGGACAACGACCAGAAGCAACACGGACGGCACAAAGTATTTCTCAAACCTATCGGTAAAGCGCTGGGTCGGCGATTTTTGGGTTTGTGCTTCATTCACCAGCTTCACCAGGCGCGATAAGGTAGAGTCTTTGGCCTCTTTGATCACTTTAATTTCCAGTGTATTATTGCCGTTGATCGTCCCGGAAAACACACGGTTATCATCTTTGATATCATCTTCCTGCGACCAGTCTTTTTCGGGGTTTTCTACCGGCACTTTGTCCACCGGCACACTTTCCCCGGTAATAGGGGCCTGGTTTACGCTGCTTTGGCCATCCACTACCACACCATCAGCAGAGATTTTACTATTAGGTTTGACCACAATGATGTCACCGATGCTCAGTTTTTCAATGCCAACTTCTTTTGTCTTACCGTTTTTTTTGAGCAGCGCGGTTTTGGGCGCCAGTTCCGCCAACGCTTCAATGGATTTGCGTGCTTTGTTCATGGCATAATGCTCCAGGGCATGCCCCAGGCTGAAGAGGAATAGCAGCAATGCGCCTTCCGCCCATTCGCCTAAAATAGCCGCACCAATGGCTGCCACCAGCATCAGAAAATCAATCTCAAAGCCGCCTTTAGCCACTGTTTGAACCGCTTCTTTGGCTGTAAAAAAGCTACCAAAGAAGTACGCCCCGATGTAGAGTGAAAGGCTTACCCAGGAAGGGATTGTTTCCACAAAGGAAAGCCCGAATCCAATACCCAACAGTGCCCCACAAATGATGGAAAAGATCAGCTCGGTATTTTTACCGAAGATGCCGCCATGCCTATGCTCTTCATCAGCCTTGCGCTCGTGTTTTGCGGGGAGTTTTTTTTCGATAGCCAATCCTGCCTCGCGGACGGCGGCCTCCACCTTTTCAGGGCCGGTTTCCCGGCTGTCAAACTCAATGCGCAGCAGGCCGGATGCTGAAGCTGAGGCTTCGACGACTCCGGGTTGCTGCTCCAGCAATTCGCCTACCTTACGGGCATGGCGCTGGTGGCGGATGCCTTTAACATTGAGCAGCAGGTGGCCGAAGCGGGCAGTCAGCTCGGTCCCGCTTTGCCGGGCAATCGACCTGGCCTTTTCGAGTGAAATGCGGCCGGGGCCGTAGTAGATGCACAGAACGGCAGGTTCGCCTTCTTTCACATGGGCTTTTTCAATGCCGTCTTTTTCTTTCAGTATAGAGATCATGCGTTCAACACAACGGTCTTTTTCGTCGGGGATTTCCGGGAGGAGGATCGGTATTTCGAGTTGCAGCTTTTTCATGGACTGGATAATTTATTGATGAAATGGGTGCATTAACTGGCTTAGAGATTGAGAGGATCTCTGGTTTTGATGCGATAAGCATCCTCTATCTCCGTCAGGTAAATATGTAATATTCTGAAATCAATGGCTATGTTCCGCTTCCCCCTTCTTCATCTCAGCGATCAGATAATAGGCATTATTCAGGGCGAACCGGGCATTTTCCGGGGCCTTCCGGAGGAACTCGACGCCCACCCAACCATCGTTGGAGCTGCCGGGAACTACCTCGATGGGCGTAAACATCCATTCTGCTTCTTCCTCTTCCGCCAGAAACGCCACGTGCCGGTTTCCGTCCCGGGTAATGGCGCTTTCCGGCAGCGCAAAGGTTTCCGTGCTGTCCGTCAGTATTTCCCCCTTAATGTACATGCCCGGTATCAGCTTACCGGTTTTGTTCTCGATTTCGGCATGGACGTGTACGGCCTTCGGATCCCGTTCGAACTTTTTCCCGACGGAATAGATCCGGGCATACAATTCCGTTTCGGGTAGGGTCTCCACAGTAAAACGCATTTGCTGGCCTTTTTCCACTTTGTAGACGTCCTTTTCAAAAACCATCAGGTCGGCATGGATGTGCCCGATATTCACGACCTCGAAAAGATCCTTATCCGGCTGCACGTATTGGCCGGTCTTTACACCTACTAGGGTGACCGTACCGGCGATGGGGCTGACAATCGGCATCCGGCCATACAATTCGCCCTCCTGGATACGGGCCGGGTTGAGCCCAAGCTGCCGGAGTTGCATTTCGTAACCCTTTACCATCGCCTGGCTGGCGCGATAATCGGCCTGTGTTTGCTGGAATGCTTTGCCGGACCCCACCTCCTTCTCATAGAGGGCCTTCTGGCGTTGATATTCCTGCTCCAGAAACTGCAGCTTGCTGTAGGCCTCCAGATATTCGCTTTGCATGCGCGTAATGTTTGGATGGGAAAGATAAGCCAATACCTGCCCTTTTTTCACATCGTCTCCCTCGATCACCTCGATGGAAGCCACATTGGCCCCGACGACGGCAGTGACGGTGGCTTCATTCTGGGGTGGGACTTCCAGTTGCCCGTTGGCTTCTACAACAGAGGTAATGTTTCGGCGCGGCAGTTCGCCCGTTTTCATTTGCAGGGCTGCAAACTGCTCCGGAGAAAGGTGGGCCCTCTCCCCTTCTTCCTCGTGGCCGCGATGGCCGTTTTCGGCTTTATGGCCGTTTTCGTGTTCCATGGGGTTGTTTTCGCCGCCGCAGGCTGTTACGAACAGAAGAGCGGCCAGCAGGCTGATCATATTTATTCTGAATTTCATTTTTATTGTTTTTACTGATTGGGTGAATTGAGATAATACTCCATCCGGCACTTCGATTTCAGGTAGCGGCCCAACGCCTCCTGGGCGTTTACCTCCACCTGCACGGCCGCCTGGAGGTTCTGAATGAAGGATATATAATCGATAGCGCCTTCCCGGTAGGCCAGTACCGCACCCTGCAATTGTTCGCGGGCCAGCGGAAGGGCCTGTTCTTGATAAAAGCGCCAGGAAGCATACCATTTGCGGTATTGCTGTTGCAAGGCCCGGTACTCCGACTGGAGTTCCAGCTGGTTTTGCCGGTATTCCTGCTCCGCGGCCTGTTGCTGTATTCCGGCGGCCTGTATCGTGCCTTTCTCCGGCCGGGCAAACAAGGGAACGGTAACGCCCACCTGAAATTGATGGAAGGTGAATTCGCCGGCAATGCTTTGAAGGCCATACTGTGCATTGAACCGGGGCTTCAGGGCCGCCTCGGCTACCCAGCGTTCCGCTTCCGCTACTTTTATGCGTTGAGCGGCCACGGCCAGCAGAGGGTGTTCATCGGCCGGCCCACCTGCTTCCAATGGCTCGAACCAGCTGCCGTCAGGGGCCTCAGAGACGGTGTACATGGTGTCGCCGGCCAGCCACAGGTTCAGTTTCTGCAGGGCAGTAGCGTAATCGAAGGCCGCCTGCTCTTTCTGCAGGGAGATTTGTTTCACCTGGTTAGAAGCGGCCAAAAAGGCCAGTTTTGAAGTCTCTTCTACCTCGTACCTTACCTGTGCTGCGCGTTGAAACTGTTGGTAAATGGAATCCAGCCGCTGGTACAGCAAAAGGTTATTTTGGGCGACAAAGGTTGCAAACCAGGCTTCCTGAACCTGCCTTTTCAGCTCGATCTTACTCAGGCTCAATGCTGCTTCTGCCAATACGATCCGCTGTTCCTGCAATTCCCGTTTTGGAGCGATACCGAATACATCGATATTCTGTTGCTGAACGCCGATGAGGGTATAAACCCCGCCATTTCCCTTTCCCAATTCTTCCCCGCCGGTAAAAATTTGGGTAGTGCCCAGGTCCCAGGCGGTTTCTTTTAGCGCCTCCTGGCGGCCGATTTCCAGGCGGGCGGCCTTTATTTTCGGGTAGTTGGCGGCCGCCATTTCCACCGCTTCCTCCAGGGATATAGAAGGCAAGGCGCCTGGCTGCTGGGCAGCCGCCGACGCCGGGGTCAGGAAGCTCATCCCGGCCAGGAGGGCAGCTGCCCCGGTGATTCCGCCGGCCGCCCGCCGCAGGGAGCGGGCCTCCGTCCAGCGATAAAGGATGGGCAAAACGAAGAGCGTGAGCAGCGTGGAAGTGATCAGCCCGCCGATAACGACAGTGGCCAGCGGCCGCTGCACCTCTGCCCCTGCGGAACCGGACAGGGCCATGGGAAGAAATCCGAGGATGTCGGTAAGGGCAGTAAGCAAAATGGGCCGTATCCTCCTTCTGGCCCCTTTGGTTATGCGCTCTTTCAGATCCGCCACTCCTTCCGTTTTAAGTTCATTCCAGCCACTGATCAGGACCAGGCCGTTCAGGACGGCGACGCCAAACAGGACAATAAACCCTACGCCGGCGGAGATGCTGAAAGGCATATCCCGCAGCCAGAGCGAGAATACGCCTCCGATGGCGGCCAGCGGAATGGCCATATAGATCATGAGGCTTTGCTTGAAGGACCCGAGGGCGAAAAATATCAGGACAAATATAAGCGCCAGGGCAACTGGCACCACAATTTTCAACCGGTTGGTGGCCCTTTCCAGGTTTTCAAAAGCGCCGCCATAACGGATGTAGTAGCCGGGAGGCAAATCAAGCTGGGCATTCAGCTTCTGCCGGATCTCCTCCACCAGCGTTTTTACATCGCGGCCCCGCACGTTCACCCCTACGTAGATCCTTCGGTTGGTATTGTCCCGGCTGATCTGCATGGGCCCGGGCTCATAACTGATATCCGCCAGTTCCTTGAGTGGGATCTGGGCGCCATTTTGAGTATTGATGTACAGGTTGCGGAGGTCGTCGATATTGGTCCGGTGAATGGAGTCCAGGCGGACAACCAGGCCGAAGCGCTTTTCCCCTTCAAAGATGACCCCGGCTTTGCCGCCGGCAAAGGCTGTTTCGACTACCTCGTTGATGTCATTTACATTCAGCCCATATTGAGCCAGTTCGTCCCGGCGGTAATTTACCGTCATCTGAGGAAGGCCGGTGGTTGCTTCTACCTTCATATCGCCTACCCCATCGACAGTGGCGATGATCCGGCCCATTTCTTCGGCCTTCTCCGCCAGTATCTGCAGGTTTTCCCCATAGAGTTTTACGGCAATGTCTTCCCGCACGCCGGTGAGCAGCTCATTAAACCGCATCTCAATGGGTTGGGTAAATTCATAATTTACTCCCGGGACGATACTGAGTTTTTCCTTCATCCTTTCGATGAGTTCCTCTTTGGACGCTGCTGAAACCCATTCTTCTTGGGGTTTGAGTATTACAAAGCAATCGCCGATATCCATTGGCATGGGGTCCGTGGGTACCTCGGCCACCCCGAAACGGGTCATGGCGTGTTCTATTTCGGGAAAATTATCGAGCAGTAGGCGCTCGATCCGGGTGGACGTCTCAATGCTTTCTGAAAGGGAACTGCCCGGCTTCAGGATGACGTGGAAAGCGATGTCTCCCTCGTCCAGTTGAGGGATAAATTCTCCTCCCATGCGGGTGAAAGTGAAAACGGCGATTGCAAATAAGGCCAATGCCGAAGCGATGACAGCCAGGGATTTTTTCAGGGCGCCTCCGAGGGCGTTTTCGTACCTGTCCTCCAGCCAGCTCACGATCCGGCCTCCCCAGGACTTTCCGCCTCCTTTTCCGGCGCGGATGAAAAGCGCGGAAACCATGGGGACATAGGTCAGGCAGAGGATCATGGCGCCGAGCATGGCAAACATAAAGGTCAGGGCCATTGGCTGGAACATTTTTCCCTCCACCCCTTCCAGGAAGAGGATGGGTAGAAAAACAATCAGAATGATGAGCTGGCCGAAGAAGGCGGCGTTCATCATTTTACTGGAGGCGGAATAGGCGATCTCATCGCGGGCCCCGGCGTCCAGTGTTTGGCCATTGCGCCGCTGTTGTATCATGAGGAATACCGTACCTTCGACGATGATCACCGCTCCGTCTACGATAATGCCGAAATCGATGGCGCCCAGGCTCATCAGGTTAGCCCATACTCCGAAGGTGTTCATCAGGATGAAGGCGAAGAGCAGGGAGAGGGGTATGGTGGAGGCCACGATGAGCCCGCCCCGCCAATTGCCGAGCAGGAATACCAGGACGAAGATGACGATCAGGGCGCCCTCCAGCAGGTTGGTGGAAACCGTGCTGGTGGTTTCGGCGATGAGGGCGCTGCGGTCCAGGAACGGTTTGATCGTGATACCATCCGGTAAAGACTCCTGGATCAGTGCCATACGGCCTTTTACTGCGTCGATCACCTCGTTGGAATTGGCGCCTTTCAGCATCAGGATCATGCCGCCCACGGCCTCCCCCTGCCCGTCTTTGGTGAATGCGCCGTAGCGTACGGCGCTGCCCAGCTGCACCCTGGCGATATCCACAATCCTTATGGGGATGCCGTTCACCGTCTTCACCACAATGTTTTCAATATCCGGGATGCTGCGCGCCAGGCCTTCCCCCCGGATAAAATTAGCCTGGTGATCCTTCTCAATGTAAGCGCCGCCAGTATTCTGGTTGTTTGCATCCAGAGCCTCGAACACATCGGTAATGGCCAGGCCGATGGCCCTGAGCTCATCCGGGTCAACGGCCACCTCGTATTGTTTGAGTTGCCCTCCGAAAGCATTGACTTCCACGACTCCCGGTACCATGGCCATTTGCCGGCGTACGATCCAGTCCTGGATGCTGCGCAATTCCAAAGCGGAATATTCATCCTGATAGGCAGCATCAACTTCCAGCGTGTATTGATAAATTTCTCCGAGGCCGGTTGAAATAGGCCCCATGAAGGATTCGCCAAAACCCGCCGGAATCTCCTCTTTAACCATGGCCAGCTTCTCATTGGCCAGCTGGCGGGGCAGGTAAGTGCCCATCTCATCCTCGAATACGATAGTGACAACCGAAAGGCCAAAACGGGAAATGGATCGGATCTCCACCACTCCCGGCAGGTTGGCCATGGCCACTTCCACCGGGTAAGTGACAAACTGCTCGATATCTTCGGTACCCAGGTTCGGGGCCTGAGTGATGACCTGTACCTGGTTGTTGGTGATGTCCGGCACAGCGTCGATGGGCACCTTTGTCAGGCTCCAGATACCGGCGCCGATAAGCACAAGGGTCAATAAGCCGATGAGGAGCTTGTTCTCTATAGAAAAAGCAATAATTCTATTGATCATTGGATGTGGTTTCAACATTGGAAAATGGAATGAGCGCAATGGCCGGGGCAGGTTAGAAGGTTATTGGGCAGCCCAGGATCAGCCCCGTTATTGGTTACCGGTTGTTGGCCGGAAAGCTTATTCGAATAACGAGGGATAAGGAGGCGGACACATTGAATTTACCAATAAATCGAGGTGTTCGCGAGCGGCTACAAGACGTGATGCGGGATAAGAGAGGCTTGCCTCCTTATTCCACATCGAGACACGCTCTGCCCGTCGCCTCCGTCGGACGTAGCCGGCTTTGGCGGCGGAGTCCGAAGCGTGGCGAAGGCGGAGCCTCTCGCGAACGAAACTTAATTTATTTGTGTCCGACTATTGACTACTTGCCTGCAATTCCTTGCCCACTGGGCAAAACGCTCAAAAAAAAAAGGAAAGATCAGGCCGGAATAGGAGGGCGGAAAACGGAAGAAAGATAATGACACTCCATGCTGTGAACGGGCAACAGGGGGGCTTCCTCAATAATTACCTGCTGTTGTACAGGAGGGGCCAGCCTCAGCCCCGGCAAGAGAAAAGAACCACAGCAGGAGCAGATGCAGAGCGGAGAGCAATGGTCGCTGCCCTCGCTATGGTGGCCGTGAGTATGGCTGGCTAGGGCAGTAATTTCAGATGAATGTTCCGGAGCATCAACAACACAGCCCTGCGCGGGGTCCGCACAGGGCAGGAACGCCAGCATCAGAAAGTAAACGGCCAGGACGATGGGTGTTGCTGTTTTCAACCGGATCGATTTTGCGCAAAAGTAACCATTTCCAAAGAGAATATCAAGGTTGCCTCTGAAAAAGGATATAGATATAAAAGTAAGATCCTTACTTAAAAATCACTTGTACTTACTACCTTCTCCTACCCCGCATTAACAAGTACACACTTGGGATCACCACCAAATTCAAGAAAGTGGAAGACACCAGGCCGCCCAAGATTACTACCGCCATCGGGCTTTGAATTTCGTTACCTGCCTGGCCTCCGGCCAGGGCAAGGGGGATAAGAGCCAGCCCTGTGGTCAGCGCCGTCATCAGGATCGGGTTTAGCCGGTCAAGGGAACCGTCAATAATGGTATTTCGCAAGGTGCTCTCTTCCTGCAACACCTGGAATCGGCTGACCAGGAGGATGCCGTTCCGGGCGGCGATCCCGAACAAACTAATGAAACCGATCGTAGAAGCAATGGAAATAATGCCGGTCGTAAAGTACACAATAAATACCCCACCGATCAAGGCCAGCGGTAAATTCATGAGTACAATACCCGCCAGGCTGAAATCATTGAACTCCATGTAGAGCAAGAGGAAGATCAGCAGTATAGCGCCGATGGAGGTGATCATCAGCAGGCGGGTAGCTCGCGCCTCACTTTCGAATTGGCCGCCGAACGCTACCCAATAACCTTCCGGTAAAGCGATATTTGCATCGATAGTGGCTTTAATGTCATTCACCACACCCCGAAGGTCCCGCCCAGCGACATTGGCGGAAACCACGATCTTGCGCTGTACGTTTTCACGGCTGACCGAATAGGGGTTTCCACCAATGTCTACATCTGCAACGTAATACAAAGGGATCTTTTCTCCATTGTGTGTATCCAGCAAACTATTTTTGATGGCCTCCGCCGTGTTTCGGTTCTGCTCATTATAGCGGACCACCAGATCAAAACTTCGTTGGCCCTCGAAAACCTGTCCAACGCTCTCTCCGGCGAATGCAACGTCTACAAAGTCCATAAAGTCTCCTAATCGAATTCCGTATTTGGCCAGCATGGTTCGGTTGGGGAGGATCCTGATCTGCGGCACTTCTATCTGTTGATCTACATTGAGGTCCACCAACCCGGGGATGCTTTCTATCTCCTGTTTGATCTCATTACCCATGCTGAACAGTCGGTTCAGATCCGTACCAAAGACTTTAATGGCAATATTGGCCCTTGTCCCGGAAAGCATATGGTCAATACGGTGAGCGATCGGCTGCCCGATAGTGATATTTGCACCGGGTGCAATAGTCAGCCTGGTTCGTACCTCCTCCAGAAATTCTTCCTTGCTGCGGCCTTTCAATTCAAAAGGTACATCAATCTCCGAAGCATTGACGCCTTGCGCATGTTCATCCAGTTCGGCTCTGCCGGTACGGCGCGAAGTGATGGATACTTCCTGCATCTCCAACATCAGTTCTTCCACCAATGCGCCGGTTTTATTAGATTCTTCTAAGGAAGTACCCGGAGGCGTCACGACACTGATTGTTAAAGAACCTTCGCTGAACTCCGGCAAAAAGCTACGTCCCAAACCGGTAAGCAAATAAATGGAAAATGCAAACAAGAGAATGGAAGCTAAAACCACCAGGCGTGGGGTTTGCAATGCTAATTCCAGTATTTTCCGATAGCCGAAGGCCAGATTCCGTTCTACCCAGCCTCCTTCGGCTTGCCGTCGTAGCCGTTTTTCATTTACCAGCAGGAAACTACTTAGGACAGGCGTTAGGGTAACAGCTACGAACAATGAGGTAAAAATGGCCACAATAAAAGAAATGCCCAAAGGTTGCAGGAGGCGGCCTTCCATTCCACTTAAGAAGAACAACGGTATAAAAGCAGCAATAATGATCAGGGTAGCGATGAGAATGGAATTACGGATCTCACTAGATGCCTCATAAATAATCTTCAGGACGCTTTGCCGTTCCCCGGCAGGTTTCAATACATTTTCCCGCAGGCGTTTAAAGATGTTTTCCACATCAATGATGGCGTCGTCCACCAAAGCGCCGATAGCAATGGCCATTCCCCCCAGGCTCATCGTATTGATGGTAAAACCAAAGATCTTCAAAAAGATGACCGTGACCAGCAGAGAGGCGGGAATAGCGATCAGGGAGATGGCCGTTGTTCGCCAGTTCAGCAGAAAGAGAAAAAGGATGATACTAACGAACAGGGCGCCTTCGAGTAGGGTCTTTTGCAGGTTATCAATAGAGGCCTGGATAAAATTGGCCTGCCGGAAAATATGCGTATTTATTTCCACGCCGGCGGGCAGTTGCGCTTCTACCCCCGCTATGGTTTCATCGATCCTTTCCGTAAGTTTCAGAGTGTTGGCGTTCGGCTGTTTCAGCAAGGTGAGAATAACCGACGCTTTTCCCGCCACAGCTGCATCTCCGATTTTGGGAGCGGTACTTATGCGAACATCAGCCACATCTTCGATTCTAATGGGCTTGGTTCCCTGCATTTTAATCAGTGTTTGGCCGATCTGTTCCACGGAATTCGTTCGCCCCTGCCCCTGGATTATGTATTGATTACCGTACTCATTGATAAAACCGCCCGAAGCATTCTTGGTGGCAGTTGCTGCTGCCTCCTCTACTTCTGTCAAAGAAATGTTGAAATACTTCATTTTTTGGGGATCGACGGATACTTCATATTGCTTGTAACCACCACCCATTACTATAACCTGTGCTACGCCGCCGATGGCTAACAATTGTTGCCGGATATTCCAATCGGCGATCGTACGCAATTCCATCGGAGAGATGCTATCAGAACTCAAACTCAGTAACATAATCTCTCCCATGATAGAAGAAATTGGTGCGAGTGTAGGGCTTTCCACACCTTCCGGTAGTTTACCTTCCACGGTAGCCAGTTTTTCTGCTACAATTTGCCGGGCTTTATAGATATCGGTACCCCATTCAAATTCTGCCCAGACAATGGAAATACCCATCGCTGAGGAGGAACGAATGCGCCGGATATTGGGCGCTCCGTTTAAGGACGATTCGAGCGGAAAACTAACCAGCCGCTCCACTTCTTCGGTAGCCATGCCATGTGCTTCGGTAAGCACAGTCACCGTTGGAGCGGTCAGGTCAGGGAAAACATCCACGTCCATTTCGGAAGCGATGTAAGCACCGGCCAGCATGATCAGGCCAAAAAAGGCCAGCACCAACAGCCGGTTGTTCAGCGAAAGCTGTATAATTTGATTTAGCATTTTATTTTAATTTTCCTGTGCCTGGCAATTTAGTTCCCAAGCCAATAATCCAATTCTACCTGCAGGGCATTGAATTGGTATAAAGCATTCAAATATTGCTGTTTCACTTCCATTACCTGTTCCAAACTGTCTAAATACTCCAGATAGCCGATCTCACCTTCCTGGTAGGCTTGCAGATTAACTTCACTTTGTTCGTCCACAACCGGGCGTAATTCCTCCTGTAGGTATTCCAGGGTATGCAGCTGATATTTAATGCGGTAACGCAGTTCGCTGATTTTCCGGCCTAGTTCCTGCCTTTCGGTGTTAAATGCCGCTTCCTGGGCCTTTACCCCCACTTTAGCTGCTTCAATCCGTGTATTATAAGCTTTGCGGAATAGTGGTACATTGAGGCCAATCTGGTAGCCGAACAGCGGAAAGTCTCCAAAGGCACTCTGTAGTCTTAATCCGGAGTTGATTTGGGGGAGCAGCTGAGCCTTTTGAGTTTCTATCCTGGCTTCTGCTAATTCCTTCTGGGCTTGAATGACTTGCAGGTGTGGATTACTTTGCAGGCTGGTATCGACTAAAGTACGTGGGACAAGCGGCAGTTCTCCTTGCACATCATACAGTGTGTCGGATTGTAACCACTTATTGAACAGCGTCAAAGCAATCTGGGATTTTTCGTCGGCATGTTCCTGCTCCAGTTGCGCCCTGCCAATACGGGAACGAGCGGCCAGTTGAGGAATTTTTCCCGTTTCTCCACTTTCCAGTTGGGCGGTAGCCACTTCCAGAAAATTGTTGTACAAAGTGACATTCTCAGCAGCAAGCGCTTGTTCTTGTTTGGCGTACTGTAATCGATAATATGCCTGTTCTACCTGGCGCTTCAGTTCCTGCTCGGTAAGGGACAACTGCCTTTTGGCGAGCGCAGCCCCCTGTTTGTAATAAGCCCGTTGTGCTTTAGCTGCTTTTGGTAAATAAAAGTTTTGCTGGATATTCAAAGATTGTACTCCTGATTGTCCGTCAAAGTTGAATTCTTCTCCGGTAAAAAAAAGCTGGGCTGGTTGCATCGGAAGGCCGGAACCGGCAAGTTGAGTTTGTTGCTCCACCGAGAGGCGGTCGCGTTCCAATCCGGCATAATTCGCTCTCGCAAGCCCCAAGGCCTTCTCCAATCCAATAGTGGAACTTTGTCCGTTACTCGCACCAGTTATTACACCGGCCAGGGTGATCACCAACAGCAGCTGCTTTATAAGTAGTCGCCTTTTCATATTAAGAATTTTTAATGTGTATGGCCATGTGCCGGAATAGTAGAAGACATCGAGGCCATCTTAATTTGATAGGCGCCTTCCGTAACTACCCATTCCCCCTCTGAAAGGCCAGAAAGCACTTGTACTTTAAAGCCATCGCTTACCCCCAATTTTACCGGCCTTTTTTCAAAGCTTTCACCGGCGGCCTCCACATATACATATTGTAAATTATAATCCTGCATCAGTGCCGATTTGGGAACCACCAGTGTATTTTCGATGGGATTGGCCAGCAAATACAATTCGACGAAAGAACCGGGAATCAGTTCACGCAAATTATCCAGCTCAAATAATACAGGGATGAAGCTAGTGCCCGGTTCGAGAACTTTACCGTAAGTAACCAACCGTCCGTTGTAATCTGCGAGGGCCTGAACTTCTTCCTGGTAGGGAGTCTTAAAGTTCGCCGACCTTACCTGGCCTAGTTGCGGAAGGTATTTTTGGGATACCTCCGCCTGCAAAAGCAAACGGCGATTATTAGTGACCTTGATCAAAGGGGCGCCCTCTTCGACAAACTGCCCGTCGCTAACCATAATGTCTTTAATAATCCCGGACATGGACGAGGTAATAGATTGTCCTCCTGCGCTGTAGGAACCAGTTAGTGTCTGGAACTCTGCTTCAGCAACGGAATATTCCATTTTGCGTTGCTCATATTCTTTTTTGCCAATGATCTGCTTTGTAAGCAGGTCTTCAGCTCTTTCGAAATTAGCCTTGGCTTTTTCCAGTCGGGCCTGAGCAACCTGATATTTTTCCTCCAGGTTAGCTTGCACCAGGCCCTGGCTATTGATCGTAAACAAAAGCTCTCCTGCGCGGACCTCCCTGCCTTCCTGTAGCTTGGAGTTTTTGAAAAAAACGATGCCGCTGCTTTTGGCGGCGATGATCTTTTCTTCCCCCTTTACCGGTTGGATCTCTCCCGAAGTATGAATGACCTCTTGAATAGGCTGCCGTTGTACTTGCTCGATGGCAAAGTCAATTTTCCAGGCTTGCTCTTTGAGGAAATCAATGGCGTCACCGGAAGCGCTTTCTTCTGGCATTGCGGCTATAGCATCTCCTGCGTTCGCGAATACCTGAATATCTTCCAGGACAATTCGTTCGGAAAAGCCAGGTGTCTTCAATTCAAATATCAATTGCCCAACTCCACTGCTGGTTGGTTGTAAAGCAGGAGTGAATATGCCTGGTGATGAAGGACGCTCAACAGATTGCCTACTGCCCTTTTCGCCAACGATCAAACTGACGGCCACACTCCCTTCCCGGACTGGTTTATAGTCAGAAATTCGAGTAAAATGAGCTGCGAACCGGCTGACTTCACCCACTACAAGGGGCTTGAACTCAACAAACAATTCGACCTGGCCGGCCCACTTAGTGTAAGAAACAGTACCCGCATCGGCATGTGAATGATCACCTTCCTCATCGTGAGAATGACTTTCTTCACCGTGAGAATGCCCGGAGGGTTGTACGGGTTGACAGGCAAGCATCAGGCATAGGCCTGACGCTGCCAAAATGTATTTCAACATATTGGATTGATTTTACTATTGGTGATTTTTCAAGCTGTCCTGCTTGAGGGTATCGGATTCTACCGTGAACTCTTCCTGCTCATGTGGGTGTGGATGATCGTGGCCATCCGCGTGATCATGGTCATGATCATGCCCGGCGTCCGCATCGTGATCATGTGTATGATCGGCATCACCGTCATGTGAATGATCATCGGTTTCATGTCAGAGAATGGAATCAGGAAAACGTAGGTGGGCCTCGATTGCTTAAGGAGTCAAAAAATGGAGGGCCAGAAAGTGAAAGTACCTTAATGGGTGCGTTATTATTCTGGTATGTATCTAAATCTGAAAATTGTGGGTATTCAGGAATAATAAAGGGCTGAAAAACAATAGCCGAAGGCTGATCCAATACAATTTGATTGCCGGGATTGAGAAACAACTCAAAATGATTTTCTCCCAGGTCCGGGTGCTCAAAATCTCCTAATATCTGCTTAACCCAATCCCAAAGAGCTAATTTGCTCTCACCATGATGATGACCTGAATTTTGGTGGCCATGATCATGCTTATGAACAACTGCAAATTCCTCCTTTACAGTCCCTTGATGAGAATGAAAGAAGGTATTATGCCAGCTTATCAACAATAGAAGGCATAGGAGAGAAAACGATATGATTCTTCTTTGGAGCACTATGCAAAGGTAAAAAAATAAACTTTAAACCTGGAACTTTGAACACTCCCAATACGTACCGCATACGACACAGCCATCCGCCATCAGAATTTAATTCCCTCGGAAAGCTGCGCCCACCACTCTCCGGTTTCCTCATCCTCCAGAACCGGATATCTTCCGCTTACCCGCAGTTGCACCGGGCCTATCTCAATGTCCTGTTCTGCCAGCTTTTCTGCGGCCTCCAAACCAGCTCGTAAATGGGTACTTTTGCCCCCCCAAACCTACATTAAGAAGGTAAGATATTCTTTGTTTTTGCAGGGTTATAGCTCGACTTACATCAGCAGCAGCTTTTTTCTCCGCTCTGCATAGGGGGGCATTGTACGGTCCCGTAACTACAAAAGACACAACAATCTCCGGCTTTGGGCTTGAGTACAGTTTTGCAGTTTTCACATTCGTAAAAAAAACTGACAGGCATCGGTGGGCATGGTTTCTTCCTTTGGATGCTGGCAATTAGGGCAGGTGATGGTTGATTGAAGAATAATATTAGCGGGTTCCATGAAGTTTTATTTTTGAGAAGATTCCTTCTCACAATCATAATGAATGTCATCTTTCCTTGCAATTCCCGGTTTTTGATACCAGGCAAATCCCAAAACCAGAATGGCTTCGTTGATTTCCATATCTGATGATTTTAGCTTCCAATCTTCCCTTTTAACAACTGTGCATTAATCGCCACGATTATCGTACTCAAACTCATAAAAACAGCTCCTATAGCCGGGCTCAAAACAAAACCCCAGGGATATAATACCCCAACCGCCAATGGAATGGCAATGGTGTTGTAGCCCGTCGCCCAGGCCAGGTTCTGGATCATCTTCTGGTAAGTGGCTTTGCCAAAGAGGATGAGGTTGGCGATGTCTTTCGGGTTGCTGTTGACCAGGATGATATCCGCAGTTTCCGCAGCCACGTCCGTGCCCGAACCTACCGCTATCCCTACGTCCGACTGGGCAAGCGCGGGGGCGTCGTTCACCCCGTCGCCGGTCATGGCAACGAACTCGCCTTTGGCTTGAAGCTCTTTCACAATTTCTACTTTTTGATGCGGCAAAACTTCAGCATAGTACCCGTCCAGGCCCAGTTCCTCGCTTACGGCTTTCCCGACCACGTCGTTGTCGCCGGTCGCCATGTACACTTTGATGTTGTTGTCCTTGTAGGTTTGGATAGCGGCGGCCGAGTCCGGGCGGATTTCATCGGCAAGGGCAATGTAACCCGCCAGTTTCCCAGCTACAATGACGAAGACCACCGTCCTACCGCACTGCCAAAAGCACCTTCGGGTATCGTTATGTTTTCATCTTTCAAATAGCCCGGGCTGACGACTTTCACCTCCTTTCCCTCCACCGTCGCCTGTACCCCTTTTCCGGTTATTGCTTCAAAATTTTCGGGGCTGGGATCGCAATGCCCAACTCCTTGATTTTTTGCACAATGCCCACTGCGATGGGGTCGCCAGAGCTTTGTTCCAACGCTCCGGCGAGGCGGAGCATTTCCTGTTTGTCCAAACCGCTGGTGCTGTCTCATATCGGGTTACACCGAATTCCCCTTTGGTCAAGGTGCCGGTTTTATCAAAAACCAGGGAGGAAATTTTCCGGGCTTCTTCAAATGCCGTCCGGTTTCGGATGAGCAAGCCATTTTGAGCGGAAATACCGTTGAAATGGCAACTACAAGCGGTACTGCCAAACCCAGTGCATGCGGGCAGGAAATGACCATAACTGTTACCATTCTTTCCAATGCAAAAACGAAATCCTTGCCCAGGGCTAACCACAATGCCAGTGTACCAAAACCAATGGACAGCGCAATGTAAGTCAACCATTTCGCCGCCCGGTCAGAAAGGTTTTGCATTTTCGATTTGGTCTTTTGCGCTTCCTGCACCATGGTGATGACCTTGTTCAGGTAGCTGTCTTTACCTGTATGTTCCACCTTTACTTTCAAAGAGCCATTGCCATTGATGGAACCTCCGATAACCTGGTTATGTTTCTCTTTCTTCACCGGTTTGGATTCGCCCGTCAGCATGGATTCGTTGAGGTAGCTTTCGCCCTCCACGACGATGCCATCTGCAGGGACTTTTTCGCCCGGTTTCACCAAAATGATGTCGCCACTCAACAAGGCCTCCAGCTTGACATCGACCACCTTTTCACCTTCCATTTTGTGCGCCTCGGAGGGCATCATGCTCACCAGCAATTCCAGCGCTTTGGAAGCGCCGAGTACGGACTTCATCTCGATCCAGTGTCCCAGCAGCATGATGACGATCAGGGTAGCCAACTCCCAGTAAAAACTCTCCCCCGGCAAGCCAAAAGTGGTGGCCGCCGAATAGAAATAAGCGACCGAAATAGCCATGGCGATTAGTGTCATCATGCCCGGCGACCTGCTTTTTATTTCATCAAAAAACCCTTTGAGGAAAGGCCAGCCGCCGTAGAAATAGACGACGCTGGAAAGCGCAAAGAGCAAATACCTGTCACCGGCAAACTGCCATTCCATGCCAAGCCAGCCCTGGATCATAGGGGAAAGGGCCAGAATGGGCACAGTCAACGCCAGAGCTGCCCAAAACCGCTTTCTGAAATCCGCGATCATCATCCGGTGGTGGTCGTGGCCCATTTCGCCGTGCGCGGGGTTGTGGCTGCCATGGCCGTTATGTTCGTGGTGAGTTTCTTTCTTTGCCGCCGGCGCAGCACCATGCGAATCATGCCCATTTTCATCATAGTGCATTTCATGATCCTTACCGCCGCCGCTATGTGCCCCGTGGCCCTGCATGGCCAATCGGTATTCGCCCGCCTTCGCCAAAGCTTCATTCAAGGTTTCTTCGGGAATGTGGTGGTGCAGGGTAAGGGTTGCCTCCGGCGGGTCGAGGGTTACCTTCGCAGATTGGACGCCGTCTACTTGTTCCAGGGCCTTTTGGGCCTTTTCGACGCAGTGGCTGCAGGTCATGCCGGTGATTTGATAGGTATGTGTCATTTTTCTGGTTTTAATCTGTGAATTCTCCGAGGCTCTGCCTCGGGGTAGTCAAAATTTAGGATTTTTTTCACTTTTTATTCTTCTTCAAAATGGCTTGTGTGATAACTGCCTCGAACTCATTTTCCAGCCCAGGCCAGGGATGATCGACTTTCAGCTCTTTCAGGTTGAGATGCACAGTCATACCCAGCATACAGGCAAATTCTCCGGCGTCATTGATGTGATGAATTTCGCCTTTGCCTTCTATTTTGGTTTTCGAGTTGCCGAGTATCAACCATCCATCCACCGTAAAAGATTCCGGAGGATGGCTTTCCGTATTGATGTAATCCAGGCTCAACTCGCCGTCAAAAACAACGTCTGATAATTTATTTTTTAGCACCTGGTTCACGGTGTCAATATTGGATTTTAAAGAACTCAGAGGAAAGCGGATAATCATTTCCGTCGTCTCGTAGTCCAGCTTGATGTTTACTTCCTGGGTCCCCAGATGGATGGCCTCGCCCTCGAATGCACCGTTCAGCTGAAGCTTGGCGTTCCAGGTGAAATAAGTGATCTGGCCGAAAACCATAGGAAGGGTGATGGCCAAAATGATAAATATTAGAAGTATTTTTTTCATGACGTTTCTTTTAAGACGAAAGGAGCGTCGGTTAATCACGTCCCAAATACTGTCAGTAAACCGAAAATGTCAGACACAGGATCATGCCGTTTTGACATTAATACTCAGCACAGCCGTATCGGCATGGTTCACCAGGCTTTCCGTAATACTCTTTGACATCAACCCGAGAAAGCCTTTTCTCCCATGAGTAGTGATAGCAATCAGGCCGGCTTGCTTTGATCGGGCAAATTTGCGAATGCCTTCCTCTTCGTCTTTAGCATTGTAAACATTTACCGAACAAGTCCCTCCCCTCGGGCAATGAGATAGGAATTGATTCATTTTTTTCTCACTGACCTCGGTATCTTCAAAATTGTATGGCGTGTTAATGTAAACAAGATGGATGGCCGCTTCCATAAGATCAGCAAAGTTTACTACCTGCCTAAAGTAATCCATTACATCTTCTTCAAAATCGGAGGCAAAAACAATGTGTTTCATGGGGAAGTCGGGGATGCTTTCTTTCAATACCAGTACCGGAGCTGTTGCATGGCGTATAATTTTTTGAGCAGTTGAGCCCATAAATGTTTCGCGAACACCTGATGCGCCATGGGAACCCATTATAACAAAGTCGTGGTGATAGCCAGATACATGCTTTATGATCTCTTCGCGGCCAACATCAAAAATGAGAAACTTTTTTACCGGCAAACCCAGGCTCTTAGCTCTTTTTTCCCATTTTTTTAACTCGTGCCTGGCGTGTCCGATTTGCTTCAGGGTCTCCGGAAAATTCTTTTCTTTTTCCTTATCCAATAACACCCATTCTACGGGGGTATACTGTATGTGCAGGAAGTGGATTTCGGCCTTGGCCTGTTCGGCAATCTTAAGGGCATAGGCGCAGGCCTGTTCGGACACTGGAGAAAAGTCGGTGGGCACCAATATGTTTTTCATGACATTCTATTTTGGTTCTCTGACAATTTTTCTACGACGGATATTTTAATTTCAGTTCTTCCAATTTTTTGACAATGCAGTTGGCCACGTAATAATTGCGGTGCCACTTCTGGTCTGCAGGTACAATATGCCAGGGGATTTCCGGGCTACACCTTTCAATTATTTTTCCATACACGGTCTGGTACGCCTCCCAGTTTTCAGCCGCTTTGTCATCTGCTTTATTGTATTTCCATTTTTTATGCGGATTCCGTTTTCGCGCTTCGATTCGCTTTGACTGTTCTTTTTTTGAAATGTGTAAAAAGAATTTCAAAATTATTGTCCCGCTGGAAAGCAATTGCTTTTCAAAGCAGTTGATGAAGTCATATCGCTCTTCGATCATTTTTTCCGGCAATGTGCCTTGAATATAAGGCGCCAGGATATCCTCGTAATGAGAGCGATTAAAAATCTGTATCATCCCTTTCGCAGGCAAATGCGGATAAATGCGCCAAAGGAAATCGTGCTTGCGTTCTTCTTCCGTTGGCACTTTAAAAGATTTTACATTGCAGCCCATCGGATTGATACAGGAAAAAACATGCTTGATGGTGCCGTCCTTACCGGAAGTATCCATGCCTTGCAGGATGATTAAAATGGGGTGTTTACCCTCTGCGTACAGTACATTTTGCAAAGCAAACAGCCGCTTGTGCAATGCCGTCAGTTCTGCTTTCATCGCTTTTTTACCGGCGCCCTTGGGCGCAATTGCATCTATTTTCTCTAAAGCAATCATCCTTCATTTAAATTTATAACCCATCTGAAATCGCATTTATCCGCTCCTCCGGCTATGCTGCCACTTCGTTCTAATTTGGCATGCCATAATTCAGCTAATGGGAAATCAAGCGCGCACCACGTTTTGGAACAGAATGTCGACAAGCCTTGCCGCTGAAAATATTCCGCAACCGGGCATTTTGTGCAATTAAAACCCACAATATTGGTATCCGTCCGGACTTCTTCCCATTGGTAAGAAGGGCTATTAAACGGAAACGCCCGGAATATTTTGGTGGCCTTCATCAACCGGCCATAACCCTTGTTATTGCGCCACCCGGCTAACCACCAGGAAAACCTTCCCATTTTTTCATATATCTCCCAGGCAATTTCATAAAACAATCGGGTTGCACCTTCTTTACTTTGTCCTCTGGCAGTTAACTCCCGGTAGAATGCCGTTGACATGGCTGCAAGGTTTACCATCACAGAACCACCCAAAGTAGGCATGGCCGGGACTTCCGGTTTTAGATGCAAATATTTCCGCCAGTAAGCATGTAGTATTTCATTTACTTCTTGCCGTTTGTAATAGTGAATAAGTTTCTTTCGGGCTGCATTTGCAGCCTGCGTTTTAAACCAGTAAACAATTAATTCCTTCATCATTTTTTTATTTCGATGGTGAAATAGTTCCCATTGTCTTCTGTGAATTTTTGCCGGACAATACCCGGTCCATTTTTTATATCTTCAAAATAATTGTATTCGATGGCCGATATTTTTATTCCCAGAACATAGGCTTTTAAAGTCATTTTTCCGGATATTCGGAATAAGCCATCTTCCACCGGGATTACTTTCCGTTCTGTAAACGACACCCGGCTCTGCGTTCCGAAAAAGCCTGCTGCCCCACCTTCAAATTCGAGCCGGAAGGTGAAGTCTTCTAAAGCATTTTCATCCCTCCACCCTTCGGGATACAACTTTTCGTTTTTGGGCAATTCTATTTTCAGGGATTTGTTAGCCGCTCCGCCGGCAAATGGGAAAATACCCATCATCACCTGGCTCGCCGCCGGGTCGCAATTGATTATTGTTTGAGAGGCGCCTTTCATGTTGTCGTTTTCGTCATAAGTGATCACAGTTAATTTGGCTTCAATTTTTTCAACGCCTGTGCTAAGGCTTCCAACTTCGATGGACTGATAACTTTTCAATTTCCCGTTTTCATCAAAGTTCTTCCTGACATAGCGGTTGCCGTCAATCTGAGAAATCAACATCCCTTCATCGCTTTGTGTAAAGCAAAGCAATGGGGAGAAGAATACTCCCCAGGCTAATATGGCGAACCAATTTTTCATGTTTTTTTTAGAGCCGTTTTTTCAAATTTTTTAATAAATTCAATGCTAGCTGCACGCACTACTTCCGTTGGAATGTCGTAAACGGCATCTAAATTGCTGATCCGGTGCAAATGCGGGTCAACCGTTATCAGGCTGTCGGCAAAGCCGGAAATCAGGCGGGCAAAGTATTTGGAAGTAATGCCTTCACCCTCTTTAAAAACCTTATCCTGGCGCATATATGCCAGATAGGGCGCCACCAGGCAGGTGCAGGCGGCGCCCAGGCTTTTGGCCACCTTCGACAAGAAATACAGGGGCAACAACTTGGCGTCTGGCCGGCCGAGGGTACAAGCCAATACTGCTTTTTTGCCATTCACATCGGAAAGGATACGGACGTAGGACTCTCCGTCAGGAAAATGCCGCAAGGCTGCTTCTCCAAGCTCAGCCCCCAGCCTTTCCGCCAGCAAGCGGGCCAGTTCTTCATTGCCCGGCAATGCAAACAGGATGGTTTTCATCTATCCGAATTTTATCATTTCGCCTAATTCCTTGTCCAGGTACAGTTTTGCATAGTTCAATTCTCCCGGAGACTCGGCATAGAGGGTAAACACCGGTTCTGCTTTCCTCAGCTTTTGTCCGATTTTGCAATGCAACAACACGCCTGCTCCGGGGCGGGAAGGTGCGCCCGACAACTTGGCCGCCATGGCCAGGCGGCGGTTGTCGATGGCGGCTATTACCCCCTCTTTTTTTGCGCATATCACCTCCCGCAGGGAACCGGGGATTGGTTCCCGGAAACCGCCCTGAGCTTCGCAGACCGCTCCGAATTTTTTCCAGGCGGCGCCATTCTTTAAGAGGCTCAAAGCGGCTGCCTGCCCGGCGCCGGGAGCAGCCTTGCTTCCCATTTCCAGCAGGGCGCCTGCGATCAGGGCTGCTCTTTCTTCCAGGTCTTTAGGGCGCGAGTTGTCCTGCCGTAAAACTGCGAGTACGTCCTGAGCCTCCAAAGCCGGCCCAATGCCTCTGCCTACCGGCTGTGAGCCATCTGTTATTAAAATTTTAACAGCCAGGCCGATAGCCTGCCCCACCTTTCTGAAGTAAAACTCCAATCTTTTTGCATCGATCTCGGATCGCACTTTGGCCGTCTTGCCAACCGGGATATCAATGGCCACCAGAGTAAAACCGGCAGCGGCTTTTTTGGAAAGCACCGAAGCGATCATTTGCCCCGGGCTGTCGATATCGAGCGCTTTTTCAACTTTGATGATCAGGTCGTCGGCAGGGCTCAGCGCAACAGCGCCTCCCCATGTAATACAGCCGCCCTCTTTATTCACTACCCGGCGGATCTCATCCAGGCTCAAATTGACCGGGGCCATCGTCTCCATCGTATCCGCTGTGCCTGCAGGAGAAGTGATGGCGCGGGAAGACGTTTTGGGAATGGTTGCTTTACCGCAGCGACAATTACCACAACGATAGGGGTAGTGCGATTGCCCGGCATACCACCGACACAGTGTTTGTCCACCACACAACCCCTGCGCCCCAGTCCAGTTTTTCTCCTGCTTCCACCATAGCTTGAGCCAGCCCGTAATTTCCTCAGCATCGAGATGATCGCGTTTACGCAGGCAGCGACAAAGGCTGCCAGCTGAATGTTAGCATATTTGCCTTCAGCAATATCGTTGATAATTTCACGGAGAGCCGGTATACCAAGCTTCTTTCCGTACATTTTTGCCCGGACGTACCATGGATGCTACAGGGTCTAAATGGCTGAATGAAATACGGTCTCCTTCCTTCCTTTGCCTCTAAAGCTTTCCAGGCACTTTCGGAAAGGCTGGCTTCGCCCGGCTGCAACAGCTCTCCGCAGATGGCATTCAATGTAGCAATGACTTTTCCATTGGTACTGCCGCCTCGATGCGGTATGCGCTTCAAACCCTTCGGAAATGCAGATGTGGCAGTCGGAACGCATGTAGGCAAAATACTCCTGTTGAGTGTCAATACCCAGGCGCTTTAGTTTCAATATGTTCGAATTGGTGGTATTCATTTTCCGGAAAGGATTTGGCTCAGTATTAGCAGCAGTCAAAAGCTAATCACAGCCTCAGCCACAAAACCATTGAAATCAGCTCCTTCAAACTTGGTGCCTTTATACCCTGCCCCGTCATACTGAGAAGTAACGTACTCCAATTTGGCCAGTACATTTTTTGTAATGTACCATCCTCCTCCCAGGTTTATTCTGACAATATCTATAGTAGAATCGGCATCGGAAAATTCACCGCTTACCGTGTTGTATCTGCCTCCCACATATAATTGCTCATTTTTCCCGAAACGGTAGATGGCTTCGGCGCCCAGATGAGTAAAACTGCCTCCGGCGGCATCATCGCCATTGCTGGCCACTTCAAATACGCCGAAGAACTCCAACCCATGAAATTTCACGAACGGGTTGATTTGGAAAGCTGTCTGGTTACCAAACCCTGGGTTGAAGCGAGGTAAGAAATTGCTGACACGGGCATCATTAAGCCCTTCCAGCACATTGTAGTACCTGGCTCCTGCCCGGTCGCCATTGTAAAGGTAGTCCCGGGTGCTTTTATCAGAGCTGCTGTAAACTGATCCGGTTAAGCGAAGGCGCAAATCGTCATTTAATTGCTTATCATAGCCCAGTTTGGCATAAACAGCAATCCCATCATCACCAGGCAGAGGGATTGATTCAGCCGCCCGTTGGTAATACCCAGCACTCCCAGAAACCCGGATTTTTGCAGGGTCAATTCCACGAAAGGTTCGGTAGTAAAGGCATCCATAATGTAATTGCCTACGAATGGATTGTAAATGGCTCGCGCATTATCGGACCTTCGAAGTGAGTATCGCCATAATTAATCTCATCCATGCCAACCCTGATCGTCGCTATGTTCATAAATTCTTCCAGAAACCCCTCATAGATAAAGTCCAATTTATCCAGTTGGATATATCCTCCTTTTACCCAGGACTCATTGTGGTTGCGCGAAGACAGATAAGTTCGCAAATGCATGCGAAAACCGTCTGCCAGCTGAACATCGAGGTTTAAATTAGCGGTTGGAAGGTTGATGTTGGAAGCCAGGTCAACAAGAGTGTCTTCTTGAAGGCTGTTTGATTGGGATAACCCCTGAAACTGGATGGCAAAATCACCGCCTACACGGACTTTCAATCCGGAATAAGGGGTTGTATCCTTTTTAGAAGTTTCGAATACATTCAACCCGTCCTTATTATTAGGCCGGAAATACTGAAGATCCGATTGTTGCGCAAGCCCAACGCTTGATAAGAATAGGGTCATTGCCAGGAGGCCTGCTCTGTGCCATGAAAAAATAATCGTTTTCATACTTGTAATTTATTTATTGATCAATTGAAGAACTATGGTATAAGGAATACTTATTTCATCTCCTGTTTTTAATGTCCCCATTATTGCTGTTGGGGGGTCAACCTTAAAGTCAGTCATATTAAATGAAACCGTTCCTGTGAATGTCAGCAGGCCATTATTTTTGCGGCTATAATTTGCTGTGACAGGAATAATTTTTTCCACGCCCGCAACTTTGAGCCTGCCATCCGTAGCGGCCACCTGTCCCTCTTTGTGATCAAAAACCGCCACCTCATAATTTATCGTTGGATATTGATCTGCTTTGAGGGCTTTATAGGTTTTTTTGTCCATGATGTTATTGCCGCTCTTGATCGACTTTACGGGAATTTTTAATCTAAGGTGGCCCAGCAACAACGGATCAGCATCCTCTATGTGCAGTTCAATTTTCACCTCTTCCATTTTCACAACGGACTCCCAGTCGTGAAGGGTGGACGTTCCCTTAACCGACATCCTGCTTTCTTCTGGGTGAAACTGGATTTGTGAAAAGCCATTATGATGTAAAAGAAGTGTCATTAAAATGCTTAAAAGCGTTTTCATAAATTTTCGATTTTTATTGTAATCAGGTACATAGGTTATTCTTTAACCTTTTGTAGTTGATATGGCCTGAAATATTCAGATACCAAGGACCACACTTTCTCCGGAGCTGCCAGAAAAATCTGATGATCAGCATCAGGTAGCCTTTCAAAATTTGCATTGGTGAAAACTGAAGCTAATTTTTCCGCATTTTCAATTGGGGCTGCTGTATCTTTTTCACCGTGTATGAATAGTATTTTCTTATCCTTGATTTGAGAAGCCAATTGTGTCAGGTTTGTATTCAAAATGATTTCATCGAGGGTGCGGTAATAACTTACCCAGGTATGTTTAGCGGCGTCTCTAAAAACGTCCTTCGGAACGTTTTCCGGCCTAAACCATTCCGTCATGTAGAGCGGGTGGAAAAAACAAACGAACTTATACCTGGAATCAACAGTAAGGCCATCCCAAAGAGAGAGCTTGCTAAACTTCCGCTTGATGGCTTCTTTGCCTCGTATTTGCTATTGGGTTTTGGTGAGCCGCCAAACCCCAGGAGGTCGATTAGCAATAAGGAATAAGAATCTGAAATTTCTTCTAATCCTCTTTTCCAATAATTCAACGAGCCGGTCAAACCGTGCAAGAGTATTATCTTTTTTGAACCGTTGCCTATTCGCTCATAGTTAAGGGTCGTTTTTTGCGGGTCGTACGGAGGCGCCATTACTCCGTTTAGGTAGCCGTATATTCCGACCCCTACAAAGGCAAGCATGATTAATAAAAAAATCAGGTAAAACATCTTTTTCAATCTTTTTGGAATAAAACCATAAAAGCATTTTTTATTTTTGAATTCGCTTCTATTCATGTTTATGGGCGTCAGTTCAATTTTAGAGGTTTTCTTCCAGTATCCGGTTCACCTTATAAGTTTTGTGAAAGTCATCATAAGAAGATACTGGCGTGTTGCCGCTGAAGTAAGCATCGAGTGCATCGTGGAAAGGATGGTTTTCCGGAAAGGCTTCTTTCAGGCTCATTAAAGTCAGGGGGAGGACTTCCTCATCAGGGCCTTTGCTGAAAAAGAATTTGGCAACGGCACCCGGATCTTCGCCAATCGGAGCCCTGCTCTTCCCCTGCTGGTAGATGACAAGCGCTCCCACTTCATTGACCTGGTAGTTTTGCCCGTCAAAGAAACGGTAGTCTTTCCCCTGACAATCCTTGTAACCATAGATGTCCGATTTTTTATTCTTGTATTTCTGGCCTTCCTGAACCACTTTGAGCACTGGTTTTTTCCCGGGAGCAATGATCTTGTGATTTGACTTGGCGCAGTCAATACTGTGTGTCAATGTACTGTTAGTAAAATCTTCAGCATTCAGGTAAATGCCGCTTTCCTGGGAATAGGCAGGAAAAATCATTCCGCTCAACAGCAGGATGGTTGAAATGACAAATAGCTTTTTCATGACTATTATATTTTGGTTATTATCTAGTTCTTGATATGCTTTCTTTTCATGGTGAATTCATGAATGGAGTATATTTCGGGGATAATACAATCCCAGCCATACTCATCCTGAATTTTTACACGCAGCGTGTCGCTGGCCTGGCCCTCTCCATGTACGATGAAAACCTTTTCCGGCTTGTTTTTTATGCCGCCGAGCCAATTCAGCAACTCCCGTTGGTCAGCGTGGGCGGATAATCCTTGTAGCGTCACAATTTTAGCTTTTACGGGATAATATTGCCCGTAAATCTTCACTTCGTGAACTCCCTCCTGCAATTGCCGGCCCCGGGTGCCCACTGCCTGGTAACCTACCAGCAACACCCGGGTTTCCGGCCTTTCAAGGTATTTAGTGAGATAAGTGAGTACTCTGCCGCCAATTACCATGCTGTTTTTCTCTTTTTGACAACGTAGTCAGGCAGGTGAGCGGGTGCAAGGCGGATCGGCCGATGCGTTCCTTCAAACTGTTTTTCCCGGGGAAATTCCAGGAAACCAGGTTCAAGCCTGCGCAAGTTCCGTACTGAAGGCGCCGATGCGCTTGATCGCATTAAAATATTTTCGTCGGGTAGTTTTTGATTAGCGCTTCCAGTATCTGTATCTCCAACTCGCGCTGTTCGCTTTTTAGCTCTTGCCATTTCCGGCGTAGCATCCGGAATTCCTTAAGGCAGGCCACCAAAGAAGGCTGATCCGGGAATTTATTTGCTTTCCATTCCTCCTGAAGTTTTTTGGCCCTGTTTTGGAACATCCGGAGGTCTTGATCCATAAGCCGTAAAAGCTCTTTTTCGAACTCCTCCTTTTTCAGAGAAAAACGAGGGCCTGAATAATGGCTTCGCTTGATCAAGCGGATTAATAAATCAAATTTGCTTTTCAGGAAAAGGATTTCCACTTGCCAATCCTCCATCACAGCGTGAATGACGGGCTTAAAAGCGAGGCCTATGCCGATGTTTTCAGGCTTTGGCATTTGACTCATAACAAACTCAAACTGCTTCAACTCCGGTCTGCTCATTTTTCACTCTATACACCTGATGAACCTCCATTGTATAGATGATCCCATCTCCCGAACGTCCGGTTTTGCCATTCTTTTGTATGATTTTGATGATCGGTTCCATATCAGCATCCTGGCAGACGATCTCTATTTTCACCACTTTGCTGTGCATAAAAGGGAATTGGAAAGTCGGAAAGTCCTCGCTCGGGTCGGTGTACACACCGGTTCCTTCACATTCTGTGAGCGTCATGCAACAAAAGCCGTTGGTTCTTAGGGCTTTACAAACCTCTTTGGCTTTAAAAGGGCGGATGAATGCTTTTATTTCTTTCATACCAGATAAGGATTTAAGAAAAATTCAGGATGAATAAATAATACTTTATCCGTCGTTGCAATAGAATTCCCAGCGCTTGATTCACCTTTTGTCAAGGCTCTTATAGCGTCAATATTTTCAGGAACGACGATCGCCTGGTTGTCTACCAGGTAGGCATAGAATAGCTCATCTCCTTCCACCTTCAGCATGTCTTCCCAGACAGCTACCTCGTACATGTCGCCGTGCGGCCTGCCCAGGTCAAGCATCAATTCCTTGACCGAATTATTAGCGGAAAGCCCGTCTTCATATCTGATAAGCGCAATCCGGGAAGATGTTTTGAAAGCATTTAGTACCTCTTCCTTGCTGGCCGGCCTGGTAAGCCGCACGGTCCAGTAATGGAGGTGGCTAAGCGTTTCGGGCACTTTCACGGCAGCGGTGACCACATCCAACTCCGGGTCGACACTTTGAGCATCAGGCCCCTGGTGGCTGGGAATTTCTTTCTCCGGCACGAGGGTATTCATGATGCCGTTCAGGTGGCTCTCCCAGGGGTCGGTCGCCCGGCGAAGCAGCGTCCCTCTGGCGCTTTTCAGCAACCCCGCCCTTTTAAGAGCTGTAAGGGTTCTGACGATAGAAGTGGTGTTACAGGAGACCACCCGGGTTGAAGTTCTGCCGATCGCAGTTTCATAGTTGGCTTCCGCCACGAAGGAATGCCCGGTTGTATTGTGGCTTTCTCCACCCTGCACAATAAACTTCACGCCTGCCAGGCGGTACCGTTCTGCATTCTGAGCGCCGTACTTTTTGGGCGCGCAATCCACTACAATGTCCACTTGTTTCAGCAAGTCGTCTAAAATGCCTGTTACGGTAATGCCGGCTTCCCGCATTTTTTCAGCCGCTCCGTAACTGAAGGCATACATGGGAATATCTCTGGTATTGGCGACTTTCATCCTCCAATCTGTGGCCACATCGCAAACCCCGATCAATTCCATATCCGGCTGAAGCATTACGGCATCTGCCACTCGTTTTCCAATAACGCCGTATCCATTCACGGCTACTTTTATTTTTTCCATGGTTTTGTATTTATTATGATTAGCGTTTTATAAGTCCTTGCAGCAACCCATTTTATTAGAGGAGCTGCTTTCCATGAGCATATCTTTAAAAATAACCAGGTACAGCTCTCCTCAATTAAATTAAGGGGCCTCTTTTCGATTTAACCTCCTCCTGTTTTTTCATTTTCTCAGAGCTTTTGATCATTCACTGACTTTATTTATTTCCCTCTTTCCCCGGCCAATCTGTGGAATTATAGCAGGCACTTTTGCCTGGTACTCATAAAATTCCTGCCCGAATCGTGCCGCCAGTTTTTTCTCTTCGTATTTCGATAAACGGTAGTACAGGAACAGCAATATGGGCCACATAACCAGCGTGATAATCGTTGGCCACTGGATCAGAAACCCAATCGTGATCAGCATCATCCCCACGTACTGCGGGTGTCGGATATGCGCGTAAATGCCGTCTGTAACCAGCTGTTCGCCTGTGGCATGATATATCTTCTTCCAGCCCAGGTAAATGATGTAGATACCGAAGAAGATGATGCCGTTGGTGATGATATGAAGTACCGACATGGCGACGGTAGAATGAGACAAACCCAAAAATACCAGCACCAGGTGGCCGCTGGAATGGGAGAACGGATCCAGGACCGGATAGTTGCTGCCCAGCCAGCTTGTCAGCAGGTAGATGGTTAAGGGGAAGCCATACATTTCGGTGAAAAGCGCCGCCAGGAAACCGATGAACACGCCCATCGAGCGCCACTCGAACTTCTCCCTGGGTTTGACATAACTAAACACGATGAACATAAAAACCAGGAAGACAAACAGGACGGTAGTCCAGAAACCATAGGCGTAGCCGCCGTAATCTACTCCGTGCATAGTAGAATAATTTTTTTGTTTAAGAATTTGCGTAGCGCCAGGAAGCTATGCAAAATATAACCACCCTGCCCGGAGGGCGAATGCACCCCTCCTGCAGCACACTGGATATTTTATCATTCCAATTTAGATTATGGTTCAAATAGGAGGCCAGCAGCCTTCAAAGCTAAGTTTCCAGGCCTTCCTCCTTCTCGAGCACCGCCTTGCGTTCTTCGTATTCTTCGGTGGACAAATCCCCGGAAGCGTATCTTTTTTTCAAGATTTCCAGGGGATTCTCTGTCTCTCTCCTCCTCCTGCCGGAGGCCAGCCAGGGCGTCGCAAAGATCACGATGAGCAACACGATCCAGAAGGCCCACCACCAAAGGTGCATGCCCCAGAAATGATATCCGTCATAGAAATGCATGGCGTTAATTTTTAGTGATGTGAATCGTTGAAATCGCTCTTCGCTACTCGCTGTTCGCTGTTTGCTGTTCGCAGACCGAAGCGAATAGCTCCTGAGAAATACAAGTAATTGATTTTCAAGGGCTATAATCCTGAACTGGCGTTAATTTCCCATCATCCCCATATCCATCGGCATGCCTTTGTCTTTCATCATTTGCATAGAGGATTGCATGCACTCGTCGCTCATCATGCCTTCCTGGTTCATCATCTTCATCATTTGTCCCATCATGTTGCCGTCTTTCATCATGTTGCCCATCATGCCGTGCATCATCTCGGGCTTATCCTTCATCATTTTCATCATGCCGCCCTCGCCCATCATCATCCCCATCATTGGTTCGTTTCCCTTCATCATCGTCACGGCGTGTTCGTTCGACATCATTTCGTTCATAAATTCGGTCATCAGCTCATGGTCTCCCACAATAGCGGTGAACACTTCTTCTTTAGTTTCCGGATTCTCAAGCATCGCATTGACGTCCGCTGGTTGGGTAGTGCAACCCACTGACAAGAGGATGATTGCAGCGAGGGAATAAAGCATTGAATTTTTCATGGTTGTCAGCTCAATTTTGAGTGATTAAAAAATTAGTTTTTGGTTCGGCTATTTCTTGAGAAAGAATTTCCTTTCCTACGGTTTGTGTACCCACCTTGAAGAGGATTGGGAAACCCTACCCTAACTCAAGCACGGATGATACCGATGAACGGGGTAGAGTCTTCCCACCTCACACGATGTGTAATTCAAACATTGTCCTCTTCGAGGATTGCCTTTCGTTCTTCATACTCTTGCTCGCTGATCTCGCCGTTGGCAAAGCGACGCCTGAGGGTATCCAGTGGGTCTTCCTTTTGTGGGCCCCAGGACGGGATATTTTTTCTATTGTTGTTGAAATACCACACGGCGACAACAGCTATGACCACAAGAATTATCCAGGAGTACATCATGGTTTACTGTTTTTAGTGATGCGAATCGTGGTTCCCTCCTTTGTCGTCTTTCCCTTTGTTCTTGTCTTTCATCATATCCATCTGCATCCCTTTGTCTTTCATCATTTGCATGCAGGATTGCATGCACTCGTCGCTCATCATGCCTTCCTGTTTCATCTTTTTCATCATTTGTCCCATCATGTCGCCGTCTTTCATCATTTCGCCCATCATGCCGTGCATCATCTCGGGATTGTCCTTCATCATTTTCATCATGCGTTCGCCCATCATCCTGTCCATCATTTCTTTGTTTCCTTTCATCATCATCATGGCGTGTTCGTTGGACATCATTTTGCCCATGAATTCGGTCATCAGTTCGTGATCTTCCATAATAGTGGAGAAGACTTTGTCTTTCGTTTCCGAATTCTCGAGTATCGCGTTGACGTCAGGTTGTTGGGTGTACCCCACTGAGGGGAGAATGACTACAGCGAGGAAAAAAAGCATTACATTTTTCATGGTTGTTGGTTTATTTTTAATGCAAAAATTAAATGTTGATATCGAGTATTATTTTTTCATCGAAGCTTTTGATGAGGCCGGCTCTTTCCGTCCATTGTCGTCCGAAGCATATTCAGGCTTAAACCTCCTAATGATCAGTCGATTTGCCTTCTCATAAGTTAAATAGCGCATCATCCAGTTGATGCCGACCATCAGTTTGTTCTTTAATCCGGTTATGGAAAATATGTGCACGGTGGACCACAACAGCCAACCGAACCAGCCTATCCAGGTAAACTTGCCGATTTCGGCGACTGCGTTTTTTTTCCCGATAGTTGCCATGCTGCCTTTATCCCGGTAGCGGAACGCCTTCTTGAATTCGCCGCACTTGATATAATGCAGCAGGTTTCCCGCCAACAACTGCGCTTGCTGGATAGCCGCCGGCGCTACCATGGGATGCCCTTTCGGATAATCTGATGAAACCATGGCGGCTACATCTCCAACGGCAAAAATATTGTCAAATCCCTCCAGCCTGTTGTAGGAGTCTACTATAAGGCGGTTGTTTCCGGTGAACGATGCTGACGGCAGTCCTGGGGGCGTCGTTCCCTGTACGCCGCCTGTCCAAACAAAAGCTCTTGCCGGAAGGAGTTTCCCCTTATCGAGCAGCACCTTCCTGCCGTCATAATCATTGACAGTGGTGTTCAGCAAGATCTCTACATCCAACTTTTTCAGTACTGCCAAAGCATGCCCGGAGGCTTTTTCAGACATGCCACCCAGCAAGCGATCCGTCGCTTCGATGAGATATACCTTCATCCAGTCTTGGGCGATTTCCGGATAATCCTTGTGAAGTAAGTAGCGTTTGAATTCGGCGAGGGCGCCTGCCAGCTCGACGCCGGCAGGCCCGCCCCCGACAATGACAAAATTGGTTAGGGCGTCTTTTTCCTCCGGATCGCAGGTGATGGCGGCTTCCTCGAGGTTTTGCAGCACCCAGCTGCGAATATTGAGGGCTTCACGAATGTCTTTGAGTCCTACGCTGTTCTGTTCCACTTCCTGCAAGCCAAAATAATTGGTGGAGCTTCCCGTGGCAATGACCAGGTAGTCGTAACGCACCGAACCGATATTGGTAAAGACGTCCTTTGTTTCCGGTTCAATCCGCACTACCTCCGCCATGCGGTATACCAGGTTTTTGTATCCCTGGGACAGCTTTCGGATCGGCGATACGATTGAGTCCGGCTCCAACCCGGCAATGGCCACCTGGTACAGCAATGGCTGGAATTGATGGAAGTTGTTTTTATCCAGCAAAACCACCTGCACCGGCTTGTTTCGCAGTTTCTTTATCAGGTTGAGGCCAGCAAAGCCCGCCCCGACAACTACGATCCGCAGGAGGTTGGTCGCGGGTAAACAGATAGTGCTATGTGGACATTGTTTAGCCATTCCAAGCGTACTTTAAACTGAAAATCTAGGCTCCATTGCTTTTGCCAGAGGAAACCAAATCAGGCACCTCCGTCAATACCACGCAATTATGGACCCCCTCATACGGAGAAGGGGCATAATCATCAGCTTCGGGGTCGTTCGCCCATTGCCCGTCGCCCATCTGGTAACGGAATTCATACTTTTTGCCAGCCTCGAGATCAACGGTAGCCTGATAAGCCGTTTTAGCCGCTTTCATTCTCAGCCCGTTTTTCCAGTTCCAATCATTGAAATCTCCAACGACCCGAATCTCTTGGCCCTGTTGAACAGCCTCCAGCGGCAAACTGAAAGTTACTTTACAAAGGCCTTTGTTCTTGAGATGTCTTTTCTTGATCATAGTTTTTTTATTTTTTAAGTAATTCTACTTTGGTAGTTTAAAAGAATTGAAATATAATGTCTCCGATTTTCCTCCCCCTCCTTGCGGGCGACCCTCCGATATACACCGGAGCAGGCTCTCCAGAGGGGTATATTTGGGGGCGATTCGATAGTTCTTATGTTACCAATAGTTTTTTCGAAAAAAATAGCAATGTTTCTATATTTGTGTCCAGGTACTTATACTGAAATTATAAATCCCGGCAATACACGCTCCTACCAGCCAGCCCAGGATAAAGGATTCCACCAGCCCGATACTCACTTCATAAAAAGGAATATCCATGCGGATGATGGGGGCAGTGTCCAGGCCATGAAGCAGGCTGTTGAAAAACGATACCGTAGCCTCCTTTCCAACACTCACCAGTACTACAGCACAACCGAGGTACAACAAGGCCCAGGTTAATCCTACCGCCAGGCCGAATTTTCTAATGTGAATGGCGTTCATAAGTTTCTTCTTTTTCGTTATGAGAATGGCCCTGGCTGCTCGCCTGCCCATGACCATGCGGCATAAATAAATGGCAGGCGAACATCGCCACGATGAACAGGAACAGGCCGGTGCTTTCACTTAGCCCCAATGCCGGAGCAAAGAATATCAGCAAGAGGGGCAAAGTACAGCCGATCAGCATCCAGAAAAGGCGATTTTTGTTCATGTCGGTTGTTGTTTTAAGGCAATAAACAGGCTTTTCAATCGAATGCAATTGAAAAAAATGGCTTTTGCGACACTAATTTCACAGCTTATTTCCGCCTTTCGCCCCTCTGAAAACGGTAGGAATTGCCGGCAGCAGACTGGAGGAGCGAAGCGCCCGTATGTGTCACAACCCTTTAACAATCATTAATTTACGACTATTTCTTCACGATCCTTTATGTTCTTTTGGCTAATGTTTACAAGATATTGTCTAAAGGAGAGCGCGGCTTGTCTTTCAGCAGTTTGTACTCGCTCATGCTCATCCCCGTCACTTGTTTGAACTGGCCCGAGAGGTGATAGATGTTATTATAACCCAGCTCGTAGGCGATTTCCGAAAAATTCAGCTCATCATACTCGATCAGTTCCTTTACCTTTTCAATGCGCAGCAGGATGAAGTACTTTTCAATCGTGATGCCTTCCGTTTTGGAAAAGGCCTTGCTCAGGCTCCAGTAATCCTTGTGGAGCTTCTCCACAAGAATTTCCGACAATTTTTTATCCCGGCTGACCGGGAGGCTGTTGATCATTTCGATCAAGGCAAGTTTTATGGTTTCCGACAGTTGTTCATCTTTGCTTTTGGCAAATTCAAATTCATCTTCCATCAGGATCTCCTCGATCTGTGAAAAAGAAACTTTTCCTTTCGGAAACCGGAACTTTACCCTGCCCAACCTCATCTCCAGCACTTCTATGCCCAAGGCTTCCAGGTTTTGGCGGGCTACCTTCAGGCAGCGGCTGCAGATCATATTTTTTATGATCAATTCATGGACTTCGTAAGCTTCCATCTTAGGGAATGATTTTAGTGTTAACGGAAATCCAGGCTGGTTATGCCCGGATAAAGAACGGCATGCACAATTACTTACCCCGCCAGGCTTACCGCCGCCGGCCAGGAACCCACTGGGTCAAGAGAGGATAACCTGTACAATCAGGGCTGATCCACGGATTGACAGGATAAACCTGTAGCTCCTGACGAGGCAGGCTCTTGTGCAGGAAGAGAAAGAAACCGCTAACAAAGGAATGACTGTAACCACGCTTGCCTGTCGTAGACTAAAAGCGGAGGAACGTAATAGAGAAATGGAAAGTATTGCTTCCCATATGAAGGAAGGAGAATACTTTGAGGAGGAACAATGGCGCTCAAGCTCGCCGGGGGGGCGGGAACCTCAATTCCGGTTATCGGAATTTGCTGGTCCTGGCCGAGCTTGTAATAAGTCGATTCGTTATGGCAACAATCTTTATCTTCTTCGTGGCCTTCCCCGTCCTTGGAACAAGGAGTGACGGCATCTTTGGCACAACAACTTCCAAAGCTGAAGAAGAAACTTGTTTTTACGAATTCGTCCTTGCAATAGTGGCTGTTTATCCAAAAGCCTCCGGAGCTGAGGAATACCGAAAAAGCAACGGCGATATGGATAATAGCTTTTAACATAAAGGTTTACATACTATTGCAACAGATGCAATGTGTTCTGTAAAGTTAACAATATATTCTGATGCCATCAATGATTAATATCATCCGGAGGCGGTTCTATCCTTGATAGTTTGCTGCCATGCCATATCCGTAGCATGGCTTGAAGCCATACTATGGAAAGGCAACGGGCACTAATGCGAATGCCCATCTTTTACATGATCTTCCAGGGCAACATAATCCATCCCGCAAACAGGGCACGTACCCGCACTTTCACTGCCGCTGCCTTCGCAGTGCATGGGGCAGACGTAGGCTGAGGTATATTCTTTTCCTTCTCCGTGAGCAGCGCCGACAGTGGAGGCATCATGATCATGCCCATCATGAGAAGCATCGTGATCCTGGCCCTCATCATGGGAAGCTTCCGTATGGGTAGCGTCATGATCATGCCCATTATGATCGTGGGCGCCATTGCTCCCACAAGACAAGGTAAACAAAGCCATGCTGAACAACAGGGCTAAAATGCCAATTGATTTTAGAGATTTCATCGTTTGAAATTTTATTGGTTGTATGAGAAGATTAGTTTTTCACCACTTTGAAAGCCTGTATTCCGGCGGGTGTGATCACATGGATATAGTAAAGCCCATTGGCATAGCCGGATAGATTTATGGATTCATTTTCATTGGCTGCCTTCCTTCGTTCTAAAAGTTGGCCCGAAGAATTGTATATTTCAATGGCTGAAGAATCCAGCCTACTCATCATTAGTTTACCGGAAGTCGGGTTGGGATATAGAATTGCAGGCTCAATGCCGAATTCATCCGTGCTGTTTGTATTTCCAAATACGACAAACTGCCCCATCATCCCATCATCTTCGTGGCTGAGCATGTGGCAATGGTACATGTAGGGGGTACCTTCATCAGCAAAATCTTCAAATTTGGTGATGAAGCTCACCGTGCCGCCCATTGGCGGTACCAGCACCACATCTTTCCTGCCTTGCATATTGGGCGGCGGCGGGCTTCCGTTGATGTCGAGAATGTAAAACTGGACATCGTGGATGTGGAAAGGGTGAGCAATGGCAGTCATATTGGTGAGTTGCCATATCTCTGTATTGTTAAGCGGAATGCGGTAGTTGACTACCTCCATATCAAACCCCGCGCCGTTAATCACAAAGGGGCCGTTGGCCATTCCGGCAGGGCCCATTTGAGTTGGTGTAAAGGTAAGGTTGCGGGTTGCCTGAGCGTCAGCCTCCGAATATGGGGTTTGAGCTGCAAGGGCCGAGGGGATGGAAGTAATTGGATCTGTCGTCGAATCTGCCACATTTAATTGAAGGAGGTTGAAATCACTGCCGTTTAAAGGATTTCCGGTATATCCGGGAATGCTTCCCATCGGCATTACACTGGGGTTGGCGGCGCCATAAATGCCGTTTGGCAACTCAGAAGCAAAACTCATCAGGCTAACAGATTGCCCTTGCAGGCCGGATAGGTCCACCAGTATTTCCGCCCTTTCTCCCGGCGCCAGCCTCATACGGCTAAGGGCAACGGGAGCGCCGAGTAAGCCGCCGTCTGATGCAATCTGATAATAGTCCAGGTTGCCTGAAAAACCAAGATTGTAAACCCGTTCTGTCGAGCCATTGAGCAGGCGCAGGCGTACAACCTGGGCAGGAAGTTCAAGATGGGGATCTAAGGTTCCATTGCAAAGGATGGCATTATCGGAAGCGGTATTGGTTAAAAATTGCTTTTCCGCATTGAAAGAACGCGACTGGATCACGACAGGGAAATCATCAATTCCATATGTCCTGGGTAATTCTAGCTGAGCTTCCTCATCATCTCTCACGATTATGAACCCAGCCGCTCCCCTGGTGACCTGCTCTTCCGTATGTTCGTGCAGGTGAGGGTGATACCAATAGGTGCCGGCTTTATCCAGCACCGTAAACGAGGGCGCCCAAACTTCCCCGGGAGCGATAGGCGTATGCGGCCCGCCGTCATTTTCCGCGGATACGTGCATTCCATGCCAGTGAACCGTGGTGGTTTCGGATAAATTATTGACCACATTCAAAGTGACATTACTTCCCTTTTCCAGGATCAAAGTCGGTCCTAAGATCTCCTGGTTGTATCCGATGGTATTGGTGATAAACCCATCATAGAACGCCACTTGTCCATTTTGTAAATTCAGGTTGATCATCGAGCCAGACAAAGTATCCGGGATAAATAGTGCATTTTGTGAGGATCCGTTTTCCTCTATAGAAAAATCAGCGCTGATATCGTTATAGTCCGCGCCGGTATTATCCTGGATGACCTGAATTCTACCCTGTGAGGTGATGACGTCAGGAACCGTCCAGCTGTAGCTGAACACCCCGGGGCTGATATCTGCCTGTATGGTTTCCCAGCTCTGGCCGCCATCCGGAGAAAACAGCAAATCCCAGTTTTGAGTATCGTGAGAAATAAGGACATTCCACTCGATCATTACTTCCTCACCTACGGTAAATGTTTCTCCTCCCTGAGGCCTGATCAACTCTACATGCCCAAACAGCTGGCTGCCAGTTACCAAAAGAATAAGTATCAATAGGTATTTCATTTTTAATGTTTTATAGACAGGAACCTGATCAAACTGCTCTTCGTTGAGATTGGGCTTATCTGTCTGGGTATTTGATATATTTCGTGTATTGATGAACTACGAAATTTATCAAATACCCGGAAAGGCAAAATTTTAATGATTGTGAAATTGGTTTGGGTTTGCCTGAGCTGTCGGTTTGCGATCCAGCGGGAACGTCTCCGTGACTGATCCGCACTTGAGCATTTTCTCTCCAAAATACGGATTGCGGACCGCCTCCTCACTGCTTAGCCAGTCGGCCCCCTCATTATTGAAGGCCATAGGACAGTGCTGCAGGTACAACGCCTCGCCTCCCGTACCGAAAGCAGTTATGGCCTCTACAAGAGCATTGGTAAAAAAGCTGAACTGCTTTCGCTGTTCTTCAATATCCTCACTCTTTCTTATGGCATTTCCATGCGCTTGCAGCGCTTCCACTTTTTCCATCCAGAACATATGCGCATCACCTTTCAATAGGCCCATATCCACTTTTTCGAGAGCCATCAGAATCTGTTCTGCCCGTTGGCTGGCCTGGCCTGCATCAGAAGCGACAAAGGCATCCTTCAGGAGCAGGTAACTGTCCACGACTCTCATCAACTGTTTCCGAAAAGCTTCCGGCGTATGGGCGGTGTGGTCGGGCACAGTTGCGGCCATCCCGGTTTGTCGTACGTTCCGGTTCATCATGCTTGCCATATTGTTGAGCTGAGCGGCGGCATCGATGATAAAAGCGCCGTTGACGACAACACGTTCGCCGGCATCCAACCCTTCTTTGACCAGGTATGCATCACCCACTGCATCTCCGAGCGTCACCTCCCGAAATTCATAAGAGGGGACGGTGGCGCCGGGCACTTCCACATACACTACGGAACGCGGACCGGTCCACAACACTGCGGTTTTCGGCACAGACAAACTGCTTTTATCTGTACTTATTTTTGACTTGATGACGCCCCTGATGAACATTTCCGGCTTCAGCAGCCCTCCGGGATTGGCCGCCTCCGCCCGCAGAGCGGCTATCCTGGCCTGGGGGTCGATAACAGGGTCGATAAATGAAATGCGGGCGCTGAAGGTGCGCCCGGGAATGGCGGGCACCGTATAAGAAACAACGTCGCCAACCCGGGCTTCGGCGAGGTCCTCCTCGTAAGCATCGAACAGCAACCACACCCGGTTCAGGCTGGCAATATCGAACAACACCCCGCCTTCTTTGAGGTAATCTCCCACAGATACCCGGCGTTTCAGCACCACCCCACTCTGGTCGGCGTAAACAGTAATATTGGATTGCACTTCTTTGGAGCTTTCTATCTCCGAGATGGTAGCCTCAGGTATTTTCCAGTTGCGAAGTTTGTTCCGGGCAGCTTCCAGCAACTGTGGTTGAGTTTCCTTCCACTTGAGGGCCTCAATAAGCTCTCGCTGGGTAGTGACCAGTTCCGGAGAATAGATGGTGGCCAGTTTCTGGCCTTTTCTTACCTCTTCGCCGGTAAAGGTGACGAAAAGCTGCTCGATCCTGCCCGGAACATGGGCTACCTGGCTGGCGACGAGCCGCTCGTCCGTTTTTACTTTACCGGTCAGGAAGATCGTCTTGGTATTAGCGCCGCTGGCGTTGCCCACAGCGATGGTTTGTACATTCGCCAGCTTTGCCGCCTCTGGCGTCATTTCCATGACCAGAGGGTTATCAGAAGAGGAGGCTTCACTTAGCGGGATGAGCTCCATGCCACAGATAGGGCAGTCTCCCGGTTCATCCTGCCGGATCTGCGGGTGCATGGAGCAGGTCCAGATTTCGGCGGCCTGTTCGGTAGCTCCCTGGTGTTGGTGGCCTTCCTGGCCGGCAGGTTTCGCTGTTTTGCCCCCAAAGATCAGATAGCCTGCACCAAGGCTGACGAGGGCGGTTATGATGATGCTCAGAAATATTTTCCAGTTATTCATGATGCTTTTATTCGAATTAAGGAATGTATCTTTCAATCTCCGCCTGCGCCATCTGGGTTTTCACCACTGCTGAAAGCGACATGAGGTCGTATTGAACGAGCTCGTCTTCCAGTTGAAGCAGGTCGATAAAGCTGGCCCCCTCGTTGCTGTAGGCGGCAAGCAACAGTTCAATGGCCGACGAAGTCGTAGCTTTCTGTTCCTGGTAAAGCCGGTATTTGATCCTGCCGTCTTCCAGGTTGGCGTAAGCCTGTTCAATGGCGCTCCGGAATTGCAGGAAGAGATCCTGCTTTCGCGTTTCGAGGGCCTGTATTTTCAGCTTTTCTTCCTGTTCCTTGGCCCGGTATTTTTCACGGTAAAGCGGTATCCTGACCCCCACTCTCGGCGAAAGGATATCCCTTCCGTTATTAACCGGCTCGGCGTCGGAACGTTTGCCGACGGCTATGTAATCCAGGCCTACCCCGAAAGAGGGCCTTCCTTCCAGGACATTCAGTTCGATTGAGCGTTGGGCAGCCTCCTGTTGCAGGGTAAACATGCGCAACATCGGGTGCCCCTCCTGAATGTCGTTGAGCAGCGCCGCCCGCTCGTATAGAGGCTCTGCGAGCGGCAGCGTATCCGCAAGCGTTATGGGTGACTGCTCCGGCCGGTTCAGCAATTGGTTGATCACAGCCAGCGGCTTTTCCTTTTGGTTCTCCAGGATGTTCAACTCCTCCTCCAGGCCACGGATGCGGATCTGTATCCGCAGCACATCGGCCAGGTTGGCCTTGCCGGCCTCCACTCTTGTGGTGGCGATGGATTCGAGCGTCCTGAAAATGTCTATGCTCCTTTGAAGGATCTGCTGGCGTTCATCCAGCTCGTAAAGCTGAAAATAGGCTTGTTTGACCTGGTAGTGAAGGTTAAGCCGGGAGGCTGCGATCTTCTCGTATTGAGCTTTTGCCATGGCCAGCACGACATTTTTCCTGGCCTCCAGGGTTCCTTTCCAGGGAAACATCTGGGTGGCGCTGAGGCGAACCCACTGCGGGCCCAGGCGGGTTTCCACCGGCAGGGGAAAAACGCCCAGCCCTGCTTCCGGTTCCGGCAGCTGGCTTACCTGCGGCGCCTTTTCCAGGGCGGCAAGGTAATCCTGGTATAATGCTTTCAATTCCAGGTTAGCGCTGTCGGCCGCCAGCAATAAGCCATCCAGAGACTGTGCGCTGGATCTTTGCAAAGAGATAAACAAGAGCAGGGCAAGCCCTGCTATCATTTTATACGGATATTTCATCAGTCGTTGCATTTTGATTACCAAACCAATCGTTCCATTTTAGCTGCCCTTCTTTCCAGATGCTGTAGAGCACCGGAACGGTGAACATCGTCAACAACTGAAGGCACATCCCTCCGAAAGAAGGTATGGCCATCGGCACCATCACGTCGGCGCCCCGCCCTGTGGAGGTAAGCACCGGCAGTAAGGCCAGTATTGTAGTAGCGGCAGTCATCGTCGCAGGCCGAACCCGGCGCAGGCCGCCTTCTACGATGGCCTGCCGGATGCCTTCGACAGATTTGGGCTGGTTTTCTTTAAACCGGTCTCTGATGAATGTAGCCACCAGGACGCCATCGTCGGTAGCAATTCCAAACAAAGCTAGAAACCCTACCCAGACTGCCACACTGAGGTTGATAGGGTGCATCTGGAACAGATCTCGCATATTAGTGTCAAACAGTTCGAAATTCATGAACCAGGATTGGCCATAGAGCCAGATCATGATAAACCCACCCGAGAATGCGATGAACACACCGGTAAACACCATCGTGGTGACCGCTACTGAACGGAATTCGAAGTACAGGATGAGGAAAATTATCCCCAGAGCAATGGGCATCACAATACTCAGGCGTTTACTGGCCCTGACCTGCTGTTCGTAAGTGCCGGCAAAACGGTAGCTGACCCCGGGAGGCACCACCAGTTCGCCACTATTGATCTTCTCTTCGAGGAACCGTTGAGCATTATTCACCACCGTCACTTCCGCCTGGCTGGGGTCCCGGTCAAAGAGGACGTATCCCACCAGGAAGCTGTCTTCACTTTTGATGGATTGGGGCCCTTGCCGGTATTCGATATTTACCAGTTCGCCCAGCGGGATCTGGCCGCCGGACTTTGAAGGCAGTAATATCCGCTTGACAATTTCAGGGTCGCTACGTAACTCCCGGGGGTAACGGACGCGAACCGGGAAGCGCTCGCGCCCCTCCACCGTCGTGGTCATCATCATGCCGCCAACCGCAGCCTGAATGTGCTTCTGCACCTGCTCTACGGACAGCCCGTGACGGGCAATGGCCTGGCGATCGATCTTAAATTCCAGGTAGGGCTTGCCGACAATGCGGTCGGCGAAAACGGCTGATGCTTTGACTCCTTCCACCTCTTTTAGGTATTTCTCAAGCTGCAGGCCAAACTCCTCGATCGTTTTCAGATCCGGCCCTTTCACTTTAATGCCCATAGGCGCGCGCATGCCCGTTTGCAGCATCACCAGGCGGGTCTCAATGGGTTGCAGTTTTGGAGCGGAGGTCACACCGGGCAGTTTGGTAGCCGCTACGATCTCCTGCCAGATGTCATCCGGGCTTTTGATGTGCTCCCGCCACTGGCGGTAGTACTTCCCATTGCGATCTTGAATAAGAGCTCCGTTTTTATCTCTGAGATATTCACCATTCCCATCTACTTTAAACCTGATGCGGTGGCCGTCTTCATCCACCTTGTATTCCGGTTTATACAGGATGATGTTCTCGAACATGGAAACCGGGGCGGGGTCCAGGGCGCTTTCTACCCGCCCCATTTTCCCGACTACCGATTCCACCTCCGGGATAGCGGTAACAGCCATGTCGAGCGCCCTCAGGTAGTTGGTGTTCTGCTGAATGCCGGTATGCGGCATGGAGGTTGGCATAAGTAGAAAGGAACCTTCATTAAGGGAGGGCATAAACTCCTGCCCAGTGTTTTTCAAAATAGTAACTCCCCATATAATAATTCCGGTGACCGAAAGCAGGAACAACCAGCGAAAGCGTATGAAAAAACGAAGGACCTGCTCGTAGAAATGAATGAGGGTGAAGAAAATCACCATCAACAAAGTAATAATGCCACCGACGAATATAAAATTCGTCATCACACTCACATTGACGCCCAAAGGCATCCAGGCACGGGTAAGGAAAAAAGCGACCAGGCCGGCATAAAAGATGTTTTTGCCCCAGGCATAAACATTGGTGGCCTTTTTAGAGAGATTATCGCTGATCCATATACCCGCTAATTCGAGCAAGGATACAGAAATGACGATCATACCAAGCCAGAAATTGAAAAGAGTTGAGACTAAGACACCACCCACCAGGAGAACCAAATTAGAAAGATACCGCCAGCGGCTGCTCCTGGGCTGTATGGAGAATAGGCTGTGCGCCAGTGGGGGCAGCACAGTGATGGCAAGTACAATTGAAGCCAGGAGCGCAAAGGTCTTGGTGAAAGCCAGCGGCCGGAACAGTTTACCCTCCGCCGCCTCCATCGCAAAGACGGGCAGAAAACTCACAATAGTGGTAGAAACCGCCGTTATTACCGCCGATGCCACTTCAACCGTAGCTTCATAAATGGTCGTCATCAGGGATTTCCCCGGCGGCGCCTCTTTTATGTTTTTTACCATGCTTTCCGTCAGCACGATCCCCATGTCAACCATGGTGCCAATAGCTATGGCTATCCCGGAAAGGGAAACGATATTGGCGTCGATGCCGAATTGCCGCATGGCAATGAAACATATCAGTACCGCCACTGGCAGCGCGCCGGAGACCAAAAGCGATGATTTTAGGTTGAACAGCATGAGGATAACCACGATCACCGTGATGAGCACTTCCAGGGTGAGCGCTTCTTCCAGGGTGCCGATCGTCTCCTGAATCAGCTGGGTGCGGTCGTAAAACGGTATGATCTTGACCTGTGAGACAGTGCCGTCTTCCAGCGTTTTGGTGGGAAGCCCGGGCTCGATCTCCGCGATCTTGGCCTTTACATTTTTTATCACCTGCATGGGGTTGGAACCGTAACGGGCTACGACTACCCCGCCTACCGCTTCGGCGCCCGATTTATCCAGTGCGCCTCGACGCGTAGCCGGGCCGATATTCACCCGGGCAACGTCCTTTACGTAAAGGGGAACGTTGTTGTTCACCGCCACTACTGAGTACTCAATATCCTCGATGTTCTTGATGTACCCGAGCCCCCGTACGAAGTATTCGGCAAGGTTGATCTCCATGGTCTGCGCGCCGATGTCAATATTGCTGCTTTTGACTGCCGCCATCACTTGTTCCAGCGTGATGCGGTTGGCTTTCATGGCATCGGGGTCAACATCGATCTGATACTCCTTGACAAAACCTCCAACAGAAGCTACTTCCGAGACCCCTTCAGCGGAGGATAACCCATAGCGCACATAAAAATCCTGAATGGTGCGCAGTTCATGCGGGTCCCATCCTCCGGTAGGGTTGCCTTCGGAGTCTCTCCCCTCTAGCGTGTACCAGTAGATCTGCCCCAATGCTGTAGCATCCGGCCCTAGGGATGGCTGAACGCCATCGGGCAGCAGGTTGGCAGGCAAGGAGTTCAACTTTTCCAGAATGCGGGACCGGCTCCAATAGAAGTCGATATCATCCTGAAAAATGATGTAAATGGTGGAGAACCCGAACATAGAGTTGCTCCGGATCGTCTTCACTCCGGGAATGCCCAGCAGGGCCGAAGTGAGCGGGTAAGAGATCTGGTCTTCCACATCCTGAGGGGATCGTCCCATCCAGCGGGTGAAGACAATTTGTTGGTTCTCGCCGATGTCGGGAATGGCATCTACAGCCACGGGGTCTCGGGGCAGCCAGTTTACATTGAGGTCGAAGGGTGAGGTGACGATCCCCCATCCGGCAAAAAACAGGAGTAGAATCCAGGCAACCAGCTTATTCTCCAGAAAGAATCGAATAGTTGCGTTGAGCATAAGCCTTAATCAGTTTTATATAAATCGATGACGCCTTCTGGGCGTAAAGTAACGACTTTAACCACTGCGATGAAATATCGAGTGGCACATAAAAACGGACTGTGGCCTATAGGCGGAAGACCTGCAACAACACGGATATGTCGTTGAGGACAATGGGCGGTTTGTACGTTAAGTAGTGGAGTGTATTGGAATCTGTGGCAGGCAGTTGGAAATCAAGAGCTAGGAAAGTTGCAGCCAGGAGAACCGGAAGGTTTTTAAGATCGATACGGAAGGGCTGAGCCAGCTGTTCTTCATCCGATTTGACGTATTCTGTCTCGTCATTACAACAGCTCTTTTTTTCTTGTTGGAGCCCCTCTTCTCCGGAACTGTGGATAGGACAACCCTTCATCGCCTCTACATGGTGGCATGGCTCTGCCTCCATGAAAACAGCCATACTCTTCAGCTCACTCCCGCAGTAGTGCTTGTTGAGCACAATGCCTGTCGAGCTAAGCAGAAGCAAAAAAGCCAGAGTAATATGGGCTATCCTGTAGAGCAATTTGTTTTTTGTTTTTGCAAAGATAAAATAGTCTGAGGAGAAGGTTTTATACAATTTTGGTGCTTCTTTATATTATACTGGCGATCAAAATGAACTATCTCTCTTATCCTTGAACTTGGCAAAAGGATAAAACTCAGGAAAGTGAATAAAATTTGTAGCTTTCTCTGTTTCTCTTCGGTAATCAAGTGTACTTTAAGACAGGGAATAGCGTGATACTCCCCCCCTATCAAAAAGGGCCTCCCAAAACCACCAAAAATCCCTCTTGACAATCAGCACGTTACAAACCCAAAATCTGTTATCAAAAACGAGTACCTTTATGATATGGAAAAACGTGCCGCCATCTACGCCAGGGTCTCCGCTTTAGACAAGACAACAAGGGACAGGACCGATAAAATCAACGGAAAACAAATGTATTGAACTTTCATGTAGTATGAATTTTAGCAGTCAGCAAAATTTTGCCAGGAAATATTCCAAAAACAATTATGGAAATGCTAGAATTTCTCACAAGAGAAAACATTAGTTTGCTTGCCGCAAGCCTCAGCATTGTTGGTTTTTTCTTAACGGAAAGAAAACACAAAATACTGCTCTTGTTTGCTGCAATCGCAATAGTTGTTGCTGTGCTTGGTAATGAAAAGAAGGGGTTAAAAAAGTCGGAACTCCTCTGTGAACATCCTGCAGATTATCGTTTTGGGAGGATAATAAAAATAGGTGATCTTCACTCAAACGGCGTGTATGGCGAAACATACAATGAGAACAGAAGCGTAAACATCGGTGAAATGATTATTGATGAAGGATTTAGAGCAGGGTATGATATATATGGACAACTTCGTGATGACTTTGATTGGGAAAGCTTGGATGGTATTGTTTCCATCAGGCAATATGACAAATACTTGCCCACTATAGAGGATTTTAAGAGCAGCATGTACCCAACCGTATACATTGGCACAATGCCTAGAGATGAAACATTCTTAAACAGAAAATACCATGGCGATTTCAATGGGGATGGTGACGTTGAGTGCGTATATATATACAAAGTAAGGACTTCAAATGAATACTCTTTCGGGAGATGGGGGTCAGCAGCATATATTGTAGCATTTTCGGACCCGACAATCCCCCTAATCGTATTCGAGTGCCCGCTTGATGCTGGAACTGCTTATTTTCAAGCAAGATTCAAGGTTGAAAATGATTCAAACTTCGGAGGGAATGAATTGACAGTCAAGTGTTATGACCAGTTTGCTGGAGAACTACGCTGGTTTGCTACTTATATGATGACGTTCAATGAAGGAAATTGGAGTGTGTTTTCTAGGAAGATTAAGTGAGGAGTATTGGTGAAACGAATTTTCCGTACTATTACCACAGAACCTTTTAGTTAGCATTAAAAGTCAAGCTCAATGGGTAACATCACAACGAAATTGCTGTGATTTGAATCCAAAGGGAAGGTCGAGGAACAGCGGTAACCCACCCTAAAATCTGGCAAAAAGTGTATCAAAAAAAGTCTCCCTCCAAAAACGAGTTCCTCCCCCCCACAAACACTGGCTTCCCCGCCCTCTCCAACCCCCGGATAAGTGTATCACGACAAGT
>JACJYG010000017.1 GCA_020636215.1 Lewinellaceae bacterium
TTGGCCCAAAGATGCGGAGCCCGGTTCACAACGGTTTTCCCTCCTGTTCCAATGATTTGACACCTCGTTTCAGCCTTGATTTTTTGCAGCGCCTGGAAGCAACTTTATTTTTATTTTCCAAAGAGATCGTCCATGCCCAGCGCCCGGACAACCAGCCCAAGGCTTGTGTGGGTTTTCTTCCAGGCCGAAAGTGCTGATGAAGATTAGGAATAATTGCTTGCGGGATAGGCGCCGATCATCAGCCGCTTTCTTCCATTCCTATCGGGCCGCTTTTCGTTGGCAGGTTGAATAAAAACTATTCGACCGGAAAAACAAAAGGCTCTTTTCCGGCAAATACGATGGGCAGTTGGATGATCTTTTCGATTTGTTGGGCGAGCAGTTCCTGGTAGTATTTTTTATGCTCTATTTGATGGGCGGCTTCTGTCAGAGTGGCGTTGATCCTTTTAGCAAAGGCTTCTTCGGTTTCTTTCTTCTTTCTCCCTTCTATCCGTTTGATCTCGATGACAACGCCGTGCCGGCTTTTGTCGTGCGGCATCAGCATAATGTCATACCGGCCTTCGCCGCTTTCCCGGTTGGAGCGGATAAGGTAGTCGTCGCCGATGACGGCCAGCAGTCCCAGTACATAAGCCTGATAGGTTTTCTCCGGCTCGCCGCCGGCATCAAAATAGCTGAACGTATCGCCCATGATTTGCTTAAAGCCTTTTTCAAAAGCTTCCAGCCGGTTGTTGACCAAATGCCCGGCGGTTTCTTCGAGCAGCAAACGCGCTACCCGGTGTTCCATTTCCCACCAGTCGATGACGATATCTTTAAAAACCTTTTTTATTTCAAAGTTGGGGATTTTCAATAGATATACGTCGTCTTTCACGTTTTCCGTTTGCGTTAAATAACCGGAAAAAGCGAGCAAAGTCCACAGCAATTCCTTTTTAGTGTCAAAATCGGCAAAGACAAAGCTGTCGACTATTCTTTTTTCGATGGTTTGGCCGGCGATTAGGCGCTGCAACGTATCATAAGTCCGGTTGAGGTCCGGTTCCACGATCCGCGATTTGATGAGCGAATCGGTCCCTGTATTGATCCAGTAGGCTTTGAAGCCTTCCTCGTACCTCGAAATGTAATTGACGATGGACCAGGGGTTGTAAATCTGGCCGGTATTGCCAAATTTGTAGCCGTTGTACCACTTTTGCACCTCGGGGAAATGCCCTTCCAGGCCAAAATATTTCAGGGCGTCTTTTGTTTCTTGTTCGGTAAACCCGAACTTATCGGCAAAATAAAGGCTGGTGATGGTATAGACGCCAATGTTGTTCATCTCCGAAAAAATGCTCTCCCTGGCTATCCGCATAATGCCGGTTATCAGCCCTTTATGCAGGAAGGGGTTCCCTTTGAAAGCTGAGCCCATGAATACCTGCATGAATTTGATCACCTCATCGTAGTATTCTTCTTTATACCCGTTGATGATTGGCGTGTCGTATTCGTCGACGAGGAGGATGGCTTCATTCCCAAAATGAGTGCTTAGGTATTCGCTTAAATTCAAAAGGCTGAATTCATAGTCTTTCTGCACGCCCTTTTCCAGTATGATCTTTTCAATAAACTGCTTTTCGAAACCTTCTAATTTGTCTGATTTCAGAAGATATTTATGCTCTTTATAAACCCTCGAAATGACATCTTTGATGTGTAGCAAACAAGCATCCCAATCACTTGCCCGGACGCTTTTTAGAGAAAGATTAATGACCGGGTATTTATTCTGGTGAGACTGGCAAAAACCTTTTTCCGCGCTGATCTTAAATTCTGTAAACAAGCCGGCGCTCTCTTTTTTATTGATGTCAAAAAAGTGTTCGATCATCGACAGGTTCAGGGTTTTGCCAAACCGGCGGGGGCGGGGGATGAGCAGCACTTTGTCCCCGTTTTCATGAAACTCCTTTATCAGCAAGGTCTTGTCTACAAAATACCCCTGGTTGGCCACTATATTTTTGAAGTCCGAATCTCCCTTCAGTATTTTTTTCCTTCCACTCATGGCGGGCGGCTTTTTGTTGGCAAGTTAAACAAAAAGTAGGAGCGAAAATAGTCACACCTCCGAAGGGCTCTTCCCATACGCCTTCTTAAAAGAGCGGGAAAAGTGGCCAAGCGAAGAAAAACCGGTCTGATAAGAAATCTCCGACACGTTCAGTTTGCCTTCCCGGATCAGTTCCAGGGCCTTTTGCAAACGGACAGAGCGGACAAAATCGGTGATAGGCTGTACAATAGCTGTCCTTGCCCTTTCAAGGCAGAGCCATAGAAAGAGCGCATTTGTGTGGGAGGCCTGGAAAATGGCATTATACCTATGTTTTTAGAAAAACAGACGTGCGATCAATGCCACAAATATAAAAAAACTATAATTCGATGTCCATCATGTTCCTGGACTGTAAATACAGCCGGTCTATTTGCTTTCGCCCGATCTTCAATTCGGCAAAACCCGCGTAGTGCTCCTTACGGCGCCGGTAGGCCAGGTAGGCCTGTTTGCGCCAGCCGTCCGGGTCAGCCGAGCGGTAGGCCGGCCCGGCCGCTTTTAGCATAGCCCGCAGGGTTTCCAGTTTGGTATTGGCCAGATTCTGAAAAGTATGAATGCCGGCCTGCTGGAGCAGGCCTTCGATGGTGGCGTCAATGCCATCGAGGTCAGTCAGGTCGTCAGCGGCAGAAGCGATGGCTGCCAGCGCCTCTTCCCTTTGGGCAAGGCGGCCTTCGATGCTGGTAAATTCTGCCAACAGGGCCTCGTATTTAGCTTTCCACTCGGCCAGCTCGGCAGCCAGTTTTTCGTTGGCTATATTCAACCGGCCGTTGGCGGCCTCCAACTCCCGAATCCGGGTAGTGTGCTCTCCGATCTGCTTTTTCAAGCCGAGGTACTCCCTGGGCCGCAGATGCCAGATGATATAGCCAATCAGCAGGCCGATCAGGCCAGACACGAGCCACATAATGAGGATCTCGAGGGTGTGGGTGGTCGCGTCGGGGCTTTGGAAGATGTTTTGGAACATGGTTTCTCTTTCTTTTTAATTGGCCGCACTAACGGAAGTACTTGTTTTTCATTAAGGGCAGATGCTACGGATGCTTCTTTAAGCCCGTACGGGCTTAAAGGATGCTACGGCCTTGCCACAAGGTGGCCCCTTGGGGGCAAGCCGGTTGATGCTAAGTGGATGGCTCATCCATAGCCCCGACGCGGCTATCGCCGGTACGGGGCCTCCGCTGCGCTCCAGCATCAATAGATCCGTATCTCCACCCGCCGGTTCCGCTGTTGGCCGTCTTCGGTGCTATTGTCGGCAATGGGTTCGGCTTCCCCTTTGGATTCAACGGCCATTTTGGAAGGGGCCAGGCCCTGAGCCAGCAGGATTTCTTCGATGTATTTGGCCCGCGCCAGCCCGAGTTTCAGGTTGGCCGCTGCGGCGCCGATCGAGTCGGTATGGCCGGTGATGCGTATGGTTTCATTCGTCTGTTCAATCCGGCGGGCCAGCTTTTCAAAATAGGCCTGTGCCGCCGGCTCAATATCTTTTGACGCCTCCCGAAAGGGGAACTGAATGAGTATTCTACCCTCCAGTTCGGTGATCTCCATATCGCCCAGAGCGGCCGGCTCGATGAAGCGGAAGGCCGCCGCTTCGAAGGGCTGCTCGCGGGCTTGCTCCGGTTCATCGGCCTGACGTTCGGAAACGGCCAGGCGCTCATCCGGCAGCGTTTCGGCAAATAGCTTTCTGACCGCCTCCGCCCGCGCAGCGCCCAGGTTGGCGACACTGTCCGTGCCGGGTTCTCCTTCAAAGTACAGGCCGACGATCTCGAGAATTTGCCCTTCCGGTAAGGCCACCAAGGCGATAGAATCCCTATAGGCCTCAAACGGCGGGCGGGTGACGGCCTCGGGGGCGCCCCAGTTGAAGACCAGAGGACGGACGTCTTCAGGCGGTGGGGGAGGCTCCGGGCAGGCCTGCTTGATGCCGCATACGTACCACCGCCAGGAGACGAAACCCCAGAGGAGGAATAGGGCGATGGAAAGGATCAGTTTGAGGGGCATGAGTGAGTGAGTGAATGAATGATTGATTGAAGCAAGCCTTACAAAGCTAGAGGGAGGGGCAGGAAACCCTTTGCACGGATGTTACCAATATTTGACCGGGTGTTACCTCTTATTTTCATCCTGCCGCCCGAGAGCAGCCACTTCCTCCCGCAGCGCCCGAACGCTCGCTAGTAGCGCCTTATTCTGAGCCAGCAACGCCTCGTATCCGCTAGTATCCTGGCCAGGCTCCTCCCTATTGGGGCTCCGTTCTTTTTTCTTTCTCAGGCCGGGCACTACCTCCTTGCCTTTTTCAAATTCTCTTTGAAAAGCCTCCCGGAACCGGGCCGGATCAAAATCTAACAAGGTCCCGCCCTGCTCAAAATGTTCGATGAAGACCATACCCAACGCATAAGTGGAGGCCGCGCCGGCAGCGGCAGTTGTTACCCCCGCAAATAAGGAGCCCAGCACCGGTATCAGTTTTATCAGCCCGATGGCAGCCACGTCGCCAACCAGGGCCACTATCCGCGTCCGCAGGCGGTGTTCTTTAAAGTCCACCTCGTACACCTGGCAAATATCCCGGATCAAGACGACTTGTACCTTCGACAGGACCGCTACATCTACAATAGGCACCGGAATCAGGCCGCTAAAGGGGTCCTTCCTTTCCTTCCCGGCTTCTTCCACCTCACTTACGTCGGCGGCCACCACCTTGATGATCACCCCTCCGAGTGCTCGGCGTGAAAGTGGGGCAAAGCGAAGAGGATGAGCCCGAGAAGCACATAGATGAAGATCTCCAGAAAAATAAGGACAATATTGTAAAGTTTAGTGGTCTGTATGCGGTAGTCACGGATTTTGTCGTTAACCTCCACATACGACTCAAAAACGTCTTCATTTTTTCGGCGGTTGACCTTTATTTCTTTAAACCCATTCAGGATATGCCCGAGTTTGTCAAAAAACACGGTTTCCTCCTGGGATACCTTATGCCATAGGTTTCGGAAGGCGTTGGCACGTGCCACATAATAAAACAAGCCAACTGCCATGCCGACCGCTACATATTATTATAAACTTTCAGTTTCAAGTACTTTCGCTTCTTTCGGAATCGTATATAATCTACGACCAGGCTTTTCACCTCCACTACTTCATCTAAGCCTTCCAGTACGAAATACTGTGGCTTCAATTCTTCATCCGTTGTGAAGGGCGTCTCCATGATGATGATGGGATTGTGTTCAAAGTGCTTGTAGGTACTGGAAACGCTGGTCTCTGATTCCCGGATAGAAGCGGCAATACCCGCCCCCAGCACTTTCACACCCTCTGCTTCCTGGATCAGCCCAAATTCAAACAAGTGAAAATAGTATCGCTGAAACAACTCTCTGGACACTTCGTCTTTGGTGTAATTCATAGCTATCTCACTCATATACATTGTGACCTCTGTATATTTATCATCGACTAAAAAGGGCAGGTGGCCATACACATCGTGAAATCGGTCCGGCTGTTCGGAATGATAAAGCTCCTCGATCGAGCGTTCATAGGTATTGATGGGGAATTCGTAATTTAACATCCTCCTAAAATATTCATCATAAGGCACGAAACCAAAAGCCTCGTAAGCCTGCCAGCGCGTTTTTGCGCTGAGAATCTCATTGATCTCGCCCAGGCTGGGAGCGTATTCAACCGGAAAATTCAGGGTTTTAAACCCCTTCGAGTGCATAATGGAAACCAGATTCGAGTTGCTTTTCGGCAGTTCGGTCATCAAGGTACTCCAGACATAGTCGGACTTCTTCATGATAAGGATATTTAGCTAATCTTAGAAACCCACCTCCTTTGGAGGTGGTTATGTACTTTTTAGCTTTGCGTTAAAAACCAGAGCTATGAGTCGGTTCAAGAAATTGTCGCATGTGGTATATTATCATGTTTATCATATAGTTTAGACACCGCTGAAGGGATAGCGGTTTGTTCCGCTGTTTCAAATGTTTGACTACCTGTTACAAGGGGCAGTTGCATCTGTTGCCAGAGCGTAGAATGCCTTTAGAACCCTTTCGACAAATTGTAAGACACCCCCAGTACCCAGAAAAGCTGTAGGGGATTCTCATCCAATTCGGCCGCTCTGCTTTCCTGCTTGTTGCTGCGCAGCGCAAGATCCAGTCCGACACCGAAGCCTTTGACGGCGGTGCTGAAATTGTTGGACCAGGCCCAGTTGGAGAGTTCACTCAGTTTTTTGTAGCTGGCGAATGCGGAGAAATTGGATTTCCAGGCAAGGCCTTTTGCCAGGGCCTGTTCATAATCCACCACCAGCTTGGCGCCCAGCGACCCTTCAAAGTTGAATTCATCTCTGGAGAAAACGAAGTTGTAGTTCAGGGAGTGCAGCGTAGCGCTGAAGTTGGGCGTCGGCGTCCAGGCCAACCCCAGGCTGCCCAGGTCCAGGTAGCTGGGGTTGTTGAATCGGCCGTTCAGGAGGGAGGTCCGGTATTCCATCATGGTGGAGAAAGCCAGTTTTTTGGTGATTTTCCAACCGAATAGCGAGCGGATGTTCAGGACATCGGAAGTCGGACGGAAGCTGTCATTATCATCGGGAATGTCTTTGTCGTCGAATTTTAGCCAGCCCAGGTTGGCCGCCAGGTCATTTTTCCAGAAGTATCTCCGCTGATCCAGCCGCATGAAGATGTTGGCTGCCGCTGCGATGGTGGCGGAGCTAAGGCTGGATGGTTTCCTGGGCAGCCAATTGTCATAATTGGCCAGATTAAGGCCCATCGTCGTAGACAGGCCGCCGCGCCAGCGGGGATAGGGCGTGATCTGATCCTTCAGGGCAATCATTTCCATCTTTAGCGATTCGGACTGGGCAGTGAGGGCCATCAGCTGGGCGTTCACCGTATCCAGCGCTTGGGCCTTTGTAGCCAATAAAACCTGTAGTTCTTCCGTAGTGGGAGGCGTTTTGACCTGTGCCTGAATGGCCGTTATGGCGTAACAAAGAAGTAAGAGTAGAAATTGAGGTTTCACTTTATTTGTATTTTTTGATACGTCCACTTTTATTTAATTTCGAATTTACTTTTTGCCATCAGATAATACTCTTCCAGGTGGTTGTTGAATTCTTCCAACTCACCCTTTTTGTATTTTGGCCGATAGAGAATGAAAATAAGGGAAGGGCAGGCACGAAAAGCGTTTTCAGGGGCTTTGCGCACCTACTGCCTGCGCAGCGGAACTACATCACTCTTCTCTGTGGCGCTGCGCCCTCCCTACGGTTTTCAAGCCTATGAAGCGCGGGGCGGCAAGCTGCCGATAAGCAGTAACCGCATCGCTCCATTGGGTTAGAAAATATCCGCATCACGCTTCCCCCTCCAACTGCTTCTTGCGCCGCTCTTCCTGGCTTTTCCGCACGCTCAGCGGCCGCATGTCCGTCCATACCTCCTTAATATAGACCAGGCATTCCGCCTTCGGGCCCGTCTTGCCGGCTTCGCGCCAACCCGCCGGTATTTCCCGGTCCGCCGGCCAGATGCTATACTGTTCTTCGTGGTTCATGACCACGTGGTAAATGTGGTTTTCGTCTTCTTGATCTTCCCAAGCCATAGTGATAATTTTTTTGGTGAAAAATGCCGTTATCAAACCGCTTCCCGGTAGCATTCGCCACGGCAAAATTGGGTAGCGGAAGGGATAGCGGTTTGTTCCGCTGTTTCAAATATTTGACTACCTGTTACAAGGGGCACTGGCATCTGTTGCCATTGCGTAGAATACCTTTAGATCCCTTTTGACAAATTGTAAGACGCACCCGGCACGATAGAGCCAGGTGCAGGTTTAATTCTTGTTCTATGCTTTGATCGGCAAGGAGAATTTTATATTTCGTTTGCAATGGATCTTTTCAGAAATATTCCATCGACCTGCAGCAACCGGCCGCTTCTCGGATGCGCCCATCCATTTTCCAGGGAAACCAAGGCAAAACCTTTGTCGTCGAGATAATTGATCATATCGACGAACAGCGTCTCATTTTCGTACATAGGAACCAATGACATTTCCATTTGCACTATTTTAATTTTTTCCAGGCTTTCTGCAGCCCCTTCCAGGACTTTCTTTTCATATCCCTGTGTATCAACCTTCACCATAACGGAATCCTCCTCATCGCAGAACAAGTGAAAAACGGAATCGAGTTTTCTTATTTCAAGCGCTGCAAAAGCCGCTTTCAATGGCTCAAAAGAAACGATCTTTTGCCGATAACCGAGTACTCTCATTTCTTTGGCATCTTGGCCGGTATTGGCGCCGATGTCAAGAAGCACATTTATCTGGCAATGATTTATGATTTTAAACCGCCTTTCGATATCTAAATTCGATGTTAAGGGAGCCCTTACCTATATTCCATCTCCAGGCCAACCACCCTATCGAGTTGCAGTTCCCTGTTGACACCTGCCGCGCCATTCACTATACTCCTTACTATTGCGGCGGAAGTAGTTACATAAGGCGGTTCAAACAAAGTTCCGTGAAGGCCCGCGCAGGGATAGGCGACATACTTCCCTTTGGTAAGTTGTTTCCACTGGTCTACTTTATGGACTTCAAGGCGGTGAATGTTAGCGTTAATGGCTCCATCAATAGGTATTTCAAATATTAGTCGCTTATAACCTATGATCCTTTCTTTGGTTTCCCTTAACCTGGCCTGATAGAAACTTGCAGACAATTCCTCTTCTGAAATATCATATCGAAGCAATACAAGCTCTTTGGCAAATTTCCAGTCAGCGGTGTGATCGTAATTCTCCAGGTCAAATTTTTGGGATGGAGGAATAAAGCCGCTATCGCCCAGGATGATATCGCTGACTGTTTCCCCCTTTCTTTCGAGGAAGGCGGCCATATGAAAAGCCAAATTGCCTCCGGAAGAGTGCCCCAGAAGGATATAAGGGCCGGCTGGCTGAATCTCTTTAATGTATTTATAGTAGATTTCCGGCCTGTTGCCCTCTGCAATAAAATCAAAACAATAAAAGGCAATATTGGGGAGGAAGGCGGCCAATTCCTGATGGTGTATGCCTAAACCGTTAAGAGGAGGAAGAGCAAACACTTTTCTGTCTGCCCACTCATTAAACGAGATCCCCATCCCCGGTTGATCATGCAATCCCGGTGAAATGAATTTAAATGCTGATATTTTTCCCGCCATTTGCCCAAGAACCGGATACCGGAAGACTAAACGGAGGGGGTACTCGATGCCAAAGCATTGATAGATTGCATCCGTTAGCCGGATGGCCCGCAGGCTGTGGCCGCCCAGATGGAAGAAGTTGTCGTGGATACCGATGTTGTCGCGGCCCAGGATTTCACACCAGATCTTCAGGAGTTGTTTTTCGACGGCATTGCGGGGCGCGACGTAGGCCGTTCCCGTAGCTATGCCGGAAACACCGGGAACGGGCAGCGCTTTTCGGTTGACTTTACCGCTCGTGGTCAAAGGCAAGGCTTCCAGGGCCACGAAATGGCCGGGGATCATGTAGTCGGGTAAGCTTTCCGCCAGGAAGCTGCGCAATGCGGAAAGCTCGGGTATCATTTGTTCGGAAGTCGGAACCAGATAGGCCGTCAGTTCTTTTCCGTGTTCAAAATCGTGGCCCACTACTACCGCGCTTTGGATCGAGGGATGCGCCAGCAGCGCCTGCTCCACCTCTCCGGCTTCGATCCGGTAACCCCGGATCTTCAACTGGTGGTCGATCCGGCCCAGGAATTCGATATTGCCGTCCGGAAGCCAACGCGCCAGGTCGCCCGTGCGGTACAAACGCTCGCCTGGCTTGAAAGAGTGCGGAATGAATTTTTGTGCCGTTAGCTCGGGATTGTTCAGGTAGCCGCGGGCTAAGCCGGCGCCTCCTATGTGCAATTCCCCGGCTACACCAATAGGCAATATCTGTGAACCATCATCCAGAATATACATAGACGTATTAGCTATCGGCTTGCCGATACTAACTCGCCGTGATGGCTTTATTAATAGTATACTTGACCAAATCGTCGTCTCCGTGGGGCCATACAGGTTCCAGAGTTCTTTGCCTGTGCCTACAAGTTGCTTTGCCAATTGCTCCGGCAGCGCCTCGCCGCCACAAAGTAGTTTTGTTTTATCCAGGCTCTGTATTTCACTGTTGGTTAAGATAGACCACAGAGAAGGCGTGGCCTGGAACAGCGTGGGGCCGGTTTTCTCAATAAGTTCTTGTAATAAAGCCGGATGCTGCTGTTGGCTGGAAGACGCCAACACTATTCTCGCACCGCTGAGCAAAGGAAGCCCTATTTCGAGGATCGAGATATCAAAAGTGTAGTTGGTAACAGACAATAAAATATCTTGTTCATTAATACCCGGAGCATCCTTCATGCTCCAAAGGAAGTTTGTTAATGTCAGGTGTTCAATCATCACCCCTTTGGGCTGTCCGGTAGAACCGGACGTATAAATAATATAGGCCAGGTTAGAGGGTGAACGGTCCACGGTCCACGGTGGACGGCCGGTAGTATCCATTTCCTGGACAACTTCGACAGCGACGATCTCTTCCAATTCCTTCACTACTGCGTAAGTGGCCTCATCCGTCAGCAATGCCCTCGCCCGGCTATCCTCCAGCATATACCGTACCCTGGCCGTGGGCGCATCCGGCGCAATGGGCAGGTAGGCCGCCCCGGATTTGAGCACGCCTAAAATGGCGACGATCATCCACTCGCTGCGCTCCAGCTGTAGGGCGATGACGTCGTCCGGCTCAATGGCATACCTGTCCCGCAAGTAATGCGCCACCCGGTTGGCCCGGGCGTTCAACTCCCGGTAGGTCAGCTCGGTTTGTTCAAATACCACGGCAATGTTGTCCGGCGTGCGCTCCACCTGCTCTTCGAATAGCTCGGCGATGGTTTTGTCGGCTGGATAGTCCGTCCCGGTATCGTTAAAGGCATGTAGCAAAAGCGCTTTTTCCCCCTCGGGTAAGAGGTCCAACTGCCCAATAGGAAGGCCGGGCGCCTGCAATACACCCTGCATCAACGCCTCCAAATGCCCAAACATGCGTTCGGCCCGGTCCGCCCGGAACAGGTCCGTATTGTAGTTGATATTTACGGCGAGCCCCTCCTGGCTTTCCGCAAAACTGAACGTCAGGTCGAACTTGCTGATGTCTGCCTGCACCGCTTCGAATTCAATAGCCACATCCCCCAGTTCAAGGCGGCTCTGCTCATTGTTCTGCATGACTATCATCACATCAAAAACCGCCGAACGGCTCATATCTCTGGGAATGTCCAACTCCTCCACCAAACGGTCGAAGGGGTACAGCTCGTGCTCGAAAGCGGCCAGGGCCGTGGCTTTGACCTGTTGCAGGAGCGCCGTAAAACTTTGTTCGCCCTCCAACTGCGTCCGCAATACCAGGGTGTTGACATAAAAGCCGATCTGATCGTGCAGGTACGGGTGGGTACGGCCGGCGCTGGGCGTGCCCAGCACGATGTCCGTCTGCTTGGTGTAGCGATAGAGCAGTACGTTGACCAGGGCCGTCAGGGTCATAAACAGTGTCGCGCCCTGCTCCTGGGACAACTTCTGCAACTGCCGGGTTGTTTTCCGCGAAAACAACTGCTGAAGGCTTGCCCCGTGGTAGGTCTTGACCGCCGGGCGTGGGTAATCCGCCGGCAGTTCCAAAGTGGGCAGATTCGGCAGTTGCGTCTGCCAATAGGCGCGCAGTTCATGCAGGGTTTCATCCGCTTCCAACAGGTTGTTCTGCCAGGCGGCGTAGTCTTTGTACTGGATGGGCAGGGGTTGCAGTTGCGCCAAAGGCTCGGCCTCGCCCTGCCGGCAGGCTTCATACAAGCGGCTCCATTCCCGCACCAGTATCTCCATGGACCAGCCGTCGGAGATGATGTGGTGCATGTTAAAGAGCAGCAACCATTCTTCCGCGCCGGTTTGCAGTAGTTCCACTTGCAGCAGGCGTTCGTTTTCCAGGTCGAATACCCGCCCGGCATGCGCCTGGATGTGTTCCCGGATCTGCTCCTCGCTCCAGGCCCGCGCATCCTGCATGGGCAATTTAAAATCCCCGGCGGGGTCGATAAGCTGCCGCCCTTCGCCGTTGACCGCGACAAACCGGGTGCGCAAGATTTCGTGCCGTTCGAAAAGCAATGCGAAGGCTTGTTCCAGGGCCGCCGTATCCAGCCGGCCGGCCAGGCGCAGGGCTGCCGGCATATTGTAGGCCGTCAAGTGCTCATCCATTTGGTGTAGCACCCACAGCCGTCGTTGGGCGTTGGACAGAGCGTAGTGCTCGGCCGGCGCCACTTGGGGAATGGCTTGCAGAACAAGCGGCTGTTCGTGCTCCGACACTTGCGTGGCCAGTCCCGCAACGGTCGGATGGGCAAACACCTGGCTTAGTTTGAGTTCCACCGACAACTGCTGATGTACCAAAGAAACCAGCCGGATGGCCCGCAGGCTGTGGCCGCCCAGATGGAAGAAGTTGTCGTGGATACCGATGTTGTCGCGGCCCAGGATTTCACACCAGATCTTCAGGAGTTGTTTTTCGACGGCATTGCGGGGCGCGACGTAGGCCGTTCCCGTAGCTATGCCGGAAACACCGGGAACGGGCAGCGCTTTTCGGTTGACTTTACCGCTCGTGGTCAAAGGCAAGGCTTCCAGGGCCACGAAATGGCCGGGGATCATGTAGTCGGGTAAGCTTTCCTCCAGGAAGCTGCGCAGTTCGGAAACCTCGGGTATGGTTTGCCCGGATGCGGGCGCCAGATAGGCCGCAAGTTCCTTGCCATGCTCAAAATCGTGGCCCACCACCACCGCGCTTTGGATACCGGGATGCGCCAACAGCGCCTGCTCCACCTCTCCGGCTTCGATGCGGTAACCCCGGATCTTCAACTGGTGGTCGATCCGGCCCAGGAATTCGATGTTGCCGTCGGGCAGCCAACGCGCCAGGTCGCCCGTGCGGTACAGTCGCTCGCCTGGTTTGAAAGGGTGGGGGATGAACTTTTGAGCGGTCAACTCTGGGTTGTTGAGGTAGCCGAACGCCAGGCCGATTCCTGAAACGCAAAGCTCTCCAGCTATGCCTACAGGCAATAGTTCCTGCTCTTCGCCAAGGATAAAAACCTCTATATTAGAAATTGGCTTGCCAATTGGAACATAAGATGCTTCCCATTTGTGTGGAACTTCAAAAAGGTTTATGCAAACAGAACATTCCGTTGGCCCATAAACATTGAAATACCGAAGGTGCCGGCTGTAATGCATCACATCAGGCAAAGACGGCTTTTCGCCCCCTGTTATTAGTATCCTGACGCCTTCCAGTCCAGCTTTTTCGAGACTGGACAAAAATACAGGCAGCAGTCCCAAAACCGTAATTTCATGCCTCTTCACTAAGGACAGAAACAAACTTGGAGTATGCAATGTATGTTTATCAGACATCACCAAAGTTGCTCCCGAAAGCAAGGCTATGAACAACTCGCCAATAGAAGCGTCAAAAGTGTAAGCGATAAACTGTAACACACGGTCGGCTTCAGATAATTCATATTGTTCAATTAGGCTTAGAGACATATTCACCGCTCCCTGATGCGCCAGCATCGTTCCTTTAGGCCGTCCGGAAGAGCCGGAAGTGTAAATGATGTAAGCCAGGTTTTGAGCGGTAGCGCTCCCGACGGAGTTATCTATCCGATCGCATTTAACTCCTTCAATCTGTACAACCGGTAGTTTGCGCGACAATTCCTCTGCGCTCTCAAAGGTAGCGGCGTCAACCAGCAAAGCCTTCGCCCGGCTATCCTCCAGCATATACCGTACCCTGGCCGTGGGCGCATCCGGCGCAATGGGCAGGTAGGCCGCCCCGGATTTGAGCACGCCTAAAATGGCGACGATCATCCACTCGCTGCGCTCCAGCTGTAGGGCGATGACGTCGTCCGGCTCAATGGCATACCTGTCCCGCAAGTAATGCGCCACCCGGTTGGCCCGGGCGTTCAACTCCCGGTAGGTCAGCTCGGTTTGTTCAAATACCACGGCAATGTTGTCCGGCGTGCGCTCCACCTGCTCTTCGAATAGCTCGGCGATGGTTTTGTCGGCTGGATAGTCCGTCCCGGTATCGTTAAAGGCATGTAGCAAAAGCGCTTTTTCCCCCTCGGGTAAGAGGTCCAACTGCCCAATAGGAAGGCCGGGCGCCTGCAATACACCCTGCATCAACGCCTCCAAATGCCCAAACATGCGTTCGGCCCGGTCCGCCCGGAACAGGTCCGTATTGTAGTTGATATTTACGGCGAGCCCCTCCTGGCTTTCCGCAAAACTGAACGTCAGGTCGAACTTGCTGATGTCTGCCTGCACCGCTTCGAATTCAATAGCCACATCCCCCAGTTCAAGGCGGCTCTGCTCATTGTTCTGCATGACTATCATCACATCAAAAACCGCCGAACGGCTCATATCTCTGGGAATGTCCAACTCCTCCACCAAACGGTCGAAGGGGTACAGCTCGTGCTCGAAAGCGGCCAGGGCCGTGGCTTTGACCTGTTGCAGGAGCGCCGTAAAACTTTGTTCGCCCTCCAACTGCGTCCGCAATACCAGGGTGTTGACATAAAAGCCGATCTGATCGTGCAGGTACGGGTGGGTACGGCCGGCGCTGGGCGTGCCCAGCACGATGTCCGTCTGCTTGGTGTAGCGATAGAGCAGTACGTTGACCAGGGCCGTCAGGGTCATAAACAGTGTCGCGCCCTGCTCCCGGGACAACTTCTGCAATTGCCGGGTTGTTTCCCGCGAAAACAACTGCTGAAGGCTTGCCCCGTGGTAGGTCTTGACCGCCGGGCGTGGGTAATCCGCCGGCAGTTCCAAAGTGGGCAGATTCGGCAGTTGCGTCTGCCAATAGGCGCGCAGTTCATGCAGGGTTTCATCCGCTTCCAACAGGTTGTTCTGCCAGGCGGCGTAGTCTTTGTACTGGATGGGCAGGGGTTGCAGTTGCGCCAAAGGCTCGGCCTCGCCCTGCCGGCAGGCTTCATACAAGCGGCTCCATTCCCGCACCAGTATCTCCATGGACCAGCCGTCGGAGATGATGTGGTGCATGTTAAAGAGCAGCAACCATTCTTCCGCGCCGGTTTGCAGTAGTTCCACTTGCAGCAGGCGTTCGTTTTCCAGGTCGAATACCCGCCCGGCATGCGCCTGGATGTGTTCCCGGATCTGCTCCTCGCTCCAGGCCCGCGCATCCTGCATGGGTAATTTAAAATCCCCGGCGGGGTCGATAAGCTGCCGCCCTTCGCCGTTGACCGCGACAAACCGGGTGCGCAAGATTTCGTGCCGTTCGAAAAGCAATGCGAAGGCTTGTTCCAGGGCCGCCGTATCCAGCCGGCCGGCCAGGCGCAGGGCTGCCGGCATATTGTAGGCCGTCAAGTGCTCATCCATTTGGTGTAGCACCCACAGCCGTCGTTGGGCGTTGGACAGAGCGTAGTGCTCGGCCGGCGCCACTTGGGGAATGGCTTGCAGAACAAGCGGCTGTTCGTGCTCCGACACTTGCGTGGCCAGTCCCGCAACGGTCGGATGGGCAAACACCTGGCTTAGTTTGAGTTCCACCGACAACTGCTGATGTACCAAAGAAACCAGCCGGATGGCCCGCAGGCTGTGGCCGCCCAGATGGAAGAAGTTGTCGTGGATACCGATGTTGTCGCGGCCCAGGATTTCACACCAGATCTTCAGGAGTTGTTTTTCGACGGCATTGCGGGGCGCGACGTAGGCCGTTCCCGTAGCTATGCCGGAAACACCGGGAACGGGCAGCGCTTTTCGGTTGACTTTACCGCTCGTGGTCAAAGGCAAGGCTTCCAGGGCCACGAAATGGCCGGGGATCATGTAGTCGGGTAAGCTTTCCGCCAGGAAGCTGCGCAGTTCGGAAACCTCGGGTATGGTTTGTTTGGAAGCTGGCGTCAAATAGGCCGTCAGTTCCGTTCCGTGTTCAAAATCGTGGCCCACCACTACCGCGCTTTGGATCGAGGGATGCGCCAACAGCGCCTGCTCCACCTCTCCGGCTTCGATGCGGTAACCCCGGATCTTCAACTGGTGGTCGATCCGGCCCAGGAATTCGATGTTGCCGTCCGGAAGCCAACGCGCCAGGTCGCCCGTGCGGTACAAACGCTCGCCTGGCTTGAAAGGGTGCGGAATGAATTTTTGTGCCGTTAGCTCGGGATTGTTCAGGTAGCCCCGAGCTAAACCGGCGCCGCCGACGCACAATTCACCGGCAATACCGATAGCTATTAGATGTTGCGCTTCGTTTAGAATAAATACTTCCGTATTTGCAATCGGCTCTCCAATGGGAACAAAGGACTGATCCCAATCTGCGAGCACTTCAAAAGTACTTATACACACCGAATATTCCGTAGGGCCGTAAGCATTGAAATAGCGCAACCGGCCTTGCCATGCCTGCACCTGCTCCAATATGGGTTTTTCTCCCGCAGTGATCAATACCCGAAGCGTTTGCAAGCTGTGCTTATCCAAATTCGACAGGTACGCAGGAGGAAGCGTAGCAATACTAACCTCCTGGCGCCCCATTTGTGCCAATAGGATATCAGGTTGATAAATAGCTTGTTGTGTTGGAACAACTAAAGTTGCCCCGGATAGAAAGGCCATCGCAAACTCCGATACGGAAGCATCAAAGGTGTAAGCGGCAAACCATAAAACCTTGTCCGTTTCCCGAACGCCAAATTCTGCTATCTGGCACAATGACATGTTCACCACGCCCCGATGTTCAACCATCACCCCTTTGGGCTGCCCGGTAGAACCGGACGTATAGATAATATAGGCCAGGTTAGACGGCGAATCCCGCTTTTGAGAAAAAGCGGGACTGGTCAACGGTGGACGGCCGGTAGTATCCATTTCCTGGATAACGTCTACAGAAATGATCTCCTCCAATTCCTTCGCCACGGTATAAGTCGCCTCATCCGTCAGCAAGGCTTTCGCCCGGCTGTCTTCCAGCATATACCGCACCCTGGCCGTTGGCGCATCCGGCGCAATGGGCAGGTAGGCCGCCCCGGATTTCAATACCCCCAAAATGGCAATGATCATCCACTCGCTGCGCTCCAGTTGCAGGGCGATGACGTCGTCCGGTTGAATGTCATACGTTGCTCTCAGGTAATGCCCCACCCGGTTGGCCTGTTCATTCAACTCCCGGTAGGTTAATTCAACCTTGTCCCGATCATCATCGGGATCGAAAACCACGGCGATGTTGTCCGGCGCCTTTTCCACCTGCTCTTCAAACAGGCCGACGACCGTCTTGTCTTGCGGATAATCAGCCTGGGTATCGTTAAAGTCATGGAGAAGCAGATCGCGCTCCGCCGCCGGCAGGATATCCAGCCGGCCGATGGGCTGATCCGGGTTTTTCAGTACGCTTTCCAGCAGGGTGGCCAAATGCCCAACCATCCGCTCTATACGATCCCGACGGAACAGATCAGTGCAGTATTCTATGTTCAACTGTAGTCCTTGCGCGTCGGCGGCGAAACCGAACGTCAGGTCAAATTTGCTAGCCTCCAACCTGCCCGGCATCGGGCTGAGCGCCGTATCCCCCAGCTTAAATACGCTGCGCTCGTTGTTTTGCAACACTACCATCACGTCAAAGACGGGGTTGCGGCTTTGGTCCCGCGCCACCTCCAACTCTTCCACCAGCCGGTCGAAGGGGTACAGTTCTCGCTCAAAGGCAGCCAGCGCCGTTTCTTTGACTTTGGTCAGCGTTTGCGTAAAACCCTCTTGCCCATGCAATCGGTCCCGCAACACCAGCGTGTTCACATAAAAACCAACCTGGTTGTGTAAATCCGGGTGGTTGCGGCCCGCCGTGGGCGTGCCCACCAGGATGTCTTCCTGGTTCGTGTACCGGTACAACAACACTTTCACCAGCGCCGTCAACGCCATGAACAGACTGGCGCCCGACGCGCGGCTTAAGCGCTCCAGTTGCTCCAGTACTTCCGGGCGGAAGGTATGCCAGAGCCGCCCCCCCCGGTATGACTTAACGGAGGGGCGGGGGTAGTCCGCGGGTAGTTCCAATACCGGCAGGCCCGCCAGTTGCGACTGCCAGTAGTCCCGCAGTTGCGCCAGACGATCGTTATCCGACAGCAATTCGTTCTGCCAGGCCGCATAGTCCTTATACTGTATCTTCAGGGCCGGCAACGGGTTCTCCCGGCCTTTTGCCGCCGCATCATACAGCGCGGACAACTCCCGCAACAGCACCTCCATGGACCAGCCGTCGGAGATGATGTGGTGCATGTTGAACAGTAGGATATAGCGGCCCGCCTCCGTTTGCAGCAACTCCGCTTTCAGCAATGGCCCTTCACTCAGGTCAAAAACCTGGGCCGCATGCGCCTGTAGGTAAGCCTCCGTTTCCGCCGGTTCTTTGTCCCGCCAGTCGCGGCACGGGAGTTGGAAGGCCGTCGCCGGGGCGATCACCTGCCGCGGCGCGCCGTCTTCATCGGCCACAAAGCGTGTGCGCAGGATCTCGTGGCGGTTGAGCAGGCCCTCAAAAGCTTTTTCCAAAGCCGCCGCATCCAGGCTCCCTTCGATGCGGATGGCCGCCGGCATATTGTAGGCCGTCAGGCCTTCTTCCAGCCGGCTCAGCACCCACAGTCGACGCTGCGCGTTTGACAGGGCATAATGGTTTTGTTCAGGAATTACGGGAATTGAAGTATACTCGCTTATCATTAAATCAGGCGCTTCATAACTTAGCAAGTTGATGATCGCGAACTTAAGTTTTTTTATCTTTAGCTTCAATGGTGTTGTCAGGACGTCCTTAGGAGCAGCAATTTTCAGCTCTTTGCCTTCCAATGACAGACTAACTTGCTTTGCCTCTAATTCGGACAAAAGCTGTAATACTTCATTCATATTTTCCATTCTTCCAGATTTTCTATATTTGAGCTATTGCCTTCGATGTTTTTTAATTTGATTACTGCTTGTGCTTTGATTATTCTATCAGCTATCTCCACTACAGTTGGCTGCGCAAAGATTTCTCTCAATTTAATCTCTACTGAAAAATGCTTTTTTATCAGCGAAGTCAAACGCATTGCCCGCAGGCTATGCCCGCCCAGGTCAAAGAAATTGTCGTGGGCACCAATGCCGTTTCTTTGCAGCACCTCCTCCCAAATCTCCACCAATCCCGCTTCCGTGCTATTGCGGGGCTCCACGTAAGCGGCGCCAGAGGCAAGGCTGCCCGCTTCCGGCGCTGGCAATGCCTTGCGGTCCACCTTCCCGCTCGTGGTCAGCGGCAGGGCCTCCAACTCCACAAAGTAGGACGGGATCATATAATTCGGCAAGCGCTCCGACAAGTGAATCCGCAGTTCTTCCGTACTCGCCAGGCCCCTTACGCCGGCCACGAGGTAAGCCACCAATTCCTTCCCCTCGCCTAACTCCCGGCCCTCCACGACGGCCGAGCGTACCGACGGGTGTTCCAACAGCGCCTGCTCCACCTCTCCGGCTTCGATCCGGTAGCCCCGGATCTTCAACTGGTGGTCGATCCGGCCCAGGAATTCGATATTGCCATCTGGCAACCAACGGGCCAGGTCGCCCGTGCGGTACAACCGCTCGCCTTTCTTGAAGGGATGCGGGATGAATTTCCGTACGGTTAATTCAGGGTTATTCAAATAACCACGGGCCAGGCCCACGCCGCTGATACACAATTCTCCGACCACCCCTAAAGGCGCTAATCTGTCTTGCTTATGGATAATATATAGCTCAATGTTGTCAATAGGTTTGCCAATAGGAACAACCGTTCTGTCACCCAATGTCCGGCAATCAAAATACGATACGTCTACGCTTGCTTCCGTAGGCCCATATAAGTTGTGTAATGCCGGCGCCGAATTGCCGATGCGCCGGATGAACTGACGTACATGTTCCGTGCCCAGCGCCTCTCCGCTGGTAAAAACCTGCCGAAGGCTACGGGTTTCCCTACTTATTGGAAAATGCTGTAAATAGGCCAGAAAAGCATTTAGCATAGAAGGAACAAAGTGCAGGGTAGTGACTTCATACCGATCAATGGCGGCGATGATCTTATCCGGTTCTTTTTCCGCACCCGGTGTAAGCAGCGCCACTTTTGCGCCTTGCAATGCCCACCAAAGCAGTTCCCAAACCGAGACGTCAAAGGTGTAGGGCGTTTTTTGCAGGATACAATCTCCCTTCCCAATGGGATAGGCATTTTGCATCCAGTGAAGGCGATTGATGATGCTTTGATGTTCGATCATCACCCCTTTAGGCTGTCCGGTAGAACCGGACGTATAAATAATATAGGCCAGATTAGACGGTGAACGGTGAACGCTAAACGGCGAACAGTCTAAAGCATCAATTCGCTGGATAACCTCTAGAGCGACAACCTCCTCCTGTTCCTTTGCAACGACATAAGTCGCCTCATCTGTCAACAGCGCTTTGGCCCGGCTATCCTCCAGCATATACCGCGCCCGGGCCGCGGGCGCATCCGGCGCGATGGGCAGGTAAGCCGCCCCGGCTTTCAACACGCCCAAAATGGCTGTGATCATCCACTCGCTGCGCTCCAATTGCAGGGCGATGACGTCGTCCGGCTCAATGGAGTAGGTATTCCGCAGGTAATGCGCCACCCCGTTGACCCGGGCGTTCAACTCCCGGTAGGTTAATTCCTTATCTTCAAATACAACGGCTATGTTGTCCGGCGTCCGCTCCACCTGATCTTCAAACAGGTCAATGATCGTCTTGTCCTGCGGATAACCGGCCTGGGTATCGTTAAATTCATAAAGAAGCAGATCGCGCTCGGCCGCAGGCAGGATATCCAACCGGCTGATGGGCTGATCCGGATGTGCCAGGATGTTATTTATCGCCTCCTGAATATGGCCGCCTATGCGCTCTACCATAGCGACGGACAGGTTGCCCGTATGGTAATTCAGGCGGATATGCAACCGGCGCCCGGGGATCACGACTAAACTGAATCCATAATGGACTCGCTCATACCCTTGTGCCTGTTTGATATTCAGCTCCCGCTTCCCGCCTTTTTCCGCTACCGGGTAATTCTCAAAGACCATAATATGGTCAAACAGCTCTCCGCCACCCGGCCACCCGGCCTGTATCCTGGCCAATGAATAATGCTCATGCTCCCTTATGCGGAGAGAATCCGCATGTATCTGCTCGAATAATTCCCGGAAGGAGCTTTCCGCCTCCAGCCGTATCCTGACCGGAATGGTATTAATAAACAAGCCCGTCAGGCGCTCTATATTCGCTATGCCGGCCGCCCGGCCCGAGGTCGTCATGCCAAATACCACTTCTTCCCGCTGGTTGTACCGCCCCAGGATGGCCGCCCATATACCCTGTATGGCAGTGTTTAAGCTTACTCCCGACCGGGCCGCCAACTGTTCCAGGCCCCGGGTGTGCTCTTCGCTTAAAGACAGCGCCCATGTTTTGTCTTGCCCCCGCGCCTGCCCTTCTTTCAGCGTCGGTATGCCGCTTTCCCCTTCGTACCCGGCCAGGTAATCCCGCCAGAAGGCCGCCGGCTCCTCCTCCCCTTTTGCTTCCAGCCAGGCGATAAAGGGTGCGTGGGCCACCTCCCCGTCCAGGGTTTGACCCTCGTACAGGCCCAGCCAATCCTGCCGCAGCAGCTGCCCCGACCAGCCGTCCAGGATGATGTGGTGGTTGCTGATCACCAGGCGGTGGTCTCCCTTGCCTATCTTGAACAACATCAGCCGTAGCAGGCTCTCCTCTTGCAGGCCGAAGCCCCGGGCACGGTCCTCCTCTAGGAATTGATTTATTTCCTGCTCTTGCTGCTCAACACTTAAATGGCTGATGTCCCGGTAACGGAAGGGCAACTCAACGGCCTTACACACCACCTGCACCGGCCGCTCCAACCCATCCGTGTAAAAGGACGTCCTCAATACGCTGTGCATTTGAATAAGCCGGCGCCAGCTCTCTTTGAAACGGCCAAGATCTATCTCGCCTTCCAGGCTCAGGGCCAACTGCACAAGATAGGCCGCCGACTCCGCGTCCATCAACTTGTGGAACAACAGGCCTTCCTGCAGGGGCGACAAGGGGTAGATATCCGCCACTTGTTCCGCCGCCAGCCCGTTGGCTTCCAAAAATTGGCGGTATTGGCCCAGCGTCCAGCCGCAGGCGGTAAAATCGCTCGGCGTATGCAGGCTGGATCGCCTTGCCTTGCAGTGGGCTATGATCTCCTCCAAAGCGGACTTGTAGGCCGCCATTAAGGCCTCAAGCTGCGCTTTGTCCATACGGCCGGCGTTGTAGCGGACGGAGAGCCGCAGTTTGCCCTGTTGAATCATCCCCAACACGTCCAATTCGTGATGCCGGACAGCCCCTGGGCTATGGGCTCTGCCCGTGGAACCTTGGGAATAACGGAATACCTCCTGCGATTCCCCTTCCGAGAATTCTCCCAGGTAGTTAAAACTAACCTGCGCCTGGTCTTCGCCCGGGCCTGCTTCGCTCATATAGCGCAAGATGCCGTAGCCCACCCCTTTTTTCGGAATGCGCCGCAGGCTTTCCTTGGCCTGTTGCAAGTGCAAGCCTAATTCTTCCTCGTAGTGCAGTACATGGGGGAACACGGATGTAAACCAGCCCACCGTCCGGCTCACGTCCAGGCTCAGGATATCCTCCCGGCCGTGCCCTTCCAGCGTGACCGCATAACTATCCCCGCCGAAGGTTGCCCGCAAGGCCCAGCTCAGCGCCGCCAGTAGCACGTCGTTGATCTCCGTGTGGTAGGCGTGGTGAATGCCAGAGGTCAACTGTTGCGTCTGGGCTTCATCCAGTTCAAAACTCACGCCGGCCGTATCGCCGGAAAGGTTGGAGCCTTCTGGCCGGCTGATGGGAAGGCCCGACACAGGCAGGCCGGTTATTTCCCGCCAGTAGGCCGCCTCGGCCTGCAAACGCTCTGAACGGGCATATTCCTCCAATTCGGCAGCCCACATCGCAAAGGGCGCCGTCTTCGCCGGCAATTGAACCGGTTTTCCCGCCAGACGGCGGCTATAACAATTATCCAGATCTTCGATTAAAATCCGCCATGAAACTCCATCCACCACCAGGTGGTGAATAACCAGGAGCAGTTCGTCTCCTTCGGTCCGCTTAAAGAGGATCGCCTTGAACAGCGGCCCGGCCGCCAGCTTGAAACCGGCCTGCGCCTCGTTGGCAACCTCCTCGATCCGGCGTTCTTCATCAATTGAAGCTGTCCGCAGGTCCTCCACCAGCATATCAACCTCCATCCGCGCCTCAGTCCGTTGGATAATCCGGCTGCCCTCCTCCAGGTACACGCTGCGCAACAGGTCATGGTGCATCAACAGGTCCTGCAAGGCTTGATGCAGGGCCGCTTCCGACAGCCGTTCCCCGGCGCGAAAACGGAAGGCTTGGTTGAAGTGATGCTGGCCCACCAAATGTTCCCTGAAAAACCACCGTTGGATGGGTGTAAGCGGCAATTCCCCTTGCTGAACGCCTTGTGGGTAGCTCTTTTTTAACGGCGCCAGCAAGGGCGCCAACTGGGCGATCGTGGGTTGGGACAGCAGGTCCCGGATGGACAGGCTCAATTGTTGCCCGGCCAGCCGCGCCGTAATCTGAATAGCCTTGATCGAATCCCCCCCGATATGAAAAAAGTGGTCGTGGATGCCAATGGGCTCCCGGCGCAGCACTGCTTTCCAAATATCTACTAGGATCTGTTCCTGCGTATTGCGGGGCGCGGTATAAACCGCGCCGGAGGCTATACTACCCACATCCGGCGCTGGCAAAGCCTTGCGGTCCACCTTCCCGCTCGTGGTCAGCGGCAGGACCTCCAGCTCCACAAAGTAGGACGGGACCATGTAGGTAGGCAGGCGCTCCGACAAATGCCACCGCAATTCCTCCGTGCCCGCCAGCCCCCCTTCGCCGGCCGCCAGGTAAGCCACTAATTCCTTCCCTTGGCCTAACTCCCGGCCCTCCACCACGGCCGAGCGTACCGACGGGTGTTCCAACAGCGCCTGCTCCACCTCCCCGGCTTCGATGCGGTAACCCCGGATCTTCAACTGGTGGTCGATCCGGCCCAGGAATTCGATGTTGCCGTCGGGAAGCCAACGCGCCAGGTCGCCCGTGCGGTACAAACGCTCGCCTGGCTTGAAAGGGTGCGGAATGAATTTTTGTGCCGTTAGCTCGGGATTGTTCAGGTAGCCCCGAGCTAAACCGGCGCCGCCGACGCACAATTCACCGGCAATACCGATAGCTATTAGATGTTGCGCTTCGTTTAGAATAAATACTTCCGTATTTGCAATCGGCTCTCCAATGGGAACAAAGGACTGATCCCAATCTGCGAGCACTTCAAAAGTACTTATACACACCGAATATTCCGTAGGGCCGTAAGCATTGAAATAGCGCAACCGGCCTTGCCATGCCTGCACCTGCTCCAATATGGGTTTTTCTCCCGCAGTGATCAATACCCGAAGCGTTTGCAAGCTGTGCTTATCCAAATTCGACAGGTACGCAGGAGGAAGCGTAGCAATACTAACCTCCTGGCGCCCCATTTGTGCCAATAGGATATCAGGTTGATAAATAGCTTGTTGTGTTGGAACAACTAAAGTTGCCCCGGATAGAAAGGCCATCGCAAACTCCGATACGGAAGCATCAAAGGTGTAAGCGGCAAACCATAAAACCTTGTCCGTTTCCCGAACGCCAAATTCTGCTATCTGGCACAATGACATGTTCACCACGCCCCGATGTTCGACCATTACCCCTTTGGGCTGTCCCGTAGAACCGGACGTATAAATAATATAGGCCAGGTTAGACGGTGAATCCCGCTTTTTCTCAAAAGCGGGAACGGTGGACGGTGGACGGCCTGTAGTATCCATTTCCTGGACAACTTCGACAGCGACGATCTCTTCCAATTCCTTCACTACGGCATAAGTGGCCTCATCCGTCAGCAGTGCCCTCGCCCGGCTATCTTCCAGCATATACCGCACCCCGGCCGCGGGCGCATCCGGCGCAATGGGCAGGTAAGCCGCTCCGGCTTTGAGTACGCCCAAAATGGCAATGATCATCCACTCGCTGCGCTCCAGTTGGAGGGCAATCACATCGTCCGGCCGGATGTAATAAGCCTCCCGCAGGTAATGGCCTACCTGGTTGGCTTTTTCATTCAACTCCCGGTAGGTCAGCGCTCTGTCTTCGAAAACTACGGCGATATTGTCCGGCGTCTTTTCTACCTGCTCTTCAAACAGGCAGACGACCGTCTTGTCTTGCGGATAATCAGACTGAGTATCATTCCACTTTTCCAGCAATACCGCTTCCCGCCCGGTGAGCAGGCTGATCTCCGCTGCCGGCAGGTCCGCCTGCGTCAGTACGTCCGTCAAGACCTGACTGAAGTGCCCGGCCGCCAGTTCCAACCATTGGCCGGGGAACAACTCCCGGCAGCCCTCCAGCTCGATCCGGGCTGGGCCGGGTTGGTTCTCTTCCCTAACGATTAAGGTAAGGGCCTCGGCCCGATGGCCATGGCCTAAAAGTTCCGAATCCAGGTTGTCCCCATTCAGTTGCAGGGCCACCGGCCTTTCATAGCGGATAGCCGCATGAAACAACGGGCGTTCCGCCGGGTTGAGGAAAGGGTAATCCAGATGGCGCAAGGCCGTCTGGTATTCTTCGCAAACCTGCTCATGGAGGCTCTGAAGGCTTTGCCCCTTTTCTACCTTGGCCATCACCGGAAGCGGCGTATCCTCAGAAGCCGGCAGGCCGACCGCTACCTGATCCACGTCGGCCACCCGGCTGATAAATACCGCCAAAGCCGTAGCCAGGGCTGTGTCCCGGTTCCCATTTTCCGGAAAGTTCGCGCCATTATCCAGAAGAGAGGCCAATTCCGGGCTTAGTGCGATGGCATAGCGGTTGGTTTTCGTCGAATCGCCTTTTTTGGCTTTCCCATACCATTGCAGCACGCCGGGCAGGGCTTGCCCCTGCCAGTATTGCGCGCCGGCTTCATAGACGCCGCCGGGCCGGGATGCTTCCCCTCCGGTAGAACCCTTCGAGCCGGTTAAAACCGGAGGCAGTTCCGGAACCTCTCCGGCTGTCAAATGCTGCCAGGCCTCGGCCAGCCGGTTCAGTAACCATTGGAAATCTCCATTAGGGGCAATAAGCTCGTGCAACTTCAAATACCAATACCACCGCCCACTTTCTGATCGGGCCATTATGCTATCAAAACATTTTCGGCTTCTATCCAGCGGGCGCCCGGCAAAGCGGCGATCCAGTTCTTCCAGAGGCCCGCCGGTTTCCCATACTTCCACAGCTGTTTCCAAACCCGGCAATATCCGCCGTTGGGGAAACCCGCCTTCTTCCCGGTACACACAGTGCAAAAGCTCCGTTTGCCGGACTGCTTCTCCAAATGCTTTGTGAAAGGCTTTCGCCTCAACGCCGGCCGGCAGCGCAAATCGCCGGGTGGTGCTCCATATCCTATGCCCTTCCGCCCACTGTCTCTCACCCAGCCAGGCCCGCCATTCCCGGAGGCTGAGGTTGCTCTTTTCCAACCAGTTGCGCTCTACGGCGCGGGGAATACCGGCGTCCCAATATCGCAGCCGCCCTGCCGGGCCCCGGCTGCCTTCGGTGAGTTCGAACGGCTCAGATCCTTCCTTCCACGACTCGGCGGCACGGGCCTCGATCTTTTTATGTTGGTGAAAGCGCGGGTCGCCCACCATAACCGAACCCGTCGCTTCATCCGTCATCCGTTTCTGCTTATCCCGGTAAGGGTGCAGCATATCTTCATGAAACGGTATTTGCAGAAAACCGCACAGTTCCCGCATGGTAGCCTCCGGGCTTGTCACCAATTCCTCGAAGCGCACATGGATCTGTCGTTCCTTCGGCACGCCCTGCAAAAAAGAAAAAATGTTCTCGTGACAGATCTGCCAGGTGTATTCAGCCAGTTCCCGAGGGCGGTATCCCGTGATCGGGCCGTACAGGTCTTTATCCATGCGCAGGGACTCGATGGAGTGGGCCGTGCCGTAGGGGTGGCGGGAAAGATGGATATACCGGGCGTTTTCAAAGTATTGCTCCGCCCGCTCCAATATCCTGGGCGACATGGCGTAATGCACCGACTTGTCCACCAGTTGCCGCCCCTCGCACCACTCCTGCAGCAGGGCGTAGAATGCCGCTGTGCTCATTCCCTGCTCTTCATATTCCCGCAAGACAGCCCTGGCTTCCTCGGCCTCGCAGTTTTTCAGCGCCATAACTGCTCGCACCAGCCCTTCCAGCATATACGACAGGCGGATGGATAGCCCTTCTCGCCTGTTTTTGAGGTTGGAGAAAGAAAGCAGCTCCAGCTCAGGCGGCGCGAACAGCCCCGGCGAGCCGCCCAGCATCACCCGCAACAGCGTGGAGCCGGAGCGGGCCGGGCACAGAATGAAAACCGGAGACTTGGATTGTTTAGGAAAGTCAACCGCAGGATCGGACCCCAGGTCCCATTCCAGGCGGTTGTCAATGAACTGGCGAAGTTTGGTGATCTTATTCATGTAATTAGGCTGTTATTCAATTGGGTTGAAAATGCTCGCATCACTTTTCCCCTTCCAACTGCTTCTTGCGCCGTTCTTCCTGAATCTTCCGCACACTCAGCGGCCGCATGTCCGTCCACACCTCTTTGATATAGGCCAGGCATTCCGCCTTCGGGCCCGTTTTGCCGGCTTCCTGTCAGCCCGCCGGTACTTCCCGGCCGGCCGGCCAGATGCGGTACTGATCTTCGTGGTTCATGACTACATGATAGATACGGTTTTCGTCTTCTTGATCTTCCCAAGCCATGGTGGTTATGTTTAGTATTGGAAAATTTTATTTCCCATTCGTCTAAGCCGCTCCAGGCAGCCCGTTTGCAGCGGCAAAATTGAGAGGTGGAAGGGATAGCGGCTTGCTCCGCTGTTTCAAATGCTTGACTGCCTGTTACAAGAGAGCGTTTTAGCCGGTTCGCCTTTTTATTTTGCGGCAAAAAGCCGCTGCCTACTCGAAAATAAATAAGTGGCCGCCTTTCGAAGCACTCAAACCGGATTCGGCGCTAAACTCCCGCCGCCAGGCCAGTATTTCTGCCTCCGTCTCCCAAAAAACGGTGGCAGGAACAGCCAACTTCGGGCGAAGGCCATAGCGCCAGGTTTCCACGGCTTCAAAAGAGGCAGATATTGTTCAAAAAGGCTGATTGAAAGGGTTTTGGGCTGTTACAGACTTGAAAAAAGATGTCCATTCACAAATAATCCCGCCAGGCCACTACTCTAATGGCATGTGAAAATATCGTAAATCAATTCCTACTATCAGTTTTTTCTTCCTATCCGGGGTTGAAACAATACAATGAAAATGGCGATAAGCAGAGGCGTGAGAAAAATAGATAAGAGCAATACCCCCCAAAAACCAAGGCGAGTGTTTTTCCCTGCGTAGGCGACGGCCCAACAAAAAAACAGGTAGATTGCTATTAAAATAACATCCATAACTCCAGAGATCTTTTAAGAAGGCCTAGATCCTACTTTGTCACTTTAAAGTCCTCGTAACGCTAAGGCATTTCACGCTTGAGACAATTAAAGAGCTTACGTTCTTCTCTTTCATTTTTGTCGTATACCTTTTGTTTCAAGCAGGGCAAGACAACCGAAAAATCAAAGACACGACTTCTTTCGAACGAGCAAGGCCTAAAGTGACAAAGTAGTACTAAACGGATGGTAAAAAAAGGGGCCATTTTTACCGGCCTCCCGTTAACTTGTCTTGTAAGGCTTTCAGCGCTTTCATATCTCCTTTTACCGCCAGTTTGGCCTGCTGCGGCCAGCTGTCCGGAGCGGCCAGATTGAAGTTGCCTTCCGCCTTATCCAGTATGGACTTGAGCGTTTCCACCTTTGCCGAAGCCAAATGCAGGAGGTCGGTGATACCGGCAGCCTTCAGTGCAGCTTCTACTTTTGGCCCGATGCCTTCGATGAGTTGCAGGTTGTTCTCATCGACCTTCGGCTGCTGCTGCAGGTCGGCCACCTGCTGTTGAAGAGCAAGGAGTTCCGAGTAAAGGGCCCGGTTCTGTTCCAGCAATTCTTTATACGTTGGCGGTTTTTGTTCGCCATCATCAGTTGTAGCCTCTCCGGACACTTTCTTCTTCAGGCCAGCCACCATGCTTTTACCTTTTTCCAGTTCCTTTTGAAAAAATTCACGGGATTTCACGGGATCGAAATCCAGAAGCGTTCCTCCCTCGCTGAAATGTTGCGTAAAAACACTGCCCAGGGCATACGTCGCAGCGGCGCCGGCCGCCGCCGCCGACGCTCCTCCAAAGAAAGTACCCAACCCCGGAATGATCTTGAACAAGCCGACCGCGGCCGCGTCGCCGACCAGGGTAGTGATCAGTGATTTGACCCTTTGTTCCTTGAAGTCTACTTCAAAAACACGGGCGATGTCCCGGATCATGAGCACCTGTATGCCCAACAGGGCCGCCGCATCGACGATCGGGAAGGGAATCAGGCCGGCGCCGGCGGCATAGAGGGTCCTTCGCTGAGTGATCTTCTGCGCTTCCTGACGGCGCTCTGTGCGAATTTCTTGTATATTTGACATGGTTTGTTTTTTATCTCTTGATGGCTTTCTTTATATCAACCTTTTTTCAAGGCGTCAATTTGTTCTTTCAGCTCCGCTACAGCAGCCGTCAGTTCTCTGTTGGTTTTGATCAATTCGACCCGTTCGGTTTCTTCCTGCTCTTTCTTTTTACTGGAAAACAAGTTGCCGAACATACCTTTCTTTTCTTTTTTCACTTCTTCTTCTACTTCCGTCACATCAGAAACGAACATGCGTCCCGCTTCAAATTCTTTTTCAAAGAACTCCCGTGACTTGACAGGGTCGAAATCCAACAGGGTGCCTCCCTGGTCAAAATGCTGAGTAAACACCTTGCCGGTAGCATACGTTGCCGCAGCTGCGGTAGCCGAGGTGGTTAAGCCTCCCAGCACCGTGCCCAGGCCGGGAATTACTTTCATTACGCCGGCGGTTCCTACAGAACCTATGAGGGCGCCGATAAGAGACTTTACCAGGTTCTCTTTAAACTCCACATTGTAAAGCCTGGAAATAGACCGGATCATATTCAATTGAATGCCCAGTAAGATCGCAGCGTCAACGGCTGGGAAGGGGATCAGGCCGGCGCCGGCGGAAAACAGGGTGTTGCGAACAGTGATGCGGTCAGCAGCTTTTTTGAGCTCTTCCGTCGACTTCAGAACGGTTTGCGACGCTTGGTTTTCTTCTTTCATACTGAATGGATATTTTGTTTATAAAAAGATGTTCATTTTTTGCTTTTTCTTTTCATGTGTGGCCTGACAAACTTGCTTAGCACTAACATTGATAAACCTTTCAAGCTACCCTGAGAGCTTGCCTGGAGGTTCTACCCTCCTTTGGAGAGCCCGCCCTAAACTCGATTCGGGGACCGTGGGAGGCTCTAATTCCCTCCCAGGATTACCGGCAACTCCCCGGTATCCGTACCTATAATAACTACTTTGGCGTTGGGCGACTTTGCCAGTTCCTCTGTAGCTTCAATACCTCTCCATTGCAGAATGTTTATACCCGAAGTGTCCTGAAAATATTTGATCCCCCGGGCTTCGATGAGTTTTCGCTCTTCCTCCTTCAACTCCTTTTCAATGATGAAATCATACGCCAGCATTTCCTGCTCTTTAACCAGCTTATTGGCAATAGCCTGTTCTACGGTTTCTTCCAGGACAATATTCCTCACGATCAGGTCAATGGTCGTGATCGGATAAGAACCATCGACCTGATCTCTTACCCGGCCCAGCATATCGGACTGTATATCGCTACGGCTGGTGGTATATAAAGCGTCCATCCGGTAACGGCTGATCACATCTCTGGTTGCCGCAGTGACATGAGGAACAATTACCTTATCAGCATAGTCCTGCCCCAGGTCCTTGTGCATTTTGCCCAGCGAATCTGCTTCCGGGCGGTAGCGATAAGATATTTCCGCCCTTACCTGCAATCCGTCTTCGGTAAGTGCATCAATCGTATCCTGCCCGCTGATCACGCGAGTATCATAGATGTATATTTGATTCCACGGGAAGATCAAAACCAGGCCTTCATCAAAATAGCGATCCGTTACCGTGCCTCCTTTAAGCGGCCGGAATAATACGCCTTTGTGCCCCGCTGGAATGTTGATAAGGATAAATTCCCAGAAAGCGACGATAAGCAGTAAAACGCACATAATAACGATCAGCGCCTCCATCAGGTAGGATCGTTTCATCACCTCTTCTTTTCCCGTGTTTGAAGTTTGATCCATAGTGATCTTTTCCTCTCTTTTTTTCCTGGCTTATTCTCAGCAAGAATCGCTCCTCTTAACTGCTTTACCGAAAACAAAAGAATGAGATTTTATTAATAGGGCTTTGATCATCTGTTACAAATATTTGACGCCATGTTACATGACGTCTCCATTAACCTCTATTGTCCATAGAGGCCAGGTAGTAGACCTCTTCCCTTGACAACTCACGTATCGATCCATCCTGGAAATGGATCAGCCGGTCCGACACGTTCCAATATTGCTGGTCGTGCGACACCACGAGCACCGTTTTATTACGGGCCCTTAATTCCGGGAGGATCTCGAAGTAGAACTTATCCCGGAACTGCGGATCCAGGTCGGCCGCCACTTCGTCAAATACATAAATGGGCTTGTCCTCAAATATAGCAATGGCCAGGGCGAGTCGTTTTCGCTGGCCGCTGGAAAGCTTGATAGATGTAAAGGCGCCATTTTCGTAAACCGTTTTTTCCCGAGGGAGCCCCATGTTCTCCAGCAGAGCATTTACCGCTGCGGGCTGGATCTTCCCTTCCACGCCATAAATTTTATCATACAAGTAATAGTCGCTGAAAATGATGGAAAACAAATTTCGGTACTGCTGTCGATTGAGGCTATTGACCACTAAACCCCGGCCGTTTACACCGTCCAGTTCAATGAATCCCGACTGGGGTGCATACAAACCGGTGAGCAATTTGAGAAAGCTGGATTTGCCGGAGCCGTTGCCGCCAGTTATGAAGATCAACTCCCCTTTCCGAATGGCCAGGTCAATCGGCCCCACTGAAAACCCTGCTACCAGGCTATTCCCGGCAGGATATTGATAGCTCAGCTCTTTCAAACGTATAGTGTCTTGAAAAGGAAGCTGCCGGTAGTTAACCGGAGAATAGGGTTCCAGCTTTTGGCCCTGCATTTCCTTTATTTCGTCCTCCATCTGATTTTCCAGGTCTATAATGTTGCGAGCGGAGTTGCTGGCGTCAGTCAATCTTGGGATGAAGAAAATGACCGCCGTCAGCGGCCCGATAATGAAAATAACAGAAGCTATAACCTTGGTGATAACAATAGCGTGCTCGGGATGCAATTTTGGCAGCACAAACAAAATGGCGCCCAGTATCAGGTAGAATAGTGTTTGTGACAAAACCAGGGTTTTGTTATAGACTTTGCCGGTCTTTATTCTTTGGTCCCTGTTGGCATTATTGACTTCAACGTAAGCGTTAAATACATCTTCATTTTTACGGCGGTTGATCTTGACCTCCTTAAATCCAAAGAAGACCCCTCCCAGCTTTTCAAAATATTCTGTTTCCTTTTTTGACGCTTCTTTGAACATGGCGCTTACAGACCTGGCAATCTCTAAATGGTATAATACTATTATCCCTATGCCCAGAGCGACCAGAAAGAAGGACCATATCGAAATAATGGCAACATAGCATAATGCAAAGAGGATCATGACCACCTGCTGAATGTTCATGACGAGAACCGCAGAGGTGTAAGAGATGATACTAGTGTCCTGAGTAATGCGGGCATATATGCTGGAGGTTCCGTACTTTTCCATGGTAGCCAGTTCTGTGAGGCGCACCTTGTCCACCAGGCGGCGCCGGACCCCGCAGACGATCGACTCCACCATTTCGGAAAATTTATCTAACAGGTATCGCTGGCTGAAAAAGAGCAGGCCTAAACACAGCATATACATGATCAGATATTCCCAGTTCTGTTCACTTTTATTCACTGTTTCCGCCGCCGCGTTGATTGTCGCCAGCAAAAGGGCGTTGGTTACACCTGAGACAATAGTGAATAAGATCAAGGCCTTGGATAATATTGCCGTTTCTCTTCTAAGTAGTACGAATAATTCCAATACTTTGAGCGTTTACATGAAAAGATATAAATTACAACAAGCATTTCTGTAAGCTAAAAAGTGAATTATCGCGCGCTTACCTGCTGGCGCCTCCCATTTCTATCCCAAAGAAAGCTTGTATGCCTAAACATAATAAGCCTCCTATCAGCAAGATAATAATGAGTATCTCCCATATATCTCTTTTAGATCTCAAGTCGGAGCCCCCATCTTGATTGAAACCTTCACATGAATCATAGAAAATAAGATTCGTTCTACGGTCCTCCTGCTCTTTTTGAGCTCTGTAGTATTCTTCAGATGGCATATCGAGGATGGTTTTTTCATTCTTATGCAAGCTTTAATAAAGTAGCTAACCTTTTCATAGATTTTTCAGGATCACAAATATTGACAAACCCTTCTTTGATGTTCTGGGACAATTCCAGCCGGTAACCTTCATCTTCAATATGCTTTTTGAGCACAGCAGCCAGCGCTTCCACATCATTAGGCGGCACTAAATCCCCCATTTTCAAGGCTTGCTGTTCCAAAATTTCTTTTGCTCCTCCAATACTTGTGGCTACAATAGGCGTTCCGGCAAGCAAAGCTTCTATGAAGACCAATCCGAAGGGTTCCGGCAACCTGTTAGGATGGACAAATACATCAGCTGACGTCAAATAGTCCGATACATTCTCTTCATAACCAACGAACTCCACTTTATCGCCAATACCTAATTCTTGAGCCCTTTCCCTGTTTTTTTCCTGGTATTTTTTCTCTGTCTTTCTTTCTGAACCACCGACTACGATAAAGCGAAAAGGGAGCTTCCTTATTTTGCCCAGAGCTTCTATAATGTCTGCAAGGCCCTTATATTCTACCATTCTGCCAACGTAAATGAAACTTATTGCTTCTTGTTTTACCGTTTTCCTTTCAATAAAGGATCTTGTATATGGAGGATACAAAAAGTCGGATTTCATATCAGGCCATAATTGTTTGACTTCCTCTTCTACATGACGACTGCCACATATAGCAAAATCCGGCATTTTGCTTCTTAATTTTTTGTAAAATCCCGACCTCAATCGAAGACCCGAAGAGTGAATCCATAGTACCTTTTTAACAGGCAGAAATTGTAACACAGGCCAGGCTAAGGCATGGCTCTCTATCTCATGGCTTACCACTATTTCGGCTTGATGTTTTTTAAGTATCCTAATGAGTTGTATCCAGGCAGGAAGTAGCGTCCAGGGTTTTCCCACCTGTGGTGCTGGTACGATCTCTACTTTGGCGCCCCTTTTTTCCAATTCAGAACTCAATTGCCCTCTGTAACACAACACAAAGACTGTTTCGAGTTCCGGCGAAAAGAAGTTATACTCAAACAGGCTGGACAGGACTGTATTCACCCCGCCATACCAATTGCTATTATAGAAATAAATAACTTTCATGCTCGATGATTGACTGTGATTGGATTTATAATCCTATGGGGCTTAAAGATTGGACAGGGTTTTATTCAAGAGCGCTACCGGCACCTTACTGAGGTAGTGATGCTCCTTGTCGGCTGCTACTTCTCCAATGCCCCGAAGTAGGATCATAGGGACCTCATCTTTTGCTGTAGGAATATATCCTCTTTTGTTATCGTTCATGACGTATCGCATAATGGCTGCTCTATCGGGCTTTTCGGCGGGAAAGGCCGGTTGTAGTTTGGCTATCAATTGCTGATGAATATCCAGGCTTTCATTTGGCAGCAAGCCCATCGCATTTGAAATGACGGCGGCATATTTCATACCGAGGGCAATGGATTCCCCGTGCGATAGTTCTCCTTTACAACTGAGCTCAATCCCATGGCCTATGGTGTGGCCGTATTCAAAAATGATGGCCTGTTGCTTTTCAAATGGGTCGAGGTGCAAGAGACTGCTCTTTGCTTCCACTCCTAGCTCCACCATTCTGATCAAATTTTCTTCGGAAGTTTCTCCGGAGATGGCCATAAGGACTTCCTGGTATTGCCTGCCCCCGAAGATCAAAGCATTCTTTACGAGCTCTCCCTTACCCGACCTGATGTGTTTTTCCGGTAGCGTGGCCAGAAAGGCCGTATCAGCCAGAATGGCTTCGGGGGAGTAATAGGCGCCCAAAATATTCTTGCTGGAGGCATGATTGACGGCTTGTTTGCAGGAAGTGACCGAGTCATGCATGGCCAGCAGCGTAGTAGGCATATGTACCAGCCGAATGCCTCGGAACAATAAGGAGGCAGCCAATCCTGCGATGTTGCCAATTACCCCCCCACCTAGTGGGACAATGATGGATTTCCTGGTGCATTCAGAAGCCAGAATTTGAGAACAAAGGGATGAAATAGTAGTGATATTTTTTTCTGTTTCCCCAGGGGCAATGCTTACCCATGCGCATCTAAATTGAGATTGGAACGTTCCTAAAATGACTTCTTTATAAATCCCGGAAACCGTCTCATCTGCGACAATGAACACTTTATCCGGCCTCAGGCCGCCAATGATTTGCGCAAATTCTCTTGCGCAATTACTCCCCAGATAATAAGGGATCTTTCTTGAGCCTATTCTGAAATCCAGTTTTTGGACTACAGAGTTCTTGACGTTGATGTCATTATACATGATCAATAGTATTTCGTAAAACTGTATTTCTAATCGTTTACTACCAGGGGGTTTTCCCCCCATTGACGCAAAGTGTCTGGCCCGAAACAAAGCCAGCTTCTTCGCTGGCGAAATAAACTACAGCATCGGCAACATCCTGAGGCACGCCCCAACGCCCTGCCGGAATAGCAGCGAAATAAGCATTCTTCATTTCCTGAGGGTCTTTCTCATGCCGTTCAACGGGTATCCAACCCGGTTGAATGATATTGACGGTAATACCGAAGGGCGCTAATTCTGTCGCCATACTTCTTGTCCATCCGGTTTGTCCTCCTTTGGCGGCCACATAGGCGCTGAAATTGGGTTGGCCGAGCTGATATACTTCACTGCCGATGTTAATGATGCGCCCCCATTTTTTCCGCTTCATCCCTGCAACAGTAGCTTTGGTTAGTAGAAACGGGCTCTTGACGAAGAAGTCGATCATCTGTTGATAGCCATCCCAATCGTAAGCTTCAATAGGCTTTTGCGGCTGGTCTGGAGTCGCATTCACGACAAGGATGTCGATTGTTCCCAACTTTTCTTCAATTTCCTGCACCATTCTCTGGATTTGGATTGCGTCAGTGGCATTCGCTCTTACCAAGATTCCTTCACATCCTGCATCCTTAAATTCAGCAAATGCACCTTCCGCTTTTTGCCGGTCATTGGCATAATTAATACAAACTTTAGCTCCTGCTTTACCAAGGGCCAGGGCAGTTTGTTTGCCCAGCCCCTTGCTGCTGCCGGTTACAAGAGCGACATGGCCTTTAAGCGAAACAGACATAGATCCTAAATATTAGCCTTGGTGATAAGCTCGTGAAAATCGATTACCTCATTATTCGCGCACTGCCCAATTAAATCCCTGACATAGTTATCAAAGTAGAGCTGCGTAATAGGAGTCTGATACTTCTCATGAAAGTATTTACTGTTTTTGGCGCCATCTCGTATTCTTCCATCTAAATCTACTTCATGGGGCAAGTGCAGAACGGCCGCCTCCCGGCAAAGGGTGATCTTTTTCCCGGCCTGATGCAGGCGATAGCCCAGGTCGTTATCCTCAGTACCCCAGTTGCCATCGTAGTTTTCATCAAATAAACCCACTTCAAATAATGATCTGGTGCTTACTGATATGTGGCAGGACCAAAACAAAGTCCAGGGTACGATCAGGCCTTCTATTTTATCATTGTATTTACGATAAATGTCTTCCCGCATATCCCAGACTGCTCCATCTTCAACTAAACTGGCAATAGATTTATCGGCTTCCATAGGATCTATTGGCGTTTTAAGATCATTTTCAGATTCTATGGAATACCCATACACGTAGCCAATAACAGCTAGCTCTTCCGGATATTTTTCATGGACGTCTATATGGTGTTGGATGCAATCGTTTTTTAAAATGATCCCCGAGTCCACAAATACACAAATGGCGCCTTCCGCCAGCCGGATGCCCAGGTTTCTTGCCGAACCCGGCCGGTATCCTTTGTCTATTCGATAGGCATATTTCAGGTTGATTATATTTTCAAATGTTTTAACCATCTGGAAAGTATCGTCAGAAGAGCCGTCATCAACAACAATAACTTCAAACTCGGCTTTACTGATATTTTGATTGGCCAGGGACCTCAGGGTGTATTCCAAAAGCTGCCGGCGATTGTATGTGGGAATGATGACCGAAATTTTAAATTTATCATTCAGCATAAGCAACCGTTTTTTGGATTTCCTCAGGCCTTTTAAGCCCGGCGCGGTACCCACGAGAAACCCCCATACCCTTGGCCAGAGCATAAGAAGCACGGCGCAGATTACCCTTGAAAATTTCCCGTGATGCTTGTTTATAAGACGCGGAGCGTTCCGATTTCAGGAATGCCTGCGGCAAATAATGGGTTGCCAGAAAATATCCGTTTCCAACTCCGTAGGCATACTCTCTGCGAATTTGTTTCAGGAAGCCATTCTCCTTGAGCGGGTTGGGGTGCCTTACAATCAAAGTGGCATCGTAGTAAAAACGGTAACCTGCGTCGAGACACTGATGCAGAAAATCTGCTTCGTCACTGCAGGCCCACGGCGTACCCGCACCCGGCCCCAGCGTCTCATCAAATCGTATCTTTTCCGCAATTGGCGCGCGAAAGAATATGCCGCAGGATATACCATCTTTGTATGCCTTGGCGTAATCAACCTCCCGGGATTGATCATTGCCTACTCCCGGAAAAGCATTTTTTTCTTCGTCCAGATCGTAAACTCGGGCGATAAGCCCGTCCAGGGAAGGGTTTTCCTGAAAAAACAGGGAGGCGCTCCGTAACACTCCCTCCGGATACAGGCAATCGTCATCCGGAAAAGCGACAATATCGCCCTGCACGTGCTTAAACCCTATATTCCTGGCCCGCGACTGGCCGCGTTTTGATTCTCTGAGATGCAAAATTGGAAAATAGGCTTGATAGGAAGCTATCAATCGATCTAATCGCCCATCCAGGTTCTGATCTACCACGATCACTTGAAAATCGCCATAATCCTGAGCGAGGAATGATTGAAATAAACGCTCCAATTCATTCACCCGGTTCAGAGTCGGTACAACTAGAGAGAACTTCATAGAACTGAGCTTGTTTGTTGATAAGTATTCACTTCTTTTGGCATATTGCCTTTTGTCAGATAGAAATTCTCTAACACTAGGGTTTGCACATCATCCTGTTCTCCGAAAACTTTTATCACCTCTTCCGGCCTATGGACAATGGGTTGCCCCGCCACATTCAGAGAAGTATTGCACACCAGAGGGATATCCGTCTTTTTGTGGAATTCGTTGATCATTGTCCAATACAGGCCATCTTGTGCTTCCCGGATGAAATGAGGGCGGCACGTAAAGTCGATATGAACTACAGCCGGCACCCGGGAGCGCCACTCGGGCCGGATGGTGGCTACCCCCAGCATATATCGATGCAAGCCAGGTTCCATAGCGCCTTCCAGCACCGATCCTGCGTGTCCCTCCAGAATACTCGGAGCCAAGGGGCGCCACATTTCTCGCCCTTTTAGCTTATTCAAACGGCCGAGCGTTTCTCTATGGGCAGGATTGCCCAGGAAGCTGCGCCTGCCCAGGGCGCGCGGCCCGAATTCATCCTTTCCTCTGAACCAGGCTACGATCTTGCCGTTTTCCAGGTCGGTGGCTACCTGCTCCGCCAATTCATCAGAGGCCAATTTTTGTGGTAGGAAACCGCATTTGCTAATGGCCGAAATAATTTCCTCATCGCTATAAGCCCTTCCGAAAGCAGGGGCTTCCAACCTCGTCGGCCTGCTTACCGACGGCTCCAGGGCATAAGACAAGGCCAAAGCTGCGCCAATGCTACAACCCGCATCATTGGCGGCCGGGAACGCATAGAGATGCTCAAAAATGTTTTGTCGGCTCAGGTAGGCGTTCATACTGCAATTGAGCGCGCAGCCGCCACTCAGCACCAGGTTTTTTTCACTGGTTAGTTTTTGTACGCGTTCTGCCAATTGGTGGCAGATTTCCTCCAGTTTGTGCTGAACCGAAGCTGCCAGATCGACAAAGTGCGCTACATCATAAGCTGCCGAGGATTCTCCGGCATGCTGATAAGGATAAAAATGATGGGTATAATAGTCATGCCAAAAATCCCCCATGGCAGGCGCCCGTGGCGGCTCGGGAGATCCATCAACCGCTTTCTGCACCGAAGGGGGTAAAGAGAAGCGTCCTGTTTCTTTATCAAAAAAGAAATCAATTTCCTGCCGGACCTGGCCAAAGGGCGCCAGCCCCATCAGCTTGCCCGGGCCGGAATGCCCGTTTCGGCCACCTAAGCCGGCAATGCGCCCTGCAGCATTGTAAAACATCCCCAGCGAGTAAAAAATGGGATAGCTTTCGATCAACTCAATCTTATTGCCTTCAGCATGATAAAGAGAAATAGATTCTCCTTCTCCCTGGCCATCGATCACGAGCACAGCAGCACTGTTAAAACCGCTGGTGAAATAGGCCACAGCTGCATGCGTGTAATGATGTTGTATGAAATGGACAGGAGGCGGGGAACTGTAACCAAACAGCTCAGGCGACAGAATGAAGGGGGTGAGCTCTTTGGAAATGCTTATGTCCTTCGATATTTTCTCGCCCGATCTAAGTGCTGGGAGCCAACCAAAAGCAATATAATCGATATCGGAAAGTTGAAGGCCTGCATATTGCAAACAGGCTCTAGCTGCATCAGAAGCTCCCTGGCCCATAGCATAACGTGTTCGGGTCAGCCGTTCCTGCTCAATGGCAAACACGATCTTATTATCCTCGATTAAAGCTGCCGAGCCGTCATGCGCAAGGGGGCTGTCTGTACTACCTATGATTCCTAATATTTTCATTTTCTTCCTGTTTCTTCACTTGGAAATTTCCTTAACCCTGGTTCTTTCCCTGGACTCCACTGCGTTTTTTTCCGGTTCCTTCTTAGTTAGATAAAATCCTTCCAGCGCCAGGGTTTGCACATCGTCCTGAGTACTAAAGATATCCAGTACCTCTTCCGGCCTATGGACGATAGGCTGGCCTGCCACATTCAGAGAAGTATTACACACCAGGGGAATACCTGTCTTTTCATAAAATTGGCGGATCATTTTCCAGTACGCCCCATCGTGTTCCTGCTGAACGAAATGAGGCCGGGTGGTGAAGTCCACATGAACCACCGCCGGTACTTTTTCCCGCCATTCCGGACGGATGGTGGCCACGCCCAGCATGTAGCGGTGTAAACCACGCTCCATGGAGCCTTCCAGCACCGTCTCCGCCTGTTCATCCAGAATGCTGGGCGCCAAGGGCCGCCACATTTCGCGCCCTTTGATCTTGTTCAACCTCCCCAGCGTCTCCCGTTGAGCGGGGTTACCTAGAAAACTGCGCCGGCCCAGCGCGCGCGGCCCCAACTCGTCCTTTCCTCTGAACCAGGCTACGATCTTTTCGTCGGCCAGGTCGGCCGCTACGCGTTCGGCCAATTCATCGGAGGATAATTTCTGTGGAGTGAAACCATAGGCGCAGATGGCTTCGATGATCTCCTCATCGGTATAAGCCCTGCCATAAGCAGGGGCAACCAATCTTGGCGCAGGAGCCTTCGGAGGCTCAATGGCATAGGATAGCGCCAAAGCCGCGCCCACACTGCAGCCGGCATCATTAGCGGCCGGAAAGACATAGATATTCTCGAAGATGTTCTGTCGGCTCAGGTAGGCGTTCATGCTGCAGTTGAGCGCACAACCACCACTCAGTACCAGATTCTTCTCGCCGGTCAGTTTTTTTATGCGTTTGGCCAAGCCATGGCTGATGTTTTCCAGCTTGCGTTGGACCGAAGCGGCGAGGTCTACATAATGTGCCGTATCATAGGATTTATGTTGTACAGATGTTGAAATATCAGTGTAATGATCTACATTGTATACTGTTGAAGACTTCCCGTCCTGCCCGTCGTAGGGGTAAAAATATTTTTCATAATAATCATACCAAAACCGCCACATATGGCCATCAATGGGTGATATAGGTAACTCATCAACTGCCTTTTGCACAGAAGGAGGCAAGGTAAAATGCCCTGAGTCAGCATCAAAATGAAAGTCAATTTCCTGCCTGACCTGGCCAAAGGGCGCCAGCCCCATTAGTTTACCCGGCCCGGAGAAGCCTCCTTTTCCTCCTATTCCGGCACACATAGCAGCAGCAGAATAGAACAATCCTAATGAATAAACCATTGGGTAACTTTCGATCAATTCAATATCATTACCCCTGGCATGATAGAGGGAAATGGATTCTCCCTCTCCCCGCCCATCGATCACGAGTACTGCAGCACTTTCGAAGCCGCTTGTGTAATAGGTTACAGCGGCATGTGCATAATGGTGTTGTACAAAATGAACAGAAGGAGGTTCTTCGTAACCAAACTGCGAAGGAGGTAAGATGACATGTGTATGTTCATTAGATGCAATAATATTATCTGATAGCCTCGTACCCCGTTTGAGATCATAGAGCCAGCCATAGGCAATGTGGTCTAAATCTGAAAGTTTGAGCCCTGCATACTGAAGGCATGCTTCAGCAGCATCGGGTGCGCCTTGCCCTACGGCATACCTATTCCGAGATAAACGCTCCTGTTCAATGGCGCAAACTACTTTATGATCTACGATTAAAGCAGCTGCTCCATCGTGCATGAATCGGTTATCTGTCTGGCCAATAATTCCTAGAATTTTCATTATCGCTGCTATATCTTTATGGTTCTCTATTTTGAAATCGCTTGAAATTTAGCCACTGCCTTTGCTTCATCGGCATGCTCCACAGGCTTGTCTTTAGTTAGGTAAAATCCTCCGAGCGCCAGTGTCTCTAAGTCCTCCTGGGTGTTATAGATCTCCAAAACTTCTTCCGGCTTGTGTACGAGCGGTTGCCCCGCTACATTCAAAGAGGTATTGCACACCAGTGGTATACCTGTCTTTTCATAAAATTGACAGATCATTTTCCAGTACGCCCCATCGTGTTCTTGCTGAACGAAATGAGGCCGGGTAGAAAAATCCACATGGACAACGGCCGGCACTTTTGCCCTCCATTCCGGGCGGATGGTGGCCACCCCCAGCATATAGCGGTGTAAACCGCGTTCCATCGAGCTTTCCAGTACCGTCTCCGCCTGCTCTTCAAGAATGCTGGGCGCCAGCGGCCGCCACATTTCCCGTCCTTTGATCTTGTTCAACCTCCCCAGCGTCTCCCGTTGAGCGGGGTTACCCAGAAAACTACGCCGGCCCAGCGCGCGCGGCCCCAACTCGTCCTTTCCTCTGAACCAGGCTACGATCTTGCCGTCGGCCAGGTCGGCCGCAACGCGTTCGGCCAATTCATCGGAGGATAACTGCTGTGGAGTGAAACCATAGGCGCGGATGGCCTCGATAATCTCCTCATCGGTATAAGCCCGGCCAAACGCAGGGGCAACCAATCTCGGCGGGGTGGCCTTCGGCGGTTCTTTGGTGAAAGATAGCGCCAAAGCCGCGCCTATGCTACAGCCGGCATCATTGGCAGCCGGAAAAACGTAGATGTTCTCGAAAATGTTTTTTCGGCTCAGGTAGGCATTCATACTACAGTTGAGCGCACAACCACCACTCAATACCAGATTCTTCTCGCCGGTCAAGCTTCTCAGCCGTTCCGCCAGGCGCTGGCAAATATCCTCCAGCTTGCGCTGAACGGTCGCCGCCAGATCCACATAGTGCATGGTATCATAGGAGTTCGAGGATATTCTACTATGCCCGTCATATGGATAAAAGTGTTGCTCATAATACTGGTGCCATAACTTCCACATATCCCCTGCCGTTGGCATTTCAGTCAACTCATCAACCGCTTTTCGTATCGAGAGCGGCAGGTAGAATTGGCCCGTATCTTTGTCAAAGGAGAATTCAATTTCCTGCCTGAGCTGGCCAAAGGGTGCCAAGCCCATCAGCTTACCCGGGCCAGAATGCGCACCCGGGCCCCCTAATCCGGCACATGCCCCTGCCGCAGAATAAAACACTCCCAGCGAATAGATCATTGGGTAACTTTCGATGAGCTCAATATTGTTACCTTTAGCATGATAAAGAGAAATAGACTCTCCTTCTCCACGACCGTCAACAACAAGTACAGCCGCACTTTCAAAACCACTTGTGAAATAAGTGACGGCTGCATGAGTGTAATGATGCTGTACGAAATGTATAGGAGGTGGGTTTTCCACCTCAGCGGGCAGGATCACAGACGTTAATTCATCTGACAGACTGATGTGCTCGGATATTGTTTTTCCATTTTTGAGTTCTGGTAACCAGCCATAGGCAATATGATCTATATCCGTTATCCGCCGGCCGGTATGCTCCAGGCATGCCCTTATGGCATCGGAAGCCCCCTCCCCCAAAGCATATCTGTTTCGGGACAACCGCTCCTGTTCGATCGCATAAATGATCTTGCCGTCTTCAATTAAAGCCGCCGCTCCATCGTGGACCTGTGGATTATCCGTCCGGCCAATAATTCCCAATATGGTCATCGTAATTTCTTTTAGTTCGTATTTTGGCACCGCAAAGAAGATGAAATGCCCGTGTTTTTATTTTCACCGGTGTTACAAACATTTGCCTCCTTGTTACAAATAGCGTTTTCCCCGATTAGACGACGCCTTTCACTCCTGCTCCCGTCTTTCTACTTCGATCTCCGCTCCTCGCTTTCCATCCGGCGGCGCCGGCTTTTCTCGGTAGGTAGCCGACATGCGTTTGCGCGCCACTCCATTTTTCTCCAGCGCCTCTTGGATGAGGCGCGCCCGGTTGCGGCCCGCCTGCCGGTTGGCCGCCGTTCCGCCGTTCTGATCGGCCTGCCCGTAAATGCGCAGGGTGGCGGCGGGATAGTTCTGCAGCAGCGCGGCGATGTTGGCGATTTGCGCTTCGGCTGCCGGCGTAAGCATCACGGCCCCTTCTTCGAATTGGGCCGCATCCAGGGTAAACGTCTTGGGGAAACCGGCGTCCAGGGCGCTCATATAGTCGGCTACAACCGCTTCCGTAGAGCCGGGTAAAAATTCCAGTTCGGCGGCCGTGGGGCCGGCCAGGATGGCGGCGCTGGTATCCAGGGCAAGCTCGGCGGCGGCTTCCGTCCCGGCGGAAGTCAAGGCGTTGTTATCCACCCCGGCGGTTTCTACCTTTTCGCCGCCCGATTGAGCGGCGAGATCTTCGGCCTTAAAATAGCCCGCCGGAAAAAACCAGGCGGCGGCCGCGACAACCATGACTAATACCAGGATCAACCACAACCACCGGAAACGCCGGCGTTTTTTCTCCTGCAAGGCCACAACCGCGTATTTGCGGTCTTTCTTACCCCGTTCCAGTTGGTTTTGCAGCGCGGCGATGGTCGCTCTTAATTCCTCATTAGCCTGCTTCAGGGCCGAAGTGGAGGCCAGCGCCTGGTTGTGTACTTCCGCAAAGCCGTTTTCCTGCGCCTTCAATTCTTTCACCGTAATCTTGCCCTCTTCGTACAACTGCCGGAAATACTCCTGCGACTTCACCGGATCGAAACTCAGCAGGGTGCCGCCCTGACTGAAATGCTGGGTAAAGAGTTTGCCCAGGGCATAAGTGGCAGCGCCTGCGCTCACCGCCACCATTCCGCCTCCCAATAAGCTGCCCAGGCCAGGAACCAGTTTGACCGCCCCTACTGAGCCGATGTTGCCCACCAAAGTGCCGATGATCGATTTGGCCAGATTCTTTTTGAACGGCACATCGTACGCCTCGGCCAGGCGGCGCAGCATCCACAGCTGAATGCCCAGTATGCCGGCGGCGTCCAAAAGGGGAAAGGGAACGAACCCCAGCCCGGTGGCTATTGCCGCATGGGTGAGTGTTATCCGGTTGGCTTTTTTCTTTTGTTGGACCTCAGTTTCGAGCGGTTCCATGATCATGCTGTTTTTTCCTTTTGTTGGTCGGCCCTATGCCTAAAATTCACAACTCCCTCATAATCAAATCCACCACATCCTCCGCCGTATGGATCGCCGTGTTGCAGTTTTCCAGCAGCGGAATTTTTTTGCCGAATTGCTGCTCAAGCAACTGCTCCAGGAAGACCAGATAGCCCAGCAGCTTGAAATCCTCATTCAACGCCTCCAGAGGCTGCTCCCAGCAGAACTGCTCGGCCGGGATGTTGAAATGCCGGATCAGTATGGCTTGAACCGCACTGGCGATTTCTACCTGCGTCATGGCCTTTGGTTGTTAGGGTGAGGAATGTATGATAGACGGGAACAAATTTACGGGAAGGGAGCGGAGGTGCTTTTCACAGGTGTTACGGATATTTGACCGGGTGTTACATCTAGTGCCTCGGAAACTAGCTTTTTCAGGGATTGCCGGAGGCAAGTATTACAAAGTAGGTTGGGAAGAAAACGGATTGATAACGGTTAATCCAGTGACATTTGAAAAATCGGACACATT
>JACJYG010000018.1 GCA_020636215.1 Lewinellaceae bacterium
TTTTACCCGGTTGATCCTGACAGTTGTCGGGAGAGGACGGGCTGGTTTTTTACCCGGCCGAGCGTAGCAAGGACGGGCTGGTTTCTGGGTTCCTAGTTCCTGGTTCCTGGTTCCTGGTTCCTGGTTCCTGGTTCCTGGTTGGCTAATCCTTGATTTTCAGCCTGTTGATTGTACCCGTAACAAAAGCTTTAAGAAACTTTTGCTTCACCACTTGCGTTTTAGGAATGGACGGCTTATATTTGCCTGCCCATTGAAAAAACGGGAAGCCGTTTTTGGGTTCAATATCGCGGAGTGGAGTCCCGCTTTTTCCTAAAAAGCGGGAGTAGCTCGTCGGTAATTGAAAATTATATCGCGGAGTGGAGCAGTTGGTAGCTCGTCGGGCTCAAGAAGCGGAACAGTAGCAGTGTTCAGATCCCACCAATCTGGATGCGATGCGCAGCAAGCTGCGCGGATGCGGTTCTTGCAAGGGCTGCCCTGGTAGAAATACCGGGGTGATTATCCGTCAAATTCGGGGAAACCTGTGGTGTGGCAATCCCGAGCCAAGTCCTGCCTTCAAAAAGGCGGGAAAGGTGTAGAGACTTGATGGCGGACACCCTCCTTGCGCAAGCAAAAGGGTGAAGAGAAAGTCCAGACTACAAACGCCGGCTAATTGGCCGGTGGCAGCGAAAGCTGTAGTGGTACGCATAACCCGAAGGTCGCAGGTTCGAGTCCTGCCTCCGCTACACAGTGCAAAGGCGCAATCGAAGTTTTCGGTTGCGCCTTTTTCGTTTCGCCGGTCTCCAGATCGGCGGTGGAGCCTGACGCCGAAATTCGATAGAGGCAACCCCTCCCTCCCCCGCTGTCTGAACCGGGATTTTTCTGATTAAAGGATTACCGGGATTAGGGAGCATGCTGCTTTCCAGACGGCATAATCGCGGTAATCAAAATCGTGGTAATCCTCCCAATCCCGAAAATCCCGGTTCAGGAATAGCCGGGCAAAACTGAAGCTCGGCAGCACTTTATCTTCATCGGATCTGCTCGTAGAAATAAGAAACCTTATTCTCCTTGTCGTCGTAGGTTAGTATTGTTTTGTCCCGGTGGTAGTCAAAATAACTGAGCAGGCCAAAGTCTCCGGAACAAAAGGTAACGCAAGCAGGTTGCTGGCCGTATAAAAAACGGAGGAAGGGGTCCTCTTTTTTAAATACGTTCTAACAAAAGGTACAATGTCCGTTTTGCCGGTATCGCACAATTATGATACTTTGGAAAACAATTCTGGAGTACATTGCGGCTGAAAGCCAATTGATAAACGTAAAACACCCGTCGTATGAAACACCTCCTTTTCCTCACCCTTGCTCTGATTGTTCTGTCCACTGGTATCAGGGCTCAAAATGATGTTAGTATGAAAGCCGACAGCGCCGACAGCCTGCCGTATTATCAGATCCCTGACTACCCCGAGGCCTATACCGCCGAGGCGGTCGCCGCCCGAATGATCGATGGCCTGGGCTTTCGCTACTATTGGGCTACCGAAGGCCTGCGGGCCGAAGACCTGGCCTTCCGCCCCAACGACGACGCCCGCACCACCGAAGAAACCCTGGACCACATCCTGGGCCTTTCCACCACCATCTTGAATGCTGTCCTGCAAAAACCTAATGAACCCCAGGCGGAACAAGCCGAGCTCACTTTCGAGCAAAAACGCAAAGCGACTCTGGAAACCCTCAAAATGGCCAGCGATAAGCTCCGAAGCAGTCCGGAAGGCGCACTGGAGGACTACCCAATTATCTTCAAACGTGGGGAATCCACCCGGGAATTTCCATTCTGGAACCTCATCAACGGGCCCATTGCCGACGCCATCTGGCACTGTGGCCAGGTGGTTTCCTTCCGGCGTTCCTCGGGGAATCCGTTTAATTCGAAGGTGAGTGTGTTTAGTGGGAAATTAGTGGAGTAGGGCTACCACACCCCCTCCACTACAATTCGCCGTCCCTGGAACTTCACTTCCGCTCCCGCTTTTTTTTCCAGCAGGGCTTGTCCGAGGGGAGATGCCATTGACAAGGCAAAATATACTTTGCCTTCGAGGGTGATTTTTCCCAGGGGCGCCGAGAAATAGTACAGGCCTTCATTGGTGCGCACCAGGCTGCCGGCTCTCACCTGTTGCCGCCTTTCCTTTGGGTTGATGGTTTCCAGGAGGTGGCGGTTGGCCAGGGCAGTGGCCAGTTGGCGGGCATACTTATCCTTCTCGGCCTGCATCATCGCCCGGCCGGTTTCGTATTTATCGCCAGCGCTGCTCTTGGTTTCATCGTTGGCAGCCGCCTGGGCGTCGGCCATGGCCCGCTCCAGGGTGTCGATGGACTGCTGAAGCATGGCCAGGCATACGGTGTGGAGTTGGATCTTGATTTCCAAAGCCGGATCAGTCATCCTGCATGCCAATTCGGTACAAGACGAATCCCATAAAGGCGAAGAACAGTACGCCCAGCAGCATATAACCACCTTCGCCCAGGGCCGGCGCCAGGAAAATGTTTTCCAGATTGACTTTGGCCAGGGCATTCGCCACATTTTCATTGACCGAAAGAATGGCTACGATGACGCCGGCCAGTGCGCCGCCGGCCACCAGCCCGGTGGCGAAGAGGTTGCCTTTTCCTAATTCATCATCCACCACTTCCTTTCCTTTGCGTTCCTTCAGCCAATCGACCAGCCCTTTGATGGCGCCGCCGATGAAGATGGGAAGGGTAGTGGACAGGGGCAGGTACAGGCCTACTGCGAAAGACAGGGATTTTACCCCACACAACTCCACGGTAAGGGCGATGAAAACACCCACCAGCACATATTGCCAGTCGAGGTTGAAAGATAGCAGGCCCTTTATCAGGGTGGCCATCAGGGTGGCCTGGGGAGCGGCGTATTTCTCGCCGATAGCATGGTGGATACCCTGGGCCAGCAATTCCGGGGTAGGGGTGTCCAGGTACTTCACCGTAAAGCCGATGACGACGCTGGAGAAAATAGCGCCGACGAAGAGCGCCAATTGCTGGTATTTGGGGGTGGCTCCCACGATGTATCCTGTCTTCAGGTCCTGGCTGGTGGCGCCGGCATTGGCGGCGGCTACGCAGATCATGCCGCCGACCACCAGCACCAGGGGCTCGAATGCTTTGCCCGTCCAACCCACGGCGATGAAGATCAGCGCCGTACCCATGATGGTGGCGATGGTCATTCCTGAGATGGGGTTGTTGGAAGAACCGATGATACCGACGATGCGGCTGGAGACCGTGACGAAAAAGAAGCCGAAAAAGACGACCAGCACTCCGATCAGCCATTTGGACAGTATAGATTCCCCTGGTATCATGGGTAGCACCGACATGAGGACGATCAATACCAGGCTGCCGTAGAGGACGATCTTGAGCGACAGGTCATTCTCGGTGCGGCTAACGGCCTCGCCTTTATTTCGGTTATTAATGGCGCCGAGGCTTTCCTTGAAGGAAGCGATGATAGTGGGCAGGGTTTTTAGCAGGGTGATGAAACCGCCGGCCGCCACGGCGCCGGCGCCGATCTGCCGGACGTATGCCCGGTAAATGGCGGAGGAAGCATCGGAGAAAGTATGGGTAACGGGATCCCAGCCGCCGGCGCCGCCGGGCGTGGCGAGGCTTTTCAGGTACCCCAGTTTGATCAGTTGTTCGGCGATGGTATCGGGTGGCACCAGGGTAGCCAGCAGGGGCATTAAGCCCAGCCAGGCCAGTACGCCGCCGGCCACCAGCACGCCCGAGATCCTGGGGCCGATGATGTAGCCCACGCCCATATACTCCGGCGTGATCTCCCCGCTGATGGTAGCTGCGGGCAGGTATTTATTCACAAAGGAAGTACTATAGGCGGGCACTTCTGAAATGACGTGAATGACTTTCTGGAAGATCGCGTACAGGAATGCAAAGCCCAGCCCCTGGTAAGCCGTTTTGGCAAAACTGCCCCCTTTGTCTCCGGCAATGAGCACCGAAGCGCAGGCGGTGCCCTCGGGGTAGGGTAGGTTGTGGTGTTCTTTAACAATTAGAGATCGCCGCAGGGGGATCATCATGAGCGTGCCGAGCATACCGCCTAGTACAGCTAAAGTAAAGATCGTCCAGTAGCGGAAATATTGGTCGCCCACCATCGGGTCGGAGAGAAAGAGGAATGCCGGCAGGGTGAATACGACACCGGCAGCGATACTTTCGCCAGCCGAGCCGGTAGTCTGAATGATATTGTTTTCCAGGATGGTGGTTCCAAAAAATCGCTGGCCCAGCGAGATGGCCAATACGGCGATTGGGATAGAAGCACTCACTGTCAGCCCCGCTTTAAGCGCCAGGTATACAGTGGAGGCGCCGAAAATGATCCCGAAGATCGCTCCCAGGACCAATGCCCGGACGGTGAATTCCCGGACGTTAGTTTCGGAAGCGGGGATGTAGGATTGGAATGGAGGGTTTGGTTTCTGATTGGCCATACCTTTTATTTTGGGTGTAAGGTTGGGGCACGACTGCCGCAACGATGCGGCAATTTAGGAAAAATGGGAGATTGTGGGAGGTGATTTTTTTTTGGCTCGTACGGGGCTATTGTTTTTTCAAAAGCGCGCATTTAGCCCAACCCGTTTTTCCTTCGTATCGCACCTTCCACCAGTATTTGTCGGTACGTTCCAGAAACTGCACCTGTCCACCTACCGGTAGCCTTGTCAATACTTTGGAGCGGTGGTCCGGTGCTGCCCGAAGGCTAGTCTCCAAGGTGACCTGGTAATCCCCCAATGGGGTTGCTTTCGGGGTTTTGGGAGTGGGGGTATGGTTAGAAGTATTTTTTTCTACTTTGGCATGGACTAATTTTGGCGGCTCTATCCTGGCTTCCGCATTGTCCTCTTTGACAGCCGGCTCAGGGGTAACTATTTTTACCTTATCCTGCTCCACATAACCAATGACTTCTCTATGGTTGATCCGGTAAAAGCCTCTTTCCTGTTCCAGAACCAATACTTTTGTGCCTTCCGAGATCTTTAAAAAGGCCATGGCATTTGGCCCATCAGGCAGGCCAATCCACAAGGTTGCAGCCTTAACAATAAGCCCGATTTGTTCTTCACCCGAATTGAGGATTTTGATGGGAGGCTTGGTTTCAAACGTGCTTTTGAGAATAGTCCTGCTATTTGCGAAAGCAAAACTCGCGGCCAGTAGGAGGCAAATGGAATAAATGAGCTTTTTCATGAAGCGTGCGTTTTAAAAATATTTTTGGGATAGCAAGAAAAACAGAGCAGCAATACAAAGTATTTATCCTGTTTTCCTTTCATGTTCCATCCAGAATAAAACCAAGTACCGTGCCAATATCATTGTAGCTAATCTGTTTGGGTAATGATGATGGGTATGGGGTTCACTTACTTCAACCTGGGGTCAACCGAGTCCGCTGGACAGAAATACTGCTGCTTGAGTAAAACAATCATGCCCGAGCAGAAATTTGTGGTTATCATTGGGTTTGAGGAGAAGCATAAAAAGCCCGGGGGCCTGGCTTAAGAGCTTGTTCAAATTCATGGGAAGAAACGCAAAGGATATTTCCTTCGTTACCGGGACTTAAAAATATCAATAAAGATATAGATTGTTTTCAGATACAACAAAATAATCACCCCCTGGGCTTCAAAAATCAATAGGAATCTCCTATTGCAAAAGTATTTTCCCATTCTGTCCACCTGCCTCTTGTGAAATCCGGAAATGGCATGGGTTGGCTGCCCATCGCAACAGATTGTTCAGAAAGAGGGGTGATGGCCAGCCAGGTAGCGGCATCATAGACATCGATGGGTGGTTTTTCGCCGCCTTTCGCACACGCTATAAAAGCATTGATCAGGAACCAGTCCATGCCACCGTGGCCAGCGCCTTCGGAGCTGTCGGCGTACTTTTTCCAGAGTGGATGGTCGTATTGGTCGAGATAGGGCTTGGCGGGTTCCCAGGAGTGCCCCGGGCTTTGCCCTTCCAAATGGAGGGAACTATTGACGTCCATCCAGATCCCCTTTGTGCCCTGAACGCGGAACCCAAGGGAATAGGGGCGTGGCAGGTTGGTGTCGTGGCTGATGATGATACTCTCGCCATTGGCGGCTTTGATGACGGTGGTGGCTACATCACCCAGGCGGAATTCCACTTTGGCGTTCGGGTGGTTGGGCCCGCCTTTGGGGTGGTTGACGATGTAATCGTGCAGGCCCCGTGCTTTACTCGTGGTGGAGGTCAGGTAGAGAAAACGGTTGCCGCGGTTGATGTTGATGTATTGGGCAACCGGACCGATGCCGTGAGTAGGGTAGAGGTCGCCATTGCGGTGAACGGAGTGTTTGGTGCGCCATTTGGCTTCGCTGAATCCCTTTGCTCCGAACTCAACGCCACTATCATAAGGTGTTTTGCCGTCGTTGAACTTCACCCCCCGCAGGTCGTGCTGATACCCGCACTCCAGATGGATAAGCTCGCCGAACATATCTTTCCGGACCATATTGAGGATCGCCATGACATCGCGTCGATAGCAAACGTTCTCCAGAAAAAAGAGCGGAGCGCCGGTGGCTTCGTGGGTGTTGACCAGTTGCCAGCACTCATCGAGCGAGAAGCCGCCGCAAACCTCCATACCGACGTATTTGCCGGCGCGCATGCCGGCCACCGCCATTTCGGTATGCCATTTCCAGGGCGTGGCGATCAGAATGGCGTCGATATTTTCGTCTTCCAGCATTTTAAGGTAGTCGCGCTCGCCCAGGCCGTACACTTTGGGCTTGGCTTTGCCTTTCTGTTCATACAGCTTAAGGGTAAGGTCGATCATACCCTGGTCGATATCGCAGATAGCAGTTGCCTCGCAATCGTCGCGGTTCAGCAGCAGCTCGATGTGGCTTTGCCCCCGCATGCCAGAGCCGATGACGCCCACATTTATTTTCGATTTAGGCCGGCCGCCTTTGGTGATGGCCGGGGCGGATAAAGTACTGCCTGGAATGATCGCCAAGCCGGCGCCTACAGCAGCGGATTTTTGGAGGAAGTCTCTTCGGTTGATCTTATCACTCATGTGGTTTTCCTGTTTTTTGTTCGATGATGGGCAATAAATATAGCCAATGCCAGGAGCTTAAGTTAGCTTAGAGGATCATTTTTATTATAAAAACATTGAAGATGCTCAACGATCCGTTCCTCCTGCCCTGCGGGGCCAGCCTGCAAAACCGCCTGGCCAAGGCCGCCATGACGGAACGCCTGAGCGGGCGGGATTACCTGCCCAACGCCTTTCATTTACAGCTTTATCGCATCTGGGCGAAATCGGGCGCGGGATTACTCCTGAGCGGTAATATTATGGTGGACAAGCGTTACCTGGAATCGGCCGGCAATATCGCAGTGGAGGCGGAAGAGGCGCTGCCCGCTCTTCGGAAATGGACGGCGGCCGGGCGGGCGCCCGGACAGCACCTCTGGGCGCAACTAAGCCACCCCGGGCGGCAGTGCACCATTCTGGTCTCCGGCCGGCCGCTGGCCCCCTCGGCTGTCCGGCTCAGGAAGTTGGGCCTGTTTGCTCGCCCGAGGGCCATGACGGAAGTGGAAATAGAGGATGTAATCCGTCGCTTTGTACGTACCGCAACCCTTTGCAAGGCAGGCGGCTTTACCGGTGTTCAGATCCATGCAGCCCATGGTTATCTGCTCAGCCAATTCCTTTCCCCCCTTACCAATCGCCGCACCGATCAATGGGGTGGCTCCCTGGCCAATCGGGCGAGGCTGTTAATGGCCATCGTGCAGCAAACCAGGGAAGCGCTTGGCCCGGACTTCCCCATTGGCGTCAAGCTCAACTCTGCGGATTTTCAAGGAGGCGGATTTTCGGAGGAAGATTCCCTGGATGTAATCCGGATGCTTGGCGCCGCCGGCATCGACTTGCTTGAGATCTCGGGCGGCACCTACGAACGCATGGTATTTCTGGTTGAGGACGAGCCTGAAGTGAAGGCCTCTACCCGCCGCCGGGAGGCCTACTTCCTGGATTTCGCCCACAAAGCCCGGGAGGTAAGCAACATGCCGCTTATGGTCACCGGGGGCTTCCGCACCCGTGCTTTCGCCGAAGAAGCCCTGCGAAGCGGGATGCTCGATGTGGTGGGCATGGCGCGCCCGTTCCTTACCGAACCGGGCCAGGCTCTCGCTTTTCTGCAGGGTAGCCTGGAAAAATTCTCTGACTTTAAGATACGTACCGGCTGGAAAAAACTGGAAGATATGGCCGAAGGTGGATTCTACGCCCGCCTGTTGATTCAACTCGCCCGGGGAGAAGCGCCGGATAGGGATAGCCCGGCCTTGTTGTCCGCACTTTTTCTGCCCTGGCACGAGTTGAGGAAGGCCCTTGGGAAACGGGTTTCAGTACGCCAGTAGGCCTCAACCCTCTCAACCTCCTCAACCCTCTCAACCTCCTCACCCTCCTCAACCCGTCTCACCCTTCTCAACCCTCTCAACCTCCTCACCCCGTCTCCTGCAGAGCCGGGCAAGCTCCTCCCTTCCTACCCAAACACCCGATGCAACATGATTTCAAGATACTGCTGGTCCACCTCATCGAAGGAATTTTCCAGCGTGCTGTCTACGTCGAAAACGGCGAGGAGTTTACCCTGGGGATCGAGGACAGGGACGACGATCTCGGAGCGGGAATTGGGGTCGCAGGCGATATGGTCCGTGCCCTGGGCCAGGGCGTGGGTGTCGGGCACGAGTTGCGTTTTTCGTTCCCGGGCGGCTTTGCCACAGACGCCTTTAGAGAAGTCGATATGCAGGCAGCCTAGAGTACCCTGATAAGGCCCTACCGAGAGCCGCTCCGGGCCGCTCACCAGGTAGAACCCCACCCAATAGTAGTAGGGGAGGTACGTTTTCAATATGCAGTTGATCGTCGCCATTTTCAGGATGGTAGCTTCCTCTCCTTCCAGGTTGGCCTCGATGGCCATAACGGCCTGCTCGTACGCTTCCCGCTTGTCCTCCTGGCTGAGGTTGACGGAAGGTTTGATGAAGTAGGGCATTTCAGCGGATGCGCTCATGGTGGTGGTTTTTATGTTTCTGGTTTCTGGGTTTCTGGTTTCTGGGTTTCTGGGTTTCTGGTTTCTGGGTTTTCCGGGGGCCAGGAGAAAATTCTGAAGTTTCTCGCAGGCGACTTCCCTCATTGACAAATTCAAAAATAGTGATTAACTCTAATTAAATAGGTACAAGGCCTAATGTCCGCAGGTAAATTGATTGCCGGCCAGAGGCAGGTGCTCACAGGCTACGCTCAATTGGTTATATAACAACTGGACTACATGAAGTTGGCCTGCCGAGATGCCGGCCTGTTAGCCTTAGTGTATTTTTTACAAGAATCACTAGCCCATACTCCTGAATAGTCCTACCTTTGGCCCCTGGAAAAATACTGACCAATGATAGGACAATTAAAAGACGGCCACCAAAAGTTAAAGCGCATCTTCATTGAATCGCAATTGCCTGCAGAGCTCATGCCGCTGCGCGAGCTGGCGAACAACCTCTGGTGGTCCTGGAATAAAGAGGCCATCGAGCTGTTTCGTTCGATTGACGAGCGCCGCTGGCCGGAAGTGGAATACAACCCAATTGCCCTGCTCGATGAGCTGAGCATGGCGCGGGCCAGCCAATTACAGGCCGATGCGGCGTTCATGGCCCGGCTCAAGGCTGTAAACAAGGCGTTCCAAGCCTATATGAAGGCCAAACCGGCCAAGGATGCGCCCCGCATCGCCTACTTCAGCATGGAGTATGGATTGCATATCTCGTTGCATCTCTACTCTGGCGGCCTGGGCGTTCTGGCCGGTGATTTTCTGAAGGAAGCCAGTGATTGCAACACCAATATGACGGCTATCGGCCTGTTGTACCGCTATGGCTATTTCCAGCAGTCCATCTCTCTGCATGGCGATCAGGTGAACAATTATCCGGCGCAGAAATTTACCAAGCTACCCATACAGCCCGTTTTTGACAAAAGTGGGGAATGGCTTAAGGTGAGCATCGGATTGAAAGGCAGGCTGGTTTTCGCCAAGTTATGGGAACTGAAAGTCGGCCGCATTTCGCTCTATTTATTAGATACCGACCTGGATGAAAATAGCTGGGAAGACCGCACCCTGACCCATCAGCTATATGGAGGCGACAATGAGCACCGCCTGCGGCAGGAGATACTCCTGGGGATCGGCGGCACCCGCGCGCTGCAGTCTTTGGGCATCGAAGCCGATATTTATCACTGCAATGAAGGCCATGCCGCCTTTAACGGCCTGGAGCGCTTGCGCAACTACATTCAGGATCAGCAGCTGACCTATGAGGTAGCTTTGGAGGTGGTGCGAGCCACCAGCCTATTCACTACCCATACGCCCGTTCCCGCCGGGCATGATTATTTCCACCCTGACCTGCTCCTCCATTACTTCCATGATTATATCACCCAACTGGGCCTTGATTGGCGTCACTTTATTGGGTTGGGTAGAATAGAACCGGACAACCCAAATGAGTTGTTCTCCATGAGCCACCTGGCCATTCGCCTGTCGCAGGAAGTCAATGCGGTTAGCGAACTGCACGGGGAGGTTTCTCAGAAGATGTTCAATGTATTGTATCCCGGCTACAATCCCGAGGAACTGCACGTAGGGTTTGTGACCAACAGCGTCCATTATCCGACCTGGATCGCCCCGGAATTGCATGACTTATACGTACGCGAGTTCGGAGCGCAATTTCTTCAGGATCAGTCTAACAAAACGTATTGGCGCAAGATCCAGAATGTGGCGCCCAAGACGATCATGGGTATCCGGCAGAAGCTGAAGCATCGTTTGTTGGCTCATGTCAAGGCTTCCCTGCAGGAAGACCTGCAGCGCCGCGGAGAGAACCCGAGGGCCATCTTCGAAGTGATCAACGCTATCGATGAGGATTCGTTAATCCTCGGTTTTGCCCGCCGTTTTGCTACTTACAAGCGGGCGCATCTGTTGTTCACCAATCTGGAGCGCCTCTCGGAGATCGTTAACCAAAGCGGCCGGCCAGTATTGTTCCTTTTCGCGGGTAAAGCGCACCCTGCCGACAAAGGTGGCCAGGACCTGATCAAGCACATCATTCATGTGTCCAAACGGCCCGAATTCAAGGGCAAGGTTATCTTTCTGGAAAACTACAATATGGAAATGGCCAAGCTTTTGGTGCAGGGGGTGGATATCTGGCTCAACACCCCGACGCGGCCCAAGGAGGCTTCGGGCACCAGCGGGATGAAGGCTGCCCTCAACGGCGTGATGAACTTCAGTGTACTCGATGGCTGGTGGGCGGAAGGCTACCGGCCCGACGCCGGTTGGGCTCTGCCCAAAGAACGGACCTACGAAGACCAACACCTGCAGAATGAGTTGGACGCTGAAAAGATATACAATACACTGGAGCACGAGATCGTCCCCGCCTTCTTCCAGCGCGATGAAAACGACATTCCGAATCAGTGGGTAAGTTACATCAAGAACACCATCGCTGAAGTGGCGCCCGATTACACCATGAAACGAATGCTTGACCACTACTTCGAGCGCTTTTATAACAAGCTTTACGAACGTGGAACCAAGTTGCGGGCCAAACAGTACCGCCTCGCCAGCCAGATGGCTACCTGGAAAACGGCTATGCGGCAAAACTGGCATCATGTGCAGGTGTTAGAGGCAGAGGTCTTCGATACCGACAACAAACCACTGCCTGTCGGGGAACCCTTCACCGCCACCATTCGCCTGCAACTCGATGGGATAAAGGCGGAGCACGTGGGCCTGGAAGTAGCCTTCTTCCGCCGCCTGAGCGAGTCAGAGCTGGAATTGCAGTTTAAGGAAGAACTTGCCCTGGTTAAGGCCAAGGATGGTATTGCTACCTACCACTGTAAGGTAGACCCTCAAATGGCAGGTGTCTATGAATATGGCTTCCGAATGTTCCCCAAACACGAGCTTTTGCCCCACCGGCAGGACCTGCCGCTGGTAGAGTGGATCTAGCCGGTAGCCCATTTATCAGTTGGCAAGGGGAGTGTTCAAAAGTTTGTGTATTTAAGAGTTCATGCACGGGACTGTTCAATGTTCCTGGTTTCACGTTTCTAGTTGCTCTGATAACCAGTGTTTTACGAGGCTGTTGACGCAGTTAAATGAATAGTCTCTTGGCAAGCTTCGCCCTAGTTAGGTATCCCGGACGAGACTCATGCGCCTCGTCCGGGAACTAAACCCCCTCACCCCTCTCAACCTTCTCAACCCTCTCAACCTCTTCTCAACCCCCCCCCGCATATACGTATTTCAGCGCCTCACCCGCTCTCCCTTCAGTCTATTTTCCGGATATTTGTAACAAAACCGGAAACCATGGCAGACGCGAAACAAATGCAAACGGACGGACAGGAAGAAAGAACGGGAGCTTCCGAAGAAACAATACTGGAGCGGGTCAGGTTAGAATGGAAACACTATATCTACGAGTTTTTTATCGTTGCCCTGGGCATCTCCGTACCTTTTCTGCTGGACCGCTACAACCAGAGCCTTCAGGAGCGGCAAATTGAACAGCAGTATTACGCCAACCTCCGGCAGGAATTGGCCGAGGACCTTGAGGACCTCCAAGGCAATAGGGATTACAACGCCCATTACCTGTCTATGTATGAATACGGCAGCCTGATTATCCTCGAAAACGAGCGAAATCTGGCGGACACCCTGGGCCGAATTGTCTATAACATCCGCTATTATTCCGATTTCCACCGCAACAGTAATCTCTATGAGACCTTGGTCCAAAGCGGGGAACTACCTCTGATCCAAAACCAGGAGGTGCTCGGCCGTTTGCAAAACCTGGAAGAGGCCTATACCTATCTCAACCGGATGGAAGGGGATCATTTCAAGGTGATCATGGACCTGGCTGCTCCCAATCTGGTCGACCGCCTACAGATCCGGCCCTTTAAAGTAATGGATGAGGAATGGCTTTTCGGTTACAAATGTCATAACCTCTTGTTAATCTTCATCAGCCTTTGTGAAGAAAAAGAGGATATCTACGCTTCGGCGGAACGGCAGATCCTGGAGTTGCAGGATATCCTGTTAAAAGAACTAGAGTAAAACTTTAATTTTCGATCTTCGCAAAAAAAGGATCATGAAAGCAATCTGTTTGTTCGGTACTTGTGTACTGATGTTGTTCGGCGCCTGTAGCGGCTCGGGGGCCGGGCAGGCGTCCAATCTTCCCGCAGCCTGTGAACTGCTGCCGGTGGCGAACCTGCAGGACATCTTGCGGGAGCAGGTCAAAAACCCAACCCCTACCAATGCCGGGGTAGGAGAAATTTCGGCCTGCACCTATACGCTGCCGGCGCGAAGCCTGGAAGAATACCTGGGCATTTACGTGCTGGCGCCCCGTTCCCGGGATGCGGTGCAGTTGGAGCGCCTGGCGGATGAGTGGAAAAAGCGCAATGTAGGGGCCGATTACGAATTGGTGGGCGATGCGCAGTATCCCATGGCCTGGTTTCCGGGCGAACACAAAGTGTATCCATCCACCTTTATTATCCTTTTCGACAAAGCCACCCTGGTGGTCACCGGCGTCTCCCTGGATGATTCCAAGTCGATCGCTTTCCAGGCAATGGTGAAGTATAAATGGGAGTAAGCAACAAGCTATAAAAAACGAGCGCCACTCCGACGACTCGGGGTGGCGCTACAATGACTTTGAGGATTTAGGTTGTTTCGAAGGCGTGGGCTTACATATCCGTTACGCCTTCTTCGAAGACATCTACGTCTGCCCAGGGTTGGCGGAAGTTATCCGGCAGTTCACTGACGGCATCTACCCGAAAGCCATCCTTGGAGCCTCCGCGTAGCAGAGACAATTTGAGAATGAGCCCGTAGGTTGGAGGCGCATCAAGGCGCATGTAAATGTTTTTGCTGGCTTTCCATCTGAAACCGCTGGGAATAGGCGCCGGGATGTTTTGGTTCAGATCCCAGGAAACGGTGGCCAAATAATACTTTTTTGCCATGATTTATGGTTTTTCGGTTAAAAAAGAGGAACAGGCGAAAATCGCCATGCGGAATTAAATTACATTATTTTTATAATAAAAACAAACGGCCTGATCGTAAATGAATAACTAGCATGAAACGCCCCCCGCCCTTATTCTCACTGGCCGCCGCCGCGATTACCTGCGCACTCCTGGGCGCCACCTTCCTGCTCATCTGGGGTGCTTAGGCCAGGTACAAACCACCCACCCGACGCACCAGACCTACCCGACGCACCCGACGCACCCGACGTACAAGACCTACCCGACGCACCAGACGGATCAGACGCACCAGACACACCAGACACACCAGACACACCAGACGCACCAGACGCACCAGACAAACCAGACGCACCCGACGCACCAGACAAACAAGACACACCAGACGCACAAGACGCACCCGACACACCAGACGCACAAGACGCACAAGACGCACCAGACGCACCAGACGCACCAGACAAACAAGACACACCAGACGCACCAGACAAACAAGACACACCAGACGCACCAGACAAACAAGACACACCAGACAAACAAGACAACAAGACGTACGAGACGAACAAGACAAACAAGACAAACAAGACAAACAAGACAACAAGACGTACGAGACGAACAAGACAAACAAGACAAACAAGACGTACAAGACGCACCAGCCTTCCAGACGAAAAAAATCGTATTTTAGCCCACACCAAATCCACTTATATAATGAATCTTCGCCGTATCGTTTCCCTAAGTTTTCTCCTATTGCTCACCATATGGGCTGCTGCCCAGGGCCTGGCCTGGGCGCCTGACGGCAATAGTTATTACAACATTGAAGGTGGTGATGTCGTGCATTACCAATTGCCGTCGCTGGAGCGTTCCGTTTATCTGAGCAAGGCTGCCCTTACTCCTGCGGGGGCCGACAGCCCATTGGAGGTAGAGGATATGGCTTTCAGTGAGGATGCTTCAAAGCTGTTGATCTATACCAATAGTCAGCGCGTATGGCGCTACAATACCCGTGGCGATTACTGGGTGCTGGGCCTGAAGGACAAAAGTCTGCGTCAGCTTGGGAAAGGGCGTCCGGAAGCCTCTCTTATGTTCGCCAAGTTCTCACCCGATGGCAAACAGGTAGCTTATGTCAGCGAGCACAATGTATATGTTGAGAACCTGGCCGACGGCAGCATCCGAAAACTCACCGATGACAAGGGCTTGCCCAAGTTAATCAACGGTACTTTCGATTGGGTGTACGAAGAGGAGTTCTTTTGTCGCGATGGCTTCCGCTGGTCGCCAGATAGCAAAAGTATTGCCTATTGGCAGGTTGACGCCAACCAGATCCGGGATTTTTATATGGTCAACAATACCGATTCGGTGTACAGCCGCATCATACCTGTGGAGTACCCCAAAGCCGGCGACCCGCCCTCACCCGTGCGCATTGGCGTAGTGGATGTGGCCAGCGCAAAGACAAGCTGGATGAAGCCCCCGGGCGATCCGCAGGAACATTACATCCCGAGAATGGAGTGGACGCCGGATGGCCGGGAGATCATCCTGCAACAACTGAACCGGAAGCAGAATGAAAGCAAACTCATGCTTTGTAATCCAGGCACGGGGGAAGCGCGCACCATTTACCAGGAGCAGGACGACGCCTGGGTGGCCACCAAGGGCGAGTGGGACGATGATATGCCCGGATGGGATTGGGTTAACGAGGGGAAGGATTTTGTATGGGTTAGTGAGAAAGACGGCTGGCGGCATCTATACCTCATTTCCCGCGATGGTAAAAAGGAAACCCTGCTCACTAAAGGCGAGCATGATATGATGGCCATCAGCCTGATCGATGAAAAAAACAATGCTATTTATTACCAATCCACCTCTCCCGATAAGGCAACTCAGCTCTACCTTTACCGGGTATCCCTGGATGGAAAAGGGGAACCAGAGGTCATTTCTCCGGAAGATATTCCCGGGACGCACCAATACAATCTTTCGCCGAATGGCCGGTATGCGCGGTACCGCTTTTCCAACTACTTCACCCGCTCGCTGGCTAGCTGGATCAGCTTGCCGGATCATAAGCCGCTGCCAGGCCAACAGGATGTCCGGGAGGTGTATGACCCCTCGGCTCAGGCGAATTCCAGGATAGAATACTTTAAAGTAACTTCCGAAGAAGGCGTCACCATGGACGCGTGGATAGCCAAGCCCTACGATTTTGACCCGTCCAAAAAATATCCCGTGGTGTTCCAGGTATACGCCGAGCCGGCTGGCGCTACGGTCAAAGACAGTTGGCAACCCTATCGCGATTTCCTCTACGCCGGCGATATGGCAGCCGATGGGTACATTCACATCAGCGTCGATAACCGCGGCACCCCTGCACCCAAAGGGCGGGCCTGGCGCAAGGCCATCTACCGCAACATCGGCCAGCTCAACATCCGCGACCAGGCTTTGGCTGCGAAAGAGATCCTGAAAGCCCCATATATGGATACCAGCCGGGTGGCTTCCTGGGGCTGGAGTGGTGGCGGCTCTACTACGCTCAATCTGCTGTTCCAATATCCGGAGATTTACAAAACCGGTATTGCCATTGCCCCGGTTACCAGTTCACTGTTGTACGATAACATCTATACGGAGCGCTACATGGGCCTGCCCCAGGAAAATATGGCCGATTATCTGGCCGGTGCGGCGCTCACGCACGCCAAAAACCTGCAGGGCCACCTCCTGCTGGTGCATGGCACCAATGATGACAACGTGCACTTCCAGAATTCCGAAATGCTGGTCAACGAGCTGGTAAAACACAACAAGCAGTTCCAGTATATGGCCTACCCTGGCCGGTCGCACGGATTGAGGGAAGGCGATGGCACCCTAATTCACCTCACGACGATGGCCACGGAATTTCTGCGTCAGTATTGCCCGCCGGGGGGGCGCTAAGCGAAGCGTCATGAAAGGCCGTTCTAAGCTTTATCCCTACGCCGATGGCAGCCGATTTGCCGGAAAATCCCCGCAGGAGATCTTCCGGCTGATCATGGAGGGCAACACCTGGATTGGAGAAGAATCCCTTTCCGGGACCGGTTCTTCCCTGGAACAGGCATCCGTATTAATAGCGCAACTTCCGGAATTATTTCGGAAACTTGGCATCCGAACCCTGCTGGATATCCCTTGCGGGGATTTCAACTGGATGCAAAAGGTTGATCTTGGCGCAGTGCAATATACCGGGGCGGATATTGTATCGGAATTGGTTGTGGCGAATAAGCAGCGATATCAACGTAAAAACCTTACCTTCCTCCAGCAGGATCTGATCAATGACGAATTGGGCGCTTTCGACATGGTATTTTGCCGCGATTGCCTGGTGCATCTGTCCTTTACCGACATTTTCTCTGCGCTCGAAAACATAAAAAGGAGCGGCTCAAAATATTTCATGACGACCACTTTTCCGGGCGAGGAAACCAATGCGAATATCGATACCGGTGGTTGGCGGCCGCTGAACCTGGCAAAACCACCCTTTCAGTTTCCTCCTCCGCTATATCTTTTGAATGAGCAATGCACGGAAATGGAAGGAGCGTTTGCCGATAAATCGATGGGGGTGTGGGAGGTCGGGATGTTGCCTGTGCCGGTTGAATGGCTGGATGGTTGACCGTCTCTAAGGAGCCGGATAAAAATGGTTGGATGGCTGGGCTTAGGGTGCTGACGTGCGACGTAATGAATGGTTGGATGGTTGACCGTCTCTAGCGAGCCGGTTAAAAATGGTTGAATGGTTGGGCTTAGGGTGCTGACGTGCGACGTGCTGACGTGCGACGGCTTGGGCCTATACCTCATAACCGTACCCCTCAGGTTGAATCCATGCCTCAGAAAAATTGGAATTCAGATTATAAAAGGTAGCATAAAAAAATCATCTTATGTATAAAGCATCGTATCCAATTATCGGGGGGCTAATGCTCCTTCTCCTCCTCCTGGCGGGCTGCAGCAATCCGGCGCCCCAACAGGAAGCACAACAGCAGGAAAACCAGGACAGTGCGATCATTATAACTGCCGACCCCGTACCTTCTACCGAGCCGGAAAAAGCGCCTCCACCCCAAACGGCAGCGACGCCAACCGCTAAGGAAATAGCAGCATTCGTGTTGCCCGGCTATGAGATACTGGGCCAGCAAATCGGCGACCTCAATGCTGATGGGCAGGAAGACGTCATACTTATTCAAAAGAAGCCCGACGAGGCAGAAACATCTGACGTTAACGAGCATCCCGAAAAGCGCCCCCTTTTACTCCTCACCCGGCAGCCCGACGGCAGCCTGCAACTGGCTGCTCGTAACGATAATGTCGTGCTCTGTGTCGACTGTGGTGGCGTCTTTGGTGACCCTTATTCCGGCATCGTGATCAAAGGCAACTATTTTTCTATCGAACACTACGGCGGCAGTTCCTGGCGCTGGACGCGCATCATCACCTTCCGGTACAACCCGGACGAAAAGTATTGGTTCCTGCACAAAGACGGCAGTGAAAGTTATCACACTTCTGACCCGGACAAGGTGGAAACGACGGTGAAAACAGTGAAGGATTTTGGGAAGGTAAGATTTGACGCTTTTGATGTTTATGCGGAGCAGTGAGATGCTATCGATGCTGCTGCTGCAGCAGATGCTATTGATACTGTAGATACTGTAGATACTATTGATGCTGTAGATGCTGTAGATGGTGTAGATACTATTGATGCTGCGGATACGCTATGTTGAAGAAAGGCCCTTCCGGATCTATCCGAAAGGGCCTTTCTTATGAGTAGTCATTACTTCGTTGCGGGATCGTAACTGATTGCTTAGCGAACGACCACAAATTTCTTCGTGCTGATCCCTTCCGTTGTGCCAATGCGCACCAGGTAAGTACCTGTCGGCAGATGGCTGACATCGTATTGGAAGGTTTCCTGCTGAACGTTCTGATAATCGCGCATCAAGAGGATCTTACCGTTCAGGTCGGCCATGATAACCACGGCTTCCTGCGGAGCATCCAGGTCGAGTGTCACGTTCAGTTGATCTGTGGTGGGGTTGGGGGAAACCGCCAAAGAAGTTTCCGGCAACAATTTTTCGTCGGTATCCACCGGTAAGGTGATCTCCATGCGCACTACTGCGGCCTCATCCTCACCGAAACCACCCAGGAACCAGGCGGAAGTATAAACGATGGTAGAGATCTGGAAATAATTAATATCATCATCCGAACCGGCAAAAATCACGTTGGCGCCACCTTCATAGGAGACGACTGCAAAATAACGGCCGCCGGCATCGAGCGGAACGAGGGGTTCTGCATCCAGGTTGAACATCTCCACCGTAGCGTCACCGTAGTTGGTATAATCATCCGGGAAGGTGTAGGTCTGGAATCCTACCAGCGTGAGGTCATCATCGGCGGCATCGTTGAAGTTGCTCCAGTCAGGCAATACATTGTCATTCACCTTGTAAATCAGCAGCGTTACCTGTTCGCCGGCGATAGGGCCGTCGGCACTGTTCTTGCCGGCCGCGAAAATGAGATTAGTTGCGTTGACATTGGGGGAAGCGGGGCTGATCTGATAGAAATTGCCAAATTTGTAGTCACCGCCGCTGCCGGGGCGAATGCCGCCGATGCCAGAGCCGTCATCTTTCGCGAAAAGGCCCTCCGTAATCAGGAATTCTTCCGAAGCGCTGTTGTCTGAAGGGTCAAAATCATCCAGGTTATCAAGGCTGTATACCTCGTAGGTGATCTGGTAGTCCTGTCCGGCTGCCAGCATGTCCGGCACGAAAAGGGACTCGATATCGAAAGTGGAGTCTTTCACCCCAACGGCCAGCTCATCGATGAGTACGCTATCCTGGTAGAGGATATTGTCTTCATTATCGGTCACAGTGGCTTTCAGCACTACATTTGTTTGTGCTTCGCGGCCGAGGTTGGACAGATCGCTGGAGAAACCCATGGTATCGGTAGCGATCTGGCTGGCCGGGGTGGCATAGCTGGATGGCGGGTAGAAGAAGTCGCCCAGCGCCAGGTTATTGGCCGGCGTTACGATCAGTTGGACATCGTCGATCAGCCAGAAATAGTAGCGGCCGTTCCAGGTAAAGCGCAGCTTCACATCTGCCTGGCTGCCGGCAACTTCAGTAATGTCAACCAAAAGTACATCATCGGGCGTAGTGGAGCCATTGCCCACCACGGCTTCATTGATGACGAATGGCGTCCAGGTCATGCCGCCATCGTTGCTCACCTCCAGAATAGTGGAGATCGCGCTGGCATTCGCACGGGCATATTGGTTCATCTTCAGAGAGACAAATGGGTAAGCCGAGCAATCGATAGACGGGGAGGTCAGGGTGCCAGAGTGGGTGCCGGGGAACATGCCCTGGCCAACACCGGTGCCGCCGCCATCGTAGATATCGGAGTTGTACATCGCGCAGCCATTAGCGACAGAAGGCGACTGAATGGGCCCGCGGGTACCCCAGAACAACGATGTGACTGTCGTTCCAACTACATCGCCATCGTTGGCCTGGCCATCATTCGACCATTGCCATACGGCGCCTTCCGGCATGCCCGGGCCGATCTCCCAGTCACCCGGAATACCGCCGTCAAATTGTTCTTCGTAGATTACCTGGGCCTGTAGGCCGGAAAAGAAAAAAAGAATGGATAAGGGTAAAAATAATTTTTTCATAAAATCAGGAGTTTTTTAAATAAGTATTTTTCAGAGTTATAAGTAGCAAATTTACAATCGCCCAAACCTAATAAATTAAGAGGGGATTTTAACCTTTTTTGCAATAGTTATGCAGTGGAGCTGACAGACGCAACACCAGAGTTAGAATGGCCATTTACCGCCTTTTGCGGGTTGAAAGACGGGATTCTAGATTGTGCCTATAATGGTTTAGAAGGTTTAGAAGGTTTAGAATGGTTTAGAGGGTTTAGAAGGGTTTAGTTCTCCCAAAAGTGCTAACCGTCCTAAACCCTTCTCCCCGCTCTAAACTTTCCAGGAGTGGCCTGAAATCCACATTACTTGGAATTCTTTTTAATCGCCTTTTCCGCCCACTTTTTCAATTTGGCGGTTTCGGCCTCGGTCAGTTTCTTTTCCGGCATTTTTTCCAGGAATCGGGCGGGCGGCATTTTTCCTTCCTCCAGGACTTTTACGATATTCTGCAGCTTTTCGCTTTGCTCGGCCGCGTTAAGTTGAAGCAGTTCATCCCACATCAGTTTTTGTTTGGCTTTATCCCCTTTTCCTTCCGGGCTGTGGCAACCGTAACATTTTTCCTGAATGATAGCATTCACTTTTTTAGGGTATTTCAATTTAGCAGCGGCAGGTTCCTGAACGGAAGTTGTGGCGCTTTGTAAAAAGAAAAATGCGGGCAGAAAAAGGAGGTAGCATTTCAGGTTCTTCATTTCTTGAATGTTAATTAGGTTATGAAAAAAATTGGAATACGGCTCATACGGCTTCCCAAGTTAAAGAAAAGCGGGAAACAATAAAGCCGAAAATCCTATCTTTAAGCCTTTAGCCCCGATGATCCAACTCTGGGTTGTATCGCTATGGACAAAGAAGCGGTGTTGCGCTGTATCGATTGGCTGGACCCGGCACTGAACCCCAGGATTGTAATGGGAAATAAGGAGGAACTGGAAAGATTGAGGGTACAAGTTTCGAGGTTGAGGCTCGGAAACCCTAAGTGATATACGATGCTTGCCCGGCTGCGGCAGAAGGCAGGGGGAGTGTTCATTTAACTGTGTTAACAGCCGCGTAAAAAACCAGGAACCCAGAAACCAGGAACCAGCCCGTCCTCCCCCGACAACTATCGGGATCAACCGGGTAAAAAACCAGGAACCCAGAAACCAGGAACCAAAAACCAGGAACCAGGAACCAGGAACCAGGAACCAGGAACTAGGAACCCGCCCGTCCTCCCCCGACAACTATCGGGATCAACCGGGTAAAAAACCAGGAACCAAAAACCAGGAACCAAAAACCAGGAACCAGGAACCAGGAACCAGGAACCAGGAACCAGGAACCAGGCCCGTCCTCCCCCGACACCCGTCGGGATCGGCCGGGTAAAAAACCTGCCCGTCCTCCCCCGACAACTGTCAGGATCAGCCGGGTAAAAAACTTTAAACAGTTTCCGAACGGGTACTGTATAGGAGCTTAAACCATAAACTATAAACCATGCCAACCCCGACCATTCACTGCTTTTCCTGCGGCGCCGAGGTGCCTGACATCGAAGGGCCGGTGCACCGCTATCTGGCTTCCGCCCCGGGCTGCTGGGCTTATTTTACCGAAGTGAGCGCCCGGGAATATTCGGACATCAACTACGTTCGTTGCCATCAATTGACCGTTGACGCCTATGCGGTGCAGCATCCGGGGCAGCCCTCGCCCCAAAGCATACAGTCGGTAGCCGTACACCTGGCCAGTTTGTATATGGTAGTGGAGCGCAACCTGCAGGCGCGGGAAGCCACGGGTTTTATCCAGCAGTTGTCCCAGCACAAAGCAGCTTTTCACTGGCTGGAACCACCGGAAAATAAAGGCTCCATCACGGTTGTGCAGGTTTGGAAAACCGAAAATGTGCAAGCCCACCTTCAGGCCGTTCGAGCCTGGGCGGAGTCTGCCTGGTTGGCCTGGGCGGCCCACCATGAACAGGTGAAGGAATGGGCAGGGCTGGTGGGGTAGGGGATCAGATATTATGGATGCTATGGATGCTGTTGGCCCTCCTATAACCGTAAAACCATATTACCATTTCTCCCCTCCCCTCATTTTTCCCTATCTTTCTGCCGGAAAAACAAAACACGTCAACCATGTTCCAACCAACCTCTTTTCCCCGTCAGGGCCAACCAGTTGACACTCAACAGGAATTGCGCGAATGGGTAGACAAAATGTCGGCCTATATGGACCCGGATCAGGTCCATTGGTGCGATGGCTCCGAAGAAGAAAACCAAAAAATATTAGACTTGCTGGTAGAGAAGGGCACCTTCATCCGCCTCAACCCTGAAAAACGGCCAAATAGCTACGCCTGCTTCAGCGACCCCAGCGATGTCGCCCGCGTCGAAGACCGCACCTTTATCAACAGCCGCCGTAAGGAAGACGCCGGGCCGACCAACAACTGGATGGACCCCAAGGAGATGAAGAACATCCTGGAAGGGTTGATGAAAGGCTGTATGAAGGGCCGCACGATGTATGTCATTCCATTCTGCATGGGCCCGGTGGGTTCCTCCCTGGCAAAATATGGCGTTCAATTGACCGACTCAGAATACGTGGTGGTCAATATGCGCATTATGACGCGCATGGGCGCTGCGGTCCTGGAAGCCATGGATAATGGCGAATACGTCAAGTGTGTCCATTCGGTTGGAGCACCCCTGGAGCCTGGACAGGAAGACGTCAAATGGCCGTGCAACCCCACGGTTAAATATATCACTCACTTCCCCGAAGACCGTCTGATCATCTCCTACGGTAGTGGATACGGCGGCAATGCGCTGCTTGGGAAAAAATGCCTCGCCCTGCGCATCGCCACTACAATGGGCCGCGAAGAAGGCTGGCTGGCCGAGCACATGCTCATTCTGGGCGTGGAATCGCCGGAAGGGGAAAAATCCTACGTGGCCGCCGCCTTCCCCAGCGCCTGCGGCAAGACCAACTTCGCCATGCTCATCCCACCCGATGCGATGGCCGGCTGGAAAGTCACCACAGTAGGCGACGACATCGCCTGGATCCACAAAGGCCATGACGGCAAGCTTTACGCCATCAACCCGGAGGCCGGCTACTTCGGCGTAGCGCCGGGCACCAATGCCAAGACCAACCCCAACGCCATTGAAACCATTAGCCAGAATACGATTTTCACCAATGTTGCAATAACTTCCGACGGCGACGTATGGTGGGAAGGCCTGACCAAACAACCGCCTGCCGGCCTGACCGACTGGCAGGGCAAAGCCTGGGATCCGGCCAGCGGCAAACCCGCCGCGCATCCCAACGCCCGTTTCACCGCTCCCTCTCACCAAAACCCGGTGATCGACCCGGATTGGGAAAAACCGGAAGGCGTACCCATCGCTGCTTTCATCTTCGGCGGCCGGCGAAGCACTACGGTGCCCCTGGTATACCAGGCTTTCAACTGGAATTTCGGCGTCTACCTGGCCGCCACCATGGGTTCTGAAATGACCGCCGCTGCCTTCGGTAACATCGGACAAGTGCGCCGCGACCCCTTCGCCATGCTGCCTTTCATGGGCTACCACATGAGCGACTACTTCAACCACTGGCTGCAGTTTGGCCGCGACCTTCCCAACCCCCCCCGAATCTTCGGCGTCAACTGGTTCCGCAAAGACGCAGACGGTAACTTTCTATGGCCCGGCTTCGGCGAAAATATGCGTATCCTGAAATGGATCATCAGCCGCGCTAAAGGCCGCACCTCCGCCGTGGAAAGCCCCATCGGCTGGATGCCACGCTATAAAGATATGGACTGGAAAGGCCTGGAGGATTTCACCATCGAGGACTTCGAAAAGATCATGGTCGTCGACCGCGAAGACTGGAAGCAGGAGATTATCGGCCACGAAGAACTCTTCGCCAAAGGCTATGACAAACTGCCGAAAGAATTTTTCTTTATGCGGGAACTGCTGCTCTCCGCCCTTTGGCGCTCCCCTGAACAATGGGGGTTGGAGCCGGAACGGGTGTGAGAAATATCAGAACCTTTGAGGTTTCGCAAACCTCAAAGGTTTAATTATGATCATTATCTTTCCGAATCAGCCGGCCGCCCTGCGCGCCACCCCCTTCTTCGTCGAAGAAGCCGGACTCGGCTGCTGGGTGCAGTCCGAAGATGAGGCTCTGCTTATCCAGGGCGAGCGCCGGCTTTCCTACCGTTATGCCCTGCACATCCCCTCGCAAACGCGTGGGCATGCCCCTCTGCTTCCAGAGCAGATTGCGGCCTTTGAAGCAGCGGCGTATTCTATTGGCCTGAACGACATCAGCCAGGCAACCGGCTTCTGGACGTTGGAAAATGGGGTGCTGCAGGAAGAACCGCTGCGGATTGCCTGGTCGGAGGAACAGGTGGATGCAGAGGCCCTGCGCGCGCTGGCGCGGCGCGTGCTCCTGGAAAGCGATCAGGAGGCGGTGGCTATAGAAGTGGCGGGTAGAGTTGAGGTGGTCAGGGATTGATTTTCTCGGCTCATCTCACAATAACAACCCTAACCGCTTTCCCTTCACCTTCCTCATGGACTTCCACCCAATAGCTCCCCGCCGGCAGTCCCGAAACATCCCATTCCAGAAGCCGCCCACCGGAACCTCTCCGGAGGATTTGGCCCCTGGCGTTGGACAGCCGGGCTTCTGCCGTTTCCGGCAATTTTTCCAGCCCGACAAATAGCTTGTCGGCAGCCGGGTTGGGGTACACGCTGATGGAGTAGCTATCGGCAATTGGTAAATCCGTTCCCGTAATAATAGTGTAAGGCGCTTCCGTTTCCGCCGTACCCATCAGCGTGCCATCGATGGAGTAGCCGGTGATGCGGAACCAGTAGAGGGAATCGGCGGGCCAGGTGCTGGCGTCCCAGAGGTATTCGGTAGCAGACAGGTTTTCTGCTAAGGTGGCCCAGCTGGCTTTGTCATCGAGGCTGAGGGCTACATCGTAGGATACCGGGCGGCCGTCATCGGGATTGAGCAGTTGCCAGCTAATAGGTTGGATGGCAGGGTCCCATGTCGATCCGACAGCCGGCGCCAGGATGTTGATCTGGGGATGTTCGTATTGGTGGAGCAACTCGGCAAAACCTCTGCCATTGACGGGCTGGCCGCCCACCGTGCCTTCAATATCAATCGCGCCCTCATAGAAGCGGAAAGGCAGGGACACCTCCTGATCGGAATGTAAGGTTGTCAGGACGAGGTCCATGTCCAATGCTTCGTCGGTGAGGCGCCATTGCTGCGCATAACACACCTGATTATCCGGCATCCAGGCGTAGGCCAGGCGTTGCAATTCAAAATCGGAACTGGCCACGGTGGTGGAATCATTCACATAGGCAGTGAAAATGCGGTAGGTGGGCAAGTCGGGCACCAGGTTATCAACGGTGAAGATATTCCAGAGGTTGATATCCATACCGTTGTTCAACTGCAGGCTGAACCACTCGTAAGGTTCCCCGGTATTCGGATTGAAATCGCCGTACTGCCGGTCGATCCAGGCGATGCCGCTGACGGGTTCGCTGAACCCTCCATAGGTTAGCGTACCCGTCACTTCCACCTCCGTCTGAGAATAGTAATACGTGTAATTATTAACGCCCTGGTACAAAAAGCCGGTTCCGCCGACCATGAGCGGTGGCTTGAGGGCTTTATAGTCCAGTTCGAGGGCGCCATGGCCCCCGCTGGCGGATATATGATACTCAAAGGGGATGAGCTGTCCCTGGGCGTCTTTTTTCGTCACCCAGCTTTCCGAGCCGCCAGGGGTCAAATCAGCCTGTATCTCCAGGTGGTCCTGGGCGAGCAGGGGATAGGTGCATGCCCGGGTCTCATCAAAAAATTCGCCGGTATCTTCATTGGCCAGGTTGAAGATTCGGAAACCCTGAAAAGTGAAGGCAGGATAATAGAAGTAGGTCAACATGAAGGAGTACTCCGTGCCGGTCTCCAGCCCGGTGACGCGGGCGTTGGTGTACCACCATTCGATGGGTTCATCGGGGTGGTGGCCTTCGTCGGCAGGGAAGTTCAGCACGCTGCCGGCTTGGTGGTAGGGATAGGTTTTCCAGCTCTGCGCGAAAAGGGTTAAAGGCAAAAAAGCCAAAATGCAAAACAATAGTGTACTTGGTAATAATCGGCTCATGGTTAAGTGTCGGTTTATCTGTTGCGAAAGATACGAAACTATGATCGATCGGGCGTGTCCTTCGTTAGGGGACTTTTCAGGGCCGGTTCGCTCCGAATAAGTGGCCATGGCCCCCGCAGGCTGTCTCAAGGGATATCGCCTCGTTTGCCTTCTGGCAATATCCGTATCTGGGGCAATTCATCAAAAAATAACTTAGAACTTGTTTAAATTTCATACTTCGGGTTGAAAATGCCCCTTTTTCGGTGATACTTCGTTCCTTTTTTTGTCCATACCTTCCAGGTATGCACTTCAAAAAGAGCCTTGTCTCACCAAAAAATGAATCCTTTTCATTCCCAAAAACGAATTTTAAACAAGTTCTTAATTTTAGGGCTGATCTTTTCTCCACAACAGGAGCATTTCAGAACCAACTCAAAAGTTAAGAGGATGAAAATCAGGAAACTTACTGCCCTGCTGGCCATCATCATTACACTGGCCTTATTTTCTGCCTGTGGCAACAACAGTCAACAAGAGGCGGAACAACAACAAATTAAGGAAGAGATCCAGCAATTAGAAGCGGAGGCTACCGAACTGGACAGCACCGCTCAGGAAATCAAAGCGGATACAAAAGCTTTACAGGATGCGCTTGATGCCCTCGATACCGGAGAAGAAAATTAATTATTATTCAACCAATAAAACACGCTCATTATGAAAAGTAAAAAAATCTTTGTAGCCATTCTTTCCCTGGGCTTGTTGCTCGTATTTTCCAATGGCCTGTACGCCCAGCAGGGTAAAGGCAAAGAGAAGGAGAAGGCGGAAAAGGAAATGAAGAAAGCCGATAAGGAGCTTAAACAAGCCGATAAAGAAATGAAGAAGATGGATAAGGAAATAAAAAGGGCGGACCAGGAAATGGAGAAGGCGGACCGGGAAATGGAGAAGGCCGATAAGGAGCATAGCAAAGCAATGGAGAAAGCCGACAAGGAGCTGGAGCAAGCGGATCGGGAGATAGAGAAAGCGGACAGAGAGATGAAAAAAGAAATGGAGCAAGCAGAAAAAGAGATCGAGCAGGCGGATAAGGAACGGGAAAAAGCCAATAAGGGTAAGGCCTATGGCAAAGATAAGGGCGAAATGGAAGGCCGCGAGTTTGGCCAACAGCGCGCCGCCGAGGCCCGGCAGCAACACGAGGAGAAACAAAAGGAAGCTAAAACGAGCATCGATGAAGGCGAGGCGGAATTAGCCCGCGGTAGGGAAAAGATCGCCAAAGCCAAAGCGAAACTGGAGCAGGATAAAAAAGAGAAGAAGGTTACGGAGGAAGAGGCCCAAAAACGCGAAGAAGGCATTAAACGGGCAGAGGAAAAGCTTCAGCAACTGGAAGAGAGTGTGAAGAAAGGTAAAGAAAAAGTGGAATCGGAAGGCGGCGGCGAGCAGTAGTAGGGACTGTTCAAAGTTTCTGGTTTCTGGTTTCTGGTTCCTGGTTTTTTACCCGGCCGAGCGTAGCAAGGACGGGCTGGTTTCTGGGTTCCTGGTTTCTGGGTTCCTGGTTTTTTACCCGGCTGTTGACACAGTTAAAAGAACACTCCCCAGTAGTAATGCGTAAATGCGAGAGAATGTGTAAATGAGCCTTGAGACTGTTCATTAAAGTGTGTCGCAGCACTTGTAACCCCTTGATTTTCAATGCAGCTTTTAACGTGACACGAGCGAAGCGACTGATGGAATAAATCCGTCCGTAAAGTCATACGGATAAATCTCTGTGAGGCCGGGCAAGCCTGAAACCCGTCTGTGTCAGCCGGGCAAGCTTTGAACAGTCCCTGAGCCTTAGCCTCTATTCACGCATTCTCGCATTTCACGCATTCCTGCATTCACCCATTCTCGCATTCACCCATTCTCGCATTCACGCATTCCTGCATTCACGCATTCCTGCATTCACGCATTCCTGCATTCACGCATTCCTGCATTCACGCATTTCACAAGAACGTCCCCCGCACATCACAGGTCGATGCCTTCCCGACCATATCGAAGTGTTCCTGCAGCCATTCGTCCGCTTTCCGGCGGCCAACGTCGCGGAGTTGCAGCAGGAAGTCCCAGCGGGCGTTGAGCTTGCTGGAGAGGTTGAGGTGTTGCACTTCCGCTTCGGGGTTGATATTGTGAATATAGATCTTCCGGAACTTGGGCCCCAGGTCCACCCCGGCGTCCAGCAGGCGGTCGACGAGGGCGATGTGGCGCATCTCCAGCATCAGGCTGGAATTGAAGCTCAGCTCATTTATCCGGTCGCGGATCTCCGTGGAAGTGGTGGGAATATGATCGATATTGATAGGGTTGATCTGTACCACCATGATATCCTTGCAGCCGGCGTCGATAAGGGGGAAGATAGGCGGGTTGCCCATAAATCCGCCATCCCAGTAATCTTCGCCATCGATGTGCACCGCCTGGAAAATATAGGGAATACAGGAGGAGGCCAGGATGGCGTCGACCGTAATATGTGGTAAATCGAATACCCTGGCCCGCCCCCGCCGTACGTTGGTGGCGCAGACGAAGAGCTTGGTCACCTTACAAGCCCGTAGTGCTTCGAAATCGATCAGCTCGGCGAGGAGATTCCGCATGGGGTTCACATCCAGGGGGTTGAACTGATAGGGCGACACAAACATGGTAGCCGCCTCGGCGACCATAAAGCCCGGAGAGTAGTCCATATTCCCGTTCCCGAACCATACATCCCAGAGGGAAGGTTGGATAGGAGAATAGGCAGCCGATTTGGCTACTTGTTGCCAGAAGCGATGTAGTAGCTCCCGTGCTTTTTCCCGGCCTTCCAGATGCAGCCCATACGCCAGCAATGCAGCGTTGACGGCTCCGGCGCTTGTTCCGGAAAACCCCTCCAGCACCAGCCGTTCTTCCTCCAGCAAACGGTCGAGTACACCCCAGGTGATGGCCCCGTGGGAGCCGCCGCCCTGTAAGGCGAGGGATAAGTATTTTACGTCTTTTTGGTTCATGCTTTTTCTTTATTAAAGAGAGGGCCCCCGGTTAAAATTTCAGGCTTGTTTTCCCCTCCCCTCGTCTCACAATACTGTCTACTACCTTCCCGATCTCGATCTACCGGATCTCGTCGGGCTGCGAAGGTGCAAGCCCCTCCGCAGCTGCGGTGCACCTTTTCAACTGACCTCCCGACCTTCCGACCTCACTGCGCCGACCACCCCCCGTCTACCGGCAAGGCTGCGCCGGTCAGGGTTTTGGCTTCCTTACTAGCCAGGAAGATCGCCAGTTCCGCCAGCAGTTCGACATCTATGAATGCCTTAACGGCTTGCTTTTTCAGCATCACCTTTTCCACCACTTCGGCTTCACTCATGCCGTGCGCCTTGGCCTGATCCTTGATCTGGCCCTCTACCAGGGGGGTGCGCACGTAGCCCGGGCAGATGGCGTTGCAGGTGATGCCCAGGGGCGCGCCCTCCAGGGCCAGCACCTTGGTGAGGCCGATGATGCCGTGTTTAGCGGCAATATAGGCCGCTTTATATTCCGAAGCCCGCAGGCCGTGGACGGAAGCGATGTTGATGATGCGGCCAAAGCCTCGCTTTTTCATCCCCGGCCAAACGGCTTTGCTGGTGTGGAAGGCCGAGCTGAGGTTGACGCCGATGATGCGGTCCCACTGTTGTTCCGGGAATTCATCGATGGGCGCTACATGTTGTATACCGGCGTTGTTGATGAGCACATCCACCTGCCCGAAGCGTTGCTCCGCCTCAGCGGCCATTTGCCGGATCTGGGCAGGGTCCAGCATGTTGGCGGGAGAGAAGAAGGCTTCAATGTCGTGGGCGGCGGCGACTTCGGCGGCGATCTCCGGGCCGTTGGCTTCCAGGCCGTTAAGGACGAGATTGTAGCCGGCGGCGGCGAAAGCATGGGCCAGCCCCAGTCCAATGCCGCTGGTGCTGCCGGTGATGATAGCGGTTTTTGACATAATTATGCTTTGTAGCGACGGGTTTAACCGCCGATTATAAAAGAGGGGCTTTTGCGACTGGAGGACAGCTCCCAGAAAGAAGCAAGATGCAAAATCTGGTTCAAAAAGAGGAACAAAGCGGGGGGTGATTAGTTCGCTGTTTTTCCCGCTATGCAGCTGTAAGAAGTGATTAATGCCCCTAAACAAATCCGGAGCTTGAAGCCAGCTTATTGATTTTTTTGAAAAATCTACATAACTTTGTGTAAAATATTGTGTGAAAATGGCTACAAATCTGGATATTGATACAAAATTGCTGGAGGAAGCACTAGCTATTGGCGGCTTTAAAACCAAAAAGGCCACTGTCAATAAGGCATTGGAAGAATTCATTCAGAGAAGGAAACAAAAAGAGATCTTGTCTCTGTTTGGAAGCATCGTCTATGACCCTGAATATGATTACAAGGCCCATCGGAATCGCAAATGAGTGTACTGGTTGATACAAGTATCTGGTCGCTGGCGCTCAGAAGGAAAGCGGCGGTTTCCTTGCAGGAAGAAACACTAAAACACCTGGTTTTTGATGGCATGGTGAAAATAATTGGCCCTATCAGGCAGGAACTGCTTTCCGGTATTCCTAACAAGGGTCAATTTGAAGCCCTGAAATTGCGTCTGAGCCATTTCCCCGATACAACGATAAAAACAACTGATTACGAGTTAGCGGCTGATTTTTTCAATGCATGCCGGCAGAATGGCGTTCAGGGTTCCCATATCGACTTTCTCATCTGCGCAGTAGCTGCCGCTAATGATCTCGAGATATATACCACAGATAAAGACTTTTTAAATTACCAGGAGATTATTCCCATTCGCCTATTTAAGGATACGTATCCAGGGGCTTCGGGGTAGCGGCTCAAGATGAATTCGGCCCGCTGTTTACTGCTTCTACTGCTGCCCCATCCCCTTAATCAGCCCGCCCAACAGGCTCAGCGCAGATTGCACCATTTCCTTGCTTTCAACAGGAATTTGCAGGTATGCCTGGCCCGTGGACTCGTCCTTTTTTACCAGGGAATCCACCAGTTCCCGGCTGGCCTTTTCATCACTCAGGGTTTGAACCAGGGAGCTGAAAAAGCGGCCTCCCATTTCAACCAGGGCGGCGGGGGAAGGTTGGGGCTGCTCCTGCCGCTCCCGGCTTGCCGGCGCCTGTTCCGGTTGAGGTGCTGGTTCCGGGAGATCGTCCTCGGCCATGAAGTCGGGCTTCGGTTCCATGCCCGCGCCAGGGATGTTTTCTTCTATGTCGGCTTCTTCCGCTACGGAGGATAGAGCCTCCTTTTCGGCGCCTGTGGTGGTAGTGATGGTTTCGACCTCTTCCATGAATTTTTTGAAGCGTTCGCTGCCCATGAAAACGAAGCCTTCCCCATCGTCGAGCACCCCTTCGGCCAGAGAAGCTTTGAAATCGAGCGTCGCCAGCATGCGGTGCTCGATGGTCTGGGCGGATACGAAATTGATGACGCTCACGGGCTGTAGCTGTCCCATGCGGTATACCCTGCCGATGCGTTGTTCCAGCACCGCCGGGTTCCAGGGCAGGTCCATATTGATGACCAGTGAAGCGGTTTGCAGGTTGAGGCCCACGCCGCCGGCATCGGTAGAAAGAAACACACGGCAATTAGCGTCGTTGTGGAAAGTATCCAGCAGGCCGCCGCGTTCCGAACCGGGGACGCCGCCGTGCAGGTAGGCAAAACCGATCTGGCGCTCATCCAGCTCTTCCCGGATCAGTCGCGTCATGCGTTCCCATTGGCTGAAGATGACCACTTTGGTGTCTTCTTCGGCCAGGGCTTCTTCCAGGATGCACATCAACTCCATGATTTTGGTGTCATGCCGGGTCTTCTGGTCGATGAGGTAGGTGCTGTTGCAGGCCATGCGCATACAGTTGAGGTTGATCATCAGCCGCTGCCGGTCCTTTTCGCTAAGGTAGTTGAAACGCCGCCACTTGGCGACCAGCCGAGCTACCTGATCACCAAACTCTTTATGGTAATCCTGTTGGGCGGGAGTCATTGGTACAAAGAGTTGCTTATCAGTGCGGGCCGGCAATTGCTGCAGCACCTGTTTTTTGGTGCGGCGGATCATCACCATTCGCAGCTTTTCTTTGATCAGTTCCAGGTCTCTGTAACCAACCACTCTCCCGTGTTCATCCTTGATCTGGTGTCGGTGCAGGAAGGTATGCAGCGGCCCGAGGCAGTATTGGTCAACGAACTGCACGATGGAGTAAAGCTCCTCCAGTTTGTTCTCCAGGGGGGTGCCGGTAAGCACGAGGGCATAGTCTGTTTGTAATTGTTTGATGGCGCGGGAAATCTTGGTATTCCAGTTTTTGATACGCTGGGCTTCATCCAGGATTATGGCATTGGGCTCCAAGGCCTGAAGATGGGCTGCGTCGTACATGGCCATGTTATAGGTCAGGATCAGGTAGAAGGCTTCGCTTTGCTCATAAAGCTCGCGCCGATGATGAGGCGGCCCCTCTACAACCTGAACGCTGCTGTCCGTGAATTTTTCGATCTCTGATTTCCACTGATACTTAAGCGAAGTCGGGCAGATAATGACCACCCGGGAGATGCCGAACTCTTTTCTCCATAATTCCGCAGCGGCGATGGCCTGAAGGGTTTTGCCCAGGCCCATCTCATCAGCGAGCAGGCAACGCCCGGAGGTAGCAGCGAAAAGCGCCCCTTCTTGCTGATAAGGGTAGAGTTTGACCTTGAGCAATTGCCCCAGATAGCCATCTGCCTGCTGGGCAATGGCGGCGATGCGCTGTTCCCGTTGTTCGTCTTCTCTTTTTTGCAGGATGAATTCCAGTGCATCGGGATAGCAACGGAAGGCAGGGCTTAGCTGGCGGGCGGATTCCAGGAATCGCTCGAATTGCCGGTAGGCTTCCGGGCGCAAAATACCCGATTCGTCGAAGTATGGTTGAGCCAGGCTCCGCAGTTGTTCTTCAGCTTCTGAGCCAATGCGCAGACGGATGCTGCGCTCTTTTCCATAGTGCAGGAAAACCGAAGAATGTACCGCTTCGTATGGCTTTTTGAAATGCTGGCGCATGCCGCGCGTATGCCATAGCTTGTGGATGACAGCTTCAATATGCTTGCAGACGCCCAGCGTATTAGTGCGGAAATCCGGGCAGGAACAGAAATTAGCTCCGGGTTCTTTGGCCCTCAGCGCAACCCGGTAAGCAGTGGCCACTTTGGGGTTGGCCACCCGGAATTCTGACCACACCGGCTGTTCACCTACGTTTTCGATCACATATTCCTCCTGTTGGGCGAACTGTCGGCGTAGCGCTATCTGCCAGGCGTTCAGTTCCATCTCTTCCGGCTGACGGTGGTAGGAAACGCGCCGGGTTTTGGAGGTTTTCTTCTTTACGCTCTTGGCTTTCTTTTTCTTTTTTTCGCTGCTGTTTTTCATGCTTCCAGAGGGTTTGCCCCGAATCTAATAAAAGTTCGGAACATTGCCCAATGGAATATGGCCCTGTGTATCCTTTATTTCCCAGTCTTCTTCGCAGTCCCCGTCCGGGGCGATGGCGCTTTTTTTGCCTTGGGTTTGGCTGCCGCCGGGGTGCTTTTTGCCTTTGGCGCCGCCTTGGCTTTTGTGGTGCTCTTGGCCGTCACTTTATGTTCGGCCAGTTCCAGCACCACGACACCCAGGGGTGGCAGCGTGAGTTCGACATTGTAAGGGCGGCCGTGCCAGGTTTCCTGCACAGTTTCCAGCTTGCCGGTGTTGAGGTTTAGCCCAGTGCCGCCATATTCTTTGGCGTCGCTGTTGAGCACTTCCTTCCAGACGCCGGACAGCGGCAGGCCCGTTTTGTAGCCTTGGCGCACCACCGGGGTGAAGTTACAAATGACGGCCAGGGGTTTTTCCTGGTCCTTGCCATACCGAAGGTAAGAAATGGTGCTGTTCTGGTAGTCGCCATGGTCGATCCACTGGAAGCCCTCGGGGCTAAACTGCAGTTCGTACAGAGCGGGGCTGTGGCGGTAGAATGCATTTAATTTCTTCACCCAATCCTGCATTCCCTTGTGGTATTTGTGCTCCGTGAGCCACCATTCCAGGCCTTTTTCGATGTTCCATTCACTAGTCTGGGCAAATTCGTCGCCCATGAAGAGCAATTGGGTGCCGGGGTGGGTGAACATGTATCCGTACAACAGCCGAAGGTTGGCGAATCGCTGCCACTCATCGCCGGGCATGCGGTCCATAATGGAGCCTTTGCCGTGTACGACCTCATCGTGCGACAAGGGCAGCATAAAGTTTTCGGTAAAGGCGTAAACCAGGCTGAACGTGATCTCATTGTGGTGGAACTGCCGGTGGATGGGGTCGTGTTTGAAATAGCTCAGGGTATCGTGCATCCAACCCATCATCCACTTTTGGCCGAAGCCAAGGCCGCCGGTATAAGTGGGCCGGGAAACGCCCGTCCAGGCAGTCGATTCTTCCGCGATGGTCATCGCATCGGGGAAGGCGGCGTAAACAGCTTCATTGAATTCCTTGAGCAGCGAAATGGCCTCCATGTTCTCGTTGCCGCCATATTCATTGGGAATCCATTGCCCGGCTTCGCGGCTGTAATCGAGGTAAAGCATCGAGGCTACGGCGTCGACCCGCAAGCCATCGGCGTGGTATTTATCCATCCAGAAAAGTGCGTTGGAAATGAGGAAGGAACGCACTTCGTGGCGGCCATAGTTAAAAATGCAGCTCTTCCAGTCGGGGTGGAACCCTTTGCGCGGGTCGGCGTGGTCGTAGAGATGGGTGCCGTCAAAATCGGCCAGGCCGTGGGCGTCGGCCGGGAAGTGGGAAGGCACCCAATCGAGCAATACGCCAATACCGGCTTGGTGGAAGGCATCCATCAGGTACATGAAATCCTGCGGCGTTCCGAATCGGCTGGTGGGCGCAAAGTAACCGGTGATCTGATAACCCCAGGAAGGGAAGTAGGGGTGCTCCATCACCGGCAGGAACTCCACATGGGTGAAGCCCATCTCTTTGACGTAGCTGACCATTTCATCGGCCATTTCCTGATAACTAAGGCTACGCATGCCACCGTGGATTTTCTTCCAGGTGCCGATGTGCACCTCATAGACCGAATACGGCTGCTCCAGGCCAGCTTTTTCCTTGCGCTTTTTCATCCAGGCCTGGTCTTTCCATTCATAATCCAGTTCCCAGACGATAGAAGCCGTATTGGGGGGGATTTCCCAGAACAAGGCAAAGGGGTCGCCTTTGCTCAGGTGCCGGCCGTCGCGGGCGTGGATGTGGTATTTGTAGAGTGCGCCCTTACCAACTTCGGGGATAAAGCCTTCCCAGATGCCGGAGCTATCCCAGCGAGGGGAGAGCGGATGGCTTTCCCGGTTCCAATGGTTGAAATTGCCGATGACGGAAACGGCCTGGGCATTGGGCGCCCACACGGCAAAGTAAGTGCCCCACTGGCCATCTACTTCTATGACGTGGCTGCCGAGCTTTTCATAGAGCTTGTAGTGCTTGCCGGCACGGAAGAGGCTGATGTCAAAATCGGTTAACAGGCTGTGGTGCAGGACGTTTGCCATAAAGTTGTAAAGTTGGTTGTGATAATTATGATTTTATTGGCCACTTCAAACAGCTTCTAAGTGCGGCCTTTCCATCACACGATTTGTCAGATGATTATTTTCGGCCGGGATAAAGGTACACAGAACCGGGCGACTGGCAAAACCCGAAAATACAGCTTTTTCATTCTCCGGTTCACTACCGGCATAGATTTGCATACTTAAAATACCATTATCATGAAAACCACTCGTTTGTTCTTCGTTTTTCTCGCCCTCGCCACCCTGGCGGGCGGCATCCTTTCCGCTTGTCAGGACGCGGAAGCGAAATCAAAAGCGGACAGCCAGCCGGCAGGCCTGACGCAGGAGCAATTAGTCGCCCGGGGCGAGTACCTCGTCAACGTTATCGGCTGCGACGACTGCCATTCCCCCAAGGCGTTCGGCCCCAATGGCCCGTATCCCGACCCGGAGCGCCGCTTTTCGGGCTACCCGCAGGATATGCCCCTGGCGTCGGCTGACCCTGATGTGCTGAAATCCTGGGCGTTGTTCAGCCCGGACCTCACCGCCGCCGTAGGCCCCTGGGGCACCTCCTTCGCCGCCAATATTACCTCCGATGGCACCGGCATCGGCAACTGGACCGAGGAGCAGTTCTTCCGCGCCATGCGCGAAGGTAAGTACAAAGGCCTGGCCAACAGCCGCATGATACTGCCCCCCATGCCCTGGCCCAATTTCGCCAAAATGTCGGACGAAGACCTGCGCGCCGTATTCGCCTTCCTGAAAAGCACTAAACCGGTGCGCAATATTGTGCCGCAACCGATTCCTCCGGTGGGGGTGCAATAAAAGGGGATGCTGTGGATGCTGTGGATGCTGTGGATACTGTTGATACTGTTGATACTATAGATACTGCAGGTAGCATCCACAGTATCGGCTCCTGCAAGGAGCGAGTATCCACAGCCCGTCCTCAGTACCCTCGGCCGGGTAAATATCAATAGTATCGGCTCCTGCAAGGATCGAGTATCAATAGCATCTTCAGAGAAAACCAAGGGAATATTGAGCCTTTTCGGAATCATTTTCTCAAAACGGCCGTTTCTTTGCCGTACCAAAATCCAACGCCTATGCCCGCAGGGCCCAATCCGAACACGCTTTACCCGCTTCCCAACATCGAACGCCTCTGCTTCTTGAAGAATCTGGTGCAAAACCCCAAGATCATCGTCGGTGATTATACCTATTACGATGACTTCGAGGACGTGCGCAACTTCGAGAAAAACGTCAAATACCTCTTCGATTTCTCATCCGATAAACTCATCATCGGGAAGTTTTGCATGATCGCCTCCGGGGTGGAGTTCATTATGAACGGCGCCAACCATCTGGTGGACGCCATCAGCACCTACCCCTTTGCCGTCTTCGGTGGAGGCTGGGCCCACGCCATGGACGGCAAAGAATACCCCACCAAAGGCGATACCGTGGTCGGTAATGACGTTTGGATCGGTTACAAAGCCGCCATTATGCCGGGTGTGCACATTGGAGACGGCGCCATTATCGGCGCCTATTCGGTTGTGACGCAGGATGTGGCGCCCTATAGTATCGTGGGGGGCAACCCCGCCCGGCTCATCCGCAAGCGCTTCCCGGAGGAGCAAATTCAACAATTGCTGGAACTGAAATGGTGGGACTGGCCGGTGGAGGAGATTACCCGGAGGGTGGGGGAGTTGGCGGGGGGAAGCGTTGAAGCGTTGAAGCGTTGAGGAGCTTGCCCGGCTCTGCAGGAGACGGGTTGAGAAGGTTGAGGAAGTTGAGAAGGTTGAGAAGGTTGCTTGGCTTTGCAGGAGACGGGTTGAGGGAGTTGAGAAGGTTGAGGAAGTTGAGGGAGTTGAGAGGGGGGGAGATGCATTGGCGCATCGGGCTTCTCTTTTTAACTTTGGTTGTTTTTTGTTCTAGTGGAGGGGGAGTTGAGAATGTTCAAATAACTGTGTCAAATCCAGCGTTAGGATCAGGGAAGCCTTGATTTTACTGGGGGTCAGGGAACTCGAACTTCTGAACACTCCCAACTCGAACTTTACCCGGCCCTCAAGGACGGGACACGATAATTTACCCGGCCTCTAGGGACGGGACACAAACACTTGAACACTCCCAAACTTTCGCTAAGTATGGCCGTCACCTATCATAAAAAAAATAAAACAATGGCAAGGCAATTAAAAGTTGTAGGCATTTTTATCGTCTTTACGCTAAGTGCAACGCTGTTAACAGCTCAGCCGAAAGATGCTGGTAATCCGACTTATATAAAAGCCGGAAAGTTTTTTGATTCCGAAAACGGAAAGATTCTGGCCAATTATACCATCAAAGTTGAAAACAATAAAATAACGGAAGTTGGTGCGGGTATTTCAATTCCGGACAGTGCGAAAATAATTGACCTGTCAGATTATACGGTGATGCCCGGGTTGATTGATGGACATACGCATCTGATGTCGCTTGAAACCATAACGAAAGATCAATATATAACCGACCAGATTTTGTTTGAGGGGGATGCCTTACGCGTATTGCGGGGTGCAAAGCGAGCGAAATCATTTCTCGAAAATGGCATTACGACAGTGAGAGACCTGGGCGATTCAGGGCCGTTCCTTGATGTTGCGCTAAGGAATGCCATCAATGAAGGGACCACTGTGGGGCCACGAATGTTTGTTTCAGGCCCCATAATTTGTTCAGAAGGAGGGCAGGTGGTAGGGTTGTTGAAAAGCAAAAGAGGGGTCATTGAAAATGATTACACGATAGTAAGGAGTGTCGATGATGCGATCAATGCAGTACGGGAACATGTGAATTATGGCGCTGATATTATTAAGATTTGCGCAAATAATACACCTAACAATACCAGTCTTACGATCGATGAAATGCAAGCCATCGTCAAAATGGCGCACCGGTATAATAAAAAGGTAACAGCCCATGCTACCGATGATCTGGCAGTTTGGGAAGCCGTAACCGCCGGAGTTGATGCCATTGAACATGGCTATCAAATAGCGGACTCCACACTTGCCTTAATGGCGGCCAAAGGAGTAGCCCTGGTGCCGACGGACATTTCCGAGCCTCTTTTTTATAAATATATGGATATCATGAAATTCGAAGGGGATAAGGAACCGGTACTTGAAAATTACAAAAAAGGCATGCGCGACAGGCTTCAAAGGGCAATTAAAGCAAAGGTTACCATACTTACGGGGTCTGATAATTACATTAATTTCGAGATGCCGCAAGGAGAGGCTGCCAAGAATATTCTTATCGCCTATGAGGAAGAAGGTATGGAGCCCCTCGATATACTGCGCTCCTCGACCTATTTATCTGCCAGGTTTATGAATATGGCGGATAAAATTGGTGTTCTCAAAAAAGGCGCTTATGCAGATATTATTGCTGTGAAAGGTGATGTTGAAAATGATTTTTCAAATACGATGTTTAACCTGGTTTTCGTCATGAAAAATGGCGAAATTTATGTTGAGAAACAATAGGCGTTACTGATAACGTGGTTGAAATTAATCCTTTCGCTACTTTTAACTGAAAAACACGTTCTAAAAAAAACACCATGGCAAACCCGATCTATCCCTGTATTTGGTACAATGGCCAGGCCCAAGAAGCCGCCGCCTTTTATTGTTCCGTTTTCAGTGATTCCAAAATAGTCCATGAAAACCCCACTGCTGTCATTTTTGAGATCAATGGAAAAAAGATCATGGGGCTCAATGGCGGGCCTATGTTTACGATCAATCCATCCATATCGTTTTTCATTTACTGCCCCAGTGTGGAAGAAACCGATCAGGTATGGAAAGGCCTGATGGCCGGCGGCAAGGCCCTGATGCCCCTGGATACTTACCCCTGGAGCAAGCGATACGGCTGGGTGCAGGATAAATTCGGGATGACCTGGCAGGTCATGCTTAACGAAGAAAGCACTTCCGGGCAGAATCTCACGCCTTCCTTTTTATTTACGAGGGAAAGGTTTGGCAGAGCGGAAGAAGCGATCCGCTTCTATACGTCTGTATTTGACAATTCCAGGACCGAGGTAATGGTGCATTATCCCAAGGAAGACGCCCATGCCGGCAAGGTGCTATTCTCCGAATTTTATTTGAACGATTATTTCCTGATTGCAATGGATGGGCCGGGCGTTCATGACTATTCCTTCAATGAGGGGGTTTCCTTTGTGGTGGAATGCGAGACGCAGGAAGCAATAGACCACTACTGGAATGCTTTTACCAAAGCGGGCGAAGAAGGCCAGTGCGGCTGGTGTAAGGACCAGTTCGGAGTATCCTGGCAAATCGTCCCATCCATTTTAGGAGAGCTGATGAATGACCCGGAAAAAGGGCAAAGGGTAATGGCCGCTTTTTTGAAAATGAAGAAATTCGATATTGCAACCCTGGTCAATGCCTGATTTAGCATTGCCTGCCACCCTGTCGCCTGCGCAAGATGAAGGATGTTTTTTTAAATCCGCTTACTGCACCAAAGCCTTCCTCCTCACAAAAAGCGATATAATGGCCTCGACACCATCTCTCCCAGGCAACACCTTTACGGGCTAGGGCCGGTAGAGTACCTGGCGGGCGAAATTTCGATCATTGACGGCCATGCCTATCGGTCAACGTTTAAAAAAGGGGCCATGAAGCTTTATTTACCGACAGATTGAAAGTGCTGAATAATTGAATTCTTCCGTGTCTGGCTAAACAGGCCTCGACGGCCAGTTGGGAAATTGTCGCCTGGGAGCTGGGCGGTTGGGGCGCAATTTTCCATTGTACCCCAACTTGTCCGGAAAAGGTGGGGGAGTAACTTACTCCACTGCCAAACCCGCTGCTCCGTCGGGGAGGCCTGTCCATTCGCCCAGATTGATCAGGCTGCATTTGAACAAGCTCTAAAAAAATCATATCCCTACATTGTCCTATACGAAAGAATAGTTTAACTTGGAAGCGCCTTGTTAAGGAAGAAGGGGGGAGCGCCGTTTGCAGCCGTTGGGGGTGCAGACGGTTGAGTTTTTTGAAGGTAAGTGTTTTTTATTGAAGCAAATATTCAAAGAATGAATAGTACGGAAACAAACCTGGCGATCGTAAAAAAACTCTATGATGCCTTTTCAAGAAAGGACATAAATAGTATACTGGGATTACTACATGATGATGTTGAATGGGGCGAACCAGAAAACCCATATAATCCTGCTGCTGGTACAAGAAAAGGCCATGCCGGCTTTTTAGAATGGATAAACATCGGAAAAAGCGCCGAAGATATCCTACTGCTAAACCCACAAAGATTCCTTACAGATGCGGATTCCGTTGCGGTAGTAGGAAATATGAAATGCAAGGCAATCAGAACACAAAAAATATACGAATCTGATTTTGTTCATTTCATTGTAATTCGAGATCAAAAGGTTTGGAAATTTCAAGAATTTTTTGACACTTACATTGCCGGTGAAGCGTTCAGATAAATCCTGCTACAAATAAACTTCGCCCAACAACGAAGCGGGGCAAAAGCGCCCCCTTCCCAGCGGCTTGGCCGATGGCCCCGGCTGGCAGGAGTGGCTTTTGAGGAATGATACAAAAGCATGGAACAATCCACTGCCTGCCAATCATGCCGCCTAAGCGGCGGCACGTCGGCAGTAGTATCCGTTCGCTGCAATTAAAGCAACCGTACTAACAAAAAACATCAATGAATAGAAAAGAATTATTAGAATTATCAGACGAGCAACTTTTGAAGAAAGCAAAAAAGTTGAAATCAGATTCCATTATTAATGCTTTATTAATTGGATTTTGCATTGGAATAATAATTTGGAGTGTTGCTAAAAACACTTGGGGTTTTTTTACACTAATCCCTCTGTTTTTTATTTATAAAATGGTCAACAATTCTAAAAATGATAAGGAATTGAAAGAGGTTTTAAAAGAACGAAATCTGAAATAAATGATGGCTGGTACATGTAAAAAATGTAAATCTGAAATTAGTCAAAACTACTGTTCAAATTGTGGAACTCCAGTTGTGTTAAAAAGAATCAACGGACAATATGTTCTCAAAGAAATTAGTAGCGTCTTAAACTTCGAAAGAGGAATTTTATACACGATAAGAGAATTATTACTAAGGCCTGGGAAGAATATTCAAACATTCGTTCTTGAAGATAGAAATCGACTTGTAAAACCGATAATCTTTATCATTATTACCTCATTGATTTATACACTGGCACAACAATTCCTTCACTTTGAAGATGGTTATGTGAATGCCGGAGGATCTGAAGAGTCAGCGACTACGAATATTTTCGGATGGATTCAGAAAAATTACGATTATGCGAATATCTTAATGGCAATTTTCATTGCAGGTTGGATTAAAGTTTTCTTTAGGAAATATGAATACAATTTTTTTGAAATTCTAATCTTACTATGTTTCGTAATGGGAATTGGTATGTTAATTTATACAGTTTTCGGAATCATAGAAAGCACGGCCAAAATACAAATATTGCACATAGGAGGAATGATCGCAATAGTATATACTTCCTGGGCAATTGGACAATTTTTTGACAAAAACCAAAAAGCAAGCTATTTGAAAGGTTTTTTATCTTACCTACTGGGGATGATGACTTTCTTTCTTGGGGCAATAATTTTAGGAATGGGGATTGATTTAATACAAGGAATGTAATATTGAAAAGAATGAGAAAAGCAGCTAACAATTTATATGAAATCCTAGCTCCCATTCGGTCGCTAGGCTTCATATACTAAACGGCAGCCTCCCGCTGTGCGGGACAGGTAGTGAAAAAACTACGGAAGGGTGAAATTTTGAATAGATTTCGAGCTAAAACACAAGGACTGCCAAAATTTTCTTTTAGAAAGCCGATCAGCCCTGCTTGATAATTTATGGATGTCGGAGTTTTTTCACAGCCTGCCGTTGGCGGGCATTGCAAAAGGCCTACAGACATAGAATAAACCATAGACTTTGACAATGGAACAAAACAACAAAGGAGATAAATCAGGCGGACAAGGTGCGACACCTTTTGCCCAGACCTATTTTCATGGAACAAAGGCAGACCTAAAAGTTGGAGACTTTATTGTTGTTGGCAACAACTCGAATTTTGGACAAAGAAAAAATGCAAAATATATTTTCCTGTCTGCGACATTAGATGCGGCAATTTGGGGTGCTGAACTCGCTGTAGGAGCAGGACGAGAAAGAATTTATTTAGTTGAACCAACAGGAGCAATTGAGGATGACCCAGACCTGACAGATAAAAAATTTCCAGGAAATCCTACAAAATCTTATCGTTCTACTGAACCCTTTAAAGTTGTAGGTGAAGTTTCGGTTTGGAAAGAACACCCAGCTGAACAAGTTAAAGCAATGAAAGACGCTTTGGAGAAACTTAAAGAACAAGGGATTAATTCACTTAATGACGAGTAAAAAACAATGGCCCCGGATTTTGACAGGAGTGTGTGTCGCCCGGGCGGGCTAAAGCGAAGGGTTTGTTTGTGTTAAATGCCCATCGAAAAGTAATCACCGATTAACCAGGCAGTCGTCGGACGACTTAACATGCGCATGCAGGCATCTGATTCAAAAATAGTTAAGAGCTTGTTCAAATTTCAGCCCAACGGATGAAATTTGAACAAACGCTCATAAAAGGCCGGCCCCAAAGATGTTCAAAATAATCGTAGGCCTACATTGTTATATACGAAATAATGATTTAAATTGGGGTGCATAGGGGGAGTATACGTAACTTTATTGGTGGATATATAAACGTTCGCTGTAATGTAAAACGATATTCTTGAAACAAAGAAAATGACTCAATCCGAACTTATAATTTTAAATTTTACGGAAATTAGGAGAAAAAGCATCAAACTTTGGGAAGGACTTCCTAAGAGTTATTACAACTGGAAACCTGACGAAAAAGCAATGACTGCGATAGAAATGATTAGGCATGTTCTGGAAGCCGATTATGGATGGAATATTATTATCAATAATGGGAATATGACAAATTATAAAACGCCTTGGGAAAATCGGCCTTTCATTAGCGTTGCTGACGAACTAGAGTTTGCCGAACCTTATAGAAATACATTTTTGGAAAGCGTTCGACAGTTTTCGGATAGAGCATTAAGCGAAACTGAAATCGTTCACCCTGGAAATGGAGAAAAGAAGATCCTTGGAAAATATTTATTGCGCATTGGATATCACGAATCTGTTCACGCAGGACAATTCCTTTCGTATTTAAGAGCAATGAAAATTGATCGCCCAGAGATATGGGATTGAAAATAAGAACAAGCTCTAAACCCTTTTTGAATAGTAATTCAAAAAAGGAAACTTGAGAACTATTTTCAAAAACATAATAAACTGACTAATAAATATTTTGACAATGAATAAAATACTATTAGCAGGTTCAACCGGATATTTAGGAAGTTATATCCTTCGGGAGCTCTTAAAAGGTGATTATGAATTAAGAACGATTGTCAGAAATAACAAGA
>JACJYG010000019.1 GCA_020636215.1 Lewinellaceae bacterium
CGTAACTCCTTTTTCTTTTGGGTGAAACATGGGGGAAACATTAGCTACTTTTTTTCATTCATCTTTAGCAGCTATCCAAAATTGGCCAGCCGGAAGGATGTAGATGGCTGGTTCTCTATTTCTTCAGGCGTCACTTCCAATGGTTTTAAGTTCATCTTTAATGCGATCTGCCTGCGGCTTTATATTCAGGAGCAGTCGCAGTTGAATATCGAAAGGCATTCGCCTGAGAGGTAGAAATAAGTTCAATGAGTATATCGATGTCCCATACATTTAAAGCAGATCCCTCTCTGTACGTGCCGATACTCCGGTAAGAAGCCAGCCCCCGAGCATTTCGAGCACAACTGAGCAGCTGTTTCTCTTAAGCCATCCGGCCCCGATTGATAAACGAGGATATTATTTTCTTGATGTTCCTGCCAATGGCAATGGTGACACATCGTGACCAAGGCATCATCTTCATACTCCCAGGGAAGCCGGCCCAGCACATAGTATTTATGGTGTACATGCAACTCAATTGCTTCAGTGGAGACAAGCGGTTCATGAATGGTCAGCTTGTCAACAGGCAAATTGGGGAGAATAACCGGATACAGTGCTCCTCGTTTATAGTTCTGGAAAAAGCCAACTGATCTCTCCTGGCTGTCCTTTTCTAATTCCTGGCCTGCAACTGCAAAAAGCGTGTACCTGTTACTTACGCCGTAAAGAAATGGATATGGCTTAGCCTTGTAAATGGTGATGGAGCCTATTTCAAAACGCGCTTTATATTCGGCCAGGGGAATTCGGTAATTGAAGAAGGAGGAAGGGGTGATGAAGTGGTCCGGCTTGAAATGAACGTGAAAGTTCATGTGGTTATAGCTTTGGGTAGTAGAACACTCTGTACATATATGTCCATCTCTGCCTAGGATTTGCATTCTTCTCTCCTTCCATTCGGTGCATTTCAGTAGATTTGGGTATGAAGCAGGTTCGTTGGATTCCAGCAATTCCCGGTATGTCATATTCTAATGTGGGTTTAGGAAAATCAGTTTAGCAAGGCAATAAAGAGAACTCTTCTTCATAGGCTCTTACGTTTAGATGTAGGAGCCGTTGATAATTGATTTCCTTATTCTCTCAATATTTGGCTCAATTTATGGGAATTACTGGAAGGTTGTAAAGGAGCATTTACTAAATGCTTCAATCCGGATTGCCAATTGATGAAAATCATCTCCTCCCATCTTGCCTGCTAGTCTCAGAAACGTTATATTAGGCTTTTGTTAAAGAAGCTGTTTGAATTTGACACTTCAGTTTTGTTATGGCTCTTTTTGCGCTGCTTTTCGTTGCCAAAATCCTCATTTAGCTAAGGCTAAACTCCGGTTTCGGCGCCTCAATCAGCACTAAAATACCTCATAACAAATTCTAAAAGCCAAATTCAAACAGCTTCTAAAGAGGCTATACTTACCACCAACGCAACCATCTACCTTTCAATGATGGGGGCGTCCGAGATGACTATACAATCCGCATTGCCGTAACGGCCTGGGTTTTTTACCCTGCCAAAGGCTTTTGTATAACCGGGCTTTTGTTTGCCGGAAAGGGGGAAAGTAATATCTTTCCGGTAATAAAACAGCCTCTGAATAGCCAATCACCTGCCAATAACACAAAAACGAAGGCCCTCTTGTGGATTCCCTTCCTTACGGAAGAGAAAGAAAGGGTTACTTTAAATCCGAAACAAAGCTTAACAACGAGCTCTCATGGATATTGCCACCGGCACGCGCATCACAGTAAGAAATGAAGACTTCCTTGTAACAGAAGTCCGGAAAAACCACGATGACACCCATATCATTGAAGCGGAAGGCATCAGCGAACTGGTCCGGGGCAAGCGCTTTGTTTTCGATACCCGCATCGATCAGCAGATACAGATCCTCGACCCCGCCCATACCCGCCTGCAACCGGACTACGAGGCCGGCTACCGGCAAACCAAGCTGTTCCTGGAGTCCCAGTTCCGCAATGCGTATTCGACCTCCTCTAAGATCACCCTGGCGCATAAGTGCGCCTTCGACCTGGCGCACTACCAGCTGACGCCGACCCTGAAGGCACTGGAGCTGCCCCGGCCGCGCCTGCTCATCGCCGACGGCGTGGGGCTGGGCAAGACGGTAGAGGTGGGTATCTTCCTCACCGAAATGATCGAACGGGGCAAGGGGCAACGCATCCTGGTGCTGGCGCTGAAGTCCATCCTGGCGCAGTTCCAGCAGGAGATCTGGAACCGGTTTGCTATCCCGCTGGTGCGCCTCGACTCCGTGGGTATCGAGCAGATCAAAGCGGAACTGCCGGCCAATAAGAACCCCTTTGATTATTATGACAAGACGATTATCTCCATCGATACGCTGAAGAACAACGCCAAGTTCCGCCACTATATCGAGAAGACGCGCTGGGATGTGGTGGTGATTGACGAATGCCATACGGTGGCCAATACGTCCAGCCAGCGCGGCAGCCTGGCGCAGTTCCTCGCTACGCGCTGCGAAGCGCTGGTGCTCACTTCAGCCACCCCCCACAACGGCCGCAAGGAGAGCTTCGCCAACCTGATCAGTATGATCGAGCCGACGGCCATCCCGCAGCATGGTGATTATACAAAGGCGGATGTGGAGCCCTACTACGTCCGGCGCTTCAAGAACGATATACAGGACGACAGCATCCGCGCCAATTTTCAGGACCGGGAGATCGTTCGCCTGGGCGCCCGCCTGCTGCCGGAGGAGGAGGCTTTCCTGGAATTCCAGCAGCACCTCAAAGGCAGGGCCGCCGCCCGGGGGCGCAATGGCAGCCACTGGCAGGACCTCCTCTTTACCATCGGCCTGTTCAAGGCGTATATGTCTTCGCCGGAAGCCGCCCTGGCAACGGTGAACAACCGCATCCGCCGGGTGGAGGAGAAGGAACTGCAGCTGGATGAGGAGGCCATACAGGATAACATGGAGGCGCTGGAGGAAGCGCAGCGGCTCCTGCAGGCGGTTCTCGCCGCCGGGGCGGACGCCAAGTACCGCCGCTTCTGCCGGGAGCTGGAGAATCTGGGCTGGAAGGGCGGCCGGAAGGATGAACGCCTGGTGGTGTTCGCCGAACGGATCGATACCCTGCGCAGCCTGCAGGAAAAGATACAGCGGGACTTCGGCCTGAGCGAGGATCAGGTGAAGGTTTTCCACGGGGGGCTGACCGATATGGAACAACAGCACCTGGTCGACGATTTCGGTAAGGCGAATTCGGATATCCGTATACTGCTCACCTCGGACGCCGGCTCTCAGGGCGTCAACCTGCACTTCTATTGCCACCGCATGTTCAACTACGATATTCCCTGGTCGCTCATCACTCTGGAGCAACGCAACGGCCGCATCGACCGCTACGGGCAGAAGGACACCCCCTTCATCTATTACCTGGTCGCCGAGTCGGAACTGCCGGGGCTGAAGACCGACCTGTATATCATCGAACGGCTCACCGAAAAGGAGGAGGAGGTGTACCGGACGCTGGGCGACGCCGGCGCGGTCATGCACCTGTACGACGCCCGGGAGGAGGAAAAAAAGGTGGCCGAGGCCATCGCCGATCAGGATGAGGATTATCTGGAAGAGGAGTTCGACTTCAGCAGCCTCTTCGGCCCGGAGGAGGAAACGACGCCGGCAGTGGAGGAAAAGGCGCCCATCCTGGAGGATGCTTCTTTCTATGCTTCCGATTTCGAATTCTTCGCTGCGCTGGTGGACTACCTTAAATCGCGCGGCGCCCTGCAGCCGAATCAGGCCGAGATCGGGGTGGATGAGATGCTGGAGGTGCTCAACGACGAAGAGCTGGAGGCCATCCTCTACGATGTTCCCCGCGAGGCGAAACCGCGTTTCGGAGAAGTGTACCAGCTGACCACCCGCCGGGACGTGGTGCAGCAGGCCATCGCCGAGGCCCGGAAAAAGGACGGCGAGTGGGCGCGCTTCCAGATCCTCTACGACGCTCACCCCATCGCCCGCTACCTGATGACCAAGCTGGAAGCGGATATCGACAAGGGAGTGGCGCCGGTGGCCCGCACGCGCAACATTCCGTCGGGAGAGCGCTATTACATCTTCCACGGGCAGGTGTCCAACGGACTGGGGCAGCCCGTCCTCTCCGATTTCTTCACGGTGGGGGTGGACGGCGAGGGCGGCCTTGTCTGCAAACCCATTCCGCTCCAGGTGTTCCTGCAGCAGTTCCGCCTGACGGATACCCTCTACACCGAGGAGATCACAGCCGCCCACCTGGAGAGCCTGCAGGAAACGCTGCCTGACGCCATCAGCTACGCCCAGCAGTTGCATATGAACCAGCGGCAGCTGGCCCTGCAGATCGAAATGGAGGACAAACTGAAAGAATACCGCCGGCACCTGGAAGACTGGGCCAGACAGTCCAAAGCGCAACTGGAAGCAGACCTGCAGGATAAGGCTGACACCATCTTCCTGCGCCGCCGCCGCGAGGATACCCTCCACGAGATCGAGACCATCCTCAACGAAAAGTCGCAGTTCTACCAGGATATGACGCAGCTGAATAATGAGGCGTATTTGAAGGTGCTGGGGGTGTTCTTCTGTGATTAGTCATTGGTGATTGGTGATTAGTCATTAGTTCTGGCAGTCCGGGGGCTGCTGGACGGGTGCCTAAATCCCCAAGCACCAAGCACCAAGCACCAAGCAATTAGGGGCGACAAAAAAAACGATTTTTGGAAATGAAAGACTTCCGTAAATTAAAGATCTGGAGCCAGGGGATGGATATTGTTAAACTGGTTTATCAACTGGCAAAAGAAATGCCTTCAACAGAAAAGTTTGGGCTGGTAAGCCAGATGACCCGGGCAGCGGTCTCTATTCCCTCCAATATTGCAGAAGGCTGCGGCCGCGATTCGGATCATGAATTGCGAAGGCACCTGGATATCGCGATCGGCTCCGCTTTCGAGTTGGAGACCCAGTTGCTGATCGTTCAGGAAAATTTCCCGGCCCTCTCTACCAAAGTGGTAGAACTCCTAACCCATTTGCACCAGGAACAGCGTATGGTCAATAGCTATCGGACGAAAATTAAAAATAACCCCAACCAACCCTACTAACGACCAAGCACCCAAAAACCAAGCACCAAGCACCAACTAACTAACAACCAAGCACTAACAAATGCTCCGCTTCCTAGAAAACATAGGCGACTACTTCGCCACCAACTACTTTGACGAAGACTTCCCCGCCAAGGTCTTCGACAAGTCGGGCTATGCGGCGGCGGACCGCAAGGAGTTCAACAAACGCATCAGCGCCCTCAAAGACCGCTACTACCGCTACAAGCAGGCCCTGCTCGAAGAACGCCTGCGCCCCAAAGACCGCATCTGCCTCACCCACGAGTTCCACACCCACCTGCTCAACGCCCTGGGCTATCCGGGCGGCCAGGCGGAATACGACAACCTCTTCCACCTGGAAGAGAAGGAAGTAGTGCCCGTCCGCCACCGGCTCTACCGGGGAGAGAAGCCCCACCTCTTCGTGATGGAAATGCAGCCTATGGTGCAGGTTGGCGATGAGGAGCCGGAAGGGCTCTTCGAGCAGGTCTATTACCGCGCGCAGTGGGAAAACGTCTTCCGCATCACCGAGGAGGACGTCCACCTCACCCCATCGGTGGTGAACGACGCCATCTCGGCCCTATTTCTTATCGAACAGCACCGGCGGCCCCACTACATACTACTGCTGGCCGGCAGCGAGCTCTACCTGCTGCAGTACGAAAAGTGGTTCAAGGGGAGCTACCTCCGCTTTCAGCTGGAGGAGCTCTTTTCTGAAGCTTCCACCCGGCGCGACTACTACAGCCTCTTCTACTTCCTGCTGAGCAAGGAGGCCCTGGCGCCCGCTTCGGACATTATCCTGATGGAGCAGCTCGACGAGGACTCCCACAAGAGCGCCTACGCCGTGACCAAAGACCTCAAGGAGGGCATCATCCACGCTGTGGAGGCCCTGGCCAACGAGGCGGTCTGGTACCTGCAACAGCAGGGCCAGGACCTGCACAGCCTGGACGACAGCTTCGCCCAGGAGCTCAAGGACGACTGCCTCACCCTCATCTACCGCCTGCTCTTCCTCTTCTACGCGGAAAGCCGGCCCGACCTGGAGATCCTGCCCATCAGCGACCCCGTCTACCAGCGGGGCTACAGCCTGGAGATGCTGCGCGACCTGGAGCAGTCGCCCCTCAACTCGGAGCACGCCCGCAACAGCTATTTCTTTCACGACTCCCTGAGCACTCTTTTCCGACTGCTGAGCACCGGCTACCGGGAGAATGAACCCCAGAGCGACAACAAGAGCTTCCGCCTCCGCTTCCTCGACTCGCCCCTCTTCGACGACGACAAGCTGCACCACCTGCGGGCCGTGCGCTTCCGCAACTTCATCTGGCAGGAGATCATCCGGCGGCTGAGCCTCTCCAGGCAGCAGCGCGGGCGGGCGCGCGGGCGCATCTCCTACGCCAACCTGGGCGTCAACCAGCTGGGCAGCGTCTACGAGGGGCTGCTGGCCTACCGCGGCTTCTTCGCCGAGCAGGACTACATCGAGGTGCACAAGAAGGGCAAGCCGGAAGAAGGCACCTTCCTGGTGCCCCGCACCCGCCTGGGCGATTTCGAAACGGAGGAGATCCTTCACGATGAGGAAGGCCGCACCGTCGTCCACCCCCGCGGCGCCTTCATCTACCGCCTCAGCGGGCGCGACCGGCAGAAATCGGCTTCCTACTACACGCCGGAGGTGCTCACGCAGACGACCGTAAAATACACCCTCAAGCCCATCCTGGAGCGGCTGGAAAAGGGCGAGATGGAAGCCCGCGAACTCCTCCGCCTCAAGGTGCTGGAGCCGGCCATGGGCGCCGCCGCCTTCCACAATGAAGCGATCAACCAGCTGGCGGAGGCCTATCTCAACTACCGGCAGGAGGAACGCGGAGAAAAGGTGAACCCCGGCGAATACCAGGAAGAACTGCAAAAGGTGAAAGCCTGGATCGCCACCAACAACGTCTACGGGGTCGACCTCAACCCCACCGCCGTGGAGCTGGGCAAGCTGGCCCTCTGGCTCAACGTCATCCACCGCGATATGGAGACGCCCTTCTTCGGCTACCGCCTGGGCGTGGGCAACGCCGTGGTGGGCGCCTGGCTGAAGGTGTACCGCGCCAAAGACTTCCTCTTCGACCCCAAAGACAAAAAGGCCAAAAAGGAATGGTGGGAGCAGGCACCCCGCATGCTGTCCTTCCCCGCCGCGAACAGCGAACGGCGAACCGCGAACAGCATTGCCCACCGCCGGCCCGACGAGATCTACCACTTCCTCCTGCCCGACAAGAACATGGTTCCCTCCACCGGCATCAATCTCCTCAAAGAAGAATACCCCGCCGAATACGAGCGCGTAAAAGAATGGCGCAAAGACTTCCTCCAGCCCATCCGCGCCCACGAGCACCGGCGCCTGCAAGCCATCTGCCGCCGGATCGACCGCCTGCTGGTGGAGCACTATCTGTTTCAGGCCAAGGTGAACGCCTGCACCCAGAGCCAGGCCGAGATCTGGGGCGCCCTCGGCCTGCAGGAGCAGTGCGAGCTCGACCTGCGCAGCTACGAGGAAAAGGAACGCCTGGCCGCCAACCGCAGCAAGACCAACGCCCCCTACTTCAAACTCAAAATGGTGATGGACTACTGGTGCGCCCTCTGGTACTGGGATATGCGCCGCGCCGCCGACCTGCCCACCCGTGAGGAGTGGTACAACGACCTGATCAACATCCTCGATATCGACCTGGAGGAGGAGATGGCGCGTTTGGAAAAAAAAGAGCAGCCTTCTCCGAAGCAGGAACAGGCGAAACAGGCAGAGCTCTTTGATCCCCCGCAGAGCGCTTTGCGCCGCGCCACGTATTCCCCCCCTTCGGGGGGGCTAGGGGGGGCTTCCGAGGCCATCCTCCAATACGCCGACCGCCAGGACACCCTCCTCTTCCCCACCGCCCGTCGCCGCCTCGTGGAGCAGTACGCCCGCCGCTACCGCTTCTTCCACTACCAGCTGGAATTTGTGGAGGTCTTCCGGGAGCGGGGCGGCTTCGATGTGATCGTGGGGAACCCGCCGTGGATCAAGATCGAATTCGAGGAAAAGGGCATCGTGGCGGAGAAGCGGCCGGAAGTGCTCGTGCGGAAGACCTCGGCGCCCCAGGTGCGCAAGATGCTGGGGAAGCTGATGGAGGAGTCGGCGCCGCTGAAGGAGGTGTTTCTGGATGAGGCGCTGGAGCATGAGGGGGGGAGTACGTTTTTAAATGCCTACCAGAACTATCCGCTACTGGTGGGGCAGCAGACGAACCTGTTTAAGAATATACTGGAGAACACTTTCACCCTGGCATCTACTCAGGGATTTATAGGGCTGGTGCATCCGGAAGGCATCTACGATGACCCCAAGGGCAAAACATTGCGGGAAGAGGTGTATCAGCGGCTGAAGTATCATTTTCAGTTTAAGAATGAGTTAATGCTCTTTGCCGAGATCGACCACCATGTTTCTTATGGCCTTCATATTTACGCTGGTCAGAAAGGTGAAGTGCTTTTCTATTCCATGAATAATCTTTTCCACCCCTCTACGATAGATAGCTCTTTTGTCCATAATGGAAACGGTTTGCCAGAAGGCTATAAAGTCATGGACCTTCAGCAGGGTAAGATGGTTTGGAACATTCATCCCCACAACGACCGAATCATTCATATTACGCCTGAAGTATTGCAAATTCTGGCTCGCACTTTTGAGGATAGTGAAGACTGGACAGGTGCGAAGTTAGTGAACATTCATAGCCGACAGGTCATCAGTGTATTAGAAAAACTGAGTCGTTTTCCAACTAAAGTTTCAGATTATAAATCTAGAATTACGGTGTGTTGGGATGAAACTAATTCAGTAAATGCTGGAATAATTCGCCGAGAAACTCGCGATCCTAATTTTGAGCAATATGAGCTAATTTACAGCGGACCCCATTTTGACGTTGCCAATCCTCTTTACAAAAACCCACGAGAAGAATGTATCAAAAATTCAGATTATGACCCTATAGACCTTACTCGTATCTCGGAAGATTACCTGCCTCGGACGAATTACGTCCCAAATGAGGAATTGTCAACTTTTTCCAACCGTATCAATGGCTTAGAGAAAGAGAAGCTATGGATTGAAGAGTATAAAGTATGTTTCAGAGCAATGTTAAATCTGACAAGTGAAAGAACGCTGAGATCTGCTCTCATCCCTCCAAAAACTTCTCATATTCACACAGTAAAGTCGATCTATTTTCTAGACCAAGAAAAGCTACTCGAATTTTCGGCAATTTCATTTTCAATAATTGCAGACTTTTACACAAAATCAATAGGGAAAACGGGGTTGTATGATAATAGCATATTGAATAATCTCCCTATTGATCTTGGGGAAAAATTTTCTAAGTCACTGATATTGAGAGCCTTAATTTTAAATTCTATTAGTTCAGTTTATACCCCCTTGTGGCGCCGCCACTGGCAGGACGCCTTCCGCGAGGACCGCTGGGCCAAGGAAGACCCCCGCCTCAAGGACCTGAGCGCTCTCGGCCCGGAGTGGAGTTGGGATACCCCTTTGCGCAATTATTACGAGCGCCGCTGGGCGCTGGTGGAGATCGACGTGCTCACGGCCATGGCCCTGGGGCTGACGCTGGAAGAGCTGATCTTGATCTACCAGGTGCAGTTTCCCGTCCTGCAGCAGAACGAGGACGATACCTGGTATGACCGGCGGGGCAACATCGTCTTTACCTGCTCGCGCGGGCTGACGGGCGTGGGGCTGGACCGGAAGGAATGGGAGCATGTGCGTGAGATGAAGGGGGATGAGGTGGTGGATTGTTCGGGGTTTGAGAATATGCGGTGTGAGCGGGCGGGGGAGGTTATTTATACGATTACGAAGTCGGAGTTGTATCGGGGGGAGGAGGTGGTGTATGCGGCGCCGTTTGAGGGGTGTGATAGGGTTAGAGACTATGAAGTGGTTTGGAAGCATTTTGACAAAATGTTCAACGAAAAATAGAATTCAGACAGGCTTTAAAATCTCAAAAACTCGCGCTCATGGATAGATTAAAGGCAGGTGCTACCTGGTTACGAGCAGATTTCCACCTGCACACCAATGCAGACAAGGAATTCAAGCATGACAAAACAGAGAAACCAGGGGTTTTTGCGAAAAAATATGTGGAACGCCTGGAGGAAGAGGGCATTGGTGTGGGTGTGGTCACTAACCACAACAAGCTGGATTATGAGGAATTTAAGGCTATTCAGAGCAGAGGAAAAAAAGAAGGCATCCTTCTTTTACCCGGCATTGAATTATCTGTGAAGGATGGAGCGAGGGGGATACACTGCCTCATTGCGTTCAATGATAACTGGTTTAGCCAAGGGCATAACTATGTTGAAGGCTTTCTGAATGCTGCATTTGAGGGTATTCCTAACCGGGAGAATGAGAACACGCGTTGCAAGCTCAACATGGGTGAGCTTCTGACAAAACTTGAGGAGTACTGCACACAAGAACGGGACAGCTTTATTGTTCTGGCTCATATCGAGGACAGTAGTGGTTTCTATAAAGAACTCGAAGGCGGGAGGGTCAAAGAGTTTGCTGAAAATCCGCTTTTCCGGAAGTTTGTGCTTGGAATGCAGAAGGTGCGTACGCGCGATAAAATCCAAAACCTCAAGCAGTGGTTTAAAGAAGCAAAATGCCCACTCCCCGCTTTTGTAGAAGGCTCGGACTGTAAATGTCTGGAGGAAGTTGGAAACGCGCATCGGCAGAATGGGAAGGATAAGAAAACCTATATCAAGTTAGGAGCCCCAAGCTTTGAAGCCGTAAAGTTTGCTTTAGCCAACCATGAGATCCGGGTGAAGCCAGACGAGTCCCCTGAGCCTTCCCATGCCCATTTAGAGTCCATTTCCTTTGTGGGCGGGAAACTGGATGGGCAAACTATTTACTTCAATGCCGATCTGAATTGCCTGATTGGGACACCCGGCGCCGGGAAGTCGTCCATTCTGGAAACAGTGCGTTATATTCTTGACCTGGAATTCGGAGATAATGCGATGGATACAAAATATAAGGAGGATGTGGTAAGTAACCTAATGGGAAGTGGAGGTAAAGGGATTGCAAAAATAACAGGACGCAAAAGGCAGCGTTATACCATAGAACGCACCCTGGGAGAACTCCCTCGTATACTGAATGACCTGGGTGATGAGGTGCAAATGGCTATTAGCGAGGGAATCATTTCCGGCTTATACTTCGGTCAAAAAGACCTCTCCAATATCAACGACAAATTCAACCAAAGTTTTCTGGATAAATTCATTGGCTCCGCTTTAAAAGAGGTTCAGGAAAGGATCAGCAAACAGGCAGAAAAGGTAAGCGATATTATCGGCCAGATAGACGAGTTGCATAAGGTGGAGGAAGAAGCCGAAGCTTTAAGGCTGAAAGAGGGGCAACTTTCAGAAAAAATTAGATTGTTTGATAAGTACGATATTAAGAAAAAACTGGGCCGGCAGGAAGGCTTTGAGGCGGACGTGGATCATATTGGTATGATGGAAGAAAAAAGCGAAAAGGAGTTTAAGAAATTCAAGTCGGCAATTGAAAATTTTTCATCGAGTCTTGAAAAACTGCTGGACCATAAAAGCAAGGAAAACAAAAAGGATTTTGGAGAAGCCGAAAAGCTTATCCGGCAAATACAATCCTACCTGGAAGAAGTGGAGAAACGTACAGGACAGATGGAAAAAGAGGAATTGGCGGGATTAAAGCGGATTAGAGAAGAACTCAGTACTCGTTATAATGATGAAAAGGAGGCTTTTGCTGAAGTCCGCCGGGCCGTAAACGTAGATGGAGAATTAAAAGCGGATGATTATCTCAAGTATAAGCGGGAATTAAAAGCGACAGAGCAAAAGCTGGAATCCCTGGATGGACAGCTGAAGCAGAAAGAAAAACTTCAGAAGCAGCTTTCAAAGGCGCTTAAGAGGCTACGTGCTCTTCACAAAGAAGAAGCGGAAAAATATACCGAGGCGATTAAGATGATCAATGAGGAAGGAGCAGGCGTTAGTGTGCAATTTACGGCTCATGGAGACAAAGAGGAATTTGCACAAGCGCTTGAATGGTTTTTCCAGCGTACGAATATCCGGAAAGAATATTTCAGAAACATCGCCGAAGCTTATAAGGATACCATCGCCATTTATGAGGCCCTCTACGACCCTGAAAGCTCCCTGGCAGATATTCTCAGTGGTGGCAGCCACCTGTTGAATTTCCAGAACCGCTTCGAAGAACGGAAAGCAGAGCTCCTCACCTACAAGAGCCCTCACCATTTTGAGTTGCTCTATCAAGGCCGCCCTATTCAAAAATACTCTGTGGGAGAGCGCGCCTCTGCATTGATCCTGTTTACCCTAACCATGGGCGACAATGACCTCATCGTCATCGACCAGCCGGAGGACGACTTGAACAGTCAGTCCATCTACCAGGAGGTAGTGGAAACCCTGCTGAAAAGCAAGCACAAAACACAGTTCATTTTTGCCACCCACAACCCCAATATTCCGGTCCTGGGAGATTGCGAGCAGATCCTCTGTTGCCAGTACTTCGATGACAAACTGCAGTTTACTGCCGGCGGCATCGATTCCAGAGACAATCAGCAGAACATCATCCGGATCATGGAAGGCGGCCCGGAGGCTTTTCAGAAGCGGACGGAGATCTATGCGGGGTGGCGGCGGGGGGAGTGAGCCTTTTTTCAATAGCCATTAACTTTAACAATGTAGGATGCAACGAAGCCAGGAAGTACCCGTATAAAATTATTAGTGCACACTTGCCACTGGAAACTATACATAATATGAAGAAAATTATTGAGAGAACCTCAAATTACCTCTGCCTGGCCCAAAATAGTGCTATGCCTGTCCGCAAAGAGGGCTATCAATTCTTCAACGATCTCGCGCGGGGAACAATAGAAGAGCTAAAAAAATATTTCGATTGCCAACCGGATAGCCTCAAAGAACACGCCTTTGAATACCGGGAGCAACAGATTAAGACCTTCATCACTCTGGCGCTCGGAAAAATAACGAAGAATAACTTTCTTCAGGAATTCCCCATGGAACGGGTAAAGAAGCGCACCAAAAAATGGGAGTACCTGGGTAACGGCTTTGTCGATTACTGGGCGGCTACGAAAGAGGTTACCTGCTTCATCGAGGTAAAAAATGAATGGACGCGCTACTATCCGGAAAAGAAGGAATTCACTTTTTACAAAGTTGCCGCCGGTTTGCTTTCCGATGCAAAAGAACAAACAGATCAGATCAAAGATAAAGGTGCTTTCTACAACACGAAACATGCCTACAGCCTGGGGTTACTGATCACCCCCATTTTCGCCTTCGGTGAAAAGGCTGAGATTATACGGATGGATGCTACCCTAAAAGAAGAACTTATAAGGGGCGCCAAAGATCTTGGTGCGGATATCCTGGCTTTCTGGCGGATCGGGAATAAGCGGTTGCATGAGTATGAGTTGGAGAACGGGGGAGAGGTGGAGTATTTTCCGGGGGTGGTGTTTTGGGGGCGGATGAAGAAGGTGTCGAGGAAGAGATAACTTAATCAATACTATTATGATGTCCCAGGACATGATGAAAATATGGGAAGCCTACATTGACGCCCAGGAGCTTATGACGGGGCAGTATTCTCGTCCATTTCACGTTAAGTACCTGAGCGGTAATGAGGGAGGAGAACATGTTGTAGAATTCATAGAGAGTCCGCGCAGGGATATTATCCAGAAAATCAAAGACACATTCCCAGATATCTCAGATGATGATATTCATCTCGAAGAAGGTTACTTTCTCTTCTCAACTGACGGACTTGACTCTATTAATCAAGGCCGGTTAAATGAGTTTGTCAAATACTGTGACGCCAACTATTTTGATTTTGTTCCTCGGCCATGCTTGACCGGTCGGGTTGAGTTACAGGCAGATCCAGTTAGCCTACTACTCACGAGTCGCGACATTTCCGTTTCTCAGGAAGGGGTGGCGCTCTGCTCCCTTGAAGACATTGAACAGATTGACCATCTTGCACAGCAAATTGATGGATTTGCGCGCGATCTCAACATAGGGGCAGTATTTCCCATCAACCAGGATGGTGATTATTATTTGCATCTCAGAAAGGTCCTTCGCAAAACAGTGGATGAAGGGGAAGACCTTGAGGATCCTTTCCTAGAAATAAAAACGATTGTAAATCAACCTCAGTTAAAGGGAAGGCATCTTCACGAGGCAATACCTGACCACTTTGCATCCTATCACGAATACCACATAGTAGTCGTTGTTGAACCAGCTGCTTTTGACGAGTTCGAGGTACAACGGAAACAGAAGAAAATCTTCTATGAGGGGGAAAATGATTCGTTTCGGTCCAGAATTCTCCCGAAACCTATTGGTAACACGTTCCACTTTCCTATAAGACGTTTATCAGGGGAGGAGGAACCTGATTCTGGATTTGAGAAGGTCTGGATAAAAAGATCGATGCGCCACTATTTCCCGGAAGGATCCTTTCGGGTAGAAACGAGGCAGTATATCATTTACACCAATGCCAATAAACTAGTGGCTCACATTAGTAGTCAGTTTCAGGACGATGACACTGTTTTTGTGAGTGGAAGAACCCGGCAAATTTCTTTTGACTTCATCAACAAAAAAGAACTGGAAAGCAAGTTGGGAAGGCTCAAGCAATTTGAGGATTTCGATATTCACATATTTGATAATCATCGCTATAAAGTTCGGTTGCATTATCAGTCTCCCATCCGCGAAGTAATACAGGCTTTCCAAGAAATACCAAGTGTCCAATCAACTATTCACTCCGCGGGTACTAAACTTGATTTCAGGGTTTATATTAATGAGCGTGATGATGCTTTTCTACTAAGGAATAGGATACAGAATAGGCTGGGTCAACTTACTCCTGGTCGTTTTCAAGCATCACTAAGTGCAATCGATGAAGGCCGGCTGCGCTACAGTATTATCTTTAGAGAAGAGGAATATCTGCAGGAAACAGAAAGTCACCTGCAGTACTTGCGAGGAGAAGAAGTAATTATCAATCATGACCGTGACAAAGCAGGCACGATCATGGAGGTTAGGTATCCTAAACTAAGATTAGTTACAGAACAGCTATTCCAGTCTTTTTTCCTCGGGAATATCATCACCCTTGAAGCTCCTCTTTTTGGAGAAAGAGAAAAGATCAATCGACTGAAGGATACGATCCAGGCGATTTTTGGACTAGGAGCATCCATGGTCAATTCTCGATTGAAGCAACTATTGATCGATCCGGGCAAATACGAGCCTGGCAATAAGGACATCAGGACATCGACTGATTATCTACAAACCAAACGAAGCATAGAGGAACAATTACTAACACCTCCCAATAGGATCAATGACAGCCAAATAGAAGCCATTGCCAAGTCACTTATGGCTAATGACCTCTTCATTATACAAGGCCCGCCGGGCACTGGAAAATCAACAGCTATTGCTGAAATCATCTGGCAACATATTCAAAAACACAATACAAAACAGAGTAAACAACCCTATCGAATACTGGTCACCTCGGAAACCAACCTGGCCGTCGATAATGCTCTGGATAAATTACGGAGCGAACACCACACCCTTATAAAGCCGATTCGCTTTGGGGCTGAAGAGAGATTAGACAAGGAAGGCCGCCGCTTCTCTATTGCAAGGATAAAAAACTGGATGGAGACTGGTGAAAACCAAGCTGAGGTTGATGAAGAAGAAGGCCTACTGCCGGAAGCTAATATCATCAAGGACTGGATGCAACAAATTTCCAGTAGAGCTCAGCGTCAAGCCACAGACAACACCAGAGAGATCATCCAAAAGTGGGAACGATTTCTGTGTGATCCAAAGGAGGAAACAAGGGCGCTTTTTGTCGATACCTACAAGAGTCACGTTAATGTAGTTGGAGCAACCTGTAGTTCCATTGGACAACTTACCTCGACGGGAGGTATGACCAGCTTCTTCAGAGATTACATCAGCACATATCATGGCGCCCCTGTTGACAGAAGCTTCCGAAGAGTTCAAATAGCGTTCGACCTGGTAATCCAGGACGAGGCTAGTAAAGCTACTCCTCCAGAACTTGCCCTGCCCTTCGTGTACGGTAAAAAAGCGATCGTTATAGGAGATCACCGGCAGTTGCCACCTATGGTGGATAGCGGTGAGTTTCTGGAACAGCTTGAATACTTACTGGTTAGAAGCAAAAATCACAAAGAGCGTAAGAAGATCAGAGGCTTAATGAGGATTATTAAGAGAAACCATAATCTATTTGATCAATCCCATTTCGAGTTTCTATTCAATAAAGTACCCCATCATTTCAAATCCACGTTTAACCTGCAATACCGGATGCACCCGGCGATCAATGAAACGATCAAACAATTTTATTTGGACGAGGGAGGGTTGGAATGCGGTTTGGTGACACCTGTAGACCTAGGGGTTGATGATCGAGACCTGAATAATCCCGCCAGCCGATATCACGGCATATCCATTGAAGGTGTATTATCCTCAGACACCCATATACTCTGGCTTAATGTGAAAACGCCCGAATACAAAAAGGGCACCTCTCGTCTGAATACTGGAGAAATCCAAGCCATTGACTGGCTAATTGGACAGATCAGTAAGACGCAGGAATACCTCGAATTTGTCAATAACTGGGATGAAGAGGCTATTGAAGAAAAACAAATTGGGGTGATCACCTTTTATGGTGCCCAGGCTTCCGCATTATACGAATTAGGGAGAAAACACCCCAGTGTTCCATTAAGAATTTCTGCCGTCGACAAATTCCAGGGCATGGAACGGAATATAGTGATTGTATCGACCGTCCGTAGCGATTGCATCGCCGATTTCCCGGATCAACAACCTGACTATGAGAAATATGCTATAAAGGGCTATCCAGAGCAGACCAGCATGGGCTTTGCCGAATTTCCCAATCGCCTGAACGTGGCTCTTTCCCGGGCCAAACGTTTGCTGATCATTGTTGGGAATGCCCGTCACTTTGAAAGCAAACCTATTTATCGAAATGTTCTCCAGACCATTACTGAACATCCGAATGGCAGTTTGCTTGAATTCTCTGACATTTTAAATCCGGCATCGTGAGTATCATTAGCGTAAAAAAAGACTGGTCGTTGAAGGTTGCCTGGTATCGGGTATTTATTCGAAAGCCAGTTGCTTTTGAACCTTATGATGAAGTCATCCTGGAGTTGTTAGCTGTTAATGAGGGTGTTTTACCAAAAGACGAATTGGGCATACTGCTGGGGTTTGGGGTGAAGGATGATCCCGCGGCTAATCTTTTTAAAGATGTTGCTGAAATTCAACTATTTGATTATTTCCTTCAACAACTTAAGCGATACGACCTCATCTCCGTTTCTAAAGACGATAATACCCAGCAAGAATTGGTTGAGATTAACTACTGGGGACAACATGCACTGGAAGACCATAGAAAGTACACGTTTTATGAAGCCATCGCCCCTGTTTTTGATCACTTGTATTTGTCATACGAAGAGGAGAATGATTTCTTTTTCCCCTTCTATGTGCTTCCCATTGACCAATCTATTCGCCAGGTTAAGAAATGTAGATCATATATCCTGGAGCAGGATGTCAGTGATCAAAGTCAGTTCCTCAAAAATAAAATCCTTAGAAACCAAGCAGAGAAATCAGAATATCTGCTGGATTTTGTCCAGCCGGAAGCAGTAGACAAATTTGCAGAATCATTCGCAATTGATATTAATCTAAAAATCGCAGAGGGGAGGAATGTTATTTCAGTTGGAGTTGAAGATCAGCCACTGGAAGTACTAAATGAACTTCTTAGCAGACCCGATAATAAAGCAATTTATGATGATTTGCTATCCTATGCTGAGTATAGGGCTTTGATCGCCGGAGATACTCCTATCCGCTCAGCGGACCTGGAACGACACCGCCAACATGTAGAGTGGCAGAAGGTCCTGGGAATAGAGAGAGTAGAGTGGGATAGTGACTTATTCGGCTTATTAACCCATGAGGGCATCTCCTCGGGTTCGATTTGGGATGCGGTTGCCCGAAACTGTCCGCTTGATATCCTAGAAGATAACCTTAAAGGTTTCCTTGAATACCATAACTGGTTAGCCCTGACCGAGCGTTTTGATGCTAACTACATTTTCTCTCATTACCAAAATTATCCTTGGGATACGGACCTTTTTATTGAAAAATCCTCTGGCCCCCAATTAGAACAGTTACTGAGTCGTGACCTCCTTGAAGAAACATTTACGGACTGGAATAGGCTAATCCCAAAACTCTCCGATCTTTTTATTGCTGATCATCTCACTGATGGAAAAATTCACCTTCCGGTTTTAGTAAAGAAGAAGCCTGGGCTTAGTAAAGAATTGATTATCAGGCATCCCGACCTGGAGTGGGGGTGGAGATACGTAAGTGACAGTTTCGATCTACCTTATCTCCTTGAAAATTTTGATGAGCTGAGGTCTAAATTGGATTTGGCAATCATCTTACCCCGTGTGTTAAACGCTCAAGATGAGGTCTTCTCAGAATTCATTAACCATCCAGCTTTCATACCTACTGTAGAAGCCTTTGCCAATTCCCCAGAAAGGAGATTTTATGTAAATGAAGAGATGGTTGTCCTTCTCGACAAAGCCCGCTTAGATTTCCTTGAGCTTTACCAACTAGCTTATTGGGGAGAAGGTCGGCTGTCGGGAGTGGAAAGTAATGCATGTCTTATCTGGACTGAAGAGATATTTGCCACCTTTTCCCACAAGGTTAAATCGGAAAAGGGATATCGACACGTTTCCCAAACCGTACGATCCTTAAAGATAGTTACTGACTTTCCGGACTTTTTCTGGGATTTCTCTATTCTTTCTTCGCGTGAAGGGCTTATTGCTGATAAGGCTTTTATCATGCAACACAAAGAAAAGTTAGCCTTTGCTAAGCTCGTTTACAGCATCCCAAAATCCCTGCTATTAGACGAATTTCCATTGTTTTACGGTTGGTCATTGGAAGAGGTGAAAACGGAAAAACTCAATGAATGTATTCAATTCAGGTTTAGTTTCAGGGAAATATTACATCTGATCGACTGGTACAGATCTGAAACCTTTCGCCTAATCTCCACGGAAGATGAGGACACCCCATTCAACTGGCCCCAAGTCCTTAATAATGCATCAGTAAGTGAGGTGGAAGCGACATTTGCTGTCAATCAAGTAATGTTTGCGGATCTACCTGGGCAAGATGAACTGATCAAAGCAGTGACTCGTAAGCTCGAATGGGATTTCATAAAAGATAATATTGACTTGAAATGGGATTGGGAAGCTGTAACCCGGGAAAAATTGACTGTGGAGTTGCTGCGATCAACGCCATTCCTGGACCAATACTGCCAACACCTTTATTGGCCTTATATCCTGGACAAGGTGTTTACTATCGAGGAGCTTTCTCTTGAGAGTAAATTACCTGAAATTGCCGCTTACCTGCTTACTGTGCCACCTGAGATAGCAAGTTTATCCTGGTCGAAAATGACCAAAAAAATTCCCGCAGGCCAATTGTGGAATGCAATCGAAGCGACATTAGACAATGCAATATTTGATTGGGACTGGGAGTATATCTCTTCCAGCAACAAGATGGCAAGTAGGTTGTCTATCAATGATTTAGAAGACTACCAAGACTTGCTTGACTGGGATAAGCTATCGGCAAATCCAGTATTGGTTACACTTTGGAAGAATGATAGGGAACAATTCCTAAACTACCAAAGCTGGATTAATGAAAGAATAAGGTATCTAAATGTATTCGAGGAAAATTGGGATTTTAAAGCACTTTCTAAAATCTCAACGATCACCTGGGCTCCTGACATTATTGACCCTTTTCGGACGAAATGGGATTGGGAGGCCTTATCTGCAGAGAGTGGATTGTTAACGTATAAAAATGATGAAGGACAATACTTCTACAACCCGGAAAGACTTGAGGAATATGCTGAGCTGATTAGCTGGACGGCCTTGTCAAAAAGATTATATGTTTGGATCAGTTCAGATTTATTGATCAAATTTATTGATCAGTCCTGGGACTTTGAAGCACTATCTGGCCATCCCAAACTGATTTTGTCAATAGAGTTATTAACCCAAACGCAAGACAAGAACTGGAGTTGGCGCCAGCTGACCCGAAACCCTACGCTTCCTTTGAATAAAAATCTTTTACTAGCCCGAGGCTTCAATGAAGAGGGCGAGGAAATTAAAGTGGATGACTGGTCATGGGTGGCACAAAAAGACTGGGATTGGGGATTATTGTCTTCCAAGGAATGGGTGGATAGAGAGACTGTTATAGTACTAGATGATAAACCGTGGAATTGGAAAGTTATATCGGAACGGAAAGATTTTCTCTTTGATAAGAATATGATTGAAGTCCTTCTTTTGAAAACAGAAGTTAATTGGCGGGTTATCATTCAAAATGATCATACTCATCTTACTCCAGAAACAGTTGAATTGCTTAAAGAGGGGGGGCATCTTTCCGATAATGATTGGAGTGTCATATCAGCGCACAAGAATTTAAACTTTCATCGCCTGAATGACCAAAACGAGCTGTTCTTCGACTGGCAATTCCTCAATCGCTACAAGGATAGATGGGACTGGGAGAAGTTAGTTGAAAAAGAAAAAATAGATGTTAACAATCGTAGCATCCTCCGCAACTTCAGGGAAGAACTAAACTGGGGTAAGATATCGGAAGCTGCGGGATTTCAGCCTAACTTTGACATATTAGATGAATTTGCTGAAGTCCTTAATTGGGATGTTCTCTCAGAGAAACTTCCTTTGACAAATGAACTACTTGAGCATTTTGCTGAATATCTGAACTGGGGTGTAGTAAGCCAAAATAAAAAAATTGAATTTTCACAAGCCTTAATCGATCAATTCTCTGTTCATTGGGAATGGCACCAGCTCCTCCGAAATATTAGCGTTTTAGAGGATCGGGGTTTATATGATTACATTTTAGATCATATCAGCAATACCCCTTTGTTAGAGCTTATTGTTAATCTGCATGAACAAGGGCGACCTAACGCTGGGTTTATTTTTCATTACACCCATGTTGCCAATGCGATTCAAATCCTTAAGGATCAAGCACTAAAATCCCGTGACAGGGCCCGGCAATATAATAATAGTGCAGGGACAGTTTGGCAATCAAGCTCAAAACCACGTCCTTTTGCTCGTTTTTACTTTAGACCGAAGACACCCAACCAATTTTACAATGAAAACCTCGGGTTAATCTACCGAACCAGAGATCCGATCTATCAGCTGTGGGAAGGTATGGATTATCCAAAGTGTGTATTCCCAGTGTTTTTCCGAATTAACTTATACGGACTGCTTAGTTTTTCAGGTCTTGACATCAAGATCAGCAATGGCAATATGCAAAGACGACATACAAGGTTCTCTTCAATTGAGGAAATGCTCTCCGTTTTTAACTTCTCAGATGTTTTCCACGATGGTGCGTTCCAGCGTCATGAAAAAGAGCAGGTTATGAATGCAAGAGAGCAAGAGATGTTAATCCGGGATGAGCTTGACTTACGAGCTCTGCCTATAAAATATCTTAGCATTTTAGTTCCCTCAAAGCAAGAAAAAGCCATATTGGAGCAATTAAATATTCCGGATAAGTTTAAGAGGGCTATCCAGGTTGACCCTACTCCTTTCAATCTTGAAAATGAACAGGTTGAGTTTAGGGAAGAAAAAGAAGGAGATAAGGAGATGCTTCGCGTAGCTGTACCAAATGAAGGTTTTTTTTCACTTCGTGTGTATATGCCAAAACAACAGGCTAAGGTGCACGAGCCCAAGGGTAGATTAAGGAAAGCTCCAATAGAACTGGGTAACTATCAACAATTCGAGTTTTCTTCAGAGGTCAGTATTCCGAAAGATGCCACTTTCACGATTACACTGTATGATGATCAACCTGACTATGATAATCAAAATAAGCAAGACTGGCTACTATTTACTACTGATAACCACTGGGAAGAAATTCTAACCACTTTTGGAAAAACGTACTTTAGGGTTTAATGATTTTCATAGAAAAAGGCAACCTGTTAAAGTCGAATTGTCAAACTTTGTGAATACAATAAACTGTGTGGAAGCTATGGGAAAAGGACTCGCCCTGGTATTCAAGCTGAGGTATCCCGCCATGTTCGATTTGTATAGGAGTCATTGTCAAAAGGACTTGATTAGCCCTGGAAAGCTTTGGTTGTACAAAGGAGACATCAAAACTACCTTTTAATTTAAGGAGAAAGGGAGTGCTGATTAGGGTCGATATGTTGCACAGCGAAGTCTTTCTGGCTTAATCAAAACTTTTACAAGCTGAAAGCCATTTTAGTTGATTCGCAACAATGAATCCATTTTTTGCGTTATATTTGCAGAAAACGCTCCTATTATGCTTGTTCGGTTTTCACTTAAGAACTATAAAGCCTTCAAGGAAGAGGTAAACCTCAGCCTGGTTGCTTCCAATTATGACAAAACCACGCGCTGGGAGGAAAATGTATTTGAAGTTCCTGAATTTGGTTTGAAGCTCCTGAAGAGCGCCGTGATCTATGGCGCCAATGCCAGTGGCAAAAGCAAACTGGCGGAAGGCATGCGCTTCATGAGAAATTTCGTTATCCATTCTTCGCGTGAAACCCAAAAAGGCGACCGAATTGATGTTCAACCTTTTTTGCTGAGTACAGAAACGGAGGGCCAACCTTCGGAGTTTGAGATGATTTTCGTGTATAAATCCGAGCTGTTCCGCTATGGTTTTGAGGTGGCGCCTGACCGGGTGGCGGCGGAGTGGCTTTTCCACCGTGGAAAGACCAAAGAAGTGGAAATCTTTTACCGGAAAGGGCAAAAATTCGATTTGCACAAAACCCGGTTTAAAACAGCTCGGGCCCTGGTGGAAGGAAAGATGATCCGCCCTAATGCCTTGCTGATCTCGGTAGCTGCTCAGTTCAATGACAAACTGGCGGGAAAGGTGCTGGAATGGTTTTCGAAGTTTAATGTGATCTCAGGACTCCGGGAGGAAGGATATCAGGGGTTTACAATGGGTAGGACCAGAAATGACCAAGATAAACAGGAGATTATTAGTCTTTTGAAAAAAGCGGACCTGGGCATTGAAGACCTGACCCTCAAAATTCTTGACCCGGACAATATTCCCACCGGCCTGCCTAAAGAGTTGAGGGAGGTCATCGAGCAAAAACTACAGGAAGAAGGTGGTGAGGTATTCATGGATATTCTGACCACTCATAAAAAGTATGATGCTGGAAAACGGGTGGCGGGCACGGTGCAGTTCTCCATGGATGAAGATGAGTCTTCTGGTACCCGTAAGTTTTTTGCTTTGTCTGGGCCGGTTCTTGATACGCTCCAGAACGGAAAGGTGCTTGTCGGTGACGAACTGGATTCCAAATTACATCCCAACCTGGTCTACAAGCTGGCCGAGCTGTTCAATTCCCGGGAAAATAATTCCTTAAACGGACAATTGATCTTCAATACCCATGATACCAACCTGTTAAGTTCCGGCCTTTTCCGCCGTGACCAAATCTGGTTCACGGAGAAAGACAGGTATGGCGCCGCAACCCTTTATTCTCTCGGCGACTTCAAAACAGATGAAGTCCGTAAAGAAGAGAATTTTGAAAAGAACTATATAAGAGGAAAATACGGGGCGATCCCATACCTTGGAGACTTTGACTTACTCTTTCCCAAAAAACTGACGCCGGTCTATGAAAATGAAGGATAAGAAGGCGGGACAGATCAGAAAAAAGGAACGTCATAGACGGGCATTGAAAGCAGCTAAAGAAAGACGGCGGGGTGAGCCTTCTTTAGAACGCCCCAAGCCTTTCAAGGCTGAAAGGCCAACCATACTTATTGTTTGCGAAGGTAGAAATACGGAGCCCTCTTATTTCCGGCAATTCCGTCTTTCTTCGGCTACCATTAAAGCTATTGGCGAAGGGTATAATACCGTTTCTTTGGTCAATAGAGCTGCACAATTGGCCAAAGAGAAAGATTTTGAACAGGTTTGGTGTGTTTTCGATAAAGATATTTTCTCGGATAACGATTTCAACAATGCCATTGTCATGGCTCAAAGTTTGGGGTTTGGGGTTGCCTATTCCAACCAAGCCTTTGAGTATTGGATTATCCTGCATTTCGAGGACCATCAGGGAGGCGGCATGCATCGTTCTACTTATGTCGATAAAATCAACAGCTATCTCCAGCCACTTGGGGTAGAATTTGACCGAAATAGTAAAACGATAAGTGAGGAAATCTTTTCTATATTGGAAGAAGTGGACCAACAGACAAAAGCCTCGAGGATAAGATTGGCAATTAACCGAGCTCAAAGGATTTACAACAGCCTTACCCATCATAGCCCTGCAAAGGAGGAATCATCCACCACCGTATTCAAACTGGTGGAGGAAATATTGAAATATGTCTAATTCAAAAGCTACTGCGTTTGTAATTAAGCGTGGAATAGTATAGCTTTAACAGCTAACATACAAGCTTTGGTCAGCGATGACTGTCAATAAAAGGGGAATAAACGGCTCTAACAAATTAACCCATGCTCTCCCTCCAACAATCCTACGAAGTACGCGCCTCCATCATCGAATACCTCAAGGCGACCTTTTCCTTCAAAGAGAAGGAGGTGGGAGAGGCATTTCTCCGCTTCATCGAAGACGAAGAGAATGGCCTGTTCAAGGGGCCTTACCTTTCGCTGAAGCTGCCCTTTGAGAAAAGCGATATGGCGAGCGATATTCCTCTGGAGGTCAAGCCGCCCTTTTCGCCTTTCAACCACCAGATGGAAGCGTTCCGCCGGTTGAGCACCTTGGGAGGGAAAGCCTCGCAACCAACCCTGCTCACCACCGGCACCGGTTCCGGAAAGACGGAATCTTTCCTTTATCCTATTCTCGACTACTGCCACCGGCAGGAGGGGCGCCCAGGCATCAAGTGCATCATCCTCTACCCGATGAACGCCCTGGCTACCGACCAGGCTAACCGCCTGGCAAAGGCCATTTACGATGACCCTCGCCTCAGAGGGACGCTGACCGCCGGCCTGTTTATCGGACTGGGGCGCGACGGCCGCAAGTATCCTAAAGATATGGCCCGGGAGCACATCATCGAGAACCGGGAGTCTATTCTCGACGCGCCGCCGGATATCCTGCTCACCAACTTTAAAATGCTGGACTATGCCCTGATGCGCAACAATTTCCACGGCCTCTGGAAACACAATCTGGAAGACCCGGCGCTGCTGCGCTTCCTGGTACTGGATGAACTCCACACCTACGATGGCGCCCAGGGTACGGACGTGGCCAACCTGATCCGGCGCCTCAAGCTGAAGCTCAAGCTGGAGCCCGGTCAGCTTTGCCCGGTAGGCACCTCCGCCACCATCGGCTCGGGAGCGGATGCGCCCCGCCTGCTGGCGGATTATGCCGGAAAGATATTCGGAGAGGCTTTTACAGAGGAGGCCATCATTACGGAAAAACGGGTGGCGACAGAGGCGTTTTTCGAAAAAGACAAATTGGATCTGTTCAACCGGCTGCCGTCCGGTTATAAGCTGCAGTTCAGCCGCCTGAAAGCGGGAGAGGGTTTCCAGGCCTACCTGGAACGCCAGCTGGACCTCTGGCAGATCGACCCCCGGATCGAACGCTGGAAGCTGAGCGAGGAGCTGAGGTCCATCCGCCTGGTATGGGATATTGTGGAAATATGCAGCCAAAGGCTTTTGACTGTCTCTGAGCTCATCCGTGAACTCAATCGGGCCAACGAGGAATTCCGCAAGCTGCCGGAATGGGATGCCGAGCATGATTTTAACCCCAAGGAGTCGGTGATCAGCTCCATCCTGTCTTTGATCGCGGAGGCCAAAACCCGGACGCCAGCCGGTGACGGATACCTTGAACTTCCTTTTCTATACCTGCAGGTACAGTTGTGGGTGCGGGAACTGAGCGGCGTTCTGCGCCGGTTCTCCCCTGAACCGGAATTCACCTGGCGAGACAAACAGTCCGTTGAAACGGAAGGGAAGGCTCTGCCGGCCTATTTCTGCCGGGAATGCGGCGCCTCAGGCTGGCTGGCGGTCAAGCACGACAACAGGAACCAGTTTGAAGACGAGGTAAACGACGTTTACTCAAAATACTTCTCCAACCACAAGAATATCTTTTTTGTCAATACGGCAACGGATGGCCATAAGCCGGTGGAGGAATATACTGCAACGGAACAACTCCTGACTTTCGTCAACCAGTATTCTTTGGGGCTGCACGATAAGGAAGGGCCGGGACGCGTGCCTGTCATCGCCCTGCGCAAGGTGAAGAACAACCACAGCCAGCATTTTTGCCCGGAATGCAACACCAGAAATACGCTCAACATCATCGGTATGCGGGTGTCCACTCTGGCGTCAATCACCACCAGCCAGGTGCTGGCCACTGACCTGGATGAACAAGGGGAAAAGGGCCGCAAGCTTCTCGCTTTCACCAATGGGGTGCAGGATGCCGCCCACCAGGCCGGCTTCATCGAGGCCCGCAACTACCGGTTCGCTCTCCGGACAGCCCTGCAAAAGGTGATCAAACAGTTTGATGAGCCAGTAGCTCTTCCTGCCTTACAGGAAGCGTTCATCTGGTACTGGAAGGAAAACGCGGATGAAAGGGGTGAACACCCATTGGAAGCTTACCTCTATAAGTTCTTCCCTTCCGACCGGGCCGGAGAGGTCAGGCTTCCGGCCTACCGGCAGAAAGATGGTTCCTACCGCGAAAATTTTGTCCGGGAATTCGACGAGCGTATCCGCTGGGAGATCGCTTCGGAGTTCGGCTATAACGCAGTCATCGGCCGCACCCTGGAGAAAACGGGGGCCTCGGCTGTCCATTTCGGCCAAAACAAACTGGAACGGGCTTTTGAGGCATTGCTGCCATGGATGAACGACAACCTGATGGGCGCCTTCAAAAAGGAAGCATTCCTGCTTTTTCTGAACGGCCTGCTGCACCGCCTGCGTATCCGGGGCGGGATCGATCATCCCTATCTCTCCAAGTTCCGAACCCGGGACCTGAAACTATGGGACCTCAACTGGATGAACGACAGGCGGCACTTCATGAACCGCCGCTTCGGCCCCAGATCCCGCCTGCCTAAACTGATAACCGACCTTTCGGATAGCCGGGGCGTCCTTGACAGTACCCGCACACAGCAGGATAACTGGTACTACGTTTACCTGAAGAAGTCATTCCTGCTTACCCCATACCGGGATGTGGCCAATGAATTTTTCACCGAACTGCTGAAAGTACTGGCTACTTCGGAAATTGGGATACTCCATGAAGAATCGGCCGGGAAGATGCGTAACTTCTGCCTGGAGCCTGCCGGGATCTACATCCACCACGAAGTAAGCACCCTGGCCTGTGATGTGTGCGGACACCAATTGACGGCCAGCAAGGCCGGTGGAGCAGCTATGGCAGGTGCAAAATGCCTCCAATATACCTGCCTGGGAACCTATCGGGAAGCTGGGAACAACCAGGCTGAAAATTACTACCAGCAGGTTTACAACCGCCGACGAGCCCCCCGCGTTTATGCCGCAGACCATACCGGCTTGCTGGAGCGTCGCGACCGGGAAAACAAGGAGCAGGATTTCAAGCAGCGCCCTCGCTTCAACTCCCTGAATGCCCTGGTGGCTACCTCCACGCTGGAAATGGGCATCGACATCGGAGACCTCAATGTGACAATGAACAATAGCGTGCCCCCCCTGCCCGCTAATTTTTTACAGCGCGTCGGACGGGCGGGGCGTAAGTCCGGCTCGGCAGTCATTTTCAACTTTGCCGCCAACAAGCCACATGATCTGTTCTACTACGAAGAGCCGCTCGATATGATGGACGGCGAGGTCAATACCCCGGGCTGCTATCTGGATGCCCGGGATATTCTCCGCCGGCACTTCTTCGCTTTTTGCATCGACTCCTGGACGCTGCAGGATCCCTTGCGCAACGCCATTCCTCCGCTTGTACGCAATCTCAAACCGGCGGCCGTCAACCTGGACGACCCCCAGTTCTTCCTCAACCGGCTGATCAGTTATATCAAAACCAATGAGCAATCGCTGTTGGAACGGTTCCATTCCATGTACGAAGGGGAAGTGGGGGCTTCGGCCTTCCAGTATCTGCGGGAGCTCTTGCAAAATGAACAGTTCTATCAGTTGCCACAACGAGCCTTTCGGGGATTAAAACTGGAGTACAACCAACTTCGGGAGAAAAGACGAGAGATCAAGGAATACATTCAGGAAAAGGGGCTGGACAAAAATGATGAAGGCCGCAAGGAGCTGGAAAAAGAAGGCCGGAACCTGCTAGGCACCATGAAGGCCATCGAAAAACGGCAGGTGCTGGAACACATGACTAACATAGGCATCCTGCCCAACTATGCCTTTCCGGAAACGGGCGTAACCCTGAATGCCCGCGTGCGGGGCCGGGCCTCGGAGGGTAGCGACGGCCCGCCGCCGGCAAAAGATATCGAGCTGGTTCGCCCCGCCTCTCAGGCCATCAAGGAACTGATCCCGGACAACCTTTTCTATACCCAGGGCTACAAGCTGAAGATCACCGGCCTGAATGTTTTGAACTGGAAGGAGGAAGCCCAATTGTTTCGCTATTGCGCCCAGTGCGACCATATCGAGGAGGAGGTAAGGGCCGGCAAAGGACCCTGCCCAAAGTGCGGACACGAATCCTTCGGCTCGGTGGCCTACCGCCATCAGTTCCTCCGCCTGCAGGGTGTTAAGTCCTTTAACGAAGAAGCGGACGCCAAACTGGACGACAGCAGCGAAGAACGGCAAAGCGAATTTGCCATCCGTTCCCGGCACTTTCGGTTTAATCCAAAGGCTTCACTGGGAGCTTATGCTTTCCGAAAAGTGCCTTTCGGCATCGAATATGTCCGCGAAGTGGATATATTCGATGTCAATGCGGGAATCGCCTCTGAATTTATGGACAAAAATCGCATTACCACCATCAATAACCGGGAGGTGGCCAGTACGGGTTATATTACTTGTAAATCCTGCGGGCGCTCTTCTTCTCAAACCTTCAAACAGAAGAACGGCCGTTGGGTGCAGAAAGAAGTGCGCGATTATCACTTTGCATACTGCAAAAACCGGGATAAAACCTATCAGGATAAGCAGGATGAAGTGTTCGAAGAACTGTTTCTCTACCGGGAAATGAAAACCGAGGCGCTGAAGATACTCCTGCCGGTGCAGGAATTTGAATCGGAAAGCGCGGTGAGCATGTTTAAGGCCGGTATCGAGCTGGGGCTGCGCAAATATTACAAAGGGAACCCTCAGCACCTGATGCTCAGCCATTATGCCGAATACAACTTCCAAACCCTCAAAATGGACCGTTATCTGGTGCTTTTTGATGTGATCCCGGGGGGCACGGGCTACCTGGAAAAGCTCTTCAACCCGGAGGAATTCAGGGAGGTTTTGAAACTGGCCTACGCAGCCATCCGCAACTGCCAGTGCCAGCACCAGGGGAAGGACGGCTGTTACCGCTGTATCTACAGCTACGGTAATCAGTTTGAACAGGAGGAACTGAGCCGGAAAAAGGCGGAGCAGTTGTTCCAGAAGATCCTGCAGGCCGCTGAAAATATGGAGAGCCTGCCTCATGGGCTGGGCAATGTCACCAATACCGGGCAGATCGAGGAGTCGGAACTGGAGGAACGCTTTGTTCGGGCAGTACGGAACCTGGCTGAAAGAGAAGAGGGGTGGTCTTTCGAGGAGATCAACCGCGATGGACTCATCGGCTACCGGCTGAAAATGGTGAGAAACGGCAATGAATTTCATTACTCCCTTCAGCCGCAGTACCGGCTCGGGCCTGTGCAGGGTGTTCGTTTTGTGACGGTCGCCGACTTCCTCATTCGTTGTGAAAGAGCCCTTGTGGACGGCCGGGAAATGCCGCCGGAAGAGCTGGAAGGTATGCCTTGTGTGGCCGTTTACCTCGATGGCTTTCAATATCACGCCAGCCAGGAACACCCGCGCTTCCCATTGGATGTCGATAAACGGGTGGCGATCAGCCAGGCTCCGGGATTGATGAGCTGGACCCTTACCTGGGACGATATCAACCACTTTGAGGAAAAAGTGTCGGACCAGCTTGGAAAAGTGGTTGTGAAAAATACGCAAACCAGGAAAACCATCCGGAAATTGCCGGCATTGAAAATCGTGGATGGAAAGTGGTTTGAGGCAAAGAACAATTTCTCCCGCCTGCTTTGGTTGTTGGAAAACGGGCACCTGAGCAGGGCGTCCTGGAAAAACCATTTCCACAGCTATCTCCTCAGTTTACAGGAAACATTCGGAGCAGTCAGCCTGAACGAGGAGCATCTGCAGGATTACCTGCAGACGGGCACGCCACTCGATGAGTATCCTCAACACCGGGACCCGAAAGGAAATAACTTCCTCTTCGCGCCCATCCCGGCGGAATCCGATCAGTTCAGCTTTCGCCTGTTTGTAAAGATGAGTGATCTGGCCCTGGGAGGCGGCGTCCTGATCCGTCATCAGGGAGAGGGTTTTTCTAAAGCGGACTGGGATACCTTCTGGAAAGTGTTTAACCTGGTGCAACTGGATACGTTCAGAGTAAAAGTGGAAGAGGGAGTGCCCGAGGAAGATACAGCCCTTATTCCGGATCAGCCGGCGGCGATTGAGGGTTCGCACGATCTGGAAGAGATCCTCAATTACTATGATGAGGAATACCACCCCATCGTTGAAGCGCTCATGGATCATCACATTGACTTCTCAATGGATGGCTCCTACGTGCTCACCGATAAGGACAAAGTTGTGGTAGCTGAAGCCGTTCTGGGTTTTGACCACGCCAAAATTGCCCTTGGGCCGCTCTCTGAGGAGGACGCTATGACATTTGAAGCCCACGATTACACTATAGTAGAACCGGAAGCATTCGACATCAACCAAATTACAGGCCATGAAGCTGATCATTTACGATAAATGCTGGGACGCCATCATCAACCTCCCCAAGACGATCCAGAAGAAAGTGCCGGACTTCATTAAGAAATTCCGGGAAGACACGAAATCGGCATCCATTCACCTGGAGCCGATCTCCACCTTCCGGGACCCCAACCTGAGGACGGCCCGGATAAGCCAGAAGTACCGCGCCATCATTCGTGTGCCGGATTCCGGAGATATGTATCATCTCCTCTGGATCGATAACCACGATGAGGCCATGGCCTGGGCGGAGAATAAGCTTTTCGAATGGAACGCCAATACCCAGTCCTACCAGGTATTTACGGCGCCGGAAGTTGTAGCTGAGCAGCCTGTTCAGCCGGAAACAGAGGTAGAACCCGAGGCCGCCGGCCGCACCTTCCTTTCCGGATTTGACGACAAACAACTGCTCCGCATCGGCGTACCGGAAATATTGATCCCTGCCGTCCGAAAACTGGACAGCCTGCAGGGGCTCGAAAAGATGGAGTCTTATCTCCCGGTAGAGGCCTTTGAAAACCTCTTCTACCTCTTCGATGGCATGGATATCCGGGACATCATCATCGACATCGAGGAAGGTAAGGTCGCCTCCACCGGCATCGAAGCACAAACGCTCAGCGCCAACAACCAACGAAGTTTCTTCGAACTGACAGATGACGAGACGCTCAACGAGATCCTGCAGGGAGGCCTGCAGAAATGGAAGGTGTTCCTGCATCCATCCCAGCGCAAACTGGTGGAAGGAAATTTCAATGGAGCAACCAAGGTTACCGGCGGCGCCGGCACCGGCAAGACGGTGGCTGCCCTCCACCGGGCTAAACGGCTCTCAGAACACGATTACGGCCGCAATGGTAAGCCGATCCTTTTCACCACCTACACAAAGAGCCTCACCCGCAACCTGGCCAAAGAATTTCCCGGTATGAAGATCGATCCCCGGATCGTTCACCTGAACAACATCGATGCTTTTTGCGTGGAAAAAGCCAAAGATTTGGGGCTGGTGGCCCCTGATGTACGGATACTGGATTTCCAAAACGCCAAAAAAAGTGAGGACCTATGGGAGGAAGCCCTCGAATTTGAGTTGTCAGAGTACGACAGCGAATTCCTCGATGCCGAATATAAAGACGTCATTCTGTTCAACAATATCAAAACAGACAGGGAGTACTACAAAGTCCCCCGCACCGGCCGTGTCCGGCGCATTTCCCGGAAAGACAAGATGGAGATCTGGCGCCTGGTGCAAAAGTTCGAGCAGCTGAAAAAAGAACAGAACTACGTCAATAGCGGAGAAGTGTGCAACCTGCTGTACGATCACTGCCGGCAGCAGGAAGATAAGCCCTATGGCCACGTCATTGCAGATGAGATCCAGGACTTCTCCAATGTGGAGTTGCGCCTCCTGCGCGTGCTCGTCCCGGAAGGCCCCAACGACCTTTTTCTGGTGGGCGACCCCCTCCAGAAGGTTTACAGCCGGAACATCAACTTCTCCAAAGCCGGCATCAATGTCCGCGGCCGCCGCAGCCGCCGCCTGAAGATCAACTACCGGACCACCGAAGAGATCAAACGCACCGCCATTTCCACCCTCCGCAACATCACTTTCGATGATTTCGACGGGGAGGAAGAACGCAAAAACGGCTACGTTTCCCTGCGTCACGGTATGTTTCCGGAGTATCAGGTTTTCCGCGAAAAGGGACAGGAACTGGATCACATCGTCCAGCGCATTCGCGCCTATACTGACCCGGACAGCCAATCACCTTTCGACTTTTCCGATATCTGCGTAGCGGCCCGCACCCGAAATGCCGTCAAAGACATCCTCTCACGCCTCCACCAGGAAAAGATCCCCTATTACGACATCACTACCGATTCCGGTACCGGCAACAAACAGGATGGCGTCCGCCTCTCCACCTTCCACAACATGAAAGGCCTGGAGTTCAAATCCGTTTTCCTGATGGACGTCAACCAGCGTACCCTGCCTTTTCTGCCCCACGGCTACGAGCAGTGGAACCCTTCCGTTCAAAAAGAACACGATCAGCGGGAACTGGCGCTGATCTATGTGGCGATGACGCGGGCGGTCCATACGCTGGATATATCGGGGGTTGGGGAGAAGAGTGGGGTGCTGCCTTTTTGAAGCAGGACAATGAAAATTATATGTTTTGTCATCAATCCAACTTGAAATCTTTGGAGAAGACAGATCCTGATAAATTGGTCCGCTTCCTATATTTCTCCATTAGCAGCTAAGCGTCTTGCCAGCATTCCGTATGCATATGCTTTTGGCCAATGCTTAAACAAAAGTTTATATAATGGTATTGCTAACCAGATAATAAATGGAAAGAGAATCATCAAAATGAAACCAATGATTGTACTTAATCCAGTGACAATGACATCCCATATATAAGCAGTTAAAGTTCGGGTTTTATAACGTTGATAGATTCTATAACTATCCTTTATTTCTTTCATGCTAAAAAAGCCAGCATAGGATATATTCCCATTGGCATATTTTATCATGCTGATCTTAAAGGCAGGAGTTATTAAAAAAGAAGCTATCATGAAAAATATCAATTGAATAAGGAGAGTAGTGGAGAAATTAATTATGGATTTTTCTGCAAAACTCTGATAATCCCCCATCCCTGGCACTTTTGTCAAGAAAAAATAGATCCAATCAATAATTAATTCAATATGGTCATATCCAATAGCAACCAAAATCAGAAGTTTGGGTAGGTCATACAGGGCTTTTGCACCAAAGAGGCGAATTCCATCACGAATAAAAACCCCAAGATCATGGAGTGAGTTTAGGTTTGGAGAAATAGCTTGGTCAGGGTCAGCTTTTATCATTCTTTTTACAATTCCGAAACGCCAGCCGCGAATAAAAAAGACAGCCACTCCTGATGGGATCAGCAAGGTATATACAAAAGACAAGGAGAGCAACTTTGACTTGGAAGCTCCCTTCTTCAGTGGAATGAAAACGGCTTCAAATAATTTACGGATATCCTTTTGGATTATAGTAAATATGTCCTTTTTGACTGGTCCTATTTGGTTAACCTTTAAAAGTAAGCCGTTTGGATACCGCTCACTATTTACAACAACAAGTCCAGAGCCTTCTTTTATTGAAGAAACTATACCACTATCCAAACTGATTTCAAGGCTATAACTTTCTTGATGTTTATTTTCTTGCATATCCTTTAGAAGTTAAATCAATCTATTGAAGAGTCAATTAGGTTTAATTGTTGATGATCATCTTTAGGTTCCAGCGCCCCGGCTTCTATTAATCTTCTTCCTAATATTCCATATGCAAATCCTTTTATCCAATAGCGTAATATCAAGTAATAGATGGGTGCGATCAACCAAAACAATCCAAAGGTGAATAAGGTGACGATCGTTGCGAACCAACTTACGAAAACGTCTAATGCTACTACAAAACCATAAATACCATACACTTTGGAAGCATGTTCCCGAAATATCTTAATACTCTTTTTAATAACCTGAATATCCAAAAAGCCAAAACCATTGGTCAGGTTTAAGGCATATTGAATCATTATTATCCGATATATAGGCCAGACAAATACAACATAAAAACCTAATAATACCAATTGAATTACAATTTCGACTCCGGCCTGTGGAATAACTTTGACAGCTATAAATTTGCCTATTCCCATGGAATCTGCACCCTGATAAACATCCCATAAGTAGAATGCAACTTCCTTGATCAAGTTAAGCATTTTCATTCCCGAAAGGAAGGCTACTATGATCAAAGGTATAAAATAGATATATCTCATGAACATGAGCACCAGTCCTTTTAAAAAGTACTTGAATACTAAGTCAGGGCGCAAACCTGGCACGGCTGTCTTCTTATTTAACGCTATCCTTCTCACTACCTCAAATCGCCAACCACGAAGAAATGGTGCTCTTATGGGGATTGGAATAAAAAATAAAACTTTTCTAATGATCGCAAGGAAATAAACGAATAAAGCGAAAAAAGCGAAATTGGTTATTCCTTGAGGCTTCTGGATAGGCGCGAAAATGAATTTGAGGCCATTTTTGATCTCTTCCCAGATAGTGTTGTTATCAGTTAGAACTCCAAATTCACCTTCATCGGAAGCTTGACGTATTAGGCGGTCTCCTCTCCTGAGTTCAAGAGTAATTGGGGCATCATCGGTTATACCAGAGGCAATAGTTGCAGCTTCAATTTGATAGCGGTTAACCATTTAATATTCCTTTGTGGAGGCTCTGTATGAGCCATTTTTTAAAAAAACTATCCTATTGTGGCGTAATAACAAGTATGGAAATATATCCAAGATTGTGTATAGAGGTATGGCTCTAATATATGAAATAAAGTTCGTTGTGTAGCATTCTTAATGATTTTTTTTGCAAAGATTAAAACACATCTTTTGAAGTAATGAGTGACATGGACTTGAATCGCAATGCTTTTGTTTCTCGCATGAAAATTAGTTATTTGCTTCTGAGTTATCGTTTAAAAAGTTGGGAGCGTTCTCGTATCAGAAAGTGTCTCTCCATCAAATTATTCCACAGAGTGGTATCCTCATCATTAATGATTACTCCCTATTGGATAAGAAAAGCGATAATTTCTTACGATAGTTCGTCGTTTGGATGTAGATCCAATGGTTGCAACCTTAGATGAGCGGGGCTAACGTATAGAAAACCTGCCATTCAGAATTTTTCTGGGAATTATTCAAAGAGAGGCAACAAAATTCCAGGAATTTTCTGATCAGAAAGACTTAAAGGTCATTGTCGATCTTTTTGAACAGGTGAAAATTCGCCGAATTTTCTGTGGCAGTCTATGTATGTCTAGAAAATTCCCCGATTCTAATACATATATGGTCACTGTACGAAATTGATTAGAGGCATTTCGAAAAAATTGGTTTTACGGTATTACAAGTAGAAATAGGGAGCGGAATTTTTCGCCAAATTATTCAATGCCTTTGTTTGGCTTGCATTGCGAGTCCTTGGTTTGCAGAGCTCCTCTCTAAAGTACCTTACCAAATTCGCTGAATTTTCTCTGTCACTTCTTTAATATCCATTCGCTTGGCCGTTGTTATTTTCTTTTGCTGCCTCTATAAAGGCAAAGTAAATCATTTTAACGCGCTGCCAGACAAAAACTACAATAGCGCGTAAGGTGAAACGACGAATTTTTCCCCGAATTTTCACCTCTTTGGGCTGGTACAGACAAAAATTCCCCTAATTTTTGCTTTGGCAGTAAAGAAGCAGCCGTCTGTTTTCGCCGAATTTTTGGACAAATTCCCCGAATTTTGGCCTTTTGTCATCTGGGAATTCCCGGAATTTCCTTTTTCAAGGGTTTTTCGGCGAATTTTTCAAGATAGTAGACGGGACTGACTATCCGCAGAAGAATTCCTCAAAGCAAAGATCAAACACTTCTATAAGACGAAGAACGTTAGGATTGGTGGCAACAAAGACAGCCAGAGCCTCTCTGCCGTTTTGGGGTTTATAATTCCAGGTAGCCGGCAGGCCATCGGCGTCTACCATTATTTTTTCTCCATTGGAGAGGATCTCATACCGCCAGCCAGGCGGTAAAACTGGATCTTCAGAGTACATTGGAGCGCCTGCTTCTGCATTTTCCAGGCATTCTTTTTCGCTGGTGGGGGGAAGGGAAATACTTTCTGCTCTGACTGCCTGGGCCGGGACATCCATAGCAGAGGCTTCTTTCGGTTTGTTTGTTTCAGGGCAGAGTAAGTTTTTTATGATATAGTCCGCGATGTCGTATCCTTCTCTTCGATCATCTTCCGGAGCTTTTTCTTCCAGCAATCGCGATACGGTTACCTGGCATACGGCGCCCAGTATCTTTACCCTCTCTGCCCATTCATCGGTTTTATCCAGGTCTGGAAAAAGGAGGACCCGCCGGCCTTCCAGTGCCTGATACACCTCCGGCGTTGTCCACCGGGCGCCGTGGCTGCCGCCGGTGGCCAACCAGATGACGGAAGGTTGGATGCCTGCCATGATCACGGCGGTCTTTTCGCTTTCCACCAGGGCGACGGGAGCATCCGGATAGAGAGGCAGAAGGTGCTCTCCGAAGAGGCATTGCTGCAAATTGGCGTTCCGGTTCTTCAGGAGGGCTTTGCCTGCGAAATAGGCACCTGGCTTTCCGGTTTCCCATTGGTACATTCCATTGCGCCAGACTTCGGCTGATCCGGGCGCCTTTAGCCGCCGGCCGGTATCCGGGTCGTAGGCCATCACTTTGGCTTGGCGGATGTTTCCGTGACGGTCGATCTGCCAGAACACTACGGAGAGGCCTCCGGCATTGCGCCAGTGCTTTGAGGTGCCCAGTTGGTACAACTCGGCAAGCTGGATCGCTTTGGCTTCACCGAAGAGCTTTTTCAGGAACCGGATAAAGTTGTTCTTTCCCAGGCTTTGCTGGCTGCGATCCAGGTATTCTTTGGGGATGTAATCGATAGGCCGCTCTGCAGGAGGCGTGTATTGGGTTTTGTAGGCTTCGGAAGATCTCCAATCGGTTTTGTCCTGGCTTGTTTCCGGATGGTTCCGGAAATATTCAACTGGCGGGAGGTGATAGCCGCATTTGTTTTCCCGGTTGCACTTGCCCACTTCGTGAGCCAGGGGTTGTCCTGTTTCTGCATCAATGTAGCGAGTAAATTCGTTGCGCTTATGGCAGGCGGGGCAGGTGTGGCGGGTACGCCTGCCCCGGTAGGGTTCTAATATGTATCGGTAGATACGCATAACTTTGCCATTTTAAAGATGGCACAAGTGGCATTTACGGCATAAACTCCGTAAAGTATTGCTAGTTAATAGTTTAAAAGTCGCATTTGTGCCGCTCCTCATGTCATTTGTGCCATTCGACTATTGTTTCTTAATGCCAGAGAGGCATAACTGGCATTTTTGTGGCACGGGTAGAACTGAATTAAAAATTTGTTATTCAGTGATTTAGGATTGAAGGTGTCGTTTGTGCCACTTGTGCCAGGGTCACTCGTAGCGCTTTCCCCATTTGCCTCTGGCAAAGCGCTCAAAAACAGCTGTGGTTAGAAATCGTTTAAAAGAGCGTTCACTCATTCCCATTTTTTGGGCAATTTTAACGCCGTCTCCCGTCAGAAATTCCCCGGGTAGCGCCTCGTATACCCGGCGGTGGTCGGCCGGTAGTTTTTCAACAGGAGACGCGTTGTGAAGACGGTCGAATACTTTGAGGGACTGGGCCCGGAAGTACTCCGCCAATTCGATGGCGCGTTCCACTGTGGATGATTGCAGTTTGTTTATTGGGCTGTCTTCAAAAGCGTACCAGAGCGCCTGCAGGAGCAGCGCCAGCCGAAGGGTATGGAGGTCAAATTTTCCGTGAAGGCCCTGGAGTAACTCATTATCGGCGTTGTCGCAGAGAGGTTTATTCTGTTCATTAAAGAAATGAAAAAGACGGGCTTTGGCTTCCCGTTCCGGCCTCATATAAGTTGGTTTTCCCTCTTTATCAAATGTCAAAGTCAAAAGCCGGTTGATCCCATCAGCGTATTGGTTCAAAAGCCCCGTCGGCATTTCCTTGTCTTGCCATAGAGGCTTTTCTAAGTTATCCGGCCAGGCAAACAGTAAGCGGTCGAAGAAGCCGTTGCTGGCACGATTGTCTTTGGTGATCTCCTCAATTACACTGGGTTGAATGGTGCCGGCGACGGAAACAAATGGCCTGCGAATATAAATAGGGGCGCTTGTTTTTCTGGTGACATCTATGGGTTTGCCACTCCAAATTTGTAACCACATTTCCTGTTCTGCGCCTTTATTGTATTGATTGAAAGATTTAAACCATCCTGAGACTTCATCCCGGTAAATGGCGACACCACGCAGATTTTCCATGTGTGTTGCCGCAAGTGCTTCTGGAGTAGTATCGCTCAAAAGGTACTTCTTCAAGACTAACTTTTGCCCGCCTTCTGCTTCATCAAAAGAGGCCATCTCTGCCTGAAAAACTTCAAACGCTTTTTCATCCTGCTTCTGAATCGGTTGCAAGGCGAGGTCTAATGCTCCGCTCTTATTGATATTGGGATTCCCTATCAGGATCAAAAAAATATTGGCTCTGTGTACACTGCCTTCTTTTATTTTTAGCAGGACAGTGTTACCAATGGCGGCAGAGGCGGCAAAAAGTATTGCTGCTGAGAGATAATCCTCAGGGATTCCTAACGCAATATTAGTTTCTTCAACGAATAGTCGGAGGGCGGGTGGGAGGACGTCAGGAAAGGAACCCCTTTGTCTATTTTGTCTTTGGCTGACATCCTGCGGCCTGTCTTTAGTAAGGCGATTAATGTCTCTGGAGAGTTCAGCAGATGTTACCGTTCCACGGGGAAATTGGTTATCTTTGTACTTCATAGAAACTTTATATTTAAAAGGGTTAAGCATGTCGCTTGACCCTTTTTTGACCATAAAATAGAATGCGAAAAGAAATCCTCTTTAAGGAGGTCTCTTTCCCTTTTTTCTAAGGTGGTGCTCCATTTCTCGACGCAGATCAGCCAAGTTTTCAGGTTTTCCTCCTTCGACCCATGCATCCAGTTCTGTTTTGATGAAATACAGTCTTTTTCCGGGTTTACGGTGGGGAATGGCGCCTTGGCTGGTTAACTTATAAATAGTTGACTTGCTCAGATCGAGATACCGGCAAGCATCAGAAATGCCCATAATTTGCTTTGCCCCATGGTTGTTATTAGAAGAATTGTCTCTTCGAGAGTGCAGTGCAGAATGGAATTCCTCCCGAACAATTTGTCTCAATTCCTGTAATGAAATTTCCAGAATGATCTTTTTTTCCATAATTCACTCAGTTGTTTTACTGAGCCAAAATTATGGGGAGAAAAAGCGGTAGGTGGGGTTGTAGGTGGGGACCTATTTTTTCATTTTTTGAGAATTACTCTTCTGGCAAGCCAAGTTCGTCTAGTGTCTCTTTGTAGTATTGTTCAAGGATTGCCACAGCTTTGTCCTGCTTAAGCCGTTTCAAATGGTTCCGGACAACCTTGAAGTCATCGAGCAATTTTGAGTCAGATTTCACCAGAGGGGCTTTTCGGACGAGCTTATAGATATTTGAGTTTTGAAAGCTGGTAAAGCGGGAGCCTGTTAAAGCGTGGAGCAGTGCAGTGGCCATTGGCATGTGTCCACCATTTCTTAACTGGATGCCTTCACTTTCAAAGAGGAAGTACAGTAGAATTACCTGTTGGGCTTTAGTCATTTCGAAGTCTGAAGTGGACAATTCATTCGGTGAAGGTGCTCTCTGAATCGAAGGATATATGTAATCCAGATACTCCCAAAGTTTGTCTTTGAGCAGGGGCTGGTAGTCAAGCCGGATGCGTTTCCAGAAATCGTCGAAATCATTATCAGGTAACAGCTGATGATATTGGAGAAATTCTTTGAGGCCGCCGGAGGGTAAATGCCTTAGTTTATAGACAAAGCATATTGCATAGATGTGGTCTTCAGGGGTGAGCAGCCATTGAGGGAAGATCTTTTGCTCCTCCTTGTGTTGCACATGGAAATAATGGAAAAGCTTGTCTTCGGCAATGAAGAAATCAGGGAGCGGAAACCTGTCTTTGGGGTAGTCAAAGAATTCAAATTGCTTTTGCTCAAAATATCCAGGATCATGATCCCGGCTGGCGAAAACCAGCTCCACTGCATGGTTTTCCAGAATATATTCCTGCAATGCATTGCTGAGCATGTTTAGGAACGGGTCTTCTTTTTCGCTATTTTCCGGATAGGCATTATCCTTATACATCAGTGTGTGAAAAACCTGAAAGGCATCCAGTCCGAAACGGGGATCATAATTTTCCATACAACCCGGTTATTGGCTTGGGAGGCATTAAAGAAAACGAGAGAGAGCTGCTCTCGGAAAATTTTTATTAAAGCGATTGGTTACGCCTGCCTTATTCAGGCAGCGGAATGCTGAAGATAACCTTCCTCTTTCAGCGCCTGAGCGGCGTCTTTATAAAAAGCGTCACTGTTGAAACGGCTGATGCCCAGAGAAGGGATCTCGCCGATGGCCTTCAAGAACGCCAGCGCTACCATCTGCAGGAAGCCTTCCTCCGAAGTGTCGATGGCCTGTTCGTAGTCGAGGTTTCGCCACAGGC
>JACJYG010000002.1 GCA_020636215.1 Lewinellaceae bacterium
GAGATGATCCAACTTGCCCAGCAATACGGCATCGAAGCCGGCAGTTTCATCATGCTGGGATATCCCGGCGAAACGGAAGAGGACATCCGGACCACGCTCCGTTTCCTGAAGCAATCCCGGCCCGACCATTTCACGCTAACCGTCGCCTACCCGATCAAAGGAACTCCTCTTTACGAAGAGGTGGAAGGCCGCTTCCTGGAAAACCTGCCCTGGGAAAGCTCTACCGACCGCGACATCGAATTCGAACGCCCCTACCCACGCGCCTATTACAACCACGCTATGAATTGGATACAACGGGAAATGGCCAGCCTAAAGCAACGCCGGGACGGCCGGCGGATGGCCGCTCTTCGTACGAAGGCCGCCGCTTTGCGGTCCCGGTTGGGAATGGCAGTGGAGAAGCGGATGGGCAAGGTTAGGAGGGGTTAAAGAGGGTATTTGCAAAAATGAGTACTGGAATCTGAGCCTGAATATTCCCGTACCACAACTAACAACAAGCAACGAACAACCAACAACCAACAACTGGCAACCAATAACCGCCCCCCCCATGAAACGGCTCCGGCAAATCCTCGACTCCCTGGCCGCCCAGTTTTCCGTTCCGCTGGCCGGCGTATTGCTCTCCCTGGCGGCAGTGCGGTTCTACTCCGCTGAATTCTGGGGCGTTTATGTGCAGCACCTGCTGGTCGTCGGGCTTGCCGGGGCACTGGTCAACATGGGCAGCCGGGATTTCCTGCTGCGCCAGTACAGCCGGGAACCTCGGGATTTAGAGCGGCAGTTGGCTGGTTCCATTAAAGGGAAATTGATAATTACCGCAGGCGTGCTGGTCCTGCTGGCCTGGCTGCCGCTGGGGCCGCTGCACCGGGGGGTTCTCCTCCTATGGATTCCCGCGCAGTTGTCCTGGCAGGTTTTCGAAGCGCTGGTGCAGTACCGGCGGCTGTTCCGGCAGGCGGCGTTGATAGAAATCTTAGCGACGGTGTTGCTGGTGGCGGCGCTGGCTTTTTTAAAGCCTACCCTTCATGCCTTCCTGTTGCTGGTTGTTGCCGGCCAGTTGCTCAAGGGGGTATTGTACTTTTGGCTGAACCGCGCGTATCTGGCCTTTCCGTCGCTGGCCAATGCCTCAGGTACCGCCTTCCTGAAAGCCGCCCTGCCCTTCCTCTGGCTTGCCCTGGCCGGCGCCGCCTCGTCTCGCGGAGAACTGTACCTGATGGGGCTGCTGGGAAGAGCGGGTGAACTGGGGCAATACCAGGTGCTGGCCAACTTCATCCATTCCAGCCATTTGATGGCCTCCGCCATCCTGCTGCCTTTTGTCAAAAACATTTACCGGCTTCGGGCGGCATCCCTGCGGCGGCTGGAACGCCGGTTCCTGTTGCTGGGCCTGGCATTGGCGCCGCTGATTACCCTGTCCGTTTACCTGATTCTCCGGTACGGGTACGGCTTCCACTTTTATCTCGTGGATTATCTGCTCGCCGGCGGCATCATCCTGGCTTTTTTTGCTTATGTGGTGCGCATCCAGGTTTGTTTCCGGCATAATAAAGCCAGTTATGTCACCGGGATAGTGGCGATAATGGGGGTGGTGAATGTGGGATTGAGCCTGTGGCTCATTCCGGCGTATGGCATCAGCGGGGCGCTGGCGGGGGCGCTGGTGGGGCAAGTGGGGGAGGTGGCGGGGTTTTATGGGGTGAAACTGAAAAACACGCATCAGCGCTAATGGCAAAAGGCCTTATACATAATGTCCGTAACACGAAAGCAGATAGACAATATTTTCTTCAACCCTATAGATCAAGCGGTGTTCCAGGTTGTTGCCTGCGATTATCCACTGCCCGACCTTAAGGCGCAACTCCAGAAAATCCGGAAAGAGCCCCCGAATGGTCTCGTCCAGCCCTTTTTGGGGCAACCTGAATTCGATCAGGTCAATGATCTCCTGTGAGGCTCTGCTCAAGTGGATCGGCACATCGTTTTTCTCTCCCAGGCTGTCAATGATTGGCGGAAATGCGGTCATGGCTGTCAGGTTTGATTGGTCAACAGTATAAAAGTAGGGAAGGTTTCCTGATTTGGCAAGGGTTTGGGGGATAATAGTTGGAGAAGGCATAGTGCTAGGACTAACGTTATAGTCGATAGGTGTTCAGGCTCGCTTTCGTGGTTAATTGTCAGCTACTGGCTATACTTGAATATCGCCTTAAAATTTCGCTCCTTCTCACTCTCGCGTTTCGACTATTTGTTCCAACGTACATATTAGCATAGTACATAGCATAATCATTTTCATTTTTATCTGAATTTTTATTATTCATCACATTTGATTCAAATTCTTGTAGCTCCACTAATAGCTCATCAATCTCTTTATCACTCCAAATAAGTTCACATAGTAGTGTTAATTCACTTTCACTAAAAATAGGAACTTTGAATTCAACTTCTTTGAAAATTTCAAGAACTGATTTTGCACACTTAATAAATTTACCATCATAAATCGCATTATTGATTTCAATTGCCGTATAATCATCAATAGTCATTTTTTATTCTTTTGCTTGCAGCTAACTTGTCTTTCAACCGGCCTGTTTAAAATATTACGAACCTTTCCTTCACGCGCTCCAAACTTTCTCCCCACCCCCCTTTAATAACCCCATCGCCCTTGCAATCGAAACCTAACTAATCCCCAAAAGAAATCTACAGACTGATGCAAATACCAAACTTCTACAAAAACATAACCCAATGCTTATTTCGCTATCGGTCGCAACGTTAGTTCGTCCAAAACCTTATAGTTACACTGTACAAATAAGCATGTAAAAATGCGGGATATTACCAGTGTTTGCCTTTTTTCATCCGAAAAAACCTTCACAATGTTGCCCAAACTTCCACTTTGGATATTTTTTTCTTG
>JACJYG010000020.1 GCA_020636215.1 Lewinellaceae bacterium
CCCGTATTTTTTCCCAATTTAGAAGAACAAAAAGCCATCGCCACCTTCCTCGACCACAAAACCGCCCAGATCGCCCACTACATCCAATTCAAAGAAAAAACCATCGCCCTGCTGGAGGAGCGGAAAGCCGCGATTATCAATCAGGCGGTGACCAGGGGGCTGGACGCGGATGTGAAGATGAAAGATTCGGGGATTGAGTGGCTGGGGGAGGTACCGGAGGGGTGGGAGGTGAAGAAGTTGTGGTATTTGATTTCATACATCACCAGCGGTTCTAGGGGATGGGGTAATTACTACTCTGAAAAAGGCGCAGTATTTATTCGAGTAGGAAATATTTCAAAAAATAAGGATATTTCCTTAAACCTTGAGGATTTAATATTTGTGTCCCCTCCTTCCAGCTCAGAAGGGAAACGAACTTTAATTGTTTTAAATGATGTGCTTTTAGCAATTACTGGAGCGACTATTGGTTCTGTAGCACTCATAGATAAAGATTTAGGTGAAGCTTATGTTAATCAGCATACTGCTTTAATGCGTCCCATAAAAGAAAAAATTAACCCTAAATGGTTGGCTTATTCTCTATTATCTGAATACTGTCAAACTCAAATTAGATTAAAATCTTATGGTGGCACAAAAGAAGGGCTTGGGTTAAATGAAGTAAGGACCTTTAAAATACTTTTGCCGCCTTTATGGGTACAGGACTCCATAATACACGAAATTGATGATAAAATTCATGAAATCAATAATCATATTTCCTGTGTATCAAAAGAAATCACCCTCATCAAAGAATACCGGGAAAGCCTGATCAGCGCCGCCGTCACCGGTAAGATAGACGTCAGGGAATACCAACCAACCGACAACGAATATGCCGCAGCCGACAACCACTGACACTTCGGAACGAGGCTACCAACGGCTTTTTGTAAAAGAGCTGCTGGAAAAGCAGGGCTACGATGCCGAGACCCGCACGGCGGATTTCGACACGGAGTTTTGCATCAACCGGCAGTATGTGCTGGACTTTATCCGTGCCACCCAGCCGAAAACGTATGAATATCTGGAAAAGAGCGGCATCCGCGCCTTTCTGGTTCGCCTGGACAACCAGATCATCAAAAAAGGCATCGTAGAGGTATTCCGCAAAGGCATTTCCCACCGGGACCAGAAAGTCCGCCTCTTTTATCCCCGCCCCCACTCCATTTACAATCAGGAAGACGCCGCCCTCTACCGCGCCAATACCTTTACCGTCACCCAGGAGCTGGTGTACAGCCACGACGACAGGAATAAAAACCGCCTCGACCTCACCATCTTTGTCAATGGCTTCCCCATCACCACGATGGAACTCAAAAATGCCTACACCTACCAGGCGGTGCATAAAGCCATCATTCAATACAAAGAGGACCGGGACCCCAGGGACAAAATTTTCAACCTCGGCCGGTGTATGGTGCATTTTGCGCTGGACACTTCCCAGGTATTCATGACGGGCGCCCTGGCCAAAGGAGACACCCGGTTTTTTCCTTTCAATAAAGGCCTCAACGACGGGGCGCCCTACGAGCCCTTCGGCGCCGGCAACCCGGTTAACCCCAACAAGCAGAAGACCGCCTATATGTACGAGGAGGTGCTGAGCAAGGACAGCATCGCCAACCTGATTGAGAAGTTTGCCACCATCGTAGAAGAGCGGAATGAAGAGACGGGGAAAAAATACAAGGTGCAGTATTTCCCCCGCTACCACCAGCTCACGGTGGTGCGGCGGTTGTTGCAGCACGCTAAGGCCCATGGCGCCGGGCAGCGCTACCTGATCCAGCATTCCGCCGGCTCGGGCAAATCCAATTCGATCACCTGGCTCGCGCACCAGCTGATCAGCCTGTACGACGACAAGGGAGAGATCCCCCTGTTTGACAGCGTAGTCGTAGTGACCGACCGCCAGAACCTGGACGAACAGATCCGCAACAACATCAAGAACTTCGCGCAAGTCAGGCACGTCGTCGAGGCCATCACCGGCAAGCCCAAAGACATCCGGCAGCTCGACCCTTCCGAAGAATCGGCCAGCAAGACGGCGCACATGAGGCTGGCATTGGCGAACAACAAAAAGATCATCACCTGCACGGTGCAGACCTTCCCCAACGTGCTCAAGGCCATTTCCGGCTGGGAAGCCAAAAGGGTGGCCATCATCATCGACGAGGCGCACAGCAGCCAGAGCGGCAATGCCGCCGCCAGCATGAACGCCGTCTTTTCGGACATGCATTTCGACGAGCTGGAGCGGGACGAAGAAGGCAATGTCTCCACCGAAGACCTGATCAGCTACCTGGTAAGCAGCAAGAAGATGCTGGACAATGCGAGCTATTTCGCCTTCACCGCCACCCCCAAAAACAAGACCCTGGAGACGTTTGGCACACCGGAGGAATACTTCGATGAGCACAACGAACGGAAGAAGCGGTTCCTGCCCTTCCACACCTACTCTATGAAACAGGCCATCGAGGAGGAATTCATCCACGATGTGCTGAAAAATTATACCACCTACCAGTCGTGGTACAAGATCAAGCAAGCCGCCGAGGCAGATACGGGCAAGGAATACGAAACCACCGAGGCTAATAAAAAGATCCGCAAATTTGTAGAGGGCCACGAAATAGCGATCCGGGACAAGGCAAAGATCATGATCAACCATTTCAACCAGCATGTGAAACACCGGATAAGAAACCAGGCCAAGGCGATGGTGGTGTGCCGTTCCATCGAGTCGGCCATCAAATACAAGGATGCGTTTGACGCCTACCTCGCCGAGATCAATTCCCCCTTCAAAGCCATCGTCGCCTTTTCCGGCAAGAAGCGGCACTACCGTACCGGGCAGGAAGTGACGGAAGCCAAAATGAACAATTTCCGGGACGCCGAGAACGACATTCCCGCCCAGTTCAAAAAGGACAAATACCGCTTTCTGATCGTCGCCGACAAATACCAGACCGGCTTCGACCAGCCCCTGCTCCACACCATGTACGTGGACAAACAACTATCGGGCGTGCAGGCGGTGCAAACGCTCTCCCGCCTCAACCGGGCCAAGAAGCCGGATAAGATAGACACCTTCGTCCTGGATTTTTACAATACGGTGGAAGAGATCAAAGACGCTTTCAAACCCTTCTACACCACCACCGTCCTGAGCGAAGAGACAGACATCAACAAGCTGCACGACCTGCAGGAAGCCCTGGACGATTATCAGATCTACGACAAAGACGAAGACCTGTATGAATTTTTCCGGAAATTCTACAGCAATGCCGAGCGGAGCGAGTTGGATTACCTGACCGATAAAGTCAGCGCCAACTTCCAGGAAGCACTCACCAAGGACGAGCAGATCGACTTCAAATCCAAGGCGAAGAGCTTTTACCGCACGTATAATTATCTGGTGAAAATCATTAAAAACCCGGATCAGTATTGGGAGATACTGGCGCTCTTCATGAAACACCTCATCCCTCACCTGAAAATCGAGGAGGAAGCCAGGGAGGAGAATATCGTCGAGGTAATTGATATGGATAATTACCGGACGGTCTTGCAACAGGAGAAAACCGACATCCTGCTGGAGCCGGAAGTAGGGATTGTGTCGCCAATTCCGGTGGAGGCCGGCGGCATGGAAGTACAAAAACAATTCGACACCCTGGAAAACATCGTGGACAGCTTCAACAGGCGTTTTCCCGATTTTGACCTCGGCCCGGAGGGCGACAACGCGGAAGGCGAAAACATCCTGGCCCGCCAGATTCCGGAACGTTTAAAGGACAACGAAGAGGCCCTGCAATGGATCCTCAATTCCGACAAAGCGAATGCGAAAGTCACTTCTGACGAGCTGTTGGAAAAAGTCATGAACACGCTGATGTTCACCCAGACGGGCATCTTCAAAAAGTACTCGAAGGATAAGGTGTTTAAGAAGCGTTATCAGGAATTTATTTTTGATTTGTTGTGGAGCCAGAGGGGGGCGGAGGGGGATAGAGGGGAGAGGTGAGGCTTGGGTATGCAAGATTTGGGATGGGCTGGATCTCATAAAAGTTGTTTACTTCTTCATAGAAGTGATTAAAATTGCGAGACCGACCGTATAACGTAGTAGCCTGACAATATGTGAGGATTGGAATCGTACCTTTTATTTCCTGTCTATCTGATTAGGAAAATTTGCACCGAGGGTATTGGTTGATAGAAGTTGTTGAAAGTTTTGGGCAGTATTACAGTATTCAAGAATTTCAGGATGGGGGTGGTCATCTCAATGGAGAGGCAGGAAAAAATAAGAAGGAGCAATCAAAAGTTACCATCTGTCATGATACTCAAGATTGCTCCTTCGTGAAGGAGCCCAGGGTTTTAGTCTTACCCCTGGCTGAAGCACTCTTCATATCATATAATCTGAATGCTTTTTATGCTACCTTCCAGCATTTTGCATTAATGAGGCACTTATGGTACCTCTTTCTTTGAAAATGACTTCTTAATGGACAGATGCTAATGATAGCTAACTGAGTTATAAAGTACTCTGTGCAGTTCAGCCGACACTGATACAATAATAAGGATTTTTTATGAAAAAGTACAAGTACTCAAAAAAAGACCGACATCAAAATAAAATAAACCCCTTAATGATTGGCAGCATGTCGTCCCGGGAAGAAAGATACCACGGGAGAAAAATATCGGACCTTGAGGAAGCCGAATTCATTCAGTACAGTATAGAAAAAGCTGCTAAATCTAGATACGGAGGTTTAAAATTAGATGATTTTTCTCTAACCAGTATTCCTGAAGAAATTTTTGAACTTAGGAATCTAAGGATTCTAGACTTGAGTTACAATCATATAAAGGATCTTCCTGAAGGAATTAGAAAACTCACGAAATTAAAAACATTAATTTTAAAGAACAATGCACTCTCAGCCCTTCCAAATTCTATCAGGACCCTCAATAAACTGGAAAAGCTTATAATTGGAGGCAACCCTTTAGGAGATAAAGATCAACATTTTTTTCTTCCTCCTAATATTAAAGAACTCCACCTGACTAATACCAAAATCAGCTCTATTCCTGAGGAAATTTTCCACTTAAAAAAATTGAGGTTTCTTTGGCTAGCAGGTAATGGAGTAAAGGAAATTCCTCCTCAAATTGGTCAACTGCAATCCTTAAAGAAGTTATATTTGAATTATAACCATTTAAATGAACTGCCAGAAGAACTTTACCATTTACCAAATCTTGAAGGAATTTTCCTGGAAGGTAACCCCATGAGGGAGGTTCCAATTTACGATTGGACTGGCAACCGTCTTAAAGATTGGAAAAACTATTATGTAGAGATTCTGAAGGGCAATACCAAAAATTACAAGGCCAAGATCATTTTCCTTGGAAAAGGTGAAGTCGGTAAATCAACCTTAATGAAGAGGTTGGAAGAACCGCATATTTCTAAAAAGGAACTCAAGGAAATCAAGCAAACAGATGGAATCCACATAAGTCCTCTAAAGGGTATTGAAGTCCAGGATAGAAATTCTAAAAGTATTACCTATAACTTCGAAATCAATATGTGGGATTTTGGAGGGCAGGAAATCCAGCAAAACGTCCACCAGTTTTTTCTTACAGAGAATGCACTCTTTCTTCTTCTTTGGACAGTTCGCAATGCACAAAACAAGTATCACTATTTCAGAGAGTGGCTTAATACAATTGAGACTTATAGTGGACAGGACAGCCGTGTGATTTTGATCCAAAACAAAGCCTATGGTGAAGGGTCAAACATGGAACATATTGACCGCTATTCCTTACAAAAGGTATTTCCCCAGCTGAAACAGTTTAAAGACATTAGTGCTTTAGATGACATCAATTTAACAGGGAAGACTGGTTTATTGAGTTTGATAAAATCTGAACTGTTGAAGTTGCCAAAAGTGGGGGAGACTATTCCCGCAAGTTGGGAAAGAATCATGGAAAAATTAGTTGAAAAAAGAGAAACTGGCATTAATGTAATACCACGAAAGGAACTCGAGGCAGTTTGCCAGAAATTCCAGATATTCAATCCAGATTCAATCGATCAAATCATCACTTGGTTACACGAGATAGGAACCATTATTTATTATCCTAAACCTCGTCCATTAAATAAGACAATAATTCTCAATCCGGAATGGATTACCACATCTGTTTATAAAATTCTATTGGACAATGACCACAAAATCAGAGAAAATGGGGGTAAATTTAACGGAGGTTATCTCGAGAGAATGCTTGATGACGACTATGAGCAGACCATCATTGACTTAATGCAAAAATTCGACCTATGCTTTCGGCTAAATGATGACGGTAATGAAGAGGAAGAATATATTGTCCCTACGTTACTCCCTGCAGAAAAGCCAAAAGAACTGAGTTCCATTCAATTTGGACCAAGCTACATCAAATATGAATATGTCTATTCAATTATGCCAAAAGGAACAATCGGCCGGTTTATTTCAAGAGCATATAATGACAGGCTAGTATTTCAGAATAGTTACTGGCAAAATGGTGTTTTTTTGAAATACCGGGAAAACACAAATGCCTTGGTGGAGTTCATATTTGCTTCTGACGCAATTAATGATACTATCCAAATCAAGATAGAAGGGAAAGATAAATGGCTGCTTCTGGAAAAAATTAAAGACCATTTTAAGATTATCAACCAAAAAGCGAGACTAACAGCAGAATATACTTTTTGTACGAATGCAATTGAATGCAAAAATGACAACCCTTCACGTTTTGATATTTCAGTTCTTAAAAGAATGAAGGAGCAAGAAGTAAAAGAGGTTCAATGCCGCCAATGTTTTAAGATGATTCCTGTTCTACAACTATTAGAAGAGTTACACCAAAAAAGAGCAAAATCAATAGATGACATAAGGGCAATCTTACGTAATGCTAAAATTGGGGAGGCTCTAAAAATTATTGAAGAAAACTTTGAAAGATATTTCGATGACCAACTTCAAAATACCTTTATAATGATTCATGCAGATTTTAAAACATTCCAACAAGAGGAAACGACTCCCAAAATTGACAAAAATAGCCTGGACAACCATAGGAATCGAGTGATGGACTCAACTCTAAAACTTCTTAACTCTATTGAGGACATATTAAGCCAAAAACAAAAATAGCATATAGCATGAATAATTTAAGCAATCTATTAAAAGGATACGGGTTTGGATTCGTAAAAACTCCAAGGGCTAATATTGAGTTGTTGAGATTACTCGCTAAAGATGCTGATGGAAACCTAAACCCTATCGGTTTTTTGAGTGACCTCTTTATTCAATACTCCCTTCCTTATCCGGATGAAGAGTTGGATATGCCAATACCCAACGAACTAGGTGGGCTTAAATCTACTGAGACTAGTGCAAGTATGGGGTTGAAAATCCTGGGTGGATATTTTAAAAACCCAATTGGGTTAGATACCGCCTTTGGCAAGGCGGATAAAATTGTTTTTTCGTTTCTGGATGCAAAAACTGACTCCGTGAATCTGATTCAGTTAGATGAATTTATAAATGATGCACAGGTTAATAGCCGGGCAAGGACGTTTAAAGAACGGTTGGAGAACGATGAAATTTTTATTATTACGGATACGTTAAAGAGCCCTTCTTTCAGCGTAGAGCTTCTCGACTCGAATAATGCAAAAGTTGACTTAAACACCCCTGAAGTTGAAAAAATTATTGAGGGGAATACTAATTTTCAAAGAACCAAAGACAGGGTCGGACATTTTTCTTATGTAGGAAATGAAGATTTAGTATTTGGTGTTCGTGCCGTAAGGCTTATTTACGAAAAGAAAAAATGGTATAGTAAGAAAGAGGCGGGGTTCAGGATCGAAGAAGAATCTGGTTACGTTGTACGAGGAACCGAAAATTACTCTGTTCACCCCTTAACCAATAAAAAAACTGATTTATTCATTGATATTTAATTGGATTCCGATGGAAGACGTTATCAGACAATTAAACCAGATCAGAGATAGGGTTGGAAAATCTGGCGATTTAAGATCTTTAAAAGGCCTATGCATAGAAGCAGGGCAACTAATTGATAAGTATCTGTCCAATGACCATCTGCTAAAAAACTCATGTATCAGCCTCAAAAGAAGTATAGAAACACTCCAATATAGAGATATGGGAGGCATGATGTCATATTCCGAAAAGAATAGAGAGCAAAGTATTTTGGTCAACACATTTCTGGAATTGGTCCGTTCAATTGAAGAACAAATTGAGCATGACGAAATGAAAAAGGAAAGTTCAGCCCATGAGAATGAAAGCAGTTCGCCTTTGACAAGAGAAAACCCACCTGAAAATACAGTAAAGACCATATTATTCATCACTGCCGCACCTGACAATAAGCATCTTTTGAGAGCGGATGATGAAGTGAAAGCGATCAGAAAAGAGCTTGAATTTTCAAATTTCAAAGACAGCTTTAAATTAGTTGAAGAGCGTGGGGTCGAACGGGACAACCTGGCCAAAATCATTCGAGAAAATAATCCCTTTCTTCTTCATGTTTCTGTACATGGAAATAGGGAAAAAGGATTAATGTTTCAAGATTCTAATGGGAAGGAAGACTTTATTGATTCCAAAGACCTCAATCATATACTCCGCCGTCAGGATGAAAGAGGGTTCAGAATTCACTGCCTTTTACTCAATGTTTGCAATAGTGCCTGGATAGCACAGCAATGCCCTGCTTTGGCTGATTTTGTAATTGCAGTTAAGGATTTTATTCAAGATAAACCGGCTACCCGTTTTACGACAGGATTCTATCAGGTATTCTTTGAAGAGGTAAAAGTTGAAGATGCTTATGATGAAGGCTTGTATATGCTTAAAAACAGGGAGGATAAGGAACTTTATGTAATTAGTTCAAGAGATGACTTCTCCCAACTTAAGTTATCTGAGCAAGGAAACCATAAACCAATCGATGAGACTGAATTTGGGGATTAATGCACTTTAAGGTTCCCCTTCATAAAAACCAAAATGTTTATAAAAAATAAAAGAAAAACATTTTGTTTTTAACAAAAAACGCCTTACCTTTACATGCAGGATTCAGAAAAAATTATCGCAATAAGGGAAAAAATAGAAAAGGTCTTGGCCATGCAAGATATATCTGAGGCCATTTCATGTTTGGATGTCCTTCTTAAGGAAAGGTCTTTAAAAAGAACTATTCTTCTTAACCTCAAAACAAGACAAAGGTCTTTAAATGGTGACAAGCGGAAAGGTATTGTTTCTTACTCCGAATCAAAAGTCACTCAGAACCAGATCATTGAAGCCTTTTGTGAATTATTGAAAGACTTGGATGAGAATGATATTGACGCAAACAAGCTCGAAACCTCTGAAAGCAGAATAGAAAAAAAATTGGATACAGATTTAGAAAGCCCTTCACATTATCAAAATTTAGTAACACCAGCATTAGTTAATATGGAAGCTAATTTTAGAAAGGGACAGAACAAGAATCTATTTGGAGCGAGAGCAGAATTCCTTTCGGATTCAGACTGCTTCGTTGCGGAATTTTGCTTTCACAAAATAGCTCGGCTTGAAACTCTTCGGGGGAAAATCCTTGAACTCATTGATGAACTTCACAAATATGATGTTAGGAAGTATTCTTTTTTGAAAGTCTTTCGCCCTATTTCTACATCATTATTTTCAGAGCTTGATAAAAGGGCATTTTTAATAATCAACAATAGCAGACACGGTCTTTCCAAGATTATTTTTTCAGATTTCGAAGACCTGATTTCCTCACTGGAGGAGTTCAACAACCTCCTCCGTCAATTTAGGTATTCAAATAATAAAGATTCTGTTCGAGAGTCTCGAAAAGAAGTTCAGGAGAAATTAAAAAAAATTGAATATCAGGTAAAAAGCCTCTGTGGATATTTGAATGAAATAGGAATTCAAGCAAATCGGGAATTTTTTGGAGGCAATTGAGAAAACCATTGAGGTAATAAAACATGGAGGAGGATATTCCAAAAAAATCGGAAGTTTCTCTATCCGCGGAAAAAGAGGAATTGTCATCAATAGCTAATCAGCTGATTGATGGGGGGAATTTTTTGTCAGAAAAGAGCCTTGAAGAACTCAGAGAAAAACAAACAGATTTGGATGACATTAGAAAAGTCATTAACTATTTAATACGGCTACTGCGAAAGAGTAATCATCAGGACTTAATACTAAAACTTTATGGTTTTTTAACCACAATTGAAGATATTCAGGCCAAACTTGGAGTTGAAGATGAGACTTTTTCTAAAGATTATAGGCTAGAAATAAAAATCATAGCAGATGAAATGATCGATGCAGGTAATGAATTATCGGATCCAAATTTCCTTGATTTCACTTGACACCTAACCTCATCCTCAATTTCTCCACCTCCCTGGAAAACTACTACCTCTGCATCCGGGAGAAGGTAGCCGGCTTCACCAACCGCGGCCCGCAGCCCGGCGACCAGGTGTATTGTATATGGCGGTGAAAGTCGAAGGCACCCTCAACTGCGCCTCCTCCCTCTCTTTGGCCTCCGGTCAACCCTTCCCCCCGCCTTATCGATCAACTCTCCCAGCCCCAGCTTCCGGTACGCCTCCGGGTCGCGCGCCTTCAGCTCCCGGGCCACTTCCTGCAATTTCTGGACCAGCAGTTGGTTGAAAAGCTCCTGGTTGGGGGCGGGAGAAGAGGGGGGCTGGATGTCTTTCAGGCCGGCGGGCGGCGGGCCGTCCCATATTTCGCCCTGGCCGGTGATGAGCCAGCGGGCGTTGAGGGTAGGGTAAGCTTTCAGTATGGCTTTTAAGGTATCCGATCGCACCTGAGAGCCTCTGTTGATGATTGCCGAAAGTACTCCTTGTTTAATGCCCGTCTTCTCCGCAACTATTTTTTGGGAGCCTTCAGATTTGCAGAGCTTATCAATTCTTTCAGCAATAGACATTTATACATTAGTTGCTAAAAACTATATAGCTGTAGCTGTTTTTTGTTCTACTAAAGTTGAATTTTCAACTAAAGTTATATAGTTTTGGGTTGTACAATTCATTTAGCGCAAGTTAAAAAACCAATACTACAACTTGTCATTGTAGTGCCCTAAAAATCTTTGCCCTCCTTTCCCATGCCGGCCCTTCAACAGCGGATACAGCGCGAGCTGTATGGGGAAGAGTATGTGCCTGCGGCAGGGGAGGGGGGGGCATTTATCATTTTATCATTTTCCACAAAAACTGAAGTCCATGGCCCGAACCATCACTGCTGCTCAGGGTGGAAAGCCCTCCGTCGGCTTTTCTCTTATTGTCTTTCTATTGCTGTTGCTCGGCACTTTTCTGTACTTTTACCAGCCGCCGGAAATGGGCCCGCCGCCTCTCGCTGCGGCGTCGAGCCCACCTGCCATTGAATACGAAGTCACCACGTCGGATATAACTGTTGACTGGGCTGGCGGCGGCGATTTCGACCCCCGGGATAAATGCCCGCCCGATTTTTTCCGGGAGGGTTTTGTCGTGTTGTACAAAAGAGTGGCGGACGGGGGCTATTTTCGCTTCCTTTACCATAAGGGCCGTAAACTGCTCTATCGGATCGACAAAGAAGTGGCCGGCGGAAAGGCCCGCATCGGCCTTCATTGGGTGGAGAGTACAAAGTTCAGTTCCAGGTACCGCATCGCCGACCCGGCCTTTAAGGGCGGCAAAACGGTGAAAGTGCCCAACGCCAAAGGGGGTATGGATGCCCAAACCTTTCGTTACGGGCAGGCCGTTTCCAGGAGGAGCGTGCAAAGGGAGCGGGAGTTGTTCAAAGAAACCCACATCGAGCCGGATCAGTGCCCGGAATGGTGGGATATACTGAACCTTTTTCCGTGAGGGGAGATTGAACTTCATGCTACTGTACATGGCATTTTTTTTTGCCACGAAGACACAAAAACGCTAAGGCGGCACTTCCCGATGGCTATCGGGATTGTGAGTCTTCGAGCCTTGGTGTCTTTGTGGCTAAGTGGCTCTGCGGTACTCCTGTACAGTAGTATGATAGAACTTTTGTCAGTTTTTTGAATAACCCATAAAATCAATCAATTAAGTCACATGAAATACGCTTTCCAAAAAATGCGCCTCGAAGCCGACAGCCTTTACGCCCTGATCAACAACTGGGTGGAAACGCACCTGACGGTTACGGAAGGCGCCGCCGCCATCATCGGCTATGGCTATGCCTACGACATTGCCGGCGCTTTTTCCAACCTGGTGCTGGACTGGGAAGCCACCATCATCCTGCCCAGAGCAGAGCTGGACCTGGAAAACGGGGAGTACGACCTGATCATGCTGGAGGAAAAGCTCTACGCCTGCCGCAACCAGCAGAAGTACCGGCTGCCGGATATGGCGGTGGCGGTGGAGGTGGTTTCGGTTCCGGAGGAGTAACTAGTGCCGAAAGCACTAGACTTTCGGTGTGCCTCTGTTTGAAGTCGGAAGTGCGAAGCCGGAAGTCGGAAACAGCCAACAAATAGGCGTTCGGAGCCTGTTTTACTCCGTCAGCCGCTTCGCTCGTGTCCGCCTTCCGCTTTCCGCCTTTAACGCCAGACCGTCCAAAGTCCAGTAAATGCCGGGGCATCACAATAGCCCGGAGCGATCAACTTCTTCCAGATGAGCCAGATCCGGGCCTGAAAAGACAATGAGCCAGGCTTTCAGCTCTTCTTTTTCTTTCAACTCCTCTTTGCGCAGGTAGGCGGACAGCTGGTTTCGCCCTTCTTGTATCTTATCCGGCAAACGGGGCGCATCTTCCTTCTTGAGATATTTCAGTTCAAAAGCAAACTGGTGCGGCGTCGGAAAAGGCGGCCGGCGCAGCAAAAGCAGGCCCACAAATTTTTGTCCGGATTCGTATTCCGATTTGATGTAGAACAATTGAGTGACGTATAAATAGCTGACCAGGATCAGCTTGATGTATTTTTCATCAAAACGAACCCAGTCCCGATTCGAAATTTCCTTCAGGGTTTTTGAAACCAGCCCGAGTAACGGTTCGGGCTTGTTGTCTTTTGCCAGGGCCAGAACCGCGTTGCGAATATCTACGGGCTGAGGCGTTGACTCCGACCACTCCTGTAGCAGAGCTTGAAAATATTGATAATAGAGCCTTCGGATCACCTCGTTGGGAATCCCGAATTGAGGAATACCCAATTCTGTTCCGGTTATGGTCAGCAACCCCATGTAGTAGAGCAGGCTGACCAGGTCGTCTTGCAGGAAAGGCCGTTCAAAGCTGAACTGCCGGGTCATTTCTGCTGCAACCGGTTCGCCGGCGAGCAACTGTTCCAGAATGTTTATTCGTTCGGCTTCTTTGCCTCCTACCTGAAACAGGTTTTTGATCTTGCCGTAATCCGATGAAACGTTTGTATCGAGCAGGTGTTCCGGAGCGCGCTTGTGCCTTTGGTAATGTTTGGCAAAGTACAGGGCCATTTCGGGATTGTAAAGCCTCTCCTGCTGTGGCGCCGTGCTGAAGCGGTAGCCATTGTACCATCTGCCTATATTTTCCATCACTTCCGGCAATTGGTTTTCTTCGACTCCCACCGCCTTCATCAGCCTGGCCACTTCTTCTTCCCGAAAGCCCATCATTTCCTGAAAATCGGCATCCAGGCTCAGGTTGCTTCCGATATTGAAACCGGAAGTGAGGCTATCCAGCGTCAGGGGGGAAACGCCGGTAATAAAAACCCGGTCGACTACCCCTTCTCCCGTAGCTGTTTTAACAGTCTCGTAAAATTTCCGTACAAACCCGTTCCTGGAAACAAAAGACTGAAAATCGGGCAGCCGGAAACTAATCAGTTCATTGGCAAAGTGGTCGTATTCATCGACGAGGAAATAGATTTGTTTATCCAGTTTGCCAGTGGCGGTAAACAACTCTTTGAGGACGTCTTCAGGCGCCTCCTGCCGGAGAATTTCTTCAACTGCCGATTCGCTGAACAGCTCTCGATAAGTGTTCAGAAAAGATTCTACCCCTGTGAGGGTGTTTTTGAGAAACCCTCTATAGGTGCTTTCCTGACTGCTCGTATCGATGCGGCTGTATTCCAGGCGCAATACCAGATAATTATTTGCTTTCGGGCTTGGCCGCCGCCCTATATAATATTCGCCAAATAGTTCTTTGTAGTGTTTTTTAAACTCCAGGCCATAGTAATGTTGTAAAATACTGGCCCAAAGCGTCTTGCCAAAGCGGCGGGGCCGAAGAAAAAAGATATATTTTTCTCCCAGGCTTTCCAGCCGTGCGATGTACTCCGTACGGTCCACAAAGTAGTACCCTTCCCGGACGATGCTCGCAAAATTGCTGATGCCATAAGGGATTTTACACATAATGGTTTGATTCAAACATTCGCTTGTAAAGATAGCAAAAGTTGAAGGGTTTTGCGCCGCTGCCAAAAGCAAAAGCCTGCGCCCTTTTCGGGCACAGGCCACTGCTTTCATTTGTGATCCCGGCAGGATTTCCCGCCAAAGCTCCGTGACGGGCTGTGGAAAGGGAAGGCATAGACAATAGGATTCCACAGCCCTACTGCGCTAGGGCGGGATGTCGCTGCGCTCCACTTCTCATCCTGGCGGGCACAAAAAAAGCCCGAGCGAATGCTCGGGCTTTTTTGTGATCCCGGCAGGGTCGGAGCAGCCACTTTTAAGTGGCTGTTATTCAAAATTTTGTGTATTTGAATTTGAAATTTTAGAACTGGGGTAGAAAAAGTGCCCTTTTCAGCCTTTGCATCTTTCAGAGTTAATGTCAAACAAGCACTAACAATTTGGCAGCCTCCTAAAAAAACGTAGTTTTGAGGCCTAACAATATACAGCATGGTGGAAGCTACACTAGACCGGCTTAAAGAGGGGTTTCCTGCTATTTCCAAAAGCATCGGGCAATACCTGGCGGAGGGCGGAGCGTTCTGTTTGGAAGCCAACGGGCACCAATCCGGTGTAGCCCTGGAAATAGAAGGAGATTATCCGGAAACCATTGAATTATTCTGGAGCAATGTTGTCGACCCCCAGGTGGCCAGGGCCTGGAACGATAGCCAGGAGGCAACCGAATATGGCGCCACGGCTATTGCCATTATCCTCCTTTCCAAACTGACTCCGTACACCATCATCGAACGATCTTTCAAAGGAACGGGTTTTGATTATTGGCTGGGCACTGGCGAATACGACGAAAATTTGCTACCTTTTCAACAGCGAAAGGCGAAGCTGGAAGTTTCCGGCATCTGGAAGGAGTCAGAAACCAATACGATTGATGCTAGGGTCAGCCTGAAACGCCGGCAAATTGGGCTGGATGCCGAAGACGGCCTGCCGGCAATAATCATCGTAGTGGAATTTGGGACACCCAAAGCAAAAATGGTTGATCAATGAATATCGTAACCGTTCTTCATAACAAGGCAATGGAGTTTGCCGACGAGGCTCTTCTGGCAAAGATGGAAGGCAATAGAGATGCCTCCCTTTCCCTTTTTGAAAAGGCTTTCTCCCTGGAGAAGGAGGCTGCGACATCGATCGATCAAAGAAACGATTCCTGGTATATCCTGGTCCGCAGCGCTGCTTCTCTGGCCATCAACTGCGGCAGATATCAGGATGCCGAGGCCCTGATTCAAATGGGGCATTCCGGAAACCCTCCTGCTTTCATCGTTAAGGAATTGAATGAGCTGAAAGATACCCTGTCCAAAGCTAAAGAGCAAAAAGTGAGTGAGGTGGAGATCATTGGGATTTTAACCTACGCCAATGCCGAAGAAAGCCAGATCCGCCTCCAGGATCTGAAGACCAAAGAAATTTACACCATCACCGTCCCCAGCCACCTGATCAATGAAATTGTGAAGTCTTACTGGGCGGATGTGGTGCAGGTGAAGGCGCAAAAGGGGGTGACAGGGGCTATTGTTTTGGATGAGATTACGAAGGCGGCGTAGGGGGCTGCTCCGTCTTTAGCTAAAGGTTGGGGTGATTGAAGCGTTGAAGTGAAATTCGGTTCCCTGCTTTTCAAAACTCCTCTGACTGGAAAACAACTTCCCTCTTCTGCTCATCAAACTGAACATAGCCTATGGGAATATTCAGCACCTCATTCAACTTTCTGAGATAATCCAGAAAATGATCATCTTCAGGTGGCAGGTTGGATACCAAAAATATCTTCTTGGCAATCTGGACATCGGGATAACAGCAGTATTCCAGTAACTGGCCAACGGCTATCCGCAGGCTGTATAAAAGGTTGTTGTACGTTTTAATCTCGAAGAAAGTGTACCCTTTCGCTGATTTTAAAACGATATCGACCGACCGGGCTCCTGCTGCTGGACATTCTCTCCTGGCATTTTCCCGGCCGTATCTCTTTTGAAGATAATCCAGAAACCCTTCGCTGATTTGGTTGTGTACCAAAGGAATCTCGACCTGATTGGATTGATACGTTCTTTTTGCTCTGTCCTTCAGTCTCTTCGAATCGCCAATTCCACTTTCAAAGGAGAAACTGGTTGGGATTTCCGGTTGGATGACTTCTGTATCAGTATCTTCTATTTTCAAAAGGTTATACCGAAAACTCGAAATGCGGGTATCAGTGTCCGGAACTTCAACCAGGGGATCAAAAATATTGGAGATCTCTGATGGCCGGAAACGTATGTTTACCAAAGGGCCTTGACCAAGCACCTTTGGGTCAAGATTCAAATTCTTTAAATGCTTTTGCATTTCCTCCACCCAACCATTCTCATGATATATCTGCGATCTCCATCCTGGTACGTTCTGCTTCAACAGGCCCTTGTACATTGATGGTTCCGCCAGGCCAGCTTTCATCGAATTTGGTGTTTTCACGGCTGCGAAAGAACTTTGGGTAGAGTGCTTCGATAACCGTTAGAAAAACAAAGTGCCCCGACTTTCCAGAAGGTGGAGTCATTCTCAGAGTTGAACCCTAGCACATCCGCCTTTTCCATGAGCTAACGAATTGGGCAAGCCCCCGTAGTTAAAGAAGACAGCCCAATTCACTGAAAAAAATCCAAATCCTGCGCCAACCGCGCACTATCCAGCCCACTCGCCCTCAAATACACCCGCAGCGTCTCCGTATTCTCCCATCCCCCCAGGTCGGCGATCGTCTTCAGGCTGGCGCCCTCCAGATAGAGGTTGGTCGCGGCGCTGCGGCGGGCCGTGTGGGTAGTCACCAGCCTGCTTTTCGGAAGAACCTGATCGCCCTGAGCGACGGTTTGGTTGATCCCCGCCAGTGCGCAGATGTTTTTCAGCTCCCGGTTGGCCTGCTGGTTACTGGAGAAGTTCATTTTGTAGTCGTACCGCTCCAGGATATCGGTCGCTTTCTGGGAGGCGGGGAGGATGGCCTCCTGGCCGGTCTTCTGGCTTTTGTACCGGACGAATTTTCGGCTGTTGCTTTCAAAGAAGTTGTCCCGTCCCAGGCTGGTGACATCGGAGAATCGTTGCAGCAAATAATAAGCGACGAGGAAGCGGTCGCGCTCCACTTCCAGGGTAGGCTGGCTGGAAAGGTCCAGGTTTTCCAGGGCAGCGATTTCCTCTTTGGTAAGGTAGATCTTATTGGTTTTGGTAGTCCGATGGACCTTATATTTCTTATAGGCTTCGTTGTTGTGCAACTTTCGCTCCTGAGCTACCGCCATCACCCTTTTCAGTATCTTCATGTGTTTAGAGATGCCGGGAAGGGAGCAATCGGCGTATTGTTGCAGGAAGGTGGCAAATTCCCGTTCGAATTCAGCTGTTATATCCTTGAATGTCAGTTTTTTTCCATTGATACTTTCATATAATTCCAGTCGGCGGAGCGTTGCCCTGTAGATATTGAGGGTTCCCTTAGTGAGCCCCAGGAGCCCCTTGTCTCCTTCAGCAATGAACTCGGTTAGAAATTTTACCAGGTGGTATTTTCCTTTGTTTTCCTGGATCTCAAAACTGTCTAAGGTGCCACCGGTGAGAATATGTTCCTCGAGCCTCCGGTATAGGTTGTTGATTCGGGCATTATAGGTAAGTGAAAGAGGATGCATTTTTTTGACTGCACCAGATTTACTGTTCCATTCCTCTTCTTTGACCTTTAAGCCGGTGGAGAAGTATTTCTTCTGGCCGTCGTGGTAGGCGTAAATTTTAATGTCCCGGGTGCCGTCCTGCCGGGGCTTATACCACAGTATTTTTCTAAAATTCATAGGTTTAGGGAGATTTTAGAACTACTTTAGAACATAAAGGTCCGAAATGTTCCAAAATACTCCAAAATACTAAGAAAGGCAAGAACAATTAAAGGCGGGGAATCCAATAAAAACGCCCCATCTCAACGAAATGGGGCGTTCTGTAAAAATTGGTTAGTGATCCCGGCAGGATTCGAACCTGCGACCGTCTGATTAGCTTACCAACTACGGCTTTCGCCGCACCCTGACATTTATCGTCAGAGATTTGTGGCCTGGACTATCTCTTCGCCATCTCAGGCGCGCCACGTATAGTCTCTACGGATCCCTCCGGGCGTACCGGCGCTCGCAGCGCCATTCCGCCCTTCAATGGTTTCCTCGGGATTGCCCTATCTATTTAGACTTAGGTTTCCCCGATACAGTGGCGTCCACTCCGCAGGTTCTGTTTCCCTGCGGAGGCTCCTAATTGTGGCTGCTTTCAGCCGCTTCGCTGAAGTCAGATGCTCTATCCCCTGAGCTACGGGACCATTTTTCTTTTATCCATTGCTTGCCATATCCGGACTTTAAATACTTTTCTCTGTTTCTGGCTTCTTCTCTGGACAAGAATTCTTCTTTAAAGAATAATATCCAAGGCCTCCATCCCTTCGTTGACTTGGCTTTTCCGGCATTATGTTCTTCCAGCCTGCGTTGTACGTCGGAAGTCATCCCAACGTAAAACCGAAAATGCTGTGTGCTTTTTAAAACGTAAACGAAGAACATACACTAAATTATTAACGCTTGTATGAAGTCAGATGCTCCCTGCCTGCCAGGCCGCCAGAATCAGGCTCTTTGCAGGCCTGGCGGGCAGGCAGGTATCCCCTGAGCTACGGGACCAAATGCAAGTCGGAAGTCGGAATGGCTTTTAAGTTGCTTCCTTTTTGCAGCTCTGTCAGCATTTCCGAATTCCGCCTTCGTTTAGGCCACGCAAAAATAAACCTTTTCACACAGCTTTACAACCCGGAACCTGTAAATTCACGCACGCTCATAACCCCTCCCCGAATTAATCCGTTCACCTACAGGCGGCATCTCCATGTATTCCCCCCCATTTCCATCCATTTCCATTTATCTCCCCCCATCTCCCCCCATTTCCACATATCTCCATGTATTTCCACATATCTCCATGTATTTCCACATATCTCCATGTATTTCCACGTATCTCCATGTATTTCCACGTATCTCCATGTATTTCCACGTATCTCCATGTATTTCCACGTATTCCCCCCTCCCCCCGCAACAACCAACAACAACCAACGTACAACACCAAAATAAAATTCCATCAACATTTTACCCTAACCCTGCGTTCTACTATAGATATTTAAACCGGCCTCCCATGAACAAAATCGTTTACCTCCTTTTTCGCAAAAAACGAACTTATTTCTCTGTTGCCGCCCTGGTGTTCTTCCTCTATGCCTACGATTTCATGGAGATGCGCATCAGCAGCCCGACCTTCCAGCACATCCTTTCCGAAAACCCCTTCGGCTATCAGGCTACTTTCGACTATTACGAAGCGGACGGCCGGAAAATCCGCTACCTGGAGATCGGCAACGACTCCCTGCCGCTGATCGTCTTCATCCACGGCGCGCCCAGCTCTTCTTCCTTCTGGAAGGGCTTCCTGCGCGACAGCTCCCTGCTGGCGCAGGCCAAGCTGCTGGCCGTCGACCGGCCGGGCTACGGCTATTCGGGCTACGGGCAACCGGAAGAATCGGTGAAGAAACAGGCAGAGCTCATCGCCGGCATCATCCGGGAAAAGCGGGGACATCACCCGGCGGTCATCCTGCACGGGTCGAGCTACGGCGGCACCGTGGCGGCCCGCATCGCCATGGACTTCCCCAAACTGGTGGACGGCCTGCTCCTGCAGTCGGCCTCCGTGGCGCCGGGGGAGGAAAAGACCTACGATTTCTCCTACATAACAGAACACTTCCTGCTGCGGTGGATGCTGCCGGGCTCCATCCACGTGGCCAACCGGGAAAAGCTGTCCCACAAAATGCAGCTGGACAGCATGGCCAACCTCTGGGGCCGCATCCGCGCCGCCGCCATCGTCCTGCACGGCGACGCCGACGGCCTGATCTACCCCCGGAATGCCTTCTACGCCAAAGAACGGCTCACCAATGCCGCCTACCTGGAGATGCAAATGCTGCCCGGCAACAAACACGACCTCCTCTGGAGCCAGCGCAGCCTCCTGGAAACTTCCCTGGAAAAATTGCTGAAACTGACCGCGCAGCGGATGCAGTACTCGGAGGGGATGAAGTAGGCAGCGGAAACCGGGTTTCCCGCCCGTTGTTTCAACGGGGGAATCTGGTGTAGTTATTGGTTATTGGCCAGCCAGGGGCGTTATTGGTTCATCGCCGCGCCCCGCCGGCAGTTGTTGGTTGTCTGTTATTCGCCCTTTAAAAGGAAAAAGTTATTTTTACTCACTGAATTTTAGCAAAACCCACTAACAACAGACAACCAACAACTTACACCCACATGAGCAACGTGCAAATCGAAGAGAGCTGGAAAGAGGCGCTGAAAAAAGAATTCGAACAACCCTACTTCCAGGCGCTGGTTACTTTCCTGCGCAACGAAAAAAAGAACGGCAAAACCATCTACCCGCCCGGCCCGCTCATTTTCAATGCCTTCAATACCACGCCATTCGACGAAGTGAAAGTCGTCATCCTCGGGCAGGATCCCTACCACAACCCGGGCGAGGCCATGGGGCTGTCCTTCTCGGTGCCCAAGGGCGTCCGCATCCCGCCTTCGTTGCTGAATATCTATAAAGAATTGAAAGAAGACCTGGGCGTGCCCATCCCCAACCACGGCGACCTGACGCAGTGGGCAGAACAGGGGGTTTTCCTGCTCAACGCCATGCTCACGGTAGAACGCAACAAACCGCGCTCCCATCAGAAGGCCGGCTGGCAGGCGTTTACCGACGCCGTCATCCGCCACCTGTCGGACCAGCGGGAGGGCCTGGTGTTTATGCTCTGGGGCGGCTTCGCCCGCCAGAAAAATCAGCTCATCGACGGCAGCAGGCACCTGGTGCTGGAGGCTGCCCACCCTTCGCCTCTGGCCGGCGGAGCCTTCTTCGGCTCGCGCCATTTCTCCAAAGCGAACGCGTACCTGGAAAAACAGGGAAAGGAACCGGTGGATTGGAAACTGTAGCGAAGTCGGAAGTCGGAAATCGGAAGTCGGAAGCCCGCCACTTTCCGCCTTCCTCAGAGCTTTCCTTTTGCTTTCTTTGCGAGATAAACGATAATAGCAGTAATCTCATTTGCCTCTTTTAGCAATGGTTGGGCTTTCTTTTCTACATTCCATTTAGCATCAATACAGCAAATTCGAATATTTCCAGTACAAATGCCTTTATTCGCTTATCAAGGTCGTAAGGTTTTTCAGGATCAAATATTTCCATGATTTTCTATGCTTTTAGATGTTCCTAAAACCTTCCGCCTTCCGCCTTCCGCCTTCCGATTTCCGCCTTCCGATTTCCGCCTTCCCCCTTCCCCCTTCCCTACACCGCCTCCTCCTCCAGCGACTTCAAATACCTGTTCAGCCGCTCCATCGGCTTGACGATAGCGATCCGTCCCGACCGGACGAACTCGTAGATGCCGATCTTTTCCAGTTCCTTGAAAAAGGCCTCCGTCTCCCGCTCGTGGCCCGTTTTTTCCAGCACGATGTACTCCGGCTCGATCTCCAGCACCCGGGCGTTGTGGGAGCGGATGAGCTTTTCCACGCTGGTCGAATTGGAAAAGATATGGGTGGGCACCTTGTACAGGGCCAGCTCCTGATAGACGATCTCCTCCGGCTCGTAATAAAAGGCCTTGAGCACGTCGACCTGCTTTTCCAACTGGGCCACCAGCTTCTTGACCATTATCTCGTCGACGTGGGCAACGATCGTGAACCGGTGGATGCCAGGCATCGAAGACCGGCTGGTGGTCAGGCTCTCCACATTGATGTGGCGGCGGCTAAATACGGAGACTACCCGCGACAACAGGCCCGCCTGGTTCTCCGTGAAAACGATGATGGTGTAATATTTTTTCTCTTCCATGACAGGGTTTATAAACAGGATTACAGGATTTCAGCCCGGCAATCCCCGCTTTGGACAAGGTGACATCTTTTGAGGCACGAAAAAGGTGTCATCTTGTGCCAATCAATATAACAATATAACAATATAACAATATAACAATCCCACACCTACTCCAGCACAATCTCATCCACCGCCGCCCCGCTTTGCACCATCGGGAAGACGTTCTCCTCCTTCTCCACTCGGATATGCAGCAGGTAGGGCCCATCGTGCGCCAGCATTTCAGCCACGGCCCCTTTGAGCTCTTCCGGCTTTTCGATGACCTTGCCGGCCACCCCGAAGCCTTCCGCAATCTTAATGAAGTCGGGGTTTTGCAGCTCTACGGAGGAGTAGCGCCGGTCGAAGAACAGCTGTTGCCACTGGCGGACCATGCCGAGGTAGTTGTTGTCGAGCAATACGATCTTCACGCCCACATGCCACTGGGCGCACAGCCCGAGCTCCTGGATGGTCATCTGGAAGCCCCCGTCGCCGACAAAAGCGACGACCTCCCGGTCCGGGTGCGCCATCTTGGCGCCAAAAGCGGCGGGCATGCCGTAGCCCATGGTGCCGGCCCCGCCGGAGGAGACCCACTGGTTGGTGCTCTTGTACTCATAATAGCGGGCAGCGGCCATCTGGTGCTGCCCTACGTCGGTGGCCACGATGGCCATGCCCTGTGTCTGGTTGGACACTTCGCGCACCGCCATGCCCATCTTGATATGCCCTTCGGGGCTGGGGTTGAGGTCCTTGCGGATCACCTTTTCATATTCCACCTTGTCCATGTCGCGGAACTGGGCCACCCATTCCGGGTAGGATTTTTCCTTCACCAGGGGCAGCAAGCGTTGCAGGGCCAGCTTGGCGTCCGAAAGGATAGGCACATGAGCGTGGACATTCTTGTTGATCTCCGACTGGTCGATCTCGATGTGGATGACCTTAGCTTGTTTGGCGTATTTTTCCAGGTTGCCGGTCACGCGGTCGTCGAAGCGCATGCCGATGGCGATCAGCACGTCGCAGCGGTTCTGCATGACGTTGGGCGCGTAATTGCCGTGCATGCCCAGCATGCCCATATGCAGGGGGTGGCCGGAAGGGATGGTCGACAGGCCGTGGATGGTGCAGGCCAGCGGGATGCCCGTCTTTTCTACGAACTTCCGGAAGTCCTCCTGGGCGTGGGCGATCTGTATGCCGTGGCCGGCCAGGATCATCGGCTGCTTGGCGTTGTTGATCAGCTCGGCGGCATCTTTCAGCGCTTCCGGGTCCGGCTTGGGGTAGGGGGTGTACGACCGGATGAACGGCCGGGGGCGGTAATCGAAGTCCAGCTCCTCCAGCTGCGCATTTTTCGTAATGTCGATCACCACCGGGCCGGGCCGGCCGGAGTTGGCCACGAAGAAGGCCTTGGCGAAGACCTCCGGGATTTCCTCCGCCCGGGTGACCTGGTAGTTCCACTTCGTCACCGGCATGGTGCAGTTGATGACGTCCGTCTCCTGAAAGGCGTCGCTGCCGAGCAGCTTGTAAAATACCTGGCCGGTGATGCACACCAATGGCGTTGAATCCAGGATGGCGTCGCCCAGCCCGGTGACCAGGTTCATGGCGCCGGGCCCCGAAGTGGCCATGCAGACCCCCGTTTTGCGGGTTACCCGGGCATATCCCTCGGCGGCGTGGACGGCGCCCTGCTCATGGCGGGGCAGCACGTGGCGCAACCGGTCCTGATAGTGATAAAGGGCATCATAGACCGGCATGATGGCGCCTCCCGGGTAGCCGAAGATCGTGTCTACGCCTTCTTCGAGCAGGCAGCGCAACACCGCCTCGGCGCCGGTCATCCTTTCCTTTGTTTTCGTCGCAACTACAGTTTGTCCTGCATGCTGCTGATTCTCTTGTTTCATGGTCTTGTCTTATGCTTGCTGAGTTTACAAAACATTGCTATTCAAAGGTGGAAGAGCTTTTTAGCCACAAAGACTCGAAGGCACAAAGATTTCACCAAGAAGGCTTTGTGGTTCTGATTCTTCATGGCGGAGAAGAAACCTTTGAGGAATCTGCTCTCACCTTCCGGTTAAGGCTCAAATTTCATCGGTTACACAGCCTTCGCTGGCCGAAGATACTGTCCGGGCGTACTTCCGCAATAACCCGTTTTCGGCTTTGATCGCCGGGGCTTTCCAGTGTTTTCTCCTTTCGGCGATTTCCTCATCGCTGAGTTTTGCATCCAGGGTATTGTTTGCCGCGTCGATGGTGATCAGGTCGCCGTTGCGCAGCAGGGCGATCAGGCCGCCGTCCTGGGCTTCGGGGGTGATGTGGCCAACGACAAAGCCGTGGGTGCCGCCGGAGAAGCGCCCGTCGGTGATAAGGGCCACCTTTTTGCCCAGCCCTTCTCCCATGATGGCAGAGGTAGGCTTGAGCATTTCCGGCATGCCGGGAGCGCCCCGGGGGCCGCAGTAGCGGATGACGATCACCTCGCCGGCCTGCACTTCCTTATTGCGGATGGCGGCGTTGGCGGCGTCTTCGCCGTCGAATACCCGGGCCGGGCCGCTGAAGGCCTCGCCCTCCTTGCCGGTGATCTTGGCCACGGCGCCCTGTTCGGCGAGGTTGCCGTAGAGGATCTGCAGGTGGCCGGCCGCCTTGATCGGGTTGCCGAAGGGGCGGATAACGTCCTGCCCTTCTTTTAGTCCTTCCACTTCCGCCAGGTTTTCCGCCACGGTTTTTCCCGTCACCGTAAGGCAATCGCCGTGCAGGTAGCCGCCCTCCAGCAGGAGCTTCATGACGGCGGGCACGCCGCCCACGTTGTAGAGGTCTTCCATGACGTAGCGCCCGCTGGGCTTGAGGTCCGCCAGAAAGGGCGTCTTGTCGCTGATGCGCTGAAAATCGTCAATGGAAAGGGGGACGCCGACGGATTTGGCGATGGCGATCATGTGCAGCACGGCGTTGGTGGAGCCCCCCAGGGCGGTGATGACGGTGAGGGCGTTCCCGAACGCCTCGCGGGTCATGATGTCCCGGGGTTTGAGGTCTTTTTCCAGGAGGTTCCGGATAGCGGCGCCCACCCGCATGGTGTCGGTCACTTTTTCCGGCACGTTAGCCGGGTAGGAGGAGTTGAACGGCAGGCTCATGCCGATAGCCTCGATAGCCGAGGCCATGGTGTTGGCGGTGTACATGCCGCCGCAGGCGCCGGGGCCCGGGCAGGCGTTTTTGACAATGGCCCTGAAATCTTTTTCCTCCAGCTCGCCGGCAAAACGCTGGCCAAGGGCTTCGAAGGCAGAGACGATGTCGAGGGACTTATCCCCGTGGCGCCCTGGGCTGATGGTGCCGCCGTAGACCACGATGCCCGGCCGGTTGAGCCGCCCGAGGGCCATCATGGCGCCGGGCATGTTCTTGTCGCAGCCCACCACCGCAGCGATGGCGTCGTACCACTGGGCGGAGGCCACCGTTTCGATGGAGTCGGCGATGATGTCCCGCGACGGCAACGAATACCGCATGCCGCTGGTGCCCATCGACATGCCGTCGCTGACGCCGATGGTGTGGAAGATCAGGCCGATGAGGCCGGCGTCCTGCACGCCTTGCTTCACCTGGCTGGCCAGCCCGTTGAGGTGCATGTTGCAGGTGTTGCCTTCCCAGCCGGTGCTGACGATGCCGACCTGGGCCTTCTTCATGTCTTCCTCGCTAAGCCCGACGCCGTAGAGCATGGCCTGGGCCCCGGGCAGGGTGTCGTCCTGGGTGATCCGCTTGCTGTATTTGTTCAACTCCGTTCCTGACATGTCCTGGATTTTTTCTGCATAAGGTTTTCAAAAGTAATGGCAGCAACCGCGATTGCCGAATTAAAATAGAATATTGTTACGATGCTCAGTTTGCAGGAAATTGACCTAAGTAATTGATATATAGTTTTTTGTGTTTTTCTTTCTTACGATTACCGCAATCATTCCCTCATTCCTTCATTCCTTCATTCCTTCCTTCATTCCTTCATTCCCTCATTCCCTCATTCCCTCATTCCCTCCACCACCCCAAAAAAAAAGCCGCTCTCCGGGGAGAACGGCTTTTTGCTGGATCTTTCATCTCGGTCAATACCATTCTCCCGGTAGCGGTGGGGTAATGATCACGACTACAGAAATAACGGTAATGATATTGATCGTAGAGAAATTCATAAAAAATAAATATGTTACGCAAGGTGGGCCATTTTCGGGAAAATGGCAAGGGGCCGGGACGGTTTTGGGCTAAAATACCCGGAATGGGGTAGGGGGGCTGCCTGTCTGACGCTGGACAAAATAGCCGGGATTGTGTACGCATGCCCCGGGTTCGATCCGGAGATGTACAGCCCCGGTGAGAACCTTTGGTGTGTACGATGTACGTAGCTGCCCTGCCTATAGAATGGTAGTCGGGTACCCGTCTAACGCTGGACAAAGGTGGCCGGGGCTGTGTACGGTGTACGAGTCCAGCGGCGGTCCGGAGTTGTGTACGGTGTACAATGCCCCACCGGGCTGTCCAAAGTTAGAATGGTAGCCTGGTAATCGATAGGAGGAGAGCGGGGGAAAGGAGCTTGAATTTCATTAACTTCGTGGTTTTATCAGAGCTGTAGAAGCCTAATTCCACGAAAATATTAGTGCGGATTTAGTGTTTTAGTGTTTTCGTGGCGAAAAAAAACCACGAAAAAAGCATTATGCCCAACCTCAAAAATAATTGCCATGAAGCCTTATCTCATCGTTGGATTTTTAATCATCCTTTATTTTCCATTACTCAGCCAAAGTTTTCCCAATAAGAAAAAATATAAACTGCCCAAAGAACTCACCGAAGTCTCCGGCCTCTACCGGGCAGCGCCCGACAGCCTGTGGTGGCACAACGACGGCGGCCACCCGGCAGAGCTTTTCCTGACCGACAGCCGGGGAGCGCTCCTCTGGAAAACGCCGGTTCCGGATGCCCTCAACCGCGACTGGGAAGACCTGACGGCCGACGACAAGGGCAACCTCTATATCGGCGACTTCGGCAACAACTTCAACCACCGCCGCGACCTTACCATCTATATCTTCCACCCCGTTTCCCGCCGCCTCGATTCCATCCGTTTTCAATATCCGGATCAACAGGCCTACCCTCCGGAACCCGGCCGACAGAACTTCGACATGGAGGCCTGCTTCTGGTTTCAGGACAGCCTGCACCTCTTCTCCAAAAACCGCCTGCACCGGGGCAATTATTACACCAAACACTACACCCTGCCCGCCCGCGCCGGCACGTATACGGCTACGCTAAGAGACAGCCTCTACCTGAAAAAAAGGGTGGTCACCGCCGCCGCCATCAGCCCGGACGGCCGGAGCGTTGCCTTGCTGGCCTACTGGTTTAAACCCTTCCTGGGCTTCATCCCCATCACCCCGGCGGATATTTTTGTGCTGACGGATTATGCGGGCACGGGTTTTTTGAAGGGTAAGGCGAGGAAGAAAAAAGGCGCCCGCTGCCTTTGGCCTACTCAATTTGAAGCGCTGGATTATATCACCCCGTATTCTGTATGGATCGCTTCGGAGCGGACCATCTTGTTTAAGCAGAAGATGAAGCGGAAGCGAGTGGATTGATGAAGCTACAATATGATTGAGGCAAAACTCATGCCACAATTTATGAAAATATTAAATTGTTTACTTTTTTCATAAATTTTATTATCTTTGTCAGGTAAACATTATACATGCCTCTACAAGATAAAAAGTCGGGCAAGGCTTTGCATTCTGCGATAGAAGGAGTTGTTTCCTCTGACTACATCTGGATCGGTAAATCTAAGGAATTTAATTTTGACTGGGGGCTTGAAAGAAGCAATGAGGTTTACAAGATTTTCCTTGTCGACAAGGATGACGAAATTCTTGGATTGATGTCGCTAATTGATTACCCCGGGGAATATAGAATCCACCTCAACCTAATCGAAGTGGGCAAATCTAACCGGGGAAAATCAAAAAGCGTCGAAAATATTGCCGGTTGCCTGATCGCATTTGCCTGCCATATTGCTTTCGACCGGGATTACTTCGGTTTTGTCTCTTTGCAACCGAAAACGCAATTGATGGAGTTGTACCAGGAAAAATATGGTTTTCGTCAATACGGAAGATTGTTAGCAGTTGAACAAGAATCTTCAAAAGCCTTAATTGATAAATATTTGAACGATGAAGAAGAGTGAAAAAATCTATAAGGAGCTCCGCGAAAAATACACCGATGAAGAGATTGTTGAAAGCTTTGTCTTCAACGAGGATTTAAATCCCGCAGAACAAAAAAAAGTAGAGGAGGAGTTTAGGAGAATCCGAATGGAAAGGCTCAAAAACATGAGCGAGTCTGATATCTTGGCTGCTAACCTGATAAAAATCAAGCTGCGGATCAAAGATTATTTCAAAAGAGGTAAGTTTGAAGAAAAGTTTAGTTTTGCTAATCAGTTAAAAGAGTACATCAAAATAACTAAAAGAAGCCATAAAGAGATTGCGGATAATCTGAATATCCATCAGACGAAACTCAGCCGGATTATCAATGGCCGGGAAAACCCCAACATTGAATTAATGTACAGGCTTGAAGAGCACAGCAGCGGCCAGTTGCCTGCTTTCTATTGGTGGAAGTTGTTTTCTAAAGAGCTGGAACACAAAATCAGAACTGACCTCGAGAAAAAACTGGAAGAAGCAAAAAAAGTTAAAGGCGCCTTGGAAATTCGCGCTTAACATCCTGTCGGCCCTGGCGCCTCAGGCTAACCGTACTTGCGAACAGCCAAATTTTAACCGCCTCGCAGGGACAGCACCGAATTCCGAACAGTTCCGCTCTACCCGCTTACCTCTGGTCCAGCCGCAACCCCAGCCGCAGCCCGGCGTAGAACTGCCGGATGCTGCTTTCCTCGCTCCGGATGCCGGCATCGCCGGACGGAGAGGTTATAAAGGCTTCCGACCCCAGGCTTTCCCACCGGGTGGGCAGGTAGTACCGGTAGCCGGCCAGGGGGGTGAGGGTCAGGATATCCGACAGGCCGATGTCGAGGCCCAGTCCGACGGCGGCGCTGAAGGCTATGTCGTCGGAGTCGGCCGCAATACCTTCGTTTTCTACCTTGCTCTGAATCCAGCTGGCCCCCGGAGAGGCCTGCAGGAACAGCCCCTTCTGCAAAAAGCCGCCCGATTTGGAAAAGGTGGGGCAATCGCAGTCGCCTTCCAGGTCGAGGAAATAGATATTGGCGTTGAGGAAAAGGCTGAGCCAGGTGTTGGACAGCTGCACCTCGGCCTGGCCTGTAAAATCGGCCAGCTCGATGGCGTTGCTCGTCCTTTGAAAGTTAATCTCCGGCAGGAAATCGATCCGGTAGGCTTTCATCGGCAGCCAGTAATCCACGCCAAAACCGAAATGAGATTCCGACAGCAGGCCCTGCGGGCCCTGCGCGGCGCCGGCGTACTGCCAGTCCGGCGCATCATTGGCCCGGTAGGTGGCGCTGACGCCCAGTTGGCCGAAGGCGGCACTGTTCAGCAGGATGGCGAAAGTGAGGGTAGTTATGTATTTCATGGTTTGCTTTTTCATGCATGGCAATTTAGCCACTAAGACTCTAAGGCACAAAGAACCCACAAAGATTTTGTTCCAATAGCTGAAGGGACTTCGGTTTTCCTGTCTTTGTGACAAAAAAACAGTTTAAACATAACTAAACCTTCCCGAGGTTGTTTTGAGTGTTTGTAAAGCAGGTCACGACAACTTTCTATCTTTGCGTCCGCAAAGCAGGCTCGACAAGTTTACGGAGATGTTGCTGTCATAATGGCCAAATGCCCCAGCCAAGGAAGAACCAAGCTCCTTAGTGCGTCCTTTGTGCCTTCGTGTCTTTGTGGCAGAAAAAAACATCACAGCGTGTGCTTGTCAAGCCTGATCAAGGCAGAAATATATGAAAACAAAAACAATAAAACGCGATAAAGTCAACGTCATCACCCTGGGCTGCTCGAAGAACCTGGTAGACTCAGAGAATATCATTACCCAGTTGCGGGGGAATGACTATCAGGTGGTGCATGACAGCAACGACGAAGACGCCAATATCGTCATCGTCAACACCTGCGGCTTCATCGACCTGGCCAAGGAGGAATCGGTCAATACCATACTGGAATACGCGGAGGTGAAGAAGCAGGGCGGCATCGATAAGCTGTACGTCACCGGCTGCCTTTCCCAGCGCTATAAGGACGACCTGGAAAAGGAAATCCCCGAAGTGGACGCCTATTTCGGCACCCTGGAACTGCCCGGCCTGCTGGCCAAACTCAACGCCGACTACAAACACGAGCTGATCGGCGAGCGCATCACCACCACGCCCCAGCACTACGCTTACCTGAAAATATCGGAAGGCTGCAACCGCACCTGCTCTTTCTGCGCCATACCGCTGATGCGCGGCAAACACGCCTCCAAACCCATCGAAGAACTGGTAAAGGAAGCGAAAAACCTGGCCCGATTCGGCGTCAAAGAGCTGATGCTCATCGCTCAGGAGCTGACTTACTATGGCCTAGACATCTACAAAAAAAGAGAGCTGCCGAAACTGCTGCACGCCCTGGCGGATGTGGAGGGCATCGAATGGATCCGCCTGCACTACGCTTATCCGAGCAAGTTTCCCACTGAAATATTCGACGTGATGGCGGAGCGCCCCGAGATCTGCAACTACCTGGACATGCCCCTGCAGCACGCCAACGATGCCGTCCTGGAACGCATGCGCCGGCAGATCACCCGGAAAGAAACCACGGAGCTGGTGCGCCTGGCGCGTAAAAAGATACCTGGGCTCAACCTGCGCACCACCATGCTGGTGGGTTTCCCCGGAGAGACCGAAGAAGAATTTCAGGACCTCTGCGATTTTGTGAGGGAAATGGAGTTCGACCGCCTCGGCGTCTTCCAGTATTCTCATGAGGAAGACACCCTGGCGTACGGCCTGGCAGACGACGTGCCGGCCGAAGTCAAGGAAGAACGCGCCGCCCGCATCATGGAGATACAGCAGGAAATCTCCTTCCGAAAGAACCAGGAAAAGATCGGTAAAACCTTCAAAGTGTTATTCGACCGGAAGGAGGGCGAATTTTTCGTCGGCCGCACCGAAGGGGATTCGCCGGAAGTGGACAATGAAGTCCTCGTCCGGGCCGCCGATAATTATGTGCGCATCGGCGATTTTGCTCCGGTGAAGATCACGGACGCTTTGGATTACGATTTGTTTGGAGAGGTGGTGGCGAAGCCGGAAGCGGAACATGCGGATTCGGAAAATCGCCGGTAGCAGGGCTTTTCTGCCCGGCTTCTTTGCTCCGGCATAAAGTATAAGCTCCTGTTCAAAAAGAGGGCAGGTCCTTTCCTTCCAACTCCATCAGGATGCGCCATTCCCTGGGGAAATAGTTGTTGATCCGGTTCTTTAAGCCCTTGATCCAGCCCAGCGGCAGGCCCTGGCAGGCCACGAGCGCCCAGCCCTCTACATCGTTTCCGGGGAGGGTTATATTCTCTTTTTTCAGGTATTTTAAGGCATCCTCCCGTTGGAGGGGGACCCGTGGTATCGAGCTGGCCGCCAGGCTGCTGAGGGCCAGCGCCGGCGCGGGCACGAAGTCTGACCGCTTGAACTGCCCCAGCTCGGTGCCGGCCTCGAAACGGCTCAGGGCATAACTGAGCTGAGCTACCGGTTCCCGGAGGCTTTCGGGAACGGCGATGGCCCGGCCGGCTTCGTCCTGAAAAAAGGCCAGAGAATCAGAATGGCTAACCCACTTTCTCAGTTCTTCTCTTGTTTTTGCAGATACCGGCTGGTATCCCTTTGGCGCCGGGTTCCTGAGCCTGGGCGCCTTGTAAGGGCTGCCCCCGGTCTTACGGAAAGCCGCCAGGTAGAAGCCCTCGCCCTGCAGCCGATGGGGATAAAACTGGTATCCCAGGCCGCTGCCGGCGATGCCCCAGCCCGGTTCTATCCGCAGCGGCTCGGGGCGAAGCCCGAACGAGTCCCGCAGCCAACGGGCGTTCTCTTCATTCTCCTGGCGGTTGTACGTACAGGTGCAGTACAGCAACAGGCCGTCCGGCGCCAGCAGTTTGACGGCGTCCGCCAGTATCCGCTTCTGCCTCCCTGCGCAGAGCTGGACGTTCCCCTCCGACCATTCTCCGGCGGCTTCCGGGCTTTTCCGGAACAAGCCTTCTCCGGAACAGGGCGCATCCACCAGCAAAAGGCCGAAAAACCCTTCGAGCCCGCCAAAGTCGCGGCTGTCGTGCATGCTGCTGCCGGCGTTGGGATACCCCCACTTGATCAGGTTGTGCCGCAGGGCCTGATACCGGGAACGGATCACTTCGTTGGCCAGCACGAGGCTCTCCGCCGGAAGCACCGACAGCAAAAGGGTGCTTTTCCCGCCGGGAGCGGCGCAGAGGTCCAGCGCCCGGACGGGCCTGTCCGGCGGCACCAACTGACGGACGGCCTCGCCGATGAACATGGAAGAGGCCTCCTGGACGTAATAAGCCCCGGCGTGAAACCGGGGGTCCAGCGTAAATACCGGCCGTTTGGCAAGATAGAATCCGTCAGGGTTCCATTTTACTTTGCCAGCATTTTCTTTCAATGAAAAACCCTTGCTGGGGTTAACGCGGATACTCACCGGAGGGGGAGCGGACAGCGCCTCCAGGAAGGCAGGCCATTCTTCTCCCAGCTGGGCCTGCATGCGTTCGGTAAAGGCTTGGGGCAACTGCATGTTGAAGTTGTTTTGGCTACCCGTCTGAGGTTGGACACTCCATGCCTTCTGCACACGCTTGGCCTCGACTCCGCTCGGCCTTCTGCTGTCCCACCTTAGACGGATAGCCGTTGTTTTGAATGGCTTTCAATCCAGTTGCCCGATGGCTATTTTTTGCGTAAATATGCCGCCTGGGGTGAGCGCTCGCGCCAGGTACAACCCACTGGCCATCCCGGAGATGTCTGCCTGGATGGTGCCCGCCCGCCCGTCTTGCGAGAAGGCCAGCTTGCCGGAAGCCGTATACAGCTCGATTCGATAAGTGCCCGGCGGCACCCGGAAATGTACGTTGCCCGCTGCCGGGTTGGGAAAGACGCTGAACTTTTCAGCCTCGGCGGGCGGCGCTTCGGCTGCTGTCGCCAGCAGGTCAAAGAGCGGGAGTTCAACGACGTTCAACACCTGGCGCTGCATGACATCCTCCTCCTCATACAGGGAAACGAACAAGACGAGGTTGACCTTTTCGTGGCGCCACTCCCAGGGCACTGTATAATCGTAATGGTGGGTGTAAGCCTGCCCGGGCACCGGCTGTTCCGGGAACACGCCGGCCGTTCCCCAGGCACCATCCACGATTTCCCGGACGACATGGTGGTGCGGGTAGAAATAAATGGGCTGCCCCAGGCCGAAAAGGGGATGACCTTCCACCTCGTTGTAGTAATTGCTCTGGTCGAAACCAAACCCGGCATGGATTACGGAATCCTCGGTGATCATCAGGTTGAGCCGCAGCTCGCCGCCCGGCGGGCGCTCGGTGAAGGTGCTGGCTATGTCGATGGAAAGCTCCCGGGAGACGGGGTGGTAGGCGCCCTGGATTTCCAGCCCGACGCAGGCGGGCCCGGCGAGGCGCTCCAGGATGCGCTCCTCCCATTGCAGGGGATGTACGGCAACCTGGTTGGCGGCCGGCCCGCTGCGGTCCACCATGCCCATGGGCGTGCCCAGTACTCCAAAATTGTTGCGCCACTCTGTACTGTATGGGTTGGCCATGCCATCGACCGAAGAATGGTGAAAGGCCAGGACCAGCTCCGGATAGGCTGCCGCCAGCTCTTCGGCGATGAGGTGGCCGTTGGGGCAACTGCCGCAAAAGGCCGAAGTGTATTTCTCTAACAGGATGCGCTTTTGCTGGGCGCCGGCCGACAGGTAGACAAAGAATAATGCGGTTAGAAATATGGTTCTCTTCATCTGTATTGTTTATTTAGGGACAAGGTAAAAGCATTTACAGGAATTACGGGATTTTTTAGCACGGGACGGTAAAATTAGACAGGATTAACAGGATGAACAGGATGAAGTGGACTTGCGCCGCCATAGTGTCCATATCCTGTCAATCCTGTTAATCCTGTCTACAAAAACGTCCGTTAATCCTGTCAATCCTGTTCATCCTGTCTACAAAAGCTTGCCATTGCGGATCAAAGCAATCCTGTCAATCCTGTTAATCCTGTCTACAAAAACGTCCGTTCATCCTGTCCATAAAAGCCCCGTCAATCCTGTCCATTCAACCCCCAGTCATACTCCTTGTAGCTCACCCGGGCATCCTGTCGGATCTGCGTATTGGAGTACTTGTTGAGGTAACCGATAATGTCCCCAAAATCGCCGGCGTACCATTCAAAGATTCTGGAAATTTCTACCTCATCCTGTCCGATCTTGTTATATCGCCGATTGTTGATGAAACTACGAGCCTGTTGTTCCAGCAGTTGGCTGAGGTTGTCGGCCGTCCAGGCGCGGTTGAGCAGGGGCGGGCAGGAGCGGGCTGCGCAGTTGACCGCAAAATGGATGCGGGGCTCGTCGAACCCGGGGCGGATGATGTCATGTTCGATATTGTTGAGCGAGTA
>JACJYG010000021.1 GCA_020636215.1 Lewinellaceae bacterium
TGTAACTCCTTTTTCTTTTGGGTGAAACATGGGGGAAACATTGCCCTCGTTTTTGTATACCCTCCTTATCCTGCCATCCGGATCGTGGACTGATAAAAATCCTCTCCCCCCATCTTGCCTGCTAACCTCAGAAACGTTATATTAGGCTTTTGCTTTTAGAGGCCTTACCACCAACGCAACCATCTACGTTTCAATGATGGGAGCGTCCGAGATCACTGTACATTTTGTATTGCTTTAAAGACTTGGGGTTATCTCCCCTTCAGGCGAGTTTCATCATTGGTTATTTGCCGGAAGAGGAAAAAGTAATATATTCCCATTCCGAAAGCGAGCTTAATTCTAGAAGCGACCAAACATTGCGCGTCCCTCGAGCATACCCAACAAATAATACAAAAGCAGGGCTGCCGGTGAATATCCAATCACCACTGCCAAACACGGATAAATAGTCGATCAATTATGCGTACCGCGCTCAAAATCCTGGATTCAGAGCATAATACTAATAAACGCCTATGAATATCTTCGAGACCCATCACGCTATTGTCCGGGAATACAAAAACTATATCGAGTCTTTTATCAATATCCGAAAGGATCATATTCGGGAAGCGGTGCAGGATGCCCTCGATAACGGCAAGCTCTGGCCCAACCCGCTCATTCAGTTCAACCCGATCTATAAGGAGGGGGAGCCCGTGGCCAGTTTGATTAAAAATGGTGTCCTTCATTCCGGACTGGGCCATGTCTTTAAAGGGTACAACTTATACCACCATCAGGTAGAAGCGCTGACATTGGGGGCGCAGGGAAAAGGCTTTATCGTCACCTCCGGTACGGGCTCCGGGAAGTCGCTCACTTTTCTGGGGACCATCTTCAACTACCTGCAAAAAGAACCCGGAATCCCGGGGGTAAAGGCCATCCTGATCTACCCCATGAATGCGCTGATCAATTCTCAGTATCAGGAGATCGAGAAGTATGCGGCCAACTATCAGAAAAATACGGGAGCGGATTTCCCTATAACCTTTGCTCAGTACACCGGCCAGGAAGATGAAGAGACGCGGGACAAGATCAGAGCCAACCCTCCGGATATCCTCCTGACGAATTATATGATGTTAGAGCTGATCCTGACCAGGTCGGCGGATGTGGACGTCCGCAATTCGGTCTACAAGAGCCTGCGCTATCTGGTGTACGATGAGTTGCACACCTTCCGGGGCCGGCAGGGGTCGGACGTGGCCTTGCTGAACCGCAGGCTGAGGGCGCTGTGTAAGAACGAGATCACCTGTATCGGCACTTCGGCTACCATGGTCAGTGGAGGCAGTTTATTCGATCAGAAGGCCAAGGTCGCCGAGGTGGCCTCAACTTTCTTTGGGGTTGAGTTTGAACCGGAACAGGTCATCGTGGAGCGGCTGGAACCGTCTCTTTCCGCCGAGCCGGTTACAAAAGGCGCCCTGGTTCGGGCCATTCAAGGGGGCATCAATATTCACGGAAGCTGGGAAGATCTCTACAACGATCCTCTGGCGCACTGGCTGGAACAGAACGCCGCGCTGTATATCACCGGCGAAGGGCATACGATGCGCAAGAAACCTCAGACGCTGGAACAGATCACCAAAGAGCTGTCGGATTTTACAGGACTGGGTGAAGCAACCTGCCAGGCGGCCCTGATCCAGGAGTTGGAATGGATCTCCAGAGTCAATGTTAAGGCGGCGGAAGAGGGCAAGAAAACGATCCTGCCCTACAAACTCCATCAGTTCATCAGCCAGACGGGCTCGGTTTACGCTACGCTGGAGCAGGATGAAACCAGGCAGAAGATCACGCTGGAGTCCGGCATCTATGATGTGGAAGACGGTGTGCGGATGATCTACCCGCTGGTCTTTTCCCGGGAGACCGGCCAGGAGTTCTATTGTGTTACCCTGGACCTGGGCCAGAACATGATATATCCGCGGGAGTTTTCGGAAGTGCCTCTGGACAAGGACGAGGAAGAGCCGGATCAGCTGAGCATGGTGGGCTACATCATCCCGGCCCCTGATGCCTGGGACGAGAGCAGGCTGGTGGACGTTCCCGGCAACTGGGTGAACCAGCGCAAGGATGGTTCTTTCACCATTAAAAAGAAGTACCGCAGCCGGATGCCCAGATACATCTGGTTCAAAGCCGACGGGGCATTCAGTTTTGAGGCGCCGACGGAAAGCGGCCTGTGGTTTGAGGGTTGGTACATGCCCTACCGCCTTTTGTTTGACCCGACTTCCATGACGTTCTATTCGAGCATGACGAAGGACCGGACCAAGCTGACCGCTCTGGGCAGCGAGGGCCGTGCTACGGCCACCACCATCCTGACCTTCAATATCCTGCGGCAGTTTGCGGAAGCGAATTATCCTTCAGACAAACAGAAAGTACTTTCCTTTACCGATAACCGGCAGGACGCAGCCTTGCAGGCTGGCCACTTCAACGACTTCATCAGCACCGTCCGCATCCGCTCGGCTATTTACAAGGCCCTCAGGGATGCACCGAAGGGCAAGCTGGAATTCAATGAGATCGGGGAGGCGGTGGCCGATGCGCTCAACCTGGCCCCTGAGGATTATGCGGAGAATCCCGCCGCTTTCGGCCGAATGAAACGGGAGAACCGGGAAGCGCTGATCGACTTCCTGATGTACCGTATCCTCTACGACCTGAGGCGCAGCTGGCGGGTCATCCTGCCCAACCTGGAGCAGTGCGGATTGCTGGAGATCAGGTACAAGGACATCGAGGAGGTAAGCCAGGACCCGGAATTTTATCAACAGGTCGGATGGCTGGCGAAGATGCCGGCGCGGGATCGGGCAGCGCTCATTTACCAAAGCCTGGAGTTCTTCCGCCGGGAGTACGCCATTTCTTCCAGGACATACCTCACCTACGAACAGGTCAGGCAAAAAAAGCTCAATATCGAGCAAAAGCTGAAGGCGCCCTGGGCATTTGATGAAGAGGAACTGGTCACCTTGCCCAACTACCTGCGGTATGAACGGTTGGACGACCGCAACCGGGATTACACGGTTTCCCTGGGGCACATCAGCGCCTATGGTATCTTTTTCCGGAATACCCTGGCAAGGCTGGACGTAGAGGACAACCTGAAAAACATCAAACGGGACGACCACCCGGCTCTGATGGAACAGTGGTTGGAACTGCTGTCCCAGGCGGGATGGCTTAAACGGGAGGAACGGCAATCGGCGGATGGCAAAGACACCTATGTCTATCAGCTGGACATCGCCGCGCTGGAATGGGCCCTGGCCGACAAACAGGAGGTGGAGATCGACCCGATCAAAATGCGGGCGCTTACCGCCTACAAAAAACCGGCCAACCGGTACTTCCGCGAAATTTACCGGTCGGACATTTCGAACCGCTCTTCCCTGGAGGCGCTCGACCATACGGGGCAGATCAAAAACGAGGACCGGCAGATCCGGGAAGAACGGTTCCGGGAAGGCAAACTGGCCGCCCTTTACTGTTCGCCGACCATGGAGCTGGGCATCGATATTGCCAGCCTGGATGTGGTGCACATGCGCAACGTGCCGCCCAACCCCGCCAGCTATGCCCAGCGCTCCGGCCGGTCGGGGCGCTCGGGGCAGGCGGCCCTGGTTTTTACCTTCTGCAGCTCCTACTCTCCCCATGACAAGCACTATTTCAACGACATCATCGGCATGGTGTCAGGAGAGGTGGTGGCGCCGCGCCTGGACCTGATCAACCGGGAGCTCTTACAGTCGCACCTGCAGTCGATGGCCCTGGGCGAGCTGGGCATCGATAAGCCGATGAGCCACAGTTCCGACCGAGGCATCGGCGGGTTGGTGGACATCCGCCAGGAAGGCTACCCCTTGTTCCAGGAAGTGCAGGAAGCCCTGAAATTCCGCCTGGGGCAGGCCCAGCGCCACCGCCTGGCGCAAACGTTCAGGAAGGTGGCCGAAGATATCGAACCGGAGTTGATCGGCGGAAAAGGCAAAAGCTGGTACCGGGCCGAGTGGATCGATCAGGTGTTGGAGCAGTTCCCGCAGAACTTCAACCGGGCTTTCAATCGCTGGCGTAAGCTGTACGAGGTAGCGATCCTGCAACTGGAGGAGGCTACCGACCAGATCCGCACCGGCCTGTACAAGCGAGGGTCTTCTGAGTTCAGGCGCTTACAGGCGCAACAGGGCCTGGCGCAGCGCCAGCTCGACCTGCTCCTGAACGTGGACAAAGACAAATACGGCCTTTCGGAGTTTTACCCCTACCGCTACCTGGCCTCCGAGGGCTTCCTGCCGGGATACAACTTCACCCGCCTGCCCATCCGGTCTTTCCTGCAAACCAAAGATTCCGGAGAGTACCTGTCCCGGCCCCGCTTCATCGCCCTCCGGGAATTCGGCCCCCTCAACGTCATCTACCACAGCGGCAGTAAATACCGGATCGAACGCCTGGTATTGCCCGGGAGCCTGCAGTTTTCCAAAGCAAAAATCAGCCCGAAGTCCGGGTATTTTATGGAGGGCGAAGACTACAACCGAGACACCTGCCCCATTACCGGGCTGAGCCTGGCAGAAGGAAATGCAGCGGATAACACCTACATCAACCTGGTGGAGATGACGGAAACCCAGGGCATGGCGGCGGAACGCATCTCCTGCGACGAAGAGGAACGCATCTCCCAGGGCTTTTCCATCAAAACCTACTTCACGGTTCCCGGCGGCATGGAGCGCATCCAGCGCGCCGAGGTCAAGAATGATGGGAAACATCTGCTGACCCTGCAGTATATCCCTGCCGCCCGCCTGGTCCAGGTCAATGAGAAGTGGCGCCGCAACCGGGAGGAAAAATTTCCGGTAGGAGCAGAAACGGGCTTCTTCCGCAAACACACCTTCGAGCCGGACCCGGACAAGGAGGCCGTGGAAAGAATACAACTGTACACCTGGGATACCGCCGACGCGCTTTACATACAACCGATACAGGCGCTGGGGCTCGATATCGAAGGGCGCATCTCCCTGATGTACGCCCTGAAGCGGGCCATCGAAGTGGAGTTTCAGGTGGAACCCTCGGAGATCGGCGTAGAACAAATGGGCGACCCGGAAAACCCCAACCTGCTCATTTATGAAAATGCGGAAGGAAGCCTGGGCATCCTATCCCAGATCGTCAACTCTGCGGAAACGTTCAACCAACTGATCGAACGGGCGATCCGGATCTGCCGCTTCGACGACCCGGATTATAAGGCTCCGGCGTCCTACCACGACCTGCTGAGCTACTACAACCAGCGCTACCACCACCAGGTGAACCGCTTTTCCATCAAAGACAAGCTGAACATGCTCCGGAAGTGCCAGGTACACCTTTCGCAAACCAATACGAAGGAGTACAACTACGAGGAGCACTACCGACAGCTGCTGGCGGCTTACGACAAGGAGAGCAGCACCGAGCGGGTTTTCCTCGACTTCCTCTACAAAAACCGCCTCCGCCTTCCCGACTGGGCGCAGGTGCGCCATGCGGAGCTCTATGTGCAGCCCGACTTCGTGTATGAGTCCAACGGCATCCGCACCTGGATCTTTTGCGACGGCACCCCTCACGATGACCCGGAGATCCGCGAGCGGGACCGCCTGCAGCGGCGCGCCATCCGAAAGACGGGCGATGAGTACTGGGTATATTATTACCGGGACAACCTCGCGGATAAAGTGAACGAACGTCCTGACTTATTCAAAAAGATGCAATGAAAAAATACAACCCCGGCAAACTGGTAAGAGTACGCGGCCGCGACTGGGTGATACAGCCCTCTCCTGACCCGGACCTGGTCGTCATCAAACCGCTGGGCGGCGCCGATGCGGAAACCACCGGCATCTACCTGCCCCTGGGCTTTAAGGAAGACGGTATTGAAGATGCTCCCTTCCCGTTGCCTGGCGTGGAGGATATCGGCTCTTTTTCTGATGCCAAACTATTGTACAACGCCGCCCGCCTATCTTTCCGGTCGGGCGCCGGCCCTTTCCGGGCATTGGGCAAGCTCTCCTTCCGGCCGCGGTCCTACCAGATGGTGCCCCTGATCATGGCGCTCCGGCAGGAGGTGACCCGCCTGCTGATCGCCGACGATGTGGGAGTGGGCAAGACCATCGAGGCATTGCTCGTAGTGAAGGAGCTGCTGGAACGGCGGGAGATCGAGCGCTTTGCCGTCATCTGCCTGCCGCATCTGTGCGAGCAGTGGCAGGCGGAGCTGCAGGAGAAGTTCGGCATCGAGGCGGTCATCATCCGCTCCAATACGCAGGCCCGGCTGGACCGCGAGATCCACGGGGACACCAGCGTTTACACCTACTATCCCTATCAGGTCATTTCGGTGGATTACATCAAGAGCGACGCCCGCCGCCTGGTGTTCGTCAATGAATGCCCGGAAATGGTGATCGTCGATGAAGCCCATACCTGCAGCCGGGCGGCGGGGCCCCAACACCAGCGATACGACCTGATCAAACGCATTTCCGATAAGCCCGGCCAGCACCTGGTCCTGCTGACGGCTACGCCCCACTCCGGCAAGCAGTCTCAGTTCCAGAGCCTGCTGGGGTTACTCAAACCTTCCTTCGAAGAGGTGGAGGTGGCGACGGCGGATCAAAAGGAACGGCGCAGGCTGGCCCAACACTACGTACAGCGGAAACGTGCCGATGTGGAAAACTGGATGCAGGGGGAAACCACCCCCTTTCCCAAGCGAGATGCCGGAGAGTATCCCTATCAGCTGAGCCCGAAATACGCCTCCTTCTACGACCGCATGCTCGATTTCGTTACGGAACTGGCGCAGGAGGACGGCCGCCACGCCGGCCAGCAGCGCTTCCGCTACTGGACCGCCCTGGCGCTGCTGCGCGGAGTGATGTCGAGCCCGCCCGCGGGTATGAAGATGCTGGAGAACCGCATGCAAAAACAGGCCGATGAGGACACCCTTGCCCTGCTCAGTGAAGAAGAGAACCCCGTACTGGATGCAGACTACGGTGCGGAATCGGATGTGGAACCCTCCGAGGTGGTCGGCCAGGCCAAACTGAGCGATTCGGAAAGCCGCCGGCTGCGCTCCCTGCGCGGAGAGCTGGAAGGGCTGCAAGGCATTGAGCACGATGCGAAGCTGAAACGGACGCTGGAGGTCTGCCGGGAATGGCTGGCCGGCACGCTGCCTTTCCACCCGGTCATTTTCTGTCGGTACATCGAGACTGCCAAATATGTAGGCAAACAGCTGAAGCCTTTACTGGAGGAATCCTTCTCCGGCGTAAATGTCCAGGTGGTGACCTCCGAAGACCCCGACGAGGTGCGCCAGGAGCGCATCCTCGCCATGGAAGGCTCCAAACGGCGGGTGCTGGTAGCCACCGACTGCCTCAGCGAGGGCGTCAACCTGCAAACGCTGTTCACCGCCGTGTTGCACTACGACCTGCCCTGGAACCCCAACCGCCTCGAACAACGCGAAGGGCGGGTGGACCGCTTCGGGCAAAAGGCGCCGGTGGTGAAAGCCTACATGCTCTACGGCAAGGATAACCCCATCGACGGCACGGTACTGGAGGTGCTGCTCCGCAAAGTGGCGGAGATCAAAAAGGAGACGGGCATCTCCATGCCCTTCCCCGAAGATTCCACTTCCATCATGGAGGCCATCCTGCAGGCGGTGCTGATCAACCCCAAGCGGGTGCAGCAAAGCATGCAGATGAGCCTGTTCCCGGAAGATGAAATATTTACGGCCAAAAAGCTGGAAGCCACCCACTCCATCGAAGAGGCCGCCGAACGGGAGAAGGCCACCCGCTCCATCTTTGCCCAGAACGCCATCAAGGCGCAGGAGATCGAACAGGACCTGCAGGATGTGGACGAGGCTATCGGCAACCCCGCCGCGGTGGAAAGCTTCGTGCTCGGCGCCTGCAACTGGCTGGGCATCCAATGGCGGCAGGGCAGGGCCGGCTTCATCCTGGAGCTGCAAGAGGTGCCGGATCTGCTGCGCGACAGCCTGCCGCATACCGGCGGCGATAAGATCAAAGTGGCTTTCGAAGCGCCGGTGGAGGAGGGCTACCACTACCTGGGCCGCAACCACCCCTTCGTCGATCAGCTCTGCCAGTACATGCTGAGCCGGGCCTTCCAGGAAGAACCGGACGGGCGGCTGAACCGCGCCGCCGTGATCCGTACGGATCAGGTGAAAACGATGACCACCCTGGTGCTCTTCCGGGTGCGCTCGGTCATCGAGAGCAGCAACCGCCGCAACCAGCTTATCGCCGAAGAGATGCTGCCCTGGGGCTACCGCGGCCTACCGGAGGAGGAGGACTTCCTGAGCACCCGGGAAGCGCTGGAACTGATGGAAACGGTACAGGCCACCGCCGATTACTCCCCTCAGCAGCGGGCGGGTATGCTGCGGGCCACCCTGGAAGACATGCAGCAGGGCGAAGTGCAGGAGCAGTTCAACGCCCTGGCGCGCCGCCGCGCCGAGCACCTGATCGACGCCCACGCCCGCTTCCGCAAACTGCTGGGCGGCCACCAGTACCAGGTGGTGGAACCGGTATTGCCCATGGATGTGATGGGCGTTTATATTCTGAACCCTGAATAAACTTAGAATGAAGCATTTTCTGCCTTTGTTTGCCCCAATCCCTGAAGGGAGCAAAGGCAGAAAACGCTCTGTCACCCTTTAGGGCCGGGGCAAAAACAGAGGGTTTTCTGCCGCTTGCTCTAAGAATGCTGAATAGGGACAAAATTAAATGATAATGAAACATCCCACCATCACCATAACGGGCTCCATACTGGCGGCGGACATCCTGAACGCCATCGAACAGAACGACGGCATCCCCGGGCAGAACGACAAGGACTTCGGCCTGGCCAAAGGCGAAAAGGTGAAAGACCACATCGCCCGGGTGTACGCCGACGCCCGCTTCTACTGGCAAGGCTTCCAGCGACAGATGGAGCGGCTCGACGGAGAGGGGAAAGAACTGGGCACCTCCGAGACCCGCAAGTTCTGGATGATCCCCTTCCTCACCATGCTGGGGTATGACCCGGTATTCTCCCCGGCGGAGCGGGTGCACGACAAAACCTACCCCATCAGCCACCGCGACCCCGACCTGGACCAGTTCCCCATCCACATCGTAAGCTACAAGGACAGCCTCGACAGCAAGGTGAAGGGCCGGATGAGCATGTCGCCCCACGCTACCGTGCAGGAATACCTCAACCTGACGGAGCACCTCTACGGCATCGCCACCAACGGCCTGCGGCTGCGCCTGCTGCGCGACAGCAGCCGCCTGGTGAAGCTGTCCTACCTGGAGTTCGACCTGGAGCGCCTCTTCGAGGAAGAACACTACGCCGATTTCGCCCTGCTCTACCGCCTGCTGCATCAAAGCCGCATGCCCCGCAACCAGGATGGGGTGGCGGACTGCCTGATGGAGGAATACCACCAACAGGCCCTGGCCTCGGGCTCCCGCATCCGCGACGGGCTGAGTAAGGCGGTGGAGGCGTCCATCAAATTGCTGGGCAATGGTTTTCTGCAACACCCCGACAACCAGGCCCTGCGGCAGCAGGCAGCGGAGGAGCAGATCAATGCCGAGGAGTACTACAACTGGCTGCTCCGCCTCATCTACCGCATGCTCTTCCTGATGGTGATCGAGGAACGCAACCTGGTGTACGGCAAGGACGCCGATCCCAACAAGCGGAAGATCTACTACGATTTCTACAGCCTGCAGCGCCTGCGGCAACTCTCCGAGCACCGCTTCCTGGCCGACCGCCGCTACCAGGACTACTGGCAGAGCCTGCGGCAAACCTTCCGCTTGTTTGAAGCGGAAGCGTACGGCCAGCCCCTGCAACTGAAACCCCTGGCGGGCGGGCTGTTCGGCCGCTCCGCCATCGGCGTGCTGAATAGCGCCTCCCTGGATAATGCGGTGCTTTTGCAGGTGCTGCGCGCCCTGAACGTCTTCACCCATCCTGATACCGGGCAGAGGATCCGCGTCAATTACGGCGCGCTGAATGTGGAGGAGTTCGGCTCCGTCTATGAAGGGCTGCTGGAGTACGACCCCCAATTCAAGCGCAGCAGCGGCAAGTGGAGCTTCGGCTTCACCAAGGGCGACGCCCGCTCCCGCTCGGGCAGCCACTACACCCCCGACGAGCTGGTCGCCCCCCTGATCGAACATTCCCTGGATTACCTCATCGAGGATCGGCTGAAGGAGGCGGGATGGACGGTGGGCACGCAAAACCCGGATGTACAGGCCAAAGCTGAGCAGGGCCTGCTGAGCCTCACCGTCTGCGACGTGGCCTGCGGCTCCGGCCACATCCTGCTCAATGCTGCCCGCCGCATCGCCCAGCAGCTGGCCCTGGTGCAGACGGCCGATGAGCAGCCCTCCCCGGAAGCGCAGCGCAGCGCCATCCGGCAGGTGATCCGCAGCTGTATCTACGGAGTGGACCTCAACCCGCTGGCGGTAGAGCTCTGCAAGGTGGCCCTTTGGCTGGAAGCCCACAACCCGGGCGAGCCGCTCAACTTCCTGGACCACCACATCAAATGCGGCAACGCCATCGTGGGCGCCGGCCGACTGGAGGATCTGATGGAAGGGATACCGGATGAGGCGTTTCAAAACCTCACCGGCTTTAGCCAGGAGGAGAAGGGAGTGGCGGCCCTGCTCCGCAAGTCGAATAAAAAGCAACGGGAAGACCGGATAAAAAGAAAGCAGCTGACCACTGCCGCCATGCAGCAGGCCGAGGACAGCCTGAACCGCATGGCCAACCGACTGGCGGAATGGGAGGCCCTGCCGGAAACCACGCCCGAGGAGGTCGAAGCCAAGGCCAAAGCCTACAACGGCCTGGTGAACAGCGCCGGCTGGTACCGCCTGAAACAGCTGGCGGATGTGCAGGCGGCGCAGTTCTTCCTGCCGAAAAAGGATGCCGCCGATTTCGTGACGGACCAGGACTACTACACCTGGTTGTACCGCTCCAACGCCATACAGGACCGCCGTGCCGCCCTGGCGGTGGGGATAGCAGAGCGGAAGCGCTTCTTTCACTGGTTCCTGGAGTTTCCGGAGGTGTTCTCCTCCTCCTTTGGGGGAGGTCGGGAGGGGGCTGGTGGCTTTGATTGCATTTTGGGGAATCCGCCGTTTTTGGGAGATCGGAAAATAACAGGAGCCTATGGCCATGATTTCGCAGAATATATCCGTCATAAATATGCTCCGATTGGTAGCGTAAACCTTGTTGCTTATTTCTTCCGTAGAATTTTTGAAATCATCAGAGAAAGTGGCTTTCAATCGTTAATCTCCACTGACAGTATAGCCCAAGGCAATTCAAGGGAAGGAAGCTTAGGAATAATTTATGAAAAAGGTGGAGTGATTAATCATGCGATACGATCCATGCGCTGGCCCGGAACAGCAAATGTGGATATTTCTTTGGTAACTATTCACAAAGGCTTATGGTCCAAAAAAATAGTACTGGATAGGAAAGAGGTTGAAAGAATTACCACCTATTTGGATGACCAAGAATATTTGGGCGAACCCAATCAACTTGGTGCAAATGAAAACAAGAGTTTTGTTGGATCATATGTGTTAGGTAAAGGCTTTGTCCTCGAACCATCGGAAGCCCAAGCTCTCATAGAAAAAGAACCAAAAAACAAGGAGGTTTTGTTTCCTTACCTTAACGGAGATGACCTCAACAATAGGGTAGACCAATCCCCTAGCCGCTGGGTGATCAATTTCTTTGACTGGTCGGAGGAAAGGGCAAAGAAATATCCAGATTGTTATGGAATTATCGAAGAAAGGGTGAAGCCAGAAAGAACCAGATGGAAAAAGGATAAGGAGGGGAACGAAATTGTTGGAAAATATGCCCTCCGTAAACCGTTGCCCCAAAAATGGTGGATCTATGCGGATAAGCGGCCTAAACTCTACCGTATTATCGAACCTTTGGAGCAAGTTCTGTCGATAAATAGACATAGTAAAAACCTGGTTTTTGCCTCATATTCTGAAAGGTTAGTTTTTTCTGAGGCGACTGTCGTTTTTGCATTAGACAAATGGTCGGAGTTTGCAGTTGTTTCTTCAATATTTCATGACCTATGGGCTTGGAAATACTCCTCTACATTGGGATCCAGTACATTAAGATACTCTGGAACCGATGCTTTTGAAACCTTCCCATTTCCTGAAAGAGCTCATCAAGTATTAGAAGAAATTGGAAGAAATTACCATTCATCCAGAAAACAACTGATGCAATTCCTTCAACTCGGCCTCACCCCAACCTACAACCAATTCCACAATCCCCAGCTCACTCCCAAGGTTGAAAATCTGTCTTCCAAAGCATTACAAAACCGCTACGGCAAAGAAACCTGGAACCTCTACAACCACCTGGACAACAAAAAGGCCGGCCGGGTACCCTACGCCGAGGCCGTGCCGATGATCGAAGAGCTGCGCCGCCTGCATCAGGAGATGGACGAGGCCGTGCTGGCCGCCTACGGCTGGCAGGATATTGCCCTGCGGCACGATTTCTACGAGGTGGACTATCTGCCCGAGAACGACAACATCCGCTACACCATCCACCCGGAGGCGCGCAAGGAGGTGCTCAAGCGGCTGCTGCTGCTCAACCACGAGCGGTATGCGGAGGAGGTGGAGCAGGGGCTGCATGATAAGAAGGGGAAGGCGGGGAAAGGGAAGAAAAAGGAAAAGGAGAAGAAGGGGGATGGGGGGCAGGGGAGGTTGTTTTGAGGGAATGTACCGCAATAGGTTTTGTGCATTAGCTCTCCCCGCCCCTTAATCCCCTAAAGGGGAAATCCACCCACAAATGCACAAAACCTATTGCTTCTGAATACAACTATTATATTTTTTCAAATGGTATTTTCAGACGGCAGGTAATTAATAGTAACGAAAAGCGAGCCGTATGGTCAAAAGAAACACCGGGAAACCCGCTAAACGGCGGCCGAGAAGGCCGCGGAAAAGCCAGAAGCAGGCCGAGTTCGAAAAGAAAGTGCGAACCCGGGCCATCCTGCTGTTTGTCCTGACGGTCATTGTAAGCATGGGTTTGATTATCCTAAAGACGCCGGTATTTAAGTTTCTGGTGTCAGCCTCGACCTATGAAGCCAATGAATCTTCGGAGCCGGAAAGCCGGGTTGATGATGCGATCAACCTTTCCTTTGAGATCAGGAATAGCGATTACAAAAGGGAGCAGTTATTCAAGTTGTTGAGCGACCCGGTAGAGTGGTACAACCGGACGCGGAGGTTGAACGGGCGCTTTCCGTCCAGTGCAGAATACGACCTGTTCCGGTATTTGAATAAGCCGGAGGTGGAGGAGATCGACTTCTCCGGGAGCAACTACGAGATCAATTTTCACGGGGTGTACCGGTATAGAAGGCCGAAGGATAAGCTGCTGGCTTTTGAAAGCGGTATTGCTTTCATGGAAGGTGGGCTCATCACCTCGCTAACGACGGAGTCGGTCCCCAATGAGTACCATCTGGACTGGGTGAATGATTTTTGGCGGTGGTATCCGTTTTGGTGTATAGGAGTAACTTTTATTCTGCTCCTGATCATTTTGTTTGGCAAGGTGGAAAAGAGTTTGCTTTTTGATTTGGTGAGGAAGAGGGTGGGGCTGGGGTGAGGGGGATGCAGCTTATGGGAAGATGGATCCTAAACCAGATAAGGTACCCGAGTAAATGAAAAAGGTGGAAGATGAAGTGGAAGGATAGTCTGTCGGCTGCAAAAACATTGTATAATTGGCAACTGGAAAATCCAGAGTACGTAAAATAAACCGAGGCTTCTAAACAGGCCAAAAACATTCAAAAAAAAGAACATGGACGCAGGAAAAAGAACGATCAACGACATTTTCAACGGAAACCGGGTATTGGAGGTCCCGTTTTTCCAACGCGCTTATGTTTGGGGCGAGGAACAGTGGGAAAGGCTACTCGAAGATATGGAGATGATAACGGCGATGAATAAGCCGTATTTTTTGGGGTCTGTCATTCTGAAACAACAGGAAACCAATAGTAGTGGTGGGGTTGGTGATATTCGTACAGTTATTGACGGGCAGCAAAGGTTGACCACTCTGAACATTTTCTTTAAAGTGCTTTGTCTCAAAACTGGGGAGAACGCCTCTTTCGACTGGAGATTCAGATTGCAAAATAAAGATCTGGGCCTCTGGCATAACCACAATGATATTGAGGCTTTTGAGCGGGTACTTGGGCTTGAATCCATGGAGGAGATAAGCAGTAGTGACAATATCTCTATGGCCTATGAATATTTTCGAAAAAAGTTGGACCCGAACAAGTTGAACTGGCAAAAGCTGCTGAATAACATCGTATTTGTCGGCATTGACCTGGGAAAAGAGGAGGATGAGCAGCAGATATTCGACACCATCAATTCACTGGGCGTTCGGTTAACGACGGCGGAGTTATTGAAAAACCACTTCTTTAACCGGGACGATCTGGAAGATTATGAGGAGTACTGGAAAAGCGTTTTCGAGAAAGACGAAGAAACCAAGAGTTACTGGGATATGGAGATCACTACCGGGCGTACGAGACGCACCTTTATTGATCTGTTTTTTTATGCCTACCTGCAAATAAAGATTCAGCAACCCGACCTGAAAGTCCGGGCAGAAGAAAAGACGGAATACTCCAGGGTAGATGCCCTTTTTGAATCGTATAAGCATTTTATTAAAACGTACAATCTGGACAAAAAGGAGCTGTTGACTGAAATTAAGGAATACGCTGAAAAATTTCGGAGTAATTTCGATCATGAAGCAGTTGATAGAGAGCTGGCGGCGGATTTCGGAATGGACCGGATCAATGCCATCATTTTTGGGATGGAGACCTCTACGCTCATCCCATACGTATTGTATGTCCTCAAGCATGTGCCGGATGAAGCCCAACGCAGCGAGTTGTTCGAATTCATTGAGAGCTATATCATGCGAAGGATGGTGGTGAAGGCCAGCACCAAAAATTACAATCAGTTATTTACCGACCGGTTGATAACCAATAGAATTCTTTCTAAAGATCAGTTCCGGGAATATCTGGCCAGTCAGAGTGACAAGATCAATTATTTACCCGGTGATGCAGAGTTGAAGCTCGGTTTTGACCAAAGTATATTGATCAACCGGCAAGCAGCTGGAATTATTTACTTTCTGGAGTCCCGCATACGTGACCGGTCCCGGCAGGCTACCCAACTGTTGGGCCTGAAAAAGTACAGCCTGGAGCATCTGATGCCTAAAAAGTGGGGGAATAACTGGCCTCAACTAGAAACAAGGGAAGAGATTGACTATCGCAATTGGAAGTTGAAAACACTTGGAAACCTGGCTATCATTACCCAATCCCTGAATGCCTCCATCCGCGATTCTGATTGGGCAACCAAGAAAGAGGGGCGTAGTAAAAAATTGGGATTAGAGCACTTTTCCGCCGGTATTGAAACGCTGGCTCCCTACCTGAAACTTCCGGAGTGGAATGAGGAGGAAATAGAGAAGCGTGCCCAGGATCTTTATGATATGGCGCAGAGGGTTTGGAGGTATGAAGATGTGGCTGTAGCGGAATAAGCATTTCTTTATCCGAATGTTCCCGCGTTATTTTAAAACCAGATACTTTTTGCAGCCATACAGCAATATATGAAACAATGACCGAAGAAAACCAACATATTGAATACAAGCGGCTGGCGAAAGCCTGGGGGGCGAAAGCGAATCATCGCGAGTTGGCTGAAACTTGTGTATGCCTGGCCAATGCGCAGGGCGGGTGGTTGTATATCGGAATTGAAGACGAAAGCCGAATGCCGCCTCCGGATCAGCGCATTGAGCAGGAAATGATCAATAACCTGTTGGGCCGCCTGCGGTCATTGACTTCTGCAGTGGGGTTGGCGGAACCAGAAATTCTTTCCCATGAGAACGGGGGAGAGTACTTCAGGTTTAGAGTTCTTCCTTCTTCCCGTGTCATCGCTACTACTTCCAGTGGAAAGGTTTTGTTGCGCATAAGCGACAAATGCTATCCTGTTTCGGGAGATGAACTCACCCGCCTGGCGGCGGAGAAAAATGCTTTCCAATGGGAGCTGGTGCCAGTCCGGCAGGCGAAATTGGCGCAAGTTCCGGTTAGTACTATACGCAGCTTTGCAGAAGATCTGCGTGCTTCGGAACGGGTGAAAGCCCATGTTAAGACTAAAGATGACCACGAGTTATTGGTCCACTACAACCTTGTGGAAGAGGACTATCTGACCAATCTCGGAGTACTTTGGCTGGGTACTTCCGCCATGCGGAGCCGGATCGCTTATCCTATAACTTTACAATATATTGTGTATGACTCTTTAGGCGAAAAGGTCCGAAAGGAAAGCTGGCATGATTATGAACTCAGCCCCAAAGAATTGCTGATCGACCTGGAAAAGAAAGCTACGGAATTACAGTACTATTACGAATTTCCACAAGGGCTTCTCCGGCAGCGCATTTATCATTACCCCAAAGAGATAGTACGTGAGTTGCTCATCAATGCAATAGCCCATAAGAGTTATACCATTTCCGGAGATATTTTTGTCGAGGTTCACCCGGACCGCCTCACTATTACAAATCCCGGGCAGTTGCCACTGGGCATCACCAGGGACAATATTTTACATGCCTCTCATCGCCGAAACCCTCATCTGATCAGGATTTTTCATGATCTCAAGCTAATGGAAGGAGAAGGCTCCGGCTACGACCTTATCTATGAAATCGATAGCCGGGACGCCAGGCCATTTCCTGAAATAGAATCCACGTTTGACCGAACCAACGTAACTCAGGAGTCTCGTGTACTCGATGAGGATGTGGTGCTTCTTATTGAATACGCTTCCAAACATTTCCAACTTTCCCAGCGAGAGATGATCGTTTTAGGCATCATTGCCAGAGCGCGAAAGATATTATCAACTGAGTTATCAAGAATACTACAATTATCAGAAGAAGAAAGACTTCGCTCTTATGTTCGGAGCTTGCAAGATAAAAGCATAATTATTTCCAGGGGGCGCAAAAAGGGCACGGAATATCTGATCAACCCAAAACTGATCGCTCAGGCAAAATTGCAAGTCAAACCATCGCTAAAAACTATTGAACTACATAGGCTAAAAGCTTTGATAGAAGAAGACCTGAAGTTGCATCCGGAAAGCATGATCAGGGACATTCAGCGCCGGATTCAGGATGTACCCCTTAGAGACATAAGAAAAGCTGTATATGAGTTGGTGGAAAATGGCGTCCTGGAGCATTCTACTGCCAAGAAGACCCGGGGTTATTGGTTGGCAAAAAAAAAATAAACGAGAAATAAAAAAAGGTCTTTTTTTTACTAACTTCCTCATTATCAGTTATTTTTTCTTTTTTTCTAAAATCTTTTTTTGCGAAAAAACTGCGAAAAAAACGTGTATGCCCGCATAGGGAGCCGGAAATAAAAAACACTCTGTTTCCCCCGGGTAAAAAAGCTGAACTATGCCCAACTCCCAATCAAACACCGAAGAAATGATGACCCAACTGGCCCTCACCCCGCAGTTCATCGCCCAAACCTACCGCATGCCCAAGCACGTGCAGAAAGGGCTGGCCAAGTTCTACCAGGAGTTCCCCAAAGACACAAAGGCGGAAACCTGGCATGTAGAACCCATCGGCGCCTTCCGGGACCCGAACCTGCGCACTGCCCGCGTCAACATACAGTACCGCCTGGTGCTGCGCATCCCCTTCGACGGCGACCACACCTGGTACCTGCTCTGGGTCGATAACCACGATGAGGCCATGGCCTGGGCGGAGAATAAGATGGTGGAATGGAACAACCTGGTGCAGGCGGTTCAGGTGTATGATGTAGCGGAAGCGCAGGCGGCACTAAAGGTGGAAGAACCGCAAGTGTCTTATGAAACGCCGGCTCATCCTTTAGAAGGCGTGGATGATGAACAGCTCATGCGTATCGGGGTGCCGGAGGTGCTCATCCCCTCGGTGCGTAAGATCCGTGACTTCTACGATGTGGACCGGATACAACGGTACATTCCGGAGGGCGTCTATGAAAACCTGCTGCACCTCTTTGCCGGCGACCCCATCGACAACCTCATCCGGGATGTCGAGGAAGGCCGGGTCGAATCTGAAGACTTCCACGCCCAAAAGCGGTCGGCCAACAACCGGCGGGGCATCCTGGAACTCACCGGAGAAGAGGAGCTGGACGAAGCCCTGCTGGGAGACTTCGCCGCCTGGCGGGTCTTCCTACACCCCTCCCAGCGCATCCTGGCCGAGGGCGACTTCAGCGGCCCGGTGAAGGTGACGGGCGGGGCGGGCACCGGCAAGACGGTGGCGGCCCTGCACCGCGCCAAATACCTCAGTGAGCACGGGGAGGGGCTCATCCTCTTCACCACCTTCACCAAGTCGCTCACCCAGTCCCTGGAGGACGACCTGCGCGCCCTGGGCGCCAATATGACCCAAGTACGCGTTGCCAACCTGGATGCCCTGGGCAATCAGCTGGCGCGGGAGTTCGGCCTGGTGGCCGGCCGCCTGGGGCTGGTGGAGTTCACCCAAAAGGAGGACCTGGCGCTGGGCATTATGGAAAACAAGATCTTCGAAGCCGGCCTGCAGGAGCAGTTCAGCCCCCAGGAAATGTTGAAAGAATACAGGGATATCATCCTGGAGTACGATTGCGAAACGGAAAGCGATTACCGCCACGTGGCCCGCACCGGCCGGGGCTTTCGGTTAGGCAAAGTACAAAGGGCACAGATCTGGGCGGCCGTGCAGGCGTACGAAGCCGAGCTGCACGGGCTGGGCTACAAGCACCTGGGGCGTTTTTACAACGAGCTGGTGCACTTTCTGCGGAGCAACCCGGACAAAGTGCCCTTCCGCCACGTCGTCGCCGATGAGATCCAGGACCTCGGCCTGGTGAAGCTGCGCATGCTGCGCGCCCTGGCGCCCGCCGTCCGCAACGACCTCTTCCTGGTGGGCGACCCCCTCCAGAAGATCTACCCCGGAGACACCAACTTCAGCAAGGCCCGCATCGAGGTGCGCGGCCGACGCAGCCGAAAGCTGAAGATCAACTACCGCACGACGGAGCAGATCCGCCGCTACGCCCTGCAGCCCATCCTCCAGCTGGACTTCGAAGACTTCGATGGCGAGCTGGCCCGCAAGGACGGCTACATCTCCCTCCGCTCCGGCGCCGTACCGAGCTACGAGTTGTTCGATGCCACTGAGAAAGAGATGGAATGGGTGCTGGAAAAAGTCCGGGCGTACACCGGCGCCGAGGCCGTCGACCCCGTCCGCCCCTCGGAGATCGCCGTGGCCTGCGCCCGCTCCAAAACCCTGAAGGACTGGACGAGCGCCTTCCACCAGGCAGGCGTTCCCTACTACCAGTTCAGCGGCATTGCGGGCAAGGGCAACCGAGAAGGCGTGGTACTGTCCACCATGCACAGCCTGAAGGGGCACGAGTACAAGATCGTCTTCCTCACCGGCATCAGCGAGGACACCTACCCGGGCCGCCCCACCGGCTACCAGGAGTGGCCAGCTGAACTGCTCGCCGAGCACGACAAGCGGCAGGCGGCGCTGCTGTATGTGGCTTGCAGCCGGGCGGTTTGGCGGCTGCATTTGAGTGGGGTGGGGAAGGGGTGTGGGATGGTGGGGGCGGGGTGAACATTGTATTTTTACCCTCTTCCATCATCATAATAAGCTATATCCCTAATTAATTTTGCTACTTCGACAGGAAACAAGCCAGAATCGGATACTTCAAGGTTTAAAACAAATTCTTTGTCAATATTCGTTTTACCAGTTGTGACCCTTTCCCACGTAGTTGCTTTAACAGATTTTACATAAGTGATTATTACATTATAATCATCCCATGTTATTTCGGAATTTTTTAGCCTTTTCCAAGAAATAAATCCTTTTTCCTGACCATTATACATAAAATAAATTCCATTGTTTGCAAAAACCAGAACATCCGTAAATTTAGGATAAATCAGACGCCAAGCAGTATCATCCAATGCACCTGTTATCATCGCGTTGTCAGGAATTCTTATTTTTGTACGAAGGAGTGCCTCTGTCTCACTGTCAATATCTGATCTAGTAAATAAGTTTGCAGCTCTATCTCCTAGTGCTGTTTTGAATTCCAGTAATATATTGTTAATACGTATAATATCTACATTGTCAGGTTCTGGGAAAAAAGTATTTGAGGTAGTAGAAAGCCTCTCTCTCAAATTTCCAATAATAATCCGATACAAGTACATATTCATGTCATAGGTACCTCCCCCTAACCTCTTGCCATAATTCATACCGCCATTGCTAGGGGGGGCGCTTTTAGGCGAATCATAACTACCCCCATCCATTCTTTTGGTATTGTCGCCAAATTGAATCACCTTTGCACTTCTCCAAGGAAAATTGGTTTCCTGAGCACTTACCTTAAAAGCATTTTGCCCATCTACAGCCTCTTCCAAAGTTGTTGCCTTTATACTCGCGGTGGCATAATTACCAGAAATGCTAGCCATTCCTTTATCTCCAGATAATTTCGATTGCCAAAACTTTACCACTGGATTTAGAGTAAGTGTTTTTACTATTGCAGAACCTGCCACGTAAACTATTTCACACATTAGTTTATTTCGAATGACAGCTAGACAGGCATATTGCGCATATCGTGGAAGCTGATCGAGTATGACATCCGAAATAACTTGCCAAATTTTTTGCCCATCTTTGGTCATTATGAAATAAGTAGTACTGTAACGATCTTCATAATGTACTTCAATTCTCAAAATGTCCTCACTTTTTATTTCCGGTTCTATGAGAGAGGCAACTTTATGGTATTCCGCCGCATTTATTTGGCGATTGTGTCCTTCAGCAAGCACTTTGGGAATAGGCATAATAGCAAAGGATATAATGGTGCCTACAAATAAGATTTTCAGTGATTTAATAGTCATAATTAAAAGGGATTTAGAGTGAAGACATACAAAATTATGCTCTCAACCTGAACCATCCTAGCTAGGCAAATTAGTGGTTCTTTTTCTATTCAATGTACAGATAGATTGAAATTCAATTTATGAATAAGCGAGAATTATTTGATGGATGCGATATCCTGGTTCAGAGCTGGGTGGTAAAAAACATAAGCCATCAAAAACTATTTCTGAAGTTCAAGGTGACTTATGTTTTTCTGGATATTCGACATTAGTATCTCTGGTTTTTCTTTTCTTCGGATTTACCATAAGAACTTCCAATAACTATTCCGAATAACGTTGTTGCAATAGGAACGGCAAGCTGCTTACCTGCTTTTCCACCTTCCTGAGCGCAATACTCAACCGTTTCGTTCAACTTTCTGCTAGCCTCATTTAGATCACCTGATTTAACAAGCTCCACTCCGCTTCGGACCAAACCTCCCATAAAACCAACTACCGCTCCTGTAATTTCGCCGGTTGCTTCACCGGCTTTGTCAATAATGGTCTCCTTATTTTCAGACATGATTCTAGGGTTTTGTTGTTTAACAATATATTTACTTGACATTGTACTCAAAAAGCAAGCTGAATGATACAATAACGGATACAATTAAAATTTTAGTTCGTTAGTGGTGCTTTTTTATCTAACGATGTTGTTCAGAGTATGATTCCCTCTTAACCTAACAAAAATTAAGACTTTTCAAATCTTACTTGTCCTCTGAAATAGCAGTACCTTAATGAATTCATTTCGATATCCTTTAAGTACAATGGTACACTCAGTTCGATATAGAGGGCTGGGGTGAGTTTTGAGGGATTTGTGGAGTCTCTGCAAAGTAGAATGTGAATTTTTTGCTAAAGGTCAAATCAGTTATTTGATCTTTTTTGTTTTTAAGATTTTTGGTTATTCCTTTAGGTGTTGGTGTTCCTTTGCCGCTCTTTTTCTACTTCTTTGTCGATGAACCATATCTTCCTCAACAACCTCATCTCCAAATTTAGAATGTTTGGAGGCCACCCTTCAAGTCAAAAGCAACCTCCAAACATCTCTCAATACTGAAGAGATGATCATCAAACATTTCCAGGCCGGCGACAACTACTGCCCACCCATAACCCCAAAATCAAACACCTTATCATTAGTATAGTAGGACGGCATGCTGCTCGCATAGAGGAAGCAGTATTCGCCCCGATTCAGGGGCGGTTCAAAAGTCACCTTGTAAATGCCCGGGGCCACCTCCTCGTAATTGAATGGGACCTTCTCTTTATCGGGTATCCCTGTAGAACTACCATAGGCATTCGCTCTGGCCACCACGAATTCCCGCTGGTTCCTTTTTGCATCCAGCTGAACCAGGGCAAATTCATTGGGTGAGGTGGCGGTGGCAAAGAACCAGTTATCCGTATAGGGGTTGGTGTTGGTTTCAAAGTAAAAATAAAATACCGGGTTCACCTCTACGATCTGCAGGCGACTCTCGCTCCCGGATAGGCTCGATTTTACTTTCTGGTTGGCCAGCCCGCCTGTGAGGGAGCCCTTCAGCGCCCCTCCTACGCCTCCTGTCTGGCTGGTGGAAACCACGGTGGGATCCACGCGCCTCAGTTTCTTGTCTTTTTCGATCGGGTTATAATAATAGATCCCGGCGGCTCTGGGAGTCAGCGGATCATTAATGTCTTGCTGCTCGGCCTCTGCGGCGGCGGCTTCCTGCGAGGCATTCATCATTGCCTTGATCACTTCCGCCGGCACCCCGTTGTTGGTCAACTCGATCAGGCCATCGGTGCTCACGTCAAACGAGGTATTACTCGTCTCGATCTTACTGATGATCACGGATGGCTCCAGGCCGATCTTCGTGAGGGTGATTACTTCTTTGTTGGTCAGGGTTTCCGTCTGGGCGTGAACATTTGCCAAAAAGGGCAGGAGGAATAATGCGCTGATGTAAAGGATTCTGGTTTTCATATTATTGGATTTTTTATTGTTAAATCCAGCAATTCCCGCTTTGGTTTTTCAAGCGGGAATTGCTGTTTCTATTCGTCTGGCACTTCAGTTTACCGGCTCCCCGTTTTTACGAACGGCAGGGCCCTCCGGAAATCTTTGCCCACCACCTCTAGGAAATAGCTGCCCGGAGGCACATTGTCCAATCGCAGGGTTCGGGTAGCCCCGTCGGGCATCGGCCTGCGGTCCTCCAGTAATTGCTTCCCGAGTACGTTCAGCAGCCTTACCGATACGGTTGGGGCGCCTTCGCATTTGATGTAAAGGACGTCCGTTGCCGGGTTGGGGAAGATGGTGATCTGGTGTTTGATTCCTTTATCTGAGGTAGAAACAATTACTTCAAAGGCAGAAGCTGAGCAGCCCTGGCTATTGGTCACGGTAACAGTATAGGTGCCACTAGTGTCGACTGTGATCGAAGGAGTATTTCCCCCGCTTGACCATGAATAAGTAAGTCCAGAGCCGGTAGCTATAGCAGTTAATTCAAACTGTTGGCCTAAATCAACAGTATCTATGGTGACAATTGGATTAACCCGCCCCACCACCGTCGCCTCAGCAGTGGCCGTACACCCATTGACATCCGTAGCGGTCACGGAGTATACGCCTCCTGGCAGGTCGAACAAAAGTTGCATGGTATCCCCATTACTCCAGAGGAAGCTCTCGATCAGGCCGCCGCCGGAGACGCTGACCCGGATCGATCCATTTGTTTGGCCGCATCCAGTATCAGTCGGGTCAAGCGACAGCGTAGCTACCGGCCATTCGGTCACGGTGATGGATGCATCGCCGGAGCAGCCGGCGGCGTTGGTGACCGTTACCGAATAGTCTCCACCGGCATCGGCAACGATGACCTGGGAAGTTTCCTCGGTACTCCACAGGTAGGAATCCGCCTGGCTGGCCTGGAGCACGACAGAGCCGCCTTCACAGAATTCCAGGTCTCCCACGGGCGTAATGGTGGCTACCGGCGCCGGAACCTCGATGAGCGTGGCAGGTTCGGATACCGCCGTGCAGCCAGCTCCGGAGGTGACGGTAAGCACATATTCACCCGGTGCGGATACGGTGATGCTCGGCGTAGTCTCCCCGGTGCTCCAGGCATAAGCATTGGCCGGATTGGCAGTGAGCGTCACGGAACTGCCCTGGCAAAACTCCACCTCTCCATCGGGAGTTATGGCTGCTGTGGGTAGCGGCAGTACGGCAACCATTGTCGCCTCAGATACCGCAGAGCATCCATTTGTGGTGGTAACAGTCACCCGATACGGTCCTGCCTCTGTCACCGTAATGCTTGGTGTGGTGGCTCCTGTGTTCCACAGGTAAGTACTCGCTGGGCTGGCGGTTAGCACCGCCGAATTGCCCTGGCAGATCTCAACCGGCCCGGGAGGAGATACCATTGCCGTGGGAGCAGGCACAAACTCCACGATAGTAACTGCTGATACAGCAGTACACCCGACGGCATTGGTGACAGTTACCCAATACCCCCCCGCTTCTGTCACGCTAATACTTGGCGTTGTGGCTCCGGTGTTCCACAGGTAAGCATTTGCCGGGCTGGCCGTGAGTACCGCCGGGCTGTTCTCGCATACCGTTACCACTCCCGCCGGCGCAATGGATGCCGTAGGCGGAGGCACCACCGTCACTTCCACCGGCAGGGACGCCTGCGGGCACCCGCCTGCATTGGTGACCGTGACGGTGTAGCTGCCCGAAGTACTGACGGTGATGGAACGCATGGTGGCGTCGTTGCTCCATAGGTAAGTGTCGCCTTCATCGGCCGTCAGCATTACCGAGCCGCCCTGGCAGAACGTAGTGGGGCCGTCAGGAGTAACAGCGGGAGGGGCTGCAACGGCGTATTTGACGGTTTTTACGTCTTTGAAGGTGCCGGAGCAGCTGGAGGTGCCGGCGATGTAGATGTTGTCGCAGTTATCGGTTACCATGGTGGCAGCTATGTCCGAACCGCTGTTGCCGCAGTCGTAGGTTTTCGTCCAGAGCGTATTGCCGGTGAGGTTCTCGTATTTCACCGTTTTGAAGTCGCCCACTGCATCGTATCCGGCCAGATAAATATCCGGGGGATCGTTGAGGTTGCTGAGGGCCATGGCAACGGGGATGCCTTCGACGCCCAGCGAACCTGACGCCGGGTTACTCCAGACCTGGGCGCCGGAAGAAGAAAGCTTTTTCACAAAGAAACGATTCGAGGCCCCATTGTAAAAACTTATGGCGACGTATACATTGTTGTCGTCGTCGAGTTGCATACCTGTACCCCAAAGCAGGCCAGAACCGCTGATGTAGGTATAAGTCCGCCAGGCGTAGGCCTGTAAATTGGTTCCGGGATAGATGAACTTGGTGGTTTCCACTCTGGTGGGGTTTGGCCCCCCTAATTCATTACTCGTACTTGTAACATACATGTTACCGATGCCGTCCAAAACCAACGCATTGGGAAGCCCAAACCCAGCCTGAAATGCATTCGTATTGTATAATCGGACGGTGGCGCCGTCAGATGGATTGACAGCCATCAGATAGAAGCGGCTGATCAGGGCGCTTCCTCCCGCCACAATAATATTCCCATCGTTCGGATGGATAAGCACCAGCACTTCGTTTTCATATCTCCCCGCCAGGTCCGCCGTCCACTGCGCCGTACCGGAAGCGTTGTATTTCGCCAGCACGCCGCCATTGGCGCTGTTGCCGCCTGCGGCATACACATTGCCGAATACATCCGTGGCGATGTTGTACCCGATGTTGATGGAGTTGGTGGCGCCGCTGTGGACGGCTGCCCATTGCTGGACTCCCGCGGCGTTGTACTTGATGGTTACCATATTCACCCCATCACCGGGACCCTGGCTTTGCCCGGTCACGTATACATTGCCGGAAGCATCCACCTTCAGGCCGTGGGCCACGTCGTCGCCATTGGCGGCGCCGTTGTACGTCCGGGCCCAGAGGATATCGCCGGCGGCATTGTATTTAATGGTGAGGTAATCGGTGGTCTCACTGGGGGTATCGGTAAAGCCGGTTATGTATACATTGCCGGCATTGTCCACGGCCATGGCGTTGGGCTGGTCGTCGGCGATGGCGCCGTGGTAGGCGGACTCCCAGAGCAGTGTGGGTTGGGCAAAGAAGGGTATACATACCAGAAAGAAGAAAACAAAGGAGAATATAGCGTTTTTCATGGGGCAGAGTTTTATTTTAGAATAAAGGAAAGACTGCTTTGGCACTTAGGGAGAATCCGGTTTCTCCTTCAAGCCGTTGTGAAATGAAATGTTCGGAATTAATACTGGTAGCATTCGGTCAATTGTCCTGCCACGTATGGCTTGAGAGCTTTGCATACTGAAATGCAAAACAGTTCATTTTTCGTACTCTTCTGTAATGAAAGTGCTACTACTTCATCGGATCAACCTTTTCGCTTCTCGTGCATAAAAGCTTTTTGCCACACAGTGAGGTTAGTGGTAGGTGGAAGGTACATGGGAAGATCTGAGAGCCATTGAGGTTGATGTCAACCTTTAAATTACCGTACAAATTCCCACAGGAAAGGTGATTTTTGTCAATTGGCATGGTGATTTTTATTATAGGGGTTCTTCAAATTTATCTCGGCCCCTGGCATAGGAAGGATTTTAACATTGTGGGATGTAACATTGGGTTAATGTGTTCCGTATAATTCAAATGGAGAAAGCCAGGATGAGGGGATTCTGTTCATCTCAAGAAAATATACTAACGTGTTCCCAGTCAACGATTCTAAAAATTACTTCTGCCTGGCTGACGAAAGCCTGAGTGCCACCCGTAAAAAGGGCTATCTCTTCTTCAACGATCTTGTAAAAAGAACCATTAAGGAACTGAAGCTCTACTTCGACCGTCAGCCGGACCATCTCAAAGAACATGCCTTTGAATACCGGGAGCAACAGATCAAGACCTTCCTTACTCTGGCGCTCGGGAAAATGACGAAGAATAACTTTCTTCAGGAATTCCCCATGGAGCGGGTAAAGAAGCGCACTAAAAAATGGGAATATCTGGGAAACGGTTTTGTCGATTACTGGGTGGCTACGAAAGAGGTTACCTGCTTCATCGAGGTGAAAAATGAATGGACGCGATACTATCCGGAAAAGAAGGAGTTTACTTTTTATAAAGCTGCCGCCGGTTTGCTTTCCGATGCAAAAGAACAAACAGATAAGATCAAAGACAAAGGTGCATTTTTCAACACGAAACATGCCTTCAGCCTGGGGCTGCTGATCACCCCCATTTTCGCCTTCGGGGAAGAGGCTGAGATTATACGGATGGATGCTGCCCTAAAAGAAGAACTCGTAAGGGGCGCCAAAGATCTTGGTGCGGATATCCTGGCTTTCTGGCGGATCGGGAATGGGCGGCTGCATGGGTATGAGTTGGAGAACGGGAAAGGGATGGAGTATTTTCCAGGGGTGGTGTTTTGGGGGAGGTTGAAGAAGGTATCGAGAAAGAAATGAAGTTCATCCCCTGAATAAATTTAAGCTTTTGGGGAGATCATAGACAATGAACTTTGCGTTCGCGCGCATGCCCCAGAGGCTACCGTGAATTATTGCTCCTTGGTACGGCGGGGTCTGCAAGTGCCAATGGAAGCATCGTTGGGCGGCAGCCTCCAGCTGCAACCTAACAATGACTAATTATTGGACTATATGAAAGTCGCCGGGATGTATTGCCCAGAGAGGGCTTGCCGGTAGGGGAATATTGCCAGATTATGCGAGAGGCGAAGGTTCGGCGAGGTCTTAAAAGAGGAGAAAGGGCGGCTAGTGAATCAAAAAGTAAATACCATAAACTATAAACATGCAGGTGTGACGATTTTTCAAAGTATCCCGTATAATATTGATAATTAGGACAAAAGGCATTACTTGATAAATCACAGTTATTTCTCCGTATTATAAATTTTAGCTATGAGAAAAACACTGACTGCCCTCCTTTGCGCTTTACTCTTCCTTGGATGCTCTACTGGAAAAGAGCTTATTTTGAGGTTCAACAGAACCCTGAAATTGAAGCGTATGATACTTTCTTGGGAAGTACAAGAAAGGACCGTATATAATACCAGCAAAAAAAGAACTGGCAAAACTCTATGAGGACAAAGCCTGGGAAAACACTAAAAAAAAAAACGAAATTTCTGCTTTTGAAGCCTTCCTTTCAAAATATCCGCAAAGTGAATATGCATCAGAGGCGTTGGTCATAAAGCTTCAATTAGAAGAAAAAAAGAGACTGGCATCTAGCCATAAATTCCCATACAATTCAGGGATACGAAAAATTTATCCGTCTTTATCCCGGCAGTATATTCATAACAGAAGCGAAACAAAATATTGCTGTTTTAAAGGAGGAAGAGGCATGGGCAAATGCTGTCGATAAAAACTCGATCACAGCCTATGAAGCGTTCATTAGCATATATCCACAAAGTCCTAAAGTTGCTAAAGCTAGGGCTCTGATTCAGAAGCTGCAGGAAGAAAAGGATTGGGGTTAGCCAAACGAAGCCAGAGTATTTCGCAATTGCATGCATTCCTTGAAAAATACCCCGACTCCAGATTTGAACTTGAAGCTAATGCGCTGATCGCAAAGATCAAAGATGATAACGAGTGGAACCTTGCCCAAAGAGAGCGAACTGTTCGTGCTTTTGAAAGATATCTTCGTCAGTTTCCGCAGGGAGAACACCGAAGACAAGCGGAAAATTTAATTCAGGAGATAAAGGTCATCCAACCTGAATGGGAACGCACAAAACGCAAGAATACGCCAGCAGCCTATCAAAATTTCCTTGAAAAATACAGATTCCGTTCGGATAAATATTCCGAGCTGGCTGAAGAAGAACTTGAGCAACTGGAAGAACAGTACTGGAAAAAAGCAAGGAGCCGTAACACTATACGCGAATATCGAAATTATTTGTCCAGCTTCCCTTCTGGAAGTTACGCTGAAGAAGCAGAAGGGCGGATAATAGACCTCGAAGTCTCCGCCATATTCCAGGGAGAACACGGTTTCTTGCCTCCCATGTCAAGAACAGGAGCATCCAGCTATACCGGTACCGAAATGAAATTGAGATTGAAAATGCTACGGGGTATTCCCTTACCGTCCTTTACAGTGGTCCTGAAAGCATACGCCTGGTTATTCCTCGTGGACAAAAGAAGAGCGCTACTCTGGCAAACGGCTACTATAGAGTAGCGGCAAGCGTGAATTCGTCCAGTGTTAGGTACTTTTGCGGGGAAAGAAAGGCTTGAAGGTGGGGAGTACTGGTCGAAATTTTATATAGAGACCAGGAGGTATTGAGAGTGTTGATGAATACCCTACCACATTCGGTCAATATTTAAATTAAAGGTAGATGAAGTTGATCAAAGCTAACCCCTATCGGACTGTCGGGCTGCTTGTCGGAGCCACTGCGAGAGAACAGGAGCGGCAAATAAAGCGGCTTAAAAATATATTCATGCAGAGCAGGCGCCCCAGGATGATTTCAGCTTCCCCGTGCTGGGGTTTTGCACCGGACAGTTGAGAAAGTTGATGAAGCAGCTTCCTCCCTCAACCTTAATCAAGACAGGATGGGAGCTGCACTGTTTTGGTTTTATAATGGCAACGGAATAACAGATGAGCCTGCTTTTGACTCTTTGAAAGAATCAAACTGGGAAATCAGCAAGACGATCTGGTCAAAGCTTACCAGCCGGAGAGAGATAATTGAACGCAATAGTTCCGCTTACCAAAACCTTTCTACTTTGTTGCTCTGGGAAGCTTTTAAAGATGGCAACATTAACAGCAGCTTTTTTGAAGAAGGAATTAGCCTTAAACTACAATTCCTGGACAGTGATTTTGTCCTTGGGTTTAAAGCGCTCACCACAGATGATACCTTCAAGGTTACGAAAAAAAGAGCTGCAACTGCTTTTTCTGCAACAGTTGCAAAGGGAAATTAGTAGAACGGTCAAATGAATTCGTTTCAATTCCTGGATATAATAAGCAGGCAAGACTTTCTTGCAAAAGAAGAGTTCCTGAAGAGTTTTGTTCAAAAACCTATTGAGGAAATTGAAAAAAAAGATAGAGCAAGCGAAAGCCAAACGGAAAAACGATGAAACCAAAGCAATTCAAGCCGGGGAAGCTTTGTATGTGCAAACAAATAATTCTTTAGCCCAACTAAAAAGAGCATTAGGCAGTGATCACGTCAAATTTGCTTCTATTTCTGATAGAGTCGCGGATGAAATATTGCAATGCGGGATCGACTTTTTTCTACATTATCGCGATACGGATACGGACCCGGGCGAAGAGTCAATGAAGTTGTTCCGTAAAGCATTTCTACTTGCGGTAGGCAATATTACCCGCCAGCGCTGTAGTGAAAATATGGATAACCTTCAGGAGTGGATAAACAATAAGCCCGAAAGGGAGAAGCAACAGCTCATTAAAGAGGATTTGGTTTTCATTGGGTCAAAACTGGAACGATTTCAAAGATTACCAGATAAAGTCGAAAATGCTGAAGATCTGATCAATTCCTGTAAGCCCAGGTTGATGAATATCAAAAGGACATTGGGGGAGACGGACGATTTTTTTCCTGAAGCTCAGCACGGCGGTGGCGGGAAATGCGCAGGGAATGTTGGTTAAAGCAGTTAATGATGCTCAAGCCATCTTTGCTCAGGTTGGCCCCAGCAATCCGGAAGCGGGCATCTATCACCTCCAATCGATAATTGATAAAGCTTACTACGTTACCAGCTCGATGGAATCCATGCACATGGAGCCGAACCTGAGAGCGCAATTCATTAAGAACAAAGCAGCCATAGAAGGTATCCGGAGTCAAATCAGCATGTTAGCAAAAAGAGTTCAGGTATCCAGGTCCAAAAATGAAGGCTGCTATATTGCTACCATACTATATGGGGATTATGATCATCCACAGGTGAAGGTTCTTCGGGAATTCAGAGATAGCGTCCTGCAAAAATCCGCTACAGGTAGATGGATGATAAAGATGTACTACCATTACTCTCCCAATCTGGTTGACTACATGAAGGACAAGAAAGCAGTAAATCGAATGATTCGCAATGTCCTGGATAGGATAATAAACCTCATCAAACAATGAATAAAATACTAATTGTCTTATTGCTATTTTCCACATCCGGGCTTTTTGCTCAGAATATGAGTGATTCTGCTGTAGAAACAGAGATCGAAAAGCTCAAAGACGAGGTCCAGGCTCTTCGCTACCAGTTGGATACAATAGTTGAGCACCTGTCTAAAAAAACTGACATCCCTACAGTTAAAGAATAACAGTTTGAGTAATGAGATCCATGCCTTGAATGAAAGGCTTGTCGATACAAGGGCTACATTAGATACCCTGGAGGGAGGAATAGAAAAAAAATAGCCGGGAAATTTCCGACACAAAGAGTGATATGGAAGTACGGATACAGGATGCGGAAAAGGCAAGCGAAAAAAGGATATCGGCAGTTGACCGTTCCCTGAGTAAGAATTCGCTCTATGCCATTATTGGTATCCTGCTGGCCATTTTGTTTTCCGTGCTTTTTTTCTGGCTGGTTAATAAGCGGCAAAAAACCGATAGATCAGCTATTCTCGAGCAGGTTAGCCAAACGAAAGCTTCTCTGGAAGAAAGCATGGTCAAAGAATTTGAGAAGCAAACAGAGCTGATGGAGTCACAGATGGAGTTGCTGAAGCAGCAAAAAGTAGCGCCCAGTGAAAAAGCGGACCTGGAACCTGATCACTCCCTTGCACTGAAACTGGCTGGAGAGATCAACCTGATAGAGAGGAACCTTAGTCTCATGGATGAAAAAACAAAAGGGCTTAAGCAGCTAGGAAGATCAGTAGAAAAGCTAAAAGACAACTTGGCTGCCAACGGTTACGAAATGCCGGTTCTTCTAGGTAAATCATTCAATGAAGGGATGAAACTCACAGTAGTAAATTCTATTCCCGATGAGAACTTGGAGACAGGAGCCGAGATCATTACAAAGGTTCTGATCCCGCAGGTTAATTATAATGATAAAATGATTCAAATAGCCCAGGTTGAAGTATCAGTAGGCTATTAACAGGAAAAATTAAAAGAAATGAGAAATAAAATTGATTACGGTATAGATCTTGGTACCACAAATTCTGCAATTGCCAGAATGGAAAACGGTACTCCCCTTATAAAAAAATCAGATACCTTAAAGGATACGGTTCCTTCTTGCATCCACCTCAATCGCCGGCAGGATGTCCTCGTAGGCGATATGGCCAGGAATGTACTAAAAAACGATAGTGCTAGAGCTTTAAAGGGTTTTAAAAAAGGAGCAACCAACACGTTCACCGAGTTCAAGCGAACGATGGGCACGACCCATTCCTATGAATCTTCTCATATGGGCAGGAATTTTTCCTCTGAGGAACTTTCGGCTGAAGTGCTGAAAAAATTGAAGTCCTTGATCCAGGATGAAAATTTATCTTCGGTCGTCATTACAGTTCCGGCAAAATTCCTGAACCCACAGTACGAAGCAACTATGAAAGCGGCCAAGCTGGCCGGTTTTCAACATGTTGAATTGCTGCAGGAGCCGGTGGCTGCGGCGACCGCTTATGGACTGAACGCAAAAAATAAGGACGGGTACTGGTTGGTGTTTGACTTCGGGGGAGGCACTTTCGATGCGGCTTTGCTGAAAGCAGAAGAAGGCATACTGGCTGTAAAGGACACCGACGGCGATAACTGGCTTGGAGGCAAAAACCTGGATGAAGCAATCGTCGATCAGATCATCCTCCCCCATCTCCGGGAAAATTTCGCCATTGACTTCGTACTGGAAGATCCGGAAAAGAAAGAAATGTTGAGATCAGCTGTCAAGTTCTATGCCGAGGAAGCCAAAAACCAGCTGTCTTTTAAGGAAAAGGTCCATATCCTCACCAACCTTGGGGACTTGCCCTTTGAGGATGAAAATGGAGAGGAGCCGGAAATAGATGTCGAAGTAACACAAAAAGGCCTGGAACAAATCTTCTGTCCCATTTTCCAAAAGTCCATAGATATTACCAGGGAATTACTGGAGCGAAACCACTTAACAGGGGCAGACCTGGGCGCCTTGATCCTTGTAGGTGGCCCCACGCATTCTCCCATTCTTAAAAAGATGTTGAAAGAACAAATTACGGAGAAGGTGGACAGCTCGGAAGATCCTATGACGGTGGTGGCTAAAGGAGCGGCTTTATTTGCATCTACCATATCCGTGTCGGAAGAGGTGAAAGAAGCCGCCCGGGACAAGACTAAACTGCAATTAGAGGTTAATTACGAAGCGACTACCGTGGAACCAGACGAACTCATCAACATAAAGGTCCTTAAGGAAAAGACTGTGGGAAACTATCCCGAAAGAGTATTTGCCGAAGTGGACCGGTTTGACGGCGCCTGGTCGAGTGGGAGGAGGCAAATCGGCGAAAAAGCTACCCTTTTTGAGGTCTTATTGGTTGAGGGCAGGTCCAATCCCTTCAAAATTAAAGTATACGATGAAAATGGTAACCGGCTTGACTGTGAACCGGAGCAGTTCAACATTTTGCAGGGACTAGGCGGTTTGGATGGCATGCAGGTGCTTCCCTATCATATTGGCATTGGAA
>JACJYG010000022.1 GCA_020636215.1 Lewinellaceae bacterium
GACAGTATTGCTTTTTACATAAATCGATTAAAAAAAGATAGCACCGATTCATATGAAAGAATCGTTTCCGATGGGAGGGAAACGAAGGCAGAAATTGCAGAAAAAATCCAGTTACTGGAAGAAGAACAGGGCAAAATCCTGCAAGAGATTAAGAACCGCTATAAAGAATTAAAAGCGTCCGGCAATGGCAGCCTGAGTATTGCCATCGAGAGAATAAACAGCTCGTTTGCAGAACGATTTATCGAAACACAGGAAACCTTTTACAAAAAACTCAGGCAAAACAAAGTCAAAAAAATAGGAGCATTCCTGGAGGAGCAAAAGTCGAAAGCGCGGTCTGTCTCAGAAAAACAACTTGAGCTATTGACCAAAAACCTGTCTGCTGAAGACAAGGCCGAACTTCAGCGCAAACTGGAAGATGGAAAACATGAATTTGAAAAGAAACTCGGCGAACTAAATGCAGGAACGAAAAACAGCCATAAACCCGGTTGGCTTCTCCAAAAAGAGACGGAAGCCACAACCGCAAAACGCGTAAATGGCCTGAGCCAGAAAATTTTGAAGAAGGGTGCCCGTAATGCAAGCCCGGATCAACTTCAGAGCGCCATTGACAAAGAACGGGAATCGCTCACAGGCTATATCCACAAACGCTTTGATGGCCTGGAACGCAAATTGGCAAAAAACGCGTGGAACAAGCAAGTATCCCAGAATACAAAAACAGCCATCAGGCAACAAAATGAACAGGTACAGCAGTTCTTACAGGATGAGCTTGCCCGCCTCAGCGCCGCCATCAGCCAGCCAAAAGCAGCAGTCCATAAATCGAAAATGCTCATCCATGCCGCCAGGTCGCTGGAATATCTGAGTTTGCAATTTGATGAACTCAATAACGATCATGATTTTTATATTTATGACATGTATTATCAGGACAATAACTTAAGAAAACTCCTTAACTACCACATCAAAGAATCCATACAGGCATTGGAAAAAACCAAACCAACCCACCAGGAATTGATTCAAAAGGCCATTGATGTATTATCCCGGACAGATACTGTTTATAAGCTAAAATCGGAACGTTTTCTAACCCAGTATACCCCGGCGCCTACTCAGGCCGAAATTAATGAGTTGCTTAAGCAACTGGAGCAAAAGGAAACAGTATATAACTATTACTCTCCTCATGGCGGTGCCGACACTCTGATCTATAGGTATAAAAACAAAACCCCCGTTAAGTCTGCCTACGATGTAGAACGCTTAAAAGAAATGCTCAATGAAGAACTCATTTTAATCGGTAGTGAGAAGGATACAATTTTAGCAGCCTACCTCGAAAAAACCCTGGCCCTGAACCGCACGATGGAGCTGTGGCTGAAAAACATCTCTGATCAGTTCGATACCTTAAGGAGCAAACTGGACGAACTGGAAACGGAATATGCCCCAAGAGCGCAGGAAGCCCATAAGCAGGCCCGGCACCTTTCTACCCTCCTGGAGATTTCGGTGCATGTACTGGATGCTTTTAAGTACAATTCACTGGAAGTGGATTCCATTTGCGTAACGGATACCCTCGCTCAACGGATCGAAGAGGTAGTTGACAATAAGAACATAACGTACGACCGGCTGCAAATAAAACCGAAAGCAATCGCAACCGGACCAAATGTGAACCGATGGATCAACCGGGAGCAATTCCGGCAGGTCATGGAAGACCCCCTGAAACGGCAGGCCTACCTGGGCTTGCTTTATCAGCGATTGGCCAACATCCAGGATTTCGATGACGTCACGCCGGAAGGTGTCGCTTTGGTGACTACCAAGCTGATCCACACCATCTACGACATGGATGAACTGCGGGAAACGCTGCAGTTTAAGAAAAAATCGGGCAAAAACCTGAATTTCCAGGATTACTATCCTTTTATACGGACTACGGTCGATTTCCTCAATACGCTCCTGGAAACGCCGGTCGGAAACCGCTCCTTCAGCGAACAGCATAAAGAACTCAGGACATTTTCTGTCATTTCCGATCAATCCTTAAAGCTTTTGGAAAACATCTTCGACAAAAACTACGGCCTGGCCATCGACAACCTCGTCAATATGTTTGCCTATATATGGGATGCGGACCTGGAAGAAGCAGAAAAAGACCAATGGCAGAGACAGGCCCTGCCTGCGCTCAGGCTGCAGGGAGAAAATGAGCAGGCAGCGGCTATTGAAAAAAGACTAAACGAGCAGAATGAAAAGCTGAAGAAAGGGCAAAAGGAGAACTTAAAATTGAAAAAAGCCCTGCTGGCCTACGGCAAATTCATGTCCAATATAGCCATTGCGGAAGATGCCGATGCCGTCAAAGCTGCCCTGAACGCAGTAGCCGTGCCTCCCGGCAGTTCTTCCGTCAAGCGGGCCGCGCACCTCAACGTTTCGCTCAATGGGTATTTTGGCCTCGGCGGTTACGCAGAAATATTAAAAGGCAACGGGTTAGATAAAAAGGCAAAGACCAAAAGCAGCATCGGCTTATCGGTCCCTGTGGGCGTTGCGGTTACCTGGGGAGGGTTCGGATTGAAGAACCAGTCGTTCAGCATTTTCATTCCCGTAATAGATTTAGGCGTTGTAACCGCCTATAGACTGGATGCACAAAATACAGGGGTCAGCGATAACCTGCCCGAATTATCTTTCAGCAACCTGATCGCCCCTGGCATTTACGCGATTTATAATTTCCCGCGTTCCCCGTTTTCCGTTTCCGCCGGCGCGCAGATAGGGCCGCAATTAAGGAAGATCACCACCCAAAATGGCGCTGAAATCGATGCCAGCGCATTGCGGTTTGGCGCCACTTTTACGATCGACGTGCCTATACTCAATTTGCATAACAGGTAATGGCATAGCATGATTGGAGGCGGCCTTTTTCGCTCCTGAAACGCCGCCTCCAAACATGCATTCATGCCGCTTTCGGGCTATGCCCGAGGTATATCGACTGCTACCGGCGAAGCCAAATTGCCATCGTTTGCACATTTGTGCATGCAAAGCAAGCCGCCCAAGGGCCGCCACCAATACACCAATGCACCAATGCACCAATACCCCCCCTACTCCCTCCTCAGCGCCTCCGCCGGATTCCCCGCCGCCGCCCGCCACGCCTGCGACAGCACCGTCAGCGCCACCAGCAGGGCCAGCAGCAGGATGCCGGGCAGGAAAAGCCACACCGTCATCTCCGGCTGGAAGACGAACTGCTGCACAAACTGCTTGCCCAGCAAAAAACTCAGCGGGATAGCCACCAGGGCAGCAATGGCAAGCAACAGGAAATAGTTCTTCGACAACAACCACAGCACATCCTGTACCCCCGCGCCCAGCACCTTGCGGATGCCGACCTCCTTGCGCCGGGTCTCCACCGTGTAAATGGCGATGCCCAGCAGGCCCATCAGGGCGATGACGATGCCTAGCAGGGCAAAGGCGCCGACGATCCAGGCCAGGTCGGTGAAGTTGGCGTAATTCTCCCGCACGGCATCGTCGAAGAACTGATAGGCGAAGGGATGCACCGGGTCTATCTGCTCCCAGGCGCGCTCCAGGGCGGCGATGGCGGCCGTGGGATCCTGGCCGCCGGCCCTGATGTTCATCACGGCAAGCTCTCCGGGGGCATAGCGCAGGAGCAGCGGCTCCAGGTTGTAGACGGCCGGCTTGTAATAGAAATCCTCCAGCACGCCCTGAATGGCCAGGCGGGTGCTGTCGGCCACCCAGATGGTTTTGCCCACCGCTTCCGCCGGGCTTCCCAGCTGAAATTGCTTCAGGAAGGTTTCGTTGACGATGGCGAAGCGCTCCTGCTGCTGCTCCGGCGCTTCCGGGAAGTTTTGCCCGGCCACCAGCTTCAGGCCAAAATTGCCGATGTACTCGTGGTCGACGGCGTAGTCGCGCACCTCCGCCGGCTCGTCTTCCTCCCGCACCCGCAGGTCCACCTTGCTGTCCGCCCAGGTGCCCATGCTGTGGGAGATGGCGGAGATGCGCTCCACCCCGCTCACGGCGGCAAAGGCCGAGCGCAGCTTTTCCGCCTCCTGCCCCTGCATCTGCACGTTGACCATCTGCGCCTGCCCAAAGCCGAAGTTCATCGTCATCGCCACGTTGATCTGCTTCCAGGCGATGGTGACCAGGATGAGGAAGATCAGGGAGACGCTCAGCTGAATGCCCAGCAGGGCCTTGCGCAAGCCCACGCCCTGCATGATCTTCAGGTTGCTCAGCTTCTGCAGGATGGCCAGGGGTTTGGTCTTCGACAGCACCACGGCCGGCAATACGCCAGCCAGCAGGCCCACCAGCACGGCAAAGAGGACGAACCAGCCGTACAGCGCCACATCCTCCCGCAGGTTCATATCCGTAAACTGGGTAAACTGCAACTGGTTGAAGCCCTGAATGGCCAGCTTCAGCAGCGGGTAGGCCAGCAGCAGCGCGATCAGCGCCATAGCTACCGCCTCAGCCATAAACTGCCAGAACACCTGCCGGCGGTTGGCGCCGAAGGTCTTGCGCACGCCGACCTCCTTCATGCGCCCCACCGCCCGGGCAATGGTCAGGTTGGTATAATTGAAGGCCGCCGACAGGATGACGATCAGCCCCAGCCCCGCCAGGAACCAGAGCAGGAACTCGGGCAGCCCCCGGCCCATGCTGTTGGACAGGAAGGGCCCGGGCGTGATCCCGCCCAGCGGCTGCAGCTCGAAACGGTAACCGGCGTCCCGGGTCTCCAGCTCCAGGCCCGCATAGCCGGCCTCTGCCACCTGCGCCAGCGCCTGCTCCACTTCCTCCGGCGCCACGCCTTCCTTCAGGCGGATGAAATTGTAATTGCTGTAGTAGTTATTCCAGTTGTCGGTAATGTTGCGGAACTGCCCGGCCGCCTCCAGGGAGGCCACCGTAGCATACGACCCCAGGGCTTCGAACTCCAGGTGGGTCTTGCCGGGGAATTCGGCCAGGACGCCCGTCACCGTGAAGGTGGCTTCCAGGCCCGGCATCTCCAGCGTTTTCCCCAGGGGGTCTTCTTTGCCGAAGAGGCGTTCAGCAGTGGCCGGGGTCAAAACCATAGAATAGGGCTCGGCGAGCGCCGTCGACGGGTCTCCCCGCTCCAGCCGGAAGCCGAAAGCGTCGAAAAAGGAGGGCGTGGTGAACAAGCCGTCCAGGCCGAGCTGGTTGTCGCCCTGCCTCACTTCCCCCCGCAGGGCCGAACAGAAAGGCACCCACTGCCCGACGAGGGCATAGCCGTCCACCAGGCGCCTGGCCACCACGTAGGGCGAGGTGGCGTACCGCTCCGACCCGCCGCCCTTGCGCTGCGCGTCGGTCAGGATGCGGTACACCCGCTCTCCTTCGGGATGGAAATTGTCGAACTCGTGCGCGCCCTTGATGAGCATGATGAACAGCAGGCAGGCCGCCATACTCAGGCTGAGGCCGCCGATGGTGAGGGCGCTGAAGATTTTGCTCTTCCGGATGTTGCGCCAGGTGATTTTCAGGTAGTGCTTTAACATGGTCTTTTTTTAGGTGTAAAAGTGTAAGCGTGTAAAGGTATAAATGTAGCCCGGCCGAAGCTGCACCGCACATCAACACATCAACACATCAACACATTAACACATTCACACATTTATTCGCTCCGCAGCGCCTCCGCCGGGTTCCTTACCGCCGTCCGCACCGCGTGATAACTTACCGTGCCCAGGGCGATCAGCACCGCCAGCAGGCCGGACAGGCCGAAGACCCACCAGTCCAACCCGACATGGGAAGCAAAATTCTCCAGCCAGCCGCGCATCAGGTACCAGGCCACGGGGATGGCCAGGGCAAAGCCCAGCAGCACCAATATCAGGAATTCCCGGGACAGCAGGGCGGACAACTGCGCCACTGTGGCGCCCAGCACCTTGCGGATGCTGACCTCCTTGTTGCGCTGCTCGGCGGTGAAGGCCGCCAGCCCGAACAGGCCCAGGCAAGAGACGAAGATGGAAATGAAGGCGAACAGGCGGGACAGGGCGCTCACGCGCTGCTCGCTGCGGTACATCTTTTCGTATTGCTGGTCGACAAAGGAAAATTCGAAGGGGTAACCGGGGTTGTGGCGCCCGACAACCGCCCCGATATCGGCCAGCGCCTGCTGAATATCAGCGGTATTCAGGCGCAGGTATACAAAGCGGAGGCCCGGGGCGATGCCCAGGATAACAGGATCCTGATTGTTGCGCAGGGACGTCACCCGGAAATCCCTGACCAAACCTACCACTTCTCCTTCCTGGCCGCTGACGGTGATCCGCTGCCCCACCGGCTTGTCCAGCCCCATCAGGGTACGCCGTTTCGTTGATGAGGAAGTTGACGGAATCTACCGGTTGGCCTCGATAAGTCCCGCCTGTCTACCAGGCTGGCGCCGATGGTTTCCAGGAAATCAAACCCGATGGGGATGACCTGGAAGAGGATGCTCTTGTCCGGATCCTGCCCGGTAGGAAACGCCGGAAGTGTTGCTGCCCCAGCTGTATACCATACCGAAAGAGGAGGATACGGCTTCCACTGCCGGCAACTGCTCCAGCTCGGTACTTTGAGCAGTTCATAGCGATCCGGCACAGCCCCGTCGGCGCGGAAGTACAGCAGGTTTTCCTTTTGATAGCCCAGGTTTTTGTTGCGCACGTGCTCCATCTGCCGGTAGATCACCAGGGTGCTGATGATCAGGAAGGTGGAAATGGCAAACTGGGCAGTGACCATGCCCTTGCGGAACCAGAACGCCCCCTTGCCGGTGTGGATCACGCCTTTGAACACATCTACCGGCTGAAAACGGGAGAGGAAAAACGCCGGGTAGCTGCCCGCCAGCAGGCCGGCCACTACAACGGCCGTGCCGATGCCCAGCCACACTTCCGGCCGCAGCAGGTTGAAGGAAAGCTCCAGCGCAAACAGGCGGTTGAAAGCCGGCAGCACCCCCTGCACCACGCCAATGGCGATGATGCCCGCGATGGCGCTCATCAGCAGCGACTCGCCCAGGAACTGCCGCACCAGCAGGCCGCGCCCCGCCCCGGAGACCCGGCGGATGCCCACCTCCCGGGCACGGGTAGCGGAACGGGCGGTAGACAGGTTCATAAAGTTGATGCAGGCGATGAGCAGGATGAACAGCCCGATAGCGGCGAACATCCTTACGTAGGTGATGCGCCCGCCGCCCTGGTATTTGCCGTCCCGGTAATCGGTGTACAGGTAAGTGTCGGGATAGGGCTGCAGGAACAGGCTGGTGTTGCCTTGGTCGGAATTGTCGCGCAGGAAGCTCTCGATCTTGGCTTCCAGCTGGGCGGCATCGGCCCCTTCGCTCAGCAGCAGGCAGGTCTGCACGCTGTTGTTGTTCCACTGCTCGGCGAAGCCGGGGTTGTCGCGCTCGTATTCTGACATGGGCAGGAGAAAGTCGAAATCCAGGGTGGAGGTTGCCGGCGGGTCCCGGAAGACGGCATCAATGGTATAATCCTGTTCGTTGTTGATGCGCAGGGCCTTGCCGACGACCGCATCCGTGCCAAAATACTTGCGGGCCAGCGATTCGCTGACGGCTATCTTGCCGGGTTCTTTCAGCACCTCCCCTGCCCTGCCGTGCAGCAGGGGGAAGGTAAAAATGTCGAAAAAGCCGGGGTCGGCATAGTAGCCTTCTTCGTTGAAGGACTGATCGCCCAGGGTGAAGAGCTTATCCGTTCCCCAGTTGACCCGCACGGCCCGTTCGATCTCCGGGAAGTCGGCCTGCAGCCTGGCCGCCATCGGCCCGGGCGTGGAGAGGGTGGACAGGACAAATCCGTTGGAATACGTCTGGTTCTCCCACAGGCGGAACAGGCGGTCGCCCTTTTCGTGGAAGCGGTTCATGCTCAGCTCGCTCTGTATCCACAGGCCGATCAGCATGACGCAGGCCAGCCCCAGGGCCAGCCCCAGCAGGTTGATAGCGGAGTAGGAGCGGTTTCGGATGAGGTTTCTCCAGGTGATTAGCAGGTAATTTCTAAACATGGGCGATTTTTTTGCAGGGGCAACCCGTTTTCCTGGCCGACGTGGATCCCAAGGGGAAAACGGCTTGTCCCTGCGCGGGGAGTGCCAAGATTCGTGCCAGGGGGAAGGGTCTTGATAATCAACATTTTACCATTCAGCCTTCGTTTTGCGGTGTTCGTTATCGGACAATGTTTGTTCGGATGTGGACAATGGGGGGGCTGCCGCAATCCCGTAGGGATTTCAGTTCTTTGCCAGGGCCACAGGCCCTGGTTTTAGAGCCCGGCAGTAAGTAATCCTGGTTCTGTTCGTTTGTTTTTCTCATCATACCCCCATGCAGTAAGCCAAGCCCTGCAGTCAGCAGTTCATGCCCCACCAGAATCCAAGGGGAAGCCAACCAATTATGCCCCCTCGCTCTTTTCCACTTTTCCACCTTTCCACATTTACACCCCCCCCTCACTCCCTCCTCAACACCTCCGCCGGGCTCACCCGCAGCACCCCAGCGGCCTGCAAGGCAAAAAGCGCAGGCATAGTCCAAGCTACGGCGAGGCTTGGCGACAGTCTACCCCGTACCCCGCACACAAAGTGTCGGGGGAGTGTCGGGGCAGTTAGCGCGCAAAAGAACGAGTCTAAATGTATTAGTTATTATTTTCCGGGTCCTTAACAGTTGAATATTTGACCCGCTGTTTTGTGAACCGGGAATTTGGCACTATTTTTATTCGAGTGGAGATTGGAGGGGGAGTATAGGGCATCGGCGTGAACTCAGTCGAACGCTCGGTCGAACGCTGGACAAGTTGCTGTTGTCGGTTGTTGGTTGTCAGTTAGGGAACCCAATTGTTCCGGCGGCCCCAAGGCCAAACGGGCAACAAATGCTGACGCTTGCGGTCAGCATCCTGACAATGCGCAGCATTCGTCAGGACAACATAACTTTTCAACGAATGCATATAGAGTCGCTCATATCATACTTCGATAACCACCTAAGGTTGAATGAAGAAGAAAAGGCCTTCGTAAGGAATAACTTCTTTGAAAAACGAGTGAGGCGCCGGCAATTCATCCTGCAGGAAGGGGACGTATGCAGGCTCAACACCTTTGTGGTAGAAGGCTGTCTTCGAATGTACATGGTTGATGAAAAGGGCAGGGAGCACAACCTCCAATTTGCGGTGGAGAACTGGTGGATTGGAGATATTGGGAGTTTCCACAGTGAAAAGCCCAGCAAACTCTATATTGAAGCAATGGAAAATTCCATAATACTTCAGATAAGAAAAGAAGACCAACTGCGCTTATTTGTAGAGCACCCTAAATTTAACAGAATATTCAGGGTGTTCACGGAAAATGCATTGGTTAGTTTTCAGAACAGGGTACTGCAAAACATCAGTTCAACGGCAGAAGAAAGATATCTGGACTTCATCGCCCGTTATCCCTATCTTTTTAATCGCATCTCTAACGTTCAAATAGCTTCCTACCTTGGCGTAACTCCCGAATTTCTGAGTACCATCCGCAAAAAACGCTCCCAGTCTTAATCTACCTTAAGGTTTTTTCTTAAAGTACCTTATTGGCACACCACAAGCCATTTTCTGAATTTTGTCTTGTTATTAAATTTTAAAAATAATACAAGATGGAAAAGAAAATAATTGCGGTTGTTGGTGCGACCGGATTACAAGGTAAAGGGGTAGTTAGCGCTTTAACAAAAGAAGGTTCTTTTAAAGTAAGAGCCATTACCCGAAATCCTGATAAATATGAAGGCAAAGCTCATGAGGTAGTACAAGGTGATCTAACAGACCTTGATTCACTAACTGCTGCTTTCAAAGATGCTCATGGTGTTTTTGTTGTAACCAATTTTTGGGAAGGTGCTGATGAAGTTGCACAAGGAAAAACGGCCATCCAGGCTGCAAAAAATGCTAATGTAGATCATTTCATTTGGTCAACGTTGCCCAACGTTGAAGAAATAAGCCAGAGGAAATTCGAGGTCCCTCATTTTACAGGTAAAGCAAAAGTTGACGAATTAGTAAAAAATGCCGGATTTGCTCACTATACATTCGTTCAGCCTCCTTTTTATTTTCAGAATTTTTTTGGGCAATTATCTGCTCAGGCTCAACAAGATGGCTCTCTAGGTTGGACTCTCCCAATTGATCCGACAAAAAGAGTGATCCATATGGCAGATATAAACGACTTGGGGAAAGTGGTTGCCGGGGCATTTATAAATCCAGAAAAAGTAGGTAAAGGAAGTTATCTATCCCTAGCCACCGAGACTAATAGCTTCAATGACGTTTTAGTTGCTTTTAAAGCAAATGGTAAGGAGTATACTCACATTTCGGTTAAAAAAATATTAGTTCCCGTCAGGGAAACGTTCTTTGGAGAAACGGATGCAAATAACGACGGAACGCTTGGAAGACCTCCCATTCCTATCAGGCTTTTTGAACCAAAGCGGCATGCCCGGTCTGCTAGACGAACACTTTCCGGTACATGGCTCCTGGCAGGGGCCGGGCTACGGCAAGACAGCCATGGGCTTGTTGCTTTACGTACTCAGCGAGGGCAAGCATGACTTATATGGCATAGAATCCTGGGCCTGTGAAAGAGTCGAGGTGCTTAAGTGGTTGCTTGATTGCCCCGATTTTAAGCCGAAGCATTTGAGCGACGACCGACTAGGCATCTTGCTGGAACGCTTCAATGGTAGAGCTATGAAAGTTTTCAACTAGCCCATAACCAAGGTTTGCTAAAAGCCTATGAGTTGGAAAGCCAAAGCGTAGCTCGGCTGGACAGCGTAAAAGCTCAAAGTTTCTGCGATGCTAACGAGCTTTTCGGCAAGGGCCATAAACAAACCAATAAGCGGGAGGATTTAGTAAGCCTCAAAGCTATGATGGTTGATTTAGACCCGCTGGTACTTTGCCAATGAGTACGCTAATTGTGCGCGGCAACCGGGCTGACGACCAGCTTTATACCCTTACCATAGAAAAGTACCTGGGCAGAAGGGCTCAGGCGCAAGGGCATGCTTTTTGTCGCAGACAGCAAATTGGGCAACCTGCCCAACTGGGCATTTATTGCCCACAGCGGCAATTATTACCTGTCTCCTTTAGCCCTCAAACAGTTCAGCCTGGCTGAGCTGGACGAAGCCCTCAACTGGATAGAGGACACCCAAGCGCTTCAGGTTCCTTTCTACGGCCACCGCTACGAAGAAGGCGAGTTGCCCGAAGGGCAGAGCCAACCCAAGGCATTTTGCGCCGAGTTGCCCAGCCAAACAAAATCGGGCCCCGTTACAGGCTTGAGCTGGCAACACCGCCTCCTGGCTGTTTGCAACGTAGAGATGCGGCAAAAGCAGCTGGCCAGCCTCGAACAGCGCTGCGAGCAAGCCATCATACAGATCCAGGAACGCTTTATCCCCAAGCGGGGCCGCAAGCGCATAACCGCTGTGGGGCAAGCCCAGGCTATTGTCGACCAAGCGCTCCAACAGCACAAGGCTCAGGGCTTGCTTGAAGTACACATTATAGAGCCTCGCAAGGCCAAAGGGCACTTTGAGGTAAGTTGCGCGCTCAATAAAGAGGCTTATCAACAGGCTCAAAACCGGGCAGGCTGGTGCGTGTATGCCACTAATGCTCCTGAGCAAATGCTAGGCCCTTACGATTTGTTGCGTATTTACCGCCAGCAGTTTCGCATTGAGCAGCAGTTTCACAACCTGCTTAATAAGTGTACCGCCCTGCAGCCCATCCTGCTGCACAAGCCCAACCGTATCGAGGCCTTGGTTAGGTTCCTGGCCATCGCCTTACAATTCGTTGCCCTGATACAACATCAAACTCGAGAAAATATGGCTGTACGGCAACAGCCTTACTTAACCAACTTGATACCAGGGAACCCGGGCAGGAAGGTGTATCAACCCAATACCGCTATGTTGCTCAGGGTATTTAGCGCCATAGGCTTGGTTGTCATAACGGCCGATGATGGCTCTGTATCATACCATGTCACAGGGCTGAACAGCCTCCACCAACAGATTGTCAGCTTAGCTGGGCTGAGGCCCGATACCTACTTGCATCCGTCTTGTCAAAGAACTGATCGAATTTTAACCGAAATGTGAGGAGTATAGTTTTAACCATGTGCCAAGAGAAGTATTTTCCAACTTCTTTGAAGGGGCGGGTGAACTTGCCCAAATGTTTGCCTATTTCGAAGCTCACACTTACATGGGGCCAAATGCTGATAAGCAAATTGAATTAGCTAAAGAAATTGCAACGGAGAAGTTTACTTCTCTGAACGATTGGATTAAACAAAACGCCAATTAACATGAAAAAAATAGGAATAGCGTTGTTAGCCTTATTTTTTATGGCTTCATGCAACGAAAAGGAAAACAAAGAAATAGATGTTGACACAACTCAAAAAGTAGAAATCATGCAAAAGCAGGAAAAAGAAAAAATTGAAGCCTTATTGAGCGAATACAAAAAATCACTCAACACCTCGGACGCAAAACTAGCTCAAAGTTTATATACAAAAGACGGTATCTTTATGCCAACGGAAGCGCCTTCGGCGATCGGCGCCGAGAATATCCTGAAATCTTACGAATACATATTCTCACAAATCCAACTGAACATTGAGTTTTTTATTGAAGAAATAGAGATAGAAAATGATTTCGCGTTCGCAACAACCAGTTCAGAGGGCACGACATTGATCCGTGCAACCGGCGATACCATACCAGAAGCCAACAGAGAGCTGTTTGTCTTTGAAAAGGTGGATGATGATTGGAAGATCGCCAGGTACATGTTCAACAAAACCAGCCCGCAGAAATAATGATGAAAGCAGCAGTCACAACCAAAGCAGTTTTACATCGGAGAATCCAAGGATCTTTCCAGGGAATTATTGCAGGAATTTATCAATGGCGTTGAGCGCGAAAATATCCGCCTCAACATTGATAGCATTTTTAGGCTAGTGCTCCATACTGCTGGACATTTTTTGGACACAGAGTACGCAGACCTGCCTGCCCGCCTGCTGTGCCGCAGGCCGACAGGCAGGCAGGGAAAACACAGAGCCACACAGAGGCTTGATTATCAACGGAAAAACTTTGTGTATCTCTATGTTGGACTCGGTGCGTTCTGTGTCCAAAACCATTTTGTCCAGTAGTGTGCTAGTGCACCGGGAACGAAGTTGTTGAGCTTTGGGTGTTGGATCGATTGAATCCAACTTTAATCGATAAGGCTTAATTAAGTCCTGTGTTACTTCATCAATAAACTAAACCCCTTACTTGAGAAGGCGGAAAAGTGAGTCCCTTTATCGGGTCCTTTTTTAGAAAAACCCTGAAAATATAGCTGGCTATCCGTACCTTTATAGTGGATAGCCAGATTTTGCAGCCAATTCAAAACTCAATGATAATTGAGCACAAGAAAATAGAAAAGAATAAGAAAGTAGTATTTGAAACTATTGTTTCTGATTCCCGGGACACTTTCAATTTTCGACTGAAAGATGAGGCTTGCTTTGTACATGTAAAACATGGAACTCATGTGGCTATTTCTCCTTCAGAAGTAATGGAATTACCAGAAGGCAATCTAGCATTTTCGGTGGGAGAAAACCTTATTCTAAAGGCATATCCAAATATTGATAACGGAATATATCAAACGACTATCATTCATATTGATAGAGAAACCACTTTGAAGACACTTGCTCACAATTTTCCTGATATTAGCTCCTCAAAAGAGAGCGCGTATAGCTTTGATACAATTACAGGAAAGCCTTGCGTTATTACTCAAAACTACATAGAAGGAATACTTCATTATTTCAACAACCCGCATATCATTACGAATGAAATAATAGCGCTAAAAGTCAAGGAAATTTTGTTCCTTTTATTGAGATCGAAAAAGGCGAAACAAGTAACATCACTTTTAGAAGGCTTTGTAAACAGAGATACCAAAAGCTTCAAAAACACTGTAGAGAATCATTTATTTAATGATATTTCTCTAAATGAACTCGCCCACTTGTGTAACATGAGCCTTTCTACTTTTAAAAGACATTTTAAGAAGATTTACAATGCTACTCCAACAGATTACATCATTGAACGAAGACTCGAAAACTCACGCAAACTCCTGGCCACATCTGGACAATCCATCATAGATATAGCCTTAGCTTCAGGCTTTAAATCTGTCAGCCATTATTCAAGAAAGTTCAAAGGAAAATACGGTATTCCACCCTCGCAATATAAATTGACCTTCTCAGAGCTTGTTTGGAGGTAGTGCTTTGGTAGCGAAAAAGGCCGATTTTGGGTTCTCATGAAGGCATTTTTGGGCTTCATAGTGGCGCTATGGGGCGAAAAAATGGCGAAATGCGGTTCCAAAAGCGGACTTTTGCAGCCCAAATGACTACCTCCAAACAAGCTCTGAGACAAATAGTTGATCCTCCGAAGCAAACTACCTCTCTTTGTCAGCCTTAACTTTGTAGAAGGAAATAAGTGATCGTTTCACACTACAGGTTAATTCACAAATAATACAGTTATGGAAGACAAAAAGTCATTTTTAGTAATTAACGCCATCGTTAACAAACAAAACATGGCTGAACTTCAGGAATATTTAGGGCGTGTCATGCAGATTTTCGGGAAAAATGGTGGCAAACCAGTTGGACGACATAAAACCATTGAACAATTGTCGGGTGAAGATTCGCCTGAAATGATAGCCATCATCGAGTTTGCAGACTCTGGAGTCATTAATGAGATGGCTAAAGGAGAAGAATTCATGGCCTTATCCGACATGAGGTCGAGGGTGTTCCGTAAACTTAATATGATGATTTGCGAAGGCATGTAAAATCTATGGTCATGAAGAACAACTTGAAAATTGAAGACAGGGATAAATTACAAGAATGGGCAAAAGATCCATTGAAATAGCAGTGAGCCATAACAATCCACTTTAATCGTGTTGGGTTCTGTTGCTTCCATCTGAGCTTTCAGTTCCTCGGATTCACCGGGTTTTGCTGTCCATTTGTAAACGACTGTGATTTCTTGATTTGACATTTTTAAGTTTTTATGATTAAAAAATTCCTTCGCTCTTGATCCCGCCTTCTTGTGTGAAATGATGGCCTTGTCCGGTATAAGTGTCAAACATACGAAAGATAAGAAGCTCTCGTTAGCGCAAGGCTGCAGCCTCGCTGCAGTACAACTAGGTAATGTCAGAAACAGCTCCAAATTTATTCCTTTTCATCATTCATCATGATATTCCTCATTGCATTTCTAGGTAAAAAGTACTATCGTTTCAGGACGGTTAGGAGGGAAGAGTGATTAAAAATTTGACATCATGGCAAATTCTATCGCATTCGGTTATCCGCTGGTATTTGGAGTGGATCAAACCGTTTTCAGCAGGGTAATAGAAGCGCTGTATGAAGGCCCCGAAAATCCGAATAGTAATACCATCACTATACCGGATACATTTTCTCTTGGCAACATACCAGAATTGGGAAAAGAGGCCTTTGCTTTCATTACCAAACCCTATCTAAAGGTTGGTGCTTCACGGGCCGACGTGGTTAGGAACATTACACTGTGTATAGACAATCTGGATATAGTTTTAAGCGATACTCCGGATCAGGACCAGCTGTTTCGCGATCAGGGAAGGGTTCTGGCGGAAGGACTTTTGGATATTGAACCCGTGACACAGAACCTGATCATTGATTTTAATCAAACGGAAAAAGACGACGTACATGCCCCGGATGCAAACCCATTAGTCGAAAAAGCCATCAAAAACTTTTTACCGGCTATATTGCATAACCGGATCGGAAAGAGAGCTATTTCAATCATGACCCCTCAGTTAGCAGCGTGGGGCTTGAATACGTATAACATTGCCGTTTTGCCACAAAGCGCCCCATCCGCCGTGGCACTCGCTTTTTACGATCCGAACAGCCTGAAGACGAAGGGGGACATCCCCTCATTACAGAGCTTTTTACCTGCCGACAAGCTGTTTCAGGTGCGTATAGCTCCGGAATTTTTAGTAGAAGGCATCATTCAACGTAGGATGGGGTCCATGGAGGAACTCCTGAGGTCGAATCAGGTGACGATGACGATGAACCTGCAGGATGGCAAACTGGCGATAAAGCTGGAAACCACCCGCAAGTTCGGATTATTAAGCTTAAATGTGGACTGCAATATCGATCTCGAGTTCCTGCTCGACCAGGAGACGAACGTTTTGAGGGCGGCCCTCAAATCAGTGAATTTTGACTATTCGGGAGGGCTTTCTCACTTTCTGGTATTATTTGAGGATATGGTTGATGAATATGAAAAAAATGCCAAGGCTCTCATTGAACAGCGCCTTGGAAACCTGGACATCGACCTGGGAACATTGTTAGGAAATATGGATTCGGCGTATCCGTTTTTTGAGGCGGTTGATGTGTCTTCGGACGGAATGCTCCTTTCCGGAACCCTCGAAACCGGCAGGATCAGAAGTGCCGGCTGTGTGGCAGAGGCATTTACCTTTCTTGGGAATGAACCGAACAGTAAGGCCAAACTCAATCCTACTCAGGATATAGCGGTCCTGCCGACAGAGGAACGGGAAGTAAACCTGTTCAGCACTACGCTTGGGTATTTGAAATACGATTTGTTGAACCGTTCGGTGAAAGCATCTGGTGATTATACATCTGATGATACGCTGGATGTCATTGCCGATTCCGGCGTCACCCACTTCGGGCGGGTGGGTGTTGACACCTTCAGAGATCCGAATATTGCTTTTAAAAAAGGGCCGGTCACTTTATCCTCAGCAGATGGGTTGTTCAACCGGGTATTTCTCTTTAAGAACTCCCTGGGCTACCTCGTCAAGTTTCAGCTCCGGCCGGGCCCTCCGGAAAAGCCATATTTACTGCGTTGGGTGATGTACCAGCCTCCGGTTGAGCCGGCGATCAGTATCGATTTCAGGCGAAACGGGACGATCCAAAACGAGTATTACGCAGAACCATTTCACAAGCCGGGAGGCGGCGATTATTTCAAATGGGTTGGATCGGATCGGTATTACGCTGACCTTGACATTTTACTGACCCGCCTCCAGGCGATCAAGGGTGGAGGGTTCGATATTCACTGGGACTTGATTGGCACTGTTGGTGAGTTGGGCCCTGACCTGAGTGCCGGTTCACTTTCTGCTTTCCTGGGGGTCTTGACGGAAACGCTGAAGGGTAAAGGATTCACGATAGAGGTGAAGGTAACCCTAACCGATATTTTTGGCCGGGTGTTTTCTGCCAGCCGAGTTTTCCAGGGGTCTGCTCCCTATGCGGTTCCACAAAAGGATGTACCCCAAATGAAAGGGCACTGGGATACGATCATCCCTGGCATCTGTGAGGATATCCTGGATGTTATTCAGGTGATCAACGTCAAGCAGGTTGAATTTGGGCTCAAGAGAAGCGGAAAAAGTTACCTGGAAAACACCTTACTGGGAGTTGCCCTCGAGCTGGAAAAAGAACTGGCCCTGAGCGGCATAAAACCGGAATTGCCCGACGAAGTGTTCGCTTGATGAACACTTTAGAACTTGGGTTAAGAAGAACCAACCTTAAGAAAGCCAACTTAAAAGGCGCTGACTTTAGTAATGCTAACCTAAAGGGGGCTAAAGTAGATAGAGTAGACTGGATAGAAAAACTCAAAGAGTGGAATTCTTAAACAATTCTTTGGGCTCTTTTTCGCCCAGGCTACGTTGCTCCTCCCCTCCGTAGCTTCGGCTATGGGCGGTCCCCGACACTACGTGTACGGGGCAGGCAGTCGCGCCTTGCCTGGCCGAAAAACAGCCTCAAATTATTGATCAACAACTTCGTTCCCGGCGCACTAGGACTTCCCGCTCAAGCTCCGTGACGATTTCCAATGGAAATCTACTGTGCTAGAGAGCGGGGCCCTACTACGCAAAAAGCCCCGGCGGATGCCGAGGCTTTTTTTCTTCGTAGACCCACTAGGATTTTTGTAAGCGTTGACTTACAACCAATTACAAAGGTTTGCCGATAAAAAGGAAAGCAGCCTACAAAAAAAAGCCCCCGCTCGGAGGGCTTGAAGTGTGTACTCAGGTATGGATGCGGGGGGTGCCGAAAGATACAACTATCCAATGAAAAAGCCCCACCACAAGGCAGGGCCGAAAAAAAGCATTCAGGAAAAATCTTTAAAAAGCCCGGCCAGGATCTCCCGGCCAGGCCGAAAACCCTAAAATGAAAAGTTGTTATTCGTCGAAGCAGTGTTCCTGCTTGGGAAAACGGCCGAAAATTTCATAATCCGGGTAGTATTGATGTGGTTTGAGGGGGACGTTCCGGTGATCTTTCTTCACCTTCAAAGCCCTGGCCAATAGGGGAAATTGGGTGTCGATCACGCCGGGGGTGATCATCGTCTTTAGATTGCCCGACAAATTCAAAAAGTTGACGAGGGTAACTTGTTGCTCCACAACCTCCAGCGCCTCAAATGCTTCTTCTGAATAACAAGTAAGCCTACTGCGCGCGGCAATCTGCTCTTTTTCCTCCTTGGTCACATTCAGCGCCCGGAATTGCTGCTTGGCTGCGCTCCAATATCGGGCAGGTTCTTGGCTGCGCTCTTCATTATAGGCTTGCCAGGCGGCAACAACTTCCTCCACTGGCTCCGGAACATAACCCAAGGCCTCATGCGCCTTCTCCGGCCGTATGTTGAAGCTGGCCTCCTGTTTATCGAGCCATATTTTGAAGGCGAGCTCCTGGGCCTTCAGCTTTTCGGCTTCGCTCCCGCTATAATCACGGATTTGAAGGAAGGGTTCCAGGTCTTCAGCCAGATCGGGCGGCCGGCCCAACAAATTTTCGAGGGACAGCCGGAAGGTTTCCAGGTTCCGGAAGATCCTTTCCCGCTTTTCCTGAAGCCTGGCAATATCTCGCTCGGTAGCTTCCTCGTACAATTGAATTACGTGGTCCATATTACAAAAATTTATAAATTGTTAAATAATTCCTGTCCTTGGGCTTCACTTTAGCGAAATTCGTAATACCAAAACCAATTTTTGACGTTTTTCCGTACCCACAATAAGAACCAAAAAGCCAGTGTTTTCAGGGGTTTTGAGGGCTTTTTTGCCGCTCAAGTTTTTTTGAACGCAGGTTGGTTCCGCCTGTGCCTGTCGGTTCAATCAATTGATCGGGCCGGGAATACCGGAAATATGCAGGGCATTCCCCGCTGCGCTGCCAGCTGGGCGCCCTGGTCGAGCTGCACCTGGTACGGTGTGCCGGCGCTGCCAGCTGTGCGCCCTGGTCGAGCTGCACCTGGTACGGTGTGCCGGCGCTGCCAGCTGTGCGCCCTGGTCGATCTGCACCTGGTGCAGCGTGCCGGCGCTGCCAGCTGGGCGCCCTGGTCGATCTGCACCTGGTGCAGCGTGCCGGCACTGCCAGCTGGGCGCCCTGGTCGATCTGCACCTGGTACGCTGTGCCGGCGCTGCCAGCTGGGCGCCCTGGTCGATCTGCACCTGGTACGGTGTGCCGGCACTGCCAGCTGGGCGCCCTTGTCACTCTACACCTGGTTCGGTGTGCCGGCACTGCCAGCTGGGTGCCCTGGTCGATCTGCACCTGGTACGGTGGTGGAGGAGCAGGGGTTAAGTCCAACAAAACACCACGTGTGCATATTACTACTTTTAAAAACGTGAAATTTTGCATTTTGCCTTTTTTTTGTCAGGACGTCAGAAACGGGGTTAATGCGTTGAAATTCAGTCCTTTAGTTTCCTGACAAGGCTGTAAGGACTTTGTCAGGTTGTCAGGAAGTTTGTCAGGACTTTGTCAGGACTTTGTCAGGACTTTGTCAGGAAATTATTTTATTGATTATCAGTTAGTTAATTAAAAAAAATCCTGTTTCCTGACAACCTGACAAGATTTTGGCTTGCACGAAAATTCAATTTTTAAAATTAGCTCGCTCAAACACAAATGGGCGCCCGTTGAAGCGTTCCCACCTAATCCTCCGGTAGAAAGCATTTGCCTCCTTATCGTGGTCCTCGTACCATGCTGGGTAGTAGGTTTCGACGACTTTGTATTGGCCGTCCTCATCAGTGTACCGGTCAATTTTCAGGTATTCTTTTATTTGGTCGCTGAGGTTTCTCGCGTTCGTAATCCTGCCATTGAAGAATACTTTGTTGATCGCCGTAGGCGTCATGTATATTTTATCAGCCGAACAAGGCAAAGCCCCTCCCTTGTCTGGGATGGGCGCCATTTCCAGCTCGTCGAACATCTCGGATAATTGCGCTCGTAAATGCCGGATGTCCGCAGGTTCGTTAACGGCCACTGTTTCGCGGAAAAGATCGGTTTTATAGAGGTCTGGGTGAAACCACATCCTCCCTTCCTTGGGCGCCATAATTGGCCGATTGAAGAGGTAGTCCAGAAAGGCGGGAACCTCTGCTTCCATCTTGGCCAATAGCTCAGGATCCCGTTCATCCGGCACGGGGACTTGCAACATCCAAAACCGGTCGTCCTGCTCCGTCACATAGACCATTTTTTTGCGGTTGCTGTATAGTTGGAACTTCGTAAAAAAGTCAATGACGTACTGAGTCCTGCCCTTCGGGTTGATCGTTATTTGGTCGGCAGTACTCCAGCTTTTCAGCCGCTCCACGTCCTCCAGTTTGTCAATTAGAGTCTCTTCGCAGATCGCTAAAAGCTTGCCTGCAAAATGTTCGTTGTGGTCGTTTCGGAAGTCTGTGTTGCTGGCCGGGAAGGCATTATTGCCAAAAATCCTGAAGAGGAGTTTCGCAAAAGTGGATTTGCCGGTATTGTTCTCAGGAGAATAGAGAATTAAGACCGGCAGCATTTGCAGAGGATAGCGCAAAAGGATTGTAAGATAGTCTAGCCCCAATTCCCACATTTTATAAGCCGCCCCATCCCTTTGCACGTCCTGATCTCCAAAAATGTGTTTTATGAATTTTTGGATAGTATCGAACTTGCCCGCCGCTGGTTCGTGCGGGAGTGGGAAGTATAGGTTGTAAAAGGATCCTATCCTCCGCTCGTAGTTCTTGTGTGCCGGCGTAGAGCAAAAGCCTTGGAAGATGTTTTCCGCCGGGATTTTTTCAACAAACTTTTTGTCACGGGTGGTTAGTTGAAGAGTCCCTTTTTTCCGGTATCGCAAAACGGGAATAAAGTGGGTTTCATTTTCCCCAGCTTCATTTTTCCGGTTCTTCGGCTCGTTAACTAACTCATAGTAGTCATTGTCAATGAAAAAGACATTTTTGGTCCATCCTGGCGCTATTTGCTTGACTTCCCCTTCCTCCTCATCCCACTGGTAGAAGTCGCCATGAAAAACAAACTTCCGGTCCTGGATCAATTTCGAGTGGAGCCTGTAGAACTGTTCGACGTCGTTTCTACCCAATCCAAAAAATTCCTGGAGTTTGGCGGTGCTGCTCGTTATGTCAAATTTCTGGAAATAGCGATTATTCCGGCCGGAGGGCTTAAACATCTCCTCCATTACTTCCGGAAGGCATCCCCGCGCATCCGCTGCTGTCATCAAATCATCCAGCCCCTTGGGGTTGTCGAGTTGCTCTGCGTCAACCTGGTAGAAATAGAGTTTTAGCTTGTCGCCGCCGGGAATCTCCTGTGCCTTGGCTCTGATCTGCTTGGCGGCGCCGTAGAAACGGCCGGGCCGGTTCGTAATGTCTTCGCCGGCAGATAGTTCTTTCTCGCTGATATTCCTGGCGTCGGCATCCACGACGAAAACCAGGCATTCAACCTGGTTCTCTTCGATGATCCGGACGATGTCGTGATGGAGGCCGCCGGTTTCTTTGTCCCGGTAGGTGGTGATCGACGTGAGGCCGACAGTGGGCGCCCCGTTCATGGTAGATACCCATGCCTTTTTCGCTCCCTCGGTCAGGAATAGTGTCTTGATAGGCTTTTCCTTCTCCCATAGGCGTAACAGCGCCACGACAAACGGCCGCACTGGCATTCCCTTGGGTGACCAATACTTGTTGTCGCCGCGAGGTTCTTTCAGCCGCTTTTGGTGCCAGATAACCGGTTTGGGGTTTTTGGCGTCGGTATACCCGACATATAGCCTGCCGTCGAGGTCGCAGTAATTGATCCGGACATTGCCTTCCTTGTCTTCCTCGAAAATCGGTATTTCGACCTGCTTGGACGCAGGTGGTTCTATCTCGGGATTGAGTACTGAGATGCGGTTGTTTTCTTCGGTGAGCTTCAGCGGGATAACAAAGCTATCCTCAAAAAAGGAATGGTTGCTATCTGTGGGATTTTCTCTTATCTTTGCCATGCTTAATGATTGACAAAAAAGCCCGCCATCGGTTCCCACCTGCCAGCGGGCTTTTTTTATGGATGAATTGAGAATTTAAGATTGCGTTTGAAAAAAATGGGCCGCCGCCGATCATCGCAGCGGCCCAGAACGCCAGAACGCGCCCCACCGTTGTGGGGCCTCCAAAAACAAAAACAATGAATTATTGAAATGAAATCCGCTCCTTGTTCTTGCCGGCTTGTCTGAATTGAGCGTTCATAATCTCAAATTTGATCGCGTCATTATGGGCCAACGCGTTCATGATGAGGTCCGTCAGGGTGACGTTTTGCCGCTTCGCAATTTCGTCGAGCGCATTTTTGGTTTCTTCGGACACGCGCAACGTGATGAACTTGTCTTTAGTACTCATGTTTTTTTTTCAAAGATATTGGCAGGCCGGGCGAAAAGAAAGGACAGCACGTAACACGTGAAAAATCAACGTGTTACATGAAAAAGCAGGGGCCGAAGCCCCCGCCGTCAATCCTTCCCAACTGAAAATGCCAGCTCCTCAGCTGCCACCTCCAGGCCGATGACCGCGTCCTGAATCCTGCCCTCCCGGATATCTTTCAGTGCATCAATTACATGGTAGTAAGCGTCGCCGGATCTGGCCAGCTCTTTCCCGGCCTTCCGCAGCCGCTCTGCCAGCTCGTTGTAGTCCTCCAGGGCGATGTGCCGGTAGGAGTATTGGCCGGGCCGGGTGATCGAATTGAAAATGTACTTGTTCATCTTCAAATTTTTTCAAGTTCAACAAGCAGTTCCTCCGCCAAAGTATAGGCCGCTTCGTGTTGATCGTCGGCTATGGCCTGGAGAATCCCCGTAAGGCCATCTCTTGCGCCCGCTTTCATCTTCCGGAACCGCTCCACCACCTCATTGAATTCCTCAATAGGAATGTCCAGGCCGTCCGGTTGGCCCTTCGCGCTTTCCAGTATGAAGGCCAGCGCCGCCAAATGCTTTTCCATCAGTTCGGCGAACTCGTCTAAGGATACTAATTGACTTTTCATCTTTCCAGGTTTTGTGCCAGGAGATCCAGGATCTCCCCGAAATGAAAATTTAGGTCTTCGAAATGCCGCCGATCATCTGCATATTCGGCCTCGTTGACCAGGTAGGCCATGAATGCTTTGGCGGCGAGAACCAAACGATAGTTCGGCGGGTAGCCGGTGGGGGGTATAGCATCGGCTGTGGCCTCCCGGCCGGTTGTCTTCTTGTGATCCATAATTGATATTGGTTTTGAAAAGCAGGGAGGGCGCCACTGCTCGCCCATCCCCGCAGGTTGGCCCGTGTGTGTTCCGGGCCGGTGGTGTTACGTAATACTCTTGTTAATCGAAGTTCAACGGGTCGTAAATGTCCTTTTGCTGTGGGTATCGCCGGGCCTCAAACTGGCCTCCAGCTTCTCCGCCAGGCGGTCCAGGTGGTAAATGGATTCGCCCTTTGCCGCAAAGGCTTCGATCTCATCCAGCAGGGAATTCAGCAGCGTAATGGCTTCGGCCCGGTTCAGATCCAGGTTGACCGACCGTTTCCGATCGCCGGGATTGATAAAGCGGCGTTGTGGTTTCATCGCTTCGGCGGTTTGTGGGTTTTCCGAAATTCGCGCTGCTTATTCACCGCTTCTATCAAATCCGGCAGGGTCATCCGGTTGACGAAGCCCGGCGTCCGGTGGACAATATAGCCGTCCTCGAAGCCTATCGTTTCTCCCGGCTCAAGGCGCCGGTATTGCTTTATGTGGTTGATGTACTCGTTGAAATATTTCTTCGTTGCGTTCATGACTTCGGTCATTTGTGGCCGGTGGCCTGGTTAATGAGCTCCGTGTAGTGGTGCACCCACTCCCGGTTGTTGTCGATCGCCTGGAGGGTTCGCGCCGGCACTTCCTTGCCAGCCCGCTCCAGCTTCAGTTTTTTTTGTGTGTGCGAACCCAATCGCTTTTTGTATTCCTTCAGGCGTTGCTTCAGGTGCCGGAGGTCCGCCCCTTCGTGTGTGCGTTTTGGTGTTTCCCCATCTGCAGTGGGGGTAACGGTTTTGTCACATTGTGACAAAACCGCTTCGTGTGTGCGTTTTGGTGTTTCCCCATCTGCAGTTCGTGCGTTATAAAGGTCACGCGGGGAACTGTCCTCCTCCGGAGTGCGAAAACCGATCTGCCGGCGCTTCGGGGAGATGTAGATCACGCCGTCCTGATCATCGTCGGACTGATCCAATTTAAGGGTAATTTGGATGTTGGCCAGCTGGGTAGGGTCATATAGCTGTGCCGGTTGCTTCGGAAGGGGAGGAGGTGGCGTCCGATCGGCGAAGGCGGTTATTCGGCTCTGGAGGGTATAATTCCACCGATCCCGGACGGCGTCTTTCAGGTTTGTGAACCAATGGGGGTTCACGTCATACTGGCTTACTTCCACCGTCTCCGCGATGCCGCTGCCCTTGTGGTGGACGCGGTCGAGGATGACCGAAACAAAGAAGATGATAAGGCACACTATGGTGAAGTACCCCAACCCGCCGCCGTACTTGGCCACTTTCTCCGCCTGCCCGGATTCGATAGCGCCGGTGGCGTCGCTGTGGTCCGCCTCATAGCCTGCCAGCCGTTCCCGGAAGGCCGCCCGGGCGTTGTCGATCTCCGCCGCCTGCCCGGCCTCCAGCTCTGCCAGCTTGCCGGCCTTGTCGGCCTCCAGGGCAGCAATCGCCGCTTTGGCGTTGTCCTTCTGAGTGGCGTAGGAATCGCCGGTGCGGGCCTCTTTCCGGCGGATGTTGGCCAGGTCCGTTTTGGCCGCCGCTATCCTGCCGGCAAAGGCTTTTTCCTGGCCTGCCAGCAGGGTTCGCCACTTGTCGGCGATGGTAGTGCTGTCCGCCGTCCACTGGGCCATTGCTTCGGCCTCCAGGCCGCTGTAAAGGCTGTCCGCTGCCAGCTTCTCCCGGCCCGCTTCCGGCGCCGTCAGGTTCTCCACTATGGTATCGGAGTTTTTGAAGGACAGGACGCCACTGGCGCCGCCCAGCAGGATGACGACGACGAACACGGCAATGCTCATAACCAGGTGCAGGCCGCCAAACCGGCCGTAAAGGACCGCGTCAACCGCCTGTGGCGTTGTTACCCGAAGGCCGCCTTCAATCGTAATTGTCCCTAATGCAGCAACCAGGCCGGCCAGGTACGGCGCTGCTTCCGGGAAGATGGGGAATAGTGCTTGGTGGGATAGCGCATAGATGATGCCTATTTCAGTGGCGGCGCTGATGACCTGGGCGAAGATCCCAGACATTTTGATTGACCGGGCCAATTTGGCGTAGGTTTCGAAAAAGCCCGTCTCTTGAGGTAATGAACGTAAGAATTTCATACTTTTACGTATTGTTTTTGTTAACAATACCCCTTTCCGGTTATCCCAACCAGGGCCGGTTAGGGGTTTTTCTTTTCGCCTACTTCTTAATGAATACCTTCCTTTCCTCCAGCAGCCGCTCGAAGTCCTCCCGGAGCCAATAAAAGGCCCGGCCCTGTTGATGATACGGGTCGAGCTTGCCTTCCTTGCGCCAACGCTGGATAGTGGCGACGTGCTTGCCGAAGGCCTCCGCCAGGTCTTGCTCAGTGAGAAATGGTTTGTCGCCGCCGACGGGCTTGCCTTCGGATTCCGCCAGCATGGCGGCAATCTCCTCCAGCGATTGCACGGCCTTGGTGATCTGCCGTTTGGCCCGGTCTAATTCTCTGGATAATGCGCTCATAGTCACATATTTAGATTAAAAAAATAGGTTTATCGGTCGTTTGTGTCCGCTAACAAATATACTAACATACACTATTTTATACTAACATTTTGGGCAAAAAAACTAGTATATTATTCCCACTAACATCTTATCCATTGATTTTAAATAAGTTGGAATCTTTTCCAAGATCAAAGGAAATTGTTGGTACAACCGAAGGAAAGGAGAATGCTTTGCCTCATTGGGGAAAAGATCCTCAATTTCATGCGAAGAGAAGAGATGTTCCTTAAATGCAATTTGGGTCGGGAGGTCGAGCCAATCCAGGCAACGGACATTTTTGTCATAGGTGCGGATAAACCCTCTGAATTGATAGTAAGCAGTAAGCCGGTCAACCAGGTTGGCGGGTAGCTTCTCTTGAAAACCAGGTATCTGTTTTTCGATGATGAGGAAACTATCTTCCAACTTCATAGCATCGTGAAAAGTAGATCGAAAATCCGTTCCCGGAAGTTGCCCGTTTGAAAATTCATGGAGTTGTTGTTGCAAGTGCTTTTCTAACTCCCTGCTCATATTTTGGTGGTAGTGGTCGAGCCGATCCGATATGCCGCTGATGCTGTATTTGTCTCCAACTTCTTTTGCTTCAAACCTAATGATCTTAGTCACATTTTGCTCAAACCCTCGTACCTGTTCATTAATGGTAGGATTAGTCTTCTTTACAAAGAATTCTTCAAACTGATCTTCTGTCAGATACCCATGTTCATGGACAAAGAAAAGTATTTTGGTATTCATTCGATTGTATCCAATGGTGGCATATACTCTATATTGCTTTTCACCATTAACCTCGAAGGGCTTTAAGTTTTTGTTTAGATAGTAGGTAATATTGATCTTCTTTTCTTTCCCCATTAGCTCCAATCGATTTTTTCCAATTCCTCCTCAATTACGCTGTTCGCCAGTTTGACGTAAATCATTGTGATATCCGGCTGAGAATGGCTGAGCAGCCGTTGCAGGACCGGCACTTTTACCTTTGTGGCCATGGCCGTAGCGAAGGTCCGCCGGGCAACATGGGAAGTCATTTTCTTTTTGATGCCAGCCAGGGCCGCCAGTTCCTTCAGGCTGCGGTTCAAGTACTGGTTGCTGATCCGGAATAGGGGCTTGTCGTCATCCCGGCCGGCCAGGGCTTCGCGGACGATCTCTTCCGGCTTCGACCACTGGACCCCATCGCGTTTGAAAAGCAGCCATAACGGCAAAGTTAGCTGTTTGCCGTTCTTTTTCAGCCGCTTCCTGACCTGCAGGCCCTTCGCCGTCTCCTCCAGGTGGGGCCGGGCCAGGGTGGACACGTCAGAAAACCGGAGGCCGGTCCAGCAACATAGCAGGAAAATCTTCCTGATCTGCTCCAGGTGGCATTTGCTGGAGGGTATCTCCAGGGCCTCCAGGCGGGCCAGCTCCGCCGGCAGCAGGAACACCCGTTCCGGCTCTTCCTGCCGGGGCTTAAACTGCCGGTAGGGGTTCCCGTCGCCCGGCAGGTGGCCGAACAGGATCGCCCGGTTGATGTATGCTTTCAGGAACCGGTGATGCTTGTGGATGTTGTTCAAGCGCATTTCCCGCCGGTGCATGAACCGGTCGAACCGGGTAACCAGGTGTACGTCGATCTCGTCAAAGAATACCTCTTTCCGGAATTCGCCCAACAGGTTCAGGGTGCAGCGGTGCGCCCGCCGGGTGGCAGGCGTGATGTCGGGCCGCTTCAGTTCTTCCCAGCAGAATTTTGTGAAGGATGCCGGTGCAGGATCCTCCGGCGCCGTTGCATGGTCGAGCAGCCGCAGCGGGCAGCGGCCGTATTTCTGTATAGCGGTGAATTCGTATGCCTCGAAGTGGTGAAGGAAGTCTTGCAAATGGCGGTTGTACTGTGCTTTGAGCGGATGATCTTTCACCCGGAGGGAGCGTTCGTCCCAGTGTTCCGGCTTCAGGTAAACGCCGGTGGAGAAGTAGCGGTTCTTGCCGCCCTGGTAGGCCCGTAGCGTGACTAGGGCAGTTCCATCCAGGTTAAGGCGATTTTCGCGGTTGAAAACCAAGGTGAATTTGATTTTCCTGAGTGGTTGCAGTTGCATGGCCGTACTGTTTTAAGGTTTACGGAAAATTGGACACAAACGACCGTTAAACCTATTACAGTACTACAAAATCACTACAAAATATTCGCATATACTTGGGCAACACCCGCTATCAAAAAGCGCCGGAATGCCTGTTTTTGCTGGGCATTCTTCGCCAAGTGTTGCCGAATGTTTGCTAATTTGTAGACCCACTAGGA
>JACJYG010000023.1 GCA_020636215.1 Lewinellaceae bacterium
CAGCTCTTTAATGAGGCAGCACGTCAGGTCCTCCGGATAATAGATATGGCTCTGAGGCACTTCAAACCAATAATTGCTCCGGACTGCAGCAGGCAGCTTCCAGGCGTGTTCGGAGAGGTTGGTGCTGATGAGGACATAATGCCCGTACTTAGCGGCAATGTCGGCAATACGCCCAAGGTCATAGCTGACATCCTGGGGGGAAGTGTAAGGGAAGAGAAAAGTTGTGGGCTCCTTTTCTTCTGCCAGGGAGGGAACCGGATTGGGATTACCGGCCCGCTCCACCCATTCTCTGGCTTTTATTCCTCTGTTTTCAAGAATTAATGCTGCCAAATGGCGAATGAGGTCATTTTTGTAAAATTCGAAATGGCCTCCGATGATCAGCAGGTGCTTTTCCAGAACCTGGTTGAGCAGAAGCTCCGTAAACATCGGTGCAATGTATTCTCCCCTACTTTTATAGGGCTCCAGGTTGATCTCTGAAAATTGGGCGTGGGTGTAGACATACGTCTTTTCCTCAATATTTATGTCACGCCCGGCGACATATTCTCCGGTCAGCGTTACCTCTTGTCCGCCAACAATACCACTTTCTTCTACATTGGGGTTATAGCTGGTTTGGGGCATGGTTGCTTATTTTGATGGTGGTTGTTTCTTGATATTCAGGTCGCGCCCGGCGACATATTTTCCTTTTAAATGGACATCGCCATCATTGGTGACGATTCCAGCGTCATTGATTTTCTGTTGGATATCATCCCCCACCCGAAAATCCCCCCCCACATTAATATTACTCCCCTGCACCACATTCTTACTATTGTTGATCGTCACGGTGTTGCCTGCAGCCCCTTTCGCTTCCGCCACTTTCAACAGGGCCTCAAGCTGCTGCCTCAGGCTGTCGTCCCCATCCAGTTTTTTGCGTAGGGCGGAGCGGATAGCGCCCTGAGCCTGCTCCGGCTCATCTTCTGCTTCGATCTCTTCGATGAAAATGGGTTTGACCTGCTCCCAAATATCCAAAATGGAGCCGTCGGCTGCTTGTCGGAACTCTTTGCCGATCTGCTTGATCGAATCCAACTTAAGGAGTGGGAAGAGGGTGGCGACGACCTCTTTCGCCAGTGTTTTCGCGTCCATGTTCTGTATTTTTAGGTTGGAAAGGTTCAGTTGATACAACAATTCAAACACAAAAGCAGCGGCATGGGCGGCCGCCCGGGGCTGGCTGGCCTGGTCGTGGGCGGCGTTCTTGCCGTCCAGCAGGTCGGAGATGCCGCGGATGTTGAGGGCGCTGATGTGGGGGTAGGCCGCTACAGCCCGGGCAAAGCCGATGGACTCCATCTCCAGCGCCAGGGTATCATTATAGTGGGCCTTGATGGTGCGGTAGGCTTCCGATCGGGTGGAGGTCACCACCTGGTCGCCTGAGGCGATGGGGCCAAAGTATACTTTGGGAAGAGGGGAAGTATGAGTGGGCAGGCGCTGCCGCCAGGCCCCGGAACGCTCCACCACCTTGGCCAGCTCGATCAGTTCCCGGCTGTAAGGCAGCACATTGGGGCGGCTGGAAAAACCCGCATCCGTCGATTTGCCGGCTTCGTAGCCGTAGGCTTGAGTACCGACTACGACATCACCCACGACTACGTCCTTGACGCCACCGGCAATACCGGCCAGGATGATGATCTTGGGCTGGTATTGCCGGATGGCCCGCTCTGCCGCCAGCGCGACTTCGTTGTTTCGGGAGCCTGTTTCCCGAAGTACGATGCGATATTGCTGATGCCCCCCCCGAAATGCCCCAACCGTATAGTACTGGCCTTCTTTCTGCTCTTCCCTGGGATGCTCCAAATGAGCTCGGATGGCGTTGTACTCGGCCGGGATCGGGCATAAAATTGCCACGTCCATTGGCATTGAATTTGAAAACTTTAATATCTGTTTTTTTTATAATTTCTCCAAATTGAACGGCTATAACATTGCGATTGTCCACGCCTTATTTATCCTGCTTCCGCAGCGCATTCCAAATGCTGCGGGGCGTCAGGTTAAAACGGCCGGCCAACTGCTCAACCGTCTGCGTTTTTTTATAGGCGTTTTTGGGGTACAGGTCTTTGAACAATTCCGTGATGGCGTACTGCCGTATGGTGCTGTTGTCGATCAGTTGCTGGTCGATCAGATAGGTGGTGAAGTTATCCAGCTTTTCCGGCAGACGGTGCGTGGCGCAATACTGCCGGAAATTGTCGGCTAACTTTTTGCAGAAAATGTCGACCTCTTGCTTCCGGGTGGCCTGTTTCATAAGTAGGCTATTTTTGAAAAGGAGGCGGGATGCGCTCCAGTGCGTTAGTGGCTATTGGCTCCCGCCTCCATAGGTTGGAAGGTTTGCTTGCCGGCGGGCAGGGCCGCAGGGCGCAAACCGAAAATAATGTTCAAAAGGGCGATCCCTCATTTGGTGCTCAGGGGATTAAAGGCGGCGCCGCATAAAGAGCGTTATTAAGAAATTAACAACGAGTTATTGCTTTTTGTACTACTGAACTTCAGTAGGAATACCTCAAATTTCCTCTTATTTTTCAGCGTATGCAAAGCGAAAAAAAGGGATTTCTCCACGGAAAATGAAGCATTTGGCGCCGTTTCTGCTGCATTTTTTTTTAGTTTATCATTGAAAACCAACTAGTTGTAATTTGAAGGCTTTGCTTCGTATTTCCTCACAGAAACTCAACCCGGATCAGGAATTTTCCTTTCAAAATTCAGTAATATTGTAAGGCTTACTGAAGAGGCAGCCCATTTCATTAAAACCGTTGGTGCATGCAGAACAACAAGCTGATACAGGTGCTCAGGGCCCTTAAAAAGGAGGAAGTCCGGGCCTTTGGCAAGTACATCCAGGCCCTTTACGGGAACTACGAAGTGGCGCTGGGGCTTTTTGACTACCTAAAGGCCAACCATCCGGCGCTGCAGGGCCCGAAGCTCGACAAAGATACCGTGGCGCGGAAGTTGCTTCCGCCAAGCGCCGAAAACCCGGCCAAGCGCATCCTCAACGAGTCCAGCCGCCTGTACAAATGGCTGGAGGAGTTTCTGCTGCTGGAGAAACTACGGGAAAAGGACAACCCTGCCCGGGAGATACTAATGGCTGAAATTTTCAGGGAACGCCAGCTTAGCCATTTGTTTTACCTTAAGGTAGCGGGCTTCGTCAGCGCCTGTGAGCAGAAAGCACCTGCGGACATCCGGGATATAGCTGACGCTCTCTATATGCAGCACCTCTGGTATTATTACTCCGACCCGGACGAAGGCCTGCACACCCGTGGGCAGGCTACCCTGCGCGGGCTGATGGAAACAGCCGACAGCCTTTTCCTGGCCGCCAAGCTTCAGTATGGCGCCGAACTGTTGAACCGGGGAAACCTGCTGAAGGAAGATAACCTGCCCCGGCTGTGGCGGGAAGCCAAAAAAGAAATAGAACAGGCCCCGCATGGCCATGGTTTGCTGCAACAGGCCTTCTATCTGGCGGCGCAATTGCTGGAAGAAAAAGGCCTGCCCCAATACCAGCAACTGAAAGCCTTTTTTTCGGATAACCATCACCTGTTCTCCCTCGAAGTACAGCAAATACTCCAAGGGTACCTCATCAACCACGCCGCCCGGCGCATCAAACAGAGCGAATACAACTGGATAGAGGAAGCATTGAGCCTCTACGAATTCGGCATGTCCACCCAGATTCTCTTTGAAAACGGGCTTATCTCCTCTATCCGTTTCATCAATATTGTCAATCTGGCCTGCCATCAGGGCAAACTCGACTGGGCGGAAGCCTTCGTGGAAAAATGGAGCCCCTACCTGCGGCCCGGCCTGCGCCCCAATACCCAGGCTGTAGCCGAAGCCCTCATCCTTTTCGAGCGGGGCCGGTTCGGGGCCGTGCGCCAGAAGGTGAGCCAATGCCATAACCAGGACCCCTTACTGGAAGCCCGCCTCCGGGCTCTAATGGTGATGGCTATGGTGGAGGAAAAGGAGGAAGAAGGATTTATCCTGGATTATTGCCGGAACTACCGCGATTACCTCCGGCGCAACAAGGTCATGGGTGAAAATACGGCGGAGGGTTTCTCCAACTTCGTGTCTGCCCTCATGAAATACATCAGGAACAGTGTCGGGCCGGAAAAACTGGCCGAAGAGGTCCATGCCTATCCTTATATTTTTTGTAAAACCTGGCTACTTCATAAAATCGGGAAGGGCGAAGTAGCCCGCTAAAGGAGCCTCAAAAAACAAGTTGTCGGTGTCTGTGATCAGGCGAAGGCCGCAAGCCACTGAAATGGCTGAAGGGCATGCCTGGCCGCCGAAATGCACTGCGACAACTTTTTTTTGAACACTACTGAAGTGATTGCCTGCTTCGCCCTGAGCCTCACCTGTATGCACAGGCAAAGCCGCCCCTGCTCCGGTTGCAGTCGTTAAGGCATGATAACATCCTCCACGATGAACTGGATGATCTGCAATAACAGCATCAGGTCCATTGCGTAATGAGTTTTTGGGTTGACTAATTTTTGGACCTGTCAAAGGTGGGCTAAAAGGCAGCGTTGATCAACTAATAAATTGATTTACAGTAGTTTACGTAAATTTTGTAAATTTTAGAAAAATTTCGGCGGGTGTTGAATGGTGGAGGCAAGCGATTATTCCACAGGGCCAACCTTCAACATCAGGAATCAGCCCTTTCCAGGGCCCGGCCCATGGAGAATCGGCCTGGCGCCTTTGGTGAGCAGTTGGAAGGAAGTCCAGTAGCGGCGGTAGAGGCTTGAGTCGGCAGCCCTGGAGAGCTGGATGACCGGGCAATCGGCCCGGCGGATGCCGTAGAGGTAAGGCGAAACCATCATGTTGCCGTGGCGGGTTTCCCCGTCGACGATCAGGAAGTGGCAGTAGGGGAGGTGTTTGTATTGAAATACTTCCATTTTCCCGGGATGCTGCCCGGCGGAAAGCTCTTTCTGTATCCGGTGGAGGCGTTGGATGACTTCGCGGATGACTTCGCCCGACCTGGCCTCCTCGGGAAAAAAGGCGCTTCGGTCCTCGAAATACAGGCGGGCGGCGTTGCAGTCGGGGTCGAGCAGGTACAGTTTCAGGTTGACGCCCCGGCTCATCAGTTCTTCAATATGATTACGAAATTCATGAGCGCTTCTCGACAGAAAATAATCGGTAAAAGCATTGAGGCGGACGCCGAACTCGATGATCTCTTTCTGTGCCTTTTTCAGAAAAGCCACTTTGTCGGGTATCGACAAGCGGCCGTCGGCGTGGAAGCGGAACGTTCCTTCTGGTTCTACCTCAAGGGTAGGGATAACCGTGGGCGCCCAACCGGATGGCAGGGCGGGTTCATCAAAGCAGGAGCCCGCTTCATCAAAGTGGAGGCCCAATTCAGCGCGAATGATCTGGAGCATGGCCTCCCCTGCCGTGCGGAGCTTCTCTTTTCCCGCCTGTCTTTTTCCGCTGATGATATTGCTAAGGGTGGGCTTGGATACTTCAAACCCCAGCGCTGCCATCTTTTTCTGGATGTCGGTTTGTGAATAGCCTAACCGCTCATCCAGAAGCCGGTAGCCTTCCTGCACGATACGCTGGTTAATTTCTTTTCTGGGCGTTTTCATAGCCCTCATGCTTCCTCCTGCAGGCTCCTTGCTGCCTGCAGCAGGCTTTGAATGATCTGGTTTCTGCGAACAGTGGCATCGCTGTAGGCGATGGCGCCCAGGCGTTCTCTTTTATTGAGGTCCTGCCATTGATTGGAAAGCATGTGCAGGCTGTCAGCCCAGTCTTCGTCTTGCCCCTCGGCCAGATCCAGCAATGCCTTAATGGCCGGTTCCACTTTGCCCCGGCTGATGAGCCTTCGAATATCTTCTAACTGCTCGGGGCTGGCCGGCCCGGTTTTTTTAGGTGGCGTGGAATGGTAATGGATATCTCCGATATGCACATTTTGCCCCTGAATACTAGAGCCCTGAACGACATTTTTACTGTCCGAAATGTTGGCCTGCGGTTTGGCCTTCTCCGGTTCCTTTTCTACCATGGCCTGCTGGTTTTTTGAATCGGGTATAAGATAAGGCTTTTTTTAGAACGTGTTTAAATTTAGTTTTTCAGTTAATATGAGATGGATCTCAAAGCCGCGCGAGGCTCATTTTTCGGCGCATACCTGGAAGGTACGTGCCGAAAAATAGCCGAAGCCCGGCAAAGAGAGACACTCATATTAGGTAAAACGTTCTTATTCGAAGCCTGTTGATAGAACAGGGCAATCGCATTTAAACAAACCGGAGCGGATTATGAACCCTGACGATTCTGTCTAATGGCAGTCGTCGGACGACTTAACGAGGGTTCCCCGTATGCGCATGGGCATCTGATCAAAATAGATTTCGGAAGCCTGGTTAGCAGGCCGAAAGGCCGATGAGCGGTATACAAAAGCCGGAATTCATCTAGAAGTTAAAGGCTGCCTTCAGCACTAGACTTCCCGGAATGCAGGTGTAGAATGCTCATACAACAGGCCAAGATCGATATCGAAGGGGTGAAATACTTCGTTGCACCTTTTCAACTGCCTTACTACTAACTAATCCTGCTCCACCCCTTCAGCTTTTTCCCGTGCTTCTCCAAAAACCACTTCAGCGGATGGTGTTCCGGCCGTTCGAGGCGGGGGTCGTCGTCGAGGATGCGGGTGGCCACTTCGCGGGCGGTTTGCAGGATGCGGCTGTCTTTGGACAGGTCGGCGAGTTTGAAGTCGAGGATGCCGCTTTGCTGGGTGCCTTCGATATTGCCCGGGCCGCGCAGTTTCAGGTCGGCCTCGGCGATCTCGAAGCCGTTGTTGGTGCGCACCATGGTTTGAATCCTTTGCTTGCCTTCGTTGCTAAGTTTAAAGCTCGACATCAGGATGCAGTAGGATTGTTCGGCCCCGCGTCCGACGCGTCCGCGAAGCTGGTGCAATTGAGACAGTCCAAACCGCTCCGTATTTTCGATTACCATCACCGATGCATTCGGCACATTGACGCCCACCTCGATGACGGTAGTGGCCACCATGATCTGGGTTTTTCCTTCCACAAAGCGTTGCATTTCAAAGTCCTTATCAGCGGGTTTCATCCGGCCGTGCAGGATGCTGATCTGATAATCTGGCGATGGGAATTCGCGTTTCAGGGCCTCGTAGCCCTCCTCCAGGTTCAGCAGGTCCAGTGTTTCAGATTCTTCGATCAGGGGATAGACCACGTATACCTGGCGTCCTTTGGCGATCTCCTCGCGCATAAAACCGATAACCCGCAGGCGGTGGTTTTCCGTTCGGTGTACCGTTTGAATTTCTTTGCGCCCGGGCGGCAGCTCGTCGATGACCGACACGTCGAGGTCGCCGTAGAGGGTCATGGCCAGGGTGCGGGGGATGGGGGTGGCGGTCATTACCAGAACGTGAGGCGGGCTGGGGTTGCTTTTTTTCCAAAGCCGGGCCCTTTGCTCGACCCCGAAGCGGTGCTGCTCATCGGTAATGGCCAGCCCCAGGTTCTTAAACTGAACGGGGTCTTCGATCAGGGCGTGGGTGCCGATGAGGATGTGGATATCGCCGGCCAGCAGGGCGGCCAGGACTTCCTTGCGTTTTTTGCCTTTGACGGTACCCGATAGGAAGGCCACCCGGATATCCATCCCTTCAACATACTGGCTGATGGAATTGTAGTGCTGCTGGGCCAGGATTTCGGTGGGCGCCATCATACAGGCCTGGTAGCCATTGTCGAGGGCCATGAGCATGCACATGAGGCCTACGACGGTCTTACCGCTGCCTACATCGCCCTGAAGCAGGCGGTTCATCTGGATGCCGGCGCCCAGGTCGCGGCGTATTTCCCGCAGCACCCGCTTTTGGGCATTGGTCAGTTCAAAGGGTAGCTTCTCGTTATAGAATTGATTAAAGTAATCACCGATAGTTTCAAAAACGAAGCCCCGGATGGCGTCTTTGCGGCGGCGGCGTATTTGCAGGAGACGCATTTGAAGGAAAAAGAGCTCTTCAAACTTCAGGCGGTTTCGGGCGGCCTGCAGTTCTTTTTCATCCCGGGGGAAGTGGATCAAACGCAGGGCGTCGAAGCGGGAAGGGAAGTGGAATTTCTGAACGAGGTAGGCCGGAAGGTTTTCGGGCGTATCAGCAGGTGAAAGCTTTTCGAACAGCGCTTTCATTATCCGGCGGCGTACCTTGGTATCCAGTCCTCTGGTGTTGAGCTTGTCGGTACTGGAATAAACGGGGGCGTAGGTTGTTTCCACCGTTGCGCCTTCTTCCTTGGCGGGCTCCATTTCCGGATGGGGGATGCTAAGCTGCCCCTTGAAGGCGTTAACCCGGCCGAAGATCACATATTCCTTTCCGACTTCCAGGGATTTTTCCAGCCAGTGCACCCCGGTGAACCACACCAGGTCGATCGCTCCGGTATCATCCCGGAATACCCCAACCAGGCGGCGCTTCCGGCCTTCGCCCACCGAATTGAGCCGGCGGAGTACGCCCAGCAGTTGCACCTCCCCGCTGCTTTCATTCAATTCGCCGATGCGGTGGAACAGGGTCTTGTCCACATAGCGGTAAGGATAATGCCCGAGCAGGTCGCCAAAAGTGAAGATACTCAGCTCTTTATTCAGCATTTCGCCGCGCTTGGGGCCTACGCCTTTAAGGTATGCTATGGGGGTGTCGAGGGTGGTCATAAAATGAGTAGAACCAAATTCTTGCAAATATACCAATTTTTTGTTTACACCGTGGGAACTTGTCCGAGGGGAATTTGTTTTACATCAATATTTTCACAAACTTGCAGCAAGCGAATAATTGAACGCATGGAAACGAAACGACAGTTACAGGTAGCGGAGTTGATCAAACGGCACTTCAGCGTGGTATTGCAGAATGAAGGAGGGTATATCTACGGCCCTGAGCCATTGGTAACCATTACACAGGTGAAGATGACGCCGGATTTCAACCTGGCCAAAATATACCTCAGCGTTTACAATATAGAACATAAACAAGGTGTCATCCTGGAAATGGAAGAACACCTGACCCGCCTGAAGCAGGCGCTTGCCGGGCGTATTCGTAAGCAAATGCGCCGCATTCCGGATATTGCCTTTTATCTCGATGACACCCTCGACGAGATGTACCGCCTTCGGGAGTTGTTCGACCAGTTGCATGGGAATAACCAGATGGGGCCGGAAACCGCAACAGAAGAGGAAGAATAGGCTCTTCAGAATTCAATCCTCTATTTTATCATCTTCATAAAGGTCCCGACAAACCAGTTGGAATCTGCCTTGATCAGGCTGTCGAGGGTAGAATCGGCTTTGCTGGAGAATAGCTTGATCTCGCGGATGATCTGAACAAATTCCTCGGATTTGGGCCCAGCCTCGTCGATGCTGGATATTTCATCCAACACTTTGAGCATGGGCTCCAATTCTTTCTTTTTTCGTTGAATGATAATATTTTTGACCACTTCCCACATATCCTTTTCCGCCACAAAAAACTCTTTTCGCTCCCCGGCTTTGAGTTCCTTGTAGACGAGGCCCCAGTCAATCAGTGCGCGGATATTCATATTGGCGTTGCCCCGCGAGATCTTTAACTCCTCCATAATGTCTTCTGCACTAAGGGCTTGCGGGGAGATAAGCAAGAGTGCATGGATCTGGGCCATCGTCCGGTTGATGCCCCAACTGGACCCGAGGGCGCCCCAGGACTGGATGAATTTATCTTTGCCTTCCTGTAATGTCATATAGTAGTGAAGTTTCAAAAAGTACTGAACCAACAAGATAAATAAAAATCCGCTGGTTTTGTTTAGCTCTGGCCTTCATGAAAATTCTGATATCCGAAATATTGTCTCCCTTATACGAAAGGCGGTTTGGTGACCTGAGCTTCCAGGCGCTTTTTGCCGGCGAGCACATAGATGGTGCTACCGGGGGCAGAAAAGGCAGTTTCCACATAACCCATACCAATCGGATAGTCGAGCGAGGGAGACATAGTACCGGAAGTCACTTTGCCGATCGTTTGGCCCTCAGCGTCTTCTATGGGATAATCATGCCGGGGCACCCGCCGTTCGTCGGGCAGGATGAAGCCCACCAGCTTTCGGTTTACGCCTTCTTCACGCTGCCTGGCGAAGAGATCCCGGTTGATGAAATCCCCTTTTTTAGTTTTGGTGATCCATCCCAACCCGGCCTCAATGGGAGAAGTTGCATCATCGATGTCGTTGCCGTAGAGGCAGTATCCCATTTCGAGGCGCAGGGTGTCGCGGGCGCCCAGGCCGATAGGCTGGATATCGTAGGCTGCCCCGGCGGCAAAGATCTTATCCCATAATTCGGCTGCCCGGCTGGAATCTACATACAATTCAAAGCCGCCGGCGCCGGTATATCCCGTTGCCGAAATGAGGACGTTGTCGATGCCGGCAAAGGATCCTTTAGTAAAGGTGTAGTACTTCAGGCTTTTCAGGGCAACATCTGTCAGGGGCTGCAGGGCGTCGGCGGCCAGCGGCCCTTGTACGGCCAGCAGGCCAGTCTGGTCGGAAATGTTGATCAGGCGGGTATCGAAATGGTTGTGGCGGCTAACCCACTCCCAATCCTTGTCAATATTGGATGCGTTGACAACCAGCATGAAGGCCTGTTCGCCTTCGGCGCAGTTATCTTCCGGCAGACGGTATACCAGGCAGTCGTCAATGATGCCGCCCTTGCCGTTGGGAAAGCAGGAATACTGGGCTTCGCCGATCTCGAGCCGGGCCGCATCATTGGTGGTTACCTGCTGGATCAACGCCAGGGCCTCCTTGCCGCGTACGATGAACTCCCCCATATGAGAGACATCGAATACGCCTACTTTATTCCGCACCTGCAAATGCTCTTCTTTGATGCCGGCATAAGATATGGGCATATTGTATCCGGCAAATTCCGCCATGCGCGCGCCAAGGGCGACGTGCTTTTCTGTTAAAGGTGTATTTTTCATCCGTTGGATTTTATTCAGTTCAAAGCTATTGAATTAGGATCTCACTAATCTGGGTTCCGGCCTGGACCAGGTGTACGGCCTCCATGCCCTTCACCACTTTGGCGAAGATGGTATAATTGCCGTCGAGGTGCGGAGTAGGGGAGTGGGTAATGAAAAACTGGGTGCATTCCGTGTGATTGCCGGAGGAGGCCATACCGACATAACCGCCGCTATCATAATGCAGTGGGGGCAGCTCGGAACGGATGGAATAATCGAGGCTACCGTAGCCGTCTCCGCGTGGCCCTCCGCCCTGAATGACGAAATTCGGTACGACCCGATGGAATGTTTTATCGGAGTAGAAGCCTTGCTGAGTAAGGGCAATGAAATTGGCCACCGTCCCCGGCGCGGCTTCCGGCATAAACTCCAGCTCTATATCCCCCACGCCGGTCCGGATAATAGCGTGTTTTCCATTGGCGATACGGCTGAGCATCGTCCAATCGATAGGGTGGTTGTAGGCCGGTGTTTTAGCGGCCGGTTCCGGCTGATTGCGCAGGAAAGCGATCGTTTTGTTCAACTCATTATAGGTTTCGATCTCTTTTGGAAGTTCCAGCTTTTCCAGGGTGGCGTCCAACATTTTGATGGCTACGCTATCGATGTAGGTTTGGTAATTGAGGCGTTCATTGTGCAAGCCGCCGGCAGCGATGGCGATCATAGCCGGATCGCCGCTATGCATAGCTTGCATGAAATAATAGATCAGTTCACGGCGCACCTGCCGGTAGCCTTCTCCGAAGAAAGCCCGAAAGTCCGTCCGGTTGCTGATGGCGGCCAAGGCTTCCATGGTAGCTGTACGGATAATGGGCGATTCAGCGGTAGCCCCTTCCTGGTAGAGGAAACGGAAATTCCATCCAAATTCACTCATGGCCCGTATAGCGGCTGCTTTTTCGTAAGGCGAGGTTGCGCTACGCAGACGCTGCCGAAGTTCGCCGTTGATGGCGTCGCGCGCCTCTACGGAGTAGGCGGGGATATGCCGGTTGGCGGCCTGATACATTCCAAGCTGTATAGGCCAGGGTAGGGTGTCTTTGGCGGTGCGCCAGTAGAAGGTGGCGTCCTGAGGGATGCCTTTCTCCAGGAAATATTGGACGGCGCGATTGGCCAGGTTGAGATTTGGTGATTTGAGCGCTTTTAGTGCGGTGGCCTGCACCTGGGCGTAATCGAAGTTGGTCAATGCCCGAAGGATGTTGCACTGCACCCGGTAATCGGTTTCTTTATCATAAACCGCCAGCAGCGTTTTAAGGGCGGCCTGGGTGGGAGCCTTGCCCAGCCCTACGGCAAGCGCCATGCGGATGTCGGGGTCGCGCTCCGATTCCAGCGCCCGGCCGATGGTTTCCCCTGCCATGGAGTCGAGGGAAATGTTTTCCGCCCGGAGCAGGTAGTTGGCGGCAATGAGGCGCACACGGGCAGGATAGTTCATGCCGGTGGCCATTGCCAGCATGCGGCTGGTGCCTTCCGGAAGGATGATCTTGCGAAGGGCGAAACGGTAGATGCCCCATGCCTGGCCTTCCAGTAAAGCAGTATCCCGGGCTTGGTAGGTGGTGATCGTGGCCAGAGAACGGAGGTTTTCTTCGCTACCGCACTTACCCACCGCCTCCAGAATGGCCCGGTTCGAAAGCCGGAAAAGGCCGGCGGTGTCTTCGCGGGCAAAAGCCTGGATGAGCAGGGGTTCGCCGGAAACATCACCCGCCTGTCCGATGGCGTAGGCTGCCGCCGCCCGCACCTCGTCAATAGGGTCGCTCAACAGTAAAGCCAGGCTATCATTAGCCGCAGCGGTTTTGATGGACCCAAAAGCCAGCGCGGCCAGATAGCGGTAAGTCGGGTCCTCATGGTGAAAGAACGGATACAGGCTGTCTACCAGCTGTTGGTCCTGGAAATCGTGTATCTTCCGGAAAGTGGGGTCATCCAATTGGACGTTAATATCTGTAATGACTTTGTCCGAGGGGGGGACGCAACCCCATTGGAGGGAGAAGCCGAGGAGCATTAAAAAGAAGGCGATGGTCCGGTTCATAGAGGTTGGCTTGGTTAAGATGGGGTAAAAATAAGAAAAGCCAGGGAATCAGTCAGCAGTAAACAGTGGGCGGTAGGCAGTATACTGCTCACTGCCCACTGTTACGGTCGGTTAAAAGGTCTCATCCCCAAATACATCGTCGCTGAACTTCTCGTTCTCGAACTCGTTATCGCTATCCAGGGAGGGGGCATTCCGGTTGTACTGGTCGCAGTCCATTTCAATGCCGAGGTCGCCTGGAGGGCGGTAAAAGCGGGCGTTGGGGTTGTAGTCGACATCCTTATCGGCTTCCAGGCGTTTGATGAATTCGCGGAAAAAAGGCTTAGCCATATAGGCGCCCTGCCCGTAGGTAATAGACCGGAAACGGACCCAGCGGTCCTCACCGCCTACCCAGGTGCCGACCACGAGGGTGGGGGTGATGCCCATGAACCAGCCGTCTACGTAGTCGTTGGTAGTACCTGTTTTGCCCCCCACTTCGCTCTTAATACCCCCCAGGTTGGTGGCGGCATATTTGAGCATATCGACCATGACGTAATTGGCGTTGGGGTTGATGGCGACCCGCTCCTGCGGGAACTCTTCGTAGATGATGCGCCCGCTCTTGTCTTCAATGCGCAGCAGGTAGACAGGTTTGTTGTAAATGCCATTATTGGCGAAGGTGGTGTAAGCGCCCGTCATCTCCATATTGGTCAGGTCGGTAGAGCCAAGGCAGATAGAAGGAGATTTGGGCACCCGGTAGCGGCCGTTAGGGTATTTCAGGCTGCTGTCGATCCCCATCTGGTTGACCAGGCCCCGCACAGGTTCCGTATCGCCCAACTGCTTCATCAGATGCACGGAAACGGAGTTCTTGGATTGCCGGAGGCCTTCCTTCAGGGTTAGCAGCTGGCCGGAAAAGCGGCCGTCGGCATTATTGGGTTTCCATTCCGTTAGCAGGTGGAAATTGCCGTCGCCTGGCGCAATGGTCTGCGGCATATCGTATACCTGATAACAAGGGGAGAACCCCTGCTGTGCGATGGCAGTGGCGTAGACGAAGGGTTTGAAAGTTGAGCCCACCTGGCGGCTGGTGCGGTTGTGGTCGTATTGGTAATATTTGAAATTGATGCCCCCCACCCATACTTTGACATAACCGGTAATTGGGTCGACCGCCAGGATGCCGGTCTGCAGGAACATCCTGTTATACTTGATGGAGTCGAGGGGCGTCATGATGGTATCCGTCTCCATTTGAGCGTTGTAAGCGAATACTTTCATTTTGGCCTTGGTATGGAAAGATTTTTCCACAGCTTCCTGAAGTGCATACCACTGAGTGCGCAGTTCGGAGAAATGACGGCTACGCCGCACCTGCCGATACCCGGCCGCCAGGCTGGAACTGATAATGCCCCGGTCAACAAGTTGGGAGATCACGTTCCCTTTTTCAGAATCCTGGATAATGCGCTCCACCTCCCGGTCGTCCTCGTGGAAGACGAACCCATCCACTTCATTTTCGATCTTTTCCAATACATCGAGCAAATATTGAGCCCGCAATGCCTGGTAACGGTCGGAATTGCGGACCAACTCCTGCAGGGATTCCTTGCGGACTTCGACGGGCACTTCGTTCTTGGAACCGCTTTGGTATTCCCAGGGGTCTTTATTCACTACTTTCCAGGTATTCCAGAAGGTTTTTTGCACCCTGCTCATGTTTTTTACCATTTCTTCCTCGGCAATGCGTTGCATCCGGGGGTCGATAGTGGTATAGATGCGCAGGCCATCGCGGTAGATGTCATAGGTGGATCCGTCGGATTTACGGCACTCGCGGCGTTCCAGAATAGCCTTGATATCTTTGGCCAGTTCCATACGGAAGTAGGGCGCGATGCCATCGACATGGGTCTGGCGGGTAAAGTTGAGCCCCAGCGGCGCTTTTTTCAGTGAATCATAGGCCATGGCCGAGATCATGCCGTTTTTTTCCATCTGGTTCAGCACCACGGCGCGGCGTTGCAGCACGGCTTCAGGCCGCCGCAGCGGGTTGAACAGAGATGGGTTTTTGAGCATACCAACCAGCATGGCCGCTTCCGGAACATCCAAAGAATCCTGGCTTTTGCCGAAGTAGATCTCTGAGGCGGCCTTGATGCCGTAGGCCCCATTAATAAAATTGAATTTATTGAGATAAAGGGCCAGTATCTCTTCTTTAGTGTAGCGCCGCTCCAAACGGACCGCAATGATCCACTCCTTTAATTTCTGGATAACGCGTTCAAAGATATTGGAGGTTTCGGCTTTCTGGCCGGTAAAAAGCAGTTTGGCCAATTGCTGGGTGATCGTACTGGCGCCTCCTTTCCGGCCCATATAAAAGATGGCCCTGCCGAGGCTGCGAAAATCAATGCCGCTGTGCTGATAGTACCGTTCATCCTCCGTCGCTACCAGGGCATTGACCAGGTTTTTGGAAAGCTGGTCGTAGGTTACTGGCACCCTGTTTTCCGTATAGTACCGGCCGATCACTTCCCCGTTGTTGGCAAAGACCTGGGAGGCCTCCTCACTCTTGGGGTTTTCCAGTTGCTTCACCGAGGGAAGATTGGAAAAAGACAGGATAAAGAAGGTAAGGAGGGTGAAGCCTATACCACCTCCTAATGCATACCACATCCACTTCACGATCCGGCGGTAGGTTGCTTCTTTTTCTTGTTGCTGATAATTATTGTTCACCATTGGTTGTATGTTCTCGGCTCAAAGTTAGGGATTTTTGTGTGTCTTGTATGTGTCTTGTATGTCTCGTGTGTCTTGTGTGTCTTGTATGTCTCGTGTGTCTTGTGTGTCTTGTATGTCTCGTGTGTCTTGTGTGTCTTGTGTGTCTTGTGTGTCTCGTGTGTCTTGTGTGTCTGGTGTGTCTGGTGGGTCAAAACGTTTAGGGGTTTATACCTTTAGTATGCCAATCCGTTATAATAATTCAGGCTTTCTTCAATTAGTTCCGGGTTACAGTGCTGATTGATGGCGGCCTGGCCCAGTGGGTTGATCAGGGTAAAGTTGATCTGTCCGCCCTGATTTTTTTTATCGTTGCGCATTAGGGCGAGCAGATCGGGGTAGTGGTTGGGGTTTTGAGGATAGTGGCCATATTGCTGAACGATATAACGCCCGATTTGCGCTACTTCTTTTAGCGGCAGGCCAAGGATTTGGTGCGACAGGTAGGCTTCGCAGGCCAGTCCAATGGCGACGGCTTCGCCGTGCAGCAAGGGCGTATCCGTTTCCAGGGCGAGCCCTTCGACGGCATGGCCGATGGTATGGCCGAAGTTGAGGGCTTTGCGGATGCCTTTTTCCAGAGGGTCTTGCTCCACGATGCGCCTTTTTATATGGAGCGAGTGCACGATGATGGATTCCCAATCCATGTTTTCCAGCCGGCCGAGCTGCCGGATCCTGGCCCATTGTTCGGCATCGGCGATGAGGCTGTGTTTGATCAGTTCGGCGAATCCACTGCGGATCTCCCGGGAGGGTAGGGTATCGAGAAAGGCCGGGTCGATGAAAACGGCCAGGGGGTCCTGGAACAGGCCGATGCTGTTTTTTACCTGAAGAAAGTCGATACCGAGTTTGCCGCCGATGGAGGCGTCAACCTGGGAAAGCAGGGTAGTAGGCGCCTGTATGAAGCGAATCCCCCGTTTGAAAGTGGCGGCGCAAAACCCACCCATATCGCCGATGACGCCGCCGCCCAGGTTGATCACCAGCGCGTCGCGTCCGGCTTCCTGCCCCATCAGCTCTTTCCAGATAAGCCGGCAGCTATCCAGGTTTTTATTTGCTTCTCCGGATGGGACAGACACGAGTGAAAAAGGGCTTTGTCCCAGGGCTTTTTCAAGCCGGGGAAGGCAATGCCGTTCTGTGTTTTCATCAGCGATAACGAAAAGCTGGGAATAATCCAGGCCTTTCAGGAATGCCGCCAGCTGCAGTTCAATCGGGCCGACGAAGATATTGTAATGCTTTAAGGGTATGGCCTCCATTGGCAGTTTGATGGTTGTCGTTTCAAAGTTCACACGTCGCAAGTCACAGGGCGCAAATCTACAGCCCCAAGCTGGAAGGGGCAAACGATTGTCGAATTTGTTGGTGGCCGTAGTGATTAGGTTTGGGAGCGCAGGGCTTCTCTGATCCCTGCTTCCCATTTCGATCAGATCTTTTCCAGTTGTTTCAGGAACCAATCCTTTTCCGGCAGGGGCGAGGTGCGCTGTATCTCCACTGCCAGTTTTTCCTTTTCGTCCTTGTCATAAGGGTTGATTCGGATGAGTTTTTTGGTATATTTAATGAGGTTGCTGTAAATCGCTTTATGAGACCCGAGCACCTCTTTCCTGCGCATATAGGTGCGCATACTTTCCAGCAGGGATTCCAGGGCATCTATTTCTTCCTCCTCAAAATACATGATAATGAGCATCGACTTACTGTAAAGGTTAGTCAGGATATCGTCGAAGTCCGATTGGGCCAGCAGGCGCATAGCCAGTTTGTATTCCCTTTTGGCGAAGTGCAGTTTGGCAAGGGAGAACTGCACAAAATTTTGCCGGTGCTGGGGGGCGAGGTAATGCTGGTACTCCTTGATGAAAGTATTGATCCAGTTAAACTCCTTGAGGGCAGTGCCCAGGTTGATGATATTGCGGAATGTGAATCGGGATAATTCATTGTTTTCAATGAGTACCTGGGTTTCAATACCGTTGCGGTAGAGTTCAAAGAGCTCTTTGCGCATATCGGCGTGGCCTGCGTTGATCTGAGCCACACAATAGTTGATTGCCATCAGGTAAATATCGCGCAGTTCCGAGTGAGGGAAAGAATCCTTGTGTTTTTGGATCTCCTGCCGAAGGTGGTGAAAATACTCCTGGCCGGACTTATCGCTGATGGACTTGTACCCGTAATAATAAATGGCGATGGCCGGGTGTTTGAGAAAGTCACCCCGTTCGACGAACTGGAGGACTTCCTCCAGGAAGCCAATGTTGTACTGTGCCTTATAGACGGCCTGATGCGCCAACATCAGGCAGCTTTGGCGCAGTTTGTCGGCGAGAAACGTCAGGTCGAGCGCATCGGACATTTCCTGCAGGTTCATCTTGACCGTTCTT
>JACJYG010000024.1 GCA_020636215.1 Lewinellaceae bacterium
GGGTAGCGCTTCTGCCTTCACCAAGCTGCCTTCAAGGGGAGGATGAAGTCGCCCTTTCGTTACGCGAAAGGACCGGTAAAACTTTGAACTCAACTTTGCCTTACCCGAAAAGATCGATAGAATGTAAAAGTATGCGGTAGGTAGCATCAGGGAGGGGCTCTCCTTTTACATTTTACATTACGCCCTTTACATTTTACATTTCTTAGACATCATAGGTGATTTCCACTTCCGCCTCCGTGGGGTGCGACTGGCAGGTGAGAATATATCCTTCCGCCACTTCATCGTCGTCGAGGGCGAAACAGACATCCATCTTCACGCTTCCTTTCAGCACTTTTGCCATACAGGTGGAGCAGGCGCCTGAGGTGCAGGAGTAGGGTGGGTCATAGCCTTTGTCGAGCAGCGTATCAAGGATCGTTTTACCTTCTGCGACTTCTATTTCAATTTCCGACCCATCGAGGTGCACTTTGACGTGCGCGCCGGCGGCGCCTTTAATGCGCTCGCCATCGGCGGGCTTGGCGGCGGTGAAGTGCTCGGTGTGGATATGTTTCTTTTCGATGCCTTGGCTATGGAGGGCAGCCTCAACATTTTCGATGATATTGCCAGGGCCACAGATGAAGTATTCGGCCTGTCGGCTGCGCATGGGGTTTTCCGTCAGAAAGCGGTTCACCTGTTTGGCGTCGATACGGCCCACTTCGCCCTGCCAGCTCTGTTCGCCTTTTTTCATAAATCCGAACAGGCCGCTGCCCTTTTCCTTTTTAGGTTGGCTGAGGATGTGCTCTACAATAAGTTGGTTTTTATAACGCTGTCCCAGTTCTGCCAGTTGTTCGCGGAAGATAATGCTCTCTTCATTTCGGTTGCCATAGAGCAGGAAAACAGTACTCTGCGGTTCCACCTCCAGGATAGTGCGCAGGATGGACATCAGGGGCGTAATGCCACTGCCAGCGCCAAAGAGGTAGTAATCCTTGCGGTTGTCGGCATCGAGCTCGGTAAAGAAACGGCCCTCCGGGGGCATTACCTCTATCGTATCGCCGGCTTTGAGTTGGGTGTTGATGTATTTTGAAACCAAGCCACTTGCGACCTGTTTGGCCGTTATGGCAATATAGGGGTCGAGCGGGCTGCTGCACATGGAATAGGCGCGGCGAACCTCTTCGCCATTGAAATGGAAGCGGAGGGTAAGATACTGCCCCTGCTTGTAGCGGAAAGTTTCTTTCAGGTTTTCCGGGACTTCAAAAGAGATCGTAGCGGCATCGGCCGTCTCTTGTTTGACTTCGTGAACTGTCAGCGTATGAAATTGCTTACTCATTGTTCCTGTTGGAATTTGCTGGGAATCCGAAAATGTGCTATTTTTTGACCGCAAACGTACGGGATTTTTGTAATAGTCCGACAATAGTGGTCCGGGATTGCCTTTGGAAATCCCAAGATCCAGGTGAATTTCGAAATGGAAACACCCCTGGGGCCATTCGGTTCAGTAAGTGGTAAACATTCAATACCTAGGCTTATGTGGAAGGATTTGAAATACCTCATTGCATACGTTGCTCCCCTGGCAGCTTATCTGGGCGTTTATATGCAGGGCGCCTGGTCGTTCAGCGGTGTTTACGTCGCTTTTGTGCTCATCCCTGTTTTGGACATGCTCACTCCGCAGTCGGAGGCCAACTACAGCCAGGAGGAGGAAAGATCCCGTTTGACTGACCGTTTTTTCGATGTCTTGCTGTACCTGAACATCCCCCTTCTTTTTGGGCTGATCGTGTATTATTTCAATACGCTTTCTGAGGGTGGGTTGGCGCGGTATGAGATAGTGGGCATGACGCTTAGTGTAGGGATTATCGTAAGCACCATCGGCATCAATGTGGCGCATGAGCTGGGGCATCGCACCACCCGTTATGAACAGGGGATGGCTAAAATATTGCTCCTGACGGCGCTGTACATGCATTTTTTCATTGAGCACAATCGGGGCCACCATAAAAACGTAGCTACCGACGAAGACCCCGCCTCTGCCCGCCTGGGCGAGACGCTCTACGCCTTTTGGCTGCGATCGGTAACAGGGAGCTACCGGAATGCCTGGCGCCTGGAACGGGAACGATTGGAAAAAAAAGGCCTTCCGGTTTGGGGTTGGCAGAATGAGATGGTGCGTTTTACCATATTTCAACTGGCCTACCTGCTGGCCATCGGACTGATCTGGGGCCCGTCTATGGCCGGCTATGCGGTAGCGATCGCCGTGGTGGGTTTCCTGCTTCTGGAATCCGTTAACTATATTGAGCATTATGGCCTGCGCCGGGAAAAGCTGCCCAATGGCCTATACGAACGGGTGAGCCCACGCCATTCCTGGAATTCCGACCACGAATTGGGCCGCATTTTTCTCTACGAACTGACCCGCCATTCTGACCACCACTTCAAGGCTACCCGCAAATACCAGGTGCTTCGACATTTCGACGACAGCCCCCAGATGCCGGCGGGCTATCCGGCCGCCATTCTCTTGTCGTTGGCGCCACCGGCATGGTTCCGGGTGATGGATAAGCGAGCGTTGTCAGTACGTCAATAGTTCAGTACTCCAGTTTCACCAGGCGAAGCCGGTTTCGCCGCTCGCTCGGTACAATCAGTTCATTGCCGTTCACCTGCAGCGCATCGCGGAAGCGCAGGCGCAGTTTCAGGTTTTCAGTGCTAAGCAGGCTATTGCGCTCGAAATCACCATTCCCATTCAGGACATACTCGCTGACAGTATTCTCGTACTTGATCTCGTCATTAAACAGAAAGCGCAGGCTGGTAGGGGTGCGGAACAGGAAGTAGGACGAATACATGCCACTGTCATCCTGCGAGTACTGCTTTTTGTGCAATACCGTTTTCCAGTGGATTTCGCCAGAGGGGTGAATGGAAATGACCAACACCTCATCGTAGTAGTAGTCTACGGCAAAGCGGCCGTTGACATCATAAAAGGTTCGGCTCATACTGGCGGCGCGGCGTTCGAATGTTCGATTACGTTCAGTAACAAGCAGGATGCCACCATCCATCCGCAGGACGATATCGGTGATTTCCACCTCTGGGAGGCCCTTCGTGCGGTCGGCTTCTTTGCCCAGGACGGAGGAGACGAAATCCTCATCAAATTCGGTAAAGGCGAGGCGGAACTGCGTGGGTGCGCGGGGGTCGACACTTAGGTAGAAAATGCCATCTGCCCGTCCCAGGTTCTTATCCGAATACAACCCTCCGCCCACTAAAAGCCCGTTGACATTATCAAAGGTGAATTTGGCGTCGTAGGTTAACCGGCCATCCATGGGGAGGTCGTATTTCAATAATTCCCTGGATCGGCTATAAAAGGTGTAGGCCTCGAACGAGTGCGTTTCGCGTTTGGAGCGAAAATTGTCCTGTTCCAGAATCATGGTCATATTGCCCTCATTGTCCACGATCATCTGGCGAAAATTCTGGTAGAAGTTAAAATCCTGCAGTTGGAGGGCAGTGTCCCATAAGGGCTCCATTTCATCCATGTCAAAGGCGAAGACTTTGACCAGGTCTTGTTTTTCGATGTAATAAATAAGGCCTTTGGAGCGGTCTTCAGAACGGACAAAGACAAAATTCGGAGTATAAAAAACAGCACCCAGGTCCATGACCGTCACAGAATCCAGCAGGTTGGCCCCCGGCCCGTATTTGTGCACTTTTATCAGGGTGTGCGATTTCATCCGGAACTGATAGATGACCGAGAAGTCCAGCTTTCTGCTGACCATTCCAATTACTTTGGGTTGGCGGGCATCCAATTCCAGTTCCTTACTCCAGGCTTCCTGCATCCGTTTATCAAAGGCGACAACTTCAAAGGAGTTATTTTTATCCCGAAACAATAGGGTACTCCCTCCCAACTCGCCAATGAGGTCATAGGCATAGTCAGAACGAAGGGTAATTGGTTCGGAAACCGTAATTTTCTGGCTGAAGGCGATCAGGGGCCATATCCCTAATAGCAATGTGATCCAATTTTTCATAGCAATTCATTTTCCAGCGGTATTCGGAATATAAAATAAAATTTTATGGCATTATGTTTTAATGACTTTTTTGTCTGATAATATCAAAGCGCCATAAATTCGCGTTTATGGAATTTATCTTTTCCTTTATCCTCCTTTTTCTGGTGCTGTACGGCATTATAGTGGTGATAGTATACCTGTTGCAGGAGCGGCTTGTTTTCCAACCTTATCAATTGGAAGAAGACTTTGAATTCTCTTTTGAGGCTCCTTTTCAGGAACTTTGGCTGGATGTTGGGGAAGCCGACAAGCTCAGTACTTTGTGGTTTAAAACCGAACAACCCTGTCGGGGGGTCGTGCTTTATCTTCACGGAAACCGGGGCAATCTCCTGCGGTGGGGCGAACAATATTCGAGCTTCACCCTGCAAGGGTATGATTTCCTGGCCATTGATTATCGGGGATTCGGTAAAAGCACGGGCAACCCATCCGAGCAGGCCATTTATGAAGATGCAGAAGCTGCCTACCGGTGGTTGAAAGAACGTTATCCGGAAGAACAGATCGTGGTATACGGCCGTTCGCTGGGCTCGGCTGCGGCTTCCTGGCTCGGCTCCTTGCACCAGCCCCGACTGCTGGTTCTGGAAACGCCCTACGACAATATCCCCAACGTCATCCGGGCGCAGGTGGGCCTGCCCTTGCCTTCCGCATTGTTCCGCCTTCATTTTCGAAACGACCACTATCTGCAAAACCAGCAGGCTCCGGTTTACATTTTTGCCGGCACAAATGATCAGGTAGTGCCTTTCCGCTTATCCCTGCGATTGCGGCCACTATTGCTTACTCCCGATCACTTTATCGTCATCCGGGAGGGCGCCCATCACAATCTGGCCTCTTTTCCGGAATACCAAGAACAACTGGAAAAGTTGCTGGCCGTGAAGCAGAGCTAAAAAATCAATATATTTGCCCTCCAATTTGGTGATCGTTCACGAAGTAATCATGAGCAAGCGAAACAAACTGCAGAAATTTACGGAACTGCTGACCTTCCCCAATGTTTACGAAAATTTCAACCCTGAAACGCCCCAACTCCATGGCTTGAACGGCGATCGGGTGGAACTTTGGGGTAAATGGGGAGAACAACACTTCGGCAACAACCACCCCCTGACGCTGGAACTGGCCTGTGGACGGGGAGAGTACACCCTGGGCATGGCCCGGAATAACCCGAACCGGAACTTCATTGGTGTGGATGTAAAAGGCGCGCGCATCTGGAGAGGAGCTGGCATTGCCCTCCAGGAAGCGCTACCGAATGTCGCTTTTCTGCGGACCCGCATCGAGCAGATATCCCTCTTTTTCGAAACCGGGGAAGTGAGTGAAATATGGATCACCTTTCCCGATCCTTTCCTGCATCGCAGCAAAATCAACCGCCGGTTGACGGCGCCTAACTTTCTGGCCGAATACCAAAAAGTACTCCGTCCCGGGGGGCTGATACACCTCAAAACAGATGATCCCAGCCTCTACGAGTTTACCCTCGGCGCCCTGGCGCAATACCCTGCCGCCGAAATTCTTTATCAGGATGACGACATCTATTCAAAACCGTTGCCAATGCCGGAACTGGAGTTGAAAACGTACTATGAAAGGATGCACCTGGACGAAGGGAAAACCATCAAATATGTTCGGTTCAGGCTGGGATAGGCTTCAAAGCAGGATGCCTTCCTCCACCTCCACCTCAAAACCGAGGATCAATTCCGCCATTTTTTTAAACTTTCCATCCTGGCCCGAGATGAAAAACCTGTGCCGGGGGAGCGCTTCGTGGCTGAGTTCATCGCGTTCGAGCAGTAAGCGTTCCACCTGGCGGGCTACAGCCGGCGCCGGGTTGATGATGGCCGCCTCCGGGCCAGCGATCTTTCGGATGAGGGGTAAGACAAAGGGATAATGCGTACAGCCTAAGACGAATGTATCGGCGCCGGCGGCCTGCATAGGGGTCAGCACATCGCGAAGCAGTTCTTCCGTCCGAGGGCCATCCACCTCGCCGGCCTCTATAAGTTCGACCAAGCCCAGGCAGGGGTTTTCCAATAATTCGACCGATTTGGCGAAGCGATGCATCAGGCTGGCGTAGCGTTGGCTTTTGAAGGTTCCTGCTGTAGCCAGCACACCAACTTTTCCGCTGCGGGTAGCTATAGCGCCGGGTTTAACCGCTGGTTCCATACCAACGATGGGTACATCGGGCCATAGTTGTCGAAGGTGTGTCAGTGCGGCTGCCGATGCGGTGTTGCAAGCTACGACAATGAGTTTGCAGCCCTTGGAGAGGAGGAAGCGGGTAATAGACTCGCTGTACTGGCGGATAGTTTCGGCAGGCTTGGTTCCGTAGGGTATTCGGGCCGTATCGCCGAAATAAAGGATGGATTCAGCGGGAAGTTGCTGGAGAATGGCATAGGCGACCGTCAGGCCGCCTATGCCAGAATCGAATAAGCCAATAGGTTGGCTAGGCTTTGACAATTTACATGCCCAATTTTGCCCGAACCATAGTGCTTACATCCTGCGACTCTTCAGCGTAGAGAAGTACCCCCTGGTCGAAGATGAACTGGAAGCCGTTTTCTTTGGCTACATCTGCAATAGCTGTGTTCACTTTATCATAGATCGGCTGGAGGAGTTCCTCGCGTTTGTCCTGCACCTGCTTCACCATATCCTGTTCGAACTTGGCAATGTCAGCTTGTGCTTTTTCCAGGCGATCAGATTCCTGCTGCTGCTGCAGTGGAGACAACTCCCCGTTGTCGACCTTCTGGCGTACCGCCGCATAATCCTGTTGCAGTTTTTCAACCATGCCCTGGCCCTTTTTCTGCAATTGCTTTTGCAGCGCCTCCAGGTTGGCGTCGGCCTGTTTGACTTCCGGCATTTCCGCCAGGATAGCGGCAGAATTGACATAGCCGAACTTCTGGGCCTGTGCAACCCCCATCATACTAAAGAAAAGAAGCAGGAGAACGCTGGCTTTAACAAATTTTTTCATCTGCGTTTTGTATTTAGGTTATCACAAGTGCGTAAAACGGCTGCAAAAATAGCCGATTTAGTGCGAAGTAAAAACTACAAGCTGTTTTTACTTTAGTTTATCCAGGATATCCTGGGTCTTATCGTACTGCGGGTTTGAAAAGATCATGCCCGTAGCGCCCGACTTGTCAAAGATAAAGTCATAGCCACGTTCGTTGGCATATTCTTCTATTGCGCTGTATACTTTTTCCTGCAATGGGCGCACGAGGTCTTGCCGGCGTTGGAACAGGTCACCTTCCGGGCCGAATTTGGCCTTTTGCATTTCGCGTACTTCTTTCTCTTTTTCCATGATCTCATCTTCCCGCTGCCGGCGCGCATCATCACTTAGAAGGACCTGTTCGGCCTGATAACGGTTGTACATACCCTTGATTTTATCGTATTCCTGGGCAATTTCCTGGCGCCAGCCGGAGGCGAGCTTATCGAGTTCATCCTGGGCTGATTTGTATTCATCAATACTTTCCAGAATAGTGTTCACATCTACGTAGGCGATCCGTTGCGCGTTAGCGGTGAAGGCTACCATGGTGATCAGAGAAAGGGTAGCGGCGATTTTCATCATACTTTTGTAAATCATATTCCTTGGTTTTTGTTTTTTGGTAATAAATGCTTGGTTTATTTCGGGCAAAAATACCAGTTTGCCCGCTTTCAAAATTACAATTTCTTGTTCGCTTTCGTTTGATTTGACGAGGGGGCGCTAAAAAGGCCACCAAAACACTGTGAGCGGCAAAACCTAAGAGCTTGCCTATGTGCTTAAATATCAAAAGCTTAGAAAGCTGTTTTGTTGAGGCCCTGTTTCCTGGTTTAACGATCATTTAACGGCCCTGCCGCCTATTTTAACGAAAAGGCAACAAAAACATTTGCCCGGAAGGTGGTGTTAAGCAATCACTATCAAGCCATCTATGTCAAATTCAATCGTCACCATTTCTTTCTTTCGCTACGGCGCCTCCGCATCCAAGTGGTGGGCCTTTCGACAGATGGGGCTGGCGCCAGCCCAACTGCAAAAAGTGAAAGGGCTCCGGTTCTCGAAAATGCTGGGTAGTGGAGGAGGGAATGGATTCAGCATCTGGCCTAACTTCGGCGCATACGGCCTGCTAGGCGTATGGGACGATGAGGTTGCCGCCCGCGATTTTTTTGAAAATAGCCCCACCTTCGCTTCTTTCCGGCAGCAATCCTCCGCCTGGTGGACGGCATTCATGCGGGCGGCTCAGGCGCACGGGCAATGGGATGGCCAGGCGCCTTTCCCGGTCAATGAGCCTTATGATGAGAGGCGCCTGGTGGCCGTCATTACCCGGGCCACCATCTTCCCCGGGCAGCTATTGCGTTTCTGGCGCTTCGTTCCTTCAGTCAGCCGTTCAATGGCCGGCCGGGAGGGGTTGATTTTCTCTCTGGGAATTGGCGAATTGCCGATCATACAACAGGCCACATTCAGCCTCTGGGAGAACAGCCAATTCATGAAGCAGTATGCCTACCAAAGCCCTCAACACCAGGAGGTTATTCGCCGAACCCGCCAGCTTGGCTGGTACAAGGAGGAACTCTTTGCCCGCTTCCATCCTTACTTCGCGGAAGGAAACTGGGACGGCGGGGGAACGCCTTTGGATGGGTATCTTTAGGGGAAATGCCGGCAAGCAGCAAAAGGGGTAAATGGCTGGATATTTTGTACCCGCCCCTGCGCATCCTGGCAACTACTCTCTGATCAACTGACTACGGAATTACTGAAAAGGGCGTACTGCGTCACTGTCCGCCCTGCTTCCCATCCACGCCTTCCGGGCCGAAGTTGAGCTGGAAACCGATGCGTTTGTTGGGCTCGTCATCGTCATAATCTTCCCAGTTGGTGATTTCAGACATGAACTCTTCCATGTGGCGGATGTAGAGCGGGTCACGCAATTCCTCGGGGCGGAGGATCGCGACGGTTTTAGGGGGGCGTGGCTGGCCGTAGTTTTCGATAAAGGGGTAGTTGATCAGGATAATGACTTTACCGTTAAACAACTGCTGATATACCAGGGCGCCGTTGTACTTGATGAGGTCGCGTTGCACTTCTTCGTTTACTTTCTGGTACATCCCACTTTTGGACTGGCCCAGGGTCAGCATAACGGCTTCCAGGTTTTCGATCTCGGAGCGGAGCTCTACTTTTGCTTCCAGTCCAGTCAATTCAATGAGGGCCTTGAGGATGCGCTGTATCTCTTCGCGCAGGCCTTCTTTCCAGGCCTGCCGGTAAGTCTGGGTATTGTTCAGAACTTCCTTGTATTGGTTGACGTTGCGTTGGAGGTTGAATGCCTGGGCCTGGATTTCTTCTTTATCCATGGTAATTTGGTTTGGTGGTTAGGATAATACAATACGCCTTGATCGATATCCCAAGGTAATAAGATCGGCAATAACTAACAAACCTTGGAGGGGCGCAGGGAGGAAGAGAATGAAAATTATCGGGGCGGAAATACCGGGAGCATTCTTCAAAAAGATCGTAATTTCCCCGGCAGTTGAACCCAATAAGCTCATGTTACTAGCAATTGATATCGGCAATACCAACGTAACCCTTGGCCTGGCGGAGGGTAGCCATTGGCGCCACGTCTGGCGGCTGCCCACGCTGACGGATGGAGAGGCGCTTTTATTTTATGAAGTACAGCTCAGCAACTATCTGTTGGAGCAGGACATTCCGTTGGATGCGGTCCGGCAAACCGTTGTCAGTACGGTGGTCCCCGCCTTACGTCCTGTTTTCGAGGCATTGGGCCGGCAATTGTTTAAATCGGCGCCACTTTTCGTAGGCCCCGACCTTTACCCCCGGCTTCAGGTCAGGCCTCCTCGCCCCAACGAACTGGGCACGGACCTCTATGCCAACGCCGTTGCGGCGTTTCATCTGTTCCAACGGGATTGCATCATCACCGATTTTGGCACGGCTCTCACCTTTACCACTATGAACCGCGAAGGAGAATTGCTGGGTGTCTCCATCGCTCCAGGCCTGAAGACAGCGATCTCTTCGCTTTTCCAGAAAACGGCTCAGTTGCCGGAAGTTCCACTGGTGTTGCCGGGGTCGGTATTGGGCAGAGACACGGTGCACGCCATCCAAAGTGGCATTCTGATCGGATATGTGGGCTTGGTCAAACACATGCTGATGGCGATCCGGGCGGAGGTCGGCAGCCATTATGTGGCAGTAGCCACCGGAGGCTTGTCATCCATCCTGCACCCACTCCAATCGGAGTTCTATGCTATAGAACCGAACCTTACGCTTGATGGGTTGCGAATCATCGGCGAGAATATTTATCCGCTCGATTAAACCTAATTAGCCGGACTTTGTTTTCTGCCTAATAATTTTCTTTTGTCAAGCTCGCTTTTTGGCCAAACGAACGAAGGCGAGCCTTCTATTTCTGAAAAAGAAACCACTGCAATGGCATCAATCTTAAACAACAAGGCCGCCGTCGGTATCGATGACATGAGCGCTTACATTCCCAAGCTCTACCTGCCCATCGAGGCGCTGGCCGACAAACGGCAACTGGAATACGCCAAATTGAATAAAGGCCTGGGCCTGACAGCGATGTCTTTTCCGGATGCACACGAAGACGTGGCCACCATGGCCGCCAACGCCATCCTGGATCTCATTCTGCGCAATGGCATCATCCCAAGCCGCATCGGCCGTATCTATATTGGTACGGAAAGTTCTCTGGACGGCTCCAAGCCCATGGCCTCTTATGTGCTGGATATGCTTACCCAGTATTTCAGTAAACAATACGGGCCGGATTGCTTTCTGAACTGCGATGTGGTGGATATGACCTTCGCCTGCATCGGTGCGGTGGATGCCCTGCAGAACACCCTCGACTGGGTACGCGGCGGCGATGGGCGCATCGGCATCGTAGCCGGATCGGATGTCGCCAAATACGAAATGGGTTCGGGTGGAGAATATACGCAGGGCGCCGGCTCGGTAGCTTTGCTGGTCAAACAGCAGCCCCGGCTCATTGCTATCGATGAGCATTGGGGGGTGGCCGCCCGCAGCGTGCACGATTTCTTCAAGCCGTTGCGCACGGTGAGTAAACACGAACTGGTGGAAGAGGTACTGCGCCTGGCCGGCGCGGCGCTCACCCCTGAAGATGTCCTGTCGCGCCTGGATAACTCCCTGGAAGGGCAGGGGATACTGGACAGCCAGGAATCCCGCATTACCCTGCATAAGGAAACCCCGGTATTCGATGGCCCTTATTCCAACCTTTGTTACCAGAACCGCATCTGGGAAGCGCTGCGCCATTACGCTAGCGAGGCCGGCCTGAGCGCCGATGCACCGATCACGGACGACTGGCACCGCCTGGTCTTTCACCTGCCCTACGCCTATCAGGCCCGCCGCATGTTCCCGGAGATATTCATGATCGAAAGCCAGCGCCGGGGCGACTGGGCCGAGGTAGAAAAAGAACTGGGCATGGCCAGGCCCCAGGTTGCCGCCTTCGAATCGGAGCGGGCCTACGGTAAGGCTTATGGGGAATACCTGCGCCTTATTTCCAAAACGCCGCGCTACCGCAATTTCGTCAAAGAAAAGATCGAGAAAGGGGAGCGGGCTTCCTCTCTGGTGGGTAATCTCTACACCTCCTCCATCCTGCTCTCCCTAATGAGCACCCTGGAGGCCGACCTGGCAGAAGGCCGCGACCTGGCCGACACCACCTTCGGCTTTTTCTCTTACGGCAGTGGCTCTAAATCCAAAGTATTTACCGGCACTATTCAAGCCAGCTGGAAGGAGATTGCCGGCCGGTTCCAATTAAGTGCCGGATTATCGGAACGGCAGCCCCTGGATTACGACACCTACGAGCAACTGTACCGCGGGCAACGCCAGAAAAGTGTAGCGCCCATCTCCGGTGAGTTCTATCTGGCCGAGGTGTGTACCGAGCGCAGTGTAAGTGAAGGTGCGCGGACCTACCGCTGGCGGGAAACAGCAGCTAAAGCGGTGGAAGTGAAGGCTTGAAAGGCCGGGCTTTACAGTAAGATTGCCGGTGAGGGGCTGGGGGATGCTAGATGCTATAGATACTGTTGATGCTATAGATACTGTTGATACTGTTGATACTGTTGATGCTATCGATAGCTATTCAATTACCAGCCAATACCGTAATCATCTCCGTGGTTACTGGAGCCGCCCCAGAAAGTGCCATGTTCCCGATCGAAGAAGATGGCGTTGATGGGGCCGGAGGTTCGGGGCTCAAAGTCGAGCTTGTAGCCCATGTCCTTCAGGGTGCTTCGGGTCCAGCCGGGAACAGCCTCGTTCAGTAACAGTTCGCCAGGCTTGGTTTCGTGCTCGCCGAAGGAGTTGCGCATCTGGAAGCTGTTAAAATTGGCGGCCTCGCAAGCCTCCTGCACATTCATGCCGAACTCTACAACATTGAGGAAAAACTGCAACAGGTTCTGATCCTGCGTATCGCCACCCTGAACGGCGAAGGAGAGATAGGGCTTATTGTCCTTCAGGGCTAAGCCTGGGGTCAGGGTAGCGCGTGGGCGCTTGCCCGGTTCCAGGACGTTGAAGGGGTTCTCTTTAGGGTCCAGTACAAAACTCTGCATGCGCTGGCTCATACCCACCCCGGTATTGCCGGCAATGCAGGCCGGTATCCATCCGCCGCTAGGCGTTACGGACACCACCCAGCCCTCTGCATCAGCGGCCTGTATAGAGGTGGTGCCAGCCAGAAAGCTTTCCATAAATTCGCGCTCCTGCTGCGGGCCTGCCGGCGCCCATCCCATCGATGTATTGGCCCAGTTTTCCAGGTATTCCTTGTAGGGGTTCTTGCCTCCCTGAAAGGGATAGGGGTCGCCCGGCCCGGCTTTTGGGTCATTCTTTTCCAGATTAATCTGTTTTATTCTTTCCTTGGCGTATTCCTTCGATAGTAATCCTTTGATGGGCTCTTCCGGCGGAAAATAGGGATCTCCATAGTAAAAGTCGCGGTCGGCGAAGGCGAGATTCATCACCTGATACAGGGTATGGATATAAGGGGCGGTATTGTACCCCATAGATTTCAAGTCGAAATTTTCCAGCATATTGAGGGCTTGCAGCATCACCGGCCCCTGCACCCAGTGGGTGAGTTTGTACACCTCGATGCCCTTGTAGGTTGTTTTCACCGGCTCTTCGATGTATACCCGCCAATTGGCCAGGTCTTCCATCGTGATCAGCCCTCCCTGTTCCTGGCAACCGCGGACAAATTCTTCGGCGATGTCACCTTTGTAGAAACGATCGTAGGCTGCATAGATCGCCTCCTGGCGCGATTTGCCGGCGGCCAGGGCTTGTTTTTCCGCCGCCACCATTTTTTTAAGGGTATTCAGCAGGCCGGGCTGCCGGAATACCTCTCCTACCTGAGGGGCTTCGTGTGCCTCGCCCAGGTGCGGCAGGAAGAGTTTTTTGGAATACGGCCACTCTTTGATCTTGTCTTTGTTGCTTTCGATGCTACGCACTGCACCGGCTTCAATGGGGTAGCCCTCCGCCATTTCCATGGCCGGCGCCAGGACCGCTTCGAGGCTGAGGGCGCCATACTCCGCCAGCATGGTAAAAAGGCCTCCGGGAGTTCCGGGGGTAACGGCAGCGAGGGGGCCGTATGCGGGCGGCACATCCATGCCTTTATTTTTGAAAAATTCCGGTGTAGCACCCGTTGGCGCGACTCCCAGCGCATTGATGGCGATCACCTTTTGGGTATGAGGGTTGTAAATGAGGGCCTGCGTTTCGCCCCCCCAGCTCAGTACATCCCACATAGTAGAGGTGGCCGCCAGCATAGCACAGGCGGCATCCACGGCGTTACCGCCTTGCTGGAACATCATGGCGCCGGCAGTGGCGCCCAGCGGTTTGCCGGTAATGGCTACCCAGTGCCGGGCGTGGAGTACAGGCTTCTGCGGGCGCTGGGCGAGGAGGAAGATTGGAAACAAAAGGGCGGTTGCCAGGAAAATGATGGAAGTCCTTTTCATACCGTGAAATTTTGGAGAATATAGGAAATTATGCTCCAACTTCCGTTAATAATCTGAAGTAATCAATGATCGTTTTGAACCGAATTGGGGAAATACTTCTGCACCCCCAAGCGGGGAGGGGCATTTTTTATGGACAATTTCAAGCCTCTATATTCACCTACTATTTTATCTCATTTTCATTCCCAACCTTTAATCGCCTTTCATTCGCTGGATTACCCCATCTTTAGAATCCGTCCGGATGAGCCCACGCTCAAATAGTTTTTTCCACTCCCGTTTTGAAGGGTTCAGGAAATAATCGTCCTCATTGCCATCGCTGTCAAAGGTGGTCCGTACGGGGGTTATTTTCCGGACTTCGGCCCGATCCGCTTCCTCATCCATTGCCAGGGTATACAATTGCAGCCCTTCCCCATCGTAGGGTTTTACGAGATAGACTTGCCAGTACCCGTTATCCTTCTCTTTAAAATTGAAAAAGTAATACCCCTTGAATTTTTTTACCACAAGCCCCTGGTTAAGGATGTAATCGTCATCGGCCAGGCCTTTCACGCTGGTGGCGGTTACTTTGATCGTATCCTTTTCTTCCGCATACAGCCCGCGAATCTTCGAAGGGATCTTATTCAGCGCACGCTTCTCCATTGGCTGTGGTTGCTCAAAGTACACTTCGTGGCAGCTCAGATAGCAGGTGGCCAGCAGCAGCAAAGCAGCGAATTGGAAAGACTTTTTGAATCCGAAAGGCATTTTCATGATACAGGCTTTTACTCCTCCAAATTGAAGAAAAAGAATAGTATTTCCAATGATAAGCATCATCGGAAGGGAAGAAGCGGAAGCTGGAAAAGTGCAACAACTGGTGGTGGGCCGCCAAGGAGGCCCGATAATTGGG
>JACJYG010000025.1 GCA_020636215.1 Lewinellaceae bacterium
AAATTTGATAAGGATTTTTAAAGATAGTTAAAATTTGTATTCCACACCCCAAAAACCCTGAAAATCACTGAAACTGGGCCTAAAAAGCTCATTTTTGGGTAAAACCCGAATCAATCCAGGCTTCTCAAACGAATAAACGAAGCCTAATTGAACCCTAATTTGTTTTAAAACACACCGAGTCAACTACTTGACAATCAATTATTTAACAAATTTAGCCGCAGTTTAAATTAGGGTTTTTAATCCGCGTGAAAATCTGTGTTTATGGAATAAAACTTTGTTGCAGGCACAGGTTTGCTATAAGCTTGCTTTCTGCTTCAACCTGCCCAAACAAAAAAGCCGATGCGCTATGAGCCGGGAAATGAAAAAAACGAGAAGGAATTATTTTTGAGATAGTAGCGGCGGTCGTGCCGGCAACCTTCGGAATAAATCAGCTTGGTACTCTCCCCAAGGGAGCACTCTCCTCACAATTCAGCACCCACCGGTAGAACGCAACGGAGGCTGGGAGGCCGGAGAGCTGCGCCAGCCGCACAGCATCGGCGCAGGGGTCTGTAAATTCCTCCTTTTGTATGCGGTCGGCGACGATACGCGCCATTTCGTAGAGGGCGTCCATGAAGGTTTCGCCGTCGGCGGCGCATTCGTAGAGCGGTTCTCCGGTTTCGAAGGAAAAGAGCTTCACCTTTCCGTCCTGCAGGTTAATGGCCAGCTCGTCCAGTTCCATGTTGGCGAAGGCAAGGCGGCCGTTTTGGCGGGCAGTTTCGCCTTTGAAAGTGATGCTGAACAATTCAAAGCCCTTCGCGGTGTAATTGTTCACCAGTTCGGCCAGTTCGGAACTATAGCCGGCGCGCCTTTCCCTGGGCAGAATATCATAGGAGGAGCGCAGCTCTTCAATGAATTCTTCTGGTAGATCCCTGGCGGCCAGGAAGCTTCTGTCTGGCTTTAAGGCCCTTATTTTTTTGGCGAAGGTTGATGCTTTCATAGTTACAAAATTAAGCAATCCGGGGAATTGGAAAAACACCGCGTCTGAACATTCCGATATTTCCCGTTGGTGTAATAGATTTGGTAGCCTTCAGCAAGTAATCCTACTCCAACGTATTTCTTAAGGTTGGCATCCCAGGCATAATCCACATACTGGCTGATCCATACTGCTCTTTTCCAGTCTTTATGCGGACCGGAAACGGGAGGAATGTCCCATTCTCCCATATAGTGTGCTACAATATACGTTTTTGTGTTCTGATCATAATAGACTTGCCCGAGTTTCGCATTTCTTGAGATGGGCTGGAATTCGATGAACAGGCTGTGAGGATCTCCCCGAAAGGCACCTTTTAAGTCCAGAATGAGCCCCGCAACGCCTAAACCCTTGTTCATTTTGCCGACCGCCGATTTGATGTTTGCTCTCCCTCTGAGGCTGTTCTTTCCATTTTTGAACCGTTGGTGTAAAATGGCAGACCATTTCCGATGAATCTCCGCAGGCAAGGCCACAGCATAGTTGCCTTGGTTGATATGATGATGATGTAGAGCCATTTTTTTCCCGGTCGCCGGATCGATGCGATTGAACGCAGTATGGGAAGCATTGTACTTCACCCAGGCTTCATCTACCTGAGGAGCCAATCCTAAAACGTTGATACGGTAAGCATTGGCTTTGCTGAACATTTCCGGGTTTAGCTCCAACCGCTTCTTCCAGAACCAGTTGGCATTTCTTTTAAAACCAGCGGCATTGAGCGGGGAAGATTCCGGAGCGCTGCTCATATCCACCTGCGGCTGGTAGTTGTAGTAGGACTCCGGAATGGGGTCTCCGGAGTCGAATTGAAGTTCAAAGTCTCTATGGTGTTGGTAAAAACGGGAAGGGGCAGATGCAGAAGCGGAAAGTAAAAAACAAAATGGAAGAATTGCCTTCATTTGGTTACCCTGCATTAGTCCGACAGGGAAAGTCGGGAAGATTTGTCTCATGTTATTGTTTTTATGAGGGCATCAGGTATTAGAACTTCAACTTTTCTTTTTTCCCATTCTTAGCGCTATCAGGTTGTGTTTGTCCAAAGGTAGGCAGGAGTAGGGGGGAATTGGGAGAAATGGAGGAGATGAGCATTATTTTTATACTTTATTATTTTATTACTAATTAATCCGTATATATTTCGAGACTAAAACTAACAGAAGGAAGCACACCTACTTAAACATGCACATTGACACCCCAAACAACGAGCCTTCCTCAGATTTTTCCCTATATTGACGCTTTGTTTCTAACACTGCCCGCGCAATCAGCAATTGCCTGGCGAAAAAAATACTCCGCCAATAACCATACGCAGGATTACACCGATGAAAAGCAACTTTTTCGAAAACCCAATAATTAACTCCCCCTATGAACTACCAGGCCAGCACTGGGAAATAGATCCCCAGGCCGGGTATCCCACCGGAAATATTTTAACAAAAAGGCGGCTGTCGGAGTCGCTCACGCCCATCCCTAAATCGCGCAAGCAGCGGCAAAAATCCGCTCAAACAACGCTGGAGTTCAAAGACCACCTTGGGCTTTCGGACGACAGGCAGAAGTATGAGGTCAACGAAACCATTATGGCGGTGCGCAACCTGGTGGACAAATGGCGCCTGTTGCCAAATCCGGCGACCTGGAACGTCACCCCCACCACCCAACGCCTGCTCCAACACTGGCGCCGCAAAGAATGGCCCGGCCGGCGCCCTTTTTTCTGCCAGGTAGAAGCCATAGAAACCATCATTTGGCTGAGTGAAGTGGCCCCGCGTACGGACACCGGCAAGCGGCTACTGGAGAAGCTGGACGCAGTTAGCCGGGAAGCCAACCCTTTGCTAAGCCGCCTGGCGCTCAAACTGGCTACAGGCGCGGGCAAAACTACGGTGATGGCCATGCTCATTGCCTGGCAAACTTTGAATGCCGTACGCTTGAAAAACAGCGCCCGTTTTACGCGTGGCTTTCTCATTGTAGCACCAGGCATTACCATCAAAGACCGGCTGCGGGTGCTCTTGCCTAATGACCCGGATAACTACTACAGCAACCACCAACTCATACCCGGCGATATGCTGGAAGATATCCAGCGGGCAAAAATCGTGATCACCAATTACCACGCTTTTAAGTTGCGCGAACGCATACAGTTGTCCAAAACAAGCCGGGAATTTATCCAGGGCAGAGGGCCGGAACTCAATACCCTGGAAACGGAAGGGCAAATGATGCAACGGGTAATACCTGATTTGATGGGAATGAAAAACATCATGGCCCTCAACGATGAGGCACACCATTGCTACCGGGAGAAACCGGATCCGGACGGCTTTACAGAAGATGATTTGAAAGGGGACGAAAAAAAAGAGGCCAAAAAAGAGAACGAAGCCGCCCGCCTTTGGATCAGCGGCCTGGAAATGATACAGCAGAAGCTGGGCATCAACCGCGTGATTGACCTCTCCGCCACCCCCTTTTTCCTGAAAGGGTCGGGCTACCGCGAAGGCACGATGTTCCCCTGGGTAGTCAGCGACTTTTCTCTCATGGATGCCATCGAATGTGGCATCGTCAAATTGCCCCGGGTGCCGGTGGCTGATAACATTCCCGGAGAGGAAATGCCAGTTTTCCGCAACCTGTGGGAACATATCCGCATGGACATGCCGAAAAAGGGCAGGGGCAAAAACAAAGAACTCGACCCGCTGAGCCTGCCCACCAGGCTGCAAACAGCCCTGGAAGCCCTTTATGGCCACTACGATCTGACTTTCCAGGTCTGGGAAAAAGCCAACATCAGCGTACCGCCCTGCTTTATCATCGTTTGCAACAATACCGCCACTTCCAAGCTGGTTTATGATTACGTTTCAGGCTTCCGGCGCAAGAGCGGAGAGTTTGTCCCCGCCCGGTTCGGCCTGTTCAGCAACTACGATTCCCATGGAAACCCCTACCCTAAGCCCAAAACCTTGCTGATTGACAGCACCCAGCTTGAATCCGGCGACGCCTTGGACAAAAAATTCCGGGAAGCAGCCCAGGAAGAAATTGAGCGCTTCCGGCGGGAAATGGCCGAGCGCAGCAACGACGGGCGCAGCGTGGAAGAAATTACCGAAGAAGAGTTGCTGCGCGAAGTCATGAACACAGTAGGCAAAAAAGGCAGCCTGGGCGAGTCCATCCGCTGTGTGGTTTCCGTTTCTATGCTCACCGAAGGCTGGGACGCCAATACCGTTACCCACATCCTCGGGGTGCGGGCTTTTGGCACCCAACTGCTGTGCGAGCAAGTCATCGGGCGAGCCCTGCGCCGGCAATCGTACGACCTGAATGAAGAAGGCTTGTTTAACGTCGAGTACGCCGACATACTGGGTATCCCCTTTGACTTCACCGCCGAATCGGTTATTGTCAAGCCTACTGCGCCCCGCGAACGGACCCACGTACACGCGGTACGCCCGGAGCGCGACCACCTGGAAATCCGGTTTCCCAGGGTGCAGGGCTACCGCATCGAGAAACTGCCCCAACAGGTTAAAGCGGCCTTCGAAGACGACGACCGCCTGAAACTAACTCCCGCTATGGTGGGCGCGACCAAAACCAAAAACTCGGGCATCATCGGCAAAGAGGTCGACCTGGACCTGAAACACCTGGAAGATACCCGCCGCTCTTCCCTCATCATGCACCTGACTGCTCATCTGCTGAAAACCAAGTTCAGAGAAGAGAACCAACAGATGGACATGCACCTCTTCGGCAGGCTGAGGAAAGTGGTGCGCCAGTGGCTCAACGAGTACCTGGAATGTGTTGGCGGCACTTACCCGGCCCAGCTCTGGTATCAGGAACTGGCCGACATGGCCTGCGAGCGCATCAACAACGCCATCAACCGCGCTTACGTTCAGGAAGAAGACAGTACCTATGTCCGCGCTTTGGCCGATTCCTATAATCCCGCAGGGTCAAGCCGCTACGTCAATTTTTTTACCACCAAAGACAGCCGCTGGGAGACTGATCCCCGCAAATGCCCGGTCAATTACGCCATACTGGACAGCGGCTGGGAAGCGGAATTCTGCCGCGTCGTAGAAAACCATCCGCAGGTATTGCGCTACGTCAAAAACCAGGGGCTGGGGCTGGAAGTGCCCTATACCTACGGCGGAGAGGCCAGGGTTTATGTGCCGGACTTTGTCGTTTGGGTCGACGACGGGCAGGGCGAAGCCGACCCTCTGCAACTGATCGTAGAGGTCAAAGGCTACCGGGGGGACGACGTAAAGGCGAAGCACAGCACCATGAAAACGTACTGGATTCCCGGCGTGAACGCCCTGAAAGCTTACGGCCGCTGGGCGTTTGCCGAATTCGACGACGTTTTCGAAATGGAGGAAGATTTTGCCGCCAAAGTGGCGGAACAGTGGAACAGGATTGTAAAAGAAAAAGCTGGTAATATACCTGCGAAAGCATAATCACTACAAGAGAGATATGGCCAAATCCAAATCGCCAAAACAAGTAGAAGCACATACCCACAAAAGCGCCACCCGGAAGAACATCCCCTCCGCCGAACACGAGTCGGTGGTGGACCAGGAAACCAAAACGCCGGTACGGGTGGCGATACAGCGCCGCAACCCGGACCTCGACCCGCAATTGGTATGGCGCGGCAAGGATGCGCAGGATTGGTCGGAACTGGTAGTCGACGCGCCGCCATTGTACATCCAGGAACGCATCCACCCCAAACACCTGATCGACGACCTGCAGCAACAATCCGAAGCCCGGAAAAAGGAAGATCAGGCCGAACAGCTCGACCTCTTTGCCGACTTCAACGGCCTGCCCAGCGAAGAGGCCCGGACCGAATTCTACCAGCACGACGCCCACTGGAGCAACCGCATGATCCTGGGCGACAGCCTGCAGGTGATGGCCAGCCTCGCAGAACGGGAAGGGCTGAGAGGGAAAGTGCAGTGCATTTATTTTGACCCGCCGTATGGGATGAATTTCAACTCAAATTTTCAATGGTCAGTTAATGATCGAAACGCAGATAAAGAAAGTATTGAGTATATTACAAGAGAGTCAGAACAAGTTAAGGCCTTCAGAGATACATGGAAACATGGCATTCATTCTTATTTGAATTATCTAAGAGACCGCCTTACGGTTGCGAGGGAGTTATTAAAAGATACTGGTAACATTTTTATTCAAATAGGAGATGAAAATGTTCATAGAGTTCGAGCAATAGCCGACGAAGTATTCGGTGAAATGAACTTTGTGAGCCAAATCTCTATACAGACTACTTCAGGGTTCAGATCAGATTTTTTAGGAAATATGTCTGATTTTGTCTTATGGTATGTTAAAGATAAAGATCGAGCAAAGACTAAAATTAATCCTCCCTTTTACAGAAAAGATTTTGAAATAGGGAGAGGCAATGCCAGATGGTTAATGTTTGAGGATTTTACCTACAGAGGGGTAAATGCCAGAGAAAAAAGGGGAGAGTCTGCTATACCGAAAGATTCTAAACCATATAAGCCGGATAATATAATTTCTCAGGGCAGGTCGAAGGAAAGGCAACCATTTGAATATCAAGGTAAGATATACGATACATGGGAAAAGAATTCCCACTGGAAGGCAAACTATCCTCAGGGAATGGAGAGATTAAAGAAGGCAGGAAGGATACATGTTGCTGAAAATTCAATACAATATATAAGATATCACAATGACTTTGAACTGGGAGTGTACGGAAATATTTGGAGTGATACTGGAACTGGGAACTTTACTGCTGATAAAGTTTATGTTGTCCAGACAGGGGAAAAAGTAATTCAAAGGTGTATATCAATATGCACCGACCCCGGCGACCTCGTCCCCACCTGCGGTTCCGGCACTACTGCCTACGTTGCCGAACAATGGGGCCGCCGCTGGATCACCATAGACACGAGCCGGGTAGCCCTGGCGCTGGCCCGCGCCCGCCTGATGGGGGCGCGCTATCCTTACTATCTGCTTGCCGACAGCAAGGAAGGGCAGCTCAAGGAAGCCGAGGTCACGCGCACCCTGCCCAAAGAGACCCCTACCTACGGGCACATCCGCCACGGTTTTGTGTATGAACGAGTGCCGCACATCACCCTCAAGAGCATTGCCAACAATGCCGAGATCGATGTCATCTACGATCACTTTCAGGAAAAACTGGAGCCCCTGCGCGCGCAGCTCAACGAGGCGATGGGCAAACAATGGGAAGAATGGGAAATCCCACGCGAACTGAGGGAAGATGCTCCTGCGGCGGCTAAAAAGGCACATGCCGAATGGTGGAAGCAACGCATCGCCCGGCAAAAGGAAATGGACGCGAGCATTGCCGCCAGGGCCGATTTTGAATACCTGTACGACAAGCCCTACGAAGACAAAACCAAAATCCGCGTAGCCGGCCCCTTCACCGTAGAAAGCCTCAGCCCCCACCGCATGCTGGGCGTAGATGAAGACGGCGAGCCGTTCGACCAGTTGGCGGAGGAAGACCCCGCTACCTACGGCGAGGCGCACGATTTTGCCCGGCTCATCCTGCACAACCTGGAAAAGGCCGGCGTGCAGCAGATGGACAAGCAAGACCGCATAACCTTTGACAGCCTCACTCCATGGCCCGGCCATTTCATCCATGCCGAGGGCCGGTATGCCGAAAGCGACGGCAGAGAAAAGAGGGCGGGCATCCTCATCGGGCCCGAGTATGGCAGCGTCTCCCGGGCCGACCTGGTGGAAGCTGCCCGGGAAGCCGGCGACGCCGGTTTCGACCTGCTCATCGCCTGCGCTTTCAACTACGACGCCCACTCCGCCGAGTTCACTAAGCTGGGGCGCATCCCGGTGCTCAAAGCCCGCATGAATGCCGACCTGCACATGGCTACCGACCTGGCCGCTACCGGCGCCGGCAACCTCTTCGTCGTCTTCGGCGAGCCGGACGTAGAATTGATCGAGGCCGAAGGCAGGCAGCTGCAGGTAAAGGTCAACGGCATTGACATTTTTGACCCCAAGACCGGCAAGGTGCGCAGCGACGACACGGACGGCATCGCCTGCTGGTTTGTGGACACCAACTACAACGGAGAGATGTTTTTCGTGCGCCACGCCTACTTCCTGGGCGCCAACGACCCCTACCAGAGCCTGAAGCGCAGCTTAAAGGCAGAGGTGGACGAAGAAGCCTGGCAAAGCCTCTACGGCGATACCTCCCGCCCATTCGACAAACCTGAAACCGGGCGCATTGCGGTGAAGATCATCAACCATCTTGGAGATGAAGTGATGAAGGTGATGCGGGTGGAGTAGGAACTAAAAAGATACCTAAAGCTGTTTTGATGAAAAAATACGCAAGCCATGATCATAGATAAACCACTAACCAACCTGCAATTAGAACTGCTGAAACTCTACAGCCTGGAGTTGAGCGAAGAACAACTCCTGGAAGTAAAGCGTTTGCTGGCGAATTACTTCGCAGAGCAGGCAAGCGATGAGATGGATCGGCTCTGGGAAGAGCGCGGCTGGAATAATGAGACGATGGAAAAATGGCTATCCGAGGACGAAGAGCCAAAGGGTTCAACTGAATAGCCAATGGACCGGGTAGTAATAGATACCAATTCACTGCTTGTGAGTATTGGCCGCAAATCGAAGTATCGGCCGATATTCGATGCCCTTTTGAGCGGCAGGTTTCGGCTATTGATCAGCAATGATATTTTGAGCGAATATGCGGAAATCATAGAACAAAAGGCCAATGCGCTGGTAGCCGGTAATATTGTTGATTTTTTAGTGCGCTCTCCTGATGTCGAACGAGTTGACATCTACTTCAAGTGGGCCATACTCCACCTGGATGGAGATGATAACAAATTCGCCGATTGTGCCTTTAACGGCCGGGCAGACTTTATCGTCACGGACGACCGGCACTTTAGAATACTCAGCGAAGTAGATTTTCCTCATATAAAAGTGATCTCCACAAAACAGTTTCTTGAACGCCTTACCACACAATAAATGGAATTCCGCATCTCCGACACTTTCTACAAATCCCTGGCCAAGCTCTCCAACGAAGAGATGAAAGCCACCAAGATGACTGTTTTTGACCTGCAGATGGACCCCAGCGGCAACAGCCTGCGCTTTCACAAGCTGGACCGCGCCCGAGACAAGCGGTTTTGGTCGGTCAGCGTGAATATGGACATCCGCATCATTGTGCACCGCACTGGAGAGAGCCTGTTGATCTGTTACGTCGATCACCATGAGAAAGCCTACAAATGGGCGGAAAACCGGAAGCTGGAAGTCCACCCAACCACCGGGGCGGCCCAATTGGTGGAAATCGTGGAAATGGTAAGGGAAGTAGAAATGCCCGTTTACAAACCAGCCGATAGCGGGCCGGTTTCGTTTCCGGAGTATCCGCTGAAAGGCCTCACGGATGAGTTTTTGATGCAATATGGCATCCCTGAGGCCTGGCTGGACAAGCTAAGAACAGCCGAAGAAGACCAGTTGTTGGAACTATCAGAGCACCTTCCGGACGAGGCGGCCGAAGCCGTGCTCGACCTGGCCACCGGCACCATACCTGAAGTACGCAAATCTGTACCCGCTGACATCAATCCTTTCGAACACCCGGATGCCCTGCGCCGCTTCCGCACCATTGAAAGCAAGGAAGAGCTGGCAGCGGCCCTCGATTACCCCTGGGACAAATGGACGGTGTTTTTGCACCCGGCCCAGCGGGAGATGGTAAAAAAAGACTTCAGCGGCCCGGCCCGGGTTTCCGGTACTGCCGGCACCGGGAAGACCGTCGTGGCTTTGCACCGGGCGGCTCACCTGGCGCGGAATGACGAAGGTAGCCGTATTTTATTGACCACTTTTTCAGATGCGCTGGCTTACGCGCTTGATGATAAATGCAAGCGCTTGCTTCGCCCGGAACCCCGACTGGCCGAACAGATCGACATCTATTCCCTGGACAGCGTGGGGCAGCGCCTGTACCGGGCCAGGGGCGGCAAAAAGAATCTGGCGCCTCAATCGCAGATAGAAAGTTATATCCTTGAGATGGCAGCAGGCCAGGAGCATGATTTCACGGATTATTTTCTGACAAAAGAATGGGAGGAGGTGGTTGACCCGCTTCAGTTAACCGGCTGGGAAGCTTACCGGGACATTGCGCGCATCGGCCGGCGGACCCGCCTGCCTGCCTCGAAGCGGGAGCAGCTGTGGCGCATTTTCAATCAGGTTTTTAAACGCATGGAAGCTTTCGGCGAAATTACTCAATCGGGAATCTTTCATTTCCTGGCCGATCATTTTGAGGCTCCTGGACAACATTCCCCCTATGATTACATCGTAGTGGACGAGGCGCAGGATATCAGCCCGCCGCAGTTGCGTTTTTTAGGCGCCCTGGCCCAAAACCGCCCCAACAGCCTCTTTTTTGCCGGCGACCTGGGGCAGCGGATATTCCAGGCGCCTTTCTCCTGGAAGCAGTTGGGCGTCCAGGTACGGGGGCGCTCCAGCACGTTGCGGATCAACTACCGCACCAGCCACCAGATTCGCCAGCAGGCCGACCAGTTGCTCAGCGCCGTCATCGAGGATGTGGATGGGAATATCGAAGACCGGAAGAACACCCAATCGGTATTCAATGGTCCGCCGCCGAAACTGCTGCAAACAGACACCGAGGCGGAAGAGGCCGGGCAGGTGAGTGGCTGGATTCAGAAGCGGCTGGAGGATGGCGTAGTGCCCGAGGAAATCGCCCTTTTCGTCCGCTCCGCCAATGAACTGCCCCGCGCCCGCAAGGCTATCCAGTTGTCCGGCCAGCTCGCCTGCGAACTGGACGAGCGCCTCAAAACCAAAGCCGGGCACATTACCCTCAGCACCATGCACCTGGCCAAGGGGCTGGAGTTCCGAGCCGTGGCCGTCATGGCCATAGACGAAGACGTCATTCCGGACCCCAACCGCCTCAATGCAGTGACTGACCAATTGGAAATAGAAGACGTTTACAATACGGAGCGGCATCTGCTATATGTGGCCTGTACCCGGGCAAGGGATTATTTGCTGATGAGTTGCGTAGGGGAGGGGTCGGAGTTTTTGGAGGATGTGTGGGCGGGAAAGTAGAGGAATATGAAAGTTCTTCATCACTTCCTGGCTCTCCATCGCCTAACTCTCATTGTTGCATCGTATCTGAAATGGGCTCCCCGGCAGGCTCTTCAAAAACGGAGTACAGGACTGCGACGCTGAACTCTAAAGAAAATTCCGAGCCATACAAGCGCCTGCCTACATGCCTTAAAGTGTCTTTGAAGTGGGTATAACGCCCAGGTTCTTTGTCTGCCAGGGGATATATATAAGTATGCCAGTAGGCGTGATACTGTTCAACTATTTTCATCAGTTCTCGGTTCTCCATCGTCGGAATCTTTTATTGCTCTAAACGATTGCCTTTATCTGACATTGGCCCGCCGGGAGCAGGGTCTAATGCCAAAAAAACGGCGATATTGAACTGGATAGAAAAATCCGGCCCGTAGAAACGTTTGCCTACTTGATTCAGGGTATCGGTGAAATGCAGGTACCGCTTTGGCTCTTTATCGACCAATGGCTGAATATAAGTTTGCCAATAAGCGAGATATTGTTCAACGTTCTTCATCACTTCTTGAATCTCCATCATCAGGGTATATTAATTCATCATTTAGAAGGATAATTTCATCAATTATGGCCAGTAATCTCGCCAACAAGCCTGGCTGATCGGCCATTTTTTCCAAGAGGGCTTGCCTGATCGCTTTCAAGGACTGCTCCCTCTCATAGCTGATCGCTTCTCCATTTCTTACTTTCTCCAAGAGGCTCTGAAGAAAAATCTCCACGTTGGTCGGCGACATCCTGGCCAGTTCTAACCCGGGTGCTTTTTCATAACTTGGCGGCGGGGCATAAACGTCAGGTAAAATTACCGATTTTAATGCAAAAAATAAGCCTAAACAAAGCAAGGCTGCCAAAGCCGCAATCTGAAAACGTAGTGATGCTGTCATTTTGGGGGTCCTGGTTATAGTTTACGATAAAAACTTAAACCTAGCCCGCTTTTAGGGGCTGGTTTTGCAAAAATAGGCAAAAAGTTACCAAAAAAAGAAATTTATTGGTTTTTTAAGATTAAAGTATGTTTTAATGCACTTAATTCTTTATTTTTAGCTCGGGTCGATAAGCGCTCCCTGTGGCAAGATGCAGGCCGGTAGCCCGCGAGGTGACATCTTCACATCCGGGTTCTTTTGCGCGTGAAGAGCCTGCCCCGGCTTTTATCGGATGTCATCTCGCGGGCGTTGAACAAGGCGAAGTCTTGTTAAGTAAAGCGAAAACTTGTTGGGCACCCCGGCACAAGATGACACCTTTTTCTGCACCGGAAGACCATGGAGAAAAAGATGTCACCTTGCTGCCTTGCTGAGCGGCCGCACCTGTCTGCCAAAGCCTTGGCGCAGGCAGAGGCCATATTTCAGCCGGCCCGCCGGCTTTTATCTCGCAGATTTGGCATCAAAAAGGCCAAATCCGCGCATTTCAAAAAACCGGGACGGCTCTGGTTATGCTCATCGCCTGACAAACTTCCGGAGCATTTTCCCTCCCTCTTCAGTTTCCACCTCCACCACGTAGAACCCGGAGGGCAAATCCGAGACATTCACTACTGCCTGGTTATCATCGCCGATCCGCTCAGCAGAAAGCATTCGCCCCTGCGCATTGATGATGCGTACGCTCCTGACTTTCGCCT
>JACJYG010000026.1 GCA_020636215.1 Lewinellaceae bacterium
TAGCCTGGAGAGTTTCGGGAAGAAAGGATTGAGGTGGCCCGCCCGGTTGAATGGCGGATTGGGAAAGGGAGGTTACCTGGATTGAAACGTGGAAATGTATAGAAATGCGTAGAGTTGCCGCAGTATGAGGTATAGGCGGAGGAATTACACGTTCACAAAAACGCAAAACCAATTAGCATGAAATTTACCACTATTTTTTTTCACCTCGCCCTTTTTCTGTTAATGGCTTCCTGCCAGGCAGAAGAGGAGCTTGTATTGCAGGAAGGAGAGATACACGGCGCCATTCACGAGGCCAATATCGGAAGGGCTACTTTCATGGGGGAGGCGATACCTATGGAAGAGTATGCCGAAAAGGATTTTTTAACCTCTTTTGGGCTGCGAGACAATGTCGACTTTAGTATCCGGATTTTTCTGGGTAAGACCCTCACCTATTACCTGCACGAACTGGCGCCGGATTTATCCGTAAACCAGCTGTGCAAAAAGGGAAATTACCAGTTTTCTTTTTATGTCGACGACAAACTAATTTATCAGGAAAACCTCGATCCAGGGGCGGGTTCCTGTTGGTATAAAAATGAGATGACCGTTTTCAGGGTTCCGTTGCTCAGCACTACGGAAGAAGATTCCTGGGGGCGTTTTTTGTGGATGAGGTTTATGAAAAAAGGGGGAGGAGAAGAGGCGCTGGCCGAGGGCAGCCATCGTCTCAAAATCGAGATTCGGCCGTATATAGAAACCCGATATTTTGAATCAAACCGTTCCGGGGGGGCTGGAGGAATACACGCGAAAAAAACTATTTGAGCCCCTGGGTATAGAAAATTATGAGTGGCAATATACTCCGCAAAAAGTACCCAACACTGCCGGCGGCTTGCAAATGAGCGCCCTGGATTTGGCAAAATACGGCCAGTTGTACAAAAATGGCGGAACCTGGGACGGTCAGCAACTCATCCCCAAAGCATGGGTGGAATCGAGCCTGAGCCGGCAAATCGCGCTGCCGGCAGAAATAGGCGGGCATTACGGCTACCTGTTTTGGAATAAGCAATATACTGTAGATGGCAAATCCTGCGAGGTTTCTTATTCCAGCGGGAACGGCGGCAACAAAATTTTCATTTTTAAAGATTTGCCATTGGTGGTGGTTATTACGGCTAAAGCCTACAACCAGCCTTATGCGCATGTGCAGGTGGATAAGATGATGGAGGGCTTTTTGCTGCCGGCTTTAGGGAACGGCGAAAAATAACTTCCCCATTTCGAAGCCGAGACTTGACAAGTTTTCGAAACTTGTCAAGTCTAATTTATTTTCTATCCCACAATTTTTCTCCAGTTTCTTTATCTATTGAGAACATTGTCTGCATAAACACATAGTTAACTCCTGCAATTTTCTTTATCTCAGAAGCTGCAATTGGATTGTCTAATATCCTGAATTTATTTAGCTTCATAGAATATTCTTCGTTTGGATGTTCTGGGTTGTCTCTATATGCTTTTTTTATCAATTCACCCGTAGCAATACCTTTTGCAATTATTCCTGTTCCTGACCTGTATAAAAAAACCTTGTCTCCTTTTTTCAATTGTTCAATTTTGAATTTCCAGGGTTCAAAAAATGCTGCTGCTTTTTGATCGTTCAACATATCATTATCGTCAATATCTCCGTCTTTGCTGTTGGTATTGAGAATATAATACCCTTCGTCTATGTCCTCGTATGGGTTCGGATTCTTGCGGTATGTTTCGAATTCAAGTAAAGTTTGGTTCTCTAATTCGTAAAGCTTATAAATCCAACTTGATATTTTTACTCCCTGACCTGCCCAGTATTCAATCGCAGCTCTTGTTTTAAAATCTAGTCCGTTTGTAATTAGCACGAACTGTTGTTTTTGATTTACATCGGCTTCCTTTACCTCGGTATTGAATTTCCTGTTTATTGCTCCTAATAAACTTTTCTCGTTTGGAAAAAATTTCAAAAACAAATCATTCAAGTCGCCATAACTATATTGTCCAAAAATTTGCCCGTATCTCATCACTTGCAGAAGGTTGGCATCTTGAGATTCCCATGCTTTCAATTCGAAAATGAACAAATCTCCATTCCTATCTATTGCCATTAAATCTGGCTCTTCTTGCCACCTTCTTGATTGCATTATCAAAAGCAATTCATCTTCTGGCAATAGAACATCAAGATTTTCATACATCAATCGTTGAAAGTCTTCTTCTTTCCACCCTATTTCGAATAAACGAAGCCCTTTTCTCCGGCTTATCTCATACTTGGCTTTGTTTAGATTAAATATCATTTTTTCTTTTTTTAATTGGTTATAGTGGGCGTGTCTCGGCGTAGCCCGAAGCGACGACTTGCGCGGCAACGGTTGGACCGGTGACGAAGCCGGCTTTTGCTGGCTATAAGCGCTGCGCGGTGTTAGGCATCATTTGTTTCATATTCATTCAACTTTTCCTTCACTAATTCACCATACTTGAACTTGTGTATATCAACCAATTTCATTGACATTTTCATAATCCCCTACTCCATCCTATGCGCCGCCAACAACCTGAAAACACTCCCCACAGACATAGTCTATTAAGTCAGAGCGCAGTAGAAAACTGCACCCTAACGAGACAACATTGTATACGGAAAATGCCTTGGGGAGTTTCAGCAGAAAAGATTAAAGTACGGAAAAGTTTGTCGGCTTGGGAAGAGGCGTAAGTACCTGGACTGAAACGCGGAAATACCTAGAAATGCTTGGAAATACGTGGAAATGGGCGAAATGCCCAAACACAACATTGCTTATGCAAAAGAAAAGTTTTTGACAAAAAATACGATTTAAACTAATTTTACCATTGCTTATTTGTTTTTTTTGACAATAACCGTTACATTGCATCGGATTAAAACTTAATCCTAATGCTCAATATTATACAACCTCCTCCAAAAAAAGCCGCCCTCCGGGAAACAAAGAAGACAACTGATATGATAACCATAAAAGTAAGGACCGTTGACGCTGGCGTTTATTGCCTGCAGCTGCATTACCTCATCGAACACTTTGTCGCCGGCAAAAAGGAAGAGGAAATCGACTGGTGCCTGGTGAATACCCTCAACAACCTTTTCCGGAAGTTTGATGCCATCAGCGATATCGTCGACGATGTCCTCCCGGTCGAATTGACTTCGGAAGAGGCAAGGATATTGTACTTTACGCTGACCCAGAAAAAATATGCCGTTACCCTGGAATCTATCCCGGAAGCCATGGAAGGCGGTTTGTACGAAGCCTTCAACCTCATCAAAGATAAAATGATCTTCCAATTAGAGGCCAAGCTGAAGCCGGTGGCCTGATTTTTTTGAAAGAATATACCAGCTTTTACGGGGGGGCAACCACCGGGTTACAGCGCTTCGCTCCGCAGTGCCCTGCGTCAATCCCGTAGGGATTTTAGCCCTTTGCCAGGGCTGTGAGGCCCTGGTTATAATGGGGGAGTTCCCAGAGCTCTGTAAAGCCTGCCCCGTACACGGAGTGTCGGGGAGCGATAGCCCCCAAGGCCGGCGGGACAATCCCGCTGGGTTGGAACCCGCCTCGGCCTTTCTTGGCGCAAAACCTGTCGTCCTTACAGGACTCCCTTACTGCCGGGCTCTAAAACCAGGGCCTGTGGCCCTGGCAAAGAACTGAAATCCCTACGGGATTGCGGCAGCCCCCCCATTGTCCACATCCGAACAAACATTGTCCGATAACGAACACCACAAAACGAAGACTGAATGGTAAAATGTTGATTATCAACGCCCTTCTCCCTGGCACGAATCTTGGCGCTATCCGGGAAGGGACAAGCCGTTTTTGGCTGTCCGTCCAGGGTTGGACGAAGATTGCCGGGGCTTTGTACAGCCTGCCCCGTACCCGAAGGGTCGGGGATGTACGGGCCAGTAGGAACCTGGGGTTGTGTAAGATGTATGAGGCCAGCGGTAGTCCTGGGCTGTGTACAAAGCTTCACCAGTTGTCCAACGTCAGCTGCGGGCAGGGACAAGCCGTTTTTCCCCTTGGCATCTGCGCCGGCCAGGAAAAACGGGTTGTCCCTGCAAAAAATGCCCGCCGGCCGGAAAAACGGGTTGCCCCTGCAAAACTTCAACGTATGCTCCACAACTACCTCAAGATCGCCCTGCGCAATATCTGGAAGAACAAGCTCTATTTCGGCATCAACGTCATGGGCCTCGGCATTGCCCTGGCCTGCAGCGTCATCGCCTACCTCAATTATGCATTCGACCGGAGTTTTGACGACTTCCACGAAAAGCGGGACCGCATCTACCGCGTCAACATGATCCGGCAGAGCAACGGGCTGGAATATGGGCTGGTGCCTCTTCCTCTGGGGCCGGCGTCAGTACAGGACATTCCGGGCATCCGACGTTGTATCCGGGTAGAATACCAGCAGGCGGCGGTAAAGCGGGGCGAGACGGTGCTGAGCGAAAGCATACAGTATGCGGATCCCGGCTTTTTCCAGCTGTTCGGTTTTTCCCTCCGGGCAGGCAGTTATGAGGCGCTGGGTGACCGCAACAAAGTGCTGATCAGCGAGCCTGTAGCGGTACGCTACTTTGGAGAGGAGAACCCCATCGGCAAGGAATTGGTTCTTCATCCCGGCGAGCCCTTTCAGCAGGTTCTGGTAGTAGGCGCTGTTTTGGAGGAACGCCCGATGAATTCGGGCATAGATTACAGCCTGATTACCCACTTCGACAACCTGCAGGTCAATGGCGGGAAACAGGCACCGGATGACTGGAGTTTTTTCACGGGGCTCACCTTCTTTGAGTTGGAAGGCACCCGCCCGCCTGCGGCAATAGCCGGGGAACTGAACGACAAGTACCTTGGGCTGCACAACCAGCACATTGATCGCCTGAAGGCCAGTTCCTATGTGCTGGAGCCTTTTGTGGATTCCGCCCACCGCGCCGCCCGGGGCGAGGTGCGCGGCAACTACCTGCGGCAGAGCCTGCCGGTATCGGCGGTATGGGGGCCTATTCTCCTGGCGGTATTGTTGCTGCTTACCGCCTGCCTCAATTTCACGAATACGGCCATTTCGGCTGCCGGCCGCCGCCTCCGGGAGATGGGCATCCGCAAAGTGATGGGGGGTACCCGGCAGCAACTCATCGGGCAGTTGCTGGGGGAGAATTTTCTCATCAGCCTGTTGGCCCTCCTGGTGGGCCTGGGGCTGGTGGAAGTTTTGCTTCCCCCTTACAACCGGATGTGGCCGTATTTGTATCTGGAGGCCAACTACCTGTCCGACGGGCCACTCCTGGCTTTTCTCGCCTTCATTTTAGTGGCAACCGCTCTGCTTGGGGGGGCTTATCCGGCTTTTTACATCAGCAGCTTCCGGCCGTCGGCCATCTTCCGCGGCAAGCTGCGCTTCGGCGGCTCCAACCTCTTCACCCGGATACTGATGGGCGTGCAGGTGATGATCGCTTTGATGGCAGTGCTCACTGGCCTTTCCTTTGCCCGCAACGCCGCTTTCCAGGAAAATATGGACCGGGGCTACAACCGGCACGGGCTGCTGGGCTGCCGGGTGGACAATGCCGCCGAGTTCAACCGGCTGGAACAGGCGCTGCAGCGCAACCCCAAGGTAGAAAAGATGGCCGGGGCAGCCAACCATCTGGGATACAGCCTGCGGGGCAAGGACCTGGAAGCCCGGGGCGAGAAGTACGACATCCTCTACATGGGCGTCGGAAAAGACTACCTGGAAATGATGGACATCAAGATGGCGGAAGGCCGCTCCTTCCGGGAGGAGCTGGAATCCGACAACCGGGCCATGCTCGTCAATGAGCGGCTGGTACAGGAATTTGGCTGGGAGCAGCCCCTCGGGCAGCAGGTAGCCATGGATTCGGCAACCTATACCATCGTTGGCATCGTCAAAGATTTTGTGCAACAGAGCGCCTTCAATCCGGTCGCTCCGCTGGCCCTTACCCGCGTAGAGCCTGAAGATTATCAATTCCTGATGGTGCGGGCCCGGGCAGAAAACCTGCTGGCGCTGGAAAAAGAGCTGCGCGCGGAGTGGGCCCGGTTGTTCCCCTTAAAGGCTTACCGCGGTTTTTTTCAGGACGAAATCCTGGCCGAGGAGCTGCTGGTAAGCAACAACATCAAATGGATGCTGTTGTTTCAGGCATTGGTGGCCATCCTGCTGTCGATGACCGGCCTGTTTGCCATGGTTTCGCTCAACGTGCTGAAGCGCCTGAAGGAGATCGCCATCCGGCGCATCGTCGGCGCGCAGGCGACGCATATCGCCTACCTGATCAACAAGAACTACCTCTGGATATTCGCCGTTGCGGCCATCCTCGGCGCTGCCGGCGGCGCCTTCCTCTCCTGGAAGCTGATGGACAGCATCTTCGCCATCCACGCCGGGCTGCACGGCGGGCTGATGGCCGGGGCGGCCATCGGGGTGGTGCTGCTGGCAGTGGGCACGATCAGCTTTAAGGTGCTGGGGGTGCTGAGGGTGAACCCGGCGGAGATTCTGAGAAGGGAGTGAGGCATGTCCCGTCTCTTTGAGCCGGATAAATTTTTGTGGCGATACGTGCATGCTTTACAGGAGAAATTGCCTCCCGAACAACAAACAACCGGCAACCGATAACTGCCCAACAAACCCGTAAACGCAATAATAATAGGCTTAAAACCCTGTGTTTTTTACCGAATTTTGACAAAGCTTTCTTTTGCCAATTTTTATATTCCCTCCACTTTATATTTCTGAATATAATTGCTAACTTTAGCAGCCTTGAAAAACCTCATCTCCAATCCCTAAAACAGCACCCAAAAGCTATGCAGCTTACAGGTACGCACAAATTCAACGCTTCTGCCAACGAGATTTGGTCCAAACTCATGGACACCGACACGCTTGCCCGGATAACCCCCGGCGTCTCCAGGCTGGAAGAGATCGGGCAGGACCAGTACAAGGCCGTCGCCGATGTCAAAATGGGGCCGGTCAGCGGCACCTTCTCCGGAAACCTCAATGTGCTGGAAAAACAAGAACCCCAAAGTTTCATCCTCAACATCAAGCAAAACAGCAAGATCGGCAACGTCGCCGCCGATGTGAAGATTGAACTGAAACCCGTTTCGGGCCAGGAGACCGAATTGTATTTCGACGGCAAGGCCAACCTCTCCGGCCTGCTGGCGCGGACCGGCCAGCGCGTCATGTCCGGCGTGGCCAGTACGCTGAGCAAGCAATTCTTCAAGGCGCTGGAAGAGGAATTGGAAAATAAAGGTTGACGGCGGCAAACCCTTCAGGTTTTCCGGTAGATGCTCCTTGCGATCCTGGCCGGTTTATTCCTTCTGAACCTAATCTTATTATAACCGATAAAAGCAACATTTTCTTATGGCAACAACAATTCAGGTAACGGTGAACGGCAAAGCCTACCGCCATGAGGTCGAACCGCGGACGATGCTGGTACAATACCTGCGCGACGTGCTCGGCCTGACGGGCACGCACGTAGGCTGTGACACGAGCAACTGCGGCGCCTGTACCATCCTGGTCGACGGCAAGGCCGTCAAGTCCTGTACCATGCTGGCCGTACAGGCCGACGGCAGCGAAGTGAAAACGATCGAAGGAATGGCAGATAATGGCGCCC
>JACJYG010000027.1 GCA_020636215.1 Lewinellaceae bacterium
CCGCCCAGGCTCAGGCCAATGGCCAATACGATCAATCCGACCGGAAGAGCGCCCAGGGAGCCCAAGCCCACTGGTTGGCCGGGGTTGCCAGGTACAAGGTTGGGCCCCGTGAGGGAGAATACCGCAAAAAGCAGCACAAAGGTTCCCAGCATTTCGGAAAACAAATTCGCAAGGTCATGCCGAATCTGAGGAGCAGTGCAGAACGTGGCGAGCTTCAGTGATTTGTCCTCTGTTGCGTGGTAATGTTGGCGATAGGCCAGCCAAACCAGCGTAGCGCCCAGAGCACCACCCAGAAATTGGGCCAGAAGATAGAGGCCTACCGAAGCCCAGGGAAACTTTCCCGCCAGCGCCAGCCCGATAGTGACCGCCGGATTAATATGCGCCCCGCTGTAGTCCTGAGCGACTAATACGGCCACAAAGACCGCCATGCTCCAGCCAAAAGTGATCACGATCCACCCACTTTGAGCACCTTTAGTCTTATCCAACACTACATTGGCCACTACGCCGTTACCCAGCAGGATTAATATAGCGGTGCCAATGAGTTCTGCAAGAAAGGGTGACATATCCGGGAATTTTAATTTAGCATTGAAGATAGAAAAATCAGAACTAAAATTAAGGGCAATAATGAAACCTGCTCCGCACAATTTTTCCTTTTCCATATGCCCTTGAACTGTTTTGGGCTTTGGAAGTCCAGAGTCTAACTGATAGACGGGGGTACTGAAAAAATCCCGTATCTTGCCGGCAAAAACCAAAGCCATGAAAATGAAGAATTTTCTGACCTTCCTATTGTTGTTAGGCCTGTACATGCCTTTAAGCGCCCAGGACCTGATGGATAAGCTGGCGGATGAGGCCTGCACCTGTATTTCCAAAAAAGATGTAGAAAAGATGGACGCTGACCAATTGCAGATGCAATTGGGCTTTTGCATTATGGAATCGGTAGGCGCCCACGCCGATGAATTCCAAAAGCAATACGGCGACCTGAACTTCAGCGACTCCGATGCGATGACCAAGCTAGGAGAACAGATCGGCATGAAGATGGCATTTAAATGCCCTACGGTGCTGATGAAAATGGCGTCCGTTCAAACGGAAGTGGCCACCATGCCGGCGCCAGGCGTAGTGGAAGAACTCACCGGTACGGTCAAAGCCATTGATGGCGATGAAATTGCTCAGGTAACCGTTGTTGATGAGTCCGGCCGCACGCACAAGTTCCTTTGGCTTCGCTATTTTAACGGGTCCGACCGCTTTATCAGCGAACCTGGCAAGGTAATCGGCAGTAAGGTGAAAGTAACATTCGAAACCATTGAAGCCTACTCTCCAAAAGCACGGGAATATTATGACCGCAAGGAGATACGGGGGGTGGAGTTTCTGAGGTAGATACTGTAGATACTGTAGATACTGTAGATACTGTAGATACTGTAGATACTGTAGATACTGTAGATACTGTAGATACTGTGGATACTGTGGATACTGTAGATGCTGTGGATACTGTGGATGCTGTGGATGCTGTGGATGCTATTGGAGCTGTAGCATCCACAGCATCAGTTCCCAAGGAGCGAGCATCTGAGCAGGGCCCCCGCCGGCCTATCTGTCGCGCCCATGGCGGAAAAAGCCGGGCCATTTTTTTTTAAATCCATTAAAAACCCGCTAACTTTCATTGGCACAACCTATTGCCTATGAAGCGTTTCTACCATCTTTTCGCCCTTGTCTCATTCTTTATCTTCCTTGGAGCCAACCTGCATGCCAGCCCGCTTCGCGGTTATATTGTCACCAAGAATGGCCGGCAACTTACCGGATATATTGGCGAGGTATATCAGTCGGACTATTCCAGTATCGTTGTATTCATCAATGATTTTGGGTCTGTTTACCACATCCACGCAGAGCTGATCAAAGGCTTTGTTTACAAAAACGAGGAAAATTATGTAGCCTATGCGTCGATGCCGGTGAGGAATGCCTGGCATTTTTTGCGCATTATAGAAAAAGGAAAGGCCCTGTCCTTATATCAGGCGCCGGAATCGCAGGTAACGGTGGGTTTTATTCAGGGTTCCTTTCAGGTGAAGAGATACGAAGTCAGTGAGTTCTGGTTGCAGTTTGAAAATAAAAAACCGACACGCATCCGCAAGGTAGGCTATAAAGGCAAGATGCGCCGCCTGCTTCGAAAAACAGCGCCGGAACTTTCTCAAAAGATCGGTAGAGAAGGCTATAAGTTTCAAGACTTGCCGGGCATCGTGCGGGAGTATAACCACTTCCTTTCCCAGAAACGTTGGAAGATTTGAAAAGGCGGATTAGAGAGCCTCAAAATAGCGGCCCTCTTTGCCAGTAAGGCCGGGAATTACCCGATTTTACCCATTTTTACCCGCCAGAATTCCCAGTCTTTATGTAATTTGATGTTTGGAAGTTTAGGAAACTGACCTGGCAAACATGAAAAAAATTTGTATCGAATGCGGAGAAGAGATCACCGGCCGGGCCGACAAACGGTTTTGTTCTGATAATTGTCGCAGTAGCTACAACAACCGCCTGAATAGCGACGGCACCAACTTCATCCGCAACATCAATAATATTCTGCGAAAGAACCGCCGGATCCTGGCGGAACTCAACCCTTCCGGAAAGGCCCGGGTACACCGCGACAAACTGCTGGAGCGCGGTTTTAAATTCAGCTACTTCACGAATGAATTTGTGACCAAATCCGGCAACACCTACCGCTATTGCTACGATCAGGGCTACCTGGAGTGCGATCACGACTTTTTCACCCTGGTCATCCGAAAGGAGTATGTGGAATAAATTATGGGGCTTTACAGCCTTAATCGTACCTCGGGCGCGGCAAGAGAGAAAAATGTGTTAATTGATACTTGCAGCCCGTACCTCATCGTACAAGTAGAAAAAATGCTCGTATGAAAAAAGATCCTCAGTTTGCCCTCTATGCCCTGGTACTTACTACCATGCTCCTTTCCAGCCCCTCTTTGCAGGCCCAGCCAGCAAACGGCAACTTCCGAAACGCCACCATTGGCGCCTCTGCGACCTTTATCTGGGAACCGGAGCTAGCCAATCCCAATACGGGTGAATCCTATACTTTCCGGGAATGGTCCTACAATTTTAATTTCGGGACAGACTATTGGGGAAAACGCATGCGAACGGGCATTCAGGGATTACTGATCCGGAACAGAAGCTTTGACAACCAACGGGCCAATTCCGGCATGGTGGGCCTGTTCCAACAATACAATTTTGTTCCGCGCTGGCGGCAGCGCCTGTACCTGGAAACCAGCCTTAATTACGGGAACTATTGCACTTGCGGTGCAGAAGACCCCTATCGCCAGGCAGGCTTGTATTACTGGGGATTGGGCGGCGGCCTGAATGTACCCCTGAAAAAAGCCTGGAGCCTGGACCTGGGCTTTTTTAATTACGAGATCCTGAACAGAACGGAGGGCAAGTACAATTACACCCAATATGTGATAGGTGTGGATTACCGATTGGGTACGCCCTGAATCCAGGGTTATAGGATTATAAATATCCAGGGCTGATTTACCGAAATTGTTGACATGCCCAAGGGCTACGATAAAGCCATCGAGCCATGTAACCATTTCTACAATATAGCCCCGGAATACTTCTAGTAGACCTCCAGCCCCTCGGTGAAGGGAATGCGCTGCTCCTGTAGCAGTACGCCTTGTTTATCCATCAGATTGATAACGACCTCTTCGTAATATTCCGATTCAATGCGGAAGATATAGCTGCCGTCAGGGAAGAGCACCTTTCCCATAAAAGTGATGTCGACATTGCGGTATTTTTTTTCCAGGAGGGTGCGTATTGGAAGGGGAAGTTGGTCGAGGTATAGGCGAATGCGGCTTTCATTCCATTTACCGGATTCATCGAAATAAGCCTTGGTCAGGCGGCCGTGGTCCTGGAAAGTCGCGATAACGCCATCTTTGCTATATTCCCAGTAGATATCCGGGGCGTTTATCTCGGGATAGAGTTGGGCAAAGGCATCTTTGACGATCTGAGGAACTTCATCATTGGCGAATCCCCAACTGCTAAAAAGGCAAAAACAGGTGATCAAGGGCAAGATCTTCATGAAAATATTTTTTATGGTCAAATCTTAATTGTGGTGTTGCTAAGCTATTGAGCGCCGGATTATTATACACCGGCTACAAAGGACTATTACAAAAAGAAAGCGGTTTGGTTCTGAGTCCGGCCGGATTTTTTTCTGGAATTATTGGAGGCGAGGGGGTTTATTCCTGCTTTTTTTGCCGTGAAGGCCTTTTATTTCCCAGCCCTGGAGGATGTTCCGCATGCGCTGGGCGAAGGCATCCGGTTTTTCGGCAAAAAGGCGGCGCCCAAGCTGCAGCGCATGATGGTGCAAGCGTTCCAATTGCTCCTGAGCGATAGCATGGAGTAAGCGACGAGAATCATCTGGAAAGCGGCTTCCAAAATCTTTGAACTTCTCCTTTAGAAGGGCAAGGTCGTGATAATCACCCAGTGTATCACCTAGCTCTTTGAAGGATTTCAAATAAGCTTTAAAAACTTTGGGCCAGGCTTTTTGCAACAGCTCATGCATATACCACAGATGCTTGACCCGCTTTCTCCAATCATGCATATCCTGGACAGTAGGGGTATTGGCATTTTTTTGAAACAACCTAAAGCCCGCCTTATACTGTCGGTACAATCCATGCAAAACTTCACCGAGGCAATTTTCATATAGAGGCAAGGCTACAAACTGCTCGCGCCCCTGCTGAAGTTCATGGATCACTTTTTCTACATTGTTAATTCCTTCAGACAGCCCTTTTTGAAGGGCATCCTTTTCTTCTTGCAAAAGGGCCGACAGGCTGTCAAAAGCTTCCGTCCTGACAACTTCACCAAAATGGCCGCGCAACAACTCCACCGCCTCGATCAGGGAACTTATATCTCGCAGGCCTTCCAGTTCACGGGCAAGGCTCCGGTAGAAATCATTGCCTTCCCGATAATGGCTTTTTCCTGTTACATCCCGGATAAGCTCAAATAGCGAGCGCAGACGCTTAAAGCACCGGCGGGCTTCATGAATGCCTTCATGCATAGCCTCATCATCGTTGGCCAGTGCATCAATGGCGGCATTGTTCAATTCCAGCCCGATACGCCGTATGCCCTCCGGGAAAGATTCCTGGTTTTCCAGATAGTAGCCCATCCTGCCCAATTTATTCTTTGAAAATCTCCCTAGAGATAAAACAGATGGTTCAAAGGTAAAGATTTGGCAAAGATTT
>JACJYG010000028.1 GCA_020636215.1 Lewinellaceae bacterium
AAAGCACGTCGGTATAGCCCTCGACCAGGATGCACTCGTCCTCCTTGCGGATAGCGCGCTTGGCGAAAAAGGCGCCGTAGAGCACCTTGCTCTTGTTGTATATTTCGGTTTCCGGGGTGTTGATGTACTTAGGCGCCTTCACATCTTTCACCAAAATGCGGCCTCCGAAGCCGATGACCTTGCCCGAGAGGTTGTGAATGGCAAACATCACCCGGTTGCGGAAAAAATCGCGCCCGTACTGGCTCGTCAGGCCCAACTTTTTGAGTACGTCCAAATTGTAGCCGGCATGAGTGGCGCGGAGGGTAAACGCGTCCGTCTTGTCGGGAGCGAATCCCAGCCCGAATTTTTTTAGTATCTCCTCCCGGAAGCCTCTTTCCCGAAAGTAGTTTAACCCCACGCTTTTTCCAAGATCCGTATTGAAGAGTTGGTCCTGGTAGTATTTTTTGGCGAATTCATTGACCAGGAAAAGGCTCTCCTGATATTGCTGTTCCTGCCTGACTTCCTGGGAAACTTCGGTCTCCTCCAGTTGGATGCCGTATTTCTTCGCCAGATAGCGTATCGCTTCCGGAAACTCCATGTGTTCCAGCTCCATGAGGAAATTTACAGAATCGCCCCCCTTGCCGCAGCCAAAGCACTTGTAAAAGCCCTTCGCCGGCGATACCGTAAAGGACGGGGTCTTTTCAGCGTGAAAAGGGCAAAGGCCGATCATGTTCACCCCTCTCCTCTTGAGGTTGACAAAATCCTGGACGACCTCTTCTATCCTGGCGGTTTCCAGTACCTCCTCTACGCTCTTTGGTTTGATCATGCGAGCAGTTTTAATCAATACTCGCTACTAAGATAACTATTTCTTCAGGACAAGATCATACTACCGTACATGGCGTTTTTTTTTCCACTAAGACACGAAAACACTAAGGCGGCACCAAGCCGATTGCTATCGGCGTTTTTGGCACTTCAAGTCCAGTAGTATGGGACAAAAAGATTAACGTATCCGCTCAAAACGTAGTGGCAATCAGGCGTAGGCCTGACGCACCAAATCAGCCAAATGAGGCATGTCATGCTTTTGGGAAATCCTGTCGGCGATGTACTCCATGGCGTTGACCCCGAGTTTGTTGGCAGTTTCCACAATGGACATAAAAGCATCCCTGACTTTGGTGCCGGTTTTTGACCAAGAGTGCAAAGAGATATCCCGTTTGCGGACAACTCGCCTTGCCCCCAGTTCCATGCCGTTATTGTGCAGGGGCAAGGCGGGATTCTCTAGGGCTGCCAGGAGTTTATCTTTGTTTGCCAGGGTTCGGCTGATGCACTCATTAAGCTGGAAATAATTAGTAGAAGGCTTAAAGAGGCTTTCAAATTGCTGTTTTAATATTAATTTTTGCGCCTCTTGCCGAGAGGCTGGAAGTTCTTTGAAATCCAGGAGTTGATAGTAAAATTGCCAGTATTTATTTTGGAACTCTTCTTTGATAGAACGGTGCAGCTCTATTTTTGGGGTTAATTTGTTGTAATGGCGCGCATCGTGTATCCAGCACAAAGCGTGAAGCCACAGGGCAATTCTTAGATACTCCGGCGCATCGTCGCTAAGCAGCGATTTTACCACCGGAAAACCCACCTGCTCATGATAGTGCCCCAAGGCAAGGCTTTCCAAAATCCGGGGGTACATATTCTTCTTTGCCCGGATTTGGGGGGCATGCTCTTGGAGGTAGGCGCTAAAGGCTGGGATGCCCCACGGGCGCCCGCCGCTAAAATGCGCCTCCAGAATTGCCTGTCCTTTGAGACACTCCAAAATCGCGTGAACAATTAACGGCTGGTAGCGTTCAAGCACAGCCGCAAGCCTTCGGGCGGGTTGCCCAAAAGGCGCAGCACGTCAGGCGGCTTTTGGAATCCATAGTATAAAACACCGTGAAAAATTCTGCGCCAATGATTTGTGCGTGGCTTTGCCCTTACTTTTTCCTTGCTTTTTGTGCTGTCGGCTTCTGGTATAGGGCCTACCTGTATGCCTGCCCGCAAGACCTCCGTTGTTCTTTCAAAGCCAGCTCTTGCCGCGCAGCAATATATTGGATATTGTGCCGGCGGACATCACTATGCCTTGGCTTTTGAGCAAAACGCCCAGCCGCCCATGAGTCACGTCGCACGCATGGTGCAGGGTTTGCATCAGGCTTTGGATGCCCGCGCCATATTCTCCAATGTATTCTTCTGGCAGGCTGCCTCGATACAACTTCCCCTGGCTGGGCGAATAATAGCGTTCTACTTTATAAAGGGTATTGCGGCGGACCAAGCATAGCTCTTGCTGTACTACTTCGTCATAACCTTTGAATTGGGCGTCAGCCGGCAAAACCGTTTTGTCCACCCGGCGATATTCAGTCCGGTCAATTTTAATTTTAGGTTTCTTTTTTCCTTTTTTGCGGTTCTTTTTACGCCGCTGTTTTTCGGACGAGACATCTTTGCTTTCCCCTGTGCCGGCATTAGGAAACTTAGGCCGGCCATGTTCTCCCTTTAGCCGGTTAATTTCATCTTTCAACTCCTGGTTCTCTTGGCGGAGCTGCTCGATCTGATCTGATTGTTGCTCCACGATGTTGAGCAACAACTTCACGATGTCGCGGAAGGTATCTATATCCTTAATGGACGATGGGTCGATATGGCGGATCGGGTCAAGCATCTTTTGATGACGACAGTATACGGTTTTTTTCAATAACTTGGGTAGCCGCTGCCACTACGTTTTGAGCGGATACAGATTAACAGGCTAACGCACTGGCCATCAGGTGCATATAAAAAAAACCTTAACCAAATCAAATTTTTATAACAAAACAATAACGCATCCGGGCATAACCTCGGGGGGCAATCCTGCGTCTATATTAATAAATTGGCAAATGAGCGAATTTTCGCAAAAGAGAAAAGCAAGAAATCACAGCTGGCGAGCCGGCTAAAGAAATAATGGGTGTTCTCATAGTGTGTGGGCTGCCCCGCCGCCCTTGTGGATGTGCGGGGCAGTTTTTTTTATTGTTTTTCGGGCTTTTCCACGATGAAGAACTTCGCCGACTTGGGCGTAAACTGCAGGGATTCTACGAAACCGGGCTTTTGAGTGATCACGATGGGCACGCTGTTGTTAGGCGCGTTGGGGGAAACGCCCTTCAGGTCAACTTCGGCGGTAAAGTCCCGGTAGGAAACGGAATCATACCGGCTCAGGCCGAGCTTGCAGCTGACGGTGATCTTTTCCGGGAAAATCCGAAGGCTATCCGGGGCATTTTTAATGACCAGGGGGACGAACATGGTCTTTTCCGTGAAGGGCTCCACTTCGATCCGGGCTTCAACCTGGCCTGTCGACAGGGAAAGTTCCCGGTCAGGTTCTTCGAGCTTAACCATACGGGTGACGCTGAACTTGAGGCCGGGCAGGAAAAGGGAATCGGTAAACCATTTGTCGATAGCGGCGACCAGGGTGGCCGGGCCGGCTATTTCCACTGAATCGGGAACCAGGGTAACGGGGGACTTCAGTTGGTGTTCCGGAGCAAAGCCAAGGCTGTCTCTGGCCACGACGGGGACCTGTTTGAAGAACTTCTCCTCCAGGTCCAGGTTGAGGGTTTCCGGGTTGATGTCCAGGATAGCGATGTCATTGGAATATAAGTTCTGCAGGATATCCGACCGGAGCTGTGCCCGGGTGAGGTTGAGCTGAGTGGTGCCGGACAAGTCATAGAAAAGCCGGACGGTCCGGCTGGAAAAGAAGTCGAACAGCAAATCCCAGCCTGTTCCTTCTATTTGTACCGTCATATCGTCGGGCGCCAGGGTGGCCAGCGCCTGGCCGGGGGGGATATCGAACTGGAAGGCGACTTGTTTTTCGGCGCGGTAAGTTTGAGAGAGCTTGATCAGCAGCCAGAAGACGAAGGCTATCCCGATGCAGGCAAGCAGGGTAGCCCTGTCCTCTTTGAACTTCATAGTAAATGCCTTTCTATTTATCCTTATCATCAGTGGAAAAGAAAGAATCCGTCATTTCTTTTGATACGGCGGCCCGGGTGATTCGAATATACGTTTTAT
>JACJYG010000029.1 GCA_020636215.1 Lewinellaceae bacterium
CCTCTTCCTTTTTCTGGTTCAGCCAGTTCAACGCCTGAATGTTGTGCTCATCGTCCAGTAGTTTTGCCACCTTTTGGGGATCAGTATTGGTATCCCCATAATATCGGGCCAGGGTCCGGCACTTCTGCACAAACCTCAGGAAAGAGATTGTAGCAGCCTTCGACCAGACCTTTTCCCGGCCCAGCCATTTTTCAAACGTATCAAAGAAGTTGAACAGGTAGGATTGGTAAGAATCATCCTTCAGGTACAGGTCGAAATACACCTGGGTGGCCAATACCCGGCTGATCATTTGAAAATAAGGTGTCTTGAAGCTATGGCTTTGCAGAATACTTAAACACAACTCCAGGTTTTTCTTCCAGTAGGCGGTATGGGCTTCGGCCCAACTGGAGCAATCGGCCCGTATCTTTTTATCGAGGTGTTTCGTGTAGGTTTTGATGAAATGGGCGGTGAATTCAAATGTACCTTTCGTGTTACTGGCGGCCACGATCGTGGTGTAAGTGTTGCGGGTCAGTTTCCCCTGATGCAGGAGTACACCCATCTTTAACCCCAACTGATAGAGCGGCAGGCATTCCGTGATATCGAGTTGGCCGGATTTGATGAACGACATGGTGTCGTTGAGCAAGGATAACAGATGGAGCTTTTGTTCTTTTTCGTTCAGTTGGCCCATGCTATCCAACAGCGTTGAACGCAGTTCCCAATACTGGGCGATGCGGTTTTCTTCCGCATAGGCAAACCGCATTCTATAAAGATCGAGGGAGGGGTGCCGGATGCCTTCACTGACGGCCTTCCATTTTTTTAGCTCGCTTTGTACCTCGTGGTTTTCTCCTTGCAGGAGCCGGTTGCGGGAGATCTTTTCGTTGATGACGGCGGCTTTTTCCAACAGGTAGAGCAAGTCGAGTTGTTCCCCCATTTTCACGATCGGGGAACCGCCTGGCTGCATGCGTGGGTTCTGGTTGGGGTGGTGGTAGATTCGGCGGTACAGTCGAAACAGATCGAGGTGGCCCTCCCAATCTTTAACTTCTTTTTCTTCCAGTCGGCTAATTTCGTGCTCAGCGTCTCTGAAGAACCACTCGTCCAGATGCCGGCTTTGAAACTCATCTGCCAGCAGCCCTTTTTGCAGCCCGTCGTTACGGGAGAAGCGCTGGAAAATGAGGAATTTTTCCGCCGCCAGATATCCCTCCGACATCAGATTGTTCATTCTCCGATCGCTGAATTTGCCATCGGGCAGCACCTTGCGGAACAGCTTTTCCTTGGTCAGCTTCGCATCCTCAAAGTCCGGGTGATACCTTTTCAGCCGGCCCAAAAGCCGGATCAGGCCTTTATTGGTATTGCACCAGGGCGATTGCAGCCAGGTGTCGAAGGCCTTGAGCTCCGCCTCGTCGAAGGTTTGGAGCAGGCGTACGAATTTTGAAGAAAAAATAGCGGACATTGTTATGGTGGATTGATGCTGGTAAAGTTATGATAACTAGATGATTAAATATAAAAATTGTTAAAAATTATTATTCTTTTTGTGGTAATCCCCTGAAAATGTCTTTGGCAATCAGGAGATGTTTTTATCATATTGGAGCTATAAAGTAAACATACGTAACTGTTTAGGTATTCCGGTTTTATCGTTTTCCTGCCTGCTCGCCGCAGGTAGGCAGGCCGGTATTGCGGCCAGGTGCTTTTGGATGCCGTCTCCGGCTCTCAACGGTGGGCCTCCAGGTAACCGCAATACCAAAATACCATTATATCTAAATAGGTACCAACATACTCTAACTCTAAAAGAGCTCACCGGCTTATCTCCTCCATCCATACATTTGACGCTACAGGCTTAGTAAATACGTGGAATATAGGTAACCTTTTACCACCCATTTAAATATAAAACCGAATACTAGTTCTCATGACTAAACCCAAATTAATATGAAACGCATATCCATCTATTCAGCTACCGTCTTAACCTTTGTTTTCTTCACGGTATTTTTCTCCGGCTGCAAGGGCGACAAAAAAACTACAACTGCCCAGCCATCCACACCGGCAACAGAAGTGCCGGAAACGCCGAACCCACCACAACCGGCCACTGCGGATGCTACCGATACCGGCAATACCGCTGACTCCGATACTACCGGTACGGACGGCGCTTCCTCCGCACAAACGGGCGCCGCCGAGCAACCAGCCCCCAGGGAGAAAATAGAGGTCGCCCCCATCGACAATTCCGGCCCTCAATCCGTGACATCCACCACTGCCCCCGGCGAAAAGCTGAGAGATCGTGCCGTAGACGACGAGCGGCTGTCCATCGTGCTCGACCTGATTGCCCAGGACCTGGAAGCCCAAAAACTGGAATACAAAAGCGAACTCGGACAGGACTGCTCCGGCATCTATCACAAAATCAAAGACCTGATACAGAAGAAGATCAAAACCTTTGGCGATAAGTCGAAGTACACCTACCCGACTTACACCGAGGATCGCAATACCCGCCAGATTGCCTATTGGTACCATCAGCACAACAACCTGCACATCGTGCAGAATGCCCTGGCCGACCGCAACCTCATCCGCCCCGGTAGCGTGATGTTCTTTGGCCGGACAGACGAAAAATACAGCAACCTCACCATCGATATGCTTACCAACCCCGGTGTGTTCCAGCACGACAGCGGCGCCGGAAAGGGCAAAATATATCACGTAGGAACGGTGACTAAAGTGGAAAAAGACGATCAAGGCAACGTGGTGCGCTACACCCTGATGCACGGCCGCAATTCGAAATACACGGCCTCGCGCACCGGCGGCAACTACGACGGGCCGGGCGGATACAAGAAAACCTTCGCCAAATTTCCCTTTGGCAATTGGAACCAGCAGTGGGTGGCGGTGGCGCAGATTGAGACGGCGGTGGAGTGAGGGCAGGTTGGGGATTTGGGTATAACAGATAACAATCAACCGAATAACGATTAACGAAAATAAAAGGAGGACGCCGAAAATCCTGTAAAGAGTAGGCGATAACTTTAATACTGTTCCGTAAATGGATAGCTACAAAAAGAAGATAAGCCTCATTTCTCATCCTGGTAATGAGATAAAGGACCATAAGACCACCACCAGTGAAATAACCGTAGAAGAGAGTGGGCTTATTGAGGCCATTAGCATTAAAATAACCGTAGAGCATGGCTGGTTACATGACTTAATTATAATCTTGACTAGTCCTAATGGCAAGGAGGTAGAACTTCGCAGGCATGTTGGTGTAGATAACCGAGAACATCCCCACCAGGTGATGGAGTATACGCTTGACAACAAGAGTACACTAAGTACATTCAAAGGAGAGGATTGTAAAGGAAAGTGGGTCTTAACCATCATGGATAAGTCTAATAGGGATGAAGGGACACTAACAGAGTGGATATTGAACTTTGACATCATTAAGCGTAATGGCGTGCACTTAACGGATGGAGGGTATATCACCATCCCCAAAAATGATCGCTACCTCTTTGGAAATGGGGCTTTCTCTATTATGGCTTATATCTGCCCCAAAAAGGTAGTCAATGGAACGACGGTATTACAAGAAGGGACTATTGTTTCCTCAAAGTCAAAAGAAGGCAGTGATGGCAATGGAGGCTGGCAATTTTTCCTCGAGAAAGAAGGGGAAGACCTGATGTTGTGCTTCAAAACAGATGATGGCCATGGGTATCACCTGCTAAAAGCGCCATTAAATAATCTATACGATGATAAGAAACGTAGACTCAAGGATTCGCGTTTAGTGGCGGCTGATATAGAGCGGTCAAAAAAACTGTATAAAGAATACACACACTTTGTAGCAGCGGTAAGGGATACTCATGGCGGAATGAACCTCTATGTAAATGGTTATTTGCTAGCCCGGGCAACACCGTTTTCTACAAGCGGAGAAACGATGGCATTGAGGAGCTTTCAACTGAAAGGCATATACAAGCAAAGTATTGATAACCCCACTCACTTTTTTACTTTAAAGAAAGACGAATACGATTGTACCGTAGGGATCTCTGACTGGGACTCCGATGATTTCCATCAGGTAGGCTCAGGCTTTCGGTTAATTTCATCGGCTTCATCTAGTTCTAATAACACAAACCTCCCTAACGCACAAGCAGGTGTTACCTCTATTAATTCCGAAATAGCGAATGTTAAACCGGCCAGTAATATGCTGAACGCAGATATGGTCAGCTTACATATTACCACTAGTGCTGGAAATAAAAAACTCCTGGCTCAGTTTGCTGCCAGCTCAGCTGCCAAGGAAAATGTTAATGGACAAGTGGGTGTTAGGATAGGAAGCATCGAACAATATACGCACCCATATGAAGGATACATCAGCCATGTCTCTCTTTGGAGTACTGGCCTGACCCAGAATGAAATCATCCAATACATGGATAGCCTGGATTCGGAAGAGCAAAACCCGTCTTGCGTTGGATTTTGGAAGCTGGAACACGATCTCCAAGACAGTACAGGTTTTAAGAATCACGCCAGTATTCCTTCCGGCCTTTCTGATAAGGCCAAACATGTATATGAGCCGCAAGTATTACCCGTGTACATGGAAGAACAGGATGAAAGGAACTGGTGCTGGGCAGCTACCGCTTTGTCCATATTGGAGTACTACAATCCATTGAGTAAATTCTTACAATTGGATATTGTAAAGACACAACATGGCTTCAATTTAAATCAGGGCGGGTTTTCAAACAAATATCTAATTGGAAATTCGCCCTATGCCAATCGATTTTATGATCGTCCTCGTCTATGGGAATCGCGGAAAGTCCATTTTCCTAATCCAACCGAATTTATTGATAAATTTAGTATGGAAAAACTGGATTTTAATACCCTTGAAAAAGAAATTAATAATGGGAATCCCGTTTGTGTCGCTGTAAGGTGGTTAGAAGGTGGCGGCCACATTATGACCCTGACCGGTATACGAAAAAAGAACCCTGACACTCCGGTTGTAAATGCTAACGAAGATTTTGATTTGATTGTTAATGATCCCTGGAGTGGTATTATTTATATATCGACAAAAAATTTCATAGAACAGAAATATCTCTCTTCAAAGGGTGGTTGGTACCAGACCATCACAACCCGTACCATCGACCATGTTATCAGCCCTGGTGAAAACTGGGTGTCGATGGGTGCAGGAGAGGATAATCATTATAAACTGACTTTTGACAGCAGTAATAAGATGATACTTCGTAAGGCCTCAGTTGCCGATCTTAAGGCACATAATTACGAAGTAAACTGGGATGCAAGTGAGCATTACAGTGAACAGAAAAAAACAGCATTTGGAGTAAATAAAATCGAGATCAGCAAGAAGGGGGAAATTACCCTTTTTAAATCTAACGATACTGAAGTTAAAATAAGTAAAACTGTACCGCCTGAAAATCGGCCAGCCTCACTTGGACTGCAGGTTACAAATGGAGGGGGCAGTGAAACCTGGGACGTGGGCGTAAAGGACAGGGATGGTAGGCTGGTGTACAGTATAAAAGAAGAATTGGGATGGGATGAACCGGCCGCCTAAAATTACATCCTCAATCAAAGCCACTAGCCCTAATTCCGAAAAACCATTTATTTTTCAACATTAAATTCGAGTAAAATGCCGATCAATAAAAAAAATGCACCGTCTGAAATATTTAATGCATTACAAAAAGAAGCTCAACACCATCATCATGAAGCGATTGAGCACGATGATGAGGGAAATCATCACCATCATATACCCCATCGTGTCTATGATGTAGATGTTTTTGACATTGCCCATAAGGGAAGCTTATCCAGTGCACAGCAAACCGCCTGGAGGTTTATCATCCGGGATGGCCATGGTATACCCCATGTAGCTGAGGTAGGGATGAATGAAACATTGGATGAACATGAGTTGCATTATGTCAACACAGGAAGGCATGTGGATAATTTCATGGCCATAGCTGAATTAATTCATAGCCAGGAAGAACATTTTGGACATGAGGAAGGAAAAAACTATGAAATTGATCTTCTCCAAGCTGGTTCTGTTCACGTGCTGGCAATTTGGGTTAGAGAAATTGAAGAAAACGAGAATCTAAAATCCGGGTATTTCATACCTCTTGCGCCCGTAAATTCACTTTTTGAAGCACATCGTAAATATGAATACGAAGAATTTGTTGCCATACTGCAAAAGGCAGCTCAAGGAGCTGTCAATCAAATTAATGCTGAAATACGTGCAGAAATAGGTATGGATACCGCAGCGAAAGAACAAGCGGCAGATGACCTTACTCGAATAGAGGGCATCGGAGCAAAAGCGGCTACCATACTTAATGAAGCTGGTTATACTACTTTCTCTTCAGTAGCTGCCGCTCAGCCGGCAGGCCTGGAGGCTATATTGAAGGCCGCCGGTTCCCGCTACAATTTCCTGGATGCTACCACCTGGCCCGAACAGGCCGCCCTGGCCGCCGAAGGCCGATGGGAAGAACTCGATCAACTTCAGGATGAACTGAAGGGAGGGCGCAGGGAATGATGTCGCCAAGGTGTGGCGGTATTCTGGTATTGTGGTATTGCGGGGGGCGGCATACGCCCTTGCCGTAATACCATAATGCCCACTATAGGCACCAATGGGGGATATACCATCTGCAGCCTGGAAAACAGCCAATGGTCCTTTTATCATGAAGATCATGGCCTGGTTGAAAAGGCCATAACCCAGGCCGGCCCCATCAATATTACCTTCGAAAATGATGATGATGAAAATGTAGATAAAGGCCTTGTGGTCTGTCAAATGTTAATTTTCTGGTTCAATGTGAGCAAATTTTGTGGTTGCTTGAGGCGGAGGTTCCCGCGCATAGCAGCGCTACGCAAGGGGTTCTCCAACGAAGAGCAGCCGCAAAAGGTGCCACAGTCAACCAGAATCTTTAGCTTTGACAAACCATTAGCTATTCCTCCGTTCTGGGGTAAGGAAAGCCTGAACCTTTTTCATCAGGGCCTGCACACTGGCGATTGCCTTCCAAGAGCGGGCCTCAAATAACCTCTTCATCCAATTCGCGGCCCTCCAGGCCTGCGCTCCTGGAAAGGAGCATGCTGAAAAGTGGCTTTAGCTTAAATATTTTTTTAAAAATACCATGACATCCCCTATTTTTTTAGAGCTTCATGTTGGGATTTTTATGCTGAAGAGCTGGACGGAGCCCGCCCCAAAGAAAACCAACTCGGCCAATCCCTGGAAGGCATGGAGCCGCGGTTTGCCTCCCTCCTCCGCCAACCAACCGAATTGAGCGGCAAACTGGAAACGAATGCCGGCGCTCTCCGCAGCCTGCAGGATTTCAAACCTAAAAACCCGAAAAATGACTTAACTCCCCGGATCAATGGATTAGCAGACAAAAGGGAAGGCCTCAGCGGGAGAACGGAGGAACTCGATAATGAGGCTACCCGCCTCAAAAGCCAGTATGGCGAGATTCGCCAGGAGTTCAGCAAATTACAGAACGAACTTAGTCAGCGGCAGGACGCCAGCGAGCAGATGCAGATAGAACTGGAAGAACTGGTACAAAGGAAAGCGGAGTTGACGAGCCAACTGGAAAAAAAACCGAAAGAGATAAAAAACGAACTGGAGGAAATAGCCCGGAATATAGAGGCCCTGTGCCAGGATGCGAACAGCCTCACGGAAAAGGCCGAAACGGAAGCCTGGCAGAAGGAAGAGGCCCTGAAGAAGGCAATCGCCGACTGCGAAGAGGAAATGAAAAAACAGCAGGAAAATTTCGGTGCGAAAGAGGAAGCCCGAAACAGGTACGAAACGGAAGCCGCCGAGCTGCCCAACCTGCGGGCACGCTACCTCAAAGAGATTCTCGGCGCCTATACCGATAAATTCGAGCCCATTGTGCTGGAAGGCGTCGTGCAGGAAACCCTCGACGAGGAAAAGCGGAATGCCGTCATCTATCTGTTCTTTCCGGAAGAGTTGCTGGGTAGGTACTAAAGCTCTTTAATAAAATGTGTTCACTCACTTCACACACCGGCACAAATACCCATGCCGCGGATCATTCTTTACAAGCTCCATCTCGCCGCCGGTGAAGTAATAGACATGAATGAGCCCAAGCGCATTTTCCGCACTGCTCCAATAATAACCGCTTTTATCCAGGAATTTAAAGCCCCCCCCGTCATCGCGCCAGCCGCCGAGTTGGGCGGAAAACCCGTCAAGGCCCTGCTTCGCCATAGCTTCCCATTCTCCGGCAGCCGGCAACCGCCAGCCCATCGCCGCGCACGCCTTCTTGGCTGCGGCCCAGGTGTACAGCCGGCCGTATTTCTGACAGTTGGCGGCATTGCCGCCGTAGCACGATGAACCAACAGCCACCTGGTAGTCGAGGTTTTTAGCCATCCACATCAGCCCACCGGAGCGGAAAACAGGATAGGTTTTTCCGGAGAAGGTAAGGCTGTTGCCGCTGATGGTTGCCCTCGGCTTTTCTGCCCGAATAGCCGGGCCGGTAGATTCCTTTACCCTTTCTTCGGCAGGTTGCCCGGAAGGAGGGCTGTCTTTCTGTTGATCGGGCGCCGATGCTGGCTTGTCGGAAAGCAGTTCTTGGTTCGGAGTCGCTTTTTCTTTGTTCTCGGCACAATCGGCCACGCACTTGCCTGTCTCATCGATCTTGTTTGTACCGGCCCGCGGGATACTTTTCCAGGTAATGTTCGTATTCGTATATGGTTTTTTTTCGCTTTGCCAGATGCCAGGACTGATCCTCTTCGACCTGCTGAAGCGCCTCCAGCGCCTGATCCCGGTATTGTCCCTCCGGGCTTTCTTTCCGGTACTGGAGGTAGGCGTTAATCGTGTGCTGGCTTTTGGCAGCCTGCCACGCTTCCTCATCCCGCAGCAGAACGATCTGTTCCTGCGCTTCACCGGCGTATTGCCCTTCCGGATACTTTGCCAGAAAAGCTTCGTAGGCGGCCAGCGTTCCTGTTTTCTGGCAGGCCGTCCAATCCGCTCCCTCATCCGCCTTTAGCCGGAATACGTACTGGCCGGCATCGTCTCCTTTCACATCCAGCGGCTTGAAAACCGGCGTCTGCCTTCCCCGCGTCTTGGCATGCACTTCTTCGATCAACTCGGCGGCAAGTTTATGGGCGCTGAGGATTCCGGTGTTTTCCCACAGCTTTTTCAGCAGCAGGGTCGAGAAGGGGCTGTTTTCGCCCGCCGTCCCATCCAATGCGCGCTCGCGGGTGTGGCTGGCGGCCAGGCCGAGGCGCGAGCGTTTGGTTTCATTGTCGGCTTTGACGGACTGGTAGGAAGCAAATAACGCCCCGGAAAAGCAGGCGTCGACAATGACGAACGTGTGAAAACTATTGATGGCGTCCAAACGGGATTTGATATCGTTGGTGGAAACGAATTCCCACTCCCGTGTGGGATGATGGAAAATCACCCGGGAAACTGGAAACAACTACTGGACCTGCCCGTAAAAGAGGTATTCCCACAAACTATTTCCTCCGCCAGCAGGCAGTACAAAGCCCTTTTGACGGAAATTGCTACACCATTGACGGAAAAAAGCCACCCTGTTTTTTTATATTTGTTCCAGGTTTTTAAGAGCAAACCATCAAGCGCTATTATCTCTGAGAGCTATTGCTACAAGTACGCCCCCCTGAAAAAATACTCCCCGTTGAAAAATTGGAAACGGAGCATCCTCCTGTATTAGAGCACCCATTGGTAAGGCTTTCTATATAACATTGGACCATACCGGGAGCCAATCAGTTGCAGGGGCGCACGGGCCCCCAACAACAAACAACGGTTACCCGTCCACCCCCAGAACGGCAGCCACACCTGATCTCCCCGGAGAACAGCAACAACCATCAGTATAGGGCTTTCAACAGTAAGAAAAAGTAACCAGGTTTCTGCGAAGCCTGGACTGGGTATGCTATACCCGGAACTAACGATGATCGATAATTATATTTATTTAATTAATATTTAAATCTTTTCAAATGAGAAATCTTTTTCTATTCACCTTGCTCTTTCTGCTCACCAACCTGGTGGGCGCCCAGACCTACACCACGGTGGCTCCGGGAGACTGGACGAGCACCAGTACCTGGGACGCTAACGGCGTTCCTCCGGCAACTATTCCCGCCGGCGCCACGGTAAACATCGACCATAGAGTGACTATTTCCAACGGTACTACCGTAGAAAATGACGGAACGATCCTGGTCCGCAACGAACAAGGTGGCATTACGGTGAGTGGCGGCGCCACCCTGAACAATGACAACCAGATCACCGTAGGGCCCTATCCTACTTCTATCCTGAACTATGTGATATCAGTATCTGGAGCTTTGAATAATTCCGGGA
>JACJYG010000003.1 GCA_020636215.1 Lewinellaceae bacterium
CCTTTCTGCTGTCCAACCTCAGACGGGTAGCCGCCTATTATCCTAACAATCTGTCCATCAAGGTTTCATCCCAACCATCCGGATTGCTGTAGGTTTCATAACTAACTGTCGGAAAGTACTCGAACTCTTGCCCTGTTTTTCTCTTATAAGCATCGGCAGCCAGATATAAGAGCGATTCAAAAGTAAAATCTTTAGGCATTTGAGCAGGGTTGGCCAGTATCTTTTCATAATAATCTTTGCCATTCGCCACCACACAAGCTCGGGCATAAAGAAAATAATCAGAAGAGAAAGGCCTGTCCTCCCCCCAGGAATTTTCCCCCATATTTTCGGCGTACACTTTTTTGTCAAGCCGATGTAGTTTTTCCGAAAGCATATCCTGAAAACAATAAATGGATTCTACATCCAGAGTACTAAGGTAGGCAACCGCCGGTTCAACAATCCCTTCATCGTCGTCTTCCTCTTTTGACCAATCCAGTAGGGAAATAATATGCCAGAAGCCGGTTTCGGTAAGCGGAGCCGAAGACCCGGGAACCGACTGAACCCTGATCTCAATTTCAGCATTCTCATGCTCCTCCTGGAGCTTTTTGATAAAATCCGCGTCTAATTCGCGTATGTTGAGCTTGTAGATCGGCATATTTAAAAAAGTTTGGCCGTTAAATTATACTCCGCTGCAATAGGTTTTCCCGCAAAGCGGGACAGGTAGTGCATTTGCGCGCCCCGCCCCTTAATCCCCTAAAGGGGAAATCCTCGCATAAATGCACAAAACCTATTGCCGTTAAGTATAGTGTCTGCAATTTGCAAATTACGACATCCTGCGGTTCTAAACAAGGACAGTACGCAGTTGCATATTCCGTTCCAGATTCCCCGGAATAAACACAGTTGACTATCGGGAGCCAATTTTGGGGAAAATACGCCTAGTGGTCTGTCAAGCACAAATTGCCGGGTAATCTATGGCGCCTTTTCCGCCTGCTCTGCGTTGGAGAACCGGGCTTCGTAGCTTTGGCTACGATCCCGAACCTCCGCCTTGATCAGGCGAAAAATCCGCAGATACCTTACCCGGCATTTGCACCTTGACAGACCACTAGTTATGATTTAAAAAAACCAGCCTGTAGTCCATTCCGCAGGCTGGTTCCTGTCTTTCTATCACTACAAACCATCAGGCATACGCCTCATGGTAGGCATTGATCAGGATGGTCTCCGGGTCAAAAGCCCCTCTCGTGTTGATCAGCAATACAGCATCTACCAGATCCGGGAAGCCCATCATGCCGCCCCGGAATCCATTATCGGAGCTGTTTTTGAAGTCACCCCCATGCCCGTAGTAGGTGCCCCGCCGCTGGTTGCGCCATTTTGCGAACCCCATGATCCTCCTGGTATCGTCCAGCAGGATATGGCGAGTATCGCGGGACAGCACCTCGTCAAACCGGAAATACACCAGGAACCGCGCCCAATCGATGGCCGAGCCGTACCACCCGTAGGCGCCGACGGCTGTGGTGGCGTAATCTCCAAACCCTACGCCGTCCTCCACTTCCCCCTCCCGGTAGTACAGGCAGGGGTTAGCTCCGGCTTCTCTCGTGATGCCGGTGATGCCCATCGGATTCAGGATCTGATCGGTAGCGAAGGTGCTGTATCCCTCCCCGGCGATGCCTTCGATGGCCAGGCCGAGGAACCAGTAATTGGCGTTGTGATACACGGAGTTGGCGGTGGGGCTGGCCGGATTCAGCAGCACCGAAGGGAATTGTGACAACCTCGTGCCCCCATTCAGGCCGGAAGTGTGGGTCAGGAGCTGATAGAAGGTGATGTTCCGGATACTGCTGTGGACGTCCGGGAAGCGGCTTTCGATATAAGGATAAGCCCGGTCGGGCAGGGAGATCTCCGCGTCTTCCACCAGCTTCATGATGGCCAGCGCACAGAGCGGTTTGGCCAGGCTGGCGCTCACCATCCTCGTATGAGGAGACATGAGCCGGGTGTCGGCCTCCGCAGGCATCCGGGCGTAGCCGCCCGCTCCGGCCTCCACGAGCAGGCCGTTTTTCGCAATGGCGAAGGAATAGCCGGCCTCTCCAAATGCACCCATCTGCTCGATGATGCTGTCGGCCATTTTATTAGAATCGAACAGGTGGCCATGGACTAGTACCGGCCCTGCCCCTGGC
>JACJYG010000030.1 GCA_020636215.1 Lewinellaceae bacterium
AAAAATGGCTACGAGGTGTGCGATACGCTGAAAAACGACGAGCGCACCAGCCATATCCCCATCATCCTGCTTACCGCTAAGGCCGATGCTGCTTCGAAGATCGCGGGGCTGCGCCGTGGGGCAGACGCCTACCTGGCCAAGCCCTTTGACCGCGAAGAGCTGCTCGTCCGCCTGGCCAAACTGGTGGAGCGGCAGCAGCGCATGGTGGCCTATTTTTCCGCCAGGGCGCCGATTCCGGAAATCAAAAGAAGATGTCCAGGTGGAAGATGAGTTTCTCCAAAGGTGCGGCGCATCATTGAGCAACACTACAAAGACGAAGACTTCAGTATGCCCCAGCTTTGTCAGAAGATCCGCATGAGCCGCTCCCAGCTCTACCGTAAATGGAAGGCCTTACCGGCGCCTCCCTCCGATTTCATCCGTTCCTACCGGTTGAATAAAGCCAGAGGCTTACTGAAACTTCTGGACTCAACGTTTCCGAAGTGGTATGGGAGGTGGGGTACAAGGATGTCGCCCATTTTTCCAGGTCTTATCAGGAGTACTTTGGCTTTCCGCCCAGCGCGACTAGTACATGAAAACTTAAATAAATGGGAAACGCCCTGAACAGCAATGAGCTTTATTTTTGCAAATTCCTTCGCCTGCTTCTTTCCTCGTGCCTAACCTTTTGTATGGGTTTGCTCCTTTTTACCCCGGCGCCCTCTCCGGGCAAAAACATGCCGTTCCCGGGCAGCCCACCGGAGCAAGTGGAAATATTCCGTAGAACAGCTCACTATTGAGCAGGTACTGTCGGATAACAAGGTCAATGCCTGCCTTCAGGACCGGACAGGGTACCTCTGGTTTGGCACCAACGACGTACTGAATCGTTACGACGGATACTCCTTCACCGTTTACAAACACAGTCCGGGCGACTCTTCCAGCATAAGCAACAACAAGATCAACGCGCTGCTGGAAGACGAGGAGAGCTTCCTCTGGATCGCCACCGACGGGGGCTCAACTGCTTGACCCCGGACGGAAACTTTCCGGAGCTACCAGCATGATCCTGCGGATGAGAAAGCATCAGCCACAACCAGGTAAAAACCTTCTGATAGATGAATCCGTACTACTGTGGCTGGGCACCTTCAACAGGTTGAACCGGTTCGACAAGTCCAGCCAAACCTTTTCCCGCTTCTGGCACCAGGCTACCCACCACCTGCCCTGGGAAAAGGAACCTACTCATATCGTGACAGTACTCGGCTCATCAGCCGACAGTAAGCTACTGATTGGATACGCAGGGATGGTACCGATGCTTTTTGACCAGAAAGCGGGAACCTTCCGGCAAGTCCTGATGGAGGAAAGAGTGAACAAAGGCTTGGTACTGGATATCTACTGGATCGTCCCTCCTCAGAACGGCAAAAACTGGGTCGTGGCAGCTGACAAGCTTTATCAGTACACAGAGGATGCGTATCTTGCCCTGGTAAGCACGAGCTCGGCGGCTTGTACAGCATCGGGCTCAATGGATTCAGGCGCACCCATTCCGGTAGTTATCTGGCGCCGAGCTGGCAGGGATTATACGTCCTGGATTCCAATTTTCAGCAAACCGGCTTTTTCTCCCTGAAGGGCTCGCTCCTTTTACCCAGTACAATTGGGTACATGATAGAAGACCAGTAGGTGATATTTGGTTCGGCACCGGTGTATGGGGTTTTCCATATCGTAAATACAGGCAACCATTTCACCAACTTCCACTACCAGGTAGGGCAGCGCAACGGAGTGCCCCATTCCTATATCAATGCCCTGCTGGAAGTCGGGGACGATGAAGTCTGGATTGCGGCAAGAAGGCATGGGTTGAAGATATTTAACCCCAAAACCTACAGTTTTCGTCCCGTGCCCTCCTGGCTAAACCCTCCCAACGGATTGAACACCAATGAGATATCCGCCCTGTTCCAGGACAGCAAAGGCAATATCTGGATCGGCACCTGGGGCGGGGGCTCAACCTTTACCGTAAAAACGAAAACCGTTGAATATTTTTTGACCGACAGGAAGGACTCCACCAGCCTGTCCGATGACTTTGTCACCGATATTCTCGAAACCGCCGAACACGAGATCTGGGTAAGCACCACCCTAGGTGTTTCGGTTTTAAAGATCAGGAAGCGATCGAAAAATGCTTCAAAAGCTACCGGCACTCTCCCGAAAAGCGGGGCGCCCTGAACCACCACTGGTACACCTGCCTGCTGCAGGCTGAAAACGGCAACATCTGGGTGGGCACTTTAGACGGGCTTCACCGCTTTGACCCCGGAACGGACGCCTTCATTTTGTATCAACAGGGCCTGAAGTCCCCAAATTCACTCGCCAATAATACGATAAACGCCATCTTTGAAGACAGCCGGGGCAACTATGGATCGGCACTGCAGGGGGCTGGAAAAATTCAACCCCGCCACCCATTCCTTTGAACACTATCTGGAATCGGAAGTACTAGCGAACGGTTACATCATCGGTATCCAGGAAGATAAACAAGGCTTCCTCTGGCTGTACGAAACGGCATTTCCCGGTTTTGCCCGAAAACCAGGAAATTTAAAACTATGACTCCAGGGACGGGCTCTTAAACCATGGCTTCAACCCCAATGCCTTCATCAGCAGCAAAAGTAAGGCTGCCTTCTACGCCGGAGGTAAAACAGGCTGAGCTTGTTCTATCCGGACAGCATCCGGGGAGAACCCCTTTATTCCCAGGGTTATTATCTCCTCTTTAAAAAAATACAACACCCGGGGAGGCAAAACCCTGGAGACGGAGGTGAAAGGCATAACCCACCGGGATGAGGTACACCTTTCCTATCAGGACAACATTATCATTTTCGAACTGACGACGCTCAGTTTTCGCAATTCCAAAAAAAACCAATACGCCTACCAACTGGATGGCTTCAACGACGATTGGATCAACCTGGGAACCAAACGGGAGATCACCTTTACCAACCTCGATCCCGGCCAGTACACCTTAAACGTAAAAGGAAGCAACAACGACGATAGCTGGAATGGAGCGGTTACTTCTTTAAACATTGTCATCCACCCGCCCTGGTGGGCCACCTGGTGGGCTTATCTGCTTTATGCCCTCGCCCTGGCCAGCCTCTTTTACTTTTTCCGGCGCTACGAACTCAACCGCCAGGCGCTGAAAGCCAACCTCGTGCTGGAAAAGGTGGAAGCCGAAAAACTCAAAGAACTGGACAGCTTTAAAAGCCGCCTCTACACCAACCTCACCCATGAGTTCCGCACCCCCCTGACCGTTATCCTGGGTATGGCGGAGCAGATCAAAAAGGCGCCCCAAAAGCATCTGGACGAGGGGGTTGAGCTCATCCGGAATAATGGCAAGAACCTGCTGCAGTTGATCAACCAACTGCTCGATTTGTCTAAATTAGAAAGTGGTGCGCTTCAACTCCAGCTCCGGCAGGGGGATGGTGTGCCCTACCTCCGCTATCTGGCGGACTCTTTCCAAACCTATGCCAATAGCCGAAACCTGTCCCTCCGTTTCCACGCATCGCTGGAGTCGCTGGTGATGGACTACGACCCGGAGCAGCTCAAGCAGGTAGTGACGAACCTGATTTCCAATGCCGTAAAATTCACGCCTTCCGGCGGGGAGGTGACGGTGCGGATCAGAGAAGAAAACAAGCAGTTGTCCCTGGAGGTGTCCGATACCGGGGTGGGGATTGACCAGGAAAAACTGCCCTACATATTTAATCGCTTTTATCAGGCCGACAGCTCTGCGACCCGGCAAGGGGAAGGTACGGGTATCGGCTTGGCGCATACGCAGGAGCTGGTGAAGTTGATGGGCGGCAACATTGCCGTAGAAAGTCAATTAGGAAAAGGTTCCACGTTTACCATTTCGCTACCGATCAGGCATACAGCTGAACCAGAAGGGTACGCAGGTGCTCAAATGGAGGAGGCCCCGACACCTCTTCCCACCCTGCCCGCGGCCGAGGAAACCTTCAGGCGCCAACCGTCCACCGTCCACCGTCCATCGTCCGCCTCCCGCCCTCGAATGCACGAAAACACTAATGCACAAATACACGATCTCCCTCACCTCCTCCTCATTGAAGACAATCCCGATGTCGTCACCTACCTCAAGAGCTGCCTGAGTGATATTTACCAGTTGGACGTGGCTTACAACGGCCTCATTGGCATCGAAAAGGCCATCGAAAACATCCCGGACCTCATCATCAGCGATGTGATGATGCCCGAG
>JACJYG010000004.1 GCA_020636215.1 Lewinellaceae bacterium
CGGTTGCCCGTCCATTGATCTTGCGGCGGAAATGCTGAATAACCCTACCTTAGATTTTGATCCTTATGAAAAATATGGTGGCGTGGGGGCTAAACCAAATTATAGCAAGGGCTATTTGGTGGTGATGCAACACCCTGTAACCACAGAATACACCCAATCACGTCAACATATTGAAGAAACCCTACATGCGATAAAAGAAATTGCTGCACCTGTTTTCTGGTTCTGGCCCAATGTAGATGCTGGTTCTGACGGAACTTCCTCAGGTATCCGTTCTTTCCGTGAGCGATATGACCTCGATCACATCCATTTTTTTAAAAACATGGAACCAAGTGATTTCCTGAAATTCTTATTTAACTCAAAGGGATTAATTGGGAATTCCAGTGTCGGTATCAGAGAGTGTGCCTACCTGGCTGTACCCGTGGTAAATATTGGCACTCGGCAAAACCGCCGTGACCGGGGTTCAAATGTGATTGATGTGGACTATGATCGCCATAGTATACGCAAAAGTATCGAATACTGGCTTAGTAACGACAAACCTCCTCGTTCAAATATTTATGGCGGAGGGGATGCAGGAATTCAAATCGCAAATCTTCTGGCAGAATTACCTATCAAATTTCATAAAACCATCTTGTATTGAAAATAATCGGGATAATTCCAGCGCGCGGCGGATCGAAAGGAATACCGAATAAGAATATTCGGATACTAGGGGGTAAACCGCTGATACAATATACAATTGAGTCCGCTCTAGAAGCAAAATATTTAGCAAAAATAATCCTGTCAACTGACAGCCAAAACATTGCCGAAATAGCAGCAAATACCGGTATTGAAGTTCCATTCATCCGGCCTAATGAACTTGCGCAAGATGATACTCCAACGCTGCCTGTTATTCATCATGCCTTACAATGGTTAATTAATAAAGGAGAATCATATGATGCTGTATGCTTGCTTCAACCAACCACTCCTTTTCGATCAAAAGGATTCATTGATATGGCAATAGAGCAATTTACCATGAGCGGAGCAGATTCAATGATTTCAGTGTTACCAATACCTCCGGAGTATAATCCACATTGGGTATTTGAACCAAATGAACAGGGATTTCTAAGAATATCTACAGGTGAAAAGCAAATTATCTCTCGCCGTCAGGAATTACCACCAGCATTCATTCGAGATGGATCAATCTACCTAACTAAAACAAGTATTATTCTGAATAAAAAATCAATTTTTGGTGACAAAATAGATTTCATCGAAACAGATGGAACCTATCACGTAAATATCGATAGTCTTAATGACTGGGAAAAAGCACTGGAAATATATCCTTTGTGGTTAAGGGGAATTACTAAATAAAGATTGGGACTCAAAATGAACAAAAAAGTTGGCATCTGGGCAGAAACCGTTTTTGCAATTAATTCATCCATTCCAATAGTAAACAAATACACTAAAAAAGGATATCAAATAAACTATTACACTGACACTAAATTTGTAGATCACTGTGGACGAATTTTCAATAACGCCAAAGTTACGGTTATTCCCTTTTCGAAATTCTCTAGTAAACAAAATGTCATCGGGGGGTGGATAACAAAAAATATCTACAAACCACTTTTCATTCCGAGTTTTTTTTCACCAGAGTATACAAGGCAGCAAAAAAGAGAATTAACCGAACGACAAATATTATTGAATCGAATTTTTACATTTCTACATCAACCAGTAAATAAAATAAACAGCTCATATACTAAGATAATTTCTATACTCTACCAATTAAAAATCTTTAAAACCATTTTTGATGATGATTTGAACTTTATTTTAGCATTCACTCCAGTTTATCACCCTTTTCATTTAACCCCAATTTTAAAAAAAACAGTTCTAATTGTAGAAAGTTGGGATCATCCTTCAAAACGTCCTTTTTTAGTAAATGCCCCAAAATGTCTGGTGTGGAATAAAGACTTAAAAGAAGAGGTTATAAAATATCAAAACATTAAATTTGTAAGCTTTATCAAACCAACTAAATTTAATTATATAGACAAAAGGGACTGTTTGAACGAAGTCGAAATAATAAACAATCTTCCTGAGACTTTAAAAAAGGATATAAATTTTATAAAAAAAAACAAGACGGTTGTCTATCCCGTATGTATGCCACTCAATAGAATAAAAGATGGCGGTGAAATTAATTTCATAAAATATCTTAGTGAAGTATTATCAAATTTAAACATCCAACTATATATACGCCCATACCCTTTAGCGCCTCTTAGTGACATTGAATTTCTATCCAAAATAGAAAATTGCAAAATTGGTTATTATTCTAATGACTCTAATGCGATGCATCTATTAAGTGAGCAGGATTTAGATCATAAATATCTGATATTCAAATATGCATATCTTGTAATAAATATAGGTACTACTTTTGTTTTCGACGCATCATATGCAAATACTAATATTCTTCAAATACAAATAATGACAGATAAGTTTGGAAAAATGCTTAGAGAAATAAGTAATTACGGTCATATTTCTGCCTACCTAAATGCCTCCATTTATTCTCTTAAGTTGTCTGCCGACAAAGAACAATATCTAATTGATAGGATTATTTCTCCTGATATGACACATAGCCTGTATTTAAAAAAATGGCTATTAAACATGTTCTAAATATGAACGAATCATTTCAATTCAAAACAATAAAATTGAATTGACGGAAATTATTTCTTTGTTTTTTTTAACTATCACGAGCAAGTTTTATTGAAATTCAAATAATAAATCACAGTGACATAGTCAATGGCAAACCTTACAAAAAGACTTTTTATAATATCGAAAAACATTTTCCCTGATGATCTTTTCCTGAGAAATGAAGTTGAGGAATTAAGGAAATATTTTAAAAAAATCTACGTTTACCCGATAAAAAGCCTAAACCCATCCCTATGTACATCAAATTGCCACAACATAATAAACATTCCGAATCAATCTTTTTCAAGGCAATTATCAACATTAAGTAAACTTCAAATACTCGTAAAATATTTTAATATTATTTGTGAAATTTTATTTTTGGAATTCCACAAAAGAGATCTAAGAATATTAAAAAAAGAATTCTTCCTGACTTTACGAAGAATTATAAAAAATATTGACAGAAGTGAATCGATAACTTTTGATATAGAAACATTAAAGATCATTGAAGGAGAAAAGGATATCTATTTTTATTCATTTTGGGGTGAAGAAGAGGCTTTCTGTTTGGCTTTTTTAAAAAGGACAAGAAAGATTGATAACCTCTTCATTCGTTTGAGAGGCTGGGATTTATACGAGGAAAGAAGAGAAAACAACTACATACCTTTTCAAAGGTATATTTCTAAACAAGCTTCTCTTATTTCTTTACAGACTAAAGAAGCATACAATTACTTTCTGAAAAAATACCCATTTTTATCTTCTAAAATCATTCTAAATCACCAAGGAGTATATGATAATGGAGAGAACCCAAGCCAAGCAGAGAAAACACATTTAAGAATTGTTTCATGTTCGAATTTAGTTGCTCTAAAGAGAGTTGATCAAATAGTTAACATCCTCCAAAATGTAAAGTATGAAACTCAATGGTTTCATTTTGGGGATGGCCCAGAGATGGATAAAATAATTGAATTAACTCATTCTTTACCAAAGAATATAGAGTGCTTCCTTCCAGGAAGGCTCAAAAATGTTGATATCCTAAAATTCTATAAAACTGAGCCTGTCGATTTGTTTATTCATTTAAGCTGTACCGAAGGTGGAGTGCCTTTGGCATTGCAAGAAGCAGCCAGTTTTGGAATACCAATGATTGGAACGAATGTTGGTGGCATTTCTGAGATAATCATTAATGGCGAAACAGGCTTATTAGTACCTAAAAACTTTAACTCTCTGGAAATAGTTGACTTCATTAATGATTTTCTAAATTCAAATTTCGCCAAGTATGAAAAAAGAATTAAAATCAAAGAATTTTGGAAATCCAATTTTAATGCAGTTGATAATTATAGATTATTAGCTCATCAAATACTCAATAAATAGCAAAAAAATCAACAGGCAAGAGATTATTTATTCATGCTAATTTCTGTTATTATACCCTGCTATAATGTTACTTCTTATATAGATGAATGCCTTGACTCCATAATGAGTCAAATTCATCCCAATATTGAGATTATTTGTATAGACAACAACTCTTCTGATCAAACTTACCGTAGCATCCAAAATTACAAAGCTAGATATCCAGACTTTAACCTTAAATTAATTAAGGAAAAAAAACCTGGCGCTTCTGCTGCACGAAACACTGGATTAACAATAGCAAAAGGAGATTGGATACAATTTCTTGACGCCGACGACCTGCTACTCCCTACCAAAATATCCCACCAACTGAAGTTACTGGAAGCTGATTCGTCAAACGATTTTATCGCAGGCGCTTGCATCCGCCAAACTGTGGATGGACAGCAAAGAAATATTTTTCCAGAGCCGGCAGATCCCTGGCTGGCACTCCTTTCTGTAACTTTGGGCAATACGTGCGCCAATCTTTTTCGCCGTTCAGCCCTTGAAGAAATAGGAGGATGGAATGAGACCCTGCAGAGTAGTCAGGAATATGACCTCATGTTTAGACTACTTAGAGCAGGAGACAAAGTGCTGTACGACAGGGAGCCTCTTACGATTATCCGTGAAAGGGCAAAGGGTTCTATTAGCCAAGTAGACATCTTGGGGAATAACCTACGTCGCTTGGAGCACCTCTGCCAAATAAGAGATTATTTTAAAACGAATGGTTTCACCCGGAAATATCTAGATAATGCCAATCAATCCATTTTTCAAGAAATCAGACGTATTTACAGATTAGCACCTCAAACTGCGTTAGAAAGTTACAAGAAATTGTTTGATCAAAAACCCATTATCCATGCTAACACTGCCACTTCTGGAACTTATGTTAAGTTCTATAAATTGCTTGGTTTTAAAGTTGCTCAAAAAACGAATAGTCTTTATCATTTCATCAAGGAGAATCTTCAAAAAATAATTCGATAAATTTCAAATCCTTTGTAGCTGGTTTAATATGAAATTCTTATTAAAAAGAATCCGCCATCAAATTCGATTACTAAATAAGCAATTATCTGCCTATTGGACAGCGATCGTAAATCCTGAACATAAACCTCAAAAATTCATCATATTAGCACAAGGCAGAACTGGCAGTAGCTTACTTAAGGAAGTACTAAACAGCCACCCAATGATACATTGTGATGATGAGATGTTGAATAAGGCTTATAATTTTAGTAATGGAAACGTGTTTTTTCCAAGCCTTTTCCTGGAAGGGTTGTCTCTCAAACATCCTCATGAAGTATATGGTTGTAAAATAAAGCCCAACCATCTGAAACAACAAACCCGTATCAGGGATGAAAAGGCTTTTATCCTTCATTTTATACAAAAGGGTTGGAAAATCATCTATTTGTACCGGTCAAATATCCTGCATCATGCTTTATCCAATATCGTAGCGGAGCAGCGCCGTTCTTATCACCTAAGAAAAGGCGAGTCAAATAATGTAACTTCGCTAAAGGTTGATATCAAACGGCTGGAAGCCGGTATGCGCAGCCGTATGCAACAGTTGGAAGATGAAGAAAGGTTTTTAAAGGATATTTCCTACTTAGAGTTGAATTACGAAAAAGATTTATTAACCAATCCACAAGTAGGAGCAGATAAGGCTTTCACTTTCCTTGGTTTGCCCTCCGTAACCGTGCACACTAATCTGGTAAAGGTGGTCAATACAAATTTAGAGGAATTTCTGGAAAATTATGGTGAAGTTGAATTAGCTCTTAAAGATACAGTCTTTGAAAAATATCTCAGGGAAACAAGCTAAAAGTGATCTTTGATACTTTGAAAGTGCTGGCTATCGCCACAAAATACAAGCACCATGCGAAAACAGGAGGGTATATTCAACTGGCAAAACACCTAACTCCGAATTTTTTAATCGGGGTGGATGAAACTAATAGTAAACAGCCCCATTACCTTTTAAGAGCCTACAAATGGTTGTATGAGTGGATTGCTTTTTTTAGCTACTATCAGCAAACAGACCTAGTGCATATTTACTATGGAGAAGAGTATTTTCGCTTCTCCACTTTTTTATTTAGGAAAAAACCAGTAGTGGTGACTTTTCACCAACCGCCTTCGCGCCTGGATTATGAAGTTAATCGTGGTGGCACTGGTGGCCGCATCGCTCGCTTCACTCACCGTCTAACTAAAAACCGGTTCAAAAAGCTTGCCGCGGCTATTGTATTGGAAGAGCAACAGAAGGAAGTGTTAAAAAAGGTATTACCAGCGGAAAAAATCCACGTTATTTATCACGGCATTGATATCCAAAGTTTCAAACAATTTCAAAAAAGCACGAACAAAAAAGTACCCTATAAGATAATAACCGTAGGCAATTGGCTTCGGGACTGGGAATTTTATGAGCAACTGCTCAGAAGCGCACTGGAAAAATTTCCCCAGTTAAAGTTTGTCCTTGTTAATCGTTCTATGGACCTCAAAATTCTGCAAAGACTTCAGGAATATCCTAATTTTGAATTCAAAAATAATTTAACTGATACTGAACTGGCAATTGAAATCCAAAAAAGCAAAGTACATTTTTTACCCTTAATTGAAGCTACTGCTAATAACTCAGTGATGGAAAGCCTGGCCATTGGCTGCCCAATTGTCCTTCCCGATATTTTTAGTAGGAACTATCAATTAAAAAATCCAGCTATTTCCTTTTTCTCCGTTGGAGAAACGGAGCAAGCATTGCAAAAAATATTGGAAATCATCTATTTAGGAACATCCGATTATCAAGAACTATTAAATCAAGGTTATAAAAAGATCAGCGACTTTGACTGGCCAAAGATTGCTGAAAGGACACGAAAGCTTTACTTAACCGTATGCAACAAAAAAAGATAGTTCGTTACGCCAATCGGACACGTTACTGGCAGGTATATGCCTTCAACCATCCACCAGAAGGTTATTATATTCGTCAGGATTTTATAATGAACAGAGCGACCTAAATGTGCGGCATAGCCGGCCTCCTCAACTTCCCCCTCTCCTCTAGCCAACCTGCCCTGGGCAAAATGCTGCATTGTATTGCCCACCGCGGCCCGGACGACAGCGGAGAATTCTCAGATGCCTGGACAGCCTTGGGCCATCAGCGTTTGAGCATCCTGGACCTCTCCCACCTGGGCCATCAGCCTATGTGGACGGTGGATGGGCGGTACGCTATTGTGTATAACGGGGAAATATATAACTACCGGGACATTCGGGAGCAATTGCGGCAAAAAGGATACTCCTTCCAATCCGATACTGACACAGAAGTTATCCTCTACGCCTTCGCCGAATGGGGCGCTGACTGCCTATCGCGGTTCAACGGCATGTTCGCTTTCGCCATTTATGACCAACTCGAAAAACGGGTCTTTTTGGCGCGCGACCGCCTCGGCATCAAGCCGCTCTATTTCGCTCGCCTGCCCGAGGGGCGCCTGATCTTCGCTTCGGAGATCCGGGCTATCACCGGTTCAGGGCTTTTCCAGGCGCGGCTTAATGAACAGGTTCTGCCCGTTTTTCTTCGGTATCAAAGCGTTCCGCCGCCCCAAACCCTGATGGATGGGGTTGAATTACTGCCGCCAGGGCATTACCTGTGGATAGATCAGCAGGGCATCCGGCAGGAGAAATACTGGGACGCCCGGCAGAATAAGGACACTGTACCCTTTCCCAAATCCGATACCCCGGAACAAGCCGTCCGGCAACTGGTTGAATCCGCTGTGCAGCATCGGCTCATTGCCGACGTTCCCCTGGGTGCTTTCCTTTCCGGCGGCATCGATTCCTCCCTAATCGTTGGGGTAATGTCCCGGCTGAATGAACGGACGGTAAAAACCTTCACCGTCGCCTTTGAGGACGAACGCTTCGAAGACGGGCGGTACGCCCGGCTCGTCGCCGAAAAATTCCGGACAGACCACACCGAGCTGAGCCTTTCCCTCGACGATCTGCTCCATCAGGTTCCGGAGGCCCTTAGCGCTCAGGATCACCCCTCTGCCGATGGCATTAATACCTTTATCGTTTCCAAAGCTGCCCGTCAGAGCGGATTGACCGTTGCGCTCTCCGGCCTTGGCGGCGATGAATTATTTGCCGGCTACGCCGGCTTCCAGCGGTTGTATCGGCAGCAGCAATTCCGAAAGACCTGGCAGTTATTGCCTGCTTCGCTTCGCCAGCGTTTAGGCGGCTGGCTCGAAAGCCGATCCCCTTCGGTAAAAACCCATAAGCTGGCGCAGATGCTGCAAACCGACGGCAGCCTCGCTACTGTATTCCCGCTGACCCGGCAGTTCTTTGCCCCCAGGCAGATCCAGGCGCTGCTCAACCCGACTATTTCGCTAAACGGATACGACCCCTATGTAGCCCTTCTTCAAAATGGGCTGCCCGATATAGCCCGGCAAGCCCGGCATATTATCTCTCAGATCTCCTACGCTGAGATCAGTACCTACATGCACGATGTGCTGCTGCGGGATACCGATCAAATGTCTATGGCCAGCGCCCTGGAAGTGCGGGTGCCTTTCCTGGACCACCGGCTGGTGGAATATGTCATGAGCCTTCCGGACAAGCAGAAATTTCAAAAAGGCCAACAGAAACCGCTGCTGGTGGATGCTTTCTCCGATTTACTTCCTCCGGAAGTGATCAACCGCCCCAAACAGGGATTCATCATGCCTTTCGAGGCGTGGATGCGGGGGCCACTCCGGGAAATGTGCAGCCATCATCTGAACGCACTATCCCAACTTCCAGCCTTTAATGGCGAGGCCGTTCAGCAACTATGGATCGATTTTTCAAAGGGTTCCCGGACGGTCTCCTGGTCCCGGCTCTGGCTACTGGTGGCCCTGGGCGCCTGGGTGGAAAGGCAGGGTATTCAATAAGAAAATGCGTATCGCCCTACTTACCGATGGCCTCTTTCCCTACAAGATCGGTGGCATGCAAAAGCATTCCCTCTTTCTGGCGGCACATCTGGCTAAACTCGGGGGTGAAGTTGATCTGTATTTTATAGTAGACGGCAATCCCGCTCATCTCGATCCAAAACCCGAAACCTTAATCGAAGCAGAAGATCATTTAAAAATTAACTATCACGCCTTATCCCGCCCTGAAGTCCCTTATTTTCCTGGGCATTATTTACGACAGTCCTACCTGATCTCTAAGAAACTGATTGCAGCATTACAGCTGAACCAGCCGGTGGATTTTATCTACGCGCAGGGATTGACAGCCTGGTATCCTTTGCAGTCAAAAAAAAAGAAACTGGGCCTAGCTCCAATAGGAGTGAATCCCCACGGCCTTGAAATGTTCCAACTTGCTGGAAGCTGGAAAGCAGCCATGAAACAGCGCATGATGCGCTGGGCGATGAGCGATAACCTAAAAAAAGCGCCTTTTGTCTTTTCCTTGGGCGAAGGAATGAGCAAACTGTTGCTGGACATTGGCATAAATGAAAAAAATATACTCCTCTCACCTAATGGAATAGCATCAGGGTGGATGAGCCGGGAAGCATCTGCTCATCATAAACCTATTCAATTCCTTTTTGTGGGCCGTTATGAATTCCGGAAAGGGGTGGAAGAACTCCATGCCGTTCTTCGCCGCCTCCTGGATGCTAATCAACCCTTTGTGTTTCATTTGGTAGGGCCTATTCCCAAAGAGAAAAGGATCGAACATCCTAGCCTGAAATATTGGGGCGCCATTCAGGATGAAAAACAATTACAATCCATTTTTTCTTCCTGTGATGTGCTAGCCTGCCCCAGCCATTCCGAAGGAATGCCCACGGTCATCCTGGAAGCCATGGCTCGTGGGTTGGCGGTCCTGGCCACCGACGTAGGAACCGTCCGCTCGATGGTTTCCCCGGATAACGGCTGGCTGATACCGCCCCGCTCGGCCGATGCCCTGGAAGCCGCCCTGATGGAAGCGATCCATTGCCCTGAAGAAAAACTGCTCAAAAAAAAGCAATACAGCCTGCAAAAAGTGCGGAAAAATTTTCTTTGGGAAGCCGTCGCAAACACCACCCTTCGCGAAATAGAGCGCGCCATTACCCACTGGAAAAAAGAGCAACCTGGCTTCCGAAATTAAAAGAGTCGCCTTTCTGGCATCAGAACTGGCGGGCTACACCGCCGCCTGCCAACGCTATTTGCAGCAACAATACGGCGTGGAACTGCTCGTCATTCACTGGCCCGGCGCCAAAGAAGCTCCATTTGGGGAAGCTCTATTTTCGCATATCGACCACCGGCACAACAAAGAAGGCTTATCGGTAGGCCAAATGGTGGATTTGCTCCGCGACTTTGCCCCTCAGGCCCTGCTCATCAGCGGCTGGATGGACAAGGACTATCTGAAGGTGGCCCGGCAGATGCGGAAGGAAGGCCTTCCGGTTATCGCCGGTTGTGATACGCAATGGACGGGTAGCTTGCGGCAAAAGGCGGGGCAAATCATTGCGCCCTGGTACCTCCATCCTGCCATCGATGTGTTGTGGGTGAGCGGAGAGCGACAGCAGCAGTTGGCCCGCCGCCTGGGTTACCGGGGCCAAAAATGCTGGACGGGGTATTACGCTTGCGACTGGGAGCGATTCCGTACGCCGGCTCCCCGTTCGTTCGAGAAGGCCGCCAAGGCCTTTTTTTATGTGGGCCGCTACATTCCCCGCAAAGGGATCGAAGTGTTGGCGGAAGCCTATCGCTCTTACCGAAGCCAAAGCAACGCTCCCTGGGAACTCTGGACAGCCGGCGCCGGCCCGGAAGCCGCCCGGCTCAACGAAATAGCCGGTGGCAAAAACCTGGGCTTCCTACAACCCGATGAACTGCCGGCCCTACTGCGGGAAGTTGGCGCTTTTATACTACCCAGCCGGGTAGAACCCTGGGGCGTAGTGCTACAGGAAGCCGCCGCCGCCGGCCTGCCTCTGCTCTGTTCGGATGCCAGCGGGGCCGCCGTCCATCTCCTGACGGATGGCTTCAATGGCTTTTCGTTCGAAAATGGCAATGCCGCACAACTGGCTCAGCGGATGCTGGCCATTGCTTCCCTTCCAGCACAACAATGGGAAGCAATGAGCCGGGGCAGTTTTGAACTGTCCAAACAGTATACTCCTGAAATCTGGGCGAGGACACTGGTGGAGGGTATTGCTATATTCAAGCAATAGGGATGAAAACCATTCACAACGGGCTTTACCTCAGCACGCAAATTTGCCGACGCCCCAGTTGAGGCTGTCTCAAAATTTAGACAAGCAGAGGTAGGGCAAAATTTAATTTTGACCGTTGGCTCTTCTCTTTCAAGAGAAGCGGGGATGAGTTATAAAAAAAGAAAGCTCAAAATTAAATTTTGCAACTTTTGGTCAATTTGGCCTTTTGAGACAGCCCCTTAAGGAGTTAGGGCGACAGCAACATATTATCCTATTGGGCAACAAAAAAAGCTTCCTATACCCCTCAACTTCTCAAAGAGGAAATCAAAAAGCACAAAAAAGCCAGGGCGCAATAGGAAATTCCACCCTGGCGGGTGTCCAGCCACAATCCCATGCGCATTCTCCACGTCATCCCCGGCTTAAAAAATGCCTCCGGCCCCACGCAGGCCGCCCTGAACCTGGCCAAATATGCGCAGGAGGATGGGCACGAGGTAACCCTGGCTTATGTGTCCGGGCGCGGGACAGACCCGGAACGACAAGTTTTCGGAGCATTTGAACTCCGGGGGTTCCCCTACCGCTTTTCCAAAAAATGGGCCTATTCGGCAGCGCTGTTCCATTTCCTGCGAAAAAATATTCGTAGCTACGACATCGTCCATCTTCATGGCGTCTGGCTTTTTCCCAACCTGGCTGTGGGACTGAACTCGATATTTCAGAAAGTACCCTACCTAGTTCGCCCTGCCGGTTCCCTTGACCCCCTGCCTTTACAAATGAAGGGATTCAAAAAGCGGATGTACCTGTCGATTATCGAGCGCCCATTGATCAACCGAGCTGCCGCTATTCAAGCGGTTTCGGAAAACGAAGCACAGAATATCCGGGCGCTTCATTTCCATCCGGAAGTGGTGACGATTCCCAATGGGATCGACATGGAAGCGTTCAAGCCAAAGGAGTCAAAAGCTATCCTTCGCCTGCATTTCAAGCTGCCGCCGGAACCGGTGATCATTCTGTTTATGGGCCGGCTTCATCCGATCAAGAACCTGGAATTTCTGGGCAGGGCTTTTCAGCAATTGCTAGCCGGCGGCATCGGCAATGCCTTTCTGCTGATTGCCGGGCCGGATCAACACGCTTACGCCAAGAAACTGAAGCAATATTACCAGGAATTGGGCATTGAGACAAATTGCCGGTTTATGGGCGAAGTTTCCGGAGAAGAAAAAATCAAACTGCTCCAGGCCTGCGATCTTTTCACACTCCCTTCCCTCACCGAAAACTTCGGCTTTGCCGCGCTCGAAGCGCTAGCGGCCGGCCTGCCGACGGTAGTAAGCGCTCATACACCCTGGAAAGTAATACAAGAGCGACAGGCAGGCTACTGGCTTCCCCTGGAAGAAGCGCAGTTCAGGGAGGCTTTTCAGTCCCTGGTCCAGGATCAAGCATTACGATCGAGGCAAAGCGGCCATGCTATAAACCTGGCCAGCGAGTATAACTGGCCGGCCATCAACCGGCGGATGATTAAATTTTACGAAAAGGTCATTTCGGGTAGAAAGGGTGAATAGGCTACAACTTCAACGCAACACCCTCCTGGTGCTGGGGATTATTTTTGCCGTGCACCTGGCTGTACCGGCCATCAACCCTTTGGTTTATGTGCTCCTGGCAGCGCATGCCCTTCGTGGCCCAAAGCAAACCATAGAGGCCTTTTCCATCATGTTTGTCGTATTGATGGGCAATCCCGGTGTTTTCGGCGGCTCCGGCAAGAGCCTGCGGTGGCTGGTCATCATCGCCGGCTTCGCCACTACGGTGATGGGAATGCTGGGACGGGGTGGGGCCATCCGAACGGACCGGAACCTCTTGTTTATCTGGTTTTTCTTTTTGGCGATGCTGCCGACGGCTATACTTACAAGTAAGATCCCAGGTGTTTCCGCTTTTAAACTGATCTCCTTTTTCATGGGCGCGATCACGGTATTCCGAAGCTTTCAGGCCACCCACCAACTGCAGGCCTACTGGAAAAGCTGGTTCTACACCCTTTTCGTGTTCATTATCGGCGCCAGCCTTTTGGCCTTTCCGCTAGGTGTTGGCTTTTTAAGGAACACCCGTGGATTCCAGGGCATCTTCAACCACCCGCAAACCCTGGGGCCGGTATGCGGTATTCTGGCGGCCTGGTTTATGAGCGATTATATTTTCGGGAAAGGTTCCAAAACTAATTTCGTCCTGATTTTTGGCATTACCAGCACCGTCATGATCTTTCTTTCCCAGGCCCGCCTGGGCCTGGCCATTTTGGGAGGCAGTTTCATCCTGGCCTATTTGTTGTTTTATCTGAACGGGCGGAAGGTGGTCATTCCCCGTTTCGGGCAGAATATCATCTTTGCGGCCAGCCTGGCTTTCGTTTTTCTCCTGATCTATGATTTCGAAAGTATCTCCGGTTTCTTTACCAGCTTCATTCAAAAGCGGACCCAGGACGCCGCGCTTTCCGAAGCCTTTTACGAATCCCGGGGCTTCCTGGTGGAAGCTTCCCTACAAAATTTTCGCGATTACCCGATGCTCGGTATCGGTTTCGGCGTCCCCACCGATTATGCCAGTGGTTTTCGGGACCTGGAAACCTTCATGGGCATTCCCACGGGGGCATCCATCGAAAAAGGGTTTTTCCCCAGCGCCCTGCTCGAGGAAACCGGCCTGATCGGCGCCTTGCTCACCCTGGCGTTGATCATTTCCATCATCGCCAAAGTCAACAAGAAAAGGGATTTTCCATTGATGTGGTTCCTGCTGGCGGTCCTGCTGTTAAACATCGGAGAGGCTGTTTTTTTTTCCTTCGGCGGCCTGGGTTTGTTCGACTGGCTGATGCTGGGTTTTTGTTATAACCAGGCTTTATCCAAATAATTTTTATCTAGTCAAAATATCCCCATGAAAACCCTCTCCATCGTCGGCGCCCGCCCCAATTTCATGAAAGTCGCCCCTCTGCACCGGGCTTTCCGGCAAAGGGACACAATGGAGTCGAAGATCGTGCACACCGGGCAGCACTACGATGCCAAGATGAGCGACATCTTTTTCAACCAGCTGGAGTTGCCGCAGCCTGATTATTACCTCGGCATCGGCGGCGGCAGCCACACCCAGCAAACGGCCCGCATCATGCTGGCCTTTGAGGAGGTGGTGCAGCAGGAAAAACCCGATCTCGTAGTAGTGGTCGGTGATGTCAATTCCACCATTGCCTGTGCGTTGGTGGCCGTCAAAGAAGGCATCCCCGTGGCCCACGTCGAGGCCGGCCTGCGCAGTGGCGACCGCTCCATGCCCGAAGAGCTCAACCGCATCCTGACTGACAGCATCAGCGACTACCTCTTCGTCACCGAAGCCGCCGGCCTGGCCAACCTCGCCCAGGAAGGCATCCCCGAAGAGAAAGTCCACTTCGTCGGCAACGTCATGATCGATTCCCTCATCTACTACCGCGAAAAGGCCGCCGCCCTGAAACTGGAGAATATCCTGGGCAGCTCCCTCCCCCCCTTCGGGGGGGCCGGGGGGGGCTCCTTCGCCCTGCTTACCATGCACCGCCCCTCCAACGTCGACCATCCCCAGGGCCTGAAGGATATCCTGCAGATCATCCGGGGCTGCACGGCGCATTTACCGGTGGTGTTCGCCATCCACCCCCGCACGGAAAACAACCTTAAAAAATTCGGCTTATACGAGTCCCTTACCGGCATCCCCGGCCTGCAGTTGCTACCGCCCCAGGGCTACCTCGAGTTCCTCAAGCTCATGGACGAGGCCGCCCTCATCATCACCGATTCCGGGGGCATCCAGGAGGAAACCACCTACCTCCAGGCCCCCTGCCTGACCTTCCGCGCCAGCACCGAGCGCCCCTGCACCGTCGAGCTCGGCACCAACTTCCTGATGCAAGACCTCAACCCACAGACCGTGCTGGCAAAAGTAGAAGAGATCCTTTCCGGCCAGGCCAAGCCAGGCGTCATCCCCCCGCTCTGGGACGGCCAAGCGGCGGAACGTATCGCGGCAATCCTGAACCACGATTCTCAGGATTAGGAAATTACCTCGATTTTGATTACCTCGATTAACGCATAGCAGCCCCTGCATTTCCCCCTCCTTCGAAGAGCCTGTCCCGGCTTTCGGCCGGGAGGGCCAGGGGGAGGCTGAAATCCCGCCAATCCTTCTTTCCAGGATACCACCAAAGCCACAAGAGGGGGGATCAAAGGGGGGCGTTAATCCCTAGCCAGGAAGCCGGGAAATGTCAACAGAATCAAAAGAGCGCGACATCCAAAGCAAATAATGACGGAACTCATTAGAGTCAAAGCGTGTTTTAAAAAAATATTAGAAAAAGATATAACGATTCAAAATGGGAACGACTTCAGAAACTGCCCCCCTGAGTAATCTCCAAAGAGAATTACTTAAACTTTTCGCAAAGAATGTGTCGGAAGAAGATTTGATCGCTATCCGGCAGTTAATTGCCAGGTACTTTGCCGAAAAGGCAATGGACTTAGCAGATCAAGTATGGGAAGAAAAAGGCTGGACAGAGGAAGATGCGATCAGGCTTGCTAATACCAAGATGCGCACGCCCTATAATCCGAACCAGGAATGAAAGTCGTTATTGATACGAACATTCTGCTCGTTTCTATTTCAAGACGCTCGCCTTTTCACTGGATTTTTCAACAACTCATTGATGGTAAGTTCACCATTTGTATCACAACCGAAATCCTCTCTGAATATGCAGAAAAAATCGAAGCACACATGGGGGAAGCCGTTGCCGAAGCAGCCTTAAAAGCCATTCTCGAACTGCCTAATATTGAAAAAATAGAAATTTATTATAAGTGGAACTTGATTAGAGATGCTGATGATAATAAGTTCGCCGATTGTGCTATCGCATCAGGCGCAAAATACCTTGTAACCCATGATAAAGATTTTAATATCCTTAAAAAGATAGATTTTCCTAAAGTTGAGGTTATTTCCGCCGAGGAGTTTAGGGTATTAATGAATATAAAATAACAACTTCCTCCCGGAAAAAGCCTAGGGCCCAGCCCTCCCTTTTCCTCAGCCTCTGTTCAGAGATACCGGAACCCGCAATAAAGATACCATCACCAAAGATACCTGGACACCCCCAAAGCCACAAGAGGGGGGATTAAAGGGGGGAGTTAATCCCTGCTGTCCCGAACCAGGATTTTTCGGATTATTCGGATTACCACGATTTTGATTGCCTCGATTGGAGCGTAGCAGCCCCTGCATTTCCCCCTCCTTCGGAGGGGGTCAGGGGGAGGCTGAAACCCCGCCAATCCCTCTTTCCACGACACCCAAAGCCACAAGAGGGGGGATCAAAGGGGGGAGTAAAATCCCAATGGCGTCAACTTAAGGAATGGTGAGCTTAATAGGTGACTTCGAGTTCACCTCCTAAATTGGAAGCCCCGAAAAGTAAGGGGATGAGCGGGAAGTCATCCCCTTACAACCATGCTTGATATTCTAAAGTTGACGGCATTGATCAAAGGGGGGAGTTCAATCCCATCACACAGCCAGGAAATCTGAGGCAACAGGATAACCGAGGCTCGGCAATAAGCGAAATTATCCAACAAAATTCACTGAAGAATTTGAATAGCCGTATGGTTTGTGTAATTTGAAAGTGAACATTTCAATTTGCACAAATAATCCAAAATGAACTCTTTTTATCCCCGGATATTGGAAGGCGCTCTTAAAGTATCGCTTCAGCGCAATCCCGCAACCGCCTTACTTGGCCCCCGGCAGTGCGGCAAGTCGACCCTGGTGAAACACATCCTGTCGGGCCGTGAAGATGCGCTTTACCTGGATCTTGAACGCCCATCTGACCTCCAGAAGTTAGCAGATGCCGAATGGTTCTTAAGTACTCAGCGCGAAAAACTGGTTTGTCTGGATGAAATTCAGCGCAAGCCTGAGTTATTCCCATTATTGCGTAGCCTGATCGATGAAACAGGGCGCAAAGGCATGTATCTCATACTAGGGTCCGCCTCCCGGGAATTGCTGCAGCAAAGTTCTGAATCCCTCGCCGGAAGAATAAGTTTTAAGCATTTAACGCCCTTCTTATGGAGTGAGCTCAAGGCGTTTACCACAATGGAAACCTACCTTTCCCAAGGAGGATTCCCAAAAAGCCTCCTCGCTGAAAATGAGGAAGTTTCCTATGAGTGGCGGCAGGATTTCATTACGACCTTTTTGGAAAGGGATTTGTTGCAGTTTGCCGGTTTCAAGCCCCTCACGATGCGCCGGTTATGGCAAATGCTGGCGCATACGAACGGACAAACGGCAAACTTTAGTGCTTTAGGCAGTTCACTGGGCGTAAGCCATACTACTATTCGAAATTATATCGACTTGCTGGAAGGCACGTTCATGCTCAAGCAGGTGCATCCCTACGTCGGGAATACCAAAAAGCGGCTGATCAAATCGCCAAAAATCTATTTGTCGGATACGGGCATCGCCACCGCATTGCTCAACCTGAGGAATTTTGAGCAGGCAGCCGGGCATCCGGTTTTTGGTTCTTTATGGGAAACCGCCGTATTGGCCAATCTCCGGGGCCATTATCCCATGCTGGACATTTCCTTCTACCGAACGAGCCATGGCTCCGAAATTGACTTTGTCGTGTCCAATGGAAGTGTTCAGGTTGCAGTGGAATGCAAAGCCACCCTGGCTCCTAAACTGTCGCCCGGCAATTATTCTGCTATTGAAGACATCATGCCCAAAGCGGTATTTGTCGCTGCCCCGGTCCAATCCGGCTATCCTATGAAAGAAGGAATTGAGGTAGCCTCTCTTCCTGAGCTCCTCACACGCATCGGCGAAATAATGGAGCAAAGGTAACCCCCGCTGTTTCGAACCGGGAAGCCTCTCAACCTCAACCTTAGTCTCAACCTCAACCTTTGAAACAACTCATCCAAGACCTCCAATCCGGCGCCACTATCCTTGAGGAAGTGCCCGTGCCGCAGGTAAAGCCGGGCCATGTGCTCATCAAAGCCCACTGCTCATTGGTATCGCTCGGCACCGAGCGCATGCTGGTCGAGTTTGGCAAAGCCAACTGGATCAACAAAGCGCGGCAGCAGCCGGAGAAGGTGAAGCAAGTCATCCAGAAGATTCAGGCCGATGGGCTAAGGCCGACGGTAGAGGCGGTATTCCGCAAACTGGGCGAGCCTTTACCGCTGGGCTACTGCCATGCCGGCGAGGTGATCGCCGTCGGCGCCGGGGTGGAAGAATTCCGCGTGGGCGACCGCGTGGCCAGCAACGGCCACCACGCCGAAGTCGTTTGCGTGCCCAAAAACCTGGTGGCGAAGATCCCGGAAGGCGTCAGCTACGAAGAAGCCAGCTTTACCGTCATCGGCGCCATCGCCCTGCAAGGCATCCGACTGCTGAGCCCCACCTTCGGAGAAACCATCGTGGTGACCGGCCTTGGGCTGATTGGACTGATCGCTACCCAACTGTTGCAGGCCAACGGCTGCCAGGTGATCGGCCTCGACTTCGACCCCGGTAAGGTAGCCCTGGCGAAAAGCTGGGGCGTACAGGCCTACACCGTCGGGGAAGGCACAGACCCGGTGCGCCTCGTAGAACAACACACCCAGGGCGTCGGCGCTGATGGGGTGCTGATCACCGCTTCCACCAAAAGTAATGCGGTGATCCAGCAGGCAGCGCAGATGAGCCGCAAGCGGGGGCGCATCGTGCTGGTCGGCGTCATTGGGCTGGATATACAGCGCGCTGATTTTTATGAAAAAGAGCTCAGCTTCCAGGTCTCCTGCTCCTACGGGCCGGGCCGCTATGACGATTGGTACGAACAAAAGGGGCTGGACTATCCCATCGGCTTCGTCCGTTGGACCGAGCAGCGCAACTTCGAAGCGGTGCTTCAGGCACTGGCAAAAAAACAACTGGTCGTCCAGCCGCTCATAACCGAGATCTTAGAGTTGGAGGATTACCAGCAGGTATACGGCAACATGGGGCAGTCCGGCAGTATCGCTTCCATCCTGAAATACAGCGGCCAGGTAGCGCTCAACAGGGCCAGCGTGCCGATCAGTGAGCGGCAATTTGCCGGGCAGCGGGGCGTACTGGGCGTCATCGGGGCCGGCAATTTTACCGGCGCCATGATCCTGCCTACGCTGAAAAAGCTGGGCGCCGACCTCAAATACATCGCCAGCAGCAAGGGGTTGTCGGGCACCACACTGGCTAAAAAGTACGGCGTCGCCTATTCCACCACCCAATACCGCGACATTCTGGAAGACCCAGAGGTGGATGCTGTGTTGCTCACCACCCGCCACAACCAGCACGCCCGGCAGGTGGTGGAGTCCCTGCAGGCCGGCAAACACGTTTTTGTTGAAAAACCCCTGGCCTTAACCCGGGCCGAGCTGGACGCCATCCGCACGGCCTACGAGCAACAGGACAAAACCCTGACGGTAGGTTTCAACCGCCGTTTCTCCCCATTCCTGCAGGACGCCAAAAAACAACTCGGCGCCCCCGGCCCCATCAACGTCATCGCCACTATGAACGCCGGCTTTATCCCGGCCGGGCACTGGGTACAGGATATGGAAACCGGCGGCGGCCGCATCATCGGCGAGGCCTGCCACCTGATCGACCTCATCACCTTCCTCAGCGGCAGCCTGGTGGAAAGCGTCGTCATGAACGCCCTCGGCCCCGATGTCCGGGAGAACACCGATAACGCCTCCATCCTGCTCCGCTACCAGAACGGGTCACAGGGTGTTATCCAGTACTTTTCCAACGGCCACAAGGCCTACAGCAAGGAACGGATCGAGCTCTACGCCCAGGGCAAAACGATGGTCATTGACAACTTCCGCCGCTCCACCTATTACGGTTTCAAAAGCCGCGGCCTGCGCCGCTCCCAGGATAAGGGACACCACCGGCAGTTCGAGCTCTTTCTGCAAAGCCTGAAGGCCGGCGGCGCCCCCATCATCCCTTTTGCGGAGCTATATAACACTTCGCTGGCGGCTATTGCGGCGGTAGAATCGCTGAAGGAAGGAGGCTGGGTGGAGGTAAACCGGGATTAACTGACTCCATTGCTGTCTGAACCGGGATTGTCAGGATTTTTGGATTACCCGGATTCAGACAAATTGCCGTCCAAATCTAGCCAATCCCCTTAGCACCACAAGTTCAAAATTTGAATACGCCAAGGCTTTGGACCGGCCTTATAGGTTTTAGCGAAGCCGAGATGGAACACCCGTAAAGAAGCCAACACTGTATGAGTGGCGAAGCAGCTAAAGGCAGAGCGGCAGGTTTTGCAACCTAGTAATGCTTGCGCAATGCTCAACTGTCGGGCGCGAGTTTGTTGGGTTTAGGGTGTTCCATCTCGGCGTAGCGTTAAGAAACCTATACAGCCGTGATTTTTGCTTCTTTTCATCTAGGAAAAGAAGATGTGATTTTTGCCCCAAGAAAAAGCGGCGACACCCGCCTTTTGTAAAAATCTTAAAGACGCACCCTATAAAAAATTCAACTGTGGCACTATTGGAAGGGGCTAGGCGAAGGCCATGATCCGCTACTACCACACCCTGCGCCACCTTAAGCCGATACAGCTCCGGTACCGGCTGTATTATGCCCTGCTCAACCGGCTCCGGCAGCCAAGGCTACGGCAACTGCCCTACCCCACTCCACAAGCCCTGCAACTGCAGTCCGGTATCGAGGCGCCGGAAATCCTCAGCGCTTACCATAGCTTCACCTTTCTGAACCAGGAATGGGAATTCCCCGCAGGGGAAATTGACTGGAACGAAAAGCGGTTTGGCAAGCTATGGGCCTACAATCTCAACTATTTCGACTACCTCAGGCAGCAAGGCATATCGGTAGACGAGCGGCTGGGCCTGGTGCGGGATTTTATTCAAAAACAGGATCAGTCGCGGGATGGGATAGAGCCCTACCCTATTTCCCTGCGGGCCATCAACTGGGTGAAATTCCTGTCGAGGCATGACATCCGGGACGGGGCGATCGACGCCAGCCTTTTTGCCCAGTTGGATTTGCTGAGCCGGCGGCTGGAGTACCACTTGCTGGGCAACCACCTGCTGGAGAATGGCTTCGGGCTCTTGTTTGGCAGCTATTATTTCAACGATACCCGCCTTTACAGGCTGGCGGAAGGCATCCTCCGGCAAGAGCTGGCGGAGCAGGTGCTGAGCGATGGCGGGCACTTCGAACGCAGCCCCATGTACCATCAAACGATACTGGAGCGGCTGCTCGATGCGGTAAACCTGGTGGGCAACAACCCTGGCCTTTTCGATACCGCCCTACTGCCTCTGCTACGGGAAAAAGCAGCGCAAATGCTGGGCTGGCTGCAGCAGATGACATTTCCCAACGGGCAGATCCCGCTTTTCAATGACAGCGCCTTTGGCATTGCGCCGGAAACTTACCAACTGGCAACCTACGCAACACGGCTGGGCATCAAGCCCCAAATACTCCCGCTGGGTGAGAGTGGCTACCGAAAATTCCAGTATGAAGGCTATACCCTTTTCGCCGATGCTGCACCGGTCGGGCCCGATTACATTCCCGGGCACGCCCATGCCGATACCCTGAGTGTACAGCTACAGGTGAACGGTCAAAATCTGCTCGTAGACACCGGTACTTCCACTTACGAAAAGGACCAGCGTCGGCAAGCGGAACGCTCCACTGCCGCCCATAATACCGTGCAGATAAGCCATTGGGAGCAATCTGAAGTATGGGATGGGTTCCGGGTAGCCCGGCGCGCCTATCCCCGGATATTGGAAGAGCAGCCCAACGTCCTCCTACGCGCCAGCCACGATGGGTACGCCCGCTACGGCTATACCCACACCCGCACGATCCATTGTGAAGCCGGGCGGATCAGTATTGAGGATGACGTCAGCGGACCGCCAGCCCTGCCCTGCCGGGCCTACTGGCATTTCCACCCCGCTATTGCGGTTCAGCTGGAAGGGAACGAGCTCGTCACGCCGCTCGGGCGGTTGGCGTTTCAAAACGCATTGAAGATCGAGCTACATACCTACGAGTATGCCCCGGAATTCAACAAACGTTTGGAGGGCGTCAAAGCTATTGTTACTTTTGAAGGTCGCTTACGCACGGAATGCTTGGTATCTTGAAAGGGCCCGACAGCAAGGGTATCCTCTCTCCCCGGGAGTTGAAGCCCAAAGGCGAGGCGGCTTGGGGAAAGCCTGTCCCACAAACAGAAGCCCGAGGCCGCCTGGTACCTCTATCCTCCCCTTGGGGAGGTGCCTGTAAGGCGGAGGGGTAAAATCGTGGGAAATATCTGCTAGCGGAAAGAAATAACTTGTGAATTTCCTCCCCCGCCCTACGGGCACCCCTCCAAAGGGGGATAGGGTACATCAAAGGGCCAGGATAGCCGCAGGCCGGAGGGGTAAAACCAAAACCCATGGAAAAAGCATCCCCAAAAAACAACTACCATTACAATCCTAAACTCAAACCCTTAGCCAGGGCTCTAAGGCAAAACATGACCAAAGCCGAAGCCTGTCTTTGGAAATATATCCTTAGAGCAGGAACCTTGAGTGGCTATAAATTCAAAAGGCAGCGGCCAATTCTGGACTATATTGCCGACTTTATGTGCCCCGAGCTTATGTTGGTCATCGAAGTGGATGGGATCACCCATGAGCATGAAGCAGTAATTGTTAAAGACAAAATCAAACAGCAAAAACTTGAAGAAGTAGGGTTTACCGTGTTGCGCTTTACGAATTGGGAAGTGTTGAATCAAATGGGAGAAGTATCGGCTATACTGAACGGCTGGTTAGCAGAATGGGGAGAAAATAATGGGAATGGGGAAATCCGGTAATTTCCTCCCCCGGCCTACGGCCGCCCCCTCCAGAGGGGGATATGCCTGGTGCCCCAAGACACTATCCTCCCCTTGGGGAGTGCCTGTCCCGTACTCGAAGAGTCGGGATGGCCGCAGGCCGGAGGGGAATTCACTAGAAAAAACATTCTCTTACAACTCATAGCAACGAAAATAGGGTTCTCCTTTTCTTTCCCTTCCCCGTCCTACAGGCACCCCACGAAGCTTTACCGATAAAAAACCAGTGCCTCAAAGCATTACGCCTACAAGATGAAAATCCTTTTCCTCACCGACAACTTCCCGCCCGAAGTCAACGCCCCGGCCAGCCGCACGTATGAGCATTGTGTGGAATGGGCTAAAGAAGGTGTTGAGGTCACTGTCATCACCTGCGCGCCCAACTTCCCGCAGGGCAGGGTATACGAGGGCTACCGCAACAAGTTGTACCAGGAAGAGTGGATGGACGGCATCCGGGTGATCCGGGTGTGGAGTTACATCACGGCTAATGCCGGCTTTACCCGGCGCGTCCTGGACTATGTCAGCTTCGCCCTCTCGGCCAGCCTGGCCAGCCTGTTTATCAAAACGGACATCATCATCGCCACCTCGCCGCAGTTCTTCGCAGCGGTGGGGGGCTACACGGCTTCCCTGCTCAAGCGCCGTCCCTGGCTCATGGAAGTACGCGACCTCTGGCCGGAATCCATCAAGGCAGTGGAGGCTATGGATCATCAACGTGCCATCGATTGGCTGGAACGGCTGGAACTTCACCTCTACCGAAAGGCCCGGCAGGTGATCGTCGTAACCGACGCCTTTAAAGCTAATATTAGCGGACGAGGTATCCCGGCCAACAAGATACAGGTCGTCAAAAACGGTGTCCGCCTCAGCCAATTCCGCCCCCAACCCAAGGATGCCGGACTGACGGAAAGCCTGGGCCTGCAAGGTAAATTCGTATTGGGTTACCTCGGCACCCACGGCCTGGCCCACAAGCTGGACTTCATCCTGGAATGTGCATCCGAAGCCCCGGAGCACGTCCACTTCCTCTTCATCGGCGATGGCGCCGAAAGGGCCCGCCTACTGGATATCCAGCAAGGCAAAGGCCTTGCCAACGTCAGCCTGCTCCCCTCCATACCCAGGAGCGAGGTGGCCCGATACATCAGCCTCACTGATGCCGCCCTCGTACCCCTGAAAAAATCCGACACCTTTAAGACCGTCATCCCCTCCAAGATCTTCGAAAATGCCGCCATGGAAAAACCAATCCTGCTAGGCGTGGAGGGTGAATCACAAGCCATCATCGAACAATATGGCGCCGGCCTCTGCTTCGAACCGGAGAACAAAACCGATTTCCTGTCCCAACTCCAACGCCTCAGCACGGACTCCGCTTTATACAGCCAGCTCCAGGCCGGCTGCCGCCGCCTGGCCGCCGATTTCGGCAGAGAACGGCTGGCCCGGGAAATGCTGGAGGTGGTGCGGTCCGTAAGCAAATGAAAAGCTGCAGTGCACCTTTCCATCCCAACGGGACCCGGCGGATCGAGATCGGGAAAGCTGTCAAAAGATTGTGAACTCATCTAAGAGGGGATCAAAGGGGCGATAAATCCCCGCTGTCTCGAACCGGGATTAATCGGATTATTCGGATTACCACGATTTTGATTGCCTCACATTAAACGGAAGGAAAAGCTTTCCCGGGATGTTCACTCTTCCTTGAAAAGGACTATCTTGTAAATTCAGAGGTTTACCTCTCAGGCATCAGTAACAAAAAAGAGATGAACAATTACCAGGACTATATCAGCATCGCCTCCAACATCCGCTTTGGTAAACCTTGCATTAAGGGCACGCGCATTGCTGTTTCAGATATCCTTCAGTGGTTGGCCTCTGGAATGAGCTATGAAGAAATACTGGAGGACTTTCCGCTACTGAAAAAGGAACATATCCTTGCTGCGCTGGCATTCGCCGCAAGAAGGGAGCAGATAACCCAAATTATTGCTGCCTGAAATGAAATTACTGCTCGACGCCAACCTTTCCTGGCGGTTAGTAAAAATAATGTCTCCCCACTTTGAGCAAACGTAGCCCCCAGGTATTCGCCCCCCTCTTTCCAGGATACCTCCAAAGCTACAAGAGGGGGGATCAAAGGGGGGGAGTTAATCCCTAGCCAGGAAATGTCAACAGAATCAAAAGAGCGCGACATCCAAAGCGGATAATGACGGAACTCATAAAAGTCAAAGCGTGTTATTTTACGTATATTTACAACTGGTCAAAGCAAAAAAACCAGAGCTTAAAACGTCCTTATTATGAACTCATCCACATCCAAATTGAGCCCGCTCCAGTTAGAGTTGCTTAAAATATATTCCTTTAACACATCAGAAGAAGAGCTTCGAGAAGTGAAAGATTTGCTGGCGCAGTTTTTTGCAAATCGTTTTACAGAAAAAGTAGCACAAGCAGCAAAAGAAAAAAATATAACCAATGAAGATCTGGATAATTGGCTAGAGGAGGATGAACAGTAAACTTCGCATTGTCTTGGATACCAATGTCTTTTTGGTTTCCCTCCTTCCTCATCACAATTATGGGCAAGCTGATTATCTGGTAACGCACGATAAACACTTTAATATCTTAAAGGGAATTCCCTTTCCAAAAGTAGAAGTCATTCGGCTTGATGAGCTAAAAAAACTGCTCGATTCTTAATCTGAAAAATCCCCGCTGTCCCGAACCGGGATTTTTCATATTATTTGGATTACCACGATTTTGATTGCCCCAATTGGAGCGTAGCCCCCAGGTATTCTCCCCCCTCTTTCCATGACACCCCCAATGCCACAAGAGGGGGGATCAAAGGGGGGAGTTCACCCCCGCTGTCTCGAACCGGGATTTATCGGATTATTCGGATTACCACGATTTTGATTGTCCCAATTGGAGCGTAGGCCCCAGGTATTCTCCCCCCTCTTTCCATGACACCCCCAAAGCCACAAGAGGGGGGATCAAAGGGGGGAGTAAAATCCCCGCTGTCCCAAACCTGGATATATCGGATTATTCGGATTACCACGATTTTGATTGCCCCAATTGGAGCGTAGCCCCCAGGTATTCTCCCCCCTCTTTCCATGACACCCCCAAAGCCACAGAGGGGGATCAAAGGGGGGCGTTCAACCCCGCTGTCCCGAACCGGGATTTATCAGATTATCCAGATTACCACGATTTTGATTGCCCCAATTGGAGCGTAGCCCCCAGGTATTCTCCCCCCTCTTTCCATGACACCCCCAAAGCCACAAGAGGGGGGATCAAAGGGGGGCGTTCAACCCCGCTGTCCCGAACCGGGATTTATCAGATTATCCAGATTACCACGATTTTGATTGCCGGGAAGCGAAGTCCCCCGTAACACCACCAAAAACCTTACCTTTACCCAACTCAATCATTACCAAGCAAACAAAAACCATGGACAATTCAAACACTTATGTGGCCATCATGGCAGGAGGGATCGGCTCGCGCTTTTGGCCGGCCAGCCGCGCCGCCCGGCCCAAGCAATTCCTCGATATACTTGGCGTCGGCAAATCGCTGTTGCGGCTTACCTTTGAGCGCTTTCTGAAGCTCTGTCCGGCCAGCCATATCTACATCGTCACCAATAAACAGTACGCAGAGCTGGTAAAAGAACAGTTGCCGGAAATATCCGACAACCAGATCCTCACCGAGCCGTCGCGGAACAATACCGCGCCCTGTATCGCCTATACCGCCTTCAAGCTCGACGCCCTCAACCCCGAGGCCAACCTCGTGGTGGCGCCCAGCGACCACATCATCCTTAACGAGGAAGCCTTTATCCAAGCCCTCCAACAAGGCCTGGCTTTCACTGCCCGCCATGACGCCCTGCTCACGCTCGGCATACAACCCACCCGGCCAGATACGGGCTACGGCTACATCAATTACGAAAAGGATTATTCCTCCACCCTCAATGGCGGTGCGGCGCCAAGCGGGCCTGGCATCCATAAAGTGTTGAATTTCACCGAGAAGCCCCCCCTGGAAAAAGCCCGGGAATACCTGTTCAGCGGCGATTACCTCTGGAACGCCGGCATCTTCGTCTGGCGCGTAGAATCTGTGCTGAAGGCCTTCCGGGAGTACGCCGGCGACATCCACCGCATCCTCGCCGCCGGCGCCGGGCAGTACAACACCCCCGCTGAACAGGCTTTTATCGATGAGGCCTACCCCACTACGCCTTCCATCAGCGTCGACTACGCTATCATGGAGCGGGCGCCCAACGTCTACACCATCCCCTCCAGCTTCGGTTGGTCGGACCTTGGCACCTGGGCCTCTCTGCACGCCGAAAGCCTACCCGATGAGCACGGCAATGTGGTGCAGGGCGATAAGGTCAAACTCTCCGATACCTACAACTGCCTGGTGCGCGCGCCTAAAGGAAAACGCATCGTACTCGGCGGCCTGGATGATTTTATCATCGTGGACGAAGGCGACGCCCTGCTGATCTGGCCAAAGAACCGGGAACAGGAGATCAAACAGGTCACCAAGGAAATCGAAAAGGAAGGGGATCTATAAGAAGCTGTTTGAATTTAGTCCTTCAGTTTTATTATGCCTCTTTTTCCGGCACTCTGCGGCTTTTTTTCGCCCCGTACCTATGGGTACGAGGCTCAAAAAGAGCCTTGATTGACGAAAAAATAGCCTATAATAAATTCTAAAAACCAAATTCAAACAGCTTCTAAGCAATCGGGGAATTGAATGGTTAGATGGCTGGGCCCGTACCGGCGACTTTCCAGTCGGCCTTTATGGCTCGTTGTTGGATGGTTAAAACAGGGTTTTAATCTTGTTAAAATAGAACCGCTGTTTCATTTTAACAAGGTTAAAACAAAACTAAGCTTCCATTTTACCGTTGTTAATGAGAAAGCTTCTCCAAACGGAAAGTGGATTATCATATGGAAATACAACGGGATATCCTCCCTGAACTCAGGCGGCATCTTGAACAGAAAGAAATAAGCCTGGTCATCGGCCCCCGGCAAGCCGGGAAAACGACGATCCTGCGCACCCTTTTAAAACAACTTCAGGAGGAAGGGCACATTTGCCTTTACTTTAACCTGGACATTGATACGGATGCGCAGTATTTTACTTCCCAACACCGTTTTCTCGAACGGGTAGATGTTCAGGCCGGGAGGAAGCGAGCGTTTGTGTTTATCGATGAGGTTCAACGCATCGAGAACGCGGGCTTGTTCCTGAAGGGCCTTTACGACCGGGAATTGCCATATAAATTTATTGCTACTGGCTCCGGGAGCCTTGAACTCAAGGAAAAGATTGCAGAATCCCTGGTTGGACGCAAACAAAATTTTTATCTCTATACCGTCTCCATCAATGAGTTTATCCGGTACCGGACCAAAGGCCAGGCCAGAGAGCGCCTTTCCGATTGGCTAGCTACTGACCCCATTCTGGAGAACCAGCTACTCCTGGAATATCTGACATTTGGAGGTTATCCGAGAGTGGTAACGGCAACGACAGCCGTGGAAAAGAATGCAATCCTCTCGGAAATTTTCCAGGGATACATCGAGCGAGATATCAAGTTGTTGCTGCAACTGGAAAAATCCAGGGCCTTTGTCACCCTCCTGCAAATATTAGCCAACCGGGCTGGAAAAATGGCCAACATCAACGAATTGGCCAAGCTGTCGGAGCTTTCTGTCCCCACCGTAAAAAACTACCTCTGGTACAGTGAGAAAACCTTTATCACAACAGCCGTAACGCCCTTTTTCCGAAACAGGGAAAAAGAGATCGTAAAATCCCCCCAGTACTATTTTCTTGATAGCGGCCTTCGAAATTTCCTCATCGGGCTAAACCAGTTGGACCGCTCTACCGAAGATATGGGGTTTCTCTTCCAGCAAATGGTTTTTCGCCTTCTACAGGATCATTTCCGGGACTCGGTAGCCTCTATCCATTTCTGGCGCACCCAAACCCAGGCGGAGGTCGATTTCGTTGTGAACCGTGGAAGGGACCTGCTTCCTGTGGAAGTCAAATCTTCGCTCATGGACCAGCCTAAAGTTGGCCGCTCCCTCCACAGTTTCCTCCAGAAATACCAACCCGCCGAAGCCTGGGTGATCAACCGCCAATTGGATACTGCCCTCCAGGTGGGAAATACAAAAGTCTATTTTCGCCCCTGGCGCCGATTATTGGAGTAGCCCTCCTGGAAACGAAAACGATTCCGCCAGTGTTACAAAAAACATACGGTAAGACAATGCAGCGCTGTCTCGAACCTGGATGCTCACGATTAATAGATTACCATGATAACGATTCCCCCGATCAGTCCAGCTGAGAGCCGGGAAAAGGGTAGCCTCCAACTCACAGCCGAAACCCTGGTTGAAAAATACCGGGAGGAACAGTTTGTGATTGATGATTTTACGGATGAATCTTCTCCCAAAATTCTGCCACAAGCTTTGGTTTACGATAATTCGGTACATAAAAAGGCCCTAAAGGACATCGTGGTGAGGGTTGACATGGAATATCCTGATTACGCCATTCCCGGGGCTATCCGCAGTGAAGCCCAGCAACTGCTGGCCATCCAAAAAAACCGAAACCCCGAATTGACAGACGCCGCCATGGCGCGGCTCAACGATATTGTAGAAGAAGAGGGCAAACTGGCCCTGCTGCTCTCCCGGGCATCCTATTTCGATTATCTGGCGACGAATTATTCCATGGACCTGAAACCGGCGGCTTGGCCGAAGACTTTAAGGGAAAAACTCCATGGCGCCCGGCTGCCAAGCCTGAAGGAATCCCTTTTAGCCAACCATATCGGCATTGGCGTTTTGCTGTTCACCCGCGATGGGTATTTAATCCTGCAAAGAAGGGCTGACGAAAAATTGAGTATCCGGCCATCACAATTGGCCCCTTCCGTCTCCGGCGCCGCTGAGTTTAAAGACCTGAAAGAGGGTAATGCCGCTCCAGTTTACAATCTCTTTCTCCGGGAAGGAAAGGAGGAGTTGAACCTCGACATGGAGGATTACGAAGCAAGCAGCATACAGCTACTAGGAATAACCAGAGAATTATTACGGGGCGGAAAACCGGAAATATTTTTCTCGGCCACGCTCCGTATAGACAGCAGCGAAATCAGGATCAAGAGCCGTTCGGCCAAGGACCGCTGGGAAAATGAGGCCACCGCCTTTTTTGAGTTTGAGTCTTTTTCTGCTATAAAAGCTGGATTGCGGGGCGAAGGACTGCCTAAAACCATGAAAAAGGATATACAACAGCTTAGGGAGGCTTATGAAAATATTTCCCTACCCCTTTTGACCGGCTTAACGCTTTGGTATGAATATTATTCAGCTTAGCTTTGCCTTGGACTATTTGGTAGTGCCTCAAAAGCGTTGAAGTTAGGGCGCAGCTTCAAGTGCTCCGGGTTAAGAATTAATAAAAACCGAGGGAAACTGTCTGGTTTTTTCTCAGATAAGTCAGGGCACAGTGGCAGCCTTCGCCAAAGGCTACGGCTGCCGGGGAGAAACTGTACCCTGACATCCACTGGCCGCCCGGCTCTCAGGGTGTAATTTCCTATTACGCCCTGAGTTCTCGAGGCTCCATGGCAAGCTTGGAAAAAGAAAATATTGATTTTTCCCCGCAGCTCTACAAGTTGCACCCTAACTTGCCTTTCGCTGATCAAAGGTTTTGAGCCATCACCGACAATTTAAATATGCACGGCCGATTATATTATTATGAGTAAAACTATCGCCCTCGTAGCGAACAGTACCTGGAACATTTACAACTTCCGCCAGCCGCTCATCAAGCAACTCAAGGCGGCGGGCTTCCGCGTGCTGGTCATTGCGCCGGTAGACGAATACATCCATTACCTCAACGACAGCTATTTCACCCGCCACATCCCCCTGCGATTCCTGGCGGCGCAGCGCAAGAACCCCCTCTGGGACCTGCTGTTGCTATGGGAACTCTTCCGCATCTACCGCCGTGAACGGCCGGCGCTGATCCTGCATTTCACCATCAAACCCAACATCTTTGGCAGCCTGGCGGCCCGCCTGGCCGGTATTCCATCGGTGGCGACGGTGACGGGGCTGGGGTATTCTTTTATCCACAAAGGCCTACTCGCGCACCTGGCCAGAGCCCTTTATCGGCTGGCTTTCCGCCAGGTAACCAAGGCCGCTTTTCACAATAGCGAAGACCGGCAACTTTTTCTGGCCGGTGGATTAGTGCAGGAAGCGCAAAGCCTTGTCATTCCGGGTTCGGGCGTCAATACCAACCACTTCCGCCCCCTTCCTCAGCCCCATAACGACAAGTTTATTTTTCTCTTCATCGGGCGATTGCTCTACGACAAGGGCATCCGTGAGTTCGTTGCCGCAGCCCGACAACTGCGCCGGCTGGCGCCCCGGGCCGAATGTTGGGTGGTTGGGCAGCTCAATGCGGAGAACCCTTCCGCCGTTTCCCAGCAGGAGCTCCTACAGTGGCTGGAAGAACACCATATCCGCTACTTTGGCGCTACCCATGACGTTCGCCCCTTCCTCAAACAGGCCGACGCTCTGGTGTTGCCCTCCTACCGCGAGGGCCTGCCGCGCGCCATCCTGGAGGCCATGTCCATGGGCAAACCCATCATCACCACCGACGTACCCGGCTGCCAGGAGACCGTAGAGGAAGGCCGAAACGGCTTCCTAGTACCCGCCCAGGATGGCCTGGCATTAGCCGAGGCGATGGTGCGCCTCTACCAGCTCGACAACGAAAGCCTGCAGGCAATGGGGGATTATAGTCGCGAAAAAGTGCTGCGGGAGTTCGATGAGAAACTCATCGTCGCGGCCTACCTGAAGTTGTGCCGGGAAATACTGGAAGGGCGGTCGGAAGGGAAGCCAGTGCACGGGGGGGTAATTGGTTGATTTTGTTTTAAGCAGGCTGTGGCGTAGCACTGATTGGACAGGGACGTACGGGACTGTTCAAAGTTTACCCGGCATACAGAGACGTGGCTAGCCCGGCGCACAGAGATTTATCCGGCTGACTAGATTTTTCCGGCTGACTAGATTTATCTGGCTGACTAGATTTATCCGGCTGACTAGACGGACGGACGGACGGACAGGTTGCAGGTTGCTCTGATAACCAAACTTTTACAGAGACCTACAAGACCTACAAGACCCACAAGACGTACAAGACGTACAAGACCTACAAGACCTACAAGACGAATAAGACAAATACCCCCCACAAGACCAGTTTACGCTCCGGTAAAAAGCAAATCACGAATGCCGCTCTCCCCTTCCTCCAGGCTGCTCATCATCTACTACAACTTCCCCCCTGTGAAGGTGCCCGGCGCGGTGCGTATCCGAAATTTCTACCAGGCATGCCTGCCTTATTTTGACAAAGTGCTGGCGCTGACGACTTCCAACCGGCGGTTTTTCCTGCAAGACGCCGGGCTAGAAACCGGCTGTCGGAATATCCACGAAGTGCCCGCCTACGACCTTCGGTGGCTCAGCCTGCGAAAAAAGGGCGGCAATAAGCCCTATGTGGATATTAACCTGAAGGAACGGCCGATTATCCATTTGATCAGACGGATGGTTGACAGCTTTCCTCTGAACGTCCTCATTGGCGATGGCGGCCTGGTTTACATCCTCAAGGGATATCGAAAAGGGAAAGCCCTGGTAGAAAAGGAAGGCGTCACCCACCTCTTCTCCACCTTCCGTCCCTATTCAGATCATATTATCGCCTGGCTCCTCAAACGGCGTTTCCCCAAATTGTACTGGATCGCTGATTTTCGGGATTTGCATGTGGACCCGGCCAGAAAAAACGTACTCTGGCCAGCCTTCCAACGTTGGTGCAATCGGCAGATCCTCCACCGGGCGGATTTGGTAACGACGGTATCGGAAGGGTTGAAAAAACAACTTCAAACGGTCCACCCCAATATCTATGTGCTACGGAATGGTATTCCGCTTTCAGACAGGAATATTCCCGAAGAGGTGATTTATGAAAAATTCACCATTTCATATACCGGATCGCTTTATCCAACATACCAGTCAGCCCAGTCAATGATGAAAGCCTTAAAAAGCCTCTCCCTGGAAGGCAAAATCCAGACGGAGAATTTCCAACTTATATACGCTGGTAAAGATGGAGCGGTATGGGAAAATTGGATGAAATCTTATGAATTATCTAGTTTTTCTCAAAACCTTGGCCTACTTACCCTGGAAGAAGCAAAAAAAATACAACGAAAATCGCATATCAATCTTCTGTTATCCTGGGTATTACCTGATAGCGGAGGTATTCTCACCTGTAAGCTTAACGAATACATTTCTGCCAGACGGCCAATATTGGCATTGATTGATGGTGGAAAGGACCTTGAATTGGAAGAAATACTGGCTGTTTCTGATGAATACTTAATCGTGGAAAACGGTCAAGAAAAAGCTGTTTTTCAATATATTAGACAATTAATAGAAAAGTGGAATTCAGGAGAATCGTTCCGGATCGGACTTGATAGTGATAGAATGCAGAAACTGCAATGGCCGGAGCAGATTCAGGATTTGCTTACACAATTCTGAATCAGAAATCACATTAAAAATAAATTCATGTAAATTACAGCAATACTCACTCCTTCTTTTGTAGTGCCAAGCTGACTTTCCGAAAATAAAGCCAACTATAATAATTTTCTTCTTTTATAACGGAATAACCCTGCAAACGGGAAAAGGTTATGACGAAATTTGCATTCGGATTTCTGTTTTTCTTAGTATTAAACCCATTGTTAGCAAAACCACCATCAATATCTGTTACAGGGACCCCCTCTTGTATCAATTCCTGATAAAAGTATTCTGTGACACGGTTCCAGGAAAGGTAATCCCGGGTAGCTGCTATCGAAAAATAAATAAAAGCAGCGAGTACCCCATAATAGGCTAAATTAGGTTTCCAGCTTTTTCGTTCGAAAAAAAAGAAAATCAAAATGATGCAAAAAGGAAGCAACAAGTAGCGGTCAAAAAAGCTAAAAACCATCATCAAAGGCATATACAAAATGAAAAGCAATCCAGAAAAAATCAATAGCTCGTTTTTCCTTTTCCAAGCCATGAAAAGATTTTGACAAAAAAGCAGGAATAGAAAACACCCATTAACCTGGCTTACCATGCCAATGAATGTGATTATTAAAAAAGGAATTCTGGGCAGAGGATGCATGCCAAGTACCCATACATCTCTTAACAAGAGCGGACCGAGTCCAAGATTATAAAGAATATTCCCCCCGTATGGAAAAAAGTACCCATGGCTTCCAAGAATTATTATCAAGAGGATATTTAGAGCCAGTCCCCCTCCAGCCCAAAGCCAGGAGGGGCTAAATTCTTTAAAGAATGTTCTGAAAACGCTGGAAATGAAAGGTAGAAAAAAGAAGCCCAGATAAAAAACAGACATAATAGAATACTTGGCTATTCTAAACAAAAACCAGGCTGGACGCTCAAAAATACTTGAAATATAAATTGACCCTACGGGAATATAATACTCCCTTAAACCCAAAGCCGATTTGAGAATATTTTCAACAGAAAAGTAGAATAATAATAGGAAACACAAGACAGTAAACAGCCAGAGTGTATTTTTTCGGTGTTTTTCGTTGGTTAGGAAGAATGCAAGTTCAAAGGAAAGTGGTATCAAAAGACCTGGCTGGCGCACTAAAAAAGCACCAAGACCTGCTAATAATCCTAAATACCTGAATATCCAATTTTGCTTTTCCAAAAAGAGCAGATAAAACAGAATACTCAGAAGAGCAAAAAACAGGAAGGGAACATCTGTCATAAAGGAAAAGGAGAGAACAAAAAAAACAGGATTGAAAAGTAGGCCCATTGAAATCCAAAAGCTGTTCTTCTGTGAATTTGACCTGATTATGGCAAACAAAAGTACAGAGGAAAAAAAGCCGAAAAGAATGGTGTAAAGCCTTAATGCTGTAAACGAGAAGCCTCCCGCCAGTTTACAAGCTAGATAACCTAATCCGACATGTAAAAAAATATTGGGGGGTAATTCAGCCGCCAATTCGTAGGTTCCTTTTTCAAGAAGGGACTTGACTGGAAAGGCAAAATGCCAGTCATCATTTAATGGAAAATCGCCAATAGGGCCTACCAGCACGGAAGCTAAAAGCCAAATTATCAGAAGAAAAAAAATAGCGCCAATCCTTATTCTCATGTTGGCTAATTGTTCCAGATAGTCTCCATTAGGCATTGCTATTCCAGTATTCTTGCCCCTGCTCCTTTTCGGAGAATGGACAATCCGCTTATGATCCCCAAATTGAGCCAAAGGTGCCTGAAATTAAGGACATCCATCGAAAAAGCTTCCACAAATAATGTGATCAAAAACACAAAAGCTCCAGTTAGGATGGCCCTTTCTTCTCCACTGTGCCGGCTTATCTCCCGAAAGGAAATTCGTATGGATTGCCCTAAAAAAAGAAGGAAGGCAAGAAATCCAATAACCCCATGCTCTGCTAAAACCCCAAACCAGGTAGAATGAGGCTCATAGATAGGGAGATTAGCCGGATAGAGCCCCGCACGTTGTTGCTCCTTTAGGTAGCCGGGGAAATTTCCACCCCCAATCCCTGTAAGTTGGTTTTCGCAAAAAGCTTTTAATGCCATTTCTTTGAGCAGGAAGTGAGTCGTTTCCAGTAATTCATAATCTTTATTCAGAAATATGCTCCGACCGGAAAAATAGGTCTGCTGTTGGATTGTCTCCTTTAGAACTGTATCCGTCTTGACCAGCAGCATTTGTGAACTGAATAAATAGAAAGCAAATAAAAGCACCATACCTCCTGCAATGAAAAAACGTAAAGGCCTAGTTAGATTTAAACTCAATAAGGACAACAAACATAATGCGGCTAACATGCTTACGATAGACTTGGAAAACGTGCTTCCTAATGCGGCCAATAGGCCAATATCCAGAAGAATCAATTGCTTGGCCTTTTGCTGATAATGCATCCAAAGGCTGGCTCTGAGTATCAAGCAAAACAATATCATACTGGCCATCATGTTGGGGCTAGTTGTAAAGGCTTCCACACGCATGATTGCACCAAGGCCAGGAATAAATTTGGGCTCCAGGAGTTCAATATCAGTTATAACAGGAAAAAAATAATTTCCCCAACTAAATGCAACAGTCCCCAAAATTGCAATACTAAGGAAACTGATAGCTTTAAAACCCCACTGTCCAGGCTCCTTCAACTGGCCAATCATCCAAGAAGTCGTCAGGTAAACTCCGACTAGATAAATTATACCAATCCATTCCGTTACAGCCCCCCTGGATAGATGGGGTAAAGTAGTTATTAGAAAGGAAACCAGGAGTATGACAATATATTGTCCCAATCCATTCCAATACTGTTTATGAACAATCCATTTCCAGGGTTTCGTGGAAAGGAATAATAGGAGAAAGATCAGTTCTGGCAATTGGGCCTTGCTTCCAATATATGGAAAAACAAGAAGCTTGGTAAAGCAGAAAGCAATGGTAAAAAGGTAAAACAGAATAGGCCTCAATTGATCCAATGCTTATATTTATAGATGGAATAATAAATGCAAAAAACCAACCAGGGATCCCAGATTTAGTTTACTCCGAGGGAATCGCAGAGGCTGTGTTAAAAATAACAAGGAAGAAAGCTACATAAAAGTGATGGGATTGAAGTATAACCTCAACCGAAAACTCCTCCAAAAAATCGGCATCATTTTCTCCGGAAGCCTGCTTTCCCAAGCTATTCTATTTCTTGCCACCATCGTGCTGGCGCGCCTTTATACCCCAGAACAATTTGGAGATTTTGCGATATTCCTGGGGTGGGCCAACGTCTTGGCGCTGCTGTTTACAGGGCGGTACGAACTCGCTATTATACTGCCACAATCCGATCTGGATGCACGTCATCTTTTTCTGGCCTCAGCAGGGTTGGCGCATCTGTTTTTAATACTGGGAGCAGCAGTGGGGCTGATATGGAATAACCTGGCCGGGCTGAATCTCCTCCCGGTAACCCTGGCTGCCTATCTGCTAGCTTTGCTGAGTGTATTCCAGTATTCTCTAATCCGGGAGAGCAGATTTTCCGCTTATTCCTTTTCCCGTATCACTTTCGCTACCGGCATTGCAGCTTTCCAGTTAGGGTTGTTCTATGTCAACCCAGAAAATGGCTTGACCAATGGGTACCTTTTCGGGGCTGGTTTAACGATATTGTGCCTGGCGCTGTTCCTGAAAAACCGCTTTCCTTCCCTGCCCTCCTTTTACGTGCTTAGGAAGGTAATGTCAAAGTATTTCTCCATCACTAAATGGAGCCTACCCGGAAGCTTGTTCAATGCCTTGACGAATAACATCCAACCATTCCTGATAGGGTTCGTTTTCAGCAGTCGGGAAGCGGGCCTTTTTTTTCTGGCGTATAGATTGGTGGGTACCCCCCTCACACTGATTACCAATTCGGTCTCTCAAGTATTCTTCAAGGAAGCTGCTGCCTGTATTCAGGATGGATCGCCCGAAAAATTGCGGAAGTTGACCCGAAATATCTCGCTTACCATGGCTGGTTTGCTGGGTATTTCCTTTTCCCTGTTTTTCCTGCTAGGAGATACTATTTTTATACGCTTGTTTGGCAAAAAATGGACAGGGGGCTCCCTCATCGTTTTCTGGCTAATCCCTTATTTCGTGGGAAAGGGGATTTTTAATCCCATTAGCTCTTTGGCCGAAGCCTTAAATAAGACAAAGCTGGAAATGCTGTTCAGTATTTTTGTTTTTCTAATGTTGGTATCGGCTATTTTTTTAGGGTATTATTGCCAAAGTATCAAAGTTTTTTTGCTGGTTTTCTCTTGTGTCACCGGTTTGGGTTACCTAGCACTTTGGTTACTCTATTATCAAATCTTAAAGCAAGGTAAGTATGAAGCCAGGCTATAAAAAACTGTTGTATAGGTTTGATGCGATCCTGTTCGGCTGGCTGGTGAATTGGTTGTACCCCGCTTATTTTCGGCCCAAATATTTCTATTTCCCCAATTTCCTCCTTCTGCTCAGATATGGTATTGCCCAAAAAATTTTCAGAATCAATGGCCAGGTAAAATGGCCTGTTCACTTTACCTCCCAAGTGATCCATCCCGGACATATCAGCAAGGGTATTATGGTTGACCCCGGGGATGCGCCTGGGTGTTATATTAATGCCAAAAATGGAATCATTTTCGGGTCAAATATTGAAATCGGGCCTGGCGTAAAAATGCTTTCCTCCAATCACGACCCAAATGATTATTCAAAGGCAACAAAGGACCCACCGATCGAGATAGGCGACCATGTATGGATAGGGGCAAACACCGTCATCCTGCCGGGAGTAAAGATTGGAACCAATGTCATAATTGGCGCCGGGGCAGTAGTATCCAAAAACATCCCCCCTAATACAGTAGCCGTCGGAAACCCCTGCCAGCCTAAAAAAGAAAAGCCTTCCTATCCGATCGATATTTGGAGTATCCAGTTGAATCGAAAATCACCCCTACATTACCGCCCCCCCACTCCTACCGCAAAATAACAATCTTCCCAATGTCCTTTTTGAAAAACCGCTCTATTTGACTATTCTCATACGCTTCGAAATCTGCGCCGTTCCCATCTTTTGTCACGACCTGATACAAATACACCCCATTCGCTAAACGATCCCCAAAATTATCCGTTCCATCCCAGACGAAATCAGACAAATGGGTCCCGATCCGCATCGGGCCGAACTCTTCTTTGGTTACTTCCCGGACAATTCGGCCGGAAGGGGTCAGAATACGCATCAGGAAGTATTCTGGTTCCCGGTCGCCAGTAAGAGTATACACAAAACGAGTGGCTGTCGAAAACGGGTTGGGGTACGGCAATATTTGGGAAATGCTGCGCCGGTTAATTACCTCAAATCGAACCCGGTATTCCCACTCCCCTGATTCATTCCCACTTGCATCCTTGCCCTGTACGATGAGTTGATAGGCCCCATCTTCCCCTAATCGGGCCTGCCATTCTACTACTGCCCTATTCTCCCGCCCCGGAACTGCCGGAAGGAATTTTACCCCTTCTTCCATAAAAGAAATTTTACGCTCCACCCCGGAGGGGGATTTTAATCTAATCTGTAACAAGGAGGTGTCTCCCAGCGCCAGGTATTGATTCTCATCCTTCAGGCTGATCAAGATAAATGGCTGGGAGGAGACCAGGTCGCCATCGATGATCCTTTGCCCATCAAAAGCAACATCGAGTACAGGCCCCCGCCTATCCCGCTCTACGTAAAATAACCTCGCCCCTACATTGTTCTCATAGGTTTGCTCTATCGGCACTTTATCCGGATTGACTTCCACCAAAAGGCGGTTCAGTCCGGGAAAACCTCGTGTGTTTTGGGAAAAAGTAAACGTTAATGCCTCTCCGGCCGGAACCGGGCCAATCACTTCTTCCCCTGCTTGCTGTTGATTATTAGCACTTACAATGATGTAGCGAATCTCTACGCTATCTACCTGCTGGCCTGAAAGGTTAACCAGAGAGAGTGGCAACTGAAACAGCTCCCCTTCCTGAAGTGTATCTATATTGCTGTAGGACGGATCCAACGCCAGATCAATAGCTGGAACATAATGAACCCGCCAAAACCCAAGTTGGGGAGCGATCCGGTTGAGGGTATCCCGGCTGCTTAGCTTTAATTTAAGGAACGGATATTGACGGGCATCAATTCTGCTTAGGCTATAGGACGGCCTCAGGCTATCAACGAGGACTTCCGGTGTGGCTTGTTCGCTGGAAAAACCCAGCAGGCTTAGTTTTATAGAATCAGGAGGAGTTGGCGCCAGGCTCCAATTGTAATCCCAATCCAATTGCCCCCAGCTCTGCGCAGGGCCGATCAGGGTAGAGCTTATGGAACCTTCTTCCGCCCGACCGGGGAAATCGAAAAAAATATTGGCGTTTTCTTCTCCGGGTGGAGCAATATCCTCATCAACAGGCCCTATGTCTTTTTGGAAAGCAAAGAGATATGGGCTCGGCCCTTGCTCATACAATCGATCCACCAACATGGCCCCCTGAGCCCGGAGTAAGCTGGACAAGTTGTCCCCATAATCCAAAGAGTCCTGAGCCCAATCCGGAAGGGCAAAATCTTCTCCCGGTGCATGAAAGGTAATAGCGACCACCCAATATTCAGTGGGAATGCTATCCCGAAGAAAACTGATAGCATCTCCTCTTTTTTGATTGTTCCCGCTCAAACGAAAGGATTTGGCTCTCCATAAGGCGCCGGAAAGCGATTCAAAAACTACAAAACTGATAGATGGCTTGTTGGTTACATTTAATACTCTTTTTGAATTTAGAAACACCCTGGAGCGCGTGTCATTTGTTGGGGAGATGATCACTGCCCGCCCAATGACATTATACAGGACGTTGGAATATTTAAAATCCCTGGACTCGTCCAGCTGAAGCTGGTCCAGGTAATCTTCCAAATACTGGTTGTAGTGAGATTGATTCCAGCCGGCTTCACTACCGGCCAAATAAATAAAAGACCTTCCCTCCCAAACTTGTGCACTATCTCCTATCGCTATGCTATCCAGGCTTACTCTCCAATAATACACTGTACTATCCAGTAAAGTTAACCCTGGCGCCCACTTGACCAGTCCTCCGTCCGCTTTCTGCCGGGAGATCATTTTCAAGGGGCTGTTAAACGAAGCCGAGGTGTCTATTTCAAATAAATAATCTCCTTCCGGAGCAAAAAGATCTGATGTTCCGGCGACTAGTTCCACGCCTTGCTGGCCGACAATGCCAAAATCCAATGGATAAAGCGGGTTGACCGTATTATCAAAAATGAAGAAGGAGAGTTTATTTGAACCATCTGGGCCCATAATTTCATTGTTCAATTCCGCCTCAGGAGCCGGCAATTCCCCAACCCGGTTATCCGCATCTACTTTGATGGTTATATAATTAATCCCCACATTGCCTTCCGAGTTGATAGGAAAGGTTGAGGTTACCCGTGTGAATGAGCCGGAAGTAAAAACAGAATCGAAAAAAACCTTGATTGTTCCGTCGGGCATTTGATGTTCATACCGGATTTGCAAGGTGGAATCCTCCCAGCATGCCCCAATATTTACCAGGTCAAAACTAATAGACATACTATCTGTAAAAGTATTGATCCGTTCAGGAGTTAGACGCAGGGATTTGAAATCAATAGTGTAATCAGGGGCGTCTATCCCAGTAATTGGGGTGGCTGGGTCACCATGGAGATTAAGCTGGTCAACAAGTGCTCGTGTCCCCGGGAAGAGGTTGCCATCAAAAGTCATACGTAAGCCGGTCATAATCTCTCCTATTCCCTTTCCGTACATTTCCCTTCCTGCCAGTGCATAAAACCGATTGGTCAGGTCGGCCAAAGAACTGGAATATCCGTATCCCGAAGAAGCGATATAGGCAATACTACCGCGGTTGGGGGCTAGCAAAAAGGCTTCGCTCACGCTATTTTGGGGAGTATAGATATTGCCCGTTAGACAGCCCAGGGAAAAAATAAGAGGATAGCGGGGAGCATTATTAAAAATTTCAGGGTCATCTATCGCAAAATCGGTGTTCACTATACCTCCATGCCCCAGGAAAGTTTTAATCAAAACCCCTTCTTCCACAGCCTTGATCACCGAACTATTCACCGAACCCGCAACCGGGTCGGAAGATTCCTTAGCATAAGTGGTGACTGTTGCCCTGACCTTATTTTGCTCTATTTCATTTTCCATGAACCGCAACAGAGTAAGAAGAGACTGTTGTTCGTTACCCGCCGAACCGGCGAGATGAAGGACCCGTTTTTTCCAGGCAAAGTTTTCAGCGGTTCGGGGCAGGCGCCAACCGGCTTCAAAGGTTCTGACTTTTTCCAGATAATCCCGGACTTCTTTTTTGTCTTTTGCCGCCAGGCGGCCAACTGCAACCCTGGGCACACTCGTTCCCGGAGGCGCAAAAAGAAGATTGTCTGAACCTGGTATACCAAAGGTGGGTACAAAATTTTTCTCCCGAAGGGTGGTGCTTTCATCCCGGACATAAGGATATTCGTAGCCTTTACCAATGATCATGGCAAACTGAAAGTTTTCCCAAAATTGGCTGATGAAAGCGCTAAAATTCCTGATTGAAAGGGGATGTTGCTGTAAACCATAGGCAAACTGATCATAGAGCTGATCTACTGGAATGATTGCTACCTGGTAGTTCCCGCCTTCTTCCGAAGCCCGATAATCCGCATACTCCTGAACCGGGTTGCCTCCCGGCACATTGTCATCCATTAGATCTTGATGAGACAGGATCAAGTAGCTGGGATTAAGACTGGTATAATCCACAAAGGACACTGGATGGAGCTGCACAACCGGATTGATACCGCTTTCGGCATCCACCAGTACTATCGCACTGGCATTAGGTTGCTCCGGCAAAACGAAACGCAGGATATTGCCCGCCGCTTCCGGCTCCAGACGCTTTCTGTTACGAATGTCATACATTAAAGGCGAACCCTGAGCTATGGCTTGGTTCTCGACTTCGAAGTATCTGCGCTGGGGGGAAAGGGGTAGGCCGAATTGAACGGAACTTCCTGAAAAAGCATACTTCCGTGGATAGGCCAGGCTTAAATCGACAATGGCATAACGATCGTTATTGTTATTGAATACCCCTTTAATTTGAAGCTGAAGTGTATTGAACAGGTCACTATTAGCAACCGGAATCTCTATAGTAGACATATGGAAGGGAGGAAAATCAGCATCCTCAAATACTACATTATCATTGAGCCGAATCTCCAGATGATTTGGTCCTCGCCAGGAAACAAGCCTGGCTTTAAGTTGTCCATCTGCACCATTGGGTGAGGCTTCTGTCAAATTAATTGGCTGACTTAATAGTTTAGTTAAGTCACTGGCAAAACCCTCTTCCTCATCAAATATGGAATAAGCCACCAGGGCGTCGGTGTCGTATTTTTTAGAAAACTGTGCATCTGAAAAGTTAACCCGCAACGTATCCCAAAACCACTCCTCCTTCTCCGGCAAATTCGTTAAATCATTATCGATACTTTCATAGCGCAGCGTCGGCTCGCCGGCGGCCACCCAGGTGAGGAAGTAGGCGCTGGTGTCGGTAAAGAGGCTATACCAGGGGTTCAGCATCTCGTTGTCGGGGTCGCGGAAGAGGTACCGGTCTAGTTCGGAGCGGTTCTTTTGGCCGTAGAACTCCAGGAAGTCGCCATCCGACAAGGGGCCGGTGGTGCTGGTATAGAGGGGCTGCTCTTCCCCCAGCCGCCAGAGCTGGTACTGGGTGGCATTGAGGGCGTCCACGGGCAGGCCCGCTGCCGACAAAGTGGCGTAGGGGATGCGGTAGATGCCGTCGGCCGCTACGGATATCTTGAAATAGGATTGATCGTAGTGGATCCACTCGTTGCCATACAGGGTGTCCGTGCCGTTCCACATCTGGGCTCGGCTTAGGGGAAGTATGGAAATCAGGAGGAAAATGATCAGCGCCAGTCGCCTCATAGTACGGGATACTTTAGTTCGGGATTATTACAGGCCTAAAGATAGACAACTCTGCGGCCATTGTAAACAGGCCGGGCGATGATAGTGTTCAAATCCCGTCCATACGGCCTAGTTTAATAATTTTCATTGGCGATTTTTTCAATATTCCTCAACGGCGCTAAGGTTATGTTCAGCCTTTCCCTAATTTTGCGCTTCAAAAAGGTTGAAAACCGATAAACCTTAAACTTTTCAACCTTAAACCATCAGTCATTCAACATGAAACCATTCCTGTTCCTCCTCCTCGCCTCCATCGCCCTGCCCGCTCAGGCTCAGGTTCAGAATAACAGCCCTTTTGAAAAACGGCAGTTCCAGGCCGCCGACGGGGGGATATTGCCCTACCGCATCCTTTATCCCAAAAATTACAACCGCAACAAACGCTACCCGCTGGTGCTGTTCCTGCATGCCGCCGGGGAACGGGGGACGGACAACGAGGCGCAGCTCACCTACGGTGCGTCCCTGTTCCTGGATTCCCTCAACCGAAGGAATTACCCGGCCATTGTCGTATTTCCGCAGTGCGAACCGGATGAATACTGGACGGACCTCAGCCCCGACGGCCAAAGCTGGCGTTTCCCCTTCAACAACACCCCTAATCCTTCCATGCAGCGGACGATCGCTCTGCTCGACAAACTGCAGCAGGGCGAAGCCGTCGACCCCAGGCGCGTTTACCTGATGGGGCTTTCCATGGGCGGATTTGCCGTTTTTGACCTACTGGCCCGCTTCCCGGACCGGTTCGCGGGGGCGGCGCCTATTGCCGGCGGGGGGCAACCTCTGCTGGCGCCGCTCTATGCACCCAATACCAGTGTGTGGGCCTTCCACGGCGCTAAAGACGATGTCGTGCCGCCGGCGCTTTCCCGCAACGTCTGCGAGGCGCTCCTCCGGCAGGGGGCTGATGTGAAGTATACAGAATACCCGGCCGTCAAACATGAAAGCTGGAAACCGGCCCTATCGGAACCGGCCCTGTTGCCCTGGTTATTCAGTAAACGCCGGAGCACCGACAAGCGCTACCATCGCATCGCTTTCGGCCAAGCCAATAAAGACACTTATATCTACGCCACCAAGAATGGAGAATCGCTGGCCCTCGATGTGTATCGGCCGGCAGGGGATACCGCCCGGAACAGGGTCACCGTATTGTATGTCCATGGCGGTGGTTTTTCCGGCGGCCGCCGCGATGAACCGTTTCAGGTGGCTTTCGCCGAGCGGTTAGCCCGCATGGGTTATGTCGTGGTGTGTATGTCCTACCGGTTGACCATGAAAGGGCAGTCTTTTAGTTGTGACCAACCCGCGGCCAACAAGATCAAAACATTCCAGGCGGCGGTGGAGGATATCCGTGACGCCACCATCTACCTGCTCAGCAATCGCGGAAAACTGGGCATCGACCCCGGCCGCCTCGTGCTGGCCGGCAGCAGCGCCGGCGCCGAGGCGGTGCTCCACGCTGCTTACTGGCGCGATAAGGACCTGCTGCCTACCAGCCCCAAGCTTCCACAGGATTTTCGATACGGCGGCGTCATCAGCATGGCCGGCGCCATCGTCGACACCAGCCTCATATCGCGCCGCCGCGCCATCCCTACCCTCCTCTTCCATGGCACCTGCGACCCGCTAGTGCCCTTCGCCGCCGCCCCCCACCACTACTGTCAGGAAACCGACCCTGGCTTCCTGCCGCTTTACGGTGGGTACACCATCGCTCAACGGTTACGAAGTATCGGCATGCCCTTCTTCCTGTTCACCGCCTGCCTCGGCCAGCATGAATGGAACAGCCTCCCCCTTACCGATTACGTTGGGGAGATCACGAATTTCCTCTACGAAGACGTCTTCCTCGGCAACTTCCGACAGATCCAAATCCGCCACACCCAAGCCGGTGATTGCAGCCGCGGCGCCCTCCCCCTGGAATGCGAACCCCGCACAGTTGACGGCTCGCAGTGAAACCAATCGGGTGACCGATCTTCCGACCTTCAGACCTACTGACCTTCCGACCTACCGACCTACCGACCTCCTGACCTTCAGACCTACTGACCTTCAGACCTACCGACCTTCAGACCTCCTGACCTTCAGACCTTCAGACCTTCCCGACTCAGCCCACCGGGCTTCGCCGGGATGAAAAGCTGCGGTGCACCTTTTCAACCGACCTTCAGACCTACCGACCTTCCGACCTACTCCACCAGGCTGACCTCCAGGGCGATATCCTGGCCGGTTTCCTCATTTTCACCAATCCGGAAAGTAACGGTATCGCCAACGAGCAGGTCGTTGAAGTCCACGTTTTCCAGTTCAGAGTAGTGGAAGAAGAGGTTGTTCGGTGGATAGTGTATAAAGCCGAAGCCCTCCTTCAGGGAAAGGATGGTACTGGTTTTTAGCCCGTTTTCCTTTTTCCCCACGATGACCGGTTTCTTCTTATCCGCCGCCGGTTTGGCGTCCACCTCCTTTTCCGGCCGGGGAACAAACAGATTTTCGATCAGGAATGAATCTTTGGCCGTGCGGCTATCGATCAGCTCGTGCATGGCAATGGGATAAGTGACCTCTTCGAGCAGGTCCTGAGAGGTGCGGGTGGTGCGGCTGTTGCCGAAATCATCGATGAACTCGAAATCCCAGGCCAGCACCATCACGCGGATGCCCAGGGAATTGAGCTTGCGGATCAGCGGCACATAATCGCCATCGGAGGCAATCAGCACCACCACGTCAAACCGCTTGTAAAAAGCCAGTTCAAAGACTTCAAGGGCCAGCCAAACATCTACGCCTTTCTCTGTCTTCCGGCCGGAAAAAGTACGCAGCGGCAGGTAGTGCGTCGTCACCCCTTCGGACATGAGGATATCCTCAAAAACCCGCTCGTAATACAGTTGGTTTGTTTTGCTGCTGGCTTCCGAAGCACTCAAGCGGCCCCGGAAATAATGCGCGTCCACGATCTGGCAGCGGCGAAAAGCGGCCGCCTCCCCTTCCAGCTCGGCTACTTTGTGGCGAACGAAGTCATGTAACCCTTTGATACTGATGCGACTCTTGCGCTCGTGTACGTAGTTATAATAATTGCTGACGTGGTAGAAATAATTGCCGTCGTAAAAAACTGCTATTTTGGTGAGAGAAACATTATTGCTCATAGTGTTCGGATGGCCCGATTTTTTTGCTGCAAAGATACGAAAAGTCAATGCCTTTTATGAATGGCGCCTGATGCTTGCGATTGCCCCTTTCGCCAGCTAAACAACAATTCCCCCCCATGCCTCCTCAATCTAACCTTCTAATACGGCACTTTTCTGTTGTTGTTTTTGTTTTTGTTACAGATTTCCAGGATATTGGTTTACTAAAATATTAACTATGGACCCTAATCAATCTGAATTTATGACTTCTTCAAAATTGAACCCGGTTCAACTACACTTGCTTGAACTCTTTTCTAAAGATATGACTGAGCAGGAGTTGTTCGAAATCCAGGCGCTGTTGGTTCAATACTATGCAGGAAAGGTGGATGATGAATTAGATCAGATATGGGAAAAACGAAATTATTCCCCCGAGTCCTTTCATGAAGCGACCCGGGATCTACACTTAAGAGCGAAGAAGGAATCCTGATGACCATCGTTTTAGACACCAACTGCTTAATCCAGATATTGCTGCAAACGCTGATTTCATTCTTACGAATGATAAACACTTTAATGTATTAAAGAATGTTGATTTTCCTAAAATAGCCTGCCTTTCCATGGAAGATTTTGAACATTCTTTTAGAACTTGAGCAACTTTCTTCCGGCGCATCTCTGACTATTGTAATGATTTCCGGCTCACTGATGACTGCCAAAATTCCCTATCTTGTTCAAAAATCCCTGGCCTATGAAACGCCTGATCCCTTTGCTTTGCCTGCTCTGCTTCCTGGCCTGTAACAGCCGGGAACAATCTTCCACCAGAGGCGCCGAAGCCGAAAGCCAGCCGGCGGAAGCCGCAGCCAGGCCTCTCGAGCTCAACCCGGTGTACCATCAGCTTTACGAGGCCCACGAAAAATACCGGGAGCCTACCATCCGCCAGCAACGCTTCAAACAAGCCGACATCGAACCCCTGATCCAGCGCCTTCAGCTCCCCTTCCAGACACGGAAGGCAGGGCAGTCCATTGAAGGGCGCAGTATTTATCTCGTACAACTGGGCAATGGGCCAAAAACGGTACTACTGTGGTCCCAAATGCATGGCGACGAATCTACCGCCACCATGGCCCTGCTCGACATCTTCAACTTCTTTAGCACCAGTGATGAATTCGACCCGCTGCGCCGCCAACTGCTCAACGAGCTGACCCTCTATTTCATTCCGATGCTCAACCCGGATGGGGCCGAGCGGTTCCAGCGCCGCAACGCCATCGATATCGACCTCAATCGCGACGCCCTGCGCCTGCAATGCCCCGAAGCCCAGATCCTCAAAACCATCCGCGACCAAACCCAGGCGCAGTGGGGCTTCAACCTCCATGACCAAAGCCGCTACTACGGCGCCGGCTACGAACCGGCCACCGCTTCCATCTCTTTCCTCGCTCCGGCCTTCAACCTGACTAAGGATATCAACGAGGTGCGGGGCAATGCCATGCGGCTCATCGGCCTGCTCAACCAAACCCTGCAGGAATACATCCCCAATAAAGTGGCCCGCTATGACGACGAGTTCGAACCCCGCGCCTTCGGCGACAATATTCAAAAATGGGGCACCAGCACCATCCTCATCGAAAGCGGCGGCCTGGCCAACGACCCCGAAAAACAGGAACTCCGCCGGCTGAACTTCACCGCCCTGATGGCGGCCTTCGAGGCCATTGCTTCCGGAAGGTATACCCAATCCAATATCCAGGATTACGAAAAAATCCCCTTCAACAACAACAATGCCTTCCATGACCTCATCCTTCGGGAAGCGCAAATACAGAAAAACGGCCAGTGGTTTACCGTCGACCTGGGCTTCCGCCATGCCCAGGCCGACTATAATAACCATAAGGCTTACTACCCCAGAGCTACCCTCGCTGACATCGGCGACCTCTCCACTTTCCACGCCTACGAATCTTTCGACGCCAGAGGGTACCGCATTGTCCCGGGCCTTACCTACACTAAGGCCCTACCCAACCTCAGCGCCCTGCGACAGCTCGACATCGCCGCCCTGCTCCGGCAAGGCTATACGACTTTCCAACTACAACAGGAACCTAAACGCCAGGAGTGGGCGGAAATACCGGCCGAAATTACCGGCCCCGGCAAAAAACCTTCCAACGAAATCCGCCTCAATGGCAATCCCTCTTTCCTGCTGCAAAAAGATGGCGCCTTCCATTATGCCGTGATCAATGGTTTTTTGTACGATTTGAAAAAGGTAGGGAAAGGTATTCCGCAAAAGCGCTAGGGCGGGGCTATGCTGCTTTTGCCCTTCAGGCAAAATGGAGGCTCCGCCGGGATGGCTGCTCGGAGCGATCCCTGGGGTGTGCTGCTTTTGCCTTTCAGGCAAAGCCATGGGGATAGTTCAATCAAGTGTGTCGCCGCAGCCGTAATCCTTTGATATCCAGGGCAACTTTAAACGTGACACGAGCGAAGCGACTGATGGAATAAACCCGTCCGTCTGTCTAGTCAGCCGGATAAAATCTCTGTGAGGCCGGGCAAGCCTGAAACCCGTCTGTGTCAGCCGGGCAAGCTTTGAACAGTCCCAAGCCATGTATAAGGATTGGGCCACCTGGGTAACCATGGATTCGCATAACCATTCAACCATTTTTAACCGGCTCATTAGAGACGGTCAGCCATTTAGCCATTCACCTCCCCCCCTATTCCGGCAAAAACTCCGGATTGGCAATAAACGTACTGTCGGTTAGGGCTTGCAGGAAAGCCAGCAGGTCTGCTTTTTCCATTTCGGAGAGCCCCAGGGGCCGAATGCGCTCATCCTTGTTGGGATGCTGGCTGCCGCCACTGTTGTAATGGGCGATAACGGCTTCCAGGCCGGGCAGGCTGCCATCGTGCATATAGGGCGCCGTGAGGGCGATATTGCGCAGGGTTGGCACGCGGAATTTACCCTCATCTTCGGGCAGAAATGTTGCGCGCATACGGCCCGGGTCCGCATAAGTGTCGTAAAGGCCATTGTTGTGAAAACCGTTGTCGGTAAAATTGAAGCCCGAATGACAGCTGCTGCATTGCGCCCGCTCGCTGAAGAATAAGGCGCTGCCCCGTTTGGCGCTTTCCGACAGGCTGCCCTTGCCCTGCTCATAGCGGTCATACGGCGAATCGCCGCTGATGAGGATGCGCAGGAATGCAGCCAGCGCCCGGGTGATCGTAAAAGGAGAAGCCTCTTCGCCATAGGCCCGTTGGAAAGCCTCCAGGTAATCCGGATGGGCGTTCAGCCGGAGTGCTGCCGACAGGATAGACAAGTCCATCTCGTTGTGGTCCTCGATGGGGACCAGGGCCTGCAAGTCCAACTTGGGCACCCCGCCATCTTTATTGACCAGCGTCAGGTACGCCACATTCGCCAGGGTAGGTGCATTGCGGAGGCCCAACCGCCTCCCTACTCCAGGGCTGATCGGCGCATCGTCGGCAAAGGCCAGGGCGGGCAAATGACAACTGGCGCAGCTGATGGTAGAATCCGCCGAAAGAATAGGATCATAAAACAATCGCTTGCCCAGGGCCACCCGCGCCACGGTCAGCGCGTTGTCTTCCGGGATGTCGGGATAAGGGAAGCCCGGAGGCAACTGCAGGGCATAAGGCGTGTCGTCTATCGGAGAAGGATCACCTTCCCGACAGCCAACACCGGCCAGGGCCAGTAGCAGGAGAATCAATGTGAATATGCGTGGATGCATAGGCTTGGGGGATGCGGAAAGGCCGGAACGTCAGAAAGTCGCACGTCAGAACGTCAGAACGTCGGAATGCCAGCTAAGGTGCGGCCTGCCGACCTGCGACGTGCTGACGTGCGGCCTGCGGCCTCTATTCATGCATATACTTAAATGCATTTGGCAAATTGCCCACAAACTTGTTGGCCAGCCCCATATTGTCGCCGGTGTGGGTCAAATGGTCCTGGCTCAGGTCGATCCCTTCGAACAATTTAGCCAGGTCGAATTCAAAATGCAGGGGATTCATTCCGGCTTCAACATCCTTGTGGATTGTGAACTCCAGGTTGGTCAGGAAAGGATTGGTGCCGATGTGGATCTCCATGCTTTCGTCAGGGACGCCGTCACCGTTGGTGTCAACTTTGCCATCGACGCGGATGAAGCGGTAGCCCGAAAGCCAGTTCCAATGCATTGCGGGGAACTGAACAGATAAGGGGTCATCCGATTTGCGGTTGGTAAAATCCGATTCCGTCTGGCCATTCTCATCCGGCCCAACGCCGATGAAGTACTTCAGCATGTGCTGGTGGCCAACCGGCAGCGTGCCGATTTCCTGCATGCCGGATTCTGGCGTCACCAACAGGTATTTATCCGTCATCTCCGTTTCCGCACCTTCTTCTGATTCGAAGGTAATGCCGCCTACGTAAAAATTGGCAATGCTGAATTTTACGGCCGTGCCGTTGATGTCATACACCCGCGAAGTATCAAAGGCTTCGCCATTGACGAGGTATTCGAAATCCATACCCAGCACTGGCGATTCTTCGTCGTCATTGGTGCAGGCAGTGAAAAACAGGGCGCTGCCTACGGCGAGCAAGGCCAGGAAAAAAAAGTGTGATCGTTTCATAAGTAAATAATAGGTTTAAGAATTAAACAACTAATTTCTATCAATTCCCGCTAGTGGTAAAGGAAATTTCTACCGGACAGGTGACAAATGCTCATTCCACCCCTATGGGAATGGACATTCGGGTTGTATTGTACTCATGGTCAACCGCTTCTACATCCAGGCGGAAGGGGCCGATGGCGTCTTCGGGGATGAGAAACTGTTGTTCCACTTTCCAGTTTTTCGTGTGGATATGCTTTTTTTCCACCAGGCTGGGCTGGCCGGTACTTTCATCCATCATGTAAATGTAATAGGCATGCATGCCGAGATTGTCGGCAAATTCGATGGTGATCGGCGCCAGGCTGCCTTTCGGAAAGATCGCATTTTCCAATGGAGCAATGACATGTATGGCCGGAGCCTCTGTGTCAAGTGCCGGCTGATCAGCCGCCTTACTGCAGGCGGCCAGGGCCAGCGCCTGGAAAATAGCCAGGGTTTTGAAAATAGATTTTATGAATCGACGGTCCATTGTTGCGTTTTTTAAAAAAAGTAATTGAGGTGCACCGAAGCTCTGCTTCCGGCGTCCAGCAGGCCCGCGCTCAAATTCTGAGACAGTGGAAGGCTCCAACTTGCGCCCAGATTGAAACGCGGCCAGTACAACTCCAGTCCCAGCCCTCCAAAGAGGGCTTCTCCTCCGGTATTGGTGTGATAATATCCTTCCTCCACGTCCCATCCGGCTTTTTCATACAATAAACTGGCATTGGGCATGACTTCCAACATCCCGCTGCTGCCCAGCCAAAAGAGCGTGGCGGCGCCATTGAACCGATGGCCAAAGCGATAGTCATTTGCATTGGTATTGTTGTATCGGTAAGTGCCATCGAGGTTGAGGCCAAATGTGCGCCACCGTCCGGTATAGTTCAGGTTGAACAGCACATCCCAGCTACCGCTCCCCAACTGAAAATTGGGGTTGGACAGATCGAGCGGTTCCCTGCGGAGGTACCGCCCGGTGGGCGCCTTGACGCCCGCTCCCAGGGCCAGGCGGTGCCGTACCGCAAACTTCAGGCTGTCGCTGTTGTCGATGATGGTAAAACTGGCCATAGCCAGCGCATCCCCTACCCCCTCTATGGCCCGGGCCCCTGTTGGCTCCCGGCGAACGTTGTAGGCATAGGGTAAAATGGCCACTACCTGCAGGAAAGGGCTAAGCCGATACCGGGCTCGCAACTCGATAGCGTTGAAGTATTCCGGAATGCCGCCCTGTTCGGGATAAATATCCTGTTCGAAAAAAGACCGGTAGCTTTGGTGCTGCCACCATATCCCAACGTAATGATTATTGTTGTTGGGCATTAAGCCCCAATAGGCCTGCGACAGGCTGCATCCGCACGCATCACAAGCTTTGGCGGACAAACTGCCGAACAACAGGGCGGCCAGCAGTAAATATTTTATTGCCATTAGATAAAAGCGGATAATCCCTCTTTGTTCTTCTCAAATTGGAATGAGCAGGAAAAAAAAGGAAATGGACACCATTAACTGACGAGGCGGGCTCGCCTGTTATTAAATCACACGAAAGAGAATGGAGCAGCCATCCGGGGTGGGTGAAAAAAGTCGATGGGTAATAAATAAGCGTAGAATTTTTGGGCTTGAGCCGGTAATGCGGCCCCTCTCCAATCCTGCCCGCCCGATACCAGATAAAGAGCGGGGGGCAAAGTTAAATGAATGGAAAGCCCATCTTTGTGGCCGGAAGGAGCAGGAGCTTTGTCGTCATCCTCCTGCTCCAGGGCCCGGGAAGTCACTTCCTGTACATAACACCGCCCGCTGCACATCAATTCAGGCTCAAAGCGGTTGATGCATAACTCATTGGCGATGTAGTCTTTCTTCCATTCCAGCCAAAAGGACAAACCCGGCAGGTAGAGGGCCTGCCCAATGGTGGCTAATAATAATATGGTGGAAAAAAGACGTATCATTCGGCAAAATTAGAAATATTCTTTCAAAATTATACTTTCATAATGAAACAGGCCGTGATTCAGATCACATTGTCTGGTACCCGCTAATTTTCGGATGCCGGCTTGTATGATCGCCATGCCACCATATCAAGCATTTATACCCAAAACATGACTCATGTTTAAGGTATATGCGTGGCGAAAGGTTTTCGCAAAGCACTTTCACCATAGTACAGCTTGCCATTACCCCCAACAGCCCTTACCTTTACGCCATGCCCATAAACCCGACACCACCCATGGAAAAAATGACTTTTAAGGATATTCAATGGAAAGAGATTGGCGAACAATTCCGCTACACCTTGTTCAAATTGCCGGAAGCCTATCGCTTCATCCGGGAACAGAAACTTTGGCGGGGCATCTGGGACTATAGCTGGCTGACCCGCGTCCTGATGTTCCTCGCCGTGATCCTTGCCCTTAAATTTTTCGGTATCTTCATCAGTTGGGTCAGGAGCTTCCATCCCGATAGCGCCGGTGAAGTTTTCAGTAGCATGGGCGTACTGGCCGGGCGCTTTTTCAAAGAAGGTTTCGGCTTTATCCTCGGCGGAGGCGCCAAGTACGGAGTCATTGTCCTGGCGGAGATACTGGTGTTCCATTTTTCCCGTAAAGCCCTTGATATCATCAATGGCGACGAAGGCGACGCCAATCTAAAGGATTTCTTCAAGGCCCAAACACGCTCCATTAAGGTAGGGCTCTATGCCTGGGTTGTTGAATTGGCCATTTCTGGTATGCTCGGCATTGCTTTCGGCATCTTCAGCTCTGTGGCCCTACTGAAACCAGCCTTGCTTTTTGTTGCCCAATGTTACCTGCTGGGCTTTACCATCATTGACAACTTCAACGAACAATACGAACTGACCATCAAAGAGAGCCTGCGTTATACGTTGCGCTACGCGGGTATTGCCACCGCCATTGGCCTGACGACATACCTGCTGCTGCTCATCCCCCTGGCCGGCGCTATTGCCGGAACCGTCCTGACTTCCGTTGCCGCTACGCTGGTGATGTTCGAGCTGTCCGACCTGCATGCCCAAAGGAAGGAGGCCCTCACTGTACCGGAAAGCGAAGGGAATGCCCCAAGCCAGTCCACTATATAGCCATACAGCCATTTTTTACCGGCTCAGTAGAGACGGCCAACCATCACACCATTCGATTTAGAGCTTGTTCAAATTTCATCCTTCGGGCTGAAAAAGTCCCTTTTTCGCTTATACTGCGTTGTCGAAATGGTCACGTACCTAAGGGTATGCTCCCATTTCGACGCCTTGTCTAAGCAAAAAATGAATAATTTTCATCTCCAAAAACGAAATTTGAACAAGCTCTTAGCAATCCTCCACCCCTTCGCCCTTTTATTTTTTTGTAAATTCGCCTCCTGTTAACCAAATAATTCAAACAGATGCATAAGAGACATATTTTAATGGGGCTGGCAATGATGCTTGGCACGGCCGGTTTCACCCAGGTTGACCTGATCAATAAAGTCAAAGACAACCAGAGTGAGAACGCCAAGGAAGGCTTCCAGTGGGAAACCGTGGTGGACGTGGAACGCATGGCTGTTGAAAACCAGGGCGCATCCGGCACTTGCTGGAGCTACAGTTCCAACTCCTTCCTGGAGTCCGAAATGGCCCGCCAGGGCCGCGAGCCGGTCGACCTCTCCGAGATGTTTATCGTGCGGACGACCTACGAAGACAAAGCCGATCGCTACGTACGCATGCACGGCAACCTAACCTTCGGCCAGGGCGGCGCACTGCCCGATGTCGTCGATATGTACCGCAAGTACGGCATGGTGCCCGAGTCTGTTTACGCCGGCCTCAATTACGGCACCGACTACAACCAGCACAGCGAAATGGAAGCCATTCTGAAAGGCATACTGGACGCTGTGGTGGCCAACAAGAACAAGCAACTCACTCCGGTATGGAAGCAAGCCTATTCCAGCGTACTCGATGCCTATCTGGGCGATTACCCTAAGGAGTTTCAGTACATGGGTAAAACTTACACCCCCAAAACCTTCGCCAATGAAGTGGTGGGCCTCAATGCCGATGATTACGTTCAGCTAACTTCCTGGAGCCACCACCCCCTCTACAAACCCTGCGTGCTGCTGGTGCCGGACAACTGGGCCTACGGCCTTTACTACAACGTGCAGATGAACGACATGATCAGCATCATCGACAATGCCCTGCGCAAGGGCTACTCTGTAGCCTGGGCAGCCGATGTGAGCGAAAAATACTTCTCCTGGAAAAATGGCGTCGCATATGTGCCGGAAAAAGACTACTACAAAATGACCGCCGAAGAACGGGAGGCTATGTTCAACGGCCCCAAACCGGAAATGGAAATCACCCCTGATATCCGCCAACAGGGCTACGACAACTATACTACTACCGACGACCACGGCATGCATATCGTCGGCATTGCCAAAGACCAGAATGGAAAAGAGTGGTATTTGGTCAAAAACTCCTGGGGCGCCGGCAATGATTATGAGGGCTACCTCTACGTCAGCAAAAATTACGTGCGCTATAAAACACTCTCCCTGCTCCTGCATAAGGATGGCATACCAGCTAATATCCGCAAAGAACTGGGTGTGTAATCGCCGAAAGATCTATGTGTCTATGTGGCGGATGTGTTGAAAAAAACACATCGCCACATAGGCCACTTTTGGCCTGTTGTTTAGGAAGGTGGAGAAGTTGGATAGGGTTGCGAAAGGCAGCGTTGCCGATTGGCCGACCAAACGCAGTGCAAAAAAAAACGCCCGCTTTGCAGCAGGCGCTCCCCTAAATAGGGCTTAGAACATGGATTAGTGTTATCTCGGAGAATTACAGAATTTCCAAAAAGGAGGAATGAAGCCTAAACAGAAAGCTATACACCCTCATTGTCTTGGCCTCATCCCGGATGGCATTAGGTGTTCTCTTGGAGTATATAATCGTAAAACGGGTATTCACAAGACGTATGATCAACAGGACAGGCCTGTCGAAAGCAAGGTACGGTGACTGTGATTTCGGACGATACTATTGGGGAATGGAGCCATTGCTGACAACAGCCTCATTGTACAAGGGGGAACCTTTATATCATTAGAGGTGTCTAATTCAGGCTATAGGTATGATTTGATATTAGCAAAAGTAAATGTAATAGTTTTTTTTTAATACTTGTACCCCTACCAGCAGGAAATTCCAAATTTCATATTTTTTTGCCATTTTCTGCCTTTCTTTTATCATTGCAGGAGCTTAACGAGCCATCATCATAACGCTGGCCTACTGGCGGATTTCACCGGGCCTTATAGTATAATAAATATGAAAACCATTCACTTTGCTGAGGAGCACCGGCGCAAACACTTTGATTTTTTCCGGCAAATGGATCAGCCTCATTTCAATATCTGCGCCAGGGTTGAAATCGGGCATCTGCTGAGTACACTGAAAGCGGCCGGGCAGCCTTTTACGCCTTCCATAGTATACTACATTGCCCGCACCGCCAACGAGATACCTGCCTTTCGCCAACGCATCCGGGGCGAAGAAGTGGTGGAACATGAAGCGGTGCACCCCTCTTTTACCCTGCTGACGGAAATATCGGAAGTATTCAGCTTTTGTACCGTACACTATCAGCCGGATTATACCGGCTTTGTGCAGCATACGCAGGAAAAAATGAAAGCCTTGCAAACAGCCCCTTCCATGGAGGACGAACCCGGAAGAGACGACTACCTCTACCTTTCGGCTATACCCTGGGTTAGTTTCACCAGCCTGCAACACGCCATGCATTACCACCCCGTCGATTCCGTACCCCGTATCGCGTGGGGGAAATTCTACCCTGAAGGCGAAAAAATTTGGCTGCCCCTCTCCGTCCAGGCCCATCACGCGCTGGTTGATGGCCGCCACATGGGCGATTATTTTGAAAAGATCCAGGGTTTTTTGTCCGCTCCGGAATTTTTTTTGTGAAAAATGATACTTTTTTTATCCGGTTAAAAATTCTGCGGGTAACCTATTGTCCATAATCGATTTTGATTGTCGCATTTTTTTTCCGATTTTATTCGGAAAATACTGACCCATGCCGATTCTACCCCCTCCCCATTTTCCGCCTCCTTACGGCCTTTTTCCACCCTAGCTATTGAAAATCAACTGACTATACAGTACCTTTGCCCTAACTTTGCACTTAGTGTTAAAAACACACTAAGATTAAAACCATAAAGATGCTCAAAAAACAGTATTCCAAAACAAACGCAAGCTGCAAGGTGACCTTCTCCTTGCCAAAAGAAGCCGCCCCCAATGCCACGGAAGTCAAACTACTTGGCGAGTTCAATAACTGGAACATTGAGGCGGGCACTATCATGAAAGCCGGTAAAACCGAATACACGGCCACCCTGGACCTGGCAACCGGCCGCAGCTATGAATTCCGCTATCTCATCGATGGCGCCAAATGGCAGAATGATTACCAGGCAGATGGTTATGTGCCTTCTACCTTCGGCGTAGACAATTCCGTTCTTGTACTCGATATCGTCCCAGCTCCGGAAAAGAAAGCAACAACTACGACTAAAAAAGCAACGACTACAGCCAAGAAAGCTGCTCCTGCTCCCAAGAAAGCCGCTGAACCGAAAAAGAAAGCTGCTCCAGTAAAGGCCGCAGCTCCGAAGAAGGCCAAAAGCAACCCAAAGGCGGCTCCGGTATCCAAGTCTGCGGACGACCTGAAGCGCATCGAAGGTATCGGCCCCAAGATCGAACAACTTCTCAACCAGGCCGGCATCAAAACCTTCGACGATTTGGCCAAAGCCAAAAAAGCCGCCCTCCAGCAGGTACTCGAAGCTGCTGGGCCCCGCTTCAAAATGCACGACCCAACCACCTGGACCACTCAGGCCAAACTGGCGGCGAAAGGCGATTGGGATAAACTCGCCGAACTCCAGGATGAACTGAAAGGCGGAAAAAAGAAGTAGTGGTTTATTAATTGTGATTTGTGAATAGTGGCCGGAAGAAGACAGGATGTCTTTCTCTGGTCTGTATTTGCTATTTGTTAAACAATTCAACCCTAATACGTTATGATCAAGAAGCAATTTCTTAAGTCCAAGCCGGTTTGTAAAGCGACCTTTACCCTTCCGGTGGAAGCTGCTCCGGCAGCTGAGACAGTTGCCATCGTTGGTGACTTCAATAACTGGAACGTCGCAGAAGCGATTGAAATGAAAAAGCAGAAAAGCGGTGAATTCAAAGCCGTTGTCGAACTGGAATCTGGTAAGGAATACCAGTTCCGCTACCTGATCGATGGACAGGCATGGGAAAATGACTGGGCCGCCGATGCTTACGTAACCACTCCTTTTGGCGTGGACAACAGCGTGGTAAGCGCGCTTAACTAGACTTTTTTGTCCTGTGACAGGACAAGCATAATTATAATCCTTTGGAAGAAAGGCGCTGGCTGCACTAGGCCGGCGCCTTTTTTACATTTTCCTCAAATCCACTACCCGCCCCAATTTCCCGCCTTCACTCCTCGGAATACTGCCTGGCTCACAGAGGGAAATTTTCATGCTTAAGCCAATAGTATCCTTGATCTTCTTCGCCAGTTCATGCTGCAGGGCATAGAGGGTAGGGTTGCGCGCTGCGGCTTCCGTCCATGGCCCGGCCAGTATCAGCCCGCGATAAAAAGCCGGCTCTACTTCTACCTTAACCTCCACCGAATCCATCGTGCCCTCCCGGGTTACCACCAGCTGGTAATTGGGCGACAAATGCCCGAAATGGCTGATGGCCTCCTCCACCTGGGTATGGAACAGGTTGACCCCGCGAATGATCAGCATATCATCCGACCGGCCGCGGATAGGGCCCATCTTGATATGGGTGCGTTTGTAGGAATGTTCGTAGTAGATATTGGTGATATCGTTGGTCCAGTAGCGCAACAAGGGCATTGCCTGCTTGGTGAGCGTGGTGAACACCAGCACCCCGTACTCTCCTTCCGGCAACGGCTCGCCGGTGTCTTTGTCCACCACCTCGGGGAAAAAGTGGTCTTCCCAAATGTAACTGCCGGTGCCTTTCTCTTCGAAGTCCTCGTTCGAGACGCCCGGGCCGATAATCTCACTCAGGCCATAAATATTTATTGCGTGTACGCCCAGCCCTACCTCCACCTGCTGCCGGATAGCCTCCGTCCACGGTTCCGCCCCCAATATGGCCACCTTCAGGTTGAGCTGGCTCAGGCCAATGCCCCGCTTGTCCAACTGCTCGGCCAATGTCTGTGCATAAGAAGGGGTACAGGAAATGGCGTCCGACTGAAAGTCCTGCAACAGCATCAGTTGCCGGTCGGTCATGCCCCCGGAAACGGGGATGACCGACATGCCCAACAGCTCGGCGCCATAGTGCAGCCCCAGGCCGCCGGTAAACAGGCCGTAACCGTAGGCGTTCTGCAGCTTCATGCCCGGCTGGCAGCCGGCCGCCACCAGCGAACGGGCCACCACTTCGGAAAAGATGCTGATATCCTGCCGGGTATATCCCACCACCGTCGGCTTGCCCGTCGTACCACTGGAAGCGTGGATGCGGATCACCTCCTGCTCCGGCACGGCGAAGAGGCCAAAGGGGTAATTGTCGCGCAGGTGGTGCTTCCTGGTAAATGGTAGCCGGTGCAGATCTTCTACCCCCTTAATGTCATTAGGTTGGATGCCCGCCTCATCCAGTTGTTTTTTGTAAAATGGCGCCCGCTCGTACAGATAGGCTGTGAGTTGCCGTAAGCGTTGATTTTGAAGTTGCCGCAATTGGGGCAGGGGTTTGGTTTCAATGTCGGAGTTGAAGTAGCGCATGGGGATTTGAGTTGCTGATTACTCGTTACAAGTTAACAGTTAAAGGCCAAAGGTTCCATGTTATTTGGTAACTTTCAACCCGCAACTTTCATCCCAAATAACCAACAACCAATAACGAGATCCATCCATGAGTCAACTCCTACGCCAAAAATGGGCGCTTAAGCAGACTGCCCTAAACTTGTTCCTTACCATCCCCAATTCCTGGACGGCTGAGATGATGGCCCATAGCGGCTTTGATGCCCTTACGCTCGACATGCAGCATGGCCTGATCAGTGTCGATTCGGCCCTGCACATGCTGCAGGCAATTACAACCACCCCTACCGTTCCTTTCGTACGCCTGCCCTGGAATGAGCCTTCTATTATCATGAAGATGCTGGATGCCGGCGCCGCCGGCCTCATCTGTCCGATGATCGACACGGCCGAGGAAGCCGCCCAATTTGCCCGAGCTTGCCGCTACCCTCCTGAAGGGATACGCAGTTTCGGCCCCATTCGCGCCAGGCTGCTGGAGGAAGACGACTATTTCCAGGTAGCTAACCGACAGGTGCTGGCCTTTGCGATGATCGAAACGGCCTCTTCCCTCCATATGCTGGAGGCCATCGCCGCTACCCCTGGCCTCGACGGCCTCTTTGTCGGCCCCTTCGACCTCAGCGTTAGCCTCGGCCTGAAACGCCTCGCCGACATCCATGACCCAATTCTCAACGATGCCCTGAAAAGCGTGCTCGCCTCCTGTAAGCGCCACCGCCTGGTGCCCGCCATCTATACCGGCTCGATGGCCCACGCCGCAGAGCTGGCAGCCATGGGATTCCAGCTTATTTCCCCGGGGGACGACACCGGTATCCTGGCCGATGGCGCACGACAAAAGCTGGCGGCCTTACGGAAAAGCATTAAATAAAAAAACGGAGACAGATCGTAAGCAAGGCGATAATGATCGGCCGATAGAAAGCCCTGGGCCACCCGTTGATTAGCGATCAGATCTCGTAACAACGGGTGGCCAGGCTTTTCCCCAATCCTGGCAATTCTCCCCTCCGGCTAAGTGCAGGCCACTTAGTCCTGCCGCACCAAACCAAAATTCAACACATCCAGCACGCTCCCATTTTTCTCCGCAGCCTGGCGGGCAGCGCCTTCAAAAGTAAAGCCAGCCTTTTCCAGGACGCGGCGGGAAGCAGCATTATTGGAAAAAACGCGGGCATAGAGGCGGTGTAAACCCAGGTTCTGAAAAGCGTGTTGGGCCATTGCCCGGGCAGCAGCGGTAGCGATACCCCGGCCCCAAAAGCTTTCACTCAGCCAATAGCCTAATTCGGCGGATTTGCGATAGACATCCTGCTGAAAGATCAGGCCGATGGATCCTACTGCCTGCCCCTCCACTTCGATGGCAAAGATGGATTCCATTTCGGCATGTGTGGCGTAGTCGATAAACTGGCGGGCATCTTCCTCGGTGTAGGGGTGTGGAAAACGGTCTTGTAGCCTGTCGGCGATGTTGGTGTTGTTGGCGTGGCGCGCAACGCTGGAGGCATCGGACCGGTAGAAGCGGCGCAGGCGGAAGCCCTCGCCTTCAATGAGTACTTCCAGGTCTTCCAAGGCTGGCGCTTGCTCCGGGTTGAGCAGGCGGACAAGTTGCGGAAGCTTATCGATCTCGTCGTATTCGAAGCCATCTACCTGATGGGACGCCAGCTGTTCGTGCACCCAGGTGGTGTGGAAGGGAACATGTATTGCCTTACCTCCCAGCTTGCAGATCGGCAGGATATCGGACTTCAGGGAGTTGCCCACCATCAGAACTTCCTCCATGCGCAGGGCGTGGCGCCGGAACACCCCCTGGTAAGTCGCCTCATCCTTTTCGGAAACGATCTCGATGCGCTTGAAGTGATCCGCCAGGCCCGAGCGGGCAATCTTGCTCTCCTGGTCGAAAAGGTCGCCTTTGGTGATGATCATTAGCTCGTAGTAGGGCGCCAGGGCTTTAATGGTTTCTTCCACGCCATCCAGCAGTTCTATCGGGTGTTCCAGCATCTCTTTACCCATTTCGATGACCTGATGGATCGTGGCGCCACTTACTTTACCATCCGTGAGTTGCACCGCCGTTTCGATCATGGAAAGGATAAACCCCTTTATGCCGTAGCCAAACAAGCGAAGGTTTTTATGCTCGGTTTCGTACAAGCGCTCGTCCAGTTCCGCTTCGCTCCCATAACCAGCCAGTAAGGCCTTTAGCTTGGCTTGCGTCTGCTGAAAAATAGGCTCATTGACCCATAAGGTGTCATCGGCATCAAAAGCAATGGTGCGGATGTTTTTGTATTTTTCCATGGAAGCGATATTTAATCCAACGAGGTTTAGAAGGGTGAGAATGGTTGAAAGGGCTTATGCGGCCTGTATAGCCGTTCAGACGTCCGGCGTACCGACATACAACAAGCCAGGATGGGCCTCGAAATCGAATTCCTTCCAGAATTGCAGGCCGATCTTTTCCAGCACCCGGATGGAAGCCTTGTTGTCCTTCATGGCGCGCCCAACGACCCTTTTTAATCCGAGGGTATTAAAACCATAGTCCAGGCAGGCGCGGGCCGATTCGGTAGCATAACCCTGCCCCCAGTAGCGTCGGAAAAAACGGAAGCCTATATCGGTTTCCCCCAGTTCCGGTTGGTGCTTCAATCCGCACCAGCCGATCCATTCGTTATTGGGCTTCAGCAGTACCGCCCAGCGGCCATAGCCGTACTTTTCGTACTGATCGTAGGAGCGCAGGAAGAAGCGGGCCGATTCAACCGAGTCGAAGGGCGGGTCGCCGGTGTAGCGGACGACCTCGGGGTCTTCGTTCAATTCGTAGAAAAAAGGCGCGTCTTCTTCTTGGAACTCGCGCAGCAGCAGGCGAGGCGTCTCCAAAATGATATTCATAGCCTGATCGTTTTTTTCAATAACTGACAGCTTTACAGCACAGGAAAGATGCCAAAAATTTCCGGATTCCCCCTTGTCCAAAGCCGGGAAAATGCCCGGGGAATCAGGATGATCTTTCAGTCAATCATTGGAATATTGCCGGATAAAGTGGCTGGTGAGAAAATCTAGCTGAAAAAAAAAGGCAGCCGGGCTTAATGCCTCAGGAATTGGGATTGTAGGTCAAACGAAGCAAAATTGGGAACTACGCACCCGGCTACCGGTGTATTTCCTGTGGCCGAAACAGCCAAAGGGAGTATAATTAGGATAATGTCTGGATCAATCTGCTACTATAGGACACTTTCCGTCCTGATTTCGCTGCTTCCGTTCTGTTTTAAAAAGGCCGGCCCTTTGGCGTTATCCGTGTTGATCCGTCTACGCCTCCGGGCCGGGCCCGGTTTTTTGGGGTTAGGCAGCGCCGGTTGGCAATAGCTGGTGCGACATAATGCCACATCTAATCGCTATCACACAACCGCTACGCCCGCCAGTGAAAAGAGAAAAGAGTAAAAACAGGAATGTTGCTATTTTCCGGGAAGAACAATTCACGGGATTATAGGTGCGTATTTTTGCACCAGTTAGTAGTGGGTTTAGGATTTCAGGTGTTTTTACTTCTTTATACCACCCATTGGGAATGCGTTACCAGGATGCGGAAAAAAGTTTTATTTTTTTTTCACCCCAAATCCGAAAACTTCCCAAGCCATGAAAATTCCTATTTTTACCGAAGCTGAGCCCCAACGGGCCAAAAAAGCCCAACAAATCGTAACACCAACCAAAAAGTCCTCATTAATGAGTAATTATCCGGATGATGACCGCTTGATGCAACAATTGGCCGCGGGAGACGAAACGGCATGGAACAAGCTCTATGACGATACGCGAAGCCCTTTCCGGCTGTTTTTCATCCGCTACGGGGCTTTGCCCCCCGAGGAAGCCATAGAGCTCTATCAGGATGCTATGGTCGTCCTGCACCGCAATTGCACCAACGGAAAAATTCAGGCGCCTTTGCAAAGTAGTATCAGGACCTACCTCTTCGGTATTGGCAAAATACTGTTGCGGAAGAAAGGAACAGACACCCGCCAATGGGACGACAACATCCCGGAACTGCCGGTGGAGCCTGAAGTGGAAAGCCGGGAAAGCCAGCACGCTAAAGCAGAGCTAGTGCGCCGCTTGTTACAAAAGATCGGCGAGCCATGCAAGAGACTGCTCGAACTCATCTTCCTGCATGGCTATGTAATGGATGCAGTGGCCGAAGAACTGGAACTGCCTTCAGCCGGCGCCGCCCGAAAGCGCAAATTCGATTGCCTTAAAAAGATGAGAGACTTGCTTTGATTATGACACCCTACTAAACAACAACGAAATGCCCGCGAACCTTTACAATATAGAAACTATTGAGCGGTATCTCCGCCGGCAAATGGATACCAGCGAACAGGCCGCCTTCGAATCTCAGCTCGAAGCGGAGGAAGGCTACCGCCAGGAAGTGGCTGCATACCAGCAATTACTGGAAGGTTTCGACGCCGCCCGCAGTGAAGATTTTATCGGCAAACTGGAAGGATGGGAAGCCCAGGCTGAGGCCGCCAGCGATGAGGTAGAACTGATCGAATGGTATTGGAATGGGGCCTTGCAAGGGCCCGGCCGGGCTGCTTTCGAAGAACGCCTGCAACAAGATGCCGGATTCGCCGCTGAGGTGGCTGCTTACCGGCAGTTGTTCGAAGGTTTCGACGCCGCCCGCAGCGAAAATTTTATCGGCAAACTGGAAGGATGGGAAAAAAGCCAAACCCCAAAGCCTGAATTGCGCGTGGCGGGCCGTCGCCCACTATTATACCGCATTGCCGCCGCCGCTGCTGTCCTGCTCCTTATCGGCTTTGGGCTCAACTGGTATGCCACGGCCTATTATTCCAACGCAGTACTCGTTGCCGATTACTACCAAGCGCCCCGCTCCGAGGCTATCATGGGCGCCAATCAACCTGGTTTGACGGAAATCGCCCGGCAGTTCGAGCAGGCCAATGCGCTCTTCCAGGAAAAACAATATCCCGAAGCCTATCAAGCCTTCGATGCGCTGCTGGCTACCCTGCCTTCCGCTACTCTCGACAACTTTAATCGCCGGTACTACCGCGAACAGGCCGAGTGGAACCGCCTGCTGGCCGCCCTGGCCCTCGATAACCCGCCGATCAATCTGAAGGAGGAAGTGGACCGCATCGCCAATACGGAGGGGCATGAGTTTCAGCCGGCCGCTCAAAAACTCAGTCGGCAATTGCAATCCGTGTGGTATAAATGGGCGAATTGAGGAGAAAAGGGAGCGGCCAGCGCAGTTAAAACGATCCAGAAATGCCGTTAACCGAAATCGGATAGCCCCTTAGTCAGGCCGAAGCACCTGCTCCATTCCCCGATCCAGCTATGAACCATTTTGGCCGTCCCCTACCCTCCTCCGATACACATAAAAGCCCAGCAGCAAGGCGCCACCAAGCAGGCCAAAGGCCAGGTATTTCCAGGAGCTTGAGTACACTGCCCGCATATTACCGATCGGGGCAAAAGCCGCCCAGTAGGCCGGGTGGGCATTGAGGCGGCCTCCTTGTTTGATCTGCTGCAGCTTGGCCTGGCGCAGGGCTTCCGATTTGGAATAGCCGGCTTTGAGAAACCCATAGAACGACTTCATCAGCGCATGGTTGGCATCGTCATTGATCGACCATAACGTCGTGACCACACTATTGGCGCCGGCGTAGAGGAAAGCGCGCGCCAGGCTGATGATGCCTTCGCCCTGGTAAACGGTACCGACAGAGGTTTCACAAGCGCTCAGCACCGCCAGCTCGGCTTGCAGTGGCAAGAGGTAAATATCCTTCACAAAAAGGGAATCGTACCCATCTTTTCCATCTGAAAAAACGATGAAAGAAAAATCGCCTTCCTGGGTATTGGCCTCGGCATGGGTGGCAAAATGGAACAGGCCGAATTGACTGGCATTGGCTCGCAAAGCTTCGACGGTAGCCGAAGAGTCCCGGAAGATTTCCCCATCAATGATGTTGCGAATAGCTTCCAATAAAGCTGCACTGTACTGCAACTCGGCAAATGGCCCATTGTGAAAAGCTGGTGCAAAACCCACAAAGCGGTGATTGGCGGTAGGCCGTTCCTTCAATGCCGCCTGCAGAGTGGCCGAATAGCCATAGCTGATGTCATAGCGCTGCACCAGATAGGGATATGCCGCAAAATTGCAGCCTTCCGGGGGGGCGGTAGTCAGCAAGGCGTCGAATGGTAAAAAACCCAGCACCCCACTGGGCACAATGGACAGATGTTCCGGAAGGCCAACGGCCTCCACCGGCGCCACCAATCTTTGATACAAGGCCCAGCCCAGCTCATTGTAGGCAGCACAAAGCGAATCCCGGTTGGAAGCGGAAAACTGGAACTGCTCGATTGCATCGCGGAAGTTTACCACCCACTGCTCCATAGGAAAATCTTTTTCCAGCGGCAGGATCTCAAAAACATCCGAAGTAATGACGAATACGTAGATCTTATCTTCGCTGACAAAGTATTCCATGAAAGCTTCATCGCGGCCCAGTAGTTGATTCCGGATCTGGGCTGAAGTCAGCGTCTGGACGTCGTATTTAAGGTGGTAATAAGACGGGTAAGCTGTTTCAATGCCTTTGGCCCAATCCGAATAAGCCTGCCGAAGGGCCAGCAATTCGTTCTCCAAAAGCCGGGCCTCTTCCCCTTCCCGGGCAGTGGATCGAAGGCCGAAAAGCGCTTCTTCTTTTCGGGCAATTTCTTCCTGAAGGCGCTTCTCTTCCTGCAGGGTTTGCAGTGGAACTCCCGCCACCGCTTCCGCTTTGGATTTGTAAAATGCTTCCAGCAAAAGCGTGCTTTTGCTGCGCTCCGCAAAGGCCAGGGCTGCCTCCTTATACTGCTCGTCCCGGGTGGCGCTCCACAGTTCCAGAGCTATACCGATGGCGTGTGCACTGCGGGTACGCGCTTCCTCCACATTGAAGAGCTTGGACGATTCGTAGTAATAGGTCCGCCGCAGCAATTGCTCCACCTCAAAGATCAGTTCATGGCATTGTAACGCGATCCTTAGTTTTTCAAGGCCACCTTCCTGTTTGAACCAGCTGAACAAGATGTCGGCTTTTCCGGACAGGGCATCAAGGATGGTATTCTCCGCATAGAGGCTGCCCGGCGCCGGATTTTGCCGCCAATCGTCAAGCGGGATGCCGGGCAATAATACCTTTAAAGCTTTCTGATGATAGGCCAGGCCTTTTTCATATTGTTTCCAGGACAGATACATGCTGCCGGTTGCATAATAGCATTTAGCCAGCTTCCTCGTTGCTGCCTGCCCATCCAGGTTTTGATAAAATCCGGCCGCCTGGAATAATAGTTGTTCGCTTTCCTGGTAATTGCCTTGCAGCATCCTGGATTCCGCCATCAGTTCAAGGCATGCGGGAATATTGGATTGGAGGTAAGCCAGATGAGGGTTCCTGACCGCCTGCTCAAAAGCTTGCTTTGCCTCGCGAGCAGCCCCGAAAGCCTGTCCGTACTTTCCAAGCGCGTTCAGGGCCTTGGCCTGGTTGGCCAGCAGTAGAGCCCGGGAAGATGGGCCAATATCCCGCAGGGAAAGGCCCGATTCGAAGTATTTCTTCGCCGGCTGCGGGCCTTCAAACCAAAAAGCCAGCGTGCCCAATTCGCAGATGATTTGGGCGGCCAGGTCATTATCCTCATATTGGAGCGCCACCCTTTCTGCTTTGGACAGTATTACCTTCGCCGCCTGATAATCGCCAGCCTGAGTGTACAGGTTGCCTATTTCCCGGTAGACATAGGCCGCCACCTCGGTGTCCTCTTTCTGCGCCTTGTTTACAAAAAGCCAGGCCGCATCGTTGTAATATTTCAGCGCCAGGTTCTTCTTTTCCAGGTAATAGGCATAGAGGTATGCGAGGTTGACATTGGCCCAGGCCAGGGTTTCCCAAGCTGCCTTGCTGAGCTGTACACCCGGGAAATACCCTGCATAACCGATCGCCATTTTCAGTTGCGCTTCGGCAGCAGCAGGTTCGTCCAGGTTGTCCCGGTAAATTTTCGAAAAATTTTTATGGGCATTGATCCATTCTTCCGCACGCCCCGTGTTCTGATAGGCTTGCAAAGCCCGGCCCAGCAGCGCCTTCGCTTTAGCTTCCTGTCCATCCTGCAAAAGCTGTTGCGCCTCCGATTCCAGTTGTTCCGGAGATGGCTCGGTTTGGCGCTGAGCCGCCCTGGCCGGCAGTATGGAGACTAGAAAAAATGCGATAGAAAGAAGGAGGAACCTGGATAGCCGCATCCTAATCTTTTTTGAATAGCATAATACCCTAATTGTTCTCCACCAATGCAAAATATATGGCTATGCCAATCACCAGGAGGATCAGCAGGATCAGCCACCAGGGCAATGGAAAGCCGCCCGTTGTGGCGACTTGTGGCGCCACGCATACTCCGCAATTGAAATCGCCCAGTTCGTAAGCCATATCGGCCGGGGTAAGCAAGCTGATCTCCGCAGGAGGGGTGCAAACCGGGGCATTGGCCTCCGAATAAAAATGGATACAGGCTTGCTGCCCGTCCAATACGCTTATATCCACCCCTTTTTCCAGAAAAGCATAAAAGCTGATGCTACCGTATGTAGATGGATGCCCTGCTCCATAGTCCATCACCGGATGGATCATCAGATCCTTCAACTCCCAGGAAATAGAATGCTCGCCACGAGTAATCTTCACGTCATCAGGATTAATATCCGGGTGGGAACTGGCCAGGGTGTCGGGTATGCGCGAAGGGTCGATGCCTTCGGGAAGGTCGAGTTTAATGATCACCTTGTCCACATCGCCCGAACCCGCATTTTCAAAATCCACGGAAAAGAGCAGCTTTTGCCCGACTTCGCTACCGTTGGGACACTCGCAGGTGGTAACTTCCAGTTTGTTCGGATCGTGCCCTTTGGAGATGCTGGCCTGGTTCTCATCGATATCCATCACGAGGCTGCCGAGCGGCAGGTTAAAGGTGACCTGCTCGATGGGGTCCCTGACCTGGAGGCCATCGGAAAAGTTCTGGGGCAGGCCTATTTCCGATGCCCGTTGCTGTTCAGGATCACTCAGCACTGGGGTGAGCGGCTGTTGGCCATCCAAAACACCTACCGCCAAAAAGCGGACTTGCCCCTTTTCCTTCTCGGAAGCTTTGTCCAAAAGGTCTTTGTCGTTGAGCAGGTCTATGAAGTAATGGCGCTCCTCACCCGGCAGGAGCTTTTCAAACGGAAGAACATATACTTCCCGGTAGTGCGCAGCAATCTGAGGGTCCGCCACTTCATAACGCCTGCCATCGGATCCTCCATAAAAATTCAAAACCTGCGTCTCGGTAAAATCACTGAACACCTTCAGGTCTGCGGCATCAGTTTGTGGCACCAGCAGGGTGTCCCCATCCTGGAGAACGAGCAGTTCGATGAGGCCATCGTAAAACAACAGCAGGTTGCCGTTCAGGTATTGCGAGCTATCCTGGGTGAAATTGTTGCGGACGGACAGGATCCAGGTTGAGGTATGGAGGGGCACCATACGCGTATGGTTGCGCTGCAGGTTGATAAACAGGCCAGGTTTGACGGCGGAAGCCTTTTTGGAGACCCCGGCTTTTCCAGTGACGGTGGAATTGTTGACTACAATCTTGGGAGGCGGCGCGCCGCCGGTGTATATGCTCGTAGCAATTGAGCGGGTTTCAACTGCCGCGCTGGCAGCCCCCTTCAGATCATATTTGTAATCAACTTCCGCTAAATCAGACTTATTGATAAAATTGCCATCATTAAAAATCCACAGGAATTCATAGTGGGGGACTGGTGGAGACACTGCATTCAAGGTGTCTAAAGCCGGCAGGTTCTCCACAATAAAAGTAGTGACATCGGCTTTATCTGTTGCGTTCAATACTTGGCCGGCAGCAAAACGGGGCACTAGCAATACAGCGCATAATAGCCAGAAAAGAAAGTATTGAGGGAGGCTGGAAGAGCGGTGACAATTGTTCATAGTTGCTGAATTTATGGATTAGGCGAATGGGTTGTATTCTCGTCCGTGCGAAGGCGTAAACTAAATGAGAAGAAAGGGAGGACTTGCCGGCCACACGAAACAGGGTGCACCATACCGGCCGGGCGCAAATCTCAGGTTAAGGTAATAAAAATATGTGTGAGAAAAAACAGGTGGGTTAGAGGAATTCATTGGTTTTCAGGGTTTGGGGGGGATGGTCCATCGTCAACGGAGATATCCGGAAACAGGCCTCCGAGCCTACCCCCGGCATACCCCGCCAACGATGTGCTAATAACAAGTAATTCTTATCTATACTCTATTCCAAGGTATTCTTTGAGAAATACCACGTTTCCTTTGCAGATGAAATGAAAGCAGATAGAAAAAAAACTGGGCAGCAGTCCTTTAACCACTACCCAGCCCGGAATAATAGCAACTATCTACTTATCTCCAATTAAATTTATGCTCACCGTTGTGAGCATGCCCTTCTGAAAATAAAACACCCTAAAAAATTCTTTAAATCATTTGGCAATGGGGTTATCATTTTAAAAAGAGAGCTAGAGCGGTTTGCCATTTAACGAGGCGTCCCAACCTCTGGCCCCCCTTTTGAAATTGCTTCGTTTAACGTCGTGGAATCAAAATCCTTTAACTAGCGTAGTATGTTGTGTTTGAATCTTGTTTCGGTTTTCACCCCCGGCATTCGGCCGGGATAGGGGTAGAATGCTCTGCGAACGTTCTCACGCCGCAGAGCTTCCGAATTGCCCTATGAACATTATGCGTTTTTTCATAGTATGAAGTACTCCTAACATATCAGCGGCTTTTTAACCGCTCTTAGTGTTGCCCTTCGTGTCAAACAGCGTTGTTTCGTATTTACAGTTACAAATTTATGCCCCTGCAACAGGCTTACAAAACCACTCTTATTGACTAGTTTGGCTTTCTAAAGCTGATAAAATCGAGCAATTGGGGCAATGGAAAAATCTTATTTTTGCTTAAAGAACTACACTTAAAACATAAATATTTGACAATCAATTATTTACAATTTAAAAATAAAACACACAAAACTTCTTGTTTTTCTGAAAATAAAGTCGCTACTTTGGGTTTCTAAGCCTAAAAAATAATTGAATATTTTTTCAAAAAAGTGCAACTTCAACTCGTAAACGGCGTAACAGGCCCAACAAACGGTGCAATTGGCGCAGGAAACGGTAAGCTATTCGGGGCAAACGGTAAACAAAACAGATGAAAAGTAAAGAAGACCTATTCCAGCTGATCCAGGCCATGTCTAAATCGGAAAAGCGCTATTTCACGCTCGATGCACAAAAGAGCGGGCGCAGGTCCAGTAAATACCTGGAACTCTTCCAGGCTATAAACGACATGGAGGAATACGACGAAGAAAAGCTGCGAAAAAAATTCGGCCGCCATCTGCCTTCCGACAAATCCTACCTATACGATTCCATCCTTCGCAGCATGCGCGATTACCGCAGCTCTAAATCACGGGCAGCACGGATAAAGGAGCTGGAGCTGGATGCCCGGTACCTTTATGAACGAGGCTTATACGAGCAAAGCGAAGAACGGCTGATCCAGGCCAAACAACTCGCCCGGGAGTTGGATGACCAACTCGCCCTGCTGGAGATCATCCGGGAACAGCTCAACTTCGTTTGGATCATGAAGAAGAAAGACTACCGAAACATCATTGAAGCCCTGCTGGAGGAGAAGGAAGAGAATATCGCCAATATTAAGGAAGAGTTGAAATACCTGTCGCTGGCGTACAAGATCCAAATTGCCAAGCATGAACCCGAACTGAAACAGGATTCGGAGAAAGTGGAAATGCTCTTCCCTGCTTCCTGGTTCCGGCAGGAATACTCCCCGCGCTCAGCGCACGCTCAACGGCGATTCCTGCAAAGCGCAGCCCAGTATAACGACCTCATCGAAAATTTTGACCAGGCCAATGACCTCTATTTCCGGATGGTGGAATGGTGGGATGATTATCCGGCCATCAAAGAAGAGGAATATGTGCGCTATCTGGCCGATGTCTTCAACCTCTTGCACGCCAGTTATTCCCAGAAAAAGTACCAGCAATTCGAAAGCCTGCTCAAAAAGATCGAACAGGAAAAACCTGGCAGTTACCACGACCAGCGGCTTATCTTTAAGCAACTGACCAACTACAAATTATTGTACCATATCAATTTCGGGATATCCGAAGGCAGCGAAGCCCTTGTGCAACAGGTGGAAGAAGGCATGGCGGTATACAAGCTCAATCCCGTAAGCCAGTTGATCATTGCCTTTAACCTGGCCCTCCTCCTTTTTATTCTGGGGAAATTTGAGCTCTGCCATCAGTGGTGTGAAAAAGTACTGCGCGATTACAACCGCACCGTCAATAATCCGGACTTCCGGCTGGCCACCTATCTCCTCAGCTTGCTGGCCGCTTACGACAGTAGCGAGATCGACCGGCTGGATTCTTCCCTGCGCGCTTTACAACGCACCTTAAAATCATCGGCCAAGGAAGAACGCGGCCAGTTTTTCACCCGAACCGCTTACCATATCAAACGGCTTAGCAACGCGCCTATGAAACAAGCTAAGGCTATGTTGCAGGATTTTGAGGATAACCTCCTCGCTATTCGCGCAGATGGACAGGAGAGTATCCCCCTTGGGTTGGATGAACTGGTGCTCGCCTGGATTAAAAGCCAAAAACTGGGAAAGCCAATGCGGGCTATTGTCCGGGAAGCAGTAGAGCAATAGAAGGTATAGAACATTGGTTTTATATCCTTAACCAATCAGCCAATATCCATCGCAGGCCCCTAGGCGTTTGTCCCTTTATCCTTCTTGAAGGGCAGGGCGGCCACCACGATGCTGTCTTTGGTTCGACGAACGTAGACGTTCTCCTGGTTCAGCTCGAAGAATTCCAAATCGGCTTTAAATTGCAGTTCCCCGTCTCCGGAGGCTCTGATCTCCACTTCTGTGGCGCCGATAAAACAAAGGGCGGCATTTTTACGGTCGAAGACGGTAGACCAGGCGGTTTTCGCAATGGATAGCTTAATAATCTTTCCGGAACTGGCGTTGGCGGCAGCCCGGGCTATGGCGCCGCCATTGGTAGGGAGTTCAATCTCCATATCCATTTTGGGCGGCTGAACGGCTGTAGCTACGGTAAGCTGGCCGTCGAGCAGGCCAATGATAATGCCCCTGGTTTCCAGAAGAGAATAGGCAATGGCCCGGCCATTATCAATAAGGTAGAGGGTTTCCATATCAGTGGAAATGGCGATTGTATTTACCATCGTTACAACTTTTAGATTGGTGATAGCAGGTTGCTCTGTTGTGGATACAGTAGCCCGTTTTTCCTGGCGAAAAAGGGCGCTGATCTTATCAATGATGGACATAAGGCGATGTATGCTTGCTCCTCCAAATGTAACAAATATTCCAGCCACTTGAATGGAACAGCCCCAAAAATCACCTTACTCGTCCTTCTTCCGCTTGCGGCGGGTCTTAAACATCTCAATGATCTCCTTTTCCTTGAGGAAACCGAAATCCTGAAAGGCTGTAGAAACGAACTTCTTAATATCCTGATAGTCCTTTCCGCGCTTGTCGGTATAGCGTTTCAGCAGTTTTTCCACATAGTGCAGGCAGAGCTCCTTGAGGCCCTGGTTGAACTGCTGGTTGGCGAAGATGGCCATGTAGGCCGGGAAGTGTTTAGAAATCTCGAAGAGCTCCGGATAGTCCTCCACTTCCAGATTGCTGATCAGGCTGGCGAAATAGCGGTAAATGGTTTGCCGGACGCATTCGTTGATCGTGGAGAGGCCCTCGTAGCCGCTGCAAAAAGCCTTGACCGCATTCTGTGCTTCTTCGTTGATGTAGCCCTTACTGTGCACCTCATCCATGAGGTTGTAATAGCGGGTAAGGTCGTCATCAATGGATTTATCGAGCAGGCCGGAAATGCGATGATCGGCACGCTGGTCCATCTCCACGGTAGGATCGTGCTGAAGCTCCAGAAGGTAGGCCATATATTTTTCCTGGAAATCCGGCATGGATTTCCGGATTTCGTTAAAGTGTTTGGCCAGGTGCTTGTGGTCCTTCTCATTCAGGTCGAAAAAAGCAGCATAGAGCACCACGACCTCCATATGTTCGGGAGTGCCTTTAAACTCCTTGTTTTCTACCAGGGCTTTCAGGGGTTCGAGAAGGCTGGTATTGTCGAATTTATGGCTAACGCGGTAGATGAGGAAATGTTTGAGGGAAGAATACAGCAACTTCAGTTCGGATACCGTCTCGGGAAATTCTGCCGACTGATAGTTGTCGTTGACAAACTGGCGCAGGTAGCGGGTCAACCCGGCCTGCCGTTCTTCCAGACGGTGATAACGCTCCAGTTTCTGGCTTTGCAGGAAATAGCGCACCCGCTTGTTGTCGATGCTATTGATGAGGTTGGTCACCCAGATATCGCTGCTCATCGCAAAGCCCATTTGGATGGACTGCCCGATGCGCTTACGCAGGATGTCAAAGTTGGCCGAATTGCAGATGGCCAGCAGGACGTCTTTGAAGTGATCCTGGGGCCGGGTGTAGAAGTAATTACTGTCAATTTCTCCCCGGAGGACGGAATACCCCAGAATTTTCGGAAGGTAAAGCCCTTCGAACTCAGGCTCCAACAAAACAGTTTCCAGAGAGATCAGTTGTAGCGGGTCATTGGCGGCCACTTCTTCGTATAGCATAGCGATACGGGGTTCGAACTGCCCTTTGAGCGCCATATACTGTTCTTCTTCTTCTTCCTCCAGATACTGCGCGAGTTCCTCAGACTCCTGAATATCATTGGCCAGTTCTTCCAGTTTGGAAATGTATTTCTTTTCCAGTTCCTGCATAATGTGGTCCTATTTTAAAGGCAAACCTGATAGTGCAAATTAAAGCACTACCAGGTCTGCGTATCTTAGAATTAAAGTATAGCCTATTCTTAATGCAAATATAATTGAATACAGGCTAAAGTTCCAAGCATTCGAAAAGTAAGTTGCCAAAATAATAAAAGGGCCTGCCGGTAAAGAGCAGATCCTTTTATTATCAGAGGGGCCGGGCTTAGAGGCTTATTCCTCTTCTTCGCCGGCTGTAGTGGCTTCAGCTTCTGTAACGGTTGTTTCTTCCGTTACCGGAGCCTCTGCTTCTGCTTCTACTTTAGCTTCTGCTACAGCTTCAGGAGCAGCCACTTCCACAGCGGGGATCACCACTGCTTCCTTAGGAGGAGGCGTACCTGCTACGGCCGCGTGGAAAGCACGGATCTCTTCCACCGTTTTGGCGGCGCGGGCAGCGACCTTGGCTTCCTTAGCCTCGACCCACTGCTCGTATTTCTGTTCCGCATCTTCCGGCGTCATAGCGCCTTTTTGCACCCCACGCATCAGGTGTTTCTTATAATAAACACCTTTGAAACGAAGGATAGCCCGAACGGTGTCCGTCGGCTGAGCGCCTTTGGATAGCCAGTCAAAAGCTTTATCGCGGTCAATCTCAATGGTAGCCGGTTTCGTCATCGGGTTATACGACCCGATCCGTTCGATGAACCTGCCGTCTCTTGGAGACCTTGCATCAGCTATTACAATGTGGTAGAAAGGGTTTTTCTTGCGGCCCTTTCTCTGCAAACGAATCTTTACTGCCATGTTAAAATTATATCGGTGAAACCATACCCGCTTCCCTTGAAAATCAAGCGGCGGGTTTTTAACGGCTGCAAAGGTATACTTTTTTGTATGGATAGCAAAAGAAAAACACCTCTGCATTTTCACCTGGCCCTATTTCTTTCCCCGGCGAGCCATTCCACCTCAGGTTTTGGCTGCATTTTGAAAAAAAACTCGTTTTACCAATCTTACTTTCCTGACAGCTATGTTTTTTTCACTGATTTATTTTATTTTTGATCAATAAGGGTGGGCTTTGGCCATTACCCCCTAACGTTCAAAGCAACCCCTACTGCTAAAGTACGTTATTGCATTCCCAGTTCGCTACCCCCCTCATTCACCGGAATAGTATTTTCAGGGTATATCCCCGTTTTGATTGTTGTGGCTGCCCGAGGATAGCAACATGTTATAATGTCCCTCATGCAGTACCATGCTCCCTGTCAACTGTGGCCCTATGCGATTACTAATGTTTTTGATCGGTACCTACATTTTGCTCGGGCTGCCCGAAGAAGCCAACCGCCCGGCACAGTCGCCTTCCCTGGCCGCGCCCACAAGAGCCGGGATACATACGGATGATTCCTTCTCCGTGGAGGAACTCGTTCAGGATATCTTTGTTCACGGCACCTGCAATACGATTACCAATGTGAAGGCCATCGGTAATGAAAATGGGATCGGTTACTTTGAAAATGGCCAGAATAGTATCGGTATGGAGCGGGGTGTCATGATTGCCACCGGGCCTATCGCCAATGCGGAAGGCCCCAATGAAGCCACAGACCAAAGTGGCAACTTCTATGATGACTCCGGCGACCCCGACCTCAACCACCTCGCAACCGGCCCGGTAAAAGACGCAGTTGGCATCGAATTTGACTTTACCCCTCTTGATTCTATCGTCACCTTCCGCTACGTGTTCGCTTCCGAAGAGTATTGTGAGTTTGTTGGCAGTATTTACAATGATGTGTTTGGTTTCTTCATCCAGGGCCCAGGTATCAATGGTGGCTTTTCCAATAATGCCGCCAATGTGGCGCTCATCCCTGGCACCGACGATTATGTAAGCATCAACTCTGTCAATCACGAACAGAACGTGGCTTTTTACATCCATAACGAATTGTTGGACGATGCCGTAGCCTGCGGGCTCAATGTCTTCCAGGAAAACTTTAACGCACAGATCGAATACGACGGCTTTACCCGCATCCTAACAGCCGTGCTGCGGCTGGCCCCCTGTGAGACCTATCACATCCGGCTCGTCGTAGCCGATGTGGGCGATAATTTTTATGATTCGGCCGTCTTTCTGGAAGCAGAAAGCTTTAACCTCGGCGGTGAAGTAGATGTTTCGGCCGGCATCGGGCTAACACCTGCGGCCCCGGCTCTCGAAGGCTGCGAAGATGCCTATTTCCAGTTCCAACGAAGGATCGGCAGCGGCAACAACTTTCCCCTCACAGTCCGGTATACCCTTTCCCCTCAGAGTACGGCACAGGAAGGGATTGATTTTGAACCGCTACCGGGCCAAATCACCATTCCGGCCGGTGCTTCGCTGGCCCGCTTGCCGGTACACCTGATCAACGATGGCCTGAACGAACCGGTGGAAGATATCATTCTTGAACTGGATATCCCCTGCGCCTGTTTTTCCGACACGGCCCGGATGTTCATCGATGACAGCCCTCCCCTATTCGTCGATTTACCGGATATTGCTGTCTGCGGAAATGGCAGCAACCAGCTTCAGCCTTCCATACAGGGAGGCAATCCTGATTTCACCTACCAATGGAGCACTGGGAGCACCAGTTCTGTGCTGGAAGTGACAGCCGATGGCCCACCTACCTATAGCGTTACCGTTTTTGACGCCTGCGGCAACAGCGCCGTAGATAGCGCCCGATTACTTATCGTTGCTCCGCCGGAGGCGTCCCTCAGCGGAGCAGCCACCATCTGTGAAGGGGATACTACCTTCCTGCCACTGGCTTACAGCGGCACGCCCCCCTGGTCCTTTACCTATAGCATTGACGGGGTAGTGCAGCCGGTGCTATCTGAAATTTGGGACTCCAGCTATGCCCTGCCGGCTACTCTTCCGGGAACTTACGAGCTGCTGTCCATCCAGGATGCCGGTTGTGAAGGCTATGCCTCAGGTTTTGCCCAGGTGGAAGTACTCCGCATTCAGGTTGACGCCAGTGTAGAACCCGTTAGTTGTTTCGGAGGGTCCAATGGCAGGATCAGCGTAAGCCTTAGTGGCGGCACACCACCCTACAATTACTTCTGGGCCAACGGCCTGCCCCAAACGCTGCAACCCGGCAGCCTGGCCGCTGGCGCCTATATCCTTATTGTCACCGATGCCGGTGGCTGCCGCAAGGAAAGCGCCATAGTAGTCGGCGCCCCACCTCCTTTATCCAACGTGGAACCTGATTGTAACTTGCTGGCAGAGGGGCGCCTGGAGTTAACCGCAACGGGCGGCTCCCCGCCTTACCTATATTCTGTCGATGGCGTCAACTTCTACAACGATGCTTTCCTCAATGGCCTCAATGCAGGACAGGAATACCTCCTAACTATCCAGGATGCTGCCGGTTGCCTGCTTCAACAGGATTTCCTGATGCCGGAAGCCTACGGCCAGATGGTGGTTTTGCCGGAAGTTCTGGAATTAAAACTGGGCCGCTTGTACGAACTGGCCCCTCTGCTCCACATATCGGAGCCATTGATCGCTAACCTACGCTGGACGCCCTCCGTCAACCTGAGTTGTACGGATTGCCTGATGCCGGAATTGTTGCCCATTGAAGAAAATGTATACACCATCCGGATTACCGATGTCTTTGGCTGTTCTGCTGAGGCTTCCGTCTCGATCCGGATCAATGACGAGATCGATATTTTTATTCCAAACGCCTTTTCTCCCAATGGCGATGCGGCCAATGATCGTTTTACGGTTTACGCCAATACTTTCCAGGTAAAGGAAATTAGTAATTTCCTGATTTTCGACCGCTGGGGAGGACTGCTCTACAAGAAAGCGCATTTTCCACCAAATGATGAATCGGCCGGCTGGGATGGACAGTGCAAAGGGCTGGCGCTTGATCCCGGCGTATACACTTATATGGTGGAAGTGGAACTGCATTCCGGCAACCACAAGGTGTTCAGCGGGAATGTGATGCTGCTGAGATAATGCCTGGGAATGCTTACCTTAAGGGGCTAAAATGCATTCTACATGCCAAACATTCTCATTACCGGCGCCTCTAGCGGTATCGGCTATGCTACCTCACAATATCTGCTGGCCAAGGGCTACCATGTTTTCGGAAGTATCCGGCGGGAAGCGGATGGCAAGCGCCTGCAACAGGAATTAGGGCCGGGTTTCACCCCGCTCTTTTTTGATGTCAGGGATGAGGCTGCTGTTTTGGCAGCCGCCAGTCAGGTGGAGGCTGGCTGGGGAACCGAGGGCCTGGCGGGCCTGATCAACAATGCCGGCATTTCTGTTAGCGGCCCCTTGCAGCATGTTACTCAGGAAGAACTGCGCCAGCAATTTGAAGTCAATGTCTTTGGGGTTATGAACGTTACGCGAGCCTTTTTACCCTTGCTGGGCGCCCGCGCCAATTGCCCCCATCCACCGGGCAGGATCATCCATATCAGCTCCGTCTCCGGGAGAATTACCTTTCCCTTTCTCGGCCCTTATTGCGCCTCCAAGCACGCCCTGGAAAGCCTGGCCGACGCGTTGCGGCGGGAACTGCTTCCCTATGGTATCGACGTAGTGAGCATCCAACCCGGCGCCGTTCGGACGCCGATCTGGGAAAAGGCAGCCGCCCAACCCAACAAATACCAGGACACGGATTATGCGCCGTATTTCCAGGGCCTGGAACAGCGCGTCAAACGCTCTTATGAACGGGCTATTCCACCGGAAGAGATCGCCAGGGCGATCGGCCGGGTACTGGAACAAAAGCGCCCACCTACCCGCATCGTGGTGGCGCACAACCCTTGGATGATCCGCCTGTTAAGTACTTTTATGCCGGATCGTTGGCTGGACGCCATCGCCGGGCGAACATTGAAACGCATTAGGGAGCGGTAGGGCGCAAAATGTAGAATTTAGAACTTCGACAGGCTGGTGGGTAAAGGAGGAAAGCCTGGTTTATATAAGCCGAAGGAGTGCTCAAGTGTTTGTGTATTCAAGTCCCGTCCTTGAGGGCCGGGTAAAGTTCGAGTTGGGGGAGTGTTCAGAAGTTTGAGTTCCCTGAAGCCCCGGTAAAATCAAGGCTTCCCTGATCATGGTGGAGGATTTGACACCGTTAGGGACTGTTCAAAGCTTGCCCGGCTGACACAGACGGGTTTCAGGCTTGCCCGGCCTCACAGAGATTTTATCCGGCTGACTAGACAGACGGACGGGTTTATTCCATCAGTCGCTTCGCTCGTGTCACGTTAAAATTCGCCTTGGAAATCAAGGGGTTACGGGTGCTGCGACATACTTTAATGAACTATCCCACAGTTATTTGAAAAATCCCTGACCTCCCGACCTCCCGACCTTCAGACCTTCCCGACCTTCCCGACCTTCCCGACTCAGCCCACCGGGCTTCGCCGGGATGAAAAGCTGCGGTGCACCTTTTCAACTGACCTCCTGACCTTCAGACCTTCCGACCTACAGACCTCCCGACCTAAAGACCTACAGACCTCCCGACCTGCGTCGTGGCTACGAACTATTCTTCCATATCCTCAGACCCGACGATATCGATGGGCCGTTCGATACTTTCCTGCAGGGAAATAAAGGTTTCGGTACGTTGGATCCCTTGAATTTTCTGGATTTTATCATGCAGCACTTCCCGCAGGTGCTTGGTGTCGCGGCAGACTATTTGAGCAAAAATGCTGTACAGTCCGGTGGTGTAGTGAGCGGCTACTACTTCCGGGATTTTCCCCAATTCTTTCGCTACATCATCGTAGAGCGAACTTTTATCGAGGTAGATCCCCAGAAAGGCGCAGATATCATAGCCCAACTTGCTATAGTCTACAGCCAGGTTGTATCCTTTTACGACGCCTGCGTCTTCAAGCTTTTTCATACGCACATGAATCGTGCCGCCGGATACGAAGAGCTGCTTGGCAATGTCCGTATAAGGTTGTTTGGCATTGCGCATCAGGATGGAGAGTATCTGTTTGTCCAGTTTATCGATGTCGGTGCCCTTTGACATAGAGGTGTTCAATTATTAATTCTATATCCAATTTAGCCGTTTGATTTTACAGTTTCAAAGAAATATTGAAAATCTTTTTATTTTTTGATATTTTTTCAATTTTATCGGCAATATTATAATCAATCCAGTCCCTTATTGGGGGGCTTTTTATGGTAACAAATGGCTTCCATCTGATAAAGAGGGTGACATTTTAAAGAACGGCAGTACCCTGTTGAGATAAGGGCTTTTTAAACAATATTATAAAATATTGGTACCTTTGATGCGCTGTTTTGCCAGCTTTGGGCAACCATCAAACTAATCTTTAAACATGAAGCTGAATACCCTTTTACAGATTTCTCTTCTATTGATGGCTTTACTCGCAGTGAGTGCCTGTGGGCCCGAGCCTGAGAATCAGAAATCGCTGCTGTATGGAAAGTGGGAACTGGAAGCAGCGACCCGCAATGGCTCCCCCACCGAATCGCTGGCCGGCCTGTATTTCGAATTCCGAAAAGATGGGAGTATGGATACCAACCTGCCGGCAGCTCCCGGAGATTCCAGGTACGAGATAAAAGGAAAAAGCCTGCAACAGATCAATGGCCCTAACAAATTGGAATATACCATCCAGGAGCTGAATGATTCCGATTTGTTGCTCACCACAGAACTACGTAATACCAGCTTCAGCTTCCAGTTGAAGCGACAAACGGCAACACAAGAATGATGCTGGCCATCGTCGCTTCCGGCAACCCCATCAAACAACGCTCGGCATTACTGGCTTTCCAGGATGTCTTTGGCCCTGATATTGAAGTGAAAGGGCTGGAAGTCAATTCCGGAGTTGGCGCCCAGCCCCTGTCCGATAATGAAACTTACCGGGGCGCCCGCAACCGCGCCCGCCAGGCTCGCAGAGCGGCGCCTGAAGCCAGCTTCTGGGTTGGTATCGAAGGCGGCATTGCCGATACAGAACGTGGCATGGAAGCCTTCGGCTGGGCTGTTGTGCTTGGCGCAAAAGGAGAAGGGGCTTCCCGAAGCAATACTTTTCTTCTCCCTCCCGCTGCGGCGATGGCCATCCGGGCAGGTGGCGAACTGGGGCCGGTCATGGACCAGCTTTTCGGCCAGCACAACAGCAAACAAAAGGCCGGCGCCGTCGGCCTGCTCACCGATGGCATTTTCAGCCGGCAGGCCCTCTACCAACAGGCCGTATTACTCGCCCTTATTCCTTTCCTGAAACCTGAACTCTACTTCCCGCCAAACTAAAAATCGATACAACCGCTACTTGGAAATTCGTCGATAATTGCTTAAATTATAGTAGTTTGGTTGTGGTGTATTGCTTTAGTTTTGAAAGCTGACTTATTACTAATTTTGGCGTCATCCCACAAGCGCAAAGGCTTATCTTTAGAAACCTAAATCATTCGACTATGAAAACCAGGAAAAGCATCCTTACCATAATCGCATTACTGGGGTTCAGCTATGCGTTGCTGGCCATCGACGCCAGCGTCTCTTACGCTACTTTTAAAAGCCCTAACCAGAACTACGTAGAGGTTTACCTCTATGTCTCCGGCAGGTCGGTAACCTTCCAACCAGTTGTGGATTCTTCCTTCCAGGCACAACTGGAAGTAATCATCCTTTTCAAAAAGGACGGAGAGATCGTTAAGGGGGACAAGTATTCGCTGAGCAGTCCTGTTGTAGGGCAAGCAGTCGATTTTATTGACCTTAAAAGATATGGCCTGCAAAATGGAGTCTACGAACTAGCCGTTGCCATCAAGGACCTGAACCAACCAGATAATGCCAAGGAGTTTCAAACAGAATTTAAGATGGACTATAGCGAGGAGGGTGTACAACAATCCAGCCTCCAATTGCTGGCTTCCTTCCAGCGGTCGGCCGACGGCAACAATGCCTTTGTAAAAAACGGGCTCCAGATAGAGCCCCTGCCCTACAATTTTTATGGCCGCAACGCCTCCTCCCTCATTTTTTACAATGAAGTCTACAATACCGACCAGGCTATTGACGATGATTTCCTGGCCAGTTACTCCATCGAAAAGGCGGATGGCGAAGGCGCTAAGCTTGTCATGATCGGCCACAAACGCCAGCAGGCACAACCGATTGTACCTATGCTCATCCAGATGGATATCTCCAAGCTGCCTTCCGGCAATTACTACCTCCTGGTCGAGATACGCAACCGGGCCAAAGAATTGCTGAGCAGTAAGCGCCTCTTTTTCCAACGCAGCAACCCCTTCTTCGAACAGGAAAGCATCACACTGGCCGATGTCAACATCGAGGAAGAATTTGTCCAAAAACTCAATGGCCAACAAGTGGAGTACAGCCTTCGCGCCCTGACGCCCAAACTGCCGCCCGCCGACCTGGAATTGGTGAACACTATGATGCGCAAACGCAACCTCGATGGCCAACGCCTCTACCTCTTTAGCTACTGGGCCCGGGAAAGCCCTAACAACCCTGAATTCGCCTACCAGAAATACATGGAAGTCGCCTCCGCCATCGACGAACAATTCAATTCCGGATTCCGCCATGGCTTCGAAACGGACCGCGGATACATTTACCTCAAATATGGCCAACCGGATGATACGGAACTCCGGAATACGGAACCTTCCGCCCCTCCCTACGAGATCTGGACCTACTACGAATTCCCAAGCACCAACCAGAACAACGTGAAGTTTATCTTCTACAACCCTTCTCTGGCGCCCGGTGATTTCCAACTGCTCCACTCTACCGCAACCGGCGAGCTAAATAACCCTCAGTGGCAACGCGACCTGTACCGCGACGCCCCCGGCGAAATCCAGGGATCCGACTACTTCGAAGGCACCGACATGCAGGATAACTTCAACCGCAATGCCAATAGGGTGTTCCGGGATTATTAAAAGTGTGTTTGGGTGTTTGAGTGTTTGGGTGTTCGAGTGTTTGGGTGTTCGGGTGTTCGGGAGCTTTAGCTACTCTCAAACACACAAACCCTCGAACACGCCCCCACTTCCGATCCATTTTCCGTAGCTTTCGGGCGAAAATCAAAACCATGGAACGGATACGGCCGATTGAAATCCTGCTGGCGGAAACGGTGCTTTACCTTTTGGTATGGATATTAAATGACTATGTGGCTACCCTGCTAAGCCTCATTTTTGGGGCCATTTTCCTGCTTATACTACTCGTTTCACTGGTGGTGGAATTGGTCGAGCGCTCCCGGGTGCCACGTTGGTACTTTACCTTTATGGGGGTATCAGTAGCGGCCCCTATCCTGGCGGCAGCTTTGTACACCCTGTTTAGCGGAGGCCTGGAGTGGATGGGGAAGTGAACGGCCATGGCCTCATGACCGTGCAAAAACCAGCGTCATCGGGAAGGGGTTGCCATAGGCGTCCTGCATGGAGAAGGTGATTCGCATGCGGGATTGGCTCAGTTCGTTAATGAGGCCCTGGCTGTAATAGGCTCCTTGAGTATAGATCGCGTCGCCTTCAATATAATAGGTGTGGTATTCAACCTGGTTGAGGTTGCCGGTTACGGTGAGGTTGCCATTAGTGGAAAAGGAATACACGTAGTTCAGCAGGTCGAGCATATTCTGGTATTCGATTCCCATTTGGCGAAAGGAGACGCCGTTGGATTGTACATCTGTGACCCGCCAGGAACCGATAATAAGGCTTTGATAAGACGATGGAGCAGGAGCGGCGGGCTCCGGTTCTTCTGAATAACCGGCTCCTTCTTCCTGCATTCCTTCCTCGGGATAAGTGGAGTATTCCGGGCTTGAAAAAGGCTCATAGGAACCTCCCTGGCTGAACAGGCCGGCTTCGTTCATCAGGACGATTCCCACGGAGGCTATTACGACAAAGCCAATGAGCAGGAACAACCAGGTGTTGCTGCGTTTCTTTTGAGGTTTGGGGGGCGCGGCGCGGCGTGGTTGTTGTACCGCAGGCGTGGGAACAACGGGAGAAGCCGCCGATGGGTTGGGCTCCGGCGCCGGACGGTTGAGCCGTTGCCGACAGACTTTAATAAGATCTTCCACCCGGGGGTCGTCACCGGTTTTCAGGGCCTCGTTGAAGTACTGCATGGCCAGCCGGTAATTGCCCCTTTCCATTGCCTGCGATCCATTCTCATAGTACTGCAAAAAAGTAATGCCATTGGTACAGAAATTGATCTGTTGTTCTATATAATCGTAAGCAGGGGCAAATCCTTCCATAAAGTATTGCAGGCTTTCACGATACAGCTCGCGGGCGGGTTCCAATTTCTTTTCCTGGAATAAAGTTTCCGCCTGGTTGATCCGGCTCTGGAACTGGCGCAGAATATCTTCCCGTTCCGCATCTTTTTTACCCAGGTCTTCCAGCACCTTACGGCGTTCCATCTGTCGGGCATGCAGCGCATCCATCCGTTGCTTGGCCTCTTCGAGGTATTTCCCCACCCCGGCGTATTTTTTCAAATAGTTTTCATAGGCCAGCTCGCTGTCCTTGGCCTTGGCGTTCTCCCAGAAGCTGTCTTCCTTCAGCGCATCGAGGCGGCGTTCTGCCTGTGTGGCATACCGGCCATCCGGATAATAGTCCAGATAATTCTGATACGCTTTGACGGAATCTGCATCCACTACGTTTTTCCAGAAGTCTGCTTCATTTACCTTGAGGTGAAACACGAATTCGCCGTTTTCATCCGCAGAATTCTGCACCCGCCCTTCCACCGGGCTTTGATTGGCCTTTCCGGCAACGTACTCCTTGACGAGCTGCACCAACTCAGTCGTATTCAAGGATTGCTTGGTATTCTTTTTCAGGTAAGTGATAACCCCTTCGGCAAAAGGGCTGTTCTGCCCGGGCGCTCCGTCGGAAACGGACTCGAGGCGCCCTGAGCTGATGATCCGGCGCGAGCGATAATGTTCATCCATTACTCCGCTGCGCTTATGAACGACCAAAGAACCCGAAAAGCAGGAATCGATTACCAGTAGAATGTGCTGAGCATCGATTGCGTTGATCCACTTGATAATGTCGGAATTGGAAATGTACCGGCCCGAAGTATCGCGCCGGGCATCTACCGGCACCCAATGGCCCTCGTCAAAATCTTTGTCGTAATGGCCGTGGCCGGAATAATACAAGATAAGATTATCATGCGGGGTGATGCGGCGTTTGAGGTCCCGGATTGCATCCCGTATCCGGTCCTCTGTAGCATCCTGATTAAAAAGCCGGATGACATTGTCGGATTCAAACTGATATTGCTGCGTCAGCACCCCCACAAAATCACTGGCGTCTTTGACCGCGTTTTGCAGCTTATCCCAATATGCATACTCATCAATACCAATGGCCAGGACATAATTGACGGCCTGCTGCGGGTCATAACCGGTTTCAGAGGTTGATAGGTCGATACCTCGGTTCATGCTTTATGGGTGAAATTAGGTTACTATCCTGCAAGATAGCGTTTTATGGTGTTTTTTGCTAAACCTATCTTAGCGAAACGACGGCGCGGCGCTATAGCGTTCTACGAAAGCTTTCATCTCATCGACCATACCCGGAGAGCCGATGGCGATAGTGGTCCGCTGGTGCAGGTGTTCAGCGGACAGATCCAGGATGCGCTCGAGTTGGCAGGTGATCGCTTTGCCACCGGCTTGTTCAACGATAAAAGAAAGGGGATTGCACTCGTAAACGAGGCGGAGCTTACCTTGCGGATATTTTCGGGTATTGGGATAGAGGAAGATGCCGCCATTCAGAAGGATACGGTGAATATCGGACACCATAGAACCGATATAGCGCAGGCCCAGGTTCATATCTGAACAGTGGTCGATATAACGGCGCATTTCCACATCGAACTTGAGGTAGTATCCCTGGTTCACGGAATAGTGGCCGCCTCTCGGGGGAATCTGGATGTCGCGGTGGGAAAGGCAGAATTCGCCAATGGTGGGGTCGAGCGTAAAGCCGTTGACCCCGCGGCCAGTGGAGTAGACCAGAAGGGTGGACGTGCCGTAGAGGACGTAACCGGCTGCAACCAACTCGGTGCCTTTTTGCAGAAAATCCTCCATTTTACAGGGGCTTTCCGGGTCGCTCACCCGGCGATAGATGCCAAAGATAGTACCCACCGATACATTGACATCAATATTGGAAGAACCGTCAAGCGGATCAAAGACAACGACGTATTTGGAGGTTTTGGAAGCGACCGGCTGGATGGGGATGAAATCCTCCAGTTCTTCGGAGGCGATGCCGCAGCACTCTCCGCTGTTTTTAAGGCAATCGATCAGTTTTTCATTGGCATAAAGGTCCAGCTTCTGCACACTCTCACCGGAAGGGTTTTCCTGCCCGGCGACACCTAGAATGCTGACCAGGCCGGCCTTGTTCACTTCACGGTTGACAATCTTGGCCGCTACGCCAATATCGCGCAGCAATCCGGTCAGTTCACCAGAGGCAAATGGGAAGTCCTTCTGCCGGCGAATGATGAATTCATCCAGAGTTACAATTCGGTTCATAATTGGCCAGGTTTGTTTTGTTGTTTGTTTACGAAGGATAAAGATAAGCCTTAGGGAGGAGCAGGGCGGCAAATAAAAACTTATTTTTGCCCTGTGGGTTAATACAAGAGAAAATTCTAATAGAAGAACCCGATTGCTGTGAAAGAATTAGCCTATCTCAATAAATTTTTCCTACGGTACCGCGGGCGTTTCCTGTTGGGCATCATCTTTGTTTCGTTATCCAACTACTTTCGCGTGTTGCAACCCCGTATGATCCGGGAGGCGCTGGACCTGGTTGTGGAAAACATAGGCCTATATGGTATGTTCCAGGGCTTCAGCCTGCAGCCGGAGCTTTTCAAGGTGCTCGGGCAGTCCTTGTTGTACTTCGGCTTACTGGTATTATTATTGGCCCTGCTCATGGGAATATTCATGTATCTGATGCGGCAAACCATCATCGTCATGTCGCGCCTCATAGAATATGACATGCGCCGGGAGGTCTTCGCCCACTATGAAAAGCTCGGTTTGGCTTTTTACAAACGCAACAATACGGGCGACCTCATGTCCCGCATCACCGAAGATGTATCAAAAGTGCGCAATTACCTGGGCCCGGCAGTACTGTACGGCATCAACCTGGTGTCGCTCTTCATACTGGTGATCTATTCCATGCTCAGCGTCAGCGTAGAACTGACGCTCTACTCTATTGCGCCGCTGCCGCTACTATCCATCTCTATTTATTACGTCAGCAATCTGATCAACAAAAAAAGCGAGATCATCCAGCGCCAATTGGCTACGCTCAACAGTAATGCCCAGGAGGTATACTCCGGTATCCGGGTGGTGAAGTCCTATGTTCAGGAAGGGCCCATGGCCCGTTTCTTCGCCGGGCTGAGTGAAGATTACAAACAGAAGTCTCTGTCGATGGCAAAAGTCGACGCCTTTTTCTACCCCCTGATGATCCTGCTAATTGGAGCCAGCACCGTAATCACCGTTTATGTAGGAGGGCTTCAGGCCGTAAAAGGCAGCATCACTCCCGGCAATATTGCGGAATTTGTGATCTATGTCAACATGCTCACCTGGCCAGTAACGGCCATCGGCTGGATCGCGTCTATTGTACAACAGGCCGCTGCCTCTCAAAAGCGCATCAATGAATTTCTCAACACCCAACCGGAAATCGCCAGCCCGAATGGGGTAAAGCCTTCTCCCGAAGGGCTCAGGGGCCAAATCGAATTCGATAAGGTCTCTTTCACTTATCCGGACACCGGCATACAAGCCCTGCGAGAGGTGAGCTTCCGCCTGGAACCCGGACAGAAGATGGCCGTCATCGGCCGAACCGGCTCCGGCAAAACGACACTGGCCGACCTGCTGGTGCGCATGTATGACGCCACCGAAGGCCTTATTCGCATCGATGGCAAGGATATTCGCCAGCACCACCTTGGGCAACTCCGCCAAAGTATCGGCTATGTGCCCCAGGATGTTTTCCTCTTTTCTGATACGATCGCCAACAATATCGCCTTCGGCAAGAGCGAGGCCAGCCGCGAAGAAATCGAAAAACACGCCCGCCACGCTGCTGTTTACGACGACATCATGGGCCTGTCGGATGGTTTCGACACCCTGGTGGGCGAGCGCGGCGTCACCTTGTCCGGTGGACAAAAACAACGGGTGTCTATCGCCCGGGCTTTCATCAAACAACCCGACCTGGTCATCCTCGACGACTGCCTCTCCGCAGTTGATACTAAAACTGAAAAACAAATCCTTGGGCATCTCTCCGGAGCACTGGCCAATAAGGCGGCCATCATTATCACCCACCGCATTTATGCCCTTCTGCAGTTTGATAAGATCATTGTCCTGGAAAATGGCGCCGTTGTCGAAGAGGGTACGCACGATGAACTGCTGCAGCAACGGGGCTATTACTACGAACAGTTCGAAAAGCAAAGCCTGGAAGAAGCGGAAGAAGCGGCCAGCCGGCAATAGGCGGGCCTTTGGAAGGTTGCAGGGTTACAGGCTTGCCCGGCTCGGAGAGACGGGTTACAGGTTTCAGGTTTCAGGTTTCAGGTTTTTTACCCGGCTGATCCCGACAGTTGTCGGGGGAGGACGGGCAGGTTTTTTACCCGGCTGATCCAGACAGGCGTCGGAGGACAGGCAGATTGGGGCTAAGCGAAGCCTCCACGGAAAAAAAACGTCCCTATTTGAGATTTGTTAGTTAAAAATGAGATTCAGGCTTCCCGGGTTCCTGCCGGCCTGCGACTTTCGTCCTCGAAAAAACTTGACTTTTTGCCCTTTCCTTCGTAAATAGCTAGTAAGCGAATTATTCCCCGCCTTCTTGAGGTTATAGCCTTGGCTGCCCTTTGCCAATCAAAGGAAATGAAAAATATAGCCATGAAAAACCTCCTCCAACGACTCAGTTCCCTCCTTCTGTTGGTAGTGTTCTTTGTTTTGGCCAGCTGCCAAAAAGAAGAACTCCCCTTCCCGGAGACAACCAATCCTGACGGGGTACAGCAAGTGCTCCTTAAAGCACCGCCTGCCCCTTTCTGTGAACTGCCGGAATGCAGTATTGCCGTTGCCCGGGAAAAAGAACGCCTGATCCGCCTCGGTGAAGGCCACTGCGGCGCGATGGTTGCTGCGGTGCCGTGCTGTAGTGATGGACAGCCTACCATGATGATGGTGCAATACCAGACTATGTGCGCCGCCAAGCAAGCCCCCCGGGGAAATTTCACCGGCCCGTCCGCTTTGGAAGGCAACGTTTTGGGTATCGATGTTGTCCGTTACGAATGTTTTGCAGGGGGCTCCAGCCTGGCAGTAGTATTCCGCGACAGCGGGACTCCAATCCCCATCGGCCCCTACCTCTTACACTGGTGGATCGATGGCCAATACATAGGGTCCATGCCGAGGCTGGAATGTGCTGAAGGCAAATCGGCCTGGCTCCTCCTACTCAATATGTGGGAAGGCCAAAAGTACTTCTTCGAAATCCCATTGTATTCGGGCACTGAAGACCTTTAAATTCAAGCGTTAGAACGTTTTTGAGGCGCTTGTATAGATTGCCAGTCAATTTTTTTGAATTTTTCCACAATTAATTACTTTTGTATGGGAGTAATATTTCATTAACTAAATTCAACCAACGTGGATAACGAGAGAAACCAAAGAAGATTTGAGAGTGTGTACTCCAAGAAAGTGCGGGCAGGTAAGAGGAGGACCTACTTCTTTGATGTGCGGAAGACAAAAGGGGAGGACTTCTATGTGACGCTGACTGAAAGCACCAAAAAATTTAATGGTGATGGGTACGAGCGGCATAAAATCTTTCTCTACAAAGAAGACTTCAACCGTTTCCTCGGAAGCCTTCAGGATGCCATTAACCACGTTAAAGAAAACCTGATGCCGGAATACGATTACGACGAATACGACCGCCGCCAACAAGAATACGAAGATTCTCTTGAAGATGACAACTACCAAAGTAACCGTGTCCATGATTTTGAAGCGGAAAATAATGGCTCAGAAGCTGTAGAGCCCCAACCGAAACGCAATTTCGAAGCCGGGGCCGACGATGAGATGTCCTGGTAACAGGACGCAAAAAAAAGCGCGGGGCATTGCTCCGCGCTTTTTTTATTCACCAGTTATCGAAGGTGCCGCCTCCTCAGGCCGCTACCTTCTTTTTATCTGAACCAGGCCAACCTTAAATCCGGATACTAAGCCCTACCGTAGCCAGAGAAACGCCGTACCCAAGCTCTCCGAAAATCCCGGCTTTGGGCGTCAGGCTATACCGCCCGCCGAGAAAACCGGTCATCAACATTTTTCCGGAAACTGCTCTGATGTTCTTCTCACTTTTGACCTTCTCAATGTCCCCCTGCATCATGTCGATTTTGGAGATACTATAGCCAGCCGACAAGCCACCGTAAACATTCCAGGGCCCCATCTGACTACTGCGAGCAGCCAGGCGAAGGCCGAAAATGGAAAAGCGGTTGCTCCATTGCGCCGTGCTGCCGTCCCGGAGGGCCCGCGCATCCGTTTCCGTGACAGAGAACCCGGCGTAAGCCCCTATACTGAAGTGCTCCACCACCTGATAATCGGCGGTAAGGCTGAGGGGAGGTGTCTTTACCTTGCCGGCGTCCTTTACAAAAGTAGGCAGCATGCCCATACCGGCGTTGAGGTCCAGGTAGTTTTTCTTGGGCCTTTGGCTTTGCGCGTTCAACAATTGGGCCAAGGCAAAAAGGGTGATCGAGAGCAGCATCAATTTCTTCATGTTTTTGATATTTTAGGTTGTTTAATAGGGATTTAGGTTGCATTGTTGGCTGCTTTTTGTGGCTCTATGCAGCAGGTATTCGGACGCAAGCCCCGAGAATAGCAGGCAATAGATCGCCACCCCGGGAATTGGCAACTGCCAGCCCACCAGCTTACTTTGAACGAGACAAAAAACAGCCCCATAACAGGCGTTAACTACCTGCCATATACTGCAATGCCACTAAAAACTGCGTGAGAACCTTACAAGGGTACAGGATTGAAACCAGTACCTGTTTTTTATTTTTCCTCTTCCCAGGCTTTTCCCTAAACCATGAACGGAAAGCAGCGCTAGCCGGAAGTTCTCCTCCCTTTATTGATTGCTCAATGTATAATGATTGACGATAAAAAGTCAAACGAGGTTGGGTTAATTCAACAAAAATTAATCTTAGCCTAAATTCTTTAACTTTTTAATGATGTTTAGAAAACAATAAGATGATCATCTTGTCTATTTCAATTTGCTGTTTTTTTTATTTTCCCGCCAACACAATTCCACAAAAGTCAGGCTCCTGACCGGAATACCAACGGCATGGTGCTTTTGCACCAGACAAAGGTGCACCTTCTAAGTAAGTAAAACCGGGACATTTTGGGCGAAATGTGGAAAAAAATGGAGATTATTCCTTTTTCAACACCCTCAAGATCAAGGCTTTAAAGGAATGTTTTATCACAATTTTTTTCCTCTTTAGTTAATAACAAGGCAAACTCCATACTCCATGCCCTATGCTCCATGCACTATGCTCCATGCTCCATGCTCTATGCTCCATGCTAATACCCCCCAAAATAGCGTCGCAGGAACCACTCCACGCTCAGCAGGCTGAGCAGCAGGAAGAAGATCCACTTGAGATTAATAGCCGGCCGGGTTTTCGAAGTTTCGTAGATCACCGGTTTGACGACACCCCTTGCGCGGATCAATTCAGGGATACGGCCCATTTCTGCAGGGTAGAGCATCTGGCCGCCGTACTGCTCACTAAGCAGGCGCAGCATGCCATGGTCGGCCGTGGTGGCATAAGACTCCAGTTGGATGGGCTGCACGCTGAACTGGCCGTTGTAGGAAAGATTCTCGCCATTGTAATTGGTAGAAGCCCGGTAGCTATAGTTCCCGACCGGAAGGATGCCGGCATTGAGCTGATAAGTATTGCCCGACTTGTTGAAGGTATAGCTGAAGTCTTTCCCTTCACTGTCTGTGATTACCAGGCTGGCGTCGGGGTCGTTGACCAGTTCAAAGCTTTGGTTGTAAAGCTCGGCGTCGAAGGCGATATTTTCATTCTCATTGAAGATATTCTTATTGAGGCTGGCCCGAAAGCGGCGTTTATCCTCCTTAATGCTGAGGTATTGCACTGTTTTCGTTGCCAGCTCATCAAATATCTCGTGGTTTTGGTGCTGCAGATAGTCGAATAGCCGCCATTTCCAGATGCCCTCGCCACAGAAAACGCCCACCTTGGCCTGGCCCTGTTGCCCCAACACCAGTAGCGGGTAGCGGGTGTCGATCTTGCCGATACGCTGATTGAGCAGCACCTGGCCATCACCGGAAACACTGTATTCTCCAAATGGAGCGATCACGGGCGGGAAATTGATGAGGTTATCCTGGAGCGGTTCTGAAAGTTTGAACAGGGTAAAATTGGGAGCCATGCGGGCCTGCACTTCGTTGATATTGTCGCCGCCGGCGCGGATATCCACCAGGTTTTGAATCTGGTTAAGGCGGCTGAGGTTCGTTTGGGCCCCTATGATGAACAAGCGGGAGATATTTTTCTGCGTGAGGGTATTGAGCACGCCGGCAGCATCATTGGTTCGGCTGGGCAACTGGTGCAGGATGACAAAATCATAATCGCCCACATTTTCTTTCAGGCCGTTGATGTAGTCTACCTTGACTTCATAGTTTTTGTTGCTGGACACAGCCTGACGGATGGCAGCTATATCGGGATGAGGAGAATTAGCTAACAGCAGTATTTTCTGTCGGGCATCCAGCACATCCAGGAAGATATCCTTAACATTATTGACGGTACTGGCTTCCCCCTGTATTTCACTAAGCACTACCCGATAGCGTTGGACACCGGCCTTGTTGGCGTCCAGAACGAACTCTTTGGTCTCGAAAAAGTCGTTGCTGCCGATACTGACCGGGAATTGCTGAAGCAGGCTGGTGCTGTTGCCCTCCACTTTGTAGACACTGAGCCGGCTGTTGCTGCCGGCAGCGTTCTCTGCTGCAATATCGGCCTGCACGCTGAATTTGTCTCCAAGATAGGCAATACGGTTGTGGAACAGCCTTCGGATCACCAGGTCGCGCTTGGGGGTCGTATCGCCCAGGGCAACGGTATAAACCGGCGCTCCCAGCTTGTTGGCGGTATAAACAGGATTGCTCCCTTCATTGTAGATACCATCGGTAGCCAGAATGACGGCGCCCAGGTTCTGGTTGCTGTACAGATCATACACGGTGGAAAGAACCGAGGAGATATTGCTTAACTTGTCGTTAAACTTAAAGTCGATGCCCTCCCGAACACTACTGCCAAAAGCGTATTCCTTGAGGTCATACTGCTGGCCCAATTCTTCCCGCAGTTGTTCCAACGACCGCCGGTAGGTGGCTTGCTGTTCCTCATTCATTTCCGCCGCCACGGATTCCGATTCGTCCTGCGCCAGAATAACCACCGGTTTTTTTACTTCCGTGATCAGGCTCTTGAGCAGGGGCGTAAGCAGCAGCAGAGCAATGCCGGTGACCGTCAGGAACCGGAAGGCGCCCAAAAGGCTATTCAGATAACGCGACTGCTCGTGGAAGGACTTGTCCCGGAAGTACAGAAAAACTGCATATCCCAGGCCGAGCATTACACAGAGGATGACGTACCAGGATGGATATTGAAAGGTGATATTTTCCATGGAATTTTTTTTGCCTATTTGCCGTTCGGACTGCGAATTTAGGGATATTGTAGCACTTGCCAGCCCTTGAAGGGCTATTTTGGAATAATAACGGTTTTGGAGGGGATGGGGTTGCTTACCATGCCTTAGTAATCTGCTACCTCCATTAAACCATAAGTCGGCCTCCAGGCTTGAGATCGGCGAAACGGGCCAAAAATGTGTAATTTTACACTTCTTAACATACTTTTTCTTCCTTGCGCTTGTTACAAAGAATACATAAAACAACAACGACCTATGAAGAAGATTGGACTGGGGCTCCTATTGATCGTATTGGCCCTGAAGCTTCAGGCAGCGTACATCCTGCTGCCGATGGATGCAGAATCGCAGAAAGACCATCTCAAGGCATACGGTATCACCTATTGGGTGCTCGAAAAAGGTTCGGAAGCCTGGTGGCTGTTGAATTACCGGGGCGGCAGCTTTGCCTTTCCCCACAACCGGGAATTCGAAAAGGAATGCCTGACCCGTGGCGTAAGCTATGAGATCATTCCCGATGCGCAGTTCAATAAGATCATTAACGATATTTCCGATCCGGAAGTCAACATGGATGCGATGAAGCTGGAGAAGGCGCCCAAGATCGCAGTCTATACTCCCGAGGTAAACGCCAAAGGGGAAAAAGTACAACCCTGGGATGATGCTGTAACCCTGGTGCTCACCTACGCCGAGATCCCTTACACCACCATCTACGATAAGGAGGTGATCAACAATGAATTGGTCAAGTACGACTGGTTGCACCTGCACCACGAAGACTTTACCGGCCAGTACGGCCGTTTTTACCGCTCCTTCAACAACCAGCCCTGGTACCGCGAAAACCAACGCCGGATGGAAGAACTGGCGCATGAACTGGGCTTCAGCAAAGTCTCCCAGCTCAAGCTGGCGGTAGTGAAGAAGATCAAGGAATATGTGGTGGGCGGCGGCTTTATGTTTGCTATGTGCTCCGCTACCGATACTTACGATATCGCCCTTGCCGCCGAAGGGATCGACATCTGCGCTGAGATGTACGATGGCGACCCCATGGACCCCAACGCACAGAGCAAGCTGGATTTCAGCAAGACCTTTGCTTTCGAAAATTTTCAGCTTTCCCGCAACCCACTGGAATATGAATACTCCAGTATTGACCACAGTCGCGGGCGCAACATCAATCCAGAGCAGGACTACTTCACCCTTTTCGACTTCTCCGCCAAATGGGACCCTGTACCTACTATGCTGACGCAAAACCACACCCGCACCGTCAAGGGGTTTATGGGCCAGACCACTGCTTTCTCTAAGGAATTCATCAAGTCGAACGTACTGATCATGGGAGAAAATAAGCCGGCTCGGGAAGCCCGCTATATCCATGGCAACTACGGACAAGGCTTCTGGACTTTCTACGGCGGACACGACCCGGAAGACTACCGCCACTACGTGCACGACCCGGAAACCGACCTTAGCCTGCACCCCAACTCACCGGGCTACCGGCTCATTCTGGATAATGTACTGTTCCCCGCCGCCAAGAAAAAGAACCGGAAAACGTGATGCCCTGAGGATATGGGATAAAGTAGGAGTTATCCTGGGGTTTAGGAAAATTGCGGAATAACGAGCCAGTCTCTAGTGCCGCAGCGCCAGAGAGGCCGTATGTTTATCCGCTTAGCCGCGTAATATGCGGCCTCTCTGAGGGTAGCACCGCTAATGTGTGGCTCTAAAATTCGGGATGGCTCCTATTTACTCCTCCCTGAACCTTGTAAAGACCAGGCCCGCGATCAAACAAAGCAGCCCGCCCAGGATAGAAGCCAGTCGGATACCGAGGTCGTTAAAAGGATCTTTGCCCCAGAGTGTGAGGATAGCGAAGGTCATGATGCCCAGGGTCTGGCCCAGTTTGGTCGAAAAATTGCGCACCGCAAAGAACATAGCCTCCTTCTGCTGCCCCGTTTCCTGGCCATCCCGCTCGGAAATATCGGCGATGATGGCGAAAGGCAGGATGCCCAGGAAGGCCGTTGGCACGGCGGCCAGCAGGGCAAAGCCAAAAATCTGCACCCGCGGCCCCAAAGGGATCTTTCCCAGAAAGGCCACCCCCAGCATGAGTGCGCCCAACGCCAGAAGCGACCAGATCACCAGCCGGCGTTTCCCAAAACGGACGGCAAGCCGGATAACCAAGGGGTAAAAAAGTAGCGAAGTCCCCACCATCACCCCCATCACCTGGCCTCCCACCGATTCTTCCAGCATCAACAACACCTTGACTAAGTACAACATGCTGCTACTGATAATGGTAAGCGCCACGAAATAGGAAAAATCAGCCGTGATGAAGATCAGAAAATTCCGGTGGGTCAGTATGCGCTTTAAGGCGGTACCTAAATTGACCGAGGCCGGGCGGCTGGTACAATCGCGGGATTCATTAATTGAAAAAATAGGGATCACCATGAAAAGGCCGCTAAGCAGGTATAAGCTCCCGATAGCCATTTGAAAGGCCGTATGCCGGTTCAATAAGCCGAAGTTGCTTTGAATGATATCGGCCAGTAGAGGCGTTTGAGAAGAAATGATAATTCCCAAAACAAAGGCAAGCGACAGCCAGGCCGACAGGCGGATCTTAGCCTCCCTGCTCTCCGCCAGTTCCGGTAGCAAGGCATTGTAGGGAATGATATATACCGTCAAGGAAAGGTAAAAGGCGCCCTGCATACCCGCCAACCACCACACATTGCGGTAGCTTTCCAGATAGTCCAACGGGAAAAAGATCAGCATCCCGAAGAACACGGAAGGGAAGACAGCCACTTTCATAAAAGGTATCCTCCGGCCCCCCGGATGGTGGGAACGATCGCTGAAATAGGCCAGCAATGGGTCGGTAACAGCATCCAACAAACGGCCACTGGCGGCAATGAGCGACAAGAGTGTGAAAATACCCAGAACGGTGACTTGCGGAATCAACTGCCCCATACCGGAATTATTGGGCGGCACATAAAAATAGATCAGCATGACCGCGATGATATTGATCATGATCGACCAGCCCAACATGCCAAAGGCATATCCAATCTGCCGCCTGGTTGATAAAGCCACCTGTTCGATATTTTTTAGTTTGATTTGAGCAAGTGGCAAGATGCAAACTAATCCGGCCAAGTCAGAATTTTTTTTCTAACTTTTACGACTTCCTCGCCCTTTGGTTGTTTCTATTATCGAAAATGAAAAAATCTAGACTATGCCAAATCAACTTCGCATTTTACTATGGATCGCCCTTCTGGGCCTTGGCTTTTTCGCCGGCGTTGCCTGGAAAGGGAAAGATGCTCCGGCCGAGGCCGAAAAAGATTCCGCCATCATTAGCGATAATGGCAATGCAGTGGAACCATCCGCCTCCCTGCCTGCTGCCCGAAAAACGGCAGCCTCCAACGGGTTGAACCCCGAAGAGCTTGCCAATATCAAGCTGTTTGAAGACGCGGCTCCTTCGGTATGCTTTATTACAACTTCTAACGTTCGAACGGATTATTTCACCCGAAACGTTACGGAAATTCCCCGTGGCACCGGCTCTGGTTTTGTATGGGATATGAAAGGCCATATTGTCACCAACTATCACGTTATCCAGGGCGCCGACCGCGCTACTGTTACATTGGCGGACCGTTCTACCTGGGAAGCCAAGCTCGTGGGCATCGCTCCGGAAAAAGACCTGGCGGTGCTGCTGATCGAAGCCCCCCGGAATACGCTCAGCCCCATTCCCATTGGCGTTTCCGAAGACCTTCGCGTCGGCCAGTCGGTCTATGCTATTGGCAACCCCTTCGGATTAGACCAAACCCTCACGACGGGCATCGTCAGTGCTTTGGGCCGGGAGATTGAATCTGTGGCCGGCATTCCTATCCGGGATGTAATTCAGACCGATGCCGCGATCAACCCGGGTAACTCCGGCGGGCCCCTCCTGGATTCCTCCGGGCGCCTCATCGGGGTCAATACAGCCATTTTCAGCCCCTCGGGCGCCTCGGCCGGCATTGGCTTTTCCATCCCGGTTGATGTAGTGCGCTGGGTGGTGCCCGAACTAATCGAATACGGGAAACTCACCCGGCCTTCTCTGGGCGTGGAGCTGGCCCGTCAGCAGATTGTTACGCGATTGGGGCTGGAAGGCGCCCTGGTGATCTACGTGGAAGAGGGCAGCACCGCCGAGCGGGCTGGTATCCGCCCCACTACCCGCGACCGCTATGGCTCTATTCGCCTGGGTGACATCATCATTGGGCTGGGGAAGGAACAGATAAAATCCAATAACGATTTGCTGCTTGCCCTGGAAAAACACAAACCGGGAGAACTTGTATCCGTACGCCTGCTTCGGGATAACAAAGAAATTGAAGTGAACTTGGAACTGGAGCAGACAAAATGAGCTTTTGTCATCTAAAAAACAGCTTTGAAAACTTTTTTTCAGAATTGCTGTTACAACTCAAAAAAAACGTACATTGACTCTTGTAGTCAGTGATTTGTGATGTTAATCACAGTGTAAGTTTAAAAATTCTTACTACCTTTGCACTACTGAAAAGCTATTAAAAGAAGTAGCAAAAAAAATAAAGTTTTTTTTAAAAAAAATGTGACCCTGGCAATCAACTGCGTCTAAAATTACGAAATCAAGAGGTGAAAGCCTCGCTTCAACAGAGAAGCAAAAGTCAAATTTCAAGGGGAATGCAGTTGTTTTCAGCCAGGGTAAGATGAAGAGTGAAAAGTGGCAAGGGGAATTTCCCTGGTTGAAACAACATTTTGATTAGGAAAGGTTTTCATGATATGAATATGGGTTTTAGGTGTTTTTCTCGGGGAGCTATCATTTAGCTCCCCTTTTTTTTGCCCTATTGCTTCCTTCCAGGCCCATCTTACTGCCTCAAACAGCTATTCTGGGCAACTTCCTCTCTTTTTTCAAATTCCATTCATTTTTTTCGGCCGCTGCCGGAACTTATTGCCCGTCTTAAATGTATCTCTATTTTTGCAATTCAGACCAAATAATGATCTGAATCTAGAACGAACTAATTGCAATTAAAGAACATAATTAGGCAAAATCATTAAGATCAAAGTAATGGAGATGGTAGAATTGTTTTTCGCAGTACTGGCGTCCTTGTTTTCCCTGGTCAACCCCATGGGAGCCGTTCCTGTTTTCCTGGCTATGACGCCTCATTACACTAAAGCAGAACGAGAGCACACCGCTGTGCATACGAGCCTTTACTTCACGCTCATCCTGCTGGCCTTTTTCTTCGCCGGCTCTCTCATTTTGAGCTTTTTTGGCATCAGCCTGAATGCCATGCGGATCGCTGGCGGGTTGGTTATCCTGTCTTCAGGCTATTCCCTGCTGAACGGAAAGTTTGCCGAAGGCCGCGCCATCGACCGCAAAGTACGCGAGGAAGCGCTGGCCAAAGATGATATTTCTTTTTCTCCCATGGCTATGCCCATGCTATCGGGGCCAGGCTCTATTTCTTACCTCGTCGGGGTATTTGCCGCCAACCCCAGCTGGGGCGCACGCGGAATAGTTGCCGGCGTGATCATGTTAACCGGGCTGGCCGTATACTTTATTCTGCGTTCGGCGCCATTCCTCCAAAAAGCACTCGGCGTGGCCGGCTTAAAAGCCATGACCCGCATTATGGGCTTCCTCGTTATGGCCATCGGTATCCAATACATCATTACCGGAGTAGTAGACCTGGTAAAGGTGCTGGCGTAAAGCAGCGCCAGCCATTTACCCATATAATAATTGCCCGGGCCCGGCCCAGGCCAGACACACCTACCGCATCAACATCAGATCCCCGTCCACTACTTCTATTATCCCATCTGAAAACTCCACTTCGGCGTAGAAAACAAAAACGGCAGGATCCATTTCCATCCCATTGAGTGTCCCGTCCCATCCCAGGCTTTCATCATTGGGCTGAATGGGGCCGGCTTCAAAGACCATGTTGCCCCAGCGATCAAAAATTCGAAAGACCTGGATGGAAACCACATCAGGGCCGGCGAATAGGGTATACCGGTCATTTTGCCCATCGCCATTAGGAGAAAAAACCGTTGGCCCGTATACCCTGTTTCCCCGTTGCACCTTTACGGTAGCCTGGGCGCTGGCGATGCATCCATTGGCATTTCGCACCCAAACGGTGTACACGGTGGAAAGCTTCGGAGAAACCACCTGAACCGGAGCCCCCGGATCCGATAAGCCCTCCACGGGCCACCACCAAAGCGTATCATAGCCCGGTGGGTCAATGACCGCAATAAGGGTATCAAAATGGCCGAGCTGGATGACTATATCCGGCCCCAGTTCCACACTTAGCCCCACCGATTCCGGCACCACTCCCTCCGTGGCGAACTCACAACCATTAGCATCTTGTACTTCCAGTGGATAACTTCCGGATGGCAGGTTCTCAAAATTAGTCAGGCTGGAGAAACCACTGCCATCCAGGGCGTACAAGAAGGGCCCTGTTCCGCCCAGTACGGTGTCGATAGCCAAAATGCCATCCATCTGGCCCGGGCAGGAAGGTGGTTCCACATCAAACAATACCCCATCAATGGGTGTCGCCAATTCTATCACCTCAACACTGTCCCTGGCGGTGCAACCGTTACCGGTATTGGTCACGGCCAGCACGTACCAACCCGGTGCACCGGCCTCCGCCTGTATGGACTGCTGTCCACCCAACAGCAGGCCATCCAGAGTCGACCAAAGGTATGTGATGTTGTCTCCAATGGAAGATGGAGCGGCATCCAACAGTGCAGAGCGGATCATACAATCGAGGGGGTCGGGCGGGCGCACCACCGCAAGGGGGGGTATGGTATCCGCTGCAACAAGTCGTTGGGCAAAAGCCTGGCAGCCATTGTTTTCATCCGTGATAACAAGCCGGTACAAACCTGCTGTAGTGGCAGTGGCTTGCAGCCCTGTCTCCGCCAATGTATCACCCGCAGGGCCTATCCAGGCATTGGAATATTGAATACCCGCAGATGACCCCTCGGCATTTAGGCCAACTGCAGTGCGGAAGCAGTTTATGCTAAGTGGAGGGGCAATTTGCACCTGCGGCTGTATGAAGTTCCCGCTTACGGCAAATGCGAGCGTGTCCTTGCAACCGTTCAATGAATCCGTTACAATCAGGCGATAGTTCCCCGTTTCTGTAAGCAAGGCAGTAGGCCCTGTTCCAAGAGTGGTGGCCGGCAAACGGCGCCAAACAAATTGCAGCCCTCCCCCAGTGGCAGAAAAGGATCCTGCTCCATCTACTTCCAGCGTATCAACGGCGCAATTCAGTAAGAGCTCCCCTGGTTCCAGTACTGCCGTCGGCGGCTCCCGTTCGGAAACCACCAATACGGTATCCACTGCGGTACAGCCATTCTGCAGGTCCGTCAGCGTAAAAATATAAATGCCGGGTTCGTCGATAAGCGGCGTCGGGCTCTGTCCGTCCAGTACGATATGGCCATTCGGGCTGCTCCAGTGAAACTGAGGATTACCGCTGGCCGTCATGAACTCGCCCTGGAGGCGCAGGTTGGTGCGCAGGCAAGTGAGGGAAGTATCCCGGCCGGCAGAAGCCTGGGGAGCGCTGTCATCACGGGCAACAATTACTTCATCCACTGCGGTGCACTGATTATCGAGGTTGGTCACTTCTAACTGGAAGGTATCCGGCTGGAAAATCGTCGGCATCAGAGAATTGGGATTGTTGATGGCGCTGCCGCCGATGGCCGTCCATTGATAAGCCAGGCTGGCCGTATCCGGCCCTGCCAGGCCACTCAGCATCAGACTGTCGAGCGTACACAACAAGGTGCCGTCAGCCCCGGCGTCGACGCTGGGTGGCTCCAAGTCTTCGCTTACTTCCACATCGACAAAATTGAAACAGCCCGTTGTTTCATTGGTAACTTGAAACCGGTAAATCCCGGGCAGGCTGATATCAATATCCAAGGCATCGGAACAGGGGCCATCAGGTTGCCCGTTGCTGCCCAGCCGGCACCAGCGGAAGCTATAGCCCGGCCCCGGCGGCACAGCGCCGCTCAGCAAAATGGTGGGCGTCCCACAGGTGAGCGTGGTGTCGTTCAGGTTGGGTACCGGAGGCAGGCTATCCTGCAGACTGACCAATACGCTATCGATCGCTATGCAGCCATTCATGGTATCCCGAACGCTAAGGTAGTACCAGCCCGGACTGTTCACCAGGGGATTGAAGGAGTTGACTCCGGCAATATTGGCGCCCGGTGGGCCTGACCATTGATAAACGATATCCAACCCAAAAGTAGAACCACTCCCATCCAGGTTGCCGGAAGGAGCCGTACAAGTCAGGCCCAAAGAAGGGCCTGCATCTGAGATGGGCGTGACCGTATCCCGGGTTACGATTACTTCATCGACAGCAGTACAACCAGTAATTCGGTTCGTCACCAATAAAGTATAGGTGTCGGGCATATCTACTTCAAGGGTGGGTAAGGTGTCCTGGGCAAGAATAGCGCCACTGGCTGCAGTCCATTGAAAGGTTAGAAGGCTGTCGGCAGGGTTACTGCCCAGCAAGGCAGAGGGTGTGTCACAATCTATCTGCTGGCCTGGCCCGGCATCAACCTGAGGCGAAGCCGTATTTTCCCGGACCATCACACTGAAGGCTTCCGAAAAGCCCAGGGTATCTGTAGCTGTGATCGTGTAAATACCCGGAGCCCCCACCAGCACTTCCAGTGCATTGGCCGGAGAAAGGAACGCCCCGCCGATACTGCTCCATTGAACAGTACAACCGATACAGGGCTCACAGAAAGATGCTGAGAGCAAAATGGTGTCGACAATACAGGTTAAGCTGTCAAAAGGCGCTACTTCCACACAAGGCGTACAATCCTGCTCACCAACCATCACGCTTCGGGTAGCGCTGCAATCATTGGAAGTGTTGGTCACCGTAAGGGTAACAATACCTGAGGTATCGAGCACAACAGCGGAGGTATCCGCCTGCCAAAGGATATTATCGCCCTGCCAGTTGTAAGAATAAGGTTGGCCGGTTGGGGTGACGAATGCCTGCAGCCAGAAAGAATCCTGGAAACAGGGATATACGGCGGCTCCATAGTTAATCGACGGTAGCTCGGCGCTGCGCTGAATGACCACAATATCTTCATCTATACAACCTGTCAGGCTATCGGTAACGGCCAGAAAGTAGGTGCCGCTCTCGTTCACCTCCACCATTATTTCCGTACTGGTAAAGGTTTCTTCCAGATTGGTCCACAGGTATCCGATGTTGCTTCCGGTTGTAGAACCGCTTGCATTAAGAATAGCCGTAGGTTCATCACAGGTAAGGGTATCCGGTATGCCGGCATTGGCAATGGGGGGAATGTCGTTGATAAAAACGGTAGCCACAGTGGTGTCACTAAGGCCTATCGCCTCATTGGTAATGATCAGGGTGTAATCGCCAGGACAACGGACGGCCAGTTGGGGCGTTCCCTGGCCGGCAGCAATACAGCTCGGGCCGGGCGGTATCCATTGATAGCTTGGGGAGCCCGGTACGCTGGAGGCAGTAGCATCCAGCAAAACGGAAGTAATAGCACAGGTAATGGTATCCGGGCTTGCAATTATTGCTTCCAGTGTGCAATCCAGCAGCACCAGCGTAGTTGCCGAATCGGCGCAATCGCCCGCAGTATTCAGAGCCACCAAGGTATAATAGCCGACGGTATCCACCTGAATAGCCGCTACTCCCAGGTTGATAAGCTGGCCATTGTAATACCATTCGAAATATTCGCCATCAGAATTGGAAGCGTCGAGGGCCGCTGTTCCATTTTCACACGACAGGTAAATACTGTCGGGCAACAAAGCCAGAGGCAGCAGCGAATCCCGCGTAATGGACACACTGTCGATGCCTGTACAACCACTGGCGATATTGAGGCTGGTGAGGTAATAAACCCCTTCGCAATCCACCACCACCTGATTGCTATCCGCCGGAGAATCCAGGCAGGGGCCCGTCCACAGGTATTGGATGACGGAGGAGGCTTCGGAAGCCGAACCGTCAAGTAGCGCCGTCGGTGTGGAACAGTTGAGCTCCTGGCCAGGGCCAGCTTCAGTAAAAGGTGGTTCATTATCTTCAAAAACCTGGGTAGCAGAGGTGTCCTGGCAACCATTGGCGATATTGGTAACAACCAGTTCGTAATCTCCGACGCTATCCACTACTACAAAGGGCTGGTCCGGGCTGTTTACGAAATGGCCAGCTGTCGTTGTCCAGCTGTAGGAAAAACCCGGCCCCATCGAAGTTTCTACCCCTCCGAGCTGTACCGTAAGGCTATCGCAGGTCAGGATACCTACTATGCCGGCATTGGCCACGGGGCCAACCGTATCCTGAGCAACCAGAACAGTGCTGTCCACCATACAACCATTGAGGGTGTTTTCAATCGAAAAGGTGTACTGGCCCGGTTCATCCACTACAGGGAACAAACCATCTGCGCCGGTTAGCAGGCCTGGCCCTGCCCATTGATAGGAAAATGCCGGCCCCTGGGAAGACCCGTTGCCCGACAGGCTGATTTCCAGGCTGTCACAGGTCAGTTGTCCCGGCGGAGTGATGGCAATGATGGGGGAAATGGTATCGATGTCCACCGCCACCAGAGAAGTATCGATGCACCCATTGGTGGTATCGGTAACGATCAGCAGATACTGGCCCGGCTGGGTTGCGGTGGGCGTAAGCGTGTTATCATCGATCAGGTCCAGCCCAACCAGCGCCACCCAAATGTAATTGTAATCGGGCCCGGTGGAAGAATTCATGCCATCAAGGGTAACCGTTGTACTGTCGCAGGTAAGGAGCCGGGCAGGCCCGGCATCGGCCAGTGGGTGGATCGTATCCTGAGTGACGAAAACCGAAGCGGTATCGGCGCAGAAGGTCACAGCATCCTGAACGATCAACTGATAATTGCCGGGAGCATCCACCTCTACCTCCTGGCCCAGGGAGCCTCCCGTGAAATGGCCGGTGTCCGTAGACCAAAGATACTGGATATCGGGGCCGGTGGTAGAAGCAGCGGCGTCGAGGGTGACTATAGGATCTGCACAGGTCAACCGCCCTCCTGGCCCGGCATCCGCCAGGACGACATTTACATTTTCCAGTACCCCTGTCTGCACCGAATCGCGGCAGCCGTTCAGAGGGTTCTCCACAACCAGTTCATAAGTGCCGGGAGCGTCAACGGTTGGCGTAAGCGTATTGGCGCCGGCGGCAATATTACCGCCTCCCGATACCCGCCAGAAATAGGATGGGCTGGAGCCTCCGTTGGAGAGGGCGCCCTGAAGGACGACGGTAAGCTGAGCACAATTGAGCACCCCTGGCGGCTGAATGGAAGGCTGCGGAGCCAGGGTATCATAACTGACCACCACTGCAGCAGTATCTATACAGCCGTTATCCGTATTGGTGACAAAAAGCTGATACGTGCCGCCAATGGTAACTGTAGGGGACAAAGTATTGGGATCAATCGGAATGATGCCGGTAGTTGACACCCAGTTGTATTCAAATGCAGGCCCCGCGGAGGAACCTGCTCCATTCAATTGCACACTATTCTGAATACAGCTCAACGCACCGGGCGGGCCGGCTACCGCATTGGGCGCCGCCTCATCCAGCCGGATCAATACCGTTGAAGTATCCCGACAGCCGTTTTGCTGGTCAGTGACGATCAGCCGATACGTCCCCGGTTCGTTTACTATTGCCGTTGGAGTATTCTGAGCTCCTACAATATTGCCGTTGGGGCTACTGCTCCATAAGTAAGAAAAATCAGGCCCCAGCGAGGTGTTGGGCCCACCTACCATCAGCTGTCCGATATCGCAGGTTAAGGTATCCGTTGGACCGGCATCAGCAAGCGGAGGCATATTATCGGCCACTACCAACACCGTATCGGCTTCCGAACATTGCAGCGTTCCAATGGTGCGCGTCACTTCCAGAACGTAAGCGCCACCGCTGGTTACCGCCAGGGTGGGCCCCGTTCCCAGTTCCATCCCCAGCAGATCCTGCCAGGAGTAGGCGAGGTTACCCAATGGGGTAGATGCGCCGCCATCGAGCGTAACAAAAGGGTTAAAACACCGCAGCGTATCCGGATCAGCGATAACGGCATCGACCGAAAAGACCTGTAAGGCCAAGCGGACGATGCTGTCGCAACCCTGCGAGGAGGGTAGCGTCACTTCATAATTGCCGGCCTGGGTGAACAAACTGTCGCCCACGGCAAAACTGCCGCCCGCACACAGCTGAACTGCCGTGTCCAGCACAACCGGCGCCAGCACGGTAAGCCCGAGGTTGACGATGCTGTCGCAGGATGAGCTGGAAATAAGGGTATCTATGTACGTACCCGTTGTGGTATAAATATTACTTCCCACTACAACTGAATCCCCCTGGCAAATGGTTAGATCCAGGCCTGTAATGGCGGGAGGTATAGCCAGCAGGTCAAAATGCACGATGCTATCGCAGCCGGCATAACTCTGCAAGGTAATATCATAACTACCGGAGGCCAGTAATGTGCTGTCTCCTACCACGACGGAATCACCCAGGCAGATAGACCCTGCCAGGAAAGTGGTGTCCGGTGGCGCCACGATCTGTATCCAAACACAATCATTGGTAATTTCGCCACAAAATACCGGTTCCAGTCCATCGAGATTTCGGCGCAGGCTATCGATGGACAGCAGGCCGTCAGGCAGGGGAAAACTATCCAGGTCGACTCGTTTATAAGACAGGCCGCAAACCTGATATCGTCCGGGGGCAAAATTAGTCAGGTCAAGCGTTGAATCATATTCCATCAGGATACTGTCGGCGCCGATCAGGTAGGTATATCCATACTCGTTGGTATCGGGTGGCGTACCGTTGTAATCGGGAGGGATATCCAGCATTAGGCTGCTATCACCTTCGCAGGCCAGGATGTCATCGTAAATATCCAGATCGCCGGAGGCGGCAAAGCAGCAATCCAGGCCGCGTTCATCGCAGAATATAATGCGGAATCCCAAAATGGCGCCCGGATAAGCCGAGGGGTTATTGGTGACCTCAATCTGCCAGATGCCGTTGGCCGGGCCGGTATTGAAGTCTTCCAGGCAACCGATAAAAGGGTAGTAGGAACCGGAATAATTACCGAAAACGGCCCAGGGGTTCGGGCCGTCATTATCCCATTGGGGTAAGGTTCCGGGATAGGGGTCTGCCGGTTCGGCGCAGGGAACAAAGTCCAGCCGCCAGCGGGCAAAATTGGTGAAGGCCACCGGGTTATCGGTATTGGGGCCGATCAATTGAACGGACTGGCCGCCAGGGGAGGTGATGGTGAGTTCCAGGTCCTCCACATAGTTGTGTACGAAGAATAACTCAATGCCACAAACTCCCTGGCCGGGATCTGAGAGATCGTCGTTATAGATGTTATAGACTTCAAAGTTGAAGGTGGGTTGGGTATTGGGGAAGATGCGGAGGGTGTCTTCCAGGCCGCAGGGTTGGCTCCAGGCCAACGTTCCTCCCATCAAAAATAAGAACAGGTGTAAAAAACGCTTCATAAATTCAGGATAAGTTCTTGGGATATCGCTCTGTTCAGTATTCACGCCTTTCAAACGCCTTTTTGCGCTTTTCCGTATAGCCATAAGATGCCTTTCTCCATCCTTTCGCTGGCTGGCCGTTCTGTTTTAACAATAATCAAAATTACGACAAAGGAAGGAAACCCGGAGGAAGCAGAGGAAATCTTTAAGGAATAGTTGAGAGGGTTGAGAGGGTTGAGAGGGTTGAGGAGGTTGAGCGGGTTGCACTCACCCGTCTAAACCCGCTCAACCTCCTCAACCTTTCAACGCTACCGCATCAACATCACATCCCCTTTAAAGAGAATCACCTCCCCGTCGATGAATTCGATCTCGGCAAAGTAGGCGAAAACCGCACCGTTCATTTTCTCGCCCCGATAGACGCCGTCCCAGCCCTGGCTGGGGTCGTTGGGTTGGAAGTTGTAGTTTTCGAAAACCGGCTCTCCCCAACGGTTAAAGATGAGGAAGGACTTCACCTCCCTGACCCCCGGGCCGGCTTGAATGTAGAAAACATCATTGCGGCCATCCTCATTGGGCGAAAAGACGTTCGGGATGTATATCGGGCGTTTCTTCTCCACAATGATTACGGTATTGTCGCTGTCGCTGCAACCGTTCTCATCAACAATGGTCACTCGGAAGCTGGAGGTCAGCTCAGGGCTTACCCAAACGGAGGCTTGGTTCCCAAAACTGATAGAATCCGGTTGCCAGAGGATCGTGTCTATGGAGATATTCGGGTTGTAAACGGCCGTCAGGCGCACGCTGTCGCCGAGCTGAATAACGTTCTCCCCCTCGAGGTTGGTCGTCAGGGTAACAATCACTTCTTCAGGTTGTTCCAGGTTGATCGACAATTCAGAGATACAGCCGTTCGCATCCTGTACGACAATGCTGTAATCATCGGCGCCGAGGCTGGTAAACTGGGTTTGAGCACTGAAGGGGCCGCCGTTTAAGGAGACCCGATAGGGCGGTAGGCCTCCGCTAATGTTAGACAGGCTAATGACCCCGTCATTGGCCTGGAAGCAACTGATCTGGCTAACCTGGGTTTCGAAGGTAGGCACTTCCAGGTTAGCGCTTACTTCCACCTCGTCGGTGGCGGCACAACCCGCCGCATTGGTAACCAGAAGGGTATACAGGCCGGGCTGGCCGACGTCAATAAACTGGCTGTTAGGATTAGGGATTACCACACCGGCAGGGCCAGTCCAGTTATAAGTGGCTCCTGCAGAGGTATTGTTGCTTCCAAGCGTAACCATGCCCATGTTGCAGGTCAACTCAAGGTCGCCGCCGGCATCTGCTACCGGCGCCGGCGCCACGACTACGCCCACCTCGGTTTGATCCACCGGGCATACGCCGCCATTATCGGCGGTATACACAAAGGTGTAGGAACCGGCCGGCTGGTTGCCCGGCTGAAAAATACTGGCAGCCCCGTTGAAGGCGCCGCCTGTTGAAGGTGAGGTACTGCTTTCCTGCCATTGCCCACCAGCATCAGCGCCACTAAGCAGGCTCCCCAACATAATTGTGGAATCGATGCCTTCGCAAAGAGAAACCGAAGTCCCGGCTGAACCGGCGTTATTCGGCGCATCCACCTGAACCGTGAAGCTCGAATTGCCGTTGTAGACACAGTCAGGCAGCGTATTATCTACTACTGTAGACAGCTCAATTAGCGCAGTTTCACTAAGATCAATTTCCAGGGTAGACATTCCGCCAGTTAGCGTCACGGTTTGCGCTGCACCATTAACGGTATAAGTAACGGCAAATGGCCCGGCGCTGGAACTCTGGATATTGAACAGCAAGCTGGCCACAGAGCCCTGACAGACCGCTTCGGGGCCGGTAAGGGTAGCCGTCAAGGGCGGGCAATCCTGGGCCACACAACTTGCCGTAGCCACCACATCACTGCAAGAGTTGCCACTTACGGCAGTTACCTGTATCGTTACTTCCTGGCCGGGTGTCAGGCCAGTAAAGGTGTAGCTGGTTCCGTCCTGGATGCCGGCAGGGCCGCCGTTTAGCACTTCCACCATATAAGCGGTGGCGCCCGGTATGTCATCCCAAAGGAAAGCAATGGAGGTGCTGGTCGTTACACAATTGATCTCCAGAGGCGGCAGCGGGGCTTCCACTTCTACGGTTTGGGTGAAGAGCGCCGACTGACAAGTGTTTTCAACAACAGTCAGGCTTACTGTTTTCAGGCCGGCAGTATTCCAAGATACCTGATGAGGGCCGGGGCCGGTACCCGGGCTTGCTATGCCGCCATTGAAATCCCAGTTGTAGGTAGCAGCGGAAGAAGCGGTTCCGGTATAGGTGACCAGAGAAATGCTGTCTTCACAAAGCGGGGATTCTACAGTAAAATTGGCAGTTGGCACAGCATTTACCGTTACCACCGTGGAAGCCGTCCACTGGCAAACGCCTTCTACATACTGTACACTAAGGGTGTAGTCACCTGCCTGAGGCACAGCGCCGGGGTCGAATGTATTCCCTACTACACCCTGTCCCGACCAGGTATAAACGCCGCCGCCGGCTCCACCAGTTGCCGTAGCATTCAGGTTTACTGCATTTGCGTCTTCACAAAACGGCCCCAAAGCGGGGATCGTAAGCACCACATCCGGGCAATCGAGCGCCACACAGCTTTGCTCTTCTATAATATTCCCGCAAGGGCTATCCGTTTCGGCCACCACCTGTATGGTTATTTCATCTCCAGGGTTGAGGCCGGTAACGGAATAGGTATTACCATTGAGAATACCCGTTGGGCCCGTCACATCCACAACCTGATAGCCGGTAGCACCGGCAATATCCGGCCAGCTGAACAGGATGGAGGTGTTATCTGTTTGACAGGAAATAGTAAACGGCGCCAGTGGCGCATCTACTTGAACTTCCTGGCTAAAGGGTTCTGAATCGCAACCATTTTCAGATACTGTCAGGGTAACTGTCTTCAGGCCGGCGCTGGGCCAGCTCAATTGATGGGGGCCCGGCCCGGTACCGGGAGTAGCCATGCCGCCGTCAAAATCCCAGTTGAAAGTAGCCCCTGCTCCGGCGGATCCGGAATAGGTAATCGTGCTGGCCTGCGTCAGGCAGATCAGTGAGTCGGCGGTGAAAGTGGCGACAGGTTGCGGATTGATCACAACCTGCAGGCTGGCGTTATAGCTGCAGTTGCCTTCCTGGTAAGTATAAGTGATGGTATTCGTACCGATGTTGGCCTGGCCCGGGTCAAAAGTGCCATTAGCCGGGTCAATGATGCCGGGGCCGGCCCAGGATCCCGTTCCTCCTCCGGCGCCGCCGGTAACGGTAGCCTGCAGAGGAATCTCTACGAAAATGCTTCCTTCACAGAACGGCCCTACCGGAGCAATGGTGATCTGTACATCAGGGCAATCCTGAGCAATACACTCCAGTTCGGCAAAACTACTGCCACAGGGCGGCGCGCCGATGGCTTCCACTTCTATCCGAACCACATCGCCCGGGCTAAGCCCATCAACGAGGTAACTGTTGCCGGTTTGAGTACCGGTAGGGCCCGTCAGGACCGTAACGGCATAGCCTGTGGCGCCGGCTACATCCGGCCAACTAAAGAGAATAGAGGAGGTGGTTGTCTGGCAATCGATATCAGGTGTTGCCAGGGGCTCAGATACCTGCACCGTCTGAGTGAAAGGTTCTGAGGTGCAATTGTTTTCGGCAACCGTGAGGGTAATCGTTTTCGAACCGCCGGTGGCCCAGCTCAGTTCATGGGGGCCGGCGCCGGTTCCGGGAGTGGCGGTGGCGTCCCCGAAATCCCAGGTATACGTAGCGCCCGGCCCGGCGCTGCCGTTGTAGGTTGCGGTACTCGAGCCATCGATACAGATCGAGCCATCGACTGTAAAATTGGCTGTGGGTTGCTCATTGACCGTGATATCGATACTATTGTTGTAACTGCAATTGCCTTCAATATAGTTGAAGTTGATGGTCCAGACGCCGGGGCCGGCGGTATTGGGGCCGAACAGGCCCAGAGAGGTATCCGTAATCCCAGGGCCGGACCAACTTTCCGTTCCTCCACCGTTACCTCCGGTAATAGTAGCGGAAAGATCTACCACGGCGGCGCTGGCGTCCAGGCAAATAGGAGCTACGGCGTCAATGGCGATCGTCACCATCGGACAATCTTCGGCAATGCAGGATCCGGTTGCGGAGCTGTTGCCGCAGGGGCCTGTACCAACTGCTTCCACCTGAATTTGAACCATGTCTCCAGGGTTGAGGCCGGTGACGAGATAGGTATTGCCATTTTGGACACCCGGAGGGCCCGTTAACACGGTGACGTTATAGCTCACCGCACCGGGCACGTTATTCCAGGTGAATTCTACCGAGGATGTCGTGGGGTTACAGTTGATTACCGGTTGAGGCAATGGGCTGGTAACGACCACTGTCTGTGTAAATTGCTGAGAAGGGCAGCCATCTTCTTCCACGATGAGGCTGACCGTCTTCGTTCCTGCCGTTGCCCAGCTTACCTGATGGGGGCCGGCGCCGGTACCCGGCGCCGCAGTACCTCCGTTGAACGTCCAGGTGAAAGTGGCATTGACCGGATCGGCCGTGCCGGTATAGGTGATGGAGATGGCCTGGTTGATACACACCGTGTCCGCACTTAAGGTGAAATCAGCAGAGGGTGTTTCATAAATGGTAATATCTATGGTTTCCGTTCCACTGCAGGGCCCCTCCGTGTAGGTGTAGGTGATGGTGTGTACGCCGGGGCCTGCCGCCACCGGATCAAAGACACCTCCGGCGGGATCGGTAATGCCGGGGCCACTCCAGGCGCCGGTACCGTTGCCCGTGCCGCCGGAAACGGTTGCGCCAAGGGTGAACGTAGGTGTATTGGCGTTCAGGCAGATCTCATTGGCGGGGTTGACGTTGGCAATATCGATCGCAAAATTAGGGCAGGGCGCGGCGCTGCAGGAGAACTGGGCGCTGCTGTTGCCACAAGGGCCCGTATTCAGCGCAGCCACTTCAATGGTAACCATCTCCTGTGGCTGCAGGCCATTTACCGTAAAAGAGTTTCCACTTTGGGCGCCGGTTTGCCCACTAAGCACCACTACGTTATACCCCGTGGCTCCTGGCACATCGCTCCAGTTGAACGTAACCGAGGTGGTCGTGGCTGTTCCGCAGCTGATCACCGGCGGGGGTAGTGGTTCCTGGATACTGGCCGGGGCAGTGAACAGTTCAGAAATACATGCGTTTTCCGTGACCGTTAGGCCAATCACGTTATTTCCTCCATTCGCCCAGCTGACTGTATGGGGCCCGGGGCCGGTACCCGGAATAGCTGTTCCGCCGTCAAAATCCCAGGTAAAAGTAGCTGTGCTGTCTGCGGTACCGATATAGGTAACTGTTATGCTGCCTGAAGTACAGATGGAGTTGGTATCAAGCGCAAAATCTGCAGTAGGAACGGGGAATATATTAATGGTTAACGTATCGTAGTAAATGCAATCACCTTCGGAATAGGCAAGTATGACCTCATGGGCGCCGGTATCGGCTACCACCGGGTCAAACATGCCAGGCAGGGTATCTATCATGCCAGGGCCGCTCCAAAGGGTGTCGCCGGCCATTGTTGCACCGGTGATTGTCACCGATAGCTGAATGGGAGCATTGGCGCCATCCAGACAAATATCTGCAACCGGAGTAATGCTAACCCCTACGGGGGGGCAATCCTGAGAAAAGCAACTAATCTGGGTAGTGGGATTAGCGCAGCTATTGTTTCCGACAGCCCCTACGGTAATGATGACTTCTTCACCCGGCGAAAGGCCGGTAACGGTGTAAGAAGTACCGCTCCCCGAACCCGGCTGGCCGCTCAACACGTCAACGGCATAACCGGTAGCGCCGGGCACGGCGTTCCAGGTGAAGGTAACGGAGTTGGGGGTGACCGGGCCGCACTGCACGTTTGGCGCAGGCAACGACTGTTCCACCGTGACCCCCACGAAAGTGGTATTCCGACAACCGTTGGCATCGGTCACGGTGACTTCGTAAATAGTGGAGGTAGTTGGGGCTACCGATATGGTAGCGCCAGTTTGAGTGGTGCTCCATTCATAGTCGTCCCCACCAATGGCTGTAAGCTGGGTGGTTTCCCCGGCACAAATAATATCGGGGTCGGCGAATGCATCGACGACAGGGGGAGGGTTAACCAGGATAAGTTGCTCCGCCACCGCCTGACAGCCGAAGGCATCTGTGACGGTTACGAAAACATCTTCCAGGGGTAGTTGTAAAAGTTCAATAGCGATCACCGGCCCGGCCTGGCCGTTACTCCACTCGTACTGAACGCCGCCCGAGGCAGACAGCGTGATCAGGCTTCCCTGGCAGGCTTCCAGTGGGCCCTGTATCTCCGCTTCCGGGAGGGGGTATACCGTTACCTGCACCTCTTTAGTGTCGGTACATCCGTTGGCGGTCTGTATATCTACCGTGAAGGTCAGTATTTCGGCGGAGGTGACGGAAGGAGCCGGTATTTGAATAGTAGGCCCTACCCCATAGGGGCCCCAGTCGTAAAACACCCCACCCGAAGCAGTTAGAGTGATCAATTCGCCCATGCAGATGGCTGTGGGCGAGGCCTGGGCCATAGTATTGACCGGCAGGTAACTGACATTGACCATGACAGGGTTGGCCGGACAGCCATCTACGGTGACGTTAAGGGTATAGGTACCCGGAAATGGTACAACGGGGTTTTGCTGATTGGAAGAAAAACCATTCGGCCCGGCCCATTGATAAATGACCGTACTGCCATCCGGGATGACATCACCGAAAACCTGCAAATCTTCACCCGGGCAGGCTGGGGTGGTGGAAGCCATGGCCAGTGGTGGCGGCCCGGGAGTAACGTTAATAAATTTCGAACGGGTGCAACCGGAAACGGCATTGGTCGCCACGATGTTGTAGGTGCCGGCCGGCAGGTTGTCCAGCGTTTCCTGGCCAGGGCTGGCGGTAGATTCGTAAATAATCATACCGCTTGCGTTAAAGACGGTATAATTCCAGGGGCCTGGCGTGAAACCGCCTCCGCCCTCGAAAGTGATCGAGCCATCGTTGCCGCCCAGGCAGGAAGTTGGGGTGGCGAATGCTAGCGGATCGGGATCATTGCAGCAGGTCGCCGAGGCCAGGGAAGTAAAAACAGTTTGGGTATTACAACCGGTCTGGGTCCAGGAACCGGAATCTCCATCGGACAAGGGGTTGACCAGGATGCCCAGGTTGGCGCCATTGTCGTTGGGAGGGCAATCCGCAACTTGAATAAACCAACAGAAAGTCACAGGAGGCGCCGAACCACCAATATTGGCGCAGCCCCCTACCCCATCGCCCCAGTTATTACCGGGATTGCCATCATTGGGGGAGCCGCCGCATCCAATACCGGAAGAAGAATCGTAGGCAAAACCGGGCCCGTAAGTAATGCCGGTATTGCAACTGGTCCAGGAATCGTACCAGTTCCAGGACCCATCGCCGCCGCAGGATGCCGGCGGGATCGGGACCAGGGTCCCCATGTCCCAGCCAGGGCCAAATTGCACTTCTACCGCGTGAAGCCATTCAACTGTACCGGTAACATCCCACTGGGTAATGGTATAGCAAAACTGGACCGTAGTACCCGAAGAATAGGTGCCGTTGGCCGGCGGGGGCACTGCGGAAAGAAAGCTATTGTTCAGGCATGGGTCACAGTCGCGGGAAGCCTGGAATGATAGAGTAAAATTGCCGGTGTCATTAATGTCCGCGCCTGACACCAGGATGAAATATTGTTGCCCGGGGTCCAACGTAAGCGGCCCCAGCGTTACGTTTCCGGAGTTGTTCATGGCCTTGGCGCAGGCAATAGCGGTTAGGAAGTTGCAGTTAGACCCTGTAAACAGCACGATATTCGGGGTAGACAGGCCCACCACCGTAATCGACAACTGGTTAGAAGGGGCTATAAAAGTATACCACACTTCCGCCGCCGGCCCGTTGGTGCCGCCACCGGGGTTGCAACCGGAAAATTGCGGATAGGGAATGGTTGAGGTAGCGCCGTTATTGTTGGTCGAGATATTGGTTGTAACGGGCGTACCGGCCGGGCAGGGCGCCGGCGCAGTAACATTGACCATTTGGGCGCCCGAACATTCATCATTGGCCGGCTGCGCCCAAAGGGTGAGGTTTAAAAATAAAAAGAACAGAACGAGTGTAGATCTAATTCTCATAAGCCTGTTTTAGAGTGATTGCTGAATGAAGGCTATTTCTTTTTGAGCATATCTGTGGCTCCGGCACTTTTGAGAAAAAATGCGGGGCAAGGGTTCAGGGTGGTTCTGTAATCAAATGGAATGGGGAAGAAGAGGTAAGCAGGCTACCTCTTTGGCATTTCTGCCAAATAAAAATTTCGAAAAAAGGGTTAAAGGACGCGTTTATTCCAATGGACTTGAAAAAGCCGCGGCAAATTACGACATTTTTGTGGTTACACCCTGCTTTGTTTTTGTCTTACAGCTCGCGAATCCAAATATTGCGGTAACTGACCTTGTTACTATGATCCTGCAATTTGAGCGCCGCCGGGCCATGGGCTATGTTCTTCGGCCAACCTCTGTACTCTGTAGTGCCCTGAATAACAGTATGGTTTTGAACTAAAACTCCATTGTGAAGGACGGTGGCCGTACCGGGGGAAACCCTGACCCCGTCTTTGTTAAACCGGGGCGCCTGGAAGATAATATCATAACGCTGCCATTCGCCAGGCGGGCGGCAGGCGTTGACAAGGGGCATCTGCTGCTTATAAATGGAGCCTGCCTGCCCGTTGGAATAGGTTCGGTTGTTGTAATTGTCGAGTACCTGTACTTCATAGCGCTCCTGGAGGAAGACTCCACTATTGCCCCGGCCTTGTCCGTCGCCGGTTATCTCGGCCGGCGTCCGAAACTCGAGATGCAACTGTACATCGCCGAACAAACGGCGCGTTTTGATGTCTCCGGAGTCGGGAACGACTGTCATTGAGCCATCGGCATTGATTGTCCATGGGGCGGGCGATCCATCTTTGGCTGATACCCATTCATCCAGGTTACTGCCATCAAACAATACGATGGCGTCGGAGGGCGGCTCCGCACCTTCACCCGGGCTGACTACCCTTACCTGAGGCTCCCAGAATTCGGTGAGCGCCGGAGCAATAGTCGTGTCTTCCACGGTTTGAGCCTGGATCGGCGCCTGCGCCAGAAGCAGAATAATTACGGAAAGAATTTGGAAATACTTAGCCATAGTCGTCTCGGTTTTGACCAGAAGTATAGCATTTTCTTTTTTCGAAAGCAATTAACCTTTAGAACTTGTTTAAATTTCATACTTCGGGTTGAAAATGCCCCTTTTTCGGTGATACTTCGTTCCTTTTTTTGTCCATACCTTCCAGGTATGCACTTCAAAAAGAGCCTTGTCTCACCAAAAAATGAATCCTTTTCATTCCCAAAAACGAATTTTAAACAAGTTCTTAACCCTTTCAATGCGTATTTTGATGCTTTTCAGTTCTCCTTCCAGCCATTTATCCAATCCTTTATACCAATCGATATGTGGAGACATGCGGTTGCAACCGCCTCGCCAGGCAATGCATTGGGTGTCCTTCCATTGCTTTCCACAGGCCGGGCAGCGACCCGCTGTTTCAAAGGTGTTCCAGATGTGGCCGCAGGTACAGCCCCAGTAGGCGCCGCCGTCGGGCTCCCATGCGCATTTTGGGCAGGTTATTTTCATGTCTTGTTTGTCTTGTGCGTCTTGTTCGTCTTGTGCGTCTTGTTCGTCTCGTGCGTCTTGTTCGTCTTATGGGTCTCGTGGGTCAGACACATTAGACACATTAGACACATTAGACATACCAGACATATTGTGCGTCTTGTGCGTCTTGTCTTGTTCGTCTCGTGGGTCTTGTTCGTCTCGTAGGTCTTGTGCGTCTCGTGGGTCTTGGGGAATGAAATTAATAAAAAAGAAAAAAGTTTCACTGGGCTTATGGAATTTCAATGGGTTTTGCGTCTTATGCTATTGAACCTTAAAAAACCAAAAGCATGGCAACAGTAAAGCGATTTGAAGACTTAAGATGCTGGCAGGAGGCCAGGGTGTTGACGCGAAAAGTATACGTGTATAGTCAAAAAGGCAAACTTGGAAAAGATTGGGATGCCAAGTCACAATTCAGGAGGGCGGCGCTTTCAGTTATGAACAACATCGCCGAAGGCTTCGGGAGGTTCAGCGACCGGGAAATCAAACGTTTTCTGGAATTTTCCTCTAGTTCAGCCAATGAATTATGTAGTATGCTCTACCTATTCGAAGACATCGGTTATTTGCCATTTGAGGATATCCTGGAACTTAGGGCATTGGCAGAAAAGACCCGGTCCTCTATCCTTGCTTTTATTCGGTATCTAGGTAAAGGGAAGAAGTGAGTCTTGTGGGTCTTGTGCGTCTCGTTCGTCTCGTGGGTCTTGTGGGTCTTGTGGGTCAGACATACCAGACATATTGTGCGTCTTGTCCGTCTTGTGGGTCTCGTGGGTCAGACATACCAGACACATTAGACACATGAGACACACCAGACACATTCTAGGTCTTGTTCGTCTTGTGCGTCTTGTGGGTCTCGTGGGTCAGACATACCAGACATACAAGACACATTAGACACATGAGACACACCAGACACATTCTAGGCCTTGTGCGTCTTGTGCGTCTTGTGCGTCTTGTTCGTCTTGTGCGTCTTGTTCGTCTTATGGGTCTCGTGGGTCAGACATACCAGACATACCAGACACATTAGACACATTAGACATACCAGACATATTGTGCGTCTTGTGCGTCTTGTTCGTCTTGTTCGTCTTATGGGTCTTGTGGGTCAGACACATTAGACACACCAGACACACCAGACACACCAGACATACCAGACATACCAGAGACATTGTGGGTCTTGTGCGTCTTGTGGGTCTTGTGGGTCAGACACATGAGACACACCAGACACATGAGACAGATGAGACATACCAGACATACCAGACACATGAGACGCCCCTCCCCCACCAGCCCTCACCCTTCCGCAATCTCCTCCAACACCCCTTGCGTAAGCCGCAGTAGATCCGCTGGAGCGAGGCCCACCAGCAGGCCGTGTTGGCCAGCGTTGACGAATATCTTGTCATGAAGCTGGGCCGAGGCGTCAATGAAAGTAGGATAATCCTTTTTCATCCCAATCGGCGAGCATCCGCCGCGGATATAGCCGGTCAGGCCCTGAATATCTTTGACGGGCACGAGGGTGATTTTTTTATTGCCGCTGGCCTTGGCCAGGGCTTTGAAGCTCAGGCTGCAGTGCCCGGGTATGACAGCAACCACCACCCCCTGTTTGTCTCCTTTGGCGACCAGGGTTTTGTAGATGCGTTCCAGGGGCAGGGCGTTGGCCTCAGCGATATGCTCCACACTGAGGTCATCAGCTTCATAATTGTATTCGACGGTCTCGAAAGACGCCTTGTTTGCTTCAAGTATCCGAAGGGCGTTAGTCTTCTTACTCATGCGGAGTGGCTTCATCTTCAGATTGAATAATAGCTTCAGCCGGGGTAAGCAATGCCTGGTCCAAAAAGTTATGGAGGCGATGCATTTCATCCTGTCCCAGGCGTTCGCCGGTTTTGGCGGAGAAGTACAGGAACAAGGCCAGCCCCGCTGCAGCTGGCAAGACCCACAAAATGGGGGCAGCAATGCCGAGGCTCAATTGCGAAAAGCCTGTAATGGACACAAACAGGCAGATGACTCCCAGAATGGAATACATGAACATAAACATCAACCAGACCGATGGCCGCGGGCCGAACAGGCCGCGAATGAGCGCCCCGCCTTCCGCTTCTTCCACCTCGAGCGCGAGCTGTGGCGACCAGTAATGTTGCTTTTCCATGGGAAACTTCAGCACCACATGGTGTTCGACGGCCATGCCAATAATTTCGGAGCCGGGGCGCCGAAGGGCGGCCCGCAGGCGCTGCAGGGTTTCGGAAGGGCTAAGATTGACCTGCCGCTGAAAACGAGGGCGAATTTCAATAACAACGGACATGCGGTGTTTTCTGTTTGTTAATCCCGAAAATCACCAAATTTTTGGACATCCCCGACTTTTATTATCAAAAAAAACGCTGGAACAGGTAGGTTGCTCAACAAGCAGCCTTTACCTTATCTACCATCTGCGGCGCATACCAACTTTCCTGCTTTTCCACTTTCTGCCCGGATTTCTTTTTATTTACAAAGTAGGTTCGGGTAAAACATAAGGAATGATCCAGGTCCAGTTGTAAATTTTTAATCAGCGTTACCACTTTTTGGAAAGGGAGCCCACAGGCCTGGCCCACTGCTTTGGCATTCAGCGGATAGAATTTATTGATGAGTAAACGGTCGCAAGCTTCGCTTAATTTCTCGTTGAGCACGGGTTTGCCTGCTTCATCCCTGTTAGGGTAGATCACTTGGCCGGCCAGCTTTTTGAGGGCGGCGAGATTGTCTTGCTCGACATTATCCATCGCTTCATCGACGCCTTTCAAGTCGACCTGGAAGCGGTAATAGTCATTATCATAGGTTAACAGCCTGGCCAATACTTCGTCAACGCTATCGCTGACGCCGTCAAAGACCACATCGATGATAGGGCGCACCCATTGGGCGGCGCCCCATCCCTTGGCGGCTTCATAGGACAGGGGGCTGGTCATCTGGCCGGTGCCGATCGAGACCAAACAAATATTTTTTGGCGCTCTTCCCCGTATGGCTTCGGTGTAAGCCAGCAGGCCGGGATTGTTGGCAAATACACCGCCGTCTACCAGCGCCCAATAGCCAGCCTGGTTATTTTCAGCAGGTATTTTAGCCGGTTCAAAATAGGTAGGCGCCGCCGAAGTTGCCCTAGCGACATCTTTCATGTGATGATCATAGTCGGGCAGGATCCGCGCCAAGGAACTTTTAAAGTAGAAAGGGCGCCGGTTTTCGATATCATAGCTGGTGATCAGTACATCACACAAAGCCTCCTTGAGGCGGGTTTCGCCGAAATATCGTTGCAGTAAGCCCTCCAGGCCCTGAGCTGAATATTTTTCTTCGATCAGGCCGCCGAGGGTCTCGATCATTCGCGAGATACTGCGGAAGAAAATCTTATCGCCGTTTTCGTCGTATAGCTTGACCAGTTCAGAAGCCTTGAATGCAGGTTCCTGGCTGCCGGGCTCCTTCGGCTTGGATAAGGCCAGGGCCAGGATCCCACCGGTAGAAGTACCGGCGATGATATCAAATAAGGCGCTGATGGGCTTCCCGGTTCGGGTTTCTATAGCTTCCAGGAACAAACTTAGGATGAGCCCCCGGATGCCTCCACCATCAAGGGATAATACATTGACCGGGCGAGCTGTGGCTTGAGTTGGCATTGTTTTTAAGGATTGATAATTGGTGACTGGCTAGCATGAACAAGAGCAGGCTGCTTTTCAGTGTAGCCTAGGATCAAATTCGGCTAAAATGGCAACTTCTCCAAATATATCTTTTATGCAAATTCAGGGTTGAATTCTTCAAATGCTTCACCCTTAATAGTCAAGACGAGGAGGTTTTTCAATATATTTATTCTCTATAAGCTAAAAGCCATGGCAACAAAAATCTTACTAGCCGGTGGCTACGGCCAGGCCGGCCAAATGATCGCCGGCTACCTGCTACGGGAACGAGCAGAAGTTGAACTCACCATAAGCGGCAGAAACAAGGAAAAGGCCCAAGAAACGGCAAGCCAGCTGCAGAAGGCCCATCCTCAATCGTCCATTTCCGCCCTTGCATTGGACCTCAGCGACCGAGAGGCATTGAAAACTGCCTTAAAAGGCAGGCAACTGTTTATCGCTGCTTCCAGCACCATTTCGCACACTGGGATAGTGGCTGAAGCCTGTTTGGACGCCGGCGTAGATTACTACGATATACAGCTCTCTGCCCCTCAAAAGCTGGAGGCGCTACGAAAGCTACGGCCATCCATCGAATCGGAAGGGCGGTGTTTCATCACAGATGGGGGCTTCCACCCGGGCATTCTCGCCGCTTTGGGCCGTTACGCCGCCTTGCAATTCGATGAGCTTCACCAGGCCAACATTTATGTAGCGCTGAGGGTGGATTGGAACAAGATGGCGGTTACGCCTGGTACCCGGGATGAATTCGTGGAGGAATTTAAAACTTACTCCAGCAAGATTTTCCAGGGCGGCCAATGGATTACCCCTTCCTTTTGGAAAACCTACCCTTATGACTTTGGCCAACCGATCGGCAGGATAAGCTGTGCGCCCATGTATTTTGAAGAAATGACTATTTTGCCGAAGGCCACCCCAGGGCTTCAGGAAACCGGCGTTTTCATTTCTGGCTTCAACCCGGTAACGGACTACCTGGTGCTCCCACTGTTGTTGGCAGGGTTCCGCTTCTTACCGGAACGCTGGCAAAGTGCGTTGGTGAGCCTCTTCTGGTGGAGCCTACGGTTTTGCCGGCCGCCTTTCCTAGCCCGGCTGGTGCTGGATGCGGCCGGCCTTCGGCAAGGGGCGTCCTACACTTTTCAAGTGCAATTATCCCATCCGGACGGCTATGTGCTTACCGCCATCCCAGTGGTGGCTGCTTTGCTGCAATATCTCGATGGTTCAGCCCGAAAGCCCGGCCTATGGTTCCAGGGCGAGGTGGTGGAGCCGGAGCGGTTTTTCAGGGATGTGAAGCGAATGGGGGTCAGCATGAAGCGAATTTATGAAGCTTCGGGACCCCAAATTATCCAATAGCCATCACACCAATCATTTTCCCTCAACCCAAGGCCGCCGCCAACCTTTGGCAAAGGGCTTCAATATCCCGCCATCGGGCCAGTTTTTCTACCCATTTTTTTGGAATGGCTTCAAAACCGTAAGCCAGCCCTGCCAATCCACCGGTTACGGCTGCGGTGGTGTCGGTATCTTCGCCCAGGTTCACTGCTTTCAGCACGGCATCTTGGTAGTTATTAGTTGTCAGTAAGCACCAGAGAGCGGCTTCAAGGGTGTGCAGCACATAACCAGAGCTGTAGATATTGTCCTCTTGTACTTCGGGCAATTTTTCGCTGAGGATACGGGTGAAATAAGAGAGCTCTTTTCGATTGAATTCCCGTGCTTCCGCAAATTCCCGCGCAACGGCCACCCCTTTGGAGTAAGCCTCCGAAATGCGCTTGCCCTGCAACAACTGCCGGGCAATTTCCAGGTACACAAAACAACTGAAAACAGATCGGAAATGCCCGTGAGTCAGGCTGGACACCTCACTGCATGCCTGATATCGTTCTGAAATGGGCTTTTCGTGAATATAAAACAACAGCGGGAGAATACGCATCAGGGAGCCATTGCCGTTGCTGCCTTCATCCATTCCGCCGGCCAGCTCGGGGGGCAGCACCCTGTTGCGCAGGCGTTCCATGGCAGCGATGGTGGCGTTGCCGATGTCGAACACTTCGCCATGAGGCGTCCACACCTCCTGTCGGTACCAGGCCAAAAAGGTGTCTGCAATGTCCCGGATGTTATATCCATTACACAAGCTTTCCGCCAGGCAAAAGGCAAGGGAACTGTCGTCCGACCATGTACCAGGTGGCTGGTCATGGGCGCCGTGCCCACGCATGTCCTCAACCGGGTGTTTCTTCAACCAGGCCCTGCCGACAAATTCTACCGGCACACCGAGGGCATCTCCTGTTGCCAACCCGAAAAGGGCGCTTTTAATGTGGTGTTTCAATGTCTTGTGTGTCTGAATGTCTTGTGTGTCTGAATGTCTTGTATGTCTGAATGTCTTGTGTGTTTCAATGTCTTGTGTGTCTGAATGTCTTGTGTGTTTGAGTGTTTGAGTGTTTGCCCGACTCGCAGAAACGGGTCGACGAGCTGACGTGCCGACGTCTTGATGGGTGAAATTTATAAAAAAACCGGGAAAGATTTAAGGGAAGCAGACAGGATTTCGGAAAGGGTTAACTTCGAAAACTTTAAGCTGTAAAAAGAAAACAGTGTTAAAAAAGATAGCCTCTAAAGCTCCATAAAAGAGTGGTTTTGTGAATATTTGTCTCCTAATCTCAATAATACAAGTACTTTTTCCTAAAAAAGGGCTTCAGGAGTTGCGAAGTTAAAAAACATATTTCTTTATTCACAATAATACTTATTTTTTTTATATATATAAATGCACATACAAATACTTTAAGGCCGAATGAGGACTATTATAAATAAAGACCAATGATCAAAATTGCTCTTGTCGACGACGACCCTATAATACTGGCTTCTGTTCAGGGTATCCTGGAAATGGAAGAAGGCTTGCAATGCGTATTGTCCAGTCAAACCATAGACGGTTTTTTCCTTCAGGCCGGGAAGGTAAAGTCGATAGACCTCTTATTGCTGGATATCGACCTGAACGGGCAGAACAGCCTTGAATATTTACACCGCATTAAAGAGGACTTTCCGCAGTTGAAAATCATATTGCTAACCGGCTTTGCCGATCCCGAATTTCTTCTTGAAGGCATGAACAAAGGCATCTCCGGATATTTTCTCAAAGGGGCTGAACCTCAAAAACTGACGGAAGCGATAAGAGTGACCATGGAGGGCGGAGCCTATCTGGAGCCCCGCCTGGCGGGAGCCGTGGTGGAATCCTTCAGGGAACTCCAAAGTAATCAAAAAGCAGAGAACAAAATAAGCCGTTTGGAAGCCTTGAATAAGGTGGTGTTCAACCGGCGGGAGCGGGAAGTGATCGCCGGCCTGCTGGAAGGCCAGAGTTATAAAGAAATTGCAGCTGACAATCACTTATCCATCAATACCATCCGGCATTATGTTAAAACGGTTTACCACAAACTGGGCATCAACAAGCGACAGGAATTGATCAGGCTGTCTGAAAAGGGCAATTGATCAGGCAGCGGCGGCTGGTATTGTTACGATGAAAACCGTGCCGGCTTTTTCTCCGGGCCGTATAGTCAAGCTCCCCTGGTTCATCTGAAGGATCTCCTGGGTGATGTTCAGTCCCAGGCCGGCGCCTCGTTCTCCTTCCGTTCCTTTTCGGCTTTTATCCAGTTTTCGCTGCAGAATGGCAGCCGCTTGTTCCGGAGCCATGCCAATACCCGTATCTTCTACCCGCAGGTTTACCTGGCCATTGCTGCGTTGGGCGCTGAGCAGCACCACCCCGCCAGGAGGGGTGTATTTGATGCCATTAGCGATCAGGTTTCGCAGAACGATCTCCAGCCCGGCCCGGCCCATTTCCACTATCACTTCCGGAGAAGGAGCCTCACAAAGGAGTTGCACGCCTTTCTTTTCGGCGATGGGCTGCAAGGCCTGCACGGCCTCTTTCATCTGTTTCCCCAATTCTAAAATTTCTTTTTGGGAGGAAAACTGCCCGGACTGGATCAGCCCCCAGTACATGAGGTTTTCCAGCATAGCGTTCAGGCTGGCCGTCACTTCCTCGGCGGAATACCCCAGGGCCAGCAATGCGTCCTTCTTATTGTTCTTCAACAAATAGCTGACCCGATCGCCAATATTCCCAAAGAACATCAATGGCCCACGCAGTTCATGGCCGATGATGGAGAAGAGCTTATCCTTTGCCCGGTTGCTGGCCTCCAACTCGGTTTTCTGTTTGGCAATAACGGCCAGGTTGGCCTCGATTTCAGCCGTTCGCCGAGCCACTTCTTCCTGTAGCCTTCGCTTGGTGGCTTTAAGGCTCCGGATGCGCAAGCGGAAAATGCAATAGCCAAAAGCCAGCGCCAAAAGGCAAAGGCCGGGCCAAAACCACCAATAGGCCTGTAAAGGCCGGGCAACTTCTACCGGAATATTCAACTCCTTTTCCGCCCAACGGCCATCGTGCCCCATGGCTTTTATCCGCAACTGGTACTGGCCATAGGGAAGGCCACTAAAGCGGAGTTGGCTTTCCCTGATGTACTGCCATTCTTCATCAAGGCCATCGAGGCGGTAAGCATAACGGTTTTCTTCCGGCGCCAGATAGTCCTGAAGCACAAAATCCAGGATGAAAAAGTCATCACTGGGGCGCAGGTGGATTCCAGGGCTTTGTAGAAAGGCTGGGGTAAGGTCTTCCATACCTCCCTCCTTACGGTTATATTGTTGAAAGCGCGTAACCTGCAGTTGAGCCCTGCTATCTTCTTCCAAAACTATGTCCTCCGGATGAAACGCCACGATGCCTCGTACACCCCCAAAGTAGAGTGTCCCATCGGTTGCCTGGTAATGCGCCAGATAATTGAACTCATTGAAGGGAAGCCCACTTTTTGTTTGAAAGACATGCATCTCCCTGCGATCCGGATGGAAAGCACACAGGCCATCCTGGGTCGAAAGCCACAAATACCCCCGCCGACAGGGATAGACAGCATAGACGATATTGCTGGGCAAACCATCTTTAACCGTGTATTGATGGTACTCGCCTGTTTTAGCGTTCCATTGCCACAGGCCTTCTCCCCGGCTGGCCAGCCAGAATTGCCCGGGAGCTACCTGTTGCAGGTGGTACAGGTCAATCGGCGGCAAACCCAGGGCAGGTTCAATAATGCCTTTATCCGGCTGAAGTATAAAAAGCCCTCCATCAGTTGCCAGGTAGATTCCTTCTTCCACCTCCAGGAAGGACCGGACAGATCTGTTAGTCAGGCCATATTCCCGGTTCAAGGCCTCACACATCCTAAAACTACCGTCGGCCGTATCCAGGCGCGCCAGGCCATTTAAGGTTCCAATCCAGGTCGTTCCATTCCGGCTGACAAAAGGTTGAATGCTTTCCGTAAGGGCATCATAACCCAATAATTCTTTGCTATTTATTTTGCCCTCCTGCGGAAAATACTGCCATATCTTGGGGCCATGTTCACCCATCCAGACCGTTCCATCCGGCCCATAGGCCAACCCCAGGCCTGTCAAAAATTCAGAAAGTAACCGATAATTGCCATTGGCAGGATTGAGCACAAAAGACCCCTTGTAGGAATTCACCAACAGTTGCCCATCCGGCAACCCTATGATGCCGCGAATACTGACTTTCCCTTCCGAAAGGAAACGCTTGAAATTCAGGTCCTCCAGTTTCAATAATATTACACCATCCACTATTGGCAGCCAGGCCAGGCCAGTATGGTCAAAATAGGGGAAACTGCCTACGGACAAGCGGGCATGCTCCGGAAATTGAGCCGCCAGGTCAAAAATCAGGGCCCCGCTTTTTTCATACACCTCAAAACCATCGTTTTTTCTGCACCAGAGTTTTTGATCCGGGCTTTCGTGTATACTTCTAAAAATGCGGATATCCAGCTTTCCTTTTTCGGGTAACTGGTAATGGCCATCCATTTGAGATCCTGCATGTTTTAGAAGTACATTCGGGAAGCTCGATTTGGAGGCCAAACGATTCCGTATAGCAAGCGCTCCATTTGAGAGGAGGTTCATAAAGGCTCCAGCGAAAGGTAATGTATCCGATTCCACCTTCTGTCCATCCGCTTGCATTCGATGTAAATAACGGCCGCTCAGCACCCAGAATCCGCCTTCTTCGGCGGGTAAAGCCATGTAAATGGGAAATGCGCCGTGATTATCCAATTGAAGTTCGAAATGCCCTTTAAAGTAGCGGAATACCTGGCCCCGGCCCGTGCTGATCAATAACCCCTTTTCTTTGTCCTGACAAATACCATGGATGTCTGATTCCCGCACCGGCGCTTCCTGCCCGAAATATTCGGAAAACGGCAAGCCCTTTTTTTTCAAAGGGTCAAAAATAAAAATTCGAGGGTCTTTGAAACGAATATATCCCTTGTCGAAAAATACAGAGGTTTTCCCCACCCATAACAATCCTTCCGTGTCCTCCAGTAACAGGTCATTCTGATTAGATGGCAGGCTATGGCGCTTGGCCGTAAAATGCTCAAAGTTTTCCCCGTCGTAACAGTCCAGCCCCTGGTCGGTAGAGATCCATATCCGCCCATCTTTTGCCTGCAGAAGTCCGAGGACGTTGTTGCTGGCCATGCCTTCTTCGGAGGTTATCAATCGTGCCTGCACGACAATCGACTGCCCACTTGCGTTATTGGAACCAAGGGCCAATACACCTACTATCAAACACGCCCATATCGTTCTTCTTCCAAAAACCATTTTGTGTTGGGATCTCCGAAAATTGATGTTTTCGCAAATTTACAATTTATATCGTGGCAAAGTTTAACTGATTGTCCGGTAATGAATTGCTTTCATTTCCAGACATCAACCAACTAAAAAACAACAATTTGATAATATAGCCAAAAATAATGCCGGGCAGGCCCTGCGGCCCCCCGGCATATCGGTCATCACTAGTTTATAGGACAGCGCCAAATGTCACACCAGTTGGGATCAGGCGCTGTCTTTATTGGTGTTATGGATTGGAATCTATTGCCATTTTTACTCTGTAAGGATCATCTTCTTCGTTGCGGTGTCCTGACCCGACTTCACCGAGTAGCTGAGTACGCCGGTGGGTAGGGTTCCTCGTTTCAGTTTCAGTTCATTGTACCCTTTCACTCCATCCAGGCGGACCAGTTTAAGCGTCCTGCCACTTACATCCGCTATCGTCACCGTCACTTGATCAGCCTGAGTCAGGTTGAAGCTGATTATGGTTTCCTCGCGGAATGGGTTGGGCCGGTTCTGGTAGAGTTCGAATTTATCGGCGGCAACAGTGCTTTCGCTAAATTCAATCGCTACGTCCATGTATTCGCCATCGGTATTGTAAGCCTCGGCTTTCGTGATGCGGGAGCTAATGCCCAGCAACTCACTCAGGCGTGCATCTTCCCTGGCCCGGAATACCAGACTGAACATTTCCGAATTCGGAAGTGGGAAATGGGAAGTTTTACCCGAACGCGAGTGGGCGGGGGGAATACCGTTCCAGCTGGTGGTGATCAGGCCTTCCTCCAGATAGCGCAGGCCAAAGTTATCAACCTTCGCCACTCCTTCGATGATGTCCACCAATTCCAAAGCTTCGTTGTCGAATGTCAGCGTGGCCTGGTAACCACTCGTGATATCAATGTCAGGCGCCGTGAATACTACCGTGTATTCATTGCCGGCCTTCACTTCCTCATTCTGTACGTTGAATGCCAGGGTAGCCACTCGATTGCGTTCCTCCACTGCCTGCAGGCTGTTGGTAATTGCATCCAGGGTCACGTCTCCAACTTTCACCGCTATAAAATCGGCATCGTTCAGTCCGGCAGTCGGCAAGTTGTTGATACTAATGACTTCAGGGAAGTCTTCAAGCCATGGATTAGCAGGTTCAGGGAACACATAGCTTCGGGCAACAAAGCGCCAACTATTATTGTTGCCAAACTCCGTATCGACCGATAAGATCAGCTTGCGCAGCAAGATCATATCCAGCGTCGTCACCGTATGCGAGTTGTTAACGTCCGCAGCGATGATCTTGTACGGGCTGTTCAGCGGCGCCACACCCAGGATGTGCTTGCTGATGACCACCAGGTCATAGGTCGATACTCCGTTAAGATAGTCGCCGTTGCGCATGGGTGTCACCGTGTAGTCATAACCTTCCTGCAGGCCGGAAAATCCATACCAGCCATTGGCGCCAGTCATCATCACATCGAAGCCCTCGCCACTAAGCGTCACTTCTACATCCTCCACCATACTGTTTGCCTCGGTTGCAATACTACCGGCTGCCAGTAAGAGGGTATCGCTTCCGCAAACTCCGAAGTTATCCTGTACCTCGATGTAGGTTTCACAGAAGTCGCTGTTGCCAGCGGCATCCCAGGCCCAAATCTCAACTACCAGGTTGCCCGTATCGGCGCAGGTCAGCACTATGGCTGTAGAGTCCACGTTGGCGGAGTCGCCAATCCGGTTGATGGAGTAGGTAACCGGCCCGGAACAATCTTCCATTGGGCTGACGATGAAGTCACTTGCCCAAAGCGTCATACGGCCATCGTCGAATATGCCATCACCATCGATATCGAACGGCATCAGCTCGGTGGCCAGGCCGTTGATACACACCGGCGCCGGAGCCTTGCAGTCCTTCACTTCGAACGGAATGTCAACACTCGTAGCATTGCCGCATCCATCCTGCACCTGTACTTCGAAGCGGTGGCTACCGATCGGGAAGTTGCCCGAGATGGTGTAATCCGGGAAGCTTCCACTCAGAGCCTCAGCAGTGATCTCGCCATCCAGGTTGCCGTCGTTATTGGCATCCAGGAATACCTTGACCGTCAGGTCGTTCGGCGTACAATTTTCATCGATACTGAACGGATATTCCACCAGGCCTGTACAGTTTGTATTATCGAAACTGCAGAAGGCGTCCTGTACTTCAAATATCACTACGGGATCAATGTCGTCGTACACTTTGATGATCTGTAAGTACTCAAAGTAACCACCGTCGTTGTCAACCTTGCGCCAGAAGTCGTCGATACCCCAACATACGTTCTGGAAGGCAAGAGGCACGTTGTTCGGTTCCTTCTCATCATTATCCCGGTCGATGTAAGTATAACCGTTCGGGCGGTGCAGCACCCATACTGCTTCATCGCCAGGCTGGTTGTCGCAATCTTCGTCGCGGCCGATGACAAATGGATCGCTTTCGCCGTCATACTGGCACCAGTTGATCACTCTCCAGGTACGGAAGATCTTGTAGCATTCATCGCCTGAGGCGCTGAAGAATTCATCCGTATGGCTAATAGCCAGTAGGTCGCAACCAATTTCCTGTACGCTAACACTATCCGGCTCGGCCTGGCCACACACTGCTGAAGCGTCGGCCGGGAATTTGATCTCGTAGTTGTGCACTTCTTCGATCGTCACTACCTGCTGACAGAAATTGTTGCTCTGATTGCCATGGATGTCCGTCGCACGGAAGCGCCGGGTGATAGAGCCAAAGCCACATTCCAGGTTAAGTACAGGCGTCAGTTCTTCGATAGTAGCCCCGCAATTGTCGGTGGCTGTAGCTTCTCCGAAGAGCGCCACCAACTGGCTGATACTATCCGGTTCGAATCCATAAGGAAGCGAATCGCAACCGATCGACACATCATGCGGAGCGGAGCAGTAGGGCCGAACTTTCTCTTCCGGAACCACTGTCAGCCAGCAAATATTCTCGTTGCCGTCAAAGTCCGTCACACGCATCTCTATGGTGATGGTATCCGCTGCGTCGCAACAGAAGAAATCCACAAAATCAGCCCATTCAGACCAGCCGTCACCACAGGTAAAGCTCTCTGCATCAAACTTGTTACGGCGCACCTCAATACTGGCGATGCCACAGTTGTCGGTCGAGCCTTCGTCAATATCCTCAGCGTAAATGCGGGCATAATTTTCACCACCAATCGAAATGTGCAGGTCATCATTGCAGACAGCTGAGGGCTCGATCTGGTCTTTGACTACAAAGGGTACGTAGTGGACCACTTTGTTACCGCAGTCATCCGTTACCGTGTAGCGGAACAGGTTCTCACCCGCCGGGATACTGCTGATTATGCGGCTAGTCGCATCAAAGGGTATGGTAGCCAAAATCACTGTATCTACTTGTTGTCCGGTAAGCTGGCCATATTGATCGTACACGTCCACCAATACGGTGTCCAGCACTTCAGTCAATACTTCCCAGCTTGAGCAATTGTCGCTCACCTCTGGTAAGGGCGCCTCAAAAGCAGCTTCGCAGGAGAACGGCCCGGTAGAGTAAGTGATCACATCCGGTTCGCCATCCCAGTCGTAATCTTCGGTAGGCCCGGTAACAGTAGGCGGCGTAAAGTCGCCCACCTTGATCAACTGGTTGTATTGCAACGGAGCCCCGCCGGCGCACCAGTCTACCAATACCCAGTGGCGTATGAACTTGTAGGTGCCTTCGCAGACATTGATCCGCGGCTGGTCTTCATAGGTAGCTCCTATGTTACAGAAGTCATCGCTTAGCGGGTAAATACCGAAGGCGGTGCGAATTACCGGGTACCCTGTCACTTCCGGCGAGGGGTTGCCGTTCGACAGCGTTGTGAAGCTTTCGTCACATTCCAGCACAGCCGTGAAGGGCGGCAGGTTGACATCCGCCAGCGTTGCCTTGCGCACTCGTATCTCCTGTACACACTGGTCAATATTTCCGGAGCCGTCCGTAGCTGTGAACGTCCGCAGAACCACCGTTTCGTCACAATCCCCGGCCGGGCCGAAGATGGCGTCGGAGAAGTCAATGTCCACATCATTCGTACAGTTGTCCGTCGCTGTTGCCGCGCCTGTATAGGCCAGGCTTGCCGGGTTATTCAGTATCTGGTCGAGGTCTGAACAGATCAATTCGTTCGTCAGCGTTATGCTTGTCGTTGGCAAGCCGTTGAACGTAATCGTCGTATCTACCGACCAATCCACCTGGTTCGTAACATAAGTCGTATCCCAGCTCCCGATCCAGCCTCCACCACTGGCGCTAAACACATTCCAGGTGTAATCACCCGTCTGGTTGGCTTCCCAACTAGAGGTGAATAGATAGTATACCTGGCCAGCTTCCAGCGGCAGTGTCATGCTAAATAGCGGGTCTAAGCTTACACCACCGGCGCCATTGACCACATCATCCTGTTGTGCGATCATGTTCTGGCAAGGCTGAGCCTCGTTAAAACTGCCGGCAAAGACCGCTGCAGAACCATCCCCCCAGCTCGAAATCATCTGGAAGGTGTAGTAATCGTCCACATTCACCTGGAACGGGATCAGGTCGTAGTAGTGGCCACCTGCCTGTGGCACCGCCGTTTCGATGAAGCAGGAGTGATCCGCCAGGTTGATCGACTCATCAGCCGGCATCAGCTCGCCACTTATCTGGTGTACCTCCTGAGTAACCGTAGCTTCATCCGTATTCTCCGGGCAGTCAATCACCGGCGCTTTCTTGTCCTCCACCTTAATGGTGCCCCAACAGTGGTTGTCACACATCGGGTCGACCACTTTAACGAAGAGCGTCTGGCCGATGTGGTTCGAGTTGACCACGTTGCCGATGTCATTGCCCTCCAGGTTGATGATATGCACCTCCAGGTCTGTGTAACACGGCAGGTCGCCTTCCAGGATGTTGTCTACCGAAACCTCGCCCTCGCAGCTTTCGCCCAGGCTGATGTTTACATTGGCGTTGCACACCAGGTTCTCGATCGACACAACTTCCAGCGTCAGGATAGCAGACTTCGATACGCAGTTATTCACACCTGGTATCGTGTAGCGGAAGTGATAGAAACCAGCTTCCAGCCCCGTTACCGTTACCATCGTCGGGGTGCTTAAATCCAGGCCGCTGTTGTCTACATCGGTCCAGAAACCGCCTGGCCATGGGTTGCCTCCCAGCGAACCGAAGAAGTCCACTACCACCTGCGCCGCAGCGCAACCAAGGCAGACAGATATCTCCGCGTCTTCGCCCGGTGACTTATAGCAGGCCACATCGACGAATGCCGGGTCGTGGTCGTCTTCGTCACCGCCAAGCATTCCGTTGCCCGTCGTCTCGTTGTCATTTACGTAAATATCGTTATCGGGATCATCATCCGGCGTAGAATCAATATCGGCTTCCAGGTTGCCTTCGTCATCTGTAGCGCTACTGATCTCGGCAAAGTTCAGCAAGTCCTGACCTTGTTCTACTCCCGGGTCCACGATCAAGCGGATTTCGGCGATGTAGGAGAAGCCAGGCTGCAGGCCGCCGGCAGGCAACTCGCCTTCCGCAACGCTAACAGTAGTTTGCGGATACCCACTGGCATTCACCATCCAGGCAGGGTTCAAGGCGGCGTCGAACAGGAAGCCACTGGGCACGTAGTCTACTACCGAGATGTTATCCGCAGCCACCTGGCCCTGGTTGAACACCTCTATTTCAAAAGTAATGGTGTCACTCGGGTAAACGATCTGGTTCTGGCCCTCTTTCAGGCGCTTGGTTAGAGCAAGGTCGAACACTTCTGTCGTCACCAGGGCGCCATCGTGGTCGTCCTCGTCTTCGCCATCGTTGCCGTTACCGCTCACCTCGTTGTCCTGAAGATAGGTATCGTTATTCGGGTTGTTATCCGGATCAGAGTCAATGTCCACCTGTGGTGCGCCATTTTCATCTGTGGCCGTTACAATCTCGGCAAAGTTCAGTAGGCCAACACCCGGGTTAATCGGGTTATCAACAATCAGGTTGATATCTACAGTAACCGATGCGCCTGGAGACAGGCCGCCTGTCGGCAGTTCACCGCCGGCTACACTCAGAGCCGTAACAGCACCGTAGCTGGTGGTGTTCCAATCCGGGTTCAGGGCCGCATCAAAGTTCAGGCCATCCGGAATGTAATCCGCTACTAAGATATTATCGGCAGCGATCATACCCTGGTTGATCACTTCAATGGTAAACAATACCGTGTCGCCCGGTTCCACATAGGGTTGCTGTCCGTCACCCAGCAGTTTGACCAATGCGAGGTCAAAGGCTTCGGTCACCACCACCGCAGGGTCGTGATCGTCTTCATCCCCGCCGGCCAGGCCATTGCCGTCGATGTCGTTGTCATCCAGATAGTTGTCGTTACCCGGGTTATTGTCCGGGCTGGAATCGACATCCTCCACCGGATCGCCATTCTCATCCGTAGCCGAAGTGATCTCAGCAAAGTTAACCAGCGAGGTACCCTGTGGCAGTGGTGAAGCCACTACCAGTTGCAGGTTAACGCTTACCGTATTGTCCGGAGCCAGGCCACCGGAAGGCAGCAGGCCATTGGCAGCGCTAAGCGTTCTAACCGCTTTGCCGGATACAAACGTCCATCCCAGGTTGAGCGGGCCGTCGAAGAACATACCGGATGGGATGTAATCCGTCACCACGATGTTATCTGCCGCGATCATGCCCTGGTTGACGACGTTGATCGTGTAGCTCACCGTATCACCAGGTTCCACAATCATGGATTGGCCATCACTCAGTACTTTATAGAGCGCAAGGTCGAAAGCCTCTGTGACTACTTCCGCATAGTCATGGTCGTCTTCATCGCCACCGGCCAGGCCGTTGCCATCGATATCGTTATCCTGAAGGACGGTATCGTTATTGCCGTCGCTATCCGGAGCAGAGTCAATGTCCTGCTGGGCATCGCCATTGCTATCAGTAGCACTGGTAATCTCCGCAAAGTTCACGAGGCTGACGCCAGCTGCCAGGGGAGGATCAATAGTAAGCGCAATTTCTACGGCGATGGTAGCACCACTCACCAGTCCACCACTTGGCAGGCTGCCATTGGCTACGCTCAAAGTACGCTGGTACTTTCCAAGAGAAACTACCCAACCGGGGTTCAGCGTACCGTCGAAGCTCATGCCTGTGGGCACATAGTCCGTAACCTTGATGTTGTCGGCTGCAATCGTCCCCTGGTTCACAACATTGATCGTGAAGTATACCGTATCGCCAGGCTCTACTACCATTGGCTGGCCCGGGCTAAGCACCTTGTACAGCGCAAGGTCGAACGCCTGCGTGGTGATGTCTGCATAATCGTGGTCGTCCTCGTCTTCGCCCTGGTTACCATTGCCGCTCACGTCGTTGTCGTTGTTCACAACGTCGTTGTCGTCAATGTCGTCCGGCGTAGAGTCTACGTCCTGCTGCGCATCGCCATTCTCATCTGTTGCAGCTGTTACCTCCGCAAAGTTCCGTACGCTCGTGCCCGCCGGCAGCGGGCTGCCTAGTGTCAGGTACAGGCTCACCTCTACCTCTTCGCCGGGCTGCAGGCCACCAGCCGGTAAATTGCCATTGGCTACGCTTAGCGTCCGCTGGATCGTGCCAGCGACCACCTCGCTCCAGCCTGCGTTGCCCGCAATGCCGTTCTCGAAGCTCATCGCCGCCGGAACATAGTCCGAGACTACGATGTTGTCTGCTGCGATCATGCCCTGGTTGATTACCCGGATGCGGTAGTGCACCGTATCGCCTGGTTCTACCGAAGCGCTCTGATCGTTGGCAAGGATCTTGATCAGCGCAAGGTCGAATACTTCCACCGTCACCGTCGCCGGGTCGTGGTCGTCTTCGTCTTCGCCATCGTTGCCATTGCCGTCTATGAAGTTGTCTTGTGTATATACATCGTTGCCGTCGTTGTCATCCGGAGTGGAGTCAACATCCTGTTGCGCATCTCCATTCTCGTCCGTTGCTCCGGCTATCTCCGCGAAGTTCACCAGGCTCGTGCCGGCTGCCAGCGGGGCGTCGACTACCAGGTAGATGTCCACCGTCGTAGAGGCGCCGGGCTGCAGGCCACCTGCAATGCTCAGAACCGTGGCAGGGTCGCTGTTCCCGTTCAGGGACCAGCCCCCGTTCAGCGTAGCATCGAAGCTCATGCCCGCAGGCACGTAGTCCACTACTTCGATGTTGTCCGCAGCGATATCGCCCTGGTTCACTACCGTGATGGTGAAGAGCACCGTGTCGCCCGGCTCTACCGTGGCCGACTGGCCTGCACCAAGCTCTTTGTACAGCGCAAGGTCGAACGCTTCTACGGTTACAAATGCCGGGTCGTGGTCGTCTTCATCACCACCAGCCAGGCCGTTGCCATCGATGTAGTTGTCCTCCAGGTAGAGGTCGTTATCATCGGTATCGTCCGGCGTGGAGTCGACATCCTGTTGCGGGCCGCCGTTTTCGTCGGTAGCGGCAGTGATTTCTGCGAAATTCACTAATTCCGTTCCAGCCGGCAGCGGGGCATCGATCACGAGTGCGATGTCAACCGATTGTGATTTACCAGGCAACAGCCCACTGGCCAGCACCATGGTAAATTCGGGCTGCCCGTTTCCGTTCAGCGCCCAACCCGGGTTCAGGCTCGGGTCGAAGGACATACCTGCGGGCAGGTAATCGGTAACAGTGATGTTGTTGGCGATGATTGCGCCCTGGTTGACAACGGTAATGGTAAAGACCACCGTATCGCCAGGTTCTACCGTAGCATCTTCCCCGTTGCCCAGCACTTTATAAAGCGCCAGGTCGAAGGGCAGGATTTCAATCACTTCCACATCATGGTCGTCTTCGTCCTCGCCATCGTTGCCGTCGCCACTCACCTCGTTATCCTGCAGGTAGTTGTCATCGTCCGGGTCGTCATTCGGCGTGGAATCCACATCTTGTTGCGGGCCGCCGAACTCATCCGTAGCGGCAGTGATTTCCGCCACGTTTTGGATGGAGGTGCCCGCCGGAATGGGTGAATCCAAGGTCAGGAACAGGGATACGTCTACCGAGTCCGAAGGCGCCAGCCCACCTGTGGGCAAGTCGCCGGCAGCAACGCTAATGGTGCGCTGCACCAGGGCTCCGCTGATGGCCCAACCGGCGTTTCCGCCGATCGTACCGTCGAAGTTCAGGCCCGAGGGCAGGTAATCCGTTACCAGGATGTTGTCAGCGGCAATCATGCCCTGGTTGATCACGCGGATCGTAAAGGCCACTGTGTCGCCGGGTTGCACCAGGCTTGGCTGCCCGTCGCCCAACAGTTTCACCAGGGCGAGGTCGAAGGCCTCTACCGTCACCGTCGCCGGGTCGTGGTCGTCTTCATCTCCGCCATTCTGGCCGTTACCATCGATGTCGTTATCCTGTAAATAAGTATCATTATCATTCGTATCATCCGGTGTAGAGTCGATATCCTGTACGGCATTGCCATCTTCGTCAGTCGCGCCAGCGATCTCGGCGAAGTTTACCAGGCTGGCGCCCGCTGTTAGGGGAGCATCCACTACCAGGTAGATGTCTACCGTTGTCGAAGCAGCAGGCTGCAGGCCGCCGGCAATAACCAGCGTCGTTGCCGGATCGCCGTTGCCGTTCAAAGCCCAGGTGGTGTTCAAGTTGGGATCGAAGCTCATGCCTGAGGGCAGGTAGTCCACTATCTCGATATTATCAGCCGGGATCATACCCTGGTTGACCACTGTTATGGTGAACAACACGGTATCTCCGGGTTCAACTGTAGCCGCCTGGCCTGCGCCGAGTTCCTTGAATAATGCTAAGTCGAAGGGCTCTACGATAACCTCCGCCGGGTCGTGGTCGTCTTCATCCTCGCCGTCGTTGCCATTACCACTTGTGTCGTTGTCGGACAGATACGTATCGTTGTTATCGATATCATCAGGGGTAGAGTCGATGTCCTGTACGGCATTGCCGTCTTCATCGGTTGCACCACTGATTTCTGCAAAGTTCAGTAAGGAGGTTCCGGCGGCCAGCGGGTCGTCTACTGTCAGGGTGATGTTCACCGTCATAGAAGCTCCGGGTTGCAGGCCACCGGCAATGTTAATCGTCGTTTGCGGGTCGCCGTTGCCGTTCAGGTTCCAGCTCGGGTTCAGGGCCGGGTTGAACGTCATTCCGGCCGGCACGTAGTCCGTGACAACGATGTTGTCGGCAGGGATCATACCCTGGTTGATTACGGTGATGGCGAAAGCCACGTCATCACCCGGTTCTACCATATTCGGCTGGTTCGGGCCCAGTTGTTTGACCAGGGCAAGGTCGAATGCCTCTACGATAACCGTTGCCGGGTCATGGTCGTCTTCATCATCACCCTCATTGGCGTTGCCGCTGACGCTGTTGTCCACCAGATAGGTATCGTTGCCGTCCACGTCATCCGGAGTGGAGTCCACATCCTGTACGGGGTTGCCGTCTTCGTCGGTGGCGCCGCTGATTTCTGCAAAGTTCACCAGCATCAGGCCGGCAGAGAGCGGGTCATCTACAGTCAGGATAATGTCTACCGTAGTAGAAGTACCTGGCTGCAAGCCACCGGCTATAGTGATGGTGGTTTGCGGGTCGCCATTGCCATTGAGATTCCAGCCCGGGTTCAGGGCCGGGTTGAACGTCATGCCGGCCGGCACGTAGTCCGTGACAACGATATTGTCAGCAGGGATCATACCCTGGTTAATCAGGCGGATGGTGAAACTAACATCATCACCTGGTTCTACTGATGCAGATTGGCCGTTAGACAGAATCTTCACCAATGCCAGGTCGAAGGGTTTCACTACCACCGTAGCCTGGTCATGATCGTCCTCATCTTCTCCTTCATTTCCGTTACCGCTGACGTCATTGTCGGCCAGGTAAGTATCGTTGTCATCGATATCATCCGGCGTAGAGTCAATGTCCTGGACGGTATTACCATCTTCATCGGTAGCACCGCTGATCTCGGCGAAGTTCACCAAAGAAGCGCCAGATGGCAGCGGGGCATTTACGGTCAGAACGATATTGAGCGTCACGGACTGGCCGGGCAGCAGGCCGCCTACGATGGAAAGCACCGTGAACGGATCACCATTGGCATTCGTACCCCAAGCCGGGTTCAGGGCCGGGTTGAACGTCATACCTGCCGGTACATAGTCTGTGATCTCGATATTATCAGCCGGAATCATGCCCTGATTGATCACCTCGATGGAATAGGTGATATTGTCGCCGGGTTCAACCAGATAGGACTGGCCCGTTGCCAATTTCTTCACCAATGCCAGGTCGAAAGCTTCAATAGTAACCTGAGCGGGGTCGTGGTCGTCTTCGTCTTCACCGTTATTACCATTACCGCTGGTATCGTTATCGGACAGATAAGTATCATTGTTGTCTAAATCGTCCGGTGTGGAGTCGATGTCCTGTACCGCATTACCATCCTCATCGGTGGCGCCGCTGATCTCGGCGAAGTTCACCAGCGTCAGGCCGGCCATCAGGGGGTCATCTACTGTCAGGATAATATTTACTGTTGTAGATGCGCCAGGCTGTAAGCCGCCACCTATTGAAAGGGCCGTTGCCGGATCGCCGTTGCCGTTGAGGCTCCAGCCCGGGTTCAGGGCCGGGTTGAAGGACATACCTGCCGGCACGTAATCCGTGATGACGATGTTGTCAGCCGGGATCATACCCTGGTTAATCACCGTAATGGTGAAAGCGACATCATCACCCGGTTCTACCATCGAAGCCTGCCCGTTAGCAAGTTCCTTGACCAAAGCAAGGTCGAAAGGCTCGACAATGACGGTGGCCTGGTCGTGATCATCCTCGTCTTCGCCTTCATTAGCATCACCATTGACGAAGTTGTCAATCAAATAAGTATCATTATCTTCCACGTCATCTGGCGTGGAGTCGACATCCTGTACGGCATTGCCGTCTTCATCGGTGGCATCGCTGATTTCGGCGAAGTTCACCAGGCTTGTGCCCGCCGGAAGCGGATCATCCAGGGTCAGGATTATGTTCACCGTTCTGGAAGCGCCCGGTTGCAAGCCCCCGGGGACAGTAATTGTGCGGTTGGGGTCGCCGTTTCCATTGAGGCTCCAGCCCGGGTTAAGGGCCGGGTTGAAGGACATGCCCGCCGGCACATAGTCCGTTACGACGATATTGTCGGCCGGGATCATGCCCTGGTTGATCACCCGAATGGTGAAGGTGACGTTATCGCCCGGTTCAACCATACTGGACTGGCCATTGGCCAGCACTTTCGTCAAGGCCAGGTCGAAGGGCTCGACGATCACCTCTGCCGGGTCGTGGTCGTCTTCGTCGCCACCGGTATTGGCATTACCATTCAACTCATTGTCTACCAGGTACGTATCGTTGCCATCCACATCATCCGGCGTGGAGTCGACATCCTGTACGGCATTGCCGTCTTCATCGGTAGCGCTGTTGATTTCAGCAAAGTTTAGCAGACTGGTACCTGCCGGAAGCGGGTCGTTTACGGTCAAAATGATATTCACCGAAATATTTGCTCCCGGGGCCAGGCCACCGGCCGGCAGCCGGTTGTTGGCATCACTAAGCGTAATAGCCGGGTCGCCATTGCCATTCAGGGCCCAACCAAAGTTCAAGGCGGGGTTGAATGCCATACCTGCAGGCACATAATCCGAAATAACGATATTGTCAGCCGGAATCATGCCCTGGTTGTAGACGCGAATGGTGTACATCACATTGTCACCCGGTTCTACCATATTGGATTGCCCATTGGCCAATGTCTTCGTCAGAGCCAGGTCAAAGGGCTCGACGATCACCTCTGCCGGGTCGCTGTCATCTTCATCTTCACCGTCGTTGCCATCGCCGCTGACATCATTATCCTGCAGGTAAGTATCGTTATCATCTATCTCATCCGGTGTGGAGTCAATATCCTCAACCGGGTTGCCATCCTCATCGGTGGCGCCGCTGATCTCCGCAAGGTTCACCAGGCTGGCGCCTGCCGGCAAAGGATCGTCCACCGTGAGCATGATGCTTACGGTAGTAGAGGCGCCAGGTTGCAGGCCGCCATTGATGCTGATCGTTGTTTGCGGGTCGCCGTTGCCATTCAGGCTCCAGCCCGGGTTCAGGCCGGCATTGAAAGACATTCCCGCCGGAAGGTAATCCGTTACGACGATATTGTCAGCCGGAATCATGCCCTGGTTGATCACTTCGATGACATAGGAAACGTTGTCACCCGGTTCCACCATATTTGACTGGTTCGGGCCCAGCAGTTTGACCAGGGCCAGGTCGAAGGGTTCCACGATAACTTCCGCAGGGTCCTGATCATCTTCGTCGCCACCATTCGTTCCATCGCCATTGACTTCGTTGTCATTCAGGTAGGTATCATTGTTGTCCACATCATCCGGTGTGGAGTCGACATCATCCTGCGGGAAGCCCTGGAAGTCGGTAGCATTGCTGATCTCCGCAACGTTCACCAGCGTAGTGCCGGAAGACAGGGGAGCATTCACCGTCAAGGTAATATTTACCGTAGTAGAAGCCGCCGGTTGCAAGCCGCCCGGAATAGTGATCGTGGTTTGCGGGTCGCCATTGCCGTTAAGGCTCCAGCCCGGGTTCAGGGCCGGGTTGAACGCCATACCTGCCGGCACATAATCCGTGACGGTGATATTGTCGGCAGCTACATTACCCTGGTTGAACACGGTAATGGTGTAATCAACCTCATCACCAGGTTCCACCATGTTGCTCTGGCCGGCGCCCAATTCCTTGATCAACGCCAGGTCGAAGTAAATGGGTACAAAACCGAAGTCAATGGTCATATCGCCATTGGCGTCGCTGGCATCGTCCTGGATGCCACCCTGGGCATCTTCGGCGCCACCTACCGGCTCGGTTCCAGCCATCAGCATGAATACCGGTGAGGTAGTAGTTGTACCCTGAACAGTTTGCGAACCATTATCATCAAAGTCTTCCTGGTTGTCATTCGTATCCGTATTCACCGAAGACAAAGTGGCGTTCTCCAGCGACATGCCGGCGCCAAACTGGCTGGCAGGTACCTGGATGTAATAGTTGCCCTCGTACAGGCCGCCAAAGTAGTAGTCGCCGACGGAGTTTGTAGTCGTGGTAGCCACCAGGCCGCCATCGTCGGCCGTACCGATCAGCTTATCCGGGCCGGCATCATAGAGCTCGAGCACTACACCGGGGATACCAGGCTCATTCAGATCCTGAATACCATCATTGTCTTCATCCAGGAATACGGTGGAGCCCACGCTAACGGCCGGCGTAAAGCCAAAGTCTTTGGTCATATCGCCGTTGTCATCATCGCTATCGTCCTGTGCACCACCTGGGCCCGGTTCGGTTGTGGACTCCGTATTGGATTCCAGGGTAAATTCAGGAGACATCACCATACCGCTGGCGCCGCCCATCTGCAGGCCGTTGTCGTCATTATCAGTTGTGTTATCTGTATCGGAAGTGGCAATATCAGCACTCGACAACGGGTAGGCCTCCAAGGCTTCTCCCGCACCGAACTGAGCACTTTGAATCTTAAGGAAATACTCGCCTTCCAAAAGTCCATCGAAGAAATAGACACCGCCACCAGTAGTTATATCCGTAGCGATCAGGGCGTCATCGGCCGTGCCTTTGTCGCCATCGGCGCCGGTGCTCCACAACTCTACTGCCACGCCGTCGATGCCGAAGTCGGCGCCGTCGAACAGGCCGTTGTTGTCCAGGTCGGCAAACACATGAGAGCCAACACTCATGGCCGGAATAAAGCCGAAGTCGATGGTCATGTCGCCATTGTCGTCATTGGCAGCATCCTGGTTGCCGCCCGGGCCACTTTCGCCCATGGGTTCAGCGGCAACTGACAGTTCAAACACGCTGCTCATAACCATCGTGCCCAGGCCGCCATCCTGGATACCATTGTCATCATTATCTTCGCCATTGTTGGCATCGGGATCGGTAGGCGTGCTAGAGAGCGGGTATGCAGCATCCGGCGTCGGAACTACCACATAGTAGTTGCCCGGCAACAGGTTGCCGAAGTAATACAGGCCGCCGCCAGCAGTCACAACCGGTGCTGCGGCGATATCATCGGCAGTTCCGAGCAGGCCGTCCGCGCCGGTGATGATCTGTACATCGTCGCCACCACCTTTCGTTCCATCCGGGCCGGGGCTCCACAACTGCACTTCAACGCCATTGATACCGCTATCGGAGCCGTCAAACAAGCCATTGTTATCTTCATCAGCAAATACCAGCGAGCCCACGCTGACACTCGGCACAAAGCCGAAGTCAACCGTCATGTCGCCATTGGCATCCGCTGCATCGTCCTGCGTACTGCCCGAGCCATCTTCGGCTGGGGCTACCGGCTCAGTGCCGGCTGCCAGTATGATTTCCGGAGACATCACCATCGTACCCGGGCCGCCCATCTGAATACCGTTGTCGTCATCATCTTCGCCGTTGTCATTCGTATCGGTCGGGATGGAAGACCACTGCTGTGTTTCCAGAGGCTCGGCGGCGCCAAATTCGCTGGCAGGGATTACCACATAGTACTCGCCTTCATACAGGCCTCCTACGTAATAGTCGCCGTTGCTATCCGTAATATCTGAGCCAACTTGTACGTCATCTGCTGTGCCTTTGTCGCCATCAGGGCCGGTGCTCCATACCTGCACCACTACGCCAGGGATGCCGTTCTCGCCATCCTGTGGCTCGAACAAGCCGTCATTATCTATATCTGAAAAGACTGTAGAGCCGATACTCACTGCCGGGCTGAAGCCAAAGTCTTTGGTCATATCGCCATTGGCGTCATCACCGTCGTCCTGCGCGCCGCCCGGGCCCGGTTCTGTAGTGGGCTCGGTATTAGTTTCCAGGGTAAACTCCGGTGACATCACCATACCACCGGCGCCGCCCATCTGCAGGCCGTTATCGTCGTTATCGGTGGGGTTGTCCGTATCTGAAGATGCAATATCAGCACTCGACAGGGGGTAAGCCTCAAGGGCTTCTCCGGCGCCGAACTGGGTATTCTGTATTTTCAGGTAGTACTCCCCTTCCGGCAGGGCGTTGAAATAATACACACCGCCACCAGTGGTTACATCCGTAGCGATCAGGGCGTCATCGGCCGTGCCTTTGTCGCCATCGGGGCCGGTGCTCCACAATTCAACTGCCACGCCGTCGATGCCGAAGTCGGCGCCATCGTACAGGCCGTTGTTATTCAGGTCGGCAAACACATGAGAGCCGACACTCATGGCCGGGATAAAGCCGAAGTCAATGGTCATATCGCCATTATCATCGTCGGATGCATCCTGGTTGCCGCCCGGGCCGCTCTCTCCTGCCGGTTCCGTACCGGCCTGGAGCACAAACACATTGCTCATTGCCATCGTACCGGAACCGCCATCCTGGATACCGTTATCATCATTGTCCTCGCCGTTATTGGCGTTCATATCCGTTGGTGTGCTCGAAAGCGGATAAGCCGCGTTCGGTGCAGGGATCACCACATAGTAGCTGCCCGGCAGTAAGTTGCCGAAGTAGTATAAGCCACCGCCGGAAGTCAGGACCGGAGCTGCAGTAATATCATCCGCTGTGCCCAGGATGCCATCGGCGCCTGTGACGATTTGGACATCGTCGCCACCGCCTTTGGCGCCATCCGGGCCGGGGCTCCATAATTGCACTTCTACCCCGTCAATACCGGATTCTCCTGATTCATATTGGCCATTATTATTGGCATCCGCCCAAACGAGTGAGCCCACGCTTACACTCGGGACGAAGCCGAAGTCCACGGTCATATCACCATTAGCATCAGCTGCATCGTCCTGGGTACTGCCCGAGCCACCTTCTGCCGGAGCAACCGGCTCGGTATTGGCGGCCAGCAGAATTTCCGGTGACATCACCATGGTACCCTGTCCGCCCATCTGAATACCGTTGTCGTCGTTGTCTTCGCCGTTGTCATTGGTGTCCGTCGGCGTCGAAGACCAGGGCTGCCCCTGGAGGGGTTCGCCGGCGCCAAATTCGCTGGCCGGAATCACTACATAGTATTCACCGGGGAACAGGCCGCCCAGGAAATAGTCGCCATTGCTATCTGTTATATCAGAACCTGCCAGTACATCATCCGCAGTGCCTTTATCTCCATCCAGGCCAGTGCTCCATACTTCTACTACTACACCGGGGATGCCGTCTTCGCCATCCTGCGGCTCAAACTGGCCATCGTTATCAACATCGGCAAAGACCGTGGAGCCAATACTCACTACCGGGCTGAAGCCGAAATCTTTGGTCATATCGCCGTTGTCATCATCACTACTATCCTGCGCACCGCCCGGCCCCGGTTCCGTGGCCGTTTCGGTATTGGGCTCCAAAGTGAACTCCGGAGACATCACCATAGTACCAGAGCCGCTCATCTGCAGGCCATTATCGTCGTTGTCGGTAGTGTTATCCGTGCCTGTTGTGGCAATATCCGTACTGGACAGCGCATAAGCCTCCAGGGCTTGGCCTGCTCCAAACTGTGAACTCTGTATCTTCAGGTAGTATTCGCCCTGCGGCAAGTTGCCGATGAAATAAACACCGCCGCCGGAGGTTATATCCGAAGCGACGAAGGCGTCATCAGCCGTACCCTTATTGCCATCGGCGCCCGTGCTCCATAATTCGACTTCCACACCGTCGATGCCAAAGTCAGCACCATCGTACAGGCCGTTGTTCTCAAGGTCGGCAAAGACCAGTGACCCCACACTCACTGCGGGAATGAAGCCAAAGTCTACTGTCGAGTTACCGTTGTTATCATCAAAGTCGTCCTGGCCGCTGCCAGGGCCGCTTTCCCCGGCGCCGTTCACGGGTTCGCCGTTTACGGTCAGAGTGATGATACCCGATTGCACAGGGGCGCCGGCGCCACCCGGTTGCAGGCCGTTGTCATTTTCATCTACATCGCTGTTCGGATCCAGTTCATCCGTTGTGCTCGATAAAGTGTAATCTGCGGGTGGAGTCGGGATCACCAAATAGTAATTCCCCTGAGGAAGCCCGAAGAAGAAATAATTGCCGCCGCCAGTCGTCACATCCGTGTCGACCAGTATATCGTCCATGGTATTGGGCTGGCCATCCAGGCCAACGCTATATAATTGAATGGCCACTCCATCTATACCTGGCTCTCCGCCATCCTGGATGCCGTTGTTGTTCTCATCGTAAAATACTGTGGAGCCTACGCTTACCGCAGGGATGAAACCAAAGTCAATGGTCATATTGCCATTGGCATCATCAAAGTTGTCCTGGAGGTTGCCCTGGCCGGTTTCGCCTGCGCCGTCAACCGGTTCGTTGCTAAACGAAAGCGTAAATATTCCCGATTGGCTTGGGCCGCCGAAGCTGGCCTGGACACCGTCGTCATTACCATCTGTATCGCTGTCAGCTATGCCGGCGCCGGCGGAAGAGGCAGGAGCAATGCCCGGAGGTGCAGGCACATAGACGAAATAGTCGCCCGCCAGAAGGCTGCCAAAGAAATAATCGCCATTGCCATCGGTCATGTCGGTGGCTACGGGCGTGTCTACCCCTGGCACATCGCCGGCCTGGTACAATTGTACGGCGATGTTCGGCAGGCCGGGTTCACCGCCATTTTGAACACCGTCTTCATTGATATCCAGGAATACCGTGCTACCCACGCTGAAGGAGGGGAGGATAAAGCCGGCGTCGAAGCTGTGGTCGCTTGTTCCTTGCTGGGGTGTAGTGGCTAAAATATAGGGGAAGCCTTGAATAGCAGCCGGGAGAGATGGGCCCGCGATGCTGGCGTCGGAATCGTTCAGGTCATTCCGCGGGGCGGCGCCAATGTTTGCCAGCGTAAGGGAATAAGCATCTCCCAGATAACTCAGGGTTGTACCACTCCATTCCCCGCCAGTGCCAAATACGATATAATAATCCGTTTCCGGCAATAGCCCGTCGGAAGTATTGAAATAATAGTAACCGTCGGCATCAGTCGTAGTGGTTGCGATCAGCGCCCCTGAGGTACTGTAAAGCGACACATCGATGCCGGGAATCGGGGTATCGCAGGGATCCTGAATACCGTTAATATTTTCATCAATAAATAAAAAGTTACCGATTTGCTGGGAGGGCTCACTGCAGGTAAGCTCGAGGTCACCCAGGCCAGCGGCTTTGCCAAACAGGCCTGTAGTACCGCTGTTGCCGGAATAATAAACCTCATACTGACGGGTGGAAACACCCGTACCATTATTATACCATGCCAAACCAGCAGAGAAAGCCCCTAGCGGGTCCATCACAGCCGTCACAATTTCGTTGTTGCTGGGGTGGAGCGCTAAGCCGCCCTGCGCAGTCTCCTGGTGAGCACTACCAAAGGCATCCTGGCAATAGAACTCGCCGCCGCCGGGCCCCTGTCCAGGCGCCGCCTGTGTGGAACCACAACCAGTGGTATAACCGGCTACTGCATCTTTTTCCAGTAGATAATGCCCATTGTTATTATACACGCGGAGGATATCTCCTCCCAGGTTACTCTTATAAGCCTGGCTGGTAGGCGGAGAGGTATCGTAATCAAACCATCCTCCCTGAAGCCCCATCCGGTCAACAAAACCAAGCGTCATGTTTCCGTATACGTCGAATTCTATGTCGGTCAGGATCGGTTGTGGATAGCATAATTCGACACCGCTTTCGATCAGGTCACTGAAATTAGCCGTCCATGGGTTCCAGTTTTTACAATCGGCGGAAGGATTGCCTAACCAGGAAGCAGGTGAGCCTTTGGGGTAATCCAGGTCGAAGGAAAGCAGTTGTGTAAACGAAGAAGTGAGAGGGTCAAAGGCGTACACTACCCCAATCATCTGCTGGTCGCTCTGATTGGTTTGGCCGGAACAGACACCCCCGACATAAAGGACCCCCTTGTGGTATTTCAAAGCCCAGGGGCGCCAGTCACTCTCCCCACCTAAACAGTTGGGGTCAGGGATGGGGATTTCCGTGGCGGAAAGCGGCGTGTCGGTATTCGGATCATTCTGAATAATGACGAGCGAGCGCGTATATAAGTTGACCACAAATATGGAGTCAAAATCCGCGCTGATGTCGATGTCTCCCAAACCAGCCTTACCCACCAGGTCAAAAACCTGTGGGTCAAAACTCGGCACCGTCAAATTCGGGGACAAGTCGCGGGTAATGGAATACTCATCGGCGGCGTCGATACCGAACTGGTCATCCAGGTCAACGTAAAGCGAGGAGTTGCCGGTGACACTAGGCGCCGGAACCTGAGAAACGTCGATTTTATAAATAGCACTCAAGCTGTCGGGGCCCCACCCGGAGTGGCGCCGCAGCAATGCCGAGGCGAAAACAGTATTGGTATTTCGGTTGTAGGCAACACCCCAGGTTGGCCCGATCTCCTCATTGGTGGCCAGATAGGTATGTTGAACATTATTCTGTTGTTGGTTGCCAGAAGCCTGATAAGGAATAGCGACCATAACAGGCATGTCGGCGGAAGTGCCTGGCAGAAGTGGGTTGCCCCGCACCCAGCAGGGTACAATCAGGAAAGGATTATTTTGGCAAAAATCGGCTATGTTGATCAGTCCAAAATCGACCTGGCAATCTGATCCAACGGTAGCAAACTGCACCGAACCACCATCGTTGGTTCGGCCAGCCTGGTTGTTATCATCAGCGGCCGCAGTCACATAAGGGGCCGGGTATTGATAGAATTCGACGCGCACTTCTTGGCCATTGGCCAGCCCTGTACAGGTCCAGTCCCCGTTGAAGTCGGTCGTGGTGGTGCACAGCAAATTGCCATCGCAATCAAAAACATCAACGACAATGCCCTCCAGGCCAAACTCGGAGGCATCTTTTTTGCCATCCGAATCGAAGTCGGAGAATACATTTCCACCAATAGCGTTCGGCCCGGCACAGGGAGTGGTAGGCGAACAAGCCGCCGGAAGCACGTATGGCGCTGTGGCGACATTGCAGGATCCCGGAGAAAACTGCGCGGTAACATTCCCCATCGGAGTTGCCGAGTTCAGGTTTGCCATGAACTGGACATATTCCGGGTTACCATTTTCATTCGGATTGATTGTTTTGGTCAAGCCGTCGAAGGTGATCTCGATCAGGGAGCCGGGGGGCTGGTTAATCCATTCAACCTGTACCGACACCAGCGCAGTAGGCACGTTGCCAGTAGTCGCGTTGTTGACACATTCCCCGACGCCCACTTCAACGATGTTGAGCAAGCAACCGGCAGGGAGGCAGGCGGCAGGTGCATCATAGGCATCACTCGTGGTGCAGGTGTTGCCGGAAAATGCGGCGTCGATGGTATTGCCCAAAGAGCCGTCAGCCAAGACCGTAAATGAAACTGTGGCGGGCGAAGTGACTCCGCCAACCACGTTGATGAATTTTGTTTGCGCCCCGAGGGACACGAAAATATTTTCGCCGACGGGTGGGTTTACCCAGCTCACTTCCACTGTCACAGTAGCCTGGCTTTCCCCAACGCCTATATTATAGTTGCAGCCACTCACCTGTACATCTGTAATAGAGATGTCACAAAGGAGTGGCGGTTGAATCTGGACCACATAATCTTCCACTTCTCCATCATCGGCGCTACCGGTAGCATTCGCAGCGTCGGGGTCGGTGCTCAGGCGGAAGCGTGCGCCGAGATCGGTTAAGGTGGCCGCTCCCCCTGGCGCGTTAAACGAGAGGATTACATTCCCAGCGGTGCCGCTGGGCACCGATACCGAAGATCGCTCGGTGGCATTGTCCAGCAGGCCGTCGTTATTGAAGTCGATCCAGCCGTACAGCGTTGCCGGGCTTCCCGTCGTATTCGTCACATTCACCGTAACGTCGGCCGACTGTCCAGCATAGAAGGTGGGAAAAGTGGCAATTCCATCCTCATCATCTGTGTTGGTGTCGTCACCATCAGCAATGGTGCTTTGCTGCCCGTCTCCTTCACCATCAATTGAGGCGCCCATTCTGATGGCGTTATCGATAAGGTGACGGGGCCCGTCATTTGCCAATAGCGTTTGATAATCGCCGGCGCTGGTAATGCTGGTAAGATCGGGCAGGTCGCCATAATCACAGCAGGTGAGCGGCAGGTTGCCGCGGAATGGGAAGGCGTGGAACTCGGAACCGGAACCGCCGTGGATGGCATTTCCTTCCACCCAAAAACGGCCGTTCAGGCCGCTTGCGCTCATAGTCGTCGTCACAGTTGCGCCCGGCACCAATACCGAACCCTGCAACTGGCCGCCAGAGATGGTGACGCTGGAAGCATCGGGGAAATTCCAGAGAATGCCTTCCCGCAAAGAGAAAGCGACCGTTCCGGAGGAGGCTCCTTCGCCTGCGGGGGAACCGTTTCGCTGTGTACCTGCAATATCGATGGTAATCACATCACCAGAACCTGGTTTGTCCACATTGATCACAATCGTTTCATTGCCCTCGAAACCTACAAAGTTCAAGGTGGCGCTACTCAAATCGCTACTCAGATTAATAATATAAACATCGGCTTCGGATACTTCCGTAATGGTGTAACCTCCACCTCCGGTGTCTGCAAAGGTTATATCCGATGCGGGGCTTTGACTTTTTGCACCCAAACAAGCGCTGATGGCCGCAAGTTGATTAAACATTTCATCAAACGGCGCTGTGTTGGTTGGGATGTTTGCCTCAGAGGCAAAATTGATGACATCGGGGAATATACCGTCAAGATCCAGGGGAGTTAGGAAACCGCCGTAAATGAAGTTGCCCAGAAAATCAGGCGCCGCATCGGGGCCTAAAATATACCCGGCAGGAAAATTCGGCACATTGACATTTCCTGCCACTGTCACCCAATCGGTATTATTACTGGGAACAACACCGGAGCCTAACCCAACATATCCCATGTTGTATCCGGAAAAACGATTCATCGTCAGATCTCCACCAATATATATCTTGCCCTCCATCTCTGCCGCGTCGTTCACGGTGAGATTCCCGCCAATCAGAACGTTGTAATTATCGTCCCGGCCATTTGGCGACAAGATATTGTCAACTTCCGAATACGGTGTTGGGCAAGTGCCGTTGCAACCAACTAAATCCTCCGGTAGAGAACATTGCCCATTGCTTATGCCCGGGAGGGCAGCAAAAGCGGCTATAAGAAAAGCCGTGGACATCAGATTCATAGAAAGGTGGCGCATCAAACGATAGGGCCGCCCGATGAGAATAGACTCTAAAGCCTGCTGGGTAGAAGTTTTCATGAGATACCAGATTTGTTATTTGCAGATACAATTTTGTTTACCGGCATTTGCAGCCGAACCGTTTGCCATTTTAGGCCGTTAGTTATATTTATCTTTTCAGGGAGACATCTAATTCATAAATCCCTGTATTTCAATCAACTAAGAAACTTGCAAAACAAAAAAAATGGGGTAGGCCCTTTCACATCATCTCAAATGGATGGAAAGGGCCTATCCTGGCACAGAGCTTTCACTTCGCGCCTTTCAAGTAAACTAGAATGTGTGACCTAATGGAAAAGCCCTTTAGAGCCTGAGTTCCACACACCCCTTTTGGTGGCAGAACCCAGGCCTTCAGTCCATGTAAACAGGCTGTTACGTCCATTGTCCTAACAAACTAATTGCAACCCATTTCAAAAAATTTATTCCCAAATTCCATTTCCTTTTCGAATGCCACCGTGAGATAATCCTTACTGCGCACGACCGGGTAAACGCCCGGCTGGATCGTGATGGGCTGCCCCTTGCTCCAGTAATCGGGCTGGAATTCGAAGGGGTCTTCTACCAGGAAGGTATCTCCGGTGAAGTATGCTTTAATGGCCTTGCGGCACATCGACTGTAGGACAAAGTGAAAAACAATGGCTGTTGGTGAAACGGCCCGCACCAGGGCGATTGCCCGGTGGCAGCCCCAGCGCCCTTCGGCGCTCAGCTCCTGAGCGACCGGGGCGGTTACCCGGCAGATGCCGGCGCCCGCACAATTTTTGTTGGGGGAGCCGAATAGTACATCTGCGACCAGCACTTCATTAAACCCTTGCCTTCCGAGCGCCCCATTGGGCTGCTCTGATCTTTTCCGGGGGAAACCCTGAATCATGATCTGGCTTATTTTTTTGTTGTGAGATTGGGATGATTACAGATCCTGATTCTATTTCTTCTTAGGGCCAATGATGTCTACATTGATAATACCCTTCTGAGATTGCATAGCGATACCGTTCAGTTGAATGCCTTGAGCTTTCATCTGTCATTGATTTAGATGATGAAGAATGTTGGTTCTGACCGGCCTCCACTGGGTCCGAAATCCTGCCGGAGAATTAGTTCTTGTGGGCGGTTTCGGCGGTAGCTTTCTTGTATGGTTCAAAGGTAGAAAGCACCACCTCCAGGCTCACGGACAGAATTTCGATTTTACATACCCCCGCTTTCGAAGGCGGAAGGTTTACCCGGCCGAGGTACGAGGACGGGCGGAAGGGGGAAGTTTTACCCGGCTGATCCCGACAAATCTCGGGAGAAGACGGGCGGAAGGAGAAAGGCTCGAAATAGCCAACCACCTGCTTCCCGGCAATTCTGACTTTGTTTTTGGGATGGATTGGTGTGTAGTGTAGTTTCTTTCTTTCGATGATGTAAAGGTAGGGGGAGGGGCTGCGGAAGGTGGGGACAGTTTTCGCGTTTTACATACCCCCGCTTTCGAAGTGGGAAGTGGGAAGTGGGAAGTGGGAAATCGGAAGGGGGAAATCGGAAGGGGGAAGGTTTACCCGGCCGAGGTACGAGGACGGGGGGAAGTGGGAAATCGGAAAGGGGAAATCGGAAATCGGAAGGGGGAAGGTTTACCCGGCCGAGGTACGAGGACGGGCGGAAGGGGGAAATCGGAAGGTTTACCCGGCCGAGGTACGAGGACGGGCGGAAGAGGGAAGCGGCCGAAGGGAGTCCCGCCGTCGCGGGCCGAAGCCGCTTTGGCGGGCGAAGGCCTGTACCGACGTAGGAGGCCGGGATGGGAAGGCTTACCCGGACGCGAGTGCAGCGAATGGGCGGGCGGAAGGGCTTGTAAACCCTTGATTTCGGAGGCGGATTTTAAGGTAAAACCCGTGTATATGCCGGCCGGGCAAAGTTTGGGTGTTTGGGGGGCTTTGCTTCGTTCCTTTAACCTTACCCGCATACTGCCAACTGCACTGAAAACCGCCTCAGATCACCTTAGGCAAAGGACCAGGGCCAATGATATCAACATTGACAATTCGGAGAAAATGGGGGAGGTGAACCGGATTGGGGAGTGCTGCTGTTGGGATAGAAGCCGCAATAAGTTTATCCCCCACTTGCTGGAAGCTTAGTAGTTGTTCGTGCATATTTGTTTATAATTTGGGTTGAAGAAAATACCTTAACACACAAGCGGCCTGGGATTGAATACAAAAATAACAAATAAAAATTATCCTTAATACGAATTGACAAAAAAAGAGTTACACATTAAATGAAAAAATAACTTTTCTATTTTTTTCCAACTATGAATAGGCGGGACAAAGACTATTCGGGAAGGATTTCCAATATATATTCCCAGAGTTTTTCGTAAGGGATGATCTCGATCTCAAAGGTTTGGTTGGCCATTTCGATGGGGATGGCGGCGAGGGCCATATAATCCTCCTCGGCTTTGGACATTGCATCCGCCCGGCGGAAGGCGTTTTTGGGGATCTGAAGCAGCATCTTCAGGAAATAATTGCTGCGGATGATCTCCTCGTCCCTCAGATAGCGGGTGCGGTATTTATCCATGGCCTCTACCCGGTCGATGAGTTCGTCGTATTTTTGGGTAGCGATGCCCAGCAATAGCTCGATGATGAGAATGGGGATGTTCATACCCTGCTTGTCTTTGGAGAACACCTCCATTTCATTGAGGAATTTTGACAGGCGAAAACTGCTGGCATGTTCTGCTTCGTTGCTTGGTGGGCTCAGTTTTCCGGCGGTTTCCAGGAAGTAGAGGTAGGCTTCTGATATCTTCCAGGTTTCCTGCACGTTGCCGGGCAATTCCGGGAAATTGGGATGCGCGATGATCTTATTCAGGATCTCCCGGGCTTTCAGGTATTGCTCGTTGTGAGTGTAGAGCAGGAAGTACAATTCGTAGAGCTTAAACCAGTTGAATTTGCCTTCCTCGAGATATTTCAGGCAATCTTCGGCAGCCAGCCGGGCCTGATCAAATTCGCGCAACTGGATGTGGCAGATGAACTTTTGGTAGTGGAAAACCTGAAGGGGCACACTGGCGACAAAGCCTTTCTTTTCGAAAAATGCAATGGCCTGATCACAGACCTGGAGCGTATTCCGGTAATCGTTGACCGCTGTAAAGATGCTCACTTCAATAAGGCGGCCGCAAAGGTGAAGGTGGTAGGAATTGTACTGCTCCATTGCTGGCTGTACGGCCTTGTGATAAGCCCGGGCCTTTTCCTGGAACTCCGTCTTGGTAGCCTTGCTGTTGATGAAGCCGATGCTGAGTTCAATGAAGTACTCTTCGGCGCGGTTTTCCTGAATCCACATCTGCTCATGGGCCTTGAAATCCTCGTTGTACTGCTGATATTTCTTATAGTCGCCTTCAATGGTGCCGTGAAACAGGCGCAGGGTATGGCAGATATCGACAATCAGTTCGGTGAATTCGTACTTTTTGGCAATCTTCAGCAGCTTGCGGGCAATGCCTACCGCAGCCGTTCGGGCATTCTTGCCAAACAAAATCTTGGCTGCAGCCCACTCCTTGTAACATTCGTAGTATGCCTTCTGTCGGTCGGTATAAGAGGCCTGCTTCAGGTCGATGATAAAAAGAGAATTGACCAGCCGGTCTTTCAGGTTTTTGCGCAGCTTCTGAAAACTGGGCGTACTCTTATCCGCCCCATAAAAATGGGCTGCTGCTTCATCGTCTTCGGAGAAGCTCCCATCTGCGATGAGGTCATAAAACTCCTGCATTTTAGAGGAGCCATCACTGTTGTCGCCGATCAACTCTACCGAGCGAAGTTTGGTGCGGGTAACAATATTCACAAGGTCTATCAGGTCCCTCATATTCTTAGGTTTTTAGGGTAAAATTTGCATTTGCTTCAGACAATGAGATCAAAAGCCATTGCCTGGTTCATACTGATAGGCCTTACTACGATAAAAAGAAGCTTAATGTGCGCGAAAGCGGAACTGGAAAGCATAAAATCCCATCCAATGATCTGTTTACTGGCTGTCTGTTTCATGATCCTATAATTTGTGCATAAATTACTGGCCGGCCGGCGCCGGAAATCCGGCAAACGGCATCATCAGATACTCCCTGGTTTCCAATCTGATGCTGTACCCAACACCACAAAGGTATGGCTATTCTGTTTTTAAAGTTTTTGGGATTGGTGGGTTTATCTGACCGCTGCCACTTGAGTGGTGGGATTGGGAAATATTTGTCAGAATTGACAACTTGAATATAATCCAGCAGTCAATTAAAACAAATAAATAAATAATTTACAAATAAATAAAAAAATAATGTCTAATCCTGCTTCACTGGCCTAAAAACAATGTGAGCCGACAAAAAAAAAAGGCTTAAGCTTGCAAAGGGGGAAGGGGAATCTTCTTAGGGTATTGAAGCTTTAAATGCATCGAACCCGGCTTGCAAGCCTTGCCTTCTTAATTAAACACATACTTCCATAAATTGATAAAAATCAACTACTTCGTACTTGTTCTGAATTTTAGAGGAAATAACACCGAGTGGGCTTTCCCGGCAGCAATCATTGTGTGCATATTTGTTTAGGAGGGGGTATTGCCAAGTAAAAAAACAGGGAACATGGATGGCTTCATCCCCAACCTGGTGCTATTTCCTCATTATTAGTTGCCTCTCTTTATTAGGATCCTCAGTGAAGTATTCATTTACAAAGAAACATAGAAATAACTTAAATAGGACAGACAAAAATCGCCAATTCGTACCTCTCACATTTTCATCCAAACAAAGATGACACGAATTTAAGTTATTCATTATCAATGAATTAACCTTTTTCATAAATCCAATAAACACTTCCACATTGTTTGCCAAAGTGTTTTTCTAAAATATGCATTTGTCTGGTATGTATACAAAGCCAAGCGCAAGGCGCGAAGTTATGGCCTATATTGAAGTATGAAGGCAAAACTTCGTGTCTTGCACATAATTTGGAGGCTCTAGAAGCTGTTTTCAGGATTCACAAATGAAATTGACATGTTGAATTCATCACAATGTACCTCTCTTGGCGAACCAGTGTGCATGGCGCCGGAGTGAAGGAGGGGGGGGGACACCTGACAGATATCTATTTACCGGTTGGCGCCACCCCACCTTACGGAGGTAATGAAATTAGGGTATCATCCTGCCCTGAACCTTTTTCCGGCCATAGGTACTACTGTATCGATGATGATCACCCCACAGTTTAGCGTTTGTTTTTGTGCATAATTTGTTCTGACTTGCATAGTTTGTGCTATTTGTTTGTAAAAAAAATTAACCTTGATAATAGCAGACTGAAGCTGCGTCTGGGTTAAAGTGTAAATATGCCTGATACTGATTTTCAGGTTTTTGAAGGGATCAAGCCCCCTCTACACGTAAACGCGCTCTTCGAGCGAATCCAGGGCAAACTCCCAAAGCTGCTCATACGGTACGATCTCGATCTTATAGGATTGCCGGGCAGATTCCAGCGGCGTCTTTTTCAGTTTTTCCAGGTAGGGGGCTGCGTGCCGGGCTACCCTGCGCCGATGGAAACTAGCCATAGGTATAGCCAGCAACATTTTGATAAAGTAATAAGACCGAATCGTATCGTCCTTGCGGAGGTAACGGTTGCAATACTTCTCAATGGCTTCCAGGCGGTCGATGGCCCGGTTGTATTTTTTCTGTTGTATGAGGAACAGGGTTTGTATGACGAGGATAGCGACGTTCATACCCCGCTTATCCTTGGAAAATATGGGGGTTTGATTGAGAAACCTGCCCAGGCGAAACTTGTTGAAGCGTTCTTCGCCCATCGGGAGGCTGATCTTTTCGATGTCTGCTAAATAATAAAGATATGCCTCATAGATGATCCATATTTCCTGGTCATTAGAGGGCAGGTAGGCAAAGCGCCTATGGGCGGTCACCTTATAGAAAATATCGAAGGCCTCCTGGTACTGCCCGGTCTGCATGGCCAGAGAAAAGTAAAGCTCGTGGTAGCGGAACCAGTTGACGGACCCTTCTTCGATCAGGGCAATGCATTTTTGAGCCGCCAGCTTACCCTGCAGAAACTGCCGAAGCTGGGAATGGCAAACCAACTTTTGATAGTACGCGGCCTGCAGCGGGGTATTTGCTTCGTAAGGCTTGGCCTCGAAAAAATCAATCATATCATCACAGACAGCCAAGGCATTGCGATAATCGTTGACCATTGTAAAAGTCATCAACCGGATCATCGATCCGTAAAGGTGGAGCTGGTAGGAAGAATGTTCTTCCATCGACGCCTTGATCTCTCCGAAATACTGCAGCGCGAGTTCCTGCAAGCCCTCTTTGGCAGCCTGGTTTTTGACGTAAGGCATCACCAGTTCGCAATAAAACAGTTCCGCCTTGTTTTCAGCAATAAACACAGCTTCGTATTCCTGATGCATCTTTTTGTACTCCTCGAATTTCCCCTGATTACCCATACGCGTGCTGTAGTGTAGCCGCAGGATACGCAGCAGGTCGAGCGTCATCTCCGTGAATTCGTATTTAATGGCATACTTCAAAATGCGTTCACAGATCTCCACACAGGCATCCCAGGCATTTTTGCCCAGTAGTATCTTGGCCGCAGCCCACTCCTTGTGGCATTCGTAATAGGCGCGCTGGCGGTCAGTATAAGAAGGTTGTTTGAAGTCAATGGAAAAGAGGGTGCTGATCAGCCTTTTCCTCAGCATTGCCTTCAGCTTACGGTATGGCGTGCTGTTCTTTGCATTCGGGAAAAAATATTCCAGCGCCTCTTTATCGTCCTCCAAATCGTTGTTTACCAGCTTTTCATAGAACGCAGATACCCGGTTGGCTTTGTTGGTATCCAGCCGTTCGATCGCCTTCAGCTTGTTTTTGCTAACGATGTACACCAATTCTTTAAGATCCTTCATCCTACTACATTTGCGAATGCATATTTTATGAATTTCCAATAACCCAACAATTAGAACAAGCGCTTAGAGTAATTATTGAGCATTACATGCCGCGCCATTCAGGCTTTGTGCCCACAGGACGTATTGGCATGCAAATGATCACTCCTTGCTGCCTGAATTAATTAAGTGCGGGATTTGACGGGACTATGATCCAACAAGATGACTTCCTTGCCAACTTGGTGGTGTTCATTCGTGTTTGATAAGATCGAATATAGGTAAGAATGAAATTGAAAATTTCATTATATCTAGAGCAAATATATTAATGAACCACAAAAATAACTACATCCATTGTTTTATTTAATATCATTATGTGATCCTAATTTACGACACTTTTTAAATAATGTTTCGGTTAATTCTGATTTTTTCCGTCTCAGAACGTGTTTAAATTTAGAGCTTGTTCAAATTTCGTTTTTGGAGATGAAAATCATTCATTCCTGCCTGCTCGCCAGCTCGCTGCTGATCTTTATACACAACTTTTAAATGATGCCAGGCCACTGTCCCGTAGGGACAAAATATCGGTAGAACCTGGATTAGCCCAGGTATGCCGTGCCGTTAGGTACGGAATATTAATTCCTTCCTGCCTCTGGATATTCCGTACCTAACGGCACGGGCAAAAGTAGTCGGCCATTATTTCTACCGATATTAGGTACCTAAAGGCTCCTATCGCTCTATTTGTTACCTGCCAGTAAAAAATGTGTATAAAGATTAGCTTTCCGGCAGGTAGGCAGGTAGCCGAAGCCCGGCAAAGAGAGGCGCTCCTATAAGCGAAAGGATTAATTTAAAACACGTTCTCAATGTAATCCTACTGCGCTGGGCGGATAACCAAAAGCATCCTTAAAACACTTGGAAAAATAGGCCAGGCTATTAAAGCCCACCATAAAAGCTACCTCTGAAGCGTTTCCTGCTCCTTTTTGCAACAAGTCACTGGCCCGCTGCAGCCGCATATCCCGGATGACTTCGCTGGGCGACTTACCGCTCAGCGCTTTGAGTTTTCGATGCAACTGGCTACGGCTCAACCCTACCGCATCTGCCAGTTCTGGTACGCCGAAGGTTTCGTCATCCATATTCTGTTCTACCATAGCCACCACCCGATTCAGGAAAGCTTCCTCCACTGAAGTAATGGCTACTTCAGCAGGCCGGAAGCTCACTTCCTTGCTGAAGCGTTCGCGCCACCGGCGGCGCTGCTCCAGGAGATTACCAACTCGAAGGCGCAATTCCTCCGCATCAAAGGGCTTCACCAGATAATCATCGGCCCCTGTCTCCAGGCCCTCCAGTTTATTTTCCCGATCCGCTTTGGCCGTCAACATTACGATGGGGATATGGCTGGTGGCCGCCTGCGCCCGCAAATGCCGGCATAACTCCACCCCATCCATTTCCGGCATCATCACATCGGTAAGGATCAGGCCCGGAACTTCCCTGGATGCCAACTCCAGGCCCGTCCGCCCCTCCGCCGCTTCCAATACCCGATAATGGCTACTCAACTGGCCTACAATATATTGCCGAACGTCCGCATTGTCTTCTACCACTAATATCACTTCTTTCAGGGGTCCTGTAGATACTCGCTCCTTTGGAGCTGATGCTATAGACACTGTCGCATCCATAGAATCGATAGCATCTATGGCATCCACATCATCGGCCGGATCAATATTAACCTCCGCATTCGCCGGGAATAAGTCTTTTTGTATTGGCAGCCATACCGTGAATGTCGTTCCCTTTCCTTCTTTGCTTTCTACCTCAATGCGCCCACCATGGAGTTCCACGAGTTCCTTGGTGAGGGCCAGGCCGATGCCAGAGCCCATGCCCCCCCCGTCCCTTACACGCTCCCTTCGGGGGGGCTGAGGGGGGCTGTAAAACCGCTCAAAAATGCGCGGCAACTGCTCCGAAGGTATCCCGATCCCATTATCCTGCACCAAAAGCCGCAGGAATCGCCCCTGTTCCACTGTATCTGCTTTTAGTTCGATCCACCCTTCCTCGGCAGTGAACTTGAAAGCATTGGACAGCAAGTTGGACAGCAACTTTTCCAGCTTGTCACGGTCGAACCAGGCCTGGCTCAGCGCTTCCGACACCGTAATATCATACTGGATCTGTTTGCGTTCGCCCATGCTCTCGAAGGAATGAGCGATAGCCCGGATGAATTGGCCAGCGTCACCAAGTTCCAGGTTTAGCCTCATGCGGCCGCCCTCCAGTTTGCTTAAGTCCAGCAGTTGGTTAACCAGGTTGAGCAGGCGCTCGCTGTTGCGCAACATGATGCGGTAGTATTTTTGCAGGTCTCCTTTGAAACGCCCATGGGCCATGTCTTGCAATGGCCCTTTGATCAGAGTGAGGGGGGTTCGGAACTCATGGCTGATATTGGCAAAAAAGCTGGACTTGATGCGGTCTAGCTCGCGAAGTTTATCCGCCTCGGCGCGTTGTAGCTCGGCCTGCTGTTTCCGGAGGCTGGCGCGGCTGCGGGCCCAAAGGGCCAGGGCGGACAAAGCCAGTATGAGCAGGAGAGAAATATAGAGGATGCGGTTACGGCTAGCCCGTTGGAGGCTGAGTTCCAGTTCCTTTTGCGCCAGCTCACGCCCTTGTTCCGAACTGCGGATCTTATCTTCGCTATCTGCCACTTTCAGCGCCAACTCCTCGTGGAAGAGGCTATCCTGGAGGTTCCTGAACAATTTGAGGTATTTGAAAGCGTTGGCGTAATCCTGCTTCTGGCTATAGGCATTGGACATATATTCATAAGTGTCTTTCAACAGGGAAGTAATGCCTTCTCTTTCGGCCAGGGCTACTGCTTTTTCAAACCAGGGTAGCGCTAGTTCTAATTGTCCCATTTCACCGTAAGCACTGCCGAGGTTGGTATAGACCTGCACCAGCTTTTCCTTGAAATCCGTCCCTTCCAGCAATTCCAAAGCAGCACGGTAATATTCAATGGCTTTTTTATACTGTTGATGGTTGTGGAAGAAAGAGCCTATGTTGTTGTCCATAGTTGCAATCCCATAGATATTTCCCATCTGCTCATACATATCCCGGGCCTGCAAATGGTAGGCCATGCGAAGGCTGTCGCTGGGGGCGACATTGCCCAGGTTGGATAGGGCATTGGCCATGCCGTAGGAATTGCCCAGCTCTTCGAAGCCGTCCAGCGCCTGCTGGTAGTAATAACGCGCCCGTTCGAAATTTTGCAGCTTCCATTGTACATTGCCCAGGGTATTGCTGGAAAAAGCTACACCTTCCAGGTCGCCGTTCGCTTCGGCTACTTCCAGCGCTTTCATGTTGTTGGCTACTGCTCTTTCATAATCGCCTTCATCGAAAGCGGCCGAAGCCATCAGTCCGTAGGCGCTGTTGAGCAGAATGAAATCGTTGGATTCCTGCCCTAATTCGACAGCCCGTTCCGCCATAGTATAAACGCTGTCGAACTGGCCAGAGTAATAATAACCGGCGGCCAGGTTGTAGCAGGCCCGGCTAAGCCCACGGGAGAATTCCAGCCGTTCTGACAAGCGTACCGCTTGTTGCGCGAAATCTCTGCACTGCACCGGGTCCACACTGCGATATGCGGCCGACAACTGATTGAGTAAGTTGACTTTGTGGGTATCCTGGTTGGCGGCAACGAGGGCCTGCTTCAGGCTGTCCAATGATCCCGATTGGCTAAAAAGGGAAACGACAAGCAGGCAGGCCAGTAGCATGGCGGGAAATTTGTTCATCACAGCGGATATCTACGTTTTTTCTACCTCCTAATTTAGAAAAAAAATTAGAGGTGGCCAGAATAGCTTTTCTAAACCATTTTGACCCCAACCGTAGGCTTAGTTGATCAAAAACAACGGCCAGTTCAAACCCGCCGTCTCCACAATAGCGAAAGGAGTTGCCTCACTCCGAGACAACTCCCACGCTATCATTTGTCGATTTAAAAAAGCCTTCTAAGAGCCTGCCTATTACTCACTGGCTGCCACCTGTGCATTGTTCTCACTCACCGGCAAAGTCTGAAGGTAAGCCCAGATGGCGCTGACATCCTCATCCGTCAGGATAGTGTATTTCGGCATTCGTGGGCTGAGGCCCGGGCCGTTGGGGCGTTGGCCGAATCGGACTGCCTGGGCGAACTGCTCTTCGGTCCATTGCCCCAGGCCGTGCTCCGGGTGCATGGTCAGGTTGGCGGAAGGTACAATCACCTCACTACCCGGGGTGTCTGCGATCGGATTACCCCCGGCAAAATAGCCTACGGAGTTTTCGGGCACGATATTGTCATTGGTTTCGAAGCTGGCGGAGTGGCATTGATAACACTGAAAAGCGGCCGTTGCCAGGTATTTCCCATAGGCCACCTCATCGGCCCGGGAAGGCGGCAAGATCGTTACTTCCGCATAGGGTACGGGCTTAAAGGCCAGGCTCATGACCACCTTCGACAGGAGTGTCGGCTCGTTAGGTGGTTGCATCGTTTCAGAGGGTTGCACGAGTCGGCTGTCGGAACGCAGGAAAGCAATGATGCTATGGAGGTCTTCATCGCTCAGGTGGTTGAAATGTAACATAAATGGTGCGATCTGGCCATTGCGCTTCACACCGGTGCGCAACAGGTAGGCCAGTTCGCCATCCGTATAGTGGCTGATATTCGCTGCCGGATGCTGGGTAATGTTGGGAGCATACCATGTCCCAAAATCTTCGTCTTTTTCCATCAGTGCTCCGGAAAGTTTTCCATCCTCACCCATATGGCAGATCGTACAGGTTTGGTGCACCAGGTATTCCCCCCGGGCAATGTGGACGGAGTCGAGCTCGACTGTTATATCCGGCGCATTGACTTCATACGTTGGCAGGCCCCTGAATTGAAAAAAGGCTGCTGCGCCGACGATAAATAATACGATAGCGCCAAAGATAATGGCAAGGATCTTCAATGCTTTTTTCATGATGATAGCGGTTTTAAGTTGTTGACATTTTGGTTCTGAAAATTTGCGGTTGTGCTTGTTTAAAATACGGTTCAAATGACGGGGCCGGAAAAGCCTTCCGACTACCCGAACACCAGAACACTCAAACTTTACCCGGCCCACAGGGACGGGACTCGAACTCTTTTTTGAATGGCACGATGCAAAGGTAGGAGCACGAAGAAAAGCGCGTTTTCAAACTCGTCGCATAGGTTTGTAAATTTGTCGCATGAAGTGTAAAATGCTGGTTTTCAAAACATTTTGCAACTATTTTGCAGGAGGTTGGCAGAGGTTGGGCCAGGTGCGGAATAGATACCTGGGGCTTCAGCCCCTCTCTTTACTGGACTGTTCAAAGCTTGCCCGGCTGACACAGACGGGTTCCAGGCTTGCCCGGCCTCACAGAGATTTATCCGTATGACTTTACGGACGGGTTTATTCCATCAGTCGCTTTGCTCGTGTCACGTTAAAATTTTCCTTGGAAATCAAGGGGTTACGGGGGCTTCGACACACTTTAGTGAACTATCCTCCCTTTACGCCCCTTTGTACATTCTTTGTGTATTTCTATGCCCCCCCTGGACCCCATTTTCGCATTCTTGCATTCTCGCATTCTCGCATTCTCGCATTCTCGCATTCTCGCATTTCTCACATTCTCGCATTTCTCCTTCCTTCCCTACCTTTGCACCAAATCAAAAACCAACCACATGCAACTACTCCAGAATAAAACCGCCCTCGTCACCGGAGCGGGCTCCGGCATCGGGCGGAGCATCGCCCGGGCCTACGCCCGCAATGGCGCAAAAGTGGTGATAGCCGACATTGATGAAACAGGCGGAAATGATACGGTGGAAATGATACGGCAGGAGAAGGGAACGGCCTTTTTCGTAAAAACAGACGTCAGCCGGCCGGCCGACAACGAGCGAATGGTAGCTGCAGCGGTGGAACAATTCGGCGCCCTGCACATCGCCTGCAACAATGCCGGCATCGTTGGCGAGCTGGCCCGCGTAGGCAAATATCCCATCGAAAGCTGGGACCGGGTGATCGCTATCAATCTGTCTGGAGCTTTTTATGGTATGCGCTACCAATTGCCCGCTCTGCAGCAAAGCGGCGGCGGCGCCATCGTCAACATTGCCTCTGTGCTCGGACAGGCAGGCGGCGATGGGCTCAGCGCTTATACCGCCGCCAAACATGGCCTGGTTGGCCTCACCAAATCGGCAGCACTGGAGTACGCCCAACGCAATATCCGCATCAATGCCGTCGGGCCGGGCTATATCGATACGCCCATGCTGCACCAAAATTTGCCGGCCGAGCAACACCCGATTATCCGGCAGATGCACCCCATCGGCCGCCTGGGCCGCCCGGAAGAGGTGGCGGAACTGGTGCTGTGGCTAAGCTCGGAAAAAGCGTCTTTTGTTACCGGCGCCTACTACTCCATCGACGGCGGGTTTCTGGCGAGATAGGAATGCGTAGTAAATGTAAGAATGCAAGAATGCAAGAATGCAAGAATGCAGGAATGCAGGAATGCAAGAATGCAGGAATGTACCACGGCCCAACGACCTAACGACCTAACGACCTCAAGACCTAACGACCTCAAGACCTCAAGACCTCAAGACCTAACGACCTCAAGACCTAACGACCTCAAGACCTCAAGACCTAACGACCATGCACTACCACCCCCTCGGCCACTCCAACCTCCAGGCCAGCGCCATCAGCTTCGGCTGCATGTCGCTGGGAAATGACGAGGCCCACAACACCAAACTGCTGCATCAGGCCTTAGCCCTGGGCATCAACTACTTCGATACCGCCGACCTCTACCAACAGGGCCGCAATGAATTATTTGTAGGAAAGGCCCTGAAGGGCCGGCGCGACAAAGTGATCCTCGCCACCAAGGTGGGCAACCAGTGGCGAGCCGATGGCAGCGGCTGGGACTGGAATCCTCGTAAAGATTACATTAAGGCCGCCGTTCATCATAGCTTACGGCGCCTGCAGACGGATTATATCGATCTTTACCAGCTTCATGGCGGCGCCATCGAGGACCCCATCGGGGAAACCATCGAGGCCTTTGAGGAATTGGTGCAGGAAGGACATATCCGCTACTACGGTATTTCGAGCATCCGCCCCAACGTCATCCGCGAGTACCTCCAACGTTCCCACATCACTACCAACATGATGCAGTATAGCCTGCTGGATCGCCGCCCCGAGGAGCAATGCCTCGATCTGCTCCACCAACATGGGGTGAGTGTGGTGGTGCGCGGCGGCATCGCCAAGGGCCTGCTGGCCGGTAAACCAGCTCAAGCCTACCTGGAACACAGCCGGGAAGCAGTGACAGAAGCTCAACGGCTGCTGCAATCTCTATCTTCCGACAAGCGTAGCCCCGCCCAAACAGCCCTGCTCTATTGCCTGGCCCACCCCGCTGTAGCCACCGTGGCCTGCGGTATCAGCCGGGAAGCGCAATTGCTGGAAAATGTAAGCGCCCTGGAAGCGCCAGCTTTGACGGAAGAGGAAATACGGGTGCTACGGGAAGGAATAAAGGCGTATGCCTATGAGGAGCATCGGTGAGGGGGTGTGAAAAGTTGAGAGGGTTGAGAGGGTTGAGCGAGAAGGCTGGCCTTTGGGGTCTACTCCTCCTCATCCGCGCCCCCTCTTACCTGGGCTACTCCGCGGGCAAACTCCAGAAAATACCTGTGTCCGGGGGTGAAACGAAACACTTCATCGTCGATCTTGTCGATCAGGCGGCGACGGGCGAGCAGGTGGTAAAAGTTGCGCCGGGAAGGGCCATCACGCAGGCTTTTGGTCGCTTCGAGCACTTCCCGGAAGGAAGACAACTCCAGCAGGCGCTCCACATCCTCATAAGCGAAGGTGTGGAAGCTCAATTCCTCCATAATGTTCTTACCCTCGCGGTCCATCTCATAACAGAGCACCCCCAGAAAGATGCAAATATCTCGCGACAAAGTATCATTATCGCGGGCGCTTTGCAGGAAAGCGTAGTTGCTCTGGCAAAGCAGAGATAGGCCAAAGGACTCCTCAAAGAAGGCCTGGTAGAAATCCAGGTTATCGCGCAGGCTGGTGAACGCTGGTTCGCCCTCCACCAAAAAACGGGCGTCCATTAACAAAGCTTCTGTGATCTCGCGATGGTATTCAGGATACATGCTCTTTTTCGTTACGGGGTTTCAGGCTCACCTTCACTTCAGGCGCCAGAAAAATAAAATCTTCGACTTCGATAGGAATGCGGCGGCCGGTGAATTCGGCCTCGTAGTGGTCGCTGTCTTCAAATACGATACTGCAAATTTTCAGGAATCGCTCCGTGGAATGTTCTTGCTCATCCTGGTACAGGCGGTTCCGGCACCAATCGAAAAAGTTGTCGATGGGCAACTGCCGGTGTAAAGCATCGACATGCTCCCGCCGGTCGAAGAGCACCTCGTGCCGGTTGACGGCTGTGATCTCCTCTTCCTGCAAAAGCACTTCTTCTGCCCGCTGAATGAATTGTTCCAGAAAGAGCTCCAGGTTGGCGCCCGTACTGCTGCCAAAGAAACTCCGGTAACTGCGGGTAGAAAAGGACGGCACTTCATGCCGGAAAGGACGCTCCAGAAAGAAAAGCCAGCCGCTCAGGATCTCGGATTCGGTCTGCAGGCGTTCGATCAGCGGCAGCAACTCGCGGGAAAGGATGCGCGATTGCCGCAAGATGCGATCGTTGCCCCCCCTTAGCAACTCATGGAGCTGCCCAAAGCGGTCGCGCGCCAGTTGGTAACTGTGGCTCAGCCTTTCCCGGTTGGCGTAGGCGGATAGCTCGCCCAAAAGGCTGGCGATGGATTCGGAGTGCTGCAGGTCCAGAATGCTGTTGAGTGGCGCGATATAAAATTCAATGAGGTGCCGCGCCCGGCGAATGCGCTCGCCGTACTCCATTTTGTCTTTGTTGGCTTTCAGCTGCTGCGTCTCCCGCAAAAGCTGGCCCGTATTGTTCTCCACATTTTCTAAAAAACGCTGCACCTCATCGTAGAGCGCCTCCAACTGCTCCAGCAAGATGGGCTGCTCTCCCTCCGGGCATTCCCGGATAGCGTTGAACAATGTACTGAAAGAGGTGCGGTATTTTTCCAGCTCCGAGGGCAGCAATGGCTTGAATTCACTGATCAGAAAAGCCAGGAAGGCCCGCACCGGCTCGTTGAGGCGAATATCGTCGTACTGCCAGGATAACAGTTTGTATTCGAACAGGCGGTTGATGGAAATCTCCCCCGTATGCCGGGTAATGGCGTTAAACTGCTCGCGCGAAATGACATTGCCCGAAAGCTGCGCCAGATACAAGGTGCGCATCAGCTCAAAGTTCTCCACCATAAAGCGGAGCACCTTATCGGGGTCAGCCTTGAGTATCATACAATAATATTTCCTGTTCTAAAAAACGGCCGGTTTGCTCCAGCAGGGAACGTACCCGGGCCACCTCAGGTAATCCTGAATGCCGGGCCCTTTTCTTCATCCGGGCGCCAGCCTTTAATGGCCGGGAGAAGCGGTGGTGCAAAGCTTCCAGGTTCTCGGGTATGTAAAGCTGAGCCTGAGGGTGTACTTCTTTGATCCGAAGATATTCTTCCAACCCGGTGTAGTCATAATCCGGAAAGTGCAGCCACATTTCTGCCTGAATGCCCCCGAGCAGTTGCTTGCCGATGCGCCCGTAAGGATGCAGGAAAACCCAGGACGGCCCCAGTATCTGCTCGGCAGCCATGAAAACTTCCAGGTTCTCCACGCTGCAGACTTTGTTGATGCTGGCTTCTTCTACCTTGCCGGCAAAGAAGCCGAAGTTACGGGTCGGTTCCTCCAGCCCAACGGTGACGCCATTGATGAGAATTTGCGCCCAACCCCGGAGCAGGAATATCCTTTTCCCGGGGCGTTTCAAAGCTTTTGAATCCCGAAAACGGGCCACATTGGCAACGCCCCCAGGCAACTGTTCCCCTACGATTTCGGCCGGAAAATTAGCTCGCCAGAACGCTTCAAAGTCGGCAGGAACAGCAATAGCATAAACGTAGCCCCGCCCCCGTTTCTCTCTCCGGATAATCCCTCCGGCGAGCAGCTGCTGAAACTCGGCGCTATCCCGGATCCCTCCGGGCAACTGCCGTTCCGGGACCACTCCTTCCTTAATTTTCTGGTAAAACCTTTTCCTCAGGGTCATCTTTGCGCTGCCTTTCTATTAAGTGAACCTTTTCGTCTATAACTATTTTGTCACCCGTTCCCCGTCGGATGATGGCGTAGCGGTCGAAGCCATCCACCATATCCGGAGCGGCGAAGATGGGGTAATAATGATTATCCTGACAGTACTGCACCAGTTGCGGCCGGTTCTTGCCATCGATGGTGGCGATCTCATCGATGAACAATACGATGCGGTTTTCCGGGTCGCGCACCGTCAGGCGGTTGATCACAGTCATGATGATGATGAGGCGCAACATGCGGTCGGTGCCGTCTGACTCCACCTGCCGCCCCAGGTTGACCGAGCGGGCTTTACCGTTGACGGTAAGGCGCAGCTTCAGGTCGAACAACTCATTGAAAGGGATGGCCTGGTTGCGTTCCAAATATTCGCGCAAGGTTTCGAAGCGGTCGTTTGCCGTTTCCTGCTGCCCGAACAGCGTATTGGCGTTGAGGGTCAGGCCGGCGATCTTCTGCAGGTCCTTTTGCAGGCGGTCGTTGGGCTCCAGCTCCACCTTCAGGGATTCAATATTAGAAATGCTGACCCGCCCGAGCTGATAGTTGAACTCGTTGACGATGAAGGCCCGGAACTCCTCGTAGCCATCGAGGAACTTCTGCGCCGGGTTGGCAAACTGCACGGCGATGTTGTTGAGCAGCGTCTCGATGCTCTGTTCTTTATCCTGTAAAGACTTCAGCTCCTGTTCCAGGGCGCTTATGAATCGTTTTTCATCGGCCAGGTCGTATTGCGCTTTGCTTTTCAACTGATTGAAAAGGCGGTTTTTCTGATCGATCAGCCGCTGATACTTATCATAATCCTGGCGAATGCCTTCGTACAGGCTGCGGGCATCCTTCTGGCTGCTTTCCACCTCCTTTTCCAGCACGAAATGTTCGAGGTGCAAGGCTTCCAATTCCCGCTGGTCGCGGCGCAGTTCATGGTCCTGTTGGCGCAAGCCGGCGATCTGTTCGGTGAGCACCTGGCTGCCGTTGTCGAGCCGGGCGATTTCCTCATCCAGTTGCCGCAGTTTTTTTTCTGTCTTCTCCCGGGCCAGGCCTAGTTTCTCCAGTTCCTTTTTCAGGGCTTTGCTATCTTGCTCCAGCTGTTCGAGTTGGCCGGCCAGTTGAATGTCTTTCTCCAGCTTTTTCTGCTGGTGAATGGTTTCGCTGTGTTGTTTTTCCAGGGCGGCCCGGTTGCGGATGGCTTCCAGTAGCCGGGCATTGCGGTTGAATTCGTTGTCCAGTTCTTCAATTTCGGCCGCCAATTCTTCCGGGCTGATCAGCGGTTGCAGTTGAAAATCTTCCGGCAGTTGGAGCTCCCCGTCGAAGAGCTGCACCCGAAAGCCTGTTCGGCTGGCCTTTTTCAGGATGGCCGATTTGGACAGCTGGCCTAATTCCGGCCGCAGGATGCTGTTGAGCAGCCGCGTGTCTTCGGGCTTATCTGCCAGGTGGTTGATGAGCCAGTCCTCGCTGTTGGCCAGCCCCCGTCGCTTGGTAGCTATTGCGCTTTGCAGGCGTTGCTGCCGCTGTTCCAGTTCTTCTGGCGAACGGTTGGCGGACAAGCGGATATCCTGCAGCTGATAGTTAAGCTTATCCAGGGCCTCCTGGGCACTTTGCAGTTGTTGTTGCAGCAGTGGCAAAGGAGGTAAAGCCTGGATCGCTTTCAGGCTGTTTTCCTGCTGCTCCATTTTATCCTTCAGATTCTCCATCTGATGGCGGAGAATACCGATCTCCTGATTTTGCTCGCCCTTTTGATTTTCCAATTCCCGCCGTTGGAGCTTCACCTCTTCCAGTTCTTTTTCCTTTCGGTAAATCTTATCCACCAGTTCGGCAGCCAGAGCGGTGGCGGCCATGCGATAGAGGCGGAATTGGCGGGCCAGGTTGTCGTGAACTTCCTGCACTTCGCCCGTCAACAGGCGAAACTGGCGGAATTCCTCCTTAATGCTTTTGAGTATGTTGATCTTCTGGCTCTCCTTGCGCAGGCGGTCGATGTCCTGCATATTCTGGAGGCTGTAGTTGAGCTGGTCCTGATCGCGGTTATCGGCGATGAGCAGGATGTCCTTCAGCGCCCGGTTGGTCACGAGCTTGGAATTGATAAGGTAGCGATATACTTTGGAAAAGCTGTTGGTCGTGCCGCTGGTTTTGCATTTATCCGTCAACCAGACGGCGGCCTTGCTGCCCTTTCCGGTATGATAGATCTGCCGCAGTACATCGGTGGCCTGTGGCAGCTCTTTGAGGCTTACCTGCCGCTCGCTGATGAGGTGGCTCGCCAGCTCGCGATAGTTGCGCAGTTTTTGACCTTTGGGGGTGCGCTCGAAGAAAAAATCTTTTTGATACGCGGCATCCACCCTGGAGTAGAGCAACTCCGCGTCACCATCCCGGCGCACCAGAACGCAATAGCGGTGGCCCCGCTTACTGACCTCAAAAACGATGTAGCTGCGCTCGGCATCCGGAAAATAATGGGCAATGGTATCCTTGTCGGCGGGCCGTTGCCCACTGAAGCTCATCAACTTCTTATTGATCAGAAAAACGAAGTTGAGGGCGTAGATCAGGGAACTTTTCCCAACGTTATTGGGCCCCACTAACTGCAGGGATCGGCTACCCTCAAAGTTGAGCTCCGCAATTTTATAGGAAGAGGAATTGATCAGTACCAGTTTGGTCAGCATCCACAGTTCGCTTTACCCGGGTGGAAAAGCCGCCAAAATAGCAATCTTTTAAATAGTCTCCAACGCAAAACCATTCAACCTCCAGGCAAGGCCCGAGGCTCAGCTCCACACCACCTCCGTTTTCAGGCCCACAATACAGCCATCCGGGGCAATACCCACCCAATAGACCGGGTGTACCGGCCCGGACTCCCCATTTTTGCCGAGGATGGCCAGAACGATATTGTGCAACATATCTTCCATGAAAGAAACCAGCGCACTGGCATGAATGGCCTCGCTTTCCCCAAACAGCTGAGAGTTATCGATAAAGCGGCGGTGGAAGGTGCGGGCGTCTGCTTCGAAAAGTTCAAAGGCCTGTGCCGGGTCATTCGCATTGAGCTTCAGCGCGCGCCGGAGGATATCGGAGTCCAGGTGGCCCACTTTCTTGTCGAGGAAGAAAGGCTTCAACGGAGTATCCATTTCCGAACCGTAGGAGAAAAAGAGCAGCCCCTGGGCCAGTTCGCCCAGCTTGTCGGCGATATCTTTGGCGTTATCCAGGTTTTGCTGAAGAGCCGCCCGCTTCAGTTCCTGGGCGAACTCAACGGCCAGCTTTCCGATCGTTGACATTTTATCGATCTCCGTCCGGGACAAGCCGTTGTGGTTGCGGTCGTATTGGTCGATGAGTTTTTCCTCGGCGTACTGCAGGGTTTCTTCGATATCCTTATTGGTAATACGGGCGCCGGGGCGGTAGTCGCGGTGGTCCATGAAGCGGTAGAAAATACTGGTCAGCCGTTGTTCGACGCCTTTTAGGGATTGGAGTTTCCGACGGATGTCAAGGCGGCTGACGAAGGGGTCGTTGCCGGCGGCGCTACGGATGTTTTGAGCGGCCCGCTCGAGTGCAACGTGTACGTCTTTTTTGGCAATGCGGGACATGATTCTTTTGATTGGGTTCCTCTATTAAAACAACAAAAGGCTCCCAATGGATAAGCATCTGTCGGCAAATGATCAGAACCGGTTGAATTTGGACCGCTTTTTTAGGCCCCGGATTTCATAGCGCCCAGGCGGCTCCTTGTATTTGGCATACCCCTTCCTCAATCCCCAGTATCCGGCCAGGATAGCGCCAAAAGCAATGACATAGTGGCTGCCATCTGACAGGTAAGTCCCAATCGTGACCGCCAGGCCAATGCTCAATACTGCCCCCCCCAAAAGCATTTGAACCAGCGCCCCCGCCTTGTGTTGTTGGTGGAGCTGGTACTGCACAATAAATTCATCGGTTTTATCCAACAGCTGGCGCCGTTCTTCCTCAGACAACTGGAATTGCTCCAGTTCTTTGCGGATGTCCTCGTATTCCACGCCCTGGAAGGCCAGCTCCTGGCAATAGGCTTCTATTTCTGCGAGTTCCATGTTGTGCTTTTGCCTACTTATCCAAAATGTGTTCAATCTGTTTACGTAATATTTGCAATTTCCCTTCCCGGGCATTCCACACGATCTGAAGGTTGATTTGGTAGTAATCGTGCACCCGAATATGCCGGAAGGCTATGATCTTGCGCCACTCTACCTCAGGGTTTTCATCCTTTATATCCACAGATAAATGGTAAGCTGCTTCTCCTATGATCTCAAAATTTTTGATTATGGCAAACTGTGCCATTTCATTTTCAGCAAATGTTTCGAAATCCATGTCCTGGGTAAATTTGCTGATCCAGCCAATAGCCTCCAGGATATGCACCAACCGCTCTCTATCATCCGGCTTTGCGCTCATAGATCAATACTTTTTCTTTCTCGATCCTTTCTTTAGCGTTGGGCAGGATATGCCCTTCTTCTACCAAGTCCACTTGCCTGCCTGCCAGGTCTTCCAAATCCTGAGCTAGCCCGATATAATCAAATAGGTCTAGTTTATTCGGTTTCCTGAAACGTACGAGAATATCCACATCACTGTCCCGGCTCTCTTCTTGCCTGGCAAAAGAACCAAAAATCCAGGCTTTCTCAATGGGATGTTGGACCAGATAATTTTTTATCCGTTCGATCAACTGCTTTCTTTCTAATGCATGACGAGTCCCACCATGCTCTTTTTCCAATCGTTTTTTGACGATTTCCAGCGCTTCCGATGCATAATCCTGCTCTTTTAATTGGTAGTAAAGCCTTTCACTCCAGTATTTGATTTGCAAGGCCCGGTATTCAATGCCCAGTGTTTTGGATAATGGCAAAATGAGCCTTTCCGGAGCGGCCATCTCGTTGCGTTCGACCTTGCTCAGGGTCGACTGGTCAATATCGGCTTTGGCAGCCACTTCTCGCAAGGCCAGGTTTCTCTCCAATCGGACACGTCTGAGCCATTCTCCAAAAGTTTCCGACTTCATGTTGATTAAATTTTCTAGAATTATTTATCCAAAGATATTAAAAATATCCGACTCGGGAAAGCCAGTTTTCAGTAGGTCGATAGGTAGGTTTGGAGGCCTGGTACGTCTGGAGGCCTGGTACGTTTGGAGGTCTGGTACGTCTGGAAGTCTGGTACGTCTGGAAGTCTGGTACGTCTGGTAGGCCGGGAGGTGGAGGTTGACCATGCACTCTTCCAGCCCTATGCCCTATGCCCTATGCTCTATGCTAACTGCCCACTGTCAACCGCTCCGCCAGTTCCAACACCTGTCGTTCCAGTTCAGGCATTACGGTTTCCACTTCCGGCGACAGGCCGATGTACATGTTTTGTAGTTCCGCTACGGAGACGACGAAGAGGTGTATTTTGGGCAGGCGGCCCAGGATGTGCAAGCCTTCCACCAGGTCGCGCAGGCCGATGTCGTGGGTGCTCATGGCGCGGGGGAAATCGGAGGAAAAGCGGGGTTCCAAACGGCGGATGCTCCCAGGCGGGCGGCCATCGAGCGTAGCGTCGATCATGATGAGGCAGGGATAATCTTCGAAATAAGAAGTGAGGTGAAACCCGCCGGTGCCGCCGTCGAGTACGTCCACCCTTTCGGGCAATTCTCTTAAGGCAAGCCTTTGGGCCAGGTGTACGCCTACACCTTCATCCCCCATAAGCAGGTTGCCGATGCCCAAAATGAGGAGACGGGGGTAGGTTTCGTTGGGTGACATTTTTTGTTGGTTGAGAGAGTTGAGAGGGTTGAGAGAGTTGAGAAGGTTGAGAGGGTTGAGAGGGTTGAGAGGGTTGAGAGGGTTGAGAAGATGCTCAACCTCCTAAACTTTCTCAACCACCTCAACCCTTTAAAGTCTTAGCAGGGCAAAAAATTACGCTTCTTCCATCTCCTTTTTCTCTTCCAGTTCCTTCTGGAAAGTCTCCTCTTCGATGAATTTCCAGCCGCCGATAATAGAGGATGTTTCGCCCCGGCCTTCTACGTAATCATGGTAAAACACCAGGTAAACATGGATGATAACGAAAAGAATGAAGAACCACATCGTGGCGTGATGGATCTCTCGTAAGACGAAGTCACCACCTACAATACCCGGCACCCAGGCAAAGAGGTTGGGCAGCCACCAGTCGCTCATGCTGGCGTAGAGGCCGAAGCCCGTAATAGCCTGAACGGCAAAAGCAATAAAGGTCAGGAAGTAGATGAACCCGGCCAGGGCGTTGTGCCCGATGGAGAGGTGCTCAGAATTCTTTTTCAGCAGGATGTCGATCTTCAGTACCGCCCACATTTCATGGAAAAATTTCCGGGTAGTGGGGATGAAATTCTTCCAGTCGGCATACTGGTTGCCGACAAAACCCCAGTACAAGCGGAAGATAAAGTTGAAGATGAAGATATAGGAAGCAACGAAGTGTATAAAACGGTTGATGCCAAACCAATAGCTGAAAGACGCCTCGGAAGCCGACTGTAAACCAGGCGGGCGGGCAATGATATAGCCCGTCACACAGAGCACGACGATGCACAGGGCGTTGATCCAGTGGTATACCCGAACGGGGAGTTCCCATACAAAGACCCGGCGAAGATTATGCTTAGTCATCGTTTTTGAATTAAGGTGGATGCAGCCGGCCGGCAGTTCATAAGTTCTGACGCCCGGCCACAAGAAAAAAAGCTTACAATATCCTGGCCCGGCTCACCTGCTTGCCGTCTTCGTCGTACAAATGCACGGCGCAGGCCAGGCAGGGGTCGAAGGAGTGGATCGTCCGGATGATCTCCAGCGGCTGTTCCGGATCGTGGACCGGAGTATCGATCAGCGAAGATTCGTAGGCCGACATTTTGCCTTCCGGGTCACGCGGTGAAGCGTTCCAGGTACTCGGTACAACCAGTTGGTAGTTTTCCAGCTTTTGATCCCGAATGACGCACCAGTGAGCCAGAGCGCCCCGTGGCGCTTCCATATGGCCGACACCCTGAGCGAAGGATTCCCAACGTTCGGGGTTGAACTTACTGGTGTCCGCCATGCGGGTATCCCCATTGCGGATATTGGTCAGCAGGGATTCGTAGAACTCCTGCGCCCAGCCGGCGATCAGCAGGCTCTCCAGGCCACGGGCAGCTGTACGGCCCAGGGTGGAGAACAGCGCTGTAGCAGGAACCCCCAGCTTGGCCAGCGTGCTGTCGACGACTTCTTTGAAATCTTCGCGGCCACTGGCGTAGCCAACCAGCATACGCGCCAGCGGGCCTACCTCCATGGCGTTGCCTTTCCAACGCGGCGTCTTCAGGTAGCTGTACTTTTGTTCCACGTCCAGGAAATCGTAAGGCGGTTTCGGCCCCGTGTACTTGATATTGGTCTCCCCTTTCCAGGGGTGCAGGCCGGTATCATTACCTTCAGCGTATTCATACCACGAACGGCTGATGAATTCCTGGATCTCAGAATCTTCCCGCATATTGACTTCGTGCACGGTGCTCAGGTCCTTGTTCAGGATAGCGCCGGCGGGGAACTTAAAGCTCGCAGGATCGCGGTAGCCATTGGTAGGCAGGTCGCCGTATACCAGGTAATTACCCAGTCCGCCGCCGATAGCGCCCCAGTCGAGGTAGTAGGGCGCGATGGCTAAGAGGTCGGGGATATAGACCTGCTCGATGAAGCGTTTGCCATCTGCCAGAAGTTTACCGACATGCGCCAGGCGCTCGGCATTGATGGCGCCGGTGTCGTCCAGATTGATAGAGCAGGCCATGCCCCCCACCAGATAGTTGGGGTGCGGGTTCTTACCACCAAAGATAGCGTGGACCTTCACGATCTCCTTTTGCCATTCGAGGGCTTCCAGGTAGTGCGCCAGGCCGATGAGGTTGATCTCCGGCGGCAGTTTGTAAGCGGGGTGGCCCCAGTAACCATTGGTAAAAATACCCAGTTGGCCGCTTTCCACGAATTTCGTTACCCGCTTTTGCAGGTCGGAGAAGTAGCCCGGCGAGCTATTCGGCCAGTTGGAAATGCTCTGTGCAATTTCCGATGTTTTCTTGGGGTCGGCCTGCAGGGCATTCACCACGTCTACCCAGTCCATCGCGTGCAGGTGGTAGAAGTGCACCACGTGGTCGTGCATATACTGGCTGCAGAACATGATGTTGCGCACCAGTTCCGCATTGGGTGGGATGTGAATGTCAAGGGCGTCCTCTACCGAACGGCAGGAAGCCAGAGAGTGGACGGTAGTACAAACACCACAGACCCGGCCGACGAAGGCCCAGGCATCTCTGGGGTCTCTACCCTGAAGGATACGCTCGATGCCGCGCACCATGGTGCCTGAACTATAGGCATCTGTGATCTTGCCATCCTGTATCTCTGCCTCAATGCGAAGGTGCCCTTCTATTCTGGTGACGGGATCGACTACTATTCTGTTACTCATGATTGCATTTTTTGACCGGGATGAATTGGATTTGCGGGATTTCCCGGATTAGATTGCCAGGATTTTCAGGGATTCGCCCGGTGATCCTGCCCCGCATACCGTTTTATAGATTTAGATTAGCAGAAACCCTCGCTTAAGACAATTCCTTTTCGGATTCTTTGCCTTCTTCGATCAGGTTATCGATCAATTTCTTCTTCCGCAGATTGGTGCCGATAGCATGGGCGGCTATACCGGCAGCAGTGACACCAGCAGCGACTGCTCCGACCTTGTCGGCATTGCTTTCAATGCCAAAACCTGGGAAGTTCGCGATGCGGCGGTAGAACGGGCCGTTGTCCCAGAAGTTCTCTTCGCTGCAACCGATACAACCGTGGCCGGATTGGATGGGGAAACTGACTCCTCCGTTCCATTTTGTTACACCACAGGCATTATAGGTCATTGGGCCACGGCAACCGACTTTGTAGAGGCAGTAGCCCTTCTTGGCGTTCTCGTCGTCGAAGCTTTCGACGAACAAGCCGGCATCGTAGTATGGGCGCCGGTAGCAGCTATCGTGCACGCGCTTGGAATAAAAGGCCAAAGGCCGGCCGATGCGATCCAGTTCCGGAATGCGGCCGAAGGTGATCAGGTGGACCAGTACGCCGGCCATCACTTCCCCAATAGGCGGGCAACCCGGCACTTTAATGATTTGTTTTCCTTTTACCAGCTTGTGAATCGGCGTAGCGCCGGTGGGGTTAGGCGATGCGGCCTGTACGCAACCGTTGCAAGCGCAACTGCCCCAGCCGATGATGGCTTTGGCGCCGGCGGCGGTTTCTTCCAGAATTTGTTCTGCGGACTTGCCGCCGATACAACAGTAAACACCATCATCATAAACGGGTACGGAGCCTTCCACACAGAGCACATACTCCCCGTAATAATCTTTCATGGTTTGTTCCATGGCTGCCTCGGCTTGATGCCCGGAAGCAGCCATCAACGTCTCGGTGTAATCCAGCGAGATCTTGTCCAGCACAATATCCGCTACAATAGGATGAGAGGAGCGGATGAAGGATTCGCTGCAGCAGGTGCACTCCTGGAAGTGCAGCCAGATCACTGGTACTCTGGACTGAGTCATCAGAGCTTTGGACACCTGGGCCACGCCGGTGGCTTCCAGTCCGAGGTAGGCGGCAATGGTGGTGCAAAACTTCATGAAGTCTCGGCGAGAGTAGCCTTTCTGGCGCAGTTCTTCGTAGTAGGTAGATCTTTTTGTTGAAGTTGAAGGCGTCATGGCAACTTGTGGTTTGTTGTTGATGCGAAAGGCCGCAACCGAATATTATTTTCGGAATTAAGCATAAAGAAAAATGAAGCCAAAGCCTTTTTTGATGACATCAATCAGTAATTGCGATGACTTTAGTCAATGGTGCAACATCAGGGAGCTACTATTTTTGAGTTTGAAGCTTTATCTATTTCTATTTAGACATAAAAAACCTGGAAACATGTTTCGTAAAGCCACTTTCCTGGCGGCAGTTTTTGCCAGCCTTCCCTTCCTGGCCCTGGCGCACGAAGGACACGGCCATTTTCATGGCTATGAATTAGCACACTATTTTACTTCTCCGGAACACGCTGTCCCCATCGCCCTGGCGCTGGTTGTTGGCGTTGCATTCTTCCTGGGCCGCGCCCGGGCCAAAAAGCAATCCGGAGAATAACCGATAAAAAGCCATCATGCACGAATTGTCCATCGTTCTGAGTATAGTGGATACGGCCGAGGCACAGGCCCAAAAGTATGAGGCCACCGGCGTGGAAAGGATTGACCTGGAAATCGGCACCCTGGCTGGTATCGAGCCTGATGCGCTCGCCTTTGCCTGGGAAGCGGCCCTGCCTGGCACCATTCTCGCCGGCGCCGAACGCCATATCCACTACATTCAGGCACGGGCGCGCTGCCTTGATTGTAGCCATGAGTTCGATGTACAACAGCTATACGAAGCCTGCCCTCAGTGTGGAGAATACTTTACCGAACTGCTGCAGGGGCAGGAACTGAAGATCAAATCCATTACGCTGACAACAGCGGAGGAAGCTATTTCTTAATCGCAAAACCAATAGACATGTGCAGTACCTGCGGTTGTAACCAACCTTCGGACGCCGTCACCATCACTCTGATTGGTGAAGAGCAGCATGCTAATGAACACCACGGGTTTTCCCTCGACCTGGCGGCCGGCGATGACCCTCAAAAGCCCCATCATTTCCATCCGGGGCACCATCATCACCATGGGCCAGGCCAGCAGCATCACCTGCACGGGCACTCCCACAGTCATCACCACCACCACGGCCATGATCATGAACATGATCACAGCCACGTCAAAACGGTGGTAGAGCTGGAACAGGACATCCTGCAGAAAAACAACCTGCTGGCCGAGCGCAACCGCGGTTTTCTCGAAGCCCGCAATGTACTCGCCCTCAACCTCGTCAGCTCCCCCGGTTCCGGTAAGACCAGCTTGCTGGAACGCACCCTGGCCAGCCTCAAAGACGAGCTGGAGTGCTTCGTCATCGAAGGCGACCAACAGACTTCCAACGACGCCAACCGCATCGCCGCTACCGGCGCCCCTGTCGTACAAATTAACACCGGCAAAGGCTGCCACCTGGATTCCGATATGGTCAACCAGGCGATCAAAAAAATCCGCCCCACCGAAGGTTCGGTGCTTTTCATCGAAAACGTCGGCAACCTCGTCTGCCCTTCCCTATTCGACCTGGGCGAAGGCGCCCGCGTAGTCATCATCTCCGTCACCGAAGGCGATGACAAACCGATCAAATACCCGGATATGTTCCATTCTTCCGATCTTTGTATCATCAACAAGATCGACCTGCTGCCTTACGTGCAGTTTGATGTGGAAAAAGCCAAAGAGTACGCCCGGCGCGTCAACCACCACCTGGAGTTCATCGAACTGTCTGCTACCAGCGGCGAAGGGATGGAAACATGGTTGGATTGGCTGAGGGGGAAGCGGGAATGGGTGAATGCGAGAATGGGTGAATGCGAGAATGCATGAATGCGAGAATGCATGAATGCGAGAATGCATGAATGCGAGAATGCATGAATGCGAGAATGCGAGAATGAGTAAATTGGACAGGGAATCATACGTAACCAATAACTGACAACCAACAACCAACCAAGCATGTGCCTAGCAATCCCCGGTAAGATCATCGATATCCCCGTCGTGATGGACGAAGTGTTCCGCATGGCCAAAGTATCGTTCGGCGGCGTCGTCAAAGACGTCGACCTGACGATGTCCCCCGATGCCAAGATCGGCGACTATGTGCTAGTGCACGTGGGTGTCGCCATTGGCATCGTGGACGAGGAAGAAGCGAAGAAGACCTTTGAGTATCTCCGGCAGATCGGGGATCTGGAGGAGTTGGAGCCGGGGTAGGCCAGTGGTCATTAGGTCATTAGGTCATTAGGTCGGGAGGTCATTAGGTCATTAGGTCGGGAGGTCATTAGGTCGGGAGATCGGATGAAAAGGTGCACCGCAGCTTTTCATCCCACCGACAGAAAATCCCAATAATTGTCAAGGGTAACAACGGTGGTTTCACTACCGGGGTAGGCATCCAAAAAGGCTTTAGGAAATTTCACCTTCTTGCTGGCCTTCCATTTGAACTCATAAGCGTGCAATTTCCCACCGTACTCTTCGATAAAATCAATTTCCTGCTGCTGGTAGGTGCGCCAGAAAAAATAATTGGCGTAATGCTGTTGGTAATGATTGCGCTTAAGCCGTTCGGTTATCAGGAAATTTTCCCACAGAGCCCCGGTATCGTCCCGAAGGCTTAAAGGATTGAAATTAGAGATCAGTGCGTTGCGTATGCCTAAGTCCCAAAAATAAACCTTCCTCATTTTGCCGATCTCTTTGCGCAGATTACGGCTAAAGGGGTTCATTGATCACATTCGCAAGATCGAGGCTGGCCAGCTTCATCTCTGCCAACAGTTGCAACTCCGATTCCCGGTTGAAAAATTTCATAAAGCAAAGGCAATGCATTTTTTCGTAACGAACATTACCGTAACTCAGGTTACGAATTTTTCTTAGTGGAGCGCCCCAACAAAACATCCCATAACCTTCAACAATAAATTTTATTAATTTTTTAACATTTCGTTTTTCCAAAAAAGTGTAACGAAACCCTATACCCATACATTATATGGTAAGAAAGCCATGTTTTCCCAAGCTTTTTTGGTTTGAAAAAAACTCGACAGCTTTTTATTTTTTCACTTAAAAATCATTGGTTATGACTACCAACTTAGTTGAAGGAGGGCATTGTTGCCTCCTCCGTATCTCCTGGGAGTACGACTCCCACCGGAGAACTTTATGGAAACCATTAAATCAGAGCTCGAGAGGCCTTGCTAATTCAATCAAAGGTGGCTTATCATTCGCACGTCTGCCTCCGGACGTAAAACTGGAGTAGCGAGGATAAGCCATCTTTTTTATTCCAGAATCTGAGATATCGTTTGCTCTACATCCATAGCCAGCTTCCTTCCCTTCTGAGATAGTTTCCAGTAATTGATCCGTTCTCTTTTCTCTCGTTCTACCAATTCCAGCTCTTCCATAATCTTGATCACCTCGTGAATATGCTTCCGGCTCTTTACCCTGGAAAGCTGATAGATTTCCGTGATCGTCAATGCGGCCTCTTTGCGCTTCAACAACAATAACACCGCCACCTTGGCCAAAGCTGGCCGGAATTCCGCCACAATGCGGTGTTTGATATCAGCCGTAGTTTGGATGCCATGCCCGGGCAGATTAGCGCTTTTTACGGAGCGGACAAACTCCAGAATGCTCGCTCTCAACTGGTTTAATGTCTGCTGCACAGTGGCATAATCCACAACCCCACTGCGTTGGTCTCTCCTAAGGGAATGGTATCTGCCGGACTGCAGGACAATATCCTTCAACGCTTCATGGCCGGAAAAATAAGTGGATAGCAATGCAATGGCGGCTTCTATTTCATCTTTGGCGATCAGATTATTGATCTGTATCTCGAGTTCCTGGTAGGTCATGCTTTTCTGGTTTGTAATGGCCCTTCTATTCCAAACGTTCCAGCGTCTTAATGATCCATTGGCTGATCTTAATATCCTGAGTATACAGAGGATGCGCACTGGCAATATAGGATATGGCTTCGTTCTCATCGCCGGGGCTGTAATAGTCCGGCAATTCATCCGGAATTTCAAGAGCGCCCGTCAGTATTTCAATAACATGAGGGTTGGCGTCGATGGCTTCCTCCAGTGCATTCCGGGCTTTGACCGTATCTCCCTTCGTTTTAAAAAGTAAAATGGCATAACCGTATTGCCAGCCGGCGAACATATCGCCGGCAAACCGGCGGTGCAATCTGGCGGCGTCCTTGTAGCGTCTCGCGATCAACAGCCAATCGAACAATGTATAACGGATTCCCTGGTTGTCATTGGGGTTGAGCCTCAGCATCTCCTCCAGGTGGTGGATGGCGGCTTCGACCTGGCCGAGCGCGTAATGGGCGAAAGCGGATTGTTGCTTGCACCGCATGAAGGGCCGGGTTTCGTGCACCCCCCAAAAATGGCCTTTCGCGGCCTCAAAAGCAGCTTCTCCCATGCGTCGGCGGGTGGCGTCCATCCCTTCCTGATACCATTTGAGCGCCTCTTCCGGGGTAAGGCTGTTATCGCCTTTGAATTCATAGGCTTCAACACAGTCCGGGTCCAGTTTCAGCGCCTGCTCAACCAGTTTACGGGCCTTGGCGGCTGAACGGACTTCCATTGCTTCGTACACCAGGTCCTGCGCCTTTTGGGCATCGGCCTTCTCCATTGGAAACTCAGCGGCCAACTGCTCCGGGGTCTTTCCTACAATATTTTTATTGAGAAAGGCCTGTAACTCTTCGAGATTCTGGAATTCCTGCGATTCAATAATCCGGTTAATAATCGACCAATCCTTATCGGGAAGGCCCAGTCCAAATTTATTTTTGGATTTGCCCTTTGCCATAAGCTGTGGTATTTATTAGAAAAATCGAACAATGTAATCCTGCTCAGATTACTAAAGGTAAGCTATCGGGATTTCCCAGGCAAGGGACGGCGGAAAAGAGTTGGAGTGCCTGCCTGCGGCCTGCTGGCCATACGGCCTGCCCACTTGGGGAGTGTTCAGGAGGCGGCATGCTGGCCTTCCCGACTCAGCCCACCGGGCTTCGCCGGGATGAAAAGCTGCGGTGCACCTTTTCAACTGACCTACCGACCTACTGACCTACCGACCTGCTGACCTTCTGACCTACCGACCTACCGACCTACCGACCTGCTGACCTACCGACCTACAGACCTACAGACCTACCGACCTTCTGACCTACAGACCTACAGACCTACCGACCTACCGACCTACAGACCTACCGACCTACCGACCTACTGACCTACTGACCTACCGACCTACCGACCTACCGACCTACAGACCTACTTCCCACTCAGAAACTTCCGCGCAAATCCAACCCAATCCTCCGTCGTATCGTCCAGTCGTACAGTATACGAAAGCAGGCGGTGTCGGAACCAACTGCTTTCGCCTTTAGCTGGAAGTGCTCGGTATGCCTGCCAAAATCCGCCTGCGTTACAGCCGTCACCTTATCGGCGTAACCTGGATAATTAACCCGGATCTTTTCGGTGAGCCAGGAGAAATTTTCCGAGCAATTGCAGTTTTGAGCAATCAAAAAAAACGGAGAAAGCAAGAGCGTAATTACCCACCCTATGGGCAGCTTGTATTGGCGGGGTTTTGCAAGTTGACAAGTACGTTGAACTTCTGGCAGCAGTAGGCCTGAAAGTGGGGATCATTGAAGACAACCCGAAGTATGCCATTTTATCACCAAATGCAAAAGGGGCATCCAAATCCTATGGTATGAAAAGCATTTCGCTGCTGGCTATCAAGAAGCAATTCATTGAAATGGGCAAGGCCATTCAATAGCCCGGCACATTTTCCCCCAGCACAATATTGCGCTCCGCCACCCAAACCCCTTCTGCGTTCCGGCCCGGCTTCAGGATGCCGGAGCCGCCTCTGTTCTGCATCCTTTTTCGGACTTTTGAAGTGAGCAGGGGATCATCATCGAAGGTGAATTCATCGATCCAGTACTCCTTCAGGCCCGGCTCCTTGATGATGGGGTGGATGTGTTGCTCGGCCGTACTGTTGGGATAGGAAGCGGGGCGAATGGTGCGGAAGCGATATCGCCCGTTGGCGTCGGTTTTCATCCAGCCCCGTAGGCGCCCGTGACGGCGAGCGCATTCGGTAGCGCCTGTTCCTCTGGAGTATCGGCCTTCGTTATCGGTGTGGTAAACGTACAGGATCACCCCGGCAGCCGGGGTTTTACCATCCTTTTGAAATAGGACGCCGCTAACTTCCAGCGATTCTCCCGGCTCATCGGCCGGTGCAATGGTGGTTTGCCAGGATAATTGCCCGGGCAGGCCTTCCCGCCAGGCCTCGCAGCACTCACAGGGGCCACCCACCGGGCGTTCGGCTACAGTCGTTACCGCAGCTTCCGGCGCCACTGGTTTTTCCTGGCAAGCTGCCGGTGATAAGGCTAGTATTGTCACAACTGGTAAGAGGTAGTTTCTCATGACATTGGGTTTTGTTGAAAAGAGGACGATGAAATCCAAAGGTTGCATGAGGAAATGTGGTTGAGTATTTGAGGAGCAAGTGTTTGAGAGAGCTTCGCCGAACTCAAACACCCGAACACCCGAACACTTAAACACCTGAACACTTAAACACCTGAACACTTAAACTGTGCTTTCGCGTAACGAAAGGGGGACTTCTGGGGCCGCATTGAGAAGCGAGAAGCGCTCACTTAAGGTTTGGGAGCCTTATGCTCTTTTGCTTCGCCAGGAGGAAAATATCTTCGTACTTTTGAGGGCAAAAGTACCAAAACCCTTGTACCAGCCAATGCGGCGCGGCCACTCTTAGTGCTTGGACTGCAAAGTATCGGAGCCGTCCCTTGCGTTTGAGGTTTACCCTTTTCCCAGGCGCTGTGCAGTATGCTCAAGCTGAAAAGCTAGGCATGGAGAACATGCTCATTGGCAATTGTCCTTGTATGAAGTAGTAGTATTGCCCTCGGGGCCGCATCCTGCAAGGCGCACCTCCGCCCTTGGTTTTACCGGCCGCTTTTGGTTCGGAGCCGGCCCTTGTCAGAAAGGTAGTGTGGGAATAGGGTGTTTAATGCCGCTTTGGCTGCCCCAATCCTGGCAATCGCCGAGTAGCGCCTCAGAGCCAATGGATAAATCCTTAGCGGCCACAAACGCCCTTTTCCCATCCACGAAGCAGCCCATGGCAAAGGCCTAGAAGAAAAGGCTGTTACCTGCACTGGAGGGCAGAAAATGTGCCTTGGCGGTTTCATCCCAAGAGTAGGCAACAGATAAAAGCTATGGAATCCGGCACTTTTGGCGAAGAGCCGGTACTTAGGCCCCAGCACTGAAACCGGCACAGCACCTTGAAAAAGGGCAAAACGGAACCATAAGGGTATGCGATTGAGCTCCGTATCCGAAGCACCTATGGGTTGAGTCGCCGCATAAGGATTTTCCGGCGTTTTTTGGCCCTTTTTTGCGCTACAAAAAAGGGCGAAGAGTTTCCTCGAAGAGAAGCAGAAAAAGGTTATGCACAGGCCCCAAGGGGAATTTCTAATCACATAGGGCTAAGGTTTGAAACAAGGCTACAACAGCAGTACTAGCTTAGGTTGCAGCGGCCTTCGAGAAGTCGACCTCGCCTTACGCGAAAGGACCGCTTAAACACTCAAACTTTACCCGGCCCACAGGGACGGGACTCAAATACTAATGTCGTCAACTTAAGATTCTCATGGTCGTCCTGTCAGCGTCTGGCTAAGCAAGGATAACTCGACGCAAGCCAGCCGCTGACTATTTCCGCGTCAGTCAGCGGCTGACTCGCCAGGTAGAAGAACCTGGTTTAGTCAGTCGCTGACAGCCCTAAGTTGACGACATTAGACTCAAATCCCCCTCCCCAACACCCCCGCCATCCGCTCCAAGGTTTCCCGGATTAATTCCTCCCGATAGGGCGCATAGCCCATCACCAGGCCGGGCGCCTGCCGATATTGCCGGGTATATCCGGAGAGCGGAGAAGCGATGATTGCCTGTTGCCATAATCGCTCCGCCACCTCGCAGTCATCCCTGTCTGGTTGGAGCCAACCCACCGCATGCAAACCGGTATCCGAGGGGTTGACGCGCAGCATTTCCCCCAACAGTTTACCGCTCCAGTATACGAGGGCTTCCTGCCGCTCCTGGTACAACAGCCGCATGCGGCGCAGATGACGCTCCAGTTGGCCTTCCTCCAGAAATGCGGCCAAAGTAGCCTGCTCCAGGATGCTATTACCCCGGTCCGTATAGCGTTTTGCTTGCTGGAATGCCTCCGCCAGGGCGGGTGGCACAACCATGTACCCCAGGCGCATAGCTGGAAAAAGGACTTTACTAAAGGTGCCCAGGTATATCACGCGATTGTTGCGGTCGATGCCCTGTAGGGCGGCCAGCGGCTTGCCATTAAACCGGTACTCACTGTCGTAATCATCTTCCAGGACCCAGCCCTCCTGCCTGGCTGCCCATTCCAGCAACTCGAGCCGGCGGGAGAGGCTCATCACCACACCCGTTGGATACTGATGCGAGGGCGTTACATAGGCCAATCGAGCATCCGGCGCCACTTCCATAGCTGCTTCTACCGAAATACCTTCCTGATCGAGGGGAACGGGCCTGGGCTGAATCTCCATCAGGTTCATGGCTTCCCGGGCGCCGTTGTAGCCGGGGTCTTCGATCCAGGCGCTGTCGCCCGGGTTGAGCAGCAGTTGACAGGCCAGGCCTAATGCTTGCTGGATGCCATTGGTGATTATGATTTGCTCCGGCTCACAAGACACGCCTCTGGATTTCCGCAGATACTGCACAATGGCGCGCCGCAACGGCAGGTAGCCGGCGGCATCGCCGTAGCCAAAAGCTTCAAAACCGAGCGACTTACTCTGACGGCTCATCAGCCGGAACCATTGCGTGAAAGGGAAATCCCACAGCGCCGGGACGCCCGGGCGAAAGGGCTTTATGTTTTGCCTGTTCACCAGCTTGCTTCCAGACAGGCTGGAGATGACAGCCCCTCTCCTGGATAGCAATGGCCGCTTTTGAATTACCGGAGCCTCCTGTGCTTGCACGCCTGGCAAGCTTAACTGATCCGGGGGCAGTTGGCTGACAAAAGTGCCGGCGCCGGTATGCCCGCTGAGATAGCCCTCCGCCGCCAGGTGTTCGAAGGCCTGCATGGCCGTGGTGCGCGATACGCCCAACTGACGGGCCAAGGCGCGGCTGGACGGAAGTTGTTCGCCGCTTTTCAGCTGCCCGTTGAGGATGGCCTGCCGGATGTGTTCGTACAACTGCAGGTATTTAGGCTGTGAGTTGTTTTCCCATTCCAGGCTGTGGAAGGCGAGGTGGATGGACATAATAAATTGGCCTTATGAATTTATTAAAATTGGCTATTTACAGTAAGCCAATTTAGATTTTTCTTTGCAGAAAAAACAACCACCTAATATGGCCACCAGAGATTATTTGCAACAGCCGCCCAACCAGATACGCCGCAAAGACCGGGCAATGGAAGACGAAACATGGATCCGGGCTTTCCTGGCAAAAGCCCCGTTCGGCGCCTTTGCCTTCAGTCATGACGGGCAGCCTTTTATCAACAGCAATATTTTTGTTTACGACCCTACCCGGCATGCCATCTATTTCCATACGGCGAGTGAAGGGCGCACCCGAAGCATTCTGGAGCAAAACCCCAGCGCCTGCTTCAGCATTAGTGAAATGGGCCGGCTGTTGCCGGCTGATACAGCCTTAGAAATGAGTGTGGAGTACCTCGGTGTAACCGCATTTGGGAAGGTGCAGGTAGTGGAAGCGCGCGAGGAAGCCTTCGCCGCGCTTCAGCTTTTGCTGGACAAATATTTCCCCCACCTCCGCCCCGGACAGGATTACCGGCCCACTACGCCGGAGGAGTGGAAGCGCACCGCCGTGTTCCGCCTCGACATTGAACTATGGAGTGGCAAACAGAAAAAGGCGGATGCGGAGTTTCCCGGGGCGTTCCTTTGCGGAGCGGTTCATCAGGGCGCTTCTTCGGGGAAAGTTAAAGGTTAAACAGCATCATACTACGGGACATTTGTGTAGCAATTGCGGAGCATAGAACGGAGCGTGTTCAAGTGTTTGTGTATTTACGTGTTCAAGCACCCCGAAACCTTAATAAAATCAAAGCTTATCCACCCCAGGCTCGGGATTTGGCCCGGTCATTGGCACAGTCTCTTAGAAGGCCGAATTTAGCTCGCCTCAACTACTACACTTTTAACTAATAAATCCAAAATTGGTAATTTTTTGTCCCCGTGAAGGCTTCGCTTCCCTAACCGACCGGCCTACCGGCCTAAAGACCTACCGACCTACTGACCTACAGACCTACCGACCTCCTGACCTACCGACCTACTGACCTTCCGACCTCCTGACCTACAGACCTAAAGACCTCCTGACCTACAGACCTACCGACCTTCCGACCTCCTGACCTAAAGACCTACAGACCTACAGACCTTCCGACCTCCTGACCTACCGACCTACCGACCTACTGACCTACAGACCTACAGACCTAACTGACAAGCCTCCCCTCCTCATCCCACTCGGCCACGGAGTCGCGGTCCGCATTGGCGCATTTCGCCAGCCATTCTTCGTCGTAGGACAGGCCGTGCTCGGCCAGGACCTCCTCTGGCACCCCATCCCAATTATTGGGAACATTGCCCTGATATCCAAGGCTTTCGATGCCCATTTTCGAGGTATAATAACCGGTAAGGACCAGGCTTCTCAACAAGGTGAAAAAAACGACGCCCTGCTGTAATTCGGGCGCATCTTCATTGGGGAAGGCAATCTCATCGAGCAGGCTTTTTTGCTGGGCTTCGGTACAGGCAGAAAACTCCGCCCCAAACGTCCGATTAGCCCGGTGGTTCAGCCACATCATGCCGCCTCGCAAAGGCACTTGATGTTCGGGAATGTCCTTGGCGATGAATTCGATGAAGGCTGGAACACCGGCGTCAGTGGCGGAACCGAATTGATCATCGGCAGGCAGGATCAGATCGCACAAGACGGCCAGGGTGGACAGTTCCGGCTCGGAAAAGAAAGGCTCGGCGAGCAATTTTTCATCCCTGATCTTTTCTTCCGCGGTGCGCCCGTAGCCTTCGGAATCGGAGGCTGCCGCCTCCGGTGTTACCCCTTCTGTTTCATCCAGCCGGCAACCAGTCAAGAATGCGCCGCCCGCCAGGGAGCCCAGTAGCAATGATTTTATGGTGTCTCTGCGGTCCATGGTCAAAGGTTTTGTTTTTTCAATTGATCGATAATGTAATCCGAAGTGCGCCAGGCCAGCGCCAGGATGGTCCAGGTGGGGTTTTTATCCGCCTGAGACACGAACGGCCCGCCGTCTACGACGAACACATTATTGGCATCATGCAATTGTTCATATTCATTGACCACCGACCGATTGGGGTCTTTGCCCATGCGGGTAGTACCCACTTCGTGGATGATCATTCCGGGAGCCAGCAGGCCGTAGTCGGCCGCTTTACCCGGCGAGGGGCCGATGCGCTGCCCGTCCATTTGGTGGAAAATTTCGTTGAAGGTGTCCTGCATGTGTTTGGCCTGCCGGCGTTCCTGATCCGACCATTTATAATGGAAGCGCAATACCGGTATCCCAAATTCATCCACCGTATCGGGGTCTATCTCGCAGTAATTCTCTTTCCGGGGAATGCTTTCGCCTCTTCCCGATAAATGGATCACCGCTCCGTAATACCTACGCACCTCGTCCCGCAGGCCTGGCCCGTAGCTGCCTTTGATATCGCCAAAGAACTGGTTCATTTCTGTGATATCAAAGCCAAACCCGTAGGAAGGCATACCCAGCCCACCGCCAATCTCGATGTGGTACCCCCGGGCAAAATCGAGTTTTTTGTTATCCAACCACCATGGAGAATACACGTGAAAGCCCCCTACCCCATCCTCATTGTACATTTTGCGGTTCATCAGGGCGGGCACGAATGCCGCTCCGGAAGCGCCCGTTGAATCATGCAGGTATTTACCCACCAGGCCGCTGCTGTTGCCCAGCCCATTCGGATGCTGGCTGCTTTTGGAGTTCAGCAGGATACGCGCCGAGCCGCAGGCGGAGGCCGCCAATACGATGACTTTGCCGTTAATCTGATACTCCTTCCGGTCGTCCTTACTGATGTAGGACACCCCAATGGCTTTGCCTTCTTCATTAGTAACCACTTCCCGCACCATGGAATTGACGAACAGTTCGATCTTACCCCCCGACTTTTGCGCCGGGAAGATCAGGCAGGTTCCTGCTGAAAAATCAGCGTGCACCATGCAGCCCCGGTTACATTGGCGGCAGAAAAAACAGACGCCTCGGTCGTTATTGATGCGCTTGGTCAGTATGGACATTCGGGCAGGAATAGCCGTCACATTCGCCTTACGGGCAGCCTTGATGTAGTACAACTCATGAAGCCTTGGCTTGGGCGGCGGCAGGAAAAAGCCGTTCGGTTCATTGGCCAGGTTTTCTTTACTCCCGAATATCCCCACCAGTTTGTCGACCTTATCGTAGTAAGGTTTAACCTCCTCATACCCGATCGGCCAGTTATCGCCCAGTCCATCGATATCTTTTCTTTTGAAATCCAGAGGCCCAAACCGCAGCGCGATGCGCCCCCAGTGATTGGTCCGCCCGCCCAGCATCCTCGACCGGAACCATTCGAATTGAGTACCGGGGACGCGGGTGTAAGGCTCGCCCTCGATTTCCCAGCCGCCGTAGGCCGCGTCAAAATCACCGAAAGCGCGAGTACTGGGGGCGCCCCTGCGGGGAGATTCCCAGGGCCAGCGCAACTGGGTCCGTTGCGCCGGGTCGGCAGGGTCGAAGTAGGGACCGGCTTCCAGAACGGCCACCTCCAAGCCGGATTCTGACAGGATTTTGGCCGCCATGCCCCCCCCGGCGCCGGAACCGACAATAACAACATCGTATACTTTTGAGGATCCTTTTATCTGCATAGGATAGGGTTTTCGCTGGAAAAGTTCAGTAAGATAAAAAAAGTGGGGAAATGGGGTGGCCAATTTCCCCCGCTGTCAGGGCAATCGCATTTAACTATTTTTGGATTAGATGCCTGCATGCGCATACTGAGGGGAACCCTGGTTAATTCGTCCGACGACTCAAAGTCGTCAGACGACTGCCTGGTTAAGTCGTTCGACGACTGCCATTAGGCAGCGATATCCTGGGTTGGTAGGACAGAATGCGTCCAGGGTTCATAATCCTGCTGCCGGTTTGTTTTAAATGCGATTGCCCTGCCCTCGCTGTCCCTGAAACGGGATTCCCGGGATTTGTAAAATTACCGCGATCTTTGCGGCCCGGCGTGCCGGGCCAATGCTGTGGGGAGGGGCTTCAATCCAGGCAATCAAAATCCCGGCCATCTAATCATCCTGAAAATCTTGGTTCAGACGCTGCCGGGCTTAACGCTCCCACAACCAAATAAAATTCACAACGTTTCCCTATTTTTGATTTTTTCAAACAATTGTGACCCAATACCTATGACAATCCGGCTTTCCCTCCTCTCAACCCTTTTCTTTATTCAAAGCTTACTGCAAGCACAGGCATTGAAACCCGCCCTCACCCAGGAAGACATCTCCCATTGGAACCAGATCGAGTCCCCCCAATTGTCCAACAGCGGGCGGTGGGTGGGGTATCAGTTGAAGCCCAATGAAGGGGACCCTACGGTGATCTTGTACGATACCCGGCTGAAAAAAGAGTACGCCTACCCCCGGGGCAGCCAGTTAGGACTGGGAGCCGGCAACCTGTTCGCCGCTTTCCTCCTTCAACCCCATGAGGACAGCCTAAAGGCCCAACGCCGCCGGAAAGTTAAAAAGGAAGCCTTACCCAAAGACACCCTGGGCATCCTCCGCCTGTCCGATGGGCAACTGCTTAAAATACCTGGCGTGCAATCCTATGTGATGCCGGGAAAATGGGACGGCTGGATCGCATACCAGCTGGCCCCAATGAAACCGGATAGCACCCTGCCGGATTCTGTCAAGATAAAGAAAGAGAACGAGGACAATGGCAGCAGGTTGGTTATCCGCAACCTGCAAACAGCCAGAGAAGACACCATTCCCTATGTCAAACACTTTATCGCTGCCGAAGAAGGCCGACGGTTTCTGTTGCATAGCACCGGCAGCAAGGACTCCACCTTCCTTGCCGGCGTTTACCTGTATGACTGCGATTCGGCTTCCATTCTGCCCTTGCTCACCGGGAAGGGCGACTATCAGGGATTTAAACTGGATAAAATGGGGCGCCAGGCAGCCTTCCTGGCATATCGGGATACACTGAAAGCCCAGGCCAAGCCGTTCGGCCTCTATTACTGGGCCGACACTTTATCCGCCGCCCGGCTCATCGTGGACTCTACTGCCGCTTTCCTGCCCGACGGCTGGCTGGTCAGCGAGCATGCGCCGCTTTCGTTTTCGGACAACGGGCAACGGTTGTTCTTCGGCATGGCGCCGCCCCCTATCCTTCAAGATACCAGCCTACTGGAAGAGGAGATCGTCAATGTGGAGGTATGGGCCTATACCGATAGCCGCTTATACACCCAGGAAGAAGAGCGGCTGGAAGCAGAAAAAAAACGGGCCTATACCTGTGTTTACCACATTGGCCAGCAGCGCGCCGTTCCGCTGGGTAGCCCCGAAGTACCGGCCATTTTACCGGGACATGAAGGCGATGCCGACATCGCACTGGGATATGACGAAACACCCTACTTACCCCTGATTTCCTGGGAGGGCTACCCCATCTGTAAGGATGTCTACCTCGTTGACCTGGACACGGGAAAAAAATCCCTGATCGCCCAAAAAGTGTGCGGCAGCCCGGAAATATCGCCAGATGCCCGTTATGTCTACTGGTACAGCGCTCCTGACTCGGCCTGGTTTGCCTGGACCATCGCAAGCCAACAGCTCCAACAACTGGCGCCCGGCATGGAGACGCCATTCTACGACGAGCTCAACGATGAGCCCCGCTACCCCTCGCCCTACGGCATCGCCGGCTGGACGACCGAAGACGATTTCCTGATGATCTACGATCGCTATGACGTATGGCTCATCGACCCAACCGGCCACCTGGCGCCTAACAACCTTACCAAGGGAAGGCCGGCCGGTATCCGCTACCGTTATATTAAACTGGACCCTGAGGAAAAGGCGATCGAAGAAGTTAAGCCCATGCTGTTCCAAACCTTCAACGAACGGACCAAATCTTCGGGTTATAGCTGGTTCGATATCCATACCGGTATTAAAAAACAGATACAGGAGGGGCCCTATTCTTATAGCACCAGGGTAATCAAGGCGCGCAATAATGACGCCTACCTCTTCACCCGCGAATCCTTCCGCGAATTTCCAGACCTGTTATACAGCCAGGATCATCTTAGCAGCTTTGTGCGCATCAGCCAGGCGAACCCACAGCAAAGCAAATTCCGCTGGGGAGCCGCCGAGCTCTACCACTGGACTGGCGCCCAGGGACAACCGATGGAAGGCCTGCTCATCAAACCCGATGGCTTTGACCCCAACCAACAGTACCCGATGATCACCTATTTCTACGAGCGCAACTCGGATAACCTCCACCGCCACTGGACGCCGCGCTATCCCCGCTCTATCATCAATTTCCCCTACTACGCCAGCCGGGGCTACCTCATTTTCATTCCCGATATCCACTACCGTATTGGCTATCCCGGTGAGAGCGCCCTCGACGCGGTTACTACCGGTGTCACCTCGCTCATCGATAAGGGCTTTGTCAACCGGGAGCGCATCGGCGTGCAGGGACATAGTTGGGGCGGCTACCAGTCGGCCTACCTCATCACCCAAACCAACCTCTTCCGCTGCGCCGAATCAGGCGCACCGGTCGTCAATATGACCTCGGCCTACGGCGGTATCCGCTGGGAATCCGGCCTGAGCCGGATGTTCCAGTACGAACGATCCCAAAGCCGCATCGGGGGCGCCCTTTGGGAAAAACCACTGCGTTATATAGAAAACTCTCCACTCTTTTTTGCCGATAAGATCGAAACGCCAGTACTCATCCTTCACAATGACGAAGACGGCGCGGTGCCCTGGTACCAGGGTATCGAGTTCTTCACTGCTCTGCGCCGCCTCGGCAAACCGGCCTGGCTACTCAATTACAACGGCGACCCGCATGGCGTGAAAAAGAGCCAGAACCAAAAAGATTTCCAACACCGCATGCAACAGTTCTTCGACCACTATCTGCTGGATGAACCGATGCCGGAATGGATGAAACGCGGCGTTCCGCCTTTGGAGAAAGGGATACGGCAGGGTTTTTAGGCAGTAGGCAGATGAAAAGCTGCGGTGCGCCTTTTCATCCCGACGAGATCCGGGAATCGAGATCGGGAGGGCAGTACGACAGTTTTCAGCGCCCTGACATTCCGGCCTGCCGACGTTTGACGGGCGACGTTCCGACAGTCCAGAAAGCTATGGCATCACCACAAAACCAAAACTCTCGAAAGCATCGCCGCTCCAGGCAGTAAGTACGTACCAAGCGGGAGGAAGGCCCTTTAAATCTACTTCCACACTCCTGGAAGGAACAGGGAGCTGGATTTCGCGAATGGGAAGGCCTGTGGCGGTTGTTACCAACAGCCGTTCTATGGAGTTGGGGCACTCCACAAAAAGGACATCATCGACAGGGTTGGGAAAGAAGCGCAAGCCAAGGCCCGGTTTGCTTTCCTGGCTTTGATTCGTACAGCTCACATTGATGATAAAAATGCCGGTCTCGCACGTAACCTGGGTAGCATGGGCGCAATACACTATTACAGTGTCCTTACCGCTGAAGCCGGGATTTGGAATATATTGCAGGGTGTCGCGGTCCAGTGAACTGAGGTTGAGGATGGCGGCCTGGCCATTGGACGGCTCCTGGATGATCTCCGGGACTACCCAAAAGGGATACCCCAGCTCTGGCGCCAGGAGAGTACTGTCACAGGTAATTTCATGCGTTTCCGTAAAGGCAAAGATGGGCGGACAACCGATAACATGAATGATATAGATACCGGTGTCACAAGTAATTTGAGTGGCGTGGGCGCATTCCACCACAAAAGTATCCACGCCCAGGTACCCATAATCTGATTTGTAAACCAGGGAATCCGGGAAGGGGTCGTCGGTAAAAATAAAAACCCTGCCGTGCTCCGGTGGCCGGACGATACTGGCCTGATTCCAGGTCGGATACCCCACCGGCCCCAGCTCGAGGATAGCGCCACAATAAATGTAGTGCTCTTCAATGAAGGAACCGGCCCAAAGGCTTTCACTCAGGGCGGCGATCAACACGAGGGGCAATAATAACTTTTTCATAATAGTATCTTTTGGGATGCTGCTGCGCTTTCCAATAGGACGATGAATAGGCATCTAGATGTTTGGAACTATTCCTTTTTCTTGCACTCTACGGGCCCTTGATTGTTAGCATATAGCCATATAAGATACAACAATATAGCCAGGCTTCCCGCTCCCTTTCCCTTTCATCGCATCCGATACAGCTGCCAGGAATTGTAGAGGTTCTGGTAAAGAATGTAAAACATAGGGCCTAATGCCGCCACCGGGCTGATAAAGGTAAGGGCCAGCCAAATACCGAACATAGTATTTTTTCTGCCGAGTGAAAGGCTTGCCTCTACCTGCAGGCCGGGGCGGCCGATCCATTCGCCTATCCGGAACTGCAGCAGGCACAACAAAGCAATTGCCAGGCCTATGCCGGCAAACAGGCTCAGCGCGCTACTTCCCTGTTCATGGGCAAATTGAGCCGCACTGGCGGCCGCCACAAACACGTTGAACAGAAAAAGGATAAAACTGTACCCACTGTATTGCTTGAGCCAGGAGGCGCCGCCCGGCCATGACCACCGCAGGGCCAGGCTGGCTAATAAGGGCAAAAAAATAATGCTGACAATGGGCAGGGCCACCTGGATAATGGAAATATCGGCCTGACGGCCTACCACCAGCGGCAACATAAAAGGCAGCACCAGCGCTACCGTCGGACTGGTCAGCAGGACGGCAGCTGTGACGAAAGATACATTGCCCCGCAGAAAACCCGCCATCACCGGCGCTACCGCCGCTGTTGGGGCAACGGCAATAGCAAAAACGGCTAAGGCAATTTGAGGATTAAAGGGATGTAATATCGCAAAAAGGAGCAATGGAAGCGACAGGTTCAGAGCCACTACCAGCAGGTGTACCCGTTGCACCAGTTTAAACGAAAAACGAACTTCCAGGAAGGAAAAAAAAAGCATGGCCATCAGGGAATAACGGATTAGAAAGCTTAATTGTCCTGCTACAGGCACGAGCAATCCAATGCCAATGGCGACTAATATGGCGACACTCCGGGCCAATTGTATTACAGCCCTTTCAGCATATTCTGCTGACGGTTACTGAAGTTAAATGCTTCAAAGAGGGTCAATGACAGGGCCTCTTCCAGGTTGCCGTAGGTGTTCTGATAATCCCGCTGGCTGGCCTGAATTACTTCCAGAGCTTCCTCCCGCCCGTACACGTGGGTGATCTCGCATTTGGGTTTCTCGCCAGGTAGCTGCTTGTAGGTAAGAAAGTAGTGCTTCAGACGGTTGACGATATTCTCCGGTAATTCATTGATATCGTTCCAGGCGCTGAATATTTCATCCTTTTCCAATACCGCGATGATCTTGTCGTCGGCCTCGCCTCCGTCGATCATCCGAAACCCACCAATGGGAATAGCCCGGACAATGATGTTGCCATGGGTCACCTCCCGCTCCGTCAGAACGCAAATGTCGAGCGGGTCGTCATCGCCAACGATATCAGGCCTCCCGGTTTTGGCGCGGCAGAAGGCAGCCACCTCGTCTTTGCAGTAGGTTTGAGGGATAAATCCATAGAGAGCCGGGACAATATTGGAAAACTTCTGCGGGCGGTCGATCTTGAGATAGCCCGTGACTTTATCCACTTCGTATTTTACTGTATCGGAAGGAATTACCTCAATAAAGGCAGTTACAACCTCTGGAGCTTCCTGGCCAATGGGGATGCCATGCCAAGGATGCGAAGTATACCGCAACCCGATCATTTTCCACAACTTGTTGAACGCTTCCTGGCCCATATTTCCATTAATTTGAAAAATAAGAAAAAACTGTGGGGCAAAGGTAAATCAAAAATAGACGCCCTTCCTAAAAGGCCTGTAAGTAAATGGGATTGACTATTCGTTGACAGCCTGCTCTAAGCACAGCGCAAAAAATAGAAGTTCCACCCCTTCCCCACGGAAGCTTGGCAATTGAAATTTGGGCTCAACAATGTAGAACGATTAATGCAGCTACTTAAAGAAGAATAAAATCAGATTTCGCCGGTATTATCCTCGTCATCGATATTGACATGCCCCCACCGGATACCTTTCTCGATCTTGTAAGCGCAGTTTTCGGAAACCCCGAACTTGCGGGCTATGATCTTGCGCTTTGTTTTGCCCCGAATGAGCATACGCTTCATCATGCGCACCTGCGTTTCGTTGAGTTTGTAGTTCCTTGTGCGAGCAGGGCGGCCCTTGTGATTCGGGTTCTGCTTCTGATACTCTTTCCACTCCAACTCGGTAGCCCATTCCAGGTTATTCCACTTGTTGTTGGCTTTGTCATAGTCTTTGTGGAGAATGTAATCTTTCTCAGCAGAAGGGCGGGTTACAAAATTTTCCGCAACGAACCGGTGAATGTAAACAATACCGGTTGAGTCATCCTTGAGTTTCTGGTTGAGCATGATCAACCCGCCCCTGGCCTTGGCGCCACGCAATAGGCGTTCTTTCCCGGTAATTTTGTCGATACTTTTAATCCTTCCAAAATTGGAAATTTGGTAATCACACGTTTTTGTTTCCTTTCCGAAATCTACTTTAGCCCATCTTTCGTTCCAGAAAGTTTTTGTTTTTTCTGTTAAATCTTGCATAACGCTCTCTTAAAAAATTTCACAGGATGTGTCAATACCCTGATTTGTTTGATGATTATTAAAAATAAACAGCACAGCTATATAAACAGCTATGATGAATTTGAAACTAAGCTACTAAACAACAAATCTACTAGGCCAGTAAATTAATTTGTTTTTTAGTTAACGAGTTATAGGGAGATTAGGCCCGGGGCTGGATAAAGATCAAAAAGACAATTCATATCTCTTCTCAAAAAACCGTTCCGAGGTCAAATTGCAAAGGTAGGTTTATTAGGGGTCGGTTTGGTTGTAGGGGTCGGATTATATGGACTATCGAAGTTTGAACGCTCAAATTTATAAATCATTACGCAGAATAGAAAGAATTGTTGCATCAAAAAAGAAAATTACATTATAAAAATAATTATCTGACTAAATAATCCCCCAAAAACATGAGTCAGCCCAAATTTTGAGCCAATTGTCATGATATCATGACCATCCGCTTGGTTGGTTAAGGGCGCCGGCCCATTGTTCTTCTTTTACATCCTGATCTATCAGCTGGAAAAACTCATCTATATACTGGAGCATTTTCTGCCGTTCGTTGGAGTCCAGGTATTCAAACTGCTCTATGACGGCTATTAAGCGGGCTTTGCGATCCAGGAAATGTTGTATGGTTTCATCAAAACCATCCAGGCTCTTCCCGCGCCACTGGAAAATTCGTTGGGTCACGTCGCTAATCGGCAGATTGGGGTGTGGGATCGCGTAATCCGCATCGACCAGGCCCGCATTATCGAAATCGTAAGGTACAGGAGTGGGGAAGGCTTCCTCACCAACCTGGATCAGTTCCACGTTATGGCCATTCTGCAGGCCCCAGTCCGTATTGCCGATCATATACTGAAAGAGTACAAACTGCCGGTACCCTTCCGCCTGTACGGCCTTCAACTCACCAGCAGGTTCGACGATGTTGGCCTCCAGGCGAGCAGCCATCTCGGCCTTAGGCTCGATCAGAAAAGCATAGAAAATTTCATCCGGCGCCTGGCCATCACTATCTTTATAATGGATGCGCGCCAGTTGCACGTGAAAGCTGCAGCCTGATATCTCATTGTACAATCGGTAAGTCAGGTATTCCTTCAGGATCCATTGTTCGCCCGCATCCTGGCAATGGGTCACCAGTTTGATCTCGTCAGAACCGGAAAAGCCCTGTGCATCGAGCACTTGCCGGTCAAAATAGAGCTTGAGGGGTGGAAAACTACAATAGCGTTTACGCATGTTGCCACGGGAGCGCACTTCTATATTGTATTCAGCCTCTGTACCGTTTCTGCGGATGGCCAGCCGGGCAGGTTGCCGTTCTTCCTCGTCTTTACCCTCCAAAAGGCCGGTAATACTCGTTTCCAGGGTCAGTTCCAGGGGCGCTTCCTGTTGAAGGCTACTGAATAAGCTTTGGCCAACCTCCCCGCCAGTTTTATCGGCAGTACACCCAAAACTGAACACGATAATACCGATCAGGAAAAGGTGAAGTTTGAAATGGTTTCTGAATGCGTTCATCAATTCGATTAATTTGACTACAAATATGTCGCTTTTAAAGGCATACTGGTTACTCATAGCCAGGGCTAATCGATCAGCCCACCTGCTGCCTCCACGAACAGGGGCCCAACTCGACCAACAGGATGGTATAGCGGATGAATGTAAAAAACCGGCTTGCGCTGCTCTGTTCTGTATACCTGCCTTTCAATTTCGGAATGAAAATATCCGAAGCTTATTTTTTAAATAAAAAGACAAAAATTCCGCATTTCATGGAATTTTAAAATATTAAGCCAGTAAATCACTTATTTGCGCCACCTATCAGAACATTATTCCAGGCCTGCAATCAATATAGTATCACAATCCGTCAAAATGATGGAAGCTTTTCCCTTCCGCCGCCCCCTATCTTTGTATCGTCAAAATGATCAAGATGACAGCGCCGAAAAAATCGAGGCGCTTATTTAGAAGCTGTTTGAATTTGGTTTTTAGAATTTATTATAGGCTATTTTTTCGTCAATCAAGGCTCTTTTTGAGCCTCGTACCCATAGGTACGGGGCGAAAAAAAGCCGCAGAGTGGCGGAAAAAGAGGCATAATAAAACTGAAGGACTAAATTCAAACAGCTTCTTAAATGTGCTGTTTTTTAATTTTTAACCTAAATCATTCAAAAGCCATGAATAATTCAATGAAAAAGTTCTTCCAACTGTCAATAATGCTGCTCGGCCTTTCCAGCATAGCTGTGGCCAACACCGGCTTCCCTTCTATCAGCCTGAAACATGTTCCTTCCGAAAAGAAGGTTACGCTCTCGATCGATGGCCTGAAAGAAAATAACACCATCATCCTTCAGGATGAAAACGGCGCCGTTTTGCTTCGGGAAGAAACCAAAGGCAAAACCAGCTTCGCCAAACTCCTTAACCTGAGTAACCTGCCGGCCGGTAATTATTACCTGCGAGTAAAGAGCAGCCTCAAAGAGGTCGTGCAACCCATCACACTGACCGACGAGGAGGCCATTGTCAACTCCGACCGGCAACGCGAATTCTTCGCGCCTGTGATCAAGGCTCAGTCGGGTTACCTCGACATTTCCCTCTTCAACAACCGGATATCCAATGTAGAAGTCACCATTCTGGACCAAAAGGACAATGTGGTCTTTACCGAATCGCTGCAAAATGTTGTCATCGTGCAAAAGCGATACAACCTCAACCAACTGCACTGGGGTACTTATACCGTCCAGTTGCGCACGCCGGAACAGGTTTACCAACAACAATTTAGCATTCGCTAATTATATCGCTTAATTATTTGTTTTAGGATCGGAAGATAGTGCTGCGCCCCTGGGCGCAGCTTTTTTTTTGCCTTGTGCCTCGGGCGCTAGTTTTCTCCTTCTTCATCAATCTTTACATGCCCCCAGCGGATGCCCTTCTCGATCTGATAGATGGTGTTTTCTGCTACGCCGAAATTGCGGGCGATGACTTCCCGTTTTGTCTTCCCGCGGGCCAGCATCCGCTTGATCATGCGCACCTTGGTTTCGTTGAGCTTGTAGTGGCTTTTTTGTACGTAGCGGTATTTCTCGGGGTCGTAGCCCGGCTTGTTTTCCAGATATGATTTCCACTCTTCTTCTGTGATCCATTTCAGGTTGGTCCACTTGTTATCTGATTTGTCATAATCTTTATGCACCACGATTAAATGTTGAGCGGAGGGCCGCTCCACAAAATGCTCTGCTACAAACTTGTGGACATATACATAACCGTGCGTCCCGTCTTTGAGAATGACATTAAGTATCTTGAAATCCCGGTTGACGATGGCGCCTTTCAGTTCCCGTTCCGAGCCCGTACTTTTATCGATACTCTTTATCCTACCAAAGTTTGATATTTCGTACCAACAACCCTTGGTCTCTTTACCGAAACCTACCCTTTCCCACTGTTCATTCCAGTGGCTCTTGATTGTTTTTGCCATTGTAGTTCTTACGCACGTTTTTCGGATGAACACCCTCTCCTATAAGAAAACAAGGCAGCATATTGTGGAGTTCTACATCTTCACCAAAGAACAATAATAAAAGGTCCAATGAGCCGGCCGGAAGCGCCGCCTATTCTTCCTGTGAATTTATCCTTGAAACAGCCATTACTTTCCAAGCTGTCAGTGTCGCAGGCCTCATAGCTCTAGCCCACTGCCTACCATTGCCACCAGGCTAGCAGGAGCGGAAGAGCAGGGCGATAGGTGTCCTCGGTTTTTTGTTATGCCCCTTCAGGGCGAGCTGAGGGGGGGATAGGGCTGGGGGATACCCAGGACGAAGTCCTGGGTTTTGATGCTTTTGCCCTTCAGGCAAAGAGGTGGCTCCGCCGGCTGACAGCTCTGGCTGTAGAGTCAAGCCCTGAATTAGAAGATTTTTGCCCTTCAGGCAAAGAGGTGGCTCCGCCACGGCTGACAGCTCTGGCCAAGGGAAAAACCCTGCGGCTACATAAGGGTATAAACCGGGATTGAGGAAGCTGGGGATTTAGCTCCTGATCCGCATGAAGCTCCTGATTGTCGTACCAAAACCGGCTATTCCTCCGGCTTGCGTTGGATAGATTCCAGGTACTTGACTAACATATCAATCCGTTCGTTCAGTACAGCCTCATCGTCAATGCCTTCCGATTGATGAAAAGTAACACCCCATATCGGCATATCGCCTTGACCATGCCCGGCGATTTTTTCCCGCCCGTCAATAATAGCGTGTATCTGTGCTTCAGGGAATTTGCCGTCTTCGCGGCGGTAACTGATCAGTGTCAGGTCGGGTGGTGGAACTTTCAGCATATCGGCCATAGGGCCGTCGCCATGCTCCCCGTGGCAAATTTCGCAATAGGAAACGTACATGGCCCTGCCGTTCGGTTTTTCCACAGTAACAGCTTTATTAGGAGAATCGCCACAACCGGCCATGATCTGGGATAACAGGGCGAGCGCCAAAATTGCAGCCCCCAGTTGAATACTCGTTTGAAAGCTTATGGTTTTTCTCATTTTCTAATGTTTTGCCTGTTAATAATAGCACCGATTCGTCTTTTGGCGCTTTGCCAATGACACTCTAAATATATAAAAATATCGGAGATTCTAAGCAAGCGGAAAACAGACTGCCGCTGCGTGCACCAGGCCCAAACACCACCCTACCCCAGAAAACTGAGCAAGATACCGGCCGCCACGGCCGAACCAATTACTCCCGCTACATTAGGCCCCATCGCATGCATCAGCAGGTGATTATTGGGGTCTTCCCTCAATCCGATCATCTGCACCACCCTGGCGCTATCTGGTACAGCTGAAACACCGGCCGCCCCCACCAAAGGATTGATTTTGTTTTCCTGGTTCAGGAACAGATTCATCACCTTGGCAAAAATGACACCTCCGGCCGTCGCAATGATGAAGGATAAGGCGCCTAATACGAATATCAAAATAGACTGAGCCGTGAGGAATACATCGGCTTGGGTGGAGGCGCCTACCGTTAGGCCCAGTACAATGGTCACGATGTCAATGAGCGAGGTTTTTGCCGTATCCGCCAGGCGTTTGGTCACACCCGATTCTTTCAACAAATTGCCCAAAAAGAGCATGCCTAAAAGCGGCAACGCACTGGGCGAAATAAAAGTAGTCAGCAACAGGCCAATGACAGGGAACAATATCTTTTCCGTCTTGCCCACCGCCCGCGGAGGTTTCATGCGGATCAGCCGTTCTTTATGGGTCGTCAGCAGGCGCATGACCGGCGGCTGAATGACCGGCACCAGCGCCATGTAAGAATAGGCGGCGATTGCAATAGGGCCAATGAGGTTTTTCACATAAATGGCTGCCCCCGCTGCGTCATAGCCGATAATATTGACGCCGTTCGCAAGGCGGGAGGACAGAAAAATGGCCGTCGGGCCGTCCGCCCCGCCAATAATTCCAATGGCTCCAGCCTCGGCAGGATGAAATCCCAGCATCAGCGCCCCGATAAAAGTGGCGAAAATGCCGACCTGCGCCGCCGCTCCCAGCAACAGCAGCCGCGGGTTGGAAATCAGGGACGAAAAGTCGGTCATCGCCCCGATACCCAAAAATATAAGCGGCGGATAGATCCCTTTGACTACTCCGTAATAGAGGTAGTTCAACACACTGCCCGGCTCGTAGATACCGATCTGCAGGTGGGCATCCAGCTTGAATGGGATATTTCCCAGTAAAATACCGGTCCCGATAGGGATCAGCAATAACGGCTCATACCCGTATTTGACCGCCAGCCAGATAAAGAACAGGCCGACAATGATCATGATGATGTTCCCAATCCTGGCATTGGCAAAGCCGGTATAGCCATAAAACTCCTGCAGGGCCGACAGCGCCCCGCTTCCAAGCGCCTGCCCTGTTTCCGGAGCAAGCTCCTGTACGGCCGTCACGCTTGTATCGGTACGGCTGTTCTGGGGTTGATCCGCCCTCAAAAGCGTCGTATGAAGCACTGAAAGCACCGCTAAAACCACCAATACTGTTAGTCCCTTTTTCATGGCTATTCCAATTCGAGCAAAACATCGTTTTGTAATACGGTATCTCCTTCTTTTACCCGTATGGAAGCTACCCGCGCGTCTTTATCGGCAAAAATGGAGTTTTCCATTTTCATCGCTTCCATGATCAGCAGGGTATCTCCCCGCTTCACCGTGTCGCCTTCTTTTACCAAAAGCTTCAAGACCGTACCCGGCAAGGGCGTCTTTACCGGCACCATTCGGCTTGTACTGGGCGGCGGTATCTTGGATTCCTCATGCGTGGGATGAGGAACCGCAGAACGCACCAACTTCACGGTCTTGGTTTGTTTCACTTCCTGCTGGAACTGTACTTCTACCGAATAGTGCGTACCGTTCACTTCCAGCTCGGCAATATTGTGTTCGAAGTTGAGGATCTCTACTTCGTAATCATGGCCCTTAATGGTAAACTTATATTTTTTCATGTTTTTTGCCTGCTTTTCAATTTCCCAATTACCGGCGGATGCGGTTCGAAACGCCGAATATCTTCGAACTCCAGGGAGAGTAGGTTTTGGAGACCTTTTTGATGGTCATGATCGTGTGCTCCTCGTCATGGACTTCGTTGAGGTATAGGTAAAGCGCCGTAGCGATGGCCGCACTAACGTCTCCCACAATACTCAGTTCCTCATCTTTGTGCACAGGCTTCCCCTGCCGGCGCAAACGAGAGCGTATCTGTAAGTGCAAGACGTTCGGTAAATACCGGAAAACGTAATACAAGGCAGCCAAAGCGATCAGAACGACCACATAGCCTACTGCTGAGATCAATAAGCCATTGAGTACGATATTCCAATCGATAGCCAGATGGATCGGCAACATATTTTTAGGCATTTGGTGCTATAATGGAATATTCCCATGTTTTTTCGGAGGCAAGAGGTCTTTCTTGGTGGAAAGGGCCCGCAACGCCCGGACGATGCGCCAGCGGGTGCTCCTCGGCTCGATCACGTCGTCGATATAGCCATAGCGCGCCGCCACATAAGGGTTGGCAAACTTATCCTGGTACTCTGCTTCTTTCCGGGCAACAAAGGCGGCCCGTTCATCAGGGTCGTCGATCTGCTGTAGCCCTTTGCCTTCCAGAATCTCGATGGCGCCCTGCGCTCCCATTACAGCAATCTCGGCCCCCGGCCAGGCGTAGTTCAGGTCGGCCCGCAACTGCTTAGAGCCCATCACATCATGAGCGCCGCCGTAGGCCTTGCGCAAGGTGATGGTGATCTTGGGAACGGTGGCTTCCCCATAAGCGAACAATAGCTTGGCGCCGTGGGCAATGATACCTCCGTATTCCTGGAAACTGCCCGGCAGGAAGCCCGGTACGTCTACCAGGGTAATGATCGGTATGTTGAAGGCATCGCAGAAGCGCACGAAGCGGCCCGCCTTTCGGGAAGAATTGATGTCGAGCACCCCTGCCAAATAGTTGGGCTGATTAGCGACAATGCCGCAGGGCTGCCCCCCGAATTTACCGAAACCAGTGACGATGTTTTTGGCCCAGAACCGCTGCAGCTCCAGAAACTCCTCATTGTCCACGATCCGATAGATGATATCCTTTACATTGTAGGGCTTATTGGGGTCATCAGGGATAATCGTGTTGAGTTCGTCGTCCATTCGGTCGATGGGATCCTTACACTCTGTAATGGCGGGGTCTTCCAGGTTGTTCTGTGGCAAATACTCCAGTAATTTCCGGATGAGCAGCAGGCCTTCATCTTCATTGTCGGCCTTGAAATGCGCGACCCCCGATTTGGAGGTATGCACGCCGGCCCCGCCCAGGTCCTCGGAGGAAATGTCTTCTCCGGTTACGGTTTTGGTGACCTTCGGCCCGGTGACAAACATATGGCTCGTTTTGTCACTCATAATAATGACGTCGGTCAGGGCCGGAGAGTATACGGCTCCGCCCGCACAGGGCCCGAAGATGGCGGAAATCTGAGGTACTACACCGGAAGCCATAATATTCCGGTAGAAGATCTCGGCATAGCCGGCCAGGCTGTTGACGCCCTCCTGTATCCGGGCCCCACCACTGTCATTCAGGCCGATGACCGGCGCGCCCACCTTGATGGCCTGATCCATGAGCTTGCAGATCTTCATGGCGAAGGTTTCGGATAAAGAGCCGCCGAACACGGTGAAATCCTGGGAAAAGATATACACCACACGCCCGTCGATGGTGCCTCGGCCGGTCACTACCCCATCACCCAGATAATGTTCGTTTTCCAGCCCAAAATCAGTGCAACGGTGGGTGACGAACATATCGTATTCTTCGAAGCTACCCTCATCCAGCAGCATGTCGATGCGTTCGCGGGCGGTGTATTTGCCTTTTTTATGTTGGGATTCGATGCGTTTTTCCCCACCACCCAGCCGGGCTTTCTCCCTTTGTTCGATGAGGTGCTTGATTTTGTCCTGAATGTCCATAAACTAGCGGCAAGCCGATTTTTATTCTGAATATTAGCATAAAACAGGGCTTGCTCCCAATGAATTTTCTCCTGGCGAAAGGTGATAAAAATCATTGGTTTGGAGAGGGAACGCCTTTCAAACGAGCACTTCTGGCAGCCTTCTCCAGCTTTTCCCCGCTCTGCTGGGGCAGGGATTTGGAGAATAAGGTATAAATTTCGAAATTCGGCGCTACGGGCAGCGACGGCGGTACAAATCAGAACGCGCCCACAGTATGAAAGTTTGATAAAAATGGACAACGCCCAGGCCAAGGTTTACCCGGAAAAGTCGATCGCCGTACTCCCTTTTGTCAACATGAGTGCTGACCCGGAGAATGAATATTTCAGCGACGGCATCACCGAAGAAATCATCAACGCCCTGACCAAAGTCCCGGGCCTGAAAGTGACTGCCCGCACCTCTGCCTTTGCCTTCAAAAACAAAAATTCCGACATACGGGCCATCGGCCAGCAACTGGGCGTCGCCACAGTGCTGGAGGGCAGTATCCGCAAAGCAAAGAACAGGATCCGCATTACCGCACAATTGATTCAGACTCAGAATGGTTTCCACCTTTGGTCCGAAAATTTCGACCGGGAATTGGACGACATCTTTGCAGTTCAGGATGAGATCAGCCTGCTTATCGCCGGGCAGATCCGGGAGAACTTTGGGCATCTCGAGATCCAGGAACACCTCATCCATGCGCCGACCAAAAACATCGCCGCTTACAATCTTTATCTGAAAGGCCGCTATCACCATCTGAAATGGGATGCGGAAGGCATCGACACCGGAATCGCCTGTTACCGGCAAAGCATTGAACAGGACCCTGACTTTGCCCTCCCCTACTTCGGAATTGGCTATAGTTACGCCATGCAGGGTTCCTACCGGCAGAATGAAGCCAATCTGCAAACTGCAGAAGAATTTCTGGAGAAGGGGTTTCAATTGGACGGCCAATCCTATCTGGGATATTTTGCAAAAGCGACGTTGAGCTTCTGGGGGAGGTGGGATTTTGAAGCCGGGCAGCAGTACTATCTCCAAGCCATTGCGCTGAACCCTTCTTTCACCGAAGCGGAGGAAGGCCTGGTGGAACTCTATACCGCCCTTGGCGATTTCGACCGGGCCATGCACCACACGCGCAACATCCTCACGATCAATCCGCTTTCCCCCAACCATTACTACACCAAAGGCCACATTCACTACCTCTCCGGGGACTACCACAGCGCACTGGAGTGCATGAAGGCCGCCCTGCGTATCGATCCTAATTTTCTGTTCGCCATCGAAATGGCCCAACTCTGTTATCTCCACCTTAAGGACTACGATAAACTGCGCCATTTCCAGAACGATTATCCTCAGGCGCAACGGCCGGAAGAATGCCGGGCCCTGTATAAACTGATGCACCCCGATGAGCCAATTGAGCTCAACCTGAGCGCCCTTCGTTCCAAAGTGCGGGAAGGCAATACCCTTTTCCCCTGGCATTTATATCTACAGGTTCATCTTGGCCATCACGATCTTGCCCTGGACATCCTTGAGGAGGCTGTCAAAAACCGGGCGGGGCAACTGATCCAGTTTAAAAGCGCCCCCCTCCTCCTTCCGCTCCATGCCTACGAGCGCTTTCAGCGCCTGGCCCAATCGGCATACCCTGTTTCGGCGCTCCCCGAGGAAGAAGCCCCTGGCGCCGGCCAGCCGGCGGGTAAACCCCTGCTGAGTGAAGAAGAGGTAGCCCGCTACCGAAAAGCCATTTCAAGTTTGCTGGACAAAGAACAGCTCTTTCTGGACCCCGCCCTCGGCCTGAAAACACTGGCGGAACAATTGGGCCTCCATCCCAACAAACTCTCCTGGCTGCTCAACGAACACTTCGGGAAAAATTTTAACGAGTTTATCAATGCCTATCGGATGGAATCTTTTAAAGCCAAAGCCCTGGACCCCGCCAACAGCCACCTCACCATACTGGGCCTCGCCTATGAAAGTGGGTTTAATTCCAAGACGTCCTTCAATGCCTTTTTTAAAAAAATGGAAGGAAAAACGCCGAGCAGGTGGCTGAAGTCGGTTAAAAAATAATTTTCAAATCGCAACCAATTCAGAACGTGTTTAAAATTAACCCTTTCGCTAATAGGAGCGCCTCTCTTTGCCGGGCTACGGCTACCTGCCGGAAAGGCAGGCAGTTTTTTCGGCACGCACCTTCCAAATTTGCTCTAAGAAGCTGTTTGAATTTGGTTTTTAGAATTTATTATAGGTTATTTTTTCGTCAATCAAGGCTCTTTTTGAGCCTCGTACCCATAGGTACGGGGCGAAAAAAAGCCGCAGAGTGGCGGAAAAAGAGGCATAATAAAACTGAAGGACTAAATTCAAACAGCTTCTAAGTAGTTACTATTTTATTTCTTTTTTAATCAAGTTCAAAATAGTATCTAAATCCTGCATTAAGGGATTATAATGTGCTTTTTCTGTTGCATAACTGGTGAGGATAAACATCAGAATATTATTTTCAAATTCCGTGGAATTTAACAAACCTAAGTTACTAATATCATTTTCGGTTTTTGGCAAACCGATTTCGTCATACACTCCTGCTTGTTTAAAAATAGTCCTCAGGCTGTTTTCGTTTGTTCGAAACAGATCAAGCACCTTTTCTCTTTGAATTCCAAGTTCTTCTTCTTGTCTGGAAATATCTTCCATGGTTGAAATCCAGTTTGTCAGTTGCTTCCTCAATTCAGTGTTTGAGAGGTTTTTTAAATTGCCGGAATTAATCATTTCGTTCAGGAGGGAATTGTTTGGGTTAAAGGCGATATCTGCAGAAAATGTATTATATAATAATTCCGAAAACGTTGTTTCAGTGAGGGATTCATTTTTCGTGGCCGTATGTTCCAGTATCTTTTTAGCTCCAATGTAATTGCGTTGATTTACTGCTATCAATTCCGTTAACTTAAATTTGCTTGTCTCAAATTCTTCTTTTAAGCCAAGTAAATAGATCTGTTCATTTTTATCATCTATCCGGTTTTGATTCCCATTATTGATAGCGAGGGCAATTAATATTCCGATAACAACCAGAATGATTTCTCCCAAAGCATAAGCCAAGTACTTGGTAAACTTGTTTTCGGACAGTAGGTTTTGTCTGATCTTCCTGAAGAATTTTACCATTTGCTTGAAATTTCAGCCGAACTTTTACCCCCTCTCAAAAGCAGCCAAATTGCGAATGACATCTCACCAATAATACTGGGAATTGCAACAAGCGCCAAAAACAATGACCCATAAGTATCATAGTTCGGAAGTAAGAAATGTGCTGCCGTATCAATCATATACATCATTCCCGCAATGACGAGAAACCATGCAATGATTCCAGGTTTTCTGATTATTCTTCCCAGCAGGATTAAATGCATTCCAAAAAAGAACAGGCCAATTAGCCAGATGATCTCGAAAATATCAACTTGCTTGAGAATTTCTGTCTGCGTTGTTGATGTCAACGCTAATGGAAGCGCAAATATGGCAACCCCCATTATAGCCGCATGCATCATCCTAAAGTAAGTGCTTAGGCCTGACAAAGCATGTTTTTTGTATAATTCGTAAAGTGCCCATGCAACTACAACATCAAATACAACTGTAAGCAAAAATGCCAGTATCCCAAATCTGACCATTAAATGATTTTGTTGTATAGTTTCAATGGGAGATTCGAGGATGGATTCAAGCACAAAGAAATTGGCAAATATCGCAGCGAAAAAAATTACCATATAGCTTACACCAGCAATTATTGAAAGATTTCTAGGTTTCATTTTTATAGTACGTGTTTTTATGAAAGCTAACATGCCGCTGGCAAGGGCCAGCCACACACACAATATACTACCCCTCAATCCACCACCACAAAACAGCGCGTCTCCGGCCGTTGCGCCCCGATCTGCACCTGAGCAAAATAAGTGCCGGGCGGGAAGTGGGACACATTGAACTCGATAATGCCCACGATGGCATCGATCTCCCGCCGGGCCATCAGCTGCCCGGCTTTGGAGTGAATACTGATGATGGCCCGCTGGCCCAGGCTGCTCTCCTCCATCTCCAGTTTGAGGATCTCGGCGGTGGGGTTCGGGTAGATGGCGAAGCAGTCAGGGCTCAAATCCTCCTTCGGTTCATCGGCCGAAATGTCGGGAATATCGGCGTCGGTTTCTTCCCGGGGAATCACCTCACCCGTCAGGTAGAGAAAAGTTTGAGGCGGGTTCGTGTTAGCCGTTAGGGTGACCCGCTGACTGCGCTTGCCTCGTTTGCCTTTGGAGTTGAACTGCACTGTGAGGGAAGCCGTTTCTCCCGGCTGGATGGCCTCGCGGGGCCATTGCGGGATAGTGCAGCCACAGCTCCCTTTGGCGTTTGAAAGGATCAGTGGCTCATCACTGGTGTTGGTGAAGGTAAAGACCTGCGTGACGGTGGTTCCTTCATCAATGGCGCCGAAATCGTAGGTAGTTTCCTCGAATTCCATATCGGCAATCGGGCCTCCCAGAAGCGTAAAATCCGGTTCGGTTGTAATTTCCTGAGCCGTTAAACTGAGCGCGAAAAAGGACAGGATGGCTGCCATCAGCCAGGTGGAGGGTGTTGATTTGGTTTGCATGATACTATAGGGTTGGTGAAACGATTAATAATGGTTGTAATGAGAACAGAAGGCGCTTTAGTTCCGGAAAAGCGGGGTTTAACGTTCTTGCTGTTTTGAGGACAGCCCGTGGCTAGCGCTTTTTCCGCCGCTGGGCAAAAGCCAGCAGGGGAAGGAGGGTGCATAAAAGAAAGACTACCAACTTTTTCTTTTTGTAATATGGCTGCTGCATGCTTGCTTGTTTTTGCCGGTAAGGAATGTGGTGCAGGGTTGATCGAGCGCGGGTTTGGAGGACTGTTCTCCGGCTGCAAATCCCATACTTAAGGGGGAAGATAGCGAAATTTTCTGGGAGGTTCGGGGCTGTTCAACATTTGACGTTCAAGGGGGCTGCTCAAAACTTTGTGCTTGGGCCCCTGCTTTTTTTGAGACGCAGCGGCGTAGAGACAGCTTAGCTTAGCGTACTTCGCGCAGCCTTAGTGTCCTTCGCGGGAAAACCCTCATGGGGAAGGTTCCCGCAAAGGACGCAGAGGAGGCGCAAAGTGACGTAAAGGCCTGATCAGCCCGCAAAACAAAATTAATCTCCAATGTAAATATAAAATCTATTACCACCTATATGCAGCAATGTATCGGACGCCAAAATCTCAAACTCATGCCTTACTTTCTTATTTATTACTTCATAATTCAAATAGATTTTTTTCTCGTCTGCAATTTCATAATCCCCGTAAGCCACGGATGTATCTTTTATTAGTTCTTCTTCACTTCTTTTACTTAAAAATTCATCAACGTCTAAATTCGGGTCACTTGTTCCAAAAAAAGCAAATTTGAAATCAGGCCTAAATTTGAGATAGTTGAAAATCAATCCACTTGTATGGCCAGCGTGAAAATCTTCCCATTCTATTGGCGTTGACCTATACCATTTATCAGTTTTCAGCCTGATGCTATCTTCCATAACCGTCTCATTTGAGCTATTACGCTCCAGTTTTCCCGTTCCGGATTTTTCAGGCTTCTTTAGGACACATGCTCCTAAAGTGCACTGTAAAAAAATGGCAATCAATGTGAGCTTGAATATCTGGCTATAACTGAAACCGTACATTTCCTGCTTTTCTATAAGATGAGTTCGAAAATGAACAAACACAAGGGGGCTCTCCCGGTTTTGTTAACGTTCAGCCACCCCCTGACTTTCCAACAACTTCCGGATCAGAGAAACCTGCCCCAGGTGATAGTAGCTGTGCTCGATCATCCCATCGATATTCCGCTGATAGGCGCCGTATTTTTCATCCACAAAAACCGCCTGCAGCCGTGCCTCGGGCATTTGCTCCACCAGATCGGCAAAGCGTTCGGCATCGCGCCAGAGGCTGTCCCGCAGCTTGTCCCAGTCTTGTTGTGACTGTATGGGGGGCATATCGAAGCTGTATTTGTCCCGGATGTCCAGGGCGCCGCCTTCAAAGACCTTCAATATGCCGGCGATGTAGTAATGGATGTGGAAGGTAAGCGCGGCGATGGTGTTCAACGAGCCCACCTTCCGGGTAGCCTGTTCCCAGCTTACGCCCGATAACTGGGCTTTGAAATTGGTGTTGGCCACCCAGCGGCCGTTCAGGATCACTTCCCGGAAGCGGTTGGCGAGTTGCGCGGATGGTGTCATTGGTTTAAATTAAAGAGCTTGATCAAATTTCGTTTTTGGAGATGAAAATAATTCATTCCAGCCAGCTCGCTGGCAGGCAGGTTTTGCTTAGACAAGGCGTCGAAATGGGAGCATACCCTTAGGTACGTGGCCATTTCGACAACGCAGTATATTGGGCGAAGTGGCTATTCTTCACTTATTTAACCCTATTGCCATTTTATAGGCCAATGCAGCGTCGGGAAGCGGTGTTAGAGCATCCAATAAAATATTGTAAGTTCCTTTTTTTGATAGTTCGTCAGCAACTTTCTTAATTAAAGCTAAAGTGGCTTTCATCAAACTTGAACCTAGGCTTAAACGGGCAACACCTAAATCCTGTAGTTCACGAACAGATGGAGGCAATCCTGCCCCTATTGCAGGGTTTGAAAGAATATTAATTGGGGCATTAATTTCCTTAACGAGTGTCGAAATCGTTTCTTTTTCCCACACCGGCTGAACAAATATGCAGTCTGCACCTGCTTCCCTGTATTTATTGCCACGCTTAATCGATTCAGATAATTTTTCTCGTGGTGAACCTGACGAAGTATAAAATGAATCAGTCCTTGCATTAATTACTAAATGAAAGCCCAGTGAATCTGATAATGCACGAATAGCTGATATTCTTTCACAAAATTCCATCTCGTCAATTAATACTGGATTTAAATCAATACTGTCTTCAATGTTTATTCCAACAATTCCTGTTGCAATAAACGCCAAGCTCCCAAACCAACCAGCGCAGACATTTCAACATTTGTGCACATGAAGCCATTCTCGCCCCCCTGTCACAAAGGCCCCCTAAAGCGCCTCCAAAATATCCAGGATCAGTTCCTCCACACTCCATCCCGGCCTATTCGTCACCCCAAAGCGGGCCACCATCAGATCCCTGGACGGGATCACCACGATCCACTGGCCCTGGTAGCCTTCGAAAGCGAAGGCGTCTTCGGGCAGGCGGGGCAGCAGGCGTTCTCCCGGGCCCGCCCCCCCGGCGTTGAGCCAGATCTGAGCGCCGTAGCGGCCACCCGGAGCGTGGGGGGTGGGCGTCAAGCAGTAGTCCACCCAGCCTTCCGGCAGCAGTTGCTCACCGTTCCAGACGCCTTTGTTCTGGTACAGCAGGGCAAAGCGCAGCCAGTCTTTGGGGCTGGCGTAGAAATAGCTGGAGCCCACGAAAGCCCCGCTCTCGTCGTGCTCGAAGAGGGCCGTCCTCATGCCCAGTTTCTGGAAGAGTTCGTTGTGGGCGAATTCCTCCAGGCGGCGGAGGCTGCCCCCGGTTTTTTCAAGCAATATCTTAGCGAGGATATTGGTAGTGCCGCTGGAGTAGCTCCATTGGGTGCCGGGTTTAGCAGACAGGGGCTTCGCCAGGGCGTAGGCGCCCATGTCCGGGGAATTGTAGAGCATCTCCACCGCGTCCGAGAGGGGGGCGTAGCGCTCGTCAAAGGCCAGGCCGCTTTCCATCCGTAGCAACTGGTCAATGGTGATGGCATTCCTGTCATCCTCTGCCCAGGCCGGGAAGCCGGCGGGCTGATGGATGTCCAGGCCCTGCGTTTGCACCAGCCTGCCCACCAACGCGCTGGTGATGCTCTTGGAAGCCGACCACGACAAAAGCGGGGTCGTATCGGTAATGCCCGGCCGGTAGTGCTCGGCGATGATCCGGCCCTGATAGGCCACTACAATGGCCAGGGTGTTGAGGCGCTCTTTCGGGTTTTCGGCCGTTTCCTGGAATTCCCGGCGGAGGCGCTCGTTCAGTTTGTCGATATCCACATTGTCCGGAATGCGGTCCAGTTCCACCCGGTTGCCGATGGGCCAGAGGGTGTCTTTCAGCACCGGGCGTTCGATGGACAACCCCTCGGCCTGCGCCATCAGGGCCTCGCGATCCATGTCCACCAGCAGGGTGCAGCCGCAACCCTCGCGGTATACGGCGGTGCTGGGCAGCAGCCAGCCGAACAGTTTGACGGTTACGGCCTTATTTTCATAATCCACTTCATGCCGCACCAAACTGAACAGCGGGTTGACCGGCCGGACAAAGCGCTCCATCCCTTCGTCGGCGTCCTGCCCGGAATTGAAAGTGTGGGAACAGAGGTATTTGGCGGGATAGCCGGTGGCGACCGGCGCCGATTTGTGAGCAAAGTAGAAGGTGGCGGCCAGCAGCAAAACCAGGATGGCCGCAATGTATTTCAGCGATTTTTTCATTGTTATTATTCAAAAAAGGGGCCAAGCCTCACCAGGAGACATTCCAGGTAGCCAATGCATAAGCCAGCCATTTAACCATCCAACCATGCAGCCATAGCAGCCCATAAAAGTACTTACTTTTTCCGTACCCTATTCAATACTTCTCCGGTAGGAAGCACCTCCAGATAGTCCGCTTTTATTAATCGCTTGAGCAGATTATCCAGGTACTCAGAACGGATTGGCCCCCAGCCTTCTTCATCAAGGCCATGTAAATTCAGAATAAGCCAACCTCCATCGCTTTTCAAAAACTTGTTCACTTCCTGCTCTACATAGTCATCGCAGAAATCGGGGCCATGCCCCCAGCAACCCAAACGCGCCGCAATTGCAGCCACCGGAATAGGATTCACCAGAGTATCTTTCAACACCAGCCAGCCGCCGGTTCTTACAGCCCTGACTTTTTCGAGCGCATAATCCTCCAGTTCCGTGGTAGATGCATTGTAAGCGAAATTATAAACCGCATTGGCAGCGGAATATCCCTCCAAATGCGTTTCAAAATAGGCCAGGCATTTGTCTATGTTTTCTTTGGCTTTATCCACAGGTATTTCCGTTAGATTTAGATGCTCCCAGGTGTGCGGCATAATTTCATGCCCTCTTACTTTCAAAGCATTCCAATCATCAAAATCTCCCAATAACTTTTGAGGTATCCACTTGGGCTCCGTATGGAAACTTTTAAAGTGGCCAGTGGCGATTACATTGAGACAGGCCTTAAGCCCATAGTGCTCATGTATTTCCGCAATCCTGTAAAAAGACTTTTTAAAGCCGTCGTCGAAACTCAAACTCAAAATATGCGACTTGGAAGTGGGGAAAGTAAAATTCCCAAAGGCCATCCCTGCCCCGGCGAGGGTTGATGTTTTAATAAAATTTCTTCTTTTCATTGTTTTAATCATTTACTAAGAGCAGACAACCAATCCCTCAATGCTTGATTGAATTTATCGGGCTCTTCCAATTGAGGCGTATGGCCGCTTTTCTCGAAATATTTAATTGTAAAATCCGGGATGCTTTCATAAGCAGGCTCCCAAAGGGTATAAGGTATGACGTAATCGTATTTACCAAGGCCGACAAAAACCGGAACAGGTATAGTAACGGCGGGTTGAAACATGTTGTAGTTTAGAAAAACCTTGGAAAATAAATGCTGCGTAACTTCCGAATGCACCGTCATTCCGTCCCAAAGCCAGCCCGCGTCATAAGTAGGATTGTACCAATATTGGGGCGACATATTGTTGTAACGCGCCGAAGCCTCCTCTTGTCCAGTCAGGCGGTCCAGTTCCTTCACCTTTCCCCAGTTTTGCTCCTGCAAGGCTTTGCGCTCGCTTGAAGCGGTCTGCCAAAGGGCTGCTGCTTTCTTTTCATAAGTAGCATTTCCCCATTCTGCAGGCGATCCGATGAGAACCAGCCCCCTTACTTGATCCGGATGTTCCTTCACATATTCCATCGCAATCGTCCCATGTATGCTATGGCCCATTAGAATTGGGTTTTCCAGTCCCAGCTTGGCTCTGATCTCCTCTACATCCTGAACGATAGAGGCTATATTGACCGAGTCCAGGTTTTCCGGCTTGTAATCTTCAGCGAACCATTTCAAATCCACAAAATACATTTTCAGGTTTTTCCGCAGATCCGCGGAGAAGGTTTTGGGGTAATAAATGGAGGAGCCGATAACCAGGCAGGGCGTTCCTTCCCCTTCTACGACATATTTTAACTTGCTTCCGTCTACCTCTATGTACCCTTGATCCGGCTGATCTATTTTTTGCCTTCTAGCTGCTAAGATTTCAAAATGGCTATTATCCGAAGCAGTCCGAACAACCAGGGATGGAGGAAAGGGGCCCAAGTTTTGATATTGCTGCTTCATTTCCTCCAATAAACGCTTGCCCAAATCCCTGTTTTCAGGGTAAAGGTTCCTGGTTTCTCCCGGATCGGTTCTCAGGTCAAACAGTAAAGTGTCATGAGCGGCAACAGCTTGTTTCCATGGACTACCTGCGTAGCCTTCAAATCCTTCAAACGTATAGTTTTTGCCTTCCCGTAAATGGCCCGCCGATCCGCCAAGCGCTTCCATCACCAGCCAGGGGCCATTATCGCTTGAAAAAATGTAAACAATGTTCGGAAGCTTTTTTGGAGTTATATTTTGTGCATTTACTTGACTGTTCAAACCGATTACTATAAAATAGAATAAGCAATCTATCACTTTCATGTTGTTCGTTTTTTTAGTTACGCCTGATTAATCCCTACCCCAACACCGGCTAAGCCCCCCCTGATGCGTATTATGGAACAGGCCAGCTGGCTCTGCCCCAGCATTTCGAAGAGGATTGCGTTGGACATGATCTTATTCATTGAAGATGTCATTCAAAAAATGCCGACTGATAACTGACTGACTGAAACCTACCGCCTTCCCCCACCCGCCAACTCCATCGCCGGCAGCATCGGAGCGTTCTTTTCCTGGTAAGGCTCCATGTCTTTGAGGATGGTATCCAGCAGGTGGATGGCCGGCAGGATGTAGTCGCCCTTGTTCAGCATCACGCATTCGGCGCGCTGGGCCATGGCCGCATCGGTAATCTCGGCGCGGGAAGGGATACCACGCTTGGCCATATTTTCCAGCACCTGGGTAGCCCAAATGTCGGGAATGTGCGCCGATTGGCAAAGGGAGAGGATCTCTTCCTGCACCCGCCCGATGTTATCCCAGCCGCACTCAATGGCCAGGTCGCCCCGGGCGATCATGACGCCGACCGGGTGCACTCGCATGCCTTCGAGGAGGATTTCGAGCAGGTTGTTGAAGCCACTCTGGGTTTCCACTTTCAGAATGATCCCCAGCCGGTCGGTGGCCTCCAGCCGCTCCAGTTCCTCAATGAGGTCACGAACGTCTTCTGCACTGTTCACAAACGACATGTTGACCACATCGGCATAAGCGGCTACGAACTGCAGGTCCTTCCGGTCTTTCGCCGTCAGGCCGCGTATGGTGAGCTTGCTGGCGGGTAAGTTAATGCCTTTGTCGGCCCGCAATCGGGCGCCGCCCTGTTTGGTATGACGGATCTTGACCACCACCTCATCCGGCCGGACTTCCCATATCTTGCCCTCGATCATGCCGTCGTCAAACAGGATGGGGTCGCCAGGCTGCACTTGTTCGAAGACTTCCTCGGAAGTACAGGAAATGTGCGCTTCTTTGAGCAGTTTACCTTTTTTGTCGTATTGGGCGGGTTCTCCCAGCACTGTGGCTTTTTGCAGGATCAACAGGTCGTCCTTTTTCAATTGGATCGTTCCTTCTACCGGAGGCAGATTTCCTACCTCGATGGGGGTGGATTTTCTTTCGCGGTCGGTATACAACAGCATGCCTGATTCCAGGATGGCAGTGCGATACACTTCCGCCCGGCACCCCTCTTCTCCCACTTCCGTAATGATAAATTCCCGGCGCTTGAAGCGAGCGTCATTAAAATAGAGCTTATCGCCGGCCTGCAGCTTTTTGAGATCAGAGCCATTGACCGGCACGTGCAGCAGTTCCAAACCGGGATGGGGATGTGGCCCGATCCAAACCTCCACCGGTTGCACCACCCGGCCGCGGATATCCTTTTCGGGCCGGTACTTCTGCACCTCAGGGCCAGGCTTTATCTGCCCGGTCCGTATCTTTGGGCCCCCCAGGTCCATCGAGATCCGGCATTTGCGCTTCAGCTTGTCGGAGGCTTTCCGGAGGTGGTCCACCATTTTTTTCCATTGCTCGGGGCCGTCGTGGGCGCAGTTAATTCGGGCGCAGTTCATGCCCGCCGCCACCAGGCCGCGAACCATTTTATAGTCTTCGGCTGCTTCGCTGGGCAGGGTCACCATAATTCGGGTGCGGCGGCCCTTGGAGCGGTAGCCCAGCAAGGCCTTCGCATTCGAACGGATCAGGCGGTTGCCTTCCGGAATAGACAAAAAGCCTTCGTGGCGGATATGAAGGGGCTCGTTATTTAAAGAGGCCTGAAGGATGGCCTTCGTGATACAAAGGTTGGCCATGGTATGGCTTTCCGCCTTTGCCAGGCGCGAGATGCCCATATATCCCAGCTTGATCTGCAGGTCGCGGATGTCATTGCTCCGCAGCGCCCGGTAGTGCACCAGGTTGCGTGCCGATTCCCGGAACCGGGGGTGCACTCGGTCCAGCTTGTCCCGATATTGCGCTTCCAGCGCCAGGGCTTGCGCGATGATGTCTTCCACTTGTTGGAGCATCTCCGCTACGTTTTCTTTTCTCCAGGGCATGATTATATGGTTAGGCCCGGGACTGAAGCCCAGGGTTAGATATCCGGGTGTAATAATAAGAAGGCCCGGCCAAAAATGTAATGAGAAATATCATTTAGCCTCATTTTGGAGGAGCCGCTCCCAGTTCTGTCAATCTTTCTCTGGCCCATTCCACGGTTTGGTCGAACCAATCGTCCAGCCTGGGATTACCGCCCCGAATACGCCCCACCACTTGTATCGCATTCTCCAGATAGGCTTCTTTTTTTTCAAGCGGCCAATTGAGCGGATAGGTGAGAATATCGCGGATATTAGTCGCCTTGTCCACCAGGCGGATCTTACGGGCTTTTTCGGTCAGTAAGTGTGCTTTTTCCACTTGCAGCCATTTGCGTTCCATATAAGGCAGGTTCATATCGTCGGTCAGCTCCAGGACAATATCGGCCGCCTCCCTGCCAAAGCGGCCGGCCAATATTTCGTGGGTGGCATCCGTATCTTCCAGCACATCGTGCAGGATGGCCGCCAACAGCAAGGCCTCATCCCGCTCTTCCCCGATCCGGATGAGCGCTTCGGCTACTTTAAGAAGATGGTTCATGTAGGGCAACTTGTCATACCCCGCCCTGCGCTGAAACTGGTGTTTTTGTGCAGCGAAGACGGCGGCATCCATCACTTTGGCAAGAAGGTCTGCGGGCATGATTTCAGGTTTCCGTTTATGCATCGTTAAGCCGCTGCCAGGGGACAAGAGCAAAATAGCAGCCGCTGGCCCCCTTCCTCGAAGTAAGCAAATGTAAAGAAAAAGTCTCAGCTTGATGAGCAGATTCCGGCGGTGGGTTTCTACCATTTCCCAATTCGCTCCAAAATCCACTACATCAAAAGAATACGAAACATGAGTCATGCGAATCAGGAGCTAAATGCCTAAGCAACGGCCCGGAGGGCCATTATCTTTGTAGAAAACGGCAAAATACAATTATTCGCGGCCCAGCGGGGCCGCTATCTTCAGGGCAATGCCCTCGAAGGCCGGGATTAGATGCCGGCGCCTATTCTACAATGATATTCGAGGCTGTCTCATGAGAAGGGGTTCAGACAGAAAAACGCCTACAAAATTTTGCTTCAGGAGCATTTTACGCCGCATGCTGAATAGTTACATTATTCGTTTAATTTAATAAGCCTGAGGTAATCCAGCATCGCCGCATTCACATCCACATTCATATTATTATCCCAATCGTCAAAGGATATCCTTATCGTGTTTCTGCCCGCCCGGAGTTGGACTTTGTGACTATTGGAGAAACCCCAATCTGACCACTCGTCTTTTCCACGCTGGGGCAATACCAATACTCCATAGTATTTATCGTTGGCCGTCAAACTGCGAATAGCACATTTGTTATCGGTATTCCATGGCCCGTTGCCGTTGGAGTAATGGACATCTAAGGAATAAAAGCCTGATTTTTCCACCGAAACGGTGCATTCAATGAGCCTGTTTTTTGTGGTAGAAATTTCCACGAAGCCATTTCCGGAATAATTGGAATAAGGCAGGCCCGAAGCTTCGGCAAATTGCTCCAGTTCAATGATCCGGACTGCGGCATCGGGATATATCAGGATTGGCTCGCTGGTGAAGGACTCATAGCCCCTGTCATCAAGAGCACTCACTTTGTACTCCGCTACTTCGCCGGCAACTATCGCCACTTCCGTAGCCAAGGTTTGATCTAACTGTTCGCCATTTTTATAGACCCGGTAACCGACTGCCCCCGCCACAGGCTCCCACTTCAGATTATTTCCTTGCCGGATCAACTGCGGGTTCGGCAGCGAAAAGTGGTTGTCTACAAGATGGATCCCACTTTGATCGAAAGCCTCATTGTTCATTACAATACGAACACTGTGCTTGCCCGAAACACCGGCGCTCAAAAAGGCATCTTTCAAAGGCTCTCCATCCATAGTGATCGACTTGATTTGGTTGCCAAAACCTTCAACCTCAATATCGAGCAAGGCATTCCGATACCGGAAATTCGTAAGGGACTTTTTTCCCGGATAGGAACTGGGAATCACCGGGCTAAACCTAATCCCGTTGGTTTCGAAGGACATTCCCATAAACACGCGGTGCACCATCGCCAGATTGCCGGCCATACTCCACAACATACGGTTGGAATTGATTTCCGTACCTTGAAAATCACCGGTGCCGGCGACAAAGTTCTCATAATTGGTCAGGAAAAGCCCTCCGGCACGGTAGATTGCAGCCAAGCCGTGGTTCAACACCTTCTCATTTCCTGCTTTGGCAGCTGCCAGATTCCAGTAAGCCTGTACGAAGGGCCAGATGCCATCATTGTGGTAGGGCGGAATGCCAGGGATCTGGGGGTAGATGCAGGTGACGCCAAAATCCGTAACCGGCGACTTTTCAATGATGGATTGGGCCTGGCCGGTGTCCGCCACATCGAAGAGAATGGCCAGGGCCTCACCCAGGGCTTCGAAGCGGGGAGAAAGGTTCAGGTTCTGCCGGCCGTAGAGATACTGGCCGTAGTACCCTTTTTCACCCATCCATAAATAATCGTTGATGCCTTTTTTGATCGCCTCTGCCCGGAGAGTGTATTCTTCGGAAGGTTGGCCCAATATCTTGGCCATTTCAGCCAGGATGAGGTGCGCCTGGTAATGCACGACATTGGTTCCAAGATTTTCGGAAACGTAGATATCCATGTTGGACATCCACTTCGGGTATGTCTGCTCCCGCCAATCCAGGAAGGAGGACTCGCCCCGGTACATACCGGTTTGGGGAGAGCTCAATACTTTGTAATCATCTTCCAGGGTATTTTTAATGATGGTGTAGGCGCTCTGTAACCAATCCATGTCTCCGGTGACTTTAAATATCTCCCATGCCGCCAGCGCCCAGGTCGTCCGGTCTGATGATACCGGCCAGGCTCCGCCGGAACCGGTATCCTGAATGATCCGGCCCCGTTTGACCTTTTTCATCAGGCTGATCTTCGCCACTCCCGGCTCGTGATAAGCAAAAGCCAGGAAGATGCTGTAACTGATGTCCCGCGTCCAGACACCACCCCATTTGGCGCCCGTCCGGAAGGTGCTATCCGCCTCTATGTTTAAAATGGCCTCTTCCAGAGAGAGGTTGAACAGCGCATCCACAATAGGCTGATCCGAACGGTATTGGGGGCGGCCGGAAACATCCGCCGTGAGCGTCCACTCCTTATCCTGATAATCCTCCGGATTGTAGGGGTTCAATTTAAGGGTCAGCTCGTAAATATTATTCTTATCAGGGCCTTCCAACTTGAGCCCCCTGCTGTCCAGATTCACAAAATCCCAGGTGAGCGGTTCGGAGCCTCCGGCGATATAAAAGCCTTTGAAATCCGCTTTGGCAACCCGGCTTCCATCGTAAGCTTCGTAATAGCCTTTTTCTTCAAACTGCTTCAGAACGGAAGACATATCGACCCGGAAGGTGTATTCATAATTGACCGGTAAAAAGGTTTCCGGGACATCAGGCGCGCCCTCCGGCAGTTCGCCAAACTGAATAACGGGCGACTCGTGCTCCTCTCCAATGACGATCCAGTGGTCCTTTCCCGGAGGCAGCTCATTGTCCTTTTCGTTGAGGCTGAACTTAAAAGTGATCAACCGGGAATAGTGTTCACTGGCCGGGCTCTTGTAATTGGAGGCCAAGTGTGTGGGCGAGTGGACGACCGCCTCATTATCTCCCTGTACGACTTTATCCGGATACAGTGTAAAAGCATCAGACTGATAAATCGGCCCTTCTTTTTTGGGTTGGCAGGCGGTAAATGCGGCCAGGAGAATGAGAATGGTGAAATATTTCATATTTCGATTGGCTTTATTGGTGGAAATATAGCCATAAAAGTGTTTTATTTTATTGGCTTTTCAATTCTCTGGTATTCGAACTGTTACGCACAAAACAGCAGGAAATACCCGGTTCACGTACAGACTCCGAAAACTTTAACACTTTAAAGTTCAGTTAATATAAAAAATACCTCATTTATGGTATGCACTAGAGAGTTCGAAGTCATATCTTTGTTGCGAGTGGAAAAAACCGATTAGTATGCCCACGGGCAAAATCCACCAAAAACAAATTATTTAATCCCTTAAACTGACAAATCCCATGACTAACCAGGCAACTCCTGCTGTTCTTCGGCATTCCTGTATAGTGCATTGTATTCCATCCTTTCTTCTCCAGTCCATTTTTTTTAGTTCTGTCGGTGGCCGCTAGACGCCCTGCTCGTCATATGTCTGGCATTTAGCCCGGCAAGCCGGCACAGCTGTTCATCATCTGGGGTTCATACAATATAATACAATGCAGCACAAAATCTTTACACGCTTAACAATCACTTGCTTTTTCCTGCTTGTCTGCCTGACAGGAGGTTTTAGTATGGCCCAGCCTGTTCCGGCCCCTGATAGCGTTAAGGATTGCACTTTAAAACTCGACGGCATCCACCAGGCGGTAAGCTGCCTGGAAACCCTGACGCCCATCCCGCCTGTGGCGGTTGCCTCTTGTGGCGCAGCGGTAACACTCTCCTACGAAGATCAATATTATAACCTCGGTTGCTCTGTTTCCGGTTTTCAAGGATATTTCGCACTGTCCCATTGGGCAGTGTCCAAGATAAAAGGTGACGGTGGGGTAGATGTCACCGGAGCTCCCAATTCGATATTAGTTGAAGGGGCTAATAACGCTTCAGTTTTGGTTACGCCCGAAAGCGAGGCGTCCTTTCGGATCGCCATTCCCGCCTACGGGTTTGTATCCTTTGACTGGAGTTACATTGGGGGCTCCAATCTTTTAGATCAAGCTTTCTGGATCGATATCAACGGTGAGCGCACCGATGAACTGCATGCCAACAATACAGCTGGCAACTTTTTCTTCGGCCCGCTGGAAGCCGGCGATATTCTGGCGCTCAACGCAGCTTCCAGCGTGGAAGGTTTCAAAGTCGAATTAGCCAACTTCGAGTTCCATAGCAACGCGATGGGCGTTATCGAGCGGAGGTGGGAAGCCACCGATGAAGCTGGCCATCAGGGCTCTTTTACCCAATGGGTGAGCATTAATAAACCTGAGCTCAGCCAGGTTACTTTCCCCGCCAATTTTGATGGGTTTGAATATCCGGTTTTGGGCCGTTCCGACTCCATCGACCCGGAATGGACTGGTTTTCCCGTCATCGATGGAGACGGTTTGCTCTCTACCTCAGAGGATCAATTCCCGCTGATTGGAAGCAATACTCCTTTCGATCTGACTTGGAAAGATGAATCCATTTTTGACAACGGCCAGTGTATTACCTTCCGGGAATGGACGGTGACCGACCGCTGTGGCAACAACGTTTTGCAGCATACTCAGATCATCAAATTCCAGGGTGGATGCCCGGACGCTGCAGAGCCGCTGCCCTTTGGCCAACAAAACATGCCTGGCGCCCCCTCAAATCCAGGGCCTATTGACTTGGGCCCGGCAGTCAGTAGCACTCAAATCACTCCGGTAACGATGGAAAGTGTTCGACCCAAGGGCCTGCCGGAAAACTGGTACCGCCCGGGAGATTGACTCCAAAAGATAATATCGTGTATTCGACATAAAGAGTTTTAGTAGGTTTGTAAAGGGTTTCTCATACAGGACTATCGGCAGAGGGCCACGGCTCTCTGCCTTTTTTTTGGGCCTGTGTCAAAAATGCTGTAATTTCCCTCTCTAATCCTTATTTTATGGCAACGCACGATAACCTCTTCGACACCTTCCCCCCCGTCAGCAAACAGGCCTGGCTCGCCAAAGTGGAAAAAGACCTCAAAGGCAAACCATTCCAAGACCTTCAATGGCAACTGGAGGAAGAAATCGAAATAGCTCCTTTCTATCATCCGGAAGACGGGCCATTCGAAAACCCTTCGCTCAAGGGGAATCGCCCGGATAACGATTGGGAGATCGGCGAATATATTGAGGTGGAAGACTTCCGGGAAGCTAACGACAATTTATTGGAAGGCCTGAACGGCGGTGTGGAAGCCCCCCTTCTTCGGCTTCGCCGCCCCCTCGATGGTTCGAGCCTGGAACAGTTACTCCAAGGTGTGAAGCTGGATCTCATTAAGGCCAATTTCGAAGAGAACTATTCAGCTATCGAACCCTGGGCTATCTTCCGGTATTTCACCGAATTGCTCCAAAAACAGGGAACAAACCTGAATGCCGTCGGCGGTTCTATCGATTTTGACCCCTTGCTGGACTGGAGTAACCCACCTATTGATAAACTGGCGGAACTGATCAAATACTGCGCCCGGCATATGCCCCAATTTCGCATCCTGCAGGCCAATGCCCAGCGTTTCCATTCCGGCCCCGACAGCAGCTCGGTAGAACTGGCCTATACCCTCGCAAAAGGCAGCGAATACCTGGCGCGGCTCACTGCCCTCGGCATTCCGCCTGAAACGGTGAACGCACAGATGCAATTTGCCATTTCGATCAGCAAAAGTTACTTCGTGGAAATCGCCAAAATCCGGGCCCTGCGCTTGTTATGGGCCAACGTAATGAAAGGATACGGCGCTCCGGGACAGGCTCCATTCCTGGTGGCTCACTTCGCCGAAGAATCCCAGGATGAAAACCCCAATACCAACCTGATCCGTTCCAGTACCCAGGCCATGTCTGCCGTGATCGGCGGCGTCAACCGGCTTTACGTTTTGCCAGCCAACCGCGCCCTAAAAGAACCCGCCACCGCCTTCACCCGGCGTTCCGCCCGCAACCTGCAGCATATCCTTAAAATGGAAAGCCACCTGCACCAGGTCATCGACCCCGGCGCAGGCAGCTTCTATATTGAAAAATTGACTGATAAACTGGCGGATCAAGCCTGGGCTAAATTCCAAAAAATGGAAGCCACCGGCGAGTTCCAATAAAGGCTTGAATTAACGCGATGAACATTTCTTTCGACCCGGCGACATGCAATACATCAGCCTTTTTACTACCCAATTGCAAATTTGGCCGTTTTTGTCATCGTAGAGGCTTCCCATCGCGCCATAGAAACCTGTAACCTCTAACCTGTACCCGGAGAAACCTGAAACCTCCTTAGGGCCTTGCCCAACCTACGGTAAAATTACCGTATCAATCGCGTGGATCACGCCATTCTGCCCCTGGACATCCGCCGCAATAACATTGGCCTGATTGGAGGCTGCAAGCACTCTTATGGAAAGCCCTCCGCCTCCGAAAGCGAGCGTCGTAGTATAACTGGACCCGCTTAACAAAGTGTTGACCCTCGGACGGCGGTACAAGTAGTCTGCCGTATAGTTCACCCCGGCTGCAACATGGTATTTCAGCACAGCTTCCAGCGTAGCAGCCGGAATGTCGTTGAGGGTATTCCAGGCTGGATTGCTATTGAGCAGCGCCTGAAAAGCGGCATTGGTTGGCGCCAATATCGTGAACGGCCCATTACCGCTCAGCACCGATACAAAATCGGTCGATAGGTCCGGCCGGGTCAGGGCCTGCACCAGGATTGAGAAATTGGGATTACTCAGCGCCAATGTGAGCACATCGGACGGGGCAATGACCTTGTCGACTACATGGACAACGCCATTAGAGGCATCTACATCCGCTACAACCACATTTATACTACCGTTGATGGTTACTCCGCTGGTTTTCTGGATAAAGATATCCGTCGGACGGTTGTAGGGCGCCGGGCTCGTGGCCAAAGTATTGAAGTAGCCGGTGCTTATATTGGCGGCAAAGAATTCACCGCTCAGCACATGGGTGGTCAATATAGTAGTCAGCAAAGGTACGGGTACCTCATTGACATTATTGAAACCGTTGGCGGAAAGAAAAGCCTGAAAGGCCGTATTGGTGGGCGCAAAAACAGTAAAGGGGCCCGGGCCGGAAAGCGCGTCGACAAGGCCCGCGCGGACCACCGCATCGACCAGAATACTGAAGTCGGGATTGCTCAGCGCAATGTCGACAATCGTGTTGCTGCGGCTTTCGATCGCCAAATTGTCCGGTTCGCCCTCCTCCAGGATGTTTTCTTTCGTACACGAAGACAGTACAAAAATGCCCGAAAGGGCGAACATAAGAACGGAAAGTCTAAACTTTTTCATAGCGCAAAAGGGTTTGAAGTGATTGAGAAAATGAATGGAAATCTATCTTTGATTTGAATACATACTTAAGGGAAAGGAGAAGTCAGGAGGTGACGATCTCGGCAGCAGCGCCCAGTATAGCCACCCCCTGACTAGTAGATGTTTATTCCGGAAGGATTACCGTATCAATCGCGTGAATCACACCATTGGCAGCCTGGACATCCGTAGCAATGATCTTGGCAGAATTGCTTCCCGCCACGATCGTCGGGCCGTCCAGATTGATGGTGAATGTTTCACCATTGGACAAGGTAGTCACCTGCTGCCCGTTTGTCAGGTCGGCCGCACGCACGTTACCAGCGTCGGTCACGTGGTATAGCAGAACCGCCTGCAACAGATCAACCGGGACATCATTCAAGCTGTTCCAGCTGGGGTTACTGTCCAGCAACGCCTGGAAGGCGTCATTGGTCGGAGCAAAGACGGTGAACGGGCCGGCGCCGCTGAGCACACTGACGAAATCGATGGTCAGGTCGGGCCGGGTCAGGGCAGCCACCAGGCTGGAAAAATTAGGATTAGCAACGGCAAGTGTCACGACAGTGGGCAGGCCGATGACTTCATCAACTGCGTGAATGACGCCATTGTCTACTTCGTTGTCCGCACTGATTACCGTAGATGTACCATTAATCTTAACACCATTGTTCACTTCGATGAACAGGCTGGTGGTGGCGTCGCCAAAACCAGTAGCGCTGAGGGTGCTGTAGTAGCCAGTGGACAGCCCTGAAGAAAGCGCCTTACCGCTCAGGACGTGGTTGGTCAGCACTGCTACCAGTACATCTTTCGGCGTATTGGCAATAGTGTTCGTACCGGCAGCATCCAAAAATGCCTGGAAAGCATCATTCGTCGGAGCAAAGACGGTGAACGGGCCGTCGCCGCTGAGCACGCCATCGAGTTCTGCTTTTACCACTGCATCAACCAGAATGCTGAAGTTCGGGTCGGCCGAAGCAAAATCGACGATTGTTTGGGAAACAGGTTCAGGCATATCATCATCATCATCACAGGCCGTGAACAGTAAAGTAAAAGATGAAAAGAGCAATAGGCTGGTCAGCCAAAGGAATGACTTCTTCATTCTTGTGCGATTTAAGTTAGTTGTTAATTGATTTTCAATTTGAGCTACTAACGGCAGGAATAGGATGCTTGTTTATCGGAATTCCTCATAATGTCATCCGGAAAATGGCGTTTGCTTAATTGGTTACATTTCAGTGCGTAAAAGGAGCCTGTTGTGAACATTTTACCCGAAGTACTAAAACCGCATACTCCCCCAAAGCTCGCCTGCCAGTCGTCGGTGCAGCTCGGCGTCCCCGGAACGGATGGGCGGGCCAGCATCCAGGAGTTGTTTGGAGATGGTGAAGCCCTCCAGCCTGGCAGTGGCATCGGATATGGCTTGTTGGTAAGCTTTCGAGCGGGTAGAAGGCAGCAGCAGAATGGGGGCCTCAGGATAGCGGGTGCGGATGCCCCGAAGCAGTTTGTTCACATCGCGGGTGAAGGCCGCCACAGCAGTTCCTTTAGCCTCATCGGTTTGCCCTAATTCGAGGATTGCCTGCTGTATCGGAAGCTCCAGCAAAAAAGGCAGGCGCTCAAGCATCCCGCTGGCCGTTTCATTACTGATGCTGGCGTTGATCACCTTCAGCGTAGCGCCTGCTTCTGATAGGCGGGCCTGTAAATGCGAAGCGTAAGCAGCATCCGGATCGAGCCCCTGTGCCGCAGAAAAGCTTCCTCCCAGTACGAGTAAAACAGGCCCGGAGTCGATAGAAGGTAAAGCCACTGACGACGTTGATTGCACAGTCAACTCATTATCAGCACCTTCTCGCCCTTCTTCTGAACGATCGGAATCCGGGGCGCTACCACAGGAAACATACAGGAACAACAGGAACAAACCAAACGCAATCCTTGCTATCATGGCATCTTAAGGTTTCTTCAAAAATGAGATATTGCGTTTCAGGCCTTCGTACTTTGTCCGCTTCACCGCTGAGTGCCGGAACAACTCCCGAAAGACTTCCTCAGTAATATCCTCCCAATCGTTCCGGCTCATCTCCAGCAATTCCGCTTTGGGTTCAAAAGCAGGTTCTTCATGTGGGGTGGAGAAACGATTCCAAGGGCATACTTCCTGGCAAATGTCACATCCGAACATCCAGTTTTCAAATTTACCGCGATATTCCTCTGGGATGGCCTCCTTTAATTCAATCGTAAAATAAGAGATGCATTTGCTTCCGTCCAGGATGTACCCTTGCGGAGCGATGGCGTCCGTCGGGCAGGCGTCGATACAACGTCGGCAGGTGCCGCAATAATCCTTGATCGGCCCGTCATAGGTTAACTCCAGGTCAAAGATGATTTCGGCCAGAAAGAAATAGGAACCGGCGCGGGGGTGAATAAGCAGCGTATTCTTACCCACCCAGCCGATACCGCTACGGCGCGCCCAGTCGCGCTCCAAGACCGGAGCGGAGTCGACAAATATCCGCCCCTGAACCGGACCCGCATTTTCCCCGATGAAATACAACAGTTCCTTCAGCTTGCGCTTAATGACAAAGTGGTAATCCTCCCCGTAGGCGTATTTGGAAATTTTGGGCGCTTCGGGGTCTTCCTGTTTCTTATTCGTATAATAATTGTACATCAGGCTGATGACCGATTTGGCGCCGGGCACTAGTTCGGTAGGGTCGATCCGTTTATCGAAATGATTGGCTAAATAGCTCATCGTCCCGTGCTTGCCCTGATTGAGCCAGGCCTCGAGCCGCCGGGCCTCTTCGTCCATTTGCTCCGCTTTAGCTATACCTACAAAGCTGAAGCCAAGGCGAAAGGCCTCTTCTTTGATCAGTCGGCTAAGAGCGGCAGATGGGGTACGCATGGATGGTCGGTTCGTTTCTGGTTTTTTACCCGGCCGATCCTGAAAGATATCGGGAGAGGACAGCTGGTTTCCGGATGCGCGGAAAGGGCCGTGGCCTGGTTCAAACAAAAATAAGAAAAGCTCATTAATCCCTTCCCTAATGATAAAAGTCATTTTTTATGGGTGCTGTTAGTCATTTAGTTTCCGGTTGTTTGTGCGCACTTTTGATAATGAGAAAAAAATTCTTTAACGCCCACGGGTACAAAACTCCTCACTCATGAACCCTAACTTCGCAATTACAGGCACCGCATTACTAACGGGCGTGGGGATCGGGGTTATTTTCCTGCTGATCCTCATTAAAGTTGGGCGGTCTTATTTTTCCAATAAAGCGGATGCCGGCCTCACTGAAAAGTACAGAGACAAGCACTGGAGCTCCCCATTGGAAGCTCGAAACAAGTATCCGGAAGCAAACGTATTCCTTTATTCCAAACTGTTCTGGCGCCTCAGCCTCGTTATAGCACTGGCGCTGACGATCGCCGCGTTCAACTGGACGATCTTCGAGAAGGAGGTTTACATTCCGGATAATGCATTGGTTCTGGACACCGACGTGGAAATTGAAGTGCCGCGCAGTGCTGAACCACCGCCACCACCGCCACCGCCGCCGCCCCCCACTTTTGAAGCAGTAGCGGACGTGGAATTGATCAATGAAGAAGAAGTCGAATTCGTCGACCAATCTGTAGACGCCAATACTTACATCGAGGCGCCGGTCTATCAGGAAACAAAGAAAGCGGCTCCACCGCCGCCGCCACCGCCGCCACCGCCGCCGCCCAAAGAAGATGTAGAAGAGATATTTAAAGTAGTGGAAGAAATGCCGCGCTTCCCGGGTTGTGAAGACATGACCGCTTCCGCTGAAGAAAAACGAACCTGCGCCAACAAAAAGATGTTGGAGTTCATCTATGAAAACATCCGCTACCCGGCTGTCGCCCGCGACAATGGTATCGAAGGCACCGTAGTGGTCAGCTTTGTAGTCGACCGTCAGGGCAACATTCAGGATGCACAAGTGGTACGCGATATTGGTGGTGGTTGTGGCGCCGAAGCCCTTCGCGTTGTCAATATGATGAACAGCTTGCCACAGAGGTGGGCGCCAGGTAAACAGCGCGGACGCGCCGTGAAGGTACTCTTCAACCTGCCGGTGAAATTCAAACTGGAAGTGAACTAGGCCTAATAAATCTGTAGGATTAAAAACCCTGTTATCCTGCGCTGAACAGGCCAGCTAATCGGGCGAAAACCAGGCTCCTGAAATTCTTCGGGAGCCTGGTTGTTTTTTAACCTAAATGGGCGCGAACCATCCAGGCAAATTTCTCATGGGCTTCCATCAATCCAATGAGAAAATCCTGGGTGCCGGCATCGCCACCTGCTTCTGCTACCACTTTCTCATCCTGGCGCAGAGATCTTATAATCGCCTCGTGATCGTGCAATAGGTTTTCCAGCATTTGCCCGGCATCACCATTCAGGTGCCCGGATTCCTCCAGCCGGCTGTTTTCCCGAAACGACTCCATCGATCCCGGAGCAAAAACACCCAGGCTGCGAATGCGCTCGGCTATATCGTCAATGTAGGTGGATACCGCCGTATATTGCTCGGAAAAGAAGGCATGCAACTGCTGGAAGTTCATACCCGTTACATTCCAATGGTAATTGCGTAGCTTTACGTAAAGTACGTGTTCATCAGCCAGCAATTGCTTCAGGATATCTGCGACAACTGCCAGCTTTTCCCGGTGCAGGCCAATGTTGACATCTACTTTGTCTGTCATCAGATAATCGGTTGCGATACTCATGATTTTTTTTTTAGCTTGTATAACAGATTTATAACAGGAAAGGAGGCCGGGAGGTTTAGGGATATCGAGGCTTACTAATTCGACAGGCCTAATGGCAGATAAGCCAGCAGCCATATACTGTTTTCCCTTCACTTTTAAAGAAAACTTTCCCAAAAAGCCTCTGGATCTCTACCAGCCCCTTCCAGCCAAAGTGCGCGGAATACGCCATCGCCATCGTACATAGAAGCTTGCTTGGCTGTATTGAATACCCTGTCGCGCGGATCGTTACCAATACCGGCTGCGTACATCCAGTTGCCGTAATTACTGGCTACGTCATAGTCGAGCAAAAGCGATTCAAACCAGGCAGCGCCTTTGCGCCAGTCCTGTTTGAGTTGGTGCACAAGATAAGACGCTACATTCTGCCGGCCGCGGTTGCTCATAAAACCAGTGAATAATAGTTCCCGCATATTTGCATCAACAAATCGGTCACCGGTCTTGCCGGCAGCCCATTGGCGAAAAAGCCCGGGATTATCTTTCCAGGAGGTGGACTTCCCCTGGATACCGCCAGGAAAAAATATTCGCCGCCCGTGTTTCATGGCAACAAATTTGAAATACTCCCGCCAAAGCAGCTCGAATTTTAACCAGTACGTAGAATCATTTGCTTCCACCTCCGCTTCGTATGCTTCTACCTCATGGTAGATGGCCCGAACGGAAATACTGCCATTGGCCAGCCAAGGGGAAAACTTGGAGGAATAGTCCGCCCCGACCAAGCCGTTGCGGGTTTCCTTGTAGCGGGACAGCGAGTGGCTATTCCATAAATAATCGTCAAGTCGTTCATAGGCAGCCCCGGCGCCTCCCCGAAATCGCAACACAGCGCGGGCATCGGTTGGAGGAACAGCATAACCCAGGCCAGACAGGGAAGGAAGCGCCCCCTCCTCCAGGCTGGGGACAGGGATCTTTACGGGCGTTTCCAAAGGAAAAGGAACACGGACATAACGCTCAACCTGCTTTCGAAAGGCCGTAAACACCTCCGGCAATTGATCCATGTTAAAGGGAAGTTGCTCCGGTGGATACAAAGTGGAAGCGTGGAACAAATGCAGCGGCAGCACCTTTTTCAGCGCTTCTTCTACCTTCTTTTCTTCATGCGTGTACTCCTGGGAAGCATAAACGGCCGTGCAGTCATATTCAGCGGCAACAGCCGGGATCTCCCGCTCCGGCAGGCCGATGCGCAATACCAAGTTACCGCCCAGTTCCTTCAAATGGTTACGCAGATCTTCCAGGCTCTCCAATAAGAACTGGAGCCGGTAGGGCCCGGTGCGCCGGAAACCCCAGCGATCGCGTTGCAGGTAACGCTCATCCAGGATGAAGGCCGGCACGATTTCGTCACAGGCTTTTAGCGCAGCATGCAAAGCCGGATGGTCATGCAGCCGCAGGTCGTTGCGGAACCAGAGGATAGTACGTTTCATAGAAAATAAGAAGGGGCTCCTTTTACAAGAAGCACCCCCCGGTATTTTTTGATATGCTATAGGACGAAGTGATTGCCGGCTTCTATCTGGCGGTAAATCAATTTACTGGCATAAGACCATGGAAAAACTTACCTTTGCGGCAATAGTTTACTAATGCATTTAGACCTTGGGCTCCGGCATAACTGTCGGAGCCCTGGTTTTTTTTAGCTTTAAGTAGCCAATAGGCCGATTAGGCATTAACCGCCGAGCTGGCGCCAGCACCAACCGCCTTTTTTGCGCCACCCTGATCAGATTTGGAGATGGCCAGAGAATAGATGACCAGGCCGAAACCTATCTTGTTGACCGCGTCACCAATATTGTAGATGATATCCATTGACTTCAGGGGAATCACGCCGGAGAGCCAGCCGGATTCCATGGCCATATAGCCAATGGGATAGATTGCCCAGCCTACCAGAACGAACCAGCCAAGGGCGCCAAATGCGCTTTGGAGAGTAGCATCGTTAGAATTGCTGGATAAACGCTTGGCGGACCCCATCCATACTTCATAAAGGATACCTACATAGCCAATGGTGGAAATGAAGCCCCACAACGGAGAATTGTCCCGGAAAACCGTTTCGCCCAGATAACCCGCTACCAGCATCCATACCGAGTAGAAGATCATGCGCCAAAGGAGGGACTGCTTGGCTCCGAAAGCCCGCAGAATGAGGTAGAACTCCACGCACATCAGGGGTACGGTCAGGATCCAGTCGATGTACCGGAATTCCGTCGGCGAAGCCTGGTTCTCAGCCCAGAAATCCCGCATGTAGAAGTAATGCACAGCGGCAATGAAGGTGATCAGCCCGGAAACGAGCATGGAATCTTTCCACTTGCCCTGAACCTGGCCAATTTGGAAGAAAAAGAACACCGTGGCGGCAGCCATGGCCATGGAGCCAATGAAGAAGGTGAAACCAACGTAATCACCAGACTTCAACTGCGCCAACAAAAGGGTTTGGAAGTTTACTAATGCGTCCATCTTAATAAGGTTTTATGAATAAAGTGTTAAAATTGTGCACTCCATCAGGTCGTAAACAGAAGGCTTTTTAAAAGGTTTACTATCATTTCAATATTTTTTGAACAATCAGAATCTTTAATAAAAATAGATAGGAGCTGGGGAATGATCTGTGGTTTCCCCGCTGGGCCACTCCTCATACAAGCGGTCGATCAGCACCATGTGGGGCAGGGTAACCACCGAAATAAAGATAAATACCGCTCCGATTGGAAAAGGCTGGCCAGCCTGCCCCTGCAGCAACAACAAGCCTCCCAGGGCGGCTACAGCCGCCAGGCTCAGCGGAAGGCTATTGCGTACATAATGCTTCAGGGAGTAGCCTGGCTGCCGCAAGCGAAAAAACTGCATCTGATCCATTACGGAACTCAGAGAATGCCAACCTGCAAAGTACAGGGCGAAGCCTACCAAAAGTGGCGTGTAGAGAAACAATAGCCCCAGAATGAACAGGTTGAATGCTTCATCCCGCAACGCCCGCCAACCAAGTTTTCCCTTTCCCCATAAGTAGAGGGCCAGAAAAAGATTGATAATAAACAAACCGAGAACAACGGCCTGGCGCCATTCCCGGCTGATGGCCGGCGCCGGCGCCCCAATAATGGAGGCAATAATACCGGAAGCGGCATCATAATGCCAAAGCACCGGGCCCAGCACCGCAAACATTCCCCACAACAAATAAGCCCCGTATTCCATTGCCTTCCGTCCAAAGGAAACGTAATTCCAGTTGGACTGTCCGAAGTGATACATGGACAAGGCCAGGAATATCAACAAGGCGGCTCCGGGCAACAGCAACCACAACAGGCTGTAAGCTGCCATCAGGGCTAAATAATTGGCATAAAACCGCAGCAGCGCCCGCGACCCCCACAATGGCCTCGCCAGATAGCGGAAGATCAGGTAATCGGTTGCTCCGTGGGGAATTCCGAATAAAAGGATCAATCCCAGAGCCAGCATTAATTGGCCTTGCGCCAGGATCTGCGGGGCTACCAGGTTCGACAATACGGCTAGTAGCGCCAGCGCCTGGACTGTTCGAAAAAGGATAGGATATCGGGCGGTCATGGCATGGGCTCGTTTTTGAGACGGGCCAGTCCCCGCTCTGGTGCAAAATCTGATTTTAAAGCAGGCTTCTGCTGTAAGGTGGACAACAGCGATTGGTTGCCCTGCGCCTTTGCCGCCGAGGTGTTCCCTGCGCCGGAAAACCAATATTGCAGCGGCGTCAAAACGTATACCCGGCCCAACGCTCTGAGGAATGGTAATATGGGAAGGCTCGCAAAGATCTTGGTTTCCTCCCAAAAACTGGTCCTTTCGTCCAGGAAGCGTAAGATCGTCCCCATCTTATTTCGGTGAAAGAGGCGGCTGAAGATGGGCTTGCCTTCTTCGCCGAAGTATTGCAGGATGTTGAGTAGTAAGCGATCGTAAAAACTAAAACGGGAAGGGCGAAGCGGCGCCGGTAAGGGGGAAACTTCTTGCTCCAATTGAGCTACTATCGCGCATACTTGTTTCTGAATATTTAAAAATGCATATCCGGTGGTCGGCTTTACCGCTCCGCCTATTGTTCCCAGGTTTATGATATGGGGGCTAAGCTGCTGGGGAAAGGCCTGGTCCGTCATTGGAATTACGCCCCTTTCCTGTTCCAGCACACTGTAACCCGCCACGCCTAATGTCGCTCTAATGTAAGCCTCCAGGGCCCGTTCATAGCTTTTTTTATGCAATAGTCGGGTAGAAAAAACCGTGTATTCCACCAATGCTTCCCGTTCGGAAAGGGGCAACACATAAAAAAAACGGGTGCTGCTATACTGAGGCGTTCGAAAATCCATCAACACGCCTGTTTCTGGCTGGAAAGCCGGTTCTTCAGTCCGTATCCACCAGCCGGAAAAGTGTTGAAGCAAGTGATGGCGCCCCGGCTGTTTTTCCACCTGCCTTGGCCGGAAACAGCTGTTGAACACCCAGCTCGCCTCAAACCGTTGCCCATCCGCCACCACATAGGCGCCACTTTCGGTTTCTCCCATATTGCTGATGAAAGCCCGGTGAAATTCAAAATTTGGCAGGGCCGCCAGCTTTTTCTGCACCTTCCGGTAAAAGTCGATGCCGCGGATCATTTTGTAGGGCGACCCGCCCAAAAGTTCCCGCCGTTCCCCCTGTTCATCGATAACCGCCAGCGAAGGCCATTGCCTGGTTAAGATATCGTCGAAGCCCATTGGCTCACTCGTCCAGAAACACCAGGTTCGGTCGTTGCGCTGTTTGTCATCATTATCAATGATCAGAACGCGCTTGTTGCGAAGCGTACTATCAGAAAGATAATACGCCAGGCTAAGGCCGGCGCACCCGCCTCCTGCGATGATGTAGTCGTAGGGCTTCAATAGTTTACTAATGCTTGGTGAAAAATCAAAGTTTAGACAAAGATTGGGCATTGTTGTTTAGAAAAAACACCTTCTTTTTTCATTTCAGAAAAAATAAATGCCCATTCAAGCTAAAACCTAAATTATATTTGGAATTTGGCAGAAAATATAAAACAATACGCAATTATCGTGGGGCAGAAAAAGGCACAGTGGAAGCCCTGAAGGCAAGATCGGCGAAAACAGGAAACGATCCCCCTCCCCTACTTACCAACGATCTCCCGCAACTCCCGGGGCGCCCGAAAACGCTGCCCGTGTGCCTTCTGGTAAAGCTTACACTGCGCGATGAAATCATCTACCCCATAATCATGGATGAACTGAATAACGCCTCCTTTGAAAGCCGGGAATCCCCAGCCGTGGATGCTGCCCAGGTTGGCGGCGGCCACCGAATGGATGACCTTTTCCTGCATACACCAGACCGCCTCCAGTACCTGGGCGAAGAGGAAGCGGTTTTCAATATCCTGGCGCTTATAATCCGTAATGGTGGTGGGAAAATGTTCGGAAAGGCCCGGCCAAAGGATGCGCGCTCCGTCGGAACTGTAATTGTAAAAACCGGCGCGTTTCTGCTGGCCCGGCCGCTGCAATTCTTCCAGCATTACCTTCAGGACGCTCACGGCAGGGTGCTGGATGTATTTTGAACCATAGTGCTCTGCAGCCTGGTTTTCGTAGCGTAGCACCAGGTTGAGGCCCAGGCTGTCGGCTAAGGCCAGAGCGCCATGGGGCATACCAGCCTGTCGCCCAAGGTTCTCTATCAAAGCAGGTGGATATCCTTCCTGCAGCATTGTGATGCCTTCCAGAATATAAGTATTTTGTACCCGGGCTGCGAAAAACCCCCAATCGTCCTTTACGACTATTGGGGTTTTGCGGATGGCGCGCACGAAGTCGAAAGCGCGGGCCACTGTCTCGTCTGAGGTTTTGGCGCCGCGCACGATCTCGACCAGAGGCACCTCCTCGGCAGGATGAAAGAAATGCAGGCCAACATAACTTTCGGGCCGCAGCGAGGCCTCCGCCAGCTTTGTGATCGGAATAGAAATAGTGTTGCTGGTAAAAAGCGCGTATTCATCCATAAACTCTTCTGCTTCCCGCATCACCTTCTGCTTTACCATCCGGTTCTCAAACACGGCCTCGATGACCAGGTCGCATTCTTCAAAATCTTGAGAACTTTCGGTAGTCTGGATGCGGCTCAACATATCTTCGGCCTCGGCAGCTGTTTTTTTATCAGCGGCGGCCCATTCCTCCAGGCGTTGGCGCACGTACTCCCGTCCCCGCTCGGCAATTGGTTTGGAGACATCTTTCAGGACCACCGACAATCCGTGGTTCAGGCAGGCCAAAGCGATACCGGACCCCATACGCCCGGCGCCAATGACCCCTACTTTCCGGGGCCGGAACTTACCAAAACCCTTGGGCCGGTTACCCCCCTGTTTGATGAAATTGTAATCTACCCAAAAGGCTTTGATCATGTTCTTACAGGCCTGGCTGCGTAACAAACTGGTATAATACCGGCTCTCAATCCGGGAAGCAGTATCAAAATCGACTTTGGAGCCCTCCGCCAGGATGTTGAGGATGGCCTGTAAGGCCGGATAGTTGTTGTGTGTCTGGCTGGCCAACTGCGCAGCCAGCATTCGAATATGTGCGGAAACTTCATGATCGCGGGCAGTACCTCCGGGTATGGACTCACCACTGCGGTCCCATGGCCGGCAACCTTCTCTATTCTGCAAAAGCCAGGCATGGGCTTTTTCCAGCATCTCCCGCTGCGTAACGGCCACTTCGTCAATCAGGCCGGCCTGCAGGGCTTCATGAGGCGTATAGCGCAAGCCGGAACTAAGGGCCCGCCAGCCCTTTTCGACGCCTAATAACCACATCAGCCGGACAATACCGCCACTGCCGGGAATGAGGCCGAGCTGTATCTCCGGAAAACCCAGCCATACCTTGGGCCCATCGAGCGCAATGCGGTGATGGCAGGCCAGCGCTACTTCAAAACCGGTACCCAACGCCGCCCCATTAATGGCGGCCACCACTGGGATTCCCGGCCACTCCAGGTCGCGCAGAATTCCTTTGAGCTTCTCGGCAAAGCGGAAAATATCTTCCGGGTCTTTGGCCTGATAAAGGTATTCCAGGTCTCCTCCCGCCAAAAAACTCTTCTTGGCAGAGGTAAGAATAACCCCTCGTAATAAACCCTTCGCTTTCTCCTGCTTGAGGTGCTCAATAACCGGCACGAAGGCGGCGGCGATTTCATGGTTGATCACGTTGACGCTGCGGCCACTCATGTCGAGGGTGAGGGTGACAATATGGTCGGTATCTTTTTTGTAGCGAATCATTTCAAGTTGATTAGGCCAGGTTCTTTACACTTCGCTCGATTACAGTCGCCACCCCCATGCCTCCAGAGGTGCTAAGCGCTACCAGGCCGGTGGCCAGGTCACGACGTTCCATTTCGTCAAGCAAAGCCCCAATTAATATCGCACCGCTAGCGCCCAGTGGGTGGCCCAGGGCGATCGCTCCCCCATTGACATTAAGAATAGCCTCGTCAATGCCCAGGTCGTGTTGGAAGTGGAGCGCAACGGCAGCAAAAGCTTCATTACATTCCCACAGATCAATATCTGAAGCTTCCATCCCCGCCATTTGGAGAGCTTTGCGGGCCGCGTGGGCCGCCCCGGTATGCATCAGGACTGCATTGACGCCAGCAGTAGCCACTGCCCGAATATGAGCCCGTGGTTTCAACCCCAAAGCCGCTCCTCTCTCCTTACTTCCTACGAGTACGAGTGCGGCTCCATCGACATTTCGGCAGGAATTGCCGGCCGTATGTCGGTAGTGGATACGCTCCAAAGTAGGGTACTGTTGCAGGGCGATCTCTTCAAAACCTTGTTTGCCCAGCGCTTCAAAAGCAGGCTGGAGTTTTGCCAGGCCTTCCGGAGTGGTAGTTTCGTACAAGTGTTCGTCCTTATCCAGAATAAGTAAGCCGTTGCGATCATAAATTGGGATAATAGATGGCGCGAAATGGCCTTTGTCCCAGGCATGGTTGGCGCGCTGCTGCGATTGTAAAGCATAAGCGTCCAACATTTCCCGGCTGAACCCTTCCAGGGTAGCCAGCAGGTCGGCGGCAACTCCCTGAGGAATAAAATCAGCTTTGATCATGACCTCGGGATCATACATCAGAGGGCCGCCATCACTGCCTACTGGCACCCGGCTCATGCTTTCCACCCCACCGGCCAACACGAGTTGTTCCCAGCCAGAACGCACTTTCATAGCGGCAAGGTTGACAGCCTCCAGCCCTGAGGCACAGTAGCGGTTAATCTGCATACCTGTCGTAGCAGTCCCCCAACCGGCATACAGCAAGGCTGCTTTGGCGATGTTGTAGCCCTGATCATCGATGGGGGTAACACAACCGATAATAGCATCCTCCACCTCCCCCGGACGGATAGCATTGCGTTCGAGAAGCGCAGCCAGGGCAGTAGAAAGCAACCCAATTGGTTTTACCTCGTACAATAACCCATTGCGATTTCCCTTCCCTCGGGGTGTACGCAAAGCATCAAAAATATATGCTTCAGCCATGCCGCAAATTTATCATTTTACCGAAGGGCATGCCAATTAATCCGAAAATTTCCCGATTGTGTAGAAATAATGCAGCAATAGCGGCCGGAGGGTTTAACTTTATAGTTGTACAATGTAAAATCAGACTTATGCCAAAGAGAAGAATGACGCCTTTTGCGCGTTTTTTCATCGTTATGCTCATTGTGGTTCCGCTGGCTTATTTTGGCGCTTCCTGGTATAATGGTGATGACCCACTTGGACTCCGGGAACGAGTTGGGCTGGAGAAACCCTCTTCAACGCCAACAACGGTAAAGGCAGATGATGAGAGTGCTTCCGTTGAAAGTCTCGAACTGCGCATCGATCAATTGGAAGAACAGTTGAAACAGTGCCGGCAAGAACTTCAGGAATTAAAAACACAAAACTCAACCCAGCAATAATGGAACTGCTATTGCTCGATGCCATTTTCGGCTCTGTTGGAGAAGCTATCATTAAGGTATTGCTTAATGCACTGGCGCTAATGGCGGGCGCCCACCTGCTTAAAGGGGTAGATATTGAAGACTTTTCTCGCGCACTTATCGTGGCGGTGGCCTTGTCCTTCCTCAATGCTACTCTGGGGTCCTTCCTGCAATGGATCACGACTCCCCTTCGTTTCCTGACGCTGGGCCTATTCACTTTCGTAGTAAATGCCGCCCTGCTGCTCCTGGCTGCTCATTTTTTGAAAGGATTTAAGATCCGGGATTTTCTTTCGGCTTTTATTCTGGCCATTTTGATGGCAGTGTTTACTACTGTGTTGTACGGTATTTTCCTGTAAATCGCCTTCTTGGAAATGCGGGTCAACAACTCCCCAAGGAAAACACCAATCCCCATATGTTAAACCGGTTCCATTTTTTTCTCTTTTGTTCTATTACAATGATGCCTGCCTGTCAGCGGCCGCCTATCTCATCTGCCAATGACTTAGAACCTACCTACCGGGCCATGCAAGCCGTTTATGATGCTTTCACGGCTGCCTACAAACAAGCGGACCCGGCAGCAGTAGCCAGTTTGTACACGGAAGACGCCTATTACCTGGAGCCGGGGCGGCCTATTTTCTCTGGCAGGGATTCGATCAAAGCTAATTTCAGCCCTTTCCTCAGCCGCTTCGAGCCGGGCAAGGGCCCCAATATCACCTTTGAGATCATCGAACGGCAGCTATCCGGCCGGCAAGGTTATGATATCGGTTATTATTTATTTGATGGTAAACGATCCGGCAAATTCATTGTGCTTTGGCAACAACTGCCCAATGGAGAATGGAAAATAAGAGCTGATGGATACAGCTATCTGAATCCTTGATCCCCCCACCAGACACACCAGACACACCAGACATACTAGACATACCAGACATACCAGACAAATTGCAGGCCTTGTGGGTCTTGTTCGTCTTGTTCGTCTCGTAGGTCTTGGGGGTCAGACACACCAGACACACCAGACACACCAGACATACCAGACACATTGCAGGCCTTGTGGGTCTTTTTCGTCTTGTTCGTCTCGTAGGTCTTGGGGGTCAAACACACCAGACATACCAGACACACCAGACACATTGCAGGCCTTGTGGGTCTTTTTCGTCTTGTTCGTCTCGTGGGTCTTGGGGGTCAGACACACCAGACACACCAGACACACCAGACACACCAGACACACCAGACCTATCCGACCAGCCTTCACCTCCCCTTCTTAAAACCGCACAACCTTAACACCTAAAAATCCATGAATCCCTGGCGCCGGCTCGTAGTAGCGGCCACCAAACGCATTGATACGCACATTGCTGTTGTAGCGTGCATTTAGCAGATTGTTGATGCCAAGAAAAGGAGCCAGTCTCCACTTTTTCCATCGGTGGCTGTAATTCAGGCGTAGCCCCAGGTCCAGATAGGCATTGTCCTGCTCTGCGTTGGCGTCATTAGTGTAGAGGGCGCCCGTGTATCGGCAGCGCAGGGAAGCCAAAAGGCCTGAGGGGTGAACGTAACGAAAGTTAAGGAATGCGAAGTGCGAAGGGACACCCGGTAAATGCTTTCCCCGAAGGTTGCCGGCAGAACTGAGGTATTCCCGGTAAACAAAGTCAGACCAGGTATAGGCTAAAGAGGCCGATAAGCCAGACATAATCTGGCCACCCAGGCTGGCCTCCACGCCCTGCCGGGAAGACCGCCCGGCGTTGCGGTAAAAGGTACGCCCGGGGGAATCCTCCAGCTCGTATGGCACGAGTTCATCCTGCAAGGTAATATAGAAACTCGTTAGCTGGTAGTGGAGGCGCTTCCCAATAACACCGCCCAGGCCCAGTTCATAATTGACGGCGCGCTGAGGGGAAAGCCCAGGATTGAAACCACCGCCCATCGGGTTGGCGGATAACTCACTCAAGGCTGGGGTTTCAAAACTCGTAGACAGGTTAGCGTTTATGCGAAGGCGGGGGGAATAGGCGTATAACAATCCAAGGCTAGGGTTAAAATTATGATAAGGTGTACTTCCCGAATCATCGCCATCAGCCAGGAAGTGGTCGCGAGCTTCCAGCTTTAAAGCATCGAAGCGAGTGCTAAGCAAGGCTTTCAGTCGGGCCGACAATTCCAGCTCCTGCACCCAGAACAGCCCTAAGCTGCGGAAGATCTCCTCTTGCTGAAGAGATTGTTCGCCGGGCCTGCCTGCCAGGTTGTCGAAGCGCTGCCGGCTGTCTTGCTGCTGTTCTGCATCCATCCCCAGGCGAAAGCGGTAGGGCAAACTTCCCAATTCACCCTGGTAGCGATAACTAAAACCACCGCCAAAGAATTGCCGCTCCAGCTCCACGATACCTCCGGCCTCAAAGGGTAGGCGGTTTTCAAAATCGCGCGACAAATAAAACAAGCGGGCCTCTACTTGGTGGTGCTCACTCCATGCCTGTTCCCACCGAACCCCTACTCTACCCTGCCGGACCGCCTCTCCTGCATCGAAATCAAGATTTCGGCTCCAGGCTTGCCGGCGGTTTTCCGCAAAGCTTTCCCGGCTAATAGCACCGGCATCTTCTGCTTCCGGGCTATCGACAAAGTTGAGTAAAAACTGCAATCGGCCTTTAGTGCTGTAGTCATAATTCAATTTGCCGTTGAACAGCGTAGCTTGCATCTTGCTGTGTTCACGGTAACCATAAGTGCGGGTATGACTGCCGTAAGCCAGAAAACCCAACCGCCCCTGCTGCCCTCCCCCTTTGAGTTGATAGCGTTGGAAACCAAAGCTCCCTCCGCTAAGGCGGGCTTCAGCAAACGGTTGGGCCGGTGGTTCTTCAGAAGCGAAACTAATGACGCCTCCGGCGGCATTGCCGTAAAGGCCCGAAGCCGGGCCGCGCACTACCTCCGCCTGGCCCAACAGCCCTACGTCAATATTATCTACCTGCCCCTGCCCATCGGGCGTCGACTCCGGGAGTCCATCTACCATCACCTTTATTCCACGAATGCCGAAAGCCGCGCGGGCGCCAAAGCCGCGAAGCGAGAGCCGAATGTCCTGCGAAAAATTGTCGGCGCCCATCATGAACAGGCCGGGCACGCCGGCAAGGGCCTCGTCGAGGGTGAGTTGCTGCTGCCCCTCCTGTATTTGCTCCCTCGAAAGGACGGACAGGGAAAAAGGTTGCCCCCCTTCCCGGCTTTCCAGACGAGAGGCTGTTACAATAACGGAATCCAGGATGTCGAATAATAATGTGTCAGCTTGTTGAGCCTGAAGAGAGAACTTACATAACAGGAATAGCATGGGCAAAGAAATGCACCGCCCCGGTAGCCATCTGCCAGGCCTCTTACATTTTGACTTATGCATTCAAAATTTGACTTACTTAGGTAATTGGTTCCGGCTCTGTATGCCCACCGCCCACTACCTTTTTATACAGTTCCATCATCTGCTGCGCCAGGGGCTCGCCGCGAAACTGCTGCGCGTATTCGGAGCCATTTTCCACCAGGCTTGCCCGATAGGCATCATCTGTCAGGATTTTTTCGATTCCGGCGGCGATCTGCTCCGGCTTCGCGGGGTCTACCAGATACGCGCCCGGGCCGCCGGCTTCCGGCAAAGAAGAGGTATTAGAAGTCAGGACAGGGGTTTCACTAAAAAGCGCTTCCAGAATGGGCAGTCCGAATCCTTCAAAAAAAGATGGATAAAGAAAAACGGAAGCATCCTGATAAATAGCTGGAAGGTCTTCAAAAGAGGCTTCAATAAAGTATACCCATTTTTCAAGGCGGTTCTGCTGAAGGTATCGCTGAATTTTGGCCTTGTGGGCAGTCCCTTTACCGACTACAACCAACGGCAGCTTAAGGCTATCGGGCAATAACTGTAGCGCGCGCACCGTACCCATCAGGTTCTTGCGAGCAGTTATGGCGCCAACGGTCAGGAGATATTCTTCTGGTAAATGGTGCCGCCGCCGAACGGCCTCAATGGTTTTCTGCGCCCTTTCCTGCCGAAAACGCTCGCTGCAGGATTGATAAATAACCGATATCTTCTCCGGTGCAATGCCATAAAAGTGGATGATATCACGCTTGGTGCTTTCACTGATGGCAACGATATGATCGGCCTGACGGCAAGCATAGCGGTATTTCAGGTCCAGTGCTTTGCGATTGAAAAGGGTATAATGCTGAGGGTAGTGAAGAAAGATCAGGTCATGGATGGTCACGATGCTTCGGATACCCGTACCTTGCAGTGCAAGCGGCAATTCATTAACCAGCCCGTGGAACAGGCCAATCTTATGTTTGCGAAGATAGCGTTTAAGGCCTAGTGTACGCCAGTAAAGGGTTGGCCCCCGGCGGGGTAACTGCACATTAAAAAGGGCGCTATTGAGAAAAAAGGAGGTATCATCACTCTTGGTAAAGCGGGGAGCATAAAGAAAATAAGCATTATCGGGATAGTATTCAGCAAGATTAGCCAGTAGCGTACGGCTGTAACTGCCTTGGCCGGCGAAGTCATTGAATAATTGTTTTGCGTCGTAGCCAATGCGTAACATGGCCCGGCTTATACAGAAAAACTCTCACCACAGGCACAAGTACGTGAGGCGTTAGGATTGTTAAAGTAAAAACCTTTTCCGTCCAATCCTCCAGAAAACTCCAGAGTGGTATTGTACAAGTAAAGGATGCTGCGAAGATCAGTCACTACTCTTACCCCATTATCCTGGAATTCCTGGTCGTCCGCTTTCGGCTCATTGGAGAATTCCATCTGATAGCTCAGGCCGGAGCACCCCCCACTGGTTACCCAAACGCGGACAAAGAAGTCCTCTCCGTATCCTTCCTTTTGACGTATCTCTACTATTTTTTCTTTAGCGGTATCGGCAACGAACAGCATCGCGTTGGTCAGTTTTTTAGTTTATAAACGGCTAAGATACTAACATCAGTGCGAGAAATCAAGTTCAATCAACCATCCAACATTCCTTCTTTGAACAATTCCCAAACCGGACTCATACCGCGCACTTTATTCACCCCATTAACTACTGCCTCTATTGCATAGTCGATCTCTTCTTCCGTATTAAACCGCCCCAGGCTAAAACGCAACGCGCTATGCGCCATCTCTGCACTAAGCCCCATGGCGATAAGGACGTGCGAGGGTTCGATGGATGCGGAGGTACAGGCTGAACCAGAAGACAGGGCAACGCCTTGATTAAAAGTCATCATTACGGCTTCCGACTCGGCGTATCGAAAGCTAATATTGGAGACATGGGGCAGGCGGGTTTCGAGGTTGCCGTTGAGATAGGCTTCCTCTAGCTTGTTTAACATAGCGTTCTCCAACTTATCGCGCAGGCGGCGAAGGCGCTGCCCATCCTGCACCATTTCCCGGGCGGCCAGCTCGGCGGCCTTTCCGAAACCAACGATACCAGGCACGTTGAGCGTACCCGAACGCATACCTTGTTCGTGCCCTCCCCCGTCGATAAGAGGCGCAATCCTGACGCGAGGTTGGCGACGGCTGACATAAAGCGCCCCTACGCCTTTGGGGCCATACATCTTGTGCGCGGTAAAGGCCATAAGGTGCACGCCCACCTCCTTCGGGTTAACGGGTATCTTCCCGACTGCCTGAGTAGCGTCACTCATCAATAGTACGCCATGCTTATCGCAAATCTCTCCGATCTTCTGCATTGGCTGAACGACCCCTGTTTCGTTATTGGCCCACATGACTGATACCATTATCGTATCGGGCCGGATAGCAGCATCCAGGGCTTCCAGGCTAATGAGCCCATCCATACCTACTTCCAGGTAAGTTACTTCCCCCCCCGTCCTTTCAATCCGGCCGCAGGTGTCGAGCACAGCCTTATGCTCTGTTTTTACGGTGATAATGTGCGAGCCCTTCCGGCGATACAGTTCAAATATCCCCTTAAGCGCCAGGTTGTTGGATTCGGTGGCGCCCGAAGTGAAAACAATTTCTCTGGCTTCTACCCCGATAAGTTCCGACACCTGATCACGGGCTTGCATCACCGCCTCTTCCGCCACCCAACCGAAGGGGTGGTTACGGCTGGCTGCGTTACCGGGTTTTTCATAAAAGTATGGCAACATGAATTCTACAACACGTGGATCGCAGGGAGTCGTCGCGTTATTATCCAAATAGATGAGTGGGGCGGCCATTTTATTCCTTTGTTTTGTACAATGCAACAAAAGCCATTACGCCTTAGTTGTGATTCTATTATGGATGCTATGCTATGGCTGCTTTGGATTTTTCATTGTATCCGCAATGTAAATATCAATACTATCAACAGTAGCGCATCTGCCTCATCATCCTAACAACTGCTCCAGTCTATTTCCTCTCGAACCCTTTATCAGGATATGATAGCCTTGAATGTTTTGAGTATCGAACCAATCTTTCAATTTGGCCACATCGGGGAAGTAATGAAACCCAAGGGCTTCCGCAACGGGTTGAAATTCTTTCCCTACAAAGACCACTGCTTCAAAGTGCTGAGTCGTAGCGAGGCGGGCAATAGCTTCATGTTCAACCCGGCTTTCGTCACCCAATTCCAGCATTTCTCCAAGGATGGCGATCTTGAGCCTGCCTTCCATACCGCGAAAAGCCAATAAAGCCTCCCGCATACTGGTAGGATTGGCGTTGTAGGCGTCCAGCAAAAAGGTATTGCCGTTCTGTTCAAGGATCTGCGAACGGTTATTGCTCGGCACATAGGCTTCCAGAGCGGAAACGATCTTTTCCTCTGGAACTTTAAAGTATTTACCCAATGCGATCGCCGTCATGATATTGCTGAAGTTGTATTCTCCGATCAGGCTGCTGTGTACTTTTACCAACTGCTCCTGGCGGCCCAGAAATGCGGCAGAAATATAAGGTTGGGTTGAAAGGAGTTGTATTTCTATATCCGGTTCGGTGGAAGTGGGATGATCGCTCCGGCGGTAGAAAACTTTCTTTTTTACCGGCTCCGCCAACTCTTCCAGAAAAGCGGCATCCCGGTTAATAAAGGCTGTTCCGCCTGTTTCCGCAAGGAAGCGGTAAAGCTCCGATTTTCCTTTTTTGACCCCCTCGATTCCCCCAAAGCCTTCCAGGTGGGCCTTGCCGATATTGGTGATCAACCCGTGGGAAGGTTCTGCGATTCGGGAGAGCAGATCGATTTCCCCCTGATGGTTGGCCCCCATCTCGATGACGGCTACTTCCACCCCAAGGGGCATCGCCAACAAGGTAAGCGGTACGCCAATATGGTTGTTAAGATTGCCCTGCGTAAAATGGAGGCGGTAATGACTGCCCAGCACGATACTGGCCAACTCTTTGGTTGTCGTTTTCCCATTGCTGCCGGTGATTCCAACAACAGGGATGTCGAACTGCCTGCGATGATGCCGGGCCAGTTCCTGGAGAGCATTCAGCGTATTGTCTACCAGGATGAACCGGCTATCAAGGGCTACGGAAGGGTCGTCAACCACAGCGAAAACAGCGCCGTCTGCAAGTGCCTGTTGGGCAAATTGATTACCGTCGAAGCGTTCGCCCCGCAATGCAAAGAACAGACTGCCGGCTCGAACCTGACGGGAGTCCGTCGTCACATGGGGATGCCGAAGGTAGACCTCGTAAAGGGCTTGTATATTCATATCATCCGAAATTGTTTTTTCATACAAAAAGCCTCCACAACAGCATGGCTGACGTGGAGGCTTTTTCTAAACATATATTTTATAATACTGCCTAAGGCGCGGTATTAATATTTTCTCCGTTCTCCCCGCTTGCGCTTGGTCCGGAACTGGTTGCCACCGACATCCTCGTTGCCGCTGGGAGAACCGGTCCGGGTCATAGCACAGCGGAAGCCGATAGTACGGGAGGATTTATCTTCATCCAGGAAGCGGCGGGTGCCTGGTGACAGCCAGAAGGCGCGGTCGGCCCAGGAGCCCCCTTTGTATACCCTCGTTTTATCGCTGATGAGGGTGTGCTTACCATAATCGTAGAAAGACTGAGACTGCTTGTCACCGTCGAGGTAGTTGTATACCTGGCCGGTTTTGTAGTTGTCCCGGGTTGCAGCTTCTTCATCTGTAACGTAGGTATAACGCAAGCGGCCAAGGCTATCCTTTTCTACAGGGCGGCCATCCTCATCCAGCTCTTTTTTCTCGAACTGGCCGCCACGGTAGGGGTTGAGGTCCTGGTTCTGTACATCGCTCAGCGTAGTGCTGGTCAGCGGGCGATACAGGTCGAGCACCCATTCGTTGACGTTGCCGGCCATATTGTAAAGGCCGAAGTCATTAGGAAGGAAAGAACGGACTGGCGCCGGAATATGGGCGTCGTCGTTCAGCTTACCGGCCATACCCATATAGTCACCAGCTCCACGTTTGAAGTTAGCCAGGATCTCGCCCTGATATTTATCGCGCTTCTGATAACGGACCGTATTACCATCCCAGGGATAGAACCGGCGGTCGGAGATGCGCTCGTCTTTTTCTGAAGTTTGGTTACCCTGAAGAGCCAGTGCAGCATATTCCCATTCGGCTTCTGTTGGAAGGCGGTATTCTGGTAACAGGATACCATCCTCAAAGCGAACAGGGCGTTCTCCATTCGTGCGGAGGTCTTTCAGGTTTTTGCGAACATCCCCCTGATACTGGCCTACGAGGTAGGCATCTGTGTTAAAGTTATCTTCATCCTTTTGTTCAACATTCGGATTGAGGATTCCTTTCTCGATGAGCAACATCTCGTTCACACGGTCGGTGCGCCATTTGGCAAATTCATTAGACTGCACCCAGCTAACCCCTACAACAGGGTAGTTATCGTAGGAAGGATGGCGGAAATAGGTTTCCACGAATGGCTCATTGTAAGCCAGTTCTTCACGCCATACCAGCGTATCCGGCAAAGCGTCCCGGTATACTTCCGGATAGGACTCGCCAAATACACGCTGTACCCAATACAAGTATTCGCGATAGTCAATATTGGCTACCTCTGTTTCATCCATATAAAAGGAAGAAACGGTGACACGGCGAGCGATGTTATTCCAATCATAGGTAACATCCTGTTCGGTCAGGCCCATGGTAAAAGTACCGCCTTCGATCAACACGAGGTTAGGGCCGGCGATCTGGCCCTCATAATCCAGTTTTTCAAAGCCACCCCACTTGGTGTCGTTATACTTCCAGCCTGTTGTGGCTGAACGTTCCTTGCTGCCGCAGGAACTAAGTAAGAGTGCTGCTCCTAACAGGATGGAACCAAACTTCAGCAGATTTTTCATTGCAGGAGATTGTTTTTGAGAATCGACCAACAAATATAGACAATAATGCATGTTATTACTTCTTCGGCGCCCGAAGGCCTTTGTTTTTCCCGATTTTAACACTTACCAGATGGCAAGCTCGGTACTTGGAATTTAATTTATGTGTATAGATATGAGGAAAACCAACAGGACAAAGCCCCCCAATCGGGGAAAGCCCTTTTAGCCATGCTATTTCATACTGGCGGGCCCCGCTCTACAAAGCGGACAAAACCAGTACGATCAGGCGCTAACTTGCAAAAGGCAGGGAAGCGCCTGAAGCAGGCTGTGGGCATTCTGTGTTGGCGCACTTTTCATCCTCTAGAGAATGAAAGGCATTGGAGATTTTGTGTAAAAAAAGTTGTGGCGAGCCACAGTTTTCCTTCAATATCCTAATTAAACATCTTAAAACAGTCATTGTAGCGAGCGGTCTTTTGCCGCCTTTGGGCTTCCTTGCTATCATCGAAGTTTATGGTCAACGACAATTCATGGGAACCACCACTGCGCTGCAAATTTAATCTACTCAACGTAAAATCGAAACTATAACCCAATCTAAATATTCCATGACGCACTCCGGCAAGGGCTATAGCGGCGTCTACGTTACTGATAGTGTGCCGGTACCAGGCTCCGGCAAAAAATTTGCCGAGGCCAAAATACGCACCACCATTGACTTGAACAAATTCTCCCTGCTTCATTATTAGCAGGTTCGGAGATATGAACGCCTCCTCCTGACGATTATTGCCTGTTTGAAGAGGGATTTCGAAGCCCCCATGTAAAGTAACCCTCAGCGGAATACCAATGCCCAGGTTGTTGTTTACTTCAAGCAAGTTTTCATCTGGGCTGTTGAGGTGTTTTAGAGACAACCCGCCATAGGCGCGCCGGCCATAAACCAAAATACCTGCTCCGATATCCAATAGCCGACGGTTGAGGTTGTCGGGGGGCAAATCTTCGGAAGGGATGAGGCCGCCGGGCCCTGAGGGCCCTTCGATTGGATCGATCTGATCGGGCAGAATGAGCAAATCCCAGTCGAGCCGACGCTGGATCAGCCCCGCCTCGATACCAAAGCGAATTGCTACTTCCTCATTGACCCGAACGCGATAGCCATACACCGCCGAAAAACGCGTAGTGCTGTAAATACCATTACCTTCGTCGTCCCCTAAAACCATAAGCCCGAACCCGCTGTTCAACGATTCGATAGATTGCTCATAAGCCACCGAATAGGTATTATACCCTCCCTGATAAGGAGACCATTGGCTGCGATAGTTGGCTGTCACCCGAGGAGACAAGGTCGTTCCGGCAAAGGCCGGATTGACCTGCAAAGGCGCCGCGAAGAACTGGCTGTAAACAGGATCCTGCCCCTGGAGTGAAGAGCTTGCTGCTATTCCCAGCATGATTACGAGCAAATATCTGGCCATAGGCATATGCGGTTCAAAATGAAAAATTCAAAATGTAAAATTTAGCGTGCGGCTTCGTTCTTAATATTTTGCATCAGTGATTTTTCGGTTTTGGCTTTAGGCATTTATATATCCAGCCGACATTTCAGCCATACTTAATGAGCAATACCGCTGTAGTCATAACGTTTTGGTAACAGTTTTCCGGTAAAAGCGCTGCTGTCGGAGATCATACCAATGGGCTCAATCTAACAAAAAAGGATTGTTGCATTCACTTATTAATGTAAACTTTGCCGGTAGGTTGACAAAAAAATCACGCTCAACCATATTTTATTTTAAACTCGTGCAAGATATGAAGAAATTCGTTGCCACAATTACCTTATTACTAAACATTGGATGGGCCTTCACCCAATCGCCTGTTATCATAAAGGAGCAATTCCAATGGGAGAGCAGCCCAGACCTTATTAGCCTGGGCAAAGAGCAGCTTGAGCGATGGGGCTTTAGAGGAGGCGTCAGCAGTTCTGAACATCCCGGCCTTCTTTTTTTTGTGAAACGTTTTCCGGTTGAGGGCTACGGCCAACTTCGGGTGGAGGTACTCGAGGCCCGTTATGAACCATTCGAGATGTCAACCTCTGGGGAGGACGCTTTCCTTGGAGAATCCCTGCAATTTGAAACCCGGGTGGAGCGGGAGCGCAACGCTTACTTTGGCAAGGTCGCTTTTGCACCTATCATTCGGCGGGGAGGGCGTTATGAGCGGCTCCAGGAAGTAGTGTTGCGCATCACCCTTCAGCCAAAAGAAGAGGTCAGCTTTCGCGATCCGGATGATACCAACGAATCAGTCCTTAAGGATGGCGATATATACAAAATTGCCGTCAGCAGCAACGGCATGTACAAACTCACCTATAATTTTCTGAAGAATGAACTGGGTATGGACGTCGATAACATCGACCCCCGTCAGATCAAATTATATGGGAATGGCGGTGGCTTGTTGCCTTTTTACGCCGGCGCCGAACGGATTGACGATTTGAAGGAAAACCCTATCCGTATCGTGGGCGAAGAAGATGGCAGCTTCGATTCCGGGGATTACCTGCTTTTTTACGGCGAAGGCCCCGACAAATGGGTATATAATTCAAGCGAGCAGGAATTCATTCTACAGAAAAACATCTACGATTCGCACAACTACTACTTTCTGAAGGCCAGCTCTGGCAATGGCGCCAGGGTGGTCCAGGCCACTGCACCAGGCAGCGCTACTTACACCACTAATTCTTTCGATGACTACGCCCGGCTGGAGGAGGAAAAAGTCAACCTGCTATACGAGTGGGAAAAGGGCCAGGGTTCCGGACAAAGCTGGTACGGCGACCACTTCAAAGTTGCCCGGCAATACAGCTATAACAGTGCATTTTCTTTTCCCAACCTGCAAACCAACGAGCCATCGCGGCTTCGGGCATCCATGGCGCTTCGGGCCCGGATCGCCTCCAAATTCTTTGTTGATGTTGCCGGTACGACAGCAGAAAGCAGTAACGCCAGTTCGGTATCTTCGATCGGTGGCAGCGAAGATAACACCCGCCCTTATGCCAGCCGCGCCGTTCTAAAAGATACGATTCTGCTGAATAATGTTAATGTCAGCCTTACGGTTCGCTACCCATATCCGCAAGGGGCCGGCGATGAAAGCGAGGGTTGGCTGGACTATGTACAGTTAAATGTTCGGCGTGCCTTGCGGATGGAAGGCTCCCAGATGGCTTTTCGTGACCAACGCACCCTCGGGTACCCAACAGCGGCCTTTCAGCTGGAAGGAGCCGGCCAGGGACTAACCATTTGGGATATCACCGACCCCCTTTCCCCGGCATTAACGCCGGCGGAGCAGAATGGGCAACAGCTCAGCTTTCGGGCCAACACCAATGTCTTGCGGGAGTTTATCGCTTTCTACCCCTCCGAAGAACTCCTATCAGCTGAAGCCGTGGGCAAGATCCCCAACCAGAATATCCATGCTATCGACAATGTCGACCTGGTGATCCTTTACCACCGTGATTTTCAGCAGGAAGCCCTGCGCCTGGCGCAACACCGGGCAGAATATGACGGCCTGACTGTGGAGATTGTAGAAATTGAACAGGTGTACAATGAATTTGCCTCCGGCAAAAGCGACCCTGCCGCTATCCGCGATTTCGCCCGGATGCTCTACCAACGCACCGAACGTTTCCGGTATCTCGTATTATTTGGCGATGGTTCCTTTGATGCCCGCAATATTTATGGATTGGGCGGCAATTTTATTCCAACCTATCAAAAAGAGTCCTACAACCCGGTAGAAGCTTACCCCACTGATGATTTCTATGCCTTATTGAATTCTGAAGATGAGAATGACGCCCTCGACGGCAACCTCAACATTGCGGTAGGCCGCTTGCCAGCAAAAACCCCTGAAGAGGCTGCAAGTATCGTGGATAAGATCATTCACTACGACAGTAGCAAGGATGTTTTGGGCGACTGGCGCAACCGGCTCGTTTTTGTTGGCGACGATAATGACCGCAGTCCCGGGTATTCTGATATCGACCATTATAAAGACGCCGATAATATTGCGGAAGAACTCAATGATACGATTCGCTATCTGAACCTGGAAAAAATTTACCTCGACGCCTTTCCTCAGGAATCCACTCCTGGCGGTGAACGGATCCCTCAGGCCACCGAGCAACTCAACAAGGCTATTTTTAAAGGTGCGCTGGCCGTCACTTACCTCGGCCATGGCGGCCCCAAAGGCTGGGCGCAGGAACGGGTGCTCAACATTACCGACATTCTGGGCTGGGATAACTACGACCAGATGCCGATCTTCATAACGGCCACCTGCACATTTGCCGGGTATGATGACCCAACTTTCACCACTGCCGGGGAAGAAGTTTTCCTCAACCGCAAGGGTGGTGCTATTGCGTTGATGACCACTGTGCGGGCGGTTTATGCGTCTTCAAATGTGCGCATGACCGAAAATGCATTGGATTATATGTTTGTTCGTAGCAACAACGGTAACGTCCCTACCATTGGAGAGGCCTTTCAACGCGGCAAGAATGACGTGAGCGGTGATTTCAATATTAATAATTCGCGGAAGTTCGCCCTCCTCGGCGATCCCTCCATGAAGATCGGACTGCCGAAATATAAAGTGGCGACCACCCGCATTGACAGCAAAGCAGTGGACCCGGCGCAAGCCGATACCCTTCGCGCCCTGCAGCGGGTGACAATCGAAGGCATCGTTTTAGGCCTGGACGGCGAGCTGCTCTCCAGCTTCAACGGCATTATTTATCCCACTATTTTTGACAAAGCGCAGACAGTGGCCACCCTTGGCCAGGGTTCAAACAGTGTTTACAATTATCGCATTCAGAAGAATGTATTGTTTCGGGGGCGGGCATCCGTTGTCAATGGCCAGTTCCAATTCACTTTTGTGGTGCCCAGAGATATCAATTACCAATATGGCTTCGGCAAGATCAGCTACTATGCTGCCGATGAAACTACCATAGAGGACGCTGCCGGCAGTTACGAGAATATCATCATTGGCGGCACCGACCCCAATGCTCTGGCTGATGGCCGGGGCCCGAAGGTAGAAGTCTTTATGAACACGGAAGATTTCGTCTTCGGCGGCATCACCAACCCCAGTCCCACGCTACTGGCCGTCCTGGAAGATGACAACGGCATCAACGTAGTGGGAAACAGCATTGGCCACGACCTGGAGGGGGTTCTAAACGGCAACACCCAAAACACTTACCTGCTCAATGATTTTTACGAATCGGAACTGGACGATTATACCCGGGGCAAGGTGCGGTATCCACTTTCCAACCTTCCGGAAGGCCGGCACAACATCCGGATAAAAGCGTGGGATGTGGCCAACAATTCAGCTGAAGGGTATACCGAGTTTGTGGTGGCCGCCTCGGAAGAAGTCGCATTGGAGCATGTCCTGAACTATCCCAATCCCTTTACTGATTTTACCTGTTTCCAGTTTGACCACAACCTGTCCAACCAGGAGTTGGAAGTAATGGTACAGGTTTTCACCATTTCCGGCCGGCTGGTTAAAACCATTCAGGCGAGCATCTTCAGTGACGGTGCGCTACGGCGCGACGACTGCATTGAATGGGATGGGCGCGATGACTATGGAGACCGGCTTGGCCGCGGCGTGTATCTCTACAAGGTAAAAGTGAGGGCCGCAAATACTGGCAATGCGGTGCTGAGCGGAGAAAGTGAATTTGAAAAACTGGTTATCCTAAAATAAGATTTGGGATTTTGCGTATTGAATAAAGTGACAGAAAAATTGCTGTACTTTTCAATGGGGCCGGATATTTCAAACAGCAATGAAACCAAACACCGGGCTTACCGTACAAGTCAGAACGCCTCCCATTTGCCCATCAGGCTATCTTAAGAAAGCAATGAATTCAGATTCAAATAGTATATTTGCAAAACTTTGGTTAAAAGAATGGATCTCATGATGAAAATCTTAACGAAAACTGCAATAGCATTACTCGTACTTGCAGGGGTAACTACACAAACCCAGGCACAATGTACCCGTCAGGACCCGAGCAATCCCAACAGTCCGTTGATCAACCTGGATGGCTCACCTTGTGTCAACACCGTTGTATCAGCGGTGCCTTTCCTCCGCATTGTGGGTGATGCCCGGTCTGGTGCGATGGGAGACGCAGGCATTGGTATTTCTCCAGATCCCAACGCCATTCACTTTAATGCGTCCAAGCTCGTATTTGCCGATGAAGGTTTGGCCATTTCCGCCACTTATACCCCCTGGCTACGCGCCCTTGGGCTTAATGATGTTTACCTGGCGTACCTCACGGGTTATTACAAACTGGATGACCTGCAGGCCATAGGCTTTGGCCTGCGATACTTCTCGCTGGGTAGCATTCAGTTTACCGACCAGAATGGCGAACCACTGGCTATCGGCAGGCCCAATGAATTTGAGATAACGGCTGCCTATGCCCGAAAGTTGAGTGATAATTTCTCTGCCGCTTTGAGCGCTAAGTTTATCTACTCCAACCTGGCTGCTGGCCAACAGGTTGAAGGTGGCGAAACTATCGAACCGGGCATTGCCGGTGCAGCCGACATTTCCATGACCTACCGGACGCCGATCGACCTGCAAAATGCCGAATCTGAATTGACCCTCGGACTGGCGCTGACTAACATCGGCTCCAAAATCACCTACACCAACTCGCTATTCCGCGACTTCCTGCCCGCCAACTTTGGCCTTGGTGCTGCCTGGAAGATCGACCTGGATGAATACAACCAAATTACCTTCGCGACGGACATCAATAAGCTGATGGTTCCTACGCCCTGCCAGGCTGAAACCTGCGTCGACGCCGACAACAACGGCATCTTTGATTATCGCGAGCAATCGTCCATCACTGGAATTTTCAACTCTTTCAGCGATGCTCCCGACGGGTTTAGCGAAGAGTTGAAGGAACTAATGTATTCTTTTGGTGCAGAATACTGGTACGACCAGCAGTTCGCTGTGCGCGCCGGCTACTACAACGAACACTCGCAGAAAGGGGGCCGTAAGTTCTTTACAGTAGGCCTGGGCCTGAAATACAACATCTTCGGCCTAAACTTTTCTTATCTCATTCCGACAACGAATCAGCGTAATCCGTTGGACAACACACTGCGCTTCTCGCTCTTGTTCGACTTTGGCGCTTTTGATTCGCAAGAATAAAATTACCCAGGGGTTAGCCCCAATAATAAGTTTGTAATAGAAAAAAAGAGGCAGCGGAGTATCCACTGCCTCTTATTTTTTTCTGCTACAGGCCTATAAGCCGGATTCTGTTCCTCAAAGTTACGCCAGGCGTACTCTGCGGCCTCTATCATTTATCCAGGCCCGTCGTCACCGGCGGGCTCTATCTGCCTACCCCCCCCGAATACCTCCCGGAGGAGGAACTGGGCGAGCAACCCAGTACCACTGGCAAGCGTGCCCGGAGGCATTGCCTACCGGCAGAATCGAGGTGTACATGGCATTTCAACCCACGAGGTTTACCCCTCCACCGTATTGCTACGACAGAGCGTGCGCTCTTACCGCACGTTTTCACCCTCACCCGCCTTCAGCTAAAGCATCAGCGGGCTTTGCCCGCATCCACTTGCCAAGGCGTCGGCAGTCTAGTTTTCTGTGGCACTTTCTGTCTATCCCCAAAGGGACAGCCCACCCGTTAGGTGGCGTGGCGCTCTACGTTGTCCGGACTTTCCTCATCTCTGCTTCAAAGAAGCGGAGCCGCGATAGAGCAGCCTGTAGCAGAACGGGAAAGATAGGGCTTTCCTGCATCTTGGCAACGGCCGGGCCGAAATAAAAGTTCCGTCTGGAAATTTCATCCGGCAAAAGGGAACTCGCGCACTGTTTTTCCGTAAACAGTTTAATATGAGACGAAGGCAATGGCTGTGGAGCCTCTCTGCCGGAGGAGCCATTCTTTTGTTATTGCTGGTAAAGGCCTATATGTCCAGCCAGGATCCTTTGGAATGGCAAGCCGGAAAAGTAGAGGCGAATTTCCAGTTGCAGGAAAAGCAAGCAGCAAACTGGCTAAAGGAGGACAGCATATGGCTGGGCCTGCAAGGGGAAGCCTTTGCCCATCCAAAAGCAGGATTGCTGTTAAAGCAAGCCAGTGGTTTTCTGCTTTTCCGTGAAAGCAAGCTCCTTTTTTGGACAAAAACCAATTTAAATCTTTCTTCGGCGCTGTTGGACAGCTTAAGGCAAAGCTCCTACATGCTCTATTTTTCTGCTGCCGGCAATTTCTATCTGATGGCACGGAGTTATGAAGGGCCATTAATGGCGGTGGCCGCCATTGGCCTGCCATCCCCAGGGGTCTCGGGCATCCACATTCAGGCAAGCCCTACCCCCTACCCGATCCATAATTCAGCTGGTGTTCCGGTTTTTTACCTGTCTCCTGGCCAGGCGCTACCAGTTCCCTGGCAATGGCCGTTTTTTATCCTGCATGTATTGGCAGCAATAGGGGTCATTATTTTAATGGAGCAATGGGGGAACTGGTTATCAGTACGGCTCCATGGCCTTGCGAGCATGGGGTTAGCCTTATCAGGGGCTTTGGGTATTACCTTAGTGGCCGGGAGCCTTTCCTTTCCAGGAGCTAATTATCTGGAGGGTTTATTCAGCACCCGGGTATTGTCGGGCAACCTGGCCCAATTAGTTGTAGTCAGTCTGCTGGATTTCTGGTTGCTGAGTTTTGCCCAACGGCGTTTGGTGCTTCCCCTTGGGTTGAAACTTCCTACAAGGGGAAAGATGGCATTGGCCACAGCGGGCTATTCAGGAATTGTGCTATTCCTCCTGGCGCTGAGCCGGATGTTGGAAAGCCTGGTATTAGAATCCGGCTTGCAATTTGATTTTCGCAATGTATTCAATCTTGGCCCATTGAGTTTTACCAGCGTGCTAAGTTTAGCAATGCTGTTGTTTGGGTTATTACTCTTCAGCCTTTGGTTAGGAAAGGGAATAGCCTGCATGGGCCTTTCCGCGGGCCAACGACTGACTACGCAGGGGGCTTCGCTGCTTGGAATAGTAATTGGAATCGAATGGATGCATTTACCATCTCCACTTGGCCTTTTGCCATTTCTTCTGATGGCGCTCCTCTTCCTGGCCTTGCTGGACCTCTTCGTCGACCGGGGGCAACCCAGCCTGGCCTGGTTCACACTCTGGCTGGCAGTTTTGGCTGCATTCGGCACGGCATTCCTTTTCAAATACAGCCTGGATGACAACCGCCGCCAACGCCTGCAGTTTGCCCTTTCATTGGCGGAAGCCAAAGACAGCCTGGCTGAAGCGGATCTAAAGGCACTGGCGAGCCTTTTAACACAAGACACCGGGTTGCTCCGACGCATGGACAGCATGGCGCCGGACGAAACCAAAGCCTCCATTAGCGCGGCATTTCAGCAACAACTTGCGGCCTTCCCCTACCTGATAAAAAATTACCAGGCCGAAATTTTTTTACCAGGGCAACCCAATGCGCCCCAACTAAATTTCGATTACCCAATTTCGCCTGACAACCAACCCGGAAGCTGGTCATTCCGGCGCCTTTCCCCAAACCAAGGTTTTTTCTGGTACGGCCTTCAACTCATGCCTGAGCCTCCATTGGAAAACAGCAGCAGGCTTATTATCGCCTTTCGCCCTAACCCCCGGCGCAGTGAACGCGTTTTCCAGGAATTACTTCCCCAGGGGATACAACATCAATATTCATTTGATTACCTGGTTTTCTTCAACGGGCTGGCTTCCCCTCAGCGGGGACAATTTGAGCGTCAATGGCTTTCGCCGGAAAACTGGCCGGAATCGGGTAGTTGGCGGGAACTGTTGAACAGCCAGCGCGCCTTGCTTTATTACTGCCCGGCAGAAAGTTATTGTATAATCGTAAAAGAGGAACTGGGGGGGTATATCAAACCCCTCTCACTTTTCTCCTATCTTTTTGCCTTACTCATGTTACTGACCCTTGTGGCCCTGGCCGCTAACCAGCGATTGCAGTTCTTTCCGGCTACGCCCGGCATGCTGTTTTGGGGTGGCCATTCCTTACGCCATCGAATACAATTGTCGGTTATCGGGCTATCCATGGCGGCTTTTTTACTTATCGGGCTCATTACGGTGGGCTATTTTCAGAACCTTTTTGCCACGCTTCACCAGGAACAACTTTTTGAAACGGTGGCCGGACTGGCCCGCAATCTTCAGGTGCAGGGTATTCGTTCCGATACAACAGCCCAGTTGAACCAATTGGCAGAGATCAACCGGGTCGACTTATTGCTATATGGACTGGATGGGCGGCTGCAGGCCAGTTCCGCTCCTTTCCTATTTGAAAAAAACCACCGGGCGCCCCGGATCAACCCAAATGTGCTAGCCTCCTTCCGACAAAACAGCTTTAAACCAACGGTGCTGTTTGAACAATCCGGTGGTTTATCGTTCCTATCCGCCTATATGGCCGTACCTGGCAGCGATGGGCAGGCTGCGTACTATCTGCATATCCCCTACTCTTCCGGCGACCGCAACCTCCAGCAACTGGTCCTTGAATTTATTGGCACCCTGTTGAGCCTCTATGTGTTTCTGCTGCTCATTGCCGGGGCCATTGCCATTGCAGTAGCCAATTCCATTACACGGCCACTGACCGCTATTGGGGAAAAATTACGCAGTTTGAAACTGGGTAAGAACGAACCGTTGGAGTGGGCCCGGCAGGATGAGATCGGGAAACTCGTTTCCGAATACAACCAGATGGCCGTCAAACTGGAAGAACGCACCGAAGAATTACGACAGTCGGAACGGGAAGGCGCCTGGCGAGAGATGGCCAAACAGGTAGCCCACGAGATCAAAAACCCACTTACTCCAATGAAACTCAGCATCCAGTACCTGCAACAAACCCAACGTACCGACCCTAGCCGCGCCCGGGGTATGATCGAAAGGGTTTCCAAAACGCTAGTCGAACAGATCGACGGGCTGGCGCGCATCGCTTCCGAATTTTCCGACTTTGCCAAAATGCCACAGGCCCGCAATGAACACCTGCAACTGAACGAAGTGGTTTCTTCTGTCTACCTGCTGTTCACCGAACATCAGGCCGCAGCCGAAGATATCCGGCTTTCTCTTCCCTCACACCCCCTTTTCGCTTTTGCAGACAGAGATCATCTCGTACGGGTGTTGACCAACCTTATTAAAAACGCTCAGCAGGCTATTCCGGAGGGGAGGAAAGGACAGATAGATATCCAATTGTACCAGGAAAACGGCTCTGCATTTATCACAGTTTCCGATAATGGCAGCGGTATTCCGGAAGCCGTACAGCCTAAGGTATTCCAGCCCAACTTCACAACCAAGTCATCGGGGATGGGCCTGGGGCTGGCCATGTGCAAAGGCATGATCGAGGCAGCGGGGGGCGCGATATACTTCAAAACGAAAGCAGATGAGGGGACGGAGTTTTTTGTATCTCTACCTATTGGATAGGGGCAGCATTCAATCTAAAGCTTGATTTACCGGCTCACAGCCTCACCGCACCAACAACACCTCCCCCTGCTTGCGCGCCACCACCCCATCCCGAAATGCAATTTCAGCATAATAAACATAAATACCCGGGCCCATGGGCTTGTTTTTAAAGCTGCCGTCCCAGCCCATACTGGCATCATTGGAGGGGATATCTTTTGCTTCAAACACGAGGTTGCCCCAACGGCCGAAGATGCGCAACAGGAGGACGCGGTTCACGTCCCCGCCGTCCTGCACATAAAAACGGTCGTTGCGGCCGTCGTCGTTGGGGGAAAACGCATCGGGCAGGTAGGCTTCGCGGCAGCTCTCGATATCCACCCGGACGGCATCGGTGGCGGCGCCACACTCGTTGGAAATAGTTAATTCATACACTCCGGTACGAGAAACCCGAAGCGAATCAGTGGTGGCGCCATCCTGCCAGCGCAATTCGCCGAAAGTGAAATCTGCTTTCAGTAGAACGGACTGCCCTTCGCAGAGGGTCGTATCCGGGCCCAAATTCAGCTGAGGTATGGGGATGGTGCTGATGTTGATCTGTGCATCGGCAATGCAAAAAGTATCCGTTTTGGTGACCGTTACCGAATAGAAGCCTTCCTCAACGGTAAGTGTAGGGGTTTGAGCGCCGGTATTCCATTGATAAGTGGCGCTGCTGCTCGTAGCGTCCAGCAACAGTGTTTCACCCTGGCAAATGGCTGTGTCCGGGGAGCCGAGGTCGAAAAAGACCGAATCGCCGGCTACTTCCACCCGCACGCTGTCATAAAACGGAATGCCGCAGGCATCGCGCACCGTAACGACATAGTCGGTTGTCTGTGAAGGAGAAGCAATGGGGTTGGGGATATTGGGGTTATTCAGCCCTTCCGCCGGCGACCAGCTATAGTAATTACCGCCGCGGGCCTGCAAATGCACTTGTCCTCCCGGACAAAGGACTACATCCGGCAGCTGATCCTGGAAAGTGGTGTAACTGAAGCACACCTGGTGCAAATTATTGGCGGCGCCGGTGGCGGAAGTAAAACCCCAAAACACAAGCGGGTCACCGCCAAATATTTCGTTGACGATATCCCCCACGTAAGTGAGGCGCAAGGAGCAATCAAAATAAACAGAGAGCTTTTTGGCGCCGGCATCCCAACTTACGCGAAGGCTATGGAACTGGCAGTCCTCTACATTGATGCTGGTGGGGCTGGCCTGGACCGGGCCGGCCAGGTTATCTGTTGAAAGGTGGTTGAGGTTGCCATTCCGGATGAGGGCCAGGTGGTCATAAACCGGGTCGGAAAGGGAGGTGTTTTCCCAGGTATCAAATTCGATTCCTATGGAGGGGGCAACTCCGGAGAAGCCGATTCCCCCGCCGACGCCGCCGAGAGAGGTGCTCACCGGCTGAAAACCGAATACGATGCCATCGGCGCCCCAGCTATCTTCACATCCAAGGAAGATATCCATTACGACTTCGAAAGATTGGTTGAGGTTTATTTTTGTTGGATTCCAGATGGAGCCGGATCGCCCGTTGACCGCCTCGGTAAGGCGGTAACAGGAATCGTTCAACACCACTGCATCGCCGTTCAGGATAAACTGGGCGGGCAGAAAAGAGCAAGCGAAAAGCAGGCCCAGGCAGAGGAAAATTCTAAGCAAAGTATTCAGGTTTGAGGCCGGAAGCCGTTAGAAAATGTAAATTAGCACTTTTCAAATTGACAGAAAAACGAGCGGCAAATATTCTATTTTTGCCACTCACCCAATTGGAGCATTGATGAGCAAAAACCTCGATACCATCATCTTCGACCTCGGAGGTGTACTGATCGACTGGAACCCGGAGTACGTATTCCGGAAGGTCTTTGCCGACGAATCGGAAATGCATTTCTTTTTCCGGGAAATCTGTACGCCGGAATGGAATGCACAGCAGGACGCCGGCAGGCCCCTGGCAGAAGCCACCAACTGGCTATTGGAACAGCATCCGGAATATGAAGCGGAAATACGGTCCTACTACGGCCGCTGGGAGGAAATGCTGGGCGGCGCCTTTGATGGCACAGTGCGCATCCTGGAGCAGTTACACCAGATGGGCCGCCACCGCCTCTATGCGCTTACTAACTGGAGCCACGAAACTTTTCCTGTTGCCCAGAAACACTTTTCTTTCCTTCAACTCTTTGAAGGCATTGTCGTTTCCGGGGAAGAGAAACTGGCCAAGCCAGACCCACGAATTTATCACACTTTACTGGACCGTTATGCCGTTCGGCCTCAAAACGCGGCCTTCATCGATGATAACGAGCATAATATAGCTGTTGCCCGGGAGATAGGCCTGCATGCCATCCACTTTCAATCGCCGGAATTGCTGGAGGAAGCCCTTCTGGAATTAGGTGTGCTGGAGTAGGAACCGTAGTTGAAGTGTCCGGAAGTCGAGGGGGGGAAGGCAGGAAAAGGATTAGAATACATTCAATCAATGCGGGATATGAAAAACACGCTGCTATTGCTTTTTGCCTTGCTGGGCTATTCCGGCCTACTGGGCCAGGAAGATTCCACCCGCTGGACGGCGGAGGATATCATCAACTTAGAATCCATGAGTGATGTTGTTCTTTCTCCTAACAATCAAATGGTGGCCTGGACTAAAGGCCGCCCTTGTAAGGAAAAAGATAAATTTCTCAAAGACATCTACCTTACCCGCCTGGAGCTAAAAAAGGATGGCATTTTCCGCACTTTTCAACTGACCAGCCAGGACGAGGATGACTCGAACCCTTTTTTTTCCCGCGACAGCGAAACGCTATATTTCCTTTCTACCCGCGATAAGGGCAAAAAGTTGTGGGCTATGAGCGTTTATGGCGGAGAGCCGAAGGAAGTCCACGAGTTTCAGGAAACCATTGCGGATATCCAATGGCTGAGCGATTCTACTTTTGCGTTCACCGCTTCGGAGGGTAAGACCCTGTATGCAAAAGAAAAAGAAGCAGCGAAAGACGATGTTGAAGTCGTGGAAGATACGGCCCATTGGGAGGAAAAGCGGATATTCAGCTTTCATCTGGAGGACAAGCGTATCGAACGACTGACTGATAACAACACCCCTGTTTCCAGCTATCGGGTTTCACACAAGGGGCAATGGCTCGTGTACGGCCTCACGATGAGCCCGCATTATGAAGTAGACGCACAGCCAGCGCCCCGGTATTTTCTAAAAAACCTAAAAAATGGAAATGTACAAGAGATCCTAAAGGGGCTTCAAACGCCGGGCAGTTTTCAGTTCACTGCCGACGACAGCGGGTTCTACTTCACGGCTGTGCGGTCTTCCGACCCAAAGTGGAATGGGGCGGGGATTACAGAGTTGTATTATTTCAGCCTTATAGATAAAGGGTATACAAAGGTAGATCTGCAGTGGGATTGGGGCATTGGCCGGGAATACTTTGTCATCGGACAGGGAGTAATCGCAGCCCTTGCCAATGGCGCTACGGATAAACTGGCTTTTTATCATAAAAATGGTAACCGCTGGGAAAAATCGGATGTCAAGCTAGGCGGTAAAGAAGCACATAGTATTATCACCGCCGTATCTGAAGATTACAGCAAGGCGGTTTACCAACACTCCACTGCGGGCCAGCTACCGCGCTACTATCTGGCCAGCCTGGCTGTTGAAAACGGACAGTTGCAATTTCGCAATGAAGCCGAACTGGCCAGGCTCAATCAGAACCAAAAGAAAAAAAACTTCGCCCGGTATGAAGTGGCCCGCTGGAAGGGTTATAATGGAGAGGAGGTAGATGGCCTGCTATATTATCCTGAACACTACGAGGCGGGCCGGCGCTATCCACTGATGTTGTCCATTCACGGAGGCCCCATGGGAGTTGACCGAGATCTGTGGGATGAGCATTGGGCTTCTTATCCTCAGATATTGTCGCAACGGGGCGCATTTGTATTATTGCCCAATTACCACGGCTCTTCCAACCACGGGCTGGCATTCGAGGAATCCATCAAAGGCCACTATTACGACCTGGAGATGGAGGACATTACCAAAGGAATTCAGGCCCTTTTTGAGCGCGGTTTGATCGACACCACCCAAATGGGCGTGATGGGCTGGTCGAATGGGGCGATCCTCACGACAATGCTCACGGTGCGATATCCGGAAAAGTTCAAGGTAGCCTGCCCCGGCGCCGGAGACGTAAACTGGACGAGTGACTATGGGACCTGCGAATTTGGGGTATCTTTCGACCAGAGTTATTTCCGCGGCGCGCCCTGGGATGACAGGGATGGAAAAACCTACAATGAGGCCTATATTCAAAAGTCCCCCCTTTTCGAGTTGGAAAAAGTCAAAACACCCACTATTATCTTCCATGGCAGCGAAGACAGGGCCGTGCCCCGCGACCAGGGGCACGAGTATTACCGAGCGATGCAACAATCGGCCCAGGCGCCGGTTCGTTTCCTTTGGTTCCCCGGCCAACCGCACGAGTTGGGAAAGATCACCCATCAGCTTCGCAAGATGAAAGAAGAACTGGCCTGGATCGACCGCTACCTTTTTGGGAAGGAAAGCCAGGAGAATGCTGCCTTCAAAGCGGACAGCCCCCTGGCGCTTTTACTCAAAAAGGACAGCCTGTCGGCTCAGCAAGGGCTCTATGGGCTGCAGCATAACGGCAAGCTGATCCCGGAGGCCGCTGTGGTAGCCAAAGACAGTATTTCCGTAGGGCGTTTTGAAGTGACCAATGCACAGTTTGCGGCTTTCGACCCAGGCTTTTCTTTTCCTGCCGGGCAGGGCAATTATCCGGCACAGGTTAGCCTGGATCAGGCGAAACGCTACGTTTTATGGCTGTCGGCTCATACCGGCCAGCCGTATCGGCTGCCCAATACCCGGGAGGCCCGGGCGTTTCATCACGAAGCGCACCAAGCCGGCCCCATGGAAAACACCCTTAACTACTGGGCGGGGCATACACTTACTGTAGATGAAGTGCCTTTGTTGCGGCAAAAAATGGAAGGCCGGAACCTCAGCCTCGTCAAAGAAGCCGGCCAGTTTGCCCCTATCAAGTTGGGAGCAGCTGAAATTTTTGACCTGGGAGGCAACCTCGCAGAATATTGCGAAGATGGCAATACTTATGGATACAGCGCATACGACTATGTTGACCCAAACTCAGAGCAGCCCCCCCGCAGTGAAAACACAGCCGGATTCAGGGTTATTCTGGAAGCCGGGGCAATAACGGACGGCCAGAAAAATTAAAAAGTATTGAATACCAATACATTCCCGCAACATTGCGCTATTTCTTTCGTAGAAGAAAGTTTATGAGGCAGTAATTCCGGCCGGGCGTTGGTTTGTATTGCGCAAGCGGGCGCCCACACAACGGTAAAAAATAGCATTTTTGTTGCTATCTTTAACCCGGCAAACACTAGATGAAATGAAGGGAGGACATTTTGCTCCCCGCTTTCGGGCGGGCCTATAGCACTCCCTAAAACATACTGGACGTGAGAAAACTATCTACGGGAAAGCGAGCCTCTACCCCCCGCAGGCTATTTATCATCAATTTTAAAAAGATGAGACATCCACTTATTTGGGTGGCAACGCTTTTCCTGGCATACTTCGCCTTTCCCGCCTGCGCACCCTCCCAATATTTTATTGATAAAGGCCTCTTCCAGGGTATGGAATGGCGAAATATCGGGCCTTACCGCGGCGGCCGCTGTGTGGCTGTTGCCGGATTGCCCAGCGACCCCTTCACTTTCTACATGGGAACCACCGGAGGTGGCGTATGGAAAACAGAAGACGGCGGACTGAACTGGTTCAATATTTCTGACGGCTATTTCCAAACCGGCACAGTTGGCGCAATCGCGATAGCGCCCTCCGACCCCAACATTCTCTATGTGGGCATGGGCGAACACCCCGTCCGCGGGGTAATGAGTTCTTCGGGTGATGGCGTATACAAATCGCTGGATGGTGGAAAGACCTGGCAGCACCTCGGCCTGGCGGATACCCGTCATATTGCCTCCGTACAAGTGCACCCACAAAACCCCAATATCGTCTACGTTGCCGCCCAGGGAGCGGCTTTTGGGCCTAGCGAGAGCCGGGGCGTATATCGCAGTCTCGACGGAGGCATTAGCTGGCAAAAAGTACTCTATGTCGATAATACGACCGGAGCCTGCGACCTCAGCATGGACCAACAAAATCCGCGAATCCTGTATGCCGGCCTGTGGGATTATCAGCGCTATCCCTGGACGGCCCGCAGCGGCGGCCCTGGTTCTGGCCTTTACAAATCTATGGATGGCGGACTGAACTGGGAAAAACTCACCATCGGCCTGCCAGCAGCGATGGGTAAGGTGGGCATTTGTGTTTCCCCTGCCAATCCTGACCGGGTGTACGCCAATATTGAAGCAGAAAATGGCGGCGTATTCCGCTCCGATGATGGCGGAAAAAGCTGGGTTCAAACCAACAGCCAACGCCTGACAGTGGCCCGCGCCTGGTACTACATCGAGATCGTTGCCGACCCCATTGACGAAGAGACGGTGTATATTCTCAATGCTCCACTCCTCAAATCGACCGATGGTGGTAAAACGTTCTACAACATCCCCAACCCGCATTCTGACCAGCATGCTCTTTGGATCAACCCCAATCAACCAGACATCATGATCCTGGGTAATGACGGCGGTGCTTCTATCACTTTCAATGGCGGTAAAAGCTGGTCTTCCCAGGGCAATCAGCCCACTGCCCAGTTCTACCGCGTTATTACGGATAACCGCTTCCCTTACTATGTGTATGGCGGCCAGCAGGACAATTCTACGATCGCCATTCCCAGCCGCACCCCTCATGCGGGTATCGGCGCTCAGGACTGGTACCCGGTGGCCGGAGGAGAAAGTGCTTTTATCGCTCTTGACCCCAATGACCCTACTCTTGTTTACGGAGGCAGTTATCAAGGGGAATTATCGGTTTATGACCACCGCACCGGGATGGTAAAAGATATTATGGCCTACCCCACGCTGAGCCTGGGCAAAGCACCACGGGACATGAAATACCGCTTCAACTGGAATGCTCCGTTGGCCGTACAACCCCAAGATCCTTCGGTGCTCTATCATGCCGCCAATGTTGTACTGCGCTCCGATGATGAGGGGCTCAGTTGGCAGCCAATCAGCCCAGACCTTACCCGTAATGACCCCAATAAGCAAGGCCCCGGTGGCGGCCCTTATACTAATGAGGGCGCCGGTGGAGAGAATTACAACACCATCAGTTATCTGGCCTGTTCCCCGCATCAGGCAGGTTTGATCTGGGTAGGTTCTGATGACGGGCTGGTTCACCTGACGCGTGACGAAGGCAAGCATTGGGATAATGTCACCCCTCCCGGACTGGAAGAATGTCTGATCAACTGTATTGAAGTCTCTCCACATGACCCTGGATCCGCATATGTAGTAGCCACTCGTTATAAATTCAACGACCTCAGCCCTCTGGCTTTTTTCACCAAAGACTATGGCAAAACCTGGCGACAAATCACAGCCGGGATCGACAAAGAGGCCTTTCTGAGGGTTATCCGGGAAGACCCGGTGCGGCCGGGCCTGTTATACGGAGGTACAGAAGCCGGTTTTTTCATCTCATTCAACTATGGCCAACAATGGGAACGACTGCAGCTCAACCTGCCGGTTTGCCCCATCAACGACCTAACCGTCCATGGTAACAGCCTGGTGGCGGCCACTTCCGGGCGTTCTTTCTGGATACTGGATGGCCTGGAACCGCTGCAGCAGAGTGGCGGCCAATTGGGAGACGCTCCAATCCTGTTCCAGCCTCAGCCTGCCGTTCGCTATTCCACAGCTACTCCGGAAGAGCCCGAATCCCTGCATGGTATGGGTCAAAATCCTCCGGATGGCGCGTGCCTCTATTATTACCTCCCTGAATCGTTGGATAGTGCTGTTCTGGAACTTCAAATCCTCGATCGCTTCGGCAACCTGGTGCGTTCCTATAGCAACCAGCCCGAACAGGCCTTCGAAAAATATGAAGGCGGCCCCAAGCCAAAACCTTTATTGCCTTCCGAAATAGGCATCAACCGTTTTTACTGGGATTTTCGCCGGGAAGGGCTACCCGGTATTCCGGGTGTGTTTGTGATGGGCAGCTATGAAGGCGGGCAAGTGGCGCCAGGGGAATACCAGCTTAGGCTATTGCATCCACAGGCAACACTCACGCAAACTTTTACTGTTCTGCCCGATCCACGGCTAGAGGCCTCTCCTGAAGATTTCAGCGCACAGCAGGAAATTTTGTCCAGGATTGAATTGACTGTAAAAGATATTCATCACGCTGTTCAGCAGATGCGGGATGTCCGGCAACAGTTGGAAAACCTGCGCGCCACTTTGAAGAAAATAGAGTGTACGCAGGAATTGATCAACGCCAGCGAATCTATCGTCGGCCATATTGACCGATGGGAGGAAAACCTGATCCAACCCAGGCAACAAACTTACCAGGATGTCATCAACTTCCCTAACCAATTGAGCGCCGAACTGCTCAACCTCATGCAAAAGGTTGATAGCCATGACCCGAGGATTACCGAAGGCGCCAAAGAAAGTTTAGCCGCCTTGCTGGGCCAGTGGTCCCAATACAAAACCCAAATGCGCCATATCATCGATGAGGACCTCTCTGCATTTAACCGCTTGTACCGGGAACAACAGGTGCCGGCTGTTATTTTACCCCTGGGCGGAGAGTGAGGGGCGCTTCATGGTTTGATTTTTCCCCCTGCCGAGCGTAACGAAGACAGGCATGGTTTCATGGTTCTATTGTCAGCGTGCCCGCAGTTTGCAGTCACAGTGAAACCGTAGAACCCTGAAACCATGAAAACCGCCCTAGGCCGTCTTTATCCCGCAGCCGAGCGCCTTGGTCGTTGCCGGGTTGGGTACTTCGCCCGCTTCCAAAGCATTGATCGCTTTTTCAACGAATTTCACCTGAACCCCTTCCGCGTCACGTGCGCTATCGTCAATAGCGCCATGGTAGCGGAGCATTAGATTACTGTCGAGCAAAAACACTTCGGGGGTGCGGGTGGCGCCGTATTGAGGAAATACCGTTTGGCCTTCGTCAAAGAGATAAAGGAAAGGGTAGTTCTTTTCTTCCGCCCGCTTCTGCATGGCGGAAAAACTATCGCCGGGCTGAACCGCCGGGTCGTTGGGCTGAATGGCTACAACGGGATAGCCCATGGACGCATATTTGTTGTGCAGGTCGATAATGCGCTGCTCATTGGCTATAGCGTAAGGGCAGGTATTGCAGGTAAAGATGACGATGTAGCCTTTCGGCTGGTTGCCGTTGTCGTCTTTGATCGTAGCCAGGGAGTAAACCTGCTCGTCAACATTTTTCAATTTAAAATCGGGCGCTTTATCGCCGATACCGATGCCGTACGTTTGCTCGGTTGAGTGTTCGGCGCCGTCCTGTGATGCCGGAGCGTTATTGCTGCAGGCTATCGCCGAAAAGGACAGCGCAAGGGAGAGGATTAGCATGTAATACTTCATGATCTTGGAGATTTTATGGAATAATGAATCGGATGTCTTATTGGACGCGTTCTACTACGGCCTGCACGTCCTCCACTGCATGAACCGGGTTCCCAATAAATTCAGTTTTGTCCCCTTTATATACCAGGGTGGCAGGGATAGCGCCGCTCCATTCTGTTGAGACCTTATCGATCCAGTCGTTATAGTGGCCATCGGCCAGGGCTACGACAGTGGGTTTCAATTGCCGTTCCCGGACAAAAGGCGCGAGCTTGGTTTCGAACTGCCGGGGGAAATCCAGGCTAACGAGGATGACTTTAACCTTCTGTCCTTGATAAGCGTCAACCAGCTGATCAAAGTAGGGCAACTCTGCCACGCAGGGGGCGCACCAGGTCGCCCAGAAGTTGATGATGTAGGTGGTGTCGTTATCTATATGGAAAAGAGGCTCGATCCGATCGAAGGTTGCATAGATGGGGATGCCTTGCAGAATGCTGTCCGGGGCAGGCCAGGCTGTATCAAACTGTTGCTGGCTTTGCCCGGTAGCTTCCGGCTGGGCGTTGCAACTGAAGAACAGGAGTGCAAGGCCGTACAACAGGGGCGTGGCATGGGGAAAAAACTTCATCAGGATGCGCATTTACTTCAGCTTTTCTTTGAAAAAATCTACAGTCCGCTGCCATGCAAGCGTAGCAGCGGCCTGGTCGTAGCGCGGCGTGGTATCATTGTGAAAGCCATGGTTTACATCGGGATAAATGTATGCTGTATATGCTTTATGGTGCTCCTTCAAAGCCGCTTCATAAGCGGGCCAGCCTTCGTTGACCCTTTCATCGAGCGCCGCATAGTGAAGGAGCAGAGGGGCATTGATCTTCGGCACGTCTTCTGCAGCCGGTTGTCCGCCATAAAAGGGAACCGCGGCCGACAGATCGGGAATCCGCACCGCCATCATATTTGAAATCCAGCCTCCGAAACAAAATCCCACAACGCCCACGCGCCCATCGCATTTCGGATGCGCTTTCAGGTAGGAGAAAGCTGCGATAAAATCTTCCAGCATTTCATCCCGATCGCGTTTCCGTTGCAACTCCCTGCCATCATCATCATTGCCGGGATACCCCCCGAGAGGAGTGAGCGCATCCGGCGCCAGAGAAATAAAACCTGCCAGGGCAGCCCTTCGCGCCACATCTTCGATGTGAGGGTTCAGGCCCCGGTTTTCATGCACTACGATAATGCCCGGCAGGGGGGCGGTGCTATCCGCCGGCCAGGAAAGCAAAGCGCGAATTTTGCCCCCTCCATTGGGCGATTCATAATAGATGTATTCCGACTTCAGCCTGGGGTCGCCTGCCTTAACCTGGATCTTGTCGGTGTAATTCGGCATCAAAAATTTGAGCAGGGACGGGAGGGTAAAGCCGCCAATGGCGTATTTGGATAACTTATCGAGGAACAGCCTTCTGTCAATCCTATTGTGGACGTAGTCATCATAAATGCGGAAGACTTCCGGGCTTATTGCTTCTTTTTTCACTTCTTTCATTGCGATAATTTTTTCAGACAAAGATAACGCAGAATATTAAGGAGAATTTGAAGCGATTCTGAGAATAACCTGATGGCCGGCAGTTCCGGCAGGGAACGGGTTAAAAACAAAAAGGCGCCGGAAATGTTTTCCGGCGCTCTGCAATGGAGAAGAGCTTGCTAATGCCCATACATTATGGGAACAAATCACAACTGCACCGCTTTTTTTATTCTGTTATTTTTCAAAGGTTAATAAATCGGTAAAATTGTCATTATCGTCTTCCAGGCGGATGCGTTGGGTTGTCATTTCAATTGTATACCAATCGTCATTCAGTTCTTGAAATTTGGCGTTGTTGGGAAAAGCCAGCCAAAGCTCTGTTTTTCCATCATCAATAACCGTATTCCATGTGCCATTAACTACTTCGCTTATGCCCGGTTTAGAGGCCTGGATAGTACCATTGGTGTTAAATGAGAATAAGTATCCGGTAAACTCGGATGTTTCATCTACACCATCTTCTACGAACTCAGTAATGCGCCATTGCCCTGATGGTAAGGTTTGGGAAATTTCCTGCGAACTGTCAGGCTCAATGTCATCCATTTCGCATGATAAGAACAGAAGGGTTGTCATTAAGCCTATTAGTGCAACCGATTTGATTTTCATGAGTAAAGGTTTCAGTTGAGTAAATACTATTTTCACCAACAGCAGGCTATCTTTTCAGGCCTGTATGGCTGGGAACGGGGCCAGCGCCTTCCGGGCTTAGGAGGACCGGCAAGTCTCCATCGGAGATAATCACTTTAGTGTTGGGAGATTTAGCCAATTCCAGGAAAGCTTCAATAGACTTGAATTGCAGGACCTGTGGGTCTAATCCCTCCGAGATGATATTTTGCGCATCGCGGACGCCTTCGGCCTCGATCCGCTTGCGCTCTGCTTCCCGGCGGGCTTCATCCAGGACGAATTCCATGCGCAGGGCGCGTTGCTCGGCCTCCAGTTTCTCCTCGATAGCCCGGGCCAGGTTGGCGGGCAACTGGATGCTCTTGATGAGGACCGCATCCACGGTGATACCCCGCTCGGCGAGGATGGAGGACATTTGGTCTCGTATGTCCGTCTCAATAGTCGAGCGCTCGCCGGTGTGCATGTCCTTGGCGAAGAAGCGGGCGGAAACATCCGCTACTGCCGAACGGAAGACCGGAAGGATCACATTTTCCTCATAATCCGGGCCAATATTGCGCAGAATCTCAGGGGCTTTAACGGACTGAATGTTGTAGAGGATAGAAATTTCGGCCCGGATGTTCAGGCCCTCTTTGGAGGGGAGATTAAGGGCGACTTCCATGTTCTCGGTCTGAATCGGTACTTTCACGATAGTAGAGGTAAATGGGTTGAACACCCGCAGCCCTTCGGTATAGGGGCGGTCGGCATACTTTCCGAAAGTCCGCTTCACGCCAACTTCACCTTGTTGTACGACAGCGCAACCAGTAAACAATAGACTAGCCAGCAGGAGCCAGGCTCCAGGAAACAATAACTTCTTCATAGCACATTAATTTTGATTGAAAATAATTTTGGTTATGGGGCTACCAGTCCAGGTTTAACAAGCCATAGCCGGGCTTTCTCCGGAACACGCACCCGTCCGCTATCGCAGCTGGGCAAGCAGCGTACATCTCCCGGCCTAATTACCCCTCCCTGGACGGATGAGCCTCTGGTTAAGGCTGAGATTTAATAGGAACACAGATACTGCAACTGCTCCAGCCCGCGGCTGTAGCCCATGCGAGCGCTATGTTGGAAATCGTCGCAGGCATCGGGACGATTGTAGCCGAGGATGCGGGCAATGCCTCGGTTGTAGTAGGCTTCCGCAAAATCAGGCTGCAGTTCGATAGCGGTAGTATAGTCCATTTCGGCGGCGAGGTAATTCCCCATCAGCAGGAAGACATTCCCGCGCAGTTTATACAGGCCGGGGTTGGGTTCTTCGCCCAGGGTCATTGCTGTTTCGAAGTCAGCCAGAGCACCTATGATGTCACCGGCCATTTTACGGTTGATGCCCCGGTTGAGCCATTCATTTTCTTCGGTTGCTCCCGCCTGGTTCATCAACTGATGAGGTTCGAAGGCCAGGATGTTCAACTTGCGCAAGTTATTTCCATAACCATACAAGTCCGCCACATAGGGATTGAGCCGGGTGGCAAACCGATAATCCTCCTGCGCCTCTGTCACACGGCCCAGGCGGAATTTGGCAATGCCCCGCTTGATGTAAGCCTCGGCGAAATAGGGATTCTGGGCTACAGCATTGTCATAGGCCAAAATGGCGTTCTCCGTACGGCCCTGCGTCATCAGGTTGTCGCCCTGAATCATAAACCGCATGATGCCTTCTCCGGCAATAATGGGGTTGTCGCTGACCCGCGACTGGAACATGCCCAATTGGGACTGCTGCGCCAGCACGGGCTGAAGGCCGGCCAGCACAGCAGCCAAGACAATGGCCGGTATGAAAAAGCGCGTTATTTCTTTTGGAATCATGGCATTGAGGGTTTATCGAGACAATTAAAAGGTTGACAATCAAAAATGATAGTTTTACTATTAAAAACAAACTCCTCAAATACTTGTTCGCAAAAGTTGGCGCTTTAGATAAAAAAAAACAACCTAATAATTTATAGAGAGCAGTGGGCCTTGAAAGGAGAATACAAAATCCAATCCCAAAAATAGCATTACTATCAAAACACATCAAGCTGTTTTAGTCATCCCGGAAGCCAGCCCACGACAACGTTCTCAAAGCTTTCCGACTCAATAGTGATTTTATCGCCTTTATCGTCTTCCAGTTCCACCTGTTCGATCAGCACATTGACCTTATAGGTATCATCCGGGCCCATGCTACCTTCTAAGATCCGGATACGGACCGTTCCTGAGGTAGCCAAATAAGTGTTGACAGGTTCTTCGCCGGGCTCTATAACGTCGTCGCAATAGAGGGAGGCTAATTTTTTCCTGAACTTATCCACCTTTACTGTGATGTGCTCATCCGGCAGTTCGAAGACGTGCTCTTGAAGATCCTCGAGCCCCAGTTCATCCGTCCGGCCGTTCACCACCAGGCCGGCCAGTTGGTTTTGGGCGTATTTGTACAAGAAAAAATTACCACAACCTCTGGCCTGGGCGGAAAATTCCAAATCCTTGGGGCGGATCTTTTCGCCGGAGCAGCTCTGGTTTATGGCCAGAAGGACCAGAAGTATGAGCAGGCTGGATAATCTGATCGTTGTGGGCATAGCTGTTTTTTTCTCAAGTTAAGCTTTATTCTGTTTTTTGTAAATGGGGAGAGCACGGCCAGCCGCTTACCATTTAGCAGCCACTGTTGTTTTGGGAAAGGTATTCAGTCAACAGGCCCTCAAGAGGCTCCAGGAACCAGGAACCAGAAACTCCAAACCTTCAAAGGGCCTGCCGACTGTGTACTCCCGACTGAACTAGTTCACCTGATACTCCACCCCCAGCCGTTCCAGTTCAACGATAAAGCCGTTGGTGGCGTTGACGCGGCGGTCTTTGGCGGCCATGGCCAGGCGCAGGCGTTTGGATCTGTCGACGAGTTCCATACGCAGTCGGTGGGGGCCTTCGTGTTGTTTACACAACTCGTCGATGCGGTTGATAAAGTCGATGGTGATGACCTCAACGGGCAGTTTGAGGGTAATGGCCTGGGTCAGGTTTTCGGCGATGCCTTCCAGGAGTTTGACGTCTTTGATTTTGAGTTCCATACCCTCATTGCGCCAACTGCGCTGCCAGCCAGCCTTAATGAAGAGTGCTTTGCCATCTTCAAAAAGGTGTTTGAATTTCTGGTAGTCTTCCCCGAAGAGTTTGAATTCGTAGGAGCCATTGTAATCACTCAGTTCAAAGATACCCCAACCGTTGCCGTTTTTACTGACCATATGGCGCGCCACGGTCACCATACCTGCCAGGTTTAGTGAAGGGCGGTTCTGGTTGTCGTCCACTTCGGCAAGGGAACAGGAGATAAAGTTTTCCACTTCCATCCGGTAGTCATCCAACGGATGGCCAGAGACGAAAATGCCGGTCACCTGTTTTTCGTTGTTCAGCTTCTCGAGCAGGGGCCAGGGGTTACAATCCGGCATGGGCGGCTCGGGGATCATGACTTCATCCGTTTCACCGAATAGGGAGTTGACGGCCTGCGCTTTTTGCGACTGATAGGCGTTTCCGTAGCGCAGCGCGTGTTCCAGGAGCGAGTCATATTTGTCGGACGGTGCGAAATACTGGGCGCGGTGGGTGCTTTCGAAACAGTCGAAGCCGCCACCAAGCGCCAGGCTCTCCAATACTTTTTTATTGACGGAGCGGAGGCTGAGGCGCCGCATCATATCGAAAAGGCTTTCGAAAGGCCCATTGGCTTTGCGGTCTTCCAGGATTTCCTCCACCGGCCCCTCTCCTACCCCTTTGAGGGCGGACATGCCAAAGCGGATATGGCCGCTTTTATTGACGGAAAAGTCGGAAGCGGACTCGTTGACGCTGGGCCCGAGTACGGTCAGCCCCATGCGCTTGCACTCTTGCAGGAAGAAGGTGATTTTGGAAATATCGTTCTTGTTGTGGGTCAGCACGCTGGCCATAAACTCTGCCGGGTAGTGCGCTTTGAGGTAGGCCGTTTGGAAGGCCACGAAGGCGTAGCAGGTGGAGTGCGACTTGTTGAATGCATAAGATGCGAAGGCTTCCCAGTCTTTCCAGACCTTTTCAAGAGTCGGTTTGGGGTGGCCTCGTTCCGTACCGCCTTCGATGAATTTAGGGTACATGGCGTCGAGGTCGGCCTTGAGTTTTTTACCCATGGCCTTGCGCAACTTGTCCGCCTGGCCCTTAGTGAAGCCGGCCAGTTTTTGGGACAGGAGCATCACCTGCTCCTGATATACTGTAATTCCGTAGGTTTCCCGAAGATACTCCTCCATATCCGCCAGGTCATAAATCACCGGTTTACGGCCATGTTTGCGGTCGATGAACTCAGGGATATATTCCAACGGGCCGGGGCGGTAGAGGGCGTTCATGGCGATGAGGTCCTCGAAAGTGGTGGGTACGAGTTCCTTCATATACTTCTGCATGCCGGTACTTTCATACTGAAAGATCGCGACCGTTTCACCGCGTTGGAAGAGCTCGTAGGTTTTGGGGTCGTCGAGCGGCACCTCGTCCATGTCCAGTTTGATGCCGTAGTTTTCCTCCACCATGCGGACGGCATCCTTGATGATGGTCAGGGTTTTCAGCCCGAGGAAGTCCATTTTCAGCAAGCCGGCAGATTCCGCCACACTGTTGTCGAACTGAGTGACCAACATGTCCGACTCCTTATCCACTTTAACGGGGACGTACTTGGTGATCTCATCCGGGGTGATCACCACGCCACAGGCGTGGATGCCGGTATTGCGCACCGACCCTTCCAGCTTCTGGGCGGTCCGGATCATTTTTCCGATCTGGTCTGGCGCTTCGGCCATTTGGCGGAACTGGTAGGCCTTTTCCAGTTCTTCGGAATTCAGCAGTTCCTTGAGTTTGGGCGCCACATCCCCTGGAGCCAGTACCTTGGCGAGGGAAGCCTTAAGGTGGGCGGGAAAGTTTTTGGACACCCGGTCCACCTCATTAAGCGGCACGTTCATCACCCGGCCCACATCGCGCAGCGACATTTTTGCGGCCATGGTGCCGTAAGTAACGATCTGGGCGACCTGGTTTCGGCCGTATTTTTCGATCACATAATCGAGCACCTTCTGGCGGCCAACGTCGTCGAAGTCGATATCAATATCCGGCATGGAGACGCGCTCCGGGTTGAGGAAGCGCTCGAACAGCAGGTCGTATTTAATGGGGTCGACGTTGGTGATGCCGATACAATAGGCCACGGCCGAGCCGGCAGCCGAGCCGCGCCCCGGCCCTACTGCTACCCCCATTTGCCGGGCTGTAGTAGTAAAATCCTGAACGATAAGGAAGTAGCCGGGATAACCCGAATTTTCGATGACCTTCAGTTCGAAGTCGAGGCGTTCCTGTATCTCCGGGGTGATCGTACCGTAGCGGCGTTTGGCCCCTTCAAAAGTAAGGTGGCGCAGGTAGTCATCCTGTGATTTGAAGCCGGGGGGGATAGGGAAAGCCGGCAGCAGGATATCGCGCTTCAGTTTCAGCTTGTCGACCTTATCGAAGATCTCGATCGTCGTATCCACGGCCTGAGGCACATCGTGGAACAGCTGGTTCATTTCCTGCTGCGTCTTGAAGTAGAAGTCAGAACTAGGGAACTTGAAGCGGTCCAGGTTTTCAACCAGGCTGTTGGTATTGACACAAAGCAGGATATCGTGGGGCAGGTAGTCCTCTTCTTCAACGTAGTGGGAGTCGTTGGTGCAAATAACCTTGACGTTGTATTTGCGGGCAAACAGCAGGAGTTGCTGGTTGACGTCTTCCTGACTGACCCCCAGGCCGTCGATATTATCCAGGCCACGGTGGCGTTGCAGTTCGATATAGAAATCTTCGCCGAAAAGGTCCAGCCACCAGCGCAGTTTTTCTTCCGCTTCTTCCAGTTTGCCTTGCAGGATGGCCTGGGGAATCTCGGCGCCGATGCAGCAGCTTGTAGCGATCAGGCCCTCATGGTATTGGAGCAAGAGTTCCTTATCGATACGAGGAAATTTACTGTATAGCCCTTCTATGAATCCCAGGGAGCAAAGTTTGGAGAGATTTTCGTAGCCGTGCTGGTTTTTGGCCAGCAGTAGTTGGTGGTAGCGGTTATCGTTCTCCCCCTTGGCGCGGGAGAATGCTTTTTTGTGGCGGTCCTCCACCAGATAGAATTCGCAGCCGACGATCGGTTTGAGGCCGCGTTTTTCGGCTTCGGACACAAACTTGAAAGCACCGAACATGTTGCCGTGGTCGGTCAGGGCTACGCCTTTCTGCCCGTCATTAGCGGCTTTATCCATCATCCCGCCAATATCCGCAGCTCCGTCAAGCAGTGAATATTGGGTGTGGCAGTGCAGGTGTACGAATTCAGGCATGGATGGGGTTTTTGTTTTTAATTGTTATCGGTTATCAGTTATTCGCAGGGGCCAATGAATAGTAATTCCCAAGAAGGCTAGCGCCTGGCAATTTAATTTAAAGTGGTTTTTCGTTTTGTTCAGATGGGCAAAGTAGCTCGCAGAAGCTATCAAATAATATCAACACCGAAATTAGCCAATTCGATGCAGAGGGAGGAACAAAAAAGTGCAAAGTTTTCCACAATTTGTTGCCAATCCAGACGGCCATTTGCCTGTTGGCGCGTGGAGCGCCCCACTTGCAACAGCCTGTAAGATCTAAACATCCAGGAATTTCCACTTCGTTATCCGGCCATAGCCGCATAGTGGGTTATTTACACGCCGTCCACCCTTTGTCCACCTCTGTTTTTTGGGAGGCAGCCGGCATTCGTGCATTTTTGCCTGCAGTTGTTGGCCGTCCTTTAATACAAGTTGTAAGCCTGCCAATCACATTCATTTTTCTCACTCAAAACCTTAATTTCTGGATCATGGAAAAGACCCTATTAATTGTAATTGTTATTTTTTCAGTTTTTGCCTGTAGCAAAAATGATGTTAGCAAAGCGGATACTTTTGAAGCCGTTTTTGCAGCCGGGGGGCCCTTCCCCTCTGTCGTCCGCAGCGAAGAAGTCATTGCAGAGGACCAGTCCACCGAAACGATCAATGATGTAGAGTTCAATTGTACGACCCGGACGCTGCGCATTGAGGATGCTGCGGGTGGACAAAGTGGCTTCCCATTGTTCAACCCCAATGCTTCGGTAATTTATCCCGGCAGCCTTCTGCAGGGCAAGAGCCTGAACCAGGCAACACCGGATGTCATTGCCGTCAAGCGGGCCGGAGGCACTATTTCTATTGATGTAGTTGATGGGAATATCCAGCCCTCCTTCAGTGTTGAGGAGATCAAAAAGAGCACCGTGAGTACTGCCGCCAACAATATTATCGCCAACGCGACTGGCGTTGTACCCGCCAATTTCGAATTCTCCTACGACTTCGTCAGCAGCAAAAGGGAAATGGCGCTAAAAATGCAGGCGGACTACGAAAATAAATTCGTGGAAATCGAAAGCAGCCTCAGCTTCAGTACCGACCGGGAGTACAACCGCATGATTGTAAAGCTCAACCAGAGCTTCTATACACTGAGCTTTGATATTCCCACCTCGCTCGATGAGCTTTTCGCACCGGAAGTTACGCCGGAAGATCTCGCCCGCTATGTCGGCCCTGGCAATCCGGCCACTTATGTTTCTGATGTCACCTATGGCCGCATATACTATATGCTGATTGAATCGACCTCCTCACAAACGGAGATGAACGCCCGGGTGGAGGGCTCCTTCTCCGGCCTGGTCGTCGACGCCTCTGGAGAGGTGGAATACAACCAACTGGCCCAACTCGAGAACGTAAAAATCAAAGTATTTGCTTTTGGCGGTGAATCAGGGGCTACCATCCGAACGATTGGCGTATCGGACCTGAGCAGCATCGTGGACCTGTTGGCGGAGAGTTCAGATATCACAACGGGAAAGCCGGTCTCCTATGTCGTCCGAAGTGTATATGACAACCAGATCGTCAGTGTGAAGCTGAATACCGAGTATGATGTCAAAGAATGCATCCCTACCATGACAGTTGGCGCGCCGCCCTATACTTCACATTGGGCGGGCCTTTCCACTACTTTTGGCCCCATCGGAGCAGCGTTCACTTTGAAGGGGACGGAATTCATTTTGGTCAATAAGGCCGGCGACCAATACATGATCAGTAATGTGGGCACGCTGGAAGGCCCTTATTCCATCGACCAATTGGGCGACGGCCCCTGCCCTTTCAACGCCATCGGAGCAGCCTGTAACCTGGATGGCAATGATTATGAACAGGCCACCGTGATGATCTTCGACGAGACCGGCACCAAGTATACTTATATGCTGGATAATGGCCGCTGGCTGAATATAGAAAACATCACTCAGTTAGCTAGTGGAAGCTCGCCCTTTAATCTTTCCGGAGTAGGAGCGATGGCCTTCCGCACCAAGGACCTCCTTGGGCCGAGCACCCGGCTCATGTTCAATAAAGATGGAACTTTGTGGACCATTTACAACAACAACCCACAAGGCTTTACCGGCCCCAAGAATTTGAACCAATTGTTCAGCGGCCACAATTTCCCTTCCGGAATGGATGGCGTCGGCGCCTCCATCGGGTTTGATATCGGGGATGACCACTTTTATATTTTCTTCGATAAAACCGGAAAAAAATACACCATTTTCGGCAACGTCAATGGACAAGGCAACAGTTATATAGGGCCTTTTTCAATCTGAGAAAGGGAGGAGTGGGCCCTTGGGGGCTCACTCTTTTTTTCCGGCCAATTGCTGGTGCAAAAAATCCACCAATGTGCCGTCATCCTGTTTGTATTCCCAGAACATAATGCCGCCCATACCCTTGGCTTTAACGTAATCCGTTTTGTAACCCAGGGAAATGGTATCCTCATAGGTAACAAAAGTACGGGTGTCTTCATTCCATAGGTAGGGCGCCAGAGCAGTACTATCCCAATATCTTTTGTATCCATTCCTATCGATCAGGCTATCGGCCAACTGGTAGTAACGGAAGGAGCCGGCCTTACCCGACGCAGCCTGATACAGCCCATTGTCTTGTGGGTTTACACCAGCCCACCAACGGCCGTAGAAGGGAACGCCCAGCACCAACTTTTCAATGGGGATTCCGGCAGAAAGGTGTTCTGCAACTGCATTGGCAGCGCTTCTGGCATAGGCGCTCGTATCAAAAACGGATGCCTGTAAGTTGGCGTGGTGGCCGGTGATGGAAGACCATCCGCCATGGAAATCGTAGGTCATTATATTGACGAAATCGAGGTAAAGCTGGGCTTTTCCCATTTCAGTATGGTCCAGGTATTGTTGGTTGGCGGCGGTAGCTATAGTGAGCAAGTAGTGTTTTTGGCCTTGTCCGAGCGAATCCAGCTTCTCCCGGATCAGTTGGAGGGCGGCTGTAAAATTTTCTTTATCCTCGGGGCGGTGGGGGTTACCCGCACCGGGTAGCCCGGGATATTCCCAATCCAGGTCGATACCATCGAGTTGATGCCGAACAACCATGTCAATAGCGCTGTTGGCGAATACCCCTCGGGACTGCTCAGTCAGCACGGCATCGGAAAAGCCTCCGGACCAGCCCCAGCCACCGGCCGAGACCAGTATCTTAAGATTGGGGTTGCGTTTTTTTAATCCCACCAAGGTTTCCAGGTTGGCGGCGTCTTCCGGGCTGCCTTCTACAATCTCCCCATCCACTACATTGGCAAAGGCATAGTTGATGTGGGTGAGTCGTTCTGCTGGAATTCTATCTCCGTCCAGCAATTGGCGGTTGCCATGAACGTAGCCAATGATGACATAAGACGGCCCGGCCGTTTGGAGTTGAGCCGATTTCTGGCGGGTAGCGATGCACCCCAAAAGAAGGAAGGAAAGGATTAGAAAAATGGAAGATTTCATATTTACCTGCTTTATCGGTTAAAGGTAGCAGGCAGTCAGCAGAATGGTTACATTTTCTAATAAATATAAATACTACTTTTCCTCTGCTTGATTCAACAACTCCTGAACTGAGTCAAGCGACATTTCCAGGATTTCGGCGATCTCTTCGGGGAGCATTCCTTTTGTCAGGAGATTTTGCGCTACGATTCGGGACTGTTTTTGCGCCCCTTTTTCAATCCCCTGCTGTAATCCTTGCTGTAATCCTTGCTGTAATCCCTGCTGTAATCCCTGTTCTATTCCTTGTTCTATTCCCTTTTCCCTTCCTTCCTGAAGCCCTTTTTCTAATCCTTCTTTTAGCCCCATTTCTACGAAACGATCATAGGTGCTTTTGGCAACTTTCTTCACTGGTTCTTTTAGCTTATCCATAATCTCTTTAGTTTGTTGAACACTAAAATCGGTGATTTTAAAAAAATACACAAATAAAGTACGAACGAAATTCCTACCTCCATGGCCAGGAATGTGGACGTCAGTTCTATAAAAAACTTGTAGAACCTGTCGTCTCAGATAGTCCGGGTCTCTGGCGTGTTTCATTATCAGGAGTACATTTACTAAAAACCTTGCTTTTAGTTGAAGTATTTCTTCGTCTTTCAAATGATCAAGATCCGTTAGATGGTACTGAAATTCAGGTAGATAAGGCTTTAATTCCTCATCCAGGTTTTTAAAATAGCTTCTCAATGGCAACTTTTTCCAGGATTTTTCCCCGTGGTAAAAAATGACAGGAAGAACAGGTGTTAAGGCCTGCTTTTGCCTGAGCTGGACTTCCCATATCTCCAGCATATATCGCAGCAACTGGAAATGAGGGTGCTTCTCCGGATAGCTCTTATGCTCCAGTAAAAAAGTCAGGAGCACCTGTTGCTTGCCTGCTCCATAGGGACAAGTGTAGACAATATCAGAATAGAGTTGCCGCAACTTTCCTGTAGTGAAGGAATTATTCACCAAAGATAGCTCCTGCAAATTCAGGCGCTTTATAACCCTCTCCGGAAGAAACTGCTGTAGGTAGTCTATAGCAATTTCCTTCCGGCTAAATGCAGCTTTAAAAAATTCATCGTGCGGATGGTGTGAATGGGGCATACTACAAAGTTGCACCAAATGAGTGGGTAAAACCGGGTAATGTTGAGTAATTTCGGGAAGTATTGCCGTATCTAAACCGGCTATGCCGGCTTAAATGCTTTTCCGTCCACCAAATTAAAAACCTCCTGCATGAACCGCTTCTTATTAACTTTAATAATGATTGCTGCATTTAACCTAAGCACCCCGGCCCAACCCGCCGGCTCGCCCTGGCAAATTGTCGCCAAAGACATCGACCCGAGCCACTATTTCGGCATCACCTGCGCCAATGGCATGATCGGACTGGTTTCCTCGCCGGAACCCATGAAAGTAAAAGATGTAGTGCTCAATGGTGTTTATGACTACTATCAACGCGGCAGGGTTTCCAATATCCTTAAAACCTTCAATCATGTCAACATGAACCTCGATGTGGATGGGATCCGCATTGGGCGTAGCGATATCCGCAATTACACCCAGACGCTGGACATGAAAGGCGCCGCGCTGTCTACTACTTTCGAGCTTGGTGACAAGCTAAGTGTCAAACACACCATGATGGCCCTCCGCCACCTTCCCTACACCGCATTGGTAATGGTGGAGGTCACGGCCAAAAAACAGGTGACCATTACCCCCAGCAGCGTAATTGAAGCGCCCAATCATCTCAGCGACATTCGCAATTACTACAGTGAGATCGACCGGCCACACGTGAAGATACCCTTACTCACCTCAGTGGGTTTAAGCCCTTCGGGGCGCATCAAAGTGGCGGCTTCTACGAGCTTCATCTTTGAAGAACCCCACGGTAGCGAACCGGCAATCATCCATGAAGACCTGGACTACAACCTGCACCAGGCGAAATTCTACAAAACACTCCGTGCCGGTGAAACCTACCGTTTCAGCCTGGTGGCGTCCACTGTTTCTTCCGAGCAGTACGAAGATCCGCACAACGAGGCCGAGCGCCTTACCATCTTTGCCCGCCTGGAAGGTACCGAACGTTTGTTGCAACGCCACCAGGCAGCCTGGAACGAGCTCTGGAAAAGCGACATCCTGATCGACGGCAGTGTAGAAGACCAGCGGGACGTGCATTCCATGATCTACCACCTCTACTCCTTTGCCCGCGAAGGTACCGCCTACAGCCTTTCCCCCATGGGGTTATCGGGACTGGGTTATAACGGCCATATCTTTTGGGATACCGAGATATGGATGTTCCCGCCTTTGCTGGCCTTACAGCCGGAGATCGCCCGCTCGCTGCTGGAATACCGTTTCGAGCGCCTGAATGCCGCCAAACAGAACGCCTTCTCTCACGGTTATGCCGGCGCCATGTACCCCTGGGAATCCGCCAGCGACGGCTCGGAGGATACGCCGGTATGGGCGCTAACCGGGCCATTTCAACAGCATATTTCCGCAGACATTGCCTGGGCCTGCTGGAAATACTATCAGGTAACAAAGGATAAAGAATGGCTGCGTACCCGTGGTTTTCCCATTATCCGGGAAGTAGCGGATTTTTGGGCCAGCCGCGTAGAACGCAATGGCCCGGGGCGTTATGACATCAATAACGTCATCGGCGCCAATGAATGGCAGGAAAACATCGACAATAACGCCTATACTAATGGTATGGCCATCACCGCTCTGCGTTATGCTACCCTGGCGGCAAACGAGTTGGAGCTGGCCCCTGATCCGGACTGGGCCCTGGTTGCCGATAACATTCCCATTCTCACTTTTCCGGATGGAACCACCAGAGAGAACGCTACGTATGATGGCGTCACCATCAAACAGGCCGATGCCAATTTGCTGGCCTATCCCCTGAAGGTGATAACCGACCCCAAACGCATACGCCAGGACCTGGCCTACTACGAACCTCGTTTAGCACCCGATGGCCCGGCTATGGCTCATTCTGCACTTGCTACGCTCTACGCCCGCCTCGGCGAGGTGGAAAAAGCATACGAATTATTCCAAAAAAGCTATCAACCCAATGAAGTCCCTCCTTTCGGAGTGCTGGCGGAAACTGCAGGGGGCTCCAACCCCTACTTTGCAACCGGAGCAGGGGGCACGCTGCAAGCTATCCTGTTCGGCATCGGCGGATTGGATTTTTCAGACGCGGGCATCATACAACTCAAAACGAAATTGCCCAAAGCCTGGACAAGCCTGAAAATGACTGGCATCGGAAAAGAGCAGACAACCTTTGAAGTGAAATAAACATCCAAAAAAAAGAAGGCGAGGCCGGATTCGCATCGAACCCGTCTCGCCTTACCTTTGAATAGTTGGGATATGTTATTGAGATAATCTGGGAAATAGTTTCGAAGTGTCAATTGTCAATTGATGCCGCTTACTTGGGAAGAACCACGGTATCGATACTGTGGATCACGCCATTCGACTGGAAGATATCTTTGGTGGAATACATCGCTTCACCGCCGACCATTACCGTGCTTTTGGCGTCCATTTTTTTGGTGTGCGACTGAGCAGTTGCCATTGTGCAGAAGCCGAGAGCCGCGAGAAAAAATACAATCTTGATTTTCATAACACATTATTTTTTTTGGTTTATGCAATCACTTACGAAGCGCCGGCCCTACTTGGATTTCGGAAAAGGCGTTTTTTTATTTTTTTATTCTTGCAACTTTTTGGCTTCAACTTGAAACGAACGGCCAAAGCCTGCGTAAAAGTCAATCAGGATAAGTTGTTTGAGATGATGCCGCGACTCCGCTCGGAGCGCGGCATTCTTTTTGCCCTTCTTTGAAAGGCCTTTGGCATCGGCAATGGAAGCATGCAAAAAATTGCATAACTTTAGCTCCTAACCAATGACTATTAAAACCACCCATGTTCTACACTCCTGAGGAAATCAAAGGCGTCGAAGCACAATTGGAGCTGCTCATCCGCAAGCTCAACTTCCTGAAGAAGGAGCGGGAAATTGCTGTGGACGCCAACGCCAAATTTTCTCTGGACGAGGAAATCCCCCAATTGGAAGGGCAGGTTCGCGAGTTAAAGGGCATCCTCGCCGGCGCGCACAACATTCGCACGGTAGATAAAGACTCCTTGCTTTACGAAGCCTCCAGAGGGCTGGATATTGATGAAGACGAGGAAATTGGCTTGTTGCATTTGGTCAATGTGGACCGCAAGGAAATGCGCGGTAAATTCTGGGATGCTTTTGACGAAAAGGAAGAAGAGAAGCAGGAGTTTCAGTTTTACTTTATCAGTTCCTGCCCCAGCCAGATGCCGCCCAGTTTTGCCGAACGCATGGTGTATGAACTACTCTCCGAAGAACTCGATGGCGATTCGGACGCCTTACACATCATCACCCACGCAGATACCGGGCGGCTCCGCATCCAGGACCTTCCCGTAGGCCGCAATACCCGAAAGTGCCAGCAACGCTTTAAGGAATACGTCCAGGAACGCTTCCATTTTGCGGATACACAATCCTTTGATGCTTTTATAGAAACCGGGGTACCCAAACTGCCCTACGACTACGTGGCGGTCGCCTTCGAGATCCACGAGCGCAACTGGGAGGACTTTTTGGTGGAATACCTGCAATGGATGATCGACACCTTCCGCTGCCCACATCAGGAGGTCCCCACCTTCTTATTCTTCTTTGTGGTTTACATCGAAAAACAGCATGAAGGCAGGCTTACCCCCGTTCAAAAAACGATTCTTGACCAATTGACAGGCTTGTCGCAACGCAATGAAGCCAGCCTGCTGACGCCCTTGCTGCCCGTCGAAGAAGCGGACCTGCGCGCCTGGCTGATGGACCTCGGCGAACGGAACCCTAACAAAGTGCAACAGGTGATGGATGTATTCCTTTCCGGCCTGCGCGAAGAAGACCAAAAGCTGTACCAGGAAAAACAATTGCTGAACATGAAAGATATCGAGGAACTGCAAGCCATTATTTATCGCATTGCCAATGAATAAATCGCTCCTCTGAGTTGGCCCATTCCTAAATGCCGGATAACAGCTCAGAGACATAATCAGATTATTTCATCCAACTTCAATGAACCTTCTCCATGAGCTTCCATCTATACAGTGAAAGTGGGCAGCGCGAGTTGCCGAAGATCGAGCTAAATGAAAAGATCAATGACCCCAGGCTATACCTTCCGCCAAAGGGACTGGTAAGTGCAGTCAACGTCGCCCTCAACCTGGGGCAACCCTTGCTGCTCACCGGTGAACCCGGCACCGGAAAAACCCAATTGGCCCACCACGTCGCCCACTATTTTCAGTTGGGCAAAGTGATTGTCTTTAACGCTCAGACGACCTCCACGGCCAAAGACCTGTTCTACCGCTACGACGCCCTGGGCCATTTCCAATATAGCCAGACGCAATCTGAACCACTGACCCCAGAGCAGGTGGAACAAAAATACATCCGCTATCAGGCCCTGGGCGCAGCTATCCGAAGCCAGAGCCGCCGATTAGTGCTACTCGATGAACTCGACAAGGCCCCCCGCGACCTGCCCAACGATGTGCTGGCCGCCCTGGAAGACCTGAAATTCGACGTGCCCGAGATCGCCAAAAGCTTCGAGACTACCGCCGACAACCGCCCCATCATCATCATGACTTCCAACTCGGAGAAGAATCTGCCCGACGCCTTCCTCCGGAGAGTAGCCTATTTCCACATTGAATTCCCGGCGGCAGCCGACCTGCTCCGCATTCTGCAACAAAAACTGGATGGTTACGATTCTGATTCCGGCAAAAAACAACTCGACGCCATTATCGCACACTTCGAGATGATCCGTGGAAAGGACAAGGTAAAACTCAAGAAAAACCCCGCCACGGCTGAACTGATCCAATGGGCAGCCCTGCTTCGTAAAATGGGCTTCGATAGTTCCAAATTAAGCAAGTTATCGGATCTGAATGCGGAAGAAAAAGAACAACTGAGCTTGTCGTACTCGGTGCTGGCGAAGAATAAGGATGACCTCAGGGCGTTGCAGGGGCTGTTGTGATTTATGGGGTTTATGAGGTTTATGAGGTTTATGAGGTTTATGGGGTGTTTTAAAAAAATAGAATATGGGAACAGTTGAACGTTTTGAAGATTTAAAAATCTGGCAATCTGCCAGAGAGCTGAGCAAGGAGGTTTACAAGCTATCCGGTAGAGAGCCTTTTGCGCGGGATTTTTCATTGAAAAACCAAATCAGGGCTTCTTCGGGTTCTGTTATGGATAATATTGCAGAAGGATTTGAAAGAAGCGGAAACAGGGAATTTATCCAATTCCTTTCTATTTCCAAAGGGTCATGCGGAGAGGTACAATCTCAATTGTACAGAGCTTTGGACCAAAGCTATCTATCATAAGAAGAATTTCAATTATCTTATAATAGAGCTAGAAAACTCGGCGCCGGCATCGCCAATCTAATATCTTATTTAAGAGGCTGTGATTTAAAAGGCCTGAAATTTAAGGAATCTATTGTCGAATATTCTATCAAAAACAAGGGTAATTAACTCATCAGAAACCCAGAAAACCAGCCCGTCCTCTCCCGACAACTGTCAGGATCGGCCGGGTAAAAAACCAGCCCGTCCTTGCTACGCTCGGCCGGGTAAAAAACCAGAAACTCAGAAACAATAAACCAGAAACCCAGGATATCCATGCCCCACCCCGGCAAAACATACCACCTTCTCGCAGAACTGCTGAGCACCCTTCAGGCAGAAGGCTATCCTTTGGGTACGGGCCAACAGTTGCAGGTACAGGAGTTGTGGAATAAACTTCCGGCGGATACTCCAATAGAAGAAATACCTTTTCTGCTGGCGCCCCTCTTTGCCAGCAGCCCCAAAGAGCAAGCCCACTTCTACGAGTTGTTCGAGCAGTGCCGGAGGCGGACCGAAGCGTTTTACCGGGAAGTGGAAGAAGAACAATCCGCACAACCGGATCATCAGGAGCGGCGGTTTCGCTGGGCCATCTGGGCGCTGGTGCTGTTACTGCTCGTCCCTCCGGTGGTTGTCCTCTATCAGTTGATGAAGCCCGATAAAAGGGATTTCATCGAGAAGCCTTTTCAGGTCCAGGCCGGAGAAAAAGCTACTGCCTGCCTCACCGACACTACCGACCTCAAGGAATTTGGAACACCTGATCATTACAAGGTGATTTACGCTGGCCGGGGCGGCCTGGGCGCCTTCCTGATAGATACCCCTCAATGCCTGACCTACATTGCCCAGGATAGTGTAGAGGGCAGGGACTCCATTGTGGTGGAATGGTCCAATGCAGAGGGGAATAAACTCGTGGCTCATTACCTGGCTATTATTGTTGTGCCGGAACCGGAACCAGAACCGGATGATACCGTTCCGGCCGATACACCCCGGGAGGAGCCAATTGTGGATACGCCTCCACTGACTTATGCTTTTGACTTTCAAAGTTATCCTTTCAATCATGACCCGCTCGTCTTCGCCGTTCAGCCTCCCACCTGGACAAGGCAATTCCTGGCCGACAATTTCTGGTGGTTAAAATGGGGGGGCTTATTACTTTTCACGACATTACTTTTGGCACTGCTCTTTTACTGCGCCTACCGCCGTCGCAAGCTGGTCGCGGAGTTGGAAGCCAAGGACAATCCGCCTTACGCCTGGAATATCCACATCGAGGGAGCGGAAGCCATTCACCTGGGCGATGATTTCAGTTTCATCCTCAACCTTATCCGGCAGCGCACCGGAAGCGAGGCCTTCAAACTGGATGTACCCCGAACGATCGGCGCTACTATCGAGCAGGGCGGGATGCCCACTTTCCGATTCCAGCAGCAAACCCAGCCTCCGGAATACCTGTTGCTGATCGAACAGCAATCGGGCCGCAATCACCGGGCGAGATTATTGGATATGCTTTTCCAGATATTTCACGCCAACGAAGTACTCATCGAGCGTTTCTTTTACGATAGTGACCTGCGCGTGTGTTACAATGAAGTCCACCCCGAAGGTATTCCTATTCAGGAAATCCAGCAGCGCTACGCCTCCTCTCGGCTCATCGTGGCGGGCCACGGCAATGCGCTGCTCAATAAGCTGAGCGGCAAGCTGGAGCCCTGGAGCAAGTTGATACGCAACTGGAAGCACCGGCTGTTGCTGACACCTCGCCCCACCCAAAGCTGGGGGAAGCGCGAGCGCCGGCTGGGCGAGCTTTTTACTTTGCTCCCCCTCTCCATGCAAAGCCTCCACTTTTGGCTGGAAGAGCTGGAAATGGAAGAAGACGCCCGTTTCGACACCTGGCCCAGCCGCGTGACGGATGCACCAAAAGAAGCAATTGAACTTAATGGCGCGCTGGCGCCCAGCCTGCAGGCTCACTTCAGCGAACCCATGCTGCAGTGGATCGCCGCCTGCGCTGTGTATCCTTCTTTACATTGGGACCTTACCCTCTACCTCGGCCAACAACTTTCCATTGGAAAGGAAAACCTGCTTACTGTTAACCATTTGCTGCAGCTCACCCGCCTGCCCTGGTTTACGGAGGGGCGCATCCCCCCTGCCGCCCGTATCAGCCTGCTCGACTGGCTGCAGGCCTCGCACCCTGCTCTACTGGAACAGGTGCGCACCCAACTGGCCGAAATCCTTCAACAGAACCCACCACCTCAAGACTCCGCTGCTTTCGAAGACTACCGGATGAATGTGGCCCTGAACGAGTGGCTCACCACCAAAAACAAGCGCCACAAAAAGGAACTGGAGCAGGAAATTGGCCGCCTCATGGAAGCCGGCGCCGATGCCGATGTCACTGTTATCAAACAACTACAGCGCAAACGTAGCCCACTGGACTTCATTATTCCCGACAGTTGGAAAAAGTACCTGCACCCCCATGGCCTGCCCGGCCTGGGCTGGCGCGGGGAATGGAGGGATGTGCTGCGCTGGGCCCTGCCCCTCTGGCTGCCCGCATTGCTGATCACGGCCTGGCCCTGGCAGATCACACTTACGAAATGTGGAGGCCCTTTGGTGGACTATCATCTGGAAGGGGAAAACTATCTGTTATGCCTGAACGAAACACCAGCACTGGCAGTCATGCTGGAAGAACACGCCAAAGCTGCAGTTGCATCTGATTCCCTTGCCGCAGCCACGCTTTTACAGCAAAATATAAGTAAATGGATGGCCGGTTCAGCGCCTGAAGTACAGCTGCCTTTTTCCGTTTACAGTGCGGAAGCCGACTGGGACTGGCGTATCGGCCAGCTCAAAAACTGGGGCGGCGCCAAAGTAGAGGCGTCCAAAGGCTTTTTCACCCTCCCCTCCCCGGCAGATACAGCTATTGCTACCTCCTGGCAGGCGGAATACCGCAGCAATATGGCTGTGGCCTTTTACAATAAAGGAGTAGAGCTCTATCTGTCCAGTTCGCAATTCTTTGACCAAAGCCCAGCTGCGCGGGAAGCGCAACTCCGCGACGGCTTGGCCGAATGGAAGAAAATCAAAACCGGCGCCAGCGAACTGCCCGCCGATGTACAACAGTCTATGTTGAGCACCTTCGAACGCCTGGGCCTGCGGGACACCTCCCAGTTGTCGTCCGGCGCCGAAGCCGTAGATTCTCTCATAAACAGGTTTGAACAACTGATATCGGCGGGCAGAGGCCGGGTGTGCGCTTATTTCCAGGAGGCCATTCGGCTGGATTCTTCTCAGCTGGATATGCGGCAGATCCGTAGCTGGTGTACAGCCGATAGTGCGCCTGACACTATTCCTTCCGAAGCTTGCTTTGTGATCAGCAATGTACCGAACGAGATTGCACTCCGGTCCCGGCAGCTGACCCGGCAGGAAGCAGATGAGCTGAATGCCAATTATGGGAAAGGGCCGGAATGGGACCAATTGAGGGTCAACCGGGAAACCCTGATCAAATCCATTCGCCCCGGAGAACAGGTGCAGCTACTGGAAGAACTGCCGGAATTTTATCACATCCGCCATAAAGGCGTAAATGGGTTTATTGTTAAAACGTATCAGAGCAAACCTACCCTTGAGCCTTGCTTCAACCAACCAATAACAGATTCTACCAGGGCAACTCCCAAATCCAGCGTTTCCCCCGAAAACCAGAGGCTGGAAAAGATCATGGTGCAAGCCGCAACCGACTGGAACAGCCTGAAGAGAAAGGCCGACCTTTCGTGGGACGCCAGCGGCACTACCTTTCCGGAAATCGGGGTGCGGGGGCGTTATGCTATTTTGAAACCATTGCTCAACCCGGCTATTCTGGAGAAACTTTTCGGAGAAAAGGTTTACCGATCTGGCCCGCATCGGGGCGCCAACATCGATTACCGGAACGAAGCAGCCTTTGGCCGGTACAATCCCGCTTTTTTGAAAAAGCTTTCCCCCACGCTGAACAGCCTGAGCAAGAATAAACTATTGGCCAAACAAGTGCAGGGCTTGTATAACCGGGAATTCCGGGATATCATGCGGGTGTTCTATCTCGCCTACCCCGTAGCCGCCAACCAAAAGGATATTCAGGACGAATTTCTGTCCATCCTCAACACCCCGATTGAAAAGCGGGATCGTTATGCCATTAACTACTTTTTCAATCAACAGTTCAGGGACTTTGCCAATGAAATGGCGAAGGAAGGGTATGATGCCCTGGAGGGCAATATGGCCGCCCAATTTTGGGTGCGCCGCTCCATCGATGGGACTGCCCGTGAGTTTTATCAGCTGCTTCAGCTCTCTCTGCGCACTTTTGATCCGGCTTTCCTGGCCAGTGCTGCGCAGAGAAATGGGCTTAAAATTTCTTCGGAATTGCTCAAGCTGGACCCCACCCAGCAAATAAGCAAAAATGACAATCCGAACCCTATAAGCCCCAGCATCCAGCAAATTGCTCCGGAATCCCATACCCCACGCTACCTATGGTGCCTCGACAATGCCCTCGGAATGGATACGCGCGGCTACCGATCTCCAATCTTTGATGACGGCAAGACCCAACTCTTCGAGTATAAAATCAACCGGGATATCGTGGAGCGAATTATCCGAAAACTGGAAGAGATCGGGGTAGCGTATTATCAGGTCGTGCCCGAAGAAGAGGACATCAGCCTGCAGCAGCGCGCCCGGCGCATCAATGAATACCAATCGTCCTTGCCCAAGCTGGCGGTATCTATGAATATCAATGCGGGCCCATCAAAAGATCCAGAAGCCTGGGCTGGAGATGGGGCCAGAGGTATAGAAGCCTGGTATTTTCAAAATTCCCAGGCCAGCCAAAGGCTGGGTGCTGTTTTTCTGGAAAAAGCCATCAAAAAAACCGGCCTGATAAACCGGTTTGTGAAGGCTCCGCCAGGAAGCCCGTATTATCTGCTTAGTAATATTAGCGCTCCTGCTATTATGATCGAGAATGGTTTCCTCAATAACCGCTCCGACGCCGCCCTACTGGCCCAACCTGCCTTTCTACAAAAACTGGCTGACGCCTACGTAGAGGCCATTCTCGCTATTGAAGCCAATGGATTGGAATCCACCCCCGCTCCCCTAATTGATCAGCGGGATAGTGATGGCGACGGTATTGAAAACAGCGTCGACTTCTGCCCCTTCTCCCCCGGCCCGGCAGACAATAATGGCTGCCCGCTTGAGGATATACCACCGCAAACACTTTTAAAATCAAAAAATTAAGCCCCAAAAGCCTATGGCCGAAGGCGCATCACTTTTTGTAATTAGTTACTACCTTTATCCTTATTTTGAAAACACAAAAAACATTTAGCGATGTATTTGAAAAAAGGGCTATGGTTGATAGGATTGGTCCTGATGGTGGCGGCCTGCGAACAGAGCAACCCCAATTTTCAGGAAGAGGCAAAGAACCCCGAGTACTTCCACCGCTCCATGAAGCAATTGTCGGATGTAATCGTCCACGACATCTTCTCGCCGCCGGTGGCCAGCCGTATTTACGTTTATCCCAGCATTGCCGCTTACGAAGCGCTTCGCAACGACTACCCCAATTATCAAACCCTGGCGGGCCAGTTGCACGGGCTGACCCCGACGCCCCAGCCCGAGGCCGGTAAAACTTACTGCTTCCCGCTGGCCAGCCTCCATGCCTTCCTGACAGTAGGCCGGACGCTCATCTTCTCCGAAGACCTGATGAAGGCTTACGAAGAGGAGCTCTACGCCGAACTTGAAGCCATCAACATGCCTTCGGATGTCTGGGAACGCTCGATTACCTATGGAGACGCCGTGGCACAGCACATCCTGGATTGGTCCGCCGGAGATATGTACAAACAGACCCGCACCTACCCCAAGTACTCCATCTCGGAAGACCCCGCCCATTGGCAGCCCACGCCCCCCGACTATATGGACGGTATAGAACCGCACTGGATGGAGATCCGCACCATGGTAATTGACTCGGCACAACAATTTACCCCGCCGCCTCCGACTGCCTTCAGCACCGACAAGAACAGCCAGTTCATGAAGGAAACCATGGAGGTTTATGATGCCTTAACCAACGACCCGGAGGAACACGAGAACCGGGTGGCTATTGCCAAATTCTGGGATTGTAACCCCTACGTGTCCCATCATACCGGCCACGTGATGTACGCCACCAAGAAAATCACGCCCGGCGGCCACTGGATCGGCATCACCGAGATCGTATGCCAAAAGGATAAGGCTGATATGATGAAATCAGTAGAAGCGTATACCCTCACTTCGATTGCGCTCTTCGACGCTTTTATCAGTTGCTGGGACGAAAAATACCGCAGCATCCTGATCCGCCCGGAGACGGTGATCAACCGCTATATCGACGAGGACTGGCTGCCTACCCTGCAGACACCACCCTTCCCGGAATACACCAGCGGACATAGTGTGATCTCCCGGGCTGCCGCAACAGCGCTGACCTCCATCTTTGGCGACAGCTTCCAGTTCGACGATACCACCGAGGAGGAATATGGACTGCCGGTTCGCTCCTTCAATTCTTTCTTTGATGCTTCTGATGAGGCTGCCGTCAGCCGCCTGTATGGGGGCATCCACTACAAGCCGGCCATTTTCAACGGCGTGGCTCAAGGGGAGAAGGTAGGAAAATTTGTAGTGGAGAACGTAAAAATGAACCAACAGCTAAGCAACAAATAAACCAGGGGCCAGGCCACTCAAGATGGCCTGGCGCTTTCGCCCTTCTCGCATGCCAAAACTCGACCGCAAGCTCACCCTCTATGGCCTAACCATGATCGCCATAGGATCCTGTATCGGTTCCGGTATTTTTGTGACGCCCTATGAAGTGGTACAGGCAGTCCCACATCATGGTTTTGCCTTGTTGGTATGGGCGCTGGGCGGTGTGATCGCCCTCACCGGTGCGCTGACTTTTGCTGAATTGGGCGGGCTCTTCCCCAAGGCCGGCGGAGTGTATGTGTTTCTGAAAGAAGCCTACGGGGAACTGGCCGGTTTCCTCTATGGCTGGATTATTTTACTGGTCATCAACACCGGCGCACTGGCGGCTCTGGGCATCGCCCTAGCGGAATACCTGTCGTATTTTTATCCCTTTGGCTACTGGGGCAAGATCGCCGTAGCGGTGGTAGTCATCGCCGGGCTGACGGGCTTCAACCTGGTAGGCGTCAACGCCAGCCAATGGCTGTCGAATGTATTTACAGGCCTGAAATTGCTGGCCATTGCCGGCATTATCGTAGTGGGGCTACTTTTTTTCGAACCGGCAAAAGTGGCGATCGACTTCAACCTGGCGGCGCATACCCCCTCCAATCTGGGCAGCGCTATGCTGTTGGCACTTATTGGGGTTTTGTGGTCTTTCGGCGGCTGGCACCATGCTTCTTATCTGGCCGGAGAGGCGATCGACCCTCAGCGCACCGTGCCGCGCGCTATGGTGCTGGGCGCTGTGATCGTGACCATTACCTATGTACTGGTCAACCTGGGCTATATGCTTTTGCTGCCGCTGGATGCCATCGCTAACACCACCCGGGTAGCCGGCGAAGCCGTGGCTCAGGTATTCTCCTTTGGCGGCAAACTGATGGCGATCGTGATCGCCATATCCATTTTTGGAACTATCGGCATCTATACCATGTCGGCGCCCCGCATCTATTTCGCCATGGCGAAGGACGGTATATTCTTCCGGCAACTGGCGGAAGTGCATCCCCGCTTTCACACGCCGGCGGCGGCGATGATCCTACAGGCCATCTGGGCCATTGTTTTACTGATGGCCTGGGGCACCTTTTCGGGGCTGATCACTTACGTTACTTTCATGGATATCGCTTTTATGGCGCTGGCGGGCTTCAGTGTGTTCATTTTCCGGCGCAAACTGCCACATGCGGAGCGGCCCTACCGCACCTGGGGATATCCGGTGGTGCCGGGTATTTTCGTGCTCATTAGCAGCGCCTTTGTGGTCAATACGCTGATCGAACGGCCGGTACAGGCCTGGGCCGGATTGGGGCTGCTTGGTGCGGGGGTGGGCGTGTTTTATATATTTAAATCGCTTCGGGGCCGTGTTCAGCCTGCAGCCTAATCCCGGAAGACCTTCTCCAAATCTATAGTAAACTCCGGGAAAACGCCGACGGTAATGGCATCATCACTGGCGTAGAGTTTGCGGAGCTGATAAGCCCCTTCCTTCAAGTCAAAAACGACCACAGTCTGGTCACTGGGGTGCACCAGCCAGTATTCCTGGACGCCATTCTCCTCATACAGCCGAAATTTATTATCCAGCTCATTTTTGTTGTTTCCGGGAGAGAGGATTTCGATGATCCAATCGGGGGCGCCCAGACAGCCTCTGTCATCCAGTTTGGAAAGATCGCAAATAACACAAATATCCGGCTGAACAACAGTATGAATCTGTTCGTTCTCTTTCGTGGCCTTCCTGGAATCAAAAAGACGTACATCGAAGGGTGCAAAATATGCCTGGCATATTTTACCTTCTAAATAAAGGCCGATCTGTTTAGTCAATTCCATGGCAATGCGCTGATGCTGGCGGCTCGGCGCAGGCGACATTTTAAAAATTTTCCCCTTGATCAATTCTACTCTTTCCTGGAAATGCCAGCTGAGGTAGTCTGCATAAGAATATATCCCGTTCAAGTCGAGTTGGTCAAGGTCAGTGATCTTAGCCATTGTTATCCGCTTTTTTCAAAGATAAAGCTTTTTATCCTTTGCTGCTTTTGCAAAAACCAGGACCTTTATCTCAAATAAAAATCCCCATGCTTAAAGATAAGATACAACAGCTCGCCAAAGCCTATCATCAGGATGTCATCGGCATTCGGCGCCATATCCATCAGAATCCGGAGCTTTCATTTCAGGAAGTAGAAACCGGGAAGTACATTGCCGCCAAATTAACCGAGTTCGGCATCCCTCACCAGCATGGCGTAGCCGAAACCGGCGTGGTCGGGCTGATACAGGGCCGCAATGGAAGTGATAAAGTGGTGGCCCTGCGCGCCGACATTGACGCACTGCCCATCGAGGAGGCCAACGAAGTGCCCTACAAGTCATCAAAACCAGGCGTCATGCATGCCTGCGGGCACGATGTTCACACCGCTTCTCTGCTCGGCGCCGCCCGCATACTGAACGATTTACGCCACGAGTTTGACGGCGCGATCAAACTGATCTTTCAGCCGGGCGAAGAGCTTCTGCCGGGCGGTGCTTCCATTATGATCAAGGAAGGTGTACTGGAAAACCCGCGGCCGGCCAGCATCATCGGCCAACATGTGCACCCGCCGCTGGAAGCGGGGAAAGTGGGTATGCGCTCCGGCAGTTATATGGCGTCCGCCGACGAGTTGTACTTAACCGTGAAAGGAAGAGGAGGCCATGGCGCACTGCCGCACGATTGCATCGACCCCGTTGTCATCTCTGCACACATCATTACGGCACTACAACAGATTGTCAGCCGCAATGCCGACCCGCACACGCCTTCTGTAGTCACTTTTGGCTATATCGCCTCCAAGGGTGGCGCCACCAATATCATTCCCAATGAGGTAAGGCTGGAAGGCACCTTCCGGACGATGAACGAGGAATGGCGTTTCAAAGCACACCAGTTGATAAAAAAGATGGCCGAAAGCATTGCCGAAGGCATGGGCGGCGTTTGCGACGTTGTGATCGATGTAGGCTATCCGGTATTGGTCAATGACGACGCGCTGACCCAAAAGGTGCGTACCTACGCTGAGGAATATCTCGGCCCGGAAAATGTCGTTGAGCTTCCACCCCGTATGACCGCCGAAGATTTCGCTTACTACTCTCAACATTTGCCGGCATGCTTCTACCGTCTTGGCACCGGCAATACGGCTAAAGGCATTACTTCCCCTATACATACCAATACGTTCGATATCGACGAACAATGCCTGGAACAAAGCATCGGCCTGATGGCCTGGCTGGCGGTTAAGGAATTGAATGGTTGAATGGCGGAATGGTTGGATGGCTATATGCTGAATGGCCGGATGGCTGAATGGTTAAGTGGGTCCAAAGCCCAGCCATTCAACCATTCCCCGTCCTCCCCACGTCTGTTGTCGCAGCCGGGTAAAAACCATTCAACCATTCCTAACCCTAATAAGCTACATCCACCGGCGGCTCCGTCATGATGTGAGCGATGGGGCGCAGGTTCATCCACCACTGTTTACCAGGCCGTTCTAATGGCGCATCCACCATTTCCGGCCAACGGGCCATGTCGACAAAATCAACCTTGCCCTTTTGCAGGCCGATGAAAGAAACGGGCTTTCGCTTCTCCAGAGATTCGCTGATCAGGTATTCGGTACACAATTTGGCCAATCTGATCGCCAGGATGCGATCGAAAGGCGAGGGGTCTCCTCCCTGTTGCAGGTGGCCAAGGATGGCCTGCCGGACATCGTAGAGCTGGCCGCCTTCCTCTTCGAACAGGGCCGCCATAAATCCGGTGGTATATAATGAGTTGGCCTTTTCATTCCGGATCATGAGCCCCAGCCGCTTACCTTTGGAAAAACCGTCAACGAGATGTTCCAGGTCGTTTTGGAGGTCGTTCAGCGTCACACCTTCTTCATGCAGGTAAACGCGTTCAGCTCCGGTGGCGATTCCGCTCACCAGGGCGAGGTATCCGCAATACCGTCCCATTACCTCCACCACAAAGCATCGCTTGGAAGCCACCGCCGATTGCTTGATCTTATCCACCACATTAACGATATTGTTCAAAGCGGTATCAGAGCCTACGCTGCGCTCAGAACCAGGGAGGTTGTTGTTGATCGTCGCCGGCAGGCATACCATGGGGATATTGAAAGCGGAAAAATCCCCCCGCTTTTGATACATATTGTGGATGGCCTGATAGCCGGACCACCCGCCAATCATGAGAATGGCGTCAATCTGGTACTCTTCTATTTTACGGGCCAGGGCGTAGTAGTCCGTTCCGGTAAGCGCCCGCCGGTTGGTGCCCAGCTCAGCCCCCCCGGTAGTGGTCCAGCCGGCCACGCTCATCCATTCCATTTCCTTGACTTTTCCCTGGATTAAGCCGTGGAAGCCATCTTTTACCCCCAGCATGATATGGCCTCTTTCCAGGCCAATACGCACGGCGGTAAGGGCGGCCGTATTCATCCCGGCGGCCGGGCCGCCACCATGGAGCACTGCAATTTTCAGGCGCCTCTGTTTAGGATCCGGCTGGCTGGGCAAAGATCGGATCATCACCTTCAGCGTGTCATAAGCTTCGGTGAACCCACCACCCCGCAAAGCCATAGCCTGGTTGTAATCGCCGGATTGGATCAAGTCCCGGATTTTGTGAGTGGTGTTCACACATTCCATCAGGGGGGCGGTAATGATGTCATTTTCCTGAACGCCAATCAGAAGCGGCTCGTCTTCCGACGTGCTGGCGGCAATCCTTTCCACGGCTTTGCAACCCAGCATGGTGGTCATATACCGGTCATAGGCGCTGGGAGCACCTCCCCTTTGCACGTGGCCCAGAATGGTAATCCGGGCATCTTCCCCAAGGCGTTCTTCCAGCACCTGTTGCACATAGTGGCTGCCAATGAGGGTGCCTTCCGTATCCTTGGCCCCTTCGGCCAGGATGATGATGCTGTCTCGCCGGCCCGCTTTCCTCCCGGCTCTCAGCAAGGTGCACATGTTTTCTTCCCATTCTCCGGGTTTCGGCGGAGATTCCGGAATAAAAACCCAGTCAGCGCCACAGGCCAGCCCCGCCATGAGCGCCAGGTAGCCGCAATTGCGGCCCATCACCTTCACCACGAAAGTCCGCTGATGGCTGGCCGCCGTACTGATGATAGCATCAACCGCCTCTGTAATCCGGTGCAGGGCCGTATCGGCGCCGATGGTCATATCCGTTCCCGACATATCATTGTCGATGGAGCCCACCAGGCCCGTGATAAAAATGGATTGATATTGATCCGCAAGGCTTTGTTCAACCTCTCCGCGATTGACCAGTTCCTGAACGTGGTCTTTCCATTCCTGCCGCAAAATATTGGCGCCGGTGAGGCTTCCGTCACCACCGATGACGACCAATGCGTCGACACCCCGGGTGATGAGGTTGTGCACGGCAATGCGCCGGCCCTCCAGCGTTCGGAATTCATCCGACCGGGCCGACCCGATGACCGTTCCCCCTTTGTGAAGGATGCCACCTACCGATGACCAGTCCATTTTGCGAATGTAATCTCCACCCAGGATCATTCCTTTATACCCCTCATAAATGGCGTAAACATCAAATCCTTTGTGTATGGCTGCCCGTACGACGGCCCTTACGGCGGCGTTCATGCCCTGGGCGTCGCCGCCACTGGTCAGCACGGCTATTGATCTCTTATCTGACATGGATGTCCTTTTTGTTATTTTTACACTAAGTACGCAAAAAAAAGGCTTTTGCTTGAATTTATTGGGGTCAAAATATAGCACAAAGATGAGAATTTCCCGGAAGATGTGTTTGCGGAACGCAGAGGTTCTTCTATTTGGATGATTGCAGGAGCCGATATTCAGCACAAGGGAAAACTTTATTTTCCCAGGTTTGCCTGCCTAATCCGGAAAATACCGATTTTCACCAAACCAATGCAAGCCGATGAACCCACTGACCAACCGAATATTAGCTGTCACCCTGTTTTTTTGCCTATCTCCTTTGGCCTTTCAGGCTCAAACCGGATCAGATGCCAAAGAGCTACTTCCCGGGCAGGAAGCTGTGTATACCGGTATCTACCTGATGAACCTGTATGACCTGAACATTAACGAGCATTCCTTTTACGCCGATTTCTACATCTGGTTTAAATGGAAAGGGGAACGCAACCCCATGAACATAGAGTTTGTCAATGCCGTAGAAAAATGGGGCTTTACGCAAAATGATTTCCACGAAGAAGCGCTCGAATTGCCCGATGGGTTTTACTACAATGGCATGCGCATCGAGGGGCGGTTCTACCATCCTTTTTCCCTTTACAATTTCCCGCTGGACCGCCACCAGCTAACCATCCACATCGAAAATGTGGATTACCCTCAGGATTCCCTGATATACCTCCCAGATAGTTCCGCCGCTTTCATACGGGAAGATTTTCGAATGCCCGGCTGGAACATTAAAGGCGGCACCCTGGAAGCGCAGTCGAGTATGTATAAGACGAATTTTGGAGAGACGGGCAAGACGGCCGCTGCTTTCAGCAATTTTACGTTCAAATTGAAAATTGCACGCCCGCTCAGTTATTTCCTGCTCAAGCTGATGCTCCCGCTGCTCATTGTCATCATTGCCAGCCTGGGGGCTTTATTTATACACCCCTCCCAATTGGACGCCCGCATTTCGCTGCCCATCGGGGGATTGCTCAGCGCTGTTTTCCTGCAACAATCCTACAGCTCGGCCTTGCCGGATGTCGGCTACATGGTGCTCATGGACAAGATCTACCTCGTCAGCTTTGGGCTTATTGTTTCCATCATGTTGCGGGCCATACTGGTCGGCAATAAGATCGCGCTGCAAAAAAAGAAGGACGTAGACATTCTCAACCTGAAAAAAGCCGACCGGCGAATGGTGTGGTGGGGCATCTCCCTTTTCCTGGCTTTGGTGCTTGGCCTGCTTCTGACCCATGGGCTAATCCGTGGAAAAATGTAACAATTGGGGTATTTCTCCGTATTGAGGGTATTGCCAGTACGCTAAAATACCCGAACACAGATGGCCAAAATACTCATAGTCGACGACGAAAAGATCATCCGCCGCACCCTGAGGGAAATCCTGGAGTTTGAGCAATACGAAGTGGAAGAAGCCTCCGATGGAGTGGAATGCCTTGCCAAGCTCAAACAGCAAAAATACGATGTCCTCATCCTGGACATCAAGATGCCGAAAATGGATGGCATGGAAGCCCTGGAGCGAATACAGATCCTCTCCCCCGACACCCCGGTGGTCATGATCTCCGGCCATGCCAATATCGATACGGCCGTGGATGCCGTCAAAAAAGGCGCCTTTGATTTCATCTCCAAACCGCCCGACCTCAACCGCCTGCTCATCACCATCCGCAACGCGATGGATAAGTCGAACCTCATCACCGAAACGAAGGTGCTGCAACGCAAGGTTTTCAAATCAAAAGTGCAGGAGATCATCGGCGAGTCGCCTCGCATTCAACAGGTCAAAGAAACGATTGAACTCGTGGCCCCGACCGATGCGCGCGTCCTCATCCTGGGTTCCAACGGAACCGGCAAGGAACTGGTGGCCCGCTGGCTCCACGAGCAGAGCCCCCGCGCCGGGCAGCCTATCGTGGAAGTCAATTGCGCCGCCATCCCTTCCGAACTGATCGAAAGCGAGTTGTTCGGCCATGAAAAAGGGGCTTTCACCTCCGCAATCAAGCAACGGATCGGCCAATTTGAACAGGCCAATGGCGGCACCCTTTTCCTCGATGAAATCGGCGATATGAGCCTCTCTGCCCAGGCCAAGGTGCTGCGCGCCCTGCAGGAGAACCGCATCACGCGGGTCGGCGGCGATAAAGAAATACGCGTAGATGTGCGCGTGCTGGCGGCTACGAACAAGGACCTGCGCCGCGAGATCGAGGCCGGGCGATTTCGGGAAGACCTCTATCACCGCCTGGCCGTCATCATCATCGATGTACCGTCTCTGAATGACAGAAAAGAGGATATTCCAATGCTCGTCAAACATTTTATCGCTCAGATTTGTAATGAATACGGCGTAAGCCCCAAGGAAATCACGGATAGCGCCCTGTCTAAGCTGAAAGCAGTTAACTGGACGGGCAACATCCGGGAGTTGCGCAACGTTATTGAACGCCTCATCATCCTGAGCGGCAACGTGATCGGCGAAGAGGACGTACGGCGCTACGTGCTTCCGGTTTCCGCAGCCCCGCAATTACAATTACAGGGCTTATTTGAACAATTCAACGACAAGGACGCACTGCATCAGTTCATAGAAGAAGAATTTGCAAGCTACAAAGGCATCCAGGCTTGACAATTCAGCATAAAAGACTTAACTAGGAAAGCCTGTCCATTTTCGACAGGCTTTTTTGCGCTAATAAAACTACAGCAATAGCCAATTAAACCATAAATGATGGTACAAGAAAATAACATTCCTAAACACCAGATGAAATCATGGGGCCGGCAGGTCAAGGGGGAGAACTCCTGGACGATGTTCAAGGTGATCTCCGAACTGGTGGAAGGTTTTGAGTCCCTCAATGAAATGGGCCCCTGTGTGTCCATTTTTGGCTCCGCCCGCACCCAACCGGACAACCCCTATTATAAAAAAGCCGTAGATATTGCCCGCCTGCTCACCGAAGCCGGCTACGGCGTCATCACCGGCGGCGGCCCCGGCATCATGGAGGCCGGCAACAAAGGCGCGCACCTCTATGGCGGCCGCTCCGTCGGGCTCAATATCGACCTGCCCTTCGAGCAAGGTTTCAATAAATATGTCGACCCCAACGCCAACCTCAACTTCCGCTATTTCTTCGTCCGAAAAGTGATGTTCGTCAAGTACGCCCAGGCCTTTGTGGCGCTGCCCGGCGGCTTCGGCACCATGGATGAACTGTTCGAAACCCTGACGCTGGTCCAAACCAAAAAGATCACCAAAGTTCCGGTGGTGCTGGTCGGCTCTGAATTCTGGAGCGGCCTCAAGGATTGGATCAAAGTGGCCATGCTGGAGCAAAATGACAACATCAACGCGGAAGACCTCGACCTGATGCCGATTACGGACAGCCCGGAAGAGGTGGTTCGCATTATCAACGAATTCTACGCCGAACAAGGCGACCAGCTGAGCCCGAATTATCAGTTGTAAGCCCCCGTACCTCCAAGCTTCGGCTTGGAGAAGGCTCCGCACCTCCGGGCTTCTGCCCGGAGCTGGGTAATCAGCCGAATGGCTTTTCGTACAAGCCTCGCAGGCAAAAGCCATAACCCAAACACAGCAGCCATCCCGGAAAGCCCGCGGATGGCTGCTGCTGGTTTAAGCCAATTCCAATGTGCCCAAACTGAAAAAATACGCACTTCTTAAAAAAAATCCCGTTCCACTGAAACTTCAGGCTGTTTCCAGCGTAAACCCATAAAATTTTCCTCACGTGCCCTAAAGTTTTCATTTGGCACTCCCCCCTCCACATTCCCAAATACCGCCCGGGCCTTGCCGCCATCCCCATTCCGGATGGAGGGCGGGGCGAACCTTTTTTATTCAACAGCAAACTCCATATACATTTAAACAACTAAAAACCAAACCCTTATGAGACTGATTTTTTTATTAGCCATTTTTCTCCTGGCTGCCGCCCCGAGCTTCGGGCAGTCCCTGCTGCAAAGTGGCGACCCCGCTGACCTAAACACGCAAACCCTGCGGCCAGAAAACGATTATTGGCTGGATGCCGATGCCGTTGACATCAGAACCCGCCCGGCTGCTGCGGCCAACGCTACTGCACGCGTGATCCCCATCCCCCCGGCCCGGCCGGCCGGAGGAAAAGGCAGAGACCCAGACCCTTGCACCCCCACCTTGTATGATGGCTTCGAATCAGGCAGCTACTCGCCAACCTGGGTAGAGACAGGAGGAAGCTACACCAGATCTGTGGACATGGTGGATCCCGCTGTGGGCAATTACAGCCTCACGCAGACTGGTAGTTCCTCCCATTACCAAGGGCTTCAGGCTACCTTCGCCCCCGCCCAGCCCGCGGAGATGTCGTGGTGGGTTCAGCCCCAGTCCAATGCTTATTGTGGCTACGTGGTCATTGGAGACGAGAATACGCCTTCTAACAACGGCATCCTGTTTTTTTATTACCACTATCCAACCAGTTCGCTCCGTTTCTATGCAAACAGTAGTAATGTTTTAGATATCCCTGGCAGCATCAACAACTGGTATCTCATTGAGATCAAGGATATTGACTGGACGAATAAACACTTTGACATCTATATAAACGGAGGCCTGATCCAATCGAATTTCCCCTTCCGTAGCCAGGCCTCAACCAGTGTCTCCAGAGCGTATCTGTACAACTTTTCATCAGGTACGGCAAAATACGATGACATCAATATTGGTTGCGAAGTAGCGGTTGACCCCTGCGCCAACGATACAGAAGCCCCCAGCATCTCCTGCCCGGGATTCGTCACCCCGGCCGTGCTGGACCCCAACAACTGCACCAACGCCCTGCCGGATTACCGGCCCTTTGTATCCGTTAGCGACAACTGCGATGAAAACCCGGCACTGAGCCAGAGCCCAGAGCCCGGAACTGTCATTACCGGTGTACAAACCGTCACTGTAACCGTAACGGCGACCGATGCATCCGGTAACAGCAACTCCTGCACCTACACCGTGCCGCATGTGGATGTCACGCCGCCTACTCCCGTGTGCCGCACCACTACCGTGTACCTCAACCCCTACGGCTATTACTTCCTGGAAGAGGAAGATGTGCTGGATTATGAACTTTCCTCTGATAATTGCGGAGAAGTGTACGTCACGGACATCGCCCCATACTACTTTGACTGCTCCGACGTCGGCAATACTTATCCCGTCAATGTAAGTGTAGAAGATGAATCCGAAAACCCCGCCAGTTGCACCGCCATGATCACCGTAGAGAAGGGCACCGAGCTGCCCTATCCCTGGGACAGCGAGGACATTGGCAATCCGGGAACGGGCAACAACTATGCCTACGACCCCTGTGAATATGAATTCACGATCAATGCCGGCGCGGCCAACAATATGCTGGGTAGTGACAACATGGCCTTCATCGAAAAGGACATGTGCGGCGATTTTGAAATTACCGTTCAGGTCCTCAGCATTACGCCCAACGGCTACGCCGGGCTGATGGCCCGCGAAAGCGATGCAGCCGGCAGCAAGATGGTTGGCATGTATTCCAACCATTCTCCCATGGTGCGCTGGGAAGCCCGCACGCTTACCAATGGCAACAAGGGGGCAAACTTCTTCCAAAAGCCTGCCCCCTACTGGCTCAAGCTGGTGCGGCAGGGTAACTGGTTCTTTGGCTACTACTCCTTTAATGGGGTGAACTTCGCTATCGTAACCGCACAGTCGGTCCCGATGAATGACTGCCTCGAAATAGGGATGACGGCTTTCTCCAATATCCCGGGATCCACGGCGACAGCTGTATTCGGCAATGTGGATTGTGGCGAAGAAGAGGGTGAAGGGGTCATTCAGTTGCCAACAGCTGAACTGGGCCATGCCGGTATCGGCCGCAACATCAGCCTGTTCCCCAACCCGGCAAGGGATGTGGTGACGGTAAGTTTCTCCGGCCTGCCCCAACAGTTGCCGGGGGGAGTAACATTGCGGTTGCGCAACGAACTCGGCCAGCTCCTCGAACAGCGACAGCTGGATGGCCCTGCCGAACGCTTCGAATGGAACGTCAACCAGCTACGCCCGGGCCTTTACTTCATGGAAGTGCAGGAAGAAGGCCAGGCGCCGCAGGTGCTCAGGTTTGTGAAGGCGGAGTAGAGGAGTGGAGAAGTTTATTAGTTGAGGAAGTTGAGAGGGTTGAGAGGGTTGAGGAAGTTTAGTGGGTTGAGAGCAAGACTCAACCCACTCAACCTCCTCAACTTCACTCAACTTTTCTCAACTTTTCTCAACCTGCAGCAGCGCCACCTCCGGGTTTCCCGGGGTTGGCGCTGCTGTTTTCTAGGCCCCTTGCCAAAAGGAAAGCAGCCTATTAAAAATCAGGCTTACTTAGGAATTTTTTTTAATGCTTTTTTGAAACTTCAAGCCTGTTTTATCGTACAGTTACCAAATGATTCTCTCTTTTGGGCTTTGGTTATGCCTGGGCTATTTCTGTAAAATTCCAAAAACCATCCCCCTTTTGATTTTTCCATCCATTTACTTGAAATGTTTGGAATCCTGCAGTTGATATCTCAAAAACACTTCTGTTTGAAGTATTCTACCAAAGGCTATCTAAACCAGCATCCCCTCCCTGCTGACTAAGAGCATATTGGGAGCGGGTTCGTTATTCTTTGCCGACGATTAAACACCAGACTCAAATTCCTAATAAACAATTTAATGAAATGATGAAAAAATTTACACCATCTTTAGTAAGGGTATTACTGTTCAACATGCTCCTATGGTGTTTAGCAGCCTTAAGCCCAAGCCTTGCTTCCGGGCAAGTCCAAACCGAAACCTTTAACTACACCGGGGCCATGCAAACCTGGACGGTGCCGGCCGGAGTAACCAGTGTTACCATCGAGGCCTGGGGCGCCCAGGGCCAAACCAACGCCGGTGGCGACGTCGCCGGCGGCCTGGGAGGGTATGCTACCGGCGACCTGACGGTCACCCCCGGCCAGGTACTGAACATTTTTGTTGGAGGCGGCGGCGCCCAGAGTACCGCAGGCGGCTTCAATGGCGGAGGCAACGCCGGCACGGTAGGTTGTCCATCTGCATTAGCCGGCGGCGGCGGTGGCGCTTCTGACGTCCGGACAGGCGCCACGGGGCTCAATAACCGAGTCATTGTCGGCGCCGGCGGCGGTGGCGCTGGCGGTAATAGAGTTCAGGGCTGTGGACGTGGCACCGGCGGCGGTGGCGGAGGCGGCTGGTACGGCGGAGGCGGCGGCGCCGGCTGGCCCTATCAGTCAACAACCCTGCCTACAGGTGGCACCCAGTCGGCGGGTGGTATTGGCGGGACATCTACTTATTCTATTCCCAATAGCAACGGAGCGCCAGGTAGCTTCGGCAGCGGCGGCCAGGGCGGCGATGAAGAATCTTCTAGCCAGGCAGGAAGCGGCACGGCCCAACCCGGCGGCAACGGCGGCGGCCTTACAGGTAGTAACGGCCAATACGTGGTTAACTGGACAGGCCAGAGCGGCGCCGGCGGGTCCTCCTATATCGGAGGGGTAACCAATGGCAGCACTACACCCGGCCAACGTACCGGCAACGGCTTGGTCCAGATCACCTATTCCGACGCTTGCGCCAACGATACGGAAGCACCCGGCATCAGCTGCCCGGGAACCATCTCCCCGGCCGTGCTGGACCCGAATACCTGCACCAACGCTTTGCCGGATTACCGGCCCTTTGTATCCGTTAGCGACAACTGCGATGAAAACCCGGCATTGAGCCAGAGCCCCGCGCCCGGAACTGTCATCACTGGTGTACAAACCGTCACCGTAACCGTAACGGCTACTGATGCATCCGGAAATAGTAATTCCTGTACTTACAACGTACCCCATGTGGATAATACAGCCCCGACGGCCATTTGCCAGAACCTGACCGTGCAGCTCAACGCCGCCGGCGCCGCTTCCATCACCGCTAATGATGTCGATAATGGTTCCAACGACGCCTGCGGGATTCAGTCGGCTGTGCTCAGCCAGCAGTCATTTGGTTGTGCGGATGTCGGCGCCAACTCCGTCACCCTGACCGTAACCGATATCAACGGCAACTCCAGCAACTGTAACGCTAACGTTACGGTACAGGACAACGTGGCCCCTACCGCCCTTTGTCAGAATATCACCGTGCAGCTCAACGCCGCCGGTAATGCCTCCATCACCGCCAATGATGTCGATAATGGCTCCAACGACGCCTGCGGGATTCAGTCGGCTGTGCTCAGCCAGCAGGCGTTTGGTTGTGCGGATGTCGGCGCCAATTCCGTCACCCTGACCGTAACTGACAATAACGGCAACTCCAGCAACTGTAACGCTAACGTTACGGTACAGGACAACGTGGCCCCTACCGCTCTCTGCCAGAATCTCACTGTGCAGCTCAACGCCGCCGGTAATGCCTCCATCACCGCTAATGATGTCGATAATGGTTCCAACGACGCCTGCGGGATTCAGTCGGCTGTGCTCAGCCAGCAGTCGTTTGGTTGTGCGGATGTCGGCGCCAATTCCGTCACCCTGACCGTAACTGACAATAACGGCAACTCCAGCAACTGTAACGCTAACGTTACGGTACAGGACAACGTGGCCCCTACCGCTCTCTGCCAGAATCTCACTGTGCAGCTCAACGCCGCCGGTAATGCCTCCATCACCGCTAATGATGTCGATAATGGTTCCAACGACGCCTGCGGGATTCAGTCGGCTGTGCTCAGCCAGCAGTCGTTTGGTTGTGCGGATGTCGGCGCCAATTCCGTCACCCTGACCGTAACTGACAATAACGGCAACTCCAGTAACTGCAACGCTAGTGTTACGGTACAAGACAACGTGGCCCCAACCGCCCTTTGTCAGAATATCACCGTGCAGCTCAACGCCGCCGGTAATGCCTCCATCACTGCTAATGATGTTGATAATGGCTCCAACGACGCCTGCGGGATTCAGTCGGCAGTACTCAGCCAGCAGGCGTTTGGTTGTGCGGATGTCGGCGCCAACTCCGTCACCCTGACCGTAACTGACAATAACGGCAACTCCAGTAACTGCAACGCTAGTGTTACGGTACAAGACAACGTGGCCCCAACCGCCCTTTGTCAGAATATCACCGTGCAGCTCAACGCCGCCGGTAATGCCTCCATCACCGCTAATGATGTCGATAATGGCTCCAACGACGCCTGCGGGATTCAGTCGGCAGTACTCAGCCAGCAGGCGTTTGGTTGTGCGGATGTCGGCGCCAACTCCGTCACCCTGACCGTAACCGATAATAACGGCAACTCCAGCAACTGTAATGCTACCGTTACCGTACAGGACAACGTGGCCCCAACGGCGGTTTGCCAGAATATTACCGTGCAGCTCAACGCCGCCGGCGCCGCTTCCATCACCGCTAACGATGTCGCAGGAGGCTCCAACGACGCCTGCGGGATTCAGTCGGCAGTACTCAGCCAGCAGTCATTTGGTTGTGTGGATGTCGGCGCCAACTCCGTCACCCTGACCGTAACCGATAATAACGGTAACTCCAGCAGCTGCAGCGCTACCGTCACGGTACAAGACAACGTAGCCCCAACCGCCCTTTGTCAGAATATCACCGTGCAGCTCAACGCCGCCGGCGCTGCTTCCATCACCGCTAATGATGTCGATAATGGTTCCAACGACGCCTGCGGGATTCAGTCGGCAGTACTCAGCCAGCAGTCGTTTGGTTGTGCCGATGTTGGCGCTAACTCCGTCACCCTGACCGTAACTGACAATAACGGCAACTCCAGTAGTTGCAACGCCAGCGTAACCGTAGAAGACAACATAGCCCCAACCGCTGTTTGCCTCAACACCACGGTTTACCTCGGCCCCAGCGGCCAGTACAATATCCTGGAAACGGATGTGCTGGACTTTGCCAACTCCTCCGACAATTGTAGCTTCTCGGTGAGTAGTATCAGCCCAGCGGGAGTGGACTGCAGCGATTTCGAAACAACCGTTCCCGTGCTCGTCACTATCAGCGATCCGAGTGGCAATTCCGATGACTGCATCGCCGAGGTCTATGTCGATAAAAGCTACGCCCTGCCAGCCCCCTGGGCAAGTGAAGACATTGGCAACCCCGGTACGGGCAATACATATCAGTTTGACCCTTGTACGCAGCCGCCGGTATTCACCATCGGCGCCGGCGCGGCCAACAACAACCTGGCCAGTGACAATATTGCTTTCATCAAACAAAATTTGTGCGGTGACTTCAGCATCACCACTAAGGTAGAAAGCATCACACCCAACGGCTACGCCGGGCTGATGGCCCGCGAAAGCGGCGCCACCGGCAGTAAAATGGCAGGGATTTATTCCAACTACACAACATTGGTACGCTGGGAGGCTCGCACGGCCACCAATGCCAACAAGGCCGTGAACTTCTTCCAAAGGCCTGCGCCATACTGGCTGCGCCTCACGAGGGTTGGGAACTGGGTTTTTGGATACTATTCCTTCAATGGCTTTACCTTCTCCATCGTAACGGCACAAATGATTCCTATGAATAGCTGCCTTGAAGTGGGCATGGCCTCCTTTTCCAACATCCCGGGCTCCACTGCTACGGCGGTGTTCAGCAATGTCAGCGTGAGCGGCGGCGGCCCAGACATCATCCAACTACCGGACACGGAAGTCGACATGGCAGGTGTTGCCCGGAACATCAGCTTGTTCCCCAACCCGGCAAGGGAGCGGGTGACACTAAGTTTCTCCGAACTCCAGTTAGGTGAATTGAGCAATACCTCCTCCGTACTTGAGCCTAGCGTAACGGTACAGTTACGCAACCAACTGGGCCAACTGCTCGAGCAGCGCCAACTGGCGCCTGGCGCCGAACGCCTCGACTGGGATGTCAGCCATCTGAATCCTGGCTTGTACCTCATCGAAGTGCAGGAAGAAGGCCAGGCGCCGCAGGTGCTCAGGTTTGTGAAGGCGGAGTAGAGGAGTGGAGGAGTTTATAAGTTGAGGAAGTTGAGAGGGTTGAGAGGGTTGAGAGCAAGACTCAACCTCCTCAACCCTCTCAACTTCACTCAACTTTTCTCAACTTCACTCAACTTTCCTCAACCTGCACAAGCGCCACCTCCGGGAAACCCGGGGGTGGCGCTTGTCTTTTTATCATGCAAAAAAAATCATTATTTCACTCAACATCCCGCCCAAATCCCCGTACATTTGAGGGGAAGTTCTCAATTGATGTTCCATTAAGGCGCCCTTCCTAGTAGCGTAAGCGCCTTCTTTTGAGAGCAGAACCCACTTTCTCTGTCACCCAAGCAAATACTATATTCAGCATTAGCCTTTCGCCGGATTTCTGAATTGCTCATCCAGTTCTTTACGTAAAGAAAAGCGTGATGCAGAACGCCAGCATTTCAAGGAGGGCCTTAAAAAAGCATGTTTGTTTTCCCTTTTTCCAAAATATACGACCTAAAAGATGAAAAAGACGACCTTATTCCTTAGCCTTTTCTTAGGTATGGCCCTGTTTCAGTTACAGGCCCAGAACATTTCCAGAAGTAATGCAGACGATATGCCCGGTGCAGTAAGTACTCTTGCTGCCAGTCCGGCAATCAGTAAAATTTTGCCCAGGCAGAATCCCCAACGGCCAACTTCCGGGGCCAATGTCCAGCGGCTGCCAAGTATCATCTTTACCAGCTGCCCATCGAATATCACTGTAGATGCGGAAGCTGGAACCTGTGCAGCAACCGTCACCTACCCGGAACCGACTACTGATGCCCCCTGTACTCCGGCAGGTGGCCCGGAGCTCAACCTTCCAACCCCTTTCAATACCAATAATGGACAGCGGGGCATTATGTTTGACATTACCGCCACAAATGAGATCACTATCGAACGTTTCGATTGTAATCTCTATTCTGGTACTACTGCCAATTATGAGATCTATTACAAAGCCGGCACCCATGTGGGTTTTGAAAATGATGGCGCCGCCTGGACTAAAGTAGGCCCCACCGTCAGCATTACCTCTTTAGGCAACAACGTTGCAACTCCCATTCCCATTGATGTGGATGTCGTCATTCCTGCCGGCCAGCGATATGCCTTTTATATTACGAATGACTTCGGCGGCGGCACCAACTACACCGATGGAACAGCCGTCGGCAACCTCCTGGCCAGCGACGCCAACCTGAGTGTATATGAGGGAGTCGGAAAAAGCTATCCCTTCGGATTGACTTTTACGGTCAGAAATTTCAACGGGATTATTTACTATCGGGAAGGAGGATGCGCCGCCACTATTACGCAAACCATGGGCCTCGGCAGCGGCGCCAGCTTCCCCGTAGGTACTACAACAGAAACTTATGTGGCGGATGATGGTGCAGGTAACACAGCCACCTGTTCCTTCACGGTAACCGTGGAGGATAATGAAGCCCCCAACGCCCTTTGCCAAAATTTAACCGTACAACTTAATGCTGGCGGCGCCGCTGCCATTACAGTCAATGATGTGGACGGCGGTTCCACCGACAACTGCGGCATTGCTTCCCTGAATGTGGCGCCCAACAGCTTCGACTGCGGTGATGTAGCCACTACCCCTCCTCCTACCGATCTCTTTATCTCCGAATACATCGAAGGTAGTTCCGACAACAAAGCCCTTGAAATTTTCAACGGTACAGGCGCCAGTGTAGACCTAAGCGATTATGAGTTGTTCATCTCCCGCAATGGTGGTTCTACCACCTCGGTGATAGCCCTGAGCGGAACGCTGGCCAATGGTGATGTCTTTGTCATCGCCAACCCCGGCGCGAACAGTTCAATCCTGGCAGTGGCTGACGCCACGGCTAACAATATTGACTTCACCGGCGATGACGCCATCGCCCTGCGCCTGGTAGGTGGAGGAGCAAACGTCGACATCTTTGGCCGCATCGGCCAGGACCCTGGCTCCGCATGGACCGGCGGCGGGCTTAGCACCCAAAACCAGACCTTGCGCCGTAAATCAACGGTCACTTCCGGCATAACCACTAACCCCGCTTCCGGTTTCCCAACTCTCGCAACAGAATGGGATGAATACCCCCAGAACAACAGCTCAGGGTTGGGCGCCCACAGCCTGACCGGAGTAGCTGCTACGGCAAGCCTGACCGTAACCGATGTTAATGGGAATTCCTCCACATGCTCGGCAACCATTACCGTCCAGGACAATGTAGCGCCAACGGCGAATTGCCAGAACATCACAGTTCAACTCAATGCCGGCGGTACAGCAGCCATTTCAGCCAATGATGTGAACAATGAATCTACCGATGCTTGTGGTATCCAGTCGGTAGCCGTCAGCCCGCAGTCTTTCGGATGTGCTGATGTTGGCAATAGTTCAACAACTTTGACTGTAACCGATACATACGGCAACAGCAGCAACTGCACCGCTACAGTAACCGTTGAGGACAACATTGCGCCAACAGCGGCTTGCCAGGATATCACCATTCAACTCAATGCCGGCAATACGGCTACCATCTCAGGCAATGATGTGGACGATGGCTCCAGCGATAATTGCGGCATTGCTTCCCTGAATGTATCCCAAAACACTTTCAACTGCAATGATATCAGCACGCCACCGCTTGCTACCAGCCTGTTCATCTCCGAATACCTCGAAGGCAACTCCAGTAACAAAGCCCTGGAGATATTCAACGGTACAGGCGCAAGTGTAAACCTGAGCAGTTACGAGTTGTTCATCTCGCGAAGTGGAGGCTCTTCCACTTCGGTGATCTCCCTGAGTGGCGCCCTGGCCGATGGCGATGTTTTTGTCATCGCCAACCCCGGCGCGAACAGCTCAATCCTTGCCGTTGCTGATGCGACCAGCAATAACATCGACTTCAATGGTGACGACGCCATCGCCCTGCGCCTGGCAGGTGGGGGCGCAAACATCGACATCTTTGGCCGCATCGGCCAGGACCCAGGTTCTGCCTGGACCGGAAGTGGCGGCATTAGCACCCAAAACCAGACGCTGCGCCGTAAACCAACGGTCACTTCCGGCGTAGCCACCAATCCCGCTTCCGGATTCCCCACTCTCGCAACAGAATGGGACGAATACCCCCAGAACAACAGCGCAGATTTGGGCGCCCATAGCTTGTCAGGAATGGGCATCCCGGTAACCCTGATCGTGACAGATAATGCCGGCAATAGCAGTAATTGTATAGCAAATGTTACCGTTCTCGCTGGGGTTACCCCCTGCTGTGTTCCGCCCCAAGCCCTTTGTTCCTCTACCCCAGTGCCACTACCGCTCGACAATTCCGGTAATGCCACTCTAACTGCAGCGATGGTAGATGCCGGAAGTATGGCGGGATGTGGGCTGGAAAGCCTTACCGTGAGCCCCAATACCTTTACTTGCGGAGACGTAGGCGCCCAAACTGTTACCCTGATTATCACCGATATCAATGGTGATAGCGATAATTGCACGGCTACCGTAACCGTCAGTGATAACGAAATGCCGGCCCTTACCTGTCCGCCTTCGGTTGCCATTGAGGCAGATAATAGTTGTATGGCTATAGTGCCAGATCTTTTCATCGCCACCAACGGCCCGGTCATTACCAATAGCCGTACAGATTTTTTCAGCATCCAGGGACAGAAGGGGTGGGAATATGGCCAATACGCTGCTTTTGATGCAAACGGGTTTACCCAGTTGCCCACCTGGACAGGTTCCACCTGGATTGGTGATGAATCATTTGGCACCCCATTCATAGGTTTTGAAAGTAGCCATCCCGGTTTTGACGACCTGAAATGGGCTGTCCGGCGTTGGACAAGTAACTACGCAGGGGTTGTTCAGATAAGCGGGGAATTCTATGACCGGGATCTCAACTGCGGCGATGCCGTTAATGTACGTATTTTTCAAAATGGGAATCAAGTATACGAATACCTGGATGTAACTGGAATCAGTACTCCCTATTCCTTCCAACTTACCATTCAACCGGGTGATTTGATAGATTTTGCCGTCGATCCTAAATCTACCGCCTCTTGCGATAATACTTATTTCGAAGCCACAATAACTGCCCTTAACATTGTACCGGTAGCAAGCGATAACTGCCCTGTAAACTTGAATATTAGTCAAAGCCCGGCGCCCGGCGCCCAGGTTGGTATTGGAATTACCCCAATTGTTATTACAGCAACAGATGCTGCAGGTAATTCAAATTCCTGTTCGGTCAATCTAACCGTTCTGGACCTCAGCTCCCCCATTGCTGTTTGTTCAAACTTAACCATACAACTGGATCCAAATGGCGCCGCCAGTGTCACAGCCTCCCAGCTTGCCAGTGGCAGCTCGGATAATTGCGGCGCCCCCAGCCTTAATATCACTAATGGATTAACCGATTATACCTGCGACAATATCGGTAATACCTACACTCTGACTGTTGCGGTTTCGGATGCAGCCGGCAATTTGACAAGCTGTACAGCAAACGTAACTGTAAGTGATGATGTTAATCCCTGCTGTGCTGCTCCACAAGCCCTGTGCTCCCCCACTCCGGTATCACTGCCGCTCGATAACTCCGGTAATGCTACCCTAACCGCAGCGATGGTAGATGCCGGAAGTACAGCGGAATGCGGCCTGCAAAGCCTTACTGTTAGCCCCAATACCTTTAATTGTGCAGATATTGGCGCCCAAACCGTTACCCTGATTATCACCGATATCAATGGTGATAGCGATAATTGTACAGCAACTATAAGCGTTGAAGACAATGTGGCCCCAACCGCCCTTTGTCAGAATCTCACTGTGCAGCTCAACGCCGCCGGTAATGCCTCCATCACCGCTAATGATGTCGATAATGGTTCCAACGACGCCTGCGGGATTCAGTCGGCAGTACTCAGCCAGCAGGCGTTTGGTTGTGCCGATGTCGGCGCAAACTCCGTCACCCTCACCGTAACCGATAACAACGGCAACTCCAGCAACTGTAACGCTAGTGTTACGGTTCAAGACAACGTGGCCCCAACCGCTCTCTGCCAGAACATCACCGTGCAGCTCAACGCCGCCGGTAATGCCTCCATCACCGCTAATGATGTCGATAATGGTTCCAACGACGCCTGCGGGATTCAGTCGGCAGTACTCAGCCAGCAGGCGTTTGGTTGTGCCGATGTCGGCGCAAACTCCGTCACCCTGACGGCAACCGACAATAACGGCAACTCCAGCTCCTGCAACGTTACTGTTACAGTACAGGACAACGTGCCCCCAACTGCTCTCTGCCAGAATATCACCGTGCAGCTCAACGCTGCCGGTAATGCCTCCATCACCGCTAATGATGTCGATAATGGTTCCAACGACGCCTGCGGGATTCAGTCGGCAGTACTCAGCCAGCAGGCGTTTGGTTGTGCCGATGTCGGCGCAAACTCCGTCACCCTCACCGTAACCGATAACAACGGCAACTCCAGCAACTGTAACGCTAGTGTTACGGTTCAAGACAACGTGGCCCCAACCGCTCTCTGCCAGAACATCACCGTGCAGCTCAACGCCGCCGGTAATGCCTCCATCACCGCTAATGATGTCGATAATGGTTCCAACGACGCCTGCGGGATTCAGTCGGCAGTACTCAGCCAGCAGGCGTTTGGTTGTGCCGATGTCGGCGCAAACTCCGTCACCCTCACCGTAACCGATAACAACGGCAACTCCAGCAACTGTAACGCTAGTGTTACGGTTCAAGACAACGTGGCCCCAACCGCTCTCTGCCAGAACATCACCGTGCAGCTCAACGCCGCCGGTAATGCCTCCATCACCGCTAATGATGTCGATAATGGTTCCAACGACGCCTGCGGGATTCAGTCGGCTGTGCTCAGCCAGCAGTCGTTTGGTTGTGCGGATGTCGGCGCCAATTCCGTCACCCTGACCGTAACTGACAATAACGGCAACTCCAGCAACTGTAACGCTACCGTTACGGTACAGGACAACGTGGCCCCAACCGCGATCTGCCAGAATATCACCGTGCAGCTCAACGCCGCCGGTAATGCCTCCATCACCGCTAATGATGTCGATAATGGTTCCAACGACGCCTGCGGGATTCAGTCGGCAGTACTCAGCCAGCAGGCGTTTGGTTGTGCCGATGTCGGCGCAAACTCCGTCACCCTCACCGTAACCGATAACAACGGCAACTCCAGCAACTGTAACGCTAGTGTTACGGTTCAAGACAACGTGGCCCCAACCGCTCTCTGCCAGAACATCACCGTGCAGCTCAACGCCGCCGGTAATGCCTCCATCACCGCTAATGATGTCGATAATGGCTCCAACGACGCTTGCGGGATTCAGTCGGCAGTACTCAGCCAGCAGGCGTTTGGTTGTGCCGATGTCGGCGCCAACTCCGTCACCCTGACGGTAACTGACAACAACGGCAACTCCAGCAACTGTAATGCTAGTGTTACGGTTCAAGACAACGTGGCCCCAACTGCTATCTGCCAGAACATCACCGTGCAGCTCAACGCCGCCGGTGCTGCTTCCATCACCGCTAATCAGGTAGATGGTGGGTCGACTGATGGTTGCGGCATTGCCGGATTAAGTGTCACCCCCAACACATTCGATTGTACAAATGTGGGCGCTAATCCCGTCACCCTGCTTACTGCAACCGATAACAACGGCAACTCCAGCTCCTGCAACGCTACCGTTACGGTTCAAGACAATGTCCCCCCAACCGCCCTTTGCCAGAATATCACCGTGCAGCTCAGCGCCGCCGGGGCCGCTTCCATTACCGCTAATGATGTCGATAATGGCTCCAGCGACGCCTGCGGGATTCAGTCGGCAGTACTCAGCCAGCAGGCGTTTGGTTGTGCCGATGTCGGCGCCAACTCCGTCACCCTGACCGTAACCGACAACAACGGCAACTCCAGCAACTGTAACGCTAGTGTTACGGTTCAAGACAACGTGGCCCCAACTGCTATCTGCCAGAACATCACCGTGCAGCTCAACGCCGCCGGTAATGCTTCCATCACTGCTAATGATGTCGATAATGGCTCCAACGACGCTTGCGGGATTCAGTCGGCAGTGCTCAACCAGCAGTCGTTTGGTTGTGCCGATGTCGGCGCCAACTCCGTCACCCTGACCGTAACCGATAACAACGGCAACTCCAGCAACTGTAGCGCTACCGTTACTGTAGAGGACAACGTGGCACCAACGGCGGTTTGCCAGAATATTACTGTACAGCTCAACGCCGCCGGTAATGCCTCCATCACCGCTAATCAGGTAGATGGTGGCTCCAGCGACGCCTGTGGTATCGCCGGGCTGAGCGCCACCCCCACTTCCTTTGGTTGTGCCGATGTCGGCGCCAACTCCGTCACCCTGACGGTAACCGACAACAATGGCAACTCCAGCAGTTGTAATGCTACCGTTACCGTAGAGGACAACGTGCCACCAACCGCTCTCTGCCAGAATATCACTGTGCAGCTCAACGCCGCCGGCGCCGCTTCCATCACGGCTAATGATATTGATGGCGGATCCAACGACCCCTGCGGGATTCAGTCGGCAGTGCTCAGCCAGCAGTCGTTTGGTTGTGCGGATGTCGGCGCCAACTCCGTCACCCTGACCGTAACCGATAACAACGGCAACTCCAGCAGTTGTAATGCTACCGTTACCGTAGAGGACAATGTGCCACCAATGGCCGTTTGCCAGAATATTACCGTACAGCTAGGCGACATGGGAACAGCATCCATTACTTCCAATGATATTGGCGGCGGTACTACGGATGCCTGTGGTATCAGTTTCCTCATGATCGATATTGATGATTTCAGTTGCGATGATGTGGGATCCGATGTGGAGGTAACCCTAATGGCTATTGATGTAAACAGCAATGTATCCAACTGCACGGCTTTCGTAACCGTGGAGGACAATGTCGCCCCAGCTGCATTTTGTAAGGACTGGACGGCTTACCTGGAACAGAACGGGCTGACCAGCATAGACGTAGGCAACATTAATGCGGGTTCCACCGATGCCTGCGGCATCTTTGACCTTAGCCTGGATCAAACCGAATTCTCCTGCGACAATCTGGAGGAGCCCGTCACGGTGACCCTGACGGTTACGGATGTAAATGGCAACAGCAGTACATGTACCGCCAGGGTTTTCGTTGAAGACGAGCTTGCCCCCGACCCGGTTTGCCTCACCAATACCATTTATATTACTGGTAATTACGAGCTGGAGGATACGGATGTACTGGATTTTGGCGCTACGACGGACAACTGCAATGACTTTTTCGTATCGGCCATTGATGCCGCCACCATTACTTGTTTGGACGAGGGCGAAACCTTCGAAGTACCGGTGACAGTTAGTGATGGTTCCGGCAACACGGCCAACTGTACTGCTACGATCACAGTGGAGGTAGACAATAGCCTGCCGGAGCCGTGGGCCAGTGCGGACATAGGCAATCCAGGCACGGGCAACACTTACCAGTTTGACCCCTGCAACCAACCGCCTGTCTTTACGGTCGAAGCCGGCGCTGCCAACAACAGCCTGGGTAGTGACAATATAGCTTTCATCGGGCAGGAATTGTGCGGTGATGTTCAGATTACCGTCAAGGTGGAAAGTATTACACCCAATGGATATGCCGGATTGATGATGCGCGAAACCGATGATCCGGGCAGCAAAATGGTTGGGCTCTATTCCAACCTGACCAATATTGTTCGTTGGGAAACCCGGACCGTCACCGATGCCAATAAGTCTGTCAACTTCTTCAACAAGCCACTCCCCTATTGGCTACGGTTACAGCGACAAGGCAACTGGATCACCGCTTTATACTCTTATAACGGAGTAGGGTTCTCTTTTGTAACCGCCCAACAAGTACCGATGGAGGCTTGTATCGAAATCGGCTTGGCGGCATACTCCAATATTCCGGGCGAGACAGCAACAGCGGTGTTCAGCAATGTGGGCATACAAGGTGGCGAAGCGCCACTGGCGATATTGCCGGGTAATTCGGTGGAACCTGGTAGCGTCAGCCGGAACATCAGCTTGTTCCCCAACCCAACAAGAGCGATGGTAACATTGGAGTTTGGCCCGGAGGCAGTGTCCGATCAGGATAATCAAACCACGGTGCGGCTGCGCAATGAGCTTGGGCAACTGATTGAAGTGCGTCAAATAGAGGAACCTATCGAGCGCATGGATTGGGATGTCAGCCAACTTAGCCCGGGCCTTTACTTCATCGAAGTATTCACAGAAGGGCAAGCGCCACAGCTGCTTCGCTTTGTGCGGGCGGAGTAGCCTTCCCATAGGTTGGGAAGCTTGCCCGGCTCTGTAGGAGATGGGTTGAGAGAGTTGAGAGGGTTGAGAGGGTTGAGCGACACCCGCGTCAACTTTCACTGACCCGCTCAACCATAACAACAACGCCACCTTCGGGGAACCCGGAGGTGGCGTTGCTGTTTATACCGATAAACACTTATATTTTTTCGACAAAATAAAAATCGGCCAGGCAACCTATAGGGGATGCTGTACGTTTTTATCATCAAATTGAAGAGAACAATCGTACCATGATACAACAAGTCATATCTCATCCAACACTATCTGCTATGCATAAGCAAATCATTGACCACATCAGTTGGAGGTTAAACGTTTCTCCCTCCAGCATCCACCCCTATACCCATCTTGAGGACGACCTGCACCTCGACGCCATCGATATCCTGTTGTTGATCGCCGAGTTGGAAAGCCGATTCAATGTCTACCTCTCTACCGAGGAAGCCAATTCAATCGAAACCATTCATGATGCCAGTATTTTCCTGCAAAAGCGCGCTGCCTGAACGGGATTACTGAAAACACAAAAATGCTTCCCGGGGCCTGGCTCGTTTTTCCTCTGGAAAATTCCGTATCTTCCCTTTTGATTTGCGAGAACGACCTCGCCATTTATTCAACACAACCCGGGGCTTCAGCTTATGTCATACGACAGATCTACCCAATTCAGGAATATCGCCCTGCAATTGGAGATGCAGTACAGCGCGGAAGATGAATGGGGGCTGCTCAATCTATTAAAAGACTTTCAGCTTTTCCGCCGTGGGCACAGCCGAAAAATCACGAATCTGCTTTATCGGCAGATCGGCATGCTGGAAACCGAGATCCACGTTTTTGACTACCGGTACGTCATCAGTTCCAACAATAGCCGCCGGGTTTTCAAGCAAACCGTATTTTTCGTACACTCCAAGAAGCTGGGCCTGCCGCAATTCCTGCTCAAGCCGGAAAATTTCTTCCATAAAATCGGCCAACTCCTGGGAATGCAGGATATCGACTTTGAACAATATCCGAAATTTTCGGACCAGTACCTGTTGCGGGGAGCGGATGAGGACTATATCCGCGCCAGCTTCCCCGACGAGGCCCTGCAATTTTTTACCATCGAAAAAAACTGGAGCCTGGAAGGGCTGAACTACTACCTCATTTTTTATCAGAAAAACCGCCTGCTACTGCCCTCGCAGATCGTCGATTTTTACCGGAAGGGGATGCATCTGCATGAAATCCTGGCTTCTGACAGGCCCTAATCCCCTGCGCTCATGCTTTCCTTTTCTACGCTTGAACATATGAGCCGCGAACAGCTCATCCTTGCCTTCAACCGGGCCTTTGCCGATTATTGCGTTCCGGTGCGCCTCAATATGCCGGGATTGAGCCAGAAGATGACGCTGGAGAACCTTAAGCTTTCCTTTTCAGTTGGTGTTTTCGACGGCCCTAAGCTAGTGGGGCTAATGCTACACGGACTGGGAGAATGGATGGGGCGAACCGCAGCCTATAACGGCGGCACCGGTATCTGGCCTGAATACCGGGGCCAGGGCCTGGTAGGCCGCATGTACGAGCATTTACAGCCCGTGCTGGCGCATTCCGGCGCCCGCAGCGTAATACTGGAAGTAATAGACACCAATGAACGGGCCATACATGCTTACCAACGAGTGGGCTTCCGGCCGGCCCGGCAACTGGATTGCTTCAAAGGAACCCTCAACTATCCACAACCCAAGAGCCCACCAGACATTACAGTACACCACCACAACCGCCTTCCCTGGGAGGAATTGCCCCGGTTCTGGGCCTTCCTGCCCACCTGGCAACACAGCCTGGACGCCGCCCGCCGCGGGCTGGATTTCCTCGATTATCTTAGCCTTACCCGGGAAGGGCAGCTACTGGCGTATGGAGTCCTCCAACGAAGGACTGGCCGGGTCATTCAATTTGGCGTGCACCCATCCTGGCGGAGCCAGGGCTTGGGCCGGCTTTTGTTTTTTCACCTTAGCCGCCTTGGCAACCCTCTGCTCACCGTGCTCAACGTCGACCATTCAGATCAGGCCACACGGGCATTTCTCCGCAAAGCCGGACTGGAACGCTACCTGGGCCAGTGGGAAATGGTGTGGGAAATGGAGCCGTTAACAAACAAATAATCTTTTGTTAAATATTATATTTCCGGAGTCTTTACCTATTTTGCTTCGTTCTACGGGAAACGAAAAAACGGCTGCCGTAACCGGCGCAGCGGGAGGTGCCCGGAAAATTTTACATCCTTAACCGATTGCCCTATGTTTCCCGTTATGTATCTGGCTCCGTATAAAAATATGAAAGCACTACAAGAACACGCCAATCATCTGGAAATGCTGATTGAAAAAAATCAGCTCGATCAGGTTTTTGAGGAACTCAAACCTCTGGTCAAATACTCCGAGTACCGTATTACGGTTTCGCTGCTACTGAGCACCTATAACGAAATACAACAAGATGCGCTCACTAAGGGCATCACCTCCGACGAACAAAAAGCGCGGCTGATACAGGTCAAAAAATCACTGCTCCAACTGCTGAATCACATCCGGGAAACCGGGGAAGGGATGGTGGAGAAGGATGAAAAACAGATCCTGCAGATCACCCTGGCCAAAAACGAAGAAGAATTTCAGCGCATGCTGGAACAGCGCCTGGCCAACCGCTATATCAATCTGGAAAAGATCTCCTCAGGTGATACGGCCGTCATCTACAAAGCAGACCGGATCGACGCTGTTACCAACACCCCACAGCCGGTGGCCATCAAAGTGATCAAACCCATCTCCATTATCGACGACGAGAACCTGGAGAGCATCCGGGAGGACCTCAGCAAGGCCAAGCAGCTCTCCGGGCTGGATGGCATCATCAGCATTATCGATGAGGGGCTGGATATGCCGCCCCGCTATATTGTAACTGAATATGTGGATGGCATGCGGCTGTCGGAACGGCTGGAAGTGGGTTGGCCCTACCAACTCCACGAGATCCGGGAAATGCTCTATACCATGGCCCGCGTGTTGGTCCAAGGGCATCAGGATGGGCTGGTGCACAACAACTTATGGCCTTCCAATATCCTGATCGATAAAAAAAAGGGCCCCCGCTTATCCCCTTTCCAGGTGGTGCGCGCCGCCTACTTCAAACGCACCTTCGAACGGATTCAGCTTTTCGCGCAATACTGGAGCCCGGAACAGGTGCACACCGACAATGGGAGCCAGCTATCCGACCAGTTTGCCTTCGGTTTGGTCGCCTTCGAACTGTTTAAGGGCCGGCCGCTGTTCGATGGAGACTCCATCCTGGCTATCCTCAGCAGGCGGCTGGCCGTTACCGAAAATCCACAACTGATCGAAGCGGAACTAAAGGATACCCTATGTCCACCTGGCTTCGTACTGGCTATCCGGAAAATGCTGAGCCATGATCCGGGAAACCGCTTTGCCGATATGGAAGAGGTTCTGGAAGAGATCAAAAAAATTCCTGAAAATTCAGACCTCCTTGATAAGCACCCGGCCTTCAACCAGCTGAAAAAACTGCGCAATAGTTATAACCGATGTCGGCGCAAGGAAGGTTTCTATGAAGTGTTCTATCAGGTATTCCTCGAAAAAGCGCCTCATGCCCAGGAGATTTTTGACCGTGCCTGGGCTGCCCGGATGAGCCGGCAACCCGTACCGGAAAAAAATATTTGGCGCCACCAGCACGATATGCTCGACCTTGCAGTGGAGCGCATGCTGCAATACCCCAGCGTCTCTACGGAAATGGGCCTCCGCCTGCAATCCCTCGCCAACCAACATCAAGCCGTGGGAGTTCAAGCTGAAGATTATGCCCTCTTCCTCGATTGCCTCAAAGACACCATCTGGGTCTTCGACCAGGAAAACTGGAAAAACTACGAAGAGCTGGAGGAGGCCTGGAATGAAGCCACCAAAGGTAGCCTCCAGGTTTTAGCCGGGCAACGGACGAAGGGGTGAGTGTTTGGGTGTTCGAGTCCCGCCCCTGTGGGCCGGGACTCGAACGCTTGGACACTCTCTGTTTGAGGGGCATAAGGCGAACCTCAAACACTCGCTCCTCAAACACCTACTTCTACTTACTCCTCTTCCCCGGACTTTATCGTTGCAGTTGCTCTCCCGCCTTTTGTTGGTATTCCTGTAAAACTGCCGAATTGGGATAAAGCTGAAGCCCCTGTTGGGCCACCTGCAGGGCCTGGGCGTAATCGCCCGATTCGAAGCGGACAACCGCCATGCCCTCCAGCAGGCGTTGGCCGGAAGGTTGCACGCTCAGGCCATAGTTGAGGTATTGAATGGCAAGGGGGTAGTTCTTTTTTTGTTGCGCCAATAGCTCAAACCCGGCGCGGTAGTAAAAATCAGCCAGCATCTGAGGATCCGCCCGGCTGTTTAGGTAGGCCAGATATTGATCGAGGAAGGAGACGTGGCCATGCTGAAGAAGTTGATAAAATTCGTCCAGCAGCTTTTCAAGGTTACCGTCCAGTTGATAGAGCCCGGCCACCAGCCCGCCTTTACAGGTAATGGCGTCGGTGTATTCCGGATAGATCTCAAGCGCTTTATTCACGTATGGGAGCGCTTCTTCAAATAAAGCCTTCTTACGGCCGGTATCCTGCTCGGCCAGGCCCGCCTGATAGAGCGAATAGGCCATATAGCTGTTGGCCCGCGCGCTGTTGGTAGATACTTTGATAGCAGCCCGGTTGAGCGCCATTTCGTCTTTCCAGTCCGGAACCCGGTTAATGGTTTTGGCGCCATACCCCAGGCCAATCAAGCCTAACAGGGCCAGCACAGGCCAATTGCTCCCGGGTAGGTAAGGCGCCACCCAACCCGACAATTTTGCCAGCGTAAAATAAGCCAGCACCAGGCAGAACCCCACCGAAGGCATGTATAAAAAACGCTCATTCATCGGAGCGCCCACTGAGAAAACAACATTGGATACGATGGACAAGGTGATTAGATAATACCAAATACTCCAGGACACCACTCCTTTTCGGCGAAAATGACGAACGGCAAAAAAAGCCAGCGCGACATACAAAAGCAGCGAACTCCAGGCCCGCCAATCCGCCCAGTTGATGATAGGGATTTGATAGGGATAATAATCATGTGTCAACGGGTGGGGAAATACCAACAGCCGCAGATAATAGCCCAGGGTATAGGAGATCGTGGCGTATTTCTCCGCCAGGCTGGCCCCGACAAAAGGGTCGTTCATGATACCCGTTACCGCTTTACCACTATCCAGTAAGTACCCGATCACATTCACCCGGATCGCCAGATAAACCAGAAAAGCCAGCAATAACGGCGCGGCTGCCAATGCCGCCTTCCGGATACTGGCCTGGTTAAAGACAAAAAGGCTTATGGGGATCACCGCCAGAAAAGTCAGGGCATTTTCCTTGGCCAGCAGGGCCAGGAAGAAGAGCGCTCCGGAAATGGGCAACCACCAAAGACGCTGGCTTTTGTGGTACCGGATACTACCATACAAAGTGGCAAGGGCCAATAGTAGCGCCAATATTTCATCGCGCCCCTTGATGTTGGCCACCACTTCGGTGTGAATGGGATGCAACAGGAACAACACAGCCGCCCATAAAGGAATGCCCAGGTACCAGGCGCGCTTGTTGCTGCCCAACCCAAATAACCAAAACAACCTGAAGAGCATCAGGCCCGTCAGCGCATACAAGAAAATGTTCCAAAAGTGGCTGCGGCCGGGCTTTGAACCGTAGGCTTCCTGCTCTAAAGCAAAGGTGGCAATGGAAAGCGGCCGGTAGCGCGCGCCGGCCACCAGGTCCTGCTGCTGGCCCAGAAATCCGGTAAAACTTTCGGTGGAAAAGATGTCGGCAATACCCCCCACCCCTTTTTTGACAAACTGGTTCTCCGACAGCACGATCTTGTCATCCAGTACATAGCCGAACTTCAGGCTGGCCTGATAAAGGACAAACGGCAAAACGAATAACAATAAGGTGGGCAGCCATTGCGCCCGCCAGAAGTTGGTAGCCGGGCGCGGCTTTTGACGAGCTGGGGGAACGGTGGGCTTTGGGGAAGACGGCTTGGGCTGGCGTTTCTTGCTCATACTTGCTTTGGAAGTTAATCACCGCTAAAATAGGAAAAGCAGCTTGAAAAATGTACGTTCTTCTATACGCCGCACCTGGGCGCCCGCCAGTCATTGACTTCTTCTTCCAGCTTCTTAAGATATTCCTGAATGGGCGCTATTCCGACAACCACCTCTTCCCAGGCCTCCAGCCGGGCTTCCGGCAGGTTGACATCCGGCACAAAACGGTGCGCTACAACCAATTCTTCGAGCTTTTCCTTCCAGTCCTGGATCTCCGAATTCCAATGAGGGTAAAAGACTTTGATCATTGAATGTTTTTTTTTGTTAAGTACCAGAGTCCGCCCCGCCTGCAAGATCCGTCTCTAGAAATGCCCCAGCCCATCAAAACAATTGCAGCAGACAGGACAAGCCGGCCGGGAAGGTGGTGAAGGTAGAGTAGCCCGATTAACCGCTGAGAGCCGGCGCTAAAGGGGGCGGATTTCCTGTAGAAATTCGCCCCCCTTTTTTATATTTACACAACCGTATTGGCCAAACTGAAGTTTATCCCAAATCAAACAAATATTCACCGCACTATTTTTTCAACCATGAACAGGGGGTTTTTGGGGGGCAAGAGAAAAATGGGGTTTATTTCAATTATTCTCTGGTTTTTATTTACCGGATTGGATGGTGTGCTGTCTGCCCAAAATACGCCTACTGATGCCTCCAAACCACCGCGCCCTCGTCTCGACCTCCAACTAGGCCAGGATCTAACCCGGGCGGAAGCCCTCCTAACGTCCTTCAAGAATGACAGCGCCAGCCTTATTTTAACCCCCATAATTAAGGCGCTCAAGGAACAGGGACAGCTCGACACGCCCTTTGGGATCAGAGCGCAGCTGGCGGAGGCCACGGCTCTGGAACAGGACCAGCAGGACGAACTGGCCATACAAAAGTTGCTGCGGACCGGGGAACTCAGCCAGGAAAAGCAACAATGGGATGTTTTCGCCAAAGCCTGCCTGGTGTTAGCCAACCTCTACGAAAAGATCGGCCGGGAAAAATCCTGCCTGCAACAACTGCGGCTGGCGCAATCCGACATTGAAACGCACCAGCTCGATAGCATCTACCCTTCTTTCGCCGTCCGGATTTCCTCCTATCACCGGATATTTGGCGACAGGGATTCTTCCCTTTTTTATGCCAGGGAAGTACTGCGCACCGCTCCAAAGTTCAGCCTGCTGCTGGAAGAAGCCGTAGGCCATATGCTCATGAGCATGTTAACCAGGGATTCATCCGCTGATAGAGCCCTGGCCCATTACGAGGCAGCCCTGAAGCTTTATCAGCAATTGGAGGACTATACCGGCTGTAGCTACACCTTCTCTGGAATATCCAGTTTGTATTATCGCAACAACCAACCGCTTCGGGCTTTGGCTTACAACGATTCGGTGATCGCTTACTCCAGTAAAGCCATCGCCCTTGGGCATGAAAGGCATCCGGCCATTATCAACGCCTATCGGTTTCGCGGGGCTCTATTCCGTACCCTGGGGCAGCCCGATTCCGCATGGTACTATCTGAATAAAGGATACAATATGGAACTGGACTTTATTCGGAGCAGTACAGATAAGAAGGTAATCGAAATCGACGCCCGCTACAAGGATGAAAAAAAAGCCCGGCAAATTGAGGCGCAAGCCCTGCAGATCCAATTTGAAAGAGAAAAAAGAAATTGGCTTTCGGCCATCTCCCTGATCATATTCCTGCTAGCCTCCACCCTCGCTTATTTTTACCTGCAATTGCGCAAGGCCAACCGAAAAACCCGGAAACAGGCCGATCAACTGAAAAATCTCGATGCGGCCAAGTCCCTCTTTTTTGCCAATGTGAGTCATGAACTGCGCACTCCACTTACGCTTGTGCTCGGCCCTATCCATTCCTTGCTGAAGGAAGCCCAACTCACCGAAAAACAGACCAGGTTATTGCAAATGGCCAGCCAGAGCGGGCAGCAACTGCAGCAGCTGGTCAACGAGATACTCGACCTGAGGAAGCTGGAGATGGGTAAAATGGCCCTGAACGAACAACCGACGGAGCTGGCGGCCTTTTTCCGTAACTACATCGCCCAGTTTGAATCCCTGGCCCACCGCAAACAGATTGATTTTTCCCTGGAAGTCCGGGTGAGCAACGAGGTGGCGGCCAACCTTGACCGGGAGAAAAATCGCCAGATCCTGTACAACCTGCTTTCCAACGCTTTCAAATTCACCCCGGTGGGCGGGCGGATTGCAGCCACCCTTTCCTTAACGGAAGGCCTGCTTCAGTTTGAAGTCGCCGATTCAGGCCCCGGCATTCACCCTGACGACCTGCCCCATGTGTTCGACCGCTTTTTTCAAGCATCCCCTAAAGCCCACTCCCAGCCTCCTCCCAAGGGGGAGGAGCGACTCTGGGACGCCCCCCCCACCCCCTCCAAAGGGGGGGAGAATGCCCCCGAGGCTGCTTACCCACCCTCCTTTGGAGGGGGACGGGGGGAGGCTACCGGCACCGGCATCGGCCTGGCGCTCTGCTACGAGTACGCCCGGCTTTTGGGGGGGAAGATTGAGGTGGAAAGCACCCTGGGCGAGGGGGCGGTTTTCAGGGTGGCCTTTCCCGTGTCCTTAGTCAGCAGTTTTCAGTCAACAGGGGGCAGTGAGCAGTATTCAGTTAGTAATCCGTCGGCCAGAGGCAAGGGGGAGAAGCAAGCTTTTATGCCGATTGGCCAGGGTGCAAAAAATGAAGTCTCCCCCGGCGCCGCCGGCGAGCCGAAGCCCTCCATCCTGGTGGTAGAGGACAACCCCGAGCTGCAGGATTACATCCGTTTGATCCTGTCGGAAAAATATGAAGTCGTCACTGCTGAAAATGGCAAGGCGGCTTTGGGTTTATTAGCCCCCCCCGTCTCCCCCGAAGGGGGGATGAAAGCCCCCGATTCTGCTCGCTCCACCTCCATTGGAGGGGGGTGGGGGGAGGCTTCTCAGCGCATCTCCCCCCCATTGGGGGGGCAGGGAGGGGCTCAAGTGGAACTGATTCTCTCCGACCTCATGATGCCCGTCATGGACGGCTACCAACTCCTCGAAAGGCTCAAATCCGAGGACGCCACCCGGCACATTCCCGTCATCATGCTCACCGCACGGGCGGAGGCCAGCGACAGGCTGAAGGCCCTTCGTATCGGGGTGGACGACTACCTCACCAAGCCGTTTGACGAGGAAGAACTGCTGGCGCGGATCGAAAACCTGTTGAAAAACCGGGCCGCCAGGCTTGAGGAAGCGCCGGATGAAGCTGAAGCGGAACCCCCAATGCTCATTTCCGAAGAGGACCAGCAATGGCTGCAGGGCTTTGAAGCTTATGTCCAGCAACACCTCGGCGACGATACCCTGTCCGTACCTGTATTGGCTAATGAATTTACCATGAGCGAGTCTACCCTGCTGCGCCAGTTGAAGCGCCTGGCCGGGCTTTCCCCTGTACAATACCTCCAGGAAATGCGCTTCAACGAGGCCCGCCGGTTGCTGGAGCATCGCACCTTCACCTCCGTCGCCCGGGTGGCGGCCGAAGTGGGCTATTCCGACGCCCGCTCTTTTTCGCGCAGCTACAAGAACCGCTTTGGGAAGCTGCCGTCGGACTTGCTGGAAGAGTGAACGGGCCTTCTGGCGCTCCATTTTGACGGAAAATGCGACAAGATTGACGGAAATAACCCATCCGGATACCCCCATATTTGAAGGGTGCGATCAACCTGGCGCTCCGGGAAAAACACAAGACAGATGCCATGCTTTGATCGGGTGAAAACCGTTCAGGCCATTTTGCTAAACCCTAAACAAACTTCCGTCATGAAAGAAGAACACCAATTAAACCCTGTCAACCCCGCATTAACGGCCCGTAAGATCGTAGTCGAAGACCTGGTGGTGAACTAATCGCCGGGTTCCGGCCGGGGCGTTTTCCCTGCTTTCAACCGCAGGACCTCCTCCTTTTTCTGCTTCAGCCAGTTCAGGGCCTGGACGTTGCGCTCTCTTCTCAGCAAATGTTCCACCTTCTGCGTTTCGGGGCCGGCATCGGCATGGTACCGGGCCAGGGGCCGGCATATTTGCACGAAGCGGAGGAAGGACGCTTTTGCCGATTTTGACCATACCTTCTCCCGGCCCAGCCATTTTTCGAAGGTGTCAAAGTAACTGAACAGGTATCGCTGATAGGATTCGTCTTTCAGGAACAGGTCGAAATACACCTGGGTATTCAGCACCCGCCCAATCAGTTGAAAATAAGGCGCCTTGAAGGTGTGCCGTTTCAGAATGGCCAGGCATTCCTCCAGGTTTTGCTGCCAGTAGGCGGTATGGGCCCTGGCCCAATTGTAACAGTCATTCCGGATATTTTTTTCAACCTGCGCAGTATAGGTTTCGATAAAATGGGTGGTAAAATCAAAGGTCCCCTTCGTGTTGCTGGCGATCACGATAGTCGTGTAGGTATTGCGGCTCAGTTGCCCCTGGTGCAGGAGCACTCCTGTTTCCAGCCCCAACTGATAGAGCGGCAGGCTGTCGGTAATGTCGAGCTGGCCGGATTTGATGAAGGCCATGGTGTCGTTGAGCAGGGATACGAGATGCAGCTTTTGCTCTCTCTCGTTGTGTTGGCCCCGGTTATTCAAAAAGGCATCCCTCAACGCCCAGTACTGGCTGAGTTGGTTTTCCGCCAGGAAAGCGAAGCGCATCCGGTACAGATCGATAGAAGGGTGTTGAACGCCTTCGCCGACAGCCTCCCATTTTTTCAGTTCGGCCGCTACGTCGTGGTCTTCCCCCCGGAGGAGCCGGTTGCGGGCCATCATTTCATTGATGATGGCGGCCTTTTCCAGCAGGTAGAGCAAATCCGCCTGTGCGCCCATTTTGCCGATCGGCGAGCCGCCTGGCTGCATGCGCGGGTTCTGGTTGGGGTGATGGTAGATGAGGCGGTACAGGCGGTACAGGTTGAGTTGGCTTTCCCAATCCTTGACTTCCATGGCTTCCAGCCTTTCGATTTCCTGGCCAGCATTGCGGAAGAACCAGTCGTCGAGGTAGCGGCCCTGGAATTCCTCGGCCAGCAGGGCCTGCTGCAGGCCGGGCTTGTGGGAGAAGCGGTGAAAGGCAAGGAATTGCTCCGCCGCCAGGTAAGCCTCCGACAATAGATTGTTCATCCGCCGGTCGCTGAACTTGCCCTGCGGCAGCACTTCGTGAAATAGCGTTTCCTTGTCCAGCTTCCGCTTATCGAATTTGGGGTGATACCGCTTTAGCTTTTCCAGAAGCCGGGGCAGGTTTTTGTTGCTGTTGCACCAGGGGGAGCGCAGCCAGGCGTCGAAGGCATTGAGCTCCTTTTCGTCGAAAGTCTGGAGCAGGCGCAAAAATTTTGTGGCGGATAAAGCAGGCATTTTTGTGGTAGATATGGAAAGGCAATATACTGCAACCAAAGGCTTACAGCAATAAACCATTCAAAATTGCAGGCTTTTTTTATGGTAATGTTCTGAAAATGCCTTTGGCGGGAACAGGGTATTTTAGGCCTCTTTATGGTATGGCATGGCAAATCATGCGAATCCGGGTTTAAATGCTTAGGAGATACTCCTTTTGCCTGGCGCCCCCTCAAGTCAGAAGGCCACCACTGAAAGTGGACGCTTCACTTCTCCATGCCGGCTGAAGCAGTGTTTGAACCGGAATTTATAGGATTTTCAGGAATATTACGATTGGGGTTGCGCTGATTCAGGCATTCTTTTCCTGCTAATCTGAATCCCATAAATCCCGGTTCAGAGGCCGCCTCGAATAAATCTGCAACAATTTTTTCACGTAAAAACATTGTTTTATTGTGGTTGAATATAGTTTTAATAACATGATATTCAAATTATTAAATTAATCAAGATTATTTTTTTTTGTGGTAAACCCTCAAATTTGTCTTTGGCGGATTGCTACTATTTATGGCATATTTATTTAGGCGATTAAAAGTTCCTGGACTAAAATAGTGCTACATAAAGGAGGATGCAGGGATGACTCGTACCCGTCCGTTGCCGCCGCCGGGCAAGCATCATACATCGTACACCGTACATCGTACACCGTACATCGTACATCGTACACCGTACATCGTACATCGTACATCGTACATCGTACATCGTACATCGTACATCGTACATCGTACATCGTACATCGTACATCGTACATCGTACATCGTACATCGTACATCGTACATCGTACACCGTACACCGTACACCCCAGGTACTTCAAGGACTAACACCCAAAACCCTATTACCATGCCCTCAGAGAACAAGTGGCTCGCCCGGCTTAGCCAGGCTATTCAGGAAAACATCGCCGATGGCGGCCTGGATAACGCCGCGCTGGCCGCCCACATGGGCTTCAGCGAGCGCCACCTGTTCCGCAGGGTGAAGCAACTCTCCGGCTTATCCCCCCAACAGTTCGTCCGGCAGCACCGGCTGCAGCGGGCCAGGCAATACCTGGAAGACGGCGCCTACCGCACGGTGAAGGAAACGGCAGCGGCCGTGGGCTACATCAGCATCAGCTACTTCATCAGCCAGTTTGAGCAGGAATTCGGGAAAAGGCCGCTGGAGGTGCTGCGGGAATGGGGGTGGCGGTGAAGGAAATCGGAAGTGGGAAATCGGAAATCGGAAATCGAAAGTGGGAAGCGACCGAAGGGAGTCCCGCACCGACGAAGGAGGTCGGGATGGGAAATCGGAAATCGAAAGTGGGAAGCGGCCGTAGGGAGTCCCGCCGCCGCAGGCCGAAGCCGCTTTGGCGGGCGAAGGCCCGTACCGACGTTGGAGGTGGGGATCGGAAATCGGAAATCGGGACGGAAATCAGAGGCTTACCCGGCTCGGAGAGGGGGGGTGAAGGTTGAAAATTTCGGATTGTCCGGGTAACCAAAGGGCAAAAGCACAAATAAAGAATAGTCGCTTCGGAAGCGCCATAAAACCTGGGCTTTTCGAACCGAAGATTGCAAAACAAAAATTCAAAAACTATGAAACGGATTACCACCTATTTGACCACCCCCCTTTTCCTGTCCCTCGCTCTGTGTTTTTTCACGGGTTGCTCCGGCGGTTCCGAAAAGACACCAGCCAAGGTATCGGATGAAACCACCACTACCACCGCGCCTGCCGATACACAGACGGCGGCCGTAATTCAGGACACCACAGCAGCGCCGCCGCCCCCCACGGAAGAACCCAGCCCGGCGCCCAACACCGGCAGCGGCGGGCTTGCCCCCCACGAGGCAGACGAAGAACGGCTCTCCGTCATCCTGGACCTGATCTCCCAGGACCTGGAAGCCCAGCAACTGGAGTACAGGAGCGACCTCGGGCAGGACTGCTCCGGCATCTACCACAAGATCAAAGACATGGTGCAGCGGAAAATGAAGGAGCTGGGCGACAAGTCGAAGTACCATTACCCCACCTACGCCGAGGACCGCGACTCCCGGGCGGTCGCCAAATGGTATCACAACAACAACAACCTGTACATCGTGCAGGACGCGAAGGCCGATGGCAACAAGATCCGCCCCGGCACCGTGATGTTTTACGGCCAGACGGACAAACAGTACAGCAACCCCAGCATTGACGAACTCACCACGCGCGGGGTAGGCATTATGCACATAGCCGTGGTGACTAAGGTTGAGAAAGATGATGCCGGCAACGTGACCAAATACACCATCATGCACGGCCGCAATACAAAGTACACCGCCTCCCGCACCGGCGGCAACTGCGATTGCGGAGGGAGCACGGCAAAGCAGCACGCGAAGTTCCCATTTGGCAACTGGAACCAGCCGTGGGTGGCCATGGCGAATATTGAGACGCCGTTGTAGGGCGGTCGGCGGTCGGCAGTAGGCAGTAGGCTTTGCTTGAGGGGAAAGACGCGGTGGCCTGGAGGCTGGTGTGTTGTAAGCGTGAAGCGGACACTTGGAGTGGCCTCTTCACTTATCCAAGCCAGCCAAGCCCCGTAAGCCTTGTGGAGCGGCGCCCGGCTCCAGCCACCCCCTGACAGCCGGCGCCTCCAGGCCCCCCCTCTCCCTTCGGGGGAGGTTGGGAGGGGGCTAAACTGCGTTCCCTGGACGGTCCAAAAAAAAATTCAGACGTAATTGTCTTGTTTTTTTGTGGTAGAAGATGAATTTCAAATAGTTGATTATCATATAAATAAAACTAATTTTCATCGATTTGCCTTTGATTTTTTTGTGGTAAAGCCCTGAAAATGTCTTTTGCGGTGAAGGGTATTTTTGGCATTTTGGAGGCAGATAAAAGCGCCCCACAACTTTTTTCAGATTATGGAGACGAGTACCAATACCATTTTAGTAGAAAATACCGCCAAGGCTGAAAACGCCCATTTCGGCATAGTGGTGGATTCCATCGGGACTACCGGCGTAGGACTGGTGCAGGCGCTGAAAAAGATATCGCCCTTGTCCGAGAACAAGATTGCGGCGCTGTTATTCCAGACGCCCTCCATGCTGTTCTCCGGGCTTCCGGAGCAGGCAGCAAAGGAGATCAACGGCCTTTTACTGTCTACGGGGCTGGAAAGCAGGGTGGTGCATAAGGACGAACCTTTTGAGCCGGGCGACAGCGGCCACGAAGTAGCCCTGGTGATCAATGATTTTGAGCACATTCAGGACATTGCCAAGGAGATCATTGCCATTACCGGCCTTGGGATCGACGAGATCCGCCAGTTGTTGTGCAAATCGCCGACGGTCATGTTGGGCAAGATATCGCAAAATACGGCACTGGTGATCCAACAGCGGTTTAAGGCTTTCAACGTAGCGGTTGATATTTCGAAACCGGACTCCGCCTTATTCGATGTCTTTAAAGGCACATGCTCAGCCTACGAGCAGGGAATTATCGAGCAGATGTTAAATGGCTTGGGAGTCGAATGGAATAAAGCGGCCAACTACAACGTAGCCTCCCTGTTATGCGGAGGTATCAGCCGGCCAATAGCCGATAAACTGTGGCAACAGACCAGCCGCACGAGTTTGCCGATCAAGATCGTCAACCGGGACTTTGAGCGCTTTGACCTGCGCCTCGACCAGGCGCCGGATACACCCGAGATGATGGCCTACCTGGCCGAGTCGACCGGTATGCCGGAAAAGATCGCCCAAAAAGTGGTGCGCCAACTGCCTATCATTTTGCATAAGAACATACGGTTTGACCGAGTGGATGAGGAGATCGGAAAACTGAACCAATTGGGGGCAGTGAGCTCTGCCCACCTGCTGGTGTTTCAGTCGTTTTCACTGAAAATACAGGCCATAAAAGACCTTGAGGGGACCCTTGAAGTGCTCAAGGTGGTGGGCGGTATAGACAAAGGCCTGGCCAGCCAGTCCATTCTGGAAAAGCAACAACTGGACGGGCCCTTCACCAGCCCCCAGGTACGGTGGTTGCAACACGAATTGAAAAGAATCGGTACGATAACCAGCCGAATATTACGGTAATGGCGGAACAAGGAAATACAGCGGTTAATGAGCAAATGCCCGACCTGGAGAAAGATGGGGTGCGCCTGCATCTGGGTATCGCCGAGCAAGGCAAGGTGTATGCACTGCAGGGCAGGCATAAAATGGCATTGCTGTACTATCAGACGGCGATTGGGATGACGGTAGAAGCCGGCGACCCGGAGATCTTTTTCCGGGCCTACCTGGAGAGCGCCCTGGAGTCGATGGAGCATACAGGCATGTACGACGAAGTGCTCGACTACTGTAATCAGGCGTTGGAATTGTATGAGAAGACGCCGCCACCTAATGAATTTGCGCGCTTTGACTTCGCCCATATCCATCAAAAGAAAGGCATCATCCTTTTTAAGTTGGGGCGCAAAGAAGAAGCGAAGGAATATTTGCAAAAGGCAATACAATTGATCAGAGCCGAAAAAAGGCAATTCCCACTGGCCGACAAGATGCTCCGCTGGATACAGATGGGCTACCACCTCGATGCGCAGCGCATCCTGGAGGAGCAATACCGGCTCAACTATTTTGCGGTGACCCCCAAAACTGTACAACCGCAAAATGCCATCAAATTGCCAAATGAACCGCAAATTGGAGAATAACTAATACGCATTTAAGCACCTGAAGAATAATCTGTAGATATGGAAAACCTTGATCCGAATTTAGTGGGCAGTACGCTCGAACAATATCCATTGACCACCCTGATGCGCAACCTGGCGCTAGGCGTTGCAGAAGCCCAGCAAGCGCTCGATGAGGCGTCGATACAAGCAACCGCCAAGCTGATCGAGACCACCCTGACCCTCGAAGGCGCCGATGGCAAGCCCATGACCAAGAGCTTGTTGGAACTGGGTTTTTTACCCACCTTTTACCATTTCTCGGAGGCTACGATAAAGGTTAGTGTGACCATCTCCATGAGGGTCGAAGAACAGAGCAGCGCCAGCCTCGAACTCACTGTTGGGGTTAAGCGTGACACGTCATCGCAAACGTATGATGAAAATGATGTGGGAGGCACGGGAGCAGGAGCAGGATCGGGAGCAGGATCGGGTACGGGTACGGGAGCAGGTACGGGAGCAGGTACGGGAGCAGGAACAGGAGCAGGAGCAGGAACAGGCACGGGTACAGGTACAGGCAGAGGTACAGGTACAGGTACAGGCAGAGGTACAGGCACAGGTACAGGCAGAGGTACAGGCACAGGTAGGGGTACAGGTACAGGTAGGGGTACAGGTACAGGCAGAGGTACAGGCACAGGTAGGGGCACGGGTACAGGTACAGGTACATAAAATCCATAAACCTCAAATTAGTTCATTCATAATTAAAACAAGCAATCATGTCAGGTACACCTCCAGAACGTCCAATAGAAGATGTTAATGAAGGCCAACCCCAACCGCAAGAACAGCCGCCGCCTCCGCCACAGAAAGGCACCGTCCGAAATTCGGCCACCAGCGTAGCCATGTCCGCCACCATCAACCTTTCCGAAAGCCGGAAATACAACTTTGATGTAACGGGTGCGGCTAGTATAGAAGCCAAGCTGGTGAGTGTGCCGGCGCCAGAAGCATTCAAGGCCTTTATTCAAAGCAGCCTGGCTGCTTCTTCCAAGAAGTCGGAATAACAGGGTAGTACATTTTAAATAACCTGTAATACGGAATAGGTATGTCAGACAAAGCCGCCAAGGTATTCAAGATGATGGCCAATGCGCCGATCTGGGAGATGATGAACAGTCTCGGGCAGGGCATTGCCGATGCACAATATGCCATGGATGAATATGTCATCAAGGCCATACAGGCTATGTCGAAGGATGAAAATAAGATTGAACTGGGTGGCCAGACTAAGTCCTTACTGGAATTGGGGTTATTACCTTCTTTTTACCACTTCTCGGAAGTCAACCTCAATATGAAATTCTCGATCAGTTCGATGGAAGGGGCCGGCTTTACGGTAGGCGCTTCCGTGAATATTGGTCCACCTATAGGCATGTGGGGCGTCGGCTTATCGGCCAGCTATAGCAATAAGTATTCCTTTAGCGCCAATGCGGCCAGCGAGGTTAATGCGAAGATCGTGTCCATCCCGGCGCCTACCGAACTGAAACAATTGATTAGCAGCTCCATAGCGGAGAAAAGCAACAAGGATAAGAAATAAGTCAAAAATAAATATTCAAAACCTTACAAAACTAAACGTATCATGGCAGATTATAACACAGGTGATGTCGGAAGAGAAATGGGGGCCGTACCATTCGGCTCTTTGATTTCGAGCATCGCCATTGGCATCGGACAGGGGCAATGGGAACTGGATAAGTCGAGCATTCGCGTGGCCGAGTTAATGAGTGGCAATTCGATCCTCCGGGACCTGGATACGGGAGAACCGCTCTACCGCACCGATGTAAACAACCAGAGAGAGGTACAGCGCGTAGACACGCGCGTCTATTTTGGGTATGACTACCAGCGGGTGGATGCTAAGGCAGGTGCTGTTGGTGTTAGTTCAGGAACGATCACTTCAATAAGTATGACGTCTGGAGAAGGTGTTAACAAAGGTAGCCATTACGCTTTCCCTCCAGAAGTTCAAATTCTTGGTGTTGGAACAGGTGCAACAGCACAAGCCGTACTAGTAGATGGTGTGGTCGATAGCATTACTGTTACTAATGGTGGATCTGGGTATACAGACGAAACGAGAGTATCTCTTATCGGCGGCGGCGGCACCAAGCGCGAACCCAAGCTGGCGAGCATGATGGAGCTGGGTTTTACCCCCAACTTCTATCAGTTTGTCGATACCATTATCGAGATCAAGATCGTCGTGAAGATGACGCAATCGAACGATGAGACCAAACAGGAGCAGACGAGGACCGATGAAGCAACACAGAAAGATTATTCCTACCGGGGCAGCAGCGGATATTGGTGGTGGCGCCAGCCTTATTCGCAGTCGTATAACTCTAAATCCCAAACGGCTAAAACCCAAACCGTAGACGCAAATTACACCAGTAAGTATAATTATTCAGTAGAAGGGTCGAGTATGGTTCGCACCAAAATCGTTCCGGTGCCTCCTCCCGGCTTATTGGAAGAGCGCATTCGTCAGATGATGGAAATGGAGAAAATGCTCGAAGAGCGGAGAATAGGGGCTAACTCATAACAGCCAAATGGCTTTTTTAGTCAGGGGTTCAGCAATGTCTGGCAACCCCCTGGCTAATCATTTAAACACCCTTAAATCAAACAACCATCATGCCAGAAAAAAAGGATGAAAGAACGATCGCTGAAAAAGGCAGGGACATCAATGTGGGAAAAGAATTAGCCGATGTCAAGCTTTCCTCTATTATCCGGGAGATGGGGCTTGGTATTTCTCAGGCGCAGTTCGAATTGGATAAGTCGAGCATGCGGGTAGCGCAGATGATGAGTGGGACCCCTATCAAAGACAAAGATGGTACTGTCCTTGAGGAAGGGGTTTTGGTCCAGTTCGGGGATAAAAAGTATTCCATGTTGGAGCTGGGATTTACGCCTACGTTTTACCAGTTTGTAGACACTATTCTGGAGGTGAAAATGTCGATCAGCATGACCCTTTCCGAATCGGATTCCAAAATGAATGTCGATGTTCAGGGGAAGGCTAGTTTGAACAGAGCGCCCTGGGATTTGGGGGCCTCGATGAGCGCCTCGACGGTGAGCGCCTCTTTTGCCTCCAAGTATCAGTACAGTGCAGAGGGCTCGAGCCTGATCCGTACCAAGCTGGTTCCGGTTCCGCCTCCGGCGATATTGGAGGAGCGGTTGCGGAAGATCATGGATGAAAATCCGATTCCAGATGATAAAAGGAAAGTGACATAATCTTTAAATGGAAGAAGACTACAAGTCATGGGAAGATCTGCTGGATGATGAAGACGGGGCGGAACAACAATCCGGTTCCGAACCCGGCTTAACCTACCTCAAAAGCCAGGTAGAGCTGCCGGATTCGGTCAAGGCGCTGCTGCAAAAGCGGCAGAAAGCAGAAGACCGGCTCAAGCAGCTTACCGGCGAAGCGCCACCTGATCCGGAAGAGGAACGGCAGAAACTGATGTACCCCATCAAGGTACACACCAAGGAAACCCGCATCCAGGAACGGCAGGAGCGCAAAGAGCAGGAAAAGCAACACTTCCTGAAGCTCAAAACGCTGGAAGAAAGGATTGCGAACCGAAAGGCGGAGGAACGGCGGCAGGCAGAACAACAGGAAGCGCTCGAAGCCCTCCGCCGACGGGAGCGCATACAGGCAGCGTGGGATGCCCGGCAGGCGGCCAACCGCATCAAACAACAGCAACTGGCCAGGGCAAAGGCCCGGCAGGAAGAAGAGGCCGCCGAAAAGCTGGCCGCCGCCGCCTTGCAAAAGCGGCTGCTGGAAAAGGAACAGGCGAAAGTGTACGAGCAACTGGATGCGAAGCTGGAACAGGCGCGGGCCAACCGTCAGGCGGAACAGCAGCAAGCGCAAAAAGCCCCGACGAGCAGCCAGGAAAAGCAAAATGAGCAGCAAAGCCTGGACGTACAGAAAGGGCTCCATCCACCGGGCCAGCAAAAGAAGCGGGGTTCCAAACCCCAACCCGGGCACTTTGAAGTGGATGCCATGGGCAAGCCAAAGCCCAAGCTTCCTGCAAAAGTGAAGCGCCCCGCTCAAAAGCCGCCCCTGCGCAAGCCACAAAAGGCCGGCGGAATGGCGATCCAGCGGAAGCAGGAGCCAGCCGGCAAACCTTCTGCAGCCCGGGAAGAGCAGGCCCGGAAGCGGGCGGCCGAACAGCAGCTAAAGGAGCAGTTGAAAAAAGCCAACGAAGCCGAAAAAATAGCTATTCAGGCGGCTCAACGCCAACAGGAAGAACAACGGCTCGCCGAGTTGGAAGCCCTGCGCCAGCAACGGCAGCAGGAAGAACGGCAAAAGGCAGAAGAAGCCCTGATAAAAGCACAGCAGCTTGCCCGGCAACGCGAAGAAGCCCAGCGGCTCGCCGAGTTGGAAGCCCTTCGCAAGCAACGGCAGCAGGAGGAATTGCAAAGGGCGAAAGATGCTAAGATAAAAGCGGCGCAAGCGGCCCAACGTCAGCAGGAAGCGCAACGGCTCGCCGAATTGGAAGCCCTGCGCAAGCAACGGAAAGCGGAGGAAGGGAGACAGGCAAAAGAAGCAAAAGCCAAGGCTTTACAAGCTGCTAAGAAGCGACAAGAGGAGGAGCAACGGCTCGCCGAATTGGAGGTGCGAAGAAAGCAACGGCAACAGGAGGCATTGCAAAAAGAAAAAGAGGCCCAAACCAGAACGGTGCAAGCTTTTCAGCGTAAGCGGGAAAGCCAGCGCCAAGCCGTACTGGACAAGCTGAAACAACTGAGAATAAGGGAAAAAGCGGAGGAGGAATCCTTTGAGCGCAGGCGGGAACGCCAACGACAGGCTGCCCTTGAGCGTAAACGGGAAAAGAATGACATGGCTATTTAGTGAGTACTCGGACACAAATAATGAACCAATAACGCCAGGTGTGTACGATGTACGGCCCCGGAATAGCTTGGGAGGTGTACACCTGCCTGCCAGGCCGCGGACTAGCGGGCAGGCAGGGTGTACGGGCCATCCCTGCATTTTCCTTTATCTAACACTATTTTTGTCCAAGTACTTACTTAAATAAGAAAATAGAATCACAGCGAATGAGTGATGAATTAGCTCAGACAGAAAATAATGATAAACCGGAAATAGGGGAGATGACAGCCCCTATTGATGATTATTTGCTGGGTATCGCAGATAGCCTTCAACGGGTGCAACGGCAGTTGAACAATACCAAAGTCCTTTCGGTCGACGGGATGTCCTATACCACTTATCAATTGCCCAAACTGGAATTTGAGTTGAAGATGTCGATCCAACTGTCTGCGAGTTCGGAGGACAGTGATAAAAAGGTATTTCGGGCCAAACCGGTAGGCGGGCAATCCTCGGGGAGCCGGTCCAGCGAGGTGGAACAAGCCAGTGTCATCAAAGGCGCCTTCGTTGCCGTGCCGAGTGACCTGGGTAAGCCGCCGCCCATTCCCCGGACCCTGGTGCAGGAACTGGAGTCTGGCGATTTCAACGTCATCATTAATGTACAGTCGGTTATTGGAGAACCTCAGGCAGGTATTGCTGTCCATTACAATATTGATCGTCCGTTGAGCGAAAAGCTGACCAACGGCCTGGATGGGAATAAGGGAAAGGGCGTGAAAGTAGAATGGGATAAGATCTATTTTGACCATGCCCTCGTAAACACCGATAAAGAGGGCAATGCCTTTTCCAAACTCACCGTCGATTCTTCCATCAAGACACGGGTGGCAGTCATTATTGATGTATTGGGAAAGACGGAAACGCTTGTCATTGATGGGACAACCAAAAAGACAAAGGTTTCAAATGAAGAAGCCGCTAAAAAAGCTTTGGATCTGATCGATCATATTAAATCTGGAGGCTCCATTTTTGGGTTGGGAGGATTATTTGGCAGATAACAACAAATTGTGGAGGAACGGAAATAAAAAATTGATATGCAGCCATTTCATTATATAGCATTGGGCGGAGACGATGACCCTTTCATTGAACTAGGGCCTGCCGCAGACTTTGGTGTGGATAAGGCCGATTTCACGATTGACTTTTGGGTGTATATGAACGGGATGGATACTTCCCTGAAATATCCATTGATCTGTGAGGATTCTGCCGACCGGGATGCCCGCTATACCAACCTGAATTTGCAGGTTGAGGGCAACAAACAAAAAGGGATAAGGCCGATGTTCGGGGTCATTATGAATGATACCTACGGCCAGCATCCTCTTAAACTGGGGGAATGGAATCACCTGGTTTTTTCTCAAAAAGTCATCGGCAACGGCCGTGCGCATCAGTATATCTACGTCAATGGGGAGCATCAAACCATAGGCAAAAATAAGTACATCTATTCGGCGAGTGGCACTTTATTGCTGGGGCACTGGCCAAGGGAAAACTCCCGGTTGATAGGTAATATCGGGCCTATACGCATCTGGAAACAGGCCGTAGAAAGCACAGATGATGCTATCCGTTTAATGAAGGCCAGTGTGGAGGAAACGGCCGGCCAGGAATCGCTCACGGCATTCTGGGTGTTTGATAAAAATGGGCAGATTTACTTCAATGGCTTTCCACCTGAAACGGAAGCTGCCTTACGTTTAGAGCGTGATCCTTCGAATTACATTGAATTTGACGGGAGCAACAAGGATGGCATAGTATTGGGAACGGCCCGTGAATTGGGGCTCCTGGATTCCAGCTTTACCGTAGAGGCTTGGATTAAACCCTACGATGTGTCTCAGCAATATGCCATTTTAGCCTCAGCAGATGATACGCATGAGGAACGTACCAATCTTCACTTTCTGATTCGCAATAGCAAGCCTTATATGGGGTTCTATGACCAGGATACGGTTGGCGAGTTTGTTTTGGAACCCAATCAATGGTATCATTTGGCATTTGTCTATGATGTGGACTGGGAAGTGCAACGGGTATTTGTCAACGGAGAGCAGGTTGGTGAAGAGTCAAACAGGCCTTCTTTCCATGCCGATGATGTGATCTTATTAGGCGCCTGGCCAGACCAAAATTCCGTGTTTAAAGGAAAAATCGGCCGGGTGCGCTTTTGGAATAAACCCTTATCCGATTCGGAGCTTCAGCTATTCAAGGATATCGATGTTTATCAGGCGCCAGGGCTTCAATATTTCCTGAAATTTGACCAGGCGCAAAACCCTAATCGGGTAGCTGGGGATGGGTCATTTGCCGGGGTGCAAAGTGGTGGGGCTACTGAAAAGCAGCGGGCTGAACCGGCAGAAGAGGTGAAAACAGCATCAGCGGTAGAAACAACGCCTTCAAAATCTGTGGAAGAGCAAGGTGTCGAGATTTCGACCTTTATCGAAAATGCAAGGCAGTCTATTGAGGAAGTTCGAAATAAAACAAAGGGGACTGGTTATAACCTGGGAGCGGTTCACCTGGACTTTAAGGTGATCCCCAAAGAAGATGGAAAATCTTTTATATTCCCAACCATTGAGCAGATGCATAAGACCGGTTCGAATCTGAGTACTTTTCGCATTGATTTTGAACCACCTAAATCCGTAGAAAAACCGAAGAAAAGGCTGACCAACGTACCTGACGTAAGAGATATGACGGAGATTATGGCCCGGCGTCAATTGACGAATGCCGGTTTGCATACAGATATCAAATACCTGGTAACGGACGATGATATGAAAGTAGACCGGATAATGCTTCAGGATCCGGAACCGTCGGTAGTCGAAGCTGAAAATGACGAGGGTTTGGTAGAGGTAGGCACGACCGTGATTATTTTCATTGGGAAGAGAATTATTGGATTAGATCAAACCAAGAAAACAAAAGCATAATGGCAAGACGAGAAGACGATGAACTGTTTGATTCGCTATCGGCGCCGCTACACGAGATGATCCTGTCAGTTGCCAGAGGGGTGGCCGATGCCCAGCAGGCTATGGATATGCGGACTATTGAAGCCTACAAAGACCTCTATGGAGGCGATGACGGGTTGAGAAGACAGTTACAAGCCCTTGGCTACCAGCCGACCTGGTATCGCATACCGGAATTAAATGCCGAAATGACGATTTCCCTGTCTATTAGTGAGCACTCTGATATTCATGGCAATGCCGAAATTGGGTCTCCTGAAGGTATTCGCCCTCTGAAGATGTATGCCGCACCCATTGATGCGAATTATTCGAATCGGTATAACTACGATATTAAGGCTGCCAGTAAGATATCTTTCAAGATTGTGCCGGTACCGCCTTCTGCCCAGGCAGAGCAAATCAGGGTAGTGCCCCAATTAAAGGGAAAAAACTTGGCAGAGGTTAAAAATCTACTTGGAGTGCTAAACATTCAATTTAGTTCCGAAGGCGAAGGAACAGTGAGTGAGGTACAACCAGCGTCCGGCACGATATTAAGAGCTGGCGAAAAGGTGATCATTAAGTTTTCTGCATAGAAATAACTACAGAAAATAGAATATTATGAGTCAGGTCGGCCAGGAAATAGGCGCATTTCCCTTTGAGGATCTTATCAAGAATATTGCTATGGGGATTGCCAAGGCCCAAGTAGCGCTGGACGAGAGCAGCGCCCAGGTAGCCTTGATGATGAGCGGCGCCAATGAAGAAGATAAGATCGACTTTAACGGGGAGCGGGTATCCTTGTTCGAACTGGGAATGCGCCCTACCTTTTATCAATTTGTGGATACCGTGATTGAGATCAAGATCGTGGTGAGCATGACGACCTCGACTTCATCCGAGCATTCCAGCTCGTACAGCAAAAGGACGGCAAAGGCCAAGGCCAAGTTGAGTTTTTGGAGTGCTTCTGCGTCTGCCGAAGCAACGGTAACGACTTCCACGGTAAATGCCAAGTATGCCAAAAAGTATGACTACAGTGTGGAGGGGTCTAGCCTGGTAAGAACAAAATTAGTGCCGGTGCCACCACCCGCCATTCTGGAAGAGCGCATTCGCCTGATTATGGAACAAGATGCAAAAGCTAAAGCCGAAACCCAGCCCTAATCCTGAGTGGATTAAGATGAGGCCAATGGAGGTTTGATAGCCATTTAACACATTTGAGAATGTTTGATAAAAAATCCTTAGGAGACCCTGGAAAAGACCTGATGTATCTGCCTTTAGGGGAGATGCTGACCAGTATTGCTAAAGGCCTTGCCGAGGCACAGTTCGAACTGGACAAGGTTAGTATGGCTACTGCTGAATTTATGGGAGGAGAACGTATCGTTCGAGACCCTGAAACCGGAGAACCTGTATTCGATGAAGCAACGAAGGAAGTGAAAAAGATAGATACACGGGTATTTTTCGGGCATACCTATGAGGGTGAAAATAACGATATCATCCCACAGAAGGTAAGCATGATCGAATTGGGGTTTGTACCTAATTTTTATCATTTTGTGGATACGGTCATCAATATTAAAGTTGCTTTAAAAGTTTCCAAAAGCGAAGACGATCAATATCATATTCAGACCGCTCCTGTGGATGCCCATTATGCGTCTACCTATAATTACAATCTGGATTTTGCCGCTTCTGTGCAGACCAAGATTGTACCAATCCCTCCACCTACCCTGATGGAAGAGCGGTTGCGGCTGATGGCCGAAATGTGGCAACGGAAAGATGACCTGAAAATCGTCAATGGCATCGGTGCTAAGATGGAGTATTATCTCAATGAGGCCGGTATTAAAACGCTAAAGAAGCTGTCGGAGGCCAAGAAAGAAGATTTGGATAATATCCTGAAGAAGGAAGGACTGACAAATCCTGACCGGTATGGCACGGCAAACTGGCCGGAGCAGGCCGAACTCGCTTACCAAGGCAAGTGGAGCGAATTGAGAGACCTGCAGGAAAAATCCGAAAAAGACAATTTGAAGAAGATCCCAGGCCTGGGGGCAAAAAGTGAAGAAGTGCTCAATACTGCCGGCATTAAGACCTATGAAGCCCTGTCAAAAAAGAGTGGCGCTGCGCTAAGGAAGATCCTGGATGAAGCCCAGGTGAGCAAAAGCATTGATCCATCTTCCTGGCCCGAAGAGGCGGCTAAACTCGACAGGGAAAAGAAAGGGTAATAAGAACCAGTAGCGCTATTTATTTTTCCTATGGAATTTATAATGGATTTTCCAACCCAGGGTATCGGCGATATCGTCCTGGCTTGTTGGATATTGAACAGTATCAGGGATACAGCGTCCTCTGTCCAACTCAAGTTGAACCCAAGAGGATATAAGGTTGTTCCCGAGATTCTCGGAATTGATGCTGCTTTTATTACGGATGAGAGTGGGGCAGATTTTTCTGAAACGGCAGGCTTAGGCCATCTATTTGAATTCGAACAGGTCGCTAACGGTCAGCCTGCTGGTAAGTCAAGGTTTCACCACTGGTGTGAGTCGCTGGGGCTTGGTATAGTCGAACCCAGGCGTCCAAATTATGCTGGTGATGCAGAAGCCCTGAATTGGGCGAGGGAAGAATGGCGGGGAATTACGGATGGCCAACCGAAAAAACGAATCCTCATTTTTCCAAAGACAGCCTGGCTTGTAAGGCAATGGCCTAAAGCCTATTTTATGGATATCGTGGATATCCTGCAAAAGCACGGATATGCAGTGGCGGCAATGGGCAGTACCAGCCAGGATGTTGACTACATGAATTGTAAATGGTATTATGGATTTGACCTTTCGCGGGTATCGGCGATGATGGCCCTGTCAGATTACGTGATCGGCTGTGATTCGGGGCCTGCGCACCTTTCCGGCGCCCTTGGGAAGCATACATTAGCGATTTGCGGCCCAACGCAGGGAAGTGTTGTTTTTGGGCATGACCCCTGTGTTGAAACCATCGCTCTTGATCCATCAGTCCTGGATTGTGTCGGTTGCCATTTTTCTCCGGCAAAGAGCTACAGATCGGCATGTGGAGTAGGAGGATGCCAGGCCCTAATGCGATTAAGCCCGGAAATAGTATTGCAAAGCGTCCGGAAAACGCTTGAGGCGTGAAGCATGTACTTGGAGTGTACTGAAGTATCAAAAAAGAACTGTTAACTCTATGGACAGGACCAAACTGATTAATTACTTCATCCGTTCACGCAATTACCACAGGTACCTGGAGATCGGGGTTCAAGATGAGCGCTCAAATTTTGCCCATATAAATTGTGAATATAAAGTTGGAGTAGATATAGAACCAGTGTCCACTTTTACTGGAACATCTGATGACTTTTTCCTTCAAAACCGAGAGAAATTTGACCTTATATTTATCGATGGGCTGCACACAGAAGAACAAGTATTAAAAGACATAAATAATGCGATGCAAAGCCTCGCTCGGGCTGGAATCATTATTTTGCATGACTGTATGCCCCCGGATGAATGGCACCAACGTGAAGAACACCAGTTTCGGCCAGGAGAGCCCTGGAACGGAACGGTGTGGAGAGCAGCATTACGGGTTTTTAATGAGACAGAATACAGAAGTACGATCCTGAATACGGATTGGGGCTGCGGAATCATCGATACTGGCAAAAATCAAAAGCCGAAACTGCGGAAACTTCCGGATCAATTGAGCTATCATCAACATTATCATTGGTTGATGGACTACAAAATGGAGGTTTCCGACTTTGTCGTCAGTTATGACTAGGCTATCTCAAATGCAAGTATAGGAGCTGTTAACTATGAAAACAATAATCTTTTGTACAAGTTACATCGATGAGAATAATTATAAGAGATATAAAAATTGGACTGACTATTACTTTGATAAGCTAGGACTATTTAATTCAAGTGGTTTATTTTTAATTGACGATGGCAGTCCAAATATTTTTTTTGATAAAAGAATTGATATTCATAATTCATATGAATTACCCGGTTCATTAAAAAAAAATATTAACTTATTTCATTTTGAGAATCGTTTAGGGAGATCATCTATTGCTGATTACCCAGGTTGGTGGAGGAGTTTTTCTTTTTCAATAAAACTGGTTGAGAAATATGATATTGATAAAATAATACATATTGAATCAGATTTTTACATCTTAAGCGGAAGGATGATTGATTATATAGAAAAATTATCGAGTGGATGGACTGCATTTTATTCAAAATATTATGATTTTCCTGAAACAGCAATTCAGGTAATTTGTAATGACACCTTTGATAAGCTATATGAAATTTATGAAAGGGCAGTTGAGCAAAATTATAAATTTGATAAATTAGCTGAATTCATATTTCCCTATACAAATGTTGAGAAAAATTTTCATGGTGATAGATTTGGGGAATTAAATGTACTACAAGGTTGGCTAAGTAAAATTGAAACACCTTTTAATATAGATTATATAGGGCAAATGAATGAAAAGCATACTTTAAAAGATTTTGAAAGGTTCTTTCAATTTGATTATTTGTAGCTTGAGAGAATTGTATGGCGCGTGAATAACCCGCCCCCAAGCCACCCCTCCCCTGTCCTCTTCCCCAAAAGCGCCACCATCCAAAAGTAGAGAGTTAGAGTAAAATTATCTAACTTTCAAAAAAGGATCGTGATGAAGCAAAGTAAATTCACGGAAACTCAACGGATGGCCATCCTGGCCAAACAAGATGCCGGACAGAGTGTAGAAAGTATCTGCCGGGAGCATCAGATTAGCCCGGCCACTTTCTACAAATGGAAAAAGGAAATGGCTATCGAGCAAGACGAGGAAAAGCGTCGGCTCAAACAATTAGAGGAAGAGAATGCGCGACTGAAGAAAATGTATGCGGAGCTGAGCCTGGATCAAAGCATTCTTCAACAAGGCTACGAGATGCTAAAAAAGTATCAAGCCCAAGACGCCAAGAAGAAATGATCAATCGCATAACAGCGGACCAGCAGGCAAGCGTTCGCCGCAGTAGTGCGGTCTTGGGCTTTCGGCGCCGGACCTATTATCAGCGTAAGGGTGGCCATCGCCCGGAAGAGTTGGACGATGCGATAGCGGACTTACTGCATCAGGCCACGCGACGCTTTATCGCCTGGGGCTTCTGGATGGTATTTCATTTCCTGCGCCGACAGGGCCATGCCTGGAATCATAAGCGGATCTACCGGATTTGGAAGCGGGAGGAGTTGCATCTGCGCCTGCCGCCGAAACGAGCGAAGATCCGACGGGAATACCAGGATTTACTGGCTCCTGAGCGGATCAATGAGGGGTGGGGCGTGGACTTCCTCAGTGATTGGGTAGTCGGCCCAGGGCAAGAAAAAGTCCGCATTATTAATATCATGGATGTGTGTTCACGCAAAGCCCTGTGGACAGAGGCCTTTTCCAGTATCTCGGCCAAGATTCTAACCGACGTGTTAGATCAGGTGCTGGCCTGGCGGGGATGTCCGGCCTATATCCGCTGTGATAATGGCCCGGAATTTATCTCCCAGCGGCTGGAGGAATGGGCCAAGCAGCACCACATAGAACTGCGGTTCATCCAACCAGGTAAGCCCACTCAGAACGGACTGATTGAACGGCTGAATGGAACCTTGCGAACGGAATGCTTAAATTTGGAGTGGTTCAAAAGTATGGAGCAACTCAATGAGCAGATTCAGGAATGGTCGGTTGTATACAACACCATTCGCCCGCACAGTTCTATTGACTTTAAAACCCCAGACGAAATGGAACAACTAAATCAGAATCTCTACTTTAAAGCGGTAGCGTGAAAGGGGAAGAGGACACCCCCTTCGGCGGAGGCCGGGAGGGGGCTACCATCCAGCGTTTTTCCTGAAAAAACAAAGGCCACAATGGCATGGGATTGAATAAACCTTCCAATTTGCAAAAAAACATCAGCCGGCCTGCCAATCACAAATCCCGGCAATCCTCCGCCCATCGGCCGCTTCCCTTTTCCCGGCAAACAGCTGTTTATCGTGGGTGCGTCCAAGGCCCATCCAGAGCGCAATAGGCCAATGCCCTAATTCAAAAAGCGCCAGGTCACGCCAAGGCGGAAAACTGCGGAGGGGTGCGCGTAATAGGCCGTCTGGTAGAACAGGCGGTCGGTGATGACGGCCGCCGTAGCATTCTCCCATTTGAAAAAAGCCCGGAATTTGGTCACCCGCATGCTGAAAAAGGCATCAACGGCTGGGTAGGATTCCACTTCGGTGCGGTCCTGCAACTGGAATTGGCCACTTACAGGATTGTAATAGTTGCTGAAGAAACTGTTGTTGAAACGCAGGTCGAGCCCCACATGTACATTGAGCACCCGGAACCACTTGCCGGCATAGTAAAAGCTATGCTTGGAATAGATGGAAGGGAGGCGAATGAAATCCTCGGAGGACTGCTGCAGGGCCACTACATTATCCAGGTGCAGGTTCCAAAACAGGGAAAAATCCTTTTTCACGATCAATTGGGCGATACTGATAGGAATGCCGGTTTGACTTGGCAGCCCAAGGGTATCAAAGTAGATATAATTGTTCAGCAAGTGGTACTGGCCAGTGATCTCCAGCTTCCACTGAGGAAGGCTGTAGGTACCGGATAAGGTAGTGGAAAGGGTTTTGTCAAAATTGTTGCTATATACTGGCTGCTCCGACAGGTTCAACCGATGTTGCATCAGGGTAGGCAAGTATAACTGGTTGATCGCGTTCAGGCGGAGTTGGCCCACTTTTTTGAAATCGAAAAACAACTCGCCGCTGAGGCGGTAGTCGCCGGCATTATCCCACAGGCCGAAGTGTCCGTAGAGGTTGAGCAACAGCCGCTCGCTGGGGTTGATCCGCACCCGGCCGGTGAGGAACAGGTTGTTAATGGTCGAATCCGCCCCGGCTTCCTCCAGCCAGTGGAGGGTATGCACCGCACCCACTTCCAGGAGGTCGCGTTGGTTGCGGGCGCGCCCCTGGTTGGCCTTGTCCAGCTTGAAAGTGGCCAGCCGGAAACTGTTCTCCACTTTGCGGTGGTCCAGATAAAAGCGTGTGCCGCGCTGATCGGGAAGGAATGCCGGGAAGAGGCCGTAAAAATTGGAATCCTGTGCTTCTACGTATTCGTCAAAGAATTTATAAATGCTGTTGTCGTATAACACCTGATGGGAAACGGTGTACGAACGATGGGCCCTACCCAGCGTGTCCTGGCCTCCACCGAATCGATAATAGTGGGTATAGCTCAACTCGCGGTGAGAATGGCGGGTGCGGGCGGTGGGCAGAAAAACCTCCGCCGAGCTGGGGCTGCTAAAATTCCCTGCGTCCTGTGGCTCGCGCAGCAATCCTCCATTGTCTTCCTGTTCGATAGTATTGGCTGCGAAGCTGAAAAAACCATCGTAGCGCCCTCGTTTGCCATGTAACCACAGGCCGGTGGCCAGCGCCGTATTGCGGGTATTCTGGTTAGGGTACTGACTGGTCTGTCCGAGTTGGCTGATCCTTTTGTAGTCGAGGGTGAAGTTAAGCCCGTCGGCAAAGTTGCGGCTGAACTGCGCTTTGATGTAGCTATCGGCCTGCTGGGAACCTAAAGTGTAGGATACATTCGTATGCGGGCGCTCGATGCGGTAAAATGGAAGCTTGCTACCCGGTGTCAGGTATAAATCATACTGATGCAGGCCCACGTCGAAACCCCGGCGGTTGGCCGCTTCGAAAACGATGGGCTCATGGGCAGAACCCAGGTTGCCCAGGTGCCGGTAGTCCAGGTCGCGTTGCCGCACCGGATCGTACTGCTGGGCGTAGTTGCCCAGGGTGGAATCGGAAAAGGGGATCTCCTGGTTGGGGTTGTCGGCGTAGAAGTAAAATATCTTAAAGGTATCCAGCTCCAACTCTCCCTGATCCTGCGTACCAGCGCCGGATGGTTGGGCCGACCGGCTGCCAATGGGCGGCTGCTGCGCCTGGGCGCTTGCCATACCCAGAAACAGAAAGGCAAGGAAACAACAATAGGAGAATAATCGGCTCATGTGCTCGTGAATTTCCCGGCAAAGATAGTGAACCCTACCACACCACCACCCGCTTCACCACATTCAATCCTTCCCCCTGAAGGTGCAGCAGATACATTCCCGGCTGCAGGCCTTCTCTCAGTCGGTAGTGCAGCGTATTTTCCCCCTGCCCCAGGTTTTCAGTGCCTAAACGTTGCACCTCCCTCCCGGTAATATCCATCAGACAAGCGTTAACCTTGCTTTGGCCTTCGGCCAGCGTGAGGCGTACATTCAACTCCTGGTGGACTGGCTGCGGAAATACTTCCAATCCAATGGCGCCAGCCTGCTCGGAGCTGCTGCTGACACCCAGGCAGGACAGGTCCACCGGCGTCAGGGTTTCGGTAGCGGCGCAGTTGTCGCCTACCCCCTGAAAGACAAACAGGCCTTCCTGCATATCGGAGATCAGGATGATGCCGGATGGCAGAAAAGGGTATACGCCCCAGGCGCCCTTATAGTTTTGCCCGTTGGGTTCCGTAGAGGTGTCATAGTATAAAACCTTCTGAGGGTTGGCCGGGTCGGAAATATCGAAAACGGCCAGGCCTTCATAGTAGTAGGAAACGTAGAGATAATTGCAGGCAACGATCTGGTTGTGGGCAATGCTCCAGGGGTTGGCTACTCCTGCATCGAAGGTGCCTGCAACCTGAGGCTCGCAGGGGTCGCTCACATCCACCACCTTCATTTGATAACCATGGTTCTCATCCGACATGTAGTAATACCGCGCATCGTCGGACAGCCATCCGGAGTGATTGTAGCCCCGGTAAGGGTAATCGGTGATAGTGCTGATGGTTACCGGGGTTTGTGGGTCGGAAAAATCGACCATAGCGAAACCGTTGCCGCCACAATTGAGAAAAGCCACGTCATTGCGCACGTAACCGTCGTGCACATGTCCGGCAATCAACCCACCAAAATTATTATACTTGCCAATGTATTCCGGATCGAGCGGATCGGTAAGGTCGTAGATGCGCATAGCGGAATAACCCGCCGGCCCGCCGTTGGTGGCAAAAGTATACAGCTTCGCCGTAGCCGTATCAATAAAAATATTGTGGGAGCGCGTGATCTGTGTACCGTAATCATACACAACCCGCACTGTGTCCGGTAGCTGGCTTAGGTCCATGATCTGTAGCGTACTCGGGCCCTCGTCACAAACAGCGTAGAGATATCCTTTGTAGTCATGATAATCCCGGTGAACTATCGTGCCTCCCTGAACTGCACCAGGCGCCAAATAGGCTTCAAACGGAGCTGTAGGGTCTGTCACATCAATAAAATGAGTGCCTGCCGTAGAACCAATAACAGCGTATTCATGCCCGTTTACGGCCACCCCCCATATCTCGTTGTAAGTGTTATTATAAGCATTTGACCCCACCAGAGAAGGGTCACTCCATGTCCCCAGAAGAGTGGCTTGCTGTTGCGCTGCCAGAGCCATCGGCAATACTAATACAACAATAGCGATCGGTATCCATTTTTTCATGAACTTTCCTTTTAAAGTAAAACAAGGCTGCCAAATTAGACAATAACCCGCAGAGCATTTGTCAGACAGCAGTGATTAATGGGAAAAGGGTACTATACTGTGGATGCTATTGATACTATTGATGCTATTGATACTATTGATGCTGTGGATGCTATTGATGCTGCAGATGTCAGGCCTGTAAGGCCGAGTATCTGCAGTATACACAGTGTCTGCTCCCATCAGGAGCGAGCATCTACAACATCCACCGCATCGGCCCGCAGGGCAGGTATCAATAGTATCGACACAGAAGAATCCAGAGATTACATATCCAGTATCTTCGGGCTCATCCCCATATTGGAGAAGCCCCCATCGTGGTAGAGGTTTTGCATCGTCACCATACGGGTGAAATCGGAGAATAGCAGTACGCAATAATCGGCGCAGGCATCGGCAGGAGCATTGCCCAGAGGCGACATCTTATCGGCGTAGTCAAAAAACTCATCGAAGCCCTTGACGCCACTGCCGGCAGTCGTTTTGGTGGGGCTTTGGGAGATGGTATTGACCCGCACCTTGTTGCGCTCGCCGAAGTGGTAGCCAAAGCTGCGGGCAAAAGATTCCAGTAAAGCCTTGGACTCCGCCATTTCATTGTAATCGGGGAAAGTGCGTTGCGCGGCAATGTAAGTCAGCGCCAGAATAGACCCCCAGTCCGACATAGCGTCCATCTTCCACAGCGTCTGCATAACTTTATGGAAAGAGATAGCAGAAATATCAAAGGTTTTCTGCATCCAGTCGTAGTTCAGATCGGTGTATTCGCGTTTCTTGCGAACATTGAGCGACATGCCGATGGAGTGCAACACGAAGTCGATCTTGCCGTTTAGAGCCTTCATCGAATCCTGAACCAATTTTTCCAGGTCTTCCAGGCTAGTGGCGTCAGCCGGAATAACCGGCGCGTTCAGTTGTTCGCCCAGTTTCTGGATCTCTCCAAAACGCATAGCCACCGGCGCATTGGTCAGTACGATCTGTGCTCCTTCCGCCACACAGCGTTCCGCCACTTTCGTAGCAATAGATTTGTCGTCGAGCGCACCGAAAATGATGCCTTTTTTTCCTGCTAGTAGGTTGTTACTCATGTTTTGGTTGTTGGTTGTTTCTTTCAAGTCTCACCTGTTCTCAGAACCCTACATCGTACATCCCCAAGCTCCTCCCGGTTCGTACACCGTACATCGTACACCGTACATCGTACATCGTACACCGTACATCCCCAAGCTCCTCCCGGTTCATACACCGTACATCCCCTGGGTTTCCCGGCGCCCGCTCCTCCTAAGCACCCGCCTCCAGCAATTCCTTTGCATTCCGAATCGCCGATTCGCTGGGCGGGCTCTGGCTGAGCATGGTGGCAATTGCGGTGACTCGCTCTTCCGGCGCCAGGTTGCGCACGCCGGTAATAGTGCGGCCGTCTCTAACCTGCTTGTAGACGAAGTAGTGAACATTGCCCTTGCAGGCGATCTGCGGCGAATGGGTGATGGACACCACCTGATGCTCATTGCTGAGTTTGCGCAGGATGTTCCCCATCTTGAGGGCTACGTCGCCGGAAATACCGGTATCGATCTCATCGAAGATCAGGGTTGGCAAAGGTATAGCGCTGGCCACCAGAGATTTGACCACGAGTGTCAGGCGCGACAGCTCTCCGCCGGAAGCGACATCCTTGATCAGTTGCATGCGGCTGCCCATGTTGGCGGCAAAGAGAAAATTGACTTCTTCGATGCCGGTCGGGCCGAGTTCGTCAAGGCGGGTAAATTCCGCCTTCATCCGGGCGTGCTCCATAGACAGCTCCGCCAGCATGCTTTCCACTTTATTTTCAAAGCCGGCCACCACTGCATGGCGCCGGGCGCTCAATTCTTCCGCCAGAGCGAGCAGCTCCGTTTCCCGTTGATGCGCTTCTTTCTCCAGGGCGGCGATCTCCGCGCTGAGGTCCCCGATAGCATCCAGTTGTTGCTGCAGTTCGGCCTGTATCCGGAGCAGTTCTTCCACACTGGCCACCTGATGTTTTTTCTGAAGGCGGTAGACCATGTCGAGGCGCTGCTGTAACTCCATGATGCGCTCAGGGTCATATTCGGTTGCCTCCCCTATATTTTCGAATTCCTGGGCCATATCCTTGAGTTCCTCCATGATGCCGCCAAAGCGCTCGTAGAGCCTTTCGATGCGGGCGTCGAACTTGCGCACCTGCCCCAGGCCCTGGTTGATCTCGCCGATCTGCCCCATGACGGACATTTCGCTTTCGCTTAGTTGCTGGAAGGCGGTAGCCAGGGTGCGTTTAATGTCTTCGGCATTGGCCAGGCGGTTGAGTTCCTCCTCCAGGCCTTCCTGTTCGCCGGCTTTAAGGGAAGCAGCGTTGAATTCTTCGAGTTGAAAGTTGAGAAAGTCCAGTTCCTTCCCGGCGCTGTCATTCCGGCGAAGCAGTTCGGCCAGGCGACGGCGAACGCCCTGGTACCGGGCGTATTGCTCCTGGTAATCCGCCAATAGCTTCTTGTTGCCGGCCAGGGCGTCAAGCAGGCGCAGTTGGAAGGAAACCTGATGAATATCAAGGTTGTCGAATTGCTGGTGCAGGTCGATGAGCGTGGAGCTCAGATCCTGCAAAATATCCAGCGTCACCGGCGTATCGTTAACGAAAGCGCGGGATTTGCCGGAGGGCGTGATCTCCCGGCGGATGACGAGCCGGTCGTCATAGTCCAGGTCTTTTTCTTCAAAAAAGGGCTGGAGATTATACTTGCTGATATCAAAATGCCCTTCCACCACACATTTGTCTTCCAGGTTGTAGAGCGACTTGATATCGGCGCGCTTGCCCATCACCAGGCCCAGGGCGCCCAGCAGAATAGACTTACCGGCGCCCGTCTCACCCGTGATGATGGTCAGCCCTCTGGAAAAATCCATTTCCAGCTCCTCAATAATGGCATAGTTTCGGATCTGTAGGCTTTTGATCATACTCCTGTTTCCGCCTCTTTGTAAATTTGGTCAAAGTTAAACCTTTTGGTTTTAATTCCCTTATTTTTAGCGCATAGTCACAACCAAAGAAAGCTCATGAAAAAAACTTATTTGCTTTTCCTGGCGCTGCCGCTTCTTTTTCTGGCTTGCCGGAAGGACGCCAAAAGCGGACTGAAAGAAACCGACCTGCTGCCCTACGGCATTCCCGTCACTATCCTTGCACCTGACAGCGCCCAGGTCAAAGGGCAGGACCTGGCCGGGGTATACCGTGATGTCACCATCAAAGGCAAGGGCAACTATTCGGTACAAGTGCTGGCCTCTACCGCTGAAGACAGCAACCTCCCCCGCATCAAAGCCGAACAACTCGCCGATGTGAAAGCCAATCGCTATTTCCAACGCATTGTGCGCGAGGAAGAAGACGGCTTCCTATTCGAAACCGCTCTGGATAGCACCTACACCAATTACGGTTTCCGTTATATTGTGCTGCAGGGCGACCTGGAGATTATTTTCCAGACAGGTATGGTGGGACAATTCACGTTGCAGGAGGCGGAAAGCATGTATGAGGCGGTGCAACAGCGGTGACCCCTACAGGCCGAACGTCCTGGGCCCCAAGCCTGAGGCGTCAACTCCCCAAGGAATAGTGATATCTCAATAACCAGCACAACGCAAAAAGGCTCCCACCCGCAGGTGGAAGCCTTTTTCTTTCGTTTCATGTTCATGTAGATAGCCAAATTTCTTGGCGTCAGGATACTTCGATCAATTCAAAATTGAACAAAAGCAAAATTAACAGAAGAATGCCGAGAATGATCATGGGATAAAAGTTAAAAATTATAAAATAGGGTTCAGAAAATTCAGCAATTCTTCCCATTCGATGTGCCGGGGCGGTCGTGTCGCTCTTTTGAATAGTGTTTTGAAAATGAAAGTTTTAGCGCCCGCCGGCACCCTTGAAGCATGTTTGTAAAAGAACGTGTTTGTGCAAATATAAGGGAAACTGTCGGGCAATGCAAGTGGCCAACTCAGTAGGCCAGGGCAATCGCATTTAAAACAAACCGGCAGCAGGATTATGAACCCTGGATGCATTCTGTCCTACCAACCCAGGATATCGTTGCCTAATGGCAGTCGTCTGACGACTTAACCATAGTCCCCATCAGTATGCGCATGCAGGCATCTGATCCCAAAATAGTTAAATGCGATTGCCCTGCTCAGTAGGCAGTCGGCAGTCGGCAGTTGCTACTGCCGACTGATAACTGCCAACTGCTAACTGGATTAGAATTTCGACGCGCCTTCGTTGGCGTCATTATAGTTTTCCGTCACTTTTTGCCAGTTGATTACATTATAGAAAGCCTCGATGTAATCCGGGCGGCGATTCTGGTAGTTGAGGTAGTAGGCGTGTTCCCACACGTCGAGGCCGAGGATGGGGGTTCCTTTGCGGTCAGCCACATCCATCAGTGGGTTATCCTGGTTGGGGGTTGAGGTGATGAAGAGCTTATCGCCCTTGTCGACACACAGCCAGGCCCAGCCGGAGCCGAAGCGGGTGGCTGCCGCAGCAGAAAACTGCTTTTTGAACTCCTCGTAAGAGCCGAAATCTCTCATCAGCGCTTTGTAAATGTTCATGCGCTCAGAGGGTTGGCCACCGCCGTCCGGAGACATGATCTCCCAGAATAGCTTGTGGTTCCAGTAGCCGCCGCCATTGTTGCGCACCGCTACTGGGTGCTTGGATACATGCGCAAATATTTCTCTCAGGCTCATCTTTTCCAGTTCGGTGCCTTCGATAGCGGCGTTGAGGTTATTGGTGTAACCAGCATGGTGCTTGGTATGGTGGATCTCCATAGTCCGGGCGTCGATATGGGGTTCCAATGCATCGTACGCGTACGGTAGTTCGGGAAGTTTGTAAGCCATAATGTGGATTTTTTTTGTTAAAAAAGGAGTTGGTTTCGATTGTTTAAACGCCGGCTAAAATAATAAGTTTACTATCACCCCCTACCCTTTGTACGAGTTTCAGGATTTTTCACCCTAAAAAGTGCTGCATTGCAGAGTCAACCCTTATCAATTCAGTATTTTATAGGGCAATCCGAACAAAAAATGGGCGCCAGGCCTTACCTTTAAGCCAACATTAATATTGGTCAAAAAACCAGGTTATTGCCTTCCATTTCGTCGGCCTGGATTGTCCCACAGCCATTCCAACGGCTTTCGGTAATTGCCTGGCCGACGAAACCAGCAACTTGATTTTTTGAGGTTTCCTAACCAACATCAATTATGCAAATATGAACTTCAGAAAGGAAAAAGACAGCCTCGGATACGTAGATGTGCCTGCCGACAAATACTGGGCGGCGCAAACCCAGCGCTCTTCTGAAAACTTTAAGATCGGCGGCCACCGCATGCCCATTGAGATCATTCGCGCTTTCGCCATCCTGAAAAAGGCAGCTGCCCTGGCCAACCTCGACTTAGGGGTCATGGCCAAAGAGAAAGCCGATGCCATTGGGCAGGTGTGTGATGAGATACTGGCCGGCAAACTCGACGACCAGTTCCCGCTCGTGGTCTGGCAAACCGGCTCTGGCACCCAATCCAATATGAACGTCAACGAGGTGATCGCCAACCGTGCCCACGTGCTGCACGGCGGCAGCCTGGAGGACGCCAAGAAGTATCTCCACCCCAATGACGACGTGAATATGTCGCAGTCGTCCAACGACACCTTCCCGACTGCCATGCACATTGCCGCCTATAAGATATTGATTGAAACCACCATTCCCGGCATCGAGGCGCTGCGCGACACCCTGCAACGCAAATCGGAACAATATATGGATGTGGTCAAGATCGGCCGCACCCACTTCATGGACGCCACCCCGGTGACGGTGGGCCAGGAACTGTCGGGCTACGTGGCGCAGCTCAACAACGGCCTGCGCGCCATCCGCCACAGCCTGGAACACTTGTCGGAACTGGCCCTCGGCGGAACTGCCGTAGGCACTGGCTTGAACGCTCCCAAAGGCTATGACGTTAAGGTTGCCGAAAAGATCGCCGAACTCTCCGGCCTGCCGTTCATCACGGCGCCCAACAAGTTTGAAGCTCTGGCCAGCCACGACGCCATCGTGGAAGCGCACGGTGCGCTTAAAACGGTGGCGGTCTCCCTGATGAAGATCGGCAATGACATCCGCATGCTGGCTTCCGGCCCGCGATGTGGTATCGGCGAACTCATTATTCCCGCTAACGAGCCGGGCTCTTCCATCATGCCAGGTAAGGTCAACCCCACCCAGTCAGAAGCCCTCACCATGGCTATGGCCCAGGTGATCGGCAACGACGTGGCCATCAACGTAGGCGGCATGAACGGCCACTTCGAGCTCAACGTCTTCAAACCCCTGATGATCTTCAATTTCCTGATGTCGGCCCGCCTCATCGGCGACGCCTGCAATAGCTTCAATGAAAACTGCGCGGTAGGCATCGAAGCCAATTACAGCCGTATCCGGGAAAACCTCAACAACTCGCTGATGCTGGTCACGGCCCTGAATACACATATCGGCTACGATAATGCCGCCGCCATCGCCAAAAAAGCGCACGCCGAAGACAAAACCCTCAAGGAAGCCGCCGTCGAACTCGGCCTGCTCACCGACGAGCAGTTTGACAAATGGGTGAAACCGGAGGAAATGATCTGAGCCGCGGCTGTTCCTAAAGGTTGAGAGAGTTGAGAGGGTTGATCTCAACCCTCTCTCAACCCTCTCAACTCCCTCAACCCTCTCAACCTTTTATAAACCCTCTCAACCGTTCTAACCCCTTCCATGCCCCCTATCTTCTTCACTCCCGATATCCGTATCAAATGCCCTACCCTGCAACTCGGCTGTCTGGCTGCCAAAGTCGAGGTACGCCCTTCCGGCCCTGCCTTACTGCAACTGATGGACGAAGCCTGCGGGCGCATTAGCCGGGAGTTGGAGCTTGACGCCATCAGCAGCCTGCCGGAAATTCGGGCGGCACGGGAGGCCTATAAGGCATGTGGAAAGAAACCGGGGCGTTACCGGCCAAGTGCGGAAGCCCTGCTGCGGCGAGTAGTGAGCAGTAAAGGATTATATCAGATCAATAATGTAGTAGAAGTTATCAACTACTGTTCCATTACGGCCCATTACTCCATAGGCGGGTATGATGCCGGGCGAATCGACGGGCCAGTGGAGATGGGTATTGGCCGGGAAGGCGAGCCCTATGAAGCCATTGCCCGTGGTGGACTGAACATCGCCGGGCTACCCGTTCTGCGCGATAGGATGGGGCCATTCGGGAGCCCTACCAGCGATTCGGAGCGCACCAGCATTCAGGAACACAGCCAGGCTATATGGCTTGTCTTTTTTGATTTTGGCGGAAGCCCGGCGCTGAGGGAATCTCTTCTGTTCGCCCAATCGCTTTTGGAACAGCATTGTAGCGGTAGGGCTTTCCAAATAAAAATCTTAACTACCTATTGACAGCAATCCTATTTTTTACCTATCTTTGGTTACTGTTTTCTCCATTTTTTTCCTGATGTTGGATTACAGGCGTTTTTTTGAGGTTTAAAATTTGTTCAGTTTTATGTGACAAAAGAAGAGATTGACCGTCAATGATCTAGCATCTTAGCGAGGGAATTCCCCTCCATCCATGTTTAGCCTTCCTCTTTGTGGACTTTCCCATTTAGAATGCCCAAAAAAAGACGAGCTTCACAAGGATGCTGCCGCTCCGATGCGCCGGCGAGCCCGGGCAATGTTGTGGCAAATAATTTGGTTGGTTTTTTTAAACATTTTATTAATTTTTTAATTTTTTTTCTGATGAACATTTTTGTTGCTAAGCTTAATTTCGACACTACCAGTGAAGGCCTTCAGGCGGCTTTCGAAGAATTTGGCGTAGTCGATTCCGCCAAAGTTATCATGGACCACTTTACGGGAAAGTCCAAGGGGTTTGGGTTTGTAGAAATGCCCAACGACGACGAGGCCTACAATGCAATTGAACAGCTTAACGAAGCCGACCTGGATGGCAATACCATCGTGGTCAAGAAAGCCGAACCTCGCAAGCCTAAAACCGGCGGCGGCGGTGGATTCAACCGCGGTGGCGGTGGTGGCGGTGGCTACAACCGCGGTGGCGGTGGTGGCGGCGGCTACAACCGTGGTGGCGGTGGTGGCGGTGGCTACAACCGTGGTGGCGGTGGTGGCGGTGGCTATAGCCGCGGTGGCGGTGGTGGCTACAACGATGACCGCCGGGACCGTGGCGGCGACCGCGACAGCTACAATCGCCGGGACCGTGATTACAACGACGACAAGTACAACCGTTGGGAATAACCTCAAGCGGGTTATCCTAATATAGAAATATGCGAGGGCGATGGGCCACAAACCCACCGCCCTTTTTCTTTTCTCACTACCGCGTGTTTTAGAAACCCAACTTATGCCTATTTATTGCAAAAGCAGGCCGAGGGAATATGTCCATCAATGTTTAATTTTGAATGAATTTTTCCTTGTCGCCATGCCTTAATAGTGATTAAGGGTTACTAAGCATGTTTGAAAGTGATTTTAAACAAAAATCAGAAAATATGTATCGGAACTTACTCCTGTTGCTTCTCTCCACACTCTGTACTTTCGCAATTCAGGCACAAGTGGTCTACAGTGACCCGACCTTACCCACTTCTGAAGAGGAAGTAACCATTTTCTTTGACGCTACCCAGGGCAATGGCGGACTGGCCAATTGCAATTGTGATGTCTACCTGCACACTGGGGTAATCACCAACCTCAGTACCGGCCCCTCCAACTGGCTTTACGTCCCCACTACCTGGGGCATCGCCAACCCAGCCTGGAAAATGACGCTGGTGAGTGGGCAAAGCAATCTGTACAGCTTCACCTTTTCCCCTTCCGTAAGGGCTTATTTCGGGGTGCCTGCCAGTGAAACGATAGAAAAAATAGCCTTCGTTTTCCGCAATGAGAATGGCTCCCTCACCGGCCGCGATGACAATGGAGCCGATATTTTCCTTGACCTATTCCAGCAAAACACGGGCTTTACTGCCGCCTTGCAAAGCCCTAGCAACACTGCTTTAGTAGTGGAAAGTGGCGCCATCATTCCAGTTCGCGTCGCCACTAATGAGCCCGCTACGATCTCCGTTTCCGACAATGGGATGCTGCTGGTGGAAGAAACAACCCAACTACTCCAATACAACCTTGTTGCCGGCGCAACAGGGACGCACATTGTGCAGATTGCAGCCAGCAATGGCGAATCGACGCAAAATTTTGAATTTGCCTATGCTGTTCCCCTCGATATCGCTCCGGCCAACCCACCGGCAGGACTGGAAGCAGGTATTACTTTTGAAAATGGGGCCTTAAAGCTAAACCTCTACGCGCCAAATAAAGAAACCGTTTTTGTACTCGGTGATTTCAATAACTGGCGCCCCAATACGGACTATCAGATGACGCCCAGTCCCGACGGTTCCTGGTGGATCGAGATCGACGGCCTGGATCCGAATAGCGCCTACGCCTTCCAATATCTGGTGAACGGGGAACTCCGCATCGCCGACCCCTACAGCACCCTCGTGCTCGACCCTGGTAACGACCCTTATATACCTGAAGTCACCTATCCCAACCTTCCAGCCTACCCAGAAGGAGGAGAAGGCATTGTGAGCCTGATAGACCCGGGCGTTGCCCAGTACAACTGGCAGTCCGCCAACTACACCCGGCCGGCCCGGGAAGAACTGGTCGTTTATGAACTGCTGATGCGGGATTTTCTGGAACGCCATGATTACACCAGCCTCATCGACACCCTGGCCTATTTACAGCGCCTGGGCGTCAATGCCATCGAACTAATGCCGGTCAATGAGTTCTCCGGTAATATCAGCTGGGGCTACAACCCTACCTTCCATATGGCGCTCGACAAGTACTACGGCCCTATATATGAGTTCAAGCGCTTTATTGATGCCTGCCATAAACGGGGGATGGCGGTCATTCTGGATGTCGTTTTCAACCACGCCGACCGGCCCAGCCCCCTGGTGTCGCTCTATTGGAACCAGACAACCAATCAACCTGCTGCCGACAACCCCTGGCTGAACCCCGTAGCGCCCCACGATTATAGCGTGTTCTTCGATTTTAACCATGAAAGCCCCCATACCAAGGCTTATTTCGATAAAGTACTGCGCTACTGGCTGTCAGAATTCCGGGTGGATGGTTTCCGCTTCGACCTGTCCAAAGGGTTGACCCAAAATGTGGGAGGCCCCTACGATGCCGGAGCCTATGACGCCAGCCGGATCGCCATTATTAAGTCTTACGCCGATGTGGTATGGCAAACCACACCCGGTGCTTATATGATCCTGGAACACTTCGCCGATTGGGCGGAGGAAAAAGAGCTGGCGGAATACCAGGATGGAATGATGCTTTGGAATAATATGAACTTCGCAGCCCTCGATATCATCCGGAATGGAAACGGCAGCCTCAACGGAACCGCCTACACCAACCGCGGCTGGAATACCCCCTACGCGCTGGTCTCCTATATGGAAAGCCACGATGAGGAACGCCTGCTATACGAAGCCCTTACTAATGGCGCCACCTCCGGCAGCTACAATGTGCGGGATCTGGAAACAGCTCTGACGAGAGCGGAAGCCCTCGCAACCCTTTTCTACACCGTGCCCGGGCCGAAAATGCTATGGCAGTTTGGAGAGCAAGGCTATGATTTCCCTATTAACTATTGCGAAAACGGAACCATCAATAATGCCTGCCGCACCAGCCCAAAACCCATACGTTGGGATTATTACCAGGAAGACGCCCGGCGCCATCTCTATGACGTGACCAGCACCATGGCCAGGATGAAAGGGTTCCTCGATATCTTCAACACTACGGACTTCGAGGTGGACCTCAGCCCGGCAGTCAAAAAAGTAAAACTCCATAGCCCGGGTTTGGAGCTGATTGCCGTTGCCAACCTCGGGACCACCTCCGGGCAGGCATTCCAGGTGTTCTCCAGTACCGGAACCTGGTACGAATTCTTCTCCGGCCAGACCCTCAATGTGGCCACGCCCAACATCCTGCTGTCGCTGACGCCGGGAGAATACCGCTTATATACCAACCAGCCGATCGAACTGCCATCGGATACCCGCGAGCAGTTGCGGCCCGGTGCGTTTGACCTGGGGATTGCGCCCAACCCCAGCAATGGCCCAATATCACTCAGCTATGTGCTGCCCCATACTGCAAGCGTGATGCTGCAAGTATTTAACCTGCAGGGCCAACAGGTTTACGCCCAAAGCCTGGGCCAACAATTGCCGGGCTGGCATGGCCATGAAATAGCCCCCCAACTACCCGCCGGCGCCTATGTGCTGAAACTGTCCGCTGATGGCTTAGTGGAAACTAAAGTTTTTGTGGCGCGTCCATAATGGTTAAAAAGGTTCAGGGGGTTGAGAAGGTTGAAAGGGATGATATTGCCCCTCTCAACCTTCTCAACCCTCTCAACTTTCTCAACTTTCTCAACCCTCTAAACTTTCTCAACCCTCTAAACTCTTCTCAACTCTCCTCAACTCTTCTACCCCCCTACCGCCCTCCTTCATCGAATAAGTCCGGCTATTCATAGATTGGCTTATTTTATTTGACCGCCATTTCCGATATTCACCCTTCCTTTGTCCATCATCTTTTTCCAGTCAAAAAACCGCTCTCAGGAGAGCAATGTGCTTTTGGATCATCTCAAAAGGAAAAAGGTTATGGTGACTACTTCTAAAGCAGGCGTACAGCGGATGTCAGATCAATTGCGCCACCAGGAACTGAACTTTGACAACGTCATTATCCATTCTCATTTCAGGCACTTTGAAAAATCTGTCCAGGATTCAGGCTTGTCCATAAAATTGGGGCATCGCGGGGCCGAGCATTATTTTTTTGACGGCCAGAAGCATACAGTCCGGCCTGGCCGTTATCTGGTGGTCAACCGGCATCGCGCTTTTGATTGTTTTCTGAAGAGCGAAGAACCGATTGAAGCCTTTTGTATCTATCTGAGCAAGCAAATCGTTAGAGACGTCGTGTCGGCATTGCTAAGTACCCCCGCTCAATGCCTCGACAACCCCATTTACCTACGCCAGCCCGAACCGGTATTCCAGGAAAAAGTGTACCGGACAGAAGAGAACGTACTTGGCCATTTTCTGGCTCAACTTCGCCCCATTTTGGCTTCGGGAACGCCGATGGACTTTGAGGCCTTGTATTACACCCTGGCGGAAAAGTTAATCCGCAGCCAGATTCAGATCGAGCAGCAGATACAGCGTATCAGTTCCACCCGACGAGATACCCGCGAGGAGCTCTACCGCCGCCTGAGCATTGCCCGACATTACATCATGGACAATTTTCGACAGGAAATTTCGCTGGATGAATTAGCGCGGGAAGCGGCGCTTTCCAAGTTCCACCTGCTGCGAACGTACAAAGAAGCCTTCGGCACCACCCCCTACCGGCAGGTGCTCGACCTACGCCTGCAGCGGGCTCAACGCCTTTTGGCAAAAGGGTGGCTGATGGAAGAAATCGCTTTTGACCTGGGATTTTCCGACCGGCGGTCGTTCACCAAGGCGTTTAAAAAAGCATTTGGCCTGGCGCCGTCGGGATTTCGGGAAAACCGTTCAACCGGTAATAACTTTTCATCAAAACAACAATTTCAAAACGAGCTTTAGTTTAACTTACCCGCTCTATGCGACAGCTACTACTTCTTTTTCTGCTGCTAAAGGTTTTACAAACCCTATCAGCCCAGCCCACCCTCATTCCACGGGAGCTGTTTTTTCAACAGAAAGACCTGTACAACATCCGGCTGTCGCCCGATGGGGAACGCGTATATTACCAACGCCGCTCCGTGCAGGAGGGGCGCCTGCTGTATGTAGAATCCCGGCGGCCAGGGCGGGAACTGTACCTCGATTTTGGCGGCGCCCTGCTCGACTGGCAGCCGGCCCACCCGGCCGGTGTTCTGGCGGTGGTGCAAAAGCAGGGTAAGCAGTTGATCCTCGCCAACGGCCAGCAATTGCAGGCCATTCCGATCTTCCCATTGCAACAGATCCATATCGAAGCGCTCAGCCCCAAACGCCCAAATGAACTGGTGGCAGCCATCACTGCCGAAAATGACAGCCTCAACGGCATTTACCGCATCAACTTCCACAACGGCTCCCTGGAAAAGATCAGCGGCCCGTTGGATTTCCAAAAGCTCTTTTTCGACCAGCAACTGCGCCTGTGCGCCGGCCGCCTGCAAAACGACATCAGCGGATACTCCATCTATCGGTACGATGGCCGGCAATGGCTGGAAACCCTGCGCTACCCCTTCGAGGAGAGCCAGTTCCTCGGAGGCTTTCAGGACGTTCTTTCGGTGAGCGCCGATGGGCGCACCTTTTACGCCACCGACAATCTGAACCGGGACAAGACAGCCCTTATTGCGGTAGATGTGGCCTCCGGCCGCCAGGAATTGCTGGTGGCTGACAACAAGGCTGACATCCTCCCTTTCGGCCCGATGATCGGCCCCGACGGGCGGCCGCAGATGGTATTCAGCCTTTTTGCCGATGCCCGCCGACACTTCCTCGATGCCCGGGCGCAAGCCGATTTTGCTTACGCCAACCGCCTGTTGCAAGGGCAGGCCGGCTTTGCCGAAAGCAGCGCCAACGGCCGCATCTGGTTATTGCGCCGCCTCAATGGCGGGCCGATGACGTATTACCATTTTGACCGGGATAACCGGAAATTAACCAAACTGTTCAGCGATTTCCCTGCACTGGCCGCGTACCCACTGGCCACCCGTAAAGCTTTCAGCGTCATCACCCGCGATGGCTACGAGTTGCCTGTGCATGTTTACCTGCCTCCCGGCGCCGATATGGATGGAGACGGCATCCCGGAAAAGAACCTTCCTACAATCCTTTACGTGCACGGTGGCCCCTGGGTCGGCGTCAACCATTGGAACAATTGGTTCCACACCCGCAACTTCCAGCTGCTGGCCAACCGGGGCTATGCGGTCATCAACACCGAATTCCGCGGAAGCACTGGCCTGGGGAAACATTTCACCAACCTGGGCGACCTGCAATGGGGAGCGGGTATGCTCAACGACCAACTGGATATTGCAGAGTGGGCTCTGAAAACGGGCATTGCCGCTGAAAAAAAGCTCGGCATCTGGGGCTGGTCCTTTGGCGGATATACCGCCGCCGCCGCCCTGGCCTTCGCTCCGGAACAATTCGCCTGTGGCATCGCCATGTATGGCCCGGCTGACCTGGACAGCTTTTCCCGCATTCCATTCACCGATTCCCCCATCTGGCGCAATCGCGTCGGCAACCCCTACACCCCGGAAGGAACGGCATTGCTCCAGAAACAATCTCCCATCAACTCCGTGAACCAGATACAGAGCCCCATCCTACTGACTACGGGTAGCAAAGATGGCCGCGTTCCGCAACAACAGGTGGATGCCTTCGCCACGGCTCTCCATAATGCCCAAAAAGAAGTGGTGTATTTTTACTACCCCAATGAAGTACATGACTTCAGCGAGGCCGGCAGTTGGGTTTCCTTCTGGGCCATTGCGGAGCAATTTCTCCACCAACACCTCGGTGGAAACTACCAGGCGGTGGGCGAAGACCTTAAAAAAGGGAATTTCAAGGTGGTGTATGGGAAGGAGTGGATCGAAGGAATGTAAAATGTAAAAGTATCCTGGGGCTCCCGGCAGACAAATCACCCGTTCGCGAGACGCTTCGTCCCGATTTGGGACACAGCCCCTCACGAACGAAAAAATTACAAACCACAATGCGCGACCCCTTACTATTAATCCTGGCCGGCCTGCTGCTTATGGCTGGATGCAGGCCAAAGGCAGAGGACGGAAAAATCCGCCTGTCTCCCAAAAGCCACGTCATCCTGCTCGACAGCCTGGAGGCGGCCGATGCCATCATCCGGGATGCGGAAGAGGGGTATTTTGAAAAAGTGCAGCCCTTGGATATGTCCATTCAGATGGGGCAGCCTTTGCCGAACGGCAGGCCTCGGGAAGGGCTGCTGGAAGATTACCGGGCCTTTCTGCGAACGGATGTGGCGGGCTTCAGCCAGGAGGAGCAGGCCCTAGTCCGGAAGGCTTTCCAAGGGGCCTGGCGCCTTTGCCGAAAGTTCAACCCGAAAATTTTTCCGGACACGATCCGGCTGATCAAAACGAAGGGAAGGCATTACGGGCCATCGGTTTATTATACCCGGGAGCACTGCATCATAATCCCCGAAAATGAACTCGTGCCCGGCAATGAGGAGATGCTTAGCCAGGTGATGCTGCATGAACTGTTCCACATTTACTCCCGCTACCATCCGCAACAGCGGGAGGCGCTGTACCGGATCATTGGTTTTGAACGGCTCTCCCTGCCGCTCCACCTCACCGACAGCCTGCAGCAGCGCCTGCTACTCAACCCCGATGGCATCGACTGGAACTACGCCATCGCCTTCGATGGCCCCAATGGCCAGGTGATTCAGGCCGTGCCCCTTATCCGGTCGGCTTTGCCGGCCTATCATTATTCCCGGCCGCATTACTTCGAGTATCTGGATTTCCAGCTCTACCCCATCGTTCGCCGCGACGGCCTTTTTGAAGTGCTGGCCCAAAACGGCAGCGAAAGCCCGCTGCCCCCCGTTGATAGCCTGCCCGGTTTCTTCCGGCTGATCGGGGACAACACCGGCTACATCATCCACCCGGATGAAATACTGGCGGATAATTTCGTGCTATTGGTAATGATGGATACAGGAGAGGGGGCTTATGGATCAGGGCAGTACTCTGTCCGCGGGCGGGAGATATTGGAGCGTATAGGGAATATACTAAGGTAGAGTGGGTTTGTCTCGTCCTGGGTGTGCTTTTGTACAAGTCTTGAGGATCGTAAAAGAATAAGGGATTAGAAAAATTCGAATTTAACATTGTTCTGATTGTAAATGCCAGGAATTACAAGTACATTGTTGCAAGTGTCATATTCTACTCAATTTCCCAAGCAATATTATCCCAGGCCTCTATTTCAATTAACCTACAAAAACCCTGCGCTATGCTGAAGAAAAGTACTTATAAGCAATTACCCCCCCCCAAATTAAAAAAAAGCTAAACTGTTGCTGTGTTGCACTTTCTTTTCAACCTGTTTTCAAAGCTATGCACAAAACTAGGAAGGCCTGCGGGATTGCGGCATGCCGGACAGCCTGTCTGTATACCATGTGCCGGAATCGGAGTTGAATCATTGCTTTAATGTGGATAGTATTCAACAGCAATGCACAAAGGTTTGGCTGCGGGTAAACGTCCACTTTTTCCTGGATGACGACTGCGAGGGCACGCTCGACCCTTTGGGGGTGGAAAATATCCCCATCGAAGATGCTTACGAAACGGCTGAAGATATAATAAAAAGGGCCAATGAGGCACTGGATAACAACTATAAACAATGGGTGCAGATACCCTTATGGGGATTTGCCCCTGAAGATGAAAAACCTGAGCAATGCGTGCCCATTCGTTATGCGCTCTCCGGCGTATACGTTTGGTGTAATACTACGGCGAAAAACACCACTGGAGGCGCCCCTTATTGGTTTCAATCAAATTTCGGACAATATACAGATACAGAGTATAACGCCTTTTTTGTAGAATGGATAGGCGATGCTACCGGGCAAGCCAATGGCCAGCCGGGTAATGCATTCACAGCAGAGAATTTTGGCGCCTCTGTTTTTAATCACGAAATGGGGCATGTATTGGATTTAGGCCACTCATTTAACGATGATATGGTGGATGACACCCCGCAGGTGGGTTTTCGCTATGACTACAACTGTGATGGGGATAAAATTGATAATTTTTCCCTTGGAATTGGCTGGGAAGGGGAATGGCGACAATGCTGGGATAATCTTAGCCGAGACTTTTATAACGGCAATCGCTATTTAGATTACGATGGAGATGGGGCCATCGATTACCCCGATCTGTGTGATATGGCCGCTCCCTGCCTCTTTTATCCCTGTTGTAGCTGGGATTATGTAGACAACAACATTATGGCCTACTCACGATACAACGAATGCTGCGCGGCTTATACGGAAGGCCAGATTACCCGTATCCTGGAAAATTTAAGCACGGATACCTACTGCAAATACATAGAAGAAATAACCTCTGATTGCCCCCCGCCAATGGCCAATATACACATATTGCCCACCGAAGCTGATAAGGATGACTGTTCCTATTGCCTGAATCTGTCGGCCAGTATGCATGATGAGTATTATAAAGTGGATTTTTTTAAAAGCAACGGCGACCCCCTATATACCACCGGTTGGCTAAGTGGGCCTGCCAACCGGTTTTGCATCTCCAAGTCCATTCGCCCGCCCTATAACTACAATTATGGTTTTCAGGCAGGCCAGTCCTATACGGCTAAACTTACCGTAGAAAACTATTGCGGCGACAAAACAGAAGAAGAGATCACTTTCCTGTTTGAAGGGGTGGGCTGTGACCCTGAGTATCCTGAACAGCAGGTTGCTATTACCAACCTATACCCCAACCCTTTTACCAATGCCCTGCAGGTAGATTACGAAACCCAAAAGGCAGGCCACCTGAACCTATGGCTGGCCCCAGCCTCCGGGCCGGATATACTGATGCACTCCGAATACATCACCACGCCTGGGAGTTACCAGAAATCCTTATCCACCAGCTCTATTGCTTCAGGCGTATATTATTTTATCCTGGAACTGGATGGAGAGCTCATCGCAGAAACCATATTAAAAATATAAGCCATGTTGCGCCATACCACTTTGCTTATTTTGTTGTTACTCCGGTTGTTGCCTGTGCAGGCCCAGCCCACTGCCCAATTTGAAACCACTTTTTATTTTGAAGACGCCATCGGCAACCGGGATTCCGTCATTGTAGGGTATGACACCCTGGCCACTCACGACATAGACCCCGAGTTCGGAGAAATGGAGATACTAGCTCCATTTGATTCCGTTTTTGAAGTGAGAGCCGGGCATTTTGACTGGCCATGGCGGGAAAAGTTGTCCAAAAAAATTATCGACAGAGGCTCAATAGCGGTAGGGCCTAATCCGCCTGAAGATTGCTACTCGGGTGGAAGGATATTTATTTTTGTCTGGGCAACCCATCAACCCGTGAAAGTGTGGTGGGACCGGCCCACTTTCCTGAATTCGCGCTGTTACCGGGCCTCTGCACTGTTGAACCATTGGGTCGATGAACTGGCCGGCCCCATCGCTCCGGAAAACATTCCCCCTGAATACGCCTGCCTGGCCGCTGAAGACTCCATTTTTTTCGACATGTCTGAGGAATACCTGACGGCTGACAGCTCGATGGCTCGCATCAGCCTGGAAAAAGAAGTCCAGGGTCTTGGAGAGCAAAGCATATATGGGCTCCGCTTTTTCCCAGCCTCAACCCCCTACGATTATTCTCCCTGTTTTTGGGTAACTTCCACCCGGGAAGCGGACGAACCGCCCGGCCTCCTTATTTATCCCAATCCCACATCCGGCGAGGCGAATATACAGCTGCCGGAAGGGGTGGAAGTGCTATTAATAGAGCTTTATGGCGCCAATGGCGCCCTGCTCCGGCAACAGCGCAATGTTCAGCCGGCGCAGTTCAACTTGTCAGGGCTGCCTTCGGGCATCTACCAGCTCCTGGTGATGGGTAGCGACGGAAAGCGGTATTGGGAGCGGGTGGTGAAGCAGTGACTACCTTGGAAAGCGGGCCTCTAGTAGTACAGGTTAACTTCTTGTAAAACTCTGGGTTCACAGTTATTGCAAAGGTTGAGGGGCGCAGCTTTGCAAAGCCTGCCGTTCTGACTAAAGTACTTCGTCGCTCATACAGTGTTGGCTTCTTTACGGGTTTTCCGCCACGGCTTCGCTAAAACCTATAAGACCGGTCCATAGCCTAGGCGAATACAAATTTTCTACCTGCGGCGCCAGAGTCCCGCGTTCCAAAAAACACTTTCCATGAAAAAGCTAAAAATAACCATTCTCCCTATTCTTCTCTTTCCTTGCTGTTTATTGGCTCAAATCCCGAATGCAGATTTCGAGTTGTGGCTACCTGCCGACCTTTTCGATCCTGACGAGTACCCTCAGTACTGGGTTGCGCCTCCTCACTTAGGCGCTGAATTCTATCCTATAGAAAAGGTATATAACCCCAATATGGGCCAATATGCGCTAAAGGTAAAAAACACCATGCCCAGCCCTTCCAGCGTAGGGGGCGCGCCCGGGGATATCATGACAACTTTTATGCCGAGCTCTCAACATTTCCGCCTGAGCATGGATGTGAAATACGATACCATCGTTCCACCCGGCAGGGCCAGGATCGAAATTAAGGGCGCGGGCTTCTTGTATACCTACTGGGTGGATGAACAAATAACGGAGGAAATGGAAACTATTCAACTGGACGTGGAACTTCCCACCGCTTATGATGCTTTGACCCTCCGTATCGTAGCTTTAGGCGTATATAATCCGGACTATGGGACGCCTCCTTTCGATGGAGGGTATGACGGTTATGCTGAGATCGTCGTTGATAATATTATATACGAAAATGTCGTATCGGCCGAAGAAGCCATGGTGGGGGAGGTAGAGAACCTATTCCCCAATCCCACATCCGGCCTGGTTCACATACAGCTGCCGGAAGGGGTGGAAGCAGAACAAATGAAGCTTTACAACATTAGCGGAGCCCTGCTCTGCCAGAAGCGCAACGCCCTGCCAGCGGCGCTCGATTTGTCGGGCCTACCAGCTGGTATCTACCAGCTTCTGGTGATGGGCAGCGACGGGAAGCGTTATTGGGGGCGGGTGGTAAAAAAGTAGAGCAGACATCAGCCTGTTTTCAAAAAATATTAAAGGTATCAGCCTGTTCTGAACAGGCTGATACCTGGCTGAATTGGCAGGCTTCAGCCTGCGCTTCTCAGTTCCGCTTTCGCTTCACCGTCGTTGTCTTGCGCTTGCCCGCCGCTACATTCCCGTTCTTCCCCTTTTTGGCGCCGGCTGCAGTTGTCTGTTTCCGGCTTACCGAACCATTTTGGCCCTGCGCGCGGGTGGTGGTTGTTTCTTTCTTACCGGCCGCTACCTGGCCGTTCTGCTTTTTCACGCCGGCCCTGGTCGTGGTTTCCCGTTTGGCGGCCTGCCCGTTTCGGCCTTTAACGGTGGTAGTCGTCGTCGTCCGGGCGCCAACGGCTTTTCCATTCTTGCCCCTTGCGGCAACCACGGTAGTGGTCCGGGTGTGCACTACCTTCGAAGACGTCCGGCGCGGAGTATATACCTTATGCGCTCTTACCACGCGATGCGTGGTCACGACCCGGTAGTGCGGCCGATAAACGACCGTCCGGCTATAGTGCACGCGCCAGGGGGTTGGGCGCCAGGGCCGCCACCAGGTGGGGTAAGACGCCCAACGCCAGGGGGATACCCAAACTACGTAATTGGGCCGGTATACATAGCGGACACTGGGCCAAAGCCACACATTGACCACTACTGCGTTGATCGTGTAATCGGCGGAAGGGCCGCCTTTGCCTGTAGATTTCCCTTCTTCCTCGAAAGGCTCCACCAGCACATTTTCGCCGTAGATATCTTCGTCACCAACGATCTGCAAAATAGCATTATCGGCCCCTTGCTTTTCAATTTCAATGACCGCAATGTCCTGTGATTCTTCTGAGCTGACAGGCACTTGTAAAACAATGGCGTGGGCCTCTCCATCCATATTATCAACCACCCGGATGTAGTCAATTTCCCCATCCTCATTGAGGTCGAGATTGTTGACTGCATTGTCTTCGGTGTTGAGCAGTTTTTCGAATTCTTCGGGAGACTGCGCCTTTTTGAATAACTCCAGGGCGCCTTCCAGGCTGAAATTATCGCCCGGCAGGCCGGTACTATCGGCAGGGTTTACTTCTTGCGCCTGTAGGGTAAATGTCCCCAAAAAGGCAAAAACAAGACAGAAGATGCTGAGGCTGCTTCGCATAATCATCATGGTCTGTTTTAGGTTAATGAATAAAAGTCGGCTTATGGACTATTAAAAATACGAACGGTTTAATCTTTGGGGTAAAAAATGCTCATAAAATATGCGATTTTTGGGAACCTTAAACTTCAGGCTGATTATCTTTCTGATCTAAGCAATATCCAATGCAACCCATTTTCCTCACCGCCGAGTGGCGGAACCTCATCATGGCCAATTACCTCATAGCCCCGGAAGCTCTAAAGCCATACGTTCCCAATGGCGTCGAGCTGGACCTCTGGCAAGGCCGTTGCTATATCAGCCTGGTGGGTTTCCTGTTTGTCAATACTAAAGTAAAAGGCATCAGCATTCCTTTCCACCGCAACTTCGAAGAAGTGAACCTACGCTTTTACGTCAAACATCACGACGGCGAACAGTGGAAACGAGGGGTTGTTTTTATCCGGGAGATCGTGCCGCGGCACGCCATCACCTTGGTGGCCAACACCCTTTACGGAGAACACTACCTAACTCTTCCCATGCGCCATACGTGGCGGCAGCAAAGCGGACAATTAGAGGTGGGGTACGAATGGAAAATTGGCGGGCAATGGAATTGCTTTTCCGTCCTGGCTGACCCTCAGGCCATACCACTGGCGGAGGGCAGCGAGGAGCAGTTCATCACCGAGCACTTCTGGGGTTATACCGGGCTAAAAGGCGGCCGCACGTCCGAATACCAGGTGGAACACCCGAGCTGGCGGGTACACCCCGTCCAAACCTACAGAATCGACTGCGATGCCGCCCGGCTATACGGGCCTGCCTTTGCCGAAGCCATGGCCCAAGAGCCGTTTTCTGTTTTTCTTGCGGAAGGCTCAGAGGTGTTGGTCCGAGGAGGGAGGCGGCTGGGGGCGAAGGCCTCATAAAAAATTGGCTATCAACACAAAATGCAACTTCACACGAGCGAAGCGACTGATGAAACAAACCCGTCCATACAGTCAGCCGGATAAATCTCTGTGAGGCCGGGCAAACTTTTAGCAGCCCTTTTGCCCACTTCATCGGTTCGGAGAAACATTTTTACATTTTCGCATGCAGGCATTGATCCCTATTCACATCATTCCCGTTCAAACTTACGTTTATTCAATAAAGCAAGAACATGAAAAAAAACTTTATCCTACTCCTCTTCCTGCCCTTTTGGGCGGGCCTGCTGAACGGACAGACCAAAGCAGACCTGGTAAGCTGTCTTAAGATCGCCCTGGCCAGCCCGGAAATGGAAACGGCATTTACCCAGGAGTGGGGGGACGCCCGCCCCTTGTACCTTCAGAAGCCAGAGCGACAAAGCATTGGCCGTCAGCCGGTTGAAGAACTAATGCGGCAATTGGAAGTCGAAGATTTCAATGGCTTCCAATGGGAAGTCATCCCCATGGACAGGGAAGCCATTCAGCAACTTCCGGTAAATGAGCAGGAGTTTGGCGTTCTGACCCTGGGCGCCTCCTACCGCGAAGCCTGGAGCACCCTGTCTATTAACCTGTTTGTCAACCTCCCGCGTTATCCCCGAAGCGAGCTAACGGGTTCTTTTGTACTGGAAAAAGTGAATGGAGCGTGGCAAACCATTCAGAAAAGCGTTGAGGTTCGTCCGTGAAGCCATGGCTAAAGCGCACGTACCAGTTCCTTTTCCGCCGGCATCCGCGCAAGACGATAGCCGGCCTGGTTTTCCTTTTTCTGCTATACTGGTTCAGCCTTCCCCGGCCACTTTTTGACGCCCCCACCTGCATGGTGCTGGAAGACCGGCAGGGCAACCTGCTGGGAGCCCGCATTGCCGCCGATGGGCAATGGCGCTTTCCCGAGGCAGACAGTGTGCCTGACCGCTTTGCCGCTGCGCTGGTAGAATTTGAAGACCGCCGCTTTTATTACCATCCCGGTATAGACCCTATCGGATTGGGCCGGGCGTTGGTGCAGAATATCCGCAACGGGCAGATCGTCAGCGGGGGCAGTACGCTCAGCATGCAGGTGGTGCGAATGGCGCGGAGCAACCCGCCACGCACCCTCTGGCAGAAAGGCATAGAAATGGTGCTGGCTACCCGGCTGGAATTGGGATACAGTAAAGCAGAGATCCTGGCGTTATATGCCGCTCACGCTCCATTTGGCGGCAACGTAGTCGGGCTGGAGGCCGCTTCCTGGCGCTATTTTGGGAAAAGCCCGGAACTGCTTTCCTGGGCGGAGGCAGCTGTGCTGGCCGTATTGCCCAACAGCCCCGCCCTCATCCACCCTGGCCGCAACCGGGACGCCTTGCTGGCCAAACGCAACCGCCTGCTAGCGCGCCTGCAACAAACTGGCCAGATCGATGCCTTTACGTGTGAACTGGCGATGGCCGAACCCCTTCCGGATGCCCCCCATCCCCTACCCCGCCTGGCGCCCCACTTGCTCGACCGGGCTTATTTTGAAAAAGTGGCTACCGGCCAATACCGGCGCTCCCGGGTACGCACAACCCTGGACCTGCCGCTGCAACGGCAACTCACCAGCATACTCGAATTTCACCAGCAACGCCTCCGGGGCAGCGAGATACACAACCTGGCCGCCCTGGTGATCGATGTCGAAACGGGAGAAGTACTGGCCTATGCCGGCAACGTCATTGGCGCCGGAGCAACCCATGGCGAGGAGGTGGACGTGATCAAAGCACCGCGCAGTACAGGCAGCATCCTCAAACCCCTTTTGTACGCTATGATGTTGCAGGAAGGAGACATTCTGCCCCAAAGCCTGGCGCCCGACGTTCCCGTACAGCTGAGCGGCTACCGCCCGGAAAATTTCAACAAAGATTATGATGGCGCCATCCCTGCCCGGCGGGCGATCATCCGTTCCCTCAACGTACCACTGGTGCGCCTGTTACAACAATATGGGCTGGAGAAATTCCATTTCAACCTGAAGAAACTGGGGCTAAGCACCATCAACCACCCTCCCGATTACTACGGGTTGCCGCTGGTGCTGGGCGGAGCGGAGGGAACCCTATGGGACATCACCAACGCCTATACCTGTATGAGCCGTATGCTGAACCACTTCCCCGAATACGATGCTCAGTATGACCCCCAGGATTTCCGCCCGCCCACTTATCTTCCTGTCCCGGAACGCGCGCGGCCAGCCCGGGAGCGCCTGCAAAGCAACCCCAGCCACATTGGCGCCGCCGCCGCCTGGTTCGCGTTCGATGCCATGCAGGAACTGGAAAGGCCCAATAGCGAAGGGGAATGGCAATACTTTACGTCTAGCCGGCGCATTGCATGGAAAACCGGCACCAGTTTCGGTTTTCGAGACGCCTGGGCCATAGGAGTTAACCCGCGTTATGCTGTTGGGGTCTGGGCCGGCAATGCCGATGGCGAAGGCCGTCCCGGGCTGGTCGGCGTGCAAGCTGCCGCCCCCGTGCTTTTCGATATCTTCAATCGCCTGCCCGGCGATGGCGCCTGGTTTCGGGCCCCTTATGACGACATGATCCGCCTGCCGGTTTGCCGGGAAAGCGGCTACCGCAACCTGGATATCTGCCCTGTCGACACCGTTTGGGCCCCCGCCGCGGCCACCCGGGTAGCCGCTTGCCCCTACCATCAGCTCATTCACCTGGATGCCAGCCGGCAATGGCGGGTCGATGCCAGTTGTGAGCTGCCCTCCCGGATGCAACCGCAGGCCTGGTTTGTCCTGCCGCCTGTAGAAGAATTCTACTACCGGGCTAAACATCCCGGCTACGCGCCCCTGCCGCCTTTCCGGGCCGATTGCGCCGCCTCCGCCCAAAGCGTACCGGCCATGGAGCTCATCTACCCCAAATACCCCACCCGGATTTACCTACCTGTCGACCTGGACGGTAAGCTCTCCAAAACGGTATTCACCGTTGCGCACCGCTCTCCGGATGCGACCATCTACTGGCACCTGGATAATGCGTACATCGGCAGCACCACCACTTTTCATAGTTTTGAACTGGCCCCGCCGGAAGGAAAACATGTTTTGACGCTGGTTGACGAAGAAGGGCGCCGGCTGGAGCAGCCGTTTGAGATCATTAAAAAACCTAAACAGTGAGCAAAAAAAAACTCCTTCATCAGGGGAGGCTGTTCGGATGAAGGAGCACTAACATACTATGAGAAAACTACACACCTAAAGATAAAAACGCATTTTGTTTTTTTTTATGGGAATTATTTACCGGGGAAATCAAATGAGGATGCGGCGCCTTAATGGAGGAGAATGGTAAGCAGGGTATCCTTGTTTTTGATTATTTTGGTTGAGGCTTTGGTAAAGGTTGAGGGGGTTGAGGGAGTTGAGAGGGTTGAGGGAGTTGAGGGAGTTGAGAGGGTTGAGAGGGTTAGTTAATCATTTCCAAACTATTTCTCAGATTTTGCTCCGGCAATCACTTTGGCATGATTTTGGAAAACCTAAATATGTAGCAACTAACAAGCAGCCCGACGGGCAAAAAAAAACCTACATCCGATGGTAACAGATGTAGGAGAACAAACATACTATGAGAAAACTTTTACAAAGATACGCCTCTGGGATACGCGGCCCAAACGGTAATTAGGCATCGGTGGAAATGGACTTGTGAATGGCAGTTATGGCGTAGAAAACGGAAAAGCAGGAGTGAGGGCAAAAAAAAACCTGCACCGAAGGGATTGGTGCAGGAGGTTCAAACAAACATACTATGAGAAAACTTTTGCAATATAAGCCCATACCTGGTAAATAAAAGGGGGAACCACTGTATGGCCCCATTATAGTGAGAAGTGGTCGAAAGTAATTAGGGAACGGTAACACCCACAGGGAAAGGCTAATGGTGAGATGCCAAGAACGCGGCCCGGATTCCTGTTTTCCCGGATTCTGGCAGTGTTATTTCATTTGGATCTCCACAATTGGGATCATAATCTCCACGCGGGTTCCCAGCGCCTCACCCGTACTTTCGTCTTTGAGGTCGATAGTCTTCACAAAAGAGTCCTTCCCTTTGGAATTGTGAAGGATCTCCAGACGTTTTTCAGTGATATTGGTGCCCCGGGACCGGTGGTTGAGGTATTGAGGATCCTGCATGCGAAGCTGACGAGCCCTTTCCCGGCCAATTCCATTATCTTCTACCACACAAAGGATCGTATCCTCATCATAGAGGAAGAAAAAGACCTTGATAAGCCCTTCTTTTATGGTGCGCAGGCCGTGTTCGATGGCGTTCTCCACGTAAGGCTGCACGATCATGGTAGGCACGCCCAGAATATCTTCTTCGATCTCCTCGTCGATAATAATCTCGTACTTCAAACGGTTTTCGAAGCGCAATTTTTCGTTGATGTACAGGTATTCTTCCAGGAATTCAATCTCTTTTTCGAGGGAGATGATTTCAAGGTCCGAATATTCCAGGCTACGGCGCATTAGTTGGGCGAACTTAGCGAGGTATTTGGCGGCCGAAGCGATTTCATGGGAGGTGATATAATTCTGAATAGAATTGAGGGCATTGTACATGAAGTGAGGGTTCATCTGCGCACGCAGGGCTTTCAGTTGCAGGCGGGTGGCCTGAAGCCGCAACAATTCCGTTTCGTGTTTTTTCTTCTCGGCCTCATACTTCACCTCCAACTCCATTTGCTTGCGTTTGTCCACCTGTTCGATATATTGCTCGGTGTATTTATCGTGCAGGCACTGGTAGGTATAGGCATTCTCATAATCCTCCTGCCCGGCGTAGAAGCTGGCGAAATCCTTACACACCCCAGCGAGTTGTTTATAATCTTCAATAAGGTGGGCGTATTCCAGTGCGAGGGAGAAGTGCTGGAGGGCGGGCTCTTCTTCCCCCCGTTCAGAATAGAGGCGCCCACGCCAGGATTCGATGATGGAAAAGTTGTAGTAATCCTCCGCCGATTTCTGTTTGTACAGGTGTTCGGCGCGTTCAAATAATTGAAGCGCTTCGTCGTACAGTTTCTTTTCAAAATAGCAGAATCCCAGGTTGGCGTAAGCGCTGGCGCGGGCAAATTCACTGGTGTCATCGGTAATGTCGATAGCCTTTCGGAAATAGGCCTCGGCTTTCTCCTGGTCGTTGAGTGCTATATAACCGATCCCAACGTTGAGGTAGTGCCAGGACAAGCGGGTGCGAATGCCCATCGACTCGCACATGTTAACCACCTTGAGATAGGCTCGTACGCTCCGGTCCCGGTCGTCGTTGCGCTCATAAACCTTTCCCAGGCCGGAATGAATGAGGGTGAGAAAGTAATAATCCTTAAGCTCAAGCGGATGCCCCAACATCGTGATCCCCTTATCCGCAGCCAGCAGTAGTTCCACTGCCCGGGAATAATTGCTGTAGTGCAGGTTCATAAACCCCTCCCGACAAGTAATTCGCGCCAGAAGGCGGTCATCGGGGAAACTCTTCAGGAGCTTGTTGGCCTTTGCCAGGTATTCCATAGCCTGCTCCATATTCTCGAGGTTCATATATACCCCGGCGATGTCAATATATACTTCCGCCTGCTGTTTGGCTGTGCCCCGTTCTTCGAGGATGTCGATCGCTTCCCGGAAGTGAAATTCCGCCTCTAAGAAATGGTAGAGTTGGTTTTCTACGGTAGCGGCATAGAGGTGATAATTGAGCCAAAAATCCGGATTGTCATAAGATTGGAGGATCTCCCGTAATTCGCCCAGCAAGTCATTGGCGCGGGCCACATTGGTATAACAATAGTGGCTGGCCAGTTTGTCCAGTGAAATGAGCCGTTGCAGCGGGTCTTTTTGTTGCCGCAGCTTACTTTCCAACTCATTGACATTGATTACCTGAGGGACAGGGCTTCCTATAAACATAGCTGTGATCAAAAAATAAGCCGTTGGAATTCCCTTCGTTGATCAGGCTAGTCTATCAGCCGTTCTGATGACTTGCAGCCTTCGCCTGATTCACGAAACCAACAACTTGCTTTTTGAGGTTTATTTTAGGGTGAAAAATAAAAAAGGACTATACCTCACCTGGAGATATGGCCCTTAAGGTAGGTATATTTCCTAATAATGCCTACTGGGGGACAATGCCACCGCAGCCATTATTCCAATTCTTGTTTTTGCCTTTTTTACCACCGACGATCTTATTCTGGTCATCCTTCTTGATCGTCTTGATGTCCTTCTTGAGGTCTTCGAGATTTTTTTTAGATTTTCCCATAGTACTCTAATTTACTTGCACAAGCTCAAAAAGATTCATCGCTACTAATTCATTCAGTAAAAGTAATAAATAATTCCATTCCGGACAGGCTTCAGAAAGCCCTGATTTACATTTTTTTATTACCCATAAAAGGAAAAATCATGCCTTAGCATGTCACCTCTTTATACGTAAGGAAGCCACAAATAGTTGCAGTCCCAAGCGATCCTTTTGGGGAAAATCTGATGCCGGATTCCTTTTTTTGGAAGCAAGCAAAAGTTTAGAGCCCCTCCTGCAATCGTTTCATCTGTTCCATGAATGCAGGGCGCCGTCGTCGGGAGACCTCGATCTTGATATTGTCATCCATAATGAGGTAACCGCCGTCTCCTTTGACGAATTTACGCATGTAGTTCAGGTTGATCACGTGGCGTTTGTGTACGCGGTAAAAATTGAAGGGCGCCAGCAAGTCTTCATAAGCCTTGATGGTCTTGGAAGCGGTGATCCGGTCACCGTTTTGGAGGTAGATGTGGGTATAGTTATCTTCTGCTTCGAAACGAACAATATCCCGAATATTGACGAAATATACGCCATCGAGTGCAGAGATACTCATTTTTGTGAAGGCGTTTGGATTATTGTAGTAGCTATTGAAAATATCCAGTTGTTTATCCATCTGGCTGACACTTCGGGGGTGGATGCGCGCCACCGCTTCCTTGAGTACATCGGGGTCGATTGGTTTGAGGATGTAGCCGATAGAACTGTACTCACAGGCTTTGATAGCATATTCCTCGTAGGCGGTAACGAAGATGACATCAAATTCGACTGGCCGGATTTGATTGAGCAACTGGAATACCAGGCCATCCGGCAGGCTAATGTCCAGAAACGCCACATCGGGTTGGATCTCGGGATCGGCCAATAGTTCCAGCCCCTCTTCCACCGTAGCTGCTTCACCAACCACCTCGATTTCCTCGCAGTACTTGGCCAACAGGTTCTTGAGGTTGTTCAACCCCTTGACTTCATCCTCTACAATTACCGCATTTATCACAACCTTCTGATTTTAATGTACAATGGCAGCCACTCAGGCTGCACAATAGTTGGAATATTCCTCTTTTGAAGTTGGGTTCGGCTTGAAGCCGGCAAAGGCTGCACGGGGATTGATAATTTGTAGGCCGCCTTCCAAAAATGGAGTGCTTTGTTTCGCTGTATTCAGGTTTTCAGGGGAGGTTTTCGTTAAACTTCTCCTGCAAAATAAATTAAAAATATCAGGATATAAAAATTTTATTAAGGCATTTTATACCCACCCAATAACCTTTAAGGTTTCCAAAACCTCAAAGGTTTCGCTAGCCGCTAAAGCTTTCGTATTTTTTGCCTTTAAAATTACCGAAAAATGTCAAACCGAAACACAGGGCCTTTACGGGAAAAAATACACGAGATTATCTTTGAGGCTGATACTCCCTGGGGTAAAGCCTTCGACGTAGTACTCCTGATCCTGATCACGGCAAGTGTATTGGTTGTCATTTTGGAAAGCGTGGGCACGCTGCAGGCTCAGTACAGTCAGCTATTCCTGATCCTGGAGTGGACATTTACCATTATTTTCACCATAGAGTACCTGCTGCGGCTGTATTGTGTTTATCGCCCTATCCGGTATGCCACCAGCTTTTTTGGGACAGTCGATCTTCTGGCCATACTCCCTACCTATATTGGACTGTTAATACAGGGTACCCACTACCTGCTTGTTATTCGCGCCCTTCGACTGCTTCGGGTATTCCGGATCTTTAAAATGGCGCATTTTCTGAGCGCGGGCGATACAATTATCAAAGCATTGAAAGCCAGCCGAGCGAAGATCACGGTTTTTCTCATGACCGTACTGCTCATCGTTATCATCATCGGATCGTTGATGTATCTGATAGAAGGAGGGCAAAACGAAAGCTTCTCCAACATTCCCCGAGGCATTTATTGGGCTATTGTCACCCTGACCACCGTCGGATACGGTGATATTACTCCTATCACCGGCGCCGGACAATTTCTTTCCGCCATCGTCATGATCATGGGGTACGCCATCATTGCCGTCCCTACCGGCATCGTTTCCGCTGAATTCATCAGTGAAAATCAAAACCCCACCAGCAATCGCGCTTGCCGCTACTGTGCAGGAGAAGGGCATACATTGGATGCCATCTATTGTAAATATTGTGGCGAAAAGCTGGAGGAATAAGGTAAAACCGGAAGTGGGCTCAGGCCCGGCCAGGATTTCAGGCTGCGATGCACTTTGCCAGGCGGCCCACTTCCTGGCATAAAAAAACTAAGCTCCTGGCACGTGTGTAGTCGCAAAGAGCCGTTTGATACTGTATTTCTTTCCTGCCCCGTTGGCCCATGTCATGAGCATACCACCCACAATGGCGATATTTTTCATAAAGAGGATGGATTGCAGGCGCCTTTCCGGCTCGGGGTCATTCCAGAAGGAATGTACGATGAACGTGACCGGCACCCAATAAAGCAACAGCATAAAGACCGCCAGGCCGGTCCTATAGCCTGCCAGGAGCATGATGCCGCCAAACACCAGAAGGATTATAGCGCCAAACAATAGGAGGTCCTGGTTCCAGGTCAGGCCATAATAGGTCATTTTGATTTTGGTCTCCCGGAAGTAAAAGATGGAGTCGTAAGCTTCGTACAGGAAGATAAAGGAGAGCATTGCTCTGCCCAACAGATCTATGATATCTTTCATTGCTTTTAATTGGATTATAGTCTCGGAAAGGTAGGCGAATTTCCGCAATTGCAGCAAAGCAGCCTGTTTTTTTCTTTATGGCCCTATTGGAGGAAACGCGCCACGGCCCGAGCCACGTTCTGCCCATCCATAGCCGCAGAAATAATGCCGCCGGCGTAGCCGGCTCCTTCGCCAGCCGGAAATAGCCCCGCCACCTCCACATGCATATAGGAATCGACATTCCTTGGGATACGAATAGGGGAACTGGTCCGGCTCTCGGTAGCGATAACATTGGCCTCCTCTGTATAATAGCCTTTCATTTTCCGGCCGAATTCCTGGACACCTAGGCGCAGCCGCTGGTAGATAGCCGGTGGAAGCAGTTCCTGCAAGGGGGCGCTAAGCAGCCCTGGAATATAGGAGGTGGGCGCCAAGCTCGCCGAAAGTTTGCCTTTGACAAAATCGGTTAGCCGCTGTGCCGGTGCTTTCTGGCTCCCATCTCCAAAATTGAACATCGCTTGCTCTACCTGCTGTTGAAAGGCAAGGCCGGCAAAAACGCCCTGATCCTGAAAAGGCAACAGGTCTTCCAACTCCACTGCCACGACCGTGCCGGAATTGGCGAAGGCGGAGTCGCGACGCGACATTGACATACCGTTAATGACGATCTCCCCGGGGGCAGTAGCGGCCGGAACAACCAGCCCGCCCGGGCACATGCAAAAGGAAAACACCCCGCGCCCGTCGACCTGGCAGGCCAACCGATAACTCGAAGCCGGCAGATGTTCTTCCCGCGGCGATTGATGGTACTGAATGCGGTCGATCAGCGGCTGAGGGTGCTCAATGCGTACTCCGAGCGCATAGGGTTTGGCTTCAATGCGGATACCCCGCCGGTGCAACAGATAATAAATATCCCGGGCGGAATGCCCTGTAGCCAGGACAACCGCCCCAGCCCGATGCTCCGTTGCATCATTGACAAGCACGCCCTGCATTCGGCCTGCCTCCAGGATAAAGTCCGTAACATGGCTGTCGAAGTGGACCTCCCCCCCATAGTGGAGGATGGTCTCCCGGATATTCGCTACGATGTTGGGCAGTTTGTTGGACCCGATGTGGGGATGAGCATCAATAAGGATATCGGAACTGGCGCCATGTTCCACCAGCAGTTTCATGGCTTTATAGATATTTCCCCGTTTATGGGAACGGGTATACAATTTTCCGTCGGAATAAGTACCGGCGCCGCCTTCACCAAAACAGTAGTTGGAATGCGGGTTCACCTGGCCAAATTGCTGGATGGCCCGCAGGTCGCGACGGCGGGTGCGCACGTCTTTTCCACGGTCGAATAGGATGGGCTTTAACCCGAGCTCAATCAATTCCAGGGCTGCGAAATATCCGGCAGGCCCAGCTCCGATAATGATTACCGCCGGAGCTTCATCGACGGGCTTCAGCTTGTTGAGCAGGGCTGGTTCCGGTTGATAGGATTCTCCGGCATAGACATCGACACGAAGGATAATGAGGGGGCGTTGGCCCCTTGCATCGATCGAACGCCGGGCAATGGCCACCTCTTTTACGTCCTTTTCCGGAAAGCGGCTTTTTTGTATAGCCCGCTGCCGCACCAGCGCTTCATCAGCGGCTTCAGCCGGCAGCAATTTCAATTCCACTTGTTTGATCATTTCCCGCTTCGTCCTTTTTGCGTCACAGCTCCGGCCTGGCGTTTAGTTGGCCTTCTTCCTGCGTGTCCTTTTTTCAACCGGAGCAATAGTAGCGGTATCAGAAGGAGGAACAACAAGCGGTTGTTGCTCCAAGCTATCGGTAGGCGCCTCCAGGCTTTCCTTCAATGCTTCGCTCACTTCCCCCTTTTCGCGTTCCAGCTTTTTGCGGGGGAGAGGCGCCTTGCCAACCAATTCCGCCGGTACTTCCTGTTTAGGCCGCGAATATACATAATCGCCGGCTTTCCGAAAGCTATCGGGAATAAAGATTCGTACTTCCACTTCTTCAAACGCCTGCATCCCAGCCGCCCGGATGGTTAGGCGCCTGGGGTCGAAAGAAGTCAGCGAAAATGTATCTCTGCCTTCGTGAGCCTCAAATTTGTAGCGGCCATTCTCGATCAGGTGGTCAAACACCGATTGAGTAGAAGAAAAAACGCTGACCTGGCTCTCCGTCATGATGTTGTTGCCCGCCCATGGCTCAATGCTGTAGGTATCCCCGGCGTACAATTGGAATATCAGGCAGGTGGCACTGTCCGGCACCTCAAAAGTCTGATGTAAAGTTTTTTTCAGCTGGGCCCGGGCAGGGGCTGCAACCATTAGCCCAAGTAAAAGAAAGACGATAGTCCTCATGAATAATTAGTTTGGCAAAAATGGCTGGAATGAGATGGCGTGCGTTGCGCTGCAATCCTAAAATAGTTAGGGTGTAATACCCATTTGGCATTACACCCTAATAAACGCGCTCTGTTTTTAAAAGTTGCTCAGAGCGAAGAAGAAGCTTCGACGATCCCTGCTTCCTTCGCTTCCGGTACTTTGACCAAAACATTTTCCGGCGCATTGATGAGGAAGGAAACCTTGTCTTCGATCAGCTTACCGCCAATTTTGACCTCCCGGCCAAGATCCGGAGCAATTATCGTATAGGTTCCATCTTTTACCTCATAACGCAGGTTGTAACGGCCAGCTTGGACTAACGACTTCAGAAGTGTTTCACTTCCATTTTCGAGAGAAACCTGGATCTGTACCCGAAGGTAGTTATTATTCCAGGTTTGGATTTCGATTGGCCCTTGTACTTCAAACATGACCGCCTGGTTCCCCTGCAGATTAAAGGATTTGACCAGTGTCTTCTCGACCTGTTGCCCGTAGGCGAAAACGGATACGAACAATAGGAGGAAAGCCTGGATCAGTGCATGTAGTGTAATGGTTCTCATAGGCAGCCTCCTGGTATTTTGGTTATCAAATAAATTTGCTGCGTGCAAGTTGCTTATCGGGCCACCCCATTGGGTGTTGTTATTTGTCATTTTCTCGATCAACCCTTTTCACATAAAAAAGATTCCTTAAAAGGTAAAAACGCTGCCTGGTCCAGTTTTTTTTCGTATGTCAGCCTTTCTCTTCGGTATACTGGTATACTAAGGGACAGCCTTACTGAAAAGCCGCTTCCCGAATGCGCACCAGGCGCTCCAGTAGTGGCTCCAGTTTATCAAGGGGCAGCATATTTGCCCCATCCGATTTGGCCTCTGCCGGCCGCGGATGGGTTTCAATGAACAGGCCATCAACCCCGGTAGCCACACCGGCGCGAGCGATCGTTTCAATGAGTGCCGGCCGGCCTCCGGTTACTCCGGTCGATTGGTTGGGCTGTTGCAGGGAATGCGTACAATCCAGCACTACCGTTGCATCAAAAGATTGCATGATAGGGATACTGCGAAAATCTACAACAAGGTCCTGGTAGCCGAAAGTGGTGCCCCGCTCTGTAAGGATTATCTTTGAATTGCCGGTTTCGGCCACTTTTTCCATAGCAAATCGCATGGCTTCCGGGCTAACAAACTGCCCTTTCTTGATGTTGACCACCTTCCCGGCCTGCCCCGCTGCAATGAGCAAGCTCGTTTGCCGACAAAGAAAGGCAGGGATCTGGAGCACATCGACGTATTCCGCCGCCATGGCCGCTTCGCTCTCGGTATGGATATCCGTAGTAACTGGAATATCAAAGTGCGCGCCAACTGCTTTAAGGATATTAAGGGCTTTCTCGTCGCCGATACCCGTAAAGGAATCCAGCCGCGAGCGGTTGGCTTTGCGATAGGACCCTTTAAAGATGTAAGGGATATGAAGCCGCTTGCAGATGGCATGCACCTGCTCGGCGATCTCAAAGGCAACAGCTTCGCCTTCGATGGCGCAAGGGCCTGCAATCAGAAAAAAGTTTCGGCTATCGAGATCCTTAAGGCGCGGAATTTGCTCTAGCATAGTTGCAGTTGTAAGTTGCTGGTTGTTGGTTTACAACATTAATTTACAAAACTAAACCCATTCAACCCTCAACTATCCACAAATTAAAGCTTCAGGCTAACGCCTAAGTTGAAGATGGAGATCCCGTATCCTACTTCGGCGAAAACCCCCAGATTTTTGATTGGGTAATAACTGCCGCCAACGAAAGCGCTGTAGGTCACTTTATTTTCAGCCGGGCGACTGAAAGAAGGAGCGTCATCACCGACGCTTTTCTCTTCGGTGAGTACTTCCTTCACTTTGGGGATATTGTAGCCCAACATAGCGCCACCATAAATATCCCAGTTATCAATGCGGTTGGTATGGGCTGCAGCGCGCAGGCCGACGATAAAGAACTCGTTATCTACATCTTTGAAATTACCATCCGGTAAAGCAATCTGCTTGGATTGGGCGGAGGAGTAGGCGGCGTAGCCTCCCAGGCTGAAGTTGGAGGCCAGGCGCACGGCCAAACGTGCACTTACCGGCGGAACGATGGTATTGGGGTTATCTTTAGCGAAGGTGGAGAACAGGCCGATACCTGTAGCCAGTTCAAGGTCGCCTTTCTTAAAGATGGTTTGAGACGTCAGGTTGGTAAAGCTGAACACCAGGAGGCTAGTAAGGATCAATAAATTTTTCATGGAATTTCGTTGTTTTATGGTTTTTGAATTTTTTGGGTGCTAATAGGGATTGTCATTTCCGAATTTCAATCCCAAATTTAGGCCCTTATGGTGTATCTTTCAAATTTATAGGCAAATTTTATTTTGAATAAAGCGCCAAACAAACCGCCTTTAACGAATTTTATTTTGTTTAAAATTAATTTTTTTGAAAAAATTCTGATTACTCTGTTTTTTCCAAATCCTCTGCGGCAGGCCTGCGGTAGAGAAGAATATAAATTTTTTTGCCCTCCGACATGCGCCTTTAGAACGGCCCTTTGTTAGGGGAAATTTTATTTGGAATAGAAAAAAACATATCCCCCTCTGCTCACTTTTAACGGAAAGGAGTCAACCATTTGCGGCCCTGCATCATTTAATAGTTTTACATTAAGCAATCCGCCTGATTTTCAGGTGCTAAACGATTATTAAGCCGATAATTTTCCAATTTCCATGCGATTAGCCCTTTTCATTGGTATCATTTTATTGTTCGACCTGTATGCTTTTCAGGCATTCCGGACACTGGCCCAGAGCTGGCAGCAGCCTTTGCGTTATCTAACCTATGGCATCTATTGGCTCATTCCTCTGGCAATGGCCAGTTGGATGCTTTGGTCCGGCCCGGAGCACCATCTGAACAAGCATGCGTCGACCTTGTTGCGCACTATTTTTTTCATCGTATACATTTCCAAGTTACTGGTCGTTGGTTTTCTCTTTATCGATGACCTGCGTCGGATCACAACATTCGCATATTATCGGTTTGCCGGCTACAAAGCATTCAGCCCGAGCCGCTCCCGTTTCCTCACCCAAATGGGACTTCTGGTTGGCGCCGTGCCTTTTGTTTCCCTGTTGTGGGGGGTCATCCGAAACCCGTACCGATATACCCTTTTCAAGGAAACCATCAAGATACCCAACCTTCCCGCTGCGCTCCATGGCCTGCGCATCGTTCAAATTTCAGACATCCACACCGGTAGCTTCCTGCTCAAGGAACCGGTTCGCAACTCCGTTGACCTCATCAATCAGCAAAAGCCCGATATCGTCTTCTTCACTGGAGACCTGGTCAACACACTAGCCAATGAAGCAGAACCTTTCCTCGATGTTTTTAATAAGGTTAAGGCTAAGCACGGTGTTTATTCCGTCCTGGGCAATCATGATTATGGCGATTACCATGAATGGGAAAAACCAGAGGAAAAGGAGGCCAACTTCAATTTGCTCAAATCCATGCACGCCCAACTTGGCTGGGACCTGATGCTCAACGAAAACCGAATGCTGGAGATCAACGGTGAAAAGCTGGCGGTCATTGGCGTAGAGAACTACTCCTCCCACCCCCGCTTCCCCAAATACGGCGACCTGAAAAAAGCCTACGAAGGCACTGAAGGCGCCAGCCTGAAACTCCTGCTCTCCCACGACCCCTCCCACTGGTTGGCGCAGGTGGTCAATGAATTTAAAGACATCGCCATCACCTTCTCTGGCCACACCCATGGAATGCAGTTCGGAGTCGAGATCCCCGGCTGGATCAAGTGGAGCCCCATCAAATACGTCTACAATCAATGGGCGGGCCTGTACCAACAGGGGCAACAGTACCTGTACGTCAACCGCGGCCTCGGTTATCTCGGATACCCGGGCAGGGTTGGCATAATGCCGGAGGTCACTCTGTTGGAACTGCACTCTGCCTAAAGTTCGGAATAACATCAATAAGCCAGGTAAGCTTCCAACTTGTCCAATACATCTTCGGGCAAGGCTTTCACTTTTTTCAAATCCTCAATAGATTGAAATGGCCCGTGGTTGGCCCGGTAAGCTATTATTGCGTTAGCTTGCTTCCAGTTGAGGTAGGGATGCGCCTGGAGGATTGGCGCCTCCACCTCATTGATTTTGAGTTTTCGCAAGACGGGCGAAAGGCTCAATTGAGGCCGGATGCTTTGGAAGGTACTATCGGGCAGCCCATAGGTTTCTGCTATTTGATCGATGTCCGTGAAGCCGCCCAGCTTGTCCCTGAAAGCCACAATACGGCGGGCGTAGCCTGGCCCTATGCCTCGCAATTGCTCCCACTCTTCAGCGGTGGCCCGGTTGATGTCGATAATCGCAAGTGAGCGGGTGTGTTCAAAGGAAGATGGGACTGTCTCGGCGATATCCTGGGCTAAAGTGCTTTCTGCCTGCGTGCCGATGTGGATGTAAGGCTCCAATCGCTCGTAATCCCTGGCGTTCAGGCCGTATATCTTACTGAAACTCTTGGCATCGCGAAAGCGCCCCCCTTTTTCGCGGTATTTCAGTATGTTGCTGGCTACCCGCGGAGAAATCCCAAGCCTTATCAGATTGGCTTCGGTAATGGTATTAGGGTCAAATGGAAAGGCCTCTGCAATGGCCGGAGTGGGCTTTTCCCCCACCCGATCCGCCTCTTGTCTTTTCTTATTTTTTTTGATTCGAATGTAAGGCGCCAGCCGTTCGTAATCTTCGGCTTTCAGCGTATATATTTCCCGCAGGCTCTCCGGCTCCTTAAAAGGCCCCACCCTTTCCCGATAACGAACGATGGTGCGCGCCAACTTGGCCGATAGGCCAAGGAGTTGCAGGCTGTCCTCCGGCAGCGTATTAGGATCAAAAGTAAAAAGGCCGGCAGGGGCGCTTTCCGATTGCCCGCTGTTTGTTCCTTCCGATAAAAAGGCAGCCACCTCTTCCCGGAATAGTTCACAGGAACAAGATTGTTCCCGGAGGATCAAGGGGTAAAACCTAGGCGCCAGAATAGCCAGCAGGATGAGTGCTGCTAATATCAATGCCCCGTTGCGCTCGGCGCGGGTATAGTAGAAGTATTCTGCCAGAAATTTCATTTCGTTTGAGTTTTGGGGTAAAAAAAATATTCCGCTACTAGCTCGCTGGTTTACTGATGTGCTGACAACACCCAGGCGCCGTCTTTTCCGGTATAGTGGCAGGGGATATCCAGCATTTGGCACTGCTCCTGCCAGTCCTGCACCCTGTGGTAGGAATTGGAACCGTCGATGATAACTAATCCAAATTCCAGCTTTTCTTTCAGCTCTGTAATTGAGCATTTCACATTCTTGCAAAGCAGGACGGCATCGACAGCCAGCCGGCCGCTTGTTCCTTGCAGTAAGCTTTCGTCCGACAGGATAGCCAGACGAAGCCCGGCAAACTGTAAAAACCCATCAGACAGGCACCAATTCGCCCCTTGGAAACTTGCGAAATAGTTTAGGCTTGGAAGTTCTGAAATGCCCCGATACCAGCGATATTGCTGTGTCGCAAATAACAGGCGCTCTCGTTCCTGCTCCTCCCCCAGCAATTGAATAGCCTGCCGGCCATTAAATAAATCAATAGCCGTGTTGCCTTTAACATGGTAGACGGTTAGGACCTGCTGCTGCTGCAACTGCCAGGACCTGCTGCTTTGGAGAATGGCCACCAGCAGCAAAGCCACCATAGCAGCCAGCAGGTAACGGAAATTCCTGCGCTGAACGGCGGCCACGATTCCGATAATAGCGCCATAGAGCAAAACCACCACCAGCGCTCCGATCCAGACCCCCTGCAGTAAACTTCCGGGAAGTTGCTGGATGAGAAAAATAAACGCATTCACCAGCCATACCACCCGGTACAGCAACTGCCCCAGCAGCCAGCCCACCAATGGCGCTGCGTGCAGGGCAAATAGAGCCAATCCTCCCAGAAGAATTAATGCGGCCGCCGGCACCACTACCAGGCCCGACAACCAGAAATAGGCCGGGAACTGATGGAAACTGTACAGGCTGATGGGGAAGGTGGTAATCTGCGCCGCCACCGATACTGCCACCAATTTCCAAAGATAGTCCCCGGCCCTGTTCTCAATATACCAAAGCCGGTAGATCCGCGGCTGAAAGTAAACGATTCCTAATACTGCCAGGTACGACAACTGGAAGCCCAGGCTAAAAAGGAGGAACGGGTTTACACACAGCAGGCAAAAGGCCGAAGCGGCCAAGGTATTGTAAATGTTGGTATGCCGCCTGAGCGCTTGCCCTATCGCCAGAAAGGAGAACATGCTGGCCGCCCGCAACACAGAAGGGGAAGCTCCGGTTAGCAGCGCAAAGCCCCAGATGCACAGTAGAATAACCAGCGTACGGGCAATGGGCCAGGCGCGGCCGGAAAACGACACAAAGCCTAATAAAAAGGCTGCCAGCAATTGTACAAAGCCCACGTGAAGGCCCGACACCGCCAGCACATGTATAGCGCCTGTATGTGCGTAGGCATTGCGTACTTCATCTGATAGCTCTGCTTTATACCCCAAAACCAGGGCAGCAGCCACCGCAAACTCATTTTCGGTCGGCAAAAATTCCCGCAAGACGCGAATACAATAGGCTCTTAATCGGGCAGTGTGGCTGAGTAATCCAGGCTGATGAGCCACCAGCCGCCACTCCCCTTCCGCGACAAAAGCCTGGTAGTGTATGTTCTGAAAATGCATATACCGGGCATAGTCGAAAGCCTTTGGGTTAAGCGGAGCCGCAATAGGATACACCCTGGCGCGCAGCAGGGCGACATCCCCGGCTGCCAGCATACGGGTTGCGGCACTAATGTCGAAATAGGCCAACAAGCTTCCGGAGGCACAATGAACATGGCCATTATCGTCACGCACCATTTGGATTTTCACTTTGGCTTTCAGTTTATGGCCGGCGGGGCCTATGGTTTCAATGCGGCCCATCAACAGGCCTTCCTGCTCCGACAGCCCCTGTCCGGAAAAATGCCGGGGAAGGCGACGCTCATCCTGGATGTTGGCCAACAGGAGGCCAAAACCAAAAAGGAAAAGATGCAGGGCCATACCATACCACCAACGCTGTCCATAAGGCTGCCGCCCTTTTTGCCAGTAAGCCAACAGGGCCAACAACATGATTAAAGCCGACAAAACAACCCACTGCTGCATCGCTTCCACTACCACGCCCGTCCAAACTCCCCCTATTAGCGGCAACAGCAGGCGAACCATAGGGTATTCCCGCCAATTCATAAGCATAAGGTTTTGGGGTGTATTAGCGCCCAATTTTCATTTTGGAAAATTAAGCTGTTTCTAGAGGCGATAGTGGGTAATCTTGGGTAAAATCGGGTAAGAATAGGTAAGGCGGGGTAAGCGGGCAAAGCCGGAGTGCCATACTGTTGCATTACAGGGGGCCAAGGATTGACTGAAGCGGCCACCTCCGAACCAGCCATTTAGTGATATCCCGTTCGCTCCCAACTCCTTTCAGGAGCAGCCGGGAATAAGCCGAACAGCTATTTCCCGGCTGCTCCTGCTGCTGTTTCCAGGTTAACCTCCTTAGACTTTGATTAACAACCCTTTAAACCATAAACCCAGTAGTGTACATCTTACACTAATTACCCTGTGTTTGATTGGATTTGCGTAAATATTTGTCTAATTTCAGCGCTTAGATTATAAAGAATACTATTTAGCCAACTATCTGAGGACCGCAATGAACGAATTCAACGAATATTTCAAGTCTGCCTTCACCGTCGACAATGTCATTTTTGGCTTTGATGAAGGAGATCTGAAAGTATTGCTCATCAAGAGAGGGGAAGACCCCCACAAGGGCAAATGGGCCTTACCCGGTTATTTTGTCTATCCGAATGAAGACCTGGACACAGCTGCTAAGCGCGTACTGGATGAACTGACCGGCCTGCGAAATGTATACCTGGAACAAGTCAGGACTTTTGGCGCCGTCAATCGACACCCTTTCGGACGGGTTATTACTGTTGCCTATTTTTCATTGATCAAGATCAGCGACTATACCATACAACCTTCCTCCATCGCACAGAAAGCGAAATGGCACGCTATTGCCAAGGTGAAGGAACTTGCTTTTGACCACAAGGAAATACTCGATGCCTGTTTCAACCGCCTAAAATGGCTTGTGCGTTCGCGGCCGGTGGGTTTTGAGCTGCTGCCGCCAAAATTCACCCTTACTGAATTGCAGCACCTTTATGAGGCGATATTGGAGCCGGAAGCAGGGCTCGATAAGCGCAACTTTCGCAAAAAGATCCTTTCGATGAACCTGCTTATAGACCTGGATGAAACCCAGGAGGGAGTTGCGCACCGCCCTGCCCGCTTATATCAGTTTGACAAAGACAAGTATGAAGAATTTTTAGCCGAAGGGTTTAATTTCGAATTAAAAGAAAGCAAGAAAAAAGAGAAACCCGAACACCGGAAAAAAGCGCGCCACAGTTTCCCCTGATCACCATTCCTCGCCAAGGGTATTGAACACCTTTACAGTAAGTTGATCACCGTATTCGGACCGGTAGCTTTCCAACAACGCCTGAATATTTTCCTTGCTCTCCACCAGGCGGTATTGAAATGAAAAGGCTCCTTCCGGAGCTACGGTGTTGGGGAGTCGAAGCGTTCCATCCTCAATGGTAAAATAGCCATAATATCCATTTTTAAGAGACTGCAGCTCGCAACGGGCCAGAATATCCTGTACCAGATTCTGGGCAACATCTTTCAACCCGTCATTTTCATAAGAAACATAGCCCCAAATGGATTGCTCCGGTATGCGCTTCAGTTGGGAATGCAACAACACTACTCCGCCCCCGCTGTCCAAACTAAGGTTGTAATTGTCCGGCGTCAGGATAAGCTGCCCTTTGGTAGATACCGTCTTCCGAAGCCCAACCTCCACGGTATAAAACCCACTCTGGAGAATTCCAACCCGGGCATTAGCGGAAGCCGGCGCCTGCCCCGGAACACATTCCTGGCTTTGCTGCACCTCATTAATGGAAAGTGCGATGTTTCCCTGCACCTGCCGGATTTCATGATCAATGGAGGCATTAAGGCAATCTTCATTTTCGATAGTGCGGAGCCGGAACTCTAAAAAGCGCCCCTGAGGGGTGAGGGACTCCCAAAGGTCGAGGTAAAACTCATCCTCTACATCCGGAACGACAATGCGGTCTTCCAGAGAGCTTAGATTGCACCCTGCAGCCAGACAAATTGATACCAATACAATAACCCACGCAAAGTTGCCATGCATTTTGTTCTCTTTTTAAAGGATATTTTCTTCAGTTGAAACGGCACAGGAAGACAAACGCTGCTTAACTTTTCACTAATCTTAAAAATAAGATTTTTCAGCGCTGTTTTAGTACACAGAGCCCTTTTTTCGAATTTTCTTCCGGCGGCATAGGGGATACCGCCCAGGGCAGGCATCTCATAGAAGGGCATGGGGGTGTTTTTGGCCTAGAGAAGCTTCCTCTTTGTCCATTTTTTTTGATTGCGCCTGCAATTACCTTATATTTCCGCTGCTTGGCCCAAGCACAGAGAAAGGCGATATAAAAAACCCGGCTGCATAATGATACAACTGCGCAACATTCGTAAAGTATACCAAACAGGTTTCAACCGGCTGGAAGTCCTGAAGGGGATCGACCTCGATATCCAGGCCGGAGAATTCGCTTCCATTATGGGGTCTTCCGGTTCCGGCAAATCTACCTTGCTGAACATCATTGGCATCCTCGACGAATATGACAAAGGGGATTACCATCTGGATGGCACACTAATTAAAGAGCTGAGCCAGACAGCGGCAGCACAATATCGCAACCGCTTCATCGGTTTTGTTTTCCAGTCTTTCAACCTGCTGCCTTTTAAAACAGCATTAGACAATGTTGCCTTACCCCTCTATTACCAAAAAATAGAACGGCAAAAGCGCCAGAAAATGGCGCTGGAATACCTGGATATGGTAGGCCTGGCCGATTGGGCAGAGCACCTGCCTACCCAGTTGTCGGGGGGGCAGCAACAACGTGTCGCCATCGCGCGGGCCCTCATCACGCAACCCAAAGTTATTCTGGCCGATGAACCTACCGGCGCCCTCGACACCAAAACCTCGTACGAGGTGATGCAATTGTTTAAAAAAGTCAATCAGGAAGGGATTACCGTGATTATCGTTACCCACGAAAAGGACATCTCGGATATGACCCGGCGCATCATCCGGCTGCGCGACGGTATGATAGAACCAGAAAGTGAAAGTGGCCAAATACCCGCTACTCCTTCATCCGCTTCATAAACCCACGAGCCCACTCCGTCGTGGGTATAATCCTGGAATTCCAGTAATAGTTACATGATATATTCATCACAAGCATGTTCAACCGAGATACCTGGCAGGAAATACTAACAACCATCCGCCGGCATAAACTACGGACGGTACTTACAGCCCTCGGCGTCTTCTGGGGGATCTTTATGTTGGTAATCCTGCTGGGCGCAGGCCGGGGCCTGGAAAATGGGGTGGAATACGAGTTTCGCGACGAAGCGGCCAATACCGTCTGGGTGAGGCGGGGAATAACATCCCTACCCTACAACGGGCTGCCCAAAGGGCGGCAGGTAAAATTCACCAATGAAGATTATGACTTGCTGGCAGAACAGTTTGAGGGCATTGAATACCTGACTGGCCGATATTTTCTTTCAGGAAATACAACCGTTACCTACGCCCGGAAGAACCTTTCCTTCACTATTCGTGCGGTTCATCCGGATTGCCGCTTCATCGAAAGAAACATCCTGCAGAACGGCCGATATCTCAACCCGACTGACATCAGGGAATGCCGTAAAGTAGCTGTCATCGGGGACATCGTTCGCAAAGACCTGTTTGGTGAACAAGAGGCTGTGGGCCAGGAAATCCGGATCGGCAATATTGTTTATCAGGTGGTAGGCACCTTTACCGATACCGGGGGCGACAATGAGATGCGCGTAATTTACATTCCCATCTCCACTGCCCAAAAGGTGTATACCGGCACAAATGAAGTACATCAGCTCATGTTTGCCACTTATGACATGGAGCTTGATGAGATCCTTAACCTTCAGGAAAATATTCGGGCCACATTTGCCCGCCGGCATCAATTTGACCCGGAAGACCGCAAAGCACTTTACATTTTTGGTACAGCCGAGGAATTCCTAAAGCTCAACAGCCTTTTTGCTTCCATCCGGGCTTTTGTCTGGTTTGTGGGCCTGGGCAGCATCCTGTCGGGGGTTATCGGCGTCAGCAATATCATGCTGATCATTGTAAAGGACCGGACCCGGGAGATCGGTATCCGAAAAGCCCTTGGCGCCACGCCATTTTCTATCGTATCGATGGTCCTCCAGGAGGCGATACTCATTACAGGCCTGGCGGGCTATCTGGGGCTTCTGGCCGGGGTAGGCGCCATTCGCCTCCTAGAATCCGTTTCTGTAGAATACTTCCGAAACCCGCAGGTAGGCCTGGGCGTTGGCCTCACCGCCACGCTGGTGCTGGTGCTGGCCGGGGCACTCGCCGGCTTCTGGCCGGCCCTGCAGGCTGCCCGGATCAACCCCATCGAAGCTATGCGAGGACTTTAAACCCACAACTATGCCCGACCGCGATACATTGCAGGAAATACTGGCTACCATCCGCAAGCACAAACTGCGGACCGGACTGACCGCCCTGGGAGTCTTCTGGGGTATCTTCATGCTTATCTTCGTGCTGGGCATGGGCAAAGGCCTTGAAAATGGCGTCTTCCGTGATTTTGGATCGCGCGCCAAGAATGTGATGTACGTCTGGACGGAACGCACTACCCAACCTTACCAGGGGTTTCAGCCGGGCCGGGCGCCGCAGCTCCAGTTGGAAGATATTATCGCCATTAAACAACATATTCCAGAGGTTCAATACATTGCACCCAGGCTTTCCCTGCAAAACATCCCGGCCTCTTACCAGGAAATCAGCGACAAATATGAGATCAGGGGGGAATTGCAGGATATGATCCGAATAGAAGCCCTGCGCCTGCACGAAGGGCGGTATATCAATAAACTCGACATCCGGGACAGCCGCAAAGTAGCCGTTCTGGGTAAACGCACAGCAGAAGTGCTGTTCGGCAACAAGGAATGTATCGGGCGCTACATCCGAATCAGTGGTATGGAATTCCGGGTAGTGGGCATCTTTGGGCCCCTGCAAATCAAACCCTGGACAGAATCCGACCTGGAAGCCATCGTCATTCCGCTGACGACGATGTACCGGGCTTTCGGGACCGGTGAACGGGTCGACTATTTTGTTTGCTCGGCAGCGCCAAAGGTGTTGGTCAGTACTATTGAACCCAAAGTAAAAAGCCTGCTCAAAGAAAGGCACAGGATAGCCCCCGACGATCCCCGGGGCATTGGTGGCTTCAACCTGGAACAGGAATACCAGGGGCTGGCCAACCTCTTCGGAGGCATCAAGGCCTTTCTCTGGTTCGTCGGTATTGGAACCTTACTGGCGGGTATTGTAGGAGTAAGTAATATTATGCTCATCACCGTCAAAGAGCGCACCAAAGAGATTGGTATTCGCAAGGCCCTTGGCGCTACGCCGCGGTCCATTATCAATATGATCCTGGCGGAATCGGTAATAATCACCGGATTTTCCGGCTACCTGGGCCTCATTAGCGGTACTTTGGTGATCGGAATGATCAATTTCGGGATGATGGCCAATAATGTCGAACTGGATAATTTCTACAACCCCCAGGTCAACTTCTCGGTTGGGCTGAGTGCTATTTTGCTGCTGATCGTAGCCGGCATGGCCGCCGGGTTGATCCCGGCCCTGCAGGCCGCCCGCGTAGAACCGGTGATTGCACTGCGGGATGAGTGAGGAAGAACGAGCTGTGAGCTGTAACTTGGAAACTTGAAACCTGAAACAAAAATAAAAAGAGACCCAATGAGAAAAGGCTGCCTCATCGCAATTGGCGCATTTTTAGTGCTCGCCACAATTGGACTAAGCATCTATTTCTATCGCCAGAACAAGAAAGGCCCCGAGAATTACACGACGGAAAAACCGGTGATCATGGATATTGTCCGCAAGACAGTTGCCACCGGTTCTATCAAGCCGCGCAAGGAGGTGCAGATCAAACCCCAGGTTTCCGGGGTGATCGATGAGCTCTTTGTGGAGGCCGGGCAGATCGTCACCAAAGGCCAGCAACTCGCACGCATCAAACTGGTGCCCAGCGAGGTCAACATCAACTCCGCTCAATCCAACGTGGAACTGGCGCGCCTGCGCCTGCAGGAAGCCCAACGTGAACTGCAACGCCAACGGGAAGTTAATTCCAAAAAACTCGATGTAGAGGAAGCCCGCGTTAGTTACGAAAATGCCAAACGCGAGGAGGAACGGCAGCGAAAACTCTTCGAAGACGGCGTCATTTCCGAGCAGGAATACAACCGGTTCAAAGTAGACCTGGAGTTGCGCAAAGCCGCCTTCGACAATTCCAAGATCGTATCCACCAATAGCCTCCGGTCCTTCGAAACGGAAGTTGATATCAGGAAACAGGAACTGGACGCGGCGATCAACAACCTGGCGCTCCTGCGCGAAGGCGCCAGCCGCAATTCCCGGCAGGTCGCCAACATCGTTACTTCCACTCTCGACGGCATGGTCCTGGATATTCCGGTGGAAGAAGGAACCTCTGTTATCGAACGCAACAACTTCAATGAAGGGACCAGCATCGCCATCATCGCCGATATGAACTCCCTGATCTTTGAGGGCAAAGTTGACGAATCCGACGTGGGCAAGTTAAAAGAAGGGATGCCTCTGGAACTGACCGTCGGCGCCATCGAAAATTCTAAATTCGATGCAACCCTGGAATTCATCTCCCCCAAAGGCATAGAGGAAGAAGGCACGGTCAAATTCGAAGTTCGCGCCGATGTGAAGCCCAGCAAAGATATATTCCTGCGCGCCGGCTACAGCGCCAATGCCGACATCATCCTCGACCGCCGCAAGGAAGTGGTGTCCATCAAAGAGCGGGATGTCTTGTTTGAAGGCGACACGACCTATGTGGAAGTCCAAACCGGCGACCAGGAGTTTAAAAAGCAATTGGTAAAGCTGGGCCTGTCGGATGGCATTCAGGTAGAAATATTGGAAGGGGTGGACACAACGGCCCAGGTAAAAGTACAGCAGACGAAGTCCTGAGTGGGGCTGCTATTTGAAGTACCACCTCAGCCAAACTATCGATACTTCTTATGAGCCTGTCCAGGCTCATAAGGATACTATGCCCCAAGCGGGGTTATATTGAAGATAAAAACAAGAAGCTGCCATAGCAGCCTCTTGTTTCAAAATAACACTAAACCCCAAACAAACACTATGGTTAAAAATGAAAACCGTATCCAAAGAATACTGTCTGAATCCCAAAAAGGCTAAGGCTGGCCATGCCGACGCCCAGCAGGATGAGGGCAAAGGGAACATATGCCAGCACCCGGACCACGCGATTGTTCCATTCCAGATGATGCATCACCGGCAAGAGGATAAAGGCCAGGCACAGGCCAAGAAATGAGATCTGGAAAGTGTAAATGGCTATTGCGCCGAAAACCAGTCCCACCATTATTTCGAACCCCTGCACAGCCCAGGTATCCGGATGGCTCCGGGTAATTAACTGTTTCCAGGCTTCCTTCATTTTTTGCCCCAGCCGCCCAGTATTGCCAGGACTACCCTGTTCCTTCTGCCCGGTATCGCCGGTAACCAGGAAAATGGCCTTGCCGGAAATCATATAAGCCAACACCCCGAGGGAGGAAAGCGGTGCAAGCGCCGCATACAAGGAAGTACTCTGGCTAAGAAACCGGAACAAGCGGAGCGGCCGGTGGATCATGCCCAAAATAAAACACAAGACTGGCGCAAAGAAGGTGAGCATGGTAATCAGGAAGAAATCCCAGTCATAGATGACTCCAAAGCCAGGGTTCATGCTCATGACGGGCCAAACAAATTCTCTACCGCCCAGTACGAAAGTCATGTCAACGGCCTGGCTAAAAAAGAAAGGCAGCACGAAATTGGCGTTGATCATAAACAGGAAATACAACATCGTAAGCGGCAGGTTGAGGGTAGGGAACAGAATATCCAGTTTTTCCACCCAGGTAATATTTTTTGCCTGTAGCAACCATTTCATTTTTTTGGTCAGGAATTCGCTGGTTCCCCTGGTCCACTTCATATGGCGGATGCGAAAAGCCCGGACCGTATCGGGAAAATCTTCGTAGCAAATTACTTCTTCGACAAAACGGCCCCGGTAGCCCTTTTCGCGAATGTGGATGGCGAACCCCAGGTCTTCGCTGACAATGTGGGGAAACCCACCTATTTCTTCCCAGCATTTGCGGCGCAGCAGCGCTCCATGGCCGAGGAACATGACAAAACCATAATCATTGCGCAGGGGCTGGTACCACTGCCAGTGCAGGTCAATCCCAATGCCCATCGCCTGCGCCAGGCTGCTTTCGGCATCGGGGTTGGCCCGGTGGTTGGCTTGCACAAAGCCGCACATGGGGTCCATTTCCATAATGGGAACCAGTTTGCTGAGAAAGTCCGGCGGCAATATCTCATCGGCATCGGCAATCGCAAAATAGGGTTCTTCGCAGGCCGCCCCCGACAAGCCATGGTTCATATTGCCTGCCTTGAACCCTTCCCGGTTTTCCCGGCGCACTACTTGCACCAGGCCTGGATAACGGTTAGCAAATTCATCAACCCTGGCCTGATATTCGGGAGAGCTGCTGTCATCCAGAATGTAAACCGTGTAGTTGGGATAGTCTTGTTGCACACAAGACTGCATGCTTTCTTCCACAAAATCATTGCAGGTGGTGTACAGGAGAGCGACAGCAGGGTACTCCAACAGGTTTGCCTTGAAGATCGCCTTCTCGGGCCTGTTCCTGGTCCAGCGGTGCATCAGGGCAAAAGAAACAACCCCGAGATTGTACATGCCATACAGCCAGGCAAAGTCAATGAAAGCAATAAATGAGATCAATGCCAGCCGGCTGGGCAGGTTGTAGCTCATGTCCATCAGTTGAAGCAAACGGGGTTGAAACCAGGCCAGGCTGGCCAGCCAGGCCCCCAGTATGAAGACGTACAACCACGGTTTGGGATTGCTTGAAAAAATGCGCCGTTGAACGAGGCTTTCTTGTCGGGCCGAACCGGCCAGGGAGGAAGGGCGCACCGGCATTTCGAGGCTGGTTATGGCATACGGAGCCTGTTGTTCCTTATGTTGAAACATGGTAAAGCGGTTTTAAAGTTAAAGTAGTTTGGAAGCCAGGCAGGCAACCATTACTGCAGTGAGGGAAATCTGGATTAGGGTTGAAACCGGAATTTTAGGCCGAGGGCAAGCACCGTAGCGGAGGCGAAGACGCCTTCTTCATGGTTGACTGCCAATTGCCCCTGCAATTGTTTACTCAGCGGGAACAAGGCCAGCAGATAACCTCCGGCAATATTCTGGCTGGTGTTTTCCAACTCCAGATTAGTCGTTCCATAAAAGCCGCCAATGGCCAGTTCCAGTTTACTGGGTAAGGCTAGTTTTCCGGCAAGCACAAAACGTTGTTGGCGGGTCCGGATAGCGCCGTCTTCTCCATAATAGAAAGCCGGTTCGAAGGAAAAGGCCTCACTGATCGGCAGGCGGAGTGCGGCGAAGCCAACCCATTCGGAAGGCAAATCGCCGGCAAAGCCGGAATAACCGCCAAGGTGCAGGTTGAAGTCTTTTTTCAGGTAGAAGACCTGTTCCAGCCTCACAAGCTGTTGGGCGCCCCCATCGGGAAGGAAGCGGGCCCCATATTCCAGGCGGGTAGCCAAACGGCTGTTCCAGCCTGCCATCCCCCCCAGCCAGGCCGAAGGCACGTTGTTTTTCCGGCTGACGAAGTCGAGGTTATCCAGTGAAAGGGTGTTATCATAGCGGGCATAGGCCAGGAAACGAGGGTTGAACTGATAGCTAAGTTGCACCAGCCTCAGGCCCAGGCGGTTTTCCTCGTCCACTGCCGAGAAACCTCCCCATAAGTCCACCCCCCAGGCCGGAGCCATGGCATAGGTATTTTCCAGCAGCTGTTGGGCGTCGGTATTGGAAGGGTCCAACGTCAGCGCTTTTTCGAAAAATTGGCGGGCGTTCTCCAGCTTATTCTCCTGCAGGTAGGCCTGCCCCAGGGCGTTGTAAAACTCCGGGGAATCCGGCTGATCTTCAGCCAGGCGCCCGAATACCTCCCGGGCCGCTTCGGGCTGCCGGCCATAGAGGTAAGCATAGCCGAGGCCTTTCAGAGCTTCCAGCTTCCTCGATTCACTGCTCAACGCTTTTTGGAAGGTGGAAATAGCCTTGGCGGTAGCCCCCGACCAGGCATAAGTATAACCCAGCCCGATCAGTGCATCTGCCTGTTGCGGGTCCTGGGCCAGGATATGCTGGAAGGCTGCAACGGACTGTTTGAAATGTTGACTCCAGGCATAATTGCTGGCCTGCAGCAATTGGGCTGGCAAATAATCCGGATATTCTGCCAGCAGCGCATCCAATGCTTTGGAGGCAGCATCATGCTGGCCGGCAAAAGCCAATTGCCGGGCTTGCTCGAAGGAGTCCTCCTGAGCGGCCAGGGCGATACTCCCCAACAGAAAAATGAACGGAAGACTTCCCTTAAGGAAGCATTTAATAAGTAGGACAAGTTGTTTGGACTTTTTCATAGCACTATATTTTTTGGATGTTTTCTTTTCCTAATGATCCAAAAGTATAGCTACGGCCGAGCTTACGCCATTTTTTGTACCCAAACGGGAATATTTCAAACCTGAACCCGTGCATTTCAGACACCCGAAATCGAAGAAAGTCCAATTTTCCCCAGCAATACTTACTTTTGGAACTTAAAAAGAGTGACATGAACCGCTGGCAACTGCTTTTATACACACTACTCCTCCTGGTGCTCACCGGCCTGGCCTGGCACGCACCGGCCCCTCCCCCCTCGCTGGGTAATGATTGCCTCAACCTGCCGGAGGAATATTTCAACTACGCCAATATTGAACTCCCTCCCCACCTGCAGACGCCCAACCTGCAGACGCTGGACAACACCCCTGCCGGCAACCCCATCACCGACGCCGGCGCTACGCTGGGGCGGGTGTTGTTTTATGATACCAAGCTTTCCGCCAATGAAACCGTAGCCTGTGCTTCCTGCCACAAACAGGCCTTGGCCTTTACCGATGAAGCCACTTTAAGTACCGGTTTCGAAGGTGGCCTTACCGGCCGCAACTCAATGAGCCTGGCCATGGCGCGCTTTTTTGCGACCGGCCATTTTTTCTGGGACGAGCGGGCCGCCACCCTGGAGGACCAGACCCTAATACCTATACAAGACCCCGTGGAGATGGGCATGAGCCTGGATGAACTGGTGGCCCGGCTGGGCAATACGGAGTACTATCCGCCACTCTTTGAGGCGGCTTTTGGGACGTCAGAGATCACCTCCTCCCGGATGGCTTTGGCCATGGCCCAGTTCATTCGTTCCATGGTGAGTTTCCAGTCAAAGTATGACCTGGCCCGGCTGGCTGCACCCGATGTGGTACCGGTCGATCCTTTACCGGGCCTGACTCCGCAGGAAAACCTCGGCAAAGCTATTTTTTTCGGCCCTTCCGCCGGCAACTGCGCCGCCTGTCATGGTACCGAAGGCTTTGTTGCATTTGGGGCTTTCAACAACGGGCTGGACCTGGAGTATACCGACCCCGGCAAAGCCGGCAACACTTTCAGCCAACTGGATATCGGCCTGTTCAAGGCGCCTTCTCTGCGCAATGCGGCGCTGACAGCTCCTTACATGCACGACGGGCGCTTCGAAACACTGGAAGAAGTGGTCAACCATTATGATACCGGCCTGGCTGCCCATCCTAACCTGTCGCAGTTTCTGCGCGTCGGTGGCCCCAATGGCCCACCCCGGCGCCTCAACCTTTCGGCGGAAGAAAAAGCAGGGCTGATTGCCTTTCTGAATACCCTTACCGACACGGTTTTCATCACCGATGAGCGTTGGTCCAATCCCTTTTGCACCGATCCGGTATTCACTATCGACCCCGTGAAACAAGATGGCTGGCAGGTGTTTCCCAATCCGGCTGCTGATTTTATCAACATCCGGATCGATGCTCCCCTTGGGCAGGATTTTCATCTGAAATTATTGAGCACAGATGGCCGGTTGTATTATTCCGGCTCCTTTAATGGGCAAACCTTCCAACTAGCCCGAAAAGACTGGCCGGCAGGATTGTACTATCTTCAATTGAGTGAAGGCGGCAGGCATTGGGTGAAGGAGGTGGTTTGGAAGTAGGCAGCCCCTTAGAAGGTTTCAGGCTTCTAATTTAAACCATTTATTCTTTTTGCAGTCAAAGCAAAATTCCAGGACTGCTTAAAGAAGGATATGGAGCCACTGCTTATACCCAGATTTCTAAAGCAACTTTCAAACGCTGGAACCTGAAACGGTGAACAATCCCTGCAACCAACGAAAAAACCACTGCATGAAACCACAAATAGCCGCGGCCACCCTATTGAGCATGATGATCGTCCTGGGTATTGCCTGGCACGCGCCTACGATCACCACCGAAACCACTGATGATTGCCTCAATTTGCCGGAGGAGCCCTTCAACTACGCCAATATTACCCTACCCTTTTATCTGCAGGCGCCACCGCTTTTGGATGCGGATAATACACCGCCCGGCAACCCCATCACCGATGCTGGCGCAGCGCTTGGACGCGTCCTTTTTTATGATAGAAAATTGTCGGCCAATGAAACAGTAGCTTGCGCCTCCTGCCACAAACAGGAACTTTCCTTTACAGATGCGGCCACGCTCAGTGAAGGCTTTGAAGGCGGGCAAACCGGGCGGCATTCGATGAGCCTGGCGATGGCCCGTTTTTATCAAAATGGCAATTTTTTCTGGGATGAGCGGGCGCCCAACCTGGAGGCTCAGGTATTGACGCCAATACAGGACCCCGTGGAAATGGGCCTCACATTGGACGAACTGGAAGCTCGCCTGGCCGGCACGGACTACTACCCTCCCCTCTTCGAAGCGGCTTTCGGCAGCGCCAATATAACGGCCAACCGCATCTCCCGGGCGCTGGCGCAATTCGTTCGTTCCATGGTGTCTTACCAGTCCAAATACGACCAGGGGCGACTGGCCGCACCACCCGGGCCGCCGAACCAGACGCCTTTCCCCAATTTCACCCCTCAGGAAAATCTGGGTAAAGCCATTTTCTTTGATCCCGCTCGCGGCAACTGCGCCGCCTGCCATGGCACCGACGCCTTCAACGCTCCGGGGCCAAGGAACAATGGCCTGGACCTGGTGAGTGAAGACCCCGGCAAAGGAGGCGTGACAGGCAACCCTCAACAAATTGGCGAATTCAAATCGCCTTCCCTCCGAAACATTGGAGTCACCGCTCCTTACATGCACGACGGGCGCTTTGCCACTTTGGAGGAGGTGATCGAGCATTATAACTCCGGGGTGCAGCCCCACCCCAACCTGTCTGGCCCGCTCCGCCAAGGGCCCAATGGGCCGCCGCGGCGGCTCAATCTGACCCCACAGGAAAAAGCCGCTCTACTGGCTTTTCTGCAGACGCTCACCGATGATACGTTCCTCAATGACGAGCGCTGGTCCAACCCCTTCTGTGCAGATCCGGTGGCCACCATCGAGCCGATAAAGCAGGATGGCTGGCAGGTGTTTCCCAACCCGGCGGCCAACACGGTGAACATTCGCATCGATGGGGCAGCGGGGCAGGAATATACGCTTAGCCTGTTCACCGCCGATGGGCGGCTGCTGCGCAGCTATGCTTTCGAGGGCGCCACTTTCCAGTTCCAGCGGGAAGGCTGGCCGGCGGGACTGTATTACCTGCAGTTAATATCTGAAAAGCAAGGGGCCGTGAAACAAATAGTAATGCGTTAAGGGCTTCTGAAAAGCTCTCGATCAGGGCACTACTGGCGCCATCGATTTTCAGTCCATTCGAAAGGTAATCAACCTGAGCTTCTCCCAATACCAGCAAGGCGGGACCCGTTTGCCCAACGGCCCCCCTTCGGGCCAGTCGATACTATGGATGGGTTGTCTTATCAATAGCATCAACATAGTATCCACGGCCCGAAGGGCGTAGTATCCCTCCTGGCCCGGACGGGCCAGGAGGAGCATCCCACTTAGGCGTCAGTATTTACAAAATCCGGATGTCTCAAATCACTACGGCCAATCGGCTCAATCTTTCAAATCGGAAGCTTTCAGGTATTTATCCAGAAACGCCAGAATAGCCTTATCGCCTTTGATCTCATTTTCTTTTTTGACGAAGCCATGCCCTTCATCGGGAAAAATGACGTATTCCACCGGTACATTGTTCTTTTTTACGGCTTCCACGATCTCATCCGATTCCACTTGTAACACTCTTGGATCATTGGCGCCTTGTAGCACCATGATGGGATTTTTGATCTTATCGGCGTGGAACAGAGGCGAAATATTATAGAGGCGTGTCGAGTCAGCGGAATAGGGATCGCCCAATTCTGCGTAGAGGGCCTGCCGGAAAGATTCCCAGTAAGGTGGTATGGATTTCAAGGTGCGCAACCAGTTGGTCACACCAAAAAGGTTGACGCCTATCTTGAACTCATCAGGTTGAAAGGCCATGGCCGCCATAGTCATATAACCACCGTACGAACCGCCGAGGATTCCAATCTTTTCCCCGTCGATATAATCGAGGGTTTGCAGGTATTTTTTGCCCCAAACACAGTCCTTTAGATCTTTGTCACCGTGGTTGCGGTCATCCATCTTGTAGAACGACTTACCGTAGCCGCTGCTGCCGCGATTGTTGACCGCGAGGATGGCATAACCGTGGTTGACGAGGTATTGAATCAGTGCGTTATAGCCAGTCCGAGACTGCCCACCGGGGCCGCCATGCACCCAAACCAGAGCTGGGACTTTAGCATCAGGAGACGCGGAAAGCGGTTTGTAAAATATCGCCGGGATATCCTGCCCGTCAAAGGATTTGAAGCGTACCACTTCGGCGGTCACGAGGTCATCCGGATTGATTTCCGGATTGAGTACTTCTGTGAGTTTTTTCAGCTCCTTGCTCCCGAAATTGTATACATAGATATTGGCGGGCGCCTTGGAAGTGCCGACCGTGAGGCGCATCCATTGCTCGCTGTTGGAGATAGATACCGACAGGACATCGCCATCGGGAATATCCGGGAAAGCGACTTCTTTACCACTCGCATTGTCCAGGACTTTAAGGCTATTGCGGCCATCCTCATTGATGGCCACCACCCGGTATTTTTCATTTTCGCTGACATAACTGTACATCACATCCCAGTTCGTTTCAAATACCGTCTTCCGCTCTCCGGAAGCCAGGTTATATTGGACGAGGTATGCAAATTCCCGGCCTGCATCGGTGATGTAGAAAAGGTTTTGCCCATCTTTACTAAAGCCGGAGGCGCCATAGGAACCTGGCGCTTCGGGATCGGAAATCTCTTTCATGCCCTTCGAAGCCCTATCGTACAGGTAGAGCCGGTTTTCACTGGTCGTAATGCTTTTCTGAAGCGCAAGTTGTGTCTCATCCCAGGAGATTCCGGCTATATCATAACCTTCATCATTTTGATAGGCCATTTGTGGTTGCCAATCGCTGGTATTCATTTTGTAAAGGTCAAAAAACTGGGGATCGCGCTTGTTGGAAATGTAGAACATCGTCTTCTTGTCAAGGCTCCAGCCGTAGAAGGCGGCTTTTTCTTGTTCGGCGGGAGTGAGGTCTTTGGCTGTGCCGTCTTCACCGATCAGATAGATGTGGTCGATCTCGTTGCCTCCTTTGTCGGCCGAATAAAGAATTTGTCCGCTGCCTGGTACATAATCAATGGAGAAAATAGATTCGGTAGTGGAGTTGGTCACTTGTCGCTGCGTTCCGTCGGAAATACTGATTTCATAGAGGTTAAAAATACCAGATTCATTGCTGTGCACCAGCAATTTGGATTCATCGGCTGAAAAGGTTCCGCCGCCGATTTCCTTATTCTGGAAAAATTGCTCGATGGTGTACTGTTGAATTTCCCTGGAGACAGCCGGTTTTTCCTGTTTACAGGAGAAAAGGGCCAACGTCAGGAAAATGCTGAGAATAGTGCTGCTCTTTTTCATAGGAATATTTTTTTACCGTTAAATATAACAAATCGCCAATCAATCGGGCTAAACCCCGCGAGCGGCTGGGGTAACCTTTCCACTGCCGCCCAAATAGAATGGAAAAAGTTACTCCATGAGAACCGAAGCAACCCAAACCGGCGCCTTTTTCCAGGTCATATTATTAACCGGCGCCATCGCTAAAAACATTAGTGACAACCAACAGGCGCCGGAAGCATCCGTTGCCTATCCCCAGGGCGCCCCCCGCCATCCGTTGCTCACCCGGGCCTTACTCGCCATGGAAGCCAATTTGTGCAACCCGGAATTCACGGTAGAATGCCTTTGCCGGGAGGTCGGCGTCAGTTACTCCAGCTTGAATCGAAAATTGCGCCGCCTCACCGGCAAGAGCGCCGTACAACTCTTACGGCACCTACGCCTGCAAAACGCAAAAAACCTGCTTCAACATCAGGAGCTGTCTATATCTGAGGTAGCTTACGACAGCGGGTTTACCGACCCTGCTTATTTCAGCCGGGTTTTTTCGCGCGAAATGGGCCTGACGCCAACAGCGTATCGGAGTATGAGGTGAAAAGGTATGGTTACAGGAATGGCATGGGCCTCCTTAAGAGCGCATTTTTCAAGATACCATTAGGCATTTAATTTGGCATGAACATTAGCCCCCCCTTCCGGTTACCCATTGGTAAACTTCAACCGGCATGCCCAACCTCCTTCTAATACACGGCAATGGCGGCGCCAGGGCGCGCTTCCGGCCTTTTCTGGATCTTCTTGAACAAAAAGGCCCGGCGTCCTTGCAGGCCGTAGTGCCCGAACTTCCCGGTTTTGAAGGCAGGCCGCTGCCTCCGGGGGACGGAAGTTGGGGCCCTTTCATCGAAGCCCTGCAATCCGCCGTTTACGCCAAAAAAGACGAACCCTGGATCTTGTACGGCCATGGCATTGGCGGCAGCCTGCTGCTGGAATGGGCGGCCCGCGGCTGGCTCCTTCCGGACGGCAGCCAGTTTCAACCCCAACACATCATTCTCCATGCTTGCATCGGTGCATCGTTGGAGCATCGCTTTTTTCCCAAGCTGATGAAGCCCCGGCCGGTACGCCGTCTAATGCAGCAACTGATCGCCTGGCCGGCCCTACAACCGCTTTGGGAGCGCCGCCTATTTCAGAACCCGGCCAACATTCCCGCTACCTTACGGCGTCAATTCTTCCGCGATTACCAAACCTGTGCGGCCTTTTCTGTGTTTTTTGATTTAATTACGCCATCCTGGTACCGGAAGGTGCAGCAAAAAGTGAAAAAGGAACGATTTTACTTCATCTGGGGGGAACAGGAGCGGGTAGTTGCTTCAAAATACTTAACTTACTGGCAGCAGGGCTTCCCTAACGCCACTTTTGATATTATACCTGGCTGGGACCACTTCCCGATGCTCGACCATCCGGAGGCTTTTTATGAAAAGATCATTAGTGTGATATTGTCAGTTGATGGTAGTTGGTTGCCCCGCCAGGCGACCGACAATCATCGAACAACAGCTACCAATACCAACTTTACATCACCGCCCAATGACCAAGCGCCAGCAACTTGAATGGATACACCGATGGCGGCTGCCCACGCCGCGCTTCACTGCCGTGCGGTACGAAGATTTTCAGCAGGGCCATGTCGAAGCAGAGAAGCTCCGGTTTCCGGTGGCTGTGCGTTCTTCCTATTCGGAGGAGGATGGGGAAAGGGAAAGCCATGCCGGCCAATATATGACGGTGCTGGATGTGACAAGAGGAGACTTGGTTGATGCCCTCGAAACCGTATTTGGCAGCTATCCCCAACCGGAGGGTAGCGAGGCGCTCCTTCAGGAAATGGTGGACCCCGAGTATAGCGGGGTCCTTTTCGCCTTTAGGGAGGGCGCCTGGAAAGTAGAGCTCATCGAAGGACAGGGTGAAGCTTTGGTAAGCGGGCATCGGAAACCCCAAAGCTTGCTGCTTCCGCGCTTCGGCAGAGTAGATGCCTGGTTATTCCCGCTGCTTCGCTTTTGGAAAGGCCTTCCGGATAAGCCGGCGGCGCTCAACCATGCTCTGGTCTGGTTGTCGTATTACGCCGGCCTGTTGTTGAGCCGAATGAATGCCAAACACGGGCTCGACATAGAGTTTTGTATAGCGAACGGCCGTTTGTTGTTGCTGCAGGCGCGCCCGATCACCACACCGGAAGAAGCCGAAGAGGTTCTAACCTCCGCCAACCACAAAGAAATTCTGCCGCCCGAGCCCTCCCCTTTGATGACCGCTATCATTGGCAGTTCGGGTTACCAGTTGTTTGAATATTACCGGGGCCTTGACCCCAGCCTGCCGCCACGCGCCTTTGTGCGGGAATCAGCCGGCATGCCCTGGATCAACCTCTCTGCACTGCTGGATGTGATGGTCCACTGGGGACTGCCTTCCCGCCTTGTCTGCCGCTCCGTGGGGGCCGAAGATTTTTACCGGGTAGGGTTTCGTCCGTTTCGGGCCATCAGAAAGCTCCCTGTATTTCTCCAGCTATTGCGCCAGCAATCCGGAGTGGCCAGGCGCATTGAAACTTGGATACACCGGCTTACAGGGCGATTCGACTGGCGGCGGCGGCACCGCGAATTGCTATGGGAAAGCGACCCCGCCGCTGCATTCCGGGAATGGGAAACCGATTTCCGGCAACTCTATGTAGAATTGGTGGCGAACATGCAGGCGCTGACCGGCGCCATGTCGGGCCCGATAGGCCTGTTTGACCGCCTTGGCTTATTGGCAAAGCTTTCGGCCACCTTAAAGCAAAAAAGCGCCAGCGCAGACTACCTCCTGGCTTTCCAGGAGCTACAATACGGTATGATCAGCCGCCAGGAATTCTTAAGCCGTTTCGGCCACCGTGGTTTCTATGAATCCGATATCGGGCAGAAACGCTTTTTTGAGTATAGCGAAGCGGAATGGCAACAACTCATCGGTGATTATTCCTTTCCCGGGCCGGCGGAGAGCAGGCGACAGCCAGGCGCCAACGCCTTATGGATGGCCCTGTTCCGGCCGGTAGCCCGGCTCATCCACACGCGGGAGTGGCTGCGCAATGAAACCATGAAACTATTCTGGGATTTTCGCCGGGAATTGCTCGGCCAAACGGATTTTCCTTTCCAGGAACATAGCCCGGGAGAACTGCTGGCCTATTTCAATGGTGGAATTCGGGAAAAAACGGCCCCAAAACCTTCCGGTTGGGATATGGACACCTTCCTCTGCAACCGCAACGGCCGCCGGCTGCCGCTTTCCGTTTTATCCAATGTGGAGGAGCAGGATGGCAGCCAGCAGGGTATTGGCATCTATCCCGGGCTGGTGGAAGGACAGGTCTGGCGTGTATCTTCCGCCAGGTTCGAAACACTGGAAATGCCGGAATTTGAAAAGATCATTCTCGTAGCCGATGCCCTGGATCCAGGCTGGGCGCCTTTCTTTTCTCAGGTAGACGGGGTGATCTCTTATGTCGGCGGCCTGCTGTCGCACGCCTCCATCCTTCTGAGGGAGTCGCACATACCCGCTATCACCCAACTACCCCCACATATTGAATTAAAAACCGGCGACTGGGTTGAGATGGATGGGCAAACGGGAGAGGTACGGGTGGTCAGCAGTCGGCAGTCGGCAGTAAACAGTGGGCAGTAAGCAGTGGGCAGTATGTCAATAAACAGTGGGCAGTGCGGCAGCCTCTCCCTAAATCAGCCAAACGCCAGAGGCCTACAACACAGCAATATAACGCTATGAACTCTCAGCTTGTACAGCGATCCGCTATTCTGTTTGCCCTGTTGAGCGCCATACTCTTTTTCGTGCTCAGCAGCTGGGCCATGGCAGAGTACCCGGGTGGCACCATCCATAACCGGGCGACAGTAGGCTATTCCTTTTGGTACAACTACTTCAGCGACCTGGGCCGCACCCGGAGTTGGAACGGGGAACCCAACGGCCTGAGCAGCCTGCTTTTCCAGTCCGGGCTGATCACGGTGGGCATCAGCCTGGGGGCCTATTTTCTGATGCTGCCGACCATCTTTCGGAAGGCAGAGGCTCGCGTTCTTGCAGTGGCCGCCAGCCTTATGGGGCTGTTGGCGGCGGCAAGTTACATCGGCATTGCGCTATACCCATTGAATGTGAACTACCACCGCCATACCCTATTTGTCCGGGCAGGTTTCATCGCTTTTCTGATCATGTCTCTGTTTTATACCTTATCCATTCGCAGGGAGCCGGGTTATCCCCGGCATTACGCACGGGCTTTTGCGGTATTTTCCTTCATCCTCGGCGTCCAGGTCGTGATCATGTTGTTCGGGCCCCGTTCGTGGACTTCTCCCGGAGCGCTACTGTTGCAGGCTTCTGCGCAGAAGGTGGTGGTATATGCGGAAATGTTGTGCATGGTGTATCAGGGGGTTGGGGCATGGCGATGGATCTCCACGAGCAATCAACTTTCCTAGAGATCGAACTCCAGAGGTGTGATTTTTATTCGGCCTGTGACTGAATTCACTGTAAGGCCATGAACCACTTCTCATCTTTGCAGTGATCCCGCATGCTGATGCGCATTGGCCTTGCCAATTTCTACGGCTATGTGCCCGACGTGCAAAAACATCAAGAATTACGTCAATGGATACGAAGAATGGATCAATGAAGCCAAGCCGGTGGTAACAACCGAGCAAGAGCCGGCTGCAGTCAGTTAACGGCTGGCCATCACCAATTTTAAAACACAAGCTGCTCCCCTGGCAACAGGAGGGGCAGTTTGTGTTTTTACAGGGTTTGGGCTATGTTGTATCTAAGTTGCTTATGACACAAAAAACCAGAAGTTGCTTTAAGGATACACCACAGCCTCAATGTCAAAGTGAAACCAGCCTGGATATTAGGTAGCATTTTGCCCCCATGGAGGCTTTGCTTAGCCTTAACCTGACACGCGCGAAGCGACTGATGTAATAAAGCCCGCCCAATTGCCTACTGCATACTGCCTACTGCTCACTCCCCAGCCACTGCCTCGCCTGCTCCACATACTTCCCATCCGGAAAGCGGCCCAGGTATTCCCGGTAAGCAGCCGAATCCTTCTTCAGTTTAGTGAGTTCCCAGAGGGCATCCTCGGCTTCGGGGGCGGTGGGGTGTTTTTCCAGGAAATCCTCGAAGGCTTTTTCATCGAGGGTGTCGCGGAGGTCTTTCCACTCCTCCTTTATCTCAGGCGCCCTGTCATCGCCCGAAGACTTGGAAGAAAAAAAGGAAGGGATCTGGAATAAAGCAACGCCAATGGCCAGCAATACGGTAGCGGCGATAGACAGGCGGCGGATATTGAGGCCCCGGCGGCGGGCCGGCGCAGGAGCAGCAGGGCGCGGAGGAGGAGGTTGTGGGGCAGGAGGTTGCACCATCGGATTGAGCACCTCTTCCAGTTTACTAAAGTCTATACCGCCACTGCCCGTTTCCGTAGGGGTGGCGCCGGGCAGGTCAGAGAAGATACTCCTTGTCGTTTCCCTGCTTGCCTCGCCTACCAATACACCCGTAGCCTGGAAAACGGACTCTTCCTCCACTGCTTCGGAAACGATCTGTACTTTTTCTTCCCAGCTCAGGTTGCGGCGGCGCTCTTCACCTTCCACTTTTTCCACTACGGATATCTTCATCAGCAGGGCAAAAGTGCCCTCGCGCAGCGGTTTGACGTAATACTTCCACTCCGTGTATTCTCCTTTCTGCAGGAACTGTTCCTCATCGGAATAGGTTCGGATGGCAAAGGCCGGCGTCTCATTAGGGTCGAGGAGCTCGGCGTACATCACTTTGGAGACGGAGATTTGCTTGACTTCCACGTCTTCATTCAGCTCCATATCGCGTACGATGGAAACTTCGTCATAGGCCAGGCGGATGATGCACACGACTTCCTTATCGACCTCCATACGGGCGGGGATCTTGTGGAGGAGCAGTCCGCGCTGGGCAGGGGCGCCGGCGCCCAGGGGCTGGGGCAGGAAGTCGTCCAATTCCAGGGCGTCGATCAATTCCAGCAGGCCCTGGCGGATGCGGTTGTATTCCAGTTGCAGGTCCTCGTTGGACAGGACCCCCATGATGCGGTTGCGGTTGGCGTCGTTGAGGCGGCCCCGCAGCCCGATGATGGTGTTGAATTTAGGGGAATAAGCGGGCAAGTGCTCTTCCAGTGCACTGAGGGCGCCGGTGATATTGTCGGCTACCAGCCGCCGCCATTCCTGCTTCCACAATGTGAGTTGTTGAGTATCTATCATGGGGCCTCCGGATGTTTTTCACGGCCTTAATCAGCCTAGAAAGGATCTAATACCGTTTATCAGATGGTTGAAGCTTAATGATTTGTTCCCATTAAGAGTAAGATATTGAGGTATTTCTTTTGCCGCAAATGACTTCGTGAAATTACGGGACAGCCTCTTCATTCCGTCACTTCCAACCAAATTGTCAGGATTTCTAAACTTAGCTTTACCAGATTGTGTCGATGCCTTTGATTCAGGGTATACTTTTTCAACTGCATCAAAGTCGCCCAAATACCAGTTTTCCAACTCTCTGCAAGCAATTCTGATTAATAGAAGACTAGCTCCATTTACGTCCCTGACCAACTTTTCTAATTCAGATTTCAGATTTCTACAATCATTAGAATCCTGATCGTGGATAATAATTAACTTAACTGGCGTTAGCCAATATGGGTAGGTTTTCGCCTTCCGGGGGATCGACTTTCGTAGGTCGCTCTTACCCTCATGAGGCCTTATGAAACAGTTATGATCCAAAAGGTACCCATCTGGGAGCAACTTCGGTAAAAGCCCTCTCAAAAAATGTTCCATTGATGGTTCCTCCACTAGTATTTCCACACGTACTTCCCTCATAATCAACTTATTTAGGGCTGCTGCCAAGGAAGTAATTTTCTTTCCAAAGATACCCGAGTAGATCTCCTTCACCATAAAGAGATGTAATTTCCTGGCTTTCAGAAGCTCTTTTTACCTGAGAATACCCGTCCGACTTGACTAACCAGAACACCTCTTCCGGGCTGGCTCCATTTAACAAGTCGGGAGAATGGGAAGTGATAAAAACCTGCCCTCCTCGATTAGCGTAGATTCTAAATTCATCCAGAAGTTCCATGAGGAGGGTTGGATACAATTGATTCTCAGGTTCTTCTATACATAATAGAGGATGAGGGTTTGGATCGTGAAGTAAAATCAAGTAGGCAAACATTTTAATGGTCCCATCGGAAACATATCTTGCGATAAAGGGGTCTTTAAACGAACCATCTTTAAACCGCAGTACAATCCTTCCGTCTACTGTGGTTTCCGCTTTGACATCCACAACTCCAGGAACTCTTTTTTCCATCTTTTCCAAAACCTGTTGGAAAATTTCCCTGTGTTTTTCAAAAAGATACTGTGCGACAAGAGGAAGGTTTTCACCAGTAGGAGAAAGATGTTCGGCATAACCTGCGTCCCGGCTTGGCCTTGCTTCAGAAATGTGGAAATCTGAAACATGCCAATTTTCGATAAAGCCTCTAAATGCACTGGCTGCTTTGAATCTATCAAATTGCCCAAGTCCTTTTATGGCGAGAATGTCGGGGGCGCCAAGTTTTTGTTCTTCCCTATCCAGTTCTTGGTCCGTTTTAGAAAAATCCTCTTCGTTGGTGATTGCGGTTCCCTTCCCTCTGGAAAAATCTAAGAAGTGGTATGGCGATCCATAGCTTCCTCTCTTGTACCTTAATATTTCTCGTTCAATATAAGGTTGTCCATTCTCTTCTCCTACTGCCAAATGATAGGTAACGAGGCGCTCTTTGTCAACAATTTTAATTCGGAACTGTAGTTCAATTTCTATTAGGCCGATTTGTCCTCTGCTAATAACTTCCCGAAAACCTCCCCGCTTGTTAAGCGCCTGTTTTACATTATTCTTCAATGCGTCACTCAGGAAGCCAAAAACATCGAAAAGAGTGGATTTTCCCGAGCCGTTGGCCCCCACAAAAATCGCCAGCTTAGGAAGGTCCGCCAAGGTCACGTCCTTAAACAGTTTATAATTTTTTAACCGGATACTTTCGATCTTCATGACATTCCTTTTGTTGTTTTCATTTCTCTACAAGGATTAAGAACTTGTTAAAATTTCATACTTCGGGTTGAAAATGCCCCTTTTTCATTCCCAAAAACGAATTTTAAACAAGTTCTAAGCATTTTTTGCTTCTCTATAGAGATTCCAAAATACCACTTTATGGTAATTCAAACATTTTTTCTAATGTCTAAGTTAATATTGCGATGTAAATCAAATGCCCCCGCCATTTTTTTCGCCAGAGGCAAACAAAACTTGGTTTTTCCTTGCACTTTTTAATTTCTATCCTGTTTGTAATGATTGGAATTGGCAAAGCGAGAAAATCCTTACAAATTTTCCATTGTCGAATTGTGCTTTGCCATAACCGCATCTGCTAAAATGACGTATATTTGCATCCATGAAGAACATCAGGAATTTTTGTGTAATAGCGCATATTGATCACGGTAAAAGCACCTTGTCGGACCGCTTGCTGGAGTTCACGCATACGATCTCCGAGCGAGACATGCAGGCACAGGCGCTGGATGATATGGACCTGGAGCGCGAGCGCGGCATCACGATCAAGAGCCACGCCATCCAGATGTATTATGAACACGAGGACGGACAGGCCTACATTTTCAACCTCATCGATACACCGGGGCACGTCGACTTTTCCTACGAAGTTTCCCGTTCCATTGCCGCCTGTGAAGGCGCCTTATTGTTGATTGACGCCACGCAGGGGATACAGGCCCAGACGATCTCCAATCTCTATCTGGCGATTGGCCACGACCTGGAGATCATCCCCATTCTGAACAAGATCGACATGGAAAATGCCATGATCGAAGAAGTTTCAGAACAGATCATCGACCTCATTGGCTGCGACCCGGATGACATCATCCTGGCCAGTGGCAAAACCGGGCAAGGTGTACCGGACCTTATGAAGGCCATTGTGGAGCGCATCCCTGCTCCCAAAGGTGACCCGGAAGCTCCCTTACAGGCGCTTATCTTTGACTCCGTATTCAACTCCTTCCGTGGCGTTATCGCCTATTTCCGAATAATCAACGGCACCTTGAAAAAGAACGACATGGTGCGCTTTGTCAATACGGGCAAAGAATATGGTGCGGATGAAATCGGGGTATTGAGGCTCAAACCGGAAGCCAAAGAGATGCTCTCGGTTGGTGATGTGGGGTACATCATCACCGGTATCAAGGACTCCAAGGAGATCAAGGTAGGGGATACGATCACCCACAGGGATCGGCCCTGCAAGGAAGCCATCAAAGGCTTTGAAGACGTCAAACCCATGGTATTCGCCGGAATTTTCCCTATCGACAGCGATGCCTATGAGGACCTGCGCGATAGCCTCGAAAAATTACAGCTCAACGACGCTTCTCTGGTGTTCGAACCGGAGACCTCCGCTGCGCTGGGCTTTGGTTTTCGCTGTGGATTCCTCGGTATGCTGCACCTGGAGATCGTTCAGGAACGCCTCTTCCGGGAATTCGGCCAGGATGTGATCACCACTGTGCCCAACGTTTCTTACAATGCATATACCAAAAGAGGGGAAACCCTGACGGTGCGCACGCCCGCCGAACTGCCGGACCCAACCGTTCTGGATTATGTGGAGGAGCCCTACATTGCCGCTCAGATCATTACCAAGCCGGAATACATTGGCATCATCATGACTCTGTGCATGGAAAAGCGGGGCATTCTAAAAAAGCAAAGTTACCTGACGACCGACCGGGTGGAACTCGCCTTCGAGCTGCCGCTGGCCGAGATCGTCTTCGACTTCTACGACCGCCTCAAGTCCCTTTCCCGCGGCTATGCCTCCTTTGACTATCAGCCAATAGACTACCGGCGGTCTGACCTGGTTTGCCTCGACATCAAGCTCAACGGGGAGAATGTCGATGCTCTTTCTGCTTTGGTGCACCGGGATAAGGCAGAGGCTTTTGGCCGCAAGATCTGTAAGAAGTTAAAGGACTTGTTGCCCAGGCAGCAGTTTGTGATCGCCATCCAGGCTGCTATCGGCGCAAAAGTAATTGCCCGCGAAACTATTTCCGCCATGCGGAAAGACGTAACCGCCAAATGTTATGGTGGGGATATCACGCGGAAGCGCAAACTGCTTGAAAAACAAAAGGAAGGAAAAAGGCGCATGCGCCAGTTCGGCAAAGTTGAGGTTCCCCAAACAGCCTTCCTCGACGTACTTAAACTCGATTAAGCCAGATTTCAAAGATATCAAGTAAGGCGCTCTTCGGCTGAAGAGCGCCTTTTGTTTTAGAGGCCTTCAGTGATTACCTGAGGCCATTGGTTGGTTTTTCGTTTGGCTGGCGGCCGAAAAACGCGTAATAACAGTGTTATAGACAAGCCGCTTGTTCCATGCCACCTTGAAACAGGAAGTAGCACATGGCAAGCCATCCTGGTAGAAAAGCTCCATGCGGTTAACCGACAATTGACAATTCGTTCCGCCGTCAGGCGAAATCGTCAGGAATATTTGCAAGCAAAAAATGCTCAAGGGAAGAGATAAGTGTGAATAGTGTTGCTGAAAAGAATTCTGGAGTTGCGCCGTGCGATTTATTTTGCTCGCCATAATTGGCAGCTGCGCCGGGGCTTGAAAAGGGTGTTTGCCAGGTATGTTTGAACAGTACTCCTTTTTTACAGGGAGGATGGAGTAGCCTCCAGGCATGTGGAATAGCCTTTACTTCTTAATAGTAACGGCTGCGGCTGCGTTGTGCAAAAATATTGGAAACCAGAACGAGCCCTCCACCTACGACAAAAGCGCCGGTAGCAATGTACAGGATTAGCATAACTGATAAGTTGTTTGATTAAAAAATTAAATGATTCTCTCTGATTGGATTGTTCATGAGGGCAAGGCTAAAATGGGGAATTTTTTTATGGTTTCATAATCTTCTTCCAAAAAAAGCGCATTTTTTTTAAAAAAAGCAACAATGTGCCATGAGGTAACGAAAAGCAGGGGATAAGAATACCAATTAGAGCGAAAAGAAAGGTGCGAAAGGGTTATCATTCACTCAGACATTCCCGTTTGCACAGAGCAGCGATACGGTAGGCTCCTTGCTACCGCCTTCGGGTTCGAGCGTAATATTAATGCTTTCAGCCCCTTCAATAAAACGAACGGATTGGAATTCCGAACGCCGCCGATCGATCAGCCCCATGTTGATCATTTTGCCTTCGACATCGGCCCATATCTGGTAGGTTTTGCCGGGAGGTGGCGCCGGAAGGCCGGCTGGATTGAGATAAGCCAGCTGTTGTTTCTTGTTCCAAAATACGATGGCGAAAGCTTCCGGCGCCGGGCCAGAGCCATTCAGGATAACGGGCTGGGTGCCGGCATCGGCCATGAAAGCATAAATCTGTTGAACTGCTTCCCGGCGAGCACAGTCTTCCTTTAAGGCCTCGAATTCAAGGGAAAGCATCTGGTAGTGCTGGTCGGCCACTACCTTACCATTATATAAGGACAGGGCCAGGTAGGACAAGAATATCAATAAGGCAATACCCGCAACAGCAGTCCAGCGCGGCAGTAAAGACAAAGAGGGGCTGGATTGCGCAGCCCGGGCTTTGAGTTCTTCCGGGGGCAGTTGAATGTATTGCCCGGCGTACTCATCCATCGCTACCCGCAAAGAATCAATTTCCTTTTGGATCTCGGGATAGGCCCGGGCATAACGCTCTACTTCAAGAGCCTCCTCCTCATCGGCCAGCCCAAGCACATATTGCTCCAGCAATCCCTTCTTCAAAAACCGTTCCTTATCCATCATTTCTAGCTGAATTGCAATTTAAACATTGAAGGTTGCGCCACATTGTTGACATACCAGCTGCTGGTAGTTCATTATGCTGAATTACATTTTACCCTTTAACAAGCTTCGCATCCTAAACAGAAAGACTCCAGATTTTGTTTAACGCTTTTTTTAACTATTTTGGCAGTATATAAGGACTATATCTACCAGCATTTACCTTCCCATCCACGAATGGGAAAGGGTATTGTTAAACCTAAATAATACCAGGTTATGAAGGTTATGGTAATCTATTATAACGAGCACCAAATTGCCGTCCACAATACCATGTGGGGAGAAGAAAAGGTTTACTACGATAGTAAGCTGATGTCCTCCAAGACTTCCCTTGGCGGCGCTTTTCACGTCTTTACAACAGAAGAAAACGGAGAATTAGTAGAATACGAAGTGCAGCTCGGTATCCGGCCCTTTTCCGGCATCGGCGTAAATGTCTGGCGCAATCGCGTTCCACTCGTGGCTATGCTCGAACCATTTCCCAGTTAAATTCCCCCCACTGGCCTCAAGACAAAGCCGTGTGCAAAGCGTGATCTTTTGCCACAGTTTCTTGTTCTTAAAAAAAAACAGGCCCAATGAAGCAACTGATTCTATTCTATGTGCTCCCTTTTATGTTGTTTTCCTGCCAGCCATCCGGCCCGAAAGGCAGTTCCCCTTCGCCCCCCTCCCAAAGCCTTGCCCGGCCTGCGGTCTACGAATTCCAGTCGGAACCAGTTCGGCTGAGTGATTACTGGTATCAGGGCGCCGCTGAAGTTAGCCGCTACGAATTGCACCAGAACCGTTATGCGGATGTACACCCCGGCACAGTGATAGCTGTTTTTGTTACTGAAGATTTTCTGGCCGACAAGCAGGTAAAAAACGATAACTACAGCAATCCGAACAGTATTCCGATTCTGAAGATGAATATGATCAACCGCTTTACCACCGGCTTGTATGATTATTCGGTGATGAGATCCGTTTTCACCCCGGTTAAAGTTAAGGAGCACCCTCAGACGCTGAAAGTATCGACTACTTCACAGGACTGGTGCGGGCATGTCTACATGCAGCTCAACTTCAGAGACGGACAGTATGCCTCCACCCTGCACTCCTATTTTGAGAATGAAGCCGATCAACAGCAAGAAGTACCTTACGCCATACTGGAAGACGAACTGTTCAACCGCATAAGAATGAACCCAGAGGGCTTGCCCACCGGGCCGGTCAGCATTCTACCCAGCACAATGATAGTGCGGTTAAAACACCTCCCTTTTCAGGCTGTCCAGGCGCAAGCCAGCCTCACACCCTATCAGGGAACAGAATTTCAGGGCGACAACCTAAGGGCTTATTCTGTAAACTTTCCCAGCCTGAAACGAACGCTCCAGATCGTTTTCCAGGCAGAGGAACCTTACCTGATCGAAGGCTGGACAGACGCCTACCCTTCCATGTCGGATGATAAAGTGCGCACTACCCTGGCCCGCCGTACCAAAACGATCCGGGAAAAGTACTGGCAGAAACACGGGTTGGAAGACACGGCTATGCGACAAGAGCTCGGCCTGGAATTTTTTTGATGCCTATTTTTCCTAAATAAAATCCTCCCAGTCGGCTGGCAAAACCTGTGTATTTTGGAAGGAAAATGATCCCGAGTCGTTTTCCGGAATTAAAATTTCGACAGGAAAGCCGGACGGCCCGGATTACAGGGATTTCGGCGGAGTTTTCCTGTTATGGCCGCTTTCCGAAAGCGGCTTCTTTTCTGAGGTGTGGCCAGAGTATAATATTCCTGGCCTGAAACCAGGCAGAACTTTGGAAAAATCACATCTGTTAACCCCTGCATGTTGAAAATTACCGCCTGAAATTGATATAAGTCTGCTGGATATTTTCCTATCTTGCCTGCCTTAGCGCTTGAGGCGTTATTATTTTTCTCTCCCATGAACCGTCCATTCCGGGCTAAAAAATTCCTGATTGCAGGAATGGGCGCCCTTTCAAAACATACAGGCGAAGAGCCTTACGGGCATACCAATCAGCCCATCTGCCGATAGTCCTGGCAGAGCCGGAATAGCAACTTTCGGCAAAACGTAAAACCTTTACAAACACTTATTCTTTATGCAGCGTACACTGCTACTGTTCTTACTTTGTTTACCCCTGGGCCTTTTTGCTTTTACGGTGGAAGCTACTACCCCCACTGGCCCGATTGTTCCACAGGATACCACCCATCGGCCGGCCTTTCTTCCCCCAGCCATCCGGAATATCCCGGCTTCCGACACGCTTTCAATGGATAAGGATTTCGATACGGATGCTTTCGCTTCAGAGGAAACTACAGAAATACTGCTGGCCGATACCGGGCTGGGGTTGGAGTTCATCCTCTCGCCTGAAATATTGGAACCCTTTAAAAATGCGGCAACCACTGCCGAAAATTCAGCATTGAGTTTTGACGCATTTTTACTGGCTACTGCCAATGATTTTGAATCGAAGCACATCCTTTACCGATCTATTCCCCTAAGTGATTGCTCCGGCATGTTCCACCGCCTGTTGAGTAAGATGAAGGAAGCTTTTCCAGAATACCAGTATCCTGAAGTATCCGATGCCCGCTCTTCCCGGGCTCTGGCGCAATGGTACTACGACCATGGCGCCCTGCATGTAATAGAGGATGCCGCCAACAGCGGCCAACTGATCCGTCCCGGTTCTATTATGTTCTTTGGGCAAGTAGGCAAAAAATATGCGCATCCCACTATCGAGCAGCTCGTTATCAGCGGAGTCGGCATTCAGCATATCGGCACCGTGGTAGATGTGCAGAAAGATGAGGAAGGAAAAGTAATTGGCTACACCTTGTTTCACGCCCGCGGCCGGGGTAAGATCGCCAGCAAAACACAACATTACCTGCAACATCCACACTACAGCTACCTGCCGGCCTTCGGCAACTGGAAACAACAATTGCTGGCCATTGGCTACATCGCTACCGAACCGGTAGAGCGGATTGCAGCGGAGTAGCCGTTGGGAAACTCCTCGAATGCGGGAATGTGATGGCATCAACCGATTAAAGTATTTCTGCTTTCGTCCATTTATGCATTCTCTCTATATCCCAGATGATCCCCTGCAAACATTCCATTCCTGGCGAAATTTTGCGAACTTGGCAGGCAACTAATTAGATATACTGCCCATGCAAGCCCGCTTGTTCAATATCGAAACTGCTCTCGTTTCCCCACGCATGGTGGTGCGTCGTTTCCGCGAAGGAGACGGCGAAGTCTTGTATGAGCTTGTCCAGGATAACACCAGCCGACTGCAAGACCACTTTCCCAAAACAGTGGAGGCCTTGCGCGACAAAGACAGCACGGAATGGTTCGTACGGGAACGCCTGGCCGATTGGCTGTTGCAGCGCGATTATTCCTTTGGCCTATGGGACAACCAAAGCGCCAAAATGATTGGTATGATCCGGATCTTTCAAATCGATTGGCGGGTGCCAAAGGCGGAGCTCGGTTATTTCATCGACAAGGATTTCAGTGGAAAGGGACTGATGACAGAGTCGCTTCGGGCAGTGCTGCGTTTTGCATTCCATCAGCTGCAGATAGAAAAGCTGATAATCCGAACGGCGACGGATAATATCGCCAGCCAGCGGGTAGCCCGCAAGTGTGGCTTCCGCCGGGAAGGAGACCTGCGTGATGATTTCCGCCTCCCGGGTGGCGAACTGGCCGACACTGTTTTGCTTGGCCTGACCCGGGCAGAATTTCTAGGCGCGTGATTAGTACGTTTTTTTTGTATATCTTAGCCTCATCCCTCAGGTAAAGAATCTGTTAACCCGCCACAAAGACGGGTAACCTTAAATTGATTATTCAATACCAAAACCCAAATTAACACAGATGCCAGCAATTACTTCCCTAACTGCCGAGTCCATTTTCTTCGCAGTTAATGCTGCAATCAAGCTAAGCCATAACGTCAGAAAGGCTTATGCTCAAAGCCTCCGCTCCAAAGCCCTCATCCTTCCGCTGCCCGGGATCGACCCTAATATCAAGATCCACACCATCATCCGATTTTTCGACGATCATCCGGACTTTGTGGGCACGGTCAGGCGGTTGGAGGTACTTCACGAAGAAGCATCAGGCACCTTGACTCTGAAGAAAGAAGAAGACCTTAAAGAGTATAAGGAATATTATCTGGCCTTTAATGGGGTGGAAGAAGGCGATGGCTTCAAATTAGAAGTGAATTCGGAAGATCTCGTCCATCTGTTGCGCATCCGGCAATGGGAAAGAGGCCGGGAGGAGCACCAGACTGTCCTGCAATTAGTAGCCGGCACGATAGTGGAACTGGGTATAGACTATTTCCTCCAGGTACCAGGCGCTTTAAACCAAAAATCTGCCCATGGACAGATCCTGTATCAGTTTTTAGAAGGCCTGGACGAAATTGATTTTTCAAAAAACAAGGATATCAAAAAGGAACTCAGCCAACACCTGCTGCCCAGCCTTTTTACGGCGGCGGCAGAATCGGTGGCGGCCTTGAGTCCGAAAATCGCTAACGACGAAAAAGTCCAGGCTTTTATTAAAGTGACGGCCAAAGGGATTGCCAATGATGTTTTTGAGCGCTCGAAGGACATGAAAGCTCACCAGCGCCAGGATGCCGTCCATTGGGGCCAGGTGATGATGCGCAGTATGATCAACCATGCCGGCCACTTCGTATTTTCGGCGCCGGAGGAACTATTCGACACTAACCGCCCCGTTTCAGAAATCATTGAAAAAAGTGGGATTATCCTGCTAAATACCATCCTGGATGACCAATCCGACAAGGTCGCCTTCCGGAAAGCCCTCAGCCCGGAAACGCTGGACAATATGGCGCGCGCCACCTTGCAGGTAGTCGCAGAACACCCCAATGTGCTCAGTGGAGAACACGGCATCCAAAAGATCGTATCCGAAGTGGCTATTGCCGTGCAGCAGGAAGATTTCCTGCGGCGGGGGTTCCTTCCCGAACTCACGCGCATTGTCCTGGAAAAATCAGCCGGGCATCTGGATCTCCTGTGGAAAAAATCGACTGACGGGCCAGAGCATCTGCTCGTCATCGCCATTCAGCAGGCATTGGAAATACTTTCTCAAAAACCATTGGATGCGCCATGGCGGCCGGCCTTCACCAAAGGCAACCTCCTGGAAGTGCTGGAGGAAGTGCTGGATGAGGTCGTAGCCAACCCAGCATGGATCACCGATGAAGTTCGGGGGCGGCCCATTCTCAGCGAAGTATTCGACGCCACCTTCAGCGCACTGGATTCCATTCCCAAGGGAGAACGCCTCACCGCAGAGGTTATCCAGTGGCTCCTTCGACACAACCTGGAAGTAGCCCTCACCAGCCGGACTGTACTGGATACGGTAAAATGGGGCGGCGACCAGTTGGAAATTTCTATCCTGCAAAAAGCACTGGAACTGTCCCTCAGCGTCGTATTTCCCAAAACAGGCGGCCCCAATGTCAACCGACTCAATCTGCTGGCCGACCTGATGGACTACGTCATGGAGGCTATCCTGAAGCAGCATCCTAACGAAAATGGCCTGATCCTGGCTGACCTCATCCTCTTCAATAGTGGCATCGACTACAGCCAGGGCTTCAACCCCCAACTGGCCGATCAGATAACCGACGCCGCACTGCAGGCAATAGCCAGCCAACCTGGCCTGGTAGCCAAACCGGAAGTGCTCCGCAACATCCTGGCCGGTGTCGCCGGCGCCCTCACCAGCGCCAAATTGAAGCAACCGGCGCTGCTGCCCCGCCTGGTGCAGCTCGTCCTGGAAAATACGGCCCTTAATGCCCAGCTACTCGTCGATGCCGACCCGGCCAAGCCCCGGCACCTCCTGGTAACCGCCCTGACGCAGATCCTGCAGGCACTGGCGGCAACCGACGACAGTGGCCAGTGGAGGCCCGGCATCAGCCCGGCTCAGGCCGAATACCTTATTGAAAGCCTGCTCGACGAAGTCGTCCAGCGCCCCCAATGGGTAACGGACAAGGTGAACCAGGATTCCCTGCTGGCCGAAGTGCTGGATGTGACTTTCCTGGCCCTGGCAGGCATCCCCAGCCAACAACGCCTGGCGCCCGATACCGTCCAGCAACTCCTGCAGCTCAACCTGCGCACCGTGGCTTCCAGCCCGCAGGTACTGAATCAGCTCAAATGGGGGGGCGAACAAAAAGAAAAAGGCATCCTGCTGCGCGGGCTCGAACTGGTTTTCGCCTTTACATTCCCCTCCAATGCTACCGGCGCCACAGCCGGCCGAATGTTTCTGCTGACAGATTTGCTGGACTATACTACTGAAGTCATCCTTCAGCAACACCCTAACGAAAAGGGCCTGATCCTGGTCGACCTCATTCTCTTCAATAGTGGCATCGACTACAGCCAGGGCTTCAACCCTCAACTGGCCGATCAGATAACCGACGCCGCACTGCAGGCAATAGCCAGCCAACCTGGCCTGGTAGCCAAACCGGAAGTGCTCCGCAACATCCTGGCCGGTGTCGCCGGCGCCCTCACCAGCGCCAAATTGAAGCAACCGGCGCTGCTGCCCCGCCTGGTGCAGCTCGTCCTGGAAAATACGGCCCTTAATGCCCAGCTACTCGTCGATGCCGACCCGGCCAAGCCCCGGCACCTCCTGGTAACCGCCCTGACGCAGATCCTGCAGGCACTGGCGGCAACCGACGACAGTGGCCAGTGGAGGCCCGGCATCAGCCCGGCTCAGGCCGAATACCTTATTGAAAGCCTGCTCGACGAAGTCGTCCAGCGCCCTCAATGGGTGACAGACAAGGTGAACCAGGATTCCCTGCTGGCCGAAGTGCTGGATGTGACTTTCCTGGCCCTGGCAGGCATCCCCAGCCAACAACGCCTGGCGCCCGATACCGTCCAGCAACTCCTGCAACTCAACCTGCGCACCGTGGCTTCCAGCCCGCAGGTACTGAATCAGCTCAAATGGGGGGGCGAACAAAAAGAAAAAGGCATCCTGCTGCGCGGGCTCGAACTGGTTTTCGCCTTTACATTCCCCTCCAATGCCACCGGTACTTCGACTGGCCGCAGCTTTCTGCTAATGGACATGATGGATTATATTCTGGAGGTATTGCTGAGCAATCATCCGGATAAAAAAGGGCTCATTTTGGTGAACCTCATCCTGTCTGAAGAAAATGGCATCGATTATTCCCGGGGATTTAACCCTACACTCGCAGATCAGTTGGTAGACTCCGCCCTGCTCGTCCTATCGGAAAATCCGGAACTGGTGGCGCAGGAAGAAGCCCTGCAACTTATAATTAAAGATGTAGCATCAGCCCTGTCTGCTTCCGGCCTGGAACGGCCGGAGCTGTTGCCGGAACTTATCCGTCTTACGCTGGAAAGCTCCGCAACCCACCTATTCCGCTTATTCCATTTAGAAGAAGCTGGCTCCAAACATCTTCTGGCCATTGCTTTACAGCAGATATTGAAGGCGATTGCTCAAAAGCCGAACGACGGAAAGTGGAAACCCCGGCTTTCCAACGAACAGATCATGGAGACAGTTGAGTTGGTCTTCGACGCCGTCCTGGATAACCCCCGATGGGTAGAAACTGAAGATCAGATCTTTATGCTACTGGAAGCCATTTTCAGGGCGCTGGAGTGTATTCCACCCGCTGAGCGGCTGCCCTATCTGGTGCTAAAGGGCCTAATCGACTCCGCTTTGGAAGCGGCCAATAAGCAAAGAAAGCTGGTGACAACTATTGATACAGCCGACGGCCCGGTGCAATTGCGGCTTCAGTTTTCGCTGGAAACACTGTTTGTGGCCCTTTACGATGAGAAAAGAGACGAAGAGGTAGCGTGGCAACTTTCCCAAGGGCATATCGTCAACCTGATCGTAGGCTATTATCTGATGTACCTGGCCGGCAGCCCGGCCAACAAGAAGGATATCGAAAGAGCCCGTGCGCGCATCAACAAAGCACTCAGCCTGTGGAAAAAGGATTTTTCCCGGCTACTGGAAGATGTATTTGAAGAATTGGATGAACAGGAAAACGCCTAAATAATAAACATTACTCTAATGAAAAAATATTTCCACCTCTTACTAGCCTCAACGCTACTGCTCCTTTCCAGTTGCGCCCACCTCATGCACCTCGACCGTGCACAGAATACCTTTAACCAGGGCGCCGAGTTGGAGAACAAGCTCAAATTCAGCCCCCAATCGGAAGTAGCGGCTTCTCCGGAATCCTTCTATGCAATGGCTTACGCCGAAGTAAAAAATGCATTGAAGCAGGAAAGCCAGCTCAAGGAAGACCAGTTGCTTGGCAATGCCTATACCATCAAGGCCCTCTGCGAATGGAAATTAAAAAAGTACGATGATGCCATCAAAACCGCTGATGATGCCGTCGGTAGCTTCCTGCAGATGGAAAGCAACGGTATTCGCATGCCACGCGATAAGGCTGTCATGGAGGCGCTGCCTTTTATCATTCAGATCGATAAGTCGAGGGAACACTTTCTGGATTTACCGCCTCCCGAAAAAAGTTCTTTCGCTGATGCCCAATCTCATTATCTGGCCGTGATCGCCGACCCAGACTCTCTGGACAAGGCCGAAACATTAATACACGCCATCAATCAACTGGAAGCTGCCCGGCAAAACGTTAAACATAACTACGAACTGAGCACCTACTTTTTGCTTTCCGAGCTGGCAGCGCTGAAGGCCTGGAGTGACTGTAATGGCTATCTCAGTGACTGCATCGCCAAGGGAAAGGCCTTTTCCAATACTGACGAACGGAAAAAAGCCGTCAAATTTTTCACGGATCAGGATAAGGCTTTTGTTAGTAAAAAGGATAGCCTTATGATAGATCTGGGGAAAATCCTCCCGGATGGCGAGGAAAATGTTTTATACAAATACTGGAAGATCGTAATGTAATCCGGCTTTGGAACATCATTCCAGGCCCGGAAAAAACGCATCTTTGAGGTGCTGCACTTCGAAGTCAGCTTCATGGCGGTATAGGATGGAAATGACGTCGAAGCGCACCTCCCAGTCATGGCCAATCGAATCCATGTAAGCTGCCGCAGCCATAGCCAGTAATTTTTCCTTTTTTCGGTTCACAAAATCCTCGGGCCGTCCAAAAGCATCGGTGGCCCTGGTTTTCACTTCTACGAAAACGAGGATGGGCCCGTCCATAGCTATGATATCTACTTCCGCCCGGCTGTAGCGCCAATTGGCTTCCAGTATTCGGTAGCCTTTGCTTTCAAGATGCCTGCGCGCCAGCTCCTCTCCTACTCTGCCGGTTTCATTGTGTTGCGCCAAGTTTTTTCCTTAAGATAATAAAAAAACCTCTCCCCGAGCAAACGAAGAGAGGCCATCCCAAATGCTTTTTAACGGGTTGTAACCCAAACGGAATTATAACCGAATTACTAGTAGTAGCCAATACCGAAAAAAATACTTCTTAAACACTAACTCTAAGTGAGTTGGCCACATCCGAATATGGAAACCTTAAAAAATCGGTTTCCAATATGCCGACGTCTTTATTCTTTTTAGAGGAATGCATACGGCCCCGCGCCTGTCGCGCTAATGTGGATCATTCATGGGAGAGAGAAATGAACTGGGAACCGCCACCTTCGATGTAGCAGGTATAGTTTCCCCAAAGTGATTTATCTGGCTCGGATAATCAGCCTTTTAGCCTTCTACAAATTTAGAATAATAAATTAATACATACAAAGTTATTCAAATATATTTTATTGTTATATACTTCCCGGTATGGCCCATTAATCAGTGCCAAATCTCAATAGCTCAAAGGTGGGTGTTTGCCCCTAAAACAGGGGGGGATCTTACAGCCGGCATTGCCCGGCCTCTATTACCGGTTAAACCCTAACGGATATTTTCCAACCGAGCCAACCGGAAACAAAAAACCTCCGCCTGTCTGGGCGGAGGTTTAAAGTTGGGCGGCTGGGAATCAAAACCGCCCGATTTAGGGATTATGATGATCTATCCGGCTGAAGATCACTATTCCATCAGGATCATTTTCCGGGTTGCGGCGTAATCGGCCGTTTCCAATTGGTAGTAGAGCAGGCCATTTGCCGGCAACATCGCACGAGTCAGCCGAATCTCGTGATAACCAGCTTCAAAGTATCCGGATTGTGTATGGATTACCTGCCCGGCCAGTCCGAAGACCGTAAGCTTGGCATTTCCAGCTTCCGGCAGGCGGAAACCAACCACCGTTTCGGTATTGAAGGGGTTAGGGCGGTTCTGATAGAGCTCGAAGCCTGGAGTTGCTTCCACTATTTCCGTGTCGATGTGAAGGCCTACATCCAGCATCTGCCCTTCCGAGTTATAAGCTTCCGCTACAGTCGGGCCGGAGGCTGTGTACAACAAGCCCGCCAGTGAAGGCGCGGAGCGCCGGGCGCGGAAGGTAATCTGAAAGAGTTCGATGGGCCCACTTGCCGGTTTAGCGCCCAGTGTATTCCAGCTGGTGCTGATCCAGCCATCGTTAGCAGATTTCCAGTTGAAATTATCAACGCTGAGGTTGGGCAGGTTACCAGGCTGCAGGCCGACAAATTCCAACACTTCGGTGTCAAAGCCGAGGGTAAACTGATACCCCAGCATTTCGTCCATTCCTTGTGCGCTGAAGGGTATTGTGATCGTTTCGCCCACCTTCAGTGCCTGTGCCGGTAGTTGCAGGGCTAATTCGCCCCGGCTAATCCGTCCTTCCACGCCCAACAGGCTGTTGGGAACAGCAGAGTTATCGACATCGCCTACCTTAATCGCTATGAAGTTGGCATCCAGTTCATTCTGCGAAAAGTCATTGATATTCAGCACTTCCGGGAAAGTTGTTGCAAAGGGGTCTGACGGGTTGGGGAAGTTGTAATGAGCATCTACAAACCGCCAGGATTTATTGCCGTTCGGGAAAGCCGTTTCCAGGCCGAGGATCATCTTGCGCAGTGCGATCAGATCGAGGGTAGAAACATTTCCGGATTTGTTGACATCAGCTGCGATCAACTTATAGGGGCTGCCCAGCAGTTGTACGCCCAGAATGTGCTTGCTGATGAATACCAGGTCGAGTGTCGAGACTCCATTCAAGGGGTCATTATTTCGTTGAGCGCTCACCGAATAGTCGCCGCCATAGGGAATATTAAGTATCTCGAAAAAGCCATTTACACCAGTGTAAGCCATCAGCGGGTTATTACTGCTCACCTGCACCATAACATCTTCTACGTATTCTCCCTCTTCCGTCCGGATATCGCCACCGATCATACCGGATACCTGCTGTGGGCAAAGGTTATTGTTGTCCTGAATAGCCACTACTGTGACACAATAGCTGCTGTTACCGGCTTCATCCTTGGCCCAGAACTCAATGGCGTGGTTGCCTTTATCTGCACAGGTAAAGCTCAGGGAGGTAGTGGTGGGCCTTATACCCGGCGTCCCTGTACCAACTTCCCGAATCGTGAACACCAGGTCTTCATCGTTTGTACAGTTATCTGTCGATCCGCCATCGAATGCGGATGCATTCACCAAGGCCAGGCCATCACCATTGCTGGATTGGAGACTGACCGACAAGCCGACAATACATACCGGTGAAGGGTTCGTCTGATCCGATACGGTTACGGATACTTCGCAGTTGGATACATTGCCACAACGATCGCTGGCCGTAAACTTAACGAGCGTAGTTCCCAGAGGATAGGCGCCGCTGGCATTGGCGCCGGTGGAAGTGGCATAGGGTGAATTGTTGGTGATCAAAACGCTGGGGTTGCAGTCCAGTGCCGTGGCCGGGCTCAAGGTTACATTGCTGCTCAGGCAGTTGGCAGAAACCGGAGCTACAATATTCGAGGGGCAAGTGAGCACAGGGGCCTCATTGTCCATCACATTAATCACCTGGGTTTTGACGAAGCGGCCACCATTTTGCGGATGCTCCGGGTCATAGTTACACCAGTCAATAACCACCCACTGGCGCAGGATCTTGTAGCAAGCCGGGAAAGAAATATTAAACAGGTCATCTTCATAAGTAATGCCGACATCTGCACAGGCGTTGTTGACGATCTGCGGGTAGTTGTAGCCAGCCGGAAAATCATCAGGATCTGTAGACCCGCCGCAAACGGTCAGTGTATAATCAGCTGGCCAAGCGATGTTCGCCAATCCAACAGGGTCGCTTTCTACCGTAATGGTTTGAACACAGCTTCCAATATTGCCGGAGGGGTCGAAGGCGCGGAAGGTCCGCGTAATGGCGCCGGCCCCACAGCCGTTCACGTTTGTTACCTCCAGAGAATCAAGCGTATAACCACAGTTATCGGATACAACCGGGCTTCCGAATATGGAAAGGTCGGAGTAATCGTCCGTACAGTTAATCACCTGGTTGTAGGGGCAGATCAGGACGGGAGCGAGCTTGTCCTGCACATCTACATGCACCATGCATTCATTGAAGTGGCCATGTAAGTCACCACCGGGAAGCTCACGCGTCGGATTGACAGGCCCGGCCCCAGGGTTGATCTCGTATACGCGCATCAGAACATCTACACTGCTACCTGCTTCCTCACAGCAGAAAGCCACCTTGTCATCGAACCATTCCTGGTAACCGGCGAGGGGGGCGTCATCGCCATTAGCTTGATCGCAGCCGCCTATCGTTACACGCTTCGCCTTATAGTATAGCGTAGTGGCGCAGTTATCGTTGCTGCCTTCGTCAAATACTTGAGCAGATACCAGTGCAATACCACCGGTAGGAATGGAGACTGTTGTATATTCATTACAAACGGCAGCCGGGGCTTCATCGTCTACCACATTCAGAGTAGTAGTGCACATGCGCGAATTCCCACAATTGTCGATAGCGGTGTACTGTAAAGTATGGGTGCCGACCGGTACGAACAGATGCGGCCCGGTGCCAACGGCGCCGTAAGAGGTACTGAGGAAGAAGCTTGCTTCCGCATCGCAATTGTCTACTACAGTAGGGGAAGGAAGGCTTACGGTAGCGTGGCATACATTAGCCGCCGTGCCAACAGTGATGGGAAGCGGGCAGGTAATCTGGGGAGCGACCGTATCCACTACCGAGATGAGTTGGTCATGGCTGACGGAAAGGCCCGAACAGGACTCTATCACTCTCCAATTGCGTACGATCGTGTATTCAATACCGCCGCAGGTGCTTACGGTATCATCCTCCGATACGGCCAGCAACTCGCAACCGTTCGTCCCTCCGATTGGCAGGCCATACAGCAGGGGCCGGCCCGTTATCGCAATATCCGGATTGGAACCGTCACAAGCCAGAACGGTATCGGCAGGGAAACTGATGTCCTGTAATGGAGGCTGAGCCACCAGAATTGGCTGTACACAGGTATCTCTGTTTCCAAAAGCATCTTCTGCTATCCAGGTCCGTTCGATCAGTGCCCGATAATCCGAACTGTCACAACCGTAATGGTACACTGTATCGGAATGCGTGAGCAGGATATTATCCGGGCAATTATCAAATACCATAGGGTATCCAATTGCCGCGACACTGGTATCGGCAATGCAACTGATGGTATCCGCCCGGCAATCAATATCCGGAGCAAAGGGGTCCACCAGCGTAATATAGCTGTTGCAAAAAACGGAGGGGCTGATGTTGGCTATTGTGACCCGTAGCACCTGGCCAAAATAAGGGTCAGCATCAAAAACGACCGAATTTGTGCCGGAGACAATGATGTTGTTCAGGGTATCCCGAACCGTAATGTCCTTATCGCCGGGGCAAAGGCCAGGCACTTCCAGCAAATCATCCTTATCAATCGTTACCTCGCAATCTTCATCCAGGAACACCGGAAGCGGATTGTTGGGATCGCCGCCATTACAGGCCAGGTCGCATTGAGCAGAAAGGCCATTCAGGGCCAGGACGTTCAACAACAAAAACAGGGCCAGTTGGAACATCCAGTTCAGGGCGCCTTTGGCCGGCGCCAAATTCAGGTTTTCTCTGTAGCTGTTTGTTAAGTGTTTCATTTCTTGATGTAGTTAAAATGATGAAATATAGTTTTGATTTACAATTGATTACAACTTTAGGCTTCGGGCTGGGCATAGCATTTCCAGCCGACAGCATGGCCTATTAAGCCGGTAGCGGCAACCCAATTGGGGCAGCAGAAAAAGGGGGGAAGAAAATTGTTCCGGCGCCTTGGGCCGCCTGGCCGGCCCGCATAAGGGTAACGGCCAAGCAGCAATCCCTTGCCGATTGAATGGAAAGCCGAAGCTTCCTGATGATATTAAGTGAAAGTTTCACAGCCGACAGGCTGCTAAATGGGTAGGCATACCCGGCTAAGCCGGATGTTTTCTCATAGTATGCCTACATTTTATTCCTTTACTGTTCGATCCAGAATTAGAGCGCAGGCCATCTCAGAAGTATCCTCCTCTCCCGGCCTTATTTCTTCTTTGGATCTTTACTGCTTACTTTATTATAATAAAATATCGTGCCAATTTTTTTCCAGCACTAATTGCCGGAACAGAACTTTCTCTTTTTTCAAACACCTGTTTTCAGACACGGACATTTTACTATATGCTAAAAGCGTGCCAAAAGTGAAAGCTTACTGAATGGTTGAATGGTTGACCGTCTCTAATGAGCCGGTTAAAAATGGTTGGGAAACTGGGGGAGTAGAGCAGTGAAGGAGTAGTCTGTTCAAAGCCCGGATCGCAGAGACGTGGCGCGGACGGGCCCACTTCCCATCCCGGCCTCCTTCGTCGGTGCGGGACTTCGCCCGCCAAAGCGGCTTCGGCCCGCGGCGGCGGGACTCCCTCCGGCCGCTTCCGACTTCCGACTTCCGACTTCCGACTTCGAAACGGTGTAACAAAAAAAAGCCCCCCTCCTCAATGAGGAGAGAGGCCATCCCAAAAACCGATTTAAGTATACACTTGAAAACGGTTCTTGTGAATCACATACAATCCAATCGCCTTAGATTTTATAGATAATAGTATCCGATTCTAATGAGGCGCCGTTTACGAGGGGGGGAGAATATCCGGCTATTTCGTTCTCACCCTTTTTTACGGAGCCAGCCAGGAAAGGTTGCATTTTGGGAAAGCAGATCGCATTAAAAAATGCAGCTCTTTTAGACGATACTTTTGTAGCCTTTGTCAAAAGCCTGGCTCCCCTCCTGCCCTTAGACAGAAAGGGAAACCAGGCGTATACATGTAACTACATCAAAGTACCGTTAAACCTGCCCCGATCTCACTCCGCCCGTAAGCGGCTGAAAACGCGGTAGGTAATCTGCATGTGGAACAAAGGTAAGTCCTGAGGAAAGCAGTGCTATAGAGTAGCTATTGTTACTACCGAAAAAGCAGGCAGAACCCCGTAGGCGCTCTGCCCGCTTGACGGTTCATGACGGAGGCGGCAGGTTTTTCCGCCCTTCTTTCCAGACTTCTCATAGTAAATTTGTTTGTCTTGGCCAGTTACCGGGCTGCACCCTGTCAATGGCCTTTCTTCTGTTGTTGTGTTTTCTCTTAATCCTATAACCCAAATACCGTGCCAATCTGCCGGCCTTATAAAAATAGCTCTATTTCTATCTGGTTTGTAACTATTCAACATCATTGTAATTTGGCCCCTGAAGCAAAATTTTGTAGGCTTTTTCGTGTCTGTATCCTTTCTCACCTGCCTGCCCGCGAGGGCGTGGCCGAGCAGGCAGGTTTCCCTTGAAAGGGGAAGGGCGGATTACAAAATTTTGCTTCAGAAGTATTTTAGGCCGAATGCTGAATAGTTACTATATGGCTATAAAAAAACCTCCCCCTGCAAACAGGGAGAGGCCATCCCAAAAACCAATTATAAAAGGACATCTAAATCTTGTTGGTGGCTGATGGCCGTCCAAACGACTATCAACCATCAGCCTTTTTCCGGCTGACAGAGACGGAATCAACTAATCTCAATACCGCTTTCCGCCGGGTTGCTTATTGGCGCCACGAGCAAAACTCATCGCTACGGTCACTTCGTGAGAGCCGTCGTTGTAGCGTTGGAAGTTCTGGAAAAACAGGTCATAGGAGTAATACAATTCGAAGTTGGACAATTTGGTGCCCAGCAGGATACCCAGCGCACCCAGTGAACGGTACGACAGGCCAGCTGTCAGCGATTCATCCAGGAAACTCGCCTTCATGTTGATCTCCACCTGAGATGGCACATCCTTAACGTTGCGGATCAGGACGGAAGGCTCCAAAACGAAGTTGAGATCATCTACATACAGTTTGTGGCTGACGAAAAAGAGGTAATATTTGAGGATAGATTCATTTGCATTCGACACATTGGACAAGCGGGAGCGCACCAGATTGGTAAAAGAGAGCCCCACCTTGGTATTTTCATTAAAAGAGCTGAATACCCCGATGGAAGCGTCAAAAACGCCGCGGCCATCAATGAAATCTTCCACCACCTGGTCTCCTTCCTGGAAGAAAACACCGCTGATGACATCGTTATCCAACCGCACCTGTTGGTACTCCGTGGCAAAACCGGCCGACAGTTTGATCATTTCGCTGACCTTAAAACGAAAGGCATAGTTCAGATGCGCCCGGGTACGATTCATCTGTGCCGCCGTTTCGGTTAGGATTCCCACACCAAGGCCAAAATTATTCCCGAGCGGGCCGTTGTACTGCGCCGAATAGGTCTTCGGGGCATCCACAAAGCCCGTCCATTGCGCACGGGCATTAAGTTGCAGCTGATGGACATCCGAAAAGCCGGCGGCCGCCGGGTTGATCAGGACAGGCGTAATGATATAATGGGAGAAAATGGCTTCATCCTGGGCGGATACCAGCTGACAGCTAGCAAAGAAAGCTAAGAGTAAAAGTATTTTTTTCATCGTCGAAATCGGTTACTGGATTTGGGAATTATGGTTTATGGAGGGCCGGCGCCGCAGGTAGGGCGGGCGCCGGCACAGCTTGCTATTAGTTGTCAGATCGTAAGATGGTCATCGACCCTTGTTGCTGGATCAGGTTACCATCCGGGTCCGTATATTCCAGGATGTAGTAGTATGGCCCTTCCGGTAGCGGCTTGCCATCGGGAGTGGTGCCTTCCCAGGTGTTGTCGTAATTGTCCGTTTCGAACACCAACTGTCCCCAGCGATTATAGATCTCCAGGTGGTTATTCGGATAATCCCCCACACAGAAGATGATAAACTGGTCGTTGGTGCCATTGCCATCCGGCGTGATCACAACGCGCTCCTCCAAACAGGGGAAACGGCGGTCTTGCACCACGGCAGTTGTCAGCTCCGAAAGGCATCGATTGCCATCGGTTACCTGCAGGAAATATTCACCCGGGCAGAGGTTGACGACGGAGCTCTCATTGAGCACACCATCTATATTGATCCAGTTGTACGTCAGAGGCGCTGTGCCCCCCTGCACGATTGCCTGAACCGTACCGTTGCAACCATCCGTCGCCGGTTCCATTTCGAAAGTGATAGAGATAGGGTCGGGTTCAACTACCGTGAAAGTCGCTTCCGCCAAGCAGTTGTTGGCGTCCATCACGCTTACCGAGTAGTCGCCACCCCGGAGTTGGGTGAGGCGGTTATCGAATTCCCCATTGTCCCATTCGTAGTTGTAACCAAAGCCAGGGATGCCACCAGTGGTCGAAACCTGAATACTGCCATCCTCGCCACCATGGCAAGTGATGTCCTTGACGTTCCCTGTAACTACCATTGGAGCCGGTGACTCCAGGGTCACTTCTCCCGAAAGCAAACAGCCATTGACGTCGGATACCTGAAGTTGGTAGGTTCCTGCGGCAGCACCTGTCAGTACAGCACCGGAACCGACCAGCATATTGTCACTGGCCCGGATCCACTCATAAAGGTACCCGCTGCTACCGGAAGCTGTTGCGCGGACTTGTCCGTCGGCGGAATTGAAACAACTCACATCAAAGCCGTTATAGTTGGATTCGATGGCCATCGTAACCGCCAGTTCTGAGGTTGCTTCAATCGTGATCTGTTGGGTCCATACGTTTCCGGAAGGTTCCGATACCATCGCGGTGTAAACACCCGGCGCCAGGTTGGCCGGGTCTTCGACCTGCGATACCGTATTGCCGTTCTCGTCCATCCACAGATAAGTGTACCCCGGATCGCCACCCGAAACAGTTAAATCAACCGCACCATCGGCGTCTTCCGGGCAAGCTGTACCCGTTACGGACGCGATCTGTACATCGAAAATACTGATGAAAATGGAATCTTCCATTGTGATTTCGCAGCCGTTGGCGTCGGTGATAGTAGCCTGATAATAGTTATCTCCACACAGGTTATTTACCGTCATGCCAGTTCCGCCGCCATTACTCCAATTGACGGTGTAACCCGCCGTGCCGCCACTGACCGTCAGTTGCACCTTGCCGTTACACTGGCCAAAAGCAGCGTGCTGGTAATCCGCAAAGCTCGCCGTCAGAATAGCCGGACTGGAAATCGTAACGCCTGGCACAGATTGGGTCGCACCGAGCAGATCTGTTATCATTACAGTATAAGTACCGGCTGGTAGGTTGTTCACCGTATAGGTGCTATTCATCGTCGAGGCCGTCGTCAGAACAGCGCCTCCCTGATCTGTAAGCTGAATGGTATAGAGCGGCAGCCCTCCATTGATGTTTATGCTAATGGCGCCGTCTTCGGTATCCCAGCATTGGGTATTCGTAGCCGATACAGCCGGTTCCAGCAGTGGATTGGCGAAAAACACATTGAAACAAGTGTCCTTTGTACAGCCTCGCTGGTCGGTGATCGTCACACAATAAATATCTACACATAGGTTGGATATCGAAGCACTCGTCTGGCCCGAATCCCAGGCGTAGGTTAATGCCCCTGTTCCACCTGTGGCGTTCAGCGCGATGGAGCCGTTACAGTTTCCAGCGCTGCCCATTACTGGTATAAGGCTGGGAGCCAGTACGATTTCCGGTGATTCCTCTACTTCAAAGTCTACCGTAATTTGCTCGTTGTTGCTATCCGTTACGGTCAGGAAGTAAATACCTCCGGATAGGTTGTTGACCATTGTGGTGTTAATGGCGCCGGTGCTCCAGGCTGGAGAATAAGGCGGGGCGCCACCAGTGATGGTTACATTGATGGAACCATTTGACTCTCCGAAACATACATCGGAAACATCCGCATTAGCAATGCGCAGCGGCCGGATCACCATAGCACAGGCCGTGCGCGCGCAGCCGAAGCCGTCCGTTACCGTTACGCAGTATTGACCCGGGGCGCTCAGGTTGAATATGTCCTGAGTAGCAGCTACAAAGTTATTGGGGCCTGACCACTGATAGATATAAGGCCCCTGGCCTCCATTGACCGTGACATCTACCGAGCCGTCGTTCGTGTTCATGATCGGGGCCGGAGTAATGGATTGGATCGCAAGAGTAGTAGAGGGTCCACTGACGGTAAAGCTCTGAGAACGGGAACAGCCGCCATCATCGTATACCGTGACGGTATAAGTGCCGGGCGCCAGGCCGGAAGGAGAAGACCCCGACAGGCTGCTCGGTGTCCATACATAAGTTGCGCCACCCTGTGCACCGGTCACAGTCAGCGTTATAGAACCCGTGTTTTCCCCGAAGCAGGCTACGTTGTTAACTGCGCCGGCAATGTTGATAGGCGAACCCGTGCCGGCCGGAACACTAGCCGTCTGGGTTTGGGTACACCCTCTCGTGTCTGTAACCGTTACGGTATAAGAGCCGGCAGTCAGGCCAGTGGGGTTCGGAACCGAAGGCACACCGCCCGTCCAGGCGTAAGTGTAACCCGGTGTACCGCCGGTCACATTCAACGAAATCGTTCCGTCGGACCCTCCATTACAGGACGGCGCCGTTGGCGTCGCTGTAACGGCAATCGCTGCCGTCGGCTGGGTCACGTTATAAGAAGCGGTGGAAGTCAGCGAAGAGCCCTGATCGGTCACCGTCAGGTTGTACGTCCCAGCCCTGAGGTTATTTATGGGAGAACCCATAGCAGTAAAACCACTGGGGCCGGTCCAGGAATAAATGAAAGGCCCACCCGTTCCGCCACTGGCTGTAACGGTGATCGAACCAGTCATCTGGCCAAAGCAGTTGACATTCGTGATCGCCGGCTGGCCGATGGCCGGAGGCTGGATCGCTGATATCTGTATGGTTCCTTCTTCTCCGTTGAAGGGAATGATTTCCTGATTGCTATCCGATATCTCAATCGGAGTAATGGCGCTCGAAAAAGTAATATCGGAAGTCTGTCCATCCTGGCCGATGGCGGTGAAGCATATTTCAAAAAGAACATCGCCGTTTTGCAGGTTAATGCCCTCCAGCGACTGATTGAAATAGCTCATCGTAACGAAACCAGGAGAGGGGTTGCCAAAGTTGCTGGCAACTGAAAACAGCGGCAGGTTGGTGTTTAGATTCGTCACCTGCTGAAACTGCAGCTGGCTGGTGTTGTAATTGATGGTGAAGGCAATACCCACCACATCGACGTAATTCAATACCGTCACCGGTACGCAGAATTGTTCTCCGGGTTCGACCACCTTATCCTGAATGGTCAGCAGGAAGCCATCGAAAGCCGGGTTGATGCAAACCGTCCCCGGGTTGCCCTCGAAGGTGAGCGCTTCCTGGTTGCTGTTCAGAAATTCTATAGGGGTGGGGCTGCTGGCAAAAACGACATCCGAACAAGTACCATCTGTGCCAATAGGGTTAAAGCAAATATCAAAAAGCAAGGCGTCATTAGGCAATGTAACACCCGATGTGCCATCCCAACTCACTGTGATGACGCCAGGCTGTGTGCCGGAAGCCGGGGTGCCAAAAGACCCCCCGATCGTGAACCCTGGCAGGTTGCCATTGAGGTTGGTCACACTCTGGAACTCCAGCTGTGTTTCATCATATTCAATGGTGAACGACATGTTCTGAACGTTCAGGAAGTTGGTCACCCGCACCGGCAGGCAGAAGGCCTGGCCAAGGTCGACCGTGACGCCGCCAATGGCCAGGCTAATCTGGTTGGGGTCCACATTACCTACACAGATCGTTCCCGTTTGGCTATTGAAAGGAATAATGTCCTGGTTGCTGTCCGATATCTCGATCTGAGTGATATCACTGGAAAAGGTGATATCGGAACAAGTGCCATCCAGGCCAAGAGACTGGAAGCACAACTCGAACAAGACCGAGCCATTGGGCAGGTCAATACCTTCCAGGCTCTGATTGAAGTAGTTAACCGTAACGAACCCCGGCGACAGGCCCGAGTTCGGAGTCCCAAAATTCGCACCAACCGCAAATAGCGGCAGGTTGGGGTTCAGGTTCTGAACCGAGACAAATTGCATCTGCGTAGCATTATAGTTCATGGTGAATGCCATGCCCACTACGTCCGTGAAATTTTCGGTGGTTACCTGAACACAGAACTGTTCATTGACCGCAACGTTCTGGTCTTCCACCGTCAGGCGAAAGCCATCGAAGGTGCCATTGGTAGTGATCGTGCCCGGTTCGCTATTGAAAGGGATTATATCCTGGTTGCTATCAGAGATCTCAATAGCAGTAATATCACTGGAGAAGTAAATATCTGAAGTTGCCCCCCCGCCTCCGGTCGCGACAAAACAGAGTTCGAAAAGCACCGCTCCATTCGGCAGCGTAATGCCCTCCAGGCTCTGGTTGAAGTAATTGACTGTAATAAAACCCGGTGACAGGCCCGAGTTCGGAGTCCCGAAATTCGCACCGAGTGAAAACAAGGGCAGGTTGGTATTCAGGTTTTGCACTGACTGAAACTGCAGCTTCGTGGGGTCATAATTTATGGTAAAGGACATACCCACCACATCGGCAAAATTCTCGGCCGTTACAGGTACACAAAAGCTCTGGCCATTGTCTACCGTAGCATCTGCAATCGTCAGCAAAAAATCCGTGGTGTTATTCATCGGATTGACGGTCACAGAACCGTTCTGCCCGTTAAAGGTCACATCGGCATTGTCCTTATTCTTGACGCTGATAGCAAGGGGTGTATTGCTGAAGGTAACCGGGGCGTTCCCTGCCTGAAGCCCGGTAAAGCAAATCTGAAATATGGTCGTTTGGTTGGGTACTGTCACCCCATTGGGGTTAGTGGTTGACCAGTTCAGTGTGACCTGACCGGGAGTAGTGGTGTTGAAGTTGCTTTGCTGCAACCCACTCAGGTTCAGGCCCTGTATAGAGGCGAACTGCAACGTGCTGGAATTGAAGTTGATGCTTAGTTGTACGCTCTTGATGTCGGTAAAATCGGATACCTTGACATCCAGGCATACCTGCTGCCCGACTTGTACAACACCATTGCCAATAGTGAACTGAACGGTAGGCGTTACAGTGCCGCCACCAACTGTGACGGAGGCGTTTTCCGGGTTAAGGTCAACATCTACAAAGTTACAGTTCAATACTTCAATGGATGGAACCGGCGGAGCAGCGAAGGACACCATCGATGTCCCCATAGCTTTGGCCCGCAATTTAAAAGAGAAAGCAATGGTTCCGTCGGGGCGGGTAATGCAGGAGAAACTGGGGTGGAACCAGGAAACGCCCAACTGGCCAGGTGGCACGTTCCCGCCAGGAACACTGAACGATCCGTTGTTTCCAGCAGTGAGCCCCGGAAAACCGGAAGCCATATCGCTGTTGACATAGGAAATTTCCACAAATTCCAGAACAGCAGGGTTCCAGTTGATGCCAAACTGGAATGTAATGAGGTCGTTGAAGTCGCTGACTGCTACGTCGAACTCAATTACATCGTTGACCTGTGCATTGGCCGTTTGTGGTGTAATGGTGAAGGTAGGCTGTTGGGCCGATAGCTGCCAGACACAGCAGAACAGCCCGATCATCAGGCTTGTAAAAATTTTATCCATCGTGTTCGGAATTTGGGATGTTAAACGAATGAACAAAGTTCAGCTTTATAAAGCAATAAGTTTCCTCGTAACTAAAAAGTCCTTTGATTGAATAGTCAACAAATATACTCCCGCTTGGGAGAAGACGTCCTTCGAAAAATTCAAAGTATTCAGCCCGGCGGAGAAAAAGTCTTGCTCTTCAAACAACAGTGCTCCGTTTGGGCCATTGATGCTAATTCGGGCAGAAGTTGATCGCAGGAAATCAAGTTGGACCTGCGTTTGCTCCCGAAAAGGATTTGGCGCACAATTGACCGTCACATACTCTGACGCATTTTGCGGAAGAAGGCCACTAACGCCGTCAATTCTAATATTGCCTTCGTGGAATTCAACAGTCAGGATATTTTCGTCGATATCGGCTACCTCGATGGCAGTGGGAAAACCGGCGAAACCAATGGCATACTCGCCACTTTCTTCCTGAATGGCCTTAAACTGCAATGAGAATAGCGTGCTGCTATCCACTAATGCAATGCCTGCTAGTGAGAAGTCGATCCAGGAAAACCCGAGTGTCCCATTCGCGGGCATTCCGAAATGCTCGAGTGGATAATCTTCAAATGCTGGATTTAGGTTTCCCGTACTTAGAAATTGAAATGCCGTTGAATCCCAGGTAACACTAAATTGGCACGTTAGGATGTCGGTGAAACCCACACCTTTGATATCAACTGTGAAAACCTGATTTGGCTGAACAATTTGGTCGGTAGCAAGAATGGAAACCTGCGCTTGGGAAAAGGTAGGAAGGAATAGCCAAAGCGCAACTGACAGAATTACCCTTACAGTTACATTGTAAGTGTTTAGTATCATGGGATCATGGGATTAATTCTAATTGGCTGCCAAGGTACCAAAAAAAGTATATAAAGAAAAGACAGCCACTAAAGAATATTTTTTTGCCCTTATCCAAAGGGCAAAAAAAAAAATGGAGTGGCTCCAATAAGGAGCCACTCCAATCAGTATTCTATGATTATTCTACGATAACCATCTTCTTGGTAGCCGTGAAGTCAGCGGTTTCTACCGTGTAAGCCAATACACCGGTCGGCAGGCCGTTGCTGTTTACAACCACCTGGTTGTACCCTTTAACGCCATCTACGCGAACCAGTTTCAGGACTTTACCCGTGATATCGCTGATCGTCAGCGTTGCCTGTGCGTCTGCCGGCAGGTTGAAGCCGATCATCGTCTCACCCTTGAATGGGTTCGGCGTGTTCTGATACAGCTCGAAGCCTGCAGAAGCTACTGTGCCGTTGCTGAACTGGATGGCGACATCCATGTACTCGCCAGCACGGTTGTACGCTTCTGATTTCACTACGCGGTTGCTTACGCTCAGCAGCTGGCTCAACTGGCCTTCCGCTTTGGCGCGGAATACCAGGCTGAACAGCGGCTGGCCTGCTTCTACGTTGCCGTTCCAGCTCGTCGCAATTGCGCCTTCGCTCACGCGAGTCAAACCGAAGTTCTCTTCCGTCGCCACGCCACCGATGATGTCCACCAGTTCCAGGGCTGCGTTGTCGAACATCAGCGTACCCTGGTAGCCATCTACATCGGCGCTGCCGGCTGCAAAGGTTACCGTGTACTCATTGCCTGCATTCACGCTTGCGTCAGCTACGTTGAATGCAAAGGTGCTTACCATGTTGCGCTCTTCTACAGCCGTGAAGCTGTTCGTCTGAGCGTCCAGGTTCACATCGCCAACTTTAACCGCTACGAAGTCAGCATTGCTGATGCCCGTGGCAGGAAGGTTGTTGATATTCACTACTTCCGGGAAGTCTTCGAACCATGGGTTCGACGGGTTCGGGAAAGCGTAAGCACGCTCTACAAAGCGCCAGCTCGTATTGTTCGTGAATTCCGTATCGATCGACAGGATCAGCTTGCGCAGCTGGATCAGGTCGAGGGTCGTGATAGACTCGGAGTTGTTTACGTCCGCGGCGATCATCTTGTACGGGCTGTTCAGCGGCTGCACACCCAGGATGTGCTTGCTGATCAGTACCAGGTCGAAGGTCGATACCCCGTTCAGGTAGTCGCCATCGCGCTGCGGCGTCACCGTATAGTCATAGCCTTCCTCTCCGTTGAAGACGTACGAGCCAGTGGCCGTCGTCATCATCGTTGCGGAACCCTGGCCTGACAGGCTTACCTCTACGTTCTCAACTGCATCGTTCACTTCCGTTGCTACGGCGCCAGAGACTGCCAGCAGCGTCGCGCCACCGCACAGGTCAAACTGGTTGTCCTGTACCAGGATGTAAGTCTCACAGAAGTCGCCGTTGCCAGCGCCATCCCATGCCCAGATCTCTACTACCAGCGTGCCGGTATCGGCGCACGTCAGCGTCAGGCCCGTTACTGCCGGGTCAACTGGGTCGCCGGAGCGGTTGATCGAGTACTTAACCGGGCCCGTGCAATCCGTCATCGGGCTAACGATGAAGTCAGATGCCCAGATAGCCATTTGGCCAGTGTCCGGTGTGCCGTCGCCATCGCTGTCAAACGGCATCAACTCGATAGCCAGGCCGTTGATACAGGTCGGGGCCGGCGGCTTGCAGTCTACTACGCAGAACGGCAGCAGTTCAGCATCAGCATTGCCACAACCATCTTCTACGTGTACTTCGAATGCATGGCAGCCGATCGGGAAGTTGCCCGTGATCGTGTAGTTCGGGTACGTGCCGCTCAGTGCGCCGGAGTTCGTCAGGTCGGCATCGATCGTGCCGTCTGCATTGGCATCCAGGAACACCTTGATCGTCAGGTCGTCCGGCGTACAGTTCTCGTCGATCTGGAACGGATACGTTACCAGGCCCGTGCAGTTTACGTTGTCGTAGCTGCAGAAGTCGTCCGGTTGCGTGTAGAGGATCTTCGGGTCGATGTTGTCGTACACCTTGATGATCTGCAGGTACTGGTAGTAGCCAGGAGTAGCTTCGTCTACCTTGCGCCAGAAGTCATCGATGCCCCAGCAAATGTTCTGGAACGCCAGCGGTATGTTGTTCGGCTCGGTCTCATCGTTATCGCGGTCGATATAAGTATAGCCATTCGGGCGGTGCAGTACCCATACGCACTCATCGCCAGGCTGGTTGTCACAGTCTTCGTCACGGCCTACGATGAATGGGTCGCTTTCGCCATCGTACTGGCACCAGTTGACCACCTTCCAGGTACGGAAGATCTTGTAGCACTCATCGCCAGAGGCGCTGAAGAACTCATCGTTGCTGCTCACTGCAAGCAGGTCACAGCCGATCTCTTCGTAAGTTACGCTATCCGGGCTTGGCGTGCCGCAGATCTCAGAAGCGTCAGCCGGGAACTTGATCTCGTAGTTGTGTACTTCGTTGATCGTTACCACCTGCTGGCAGAAGTTGTTGCTCTGGTTGCCATGGATGTCCGTCGCACGGAAGCGGCGGATGATGGTGCCAAAGCCACAGTTCAGGTTCGGCGCCGGCGGCAGTTCCGTTGCCGTTGCTTCACAGTTGTCGTCTGCGCTCGGTGCGCCAAACAAGTCCTGGAGCTGGGCTATGTCCGTCGGGTCGAAGCTGTACGGCAGGTCGTCACAGTCGATATTCGTATTGTGCGGTGCGTAGCAGTACGGGCGTACTTTCTCTTCCGGCGTTACATACAGCCAGCAGGTGTTGATGTTGCCAGCTTTGTCAATCACGCGCAGTTCGATCGTTACCTCTACGCCTACGTCGCAGCAGAAGAAGTCTACATACGGGCCCCAGGCCGAGAAAGCCGTGCCACAAGTGTAGTTGATCGGGTCAAACTTGTTGCGGCGTACCTCGATGCGGTCGATCTCGCAGTTGTCCCAGCTGCCTTCGTCGATATCCTCAGCGAATACGCGCGCAAAGTCGCCGCCGCCGATGGAGATGTTCAGGTTGTCGTCACAAACCGCTACCGGCTCGATCTTGTCCTTCACAGAGAAGTCACAGTAGGTAACCGTCTTGTTGCCACAGGCATCCGTCGTAGTGTAGCGGAAGTAGTGGTTGCCCAGCGGGATACCGCTTACTACGCGCGTCGGGGCATTCCAGGGGATCGTACGAACCACAACCGTGTCGATGTGCGTGCCAATCAGGATGCCATACTGGTTGTAGTCTTCAACCTCAACTTCTGTCACGATCTCTGACAGTACCTGCCAGCTAGAGCAGTTGTCCGTTACATCCGGCAGCGGGACTGTGAAGCTCGCCGTGCAGGAGAATGGGCTCGTGGAGTATTCCGGGTCTTGCGGGCCCCAGCCGTAGTCTACCTGCGGGCAGGTAACAGCCGGCGGAGTATAGTCGCCTACTTTGATCGTCTGTGGGTACGTCAATACTGTCAGGCCAGGGGCGGATGGGTCGCACCAGTCCAGGATGGACCAGGTACGTACGAACTTGTATGCGCCGTCGCAAACCGTGATCCGCGGGCCGTCTTCGTATGCAGCGCCCAGGTTGCAGTAGCTGTCATTGATCAGGATGATGCCCTGTGCCGTAGAAATGAACGGCCAGCCCGTTGATTCTGGCGACGGGTTGCCGTTGGGCAGCGTGACGAAGTCTTCGTCACACTCGATCGGGACTGTGAATGGCGGCAGGTACACGTCGCCCAGCACCAGCTTGCGGATCGTGATCACCTGGTCGCATACCGAGCTGTTGCCCTTGCTGTCCGTGGCCTTGAAGTGCCGCGTCAGCGTCGTCGGGGCGCAGTCGCCCGGCGTTACATACGTATCCGTGAAGGTTACCGTCGGCACGCCACAGTTGTCCGTTGCCGTTGGCCGGCCCGTCCATGCCGGGGATGCAGGGTTGTTCAGGATCCAGTTCAGGTCGTCGCAGACCAGGTCAAAGCAGATCGTGCCCAGCTGTGCGCCTGCATACGGGTTGAACGTCGTCGTCGTCGTTACATCCCAGCTTACCGGGTTGGTCGTCGTCGTGGTCACCCACGTGCCGATCCGCCCGCTGTTCTGTGAACGGACATATACCGTGTAAGCTCCCGTGATGTTCGCCAGGTCGCTGGTTACAAACAGGTAGTAGTCTTCGTACGGCCGCAGCGGAAGGGTCATCGCCAGGGATGGCGTGAAAGGCTGTGCGCCCGGAAGGCCGATCACCGGTGGCTGGATCTGTACGCCGGCATCAGCAAAACCGATGATGTTCTCGCATGGGTTGCCAGCTGTGTAGCTGCCCTGGTACATCGCCAGGTCTGGCTCCCAGCCGCCTTGCGGTACGATATAGAAAGTATAGTAGTCTTCTACGTCAACCTGGAAGTAGTTCAGGTCGTAGCGGTGTGCGCCACCCGTCGTGCCCAACTGCTGGAAGCAGGAGTAGTTCGCAGGGTTCACCGTCGGGTCAGTCGTCGCCAAAGCGCCGCTGATCGCCTGCAGTGTTACGTCAACACAGGCCTGGTTCGTGTTCGGCGGGCAATCCAGGATCGGCTTCGTCTTGTCTTCGCCCGTGATGTAACCCCAGCAGGGTTCCCAGTTGAAGTACGGCCATACCGGGTCGCCGTTCACGACCGTTTGGTAGCTATATTGCAAGTTGCTGATCACTGCCGTGCTCGGGACCGCAGCGCCGATTGGCAAGAAGTCGTCGTCGTTCACTTCGAACATCAACAGCCAGCCTGCCTGTACATCATCATCGAAGGTGCCTGATGCGGCGTTGGTGACGTTCACGAGGTTACCGCCATTGAGGTCGAAGAGGAAGAAGTCAAAGTTCGGGTCTGCTCCGTTGTAGTCCCAGCTGAAGCTCAGGTGGCCATCGTTCGGGATGATGATAGATGCCAGGGCGTAGTTAGCCGTCAGCGTCTGGATCGTCATCGTAGAGGTAGTGAAAGATACATCTGCGATCGCGCCAGCGCCTCCGTTGCCGAGGTTCTCGTCAACCGTCCAGTTGGCTTCGGCAAACGGGCCGGTGAAGCCGGTGCTGTTGAAGTTCTGCACCTGCGTGCCGCTCTGGCCCGGGCCAGTCAGTGTCGGGCCGATGTAGCTTACTTCGTAGATGAACTGGCCACAGCCATCCAGGATGTTGCCGTTCGTCGGGTCGTCGTCGTTGACGATGTTTACGAAGAAGTCGCTTTCCGTTGCACAGCCGAAGGAGCCTTCCAGCACCATGTCTGCCGTGATCAGACGCTGGCAGTTTGCGTCCAGCGTTACATTGATATCGTCGTTGCAAGCCAGGTTCGTCGGCGGGGCCGGGTCCTGGGTAACCGTGACGAAGAAGTCTTCCTGGCGCAGGTTGCCCGCGGCATCCGTTGCTTCGATCAGGATCTGGTATACGCCTGGGCCAGCAACCAAAATGTAGGTATCGCCACCCGGGCTCGGGATGATGAATGCGCCAAGAGCGCCCGGAGCAACCGTTACCACCGGCGTAACATCGCCGCTGCAGTTGTCCGTTGCCGTTACTTCAAAGAAAACAAAGGCTGGGTCCGTTTCACAGGGGTCCAACTCGACGTTGATGTCCTGTGCCGGGTATACGATGACCGGAGCCCAGGTGTCGGGCTGTGCTACTACTTGCAGCGTTGCGTCCACCGTGGTGTTCAGCATATCGCCATCCGTGTAGGAAGCCGTGATCACTGCACCGTCAGAGGCTGCCGTGATCGGCGTTTCGAACTGGAAGTAGCCGTCGGCCGGGTTGGAAGAAACCGGAACGATCGGTGCGCCGTTCAACTGGAAAGTTGCGCCGTTGATCGCAGCGTCGCACTCGTCCGTGATCGTCACTGCCCAGCGAGCCACCATGGAGTTGGTGCACTGTGGCAAAGTGAAAGTCAGGTTGCCTGGCATGATTACATCCGGCGGCTGAGGGGCATCCTGCTCAACTGTGAGCAGTGCGTCTACCGTAGTAGCCGGAGCTACGCCATTGTCGTAGGTAACAAAAAACAGGTAAGTGTTCGGCACCAGGTTGCCGGTGTACTCGAAGTAGGCATAGCCGTCTTCGGTGTCCACATAGGTCAGCGCCAGGCCGGCGCCGGTGGCGCTCAGGCGGGCAGCGAAAGCACCACCCAGAGAGTTGTCCGTAGCAGCGGTGATATCACAGTCGATCACCGTCCCGGAGAAGATCACGAATACGTTATCCTCACAAGCAGGGACCGTGAACTGGCCGTTGCCGCTCACGTTGAGCACCGGGCTGTCGTCCGGCTGTACGTTCACCACCACGTTGATCGTGCGGCTGCTCGTGTTGCCGGAATCATCCACAGCAGTAATAACTACCGTGGTGTTGGCGCCTACCAGCGTGCCGCTGGCCGGGCCCACAACCGTAACAGCCGGCTGTACATCACAGTCGTCTACTACAGAATAAGAGTAGTTCAGGGGCACCAGGCCATCCGCATCACAGCCGGGTACTTCCAGCGTGATCGTGCTCGGAGCGTAAATCTCCGGTATGCGCACGTCGGTAGCGGTGATCACGAAAGTCTGCTGAACGGTGCCGCTTGGGCCGGTGGAGGTCACCGTCACCGTGTTGGTTCCGATAGCAGCGTTGATGTACAGGGCGTAAGACACCTGTGTAGCCGTGTTCTGCACCAGCACCAGCGAAACGGAGGGGAAAACCCCCAGGTTCGGGTTGCTAGCAGTAGCCGTCACGGTGGGGACACCTTGCGGGTCCAATGCAAAAATAGCCCACTGCAGGTTAACCCCACAGTCGCCTTCCGGCGGCGTGAAGTTAAGTGGGGAGGGCGGCGTGCCGCCGGACGCATCTGTCACAGACAGAAACTGCGCCGAGGCTTGCTGCAATCCTGCCAGTCCGAACACGAGCACCAGGGCGATCGCGCTGAACCAACTGGATGGAGAAGCGAAGTTAAGTCTCGTTCTTTCCATTAGATCACAATTTGTTTTAAAGAATTAGGTAATATAAAAAATTAGGTCAAATCCAAAATAGATAAATATGTACTAAAGCTAAAGCGCCAGATAGCGTAACAAAGGGGCGCAAGTAGCTTAATATTCGGGTCGTCGTCGTCTTTATAAATTAGATCTTTTCCCTCAATGTCAAATAACTACGCCATAACTGTTTTATGGCATTTTTTCATCTGGTGGGGTATGCAGAATGATGCTTACTCTTCCAGCGGTACAAGCGGAAGAGTAAAGTGTATGGTCAATAGTGTAAGTTCAGCTTTGAATTTGGGAACGATATGCAAAAGGGAAGAATAGAGCTGAGAACCAGCTTAGCAGTGTAAATTTTTTTGTTCATGGGATATGTTTTGAAATTTCGCATAAAGGCAGCGAATACGTATTGAAAGCACGTACAGTAACGTTCAACTCAACAGTAACTAGGTCGTCGTGGTAAGAAAATAAAATCATACCAATTTGCAGATAGCACTAAGTATTTCTGAATTTCACTTCAGTAGTAACTGGCACAAATATAAAATAACTTTATAAACCACACATACCCTTTAGGAGGTATTTTTAATTTTTTTTCCCAAATCAAAGAGAGAATTGGATCAGACCAGGCTGTTATCATAAGCTGTTTTGACCAATCCGGCGGTATTACTGACGCCCAATTTGCGCATAATATTTTTGCGGTGAACACTCACGGTCTGGTCACTGATGTACAATTCTTTAGCAATCTCTTTGTTGCTCATGGCCTGAGTAATGAGGTGAAGTATTTCCAGTTCTCTTTTAGTCAGGCTATGCTTTTTGATAAAGCGGTCGTTATAAATGTACCGTTTCTGCCGGGCTGGCAGGCCAAGGCCGGCATGGCCATCGCTGATATTCACCCCACTTCCCATAAAAGAGTTCCCTTCCAGGATTGTTTCGATAGCTGTAAAAAGGTCGTCGAGGCCTTTATCTTTCAGGACATACCCATCGACCCCGGCATGGAAAGCCGCACGAATGATCTTGGGCGAATCATACATCGTCAGCGCCAGGGTAGCTGTTTCCAGCCGCAAATGCTGCACGTATTGCAGCACTTCCATCCCATCTTTTTCCGGCATATTAAGGTCAAAAATGAGGAGGTGGGCAGGCTGTTTTTTTAACAGGCGAATGAGTTCAGCACCATCCGAGGCTTCCCCCACGATTTCGAGCGAGTGACTCCGGCAGCGTGGCAGAACCGTTTTCAGGCCTTCCAGGAAAATTTCATGGTCATCGGCAATAATCGTTTTAATCGTTTGCATGAATGAATGCTGTTTAAATATGTTAATGGGATATAAAATTTACGCTCCGCCAATGGCTTGTTAAAAGCATTGGAAGTTAAGCCATCCGGCATCCTGATTTAAGGCGCCAGATTAGATAATATTTTTTTTCGCCCTGTCAGGGCGTGCCGAATCTCATGGAAGGGTTTATCAAATAACCGGGGAGGGGGTAGGGTGCTGCCGTAGCAAACACAGGTGCAAAGTTAAAAATATTTGCCATATTGTCAAGTAACTGCCTTGTCTTCCTCAACGGCATATACCAGAACATAATCTTCGATCAAGGAATAGTGGAGCCGGAAATAAGCTTCATAACCATCTTTGAAGATTGCTCCGGTGCACTGCCCGCCCAGCGGATCGAAGACGAATGGCTGAATATGGATGTTGGCGCAAAAATCGAGTGCCCGGCGGCCATAGGCCTTGTAAAGGGCTTCTTTGGCACCCCAGTAGACATGCATCTGTTCCAACCGGGCGCCTTCCTGCAAACTCGCCAGTTCATCAGGGCGCATATACTTATGCGCCAGGTGGGTGATGCGGGGCACCAGGTTCTGGATGTCAATCCCTACCAGGCCAGGCGCAGCGATAGCGGCAGCCATATTCCGCGAATGGCTAATGGAAATGTAATAGGCCGATCCTTCCAGATGAGGTTTGCCATGTTCATCCTTGAGAAAGGCCCCTCGCTGTTCCCGGCCCGACATGTCGTGGACGAGCTGCCGCACGGCCAGCCATTCCACCCGTCGCCGGCCTTTGATCTGCCCAAGTTGTTCCGTTTCGGCAGTGGAAAGGTCAAGCCGGCCCAAAAACCAGTCTTCCGGCTCGTCAATGCGCCAGATCCCGATTTCGCCCTGTGGCTGAATATGCTCGTGTAAAATTACAGGCATTCGTCGGTTCGCTTAGTTTGAAGAACCAAAAGTAAACAATATCTGTTTTTTGCGTGTACGTAACTCAATACAATGCCTATGATCAATGCCCGCAAGATCGGCCAGTTGTCCGGCCACCAAGCCGCTGTATTTGCGTTGAGCGCGGGCGACGAGCCTCGTTCCATCCTCTCTGGCGCCGGTGATGGCTGGATTGTTCGCTGGGATCTGGACGAGCCGGAAATGGGGCGCTTATTGGCAAAAGTGGATGACCGGATCTTCTCCATGCATTACCTTCCGGAATGGCATACCGTAGTGGTGGGTAACATGAATGGCGGTATTCATTGGGTACGGCTGGATAAACCGGATCAGGCCAAAAACATCGCCCACCATAAAAAGGGGGTTTTCGATATCCTGCGGATCGGGGATTTCGTCTTCACGGCCGGCGGCGAGGGCGCCGTCACCCGCTGGGATCCCGAGGCCGCCCGCAGCCTGGAGAGCTTCCAACTCAGCAACCAGAGCCTGCGCTGTATGGCCTATTGCCCCCAACGCCACGAAATTGCCATCGGCTCCAGCGACAATGCCATTTATCTGCTCGACGCCGATACCCTCGCGTTGCGGCAGCGAATCCCTGATGCCCATAACAATTCCGTTTTCGCGTTGCAGTATACACCTGATGGCTCGCACCTACTGAGCGGAAGCCGCGATGCACAACTGAAAGTGTGGGCCCTTGGAGAGCAGGCAAGCCTGCTTTCTTCTCAACCGGCCCATTGGTACACTATTAATAGCATAGTATTCCACCCGGAAGGCCGGTGGTTCGCCACCGCCAGCCGCGACCGAACCATCAAGTTGTGGAATGCAAACAATTTCAAGCTGCTCAAGGTGCTCGATACGGCCCGCGATGGCTGTCATATCAATTCCGTAAACCGCCTGCTCTGGCATCCTGATAGTCAAAAGCTGATCTCCGCCAGTGATGACCGGAGTATGATCATCTGGGAAGTGGGGAATGGCTGACCGTCTCTAGTGAGCCGGTTAAAAATGGCTGAATTGTTATATTGTTGAATGGCTGCTGCGCTGTTCGAAGCTTGGCCTGGCAAAGGTACAAACACACCCAATAATAGTTCTAATCGCATCATCCTATGAAGTCTTTTATACACCTGGCCCTGGCCTTTTTATTAGCCGCGATCAGTTGGCAGTGCGAAGATTCACCGCCAGGATTAGCGGCGGCAAAAGTGTCCATTGCCGATCCTTTGCCAACTCGCGAAGCACTGATGCAACAATTACGGCAATCGGAAGAAATCGTGGTGGTATACCAACCGGGCCCTTTACAGCAGGTGGCGGAACTTATCCGGGATCGGTCAAGGCGAAAAAAGGCCAAGCTTATACCCCTGGATTCCATCGATATAAACGCGTTGAGCAAAACGCCCACCATGGTGCTGGGCAACCTTGACGCCCCTCTGGTCCAACAGCTCTGCCAAAGGCTGCCACTGCAGGCTAAAGACGGGGCAATATGCCTGGGAGAATACCAGTTCCGGAGCAAGGACGCCCTGGCGCTTTTATCGGTATATCCCAACCCCTACGGCACTCAACAGCCCCTCTCGTTGGCAATTGGCTTCAATGATAAACAGATGGCCGCCGTGTTGACGGCCCGCCTGAGCGAAGGCTGGTTCTTCTATAGTTGGAGCTCCTGGGGATATGAAGTTTTAGAACAGGGCCAGCGGGTGCTTGCCGGTAATTTCGACCCCGAATCCTGGGTTTTTGACAAAAAAATACATTATGATTTCACCCGGCCTCCGGATACGCTTGCCGAACCGGGCATTTTCCAATTTGTATCTCATGGCCCGGCCCTGGATCAGGTGCTGCTCCGCCCGGCCCTGGAACAGTGCGAAGAAGCCGGCCGACAGATATTAGCCTTTACGGGTTTACCCGCTCCGGCGGCCCCTGTTGTTTGCCACCTCTACAACTCAGCGGAACAGAAGGGCCTGATGCGGGCCAATTCCCAACAGGCCGAAGCCGATTTTGAGGAAGGAACCGCACATATCGTCATCAATGCTGTCTATGCCCATAACCATATAGGAAAAGAAAACGCCGTTCTGCTCCGGCAGCTGCTGGGCCCACCCAAAATATCGGCGCTCGAGGAAGGCCTGGCGATCCACTTTACGGGCCAATGGCAGGAGCGCGGCTACGCCTACTGGGCGGCGCGCCTGTACCAATCCGGTAACCTGGCTCCCCTGAAAGAACTACTGGACAACGAGTCCTTTCAGCGGGAGTCCAGCCTGGTCATGGGATGCCTTTCCGCTTCCTTCGTCGATTGCCTGATCGATGACTGGGGCAAGGAAGCCTTCCTGGAGCACTACGCCTCCTGGCAACCCGGCGCCGAGGAGATCCGAGAATTGGAGGCCCGCTGGCATCAACACCTCTCTCAAACTCAAACTCAACCTCAACCTCAATCTCAGCCTCAATCTCAACCTCAACCTCAACCTCAATCTCAATCTCAATCTCAACCTCAATCTCAGCCTGCCCTCCCCCTACCCTATCTCAAGGGCTTCAATTTTGCCCATGAGGGTTACGCTGTATACAACGGCTACGGCTCCCAGCTGTCCCGCCAATCCCTGGAAGCTCAGGCGGCACTGGGCGCCAGCGCTCTTGCAATTGTACCTTATTCCTATATGGAGGACGCCAACCACCCATCCTTCATCCCCGTCGTTACCCGCGCCGGAATGGAAACCGATGAAGGGCTGGTGCAGGACGCCTACAACGCCCGGCAACTCGGCATGGCAGTTCTGCTCAAGCCGCAAATATGGCTGGGGCGAAACTGGCCCGGTGATGTCGAAATGAAAACCGAAAAAGACTGGGCGCTTTTTTTTGATTTCTACTACCGGTGGATGCGTCACTATGCTTTGTTAGCGGAGATCCACCATATGGATATGCTTTGTGTCGGCGTGGAATTCGCCAAAGCAACCCAGCAACGGCCGGAGGATTGGCGCCACCTCATCCACAAGCTGCGAGGCCTGTATTCCGGCCCGCTCACCTACTCCGCAAACTGGGGCCAGGAATTTGAAAACCTCACCTTTTGGGATGAGCTGGATTACATCGGACTAAATTGTTACTACCCACTTAGCCAGGAGGAAAACCCTTCCGATGAAGTACTCCGGGCTGCTTTCGGGCGGGTACTGAAGCTGGCGCAGCGAGTCAGCGAACAATACCAAAAACCACTTCTATTCACCGAGATCGGATTCACCAGCACCCCCACCCCCTGGAAAGAACCCCACAAAGACCGAAACGGCGACCCCTACCAGGGAGAAGCCCAGAAACGTTGTTACCGCATCGTTATGGAAAGCCTGCGCGGGCAGCCCTGGTGCCGGGGTATCCTGTGGTGGAAGTATCCCTCCTACTTAAGCCAGGGCGGCCCTGGCCAAACCGGATTTACTCCCAATGGGAAACCGGCTGAAAAGGAGGTGAAGAAAGGTTTCGGAAAATTGCCTTAGGGCTCTTTCGGCCTATCAACTATTCGGGTTTGCCTCCTCCTTCAGTATCTGCAGCGCTAAATGGTTGAAATCGCTCAGTTCCTTCTGCAGGGGAGCGAAAAAATGCCGGTCAGTGGCTTCGGCGAGAAGCAGGGCCTGCTGCAAGGCCTGTTGCCCTTTCGGCGTCAGGCTAATGACTTTAGCCCGGGTGTCCACTGGATGTTCTTCGCGGACGATTAAGCCGTGGCTTTCCAGGCTACGCAGCACCTTAGAAACCATCATTTTGTCTACCCTGGCGTGCTCGGCCACCTCCTTTTGGGTGACAGCTTCGCTCTTTTGCCGGAGCCAGCCGAGAGCCGCCAGCAAGACGAATTGCGTATGCGTCAGTTTCAATTCCGACAACGCTTCGCGGATGCGGCGTTGCCAAAGCATGCTGAGTTGCCAGAGAAGGAAGCCGGAGCTGTCTTCCGGCTTCTCAAAATGGAATTTAATGCCGTTATGCATTGTCTTCAAGTATTGAGGAATGCCTCAATCCGCGCCTTTTGTCGTAAATGATGGCGGAAGTGAATGGCGATAAGCTGAAACCACTCCTTGGCATCGAGGAACCCCAGGGCGGGATGTTCAATTTTTCCGGAAATTGGGTTCGTTGCCAGCTTTTCCGATGCCTGGGCGATGGCGGTTTGCAGTAGATTCATCTTCCCTTCCAATTCCGCTTTGTCGGTAGGTTGCGGCACGTTGGCTGCGGTGCGCCGCCCCTTCACCCGGATATCACTGAAGGCGTTGGCCTGATAGACCGCTTCTCCAACACCATTTTTCGTCCCTTGCCGGGGTGCTTCCGGCGAAAGACAGGCCTCCAGCAGACGGAGGTGAAAATTCATGGTGTCGTCCAGCAGGTGGATAAATAGTTGCCCCATCGACCAGCTTTCGGGGTCGGGCTGGCGTTTCAGTGCTTCCGGGGAAAGGGTTTCCAATACTTGCCCATAGGCCCCCAGGCTTTCCATAATGTCGGCATTGATGTCTGAGATATCCATTTTATTGAATTTGGTTGCCGCAAATATAATATATACGACAACTATAATCAAGTGGTAGCAAAAAAACCTCCTGGCCGGTGAATCTGCCAGAAGATTGTATTGCCGATTTTTATTAGAAAGTCAGGGTTACCTTCCCCAGGACAGCCCCGAAAGGCCTCCCTTGGAAGCAGGCGGGTACCGGCTGTCCAGGCGGGATGAGCATCCTACCCTGGGGAGGTTCAAAACATATACACCCCCCGTATCGTCACATTCCTGCCAATAAATTTACCCGATTCCGCTCCGACGGGTGTAGGGGTGGAAGTATCTCCAATTCGCAGGTTATTGAGCCATTTGGACCAGTAGATGTTGAGCCCGAAGTGTTCATCGAAAAAGAAAGTGCCGCCCAGCACGATCGAAAACAGGTCTTCCTTGAGCGGGATCTGCTCGGTGACGTCTTCGCCGGTGTAATCGATGATCTCATAGCTGATGAGGCGGCCATAGGAAACACCGGCGGTAGCCTGTATCTTCCAGTCCTGGAAGTGCACCAGCACCGGAGCTTCCACAAAATTCAGGCGGATCTTATCGTATTGAGAAGCGGGGTTGTCGAGTTTGCTGCGGCTGGCGCCCTGCTGGCTGAAGAGCAGTTCCAGGCCGATGCGCCAGCGTTCGTTCAGCAGGGCGTTGACCCGCCCGCCGGCGTTGAAGCCCAACTTGTGGAAACCGTGTAACAGGTCGCCATCGATCTGTGACATGTTGAAGCCTGCGACCAGCCCGCCCTCGAAGCGGCGCTCCGGGCCGGTGGTTTGGGCGGAGAGGGAGACAGTGAAAAGGAGAAATAGGACAGCAAGGAATAGTTGTATTTTTTTCATAGCAGTTTTATATTTCGGGCAAAGATAAGTACTTCTGGTTTGACGAGAAACCGGAGTTTTTCGGAAGCCGGTAAGGAAAATGACGAGCTGATGTTAAATTCCAGTGTGTAACTTCGAGCCCGCCACGCCATTATTTAAGAAAAAACATGAAATATTTCACCAATGCGATTCTCTTACTTTGGCTGCCTTTAGTACTTTCCGGACAAAACCTCGTCCTCAATCCCGGCTTTGAGGAAGCAAATGGGGCCTCCTCCTGCCGCTTCACTTCCAAAGCCGAGCAATTCAACGAGAGCCTGTTCGGCTGGAATACTTTCCGCAATCTGACGCCCGACCTGATTACCGACGAGGAGAGCCCGGAAGATTGCCCGTTCTCCGCCCCGCGCAGCGGCCATAGGATGGCAGGTGTGATCCATTACTATCCGGCGGCAGAGAGCGGCTGGCCGGAAGATTACCATGAGTTCATCCAGGGCAGCTTCGCTCAGCCTTTGCAACCTGACAAGGAATACGAGTTGTCTTTCTGGCTCAACCGGCAGGAGGCTGCTCCACGCCGGCATCTCAACCGGTACTATGGCAGCAGGCCCAAGTTTCTCGCGCTTTCAGTGGCTGCCAACAACTTTGGCATCCTGTTCTTAACCCAACCCGCCCGTCCGGGCGAGGATTTCAGCAATTCAATCCGGATATTCAACTACCGTCCTCACATCAATATTGATACAATTGTCGGCACTACAGCCGGACAATGGGTACAAATTCGCCTCGTGTTTACCGCTCCCAATGCCGCCCGCTATTTTGTTATCGGAAATTTCTATCCCGACGCCAATGCCGCCACTACCAAGCCCGTTCGGCCGGAAACAATTGATCCTACATTCACCAAAATGGCAAGGGTTGCGTACTATTGTATCGACGATGTCTATATCGGCCCGGCCCGGCCGGCATTGGAAGACGTTTTCCAGAAAGAAGGGCGTTATACTTTCCAATACGTCACTTTCGCCACCGGGAGTGACGAACTACTGCCTCCTTCTTATCCGGAACTCGATGCACTGGCTGGATTCTTGAAGTCCCACCCTGCTGCGAGAGCCTTGATCGCGGGCCATACAGACGATGTTGGGGACGAAGCGGCCAACGTCGCCCTTTCAGAAAGGCGCGCCCGCGCCGTAGGGGCTTATCTGGCCGGCAAAGGCATCGACACTACTCGCCTCTCCTTTAAGGGGTTCGGTGAAAGCCAACCCATTGCTTCAAACGACACACCCGAAGGCCGACAGCAAAACCGCCGGGTGGAATGTGTGCTGGAATAACTTTACAAGATTACCAGACTACTTTAGGGCTGTCACGGGGAGACTTCTCCTTCACTACCGCTACACACTGCCTGAGAAATTGCTGAGTATCCGCGGCATCCACGGTATCCTCCTTGCTATTCCCCGGCCCAGGTGCTATATTTGCCGGGGCCGACAAATAATCCGCCGGACTTATGTTCAAATACACTAAACACAGCCTGAAAAAACTGGAGAACCTATTGGGCGAGCTGGAGTACACGGTTCGCTACGAGAAGGGTAATTTCAATTCCGGCTACTGTATCGTGGAGGACCGTAAGATCGCCGTCATCAATAAGTTCTACGATACGGAGGGCCGTATCAATTGCCTGATCGATATCCTGGGCACGATAGAGATACCTGAGGATCAACTTAGTGAGGCTTCAGCCAAGTTTTTCAAAAAGATTAACTCCCGGGAAGAGGGGGAAGAGGAAGAAGAGGGGGAAGATTAGAGGTTGCAGGTTACACCTGAAACCCGTCTGTGTCAGCCGGGCAAGCTTTGAACAATCCCAACTCCGAACAGCTTGGCAAAGCGCTGCCATAACAGCACAAAACTATAGCACCATCGAACTGGAAGTAACGTTACTCGGAACAGGAACCTCGCAGGGCGTGCCGGTCATCGGCTGCAGTTGCGCGGTATGCACTTCGGCCGACCCACGCGATCAGCGCCTTCGGACGGCGGCGCTGGTGCGTTTTGAGGGCAAGGCTATCGCCATGGATTGCGGGCCCGACTTCCGGCAGCAGATGTTGCGGGCAGGCGTGCAATCGCTCGACGCCATTTTGATGACTCATGAGCACAACGACCACATTATTGGCATGGACGATGTCCGGCCGTTCAATTTCCGAAACAAGACAGATATGCCCGTTTATTGCACCCAGCGGGTAGCCAAAGAGCTTGAGGTGCGCTTTGCCTATATTTTTGAGTCGGAAAACCGCTATCCTGGGGCGCCGATGGTGCAGCGCCGGATTATCACAAAAGACAATCCGTTTGAGGTGTGCGGCCTGGAGATCCTTCCCGTCGAGGTGCTGCACGGGCGCTTGCCCGTATTGGGGTTTCGCATTGGTGATTTTGCTTACCTTACCGATGTGCGCACCATTGAGGAGATGGAATTGCGGAAAGTGCTTGGCGTCCGTCACCTGGTGCTCAATGCCCTGCATCACAGGGGGCATCCCACCCATCTCAACCTGGAGCAGGCCTTGGCCCTGATCGAACGTATTGCTCCGGAACGCGCTTACCTCACACATATCAGCCATAGCATGGGCCTTTACGAGGAAGTTCAACAGGAATTGCCGGACAATGTAATCCTCGGTTACGATGGATTGTCCTTTTCGGCGGTAGCTGGCTATCGCTTTTAAACTCAAAGAACATGAAGTTATATCTCCTTCTTTTTGGTTCGACTTTTTTTCTGTTTGCTTGTCAAAACAGCCAAGAAGAAGATCATCCGCTACCAGAACATAAAGAAGACTGGGCGGTTTTTGCCCAGGATGACGCCACCGCTCCCAGGATTGTAACCGTTGACCTGGGTTGGCAGGAGGCCTTGCCGGTAGAAGCTTTTTCCCAATCGCTGGTGATTCGGGTGAAAGCACAGGAAGTGTTGGCCAACGGTTTTCCAGTCGGGCGGGAAGTCAATCTGGCCGACGGCCTGCAAGATGAACTGATCCGGGCGCTGGAAAAGCCAGGGCTGGGAATATTTACCGGCAGCCGAACCGGAGCAAAGGAAAAAGCACTTGTTTTTTACCTGCGGCCCTTACCGGCAGCCGAGCGCCTTGCCCGCAAAATAGTGCAGGACTTTACTGCCCGCCCCGTGGAGGTCCATCTCAAACAAGACCCCTCCTGGCAAAATTACCGGGAGGAGTTGATACCCAACGGGCAGGAAATGAACGAAATTCAAAATGAACGCATCCTTCATCGCCTGCAGGAATCGGGGGACCAACTCCTTGCGCCCCGGCCTGTCGGCCATTGGGCTTATTTCCCAGATGCGGCCCGGCGCCAGCAGTTCCTCGACACGCTGTTGAGCGCTGGCTTTGAAATCGTAGCGCTGGACACCCTGAAGGAGGGCAGCAAACAGCCCTTTGGCGCCCATGTCGAACGCGTGGATAGCGTCCATGTTCCCTACGTCCACCACCTAACCTGGGGAATGGCGGAACTTGCCCGCCGCCACGGTGGTGCATACGATGGATGGGAAACTATTCTGGTGCGTGATTGATTTTCGCTGGATTAATTAGGATAAACGGTAAAAAAAATCTTTAATTTATACTCGAAACGAAAAGAATGACCCATGTCAAGGCTTGATTATGTTACCATCGCGATCGTGGCAGTCTGTGTGGCTGCCCTGATTTACCTCATTTACATGACCACCAACCTGCTCGGCGGCGGCCCCGAGGAGCCGGCGAAAACAGAGGAAACCACCCCTCCTTACGAGGATACGTCCACTTATTCGGATACCTCCTACTACGACAGCCAGGAGGCCACCACCAGCGGTGAAACTTCCGGCGAATACGACCGCTCCGGCGACAATATCGCCGAAGGGGATCTGGACAAAGGGACTACTACCAGCAGCTCCCCGAAATCCGAAGAGAAGTATCAGGATACGCCGGTAGAGGAATACACTGCCCCTCGGACAACCAGTACCGGAAATTATATGGTGTTGGCGGGAACCTTCAGCGTTAAGGCTTACGCTGAAGAAATGGTGGACAAGCTACACGGGCTGGGATATGCCAATGCAACCACTGAACCCTTCGACCGCGGGAAATACTCCGTCGTACTCGTCGATCGCTTTAGTTCTATAGGAGAAGCGAAAAACCTGGTGACGGAGTTGAAAGGCAAGGGCGTGGACGCGTATGTGAAGAAGAAATAAGCCATAAAAAAAACGTCATCTTGCTACTTGCCTACCGCTTGTAAAACAAGATGACGCTTTTTTTATTTCGTTGTACCGAAGGTATCCACCCAGTCCAGCATTCCGCCCAACAGGTTGCGTACTTTAGTGTAGCCGGCGCGTTCCATGAGTTGTTTGGCCACACCGCTCCGGTTTCCGGAACGGCAATAGAGGACGATCTCTTCGCCTTTGTGTTGCGCCAGTTTTTCCAAATGGCTGGGTAGCATACCCAAGGGGATGAGCTGGCCTCCCACGTTGAATTCCTGATTCTCGTATGGCTCCCGCACATCGATGAGCACGAATTGCTCGCCGCGCTCGATTTTTTCTTTTAATTCCTTTACCCGGATATCTTCCATGGCTTTTGCTTTTTCTGCAAAGTTATAAAACTTGTTAAACCCTACCGGATATATAGAATAACTTTTATTGTTCCCGATTCTTTGAGTGGGGCAAATGTTCATACATTTTCGCAGGGCCTCCATATGGCCGATAGCCACCCCAAAACAACAATAGACCAATATAGCTATATGCCTTTCTCTCCGATTTACCTGGCCACCACTACCCTTTGTTGCAGGCTCTCCCCACTTTTCTGATGCACGGCTTTCAATAAATAGAATCCTGGTTCATAGCCTGCCAGAGACAATTGGGGTTGCATGGGGCCCTGATACAGCAATTGGCCTACACTGTTGAACAGGAAAAGGCGGTAGTCGTCATATTGCCCCCCTTCCAGGTTGAGGTAGACGAGTTCATTGGCAGGGTTAGGGAAAACCAGCAGTGTCGTTTTGGGTGCAGCTGCTTCCCCCACTGCGGTTGGGCCGGGAGTTGTACTGCCTACCACCGGCCGGATCATGAGGGCGCCCGCCGGAAAGTTTTCCGGAAAAGGAGCCCAACTGGAGCTATTGTTATTGAAGAAGAGGGCCTCTTTGGCCTGCGGCGAATTTTTGTCATATCCTACCGAGATGCAGTCTGTGAAGGTGCAAGCGGAAAGCTGCTCCCAGCCGACGTAGAAATCGCCGGCCGGCAAGCCCAGTGGCGCGAAGTCACCATTGGGATTCACCAGTGGGTAGGTGGTGAAGCCCTGCAAGGTGTCGAAAGCACTATCCGCATAATAGGGATGCAGCAGGTTCATGCTGAACTCAGGGCTGTTGTCCAACTCGCCGATCCAGATCTTCAGGTTGAACTCCTGGTTGGCCACATTACTTACCATATGAGGAAAATGGAAACGCACCGCCCGCAGAGAGTCCGGTACTGCGGTGGTAAACCGCACCGCGATCAGGTCATCTTCCTGGGCGATAACGCCCGTTTCGGCCGAACCATCGTCATAGGCGAAGTAGTTGTCAAAAATGGTAGGCCGCTGCACCCGATCGTTGCGCAAAATGGCCTCATACCCCGGGCCTGTAGACTGGCTGCCGTTCTCCAGCGTATATTCCGTTACGAATTCAAGACGGTCATAGCCATCGAAGTTATTGCTTTGCATGGCCGATAGGTAGCTACTGAAGGGGAAGTTGGGGTCGCCTTCCATCACGTATGTTCGGTTCTGAGGTATCAGGCTTGGAATATTTCGCTCCAGGCCATTGAATAGGGTAGCGTCCAGGACGTCGATACCGGTAATTTTTTCTCCGATCTTCACCCTCGAGGGGTCCGCATTCTGCCCCTGGGGCGAAAGGTTGCGCACACCAACAGCAAGGTAATTGGCCAGTTCCTGGGCCTCCCTGCCTTTAAAATGTCTCCACGGCATACTGCTGTACTGCGACAGGATGGCACGCGGCACATAGGTAAAGGCCAGATCATTGATGGTGGAGTCATTCGCAAAGCGGCTGAGATGTACATAATCCAGGTTCCAGATGTCGTCAATCCCCTTGCGGTCGTTGTAGCTCGTCAGACGGAACTGGAAAGCCTGATGTTTGAAGTCCGGAGAGATCGCGGTGCTAAAAAATTCAAAGGCCGTGGACTGCCCACCACCAGGGCCGATGGCGACACCGCTAAAACTGGCTATTTCTTCCCAGTCTCCATTTGGCTTTTTGAATTCCAGCTTGATAATATCCTGTGGTTCGGGATATTCACCCAGGCCTCGTAGTTGCAGCCAGAAGGACAGGTAAAGGGGATCGAAAATGGAGGTCAGGTCGAGATAAGTGGAGGTCAGGCGGTCCGCCGGGCCAAAGTTGCCGCCGATAGGCCGGCCATAGCGGTTGATCCCGTCAAAGGTGGCCACGCCCAGGCTTGGAGGATCCTCGCCATAGGTAGCATTGATATAGGTATCGGTATCCAGCCATAGTAAAGGGTCTGTTTCCGGGCCGTCGTTGGAGAAATCGTCGAGGAAGACAGCCTGGCTTCCGCCCCCCAGTTTGAGGGTGTCGTGGCGAACGCGAAATGCGAGGTGAAAGGTATCGCAGATGGCGAAGGTGTCACAAAGCACCAGATAGACAGAATCCGTGCCGGCGTAACGGCTGGCCTCGTAGTAGAGGTTGCTGTCGGCCTCAGTATAAGTCGTGAAGTAGATACGCTGATCGCGGCCCTCATAGGCGTCAGCCGCATCGATAAATTTATTGCAGGCCAGTGGCCCGGGTAGCAGGCTGGCTGGCCAGGTAGTGAGCTTTCGCTCTTCTGCCTCCAGGGCCACAACGGGTGGGAAATAGTTCTGACCGGCGCGCCGCCCCAGCACGGTAAACGATTTCCGGCGGCAACCAAGAGAGCGGCAAAGTTCAACGGTAAAGGTGTACTGGGCGCCGAGGATATCCGGAGCGGCCGTAACCACCAGAGAGTCCCCGAAAATAGATGCATCGCCAATGGGGTTGCCATCGCAATTCAGGCAAGTGAGGGTTCCTGGCGCTTCTCCCAGGCCGGCGGTGTCAATTTCAATAGGCAGGTAAGCGGTCCGGCTCGCCTCCAGGTAATGAATGCCATTCTTTTCCAGCATGCAATTCTGCGGGCTGCGGGATCCGGGATTGTCCCATCCTTTTGGCAGTTGGGCTTCTTTAGGGGCGTAAAAACGCTGTAATGTAGGGTTTCCTTGAAGTGGGACTTCAATTTGTCCGGCCAGTGGGTTTGAAAGTCCACTCACCAGCAATATCAGGTAAAATAGCTGCTTCATTGAAAAAAAGTTGATAGAATAGGCTCACAGTAGTGTTCAAAAAAATGAAAGGCATTAGCCATCGCCATGCCTTCGTTTCAAAAACGAGAAAGTTAAAAAATTGTTGCTCCGCCACCATGGCGGGCTTATTTGTTAAAAATCTTCATTTCCGTTGTTGCTGTTTTCGTCCTGGCTATTGTTTCCACCACCATCCAGGCTACTGGGATCCAGTTCATCCGGGCAACCGGAGGGGCGGGTGGCAGTCAGATACAGATTGATTTGCTGGCCCTGAGGGATCATCTGGCCGGGAACGTATTCCGGTTCCTGCCGGTAGACATAGGCACTCTCCCGGTCGCCTACGTCACCATATATATTGCCGATCGCCAGATTGGACCCGCTGATCAGGAATGCTGCGGCATCGTAGCGCTTGCATACCAGGTCCGGCACCGGCACGTTAGTAGTGATCCGTTCGGTGATGACAAACTCGAGCGTTGACCCTTTCGGTACTTTTACCCCCCTCCTCAACATATCATCCGTGATCTTCCTGCCGTGATGATAAAAATAGAGGATGGAATTTTCCTCCTGCTTGTTGTCAAATACCCGCTCTTTAATGACCGGCATAATGTCGAGGCGTTTCAGCTTAATCGTGTACTGGTCATAATTGTAACCGGCGCTGATCAGGGTGGGCAGGATAATGGAATCGGCCATCACCCGGTATTTACTCACATAGATGGTGCGGCCTTCCTTGGCCCGCTGCAATGGCTTAGGGTCCTGTTGATAAATCGTATTGGCCTCCTGATTGGAGTCGAAGAAGGAATCGATGACTACGATCTTGAAGTCCTGCTTGCGGGCTTTCCGCAGGGCGTCCTCCAGGTCCATGCCTATGTAATTCGGCACTTGAAGTGATTCGCCATGGCGGGTATAAAGGCGCATAATCCCGGTAGTGAGGAAGAATAACAGGAGGATGGCCCCCGCAATGCCGGCAAGGTTGCGCAGGAAAATGGGCGATTTGAGAAATAACCAAACTTCCCGGGTAATATGCCCCAGGCTTTCTCTGAAATATTCCCAAAAGGGTTGTGGGCGGAATCCGCCGGGCCGCTCGGGCCTTATTTCTTCCATATTGGTTCCGTATTGAATCATTGGTTCTTGCCGGGTTGGCGCAGTGAAGGGTAGCGGGTCCGGGCTTGTCAAATGCCCGGCAGCGGCTGGCCAGGGTTCTGCCGACTCGTTTTTCGGACTTAGAACCGCTTCTTCGCGACTTTCCATACCGAAGGCCAGAATTCTTTCTATGAGTTCGTGGGGGCGGTATCCTTGCCGGGCCGCCTGAGGAATAAAACAACTGGCCGTTGAGAGGTCCGGCAGGGAATTCACTTCAATGATCGTGGTTTGTACGCTGCGGTCTTCATAAACCCGGACAAATGCGTCGATAGTTGCGTAGCCTTGCACATTAAGGATGCGGGCGGCGCGTTCCAGGGCATTGGCCAGTTGAAGCAGCACTGCCTGGTGATCTTCCGGCTTCTTGCCAAAGATTGCGGGTTGGGCGCGGGCGTTCTTTTTGGCAAGGAAATTATCTTCGGGTGACAGGAAATGGCCGGAAGCAATATTTTCGGTAGGATGGAAAATTTCGTAGCGAAGGCTGCCGTCAGGAAGGTAATGGGTCAGCAGTCCGGCGGTAATTTCTACAAACAAGGAAGCGCCTCCGGCGGTAAGCAGGCTTTCGAAGAGGATATCGTCCTGGCGGGGAAACTCTTCCCTGGCTTTGAGGCGCAGCGTGCGGCGGGCTTCCAGCCCCGCTTCCGCTTCAGGCCGGAACATCAGCCGTGTGTAAGCTTCCAGTTCATTTCGGGAACGCAGCACCTTAACTGCCGAGCTACAGCCTCCTTCCACTGGTTTGCCGACCATCGGATAATGCAGCTGATTTTCCACCCGGCTGAAAAAAGCGTCGGCTCCGGCCTCGTAGTCGCTTTTGTGCAGCAACACCTGATTGGCTATCGGGAAACCATTGCGTTTTAGCGTCTGCAGGGCCTGGTATTTATTGGCCATCACCCTCGATGCCCTGGCGTCGGAACCATTGTATGGCAATCCGAGTGCGTCCAGCCTTTCCTGTAAGTTACCGTGCTCGCCGATAGCGCCATGCAGCGCAAGAAAAACCCCGTCCACCATTTGAGGCAGCTCCTCAAACCGAAGCGGAATGGGTTCAAAGATGGGCCCGGAAGGCCCGTACTGAGCAGTGATATCGGCACATTGAGACCGAATGTCGGCCATCACCCGGTGCGGGCGGGGATTGTTGATCTTCTGGACGATCTCATCAGCATCATTGCGCAACAATAAGCCAATGGGTAATTGATATAGCTGTTGCTTACCCGGCTGTCCGGCCAGGAAAAGCGGGATCGGCTCATACTGAACAGACCCAGCCAGTTTTTCAAAAACATTCCGGGCGCTTTCGACGGAAACGTTCCGTTCCGGTTCCGATCCACCGAAGAGGATGCCAATGCGCTTCCTTTCCGACGCATGCAGCCTGGCTTCGTGCAAACGCTGGGCCAGCAGCTCCAAAAGAACACTGTATTGCTCTCTGCCGGGGGAGGCCGCCAGGCGTTCCTGCAAAGAGATGCGGATAATGAAAGTCAGTAACTGGGTAGGGTTGAGCCCGATGGCTGCGGCCTGGGTATACAAAAAAGAAGAAGGCAACAGGATAGCAGTCGTGTTCGGGTCATTGAGGAAGACTCGCCCATCGGGGCTGAAGAAACCATCGAACCGGGCGTAGGCCTGGAAACCGATCTCGTTGAACAAGCGTTCGCAGGCCGCCCGGATAGCATTGATCTGTTCGGTTGGCAGCTCGATCGGCGTTACTTGTTTCGATAAGCCTGGCAGGTATTTGGCGCGATAGTCAAAGACCTCACTGCCTTTGAGTATTTCAGTTGGCGGCAGCGCCACTACCATGCCATCTTCTTTGCGCAGAACGATGCAGGAAAATTCTTTCCCGTCGATAAAGGATTCCAGGACAACCTTATCCTCGTGGTGATGGCTTTCGAGGACGAATAAATCGCCCTCGCCGGCGATTTGCGCCTGGCTGTTGAGGAAATCCAGCAGTTGTTCAGGATGGTAAATGATCCGGGTTTCACTATGGAAAGTAACATCCATAGGAAAGCCGAGCCCGTCCCAAATATCTGTAAGCAATTGGACGTATTCGGTCCGTTCGTAATCACTGCGGTCTTTCCATTCGTAAACGGGAACGATTTCCCGGAAAAGGGCCCGGTTAATAGCCAGTTCGAAGCCTTCCAGGCCGGATTTCTCTTCTACCAGAGATACTCCAATCGAGGAGCCTTGCCTGGCTGGGTGCACCGCAATGGGGAACCCGAGCTGGTTGACCGCTTCCTGGTAAATATCGCTGGCATTGGCGTCCAGCCATTCCGCACGGGTAAGGATGTAATCTTTGGGGCCCGGAAAGCCCAAAACCCCCATCAGGTCCTTCTGAATGGAGCGGTCCATCCCGATCTGGCTGGCTTTGGGGCCGCTTCCAGTATAAGGAATACCCAGGGCGTCAAGCTCTTGTTGGATTTGGCCATCTTCCCCATAAAGGCCGTGCAGGGCCAGGAATGCCATATCGATGTGCTGGGGCAATTCGGAGCTGGTAATCCGCTTGCCCACTTTTTGTATAATAACTTCCTGTTTTTCAGGGGGCAATTCACCGAGGCTTTCCAGATAAACCTGAAAGCCGTGGGGGGATGGGGGCAATGCCTCAGCGGGCGGATAAAAATCCCGAATAGATTGGTGGTAAAGATGCTGCCAATCCAGAAGAATAAAATTGCGAAGGCTATCCACAAAGATGAGAACCGGTTGGAACAACCTCCGGTCGAGGTTGTCGTACACCGTGCGCCCGCCTGCGAAAGAAATTTCGCGTTCGCGGGAGGGGCCACCGAAGAAGATGCCAATTCTCATAAGCTCGTGCTTGCTAAATTATGCCTCAAAAAACACCAAAGGCAGCCTTTGGCCTTTTTTGGCCTTTACTTAAGTCTGCAAAGGTAGGCCGTTTACAGGTTATTTTTAAACTTTTGATCCTAAAAGCAGGGGTGCGTAAATGGGGGAAGCCCATTATTGAAATTAATAAAATCATCCTATTTTGTCAGATCAACCAGTACAAATTTGTCGGCCCGTATACCCAGAATCAGCAATTCTTAAAAAAAGTATTCGCACACCAAAGGAAAAGTAACGGAATAACTGGCCAGAATCGAAGCCAGGAACGTCATCCCGAAACTATTCCTCCAATACGCTACCCTTGAATAAAGAGATCCTCCGATTAGCCATTCCCAACATCATCAGCAATATTTCGGTGCCCCTGCTGAGTAGTGTAGATACAGCGCTGATGGGGCGCCTTTCCGAGTTACACATTGGCGCGGTGGGCATCGGCTCCATGATCTTCAATTTCATTTACTGGAACTTTGGTTTTCTGCGCATGGGCACCACGGGCTTGACGGCGCAGGCCTTCGGCGCACAGGACGATAGCGCCCAAACCCATACCCTGGGGCGGGCGCTCCTGGTTGTTTTGGTTGTGGCGGCCGGGTTGTTGTTATTCCAATGGCCCTTTGGGGAAGCCAGTTTCTTTTTGATGAACGCAACCGGAGAACAAGAGGCCCTGGTAGCTGAATACTTTTACATTCGCATCTGGGCGGCGCCGGCTACGCTGGGGCTCTATGCCTTTATGGGGTGGTTTTTTGGCGTGCAGAACGCTATCTATCCACTCATCCTGACGGTGGTGATCAATGGGATAAATATTGTGCTGAGCCTGTATTTCGTGCAAGGGTTAGGCATGGATGTGGATGGAGTAGCATATGGCACGGTCATTGCGCAATACAGTGGGTTGTTGCTGGCCTTGGGTTTGTTCTACTATCGATACGGATACTTGCTGCAGCACTTTCAAAAAGCTGCTATTCTGCAGGGCGAGAAGCTTAAAAAATTTCTGCGCATCAATGCCGATATCTTTATTCGAACCCTGGCGCTCACGGCCGCTTTTGCATTTTTCTACAGCCAGTCCGCTGCAGAAGGCGATATGGCGTTGGCGGTCAACACCATTTTACTTCAGTTCCTCAACTGGATGTCTTACGGCGTGGATGGCTTTGCCTTCGCTTCGGAAAGCCTGGTAGGGAAATACAAAGGAGCCGCTGATGATTCGAAGACGGATCGGGCAATCCGCTTGTCTTTTGGCTGGGGCATGAGCCTGGCCTTATTGTTTAGCCTGGTTTACTGGTTTTTCGGCGCCGAACTGTTACGGGTGTTCACCAATCAGGCGGATGTACTGGCCGCCGCCCGGCCTTTTCTGTTCTGGATGGCGCTACTCCCCTTCTTTGGCACGCCCTGTTATATCTGGGATGGTGTTTTCATCGGGCTGACCGCTTCGCGGGCCATGCGCAACAGTATGATCCTGGCGTTTGTTGTTTTCATCAGTGTTTACTTTGCTACGATATCCCTGGGCAACCATGGGCTGTGGCTGACGCTGCTCCTTTTTCTGGCCGCCCGGGGAGGAATACAATTCTGGATGTTTACCCGGAAAGGGCTGGGTTTGAGGTAGGAATGCGGGAATGCGAGAATGCGAGAATGCGGGAATGCGGGAATAGGAAACAACGATGGGAGTGTTCAAATAACTGTGTCAAATCCTCCGCCATGATCAGGGACGCCCTGATTTTACTGGGGCTTCAAGGAACTCGAACTATACCCGGCCCTCAAGGACGGGACACGAACTCCTGAACACTCCCTGGTTATCAGAGTAACTAGAAACTAGAAACCAGAAACTTTGAACAGTCTCACAACGATATCCGCCATGTTAAAGATAGCCAAACCAGATCAGCAACCTGAGGTTTTTTACAGCATACAGGGTGAAGGCAAGAGCCTGGGCCAGCCCAGTATTTTTGTGCGTACTTCCCTGTGCAACCTTCATTGCATCTGGTGTGATACGGACTATACCTGGAACTGGAAGAGTACCCGCTTTGCCCATCTAAAGGATGCAGAACCAGGCTATCAAAAGTTTGACATCAAGGATGTGGTGGCGGAGATGCCGATAGAAGAAGTGGCCGCCCTGGCCCGGCAATATCCCTGTAAAAATGTGGTGCTCACCGGGGGAGAGCCGATGATGCAGCAGGAAGCCCTCCTATTGCTAATGGAAAAACTGGGGCCGGACTATTGGTTTGAAATAGAAACCAATGGTACGATTCCTCCCGAGCCGGCCTTTGACGAGCGCATCAACCAATACAATGTCTCTCCGAAGCTAGCTAATTCCAACAACCCTAAAAAACTGAGGGAGAAGCCCACGGCCTACCGCTTCTTTACTCAAAGCCCCAAAGCCACTTTCAAGTTTGTCATCGCCGAACAACCGGATCTTAAAGAGGTTCTGGAACTGGTTGAGCGCTATGGGATTCCTTCCGAAAAAATATACCTCATGCCGGAAGGCACTTCCACAGAAAACCTGGCAGGCAAACAGGCCTGGCTGGTGGAGATTTGCAAGGCTTATGGCTTCCATTTTACGACTCGTTTGCACATATTCCTTTACGGAAATAAACGAGGCGTGTAAATTGGGTTATTGCTCACTGGCCCACCACTCTGAGCACCCCCCTCATGGTCAGGTAGTGGCCGGGGAAAGTGCAGACGTACATATAGTTGCCTGCTTTGGATGGCGCCTCGAAATAGATCGTCTCGGAAGCCCCCGGGCCTATCAGGCGGGTATGGTACAGCACCTTATCGGAATTCGGCACATAGTCCATTGCCTGGCCTTTCAGGCCGAGGCTCATAGCGGCTTTACCGACTTCATCGGCTCCTCCCGGAGTGGTAAAGACGATGTTGTGGGGCATATCATCATTATTGTAAAAGGTAAGTTTCACCTTACTGCCCGCTTTGACGGTAAGGGAACTTTGATCGTACCGCATGCCTGGCAAGGTACTGATGACGAGGTTTTGATCCGGAGCGCCCCATCCCGCAGGCATGCGCGTAAGGCGGCTGGTGGAAGCAGGCGCCGCCGGTTCAGCGGCAGGAGCAGGCCGGGCCTTTGATCTTGCATCCTTTGTGAGTTCTTCTTTTTTCGGACTGTCATGCTGGTGTTTCATCGCTTCCAGGGCCTGAGCGGTGGCTTGCGCTTTCTGTTTTGCTTCCCAATGGTTTTCTACAGCCCTCAATGCATCAGCCTTCTGTGTTTCCGATAACTGGAGTCCTTCGCCATTTTGAAAGGCATTAATGGTATAATAAGCCGTGGGATGCAGCAGCGGATAGTTCCCATTATAGGCTTCCACTCCTGAAGCTTTGATCTCGTGGATATAATGCAGGCGAAGGCTATCGACCACAAGGCGTGCTTTCAGGCCGTCATCGGAAACGAGTATCCCTCGTATGGGGCAGTTCTGTTCATTCACAACCGGGCTGCCATACACCGGATGGTATTTGTAAATGAAGCTCGTGATCTCATAAGCCTCCGGATCAAGCGCCGAGGCTTTATCCACCGGTTGGGTAAACTCAACCTCAAAGCCATCAGGCATGAGGCGCACCGCTTTCATCTCGAATGGTGTCTGGCCCGTCCATAACAAGCGTTGCAGCCCGTAGGGGTCATTGCCCGTAGAGCCCCAGCCGCGGTTGGTCTGGCCCACGAAGAGGGACGCATCCTTGCCCCAGGCCATGCGCAAAACTCCCGACTGGAAACCTTCCCGGAAATTGAAAGCAGCGCCCTGGTATTCCCCATTCACTTTTTCCAGAAAAACCCGCACGATCTTGCTCTGTCCCTGGTCGCCGATAAACAACTGGCCCGAGAAGGGCCCGAAGGCGCCGTTTGTTCCATCTGTAATGATCTCCGAGGTAGAAATGCCCAGGATACCATGCGGAAGCCAGACGGCAGGGGTTTTGATGGAAGGTAATTCTTCGGCCAATTCAAACAGAGGCTTGGGCGTTTCGTTCTCAATATTCTCTGGCTTGATCGGTTGTTTACCCGGTGGCGTAAAGCGCGGATTGGCCCGATAATAAATATCATTGGTGGTGACCTTTACCGGCGATTCCGGACGCTCGGCCCAGCGTAACCCGGCGGGGTGGCCGGTGAAGTCTCCTTTTTCCACATGTACCAATCCACCCGAGCCCATCCAATCACCCTGATTGTCGGCATAGAAAAATTCACCGTCTACCAGGCCAATACCGCAAGGGGACCGCATACCGGTAGCCCATGGTTCCATCTGGCCATCGGGAGTGATGTGCATGGTCCAGCCGCGCCAGGGCACCCGGCTCTCGCCCCGCCACCACTCCTGGTCGCCAAAAGCGACGTTGGCGGTGACAAAGAAGCTGCCGTCCGGCGCTATTACCGGGCCAAAGGAGTATTCGTGATAGTGTCCTGATAGCGGCCAGGCATAAACGGTTTCGTAGCGGTCGGCCCGCCCGTCGCCGTTTTCATCTATCAATTTGGTTAGTTCACCGCGCTGCGCCATGTAGAAAGCCCCGTCTTGATAGGCCAGCCCCAGTATCTCGTGCAGGCCGCTGGCAAACCGCCGGAAGTAAGGGGCCCCTCCTTCCATGTAAGGGTCTTCAATGATCCACACTTCCCCATGGCGGGTAGACGCCGCCAGGCTGCCATTGGGCAAAGTAACCAACCCACCCACTTCCAGCACAATATCCTGCGGAATTGGGAGGGTAATGATCTTGTAATAATCGCTCTCTGAAGGCAGGATACGGCCATCTTCCTGGGCTTGGAGCGCACAGGTGGCCAATATGAAAAGGAAAAGGAAAGCGGTGTATTTATTTGGCATAACATCATTTTTGAAAACCAAAGAATTGCAAACCATCCAAGCTGGATGGCATTACCAAATCAGAAAATAGGACAACTGCTGCGCCACATCCAGGGGAGCCACTAATTCCTGCCATTCACCGATAGTGCGCACACTTACTTTTGCAGCGCCCTTTTCCGGCAATTGGATGTAGTAGCGCTTATCGATGGCGTAGGTATTGTCCGGCATCCGGCCGATGTGTTTTCCCACTGCCAGGCGGCAGTACAGCCCCTGGGGGGAAGCGCCCTCCAACTGTAAATGGCGCTCCAGTTTTCGGCCACCATCCATCGGTATGGCTTTATCCGATACTTTCACACCATATAACTCGTAGAGAAAATCTGGCTGTCCTTCTCCATCCAGGTGGTAACCTTTACTTCGAAAGTTTGCCGCTTCCGGCATGGCAACTGGCCAGGTTGACTTTTCATTTTCCAACACAGCCAGTGCGGGAGCATCCTCCAGGGACAACACACTACCCAGTGGGCGGGAGCTGCCATCACCACGGCTATCCCACATCGGTGTAACATCCAGAAAACCGCCCTTCCAGGCCTGGAACAGGCTGCCATTACTCAGGTTATAGGAATAGCTTACCCCTTCGGAAAAGCCTACTGAAACAGGGTGGGTAATACGATGGCTGGTACTATCCCTTAAACCCTTAAAGTCCATAAAGCTCCTATGGATCACCGGCTCCGGCTGGAAATTTAAATGGATCGGCCTGGACAGTCCGAGGCTGGGCGGAAGGGAACTTGGAACATGAAGGGCTTGCCGCCGCAGGCCGGGGCCGGCCACAAACAGCCCTATACCATTGGGGAACCAGGATCCCGTTTTAGCATATCGCAAATCCAGAGGATACGTACCGGGCTGCAGTTCCACGCTACCAGTGCGCGTCCAGGGGCCCCGCCCCAGCACCAGCTTGTCGCCAATCTGAAGCCAGCCCCAGCCGAAAGCCGCCAGCTCAAAATAGTACCGCCCTGGTGTTTTGATTTCCAAATCTCCCTGAAAACGCAGCAAAAACTTTTCGTTAGTGTTGACCACCTCATGCGTCAGGTGCTCTGCCGGGCCAGAGGCCTTAAGGGAGAGGCCTTCCATATCGACCACATCCTGCTCCGTATAATAATGCTCGTACTTCAGGTTTCTCAATTGTACCGGCGGGCTGCCAAAAGTGCGGTAGCGAATATTCCGAAAGGCTACCGGCCCGTGGTCGCCCTGAATGAGCAGCGGGCCCTGGGCTACCTCGTCCAAGCCTCCACCACGGGTAGGGCCTGTGAGTTCGATATTTTCGTGGAGGGTTTCGCCATTGAGGCGAATGTACAATATCCTCGCATTGGCGGTTTTGTTGCCGTATAGGTCGAAGCGGGGCGCCTGGAAAGATATTTCCAGCTTTTGCCATAGGCCCGGCGCACGGCAGGCATTAACCCGGGGTGGATAGCCCTCATATCCTTTTTGGCCATCGGGCTTGTTGTCATCCCAGCGCTCGTAAATGCCGCCGCAATCACCATAGGTGGGATGTTGTTTCCCCCAACTGTCCAGCAATTGGACCTCGTACTTCCCCTGCAGGTAAATTCCGGAATTGGAGTGCCGGGCCATCATAAATTCCAGTTCCAGGTCCAGATCGCCGTATTCCATCACCGATACCAGATTGGAGCGCTGTTTCTCTGTGGGCAGGTTGACGAGGATGCCGCCGCCTTTTTCCACCTTAAAAGCCTCATCAGTTTCCAGGACGGCCATTACATCCCCGACTACCTTCCAATTATCGCCCGCCGGACGAAAAGAAGATAGATCGTTCAAGGGCCAATCTGTAAAGTCCTGGCCCCAAGCCAAAACGGCCTGAAATAGGAAAAAAAGCAGCAATAGAGAACATTGGGTTCCTGTTAATTGTCGATTCATCGTTCTGTTTAAGTTAGTTGCGTAGAGAACCAGTATCGCCTGGCCCGCCCAATGGAGTTTGGGGTTGGAAGAGGGCGTAAGATAAGGAAAATGCCGTTTATCCACATATCTGTAAACCAGTATATCAATGCGGCAGTGCATCGGTATGCGGACATGCAAAGTGCTGAAGCATTCACCGCACCGGTTCCATTTGGAACGAAAGCGTTGCAAAACCACCAGCTTCAAAATGTTCCACTTCCAGGGTATGCTTCCCGCCCAATTTTACTACCACCTCATCGGTAGCCGGCACGTGGATATCCCAGTGGTCGATGATGAGTTGGCCGTCGAGGTAACAACGCAGGCCATCATCGCTGGTGATAGCTATCTTGTATTGGCCGGGATCGATCTCAAAGGAGGTAGACGCGAAGGTGGCAAAGCGGTCGGGATGGACGCCGGGGGCGGGTTCGCGCCACCAGGCGAAAGCCAATTCCTCCACTTGTTTTTCGGCAGCAGCAGGCTTGTCCTTCAAGGCTCGAAAGGCACCGTAATGAGCCATCGGGCCGGATGCCTCATTATAGTTGTAGAAGCGGACGCGCCAGTTGAGGCGTTTTTCGTAGCGGTAGAAATCGAAATGAACGGGTGTTCCTCTGGGGAGTTCTTCTCCAAAAGCACTCACCACTGCTTCTCCGATGAATTCCAGCTCCAGCCGGAGTTCAGTTGCAGCACTATCCCGCTTCGCAGTAACCGTAGCGGGAAAGGCCCCCGTCTTGGGGTTGATACTCCCAAAGCCTTGGCCATCGTTGATGCTCCAGTTGCCCTGCGGGCCCAGTAACAAGAATGTGTACACCCCATCTTTAATATCCCGCAGCCAGATGGACGGGCGCCGAAAGTCATAGGGGCCCCATTCGTCAACCAGAATAAATTTTCTGCCGCGGGGGTGGCCGTCAGGAAGCATAGCGTCCATGCCATCCGGCAATGGGCCTGGCCTGAAACCTTCCACCGGCGCCAGGCTGGCAGCCTGAGCCGGCCAATGCGCCATTTCCTCCTCCGAAGGGGGCTGTTTGATGCGGTTCATCTGTTTGGCCTGAACGGCATCTCCAAACTCGCCTGCCTGATAGATATCATTTTTCACCAGATAGAACTGCTCATTGGGCTGATCGGCCTGCAATAGTTTTTTGAAGCCGTAGAATTGGTTATCATCATTGATGGCCACCTTTGTGGTTCCAGCAATTTTAAGCGGGGTACCTACCTGATAAAAATAATTGTGTTGGATCTCATAATCCTGACTGGACACGTCCTTGGACTGCGCGTAACCCCAGTCGGCAGGCTGATTACCCCGTTCCCAAAGTTGAATGCCGATAGTATCATTGCCGAAGTAATTATGGGTAATGGCATTCTGCTGTCCATGCTCGATGGCCACGCCATAGGTGCAATCCGTGATGGAATTGCCGGTAATCAGGCTGCCGAAACTGTACCCGCCCCAAATCCCATAATGGCATTCTTCCAATCGGTTGTTGGCCAGAATATTGCGGCTGAAAGTCACCTCAATGCCATTGGTGGGGGCGTGGGAGAAATCATTGCCGAAGATGATGTTGTCGTTGCAGCCTCCCTTACCGCTGTCCATACTCGACTGTCCCGCCCAAAGGAAGAAACCATCACCGGAATGGGTGGCAGAGTTGTAGGCGAAAGTATTGTTGCTACTTTGCTCATAGCAAAGGATGCCCGCCGAGTCTTGCCCCCGGTTGTAGAAACCGTGGCTATAACCACGCACGTTCCAGTCGAGGCGGTTGTGCATCACCCGGTTATGGCTGGAGCGGTACAATCCTATACCGATACCGGAATTAAATTGGATGGTGTTGTTGTAAAACAAGCCATTATCGCATTGAGTAAGCATCAGCCCATTCTGTCCGCCGGTAACAGAAGTGCCGCGCATCAGTGCCTGATTGCAATTTTTCAGATAAACGGCGGCGCCATAGCGCAGCCATTCGCCCTGCTCATTATCGTGGTAGCTAAGCCAGTCCGACAAATCCTCACGTTCGCGAATGCTTTTCAGGTGTTGCCGGTAGTTGTAACTAAAATCACAATTTTCTATGGTAAGGCTATCCACCTCTTCTGCCATCAGGGCCACTTTATACCCTCGGGCGCTAAGGTTGCGGAGCGTAATATTTTTACCCCCCCGCACCAGCACTGCCAGTCCATAGTACTCATCGGGCCATTGTTTGTCGCTGGAGCCCCGCATTTTGGCTCCATTAAAGTCGACCGTGATATCGTTTCCTTCGATAATAATGACTGGCTGGCCGAGGCTATCAGCCCCATTGAAAGCATATTCACCCGGCTGAATGGTGGTGCTGGAGGTGATAACCATACCCGGCTGAAGGGGAACCTCCTTGGGTGGCGCCTGGCAGGAGGAAAGGAGGAGGAGGGAGAGGAGGGGAAACCCGCGAGGTTTTATTAAACCCGCGAAGTTTGGCAAAGGTCGCGGATTTAATAACCTAAATAAAAATATCCTTCCCATCATCCGTAGCCGCATGGAAATCCAGGAAAGGCTGAAGGCCGCCGAACCAGGAGAGGACTTCCTCGCGGAGCAGGCGGGGGTCGCTTTTATTGATGATATCCTCATAAGAAGAAAAAGGCCAGTGGTGTATTTCCTTAGCGAAACCATGATGTATAGCATTTTTGTGAATGTAGCGAACCAGATGTTTCCGGTATTCATCTGTGAGTACAGGTTTTCGCTGAACATTTTCTAAAAAAAGGCTTCCTCGGCGATTATACCTTTTATTGAACGCTTTACTGTAGGCATTAAAAAAGCTAGCCCACCAGGAGCTGATGAAGTTACTGAAATGTTCGTCCAGCTTTTTCAATCGCTTCAGGCTCCGTTCCTGATCCTTTATATTTTTTAGGTACGCTTCGATCTCTGCTTTGCCTTTAACCTGAATTACAAAATGAAAATGGTTGGGCATCAGGCAATAGGCATAGGTATGCGCAATGGGTGCAGCGTAATCAAAATATTTTTCCAGGAAATAATGCTAATTCTCCTTCTCCCGGAAAAGATTGTCCGAGGCGTTGCCATGATTGAATAAATGATAAAAGGTGTTTTCCTCGAAAGGAGCGCGTTTGTTTCCCATGGGAATAGTTTTAGGCAAACCCGAGGCTGTCTCAAAAGATAAAATGAAAACTTCGCAGCCCAATAATCTTCTGTTTTTCGCTGCCCGGCCGGTTCTCCCCTTCGGGGAGCTAGAGGGGCTGGGGCGGGCGGCGAAACATGATTTGGCGCTATTTTTCAGTTCCTTACTTTTGAGACAGCCTCAGTTTGAAATACCTACTTCAAAAACGAATACAGCCTGCCGTACTCCAGCATCTGCCCCGTAAAATCAGCGGGATATTCGATCTTGATATCGGTAATATCGCCGCTTTCATCCATAACGGGCGCCAGCTTGGGGTTGATGAAGCCGCCGTAGGGTGGGATATTGAGGGCTTCAGCCCGCTTCAGCACTTCGGCGTGGATGGCAGGGTCAACCTGTACGCCATAGTTTTCGATAAGGTTCTTACCCGCTTCGAAATCACCCTGCGACTTGATGCGCTGTACTTCCCGAAGCAGCTCTCCGAAATGGGTGCGCAGCTTTTCGTAATCTTTAATATCGATAAAGGTTTTACCATCGCGTTTTTCCATTACGATGGACCCGTCGGCCAACCCTTTTTCCAGCACCCAATGGGACACCATGGAGCGGTTGCGCATGTGGGCCTGCTGGATAGTTTTACCTGGTTCGATACGGCGCAATTGCAACATGATACCGTTCTTGATATAGGAGTCATACTCTGTCTTACCGGCTTCCTGGGAAGGGAGCAGGCCAAGCTCAACCAGTTTGGGATCCATAATGAAATAGAGGGCTACCAGGTCGGCGCGGGCTTCCTCAAGCGGAGAAGCGTAATTTACGAGCGCTGCCGAAGGGTCTATGCCGGGTTCCAACTGGCCGGAAGCGTGGCCGATCACTTCGTGCAGAGCAGTATGCATTTTGGCTGCTACATTGCCATATTCCTTGGCGCGGGCAATTTCTTCCTCGTCGTTGGCAAATTCCGACAACATGCCCGGCCCGTCTGCTTTATCATAGGCTTCAATGATATTGCCGAGGCTCACCGATTTGGAACCGTACTTCGCCCGAATCCAGTCGGCATTTGGCAGGTTGACGCCGATCGGGGTAGATGGAGAAGCATCGCCCGACTCGCCGGCAACCGCCACCACTTTATAGGTGATGCCCACCACTTCTTTCTTTTTGTGCTCCGGCAGTATGGGCGAGTTGTCTTCAAAGTACTGGGCATTTTTGGATACCACCGACATGCGTTCCGAGGCTTCAAAATCCGTAATCTCTATTATGGATTCATAATTGCCTTTAAAGCCCAGCGGATCGTTGTACACTTCGATAAAGGAATTGATGTAATCGATATCCCCTTCCGTTGCTTTTACCCAGGCAACGTTGTAGTCGTCCCAGGTTTTCAGGCTGCCGGTTTTGTAGTATTCGATCAGTAAACGAAGGGCTTCGGCCTGGGGCTCATTCTCGGCCACCCCGACGGCCTTTTCCAGCCAGCCAATAATTTCCCTGATGGCAGGGCCGTACATTCCATCTGCTTTCCAGACTGCTTCTTCCAGTTTACCGCTCTTGGTGCGCACCAGTTTGGAGTTGAGGCCCATGGAAAGGAGGCTGTCGAGTTCCGTTTTTTTCTTCTCATAAAAAGCGTCGGCTTCAGCCTGGGTGATATCCGGATCGTAGAAATTGACCGCAGAGCCTTTCACCAGGTCACCGCCGCTCTGGTCGACCTTCCGGGCGTCGAAAGCCGGGTCAAAGATAGCACGCAGCGCTTCGGGCTCCAGGCTGGCGCCCACGGCGCCCATTAGGCCCTCCAGGTAAGCCTGGGAAAAACCGGGCACGAACTTATCATTGGAATAATGATGGTGGATGCCGTTGGCAAACCACACCTGCTTGGCGTAGAGCAGGAATTGTTTCCACTCTTCCGTATTGCGGTCGCCCTGGTACTCGCCCACGATCTTATCGATCGCATGGCGGATGGCCAGGTTGTGGCGGTAGTTCTGGTCGTAAATGATGTCGCGCCCGCTTAGTCCGGCCTGAACCAGGTAATAGACCAGCTTTTTCTGCTGAAGGCTCAAGGCTTCAAAACTAGGCGTTTTGTAACGCAGGATCTTCTTATCCGCAAATCTTTCCGGGTAGTAGTTGAAAGTATCCAGCTCTTCAACGGCAGAGACCGCCGTTTCTGGTTCCTGCGTGGAAGGCCCGCCACAGGAGGCTATCAGGGCAGAGAGGCCCAGGAGAAAAAAAATGTTTCGTAACATATCAGTTATTATTTGATTAGCGATTTTTGACGATTCAGGTAACAATCCAATACAAAACCCGCCAGATCATGTAAACGGACAACCCGATCAGCACAAAAAGTATGGCAAGGATTAAGATGACCACCCACCAGGCGCTGCCTTGGTGTTTACCTTCCTCATAATGCTCCCGAAGCAAATTCAGGTTGCGCACATTCGCCCGGAAGCGCAAGTCGAAGATATCACCCAGCAAGGGGATAGTGCCGACGGCGCCGTCAACCCAAATATTGCCTACCATTTTGACCAACGCCATGCCGCTGGCCCCTTTGCGCGCCATCACCACGACGAGCAGCCCGGAAATGCAAAAGCTGATCACATCCCCTGCATACGGAATGAGGCCAATGAGAAAGTCCGCTCCAAAGCGGATGTTGGTGCCAGGAATTCGGAAACGATTATCAAGGATGCTGGCCGCCCTATCGATCCAGACGAGCTCCTGCTGGTAATCTTTTTCAGGCTTGTTTTCCATATCAACAGATTGGAGCAATGACCCCAAAACGTGGGAAAGGTACAGTACAATTCTTAAAAAGCCAAGCGATACACTAGCGTTGCACTTCCCCGTTGAGGTAATGCACCGCATTCATCATCACTCCATTTTCCCAGTTGATTGCACGCAGGCCAATGCGGTAGTGATCCACTTGAAATTGCTCGGAATGTTGTCCGATTTGAAAAAAACAGGACGGGGTAATATGAACCAGTAGGTTCTGTTTGCGTACAGCTTTTTCCACATGGTAGTGGCCGCTGAAAATATGGACATTAAATGGGTGAGCCAACAAAATAGCCTGCACTTCACTCCGGTTGCGGAGCGCGTGTTTGGAATCCATAAAAGGAACGCCAGCTTCCAAAGGTGGGTGGTGCATAAAGATCATGGCTTCCTGTTCCAACTGCTGCAACTGCTCGCGAAGCCATCCTTGTTGTTGCCCGGAAACCAGGCCGGTGGTAGTATCCAGAAAGATAATAGTGCGGCTCGCCACCTGCCGGGCGAAATACAACTCTGAATCTTTTAACAAGTCCTCCCGCTCAAAGGCTTGCGCCAGGAGGACGGGATCATCGTGATTGCCGGACATCACTTCGTAGGGAATACCCAGCTCATCCAACTGCTCACGGATCCAATGGTAGATTGCCACATCCCCGTCGCGATAACACAGGTCTCCACTGAGCACAAGATATTCCGGCCGCCATTGTCGGGCAGCCTGCAGGATTTTTCGAAAGTTAGCCCGTACGTCCACGCCATAGGTTTCTTCCCCTTCGCGCCCGACGTGCAGGTCTGTAATCTGTACTATTCTCATAGTATCCGGCCGTCTTTTGAGAAGTGGCTCGGAGTATCAGCCCCTTCAAAGCCTGTGATAATAAGGCTTAGGTTAAAAATTAGTAAGTGCAACGCCCCCTCCTCCTAAAAAATTACTCCCGAATGGTTGCTTGTATCGGCTAAAAGCCCAAATTGACCTTTATCACAGCATCATTCTCGCATTCTCGCATTCTCGCATTCTCGCATTCTCGCATTCTCGCATTCTCGCATTCTTTCATTCCCGCATTCCCGCATTCCCGCAATACTACTCCTCCGGCTTCTTTCCAGAACTACGCAAATTCACCAGTTTCCTCAGTAAGTCGAACCAGAACGGAGCTCCAAGGGAAATGGCCAGGGCCGTAACGATCCACCCCAAGGCTTTAATCAGCGCATCATAGACTGTCACTTCCGACCAAACCACATTCTTCCAGCCCAGGCCAAGTGGAGAACTCACACTTTCGATCTGATTATCCACCAAACCCTGCAACTTTTCCAGTGATTGCTCAAATTCAGGGTTGAGGTTCGCACTCAACATTAGGGTATCCCGGCTATCCACAAAATCTTCCGCCAGGTTGACCACCTTCTGCAGGGTATCGGGGTCGGACTCCAGGCGCTCGTAAATCGCCAGGGTATCCGCATTGAACACGACCGCAATTAAAAAGCCCACGCCGATGAGTATTTTTTGGGCGGATCGCTTATACCAACCCGATGCGCGGTCCATCACATCGACATACCACTGCTTCACCTTTCCTTTAAAAACATCCGTATTGTTGTCTGCCTCTCGCAGGAATTGTTTGAGCACGTTGCGCAAGTCCTCGTCCGGCAGTTCGTCAATTTTAGCTTCCAGCTTGTCCATTCCTTCCCCTTTTAGGATGACATCAAACAAGATAGACTGAAAAGACTCATCGCTGATATAGGAAGGAGACCGCAGCTTGTCTTTACCAATCTTACCACATAGTTGTTTGTAAAGGGAATTGTTTTTAAATGCATTCAGTATTTCATCGTTGACACTGGTGGAAGCCAGCAGGTTTCTCAAGGCCTTCTCCAGGTTTTTTCCTCGAAGGGCCAGTACAGAGGACAACAATTCCATTACTGTAGTGGCCAGAAGGCTGAGCAGAAGTAGCACAAAAACCAGGCCGACAACGACTTGAAGCATTCCCATGGTGAAGATTTATTGAGGGTTTTATGAAAAAATTGCAGTGTTCAAAAAACAAATTAATAGAAATCTTTCTACTCCTTGAGTGTTTGCTCAAATAATTTAAATATCCGCCGGAACTCGTCTGCCCAACTAACCGGTTCTACAAATCCGTGATCCTCCAATGGGAAGACGGCCAGTTCCCAATTTTCCTTGCCCAACTCAATCAGCCGCTGCGACAGGCGCACCACATCCTGGAACTGCACATTTCGGTCGACCATACCATGTAACATCAGTAGATTGCCTTCCAACCCATTTGCAAAATAGATCGGAGAACTTCGGCGATAGGCAATGCTGTCTTCTGTCGGGGTATTCAAAATATCAGACGTATAACCGTGGTTGTAATGCGCCCAGTCTGTCACTGAACGCAATGCAGCGCCACTTTTGAAAGTACCCGGCGCAGTAAACATCGCCATCAGGGTTATAAATCCGCCATAGGAGCCGCCATAAATCCCCAGGCGATCCTCGCCTACCCCATACTTTTCCACCAGAAAGCGGGCGCCGTCTACCTGGTCATCCAGGTCTTTGCCCCCCATATACCGGTAGATCGCTGTACGCCAGTTGCGGCCATAACCGGCGCTGCCCCGGTAGTCGATATCGAGCACGGTATAGCCATTGTCTACCAGAATGTTATGAAACATATATTCCCGGTAGTAACTGCTCCACCATTTGTGGACGTTTTGGAGGTAGCCGGCGCCGTGCACAAAGATGACGGCAGGGCCTCCGGGTTGCGGGTTGGCCGGCCGGTACAGGCGGGCCGGCACATTGGCGCCGTCGCGGGCTTTGAATGCTATGACCTCCGGATCGCGCCAGGAGTAAGCCTCAAAGGAAGGAGTAGTAGACTTCGTCAGGCGCTCCATTTTGGCGCCAGGCGCATTCTCCATCAGGTAAAGCTCCCAGGGCTGGTTGCTATAGGAATAGCGGATGGCCAGGCGCTTTTCATCCGGCGACAGGCTCACCTCATGATTGCCCGGCAGGGTGGTGATCCGCTCCAGTTTCCCACCAGAAGCAGGCAGTCGATAGAAATGGTGCTCAAAAGGCCCTTCGGCGCTGGCAGTGAGGAAGAACCACCGCTTGTCGCGGGAAAGCTGAACATCCAACACTTCGTAAGCACCGTTGGTCAGTGCTTTTTTTGCTCCGGTTTTGATATTGAGGGTATAAAGATGGGAGAAACCGGTGGCTTCCGACTGAAAGTAGAGCTGTTCCTCATCGAGCCAACCAAGCGTGCCGGTAGAGAAATCCCAGTTCACGATGCCCGGCCCGCCGATCCAGGCCTCGTCGTGTTGCCAGTCCAGTTGGTTTAAGATTCCCTGTTCAAGGTTCAAGGAAGCGATCCAGCGGTCCTTGTTATCCTGCGAGCGCACCACAACAACAGCCTGCCCCTGCTCTGAAAACACCGGCCCCAGGATAACGGCAGGTTTGGGCTTATCGTAATTGGGCTGGAAAGGAAGCGTGTCGAGATGATACTCAAGCAGGAAAGCCGGCTTCGCCGTAATGCCATCCAGTGTGGCAGTGGATACCATATAGGAGGTGTCGCGCTGCCGGTCATAGATGCCCATTTCATAACTATCCTGAGCGCCACCCACTTTGGAACGGCTACGCAGTTCCTCCACGTAGCCCGACTCGGTTACATAGCTGGGTACCTGGGTGTTTTTGTCCTCTGCATCTTTGGCCAGGGTGAAAGTGATAAAACGAAGATCCGGGCTGGCCTTCAGGTTCGACAGCCGTTTGTCGCCATAGAAAATTTCGAGCGGGCGTTCCGGCTTCAAGGCATCGCGCTGCGCCTTGCGGGCATCGCGCTCGCCCTTGCGCTCCCGAAGGATGTCAAAGAGCGCCAACTCTTCATCGGCCAGCCATTGGTCCTGTATAGAACGTTTGGCTTCCTTTCGTTCGTTGCCCTTCTGGAAATTAGTGAGTTGTTGCGTGGCGCCACTTTGCAGGCTCCAGGCGTAAAGGTTATTTTCAAAAGTATAAACCACTTGCTTTTCATCGCCGGAAAAGGTGGGGTTACGCTCCTCCCCTATTGTATTGGTAATTTGCCGTATTTGCCCGCTGGCGATCTCCAACAGAAATAAGTCGCCGTTTTTCTCATATACCATTTTCGTATGGCTCCGGTTGTAGGCCCCGGGCTCCGGCAGCGTCTGTTCTTCCTCCAGTTCCACCCGTTTCGGCACTCGCTTGCTCTCTACATCAACTTGATACAGGCTGCTCAGCGTGTCCATCTCCGGGTTCCAGCTGAAATATATCCGCTTGCTGTCTTCACTCCAATGGATATCATCGGGTAAGTAGCCGACGAAGCGGTCGCCCTGCATGATCTGTTCGATGGTGAGAGGGGACGCATTGTTTTGAGGTTGCGCAAACAGGGAAAAGGGAGAAGAAAGGGCCAATAGGACGAAGAGGTTGCCAAATCTTTGCATGCAGTTCTTTTTTGATTATTCTCCGCTAAGATAATGATCTATTTCAGCTGATGAAATCTTCAAAATTCTGCCGGCCAATAATGTAGACTTTACAGTTCTGGGAATTTTCAATGAATGCGTTGAAGCTTTACATCCATAATATTAGGATAAGCCGAAGAAGCTCAATCAACAAAAAAACCTAGTTTTGTATCCAATAAAAAAACGAAAGATTATGTACGAAGGACTTAAACACGCGCACTCCGGGCTTCGGTGGGTAGTGCTGATATTGCTTATTCTGGCCATTACCGGAGCGTACCGCTCCTGGAAAGGCGGCGCTGCCGGCTCCAAGATGCCGCTGTATGCGATGATCTCCGTTCACGTTCAACTACTGTTGGGATTAGGACTCTACTTCATCAGCCCCTACGTCAAATTCACGGAGGGTTTCATGAAAGACCCCGTATTGCGCTTTTATTCGGTGGAGCACCTTTCGCTGATGTTGCTGGCTATCCTGACCATCACTATCGGCTATAGCCGCGCCAAGCGCAAACCGACGGATGCGGCGCGCGGACGTACGACTTTTATGTACTATGCGATAGCCCTGGTATTGATCCTGCTGGCTATTCCCTGGCCGTTTCGGCAAGGCCTGGGAGCGGGCTGGTTTTAGTTAGTAGGCAGGGTGCAGTGGGCAGGGCTGATGAGGGTAATACCCATTCCCACTGCCTACTGCACACTGACCATTATTCACTAAACCACCGCATGCCTGGCGCCTGGGAGTATCCCCCAGGCCTTCAGCCGCTGGCTGAGGACCTGTTCCAGGTTAGGCTCGCCGATTTCCTGCAGGTCATAATAGACGCGGGTCGCCGGCTTGTTGATCTTTAGCACGCGCCCCAGGTCAATTGGCGTACCGATAATTACGGCATCACAATCGGTGCGGTTGATCGTCGTTTCCAGGTCGTGGAGTTGTTGGTCACCATACCCCATAGCGGGAAGTAAAGTGCCAATTTCAGGATATTTTTCAAAGGTTTCGATGATCTTGCCGACAATGAAAGGCCGGGGGTCAATGATCTCGGCGGCACCGAACTTACGGGCGGCAAGGGTGCCGGCGCCGAGCTTCATGCCGCCGTGCGTCAGGGTCGGGCCGTCTTCCACTACCAGCACCCGTTTACCTCTGATGAGGCTGGGGTCCGCCACCCGGATGGGCGAAGCGGCTTCGATGACGATGGCTTCGGGATTGACCCGCTCGATATTTTCCCGCACCTGCTGGATGCCGGCCGGAGCAGCGCTGTCGATCTTGTTGATGATCGCCACGTCGGCCAGGCGCAGGTTGACCTCACTGGGATAGTAGAGCAGTTCATGGCCCGGGCGATGCGGATCGGCCAGGGTGATGTAGAGATCAGTCTCGTAGAAGGAAAAGTCGTTGTTGCCGCCATCCCAGACGATGACGTCGCATCCGCTCGGGTCTTTCTCGGCGGCGCGCAGTATGGCCTCGTAATCCACTCCGGCGTAAATGACGTTGCCCCGGACGATATGGGGCTCGTACTCCTCCATTTCCTCAATGGTGCAATCGTGCTTTTTCAGGTCTTCCAGCTCGGCGAACCGCTGCACGCGCTGGGCGGCCAGGTCGCCATAAGGCATGGGGTGGCGGATAGCCACGACCTTGAGGCCCAACTCCATGAGGATCTCGATCACGCGGCGGGAAGTCTGGCTCTTGCCCACCCCGGTGCGGGTAGCGCATATGGAGATGACGGGCTTGGAACTCTTTATCGTCGTGTGTTTCGGCCCCAACAATGAAAAATTCGCTCCGGCGGCGTTGACGATGGAGCTCAGGGACATGACCTTCTGGTAGCTCACATCACTGTAGGCAAAAACGCATTCGTCTATATCGAGTTCCGGAATCAGGCGGGTAAGATCTTCTTCCGCATAGATGGGAATGCCTTTGGGATATAAGGCGCCGGCCAGTTCCGCCGGATAGCGGCGGCCGTCAATGTCGGGGATTTGGGCGGCCGTAAAAGCTACCACCTCATAGGTGTCGTTATCGCGATAGTAAGTGTTGAAGTTGTGAAAGTCCCGGCCGGCGGCGCCGAGGATGAGAACTCTCTTCCGTGCCATAAATTCTGGTTTTGGTTAGGTGAATTTATTCTGATTTCAGCTTTACCAAATTATGGCTTTCGCCTGCTCCAAAGCATGACTTTCCTCACCGATTTGCAGAATTTTTGTCAGGTTTCGGGCCCGAAAGAGGGCTGCATTAGAATAGAATTCTATTATCTCCCGCCAAATCGAAAGTATAGTTAGGCAGGAAGGCTGCCCAGAGGCATGCTGGAAGGCCGCACAGCGAGTATGTTTCACTTTAGCCATTTTCCCCTTTTTCCCCTTGCTTCTTCCTGGCTAAGGACCTTTCCCTCTTCCACCTGTTTCAACCCAATCTGGATTTTCTCCAACAGGATTAAACGCTCGACCAGTTCATCCAAAGAAAACTCTTCCGGCAGGGCATTTACAGCTTCCAAGACTTTCTCTTTTACTAACATTCTCCTTTTTTTCCAAAAAAAGCACCGCCAAAAGTTGCACTAACTGCCCTTTCCGAAAAAAATCCAGCCTCCCAATCGGAAAGCCGGACCTTTTTTATTGTAAGTTTTCAGTTGTTCATTGATAGTTGGCGCTCTGCTGCTGCTTCAACCGACAACCATCAACCATCAACTAGTTATGAAACTGCTCCTCCTCTGTACTACCCGCCATGGCCACAGTAGAAGAATGCCCCTGCTGCACGGTATTCTGAACGTAGTCAAAATACTGGGTGCCGACGAAAGTCTGGTGCTTCACTGCAGCGAAGCCGGCGCTCTGCAGGGCGAATTCGCGTTCCTGCAACTGGCTATAGCCAGCCATGCCGCGGGCTTTGTAGGCTTTGGATATTTCGAACATAGAGGTATTCAGGGCATGGAAGCCGGCCAGGGTAATGAACTGGAACTTGTAGCCTAGCGCAGCCAGGTCTTCGCGGAAGCTCAACATTTCTTTTTCGTTCAGGTTAGCGGCCCAGTTGAAGGAAGGCGAACAGTTGTACGCCAGCAGTTTGCCCGGAAACTGCGCATGAATAGCCTGGGCAAACTCCTTGGCCTGCCCCAAATCAGGATGGGAGGTTTCCATCCACAGCAAGTCGGCATAAGGTGCATAAGAGAGGCCGCGGTTGATAGATTGTTCCAGCCCGTTCCGCACATAGAAATACCCTTCCGGCGTGCGCTCCTGGCTGAGCACAAAAGGCCGGTCGCGCTTATCGATATCGGAGGTCAGCAGGTTGGCCGCATCGGCGTCGGTACGGGCGATAAGCACCGTCGGCACGCCGGCCACATCGGCGGCGAGGCGGGCCGCTACCAGCTTATTGATGCCTTCCTGGGTGGGCACCAGCACCTTGCCGCCCAGGTGGCCGCATTTCTTGGCAGAGGAGAGCTGGTCTTCGAAGTGGACGGCGGCAGCACCCGCCTCGATCATGCTCAGCATGAGCTCGTAAGCGTTGAGGTTGCCTCCGAATCCGGCTTCGGCATCGGCTATGATGGGCGCCAGGAAATCAATATTACCTTCCCCACTGACCGATTGCACCTGGTCGCGACGGCGCAGGGCATTGTTGATGCGGCGCACCACATCCGGCACGGAATTGGCGGGGTAGAGCGACTGGTCGGGGTACATGGTTCCCGACAGGTTATTGTCGGCCGCTATCTGCCAGCCACTTAGGTAGATGGCGTCCAGCCCTGCTGTTACTTCCTGTACCGCCTGATTACCGGTGAGAGCGCCCAGGGCCGACACGACCGGTTGGGTGTGCAACTTGTGCCAGAACTTCTTGGCGCCTTCCCGCGCCAGAGTATACTCGATCTGAATGCTACCCCGAAGTTTGATCACATCCTGGGCTGTATAAGGGCGCTGAATGCCTTCCCAACGGGGATTGGTGAGCCAATCGGTCAATAGTTGCTGTACTTTGATTTCTTGCCGCTGCATGTTTTTTGTTTGTTTTATTATTAGCGAAAATTTCCTCAGCAAACCTCACAGGTTTACCCAAATCTAATCGATCAACTCATAGGCCGGCAGGGTGAGGAACTCGGTGTACTCCTCCTCCCCTACCAGGCGGCTGAACAGCTTCACCGCCTCATCGAAGCGGCCGTTGCGGTAAGCCTCTGCGCCGACGTAATCCCGGATCTTCTCCAGTTCTTCGGGCAGAAGCGCCTCGTAAAATTCTTTGGTAATGACGCGGCCATCTTCCAGTTTGGCGCCGGCGTGTATCCATTGCCATACCTGCGTGCGGGAGATCTCTGCAGTGGCCGCGTCTTCCATCAGGTTGTAGAGCGCCGCTGCTCCGACGCCGCGCAGCCAGCTTTCAAGGTAGAGGATACCGACATTGATGTTGAGCCGCAGGCCTTCTTCCGTGATCGTGCCTTCAGGAACCCGGAGCAAGTCTTCCTCGGTCACGTGTACGTCCTCCCGTTTGTTGAAAATCTGGTTTTTGCCCGGCATGTACTCATCGAAAACGGCTGTCGCGACTGGCACCAGCCCGGGATGGGCCACCCAGGTTCCGTCGTGCCCGTCGCGGGCTTCGCGGACCTTATCGGCCTGTACCTTCCCAATAGCGAGGCGGTTAGCGGCCTCATCGCCCTTGATGGGGATCTGGGCCGCCATGCCGCCGATGGCGTGCACCCCACGGCGGTGGCAGGTTTGGATCACCAATTGGGAATAGGCTTTCATAAAGGGCGACGTCATCGTGACCTGAGCCCGGTCGGGCATGACGTAACCGGGCAGTTTGCGGAATTTCTTAATGAAGGAAAAAATGTAGTCCCAACGGCCGCAGTTGAGGCCGGCGGAATGGCCGCGCAGTTCGTAGAGGATTTCCTCCATTTCAAAGGAAGCCAGTATAGTTTCGATCAAGACCGTTGCTTTGATTGTTTTTTGTGGTATGCCCACATAGTCCTGGGCAAAGACAAAGACATCATTCCAGAGACGGGCCTCCAGATGGCTTTCCAGCTTGGGGAGGTAGAAATAGGGGCCCGAGCCATTGGCCAGCAGGTTGTGGGCGTTGTGGAAAAAGTAGAGCCCAAAATCGGCCAGGCCGCCACTCATGGGCTCGCCATCCACCAACAAGTGTTTTTCATCCAGATGCCAGCCCCGGGGGCGCACCATCAGCGTGGCTACTTTATCGTTGAGACAATAGGATTTGCCGGTTTCCGGATTTTTAAATGTAATGCTACGATTGATGGCATCCATAAGGTTGAGGTGCCCCTCCATGTTGTTATCCCAGGATGGAGCGTTGCTGTCTTCGAAGTCAGCCATAAAGCATTTGGCGCCTGAATTGAGGGCATTGATGATCATTTTGCGGTCGACCGGCCCGGTGATCTCCACCCGGCGGTCCAGCAGGTCGGGCGGTAAAGGGGCCACAACCCAGTCGCTTTCGCGAATATACTTCGTCTCCGGCAGAAAGCCGGGAAGCTTGCCGGCATTGATCTCTCGCTGCCTTTCCGCCCGCCGGGCCAGCAATTCCCTGCGGCGCGGGTTGAAACGGCGGTGCAGTTCCATCAAAAAGCACTGGGCCTCTTCGGAGAGTATCGCCTCGTAAGGCTTACGATAGGTTCCGGTAATCTTCATTCCTCCTACCCTGGGATAGGCAAATATGGTCATGGTAGCCATAGAATGTTATTTTTTTGTGGAAACGACTGCAAGATGCGATTTTTAATCTAAAAGCGGAAATTCCGCTAAATATTTTTTTTCCGCAATTTGCTACCTTTATGCCCGGAAGGGGGACGGGCGAACTCGAACCATTCTGTCCTCTGTAATACCCTGAAACTTAAAACCTGAAACCTAACCAACTCCACCAGTATAACCATGATCGAACAACAGGCTATCATCAAGATGATATTTGGCTTCAAGGCCAAGTATTTACGGCAGCAAAAGGGGCTTTCGCTGGAGGAACTCGCCGAACGGGCCGGGCTATCCAAATCCTATTTGCACGATATTGAGAAGGGAAAGAAATACCCTAAAGTGGACAAAATCAACACCCTGGCCGCTGCTTTGGGCGTCGACTACGACTTTATGGTCTCTACCCGTGCATCTAAAAAATTGCAGCCCGTCATCGACCTGCTCACTTCCGACTTTGTCAAGGAGTTCCCCTTGGAGTTGTTCGGTATTAGCCCTGAAAACCTCTTCGAGCTTTTTTCCAATACCCCCGACAAGGTCAATGCCTTTATCAGCACCATCTTCAAGATCACCCGAAACTATCAGGTTCAGCGGGAGCACCTCTATATGGCGGCCCTTCGCTCCTACCAGGACATGTACGACAATTATTTTGAGGAATTGGAAACGGCTGTTCAACGTTTTCGGACGGACTATAAATTAGAGGAAGCCTTGCCTTTTACTACTACTATCCTGGAACGCCTGTTGAAGCAGCACTTCGGCATCAGGGTCGACCGGGAGGCTATGGGGCGGGAAAAAGAATTGCGAAGGACCCGTTCTTTCTACTCGGAGCCCGGCAAGGTTTTTTTCCTGAATAAAGGCCTGAGCAGCGCCCAGGCCAACTTTCTGCTGGGCCGCGAGCTGGCCTTCCAGTACCTGAACATCCAGGAGCGCCCCTACTTCACCCGGATCGTAGAAGCGGATTCCTTTGAACGCTTGCTCAACAATTTTAAAGCTTCATATTTCTCGGTAGCGTTGCTGATGGAAGAAGGTAGGATGGTTGAGGATATTCGCGCTTTCGCGCAACAGGCCGACTGGGCGCCCAATGGGTTCCTTGCCCTGCTGGAACGATACGATGTCACTCCGGAGATGCTGCTGCAACGGCTGACCAACCTCCTGCCCCGCCACTTCGGCATTAAAGACCTGTTTTTCATTCGAATGGTCAGTGACGAAGGATTATCGAATTTCCGCATGACCAAGGAACTGCATCTTTCACAATTGCACAACCCCTACGCCAATGAGCTGAATGAGCACTACTGCCGCCGCTGGGTGTCGGTCAACGTCATCAAGGAACTCAAAGCCCGGCAACTGAGCAGCAACGGCGACACCCTCATCGCCAACGCCCAGGTCAGCCATTACTGGCAAACGGAAAACCGCTACCTCTGTATTTCGGTGGCCAAATCCGACCTGTACGAACCTTCCCGTGGTGTCAGCGTCACAATAGGGCTGATGGTCAACGAAAAACTACAGCAATTGTTCCGCTTCCTCAACAGCCCCAGCCTGAACACCCGCCTGGTGCACACCACCTGCGAACGCTGCGGCATCTCCGACTGCGAGGCCCGCGCCGCCGCCCCCCTGGCCCTGGAATGGCAACGGCGGCAGGAACGGATACTGGCCGCCGGGAAAAGGCTGGAAGCATTTCGTTGAATTTCGGGATAGCGTTCGGGCTTTTTCGGGATGGCGCCTGGTTTGGGATAAAAAGAAGGCCCGGCACAGCATCACTGCTATCCGGGCCGACCCGTTTTTGGTATGTAATTAAAATCCTACCCTATATGGCTGAGAAATGTAGTTCCTCGAGATGCTCCGTATTATCATCCTGTAGTTTAATCTTGCTGTCATTCCAATCGACGATGATCCAGTCGTCGGATAGATCGCTTAGCGGCTTGGCCTGCCCGATGACAATAATGAGCTTACGGCGGCTGTCGTCATCAGCTACCCGCCAGGTACCGGCTGTGACGTTGCCATTCTGGCTGGCTTCCAGCACACCACCATCGAGAAAGGTAAAGGTGTAACCGTTAAAATCGCTCGTTTCATCCTTATCCTTATCAAAGTAGTAAGAAACCCGCCATTGGCCATTGTTTACCAAAGCCGTGTTGGGGTTGTTGGGTTGCACGTCATCAGAGCTGCTGCTGTTGGTGCAGGCGCTAAAGCTACCCAGGATTATCATCAGGAACATCAATTGGAATACTTTCATGGCACTGTTTTTCTTGCAAAGAAAGCTGCTCTCCGCTCCGTTCTCAACTATTTATTCCTGAACGGGAATATAAGCGCCCTGAAGGAGCGAAACCATTCTCCGAACTACAGATCGGATAGCATCCAGGCATACACTTCGCCCATCTTGCTGGCCGCCACGTACACCTTTCCCTTCTTACCAATCTTCAGTTCGCGAAAGACATAACGATCCTGGTCAAAGTCCGCTTGGATTTTTTCGGGATCCCACCAGTCCGCACCGATTGGATTCAGAGGTTGCAACCTGGCTATATCCGATTCCAGTGCGCCATCCATGTGGGCGATCAACTGTCGGTAGTCATCCGGCAGGACAGCAAGGCGGAATTTCAGGTAAGCAATAGTATCCGGGTTACCGATTTGATAATAGATGTCCTTTGTTGAGGAGGGTAGAATGTCCACGAATTCGGAGGGAACTATTCCGTCCCGTACCAAACTGCTCTGCCGCAGGGACTTGGCGTCGGGGAAGAATTGATCGGAATCGCCTGGGCTGGAGCAGGCGAAAAGAAAGGCCATCAACAACAGCCTGGGTATTGTTTTTTTCATTGATTGGTGGTTTTTCAGTAATGGCGCCTTTTGAAAATTGGAGGCTAATGGTTAAAATTTGAAGGTTATCTTGCTTGGGCATACTGCTGACTGAAACCTGACTTACAGAACCTCATATCCACTCCAGTTCCCGCCGGGTGCGCTCGTTTTCCAATTCGCCGGTATTGAGTGTGCTTTTCGGTTCGAACAACAGAATATGTATTTCCTCCCCATCCCGGGTGCGCGGCAAATGCTCTGTTCCTTTTGGAATAATGATCAGCTCACCCGGCCCTGCTTCAATGATCTTATCCCGCAACTCCATAATCAGCCTGCCTTTAAGCACCATAAACAGTTCGTCCTCTTCAGCATGGCTGTGCCAGACAAATTCGCCCTGAATCTTTGCCAGTTTAACCAGTTGTCCGTTCAATTCGCCGATGATCCTTGGAGACCAATGTTCAGAAAACAAAGAAAGCTTTTCCTCTAAGTTGATGGCTGAAATTTCCATATACTTTTTAGAATATTAAAGGGCATGGTACAAGAAAAAGTTGGGTAATCCATATGAAAAAGATATTACACTGATCGCGGCCAAATCAGACAACATTAAACATAGCACCCTGTATTTCAGTTGAATATAAAAACAGCACTCAAGAAGCAATAGATGTAACTTATGGTATATTCCAATAAGCCCTGCTAAAAAAATTCACCCTATGAAAAAAATTGCTATCAAATACGGCTTTCTGATGTTCGCCGGATTCACCCTATTCTTTCTGCTGATGCACCTGTTGGGCCATAGCCGGAATTTTAACTTGCGGATCTTCAACGGTGTCATCCATATCGGACTGATCACCCTTGCCATCAAAGAGTACCGCAAAGCTAATCCAGACAACATCTCCAATTATCTTTCCGGCGTAGCCCTGGGGATGTATGCTTCGCTCATAGGAGTAGTCGGCTTCACTATTTTCATGGCCTTCTATTTAATTGGCGATGCAGATTTCATGCACTACATCCAAAACGCTGTCCCAATTGGAGAATACCTCAATCCCATAACGGCCAGCCTGTACATCCTCGTGGAAGGGGTAGCCGTTGGCCTGATCGGTTCCTACCTCGTAACCCGGCTTGTCGATATGAACCTTGCCAAAGATGGAACATGGGGCCCGTACCATAAGTGAGGCGCCCATCTCCACATTCACGCATTCTCGCATTCAGGCATTCTCGCATTCATGCATTCTCGCATTCATGCATTCTCGCATTCTCGCATTTCAAAGCTCTATCATCAAGCCAATACTCGGTATGGGCGTCCCCGAGGCATCGTTGATGCTCTTCAGCAGGTAACGCTGCTCGTTGATTGGCGCGCCGGGGTTGACGATAACCGCCCCCCCAACTGGGTTGCCATCCGCGTCCAGCTCGCGGTCCAGGATGAGCTGTCGGTTTCCGACGGCATTGCCCGTAATGTTTTCGATATCGAGGAAAATATTTAAACTCCACTTGTCGAAGAACCACTTTTTGTCGATGCGGATATCGATGGCATTGCTGGCGTCATTGCGCAGGGTGTTGAGTTGGTTGTAATTGGGAATACCCCGGCCGTTGACGTCCCAGTTGAGCACCAGGGAGGAAGCGTCGGAAAAGGGCGTGCCGGGCAGTCCCGACTGGAAGCGCCAGTTGATGCCGGCTTCCCAGTCTTTTCCAAACTTCTTGCCCGCCGTAAGGCTTAAGATGTGGCGGGCGTCCCAGGAAGAGGGAATGAAATCGCCATTCTTATCCTGAAATTCACTCCATCCCAGGGTATAGGCCAGGATACCATAGAAACCTTTAAACAAACGTTGTTGCAACAAGACTTCCATACCGTAGGTGCGGCCATCGGCAAAGGGAATAGCCGGCTCATTGCCCACCACCCCAAAGTCGCCGCCCAGATTGGCCAGCGTCAGGCTATCCCGCAACAGGAATGGATAGTCGTTGTAGTACTTATAATACCCTTCGATAGTGATCTTGGAGTTGGCTGCTGTGTTGAATTCAAGTCCGGCTACAATGTGCTGGTTGCGTACGAAGCGAATGCCATTATCCCGATTGACGAAACGGCCATCCTCCTGATACCCTAGAATGGTGTAGGGCGGCAACTGGTAAAATATGCCGGTATTGAAGTTGAACGACAAACGGTCGGTCAGGGCGTATGCCAGAGAAAAACGGGGGGAAAACTGATCCAGTGGGTTATTCGTCTCCTCACTATAGTCGTTGGCGTCCATTCGGAAACCGAGAGAGAGGATGAGGCGCTCGCCCAGCAATTTTCGGCTTAACTGCCCAAAGACGGCGTACTTGTTCATATTGAAAGCCGAGCTGTAATTGATCGTCTGTTGGCCGGCGGAGGTAAAAATGCGGTTGAAGGTACGGTTGTTATACTTAACGTACTCGTAACCGGCGCCGTAGTTGAGTTTGTAATCCCCCAACTTGAGCGTATGCTCGATGCGCAACTTATTCTCGATCTCCTGGGAACGGTAGCGCAGGAGGAGGTTGTCCTCTGAGCTTTCGTCATTGTTGGCGTACTTCTCGGCTTCGTTATTCAGCATGTTGCGGCTGAGCACGAACAACCAGAATCCATTCTCCGCGTAATGGCGGTACACCAGGCCATTGGTATAGTTCCACTGCGGGCTGACGGGTAGTTGGTTGAGCAGGAACTGCTGCTCTTCGGTCTCGTTGGCGTCCAGGTTAAGGGTAAACTGGTCGACGGCGCCCAGGCCGATGAAAGTCAGTTCGTTCTTTTTGTCGATCTTGTATTTTACCTTGGCCTGGAAGTCATTATAGGTGGGCAGGAACGGCAGCCCCAGCGCCTTGAAGAGGAACTGCAGATACGACCGTCGGGCAGAAGCCAGGAAGGTTACCTTATCGCCGATAGGCCCTTCCATGGTCAGGCCGATGTCGGTGGCGCTTACCATAAAGTTGCCACCAATACGGTCATCGCGGCCATCGCGCTGCCGGAAGTTGAAGACGGAACTGAGGGCATTGCCCCGGTTGGCGGGAAAGGCGCCACTAAAGAAGTCCACCTCGCGGATGAAGTTGACGTTGATCAGGCCGACCGGGCCGCCGGAAGCCCCCTGGGTAGCGAAATGGTTGATATTGGGCACCTCCACATCATCCAGAAAGAAGCGGTTCTCGTTGGGCGCACCGCCACGGATGATCAGGTCATTTCGGAAATTGGCGGTGGTGGTTACGCCTGGCAGTGATTGGACGACCCGGGAGATGTCGCGGTTGCCGCCGGGGTTGCGCTGTATTTCCGCTACGCCGATGGTGCGCAGAGAAACAGGGCTCTCCTCTGTTTTACGGAACGGCGAGGCTTTGACGACCACCTCCTGCAGGTCTTTGATGACTTCTTCTATTTTAAAGTTCACTTCCGCCGGCTTGGCGTTAGTCACCTGTATTTCGTAGGCTGATTGATCGTTGTAGCCCACATAGCTGACGCGCACATTATACAGGCCCGGTTGCAGGCCACTGACTTCATAGACGCCGTCGATGTCGGTGATAGCCCCTTTTTCTGTGCCTTCCACCAGTACATTGGCAAAGGGGATGGGCTCGTTATTGATGGCGTCGGTGACTTTGCCTTTGATAATGCCGGTTTGAGCATTGAGCATTGCACCGAACAAGAGGATGGTGCAAAGAGTCAGTATAATTTTTTGAAGGTTCATATTGGAACAAAATTTAGGCATTTAACACGAATCGCGATTCAATGTTTTAGCGTACCGTCCTTTTCCTCTCAAGTCCTTATATTCATGCCATGAAAATACTTATCGCCAGTGATTCTTTCAAAGATGCCTTACCGGCCCTTGAGGCATGCCAGGCTATTGCCCGTGGCATCCAACAGGCGCTTCCGGCAGCCGAGCCTATTCTTTTTCCGCTGGCCGACGGAGGGGAGGGAACGGCAGATATACTTACCTACCACAGCCGGGGTCAACGTATCGAATTAGAAGTCAATGACCCTTTATTCCGGCCGGTACTGGCTGCTTATGGATTATCGGGAGACGGGCAAACCGCCTTCATCGAGATGGCGGCGGCTTCCGGCTTGCCATTGCTTTGGACGGAGGATCGCAACCCCTTGTACACGACTACTTTTGGTACTGGTGAGCTGATTCAGGATGCTGTAAAACGGGGCGTCCGGCGTATACTGCTGGGCATTGGCGGCAGCGCCACTAATGATTGCGGCATGGGTTTGGCAGCGGCGCTAGGCTACCGTTTCCTCGACGAGGGGGGGGAGGTGTTGCCGGCCACCGGCGCCAACCTGTCCAGAGTAAGCGCCATCGACAGCAGCCATGCTCGCTTTGACCAGGAGGAAGTACAGGTGGAAGTGTTATGCGATGTCGACAACCCACTATATGGGGAAGGTGGCGCGGCATTTGTATATGCCCCGCAGAAGGGAGCCGATGAACTGACGGTAAGTGAACTGGACGCCGGCCTGCGCCATTTTGCCAAATTGCTGGAGGATAAATTCGGCCAGGATTTTGCGCACACACCCGGCGCCGGGGCAGCCGGAGGACTGGGCGCCGGAGCGATGGCATTTCTGGGCGCAAGCCTTCGGCCCGGCATTGCAGCGGTAATGGAACTATCCGGGTTTGATGCAAGATTGGCGGATGCCGATCTCGTCATTACCGGTGAAGGAAAAATTGACCGGCAGACACTGCACGGCAAGCTGATATATGGCATCACCCGGCGGGCGCAGGCGCAGGGCGTGCCGGTTATCGCCCTCTGCGGCGCCCTGCTGGCCAGCCCGGAAGAAATTGAGGCCATCGGCCTGAAGGCCGCCTTTTGCATCCAAAACCGCCCCCTGAGCCTGGCCGAGGCGCTGCCGGAAACGGCGCTGAACCTGGAGCGGACAGCCCATCAGGTGGCATCGGTGTTAAGCATGGGGTAGTCATTTGTTATATTGTTATATTGTTTGGGGAAAGGGGTGCGTTATTTGGAAAAACGATAACAATCAGTAGCGCTTTCTTATGAAAAAAACCAATCTATTCTTCCTGTTTCTGACAGCGTTTTCCACGCTTCACCTCCCGGGCGCCTGGGCGCAGCCGGCGGAGTATTTCTTCGGCAAGCGGCACAGCCTGGAGATCGGGGCCAACCTTTTCTTCTCCCCGGCGGCGGAAACGACGAATCTTTCTACTGTTCCTGAAGGGGCTTCCGTGGAATCACGGGCTTTCCCCGGACTGGGGCTATCGCTGTACTACCGCTTCGCTTTCCACCCGCGCTGGTGGGTGGAAGCCGGGGGCGGCGGAGGGGTTTATTCCTTTGCCTGGCGCGTTAGTGCTTCGGCGGAATTACTGGGCAAGAGCCGGGGGTTGGAATCCACGACCCTCGTGTTCAACGATGGGGCGCATGCTTTCGGAAGGCTGGGGGTTTTTCGCAGTTTCCCCATCGGACAGGAAGGCCTGCTGGCGGTTGGCGCCGGCGGGCAGGCCGTCTATTTCGCGGAAGGATTCTCCTCCTCCGGCATCGGCGTGCCGGGAGACATTCCGGCGCCGACTCCCGTCAGAGACCTGGACTTTATTGTCAATGCGGATTATGGCGCCGATGCCGGCGTAGATCTTTTTCCGGCCGCTTTCCTCTCGGTAAATTATCAGCACCGGATCTATCCCTGGCTGGCGGCATCCATTGCAATGGATGGCGTTTACGCATCTGACTATCCGGCCAAAGGGGATTATCTCCTCAAAGGAAACGGACAGGGCCTAATCGGCGCCTTTGAAAAACGGTATGCCCACGTTGGGTTGCGGGTTGGATTTGCTGTAAACCTGTAGCATTACCATTCCACATTCTTTTCCACCGTTTGCCCCTTTTTCACTTCGGCCTCAAAGCTGGCTTTCCCCTGCCCTTTGATCTGTTCGACTTCCACATTGTATGTACCAGTGGCCAGTTCGAAGTGCTTGGGGTTGCTTTTCTCATGGGCATAGGTCCTACCTTGGGCCACCGCCTGTTTTTCTCCGGGCCGGGTAACGCGCACGATTGCGTCAACCAGCCCGGAGGCATTGCGCACGCCTACTACGAGCGTTCCGCTTTCGAACTCATGGCTGACATCCACCCGCTCATTGCCTTTTACCTGGATGTTTTTGGCCACCACCTTTTCCGCGCCTTTAACCTCCATGGAACCTATTTCCAGGGTATAAGTTCCGGCGGTAAGGGTAAACACTTTGGGGTTACTGCTTGCCGATTGGTAGGAACGGCCGGCAGCAACCGCCGGGCCGCCTTCCGGGCGAAAGACATTCAAGGTGGCGTCGCTTAGCCCGCCATTACGGGTTACGCCTACAGCCAGTTCGCCGGTTGAGAAATCAGCCACATACTTAATAGTGTCGCCCTCGGCTATATTGGCTTCAAAGGATTGCCTGTTTTCGCCTTTCATCCTGATGGCGTCTATGGTCACCTGATAAACCCCCTGGGGAAGGCGGATGAGCCGCGGGTTTGTCTCCGGGGCTTCATAAGTGCGGCCGCCTGCGGCCCATTTGCCATTTTCATTGGCCACATGAACAGAGAGGTCTGTCAGTTTCCCGTTTTTCACACCTTTCACCAATAGGAAGCCGCCGGTGGTATCCAGGGGTGTTTCTACTGCTTGTTGCAAGGCATTGCGGAGTGATTCACTGTCTTTAGCATCAAAGTACAACCCTCCGGCAGCCTGGGCAATGCATTCCAGTTGCGCTACATTTTCTTCTTCCAGCCCGAAGCCGACAACGTGAATAACCAGGGGCAACCCCTGCTCTCGCGCCAGGCGGGCCGCCTCACAGGGGTCAGCGCCGCAGGTTTCCAGGCCATCGCTTACTAAAATAACAGTGGTGGCCGTCCGGGAATCGCCGATGAGCGCAAAAGCTTCTTTCAGAGAAGCTGTAACAGGCGTTTTGCCGGTGGGGTTCAGCGCCTGCAATTTTTCCATCACTTCAGCTTTATTGACCGGGGCCATTGGCGCCAACAACTCTATATCCTGGCAGTCGTCTTTACGGCGGTGGCCGTAAGCGATAAGCGCCAGGTGGGCCGTTGGCGGGAGATTGTCCAGCATTTGTCCGACAGATTGCCGGGCAATATTAATCTTGAAATCACCGCCCACCTTAGCCCACATGGAACCGGAGGCGTCAAGTATGAGCAAAATATCCTGTGTGCTGGTTTTTTCCTGAGCAAAAAGAGAAGAAATACAAAATAGAAAGCACACGCTTAAGAAGGGCAACCGGTTCATATTATCAGGTTTTAGGTTCTTCCCAAAGATACATTTTTATGCCTTTTCACGGGAATAGTCCCTATATTTAACTCCCTGGCGCCGAAACGCTTTCCAATGCCCGAAGTGCCGAACTGTTTTGCCTGAGTGCTGATGCGAAGCAAAGCTCAGGGAAAACCGCCCGTAAACACAACTACCCAACATGTACCAACACCACATCACCCCCTTCGGAACCCACGGCCGGCATGAGCTCCATGATACCGATACCGGCAACCTGCTGTCCATCGTTCCTGCCTTCGGCGGCTGCATCCTGGACATCCGGCTGCAGGGCCATTCCATACTGGACGGTTACAAAGACGCCACGGAGATGGGCATCAACCGTTGGGCCAAAAACCTGCTGCTCTTCCCTTTCCCCAACCGCCTGAGGGACGGCCGCTACCAATGGGACGGTAAGGCCTACCAATTCCCCATCAATGACGGGGCGACCGGCAACGCCCTGCATGGGTTCCCTCCGCAGGAACAGGCCCTGGAGGTGACGGAGGTGGTGACGGAAGCGGGCTGGGCCAGCATTCGCTGCACTTATGATTACGACGCGCGTTTCGAGTACTATCCCTTCCCTTTTACCCTTGATTTTGAAGTACGCATAAGCAATCCGGGCAGCATACAGGCCATGCTCAGGGTACGGAACGACGATCGTTATTCCATCCCATTCGGCATGGGCTGGCATCCGTATTTCCAGTTGGGGGATACCGTCGATGAGCTGGCCCTTGAGGTGCCGCCCTGTGAAATGGTGGGCATCGACCAGGCGATGATCCCTACGGGGCGGCAGTACGAGTATACTACTTTCACCCAAGCCCGCCGGATCGGGCCGGAAGTGCTGGACAACTGCTTTGCCCTTCGGCAGCAAAGCGGCCGGGTAGCGCTCTTGTTGTCGGGCGCCAAGGGCGAGCTGCGGTACTGGCAGGAAACGGGGCCGGGCAAGTTCGGCTATTTACAGCTCTTCACGCCGCCCCACCGCCGCTCGCTGGCGATAGAGCCCATGAGTTGCAATATCGATGCCTTCAACAATGGGGAAGGATTGTTACGACTGGAGGCGGGGCAGGAAGCCACCGCTCGTTTCGGTTTTGACTTCAGCGCAAAAAAATAGCCGGAGAGCTATTCACCACTCCGGCTATAATTCTTAAAACTATTATTTTTTCAGTACCTTTTCTATAACAAATTGTCGGTTTCGACAACCATAACTTAAGCCCCGAGATAGGACTTCAGCAATTTGCTTCGGTTGGCGGAGCGCAATTTATTGATAGCCTTGTCTTTAATCTGGCGGACCCGTTCGCGTGTCAGGCCAAATTTTTCACCAATATCTTCCAGCGACATGGGGTGTTCCACACCAATGCCGAAATACAGTTTGATGACATCGCACTGCCGGTCGGTCAGGGTGCTAAGGGAGCGTTCGATCTCTTTGCGGAGTGATTCCAGGTAATCGAGAGCGGAATCCGTTTCAGGAGTGCTGCTGTTTTCCAACACATCGAGCAGGGAGTTATCCTCCCCTTCCACGAAGGGGGCATCCATAGAAACGTGGCGGGCGGCAACGCCCAGAGTTGTTTCCACTTCTTCAGTAGGAATTTCGAGCATTTCCGCCAGTTCCTCAGCGGAGGGCTCGCGCTCGTATTCTTGTTCCAGCTCGGAAAAAGCTTTATTGATCTTATTCAGGGAACCGACCTTGTTGAGGGGCAAGCGCACAATACGAGACTGCTCGGCTAAAGCCTGGAGGATAGACTGGCGAATCCACCATACGGCATAGGAGATAAATTTGAACCCGCGTGTTTCGTCGAAACGCTGGGCAGCTTTTATGAGGCCCAGGTTGCCTTCGTTGATAAGGTCACTAAGGGATAAACCCTGATTTTGGTATTGCTTCGCTACAGAAACGACGAAGCGAAGGTTGGCTTTGGTAAGCTTTTCCAGAGCAGCTTGATCACCTTGTTTGATCCGTTTGGCCAGTTCCACTTCCTCTTCCGGCGTCAGGAGGTCCACTTTCCCGATTTCCTGCAGGTACTTTTCCAGGGATTGGCTTTCCCGGTTGGTAATAGATTTTGTAATCTTAAGCTGTCTCATGTACGCGAATAGTTTTTTAGTTTGAAATGTTGAAAATCAAATGAAATGAAAGCGGGTTACTAGGGAGGATATGACGGGATCGTTGATGGTATTGTTTACAGCAGTAGCCGCTTGAGATTTCTTTAATCGTTATGCTACACACTGTCGTTTTGATGCCCTTTTGGTTAAGAAATACAGCCCACAAAAATAAGGGAAAATCCCATTCAAGTCAAGGGCTTTATAATATTATAGCTGAACACGGTAAAAACACCTTCTGGGGTCAAAAAGTTCCCCGAGTTCAACTAAACGCCAATGAAAAAAAGGCATAGCTGATAATTCCGGGGCGTTTTGACCCGACCAATTCCTGTTTGGCGGAAGGGGTATTACACCCTATTTTCAATGGCATTATTCAGATAGGCGCTTCCGGCTATGCAGCTAAAATATATAGAGCAAGTCATTTTTTGGAAAAATCATTTTTTTCTTTTTTATTGTGGGGCATCATCCTGGCCTACAACCTGCTTGCCTTTGCCCTTTCACCAAAATAATGGCAGTTGGTTTCGGGAAGCGGCCTGTATCCTAATGGTATTCCCTAGTGGATAGGGCTGCCCTTGTTTGGTGCAAAGAACTGTATATTAAGCAAAATCAAGTATGGAAAGAGTAAAGTTTGATTTGGAATTTATCTTCCGGGCCTCTCCCACCATACTCTATACCTTTTTGACCACTCCCGCCTGCCTAGTCCGCTGGTTCTGCGATGAAGTGGACATTCAGGGGACCACCTATACCTTCTTCTGGAGCGGTTCAGAAGAGGTTGCTGAAATCCTGGAAGATATAGAAGACGAACGAATCCGCTTCCGATGGCTGGAAGCCGAGAGTAAGGAAGAATACCTGGAATTCGATATTTCCCAGTCCCCGGTCACTGGCGAAACGATACTGGTGATCACTGATTTCTGTGACAAAGACGAACTGGAAGACCAAAAACAACTCTGGGAAAGCCAGATGCAGGAATTGAAAAAGGAAACCGGAGGGTAAGCGCCAATTCTAAACCAGGAAAGCATGGTTATCTATTTCGGCTTGGCATTAGACGAGGAAGCCTTACCCCTACCTAATCACAGCACCGGCGGCCTGCACTACCTGGGGCCACAAGGCTTGTTGTTGTTTCTAGAATCCCACCTGGGCCTGTCCGGCCACCCTAATGACAATGAATACCTTCGTATTGAGCAATACCGGCAGGCCCTGCACCGCCATATTTCTGCACGGCCGCAGGCCTTTTACCGGGCTTCTTTTGAAGCCGACCAGTTTGCCACTGCCGCCAACCTTTTACAAAGGCGTGATGAGCTGTTGTTGGCTGGCTGGCGTTTCGAGCCGGTGCCGGGCATGCCGGCCCGGTTGAGCTGCCTGTCGGAAATAGAAGCGCTTTTGCAGGATAAAACAAACCTCCTGGACCTGTCAGCCGGTTATGCCGACCGCTATTGCCGGGTTTTGCAGCAGTTGCCTCACTCAAAGCTGGCGCCAGACACCATTTATCTCAACGAGCCCATTGCGCTGCTTCCCACTCATTTTCGGCGGTTATTAGCCCTGTTTCAGGAGCGGAATGTAACTGTCCTTCCCCTGGAAGCCAGTCCTCCGGAAGGAGACAGCGACCTGGCAAGGCTGCAACGCGCCCTGATGCAACCACCGGCCAACGGGCAGCGGCAGCCTTTGCGCGGCGACGGTTCTCTGCTATTGTTAAAAGGCAAGCGGGAAGCAGGGCTGGCTGCCTACCTCGCCCAATTGCTGCGCAATAATCCGGATTTTCGGCCGGCTGCACTGATCCCGGATCAAAACCGCTCCCTCGGGCAGGCGCTTATCCACGAGGGTTTGCCCAGGCTGGGGCTACTATCGGCTTCGCTGGCCCGGCCCACGCTTCAGGTACTCAAACTGGCAGCCGTTTTCCTTTGGGATCCTATCGACCCCTTCAAGGTCATGGAATTCGTGTCGCTCGCCATCAAACCACTGGAAACGGAATTGTCCAACCGCATTGCCGCCCAGATGGCGCAAACCCCAGGCCTGGGAGGCGACGGCTGGCGAGTGATGATCGCCCGGTATTTTGACGAAATGCGCGACAGAGCCAGCCGCAACAGCAGCATCGATATAGTAAAGATCGACCATCAGTATAAATTCTGGTTTACCCGCCGGCGCTATGATATCGCATCGGTAGCACCAAAGGAAGATGTCATTGAAATTTTTGCCTACCTGTCCAAATGGGCCTACGAGTGCTTTGAAGAAGAAGGCAACAAAAATAATTCCCTGCTGGTATTGAGCGAGCAGGCCAAACGCATCCGGGAACTGCTGGAAGCCCTGCCGGAAGAGCAATTGTCCCATCTGGAACTGGAGCGCATCGTGCGCACCATCTACGAACCAGCGCCGGTACAACTCGGCGAGCGGGAATGTGGATTCCTGCCCTACACGGCCCACCCTGCCGCTGTGATCGGCCCGGTTGAAGCGTTGCTGTGGTGGAATTTCGTTCAAAATGAGCCGGATCATTTCTTTTCCCGTTGGTACCAACCGGAACGTGAATTTCTCGAACAACGGCAGGTGCTGCTGGAAGGGCCGGATATCGAAAATCAGCGGCTGATCTGGCAGCGCAAGCGCCCCATCCTGCATACCCGCCGGCGCCTGATCCTGCTGCTGCCCGAAACAACGGCAGGCCAGGATTCCCAACCCCACCCTTTGCTGGGCGACATGGCCGCTGCTTTCGGAGACCTCAGCCCCATCAGTTTTCACATCGATAAGGACGAACAGTCGGCCATACTGGCAAGTCATTTCCAATTGCCGGCCTATACCAGCTTGCCGAATCGGCGCCTGGGCCGGGCCCGGCCGTTCCTGCATGTCCGCTCCGCTCATAAACTGGGACAACGGGAGGAAGAAACACTAACCAGCCTGGAAGCCCTCCTTTATTACCCCTACCAATGGGTTTTCCGCCATCAGATCCGGCTGCGCAAATCCTCCATACTTAGTATTGTCAAAGAACAAACCCTGATGGGCAACCTGGCCCACCGCTTCTTTGAAAAACTGCTTAGCCAGGATATACGAAACTGGGAACGGCCTCAGGTAGAAAAATTTATCGACCAGGAAACCATGCCCTTACTGGCGCGCGAAGGGGCCGTCATGCTCCTGTATGGTAAAGAACCCGAGCGGGCAAGCTTTGTACAACGCGTAAAATACGCCGCCTGGAGCCTGGTTCAGCACATCCGTGAAAATGGATGGCAGGTAAAAGATACCGAAATGCCGCTGCAAGGCAAATTCCTCGGCATTACCGTCAACGGCCGGGCCGACCTCGTCCTGGAAAGAGGCTCCGAGATGGCCGTCATCGACCTCAAATGGCGAGGCGCCCGCTACCGGGAAGAATCTATCCGAAATGAGGAGGACCTTCAGTTGGTGCTCTATTCCAAACTGCTGACTGAAGACCAAAGCTGGGCACATACGGCCTACTTCATCATGGAAAAAGGGCTGATGCTGGCCCGCAACAACCGCGCCTTCCAGCAAATAAACGCCGTTGCACCCCAAACGGACTTTATCGAAGCCAACGAACGCATCCTGAACCGAATGGAAGCGACCTATCGGTGGCGCATGGAACAGATCAAAAACGGCGAGATCGAGATCCGGTGTGAACAGACGCGCATGAGCCTGGAGGAAGCCTACAGCGGTTATCCCCTCTCGGGCCTGCTGGAAATGAAAACCGGCGATGCCGCCTTCGACGATTACCGCACGCTAATCAACCTCATTGAGTGAGTTGGGGTGTCCCATTGCTTGAGCTTCCGAAGTTTATCCAGATATACCCGGCCTGAAATGCTTTTTAATTTTTTTTATATCATAAATTCAATGTCCACTTGGCCGCCAAACCAGGAAACCAGAAAACAGTGAGGCCATGAAACTCCCAATAAATTTAAGCGCTCCCCTTTTTTTATATGAAAAAATATAATAAATTCGCATGGGAATCCGCATCTTTGCAATGGCTGGGTAAAAACAACCTAATTCGACTTTTTTTTAACCAATAACCAGCCCATCCTCTGAGAGACTTCCCAAACCTACAAACAATAAGGAGCGTTGTTGCGCACTATATTGTTTATGGCACATGTTACTCCCCCCCATCTTTTGTCATACGGCTATGCCCGAGCGCATTGCTTTGACCATTTCAATCGTATTCTTTCAAACTTGGTAAAACCGCAATCCATATGAAATTCAGAGTTTTACTTCAGGCTATCGCCCTGTTACTCTTATTCGGGCCAATGGCCAAATCCCAAACTAACGTTAATTGCATCGACGCTACCATTTCCGTAGTGGGCGGAGCAACACAAATCACTACCTGTGAAGGCGACGGACTGGCAACCACCTACCGGTTCAAGGTCAAACCTTTTGCGATGCCTTTTGGGTACCTCGTAACCGATGAGAACAATATTATTTTAAAGTTCAGCCTCAGCAATGTCATCAGCTTTGAAGGGCTGGGAGGGGGCAACCTGCGCGTATGGGCCTTCTCCTTCCTGGGTACTACCACAGTCCAGCTAGGGCAGGATGCCACGACCGCTCAGCTGGCAACGCTTTGCTGGAACCTGACCAACAACTACATTCCGGTCATTAATTTCGTGCCTGATGCCGGAGCGGTCAGCACCTCCAATGGAAATACCTCAATCTTCGTCTGCTCCGGAGACGGCTCACCCGATGTAGTGGAATTCACTAACACTTCTTCTGCCGGACAAGACTACGCCTACCTCATCACCGATGAGAACGACGTCATCACGGCAATTGCCAGCGGCAACTCCTATGATTTTGAGAGCAGCCCAGAAGGGGTTTACCACGTCTGGGGCCTGGCCTTTGCCGGCAACCTCGAAGCCATGGTAGGAGATACAGTGGGTGTTTCCCAACTAGCCGGAGACTGCTATGGCATCTCCGAAAACTTCATCGAAGTTACCAGTTCCCAACCGGATGGCGGAACCGTTGAGTTATCCAATGGGGAAACTTCCGCCACAATTTGCGTGGAAGATGGCGTGTCAGATGTGCTGACTTTTACCAACCAAACCGGCGCTACAGCCCCTTATGTTTTCCTGGTGACCGATGACAACAATTTCATCATCGCGGTTGTGGACGGCAATAGCTACGACTTTGAAAGCCCTGGCTCCGGCGAACAGCGCATCTGGGGCCTCTCCTATAGTGGCGTCCTGCTTGGAACGCCTGGACAGAATGCCGCGACGGATGCGCTGAGTACCGATTGTTTCGACCTGTCCGACAACTATATCACGGTCATTCGGCAGGTAGCGGAAGGAGGCTCGGTAGCCCTCGACAATGGCGACACCGATGGACTCGCCTGTGTCGGCGATGGCGAACCGGATCTGTTTACCTTTACCAATAATTCGCCCGGCGCTGACAATTACACTTACCTGGTTACGGATGAGAATAATATCATTATGGCTTTCGCTCCGGACGGCACTTTCGATTTCGATGGTGCTGGCGTAGGCGTTTGCCGAGTATGGGGCCTGGCTTATGCCGGCAACCTGCTTGCCATGGTGGGCGATGATGCCGCAGCCGCTATATTAGCTGACGGCTGCTTTGGCCTGTCAGACAACTTCATTACCATTCGACGCGAAATGGCTATCGGAGGAACCGTTGCTTATGCGGATGGATCAGATCTAAAATACACCTGCCCCGGCGATGGCAACGCGGATCTGCTTTTATTTGACAGCTCCGGAGTAGTCGGCAGCTTTACCTACGTCATTACCGATCAGCAAAATATCATACTGGACATTCCTTCGGGCGACAGCTTTGACTTTGACGGCGCGCCAGCCGGCACCTGTCTCATCTGGGGCCTGGCCTACACCGGCAACCTTACCGCTATGTCAGGCGATGATGCTGCCACCGCGACACTGTCCGATGGTTGTTTCAGCCTTTCTGAAAACTTCCTGACCGTAGTCCGGGAAACGCCGAATGGAGGAAGTGTCAATACCGAAGATGGACAAACCATCGTTTACACCTGCCCGGGCGATGGCAACCCCGACCTTATTACCTTTGACAGCTCCGGAACCTCCAGCGGGCCATACGCCTACGTCATCACAGACGAGAATAACGTCATCCTGGGATTCCCTGGCGGCGACAGCTTTGACTTCGACGGCGCGCCAGCCGGCACCTGCCGCATCTGGGGCCTGGCCTACACGGGTACGGTCACCGCTATGGTAGGCGACACCGCTTCGGCTGTGCCCCTTTCAGACGATTGCTTCAGCCTGTCCGACAATTTCATCACGGTTGTTCGGGAAGTGCCTGTGGGAGGCGATGTGTTGACAGAAACCGGCGATAGCACCGTATATACCTGCCCGGGTGATGGCAATGCCGACCTGCTGCAGTTTGATAGCATCCAGGCTTCCAATAGCCCGTACGTATACGTCATCACTGATTCGGACAATATCATAGTGGCCTTTGCCAACGGCGACAGCTTTGATTTTGAAGGCCTGCCCGGTGGCGTTTATCGCGTCTGGGGGCTGGCTTACACCGGCAACCTCACTGCCCAGATAGGTGATGACGCTGCCGCGGCGCCTCTGAGCGACGACTGTTTCAGTTTGTCGTCAAGTTTCATCAATGTGATCCACGAGAATGTTGTCGGTGGTGTAGTTTCTTACAGTGATGGTTCGGACCTGAAATACACCTGCCCCGGCGACGGCAACCCCGACCTGCTTTCGTTCGACAGTACCGGAGCAGCCGGTGGTTCGTTTACCTACGTCATCACCGATCAGCAAAATATCATTCTGGATGTCCCTGCCGGCGACAGCTTTGACTTTGACGGCGCCCCGGCCGGCATCTGCTACATCTGGGGCCTGTCGTATACCGGCAACCTCATCGCGATGGTGGGAGATACGGCTTCTACCGCTGTGTTGGCGGATGGTTGTTTCAACCTCTCCAGCAACTACATCGCCGTGATCCGGGAAGTGCCGGAAGCAGGCCAGGTGGAAACAGAAAACGGTGAAACCATTGTTCACACCTGCCCCGGCGACGGCAACCCGGATATTATCCACTTTGACAGCCTTTTCGCAGGGATCACCCCTTATGCCTACGTCATCACCGATGAAGCCAACGTCATTCTGGCATTCCCGGGAACAGACAGCTTCGATTTTGACGGTGCGCCAGCCGGCACCTGCCGGGTTTGGGGCCTGGCTTACACCGGGAACGTCACCGCCATGGTGGGGGATACCGCCTCTGCAGTGCCCCTATCCGATGATTGCTTCGACCTGTCGAGTAACTATATCACGGTAGTGCGCGAGTTGCCGAATGGCGGCACGGTGGCCACCGAAGATGGCGAAACCACCGTTTATACCTGCCCCGGCGACGGCAATCCGGATGTTATCCGCTTTGACAGTTCGGGTACTTCCAGCGGCGCCTACGCCTATGTCATCACCGATGCCAATAATGTGATCCTGGGTTTCCCGGGCGGCGACAGCTTTGACTTCGACGGCGCGCCAGCCGGCACCTGCCGGGTTTGGGGCCTGGCCTATACCGGGAACGTCACCGCTATGGTGGGGGATACTGCTTCGGCTATTGCACTGAGTGATGATTGCTTCAGCCTGTCTGAAAATTACATCACGGTTAATCGCCAGACGCCGGTAGGCGGCACAGTGGCCACCGAAGATGGCGAAACCGAAGTAGCCGTTTGCCCCGGCGATGGCAACCCCGACATCATCCGCTTTGACAGTAGTGGTACGGCAGGGCTGTATGTTTATGTGGTCACGGATGAGAACAACATTATAAGTACTATTCTGGATAGCGATGAGGCTGACTTTGATATCTCCGGTGTGGGGGTATCCCGTATCTGGGGCCTGGCCTATACCGGTAACATTATCGCACAAGCCGGCGACGACGCGGCGTCGGTCATGCTGACGGATGACTGCTTCAATCTGTCCGACAACTATGTTACGGTCATTCGGCAGGTGCCCATAGGAGGCACTGTTGCCACGGAGGATGGTGAAAACCTGGTATATGCCTGCCCCGGCGATGGCATGCCCAACATCGTTACTGCGGACAGTACGGGCGCACTTGGCCTGTATACCTATGTGATCACCGATGAAAACAATATTATCCTCAGCCTGCCTACCGGCGACAGTTTTGACTTCGACGGCGCCCCCGCCGGCACCTGCCGCATCTGGGGCCTGGCCTATTCCGGCAATATCACCGTCATGGTTGGCGATGATGCCGCTGCAGTAGCGCTGAGCGATGACTGCTTCGACTTGTCTGATAACTACATCACCGTTGTTCGGGTCGTTCCGGACGGAGGTATGGTATCGAGGCCGAACGGCGCCACTGAAGTGTACGTTTGCCCCGGCGATGGTAATCCGGATATTGTCAGGGCGGACAGCAGCGGCACAGCCGGCCTGTACACTTACGTGATCACCGACGAGAACAACATCATCCTCAGCCTGCCAACCGGTGACAGCTTTGACTTCGACGATGCTCCCGCCGGGATCTGCCGCATCTGGGGCCTGGCCTACACCGGCAACGTCACCGCTGCAGTTGGCGATGACGCCGCTGCGGTAGCCTTGAGCGATGACTGCTTCGACCTGTCCGACAATTATATCACAGTCATACGGGAAACTCCGAATGCAGGCCTGATCTCCTCTGGCGCAGGCCCGGTCAACATCGAGATCTGTGTTGGAGATAACACCCCCGATGTCGTTGAATTTGTGGTCGATGGGGCTTCCAACTCCAATTACCTGTACATCGTTACCGACCAGGATGACTTCATCATCTCTGCGTTCGATACGACGGCTTTTGATTTCAACAACGCCCTTTCGGGCGTCTACCGGGTGTATGGCCTGGCCTTCACCGGCAGTCCCATTGTCATTCCGGGAGACAACATCTTCGATGTAGACCTGTCGACCGACTGTTTTGACCTGACCGATAACTTCCTGGAAATTACGGCCATTGGCGTGGATGGAGCCACCATCTTTACCAGTGCAGGTGTGGGCGTCAATGTACTCAACCTCTGCGTTGGCGATGGCCAGCCCAATGTAATACAGTTTTTCACCACCACCTCTGCGACGGATGCGGATTACATCTTCGCGGTTACCAACGAAGACAACGTCGTGATCGGGTTCATTCCCGGTGACGAGTTCGATTTCGAACTGGCCGGGCCTGGCATTGCCAAGGTCTGGGGGATTTCCTACACCGGTACGTTGACGCTCAACATCGGGGATATCATCACGAACGTCATTCCTTCCTCCGGCTGTTATGACTTTGCCGCCGAGGTGATCACGATCATCCGCGACCTGCCGGAAGGCGGTTCGGTATCCTCCGATGGAGAAACGGATGTACAGGTTTGCCCGGGCCCGGACAGTGGCCTCGTTCCGTTGGAGACGACCAGCACGTCAATTAACGCCTATGTGTACCTGTTGACGGATACCAACAACGTGGTTCTGGACATTTTCGACACCGATGAAATAGATTTCAATCTGCTTGCAGAAGGATACTACCGCATCTGGGGCCTTTCTTATACTGGCGCCTTGAACAATATCATCGGTGAAGATGCCGCGGCAGTGGAATTGGCAACCAGCTGTTATGAGCTATCGGCCAATTTTATCTCTGTTTACCGTGGCCCGGCTGTTGAAGGCGGGTTTGTAGGTACGCTTTTCGGACAGGACACGATCTACAGCTGCCCGGATGGTATTTCCGACCTCGTCATCATGACCACGAGCAGTGGGGATGCGAACTACCGTTATGTTATCACCAATGAGAGCAACCGGGTGATCGTGGCGGATGTAGAGAGTAATTTCATCGATTTCGAAGGCGCAGCGCCAGGTATTTACCGAGTCTGGGGTGTTTCCCTGAACGGGGACTTGTTGCTGGGCTTCAACGATGATATTTTGACCGAACAGGTGGCCAGCGACTGCTACCAATTGTCAGGCAACTTTATCACCGTTATTGTCGAAGCGCCTGATGGCGGCCTGGTATTAACAGATCAGGGTGAGGATGTCGTCAACATCATTGTGGGAGACTCCATTCCGGATGAGATCACTTTTGTAAGTGCTTTCGCATCGCCCAATACGCCCTTCACCTTTGTCATAACGGATGAAAACAATGTTATTCTGGAGCTCCTCAGTGGCGACACGAAAGACTTTGAAGGCGCAGATCCCGGCATTTGCCGTGTTTGGGGCCTGGCCTATACGGGTACGGTCACTGCCATGGCTGGCGATACGGCTTCCACGGCTATGCTGACTGATGATTGCTGGGACCTGTCCGATAACTTCGTTACGATCAATCGGGTCAACAGCCCGGAATTGGCGGAGCAGAACGTTACGTCGGAAGGTGTCATCCAGGCGATGAAGCTGACGCCTAACCCCGCAACAGAACAAGTGGTGGTTAGCTTCCTGCTGAGTGATCAGGCAGCGCCGGTAAGCACCCTTCGGATGCTCGACAGCAGAGGACAGGTGATGGAAACGCGCCAGGTGTCTTCGGTACCGGGTGAGAACCGTTACGAGTTCCAGATCGCCAACTGGCAGGGCGGGCTGTACGTAGTCTATTTGAATAATGGCGGCGAGGTCAAAGCGAAGAAGCTGATCGTCGTTCGGCCATAAGGCTTAGGGTACTGATCTACCAAAAAGAAAGGCCCGGCGGTGTACTTGCACTGCCGGGCTTTTTTTGTGAAGCGGCAACAATTCAGCGGACTGAAGTCCACCCCTGCTTAGCGATGCTATGGATACTCTTTTCTGGCCCGAAATCGGGGCAGAAAAGCAGAGATGGAAGGGGCATCACCAGTATCTACAGCATCAAACGCCTGCAGGGCGTAGTATCAATCTCTAAGTATAGTCGAGCCAAGCATCCGGCTCAGGCGGGCCTCATAAACGACGCTCTGGCGCGGACTCCGATTCCTTAAAAGTTATAGGTGACGCCAAATCTGATATCGAAAGGTAAATTGAGAGAGGTGTCATCCTGTATCAGGTTGTAGAGCAGGTATATCTCATAGCCCCATACTCCATTACCATCATTATAGCCACCGCCGATATAAGCATTATTGTTTAACCGGCGGTTCACCTCCCACTTCCGGCTAATGGAATTATAGCCTAAGGTAGAAACCTCGTTATCGAAGCCATATTCGACATGGGCAAAAATGGTACGGGCGATCTTGTAACGAGCAAAAGCCCCAATGCCATAGTTCAGCAGATTGGTGGATTCCACCCCATCGATGGTGCCCGTCTCGGCCTTATAGTATATGTAAACCAGAGAAGCCCGGGGCCCAACAGAAAAATTTTCCGTGATCTTATAGCCCACAATCGGGGAAAGGCCAAATTGGAAAACGCTTTCGAAGTTGTTGCCCGAAAAGCCGAGGGTGAACCCACCGCCGTACCACAATTTGCTGGCGAAATTGCCGCTTTCATCGAAATACTTGTCCGTATCCGATTTTTTCTTCTTTCCCTGGCTAAAGCCATCCACCTGGAAAGCCAGCAGCAGGACAAATAGCAGCAGGCTCAGTTGCAAGATCCTTTTCATAGGTTATTTCGTGTTTTTTGCAAAGATAAAGATAAAGTTGTTGGCCACAACGTGTGGCTTAGAAGGAAGACAATTCCCTGAGAGGATGGTTCCCTTCGGCGCCTGTTTGGTTGCCTGAAGTGGGCTGCTTTAACAAAAGCTTAGCATTAGCGCCTCGGGAACTAAGTTCTGCACCCCCCAAAGCTCGTTCTCCCGGGGCTTAAGTATACGAAACTTAACTCCCGAGGCACTTTCGAATTGCAGGATACCTGACTAAAAGATAAATGTGCTTTTACAATCCCCTTTTAACTGCTATTTTCGTGTCCCAAAAGCGATTTTCACCTAAATCCGCAAATATCGCAACCATCCTTCTGCCGTGCTGCACAAGGATGCATTTTATCCCACAATTCTTACCAAAAGGCATTTGAGAACAAGACTGGCTCCCACAAGGCCAATCATTGCTTAATTACCCACTGCCAAATAAGCATCAAACTGAAAAACGGTATCATGCAACGACTCTGCTTACTCTTCTTTTCTTTGCTATTCTTGACGTCCCTGCTCCAGGCGCAGCCTATTTTCCGTGGGCGGGCTATTGAAGGGATGCCCTCCGAAGCATTTGATCAGGCATTTTTACAATATGGGCTTTACCACATTGAAACACCCGGCCTCAATACTTTCATCAAAAGTGCTGATGGCCCGGCCAATTTCCACCTCCGGCTTGGCAATCAGTACGATTGGGCTATTACGCTAATTTCCAATGAAGTACGTGCCGACAACTACCTCCTTACCGTACAGACGGAGGAAGGCAAGGAATACCCCACCCGTTCGGAAACCAAAACTTTTAAAGGCCAGGCCTTACTACCCCAGGGTGGCGCAGTGCGGTTAACGGTAGATGAACACTTCCTCTATGGCTTTCTGGAGGAAGGGGCGGAAACTTACTATATCGAACCGGCCTGGTTGTTCGACGCGCGGTACCCGGAAGATTATTATGTGGTTTACCCAGCCTCCGCCGCTATCCACGATCCGGCCTGGCATTGCGGCGCCGATGAACTCACACAGGAGCAATCCGAACCAATCAGGCCGGCCCCTTCCATGGAGCGGATAGTAATGAACTGTTATCAGGTGGATGTAGCCCTAGCGGCGGATTTCCAGCTTTTCAATGTGTTCGGTTCCGTTTCCGGTGCGGAAAACTTCATGCTGGGCGTACTGAACAACGTCCAATCCAACTACGATAATGAGTTCAACAACCAGATCGTTTTTGCGGTGTCTGCCTATTTCGTGTCGAGTTGTTCAAACTGCGACCCCTGGCCGGCCACAACCAATTCCGGCGACTTACTCGACGCTTTCACCAGCTGGGGCAACAGCGGAGGCTTTGGTGTTTCGAAGGACATTGCCTCGCTGTGGACCAACCGAGACCTTTTCGGCGATGTCATCGGGGTCGCCTGGGTAGGCGGCCTGTGTTCCAATCTGGAGTACAATGTGCTGCAGCGCTTTAGCACCAATGCGGATCTGCTGCGGGTATTGCAGGCCCATGAGTTCGGCCACAATTTCAATGCCAGCCACGATGGCTCCGGCACTCCATTTATCATGGCGCCGGCGGTCCAGAACACCTCCCAATGGTCGAGTGCTTCGGTTTCGACGATCAATAACTTCATTGCCGCCCGCGCCAACCAGGGCGGCTGTTTCAGCAATTGCGGCTCTGCCCAGCCTCCGGTGGCGGCCATCCAGGCTCCAGTGGTAGAGGCCTGCCCGGGTAGTTTCATCCCCTTCCTCGACGTCTCTGAAAACGATCCTGTCTCCTGGAGCTGGACCTTCCCGGGAGGAGTGCCGGCTACGTCCAGCCTGCAGAATCCCGTGGTGTATTATCCCAACCCTGGCCTATACACGGCCACTTTGGAAGTCACTAATGCCGGAGGTTCTGATTTCACCGTACTGAATACAGATATTTTGATTGACAATAACGGTTCAAAATATTTGTTCTATGAAACTTTCGAAAACGGGCTGGGCAATTGGCAGGTTCTCAATCCAGACAACAGCAAGGGCTGGGAAACCCGCGCTGTAGGCGGCGCTCAATATGGCAAGCAGGCTGCTTTTATGGATAATTTTTATTACAACAGCCCCGGTGCAGTCGACGCCATGGTATCTCCTGCCCTGGACTTTACCGGCCAGACCGGCGTGGTTTTACAATTAGACTATGCCTACCGGCGCTACAACCCTCAGCGCAGCGATATTTTAAAAATACTGGTTTCCACCGACGGTGGAGCCACCTTTCCCAATCAGGTTTTTGTCGGCCAGGAAAATGGAGGCGGCAATTTCTCGACGGCGCCGGACCTGACCTCCCCTTTTACTCCTGTCCTGGCTACCGATTGGTGCTACGCCGGGTCATTCGGCGCTGATTGCCTGACGGTCAACCTGTCTGCTTTCGCCGGCCAGTCCAATGTCAAGATCCGCATTGAAAACATCAATGACCATGGGAACGGCATGTACATCGACAATGTGCGCATTAGCGCCGACTGTATCCCGCTGCTGCCTCCTGTTCCGGACTTTACCTCCGACGTCACCACAGGCTGTTTTCCTTTGGAAGTCAATTTCCAGGATCTCTCGCTGGGCCTGGTGGATGACTGGGCCTGGCAATTCCCGGGCGGTCTGCCGTCCAGCTCCAACGATCCCTTTCCCACCGTCATCTATAACGTGCCCGGCGCCTACAACGTCATTCTTACCGTAAGTAATGGCGGTGGCTCGGAAACGATCACCCGCAATGCTTACATCATTGTGGAGGGATTACCAGAACCGGATTTCTTTTATGACGTTACCGGCCTGACGGTTAATGCGGATGACTTTTCCATGAACGCAAACAGTGTGCTTTGGCAGTTCGGGGATGGCAGCACCAGCACCGACCTGAGCACGGCTCATACCTACGCTACTGCCGGAACTTACACCCTCACGCTTACGGCTTCGAATGATTGCGGGGAGGCTTCTGTCTCGGAAACGATCATTTTGGAACAGCCCATTCAGGCTGCTTTTTCAGCTAACGCAATACAGGGCTGCCCGGGGCTGTCCGTCACCTATTCCGATGAAACCATCGGCAGCCCGGTTTCCTGGCAGTGGACGTTCGAAGGGGGCAGCCCTGGCGCCTCTTCTGCTGCGAACCCCACGGTTATTTACAATCAGTCCGGCATTTATAGCACGACCCTTATTGTCGACAATGGAGCGGGTACGACTGATACGATCGTACAAAGCAATTTTATCCAGATCGGCGATGCGCCTGACAGCGGCTTCGGAATCAGCTACTCGCCGGGGGGTACTACCGCCACTTTTAATAATACGACCACGAACGGGGACAGTTATTTTTGGAACTTCGGCGACGGCGACACCAGTACGGTTTCCAGTCCGGCCCACGAGTTTCCGGGCGATGGGGTATATACCATTATGCTCATCGCTTCGAATGAATGTGGAAGCGATACCACCACCCAACAACTTACCATCGTAACGCCACCTTCTGCAGGCTTCACCGCAAATGCGTCATCAGGTTGTGCTCCATTCACGGTGCAGTTTACCAACGCTTTCAGCGCCAATACTACTCGTTACTTCTGGACTTTTGAAGGTGGAATGCCGGACACCTCCATCCTCGCCAATCCAACGGCTACCTTCTCTCAACCCGGTTCCTATACCGTGACTCTGGTTGTCAGCAATGCCGGCGGCAGCGACACCACCCTGCAAACCATAACGGTAGGCGGCCCGCCACTGGCCGCATTCGCCGCGGCCAATACGCTGGGGCAAACCAGCATCCTGTTGGCCAATACCAGCTCCAATGCCAATACTTACAGCTGGGACTTTGGTGACGGTAATTCCAGTTCCGAAGCCGAACCGGGCCACAGTTATGCGGCGGATGGCGTTTACACCATTACATTGATTGCCACCAACCCCTGTGGCAGCGATACCACCACCCAGGAGCTTACCATCACCACACCGCCTACGGCTGGCTTTACACCCAATGCCAGCAGCGGCTGCGCACCCTTCACGGTGCAATTGACGGACCAGTCGACCAGCAATACCACCGCCTGGGCCTGGAGCGCACCCGGGGCTATGCCCGAAACCTCTTCGGAGCAGAACCCCAGCTTCACCTTCAGCAGCCCTGGAGCCTACACCATCTACCTGGAGGCTTCCAACGCCGCGGGAAGTAGCATGGACTCCGTTTTGGTCACGGTGGGCGGGCCGCCACTGGCCGAATTCTCGGCGGCCAATACGCTGGGGCAAACCAGCATCCTGCTGGATAATACCAGCTCCAATGCCAATACTTATAGCTGGGACTTCGGCGACGGCAATTCCAGTTCCGAAGCCGAACCGGGCCACAGTTATGCGGCGGATGGCGTTTACACCATTACATTGATTGCCAACAACCCCTGTGGCAGCGATACCACCACCCAGGAGGTTACCATCACCACACCGCCTGCGGCTGGCTTTACACCCAATGCCAGCAGCGGCTGCGCACCCTTCACGGTGCAATTGACGGACCAGTCGACCAGCAATACCACCGCCTGGGCCTGGAGCGCACCCGGGGCTATGCCCGAAACCTCTTCGGAGCAGAACCCCAGCTTCACCTTCAGCAGCCCTGGAGCCTACACCATCTACCTGGAGGCTTCCAACGCCGCGGGAAGTAGCATGGACTCCGTTTTGGTCACGGTGGGAGGCCCGCCACTGGCCGCATTCTCGGCGGCCAATACGCTGGGGCAAACCAGCATCCTGTTGGCCAATACCAGTTCCAATGCCAATACTTACAGCTGGGACTTCGGCGACGATAGTTCCAGTTCTGAAGCCGAACCGGGCCACAGTTATGCGGCGGATGGCGTTTACACCATTACATTGATTGCCACCAACTCCTGTGGCAGCGATACCACCACCCAGGAGGTTACCATCACCACACCGCCTGCGGCTGGCTTTACACCCAATGCCAGCAGCGGCTGCGCACCCTTCACGGTGCAATTGACGGACCAGTCGACCAGCAATACCACCGCCTGGGCCTGGAGCGCACCCGGGGCTATGCCCGAAACCTCTTCGGAGCAGAACCCCAGCTTCACCTTCAGCAGCCCTGGAGCCTACACCATCTATCTGGAGGCTTCCAACGCCGCGGGAAGTAGCATGGACTCCGTTTTGGTCACGGTGGGAGGCCCGCCACTGGCCGCATTCAACTATGCAGTCAATGGAGTAAGCGTGCAGTTTACCAACACTTCCATTGACAGTGGAACTTCTTTCTGGGACTTTGGCGACGGCGATTCCAGTACAAGTACTAACCCGGAACACAGTTACAGTGGGCCCGGGGATTATCTGGTAACCCTAACTGCCGGCAATTCCTGTGGTGAGATAAGCACAACAGACACAGTAACCATCAGCTTGTCGGCGCCGGTTGCGAACTTTACTGCTTCGAATACACAAGGCTGTGCGCCGCTAACCGTCCAATTCACCAACCAATCGGTAAACGGAGAAAGCTTCCAGTGGCAATTTCCGGGTGGAACCCCGGCCACTTCAACCGAAGAAAATCCTTTGATCTCCTATGCAACACCGGGTAACTACTCCGTAACACTGGTAGCCACTAACCCTGCCGGTAATGGCGCACTGACGAAGATGGAGCTCGTCAAAGTAGAGGGGCTACCGGAAGGGAGCTTCGACTACGTCCTGGACGGGCTTACCGCCAGCTTTACCAACAGCTCGCAGAATGCCGATACCTACCTCTGGCTTTTTGGAAATGAAGCGAGCAGCACGGAAGAAGAGCCGGTGCATATTTTCCCCGGTGCAGGAGATTTCAATGTGTTTTTAATTAGCTCGAATGCGTGTGGACAAGATACCACAGAGCAGGTGGTGAGCATCATCGGTGAGGCGCCAATGCCAAACATTTCCGTGAATGACAGCATCGGCTGCGTTCCTTTTACCGTGCAATACAGTGGTGATTTCACCGGTGGGGAACCGGAAAGTTGGTCCTGGTCCTTCCCTGGAGGCGAGCCATCAGTTTCCACCGAACAAAACCCAACGGTGGTGTACAACGAACCGGGTGCTTACAGCGCCGATCTTACGGTAACCAATGCCTTTGGAACGAACAGCGCCGGATGGGCCGGAACGATTGTCGTTGAAACAGCGCCAACGGCAGCATTCACATTTATTCAGCAAGCGTTAACGATCGACATTGATTCCGTTTCTACCGGTAATGGCTGGTCCTATCTCTGGGACTTTGGCGACGGCAGCACCAGTATGGAAGCCATGCCTACTCATACCTATGCCGGCAATGGCCTTTACACCATAAAGCTAACCATCACCAACGCCTGCAGTGAAGCTAAAACCACTCAAACGGTGGAGATCATGACGACCGGCACGATTGATGAATCCTGGCTGGAAGCGCTGCGCGTTTTCCCCAACCCGAACCGGGGACAGTTCACCGTGGTACTGGAAGGCCCGCCGGCTGAAAAGCTGGAATTGGCCCTTCTGAATGTCATCGGACAACGCTTACTGAGCCTGCAGGACGATTTTCACACGGGGTTCTGGCAGCATACGCTGGATGCCTCCAACCTGCCGGCGGGGGTATATGTGCTGGAAGTTAGGGCTGGAACGCGGCGGGCTTACCGGAAGGTGGTGGTGGAGTAGGGAATGCGGGAATGCGGGAATGCGGGAATGCGGGAATGCGGGAATGCGAGAATGCGGGAATGCGAGAATGCGGGAATGTGAGAATGTGAGAATGTGAGAATGCGAGAATGCGAGAATGGATTCCATTCATGCATTCAGACATTCACGCATTTCAGCAGGTTCCTCTTAGCGGATCTCCCAGGTCGACGAGCCGGCCAGCAGTTCATCCAGCTTGCCTTCTCCTTTTTGACGAACAGCCGTGGTAAGCTGCTCGTGCAGTAAGTCCTCGTAGCAGGGACGCTCGACGGCGTACAGTACGCCGAAGGGGCGAGGCAGATAATGCTGTTCCCGATGGTTGGGATCATCGAAAAAACGGGCCAATAAGTGGGCTTTGCAGAGGTCCTTTTCATCATGAATCCAGAGGTCATCCGGAGATAATCCGTCTTTTTCCAGATCAACCACTACCGGACGGAAGCAATCCAGGCGAATACCTTTTTCCAGGTTAGCGCCGAAGCGCAGGGGCTGGCCTTGTTCCAGGAATATCGTCGTTTCCGGTTTGCTTTCTTTATCCGTGAAGGTGTGGAAAGCGCCGTCGTTGAAGATATTACAGTTCTGGTAGATCTCCAGGAATGACGTGCCTTTGTGCGCGTGGCAACGGTGGATCATTTCCTTGAGGTGTTTGGCGTCGCGGTCCATAGCGCGGGCCACGAAGGTGCCGTCTACCCCCAGGGCAAAGGCCAGTGGGTTGACCGGATGGTCAAGCGAACCCAAAGGAGTTGACTTGGTGATCTTTTCCTCCTCAGAAGTAGGCGAATACTGCCCCTTGGTCAGGCCATAAATCTGGTTGTTGAACAGGAGGACATTGAGGTTGAAGTTACGGCGCAACAAGTGGATCAGATGGTTGCCGCCAATGGACAGGCCATCCCCGTCTCCGGTGATTACCCAAAGCTGGAGTTCCGGCTTGGCAATCTTCAGCCCTGAAGCCACTGCCGGCGCCCGCCCATGGATGGAGTGCATGCCATAGGTATCCATATAGTATGGAAAACGGGAGGAACACCCGATACCGGAAATAAAGGCCACCTCATCGCGATTGAGTTCCAACTCGGCGAATACCGTTTGCACCTGCTTGAGAATGGAATAGTCTCCGCAGCCCGGGCACCAGCGTACTTCCTGGCCGGTTGCAAAATCTTTGGCGCTCAATGTGGTTGTTCCGTTGGTTGATGGCATTTTACTTGTGTGTCTGGTGTGTCTTGTATGTCTTGTATGTCTTGTATGTCTTGTGTGTCTTGTGTGCTTGCCCGGCTCGCAGAGACGGGTCTTGTGTGTCTTGTGTGTCTTGTGTGTCTTGTGTGCTTGCCCGGCTCGCAGAGACGGGTCTTGTATGTCTTGTGTGTCTTGTGTGCTTGCCCGGCTCGCAGAGACGGGTCTTGTGTGTCTTGTATGTCTTGTGTGTCAAAAGGTCAGCACGTCTCTTGTCGCACGTTGGCAACTCCCCTATGCCCCATGCTCTATGCTCTATGCCCTATGCCCTATGCCCCAACACCTGCCGGGCGAACCCTTTCAGTTCTGCTTTGGTAATAGGGATACCTTGTATTTTATTATAGGGGATCACCTCCCGGAGGAACTGCTCCCGAATGACCTTGCACAATTGCCCGTTGTTAATCTCCGGAATAATGATCTTATCGTATTGTTGTAACAGCTCGCCCAGATTTCGGGGGAAGGGGCGGATGTGCCGCAAATGGGCGTGGGCTACCGTATAGCCTTCCTGTAGCAAGTCTTTCACCACCGATTTGATCACTCCGTAGGTAGAGCCCCATCCCAGGAAAAGCGCCTGCCCCTGTTTCGGGCCGATGGACAGTTCCTGTTCGGGGATAAAATCTGCGATCTTGTCCACTTTAGCCTGCCGGATCTTGACCATATATTCGTGGTTAGCCGGGTCGTAGGAAACGTTGCCGGTTCCGGCTTCCTTTTCCAGGCCGCCGATACGGTGGGCCAGGCCTTTGGTGCCAGGCAAAGCCCATTCGCGCACGTAGCGCTCGTCGCGTTCATACGGCAGAAAAGGCTCGCCATTGTCCCGGGCTTTGTGGAAATGGACTTCTATAGGTGCGATATCGGCAGCTTTGGGGAATTTCCAGGGTTCGGCGCCATTGGCGATATAACCGTCGCTGAGCAAAATAACCGGGGTCATGTGCTGCAGGGCGATGCGGCAGGCTTCGAAAGCTGCCTCGAAGCAATCGGCAGGCGAATAAGCGGCGATTACCGGCAGGGGGCTCTCTCCGTTGCGGCCGTAGAGGGCCTGCAGCAGGTCCGATTGTTCTGTTTTGGTAGGCAAGCCGGTGGAAGGGCCGCCCCGTTGAATATCGCAGATAACCAGAGGCAGTTCCAGCATCAGGGCCAGGCCCATGGCTTCGGTTTTAAGGGCCAGGCCCGGGCCGGAAGTGCCGGTAACAGCCAGGTTCCCTCCATAAGAAGCCCCAATAGCGGCACAAATAGCGGCAATCTCATCCTCCGCTTGAAAAGTGCGCACGCCAAAGTGTTTATGCTGGGCCAGGCTGTGCAGAATATCCGAAGCCGGCGTAATCGGATAACTTCCGTAGAAAAGAGGAAGGCCCGCCTTATTTGCGGCTGTGATCAGGCCAATGACCAGGGCTTCGTTGCCCATTATATTGCGATAGGTTCCCTTTTCGAGGGGCGCCGCTTTTACTTCGTAACGGGTGGTAAAAGCCTCAACCGTATCACCGTAGTGGTAGCCGGCCCGAAGCGCCATGATGTTGGCTTCCATCATAGCCGGCTTACGGCCGAACTTCTGTTTGAAAAAGTCCAGTGTGGCATCCAGGGAACGGTTGTAACGCCAGTAGAGGAAGCCCAACACGAACATATTCTTGCAAAGGTCTTTGTCCTTGGTGCTCAAGTCTGAATGGGCAAGGGCTTCCCTCGTCAATTTCGTTACGGGCATTTGGATCAGTTCAAAACCAGCAAGGCTATCGTTTTCCAGCGGGTTCTGGCCATCCTCGTATTTTGCCAGGCGCAAATTCTTTTTGTCAAAACCATCGGTATTGGCAATAATTGTACAGCCCGGCGCCATAAGGTGCAGGTTGGCCTTCAGGGCGGCGGCGTTCATCGCCACCAGCACATCGAAATCGTCACCAGGAGTCAGGATCTCACGGCTGCCAAAATGAAGCTGGAAACCGGACACACCGGCCAGCGTGCCCTGAGGTGCGCGGATCTCAGCCGGAAAATCCGGGAAGGTAGCCAGGTCACTGCCCGACATGGCAGTATCTTCGGTGAACAGCGTTCCCGTGAGTTGCATGCCGTCACCGGAATCTCCGGCGAATTTTATAGTTACTTCCTGTTGTATCTCAGTGATCATAGTCATTATACAATTGCCAGCTGGCGGTTGTTCGTTAACCCTTGTGCTTTGCACTTAACAACGGCTCTCGGAAAATGGCCGAAAACGGAGGCAAAGATCGGGTATTTTTGGAATAGGGACAAAAATTAGCGCACTCTGGTTTTGGAAACAGCGCTATTTTCAGGCTTGAAGCTTATAGTAGCCTGGACGACTCCAGGCCGCAGGTCGAACGGCAGCAACCCAGAAACCAGAAACCTTGTAACCTGTAACCCTGTAACTTGTAACCCTGTAACCCTGTAACCCGTCTCTCCGAGCCGGGCAAGCCTGTAACCCTGAAACCCTGAAACCTGAAACCTGTACCCCCCCTCCCTCTCGAGGCGCCTCAGAGAACAAGAACCCCAAACACTCAAACACTCGTCCCCCAAATACGCCCCCCATGCAAAATCCCAACTTTCCTCCCTACCTTTGTCTTGCCCAAAAACTAATCGCTATGAAGAAAGCCCTTTTGTTAGTTTTCGCCAGCCTTTCCCTGTTTTTTGCCCATACTCAGGACTCCCTCTCGGGAATCATCAACCATTACGCCGTGGTGGAAGCCATCGATTATTGCAGCAATACGCTCACCGTATCCGACACCTCCGGTTTTGCGCCCGGACAGGCTATCCTCGTTATACAGATGCAGGGGGCGGAGATCAACACTGATAATGCTTCCAGCTTTGGGAATATCACCGATCTAGGTTCGGCCGGCTTGTACGAACGGGCCTACATCCAGGATATCAACGGGTTCGACATCATCCTGGAAAAGGCCCTGCGTCAGGAGTACGGCCTGGCCGGCGCCGTTCAAATCGTCAGCATGCCGGAATACGGACAGGCCGTTGTCAACGGCACATTAACCGCCAAAGCCTGGGATGGCAGCACCGGCGGCGTACTGGCCTTTACCGTCGGGCAACTTATCCTGGAGGCGGATATAGACGTCAGCGGCAAGGGTTTCCGTGGCGGTTCTGCTGTGCTGGACTATACCGGCGACTGCAATTTTCTGTCCAACTACAGCAACTACGCCTATGATGAGAATAGCATTCGCGGAGCCAAAAAGGGGGAAGGCATCAGTGCAGCGCCGGCCAGCCGCAACCGGGGCCGGGGCGCCCAGGCCAACGGCGGCGGCGGCGGTAATGACCACAACGCCGGCGGCGGTGGCGGCGCCAATGTCAGCGGCGGCGGCTTGGGCGGCGAGAACGACAACCCCTCCTTTTTCGGATGTAAAGGATTTAACCCAGGTATCGGTGGCAAAGCATTGCAAGCCCTGCCGGATCGCCTTTTCCTGGGCGGCGGCGGTGGCGCCGGCCATGGGAATAACAATGTAGCAACCAATGGGGGCAATGGCGGAGGCCTTGTGCTCATCGAGTGGGGAAGCGCCATTAGCATGGGCGGCGCCATCCGCGCCAATGGCCAATCTGCCCTAACTTCCAATGGCGATGGCGGCGGCGGTGGCGGCGGTGGCGGCACTATCGCGATAGTAGGTACACTGGCCGATTTTCCAGGTATCCTGATAGAAGCCAAAGGTGGCGACGGCGGCAATGCTAACAATAACAATACAGCCCAGTGTTTTGGCCCCGGCGGCGGTGGAGCGGGCGGGCGCTTTCTGATCAGCACCGGATCCATGGCCTTTCCGGTACTTAGCGGTGGGCAATCTGGCTTGTCTGTAAATTCCACGGACTGTGGAACCGGCGCCAATGGGGCGCTGGCCGGCGCTAATGGCAGCCAGGAAACTTTCGATGGCATACCGGAAGGCGTAGAGGCCAACACCCCTCCTACGGTACAGGTACTGGCAAGCAGTATCACCGCCTGCCAGGGAAACGATGCCCAATTACAAGCCCAGGTTTCCGGATTCGAACTCAGCCTCCAATGGCAGGTGGATATGGGGAGTGGCTTTGAAAACATACTCCCGGGGCCGGTTTACAGCCATCCGGACAGCAGTGTGCTCCAGATCAATGAAGTCGTAGGGGCTATGGAAAATTACACCTACCGCCTGGCTGTGATGAGTGAATGTTTCGGAACCGTATACTCTTCGGATATTACTGTTAACCCAATAGCCGCTCCAAGCGTGGGCTTCACCTTCACCATCGATCAGCTATCTGTCCAGTTTAACAACCTTTCCACCAATGCCGATGCTTACTACTGGGTATTCGGGGACGGCAATTCCAGCAATTTATTTGAACCTTCCCACAATTACCCAGGCCCGGGAAATTATACGGCCACCCTCACGGCCATCAACACGGCTTGCCAGGATTCCGTTAGCCAGTCTATTACTTTTACCCTCGAAGCAGCGCCAGTCGCTAATTTTGAGGCTGTGCCAAATACCGGCTGTGCGCCGCTCATGGCCAGTTTTACCAATCTGAGCCAGGGGGCCGATAATTATTTCTGGATTTTCAGTGGAGGAACCCCTGCTTCCAGTACGTCTCCGAACCCTCAGGTAACCTATAATTCCCCCGGCGCATATACCGTATTGCTCCTGGCCAACAACGCAGCCGGTTCGGACACCATCGTCCTGGAAAATTATATCGAGGTGCTGCCGGCAACGCAGGCTGCTTTTTCTGCTGCAACTAACAACCTCACCGCCAGCTTCAGCAATCAATCAGCCAATGCCACCACCTATCAATGGGCCTTCGGCGATGGCTGGAGTTCTATGGTTGCCGAGCCGGCCCACACCTACGCTGCCGGGGGGACATATACTGTGCAGCTCATCGCCAACGGCCCTTGTGGCGCCGATACTACCAGCCTGGAATTAGCGATCGGCGCGCCCCCTGTCCCCGATTTTTCAGCCACAACCTCCAGTACGGGCTGCGCACCACTGACGGTAAGTTTCGCCAATGAATCAGGTGGCACCTACGACAGCCTGCTGTGGGCATTCCCGGGGGGGGCGCCAGCTAGTTCCACTGCTGTTGATCCGACGGTAGTTTATGCCAGTCCTGGACAGTATGAGGTACAACTCACCCTCTATAGCCCCCTCGGCGACCAAACGCTCTCCCGCCCACAGGCCGTCACCGTTTATATCCGGCCGGAGCCCGATTTTGATTTTGAAGTCAACGGCCTTTCCGTAAGCTTTTTTAATGCCTCGTCCAATGCGGCCTCTTATATATGGAATTTTGACGATGGGCAAACCAGCCAGGAAGTTAACCCTGTACACACTTATTCCGCTCCGGGGGTGTATGAGGTGACCCTCAATGCCTCCAACGGCCCTTGTTCCAAAGCCATCGGCCAAACAGTGGTGATACAACCCAATGGCATCCGCGAAGCCTCTTTACCAGAGGGCGTGTCTGTTTTCCCCAATCCGGTTTCCACTACCCTTTACCTCCAATGCGAGCGGCAGGATTGGTACCCGGTACAATGGCGGCTGTTCAGCTCGGAGGGGCGGCTCCTTCAGCAAGGCATGGCGACGAAAGACCGGCAATGGGACCTGGATGACCTGCCTGGCGGCCTTTATCTGCTTGGGTTGTCCAATATGGAAGGGACTTGGGTGGTGAAAGTGATCAAACCATAAGAGGAATAAGTGTTTGAGGAGTCCCCCCCCTGGGACTGTTCCAGGTTTTTTACCAGACACAGGACTGTTCAAAGTTTCTGGTTTCTGGTTTCTGGTTTCTCTGATAACCAGGATTTTACGAGACTGTTGACACAGTTAAATGAACACTCCCCCAGACACACTAGACACACCAGACACACCAGACACACTAGACACACCAGACACACCAGACACACCAGACACCCAAATACACTCTCTAAAACCTAATCCAATGAAAGTTCGATTTATTCTTTTTCTCGCCCTCCTGACAGGCCTCGCGTTCAGTTGCCAATCCGGCGCGCCGGAGCAGCAGGGGCAGGCTGGCCCTCAGGTAAAACTTGGCGCTCCGCTCATCGAGAACGAGGGCGTAAAGATCGACTACCGCTATTGCGGGGAAGGGGACACTACCCTACTCTTTGTACACGGCTGGTGCATCAACAAGGAATACTGGGAGCCACAACTGGACGAATTCTGCACCAAATACCGGATCGTAGCCGTCGACCTGCCCGGCTTCGGGCAGTCGGGGGATAACCGCACGGATTGGAGCCTCGAAAAATTTGGATCAGACATCGCCCGGGTGATCGATGTCCTGGACTTGCCCAATGTCATTCTGATCGGGCACTCCATGGGCGGAGACGTCATGCTGGAGGCGGCCATTCAACGGCCGGACAAGGTGATCGGCATGATCGGGGTAGACAACTTTAAGGATGTGCGCGCCAACTATTCGCCGGAAGAAGAGCAAAGTTTTGAAGAAGTGATTGCCGCCCTGAAAGCCGACTTTCCCGGAACGGCTGCCGCCTACGCCGAGACGGCCCTCTTCCACCCCAACACCGACAGCCTGGTGAAGCAACGGGTAATCAATGATTTCCGAAACGCCAAACCAGGCCCTGCTACTGCCGCCATCGAAAACCTGATCCACTATGGGCAGCGGGAAACGGAGCTCCTGCAAAAGGTGGGGGCCAAATTGTACCTCATCAACAGCGACGCCACGCCGACGGACGAAGGCGCCTTAACCCGGTATTGCCGGGCCGGGCATGAGGTCATCCCCATCCACGCCACCGGACACTATCCGATGATCGAAAAGCCGGAGGAATTTAATATGCAACTTCAGTTGGCTATCCAAAAAATCATCCATGACACCCATCGAAGATAAAAGCCAGGCCGGCGCCTGGACGCGGGGGGAATTCACCATTTCCACCAATCAGGAATTATTCGATTTTCCGCAGATCCATGGCTTCATCGCCCGGCAATCCTATTGGGCTCCGGAGATCCCCATGGCCATTCTCCGAAAATCGATCGCTCATTCGCTGAGTTTTGGGTTGTTCCACGGCAAGCGGCAAATTGGCATTGCCAGAGTGGTAACAGACTACACCACTTTCGGGTACCTCGCCGATGTCTTTATCGATGAAACGTACCGGGGACAGGGCCTGGGGAAGTGGCTGATGGCTTGCATCCTGGGCCATCCGGAATTACAAGGTTTCCGGCGTTGGATGCTGGCTACCAGAGATGCGCACGGGCTGTATCAACAATTCGGTTTTACCCCCCTGAAGAAGCCGGAAACCATCATGGAGAAGCACAATCCGGATGCCTATACAAAAGTGGAGCGCTAATCCTGATAATCCCGGTGCGGGTGCTGGATCAATTCCTCCTTCTCCGTACGTGTCACCACGTTGACGCCAAATTGTTTGAGCACCACATAGAGGATAATAGCGGCTACGATGAAGAGCCAGAAGATATCCCAGCGGGAGAGGAGGCGGCGTTGTTTTGGTGCTTCTTCAGCCATAGGAATTGCGGGTTGGTAATTCGAATTGCGGGTTAAAGGTAGGGAATTGCTCCGATATGTTTCCAGCCGAGCCCGGGGGCGACGCTTCGCTGCCGGACTTCCTCACCTCCCCAAAAAGCTGTCTTCCGACATCAGACACTTCAGGCAACCAAACACCCGCCCCCTTAAAAATCCATTCTCAACCTCAGATTGATCCTTCTAGAAGTCAGATAGTTCGGGATCGCGTACTGCTGGTTAAAGATCGTCTTGATCCAGGTATTGCCGGCCTGGTTCTGCACCTGCATGAGGTTAAACACTTCGAGGCTGACCCAGGAGCTGCGGGTCCAGCGCATAAAGTGGTGGGGGTGTTTGGCCAGCCGGGAGCGGTCCCAAAGCGCCAGGGAGAAGCCGATATCCACCCGGTGGTAAGGGGAAAAACGGTAGGTATTGCGGTACACCTGGTTGTTGCCCTGCAGGCCGAAGGGCAGCCCGGTGCCCACTGTGAAATTGAGGTGCATGCGGAAGCTTTCGCTTTTAGGCAGATAATCCTGGAAGAACATGGACAGGGTCATGAGCTGATCGGTAGGGCGAGGTACATCGTCTACCGGCTGGCCTTCGGCCTGGCCGATCTCGCGCACCAGGTGCTGCACGCCGTCGAGTTGCTCGCGGGCGCGCAGGAAGGAGAGGTTGATCCAGGATTCGGCGCCGGGCACGAACTCTCCGTTCAGTCGAAAGTCGATGCCCGTCACGTAGCCCGAAGCGTCATTTTGACCGGAATAGCGAATACGCACATTCTCGATCTCGTAGGACACCAGGTCCCAGAGGTGTTTATAGTAAGCCTCGGTAATGAAGCGGAACTTTTTGGGGTTGCGCTTGCCGAGGTAGAAATCCAGGGTAAAGCCGCCGAGGATATGAGCCGACTTTTGGGCCTTCAGATCGGTATTGACGGTGCCGTCGGTGGCACGCAGTTCGCGATAGAAAGGCGGCTGGAAATAATAGCCGCCCGCCAGGCGGTAGGAGATGTCCGTATTGCCAGCCAGTGGCTTGTACAACAGCTGAGCGCGGGGTGAGATCAGGAGCTCCTGATTGAGGTCCCAGTATGAAGCACGCAAGCCCATAGTGAAGCGGAACTCGTTTTTACTTTCCCGCCGGAAGGTGTAGGTATCCTGAACAAAAGTAGAAAAGCGCAGTGAGTTCAGGTCGTTACGGGTTTTCAGGACGTTAAAGAGCAGCACATCGGAAGTGTCGTACGGGAGGGAATAGCCGGCAGAATCGAGGCGTTCCCATTCATTGAGCAGGTCGTTGACCTGTTCGTTCTGCATCTTGGCGCTCCAGGCCACGAAGTGGCTGCTGGTCACTTCGGAGTCTTCGTGGTCGCGTTGAAATTCGATCCCACCTTTATGCTCAAAGTTGGCCACCTGTATGTTCAGGAAGTTACGGACATATTGCTGTTGAGTGCCGGTGCCGAGTTCAGACAGAACTTCGCCGAAGTTATCGCTACCCAGGCCGGTTTCGATCTGGCGCAGGCTGTACTGGCCGGTGATATCAAAGCGTTCGTTTTCATCACTACGGAAAGCCGAGGCCAGGAATTTCAGAAAGAACGGGTTGCGGTCCCGGTCGGGTAGGTAAGTAAGAGACAAGCCACTCATGGCGGTCGTAAAGTCATCGATCTCCTGGCCGTCGAACACGCTGTACAGCTCCAGTGCGAAGTTGATCAGCCCCAGGGCAGTGCTGCGTTCCGTAGGCCGGAAGCGGTACACACTGCGGTTGAAGTTACCCAACAGGCCCACCTGCCAATCGCGGTTGATGTCGTAAGTCAGATATGCCTGAATATCGGAGAAATTGGGGACATACTCCCCCTGTACATCGAGCGTCCCCAGCAGGTAACGCGTAGTTTTGTAACGGGCGCCTACCAGATATCGGAACTTCCGATAGCCCTCCTTACCGACATCGAGGCTGCCCTCCACATGGGCCGAGCCGCCAAGGAAACTCATTCCCACTGAAGCGCGGAGGCTATCAGGGCGTTTGTATTTTATATCCAAAACCGACGACATTTTATCGCCATATTTTGCCTCGAACCCACCAGAGGAAAAGGACAGGTCGCGGACCAGATCAATGTTGGGAAAGGTCAGGCCCTCCTGCTGCCCGGCCCGGATGAGCTGCGGGCGGTAGATCTCAAAATCGTTGACGTAGACCAGGTTTTCGTCGTAGTTCCCTCCACGCACGTTGTACTGAGAGCTCAGCTCCCCTCCGGTGCCGCTGCTGGTGCCCAGGGCGATGTGGGGCAACAGGCTTTCCAGGTTGCCGGTAGTAGTAGGTAGTAATTTGAGCTGCTCCACGCTCTCCCGGATGAGCCCGGAGTCTTCGATCTTGCTTTCCCGGACGATTACTTCCAGGTCGGAAGCCACGGGCGCCAGCCCTATATCTACCTGTCGGCTACTACGAGCCGGCATGGGGTCTATTTCCACCACTGCTTCGCGGTAGCCCACCCGGGAAAAAACCAGGGTGAAGGCCTCGTCGGCCGGCACGAGGATACTGTAGCGCCCATTGGTGCTCGACTCGACGGCGCGGTTGGCGCCCTTAACGTAGATGGTTGCAAATTCGACAGGCCCTTCCGTAACGGCGTCGGTAACGATGCCGGTGATGCTGGCTCGGGGGCTTTCCTGGGCTTGCAGGGAAAAGATGGTGGCAAAGGCCAGAAGAACGGTAGTATATAAATGCTTCATAAAGATATCACGCAGCTCTGACGGAGAACTGTTTATTATTAGCCACTGGCGCTGTGCCCCTGGCAGGGTTGAATATATGCTACGGTGTTTACGGCGCTAACCTGCACCGGGTTACAGGTTTTGCGAAGGAAACGCAAATCCGGCCGCTAAATTATGATTTTTTCATGGAAGAACCGGTCATACGAACTTCTTCAACTCGGCGCCGATCTCTTTTAAACGCCGGATGGTGTCCGTAGGATCCGGTGATTTAAAGACGCTACTACCGGCGACCAGCACATTGGCGCCGGCCTGGAGCAGGGTTTCCGCATTCTGCAGGCCCACACCGCCGTCGACCTCAATGAGGGCATGAGCGTTGCGCACCGTGAGCATGTCTTTTAGCCGACGTATTTTGGGGATGGTGTTATAGATAAACTTCTGCCCGCCAAAACCTGGGTTGACCGACATGACTAAGATGAGGTCGATATCTTCGAGCACTTCTTCCAGGACAGCGGCGGGCGTATGCGGGTTGAGAGCGACTCCAGCCTTGGCGCCCGTTTCCTTGATCTGTTGGATCACCCGGTGCAAATGGGTACAGGCTTCATAGTGCACAGTAATGACATCGGCGCCGGCCTTTCGGATGTCCTCTACATATTTTTCCGGCTCCACGATCATGAGGTGCACATCGAGCGGTTTCGAAGATAATTTTTTGATGGCTTCGATGATGAACATGCCAAAAGTGATATTGGGCACGAAGCGGCCGTCCATCACGTCAAGGTGCAACCAGTCGGCCTGGCTATCATTGACCATCTTTACCTCTTCGGGGAGGCGGGTAAAATCGGCGGCAAGCAGGGAAGGGGCGATTAAATGTTTCATACCCGCGAAGTTAGTTTATAGCCGCGACGTTTGGCAAACGTCGCGGGTATAAAAAAAAAACCGGTCCTGAAAGGGCCGGTTTCCAAAAGAGCTTTGAGAGGCTATCTACATACCAAAAAAAGAGGATATCCTTCGATATCCTCAAAAGATTCATGAGATTATAATTGCATTCGTGGGATTACAAGTTTTTAAACAATACAACTCTAATAAACAATGGATTATAATTTGTTAGCAGTAAGTCGATTGCTTATCTTTACCCGATTATGATTTGTTAGTTCCGGATCAATTAGTGGTCTAAAATTCATTTCCAACTGATCACAATACAAATGTCGCTCAATCAACCCTCAATGTGAAGTACAATTTCAAGGATTACTGGTTTTTATTTTTCGTTTTCAAAAACATCAAACTACTGAAAATCAATTAATTAAAATTAAAACACAATTCAATTACTGTACTTCACCTCTTCTTTTTCGCCATTTCCCGGCTCCTTTTTTTACATTTTCTTCCAAAAAAAATGCCAAAAAAATTTTGACAAGCCTTGTAACAGGGAAAAATGCAAAGGTTTTCAAGGCCTGCCCGGCATTCCTTCCGCTGTGTCCTGCGGCAGTGAGGGGGAAATTTCAATGCTTGAATTGGGCAACAACGGCGCTTCGCCGGGGCAATAAACTGGCGAAGAGTTGGAGGAGGGAAAAAACAGGCCAGGCGATGTAACATAATAGAGAGAAGGGACGTAAAAAAAAAGGGTGACGCAAATTAATGCGACACCCTTTCCTATGTACTCATGAGATCATAATTCGAACTGCCTTCAAATGTTCATAGAGCGAAGACAGGCGCCGGGCGGTCCCGACAGTGTTCAAGGAAAAATTTGTTAGTAGTATGCGTCAAGTAACCAATAAAGGTGTTAAAAAGGCTTAACGCAGATAGTTGCTAGGCCACCCTGGGCTTTGAGGAATTACAGCTTGCTAGTAATGAGTCACGCTTTACGAAGTTGGTGCTGTAAAAAAGAATAGTGTTTCATTGTGATTATGATACAAATGTCGGTTAAAAATCGCGACATAGTTAGTACATTTTTGTATATTTCTGGCTCGTAAAAAACAAACGTCATTTTTATAAAACAATGATTAGCAACTAGATAAGCCCTATACACTTCTTTTTTACTGGAATAGCTAATTTAATTCATCATGGAACAAAGCCGCCTGGCAAAACATATTCAGCTATTGTCGCCCCGTAACAGGGACCGTTTCCGGCAATTTGTATACTCCCCCTATTTCAACCAACATGAAAAAACGGCGGAACTGCTTGACCTCCTCCTGGAAAATATAGATCAGCCAACCGGAACGCTGGATAAGAAAACGGCCTTTCGGAAACTCTTTCCGGGCCAGCCTTATGAGGAGCAGCAAGTACATAACCTCATGTCTTATCTGCGCAAGCTGTATCTCCGGTTTACCGCTTTCGAATATATGGAACAGCACCGCTACCAGGAGCAACTTTACACTATGGAAGCGGCCTACAACAGCCATCAGTTCGACATTCTGACCAATCGCAGTAAGCAGCTGCAGAAAAAACTCCGGGAAGACCTGGTCCATGACAATGACTACTTTTTCACCAACTACCGGCTCAACCACGTACTGGGCTACTATAGCGGCACGTACTTCGACCGTTCCGAAACCGAGACCTTCCAGCAGATGCTGGATAACCTGGATAAGTACTACATTGTCGAGAAGCTACGCAATTGCTGCCATCTCACGGCCAATTCCATCATGATGAACACCGCCTATGATTTCAACTTCCTGGAGGAACTGCTGGAACATATGGAGCACAACTGGCCGCAATATGAGCAGGAACGCTCTATTGCGATGTACTACACCATCCTGATGAGCTTACGCGACGGCGATAACCCTCAGCACTATCAGCGCATGAAGCAGTTGCTGGCTGAAGAGATGAACCTGCTTTCCGAACTGGAAGGAAGAGACCTCTACAGTTTTTCCTATAATTATTGTATCCGGATGATCAATACCGGGTACAGCGAGTACCAGCTGGAATTGTTCCAGCTTTACCGGCAGGGCCTCAAGCAGGGGCTGCTGCTGGAAAAGGGCAAAATATCGGAGTGGGACTACAAGAATATCGCTACTCTGGGCGCCAGCCTTCGGGAATTCGAATGGACCGAACTGTTCCTAAACGAATATCGGGATAAGCTGCCGCCCCACCGACAGGAAAACGCCTACAACTACAACCTGGGCAACCTGTACTACAATAAGAAGATGTACAACGAGGCCCTCTCCGCCCTGCTGCTGGTGCAGTTCACCGATGTAAAATACCATCTCAGCACCACCTTCCTTCTGCTGCGCACTTATTACGCTTTGAAAGATACGGAAGCACTGCTTTCCCTGATCGAAACCTTCCGCATTTACGTCATCCGCAACCGGAAAATGACAACCGAGCAAAAGCGTGGTTATACAAACTTCCTCCGCTTTGACCGGCGGCTGGTCGTGCTGAAACATCACGCCTCTACCTATTCCAAAAAAGACCTCCACACAGAGCTGGCCAGCCTGGCGGAAAAGATCGAGGCGGCGCCCAATGTCATCAATAAATACTGGCTGCTGGAAGAATGCCGGAGTAGTGCTCAGGTGGCTGCAGGCAGTGGGCAGTAGGCAGAACACTGAAACTGAAGTGCTCACGTATTTCCTTTGCCATCCACCTCTAATCGCCTATATTTGAAGGCGTAGTGCATTATTTAAACCCGCATTTTTTATGATGAGCTTCCACAATCTTCCAGCCATTGGTTTTGTATTGGTGTTTTCCTTATTTACAGGCTTGAGTTTCGCCCAGAATGGGGCGGATTACAGCCCACCGGCGCCGAAACGCGAATTTCGGGGGGTATGGGTGGCTACCGTCAAAAACCTGGATTACCCGGCTAAACCAACTACCTGGCCGACCGCCCAAAAGGAAGAATGGAAAAACTTGTTGAAGCAATACAAGAGCCTGGGCTTAAACGCCGTCATTTTTCAGGTCAGGCCAGCGGGCGATGCTTTTTATCCTTCAGAATATGCCCCCTGGTCAGAATACCTCACCGGAAAGCAGGGCCTCCCGCCCAAACCGGAATATGATGTTCTGGAATATCTCATCAATGAAACCCACCAGAACGGGATGGAATTCCACGCCTGGTTCAACCCCTATCGGGCTACGATGGGCCTGGATACTTCCAATCTCTCTCCTTCCCATGTTTTTCACCAACACCGCAACTGGGTGGTGCAATATGGGCAACGCTATTACCTCGACCCCGGCATTCCCCCGGTACGGGAGTATATCAGGGATGTGGTTATGGAAGTGGTCCAACGCTATGATGTGGACGCGATCCACTTCGATGACTATTTTTACCCTTACCCTATCACCAACCAGGAATTCCCGGACAGTACTTCCTTCCTGCTCTATGGCCGCAATTATTCAGATATTAATGACTGGCGCCGCAATAATGTGGATGAATTGGTCAAAATGGTATCGGCCGCCATTAAGGAGGCCAAACCGAATGTAATCTTTGGCATTAGCCCATTTGGAGTATGGCGCAACAAACAGGACGACCCCATGGGCTCGGAAACCCGCGCCGGCGTACCCTCTTATGACGCTGTTCACGCCGATGTTTTAAACTGGTTGCGCCAGGGTTGGATCGATTATGTCATGCCTCAAATATACTGGAACATTGGCTTTACGCCTGCCGACCACGCAGTTTTACAGCGGTGGTGGAGCCTCAATACCGGGGGCAAACAACTCTACATTGGCCATGCCGCCTACAAAGTGGGCAACGACAGCCAGGAACAATGGTACGACCCCGGCGAAATTTCCCGGCAGATCCGCCTGGCCCGGCGCAACCGCCGGATCAATGGCAGCGCCTATTTCCGCTCCGGTTCGCTGCTGGCCGACCCACTCAACCTCAAGGATACTTTACGCGCCTATTACAACACCCCCGCCCTGTTGCCCGGGAGGGAAGGCCTAACACTGGGCCTGGCGGGAAGTCCTGAAAAGCTGAAAGTCCGAAACAAAAAGGGCGACGCCAAAATATGCTGGAAACCCAATAAAACGGCCACTACTAACACACCTTATTATTATGTACTATATCGCTTCCCCAGCACCCGGCCAGGGGACATGGACGATCCAAAAAACATCGTCTACATCACGCCATTTGGAAGCAATCGCAAAAAATTCTCCTTTACCGATTCTAAAGTCGAAGAAGGAAAGGCCTACACCTACCTGTCAACTGCCGTCAACCGGGCGCACAGTGAAAGCAGCCCAAGTGAGGCCTATACTGTCCTTCGCACCAAATCGAGGATAAAGCCTTATAAAGGCGCCAAAGGCAAAAAAAAGGGGTTGGCTTTTTGGAAATAATAGCCCCCTGGTTTTGTTACGGCGCCCACTGTGTGGCGCTAACGGAGAACCTCAGGCCAATAGTTTCTGTTGAAACTAGTAGAAAAAACACTTTATATGAAATTGAATGACTATTGGCAACAACTGTCCTATGAACCAACCACTGAATTGAACGAAGCCGCCCGGCAGCTCCATCACGCTTCACAGTTCGTCGCAATTTTTGGAAACAGCTTACTACCCAAAGCCTCTGATGATTCACAATCCAACATGGCCTGGTTACCCAGCCTCAATGGGCTGGCCGGCCAGGAAGTTAACCTCCGGCAACGGGTACGCATGGCATTGTGTTACGACAATTTTGAACTGCAATTGATCGACGAGAACGAAAACCCCATAGGCGCTTTTCCGCTGTCGGGGCAAACCAAATCCACGGCATTGAGCTTTGTCCGCACTCAGGCGCGGGAGATGGGCCTGAAGGACAGCCAAATTCAACCGATCAGCCATTTCCAGCTACCTGAGCACGAACTGGACAAGGGCGCCCCTTTCCGGATGGTGGATCCGGGGCATCATCAGGAATTAGCCCGGTACCGCCAGAATGCCCATTTTGCCCTCCAGGAAGCAGCCAAGGCCTATGATTACGCTACGCCGGTGGCCACCTGGCCCCACCATTTTGACACCGGAAGTGTGATCAACCTTGCTTTTGATGATAGTAGCAATGCGGTTAAGACGATAGGCATTGGATTAGCTATGGCCGATCAGGTATGCAAAGAGTTTTATTTTTATGTCAGCCCCTGGCAAAAGAAAGGAACCATCAATTGGAAAGATCTACGCTCTCTGCCCGGCAATGCAGAATGGAAAAACGGGCCATGGAACGGGGCGGTACTGAAACTCTCCGACGTGGTTCGGTTGAGCAATGCGGCGGAACAACGCAAGCTGGTTGATAGTTTTCTGCAGGTGGCCATCGCCGCTTCATTATACCTTCTTGGGGCAGAAACCGTGAGAAGCTGAAACCCTGCGTCTAAAATGCCGGCCTGACTTGGCAATGCTTGTGTGAAACAAAATGCCAGCTCATACCTTTACATAAGGAAAAGAAAACACCTCAAGCCGATTGCTATGATCCTTTTGCTTCGCACCGGACAATGGCTCTTTACCATGGTTGCCCTGTTTTTATTCCTGATCAATGGTTGTGTTTCTTTTGACAGCCCGAATGACAAGGTGGAACAATACTTTGGTAAACGACAGGTGCCGGTGCGGATCCGGTACCTCGATTTTGATGGGGTCAAAACCCGCTATATCGAAACAGGCCTGGATCAGGAGAAGAAACTGGTGATCTTTGTACACGGCGCGCCGGGCTCCTCCAATAACTTTTTCCAGTACCTGGCAGATTCCGCGCTGCTCCAAGAAGCGCGTATGGTGGCTATAGACCGGCTGGGGTACGGCGAGTCCGGCCTGGGGCGGGCGGAAACTTCTATTGACATCCAGGCAAAGCAGGTGCTGAAGGTCCGGGAACAATTCCAAGCCGACACGGTTATCCTGGTGGGCCATTCCTACGGAGGCCCTATTGTCGGAAAATTTGCGATGGATTACCCCGACAAACTGACGGCGGCGCTTCTGCTGGCGCCGGTAGACGACCCCAACAATGAACCTATGTTTTGGTACGCCCATTTCGGCAAATGGAAGCTTACCCGCTGGATGTTGCCGGCAGCCCTGAAAGTGTCTGCGGACGAAAAATTTTCTCATGCTGCTGAGTTGCAAAAAATTGCGGCGGGCTGGCGGCATATCCAAGTTCCGATCGTGCACATTCATGGCAGAAAGGACGGCCTGGCCCCGCTGTCCAACATCGATTTCAGCCGAAAAAACATACCTGCGAAATACCTCGAATTGATCTATTTGGAAAACACTGGGCATTTAATCCCCTGGACGGATTACGATCTTACAGAAAAAATTATCCTCCAGTTACTTCAGGGGAAGAAACCTGAATTGGATGCAGAAAAAAGCGATGCGGAACAGTCAGGTGCTGGCCAAAAGTGACGGCTTCATCAATTTTGGCAGGCAATTATTGCTCATTTTCTTAACTACGAATCCTGATATGAATCCTTTTTTCCAGCAGATCATCATCGACACCGTCCAAAAGCGGCTAAAAGAGCAGGGAAAGATAGCGAAGCCCGAGATAGTGGCCAGAGAGGCTTCCGCCCTCAAAGTCGAACTTTCCCATCTGATGAAAGATTCCCTGCTCATTATTCTGGGGATACTCAGCGCCAGCTTCGGCCTGAACGGATTCCTGTTGCCCAACGGGTTCATCGATGGAGGAGTTACGGGTATCTCCCTGCTGGTGGAAGTGGTTACCGGCTTTTCTCTATCCGTGTTGTTGGTGGCCTTCAACCTGCCGTTTTTGATCCTGGGGTCGAATACGATCAGCCGGCAGTTTGCGGTAAAAAGTATTTTGGCTATCATCGGCCTGGCGCTGGTGGTTCACCTCGTGCATTATCCCATCATCACCGACGACAAGCTGCTGATCGCTGTTTTTGGAGGATTCTTTCTGGGCCTGGGCATTGGGCTGTCTATCCGTGGAGGAGCAGTTATTGACGGTACGGAAGTACTGGCGGTTTTCCTCAGCAAGAAATCAAGCCTGTCAATCGGCGACATTATCCTACTGTTTAATATTATCATTTTTTCTTTTGGCGCCTACCTGCTCGGCATTGAAGTAGCCCTCTACGCCATCCTGACTTATCTGGCGGCTTCCAAAACAGTGGACTTCGTCATTGACGGCATCGAAGAGTATATTGGCGTTACCATTGTTTCTTCTTTCAGTGAAGATATCCGCCTGGCGATCATCGATAAGCTGGGCCGGGGTTGTACCATTTATTCCGGAAAACGCGGATTTGCTCCTCGGGGTGAACGCTTGAAAAACACGGAGATCATTTACACGGTCATCACCCGATTGGAACTAACCCGCCTGAAAACGGAAGTCGACAAAATCGACTCTGAAGCTTTTATCATCATGCAAAGTATCAAAGACACGAAAGGAGGCATGATAAAAAAGCGCCCCCTGAAATAACATTAACGGGCAGGGGCCATTATCTACCAACATAAAAAAACTGAATTATGACACTCCACCCCAACCTTACCCAAGCCAGAAGCCTGCTCCAACGATACCAAACCATCCGGGAGGCCAGCTTAAACCTTTGTGCTCCGTTGGAATTGGAAGACTTTGTGGCCCAGCCCGTCGTTTTTGTCAGCCCGCCGAAGTGGCACCTGGGCCATGTAACCTGGTTTTTTGAAAACTTCATTTTGGCAAAGTACCAGGCAGGCTACACCTTGTTCAACGAACGCCTCAATTATTGCTTCAACAGTTACTATCAGAGCCAGGGGCCGCGCATTCTGCGCAACAAACGCGGCAACCTGACCCGCCCTCCTCTGCAGGAGGTGCTGGCCTATCGGAAACATGTCGACGAGCACATCGCCCGCTTGTTACTGAAATTTCAAAATGGCGCCGTCCCCACTGAACTGGCCACCCTGATCGAAGTGGGCCTGCAGCACGAACAGCAACATCAGGAACTGCTGGTAACCGATATTAAGTACATCCTGGGGCACAACCCTCTGCACCCCGCTTATCAGGAACAGCCGGCCACCCCTCCCACGACACCGGCGCCCCTGGCCTTTATACCCATTTCCGAAGGCGTCTACGAGATCGGCCATCAGGGTGAGGGCTTCTGCTGGGATAATGAATTGAGCGTACACAAAGCCTATATCCACGAATTCAGCATCGCCAACCGGCTGATAACCAATGAGGAATACATGGAGTTCATCACCGACGGCGGCTACAACAATTTCGAACACTGGCTGGATGAAGGCTGGGCATGGGTGCAGCAACTGGAAGTAAAAGCACCTCTTTACTGGTATGAACAGGATGGCGAGTGGTGGCACTATACACTGGGCGGTTTGCAAAAGGTAAACCCGCACCAGCCGGTAGCCCACATCAGCTATTTTGAAGCCGACGCCTACGCCCGCTGGCGGGGCATGCGTTTGCCCACCGAGCAGGAATGGGAGGCAGCCTGCCGTCAACTACATCACGACATTCCTGAATATGCTAATTTCGCAGAAACCAACTTACTGCATCCACGCATCCAAAGAGACAATACCGACAACCAACTGCTAGGAGACAGCTGGGAGTGGACCGGCAGCGCCTACCTGCCATACCCCAACTACCCTCGCTTCAAAGGCGCCCTGGGAGAATACAACGGTAAATTCATGGTCAACCAAATGGTGCTGCGCGGCGGCTCCTGCGCTACCCCGCGTTCACATATCCGCATCTCCTACCGCAATTTCTTCCACGCCGACGAACGCTGGCAGTTCACAGGGATTCGACTGGCAAAGTAACCAATACGGCAGTCGGCAGTAAACAATTGGCAGGACGGGAAAACCGGCCAGACGTGTTGACATTTGACCTTCTGACCTATTAGACGCACCAGACGCAAAAAGAACAATCAACAGCAACCTCTTCCACCATGTATATTTCCACCCAACAAACCCAATCAATGGCCAACAATTTATTCGCTCAGGATGTTTTGCAGGGCCTCAGCCAGAAACCCAGAAAGCTATCCTCCAAATACTTCTACGATGCGGAGGGCGACAAGCTCTTTCAGCAGATCATGCGCATGCCGGAATATTACCTGACCGACTGCGAGCAGGAGATCCTGGAGGCATCAAAGGAGGGTATCTTTCAGGCAATAGGGCGGCGGCAGTTTAAACTCCTCGAGCTGGGCGCCGGCGATGGCCTGAAGACCAAAGTGCTGCTGCGTTACTTCCTGGAGCAGGGCGCCGATTTTCAATTTCAACCCATCGACATTTCCCGCAATGTGTTGCTGGAGTTAGAAGAAAGCCTCCAAGCAGAATTGCCGGAATTATCGGTAGATAGCCTGCAGGGGGATTATTTTAAGGTTTTGCACGAACTCCGCAGCGAGTCCGGCATTCCCAAGGTGGTGTTATTCCTGGGGGCCAACATTGGTAATTATACGCCCCAGGAAGCACAACGGTTTTTGAGATCGCTGGCGGAAGAACTCAATCCCGGCGACTTGCTGCTCATCGGGTTCGACCTGAAAAAGGACCCGGCTATTATCCTCAATGCCTACAACGACTCTGCCGGCATCACCGCTGCATTCAACCTCAACCTCTTGCGCCGGATGAACCGCGAGCTGGGCGCTACCTTCGACCTGCAGCAGTTCCGCCATTGGGAAACCTACAACCCCCTCAGCGGCGAAACGAAGAGTTACATCGTCAGCCTGCGCGACCAGCATGTCTTCATCAGGGCGCTGAACCGCTCCTTCCATTTCGAGGCCTGGGAAGCCATCGGAGTGGAGCTGAGCCTGAAGTATAGCCTCAGCGAGGTGGAATCCTTGGCTTCGAAGTCCGGCTTTGAGGTGCAACAACACTTTTTTGACCAAAAAAGGTATTTCGTAGATAGCCTGTGGCGGATTCCGTAGAAAGCCTATGCGATACTATGGATACTTCCTCTGGCTTTGGCAAGCGGATGATACTCGCGCCCTTCGACGCTGATGCTATGGCGCCGATCGATGGTCTCACTGCCCGCTATCCACAGCATCAATAGTATCCACAGCATCAATAGAATCTACAGTATCCACAGCATCCACAGTATCCGCTCCGCCCCCCTTCAGCCTAATTGCCTGCTGCAGGTGTCGCTGCTCATGCGCGACGACAAAGCGGAAGGCGTCGCCGGTTTTCAGGCGCAGAAGGGGGAGGATCTCCACTTTTACCAGGCGTTGGTTGAGGTTGGCCCCCTTAGCCTTGCCGAGTAGTTCCAACAAATGGCGCTGGTGGGCAAGGAACTCTTCCAGCACTTTCACCCCCAGCTTGCTGCCCAGAGGGTTCAGGTGTTTCATCGTTTTCATCGGTTTGGTGTTTCCCGGGGAGATGGATTGTACAAAGTAATTGCCCAGCCAGCCGGGCTGAAAGGTTGCCGGCCGGGCCGATCGGGCCAGGGCCCGTTCCAGTTCGGCATTGTAAAAGCGGTTGTAACGGTTGAGGTGTTCGAAACATTCCAGGATGCTCCATGCTTCCGGCGCAGGTTTCCAGTTGAGCGCAGCTTTGTTTAAGGGCAATATCTCCGCCTCCACGGTTTCGATAATGCCCTGTACAGTAGTTTGTAATTCCGAAATCAGTTGGGTGGTTTTCATGATCAGTTCTTTTTTTTTGACAAAGAAATCCTCAAAAAACAAGTTGCCGGTTTCGTCGATCAGGCGAAGGCCGCAAGCCATCAGAATGGCTGAAGGGCAAGCCTGATCGACGAAATGTAAAGCGGCAACTCATTTTTTGAACACTACAAAGGTAAGGGCAGCCCGGGATGTAATTCTTGATCGAGATCAAGGATTGACGCGCAAACTTCCGAAGTTTCCTAAGGTTTTTCCTGGATAAACTTCGGAAGTTTACCTGGGGTTCAGGGCTGCCTCATGTTCCGGCTCAGCGTCTCCGGCGTCATGCGTAGATAGGAAGCGATGTATTTGTTGGGAATGAGCTGAAAGATATGGGGGCTGCGGTTGAGCAGGCGCTGAATGCGCTCACGGGGAGAAATGGTGAGTAAGTCGATCTCGCGTTCGATGCGGCCCAGCAGGGCCTCTTCCAGCATCTGCCGCCAGAGGTGCTCGATACGAGGGTATTCGTCCAGAAGGCGGTAAAAATCAGAGCGGCTGATGCCGATGAGTTCGGTGGCCCCCAGGGCCTGGATGTAATAATCCGACGGGTGGTTGCGGATGAAGGAAGGGAAGGAGCAGATCAGCGTATCGGCATAGCCAAAGCCCACCACCTGTTCGTTTTCTTCGATGTCGTAGAAAATCCCCAGCGTACCTTGCCGGATGTAATACAAGTGGTTTTCCACTTGTCCCTGGCGGGTGAGAAAATCGTTGCGTTTGAGGCTTTTGGGCTTTTGCCAGTAGCGGAGCAGGGCGTGAGCCTCTACTTCCGGCAGTTGTAATTGCTCCTTGAGATACTGAGAGAGGGCTTCCATCAGTTTTTTTTCAAAACTAATAATTTATCTGAGCCGGGGAAAACATTGAACATCCGGTGGCGCTAAACGGTTATAAGGCTGGCCTTTCCTTCTGTGGCCATCGGTGTTTTTTCACGTCCCTATTAGGCACAAAATCAAAATAACTATGAAACAGATTATCACCATTTTAGGAATCTCCCTGCTGGTAAGCGCTGGAGTTTTCGCACAAACCTATCCGGAAGCCCAGAAATTAATGAGCCAGGGCCCAAAAAACAGTTTTACCATCGACCTGAAGGTAGGGGATGTCAAAACCATAACCGGGCTTTGGGAAGATTACCAGAAGAAATCCAAGGCCCGGAAGCCGAAATATGATAAAAAATCCAAGGAATACTTTGCCGATAATGCTGAAATAAAGAGCATTAGCTCTAACACCATCGACATCTATTCCACCATTGAGCCTAAAGACGGAAAAGGGGCAGTGCTCACCATTTGGTTCGACCTGGGCGGCGCTTTCCTGTCCTCCACACAGCACCCCAACCGCATGGCCGGGGCTTACGAGTGGATGGCCGGTTTCGAAAATATGGTGACCCAGGAATTTGCAGCGCAAATACTGGCAGCCGAGGAGGATGCCCTGAAGGCCCTGGAGAAAGACCTGAAAGGACTGGAAAAGGAAAAGGCCGATCAGGAAGATAAGATCAAAGATCTTGAAAAAGAGATCGAGCAAATACGCGGGGAAGTTTCGGAAACAAACAAAGCCATGGCTGAAAAGCAAGGGCAGATCGACGCGCAGCAAAAAGTAGTAGAAGCTGCAAAGGCGAAACTGAAGAAGGGGAAGCAGTAGGGCTCGGGCTGGAAGAGATGATTATTTTTTCATAACCATCTGTTCCAGCACTTCCCAAAACTTGGGATCTTCCCTGCCCAGCACCCACACCGAGATGCCTCTCAGCTTGTATTTCTTCAGAATGTCGAGTTTTAATTTCAGAGATTGAGCGTCTTCGATAAACAGATATTCGAATACGCCGCCATTGTCCCAGAAAGCATAGTGGCAGCCTGCTTTTTCATGCCATTGCGGGGTCGCGTCAAATTTCCCCAAAAGATACTGCACCCAGTCGTAGCCAACCTGGCGGCCGTTGGAAAAGCCGCCCCGTTCCTGGGTGTAATCGGCGTACCAGTAGACGGAGTAGGAGGGGATACCCATTGAAATCTTTTCCGGAGCGATTCCTTCTGAAAGCAAATATTGTACAACTTGCTCCACCCATTCGATACCTGCTACCGGGCCCGGAGGGGTGCGACGGGTATGCTGGTCGTAGGTCATGATGGTAATGAAATCGCCGATCTCCGACAACTCTTTAAGGGCGTAACCCGCCCGCCAGTTCTCATACAAAAAACCCTGATACGGGCCCGGCCCACCCACATTCTCCAGGGCGTGAACCACTGCTGCCGAAAGTTGGAGCCCTTCCTTGTGAAATGCCTCCGCCGTCTCCCGGAAATACAGCGTAAAACTGTCACGGTCGGAAATATTCAACCCTTCCAGGTCGAACTGCCAGCCGGCCAGTTCGTAGCGCCGGGCGTACTCCAGCATCATCTCGATGGAGCGCCGACGGGACGCTGCATTGGAAACGATATCGTGCAGTAATTGCGCATCAAAGCCTTTATTGACGATTAGCGGCATCACCTTCACCCCGTTGGCCTTAGCGATTTCCAGCACCCGGCGATCGACCGACCCGGTGAGCACGCCTTCCTTACTGACCAGGAAAGTTTGCGGACAGACGATGGAGATCTGGGCAGCATTCTTCTGAAAGCTCCCGAATGACTCAGGGGTGTCGACCAGGTAGAAGAGGTTCTCGGACCGGATCTGGGCGTGGGCAGTCAGCGTCGAAAACACGAACAGGGCGAGGATTATGGAAGAAGGTTTCATACTTGTTGCCGTTTCAGTCAGTTTGTATTGCTTTTCAATCTCACTAAAGCACTCATTAATCCCGGATACTAGGATTGATTAAGAGCGTGTTCAAAATTCGATCGATGATTTTTATCAACTCAGGCAAACAAAAAAACCTATAGTTGGAAACCTGTCGATCGTATCCCGAACCAAAATACAAAGGCCATACATAAATATACAAATACATCGCCAATTAAGCTATAAAGACTCACGCTTGCGGCCTTCGGCAAATGGGCCAGCATAATCTTATCATTTTCATCGAAGCTGCTCATTTGCGCTACTAGCTCCCCATAGGGAGTAATGGCCGCCGAAAGGCCGAAGCGGGTGGACCGAAGAATGGAATGCCCCTGCTCTACCGCCCGGAAGGCAGCCATTTTCGTGTGAATGGGATCAATTCCCCGCCAATCGGAAGCGGGAAGGGCGACAATATCTACCTCTTTTTTTCCAAATGCTTTGGCTATATAGGGGAAATCATAATCGTAGCAAATGGCGCCTGCCATTTTAATATGGTTTATGGTATGGGCCTCAAACGGAGCCGTACCTTTAACGGCGGGTTCACCCGGTACCGGTTCGTGCTTAAAGTAGGTAGAGGCGATGGTTCCATCCGGTTTTATGAACAAGTATTTGTTCTCATATCTTATAGGCGCTTCCGATAGAAGGGCAACATAGGCAGCAACTAATGGAACCTGGCATTCAGCGGCAAGAGCAGTTAGCGAATCTCGCCACTGAGGCTCTTCTTCCGGTAAGACCGCTGCCGCCGCTTCGTTCCAGACGACCAATTCTGGGCCTTCCTTAGCCGCCATCCTGGTCCGGGCAAAGAGAATAGCCGCGTTCTGCCGGCGCAATTCATAGGAGGGTAATGGGCCCACTCCTACCTCGGAGTCGGTTCCAACGGCCGCAACCCGAATCATCGGCCTGCCCTTTGAATGACTAAGATCATAACGCAGCGCCCCAAAAGAAAGGACTATTAAAAGGGTAAGCGCCGGGGGTAATACCCTTTTCAATCCCATACGTGCATCCATTATCAAATAAGCGGCCGTTGTATTCACCCAGTAGATGAGAAAGCCTAATCCGGCCAATCCGAAAAGCGAGACGGATTGTAGCAATACGATATGATCCATCTGAGTGTAAGCGGCGGCCCCCCAACTGCCAAGGGGGGTAAAAGTGTATTGTATCCATTCCAGAATGATCATCAGCGCCGGAAACAACAAGCCTGCGAATTTTTCGCCTCTAAACCGGGCCCAGATCAAAAAAGCCGGAAGGTGAAATAGGGCAATAGGTATGGAATACATGGGGATCACGAAAAAGGGTATGGGATCGGTTACGATCTTGAAGACCGTTACACTCCAGGCCAGTATATAGGCAAGGGAAAACCACAGCCGGGACCGCCAACCACTCGTTTGGTGTAAATAGAGAAGAAATGGCGCATAGGCTATCCAGGCCAGGATTCCTATGCTAACAGTCATGTGCGTACCAACTATTAAGACGACACCAAGAGCCAGCATTAAAAAGGGATTGAGGTTAACTTTCATGACTTCTGCTTTGTGTTTGTCACAAAAGTGTACCCTTTTTTGAGGCCAGTCATTATCATTTGTTAAAAAGGGAAACTGGCACAGAAGCGGCTTTTTTAATCCGCTAATTTCTCTTTCCCTCCGCCAGATCCCGCCGGAGCCGGCTGAGAGAAATATTGGTAATGCCCAGGTAGGAGGCGATCATAGGATGAGGGACTTTGTTCTCCAGTCCGTCATACACTGCCCTGAATCGAATTAGTCTTTCTTTAGCCGTAAGAGACGCAAAACCGATTTCTTTTTCTACTTTACGGATGAGTTCATCGAGCAATACGGTGTTGGCAAAAAAACGGATCTCCTGGTTTTCAATCATCAGTTCAACGAGGGCCTTTTCACTGAAATAAGCAACTTGCAAATCGGTAATGGCCTGAAAATATAGCAGAGAAAGCCCGTCCTTTGTTCTGGTAATATGTGGAGAGAGAACGGCCGGCGCCTGGAAAAAACTGATCATTATGTCGTCTCCATCCGGATTTACCAGATAACTCCGGCAGATTCCTTCCAGGATGAAATACTCAGAGGAATTGGTGCGGCCGCGTTGAATGAAAACCTCATTTTTTGGAATGGTTTTATACTCCACCAATTGGGTAATTTGACGGAAGGATTGGCCTGAAATAGGATACACTTCATCAAAAATAATTTTAATCACTTTTTCCGCGATATTCATAGTTCAGCAACCATTTTTCTAAGTTTATAAGTACGGCATGAATCTGTATCCGTAAGTTGGTTTACATCCGAATATAATGCTCATCCCAAGGCTCTTCGGCCAAATCCCTTTCGGGGAAAATATAGGTAAGGCTAATTACCAGATTGGGAAAGCGTACCGGGCTGATCTTATCCTCCTTGTTGAATGTATTGGGTGCAGGAGACATTTTAAAGATCTTTCCTTTGAGCCAACTAATTTACGAAAATCCGGATAGGGAATCAATTGACAGCTCCCTGGGTTCTGGCCTTATAGTTATATTGCCATATTGTTATGCGAATCTGGGGCTAAATGCTTGCTATTGTGGAAGCCTAGGCAAAAAACAGAGCTGGGTAAGCTTTATGGGGGCCGCTGTCCCCCTCACCGAGGGGGTGGCCACAGGCCGGGGGAGGTTTAGATTTGAAAAATGAATCAAGAATATAAAACGACCAAACAAAAACACAAGCATTTTTGCCTGAGGCTTATTCCCCCTCCGCCCTTCGGGCACCTCCCCCCCGTGGGGAGGATAGGCTCTGGAGCCTCCGAAAAACCTCTGGATTTAGCCCTGGATTCGCATATTGTTATATTGGTTGGCTGTTACTACTCCGATTTCCCAATGAGCCGTACCTCTCTGCCAACAATATCACACCCTCCCGCCATGGCCAGGTAATAACCATGAAACCATGCAACCATAAAGCCACGATTTCCTTACCTTCCCACCCAAAAGGCCATGCCCCTCGCCCAACGCATCCTCAGCCTGAACCGCTCTTTTACCCCCGACTGGGAACTCCCCCCTCATGTCGAACTCCTGTACCCCTATTCCGAAGCCGCCACCTGGCAGGCCATGGAGCAGTTCTACCATAAATATTATGCGGATGAACAAATGCGGGAGGGCATTTTTGGCATCAACCCGGGCCGCTTCGGAGCGGGCGTCACCGGCGTCCCCTTTACCGACCCTATCCGCCTGGAAACGGAGTGTGGGATCAGCAACTCTTTTGCCAAAAAGCCGGAATTATCTTCTGAGTTCGTGTACAAAATTGTAAATGCCTGGGGAGGCGCGGAGGCCTTCTATGGGCAGTTCTACATCACTTCCCTTTGTCCGATGGGATTTACCAAAGACGGCAAGAACTACAACTACTACGATGATAAAAAGCTTCAAAGGGCAGTGGAGCCCCATATTATCGACAACATCCGGGCGCAGATCGGGCTGGGATTGAGCTCCCGCGTCGCCTTATGCATGGGACAAGGGCAGAACATGCAGTACTTTGAGAAAATCAATCAGGAACATGGCTTCTTTGATTCCATCCTGCCCCTGCCCCACCCCCGCTGGGTGATGCAGTACCGCCGCAAAAGGCTGGAGGAGTTTGTGGGGGATTACATCAAAAACCTGAGGCAGGCGGTGCAACTCTAGGAGATGGAAGCGGCTTCTGCTCAGGTCAAAGTGGTAGGTAACCGCTATACAGAGGCAATGGAGAAAGCGACGGGGCTTTGAGAGAAGACAAGAGTCATGTCATACTCCAATCACTAACCCTTCCGTGCATAATCCCCCTTTTATGCAAGTTCAGTTGAAACCTCAGGGATTCAATTGCTTGAACTTCGTGAGTCATTATTTGGCTTACGTTATTTATTGGAAAAGAAAACCCTTATTTTACGCCATATTTCAAAAGTAATAAGCATCATGGCCATCTTCAACCTTAACATCAACGGAAAAAAACAACAGGTAGATGTCGATCCCAACACGCCCATACTCTGGGTGCTGCGGGACCACCTCAATTTAGTTGGAACCAAGTACGGTTGCGGCATTGCCCAGTGCGGCGCCTGCACCATCCACCTCGGCGAGGTGGCCATGCGCTCCTGCATGCTGCCCATTTCGGTGGTAGGCAACCAGCCCATCACCACCATCGAGGGTTTGTCTGAAAACGGCGATCACCCCGTGCAGAAAGCCTGGCTGGATCACGACGTCGCCCAGTGCGGCTACTGCCAGACGGGGCAAATCATGAACGCCGCTGCATTCCTGAAAGCCAACCCCAACCCCAGCGATGAGGAGATCGAAGCTGCTATGAACGGCAATATCTGCCGCTGCGGCACCTATACCCGCATCAAGGCGGCGATCAAGACGGCGGCTGCAGGGTGATGGCTGGATGGCTGGATGGCTGTATTGTTGCCCCCACTATGGCAGCCAGCAATTCAGCCATCCAACTATTCAGCAGGCCCCACCCTGCCAAACCATATAACAATATAAAAACACAGCAATATAACCACCACCATGGCTATAATAAAAACAACATACAATCGGCGTTCCTTCCTGAAAACCACGGCCCTGGCCGGGGGCGGCATGATGATCGGCTTCAGTTGGCTGACAGGATGCCAGCCGGCTCCCGAAGCAGGCCTCGAAATTCCAAAGGAATGGTTCGAGATCAACAGTTTTTTGAAGATCGGAGAAAATGGCGTGGTGACTATTATGTCACCTAACCCGGAATTCGGCCAGAACGTAAAAACCGCCATGCCCATGATCGTGGCGGAGGAACTCGACGTGGATTGGAAAAACGTCATCGTCGAGCAGGCGCCATTCAATACGGACCTGTATACCCGCCAAATGGCCGGCGGTAGTCAGTCCATCCGGCAAGGGTGGCAAGGCCTTCGTATGGCCGGCGCCACAGCCAGGCAAATGCTCCGGGAGGCGGCGGCTCAGGCCTGGCAGGTACCCGTGGAAGAGATCTCCACCGAGGCGGGCGTGCTTTACCATAAGAACAGCGACAAATCGGCGGGCTATGGCGAAATGGCCGCCGCCGCCGCCAACATACCTGTGCCGGAAGAAGTGCAACTGAAAGAGGTGAAGGACTTCAAGATCATCGGCAAATCCCGCAAGAACGTGGATGGGCTGAAGATCGTGACCGGACAACCACTATTCGGAGTGGATTATAGCCGCGACGGTATGCTCATCGCTATGATCGCCCACCCGCCCGCCTTCGGGATGAAACTGAAATCGGTGGACGACTCGGCGGCACGGAACATGCCGGGTATTAAAGATATTTTCACCATCAAAACGTATGAGGACGATTACGAAAGGAACGCCTTTGATACGAACACCTTCCCCGAGCTGGTTGCCATTGTCGGCAACACCACCTGGGAAGTAATGAACGCCAAAAAGGCGCTTAGGATCGAGTGGGAACCCTTCTCCGATTATTCGGAAACGGTGAATTCCTGGGGTGGAAAACAGGATGTTCGAATTCCCGCAGGACTGGAAAGCACTACTGCCCACATCACAAAGATGGCGGAAATGGCTGCCAAACCAGGGAACGTACTTCGTAAAGACGGTGACCCGGAAGCGGCCTTCAAAAATGCGGCAAAGGTGATAGAACGCACCTATACGGCCCCCTTCCTGGCCCACAACTGCATGGAGCCGATGAACTTCTTCGCCCATGTTACTGCAGACAAGGCAGAGCTGGCCGGGCCGCTTCAGGCGCCGGAGTTCATCGAGCAAACATTGTCCGCCCGGCTTGGCATGCCACTCGAAAAGATCGATATTCAAATGACTCGGATGGGGGGTGGTTTCGGGCGCCGGGCTTATAGCCACCATATGGTTGAAGCGGCGGTCATTTCCCAAAAAGTAAATGCCCCCGTTAAGCTGCTGTATACCCGTGAGGACGACATGACTTTTGGTATTTATCGCCCGGCCTACCACGCCACCTACCGTGCTGCTTTAGATGCCGACAATAAGCTGATCGCCTACCACGTAAAGGCCGGCGGCATCCCGGAAAGCCCATTGGGCCGAGCCGCTAACCGCTTCCCGGCCGGCGCTGTAGATAATTACCTTGCCGAAGAGTGGGCGATAGCATCTAATATTACTATCGGGGCATTCCGGGCGCCAAGGTCCAACTTCCTCGCCGGAGCCGAGCAGTCCTTCCTGGATGAAGTAGCGGAGGCCGCCGGCAAAGACCCGATTGAATTCCGCCTGGAACTTCTGGAACGGGCGCAAAATAATCCTGTAGGCGAAACCAACGACTACGAAGCAGCCCGCTACGCCGGCGTACTGGAACTGGCCCGGGAAAAATCAGGATGGGGCCAGGAAGCTCCTAATGTATTCCGCGGTGTTGCCGCCTATTTCTGCCATAACTCCTATGTTGCCCATGTGCTGGATTTGACAATAGAGAATGGGGCCCCAAGGGTGGAAAAGGTCTGCTGCGCCATTGACTGTGGCATTGTAATCAATCCTGATGCTGCCGCCAATATGGCTGAAGGAGCAATCGTGGACGGCATCGGCAATGCCTTTTTCGGCGCTATGACTTTCAAGGAAGGGGTACCGGAAAAAAATAATTTTGATAATTATCGCATGATCCGGATGAGTGAGGCGCCCAGAGCAATTGATGTTCATTTCGTGCAAAACGACATTGACCCTACAGGTATGGGCGAACCGCCCTTCCCCCCTATTTTCGGGGCTGTTGCCAATGCACTATATAAAGCAACGGGCAAGCGTTCCTACAATCAGCCGTTCTTAGGTGAAAAGCCGGTGTTGGGGTAGCGGATTGGAGATTGGAATAGACAGGCATCAGGGAGATTCCGCGCTAGGCTTCCGCTAAACAGGAGTTTTAATGTCAACACTCTTTTTCCCCCGCCCTACCTCAGGCAATCGATCTTATGGATGAAGAAAAAGGCGGCAAGGAGGATCAGGATATAAAGCGCGAAAAAAGGAAGAAAACCGGATGTCTCGATCAGCCATCCTCCTAGCATGGGAAAGAGCGCAGGGATAATATTGCCCGCCCCGGCGATGCCGCTGTAGAGGGGCCGGTTCTGGTTTCCTGAAATTTCGAGTAGAACCCCGTTCATGCTTATGGTATGAATCGACACCACTACGCCTCCCAGCATAATGGCAGTGATCAGTCCGATATGAACAGCTTCTCCCCTATTCCACCAGCATAACCGGGATCACAGAGTCTACGTCCATGAAATTCTTGGCCAACGTCAAAAATATGGAGTGCCACAGAAACGCCAGGTAGTTGTACTTGGAAACTTTCGATGTTAACTCCATCCGCTAATGGAAAACCTTTATTCTTCTTTCAGGGGAATGGACAAGACCCTGTCTTTCATGATCCGTATGATATTGTGCTTCCCGGGATTGCCCTTCCATTCCGATTCGATTTCCTCCTGCCTGTCGGCAATCTTACTACTGGCTGCCAGAATCGAGGAATCGGTGACCAGCACTGGCATAAAGTGCTCGCAGATGCGCCTGATGTTCGGCCCGAATTGCCTGGAAACGACAACCTGCACGCCTTTGCCCTTGAGGAGCGCTATGATCGAGTCCGCTTTCCGGCCGTGGCCGTGGCCGGCTTCGTGCCCTTGGCTCCCGTGATGGCCGTGATGGCCCTTAAAGGGATTGATGATCTCTCCAGTGGATATCCAGCCTTTTTCTCCCAACTCGAACAGGAGAAACTTGTCGGCATCCCCGAAGTGCTGGCTTTCAATAGTGTTTTGTGTGCTGACGGCAAAAGCAAAGTTCAGGTTCATGGCAGGCTGTGATTGGTTACTTTCCTTTGGTGCAATATGCGCCTATCCCAGAAGGAAGAAGTTCGTCGGCCGAACTCCCGGGCGTAAGATAAACATAATCCTACGCCCGGGATGTGCGGACGATCACAGTGTATTAACTGGCTTCATTTGACCGGAGGACCGAAACCTGAAAAAACGGCCATAAGCCTCAGAAACTGTTTGAATTTGGTTTTTAGAATTTATTATAGGCTATTTTTTCGTCAATCAAGGCTCTTTTTGAGCCTCGTACCCATAGGTACGGGGCGAAAAAAAGCCGCAGAGTGGCGGAAAAAGAGGCATAATAAAACTGAAGGACTAAATTCAAACAGCTTCTCAGGTTTCAAAATTTCCGAAGCTGAAGCACAGGCTTTCCTATCCTTCGTCAGTGCTTACCTTGCCCTTCTGCTTTCTCTCGCTTTTGTCCTTCTTTCCTTTTTTTCCCTGCTTCTGCATTTCTTGCTTTCCCTGCTTTTGCTCCATTCGCTTCTTTTGAAGCTCCATTTGTTTTTGGTATTGCGCTTCAGTTAGCACCTGCTTGAGTTCGGCGTTCTTCTCTTCGTTCATTTTCATCATAGCGTCGTGGTCGCCCTTCAGTTCTTTCTGCTTTTCCAGGTACTTCATGTTGATCGCCTTTACTTGCTCTGCCTGCTTGTCGTCCAAACCTAAATTGGACTTCATACGCTCTGTTTGCTGCTCGGCGCGCTGTTCAGGCGTTTGATTTTGACCGCCTCTCTGGGCGTAAACAGACAGGGTGAGTACCATCATCACCATAGCTGTGGCCAGTATCCGGCCGAAGATTTTGATCATCATAGGTTTAATGAAATTTGAGCGTTAAAAATTATTATACATAAAAATTCAATGATCTAATGACGGGAGACAATACTCAGGGCCACTATTATCAGTCCGCAATTAGCAGTCGGCAGTATTCAGTATCCTGATATAATGCCTACTGGCTACTTTTAACTAACAAATCCAAAATTTGGTAGTCAATTGTCCTTGTGAGGGCCTTGCTTCTCTCCAGAAACCTTTACCCGGCTCGTAGAGACGGAAGCCATCCCGTCCTCTCCCGACAACTGTCGGGATCAGCCGGGTAAAAAACCAGAAACCCTCTAAGTGCCTCCCTACTGCCTGCCCGGGCCCGGCCCTCGAAAATCCCCACGGTTATCCTGCGGTGGAGGCGTTCCTCCTCCAAAGTTCCGGAGGTTATAGGTAAAAGTGAGCATCAGGTAGCGCTGCAGTACCTCGGTGCGGATATCTTCGATATAGGCATCGGTGACGTTGCGTTGAATGCTATTGTTCTGTTTCAGCAGGTCGAAAGCCGTCAGTTTGATCTCGCCCAATTGCTTTTTGAACAATTTCCTGCCCAGGCTCAGGTTCCACAACCAGTAGTTCTGATCGTAACCTTCCGACAAGCCGGTGTAGAGTTGGTGGTTGAGCTCCGTGTTAAACACAAAGCCGTTAAGAATGATCAGATTAAGGCCTACCCTGGAACTCTGATTGAAATACCTTGTATCCTGCGCTGAGCTAAGGGTGTTGTTGGCAAGGCCGAAGTTTGATTGTGAAGCGATTGTAAAGTCAACATTCTGGCTGATGTTGCTGCTCAGCACCAGGCCCAGGCCCAGGCGGGTATTGCGGGCGTAGTTTATCCCACCGTTCAACTCTCCCGGTTGCTGCGTATAGTCCGCTGACAGGTTGAAGTTGAGATTGGATTTTAACAGTCGGAGGGGTTGGCCAAAGGTCACGAACCCACGCACATTCCAGTACCCATCCAGGTTAACCGGGCGGATGAGCTGGCCACCTTGCAGCAGCAGGACACCTTCGGCAATCAGCGTATCCCGGCGGGCGGTAAAAGTGCTGTTGGCGACATAATTATCGGTGAGCTGGCCACTCAGCATAGCGTAAAAGACCGTGGATTTTTCAGGGTTGGTTTTAGAATACCGCATAAACAGCCGGTGCGCATAGCTCTGGTCCAATTCGGGATTACCCGTTCGCAATTGCAATTGGTTGGTGTTATCCACTACATTCTGCAACTGACTGATGGAAGGTGGCGAGGTCCGGGGGCGATAGCCAATACGGAGGTTTTCCTGGCGGGAAAATTGGTAGCGATAAAAAAATGACGGTAGAACGTTGAAAAAAGAACGGCTGACCTGCCCGGCCTGCGGAAAAATCTGTTCGCTTTCCAATTGCGCCCATTGCAGGGAAAAACGGGCGTTTAAAGAGCCTTTCTCCCCGCGCAGGTTAATGCCGGTCCCAGCTTCCTGCCTCAGGTAGCTATTGTTGAACGTATTGGACAAAGCTTGATTGAACTTAGAATAGCCCTGGCTGCCCTCCTCAAAATCATAGGTTTCCTGCTCGGAATTCCCCTTTTCATATGCCCACTCATAGTTAAACTGCAACTGCGCTTTCCGGCTCAATGGTTCCGTATAATTGGTGCTGGCCTCCACCGACCAACCCTCACTGAAGAGATTGGAATTCTGGTTGAGCGTATCGGATCCCATCATGTCACTGAAGGAGGTATTCTCCGACAGGAGGTAGCTGTCTCCTTTTTTGTCGTTATACCCGGTATTCAAATTGATCGAGAGCGTGCGGCCGGCCTTGGAAAAGCGATGCCGCCATAATAGCGAATTGGAGGCATTCAGCCCCGAAAAGTCCGGTGAGAATTGATACTTAATGCTGCTCAAGGGGTCAGCCCCCAAAACACTCAGGCCACTCGTCGACTCTTTGCCGTTATTTTGTTGCAGGCTGATCTGCGGCCGGAATAGGATAGAATTACTGGAATCGATTTTGTACTCCAGCCGGAAGTTGAAACGATGGTTGATATTACGGCTTTTCGACAGGCTTTGCTCATCATAAGTTTGACCGAAATCAGCATCGTTGATGTAATTTTGGAACCGGCTTTGACTCGCATCATTGTCGTTCAGGTTAAAGAAATAACTGCCCGATACCTCCACCTTTTCTCCCCATTTGTCCATATAATTAATTCCCAGGGCATTTGTGGTGGAAATCCCGTCCTGCTGGCCGACGAGGAAATCGCCGATATTGCCGCTACCACCCCGTCCGCCGCCTCGGCCACCCCGCCCTCCCCGGCCCGAACTACCGGTAATGCCGACCAGGTCTTCGGTGGAAAAATTTTGCTGGTTGACATTATTGGACTGCCCGATGACCGATATTCGGGTGTCGCCTTTGAAAAAATTGACGATGCCACCGGCCTGATAGCGCTCATCGGCGCCATAGCCCGCGTAGAGGCGGCCGAACTGGCCGTTGCGCATACTGGGTTTGGTGATGATGTTGATGCCTTTGGTGGTTTCCCCCGTATTGAAACCGGAGAACTGCGCCTGTTCACTCGTCTGATCATACACCTGTATCTTGTCGATCACCTCAGCAGGCAGGTTGCGCAGCGCTGCCATGGGGTCATTGCCAAAGAAAGGCTTGCCGTCGACCAGCACCTGCTGCACATCTTCGCCCTGCGCCTGCACCTTTCCGCCTTCTACTACTACTCCCGGCATTTTACGGATGAGGTCTTCAGCATTGGCGTCCGGGTTAACTTTGAACGCCCCGGCATTGTATTGGGAGGTATCCCCTTGCTGGCTGGCCGCCGGCATTCGTTCCGTCACCTGGACCTGCTCCAGATTCAACGCCGCTTCGGTTAGGGCGATGTCGCCTAAGCGGACAGGGCCGTTTGCCACCACTACCACTTGCACCTGCGTTTCGTACCCCAGGTAGGTGGCCTTCAATTCATACCGCCCCGGTTGTAGCCTCTGAAAAGCAAAGGCACCTGACTCATCGGTGGTTGCCGCCTGAGTAATGGAGTCTTGAAGATCCAGTAAAAGAATATACGCCCCAGGTAAGGGCGCCTGGCTGGCGCTGTCCACAATCCTGCCACTAAGGGAGTACCCCTGGCTGAAGACTAGGCCAGTAGTACATAAAAACACCAATAAAATTATCGTTTGCTTCATGGAAATGGCTTTTGGAAGGCCTGGTTAGCAGTTAGACTGCAATAAACGGCCATTTTTTCCCGAACTGATAAATTTAACATACTTCTAGTCCAATAAAATCTCTGAAAAGTGATGTCCATCATCGCGTTTAATAGTCCAAAAGCTGTTAATTTAAAGGCTGAAAATAATACCGCCATGCAAGACAACTGGACTTTCGAGGAATTTTCCACTTTCGCAATGCTCTACGCCGCCTCTATCGATGCAGAAATAGACCCCGAGGATGAGCAAATTATCAAAAACCGGGTTGATGAGGCTACTTACAAAAAGATCAAATCCTATTTCGACCAATGCGCAGACATCAAATGCATTGACGTCCTCCAATCCTATCACGACAAATATATGGCCGACGAAGCAAGCCGCCAGCGTTTGCTGGATGCTGTCCGGCTGGTCTTCGAAGCCGATCATAAATACTCCATTTTTGAACGGGAACTGATGCACCTTTTTAAGCGGCTGCTGTAGGATCACCAGGGGCTTTTGGTGGGGCTGGTGAAGGGACTGTTCAAAGTATACCAGGCTGACTAGATTTATCCGGCTGACTAGACGGACGGACGGACGGACGGGCAGGTTTTAAGTTGCTCTGATACCCCCCAGACACACGAGACCCGACTCTGCGAGCCGGGCAAGCACACCAGACGCACCAGACATACCTGACGCACCAGACCCGACTCTGCGAGCCGGGCAAGCACACGAGACACACCAGACACACGAGACATACCAGACGCACCAGACACACCAAACACACGAGACATACGAGACATACCAGACGCACCAGACACATCAAACACACCAGACCCGACTCTGCGAGCCGGGCAAGCACACCAGACACATCAAACACACGAGACACACCAGACACATCAGACCCGACTCTGCGAGCCGGGCAAGCACACGAGACACTAATACCAAACCAAAACTACTATATTATGGATCTTGCCGCCATGCGTGAAGAATACACCCTATCGGGGCTTTCAGAAGAAGACCTCAACCCCGACCCTTTCCAACAATTCGAGTATTGGTTCAAACAGGCTTTGGAGGGTAAAATGCACGTACCCAACGCCATGAGCGTTGCCACCGTTTCTCCTGAAGGGCAGCCTTCCTTACGGACGGTACTGCTGAAGTATTTTGACGAGCGGGGCTTTGTGTTTTTCACCAATTACGAAAGCCGGAAGGCCCGGGAGATCGCAGACAATCCAAAGACATCACTGCTCTTTCCCTGGTTGGACCTCGAGCGTCAGGTTCATATTACGGGTGTGGCCAATAAAATATCCCATGCCGAATCGCTGAAGTATTTTCTGAGCCGCCCCCACGGCAGCCAGATCGGTGCCTGGGTGTCCAACCAAAGCTCAGTGATCACTTCCCGCCAAATGCTGCTGTCCAAATTCGAAGAACTCAAACGAAAATTTCAGGAGGGAGCGGTGCCACTCCCCTCATTCTGGGGTGGTTACCGGGTTGAGCCTGATACATTCGAATTCTGGCAGGGCCGGCAGTACCGCCTGCACGACCGATTTCTCTACACCCGAGCGGAGGGGAATACGTGGAAGATTGAACGGCTGGCGCCTTAGTTCAGTCGGCAGTTATCAGAGGAGCTACGGCGCCGTTTTCCGGATCCAATATGGCAAAGCCCGCTCTATCGATCCGGAAGCCCGCTGGCAACCTGCACTGGGGTTAAGCATGGACCCTTTTATCGACTATTTCCGCCAGGCCCCTAAAACTTCAAATGGTAGCAAAGAAGCCTGTTTAGCCCGATGGATGGAATTTGAAAAAGCTGAAAACTACTCAAAATAAGCTTTAAAGAAAAGTAGCTGATATTGCACCGCCTCGTTCCAATAAACCCAGTTATGCGCACCGGGCCGTTCGATATAAGTATGAGGAATGTTGCGGTAATCCATTTCCTGCTTGAGCCGGCGGTTGACTTCCAGGAAAAAATCTTCGGCGCCGCAGTCAAAGATCAGGGCCAAGGGGTGGTTCTTATCCCATAAGTAGAGCAAGTTCACCACCGAATTATCCTCCCAGTTTTGGCGGTGGGTAGCGTAATCACCCAGCCGTTGGGCGATGTCCCAGTTGTTGGGAAAAGGGCGAAGGTCTACTCCGCCGCTCATACTGCCGGCGGCGCCCCAGATGTCGGGATGGCGAAAGGCCAGGTAAAATGCGCCATGGCCGCCCATGCTCAGGCCGGTGATAGCCCGCGCGGCACTGCTCTTTGCCGTTTGGTAATGCCCGTCTACCCAGCCTACCAATTCCTTGGCAATGAAGGTTTCATAGCGCATGGCCGGGTCCACCGGGCTGTCGAAATACCAGCTCGTATTGCCGCCATCCGGACAGATGATGAGCATTTGGTACAAATCTGCCTGTTGTTGAATGGAAGGAACCAGCGTCAGCCAGTTGGTGTAATCGCCACCGGCGCCATGCAGGAGATACACGGCAGGAAAAGGCGCCGTAGCTGTGTCATAGCTATCCGGCCTGATGATGATGGCGGGCATGTCTTTGCCCATTGCGGTGCTGTAAATGGAAACGGTATCTACCGAAGCTGCAAAGGCAGGCAGGACGAATACAAAAAAGAGCTGGAGAAAGAAGGAAAAACGTTTCATGTTGCAGGTTTGTATAACCGTAAAGGAAGGAAAAAAAGAGTAAATCCGAAAATGGCGGGAATTCTCCAATTAGCCCATTCCTGCATTCTCGCATTCCTGCATTCCTGCATTCTCGCATTCCTGCATTCCTGCATTCTCGCATTTAAACATTCCCCAGTTCCACCAATCGCTGGTACTCCTTCACCCCCTTTTCAGTCAGGTAAGGAATAAGCAAAGCCAGAAAGGCATCCAGGTAATACCTGATCACCACTTCGCCTTTCTCATCGAAATGGATCTCCGCGTTGGGTATCCAGTTGTCACCTAACACCAGCAGGTTGGTAATCAGATGATCATACAAGCCGGGTACCCATTCCTCCCGCATCAGCCCTTTGTCAATAAACTGTTGAAAGGCCTGGTGGAACTGCAAACGCCTCAACTGCATCAACTGCCGAAACTTCTCCCGCAGGCTGTCGATACGGCGAATGATGCGGACAAAATCGAGCAGCAAAAAGCGGTATTTGTATAACAGGCGGAAAGTCAATTCCGCCGACTCGATCATGGCATTCAAGCCACTGTCCGGCTGTTGAGCGCGAAACACCTGTTCGTCAACCTCCTCGATCAAACTGTCATACAGCGCCTCGATCAAGGCATCAGTGTTCCGGAAATGATAACACAGATTACCGTGGCTGATGCCCATCTCTTCCGCAATGCTGCGCACGGTGGCCTGGTCAGTCCCGATCTCGTTGAACTGCCGAAGGGCAATTGCTAAAATTCGTTCTTTGGTTGTCATCTGGCCATCGTTATTGCGGCAAGATGCCGCAGCACATTTCGACGAACGTCGTCCGTTCAAAGATAGAAACAATTTAGAACACTTGTACTAATCACAAAGACACTAGTACATTTGTTCTAAATTTATTTCATCTATCACCTTAACACCCGATTGATCATGAGCGAACCCGTAAATTCCCAACAAGGGGAAGAAAAGACACCAAAGAGCGGCGCGCTGGATGAAGCCCGCCAAACCTATCAGGCCGTCGACAATTTCCTTACTATCCGCGATACTGACAGCACCCTGCTGATGGCAGGGAAGATATTGCTGCGCCTTCTGGGCATTTTTATTATGATCCTGCTGTCGCCTTTTCTATTGATTGGCCTTACCATTGCCTTTGCCGCAGCACTTTGAGGCCTAAAAAACAAAAAACATGACCTGGAAACAGGGTTAAATGGATGAAGGACGGGCTACTCGAGCCCTCCAAGGTAGCCATTCAACCAATCAGTCATTAAACCATGCCAATCCCTCTCCCTTTCCGTACCCCCTTATTTCTGTTCAGCCTGGTGCTGTTTCTGGGGCACCAGCTCAGCCAGAAAGTGTTCCACTTGCCACTTCCCCTTGCTGACAGCTACCTCGATAACCTACTGTGCATGCCCTTGCTCCTGCCGGGGCTTCAGTGGCAGCAGCGCTGCTTGCTCGGGCGGCCAAGACTGTCCTTCATGGAAATTTTAGCAGCAACGGCTTTTGTAGCCTTTGCTTCCGAATGGCTTTTCCCCCGTTGGTCCCCGGCTTTTACTGCCGACCCCTGGGATGTGGCAGCTTACCTGGCGGGGGCGATGGTATTCCAGGCTGTGCAGGGGGAAATTTCGAGAATGCGAGAATGTGAGAATGCGAGAATGTGAGAATGCGAGAATGTGAGAATGTGGGAATGCCATTTATTCTCGCATTTATGCATTTCTCCCGCTTCCCAAAGAATCTTATCTTTCCGCCAAAAGGCCATGAAAAAACAAATACTCCTGTTCTTATTCTTTGCGGCCTCTTTCCACCTCTCTGCTCAGATGCCGAAGATCCTCAATCTCAAGGAGCAAGGCGCCACGCGGGACCGCTGGCTCACAGAGCGCATGGAAAGCGTAATGCCGATGCTGATGCGCCGCGAAAGCATAAATATGTGGGTGCTTATTTCCAGGGAATACAACGAAGACCCGGTATTGAAAACCATGTTGCCTTCCGGCTGGCTTTCCGCGCGCCGCACCACTATGCTCGTCATTTATGATACCGGCGATAGCCTGCAAACCCTGGCCTGCGCCCGATACGACGTCGGCGAGGTATTTAAAAAAGCCTGGGATAAAGACAAAGAGCCCGACCAGTGGAAACGCCTGGCGGAGATCATCCGGGAACGCGATCCGAAAAAAATTGCCGTCAATCGTTCCGAGCACTTCGGCCATGCCGACGGCCTTTCTGCCTACCACTATGAAAAACTAATGGAGGTGCTACCCGATCCCTACCCAGAGCGGATCGTCTCCGGCGAACGCCTGGCCATCGGCTGGCTGGAAACCCGAACCGAAAATGAGATGGTAGTGTATCAGCAGATCTGCCGAATCGCCCATGAGATCATCGCCGAAGGGCTTTCCGATCAGGTTATTCAACCCGGGGTGACCACTACCGACGATGTCGTATGGTACTACCGCGAACGCATCCGCGGGCTGGGGCTCGATGCCTGGTTTCACCCCACGGTCGATGTACAGCGCGCCGACCCGGAAAATTTCGACCACCTGCGCACCTTCTCCAAACGTCCTGATCAACAGGTCATCCAACCGGGCGATTTGGTGCACGTCGACTTCGGCATCTCCTACCTGGGACTGAATACCGATACCCAGGAAAATGCCTACATCCTGCGCCCGGGAGAAACCGAGGCGCCGCCCTACCTGCAGGCCGCCTTTCGCAAGGGCCTTCGGCTGATGGATATCCTCACCGGCGAATTCCAGGTGGGGCGCAGCGGCAATGAGATCCTCGCCAGCGCGTTGGAAAAGGCGAAGGCCGAAGGGCTGAAGCCCACCATCTACACCCACCCCATCGGTTGCCACGGCCATGCCGCCGGCCCTACCATCGGCCTGTGGGACCAGCAGGACGGCGTGCCCCATAATGGCGATTACCCCATGTTCGCCAACACGGCCTACAGCATCGAACTCAACACCGCCGTTTTCCTGCCCGAGTGGAATAAAGAGATCCGCATCATGATGGAAGAGGACGCTTTCTTCGACGGAAAGGAAGTGCGTTATATCGATGGCCGGCAGACGGAACTGTTCCTGATTCCGAGGCAAAAGGCAGGTATGGGGAATGTTGAAGGATGGCAGAGATAACTGAGCCATTCAGCCATTTTTAACCGGCTCATTAGAGACGGTCAACCCTTGAATTCCTGGCAATTCGGGCAATAATACGTCGTCCGCCCCGCCACTTCATCCCGTTCGAGCAGGTGGCCGTCTCTCGGACAGGTTCCTCCTTTAATGCGGTGGTTCCACAGCCATTCATCGGGGTAGTGGGCGTAGTCGGCCTTCATTTCAATTGCTTGCTTTAGCATGGCCTGCATGCGGGTGTATAGCGCGCGACGGGTATCCTCATCGAGAGCAGGGATAAGCGAAGCCGGGTGAACCCCCACCTGCCAGCACACCTCATCGGCATAGAGGTTGCCCATGCCCGCCAGGTTGGACTGGTTGAGGAAGAAACCCTTGATCGTGCCGGTTTTGCCCTTCAGTTTATTCAGAAATTCCGCCTCGCTGATCACAAGCGCATCTTCGCCCAGCTTTTTTTCGCGGATGAAGGCTTCCTTATCCTCCAGGTAATAAATATGCGCCAGCTTGCGGGGGCAGTCGAAGCCGAGGCGGGAGCCCTCGGGGAAAAGGAAGGCGAAGCGCTCGTGTTTGGGACGTTGAGCAGGATCATCGTATTGGTAGAATTCCCCTGTCATACCGAAGTGGAACAGTACATCATGGCCATTATCGAGTTGGGCAAAGAGGTACTTGCCTCGGCGGTAAGACCCGGTGAATTGCCGCCCCTGCATTCGCCGGGCAAAAGCCTCGCCGGTAATGTTCCGGAAGATGTGGTTGGTTTCGCGCAGCTCTACTTTTTCGATCTTTTTATGGAGGGCAACACGGTCGAAGTTTAGCTTTTTGGTATTGACTTCGGGTAGTTCGGGCATGGGTGGCTGTTGGATGGTTCGAATCCTTAACCAAATAGAAATGCGTTTTGTTTTGGCGTAGGTATGGAATCCCGGCAGGCACAAGAGGATAGGGTAGCGTTTAGAAAAAAAAGCTCCAACTTTTAACGCTATTGGATGATTTTTAAAATGCACCCATATTCTTTTGCATGAAGAGGGAAAGCCAGATCGGTTCTACTGGCAAAAATCCTCTCCCAGCACCTCCTCCAGCATCCGCAATAAAAAATCGGCATTATCCTTATTGAAACACATTGGCGGTTTGATCTTCAATACATTATCATAGGGCCCGTCGGTGCTCATCAGCACCCCCTTTTCCCTCATGCGATTGGCCAGGTAACTTGCCTGAGCGGTAGCAGGTTCGAGGCTTTTCCTATCGGTTACCAGCTCGAAACCCAGGAACAGGCCTCGGCCCCGCACATCGCCGATCAGTGGATACTGCTGCTTTAGGCTATGCAGGCCCTCCAGAAGATAATTGCCCACCTGCCGGGCGTGCTCCTGCAGGCCCTCTTCCTCGATTACGCGCAGCACTTCTCTGCCAATGGCGCAGGACACGGGATTGCCTCCGAAAGTATTAAAATATTCCATCCCATTGGCGAAGGCCTCGGCGATCTCCGGCCGGCAGGCCACCGCTCCCAGGGGATGCCCGTTGCCAATGGGCTTGCCCATCACTACGATATCGGGCACGACGCCTTGTAGTTCGAAGCCCCAGAAGGCCTCGCCCACCCGGCCGAAGCCCACTTGCACCTCATCGGCGATGCAGACGCCACCGGCCTCCCGGACATAGCGGTAGGCCTCGCGCAGGTAGCCCTGCGGCGGCTCCACCTGCCCCCCGCAACTGAGGATGCTCTCGGCGATGAACCCGGCGATGCCCCGCCCCTGCTGTTGTACCTTTTCGATGGCCTTTTGAATATGCCTGGCATAGGCGGGCCCGGATTCCGGGCCCCGGTGCAGCCCCCGGTAGGGATCGGGAATAGGAACCACATGTGTACCCGCGGGCGCGCCCTGCCCGCCCTTGCGGTCGAATTTATAGGAGCTGATGTCCACACAGGCGTTGGTATTTCCATGGTAACCCACTTCCACCACCACCATATCGCGTTGGGAAGTATAGGCCTTTGCCAGGCGGAGGGCCAGCTCGTTGGCTTCGCTACCTGAATTGACGAAGTGCACCACGCTCAGTTCCGGCGGCAGCTTGGCCAACAGTTCTTCGGCGAAGCGGACGATGTGGGTGTGCAGGTAGCGGGTATTGGTGTTCAATAAGCCCATCTGCTCCTGGGCAGCGCGCACCACCCGGGGATGCTGATGGCCCACATGCGGCACGTTATTGACCGTGTCCAGGTACCGTCGGCCACTGACGTCATACAGGTATTGCTGGTACCCCCGGGCCATGTGCAGGGGATGCTGGTAGGAAATGCTAAGGCTGCGCCCCAGGTGGCGGCGCCTTTTCTGGAGTACTTCCTCCTGGCTCAGTTCTTCCCGTTCCGGCAGACTGGCGCCTTCCGGCAGGCCGGCCAGGGGCTCCGGGTTTGGGCAGAGGCTCCGCCAGATGGGCCAGGCTTCCGGAAAACCTACGCCCGGAAAATCGCCTTCGTTCCCGAGTGTGTCCAGTATCACCTGGAAATGCAGGTGGGGCGGCCAGTGGCCGTTTTCCTCCACTTTGCCGAAAGCAGCGATCTGCTGTCCCCGCCGCACCGGCATGCCTACTTTCAGCTTTTCCAGGCACTCCCGGTTAAGGTGGCCGTAGAGGGTGTAAAAACCGGGGCCGTCCTCCGGCTCATGTTTCAGGATGATAGCGGGCCCGTAATCGCGCTCGTTGGCATTATCGGCAAAACTATGAACTTTACCTTCCCAGGGAGCGAACACTGGCGTTCCGACGGCGCCCCAGATGTCCAGCCCCAGGTGGACACTGCGCCAGTGGGGGCCATCATTCCCCATTTGCAGGTAGGCGTCGGTGGTATAAAAGGGGCGGACTTCGCCATATCCGCCGACGCCGGCAGCTACACCTGCGTCCTCCATCATCCTTTCAATATGGCGAAGGAAGCGGCCTTGTTCCGTGAAGTTTTCGTTGTTCCCAAGTTCCGGGCTGCCCACGCCCAGATCCATCACCCGCCACTGCCCGGGTTCCAGCTTCAGGGTGGTGAGGAGGGCAAAATCCTGGCGACGGGCCCACTCCCGGAACGCTGCTGCCTGCGGGCAGGGCTCCCAACCGCAGGCGTGTCGGAAGGTATAGTGGGCGAGCGCGGCCGGGATGTCGCTCAGCTTTTGTAACAGCGCCCAGGCTTGCCGTTCACTGATGAGTAGATATTCGTTATCTGGCTCTTCCTGTTTGTTGATGGCCGAGTTGGTGACGCTGATCAGCAGGCGGGCGCCGATGAGGGCGAAGAGGGCGGCTATGGCTTCCTCCTCCAGCGGAAAGGCCTTATGGAAGCCCCGGACCACCGGCGCGGCTGCCGCCAATGGATCGGGCTTATCCATCAGGGCATAAGCCAGGGCGATCGCCAGCTCGTTGATGGTATGGGTGTAGAGCGTATCTCCAAAATCGATAAACCCGCTCACTTCGTAGCCCCAGGAGGCGGGGCGCCCTTCCTTGTTCCCGGTGACGAGTACATTATAGTCGTTGGCGTCGTTGTAGTTGACACTTTTGCGAAGGTGGGGCAGGCGGGGCTGAGCCTCCTGTTCGAACAAGCCCATAAAATGCCGGAACAACTCCGCCTGTCGGCCATCGAACAGCTGCTCATAATCCCTCACCCAAGGCAGGCGGCTGGGGTCCCATTTAAAATACCGGTCCGCCGCCGGATGATAGAAGCCTTCCAGCGCGCGGCAAAGCTGCCCGCAGGCCCGGCCCAGGCTTTCCAAAAGGGCGGGAGAATGGGGGCTGGCCTTGGCCAATACTTTGCCTGGCACCCAGATCAGAAGGCGCAGGTAGCGTTCCTGTCCATCTTCAAACGGAATTGGCCGCACCAAGCGTCCCTCGGTATCGGCTACCAGCAGGGGGAGTTGCAGCGGAAGCGCGGCTTCTTCCAGCCGTTTTAACACCGCCGCCTGCATATCCAGCAATGGCCTGTCGGCCCCGGGGCGGGAAAGCTTAAGCGTATAGGAATGGCCGTCGGGAGTGTCGAGGCGGAAGTTGAAGTCGACTTCTCCGGGAAGGCGTTTGGCCTTTCCTTTTATGTTGTAATACTGCCAGGCCAGGGCTTCCGCATCGACCGCAGAGATCGATAATTGGGTGAATTCTGATGACTGCATACTTATTTTAAAGTTTGCGGATTAATGCTTTTCCGCAAAAAGATAAGTATTCAGTCCGATACTTTCCTGCTTCAGGGCCGAGGCATTTTCCCGGGCTATTTTTCAGGAGGCCGGCAGTGTCAAAGCGAACAACAGCCCGGCCAAGCTCCCGCCCGCTCTTAGCGGCTTGGTACAGCCGTGCTGCTCATCGCAACGGCAGCCCGGCCCTCACCGCTAGAAATAGTTTTGCATTTCCACACCGGCATGTGGTTTTCGTCCTCGTGGCTGTACTGGCAGAGTTGAGTACTACCAGTATTATTGACTACAAAGGAGTCATTGGAGAACTCATGGTGGGTGGTATATTCAGCGTGGTAGACGCATTGCAAATTGGCGCCATTCCAATAGAAGAAAGCCTTTTCTATTCCAGCCCAACAGCCGACAGCCATAGTGCTGGTTTCCACAATGGTAAAACCCTGAGAGCTTTGGTAGACCCGCAGTAGTGGGCTGGTGGCGCAATCTTCAAAAACGCACAATCCGGGCACCTCTTGCTGCGTCATAACTTTACCCCGCTGCAAAATGCGCACCTCGGCATTAATGTCTCTCAGGTTTTTACGGGCCTGGCTGGAAACGCCAAGCATGAGGAATTCCGGCTGGCCGTCGCCATTGAGGTCTTCATAACGCCAACCCTTGGCAATATCGCCACCCCAGATATATCCTACAAAGGATTGGCCAACTGCATCTTTACCGCGTACGTGGTACCAGATGTCACCATAACCATTGATCTCATCTTCCGGAAGATAATAGCCCTCGCTGTAGGCAATGTTCTGCACACTGAAACCGATGGGCAGGTAGGCCAATGTTTTGGAAGTATTGCAGGGGCCCTGGTGAATTGCAGCTCGGGCGGTGAAGGTGTAAAGCGTAGCGTTGTCTTTATACAACTCCGCTACCTGTGATTGCTGGTGGAACCAATCGTAAAAATCTTCAAATTGAGGGCTAACGAAACGATCCTGGGCGCTAAGGCTCTGGGTGCTAATAAGGGCGGTGATCAGAAGGAAATTTCTCATGGGAGTAGATTTTGGGACTTAAGATGTTAAACTTTTTTGCTTTTGCGGATATTGTTTGTGGCAAAGGATAATTACGTCAATAAGACTTTATACGTTTTTTTTCAATATCGTTACGTTTTCTTTGAAAAAGATTATACCGATTATTTAGTTCCATTCTTATGTTTAAATTTGCGCCTGCCCAACTACTAAATCGGCATCTTGGGCAGCTCCGTGTCATTTTGCGACTGAATTCTGAAGCCCAGCCGCTTGGCTTGAACGGCAATACTCTATTTTGACGGCACAAGTAGAATAGGTAACGTGCCGGGATGAAAAATTCACAGGATTTTTGATTCCGAAACAGGAAAAAAGCCTGCCGACACGGCAGGCCGAAATGCGGCGAAAAAGCCTTGGGCCAAGCAGAACCTGATGAAAAATGTTGGCAACTTCACAACATTACTTTATTTACCTTTGTATTACCCTTAATGCCCAAAGCCGGGCTGAGCTGAGGTAATTAAGCTCCGCTAGTTTAAAAAACGGTTACGCCTGCTTCCTGGCAACATTTACTTTATCCGAGACTGTTACAACACATGTACCAAGACCAACCATCCAATCCGAAGAAACTCAGCATCTGGCTGCCCCTGCTTTTTGCGCTCATTCTGGTGATGGGCATGTTCATCGGCATGCGCATACAATCCAACGCTCCCGCTATGGTGGCCGAGCCAGAAAATGCTGTTATTCACAGTATTGGACAGGGCAAGATCGAAGAGATCCTTCGTTATATCGAAGCCAAATACGTCGATGAAGTCGACCGCGAAGCCATGATACAGGAGGTGATCAACGACATGTTGGCCAAACTCGACCCCCACTCCACTTATATCACCGCTGACCAACTACGTGAGGTGAACGAACAACTCGAAGGCAATTTTGATGGCATCGGGGTTGAGTTCATGATCCTGGATGACACTATCGTAGTAGTAGCCCCTCTGGCGGGCGGGCCTTCCGAAGCAGCCGGCGTACAAGCTGGTGATAAGATCGTTCAAATCGGCGACTCTACCATCGCCGGTGTTTCCATGGATACCCGTGACGTGATCAACCTGCTACGGGGAGAAAAAGGCACTCAGGTTGAGATCGGCGTCATCCGTGGTAAGGACAGCAAAGTCCGCCGGTTTACTATTACCCGGGATAAGATCCCCATGCACAGCGTAGATGTGGCGTATATGTTGGACAACAAAACAGGCTACATCAAAATCAACCGCTTCAGTGCAACGACTTACGAAGAATTCATGAAGGGGATGGAACAACTCATCGAGAAGAAAGGCATGAAAGACCTCGTAATCGACCTGCGCCACAACCCCGGCGGTTATTTACAGCAAGCCACCAATATCCTCAGCCAGCTTTTCTCCCAGAAAGACGAACTCCTGGTCTATACGGAAGGCCGGGCGGTAAGCCGCAGCGATTATGAAAGCACCGGCAGAGCATTTTACAATGTCGACAATATCGTGGTGCTGATTGACGAAGGCTCCGCTTCCGCCAGCGAGATCCTGGCCGGCGCCATCCAGGATCAGGACCGCGGCATTATCGTCGGGCGCCGTTCCTTTGGTAAAGGACTGGTACAGGAGCAATATAAACTGCGTGATGGCTCCGCACTCCGCCTGACAGTAGCCCGCTATTACACGCCTTCCGGCCGTTCCATCCAGAAATCATACAAGAATGGCATCGAGGAATATGAGCACGAAATGTACGACCGCTACGAATCCGGCGAACTGGAATCCAAAGATCAGATTGCCATCGCGGATTCTACGGCTTACTACACCGCCGGCGGCCGGGTCGTCTACGGCGGCGGCGGCATCATGCCGGATATTTTTGTTCCTCTTGATTCCGTTCTGTTTAATGACGAATACCTCGAGCTGCGGCAGTACATCCCTCAGTTTGTCTTCCGTTACATGGGCCAGCAGGGCAAAACCTTTCAGGATTATAAGCTGGAAAATTTTAATCGGCAATTCCAGGTGAGTGACGCCCTTTACAACGAATTCCTCGAATACGCCCGCAGCCGCGGCGTCAAACCTGGCTTCCAGCAGCCTCCCACTACTCGAAAGGAACTCAAACGCTTCATCAAGGCCCGGATCGCCAAACAGCTCTTCGAAGACGATGGCTTTTACACGGTCTGGAACCAGGAAGATCCCATGATCCGCGAAGCCCTCCGGGCACTGCAACATTCTAACCCCCTACAAGCCATTAAGTCGGAGTAATCACCGGTAAGACGTATCAGGCCGCACGCCGAACCAGGCTGGCCGGGAATGCCCGTAACGCGCAGATTTATTTGCGACGTTAAAATTCAATCCAATAGGAATCAGTGCTTTTCGAGCATAGCCTCTCAAATAAATTTGAGGGCTACTTATTCCTGGCCGTCCTGGAATGCCGTAGGCCGAATGCAGGTTACAGGCCTCAGTAATGTGACACAAGAAACGGTTTCACTATCCGCTCCTTGGCGCGCTGGATTGCCAGGTAGTAAGCGCCGTGTGGCCATTGACTAACATCGATCGAGAATAATTTTTGGCTGAACCGCATAGGCCGAATATCGGTCCGTAAGACAAGCTGGCCCAGGGCATTGAACACCCTTAACTCGTATGGGTCGAAGTCCGGAGTCTCGTATTTTACTCTAAGGTAATCCGTAGCGGGGTTGGGGAAAACAGTCAGGATTTCCAGTGGGCCGGTGGTGCCGCCACAGGCTTCGTTAACCAGCTCCATCGCGTTAAATACATTGAGCCGGCCGCCGGTAGCCGTAAAATTTTCCAGTTGTGGCAGTAAATCCACGCCATTAAGCAGCATATTGCGAATGAACAAAGCAGTGGCTTCAGGATTCAGCAGGGCGTCGGTGGCCAGGTCCTGGCAAGGCAGGCTGTAGAGCAGGGCAATAGCCCCCGTCAGGTGGGGCGCCGCCGCAGAAGTGCCGCCAAAAGAACCATAGCGGTCGTTGGGCTTCAGGCTATAGGACTCCTGGCCGGGTGATCCCATATCAATGCTCACCTTGCCGTAACCGGCCGAGAGATACTTCTCATCCTCAATGGTCGTATTCGTCACCGTGAGAATAAAATCGCTCTCGCAAGTAGTAGGCATGTCCCCTTCCATATCCACATTACGGCTGGAATTGACGGTGCCTGCGCCGGTCAGTATCCCTACCTTGCCCATTAGGTCGTACATGCCGCCCCAGATGGGTTGGGCGTCACAAAAAGTTGGCGTGGGCAGGCCGAAAGAGGCATTGGTGGCCACCACAAAGGCGCCTTCCTGTCCCATACTTTTATTATAGCGATCCCGCTGCTCAATGACGTATTCGTAAGCCGAAACAATTTCATCGACATAGGCGGTAGCAAATAACATCAACTTGACATTCCAATTGACGCCGCTGACTCCGATGCTGTTGTTGCCCCTGGCGCCCACAATGCCGGCCACCGAAAGGCCGTGGTCATCGACGGTCATGACGTTGGTATCGTTCTTGAAGTTCCATCCATAGGTATCGTCCACATAGTCATTGCTGTCATTGTCAATACCATCGTCAGGGATTTCACCGAGATTCTGCCAGACATTATCTTTCAGGTCAGTATGGTTAAGATCGTAGCCGCTGTCGAGGATAGCGACTACAATAGTATCGCCATTGGCGGTCAATCCTCCGGTGGCAATGTTCCACACACCTGGTGCGCCGATGCGCTCCAGCCCCCACTGCAACGGATAATCCGGGTCGTTGGGTTCCTGGCGGAATTCCACGGCGTAGTTGTACTGAACAGCCTGTACTTCAGACTGCCCTTCCAGCCAGTGCAAAAGGCTTTCCTGCGGCCAGGCCGCAGGGTCGAATCGAAGAAGGTAAATATGAAACCGAGCAGCAACGATTCGCTCGAAATTGGCCGAGCCGGCGTGTCGGCCATTGATGCGCTGCAACAGGGTTTCCGGATTTGCTTTTTCAGCGAGTTGGACGATAAGCTCGTCCTCAACCCGCCCGGTGGCGGTAGCGGTTGGCTGTGCAAAAAGAGGGTGTAGGAGCAGCGTAAACGCCAGAAAGATAATGTTCCGTAGGATCATTTTTTTCATACTATGGATTATGAATTGCAACGCCAAAGGTAGGGCAATTTGATCAAAACTGCCCGCTTAAATGGGGTGAGGGCTAATGGGGGACATAACCATTTAACCATTTAGCCATTTTTAACTGGCTCACTAGAGACGGCCAGCCATCTCTCACCCTCCCAGCAGTTCCCTCCGCAGCCCCCTGAAATACCCCGGGGCCTCCAACAAGCGGCTGCCATACCAGGAAAACATTTCCCCATCCACCAGTTGCACCCTGCTCTGCGGGCAAGCCTGGCTGAATTCTTCCAGATGCCTTTCGCGGAAGGGATAGGGTTCTGAGGACAGGAGGATAGCCTGCGGATTAGCCCGGGCCAGATCTTCCAGGCTCACCTCGGGGTAGCGGCTTCGGTGGGCGAATACGTTGGCCAGGCCCGCCTGTTGTAGCATGGCATTGATAAAGGTGTCGGATGCCGCAAGCATGTAGGGCTTGCGCCAGATGAGATAGGCTGTCCGGATGGGGGCTTTATCCGAAAGTTCTCGTTCCAGCCTCTCAAAGCGCCGCTCGATCTCCGCGGCCAACCCTTCCCCTTCTGCTTCCCGCCCTACCAGTTGCCCTACGCTACGGATCATGCCGAGGGCATCGGACAGGTGGTGGATGTCACTCATCCAGACAGGGAATTGTGCAGCCAGGATTTCGATATCTTCCCGGGTATTTTCTTCCTTGTTCCCGATGATGAGATCCGGCTCCAGGGCGGCCACCTTTTCCAGCTTGGCCTGCTTGGTGCCGCCCACCCGGGTTTTATTGCGGTACCAGGCTTCGGGATGGACGCAGAATTTGGTGATGCCCACCACTTCTTCACCCAGCCCCAAGGCGTGGAGGAGTTCCGTTTGGGAGGGCGCCAGCGAGATGATGCGGCGGGGCGGGTGCTCCACCGTTATTTCGCGTAACATCTGGTCGGTAAACGTTCGCTGCATTTTGCCTGGATTGCCCGGCGTCCGTAAATAAGCCGGTGCGCCTTTTGTTGACAGGTACAAATGTATTAATTTGCTAGCCGTTAAGCGGAAGGGGCCAGGCAAAACGTATCTGTATTGATTAAACCCAGTCAGATAGCTGTCTATTCCCTCCGTAAGGGTGGATTTGATACTATGCCCTGGGGGCGTTTGATAGTAGAGGCTATTGTTGCTGTGGATGGCTTACCTTTGCATCCATAGGATCAATCGGCCCTTTGGCCCGCAGTCTCCTTTTTGGCCCATACGGGCAGAAAAGGAGTATCGACAGGATCATTAATCTGGGCGCCTCCTATCAGATATGCCCGGCTCCTACCCCCGCTAATGCCATGATTGCATCACAAAACAGGATTTCCGAAAAATGCGGCCTCGTATCCTTATCGCTTACGCCAATGACCAAGGGAACAACCTGCGGCTGTCGCAGGAGGTTGCGGGCATTCAGGATGTGCTGAACGACGCCGCCTGCGAGGTCACCCTGGTGCCGGCGGCCAATCTCGACCGCATTTTCAAAGCCTTTGATACTTATAAAGATACCATCCAGGTTTTTCATTACGCCGGACACGCCAACGAATACGCCCTGGAGCTGCTCGATAAATTCGGGCAACACCAACAGGTTGCCGGAAATTCCTTTGCAGCCTACCTGGCTAATCCGAACAAAGCGCTGAAGCTGGTTTTCCTCAATGCCTGCTCTACCTGGGCGCAGGCAGAAGACCTGCGGAACAGAGGCATTCCTTACGTCATCGCCACCAGCCAGGACATTGGGGACGACAAGGCGGTCAACTTCTCCCGCTCCTTTTACGAAAGCCTGGCTCAAGGCTACACCATTCCTAAAGCCCACAGTGAGGCGATTAGCAAAATAGGGGTGCTGCCGGCCGCTGCCGGTACCGCACGTGGTGTCGCCCTCGATGAAGTAGGCAATAGCGAAACGGGTTCCTGGCGTATCTACGAGGCCCCCAACCTGGCCGATGAGCCCAAATATTGGAAGCTGGAAAAGAACCTGAGCCGCCCCCAGGAAAAATTGCCGGAAAACTGGTACCTCTATTGCAACCGGGAGCAGCAAAGCGCCGTCTTTGAGTCCCTTTTCGTGCAACCCGTCTTTTACACTCCCAGGGTTTGCCTGCTGACCGGCGAACCCGACAGCCGCCACCAATCGTTCATCAGCCGCCTGGAAAACTACGTCAAATCCAATAAAGAAAGTGAGCGGCTCTTTGGAGGCTTAAAGCAAATTCCCACCTGGCCGGCCGTCAGTGCGGTCAACCGGCGGGAGGCCCTGCCCCTGCTCACCCTCAAAGCATTTTTAGGCATGAGCGCCCTGCGCCCCGGCGCCAACCTGGATAAGGCCGAAGGGCTGATCACCCAGCTGCGGCCCAACTCGGTATTCCTGGCCTATCAGGAGATCGACTGCCGCGAATGGGATGAAGATAATACCGAAGACCTGCGTTGGTATATTGAAGAGTTCTGGCAAGTGGCCATCCAGAATGCGGAACAGGAAAACAAAAAACTATTCGTTTTTCTCAACCTCATCCTGCCCGAAAAAGCCGGGCTGGGCGGCCTGCTGGCCCGTTTCCGCAAGGACCCGCTGGAAAAACTGCTCGAGGCCCTGGAACAGGAAGCCAAAACCGGACAGGCGCCCCACCTCACAAGGTTCCCTCACCTCGGCCCGGTTGAGCTGTATCAGGTGGAAAAATTCCTGAAAAACGACCCCTTCCTCCGACGGGGGCGCAAGGACGCCCAGGAACTGCTCCGGAAGTTCTTCGCCGGGCGCAAAGGCTGGAAGATGTATGAAGTAGAAACACTATTACAACAAATTGCGAACGAAGTCAATACTACTGGATTATGAACCAGAATTACCGCATATACAAAGGGCCGGCTGAATTGCAGGCCTTCCGCGAAGTCACCAGCATTAGCAGTCCGGAGGGTTACCTGCCTTCCGAAGCCCTCGTCAATGCCGTCAATGTCGCCATTACCCTGGGTAAACCTCTGCTGGTGACCGGCGAGCCGGGCACCGGCAAAACGCTGCTCGCCCGGAGTATTGCAGAGGACCTTCGCCCCAATGGCGGCCCCCTGCCCTATTTCGAGTTTACCGCCAAGACCACTACCCAATCGCGCGACCTGCTCTACCGCTACGACTCCATCAGCCACTTTCACGCAGCCAACGTCGCCAAATTTGAGCCCGCGCCTGACGAAAAAGCCGTTCTGGGCCGGTCGGCGGAAGAACGCCGGCGCCTGGAATACCAACCCTACATCCAACTCGAACCCCTTGGCGAGGCTATCCGGCTGGCCCGCGACAAGCAACAGCGTTCGGTGGTCCTCATCGATGAAGTGGACAAGGCGCCGCGCGATTTCCCCAACGACATCCTGCGCGAGATCGAAAACATGAGTTTTAAGATCCTCGAAACCGGCGAGACCATTACTGCCGACCATGCCTATCGCCCTATTGTGATCATCACCAGCAACTCGGAGCGCCTGTTGCCCGATGCTTTCCTGCGCCGCTGTGTATTCTTCCATATCGAATTTCCTGATAAAACGCTACTGCGCCGCATTGCTCTGAGCCGCCTGGAAAAGTACAAGGAAGGCACCGAGGAAAAAACCTTGCGCTTCGGCGACACCGAACTCGACTGGCTGATCAGCCACTTCCAGGAGGTTCGCAACCTCTGTCGCAAAAAACAACCCGCCACCGCTGAGTTCCTTTCCTGGCTACAGATCCTGGATCAATACGAACTGACCCTTTCCGACCCGAATATCCGGGCTGCTGCACTGCCGCCTGAACAAAAAGACCTGCTATTGCTCAGTTACAGCATCCTGGCCAAGCACCAGGAAGACCTCGTCAGCCTGCGTGACAACCTCAACCTCTCGGCAACGGATGAGCGAAACCCGGCCTGACATATCATCCATTCCCCCACTGCCCCTGGAGGATTTCCTCGACGCCCTGCGCCGGGAAGGCTTTGCCGTGGAAGCCGATCACTACCACGAAGTACCCCAACTGCTCAATACCCTGGCGCCGGAGCATACTTTCGAAGCGTTAAAGACCCTGCTGGCGCCGCTCTTCGTCCGCAACAGGCAGGAACAACAGCGGTTTTATGTTTTTTTTGACCGCTACTTCGCGGTTCGGCCAGTGCGGCCGGCTTCCCCTTCCCCCAGGCCAACTGCCACCGAGCCACCGAGCCGGCCGATGGAAAGCGCCCCACCAAAAGAAAAGCAAAGTGTTCCTACCTGGCTTTACATCATCGTAGCCATTCTGTTGTTCCTTGGGCTTTTCTTCGGCGGATACTATTTGTTTCTGGTATTGCTCAGCGGCAGCAGCCTGGTAACGGCGGGACTGATAGGGTTTATCCTGATTGGACTGGGCGCCTTTCACAATGTGCTCAAAAGAAGGCTAAAGGGAACGAACACTTTCTGGTATGGCATCGCCTTCATCACCATTTTTGTAATAGTCCTGGCCATCTCCTTACGCTATCTCCCGGAAAAACATCAGGAAAACGGGCTCATTGCGACCATCGTCTTTGGCATCCTCTCCCTGCCGATCAACTGGTATTTGTCGCGTCCTAAAAAGGAAGCCAGCCGCAAGGCCGCCCCGGCAATAAAGCTGGTAGCCCCACTGCGGTTCGCCCCTGCCGTTCCTTTCCCACGCCTCAGCCTCATTGGGCGGACGGAGGCCTTTCATATCTCCCGCCATCTCAACCGCCGCCAAACTGATAGTTACAATACCCGTGAAATAGACATTCCGGCCACCCTGGAGCGCACCCTGCGCAATGCCGGTAACATCGACATTGCTTTTCTGCAGATTGCCACTCAACCTCAATACCTGCTGCTAATCGACGCTGCCAGCGCTAATGAACATGAAGTAGAATGGTTTGACTACCTGCTCCAGGTGCTGCAAGGCGACGAAACCCGCCTGGAGCGTTACTTTTTCGAACACGACCCCAGTTTTTGCTGGCGCGAACGGGAAGAGGCAGCTGTTCCATTACAAAATCTCTACAGCGGCCAGCGACTCATTCTGCTCAGCGACGGCTATAGCCTGGCCGACCCGGTTACCGGCGGCCTGTTCAACTGGGCGCTCGATTTGTTCTCCCTTTGGACGGAGAAGGCGCTGCTGTCGTACCGCCCGGTGGATGAGTGGGGCTACCTGGAACAACAACTCGCCCGGGAGTTCTGCCTGGCCCCCTCCACCGTCGACGGCCTGATGGAAGCGGTGGCCTATTTCGACAACCGCTCCGATAAAAGTCTGGAAGAATGGCATCGCGACAATATCTACGACGTCCTGAACACCGATGATATCGGGCTGATCCGTCGCAACCTGCCAACTGAGGTATTCGAATGGCTGTGCGCCTGCGCGCTTTACCCGGAACTATACTGGAAGCTGACGCTGCACCTTGGCGAGTTGCTGGAGGAGCGCCCCAATGCCTTGCTCAATCAGGAGAACCTCACTCGACTGAACCGCTTAAAATGGTTTCGCGAAGGGCAGATCCCGGAAGAGGCTCGAATGGTGCTGATCGCGTTGCTGTCGGAAGCGGCCACCGTCAAGGCCCGGAAAGCCCTGGCCGAAGTGCTGTCCAGGCCTGCCTCGATACCGCCCAAAGGCTCCTATGCTTATCGGCAGTACCAATTGAACCTGTTGCGCAATCAATTTGAGTTGGCGCGGCAAGCCGATGCAACTCGCGCAGCCCACCTGTTCCGGCAGCTACAGCTATTCGTGGCGGAACAAGGAACCACCGACCCCGAATTGCTGGATTTCTTAAAAGACAAAGGCCGCCAGGAACAATATGGGCTGCCCCTGGACGCATTGACCGATAGCATCGGCCAGACGAGCAATCTGCTGTCCCGAAAAGACCAATCTGTCCGGCTATGCTGGGCATTTTACCGAGGTGGAGAGCAGCTACGGGTGACCGATCATCTCGAAGCGCGGTTGGAAGGGATGGAAAACATCCTTCTACTCATACCCGGCCTGGAGGACAGCAAACAACTAGTGGATTTTGCCCGCGCCCCATACCTGGAGCAGGAATACGACGCGGTGCTCACCTTCGAATACAACCGGATGCGGCAGGGGCTGGATGAATCCGCCCAGGTTTTGAAAAAGTTGTTGTCAGAAGCAGGCCTGGAACAAGATGGGCAAACCAGGCTCACTATTCTGGCGCACTCCACCGGCGGGCTGGCCGCACGGTATTATATTGAGCAACTGGAGGGTAACCGCTATGTGGAGCATCTGGTGATGACCGGGCCGCCAAATGGTGGCGCCCGGCCAATAGACTTCACCAATTACTTCTGGGCAATACTGGAAGGTGTATTCCGTTTCCTTCCTTTCTTCAGCACTTCCCTGATCACATGGATCCGACGGATATTCAACCGATCCTTCATTGCTTACCAGCAGATTGAAACGGGTAGTTCCTTTCTTCAGCAGCTTAATCGAAAGTCGGAGGAAGTTACTTTCAAAGCGGCGAACATTTCGCTCTCTCAGACCAGTTTTCAGGCGGGCCCATATCCGGGTATCCCGTACAGCATCATAGCCGGTAATGCCGAAAAATTTTATCGGGATAAAAATCTTTCGTGGTTTGCACGGTTCGCCATGGGGCTGATGTCCAGCATTTATGACAACAAGCCCCACGACATGGCCGTCACCATTGAAAGTACCCGGGCTATCGGCGACAACCCGAAGCCGGCGCCGGCTTTCCGGGAGGTGATGGCTTCGCATAGCGATTACTACACGGAACCGGACAGCGTGAAAACCATCCGGGCTTTGTTGCAACGGGACCTTACTGTAGAAGAGGCCTGGCAGGAAACACCTCCGGAAAGCGGTAGCAAAGCGCCCGAAGCTGAAGCGCCGGTACAAGAAACAACCGGATCAGAAGCGCCGGAGCAAGAAGCCCCCGACAAGCTGTCCCTCATCCGCAACGAGCTCAACGGCCTGTTAGCCTCCTTCGATACCGGCCCCACCGAGGTGATCAACCGGATGCGGGAAGTGCTGCAACCGGAATCCCCCTTGCATGGCCCTCTGGAAGAACTGCAGGAACGCTGGGTGGATTTGCAAAAGCAGTGGCTTGGACAGGTTATTCCGGAAGCGCAGTTCAAAGAGCAACGAGAAGTGATCGTGCTGGAGCTGATGGAGCTCATTGATGAAAAATTGGGGGTGGAAGACCTCCGGGAAAATGTGTCGGCTGAAACCGGAAGTAGCCCGGAAGCGGCGCAACAGGGAAAACTTCTATTCCGGATACCACCCCTTCAGGTGAATGAGGAGGGCCGGCTTGTCCTGCGCATTGCCCGAACGGAACAGGCCCTCTTAGAAAATTTTAAAATAGATGAGTTCACTCAGCTAAGGGATATCCGAATCTCGGATGTTATGGTAGTAGAACTTTTAGAATCTACCCTTCAACAAGTCTTCCCATCAAAAAGCCCGTCCTTTTCCTTCCGCTCTCTTAGTTCCCCGGAGCAGTTCATCGACAAGGAGGGCTATACGGAATGGCTGTTTTTGCTACAGCCTTTAGTGAAAGGGCCACAGCCTCTACAGATCAAAATAAGCACTATCGAAGTAGCGGCAGGGCGGGAACAACGGCGGGAACAACTTATTGAAGAAACGCTGCAAGTGGTTGCCATGGAAGCCCCACTCGACCGCATGGCCAACCTGCCTTCTCGCTGGGCCTTAAGTGCCGGAAATGAGATTATTACTGACGGCCCTCCACGGGAAAACAGCCCCTTCATGGGTAGTATTCTCTCCTTCCTTCGCCAAAACGAGGAACCTCGCTTCTCTATTTCCCGCCTATCCCAGGCTGTTATGGAAATGTCCGCAACCAATAGTGAACAACTGCCTCAAAGTGCTCCCCTCAATGATGCCGGACATCAGGGCGGGGAGTTCATTTTCTACGCCAAAACCTACGCTCAATCACAATCGCAGGTTTACCAACAGAATGCCCCGGCCCAACAGAGCAGTGGCCCGGAAACAGCTGTTCGCGGACGCGCTTTCCTGTTTACTATCGCTATAAGCCAATACCAAAACACAGAAATCCTCCCCTTGTACAAGGCCGTGCGCGATGCGCGGGAGTTGGCGGATGTCCTTACCAGAAAGTACCAGTTCGAATCCCAAAACACCTTTATCCTTTATGACATCGAGGCCACCCGTGGGAATATTTTTTCCACTTTCGAACGCCTTCTCAAGGAGGCCGTCCCCGATGATGAGGTGTTGATCTTCTTCTCGGGCCATGGGGAAGTTAACCCTGAACTGGGCCAGAGCTACTGGCTTCCCGCTGATGCCCAGCCCGGCCGATCGGCCAGTTATCTTTCCAGCAATGATATACAGGACTTCATCCGCAGCATGCCTGCCCGGCATGTGCTGATTATTGCGGATGCGCCGTTCTCGGGGAGACTGTTCAAATAACTGTGTCAAATCCCGATACGGCATACTGTGCAAGTCTCCGACTTGAGAAAAAACTGCCTGTACAGAAAACAGTAAACATCCGTCTCTATCCCCGCCAGTCGTTAGTACCGCGGGGAAAGGATCAATAAAAAAACGTTCGTGAGGGACTGTGTCCCGAAACGGCTAAACCTGCAAGTCTCTGACTTGCGAATTGTTGGCCTACCTATCCCCGCCAGTCGGAGACTGGCTCATTATTCCGCATCGAGACGGAGTCTCTCGCGAACGACTTTTATATATTTTTAACCCGCGGCACTAGAGACTTGCTCGTTATCTCTCATCGAGACAGGCCCTGTCCGCCGAAGCCAGGCGAAGGCGGAGTCTCTCGCGAACGGGGGGCTTGTGCGTCTTATGCGTCTGGTACGTCTTGTGTGTCTTGTTCGTCTTATGCGTCTTATGTGTCTTATGCGTCTCGTGCGTCTCGTGCGTCTTATGCGTCTTATGCGTCTTGTGCGTCGGGTGCGTCGTGTCTTGTTCGTCTTATGTGTCTTATACGTCTGGTACGTCTTGTTCGTCTTGTGTGTCTTTTGCGTCTGGTACGTCTTGTTCGTCTTGTGGCCCCACGAGACGTCCCAGACCTACCAGACACACCAGACCTACCAGACGTACCAGACACACCAGACCTACCAGACATACCAGACACACCAGACGTACCAGACACACCAGGCCTACCCCGGCGCCACCACGCCCCCCGTTTCCGTCAACGCCCGGAAGTGCCCTTTGATCTTATCCAATACCGAATCTCCGGATTTATTGAGGATAGCGCGGCCGTCGATCTCGCGGACCTTGGTCAGCTCGCCCATAGTGCCCGTAGTGAACACCTCGTCGGCGGTGTAGAATTCAGTGAGGGAGAGGTTTTTTTCCAGGACCGGGATGCCATGTTGGCGGCAGATATCGATCACCAGGCTGCGGGTAATACCGGGCAGGCAAGCGTCAGCATGGGGCGTATAGACGTGGCCCTGGCGGATGCAGAAAAGGTTCACATCATTGGTTTCGGCCACGAAGCCGTCTTTGTCGAGCATGATGCCCGCGTCGGCGCCGGCGAGGTTGGCTTCAATTTTTGCCAGTATGTTATTCAGCAGGTTGTTGTGGTGGATCTTGGAATCCAGGAAAGCCGGATTGTTGCGGCGCACCGAGCTGGTGATAAGCGTAATCTCAGGCGGATAGACCGGCGGCTTCCATTCCGCCAGCACTATGAGCGTGCAACCCGATTGGTTGAGGCGAGGGTCCATGCCGGAGGTGATCTTCTCGCCACGGGTGAGGGTCAGGCGGATGTGCACGCCATCGCGCATGTTATTGGCTTTGAGCGTAGTAAAGATGGCCTCGGCAATGGCATCGCTGTCCGGCACGCCCTGGAACATCAGCGCGTGGGCCGACTCCTGCAGCCGCTCGAGGTGGCGATCCAGGCAAAAGATACGCCCGTTGTAGACCCGAAGGCCTTCCCATACGGCATCGCCACCCTGTACTACACTATCGAATACCGAAACCCGGGCTTCCTGCCGGGGGTAGAGCCGGCCGTTGATATAAACTAGAATATTCTCGTTCTTCGGATTGTATTGCTGGAGCATAAGCGAAGTGGTTGGTTTCGGGTTGCAAGATAGGTAAATGGTTATATTGCTATATGGTTATATGGTGTGGTTGGAGTGTATCTCCGGGACTAGGCTATGTCAACTGGTGGGCTATTCTAACCCGGCACTAGTCATCCGGGAGTGTAAAATGAAAAATACTGCCTTTCCCCTCCGTTGATTCTACCCATATTTTCCCACGATGCTGTTGAATTACTTTTTCGCAGATCGACAGGCCGATACCGGTGCCGGTATATCCTTGTTTCTCCAGGCGCTGGAATACCAGGAATATTTTTTCGAAATAACGGGAATTAATGCCGATGCCGTTGTCCTGGATAGAAAAATGCCGCCCCGGGCCAGATTCATGGTAATTGACTTTGATAAGGGGCCTGTCTTTATCATTGAACTTCAGCCCGTTGGAAATTAGATTCTGGAGCAGCTGATGCATTTGCACGGGGTTGGCCTTAACAGTTGGCAGGTGGTCTCGCTGAATACAAGCATTTTTCATTTTAATCTCCCCCTGCAACGCACTCAATACCTGGTCCAATGTCTGGTTGAGGTCTACGCTTTCTTTGGGAACATCCTGTTTTCCACTGAGGCGGGCGAAAGTGAGCAGGTCATCCAGGAGTTGGGTCATCTGGCGGGCGCCAATAACGACAAATTCAATGAAATCGCGGCCGTTCTGATCCAGTTTATCTTTGTAGCGGCGCGCCAGCAGGGTGCTGAACGAGCCTATTGTCCGAAGCGGCTCTCGAAGGTCATGGGAAGCCACGTAAGCAAATTGTTCCAGCGCCTGATTGGACTGCCGCAGCGATTCGTTTTGTTCTTCGATTTCCCGGTTTTTTTCCTGCAATATCTTAGTCATTTTGATCTGATACCGATAACGGCTGATCACGAAAACACCCAGCAATACCAGGGCGGCTACCAAAGAGATAAGCAGCGCTTTCTGAGGGCGAGTAGCCTGCCGTTGGGATTCCAGGCGGTCAGCTCGCTCTTTTTCCAGTTGGTACTGCTCCTGAATGTCGCGGACAGCATGCGCTTTCTCGGCCATAATGCTGTCCATTAATAATTGTTGGTAGACGCCTTGAAAATAAAAAGCGCTGTCGAAACACTGGCGCTGTTCGAAACTGCCTGCCAATAACCGGAGGGTTTTCAGTTCCAATTCAATGCCGCCAGCCTGTTGGGCCAAGGCCCATGCATCCAATAGGTGGTGGGTAGCCGTTTCAAGGCTATCTTTTCTGATCAGTAGCTCGCTCAGATGAATATGGTTGAGAGCCATTTGGTTCTTTTTCTGAATACTTCCAGCAACCTGCAGGGCCATGCGGAAGGAAGTTTCAGCCTTTTCGACCAGGCCCTGGCGCATCCACAACCGGCCTTTTTTTTCGTGCGTTAAAGCCACTCCTTGCTGGTTGTTCAAGGACTGCCCCAGGGCCAGGGCCTGGTCGTAATAGGAAAGCGCAGCCCGGTACTGCTCGCGCTCCAGCTGGACATCCGCTACTTTATTGAGGGAAAAAATCATTCCAATACTATCCTTCAATTGCCGCCGGATATCCAGTGATTTTCCAAAAAAAGAAAGCGCCTCGCTAAAATCACTTTTTCGGAAATAAAGATCGCCCAGATTGTTATACACCCGTACCATGCCCATGCTATCTCTTAAGTTTCCCATGATGCGGGCAGCCTTTTTGAAATGCACAACCGCCTGGACGTTTTCTCCCTGATGCCAGTAGGTCATTCCGATGGCCTGCTCGGCATCTGCTATTCCTTTATCATACCTCAGAGGCCTGGCCATTTGGATCGCCTCGTTGGCATAGCGATGGGCGGTTGCCGGTAGGCTATCCTGGCAGGCCCGCGCCATTTCTACCAACAGGAATACCTTTTTTGGCCCGGGCGGAACGGTAACCAGAATTTGGCGTAGAGAATCCAATTGCGCATAAGCCCTTGATCCGGTTGCACAAAATGAAATTACCAGCGACAACGATAGCAATACCCTCCAGGCCATATCAACATATTGATCGAGTTCCAAATGTATGGAACCGGCATTGGGATATCGCAAATTAAAAAAAAGTTCATATTTAACAGTTGTCAGCAGGCGCTTTTGGTTATTATGTGCTCAAGGCTGGGCGCAATCCAAAGCGTCGTCTTTAAGAACGTGTTTAAATTTAGTTTTTCAGTTAATATGAGATGGATCTCAAAGCCGCGCGAGGCTCATTTTTCGGCGCATACCTGGAAGGTACGTGCCGAAAAATAGCCGAAGCCCGGCAAAGAGAGGCGCTCATATTAGCGAAAGGATTAATTTTAAACACGTTCTAAGGTTTTTAAGGTTTAAAATTAGAATGGAGATCCACAGGAAGATTTTGAAGGGTGTTGAATCTCAAATCCAGGCTGCTCCAATCCGCCTCAACCACTCTACCCCTTCTCAACCTTCTCAACTTCCTCAACCTTCTCAACTTCCCAGGACAAGCACAAAATCGCCGGGCCTAGGCCTTAAGCGCTGCTTCATACAGTTCCTCGTAATAGGGGCGGCACGCTTCCGCCAGTGGCTCCAGATGCGCGGGAAGACTGCCCTGCGGAGGCTGATAGGGCTGAAAACCCGAAGAACGGTGCACCGCAGCGTACCAATAGGGGGCCCATACGCCATCTTCCGGCCGGGGGCCTGGCTTCCAGGACAACATCCGCTTTTCAAAAGGAAGGGATAACCGCTGGCACAGTTGGGCCAGGATGGCCGCCGGATCGAGCAGCAATTCTCTGGCGTCAATAACTGCCGCGAGTTTGCCATGGCTGCTCAACGTCCGGTACAATTCAGACAATTTGAGTATCCCCACATCCGCCATGGTGGGGTTGGGGATGACTTTACTGTAAGATAAAAGAATAGCCCGGGGATCTCGGATCAGAAGAATATTTTCCATCTCCAACAGGAAGCGTTCATCCAGGTGAATGAGATGATGAGCCATTTGCTTGAAAAGGACAACCGGCCGGTCGTAAGGGCCCAGGAGGACCTCTTTTACCACTTCTGCGCCATCCTGGCTCTGGCTGGACAGAATACGATCCCGGCCGGGATGCGCTACCGGGGAGTCAGTTTTGGAGAGGTAATAGGCATACAAGGGTTCGTCTACTACCCGGGTGTCTTCCCGTTGGGCAAAAGCATACATAAAGGCGGTAGAAATGTTGCGAGGGCTCGACCACGCATTGATGCGTTTGAGTGTGTCGGGCATAAACAGGGGAAGATTGAACAGTGATCGTTGAAAAAAGCGGCATGAGTTCTTTGGCGCCGGCGGAAAGGTTAAGCCCTATAAGCCGCCAAAAAACATCCTATAACAGAGCGTCATCCCGGACATTCAATAAAATCAGGGATGACGCTATCGTTCAACGCCTGTTACCAGGCATTAGCCTATGGCTGCTTAAGCCACTGTAAGGTCATTCACTTCCGCTTCGGCAGCATTTGTCTTGACGGATTCAATTCCATTTTCCATACTCGCCTTAGAAGCATACATCTGGCTGCTCCCGATGATCTGCTTGTTGGCGGCCAATAGATTGAAGTGGAATTTGCCATTGGAGGCTTCTTTGCGGTCATACTGACTGTCATTGCCGGAATTTTTCTTGACACTTTCAATGCCATTTTTGCAGCTGGGCTTGGTGGCATATCCTTGACTGGACAGAATGACCTGACCGTTTTTGGCCTTGAGGCGGAAGTAAAATTCCCCGCTCTTTTCGCTTTTGAAGATCTCAAACATAAAGCGTGTGGTTTGATGTTTTAGGAATGAATGAATGGTAAATTTACAGAATTTACACCAATCTTCTGGATAAATTCATGGTTTTGACGCAACAATATTGGGCAAGTCACTGGATTAATGCTTTTTCTCCCCCTTCAGGAAGAAAAGTGGATATTCCCGCCTTTCATCCCCGGAAGCTTCCCGGCTGATCGTATAAAACCGGTGGTATTCCACGCCACTAAACCCAACCGTTTCCATTTGCCTGCCCAGCGCTTCCGGCTCGAAACCATTGTGCCCGTCGAAATCAGGAAACGCAGCATGGAAGCTCCCATCTTCCGCTTCCAGGTCGGCAATACAACAACATCCTCCGGGGCGGAGCAATGCGTAAAACCGTTCCAGTATGCCTCGTGTATCGCGGATGTGGTGCAGCGTCATGAGGGGGTATAAACCAGGTCAAACTGCCCCTCCACCGGCGTCGTAAGCAGATCAAGTTGTCGAACTTCCATATTCGCCAGGTACGCTCAGCAATCTTTTGGCGGGCCTGCCGGCCCATACCCTCGGAAAGGTCGATCAGCAGTATATGGTGAGCTCATCGGCAAGCAGGAAACTGACTGTGCCCGTGCCCGCGCCATAGTCCAACGCATTGCGGACTTGATATCGGCGAATGATCTACCGCAGTTCACCGGTACCAAAGCCAGCGCTCTCTGGCGGTACCAGGATCCTCGTCCCATGTAGCAGCAGCTTGGTCAAAATGCATAAAACATAGTTTTTTAAGTTCCCCTTAACGAAGATGATTTTTCAATTGCGTCCCACAGCATTTATCTTTGTAAAAAGCCGCAGGGCTTCCCCATCCAAAAACAGACACCATGAAACAAATCTACACTTTCCTCTTTATAATAACCGCCTTTGGAGGGCTTCAGGCACAGGATGAAAAGCTCCCCTATTATTTCCAGTTGAACGGCAATTTCCAGGCAGGTATCCCGATTGAAGCATTTGGGGACCGGCTCGACAAAGCCGGCCTTGGCGGCGGCGGGCTGCTGCTTTTCCAGTTGGTAGGGGCACCCCTTTTTGTTTACTGGAAGGGTCCTACCTGCGCTACGACACCGAAAAGCTGGACTTTGACCTATTAGAAGACGGCGTTTTGAACGACTATCGGCTGCACACCAACAACAATATCCTGCTACCATGCCCTGATTCGCTTCAAGCCCTTTACCGGTTTTTTTCATTCAACCCTATTTCGACGGTACCTCATCGGATTCAAGAAGTTCTATACCCGCACCCGCTTCATCGACCTGATGAGCGGAGAGGACGAAGTCGTGGATACCGACACCGATCAAAGCGATTCGGCTTTTTTAGCTACGGCGGAGCGGCGTACCTGCAAATCCGGGTAAGCACTTTTCCCGATATCCTTATCGACTTGCGGTGCGCCTATCTGCCGGGCGCTACTGCTACCTACCTGGTTCGGAAAGCGGACAATAGCGGCCCTTTCGAAGACCCCATCGATGCTTTCGAAGAGGCGGCATCGCCCACTACCCTGCTAATGCCACAGATCGGCGTCACCATACAGCTCTCCAACCGTGATTTTCAAACGACGGAAACCGGGGGCGAACAACGATGAGCCGGCGGAAAAGACGCCATAGATTACCGGACAATTTATGCTTGACTAACCACTAGTCCTTCAACAAAAACCGCACCTCCACTCTGGCCATCAGGGTAATCCCATTGTCCTCTGATAACTGGCCGTTTTGATTTTGCCCGGCAAGCTGGGGCAATAGGGGCTCATCCTGCCCATAATTCCAGCGGGCTGAAGAATCAGCCGAAGTAAGCTGGCCGGCAGGAGGCAATTCCACGATAGCCAGGGGAGGCTGATGCTGGCTCCCAGGGCGCGCGCCATCTCCGAAGCTTTGCTCTTGGCGTCGCCCAGCGCCTCCCGCCTCAGGCTTTGCATTGCTTTCTCCCGGCCACTGTATTCTGCCCTGATAAGGCTGCCCGAATATTGCCGGTTCTCCCGGATCTGGGCAATAAAACTCAGCAGAGCCTCCACATCCGAGACTTTCAATACCACCTCAGAATTGCTATAAACAGCCATAGGCTTAACGGTGAAAGGATCCTCTACGATACTTCCCTGGTAATACCCGCCCGGCCCAGCAAATCAAAAAATGCACGTTTAGCCATTTCTGCTTTGAGTTCCATTTCTGCCTGACGCTCCTGATACTTGACGGGGTCAAAGGCATCATAATCAGCATAGGCCGGGTAGGCTTCCGGCGACTGAATAGTGACCCGGTAATACAGCAGATCCGGGCGCGCCTGCATGCGCGCCTCGCCAACTACGGTGATGTAGCGCTCCGGCTGAGCATTGGCAACAGAGCCAACAGAAAAAAGAAGCTGGAAAGGGCGGCGTTTCTCATGGTATTTGTCTTTATGAAGGAGGCTAGCTCTTAGAGATGGTATATTAGCAACTCATAACAAAGAAACGCTTTCTGCAGGGATCCCCATACAAAACAAAGCTATTTTCGGCGCTTCCCGAATTCAAAGGTATCTTTAGGTTAAATGTGAAGCAAGATTTGAAGAACATTAGTTTTCTACCTGCCGGGAAGCGTAAAGAAAAAGGCCGATCCGCAACCGGCCCATCGGATTCCACCCAGATGCGCCCCTGGTGCTGGCCAACGATCTTCCGGCAGATAGTCAATCCCAGGCCATTGCCTTCATATTGCTGAGGAGGATGCAGGCGGTGAAACAAGCTAAAAATAACCTCCAGGTTGTGTTCGTCGATTCCAATACCATTATCCCGAACAGCAAAGCAGTACCCATCATCGGTAGCCGTTGCGCTGATATCGATTACCGGGCAGCGCCCGGATGCGTAAATTTCATGGCATTGGTGAGGAGATTCTGAAAAAGCTGCTCCATTTGCTGGCGGTTACCGGCAGGCAGGGTAACGGATGGACCTTAATAATAGTACTGCATTGCTGTATCGAAAGGTATATCTGGGCTTGTACCTTTTTTACCACCTGGTTGAAATCGACTATTTGGCGTTCTTCTATTACCCCCCTGGCGGTGAAAGGCGGGCATAAGCCAGCAGGTCGTCAATGATACCGCCGAAGCGATGGATCTCTTTCAGGATGATATCCAGGTATTCCCTGCCGGCATCCGAAAGGGTATCCAAATGTTTTTCCGGAGCAGCCGGGCAAAGCCGAGCACATTGCGCAACGGAGCTTTGAGGTCATGTGAAACGACGTATGCGAATTGCTCCAGGTCGGCATTGGAACGCAGCAGGTCGGCTGCTTTTTTTTCCAGCATTTTCTCTACCCTGCGGCGCTCTTCTATCTCCTCTTTGAGTTGCTGATTGACCTGGAAGTTGTGCAATAAGTAACTGGCTTTGGTCGCCATAACAGTGAAAGAATGCCGGCTTTGGATCTCAATAGGCTTATAAAAGCGCTGGTCGGGCAACTGTTGGCCGCAGATGGCCAGGCCTTTGAATGACCCATCAGGCCCAAATAAAGGACCAACCAGGGCTTCCTCTAGTTGCAGCGCCGCCAGCTTCGCCTTGAGCTTAGGCCTCTGACTCAACAAGAAGCCTTCCCGCTCGGTAAAATCAGCAGAAGATAACCCAAGAACAGGGGGGACGGAAATATTTGAAAAACCGAAAACGCTGCTCGTGCGCAATTCCTCCCTGTTTTTGTCGTACTCGGCCAACAGGCAATGGGGCTGTTCAAAAGCGAGGATAAAGTATTCTGCGGCTACGGTCCAGAAGTCCTGTATCCTGTCCTGAAACAAGCCCACCTCTCCGAATTCCTGGATAAGCCGGAAGCGGTTGAGTTCCTGGTCGACCTCATCTTTGATCGAGATCAGTTCCTGCCGTAGAACGATATGGCGGGTAACGCGGTCCTGAAGCTCCTGGCAAAGGGCCTCCAATTCCTCGTAGGTAGGGTGTTTATTGTCCTCCTGGCTCCTTTTCATCTTCCTGCTTTTCCATTCATCAGCCTTCATATATTGCGGGTAAGCACATAGAGTGAGGTCGTATAATTGTGAAAAAAGTTCTTGCCCCTGAGTTGCGTGAACTCTCCAAAACCATACATGCCCAGCCAGGGAATGCTACGGCTTTGCATCAGGGGCGATTGCATTTTCTGTATAATCTCTCCGATGGCGATCTTGTTGAACATGGCCTTGCCACGGGCGGCGCAATCCGTATGGAAAACCGCCACAATTTCCCTGCCGGCAATATCGGCCGAAAGGCGCTCCATCATTCGTTCCAGCCCTTCAAAGATCAGATTTTCATCGCGTTGGGTGATCCATAGTTGAGCGCCTTCCGGGCAATCTACCGGCATGTAAAAACTTTTACCTTCTTTGTCGGCTTTGACAATAGCCCGCAGGATGTGGCGATTGTCATAGGCCTTATGGTATTCTTCCGGCAGCAATTCTCCCAGCCCGGCAACCGGGAGCCAGGGGCCGGGCTGGGCATTTTCCGGCAGGCTTAGTTTTTTCATGAGGTAGGGCCAGGCGGGTAGGCCATCGAGTTCAAATACCCGGTTGGCTTCCGAACGGGTCACGGTAAAAGGCTGTCCGATGGGAATATTGCCGTGGTGTACCCCCATGATGACCCTAAGTGTAGGGTCGGCGTAACCGATCATAATAGCGCCCCGCTCCAACACCTGGCCATTGACAAACTGATAGGTGCTGACGCCACGCATATTGTCGGATGAGGTGCCGCCGAAAACCGGCATTTCCGGCCCGAAAACGGCGGCAATCCCCTCCAGCGCCCGGTCGGCGGCGATATCGATGCCGGAAGCCAACAGGTGCACCATATTGACTCCGGGAACCTGCTCCTTCAACTGCTGCGCCATTTCCTGCACTTTCGGCAGCGAGTTATGGCCCCGGATATTATCACAATAGGCTATGCCGAATTCCCCTGCCTGCTCCGGCTCTACAACCATAATGCCCAGCGCACGCATCGATTCGTTGGCGCCTTCTACTCCTATGATGCCGGCGCAGGTGCAGCCTACTACCGTAGCATTCGGATAGCAGTCATGGGCGGCGGCCAGCAACTCCTGGAAATCGTGCCCTATTGTCGTATGAATGACAATCAGTGAAGCTTGTTCGAACGCTTCCCCGCTGCGCCCGGCCAGCGCACTGGCCAAGCATTCCCGCATGGCTTTATCCGAATTGACCAGGCCATTGCTGGAAGAATAGAACTGTAACATGTATCGTAGTTTTGGGCTTTGCTCTTATTTAAGATATTTATCGCTCCGGGGGTAGATGCGTCTTGTCAGGAAAGATAAGCATTTTGGGAAAAATGGCTATAGTGATATAACAATCAGCCATTCACGCCCCTCCCGCCGCTCTTCTCAGCCGGTCATTGATCGCCCGGCCCAGGCCCTGCTCGGGCAGCAATTCGGCGATGATAATATCCAGCGGCAGGCCGTCGAGGCGGCGCATGCCGGCAAAGAGGTTTCGGGCGGCTTCCGCCAGATTGGAAGAGGGGGATAAGACCAGTTGCTGTTCCAATGGTACTCCTGGCAAGGGCTGCCGAAAGGCGATCACCCCAATGGCTTGGCCCTTAAACTGCTGTTGCAGGGTCGACAGATCCCCCAATACCAGCGGTACGCGGGGGGCGTAGTGGCTTTTGAGCATCCCCGGCGCCTGAGGGTCAGAGGAGGAAAAGGCCCGCACCACCACTTTCCCTATTAAAGCTTCTATATCTTCCACCGCCAGCCCGCCTTTGCGGTAAACGACAGGCTGCCCATCTTCAAACCCCACAATGGTGCTTTCCACGCCTACCTGGCAAGAGCCGCCATCCAGAATGTAGGGGACTTTATCGCCAAGCTGGTCTTCCACATGCTGAGCGGTGGTCGGACTGATATACCCAAAGGGATTGGCGCTGGGCGCGGCGAGGGGGAAATCCAACCCGCCCAAAAGCTCTTGCGCCACAGGATGGCTCGGCACCCGGATGGCCACCCGCGGCAGGCCCGCCGTTACGATGTCAGGGATTATCTCCGCTTTGGGCAACAGCAGCGTAAGCGGGCCGGGCATGAAGCGATCCGCCAGCCGGTAGGCTATATCGGGAATTTTAGTGGTGAAAGCTTCCGCCCGTTCGAACCGGCTGGTGTGCACGATGAGCGGGTCGAAAGTAGGCCGGTTCTTGACGGCGAAAATGGTGGAAACGGCCCGCGGGCTAAAGGCATTGCCGGCCAGCCCGTAGACGGTCTCTGTGGGAATGGCGACCACTTGTTCCTGCTGCAGGAGGCTGATGGCGTATTGGATATCCGAACCGATCATTGATGTACCTTGAATATTGGCGGGCGAAGTTCGGGGATTTTTGGGAGTTATTATGCAAAACGGGCGCTATTGCCGATCATCCAGCTTCCAGGAGGTTGTTCAAAAATTTGTGCTTTTGGCCCTGTTTTTTTGAAAAGCCTTAAATTGTAAGACTTATAATAACAAGCATTCCAATTATATACACGGGGATCAATAGTATTTGACCCCAAAGAATATATTGATACGCCCGCTTCTTTCCTGAATTTTCTTCCTCTTTTATTAGTTTATAAAAATCCATCCATTGTTTTGGGGTGTTCCACAGATAGCTTACGCTTCCCCCCTTTTTTTCCATGATTCCTAACATCTTAAACCAGAGGATCATGCCTATTACTCCAAAGATTAGCAAGTATATGAATGGAACTATAAGCATCATTCTTTCTTTATTTTCTTGGAATAGCTGACTGGAATATCCGTCGAAAGTTTCAAAATCCGGCTCATTGCTTCTCCAATTATTTCAATATTCCGTTCAACCGCCCGCTTCGTTTTTATGTCTTCCTCAAATTCATGACAACTTCTCGGTTCCGGAAGGAACTCGTTGATTTCAGCAATTGCTTTTCACTAGCCATGTAACCATCCCCCGTGGGCAAAGCCAACAGGCCATAAAACTAAGTTTGACTTTACTACTTTTTCCGAGTGTCAAGCCACGGCTTGCGTAAGCAAGAACCAAAGGTGGCGAATTTTGGCGGAATAACTTCCGACAGGGGGCTGAAAATGGCTTATCGATAGTTCGGCCTTTCGCCATATCTCCAGCCTCACGGCGGAGAGGACGTCCGAGAAGGTGACGCCCGTTTTCCGGTACCAGGCCGTGACATTAGGCTGTATCGCGCAGCGCTGGTGTAAGGTGTTTGCCATCAGGCAAACGATAGAGAAAAGGGCCATCAAGCACGGGGTGGAACGTTCAATGGCCAGATCCGACCATTGCCTCTGGCTTTCCACGCCCAGGTGGCGGCGCACTTCGGCGAAGGTGACTTCAACCCGCCAGCGGCGCACGAAGAAAGATACGATTTTTTCGGCGGATAATTCCGTGTCGGTGCAAGCCAGCAGTACAGGTTCAAGCCCTCCTTCGGGGTCTTTGACAAGTACCCATTTGACTTTAACCATCACCTCATTGTTTCTATGCCAGATGGCCACGCCCGAGGTGATCAACATTTCTTTGTGGCGCTTGCCATACCACTCGGAAAAGATGACGCGCGTCCATTTGATGCGCTTATCGGTGAGCCGCTTTTTCATGTCAAGCAAGCGTTTGCCCTTTGGGGGCTTCGGGCCTGGCTTGCTCTCGGGCCACTTTTGGGGAGGCAAATGGAACAAGCGGGCGTTGAGCTTCATGCGTACGATCATGCCAATATCCAGGCTTTGAGCGTGCATGAGCAGTTCGTAAACGGCAAAAGTGCCGTCTCCTGTCAAATAGATTGGCCGGTTTAATGCAGTAGCGTTGCGGCTCAACCAGGTGATTAATTGCCGGGCCCAATCGGTGAGCTTTTTGGGTTGCTTACCGCGAGACTTGTAAAAGCGCTCCGAAGGGCAAAGGGCTGTTAACACGGGAAGTGCCCAAAATACGCCAGCTTCCAGCCAGGGCAGGCCGGTTAGGAGCATCAAAGACAGCCAACGCAGGCCGCTGCATTTGACAAAATGGCTCTTTGAGGAGCGAACCGGGTCACGGTAAATACCCCGCTTTTTGATCTTGGCTCCCCAGCGGCGCTCGATCGTATCGTCAAAGCCGAAAACCAAGGCTTCGCCAGGGCCAACAAAAACATCGGCGAGTAGCTTAAGCAGCACCCCCGACAGCCGCCTAGCGGACCACTTGTCCTGGCTCAGCAGGCGGTGATATTTGGGGAAGCAACGCTCCGCTTGTAAGCCTATGCTCCGCAGCAAGTTGCACACCGTGCGGCTGCCCGGGCAAATGATGGCGCCAGTGATCAGTAAAAGGGCTTTTGGCCATACGTCTTTACGGAAAGCCGTAGAAAAAACCGATATTGTGCGTTGAAATCCTGGTGGTAATGTTAGCATCTCTTGGAGGGTTGGTATACTCCAAGATACTAATCGCCAGGATTTCTTCTCATCATAAGGCTACCCTGTAACACTTGGCAATCGGCTGCTCTAACACGTTTCAAGCCAGAGCCCGCTGGGCATGCCTTCGCTAAAGCTCCGGCAGCCGAAGAAAAGCACACCCTGGCGCCAATCGGCACAGGCCCTAGCCTGCCCGGGTTTCGCCCTCGGATGAGGGCCAGCCTCGGACGACGGGTACAGCGCAGGAAAAAGTAGTAAAGTCAAACTAAGGCAGCCGGACTTCCATCCCCCAGCCCGGCCCCTTACCTAATCCCCCGGCCCTGTCAGCGCCGGAGCCGGCTCCACCGCCGGCCGCCGCGCGATGGCCGCCATCCGCCGGAACCCGAACCACACCAGCACGCAAAAAAACATGAGCAGGTACCAGAGGGAGGAGAAGCCAAAATGCTCCGCCACCTGAAGGCCCAGGTTGGGCGATATGATATGGGAAACGGAGTAGGTCATCGTAAACAAGGCCATGTACTGCCCGCGGTTCTTATCGTTGGTGAAGTCGAGGGCCATTGTCGCGATGAAAGGCAGGCTGAGCATTTCCCCTACCGTCATCAGCATCATGCAGGCGAAAGCCACGCCCCAGAACGCCCCGAAAATATTGAATAGCAAATACGAAAACCCAATGAGCAAAGTACCGATGCTCACAATCTGCCACTTGCCGAAACGATGTTCCACCAGATAGATCAACGGCATCTCCACCAAAGCGATCACCAAACCATTGACCGCCATCAGCCGGCCGATCTGCCCTTCATCGAGGAATATTTCCTGCTTGAAAAAGACGGGCATGGTGGAAAATAACTGCATAAAGGCAATGCCATTGAGCAGCACCAGCAACAGGAAGATCAGATATTTCCCATCGCGGTAAGCGGAAGAAGAAGCCAACACCAGGCCCTCGCCTGAGCTTTCCCTTTCTTCCCTCGGCCGTTCCCGGACCGGCAGCGCCAGGCGGAAGAAGATAGCGGCAGAAATACAAGTCAGGCCATCCACCCAGAACAAAGCCTTATACCCCACGCTGGCGGCCAGCAGTCCGCCAACGGCCGGGCCGACGGCCCAGCCCAGGTTGACCGCCAGGCGCAACAGGCCCATCGCCCGCGTGCGGTTCTCCGGGCGACTGTACGTAGCCAGCGCCGCAAAGTTGGCCGGGCGGAACGCATCGGCCAGGGTGCTGACCACGAACACCATGGCCCCAAAAGCCCAGATATTGCCGGCATATCCCAACCCTATAAAAGCCAGGCCGCTTAGCAGCAAGGACCAGAACTGAACCTGGTAAAAGCCGATCCGGTCGGTCAGCTTCCCACCCAGGAACGACCCCAGCACCGAGCCCGCGCCAAAAGCACTCATCACCCAGCCCGCCTGTCCCAGGCTGTAGCCCATTACCTGGGTCAGGTAAACAGTCATGAAAGGGATAACCATCGTCCCGCTCCGGTTGATCAGCATCACGCCGGAGAGGAGCCATACCTCGCGCGAGAAACCGCGGAAGGAATTCAGATAGTGGGTAAGGACTCTGGAGGCCATCGGGTGTTCGGTTTCAGTTGGCGGCGGTTTCTGGCCCGACAAGCTTCTGCAAGCCGAAAACCTCCGCCAACTAGATGAAGTGAGCCATTTACGTTGATTGTATATCACTTACCATATTCGGGTTGGAATAGTTCCTGGAAAAAAACTATTATTATTGATGGATTATCAAGGGGTTAGGGAGGTGGAAAAATGATTTTCCGGCGGTTGAGGGATTTGCGAAGCTTTTCTGTTCCCGGCTTTACTTTTTCAGAATAATTGTCGCAATAAAAGAACTATGAGAAAATTCGCACTTTTCGCGTTTTTGATAGGAATAAATACCGGGCTTTTTGCCCAACAAAGCCCCTGGGGGCTGGTGTATGAAATTACTCCCGAAGAAGCGCTGGATCTGTATACAGCGCAGGATTGGATGGCGCAACACCTTTGAAACGGCGCAGATACTGGAAGTTCTGTTACCGAAAATACTGGAAGGGATTAAAGCGGAACAATGGCCGGCCCGCCTTGAGTTGAACGGCAATAAGTATTCCAATTTCCCCCTCTTGATAGAACTCGAGCCGGCGCAGCCGGTACAAATAAGTAAAGCCGGCGCCGCCCCCCTTTACCTCACGGCTTACCAAACCTTCTTTAACCAACGCCCCGAAGCCCGGGGCGGGCTATTCGACATCCAAACGGAACTCTGGCAAAATGGCCGCCCGGCGCAAAGCCTCGTGCAGGGCCTGCCCGCCCAGCTCAAAGTACAGCTAAAAGTCAGCACCGGCGCCGATTACGTGATGCTGGAGGTTCCCATCCCCGCCGGCTGCAGCTACTTCCGCGAGCCCAATGGCCATCGCGGCGTGGAGGTGCACCGCGAGTACTTCCGCCATCAGACGGCTATCTTCTGCGAGCGCCTGGAGCCGGGGCGTTATGAGTTTGTCATTGAGCTGGAGCCACGCTTTACCGGGCAGTTCATCCTCAATCCCGCCAAGGCGAAGCTGATGTATTTTCCGGTGTTTTTTGGGCGGACGGGGGTGGGGAAGGTGGCAGTGGAATGATGCTGTGGATACTGTAGATACTGTAGATACTGTGGATGCCGGAGCGAAGCGAAGGCCCCGTACCGGCTTTTGCCGGTCGGGGCTATGGATATTTACCCGGCCGAGTGAAACGAGGACGGGAGGTGGATGTGGAGCGAAGCGGCCATTATCTATTCCGTACCTAACGGCACGGGCATTACAAACACCCTAATTTTCTACCAATAGCGCGTCCCTACAGGACGCTTCAAAAACATTCACCGGAAGCACAGAAACCAAATAAGCTTGGAGAGGAAGTTAACTATAAATGTTCTTCACTAGATTCGAGCCTGCAGACTCGAAAAAGTCCCGTTAGGGACTGAATATTGGTAGAAAAAACAGCCACACATCCCTTTGGGATTGAGCAATGTCCAAATCATCCATTAAGGGAAGCGAGCTCGGTTGAGCCCAACGCTCACCTCAACAGAGACACATCACCGGTAAAGCTTTCTTCACGGCTTATCTCCGAAGTTGGGCCCTTTACTGTAAACTGTATGATGTAGAAATAAGTATCCGACGGGGCAGGCTTGCCGTCTAGGGTTCCATCCCAGGCATCGTCCTGATTGTCGGAGCGGAAGACTTCTTCTCCCCAGCGGTTGAAAAGGCGCAGGTTGAAGTTACTAATGGTGCAGGCCTCTGAGAATAGCAAGCCAAAGGTGTCGTTGGCGCCGTCATCGTTGGGGGTAAACGCATTGGGTACATTGGTAAAACAGAAGCAGTCTCTCCCGACAACATTGGTGGAAAACGTTTCCGAGCAACTTTCCAGGATAATTTCTACCGCGTAAAGGCCAGATTCATAAACGGCGAGGGTAGGCATCGTGCTGCTGTCTTGCCAGAGGTAGGCAGCGCCTTCGGTTGTGGCATCCAGCAACAGGGTATCGCCGAAGCACAGCAAAGATTCCTCCATCAAGGGGTTATCCGGCCGGGGGCTAATGTCCACTTGCTGGGTAAGAGTGTCCTGCGAACTACAGGCGCCTGCGATCAGCCTGATGGTGTATTCACCAGGAGTATCGTAGGTATGCACAGGGTTAGCTGCGGTGGAGTTATTGTCGGCGGAAGCAGGGTCCCCAAAATCCCAGAAGTAAGAGCGGGCTTTGGAATTGTTTTCCAATCCGATTGGGCTGCCGACACAAGCTCCTGTAGCCTCGAAGGCCGCTTCGGCAATACAGCGGTTGGCGTAACTGAAAGCGAAATAAGGCAGGCTTTCCGATAAAGCCGGGCTGGATAGCACCGCTCCGGTCGCCAGTGATATGGTGAATAAACGGAGGGTATTACCGGCGTCTCTGCCTGGAAAAGAAAGGGTGTTGTTTTGCAAATTGAGGCTCTGATCGCCGTAGATATAGCCGTTGGGCGCAATATCGGCGTTGGAGATCAGGACAGACGTCCCCGTAGCCGGATCGAGCCTCAGCAGCCGGGCGCCAGCGCCCACCAGTCCGTATAGAAAGCCATCTTCACAGTTGTATTCCATGCTTTTTAACTGAAGGCCCGCCGGCAACTGATACTCGCTGAGCACGGCCGCCGTTTCGGTATCCAGGATAAAAAAGCGGTCATTAAGCCCATCTTCATTGATAATGAACAGCCGGTTATTGTAAGGGTCAATGGAAGCCGTTGTCGCATCAGACATCGGAAGCGGAACCGATCCGACGACTTCCCCCTGGCCCGTATCGGGGTCGATCGCGATCAGGCCGCTATTCTCCTGTATGGTGTAAAGGCGTCCATCGAGGCAATGGTATTTTACAAAACTGGGATTGGTAGGCAGTGGAATGTTGTTTTGCACCGCACCAGTAGCCAAATCGAGGGTGAGTAAACGCCGGTTAAAGCCCGGATCGGAGAATACAAAAAAGAACTGGCCATCTTCCAGTCCAATCGTTTCGGTAAACAGCAAAATCGAACCATCGTAAATCGGCGCCGATGAAAGCACAACCTGGCCGCCGCTAATAGGGTCGATCGTGGCCAGGCGCCTGTCGCCATTCAGAAAGTAGAGCGTTCCCTCGCTCTGAGCACTTAGAGCAGAAACGCTGATCAGGAGTAAGGTAGAGAATAGTAGCTGCTTTGTCACGGGAATTATTAATTTAGGAGGCTAATTTAAAAGTAGTTTTTTTTTCATCCAAATGGTGGTGCTACCACTAGCATCATTGCCCTTTCTACTATCTTCCCTATGACACCCTCAGCACGATCTTCCCCACATTGCGGTTAGCTTCCATATAGCGATGCGCCTCGGCAACGTCTTTCCAATCGAACACCGAATCCACTATCGGCTTCAGCGTTCCTTCCTCAAAAAGGGGCCAGGCGAAGCGGAACAAATCCTGGGCGAGGGCGATCTTGTACTCCAGGGTACGGGCCCGCAGCGTGGAGCCAGTAATTTGCAGGCGTTTGCGAAGGACAGAGCTAATATTGAGCTGCTCGGTTTTTACCCCGCCCATCAGCGCCAGTAGGATGAGCCGGCCATCAGTGCGCAACACATTGATGTTTTGCTGAAAATAGGGCGCGCCGATGAAATCCAGGGCCACGTCAGCGCCCTGCTGCTGCGTATAGGCCAGGACGGCGGCCTCAAAATCTTCTTCCCGGTAATCGATGGCTTTTTCAGCGCCAAGTTCCAGACAAATAGCGTGTTTAGAAGCCGAAGCGGTTACCATAGAACGAGCGCCCATAACCCGGGCCAACTGGATCGCCGCCGTGCCTACCCCACTTCCGCCGGCATGAATGAGCACTGTTTCACCGGCCTGAAGGCGCGCCAGCCATTGCAGCGCCTGAAAGCCCGTCAGGAACACTTCGGGAATAGCGGCAGCCTGCTCTGCGTCCATCCCGCCGGGAATCGGCAGCGCCATGTCTTCATGAACGACAGCGTACTCTGCATAGCCGCCCCCGCCCAGCAAACCGCAAACGCGATCGCCGGGCTGCCATTTGGTGACACCTTTACCCACTTCCGCGACAGTGCCGGCCATCTCCAGTCCGAGAATGGGGCTTTCCCCAGGCGGAGGAGGATATTTACCCTGCCGCTGCAAAGTATCCGCACGGTTCAAGGCCGTAGCTTCTACGCGGACGAGCACTTCCTGTTCCGATGGTTTGGGAGTAGGAAAGGAGCCCAGGAATAATTGTTCCGGGCCGCCGAAAGTGGTAAGCTGGATGGCTTGCATAGCTGTTAGGTATATTGTTATAGGGCTATATTGTTTGGCGTGGGGGGGCGCAGTACCGTACATCGTTTAGACTTTGGACGTTCCTGGTTTTGAAATCGGAAATCAGAAATTTTACCCGGAGAGCTATAGCGAAGAGGAGCTGAAGTGGGAAAGAGCCAGGAATGGCAGTGGATCGCCTGTTTTTCCGCCTTCCGAATTCCCATTTCCCACTTCCAGCCAGGACAAGCGGGGTGTTTTCGCAAGCGTCCAAAGTCTAAACACCGTACACACCCGAGGAACAGCCTTGCTATAACTTGAACAGGTGCCCCATTTCGTCCTGCTTGGTCTTCAGGTATTTAAAATTTTCTTTCTTCGGCTCAATAACCAGAGGGATACGGCTGACAACCTGCACGTTGGAATGCTCCACGGCCTCGATCTTATCCGGGTTATTGGTCAGCAGATGGATGCGGGTAATGCCCAGGGCGTCCAGCATTTCGATAGCAATATGATACTGTCGGGCGTCCACTTCCAGGCCAAGGTGAAGGTTGGCGTCGACGGTATTGAGCCCGCGGTCCTGGAGGTTATAGGCTTTCAGTTTGTTGATAATACCGATGCCGCGGCCCTCCTGCCGGAGATAGAGGACTACACCCTGTCGTTCAGCAGCCAGTTCCATGGCTTTGTGCAGTTGTTCCCCGCAATCACAGCGTTTGGAGCCAAAGAGGTCGCCGGTGATACACTCGGAATGGATCCGGGTGAGGACCGGTTCAGCGATATTGCAATTTTCGTGTATCAGCGCCAGGTGAGGCATCCATTCCTCCTCTCTTTCTGAGAAGGCGATCATCCTGAAGTTCCCCCAGGGTGTCGGGATAAGGGCCTCTGCCTGTTTTTTCACCGTACTCTTTTTTATTGGTTCAATCTTTTTAACCATTCGGAATTTCCTTTGCAGCATAATGCCGGAGCGAAGTACCGGCACAAAAGTACAGCTTCTTCGCTGGCAATGCCAGAACTACAACGTCAAATTTGAAACCCCTGAAGGCTTTAAAAGTTTCAAACAACCATTTCGACTTACCGACGTACCAAAGATCACAGAACAAGAAATTAGAAAATCTTACCTTTGTGCCTGTTCACTAAACTTTTCGACACCTTGTCCGTTTTTGACCATTAGATGAAACTCGTTGCCAAAATATTAGCGCTTTACTTTCTGCTCGGAGGGCTGATGCCAGGTTCGGACTTCAGCCAGATCGGCAAGTTGAGCAGCCTGCTGGAGCACTATCAGCTACATAGGCAGATAGCGCAACATGAAGGAAAAGAGCTGGCTTTCACTTCTTTTCTGGCAGCGCACTTCTGGCAACCAACCGACCATCAGCATAATGATGGCGGACAGAGCCACCAGGACCTTCCGCTAAAGAACGTACACGTATTCTCCCATATCCTTTCAGAGCCTACACCACTTCAACTCTCCTTGCCCATTATGGGATTGGCGCTGCATGGCTTTGAACACAACAACATCCAACCCGCCTCCTATTCCGGCGCTATTTTCCGCCCACCGATAGTTTCCTGATTGTCACTTTGGGGTGGCTGGGGAGTTACAGGTTACAAGTTACAGGTTACAAGTTACAGGTTACAAGTTATTAGGAGTCGAATCTGAAACCTGAAACTTAATAAACTTCTCCCCCACCCGCCTAACGCTCCCGTCTATTTCAAGAACAGGAAAATCAACAAATATCATCCATGATCAAAGCAATCATCGGGTTTTCCGTACGGAATAAACTCATTGTTTTAATATTGGTGCTGGGGCTTATCGGTGCAGGTTTATATTCCCTTTCCAGCCTGCCCATTGACGCCGTACCCGACATCACCAACAACCAGGTGCAGATTGTCACTGTCTCACCCTCTCTGGCGCCTCAGGAAGTTGAACAATTCATTACCTACCCTGTAGAAGTGGCCATGGCCAACATTCCGGGGGTTATCGAGATCCGCTCCATTTCCCGCTTCGGGCTCTCTGTAGTGACGGTCGTTTTTGACGATGGCACTTCGGTACTGGATTCCCGCCAGTACGTCACTGAGCAGATCAGCATGGCGACACAGGAGATACCACCGGGAATGGGGACTCCCGAGCTCATGCCGATCACAACCGGCCTTGGCGAAATTTACCAATATGTGTTGCGCGTGCAGCCAGGTTACGAGCAACAATTCGGCCCAATGGAACTGCGCACCATTCAGGACTGGATCGTCAAGCGACAGCTTTCCGGGATTACCGGCATTATTGAAGTCAGTAGCTTCGGCGGCTACCTCAAACAGTATGAGGTGGCCCTCGACCCTTCCCTGCTGCAAAGCTATGATGTATCCGTTGCGGAAGTTTTCGACGCCCTTTCGCGCAACAACCAGAACAGCGGCGGCAGCTATATCGAAAAAAGCACCAATGCCTATTATATCAGGACCGAAGGTATTGTACAAAACACCGATGACATTGCGCACATCGTTGTCGGCAACCGCAGTGGGGTGCCTGTACTGATCCAGGATATCGGCAAGGTGCAACTTGGCAGCCCCAAACGATTCGGAGCGATGACGATGGACGGCGAAGGCGAAGCCGTCGGTGGCATCACCCTGATGTTGAAAGGAGGCAATGCTTCCGAAGCCATCGCCAATGTCCACGCCCGCATCGAGCAGGTGCAACAGTCTCTACCCAAAGGAGTGGGACTATACCCCTATCTCGACCGCTCCATATTAGTGGGCAAAACGATCAGAACGGTGGAGCACAACCTCCTGGAAGGGGGCCTGATCGTCATAGTAGTGCTGGTTGTATTATTGGGTGACCTGCGCGCAGGCCTGATCGTAGCTTCCGTTATCCCCCTGGCGATGCTCTTTGCCATTATTCTGATGAACTATTTCGGCGTATCCGCCAACCTGATGAGCCTGGGCGCCATCGACTTCGGTATTGTAGTGGACGGCGCGGTCATTATTGTGGAAGGGGTGCTGCACGTCATTTTCACCTATTATGTTGGAAAACAACTGAGCCAGCAGCAGATGGACAATATCATCATCGATGAATCTTCGAAAATGTTTCGGGCTGCTGTATTTGGGGTATTTATCATCCTAACCGTTTTTATCCCGATTATGACTCTGACCGGTATCGAGGGCAAGATGTTCCGGCCGATGGCCATGACGTTCAGCTTCGCCATCCTGGGGGCATTGATCCTATCCCTAACCTATGTACCGATGATGGCGGCCTGGGTGATGCCCAAGCGTATCCGGGAGCACCAAACCTTAGCCGACCGCATCGTGGGCCTGGTGCGCCGCATGTACAAACCTACCCTGGAGCGGGCTATTCGAATGCCCTGGTTGGTTATCGGGCTGACCGTAGTCGTGCTGGGCGGCGCCGCTTTATTGTATCGTACCCTGGGAGCAGAATTTATCCCCACGCTGGAAGAAGGTGACCTGGCCATGCAGATGACCATTCAACCCGGTAGTTCGCTGCAGGAAAGTGTCAAAACATCCACAAAGGCAGAACGCATCCTCCTGGATAATTTTCCGGAAATCCTGCACGTCGTTTCCAAAATCGGCACCGCTGAAGTACCGACCGACCCGATGGCCATCGAGGATGCCGACATTATGATTATCCTGAAGCCGAAAGACGAATGGGTAAGCGCTTCCGGGCGGGAAGAGCTGGTCGCAAAAATGAAGGAAAAACTGGAGGTCGTCGCCGGCGCTTCCTTCGAGTTCACCCAACCCATACAACTGCGGTTCAACGAACTACTCACCGGCGCCAAGACGGACATCGCCATTAAGATCTTCGGAGAACAAATGGAAGAACTCAAGCGCCTCGGTGATCAAACGGCCGAGATCATAAGCGACATACCTGGTGCAGGCGACGTGAAAGTAGAACAAACCGAAGGCCTGCCCCAACTGCGCGTCCGTTTCAACCGGGCGAAAATCGCAGAGTACGGACTTGATATCGAACGCCTCAATACTCTGGTTCGGACAGCCTATGCCGGCGAGCCGGCCGGCGTGGTTTTCGAAAACGAGCGAAAATTTGACCTCGTCGTGCGCCTACAGGAAAAAGACCGGCAGGAACTCGACCTCTCCCGCCTGTACATCCACCTCGACGATGGCCGTTCCCTCCCGATGAGTGAAGTAGCAGAAGTGGAATACAGCGAAGGCCCCATGCAGATCTCCCGAGAAGACGCCCGCCGCCGCATCAACATCGGCGTCAATGTGCGCAACCGCGACGTGGCCAGCCTGGTGGCCGACATCGAGGCCCAATTGGGTAAGGAACTAAACTTGCCACCGGGTTATTACATCCGCTATGGCGGGCAGTTTGAGAACCTGGAAGCGGCGCGAAAACGCCTGGGCGTGGCCGTACCGGTAGCCTTGGCCCTGATCTTTGTACTCCTCTACTTTACTTTTGGAAAGTTGAAATACGCTTTGATGATCTTCACGGCCGTGCCCACAGCTGCAGTTGGCGGCGTAGTCGCGCTTTGGCTACGCGGCATGCCTTTCAGTATCTCAGCCGGGGTAGGCTTCATTGCCTTGTTCGGGGTTGCGGTGCTAAACGGCATTGTACTCATCAGCCATTTCAATCGCCTGCGGTACGAAGAAGGAATGACGGACATCAAGGAGGTGATCATAAAAGGCGGGTTGGCGCGCATGCGCCCCGTCATCATGACGGCCACTGTGGCGGCGCTGGGCTTCCTTCCCATGGCGCTATCGACTTCCAACGGAGCAGAGGTTCAAAAACCACTGGCCACGGTAGTCATCGGCGGCCTGATAACGGCGACCCTGCTGACACTGGTTGTATTGCCGGTGCTGTATTACCTTACCAACCGCAACCTCCGCCGCCCCTCCGCTACCGAGGCCCTGATGGCCCTGGCAATGCTCCTGCTGGCCGGCAATGGATTGAATGCCCAGCAACCGGTACTCACTTTGGACCAGGCGGTGCAACACGCGATCGACAACCATCCCAGCCTGAAGAACGGCGCCATCGATATCCGCCAGGCCAGCCTTGGCATTCAGGCCGCCCGCCAAATACCGGCAACCGAATTTATGCTGGGCTTTGGCCAGTACAATACCACACAGTTGGACTATCAGATAAGCGCGACCCAACCGCTGGGTACACCGGGGCTCAACCGCCAGCGGAAAGAAGCCGCCCGCGCCCAATTGGCGCTGGCCACAGACAAACTGGCCCTGCTCCAGCACCAGGCAGAATATGACGTCCGGCAAGCCTGGCATCACTGGCTCTACCAGAAAAGCAGGCTGGAGTCCTTGTCCCAACAGGAAGAACTGTACCAGGAACTGGAAGAGAAAGCAGCACTTCAATACCGTACCGGAGAAGCCGGGCAACTGGAAAACACCCTGGCGCAAAGCCGATTATTACAAGCCCGGCAGGAAGTAGCCCAGGCTCAGGGGGAAGAAGCCCTGGCCTTTAAACGCCTCCAGCAGGCCGCCTTCCTGGATGGCTTCGCCCGCCCCTCCGATAGCCTAAGGATATTGCCACTGCCCTTGACCGATACTACCGCAGCACTGACGCTTTTTCTGGCGCCGCTGGAGCAACAGGCAACTGTTGCCCGCCAGGAAGCTGCCGTACAGAGCCAACTACTCAAGCCGGAATTTTCAGTGGGTTATTTTAACCAAAGCATCCAGCCCGACTGGTCGTTACAGGCCCTGCATGCCGGCATGGCCGTTCCCCTTTTCCGAAAATCCCAACGCGCCCGCATCGAACAGGCGCAACTGGAGGAAACCAGGGCAACCAACGACCTGGCCCTGCAACGACAAGCCCTCCGGCAGGAACGGCAATTGGCGAGGGAACAAATGCTGGCCTGGCGGCGGCAACTCGATATTACTGGAACAGGCCTGCTGGATCAGGGAGCCCGGCTACAATCACTAGCCTCTGCCCGCCTGCGAGCAGGTGAAATCGATTATTTCCAATACGTCCAGAGCCTTCAGGCCGCTTTCGATAATGAAATGCAATACCTGAGCCTGGTGGAACAGTATAATCAGGCCGTCCTGTTTTTTCAATTTCTTTCAAAATAAATCAATGACTAACACCATGAAATATAGCAGCCTCCTTGGCATCCTCCTCCTGATGTTCAGCTTCAATGCCTGCAATAAAGGCCCGGAAAATGTGGAGGAAACCACCATTGCCAAAACCGGTGAGGAATCCATCGCCCTGTCAGATGAGCAAATACAGTTTGCCGGTATTGAGCTGGGAAAGCCCACTAACCGTTCTGTTGCAAATTATGTGGAATGCACCGGCTTCATCGACGTTCCGCCTGCCAATCTTCGTTCCGTGCATAGCCCGGTAATGGGTTTTGTTCAAATGGTGCGCCACCTGCCCGGTGAATACGTTCGGAAAGGCGAGCTACTCACCTCCATCGCACACCCGGAACTGGTGCGCCTGCAGCGCAACTTCCTGGAAAGCGCCAGCCGACAGGCTTTCCTCAAGCGCGATATGGAGCGTAAAATGGAACTGGAGCAAGCCGATGCTTCGTCCCGCAAAGCTTACGAGCAGGCACTCACGGAGTATGAGGTAGAAAAAGCCCATTATAACGGCCTTAAATCAGAATTGAAACTCATTGGCATTAATGCGGAAGAAGTGGAAAACACAGGCCAGGTGCAGGAAAGTATTCGCCTCTATGCCCCTGTGAATGGCTACATCACCAAAATGGAAGTCAACCCAGGCAAACTGGTGGAACCCAACGCCTTGCTTTACGAACTGGTGGATAACAGCCACCTGCACCTCGAATTGCAGGTATACGCCAAAGACCTGGCGCATATTAAAGAAGGGCAAACCGTGATGGCGCAATTGCCCGGCAGTGAGCAATACCTGAAAGGCGAAGTGCACCTCATTGGAAAGGCAATGGACATGGAGAACAAGACCGTCAGTATCCATGCTCATCTGGATGAGGAGCCCCAAGGCCTGGCCATCGGCACCTATCTGCAGGCCAGCATCCGTACCGATGCAGCCGAAGTTGCCACCGTTCCGGAGAGCGCCATCGTACGTAGCGGCAATCAATCCTATGTTTTTGTAAAAGAAAGCGATGGGTTCAAAAAACGCCTGGTGCAGACCGGGCGAACGGAAGGGGGATTCGTGGAGGTCCAGGGGCTGGAGTTATCAGAAGGGCAGCAGATTGCCCTGAAGGGGGCTTATTATATTAATGGGACGGAATAGAAAATTTGAGGCCCACATGATTTGAAGTGGGAAGTCGGAAGGGGGAAGTGGCATCTTTTCCCACTTCCGACTTCCCACTTCCGATTTCCGACTTCCCACTTCCGATTTCCGACTTCCCACTTCCCACTTCCCTTCCTGCTTCCTACTGCCTTTCCACCTTGCCGCCGCCACTCTGCTGAATATCCGTAGTAGGATTACCTTTGTAGTAGATGTTACTGCCACCGGTGGCATTTGCTTTGAGGTTTTCTTCTACAAAGACCCAGGCTTTGCTACCACCGGAAGCATCTACCTCCGCGATTTTTGCTGCGCAATCGTAGGCTCTCAGCCGGGAGCTCCCGCTGAGGTTTGCCACCATTTTATTGGCAGCCCCCCCCAGATCAAAATCGGAGGCGCCGGAAAGTTCGATGTCGACCTGTTCCATGAAGCCGGTAAAAGTAGCTTCCGCGGCGCCGGAAAGATCCGCTTTAATAAATGGCGTTTCATCAAAAGACAGGACGGTAGCTTTGGCGGCGCCGGAGAAGGAGAAGCCTTTTAGTTCGGGCATGGTGATGTCCAGATCCATCAGCTTACGGTTTTTGTACCATTTGCGATAGCTGATGGCCAGCTCATTACCTTCAATTTCCATTTTCAGATCTTCAAGGTCATTAGTACAACCTTCGGCGCGGATGCTGAATTCATCGCCCTGCCGGAGGGTGATCCTGAAATTCTCTCCCGCATCCACCTGGTTAAAACCGGACAGGCTGAATGTGCGCACCTCCGAGGCCGGGCATTCCCGCTGGTTGGTATCACAGGAACTGAAAGTAAGGATGGACAGCAGCATCAAGGCTATCCCGTTCAGGGTGTTTTTCAAATGAGTTTTCATGATGTAAATTGTTTTTGTTTTTTGAATAGATGCGCTCCCATCAAGGCTACCCCTATTGTTTCTCGTGGCCGATCGATAGGATGTTCTTTTTTTCTGACGAAAGGCTGTATTCCTCCTGTGAAGTGGCTGTTGAAGAAGGAGATGTGCGAGGGTGTAGGCTTATGCAACGCCCCTTATCCAACAGTATATGGCCAATTTCGCTTCCCCCTGCTCCTGCAGGCAAAATCCACTATCTTTGGATTCCAAAAACGCAGCAAGATGCCTACTCGCAACAACCCAATTCCAAATCGCGCCCAGCGCCGGCAAGCCGAAAAGCAAAGGCGGCGCAGGCTGGCCTTGCTCCTGGCAGCCCTGGCCATTCCCATACTCATAGGCTTAATTTTCATCGCCATGCCCCGGCCACCGGAAGTGCCTTCCGGGCCCACTTTTACCAAGCAGGGCGAATTACAGTTCTTCGATGGAACTTCCGGCAGCCTTATTAAAACAATCGATATCGAAGTGAAACAGGATGATTATGGACGAACCCAGGGCATGATGTGGCGCAAGGCCATGGATGACAGCCAGGGTATGTTATTTATTATGGAGCGGCCCGAACCACAGTCCTTCTGGATGCTGAACACCCTGATCTCGCTGGACATCATTTTCGTGGATGAGCATTTCCGCATTCTCAATATTCGCGAAAAGGCGCCGCCGGAGACACTGGATCCTCAGCCCTCCAATGGTGACGCGCTCTATGTAGTGGAAGTGGTCGGTGGGTTTTCCCAGAAATATGGTGTGAAATCGGGCGATAAGATCCGATTTGAATTGGAGCAGTGATGGTTTAGGGGCTTCATTGACCAGGAAAATATCAAACTACAAAGCAGTGAAATCATTCTTCCTGCATTTCATACCCCATTTTGAGCAGTTCGGCCGAAAAATCTGGATTCTCGGCACACAGGCTCATACATTGAAATAAAAAACAGCCCAATTATGTGTCATCATCATCGATCCATGCATTATAGAGAGCGCCATTATCGCAAACATGGCCCGGTATCAGAGAAAGTCAAGTTCTTCCGCCATCTGCGCAGCTATCTTTCCTTCAACCTCGTCATCGCAGTTCTGTTTATTCTGGGCGGTGGTGCATGGGGCCTTTGGAAAGCCAGCATGATCTGGGGTGTATTTGTAGCGGTCCATTACATCAAGGCCTTCGGCTGGCCGGGCGCCAATGGCTGGTTCGGCGAAGACTGGGAAGCCTGGATGGAGGAACGAGAAAGCCGCCGCTGGGAAGAAGGGCCCGAACCACTCGACCCCCGCGAATCCCGGCCTAACGCCGGCAAGCGCGACTGGAGGGATAAGGACCTGGTATAGATAATCCCTTTGACGCAGTAAAAAAGGCGGGTAGCTTGAGTGCTACCCGCCTTTTTTATTGATAACTGCCCTTGAATTAATACCTGTCTGAGGTTTAAGCTTTTTCCCGCCACCGGTGTTATATCTCCTGACAAGTATCCATTCCTTTACTCTAAAATCACTTTTGTAATGAAAAACTTTATCACAGGACTACTTTTCCTGCTCATTGGCCTTACTGTGGCCTGCAACCAGACAAAACCTGCTCAACAAGCTAAGGAAGAAACCATGAAAGAAGCGGCGGCTGTCCAAGAACAACCCGCTCCAGCTACGGATGCAAAGCCCAGCCCGGCCCGCAAGGCGCAAGGCGCCATCGGCGCTGCTACCGTCACCATCAACTATGGCAGCCCATCCGTACGCGGCCGGAAGATATGGGGCGCCCTGGTGCCCTACGGCGAAATTTGGCGCACCGGCGCCAATGAAGCAACAACCTTCGAAGTATCCAAAGATGTAATGATCGAAGGGAAAAAACTGGCGGCCGGTAAGTACGGATTGTTCACAATACCGACGGAAGGCAAGTGGACTATCATTTTTAATACTGTTCCCGACCAGTGGGGAGCTTATAATTACGACGCTTCCAAAGACGCCCTGCGCGTGGAGGTTAACCCCCAAATGCTCACAGAACCGGTCGAGGCTATGGAGTTCGCCGTCGAACCCGGCCAGATTGTTCTGCGCTGGGAAAAACTGGCGGTGCCGTTCAAGGTCGGCGGATAAAAGCCTATGTACGCCAGATTGTAAAAACGGACGAACCTATCTTTAATAAAAAAGGCGGACAGCAACTAAAACTTAGTTGCTGTCCGCCTTTTTTATTAGCTATTGATCAGGAGATCAATACCCATCGCTACTGGGTTTGCTAGCGCCGGCCGGCGGATCCATTTCCACATCAGTGGGTTGAGCGACGCGGAACTCAACACGACGGTTCATATAACTGCCACCGCTAGGCACCAGCAGTTCGCTTTCTCCTTTCCACTGCAGTACAAAGCGGCCGCGGCCAATACCGTGGTTGTTAACCATGTGCTCGATCACTGCATTGGCGCGCTTGTAGGACAGTGCGTTGTTGTAGGATTCGGGCGCAGTAGCATCGGCAAAGCCGGTGACGACCAGGCGGATGTTCGGGTTGCCCTTCATCATTCGGGCGATACTGGCCAAAGTGCCGTAGTCGGAGTATTTGATGGTATATCCATCGGTACCGAAGTGGATCATAGGCAGGAACCACTCGGTTACGGCGGCGCCGCCAGAGGTTCCCTGATCCCGAAGCTGATAGTTCTGCATTTCTTCGGCGATGATTTCACGGACACGGTCTTCGCTGACCCCGCCTTGCGGGTTCATTGGGTTGACGACTACCCCTTCCTCATTGACACGCTCACCGGGACGGGGCGGGAAATAAGGCTCACGGTCTTTGTAGTCGGGAACACCGTCGCGGTCGCTATCCAGGGTACGGCCCTTCGTGTCTACCGGTACATCCGGCGGCGTATTGGGTTCCTGGTCGATTGCATCGATCACACCATCATTGTCATTGTCTTCGAGCGCCAGGGTCTGTTGCTCCTTGATCTGGGAAAGGTCGTTCATAACCGATTCCAACGGGTTCACCCAGTACAAGGGTTCGGAACGGGTGCTCGTGCTGCCGATATTGAAATTGAATTTGATCGATGTGAAATGGATAACATCCCGGAAAAGCGAGCGTTCGGAAGAGCCGCCTCTTTGCTCGTTATACCCATCAACTAAATCTGCTTTGCTGCTGAAAAGAACAAGCGTCTGATGCTCCAGTCCGACATTCATACGGGGGCTGATACGAAAATCAACGCCTACGCCACCGCCGAAGTGAGGAGAGAAGTTATAACCACTTTCTGACAAAGCTCGATCAGTTGGCTTTTTCGCGTACAAAACATTGTAATAGCTTCCCCCAACCCCAACCATAGCATAGAGGTTGAGTTTGCGCACCGACTGATTCCAGCGCAGGCTGTTGGCGGAGATGACACCGTAAGCGGTGCCGGCCATGTAGGTCGTTTCAAATTCGCGGTAGCTGTTGGCGTCAACGGAGCCTTCCTCACCGAAGGCCATGCCATAAAAGCCGTCGAGGCGGATGGAGAACACATAGTCCAGTGACTTCCGGATGTGCAGGCCGGCGCCATAACCCGGCTTACTATTTACGTCACCTGAAATGAAGAGGTGGCCACCTTGAACTCCAACTTCGAACATGTCTTTGGGAGTAGCAAATCCACTGTTTTGTTTTTGGGCTTGAAGGCTACCTGCCAGCCCCAGGAAGAGGGCCATTGTCAGCAGAAGGGTAGTTCGCTTCGTCATAGTCATAGGGATTAAGTTGTGATTAATTGTTTTACTCTAATAGAGGAGGTTTGACGATGACACACCGCCAAACCTCCCGATTCTCTTTTGCTGCCCCCATGGGCAACAAAAATATTATTGAGGTTTTTGTTACGAATACTCAAATCGGTAATAGATAGTAGCCTTCCTGGCTGATGTAGCATCTTTTTCTTGAAGCTCACACCTCTTGCTTATACTTAATCTGCGCTGAAGTGTTGCAAATTTACCGCGATTTTTTTCACAGAACAAGAAAACCAGGGCCTAAGTACCGTATATACGTTAGAAAAAAAGAGAAATCTTCCTGCCCATCAGGAAGTTATACCTCCTCTAACAACATCAAATAGCCTCCCTGCTCTCTTGCCAACATTTTGACGCCTAACCGGCTGCATGGCCACGTTTCAGTGAGCCCGCATTTCAGTTGCCAGAACTGTTTTGTCACGTGGTGCTGCCGACTGCCATACTGACTACTGACGTACTGCCATACTGGCCACCTCTCCCATCAACTTGTGCAGGGCGATATCAAGAGCAGCGGCGGAAATCCGGGTAGGGGAAGGATGGTATTGGTAGGTTTGGTGTAAGGCCTCCCGGATAGTAGCAGACACATCGGTAAAAATGGCTTCATCGGTCATTTCAACGTCGGGCTCCATGAAATAAGCAAAGACGCGCGCCATCCCGCAGTTGGCAATAAAGTCCGGGATGAGACTGATCTGTTGGTCGGCATATTCAGCGGTAGGGCCAAAAAAGACGCCATCATCGACAAAAGGAACATTGGCGCCGCAGGCGATCACTTCCAGTCCGCCGGCCAGCAGCTTGTCTACCTGCTCACGGGAAACCAGTTTGGATGCAGCTCCGGGGATAAAAATATCGGCGCCCAATGTCCAGATGCGTTCGTTGGCCTCCTCAAACGAGATCATATCGTCAGCCATCAACCGGTTTCCATCCTTGGTGACGAAGAGGTGCTTGGTCGCTTCCATGTCAAAGCCCTGCTCATTGATCACGCCACCTTCGCGGTCGATGATACCCAACACTCGGGCCCCGGCCAAGGCCAGATAACTAGCCGCCGCCGATGCAACGTTACCCCAGCCCTGAATGATGGCCGTTTTGCCTTCCAGTCCACTCCCATGGTAAATATCATAATAATGACGCACCGACTCCGCTACGCCAAAACCGGTAATGAGGTCGGCTACGGCGTACTTGGTGTCATCGGGCACAAAACGGGTGTCCTCAACGATCTTCGCACAACCGTAGCGCAACTGCCCGACCACCTTCACTTTTTCGCCACTCGTCGTGTTGAGGTGTCCGTTAACGATGCCTTCCTGGGGGTGCCAAAGGCCCAGAGCTTCCGTAATGGGAATGACATCTTTGAGCTCATCGACATTGAGGTCACCGCCGGTGCCGTAATAATTCTTCAGAATGGGATAGGCGGCTTTGTACCAACGGCGCAACACCTGATTGCGGCGGGGGTCTTTTGGATTAAAATTAATGCCGGATTTAGCACCGCCAATGTCGGGGCCACAAACGGAAAATTTGATTTCCATGACCTTGGCCAGCGAAATGACCTCCTCTTTTGACAGGCCTTCACGCATACGGGTGCCGCCACCGGCAGCTCCGTTCCGGAGGGAGTTAATGACGATCCAACCTTCCGCTTCGGTTTCTGTATCCTGCCACTCAAATACAATTTCCGGACGCTTGTCTTTATAGCGCTTCAATAACTCTTTCATGTTTTTGGTTTTGGTTTGGCTATTGCAGCTGCAAAAGTAAAATTTAGTTAGGATACTAAGTATCTGGGGGAATGCATAAATGCGAGAATGCATAAATGCGAGAATGCATAAATGCGAGAATGCGAGAATGCGAAAATGCGAGAATGCGAGAATGAATTCATTACTTCATGGCCACACTGTCTGCCGACTGAACTAGCCTTTGAGGCGCGCCAATTGCACATACGCCAAGGCTGCCAGCGCCATGCCTGCCGTCCAGTAGAAGGCCAGCGGAAAATTAGCGGCATTGTTGTCGTACAGCCAGGCGGAGCCCAGGGCGCCGGCGCCGATGCCAATTTCCAGGGCAATATAGGCGGTAGCCAGAGCACGCCCACGGTGTTCATCCGGGCTGCGGTCGACGACCCAGGCGAAAGCCGCCGGTCCGACGATGCCGGTCGAAAAGCCTAGAAAACCAGAAGCGGCCAGCAACATAGCCGGAGTCTGGGCCTGTCCCATCAGCACAAGGGAAAAAGCGGAAAGCAACAAGGCCACTTTCAATACCGGCACTCGCCCGAAGCGGTCAGACAGCCGCCCGGCCACCAGGCGGGAAACGACCGACAATGCAGTGAAGCTGGTAAAAAAGAACCCCTTATTGGCCATGCCCAGGTATGCGCTCTGATCCGGTACAATGGTGAGAATGACGCCGAAGCTGAGGTAAGACAACGCAATGACCAGGGCCGGCGCCAAGGCCCGGGGCTCAATAATGTCATGGCGGGAAACCGACAGCGATTGCAGCCCAAACCGCTGCTTATCCTGCAGGGTTTCATCTAAACCCAGCAGGATAACGATAGAGCATAAGGCCAGCCCGGAAGAGGCGTAAAACATAATATCCAACGAAAAGGTATTGGCCAGCCAGCTGCCCAGGGGTGGGGAAATGGAAGATCCAATGTTCATACTCACCCCCAGCACGCCCATGGCCTCGCCCCGCCGGTAATAGGGTGCAATATCCGCCACATAAGCCGAGGAGGCTGTTGGCTTAAATCCGGTAGAAAAACCGTGAAACAGCCGCAACAATAAAAAGCCCGCCACCGAGCTGAGTAGCGGGTAGATCAGGCTGCACACCACACATACGAGAGCGCCAAAGATCATCACCGGCATACGCCCCACCGTATCCGTGAGTTTGCCACTGAAAGGGCGCGACAGGCCCGCCGTCAGGGTGAAAAGGGCGATAATCAGGCCCTTGTAATCCTGCCCGCCCAGGCTGCTGAGATAGGCCGGCAATTCCGGGATGATCATATTGAAACTGCCGGCAAAGAGGATGTGGCTCAGACAGAGCAAAAGGAAGTGAGGGGTGTAAAGCGGAGCATTGCGGTTTGACATGCGCAAAAATGCCAAATTCTTCCTTAATCCCTTACATTTGCCCTTAAAGTAAATCAACGCATGTTCCAGAACTGGCTACACCCGATCGAATTACCCACTGAAAACCTGAAAGCACACCAGTTAGGGCGCAACATCAAACGATTCACTGATGAATTGCCCAACCTGAAAGAAGCTCGCATCGCTATTATCGGCATCGGGGAACGGGACGCCAATGCTATCCGGGAAGAGCTGTACCAGCTCAGTTTCCCCTATAAGGTGTTGGAAGCAGCCGACCTGGGCAATGTTCGCAAAAAGGATATCTCTTTTATTATCCCCATCATCCGGGAATTGCTCGATGGGCAGATCTTTCCGGTAATTATCGGCAACCATCCCCAGCAGGCGCTGGCGCAATACAAGGCCTTTCAGGTCCTGCAGAAACTGGTCAGCCTGGCGGTCGTAGACGACCGCATCCGTTATAGCCTGAACCAGGAGGACGAACAGGCCTATTTCCTTCGGGAGATCCTCGACAGCAAACAGGCCAGCCTTTTTCATCTCAGTTTCATTGGTTGCCAGGCCCACTTCATTGAGCCCGGCATTTTTGAATACCTCGACGGACGCCACTTCGACTATCTGCGCCTCGGAAGCGCCAAAGCCAATACACCCGAACTAGAGCCCCTCATCCGGGATGCAGATTTGCTGAGCCTTAACCTCTCGGCCCTGAAACACTCGGAAGCCCCCGGCCAATTGGATCCAGGCCCGACTGGCTTCACCGTGGAAGAAGCCTGCCAGATCGCCCGCTACGCCGGCATGAGCGATAAGCTCAAGGCTTTCGGCATTTACGGTTACCAACAAGCCAACGACCACAAAGCACAAGGCGCCAAAGCCGCTGCTCTAATGGCCTGGTATTTCCTCGATGGCTTTTACAACCGCAAAGGCGATTTCCCTGTTTCTACTGACGGGCTGGTGGAATACATCGTCGATTTTAAAAAGCTGGATTACCAGCTCACCTTCTGGCGCAGCGAAAGAAGCGGCCGATGGTGGATGCAGGTGCCGGTGAAAACGCGCGCCAAGTACCAACGGCACCACCTGGTGCCCTGCTCCTACAACGATTATAAAATGGCCTGCCAGGATGAACTGCCGGAAAGGCTGGTCAAAGCATTGGCAAGGTTTGCCTGAGGGACGGAATGCAGGAATGCGAGAATGCAGGAATGCGAGAATGCAGGAATGCGGGAATGCGGGAATGCGGGAATGCAGGGATGCGGGAATGCGAGAAGGCAGGAATGAGAGAATGCAGGAATGCGGGAATGCCCAACCATTTAAGCATTCTAAAGAGCGTACTTAAGCGTTCGTGTCCCGTCCTTGAGGGCCGGGTAAAGTTTGTGTGCCCCGGAAGCCCAGTAAAATCAGGGCTTCCCTGATCCTGACACTGGATTTGACACAGTTATTAGAACAGTCTCATTAAAACTTTGAAAACCCAATACATATGTCTATCGTAACCGAATTCAACGACTACCGGGCCCGGATGAATGAGAAAATCCTGGCGGAAGACAATAAAGTTTTGAAACGGTTTTTCAATCTCGACACCAATGCGTATACTGACGGGGCGCTTTCCGCCAAGTCCAAGGAATTGTTAGGCCTGGTAGCTTCCATGGTGTTGCGCTGCGACGACTGCATCCGCTACCACCTGGGCACCTGCTACGAACTAGGCGTTACCCGCGCTGAATTATACGAAGTCTTCGCCATCGCCAACCTGGTGGGCGGCTCTATCTGTATCCCCCATACCCGGCGGGCGGTGGAGTACTGGGAAGCGCTGGAAAGGGAAGCTAATGCATAAATGCGAGAGTGCCTAAATGCGAAAACACCACCTCCATTCTCGTATTCTCACATTCTCGCATTCTCGCATTCTCGCATTTAAGCATTTAAGCATTCATGCATTCAACTGATAGTACATGGCAAACAACAACTACCTGCAGCAACTCAACGATGTTCAACGGCAGGCCGTCATCAATACCGATGGGCCGGTGCTGGTCGTAGCCGGGCCCGGCTCGGGAAAAACGCGGGTGCTCACCTATCGCATCGCCCACCTCATCGAAAAAGGCGTGGCGCCCTGGGAGATCCTGGCCCTGACCTTCACCAATAAGGCTGCCCGGGAGATGAAGGAGCGGATCGAAAAGGTCGTTGGCGATCGGGCCAATAAGGTTTGGGCGGGTACTTTTCACTCCATCTTCGCCCGCATTCTGCGCGTAGAAGCCGAAAAGATCAACTACCCTTCCAATTTCACCATTTACGATACCGAGGACTCCAAGAGTGTGCTCAACGCCATCATAAAGGAGATGAACCTCGATAAGAACACCTACAACGTCAATGCCATCCGCTCGCGCATCTCTTCCGCCAAGAGCAACCTCATCACCCCAAAGCTCTACGAAGAAGACAGTGAATTGAGGGAGCAGGACCGCATGGCCAAGCGGCCCTACACCTATGCCATCTACCAAAAATACGTCGCCCGCTGCAAACGCTCCGGCGCCATGGATTTCGACGACCTCCTCTACCGGTTGTACGAGTTGTTCCAATCCAATCCCGATAATGTGCTGGATAAATACCGCAAAAAGTTCAAATACATGCTGGTCGATGAGTTCCAGGATACTAACCACCTGCAGTACTCTATCGTCCGCAAGTTTGTCAATTACGACGGCAGCGCCCGCAATATCTGTGTGGTAGGCGACGACGCCCAGAGTATCTACGCTTTCCGCGGGGCCACCATCCAGAATATTCTTGATTTTGAAGACGACTTCAAACCCTACGGTATCAAGATATTCAAACTGGAACAGAATTACCGCTCCACTGAGCATATTGTAAAGACGGCCAATGAGGTGATCACCTACAACCGCCGGCAGATCCAGAAGACCATCTGGTCGGATAAGGGCGAAGGGCACCGGATAAAAGTTATTAAAGCGCTGACCGATGGAGAGGAGGGCAAGCGCGTGGCCGACACTATCCTGGAGCAAAAGAACCGTTACCACCTCAGTAATGGAGACATCGCCATTCTCTACCGCACCAATGCCCAGTCGCGTGTTTTTGAAGAATACCTCCGCCGATACAACATCTCCTACCGGGTGTTCGGTGGGCTGTCCTTCTACCAGCGCAAGGAAGTCAAAGACCTGATCGCTTATTTCCGCCTGGCCGTCAATCCCCATGATGACGAAGCGCTGCGCCGGGTGATCAACTACCCCAAGCGGGGCATCGGCAACTCCTCCGTGGACAAGATAGCCGCACTGGCCGACCAACTGGATAAGCCGCTGTGGGAATGCCTGGGCAACGTGCAGCTTGGCGCCCGCGCCCAGAATTCGATCAACGACTTCATCAAAATGGTCAAAACCTTCAGCCGGCGAGTCCCCACTGATACTGCACACGAACTGGCCGCTACCATCGCTAAACATTCCGGCATCCTGGATGAGCTGAAAAATGATACGACCGTGGAAGGGCTGGGCCGATTGGAAAACGTCAATTCCCTGCTCGATGGCATCAAGTCCTTCGTTGAAGAAGATACCGTGATCGATACGGAAACGGCGCCGGATAAGTCGCTGGCCAGCTACCTGCAGAACATCGCCCTGCTGACCGACCTCGACGAGAAAGAGATCGGCGAAGACCATGTCACCCTCATGTCGGTGCACTCGGCAAAGGGGTTGGAGTTCAAATCCGTCTTTGTGGTTGGTTTAGAGGAGCAGCTCTTCCCCTCCTTCATGGCGATGGAAAGCGCCGATGGGCTGGATGAGGAACGCCGCTTGTTCTACGTGGCCATCACCCGCGCCGAGCAATTCCTGACCCTGTCCTACGCCGTAAGCCGCTACCGCTTCGGCCAGATGCGGTACAATGAGCCCAGCCGCTTTCTGGAAGAGATTCCCAGCCCTCATGTGGAAAGCACTTCCCACGTCCGCTCCCGGTCGACTTTTATGGAGGACAATAATGCCACGCCCAGTAGTAGCGGCGCCAGCGTGATGGGCAATTTCAAGCGAAAGGCCCCGAACCCCGTCGTAAATATCGACCCCCGAGACTTCAACGCCGCTCCTTCCGACCAGATACAGGCGGGCATGAAGGTGCTGCACCTCAAGTTCGGCGAAGGCAAGGTGCTCAGCATCGACGGCGGCTCCAACAACCGGGTGGCCACCATCTTCTTCCCTCAATCCGACGAACCACAACAGCGGAGGATTATGCTGAAGTTTGCAAAGTTGCAGATCCTGTAGTTCCGAACTCCATTTTGGAACAATGGGGGCAGAAAGGTCCAAAAGCGCTACGCCAACCCGGCAGTGTCCGAACCAGGATTTTTGGGATTAGTTGGATTACCTGGATTTGGAGATCCTTTCAGCAAGTTAGAAGGGCACAGAAAGTGGCTTTCTGACTGACATCCGACTGCGTAAAGCAGCCATTTCGAGTGGCCTCTTCACTTTCCTGGGAAACAGTCCTCCTCAATTTTCAACCCCTGCCAAATGCCCAAATTGACCAATAATCAAATTGTCAAGTCCTGCACACAACGACAGGAGAAACCCCAAGTCTTACTGAGGTTGTCGCGGAGCAACTTGCGGCCGTGTCCGTAGTAGTAGTAGTACCACGCGTCGCCCGAACCATTCTCCGTAGCGCTCCAGTAGCGGCCATAGTTGCCAAGGTGGCTGAAGCCGCCATCAGTGTTCCGGGATCCACCAAGGAGTGCGGAAAAACCAGTACTGCCACCCTCAATTAAAGCCTTATAGGCACCTTCAGCCCCGCCATACTTATCGGGCAAGGCACTCCACTCCCTATCTGTCGGCAACCTCCAGCCTGGCGGACAGGCTTTTAATGCGGCCTCCCAGGTATACAACCTGCCGTACTTTTCGCCCTTCTTCGGGTCATCAGTATAGAACCAGCAGTCCTCGCCTACATCGTAGTTCAGGTTTTGGGCCATCCAGCGCAGGCCGTTGAGCTCTACGGTGCGGTAGGCCTGGCCGTCGCGGGAGTCAGTAAAAGTATTTGAGTGTTCGAGAAGTGAGAGTTTGGGAGTGGAGGAGCTAAGCGGTTGAGGTTGAGGCTTAGGTTGAGAAGGCTTTCTCTGAATTTGTTTCTTCTTTGGCTGAGGGGCCTGAGGCTCCTCTGGTTCAGATTCGGCCGGTTGCGCAAAATCCTTTTTCAGTTCCTCGATGCGTTCTAAGGCTTGTTCCCGGAAAGGCGTGTCTTTCCCGGCAAAACTCCGGAGACGGAAAAGAGAATCGCCGGCCTGCAGAAATTCACGCATGTATTCGAGCCGCTCTCCTAACCCCAGGGCCTGGCTGATGTTCTCGGCAGCGGGGAACTGCTCAGCGTATGCATCCAGGCGGAGGATCTTGGTATTGAGCTGGACGATGCTGTTTTCCGGCAAGGGTTCGATAGTGGCCCAGGCGGTTTGCCAGGGGGGGGGGGGCCTGCCGCAAGCGGAACACATACTGCCCCGAATCATCCCCTTTCACATTGAGCGGTTTAAACACCGGCGTCTGCCTGCCCTCCGTCGCCTGTTCCACCCGCTTGATGATTTCAGTAGCCAGTTCCTGGACGGACAAGTTGTCCTGGCTTTCTTTCAGATGTTTCAGCAGGGTAGCTGCAAAGGGGCTGTTCTCTCCCGGCTCCCCATCCAGCGCCCGCTCACGGCTGTGGCTGGCTGCCAGGCCCCAGCGGGAGCGCTTGGATTCATAACCTGGAGTGACGGATTTATAAGAAGTGAACAGCGCGCCGGAAAAGCAGGCATCCGCAATCACAAAGGTGTGGAAACTATCGATGGCGTCGAGGTGGCGTTTGATCTCGTCGGTGGACAAGTACTCCCACTCATGGCCAGGCTGCGCATCAATAGGTACCCAGTAGCCGACCTTATCTTCGGTTTCCCCGTGGCCGGAAAAATAGATCACGAGGTTGTCCTCAGGCTTTATTTTACCCCTCAACGCCTTTAGCCGGGCGTGGATGTTGGGGCGGGTGGCTTCGGCATTGAAGAGGGTGGTGATCTTGTCCAGCTCGAACTCATACTGACGGGTAAGCACATCGATGAGCTCCCGGGCGTCCTTCACACAATTGTTCAGCTTCGGGCAATGGGCATACTCGTCAATGGCGATTACCAGCAGGTGGTTTTTGCCCTGGGGTTCGACCCTGTCATCAGAGTGGAAGTCGATGCCTTTGTGTAGGTTTGCCACCTTGGGTTTTAGTTTTTTCAAATATACTATTTTACGGGATTTTGGAGCGCTGAATCCAAATCCCGGCAATCCTCCGTAGGCCATAGCCTTGGCGAAGGCCTACCTAATCCCGAAAATCCCGGTTCAGACACCGGCGGGCCTTCTCGAAGCAGAAGCTTCAAGGTACGGGTGCTCCTTCTCCAACCGGAAGGTTGGAGGTACGGGGTTACCTACAGATCACCGGCAACACCCCATCGTACCAATCCACCAGTGCGATCTCGCGCGCGAGAGTCAAGTCGGCGCAGGCTTCGGCGAAGCGTTGGAGGTCGATGTAAGCCTGTCCGCGCATGAGCAGTAAACTGGCGTCGTCAGGAAATAGGGCAATGGCCTGGGACATCTTCTCTAACCCGGCCTCCTTTTCCCCCTCATTGAACTGGCTCGCGCCTTCCTGAGCCAGGGCGGTGGCCTTTTCGTAATCCTGTACCCGCTGCTGGCAGCCCGCCGCTTTGGGGATGAAGGGTAGGCTAAGGTCGTAGGCAGCGGCAACGGGCCTGCCTTCGTAGGTCGCCGCTTCCCATTTATTGTAGGTGGAGGTGGCGGCATCGATGGCTTCATACCAGAAATCAAAACCCAGATTATTGTAGTCAACTAGGTCCAGGATGCGGGCTTCTCCGTTGGGGCGCACCAAAACCTGCACATCAATGCGGCCCACACGACAGCTATCTTCCCAACCATTGGGATATTTCAGCCTTTCCGTGAGATAAGCTTCGAGCGCCTCTGCGCCCCCTTTGAATTCGAGCGGCTTTTCAAATTCGGTATAGACAGAATCGCGGCCGATGATGGTATAAGGCGGCAGTTCTTCCAGCTTGAACTTGATGGGCAGATTGAACTGAGCGCGGACGGCTTTGCCATCCTTTTGACCCGGCACCCATTTGATGTTAGCCTCATTCATTGCTTCCAGTAGCCGCAATACTTCCACGCCACAGCCCCCGCCAATATCGCGCAGCACCTGAAAATTGCTCAGGCTGCCGTCCTTTTCCACGACAAAGCCGGCCACTACCGTGCCTTCATTGCCATTCTGACGTGCCTCCAAAGGGTATTGTATGTTCTGGTACATAAAGGACAACAGAGCCTGCTGTGCGCATTGGTTCTTGGCCTCTATCGTCGTATCCAGCTTTTCACAAGCTGGGAAGCGAGGCATTTCCTCCAGGACTTTGTAGATAGTGGTATCCGTATCCGTCACTGGCGTTTCCTGAGCCAGGGCCAGTGTAGCACCGTAATAACTGAAGAGCAAAATCAATATAGTAACTCTCATGTTTTGTTTTTTCAAGGTTGAATATTTTTTCGGAGGGCGGGCCGGAGCCTACTTTCCATTTTTCCTACTGCCTACTGCCTACTGCCTACTGAACTATTCCCCCATCCAGGCTTTCAATTGGCCGATGAGTTTTTTCTGATCCGCTTCGCTCATATTGCGAATGCGGGCCGAGCCGTGGTTCTGTCCCGGCATAATGTACCAGTGGGCGTCTACCTTATCAGAGGGCGGCACACGGGTTGCCGACCAGGTATCGGAACCACCATAAATATAGATAAAGCGGTTGCCCTGGGTTTCCAGCCAGTCGTATACTTTCCGCACGAGTGAAGGCTCGAAAGTCATTGGGGCTTTGCCAGGCATAAAAATTGCGCTGGGTTCGCCGGACAGCTCTTTGAGCAAGCCCTTGAAATCGTCGGTTTCATAACCATAATACCCCATCTGCGTGCCGGCCTGCCAGTAGTGAGACGCATAACCGTTCATCGTTTCGTCGTCGAAGAAGGCAATGCCGACCACTTCAACAAAGTGCTCCAGCAATTTGTCCAAATCGTCAGTTTTAGCATTGGGAATGGTGTTGCAATCGAAACCCATCTGCCAGAAGGAGAAGGGGTATTCCAGGATGCCGTATTCGAAGGCCTGTTCCAGGTTAAGGTAATTAAAGGACTCTTTGGCGCCTTTGGCGTACCAGCGCAGCAGTGGTAGTACTTTGTCACGCTCCTTGAGCAGGCGCACCTGCACCTGCCGAATGGCGTTGCGGCAGGCATCAGTGCCGACCGTATCCAGGAAGGCGTAGATGCGTTTGTCCTTAAGCTCCAGGTTGAGCGGAGCGACATAGGGGACGGAAGCAGCCACATCATCCGGGTAAAAATAGCGGTAGAAGAAGGTGGTTTGGCCGCCCTTGCTGATACCGGTGCTTACCCAGGCTTTGGGGTAAAGTTGTCCCAGCAATTGACGGATATGATGTAAGTCAGCTGTAGCTTGCTCCAGATTGAGGTAGGTATAATCGAGGCTATCCGGCATAGAAGCACCAAAATAGCGATGTTCGACATCCACCTGATTGGCGCCGAGGTATTGTGTCAGTTCGTAGAGCCGGTTGGAGGGGCGACTATAGCCTTCCGTAGCGATCACCATGGGCGCATCGAAGCTGCGGTGCGACAGGAAGGCGCGCTGATAAAAATACCCCTTGCTGGGATCCTTGTGGTCGAGGGGTTGCCGGATGTTCAGCTCATACACAGCTTCAAAACCTATGGGAGTGTCCATCTTTTTGAAGATAACATCAGGCAGGTTAAATAGTGCCTGTTCAAGCGCAGCCGGCTGGGCCAGCAGCCAAGCCGGAAGAAAAAAGAGACAGGCGAAAAATAAAAATTTCGGGCTTTTCATTCCACTTCGATTTATCTGGTTTGGAAAAAGCTGTTGCTCACATTTTTTCAGCTACCTGTTCCACCTCCTGCCACACCCTCCACACATTTTTGTAGCAGACTTTTGCGATGTCCTCCTCTGAATACCCGCGGCGAAGCAATTCATAGACCAGGTTAGGGTACTGGGATACATCTTTCAGGCCGGTAGGCAGCGAGTCCCCTACTCCATCGAAATCAGACCCCAGGCCGACGTGATCAATGCCGGCCAGCTCAACGACATGTCCGATATGATCGGCTACTAATTGTACATCAGCAAAAAGCGTGGGGTTATCCTTCCGGAACTGCTCAATGAGGGGAGCGGCATCGGGAGAATCATACTCCAATCCTTCCTTCGCCAGTAGCGCCCTTAACTCCTCCCGTTTGTGGTCGTTTTGGGCGCTCAGCGCACCATCGAGAAAATCGGTGCCGAAGTTGATCTGGATAACACCTCCGTTTTGGGCCATGCGGCGGATCATCTCATCGTTCATATTGCGTTCAAAGCCAGGGGTGTATTTCCGGCAGGATGAGTGGGAGGCAATACATGGCGCAGCCGTTATTTCCATAACCTGCCAGAAAGTGCTGTCGGAGACGTGGGAAACATCCACCATTATACCCACCTTATTCATTTCCTGGACCACCTCCCGCCCGAAGGGGCTCAGGCCATTCCAGGTATGAGTCGTGTCATAGGACGAATCGCAGATGTGGTTGTCCTTTGCATGGGTAAGGGTGATATAGCGAATGCCGCGATCGAAGAAATATTGGACGTTCTTCAAGTCGCCTTCAATAGGGGCGCCGTTTTCCATACCCATAGGCAAGGAGACGAGCCCTTTTTTAAAGTTGGCGTTGATTTCCGCCGGTGAACGGCCAGGAGCAAACTTATCGGGATAAGCCTGGATGATGCCTTGCACCATCTCGATAAGCGAATCGGCCAGCAATTTGGCCCGGCCATCCTGATAAGAGGAGGGGATATAAATGGACATAAAAGGAGCATCGAGGCCGCCTTTTTTGGCGCGCACATAGTCGAAATCGCCTTTGTCCGTTTCGATGGGAATTCCGATATACTCCCGCTCCAGCCGGAAGTTCTGCACCTTCAGCCGGTAGGGCAAGTCCACGTGGCCATCGGTGATGATGAACTTATGGGCCAGCTTGTCCGCTTTTTTGTGCAGGCGGGCTTCAGAAGGTTGGGCCGAAGCCTTGGAGAAGCTAAAAAAGAAAGCTATAAAGGCCAGAAATGCCACTTTGGACAAGTTGTTCATATACCTCGATTTAAATTGGCAGCAAAATTACAGAATCCCACTGAGGAATTAGAGAAGGATATTTACAATACAGATGCGGGAAGAACTTAAAGGGGGATTGTTGGAGGACTGGATTGTTGGAGGGTGTTTCTACATGCCCCAAAAGGAGGTGGTTAAAGTATTCACTACCTTTTGGGTTCTATTCGCGGATAGCCTGTTCTGCAGCTTTAAGAATACACATACTGGTGGTGGTTGCGCCGGTAATGGCGTCCACCTGAAGGGATTGTTCCTCTGCCATACGTTGTAATACCTGCTCTGCCATTTTCACATATTTAGACTGACGGGAAGCACTCAGGCGGGCATCCATCAGCCGGCCAGATTGAAATTCCAAGGCCACTTCGTAAGGCCCTCCCCCTTTTTCAAAAACTCCGGTATACTTCCCGTCGGGAACCTTGCTGAAATCCAAAGGACTTATGGACAACCGGCGCAATTGGTTCAACTGGATGGTATTGAATACGCCAAAAGCCAAAGCGAGGGCTACAATAGGTAGGATAATTCGCCGTGCTTTGTGAATATCCGAGAAGATATCACGCTTTCCCTTACCCCATGGCCTGACGGCTGATATGATGAAAATAGCAAGGAAAAAGGCAACCAAGGCTGCGGCGAAGAAGAAAGCCTGCAAAAGCAACCGGTTGTATTCATTCTGGAAGGCGCCGTGGTTAAGTCCGGAATCAGAGAGCCCCGCCAGGCCATTGATGCGGGAACCGAAAAAGCCAAGCACAACAAAGAACAGGGCGATCAGTAAGATCCATTTTACCGCCAGCCAGCGGAAGCGAACAAAGCCCCAACGGGTATACAAGGAATAACACAGGGCCGTGGCTATGTTCCCCAGGAAAGTATAGTAGACCAAGCCATTAAAAAGCCGGTAATTGATGTAATCAATGCTAAAGTCGTAGTGGAAGCGAGGGCCTGAAAGTTTTATCCCCAGCAAGAGGAGGATTACCATGCTTCCCCCCAGAGATAAGGCCGCCAGGGTAATGTGCAGCGCTTTCAGCCACTGTTGCCCTCGGGCCCCAATTATCCAAGCCTGTTGTTCCATGATAAGGGATTAGGGGTCTAAACCCTCATCTGGCGCACTTTCCTTTTGGAGCGCTTCCACGATCTGCAGGGCCTCTTCCAAAGGTAGGGAGAGGAAATCCGCTATCTGCTCCACAGTGAAGCCATTACGAAGCAAGCCGCCTATGGAAATTTTTAAAGCTTCTTCCCGACCTTCTTCCCGGCCTTCTTCCCGGCCTTCTTCCCGGCCCTTTACGCGCCCCTCTTCAAGGCCTTTCTCGCGGCCTTCTTTTAAGCCCGACTCCCAGGCTTCTTTTTTTAATTCCTCCTGAATATATTCAATAATTCCCATTGGAGCTCTCGATTTGGTTATGACACTTAAGCTACTTTCAAAAATAACCGAAAATTCTTTTTCTTCAAAATCTATGTAAAACCTAATAAAGCTATAAACTCGTTGGATTTTCTTTTTTTTATATCCTTTTTTATAAAGCTTTCGAGCCAGGTTTAGCTTTGCATTTAATAGCGCCTTCTGGTCCCATTTTCCATCATTCAGGCCCTGCCAGGCGGCCTCCATCACTATAGCGAAGATATTATCCATTTCAGCCAATTCTTCGGAAGGATGATCCATCAATACAAACGTATTGAATTGGTAATGGAGTTCCGTTCCCCAAAAAGAGTAATGATATTCCTTAAAATGGCAACGGCGGTCCGTATCGGTATAAATGGCCAATGCGGTGACTGGCCGCCCATACCTGGCTTCTATCCTGTAAAAGTATTCATACATGCGCCGGGCGAAGTCCGGATCCGGATAACCTTGTACTTCCACATGCACCAGAAACCACTGTTCTTCCCCACTTTTCAACCAGACTTTAAAAAGCTTGTCGGCATGCCGATCATGCCCCTCCGCTTCCGGAAAAAGCTGTTGTAGTTCCTTGTCCAGGAATTCAATCCCCCGCGCCCAATCAATTTGGCCAACATACTCCGGGAAGAAAAAACGTAACACCTCATCGGCGAGATCTTCAATTATTGCCTTCCAAAGGCCATCTTTTTGAATCATTTGGTTTCACTAAATCAATTATTAAAAAACAATAAAGTTCAAAATAAAACAAAATTGTTTTATTTGCAAATTTTTATCCTTTTCCCTAGTTTACCCTGAAATTCCTTGATTGCCATGATTGACCATATCCGCCAGTTGGAGGCCATCGCCCGCCAACTGGAGCCCACCCAGGAACAACGCAGCAACTGGAACGCCTCTATCCAGGCCTACGCCGACGATTTCATCAGCAATATTGAAGTGTTGAAAGCCTACGACGAACCACCCACCGACGGCCCGATCAAACTCGCTATTGAGGAAACCGGCAAGGGCATAGATACGATCCTCCGTGAGCTACAACGGAAAGTTGACCGTGCCGGCATCAATCCTGCTTCGGGTGGCCACCTGGGCTATGTACCAGGTGGTGGGATTTTCCCAGGGGCCCTGGGCGACTACCTGGCTGCCGTCACCAATCGTTATGCCGGCCTATTCTTTGCCAACCCCGGCGCCGTGCGTATCGAGAACGAACTGATCCGTTGGATGTGCAAACTGGTGGGTTATCCAGAGGGTTCTCTTGGCAACCTCGCTTCCGGTGGCTCCATCGCCAACCTCATCGCTATTACCACTGCCCGTGACTTCATGGGGATCAAAGCGGCACAGGTGGAAAAATCGGTGGTTTACCTCACCTGTCAGGTACACCACTGCGTGCAGAAAGCCCTGCGCATCGCCGGCCTGGGCGAAGCTGTGATCCGCTATGTCCCCACCGATGAGCGCTTTCGGATGGATGTGGACTGTCTGCATAAATATCTTCGACAGGATGTAGCCCATGGCCTTATTCCCTTCCTGGCCGTTGGCTCCGCTGGCACTACCGATACGGGCGCCATCGACCCCTTAGACAGAATTGCAGCGCTGGCACAGCAGTTCGGCCTTTGGTTTCATGTCGATGCTGCATATGGTGGTTTCTTTTTGATGGTGGAGGAATTAAAAGGCGCGTTCAAAGGCATTGAACGCTCCGACTCCGTGGCCATTGATCCGCATAAAGGGTTGTTCCTACCCTACGGCCTTGGAGCCGTTTTGATAAAGAACGTGGAAGCCCAGTACAACAGCCATTTCTACTCGGCCAACTACATGCAGGATGCGCAGAAAGCGCAGGAAGAATGGTCACCGGCCGACCTGTCGCCGGAATTGACCAAACACTTCCGGGGGCTGCGCATGTGGCTCCCTTTTCAGTTGCTGGGCCTGCAGCCTTTCCGGGCGGCACTGGCGGAGAAAGCAGCCTTATGCCATTACTTCTATAATAAAGTACGGGAATTGGGGTTTGAAGCCGGCCCCGAACCTGAGCTTTCCATTTTGATCTTCCGTTACCGGCCAGCGAAAGAGGAAATGAACCGCTTCAATCAACAGTTGGTCGAATATGTGCGCCAGGACGGCAGGGTTTTCCTTTCCTCTACGACAATTGACGGTGCGTATTGGATCCGCCTGGCTGTTTTGAGTTTCCGCACTCACCTCCGTGAAATCGAACTTTGTTTAGACATTTTGCAGACAGGCGTGCAGCAATTAGAGGGTACGCGAACTGTTGAAGGATGATATTTTCTCGCCGTATTACAAAACACATTATAAAAAGGCTTATTTTTCTGAAAAAATGGAGCCAGGGGAGCGGATAAACGAACTCTGGCCTTCCAAAAAAACCATCCCCGCTTCAAAAACTTCCCGAACAAAAGCACGCCTACACCACCGCAGTAATTAAAATCGAATATTCAGATGAAAAAATTGGCCTTTATTTTTGCCCTTTGTACTCCATTAATAGTACTAGCACAAGCTCCAACCCGGCCTGCCTATTGCGACGAGCTTCCGGCCACCTATGAAAAAGTAGTCGCCCCAAACACTCCGCTTCCACAGTTTAATACTACTCCGGTCACTGAATACAAGATCCAGGTCGCCATTCTCAAATTCACCCATCCCAAGGATTTCCCCTTCCACAAAAAGCTCGTGGCCCGCTGGCGCCCCTGCGAACAAGTGTGGGTAATAGAATCCAGGGATTCCTTCCGCAACCGGGCCGATGCTGAAAAATTGAAAAGTGAATTGATCAGGCTGGGATACAATGGAGCCTATATTGTGGAACTGATGGGGTATGAGTAAGCCGTTAGCCGCCAGGGATGCCTGACAGCTAACGGTGGTGCAAGATTTACGTCCGATCCTCCGGCATATCGATGCTTCGCCTGGAACGGTTACGCAGGTTCCAGGAGAGGGAAATATAGAACATTTTAGTTTCCAGGCCCTCGTAAGGCCGAACGGACACCCCGTCTACGCGCTCAGTATAATTCGGATCCAGAAAATCCAGAAGGTAGTACTTGAACTTCAGATTAAGGCCCCCGCGAAGCTGCACGCCACCGAAAAGAGACGGGTTGATAATGTTGGTGCGGTCGCTGAACCACTCATTGAATTTATCCTCCTTTTTGCCATCGATAAAGAGTTTCTCTTTGTAGTGGAACATTAGTTCTGCCTCGCCGCCGGCGTATACAAAAGTCCTTCGCTTGAAATTACCAATCTTAAAAGCGAGGGGAACCCCAAGCGAATAAGAACGGCGTTTGATCTTCACATCATTGGTTGTCGGGGTCAGTATCCCGAGGTGCTCCCGGATAATTACGCCATCGTCTTTGGTAATAATGCCAATATTACGCAGGCCAAAGCCGGTGAACATTCCAAAATTGTTGGTAAAGTCAAAATGCCAGTATTCTCCCAAATGGAAAAAAGCGGTAAAGCGCATATTGGTGCTTACGCTGCCGTTGTCGTTGGTGGCATCGGCAAAAGAGAAGATCAGTTCCCCACCGGAAGTGGAATAGACATCTACCTCCTGAGGAGGCCTTGGGGCAGGAAAGGTATTGTCCTCCTGGGCACCTGATAAGAATGCGAAAGACAGGAACAGGGTTACAAGGCTTAGTTTGTATTGCATGATCTTGTAGATTGGTTTCCGAATATTTGATAGGCTCAAATTACGGATTGATCAGCAAGTAGCCAAGAACCTTAAAATTATGCTAACAGTTGGTAGGTGATCAGGCTGCCGAGATAGGCTAACCCACTCATGAATAAAAACTGGACCAGAGGCCACTTCCAGCTCTTCGTTTCGCGGCGAACGACCGCCAGCGTACTCATGCACTGCATGGCAAAAACATAAAAGATAAGCAACGATAAAGAAGCCGCCAGGCTATATACCGGCCTGCCGGTAAGCGGGTCGCGTTCCATAGCCATACGGTCCCGCACCGAATAATCGTCTTCAGCACTGCCAATGCTATAAATAGTGGCCATTGTACCGACGAAAACTTCGCGGGCGGCAAAAGAAGTGACTAACGCAATGCCGATTTTCCAGTCGAACCCGAGCGGCCGGATGGCCGGCTCAATGAATTTGCCAATATGCCCGGCAAAAGATGCTTCGATCTGGCGGGCGGCGAGGAGGTTCGCCGTGGCCGTTTCATCGAGTTGCCGCTCCTTAGCCTGCACCAACGCTTCCTGCCGTGCAGCCTGCATATCGGCCCTGGGGCCATAGCTGGCCAGTACCCATAGTACAATTGAAATGGCCATGATAATACGCCCGGCTTCCCACATGAAAGAACGGACTTTTTCCCATACTGTAAGAAACACATTACGCATGACCGGCGTCCGGTACTCCGGCAATTCCAGCATCAGGAAACTGTTCTCCCGGCTTTTCAGTATCCACTTGAAAACCAAGGCGGACAGCAAGGCTGCCACAACGCCTAACAAATACAGCCCCATAAATGCCAATCCCTGTAAATTGAATAACCCGGCTATCGTTTTGGGTGGCACCACAAAGCCGATCAGCACGGTATACACGGGAATCCGCGCGGAACAACTGATCAATGGGGTGACCAAAATGGTGATCAGGCGTTCCTTCCAGTTGCCAATTGTCCGGGTGGTCATGATGGCGGGAATTGCGCAGGCGCCTCCCGAAATAAGGGCTACTAGGCTCCTTCCGTTCAGGCCAAAGACCTGCATCAGCCGATCAAACATATAAGCAGCCCGGGCCATGTAACCAACCTCTTCCAACAAGGAGATCAGAAAAAACAAAATGGCGATCTGGGGGATAAAAACAAGAATCCCCCCCAGGCCAGCCAGGATGCCATCGTTTAGCAGATCGGTAAACCATCCGTGCGGTAACTTGTCGTGCACCAGAGATCCAACCAGGGAAAAAAACGCCTCGATAAGGTCCATCGGATAGGAAGCCCAGGTGAAGATCGCCTGAAAGAGGAGTAACATTAAAATCAAAAAGATAATGGGCCCGGCGATTATATGGGTCAGTATGGCATCCAGCTTGTCGGTAATATTCCGGTTTGCCGGCCGGACGTCGCGAATGGACTGCCGAGCCATTGGGGTGAACTTATCATAACGTTGCATCGTCTCATCGACCTGCGAACGCAAAGATTCAAAGCGATTGCGTTGCACTACATCACCGATGAGCTTGCGTTGTGCATCTGACAGAAACGGCAGCCATTGATAGTGATGAGCGATCAGCAAGCCCTGGTAAAGATTGGCCCCCGGCACCATTTCGGACACTGCTTCGGAAGTTGACTGTTCGAGCGGGCTGAGCTTATAAAAGGGGGCAGGCAGGGTTTGATAAGTAATGCCTTGGTGAAGGAGTTGCAGCTCCCGCTTTAGCGTTTCCATACCGAAGCCCGTACGGCCGCTCAATTTAACCACCGGTACTTCCAGGCTGCGGGCAAGGCCTAAATGATCTACTTCCATGCCTTCTTTATCCGCCACATCCGCCATGTTCAGTGCCAGAATCACCGGCAACCCCAGATCTCGCAGTTGGGTTAACAGCAGGAGGTGTTTTTCCAACCTGGTAACATCGGCGATATAAACGGCCGCATCCGGGTAATTCTCATCGGAAGGGTTGGAAAGGGTTTGAACGACGATGCGTTCATCGAGGGAAGTGGGGTAAAAGCTATAGGTGCCGGGGAAGTCGATAATCCGTACTTCCGTTTCGTCGGGGAGCTTGGCCTTACCCAGTTTTTTATCAACGGTAACCCCCGGAAAGTTGCCTACTTTTTGGCGCAGGCCGGTCAGTTGGTTAAAAACGGAGGACTTCCCACAATTGGGATTCCCCAACAAGGCTACCGTAAATGGGCGGGTTATTTGTCGGGTTCCATCCTCCATTACTGTAAGACGATACTCGCTGCTTCCTCTTTGCGCAAGGCCAGGTAGAAATTGTCGACTTTAACATACCAACCGCCACCAAAAGGAGCTCTGCGGACTATAGCCACCCGACTTCCGGGCAACAAGCCCATTGCCATTAATTTGCCTCCTACCTGTTCATTGGTATAGTGGGAAACAAAGGCTTCTACTCCTGGCTTTGATTCTGACAACGGTTTTCCACGAACAATTGTAGCTACCACTGCGCTTATTTTGATTTAATCTAAATATCCACACAAAGTTAACACCAAAATAAACGGACGGATGAATAATACCGGTGATAAAAATCACTCAACCGCAAATTTTACCTAATGGTAGGGAGTAGTACCTAATTTTAGGTAAAGCTGTGGGATGCATTAAAAAGGGAGTGAGGGCTGCCAAAGATTAATGGCAGTTCAAAAAGAGCTTATTCAATTTCTCCGGTTTGAAAGTATACCCGAAATCCACAGGTTTGCGAAATTTTTAACCCGCGAAGCTGCGGATTTCGGGTGTTTCTATGGCGAAAGTTTCGCAAAGCACTTTCGCCTAAGCATAACTTTTTTAGTTGGGGTTAAACCTTGTATTCCCGGCTCTTTCAACCCGCGCAGGTTGCTCTTTTACAGGCTTATCAGCGCCCCAGTTCAGCACCACTGCTTCAGCAATGCCGCGCGTAGGGCACACCTGTTTCCGCACCCGGAGGAAATGACAAGCATTCCGGGGATTGACAAATACATTGTAAACAATGAAGGATTTACCGCGCTTAACGATCTCTGATAGCGTAAGCGCATTTTCAGGAAATAATGCTTTTCCACTTTTGGGGAGCACGCCCATGCGCTCCGTTTCGAAATCCAGTTCAATAAACCGGTCGATAAGGGCGTAAAAGCCAGTACCTCTGTGCATATTTGTTTGTTTAAAAGCTAATGGGGGAATGTTTGCCAAAACAAGTTAGGCAAAATTCGTTAAAATCAAGATAAAATACAACTCCTATAGCCAAAAACTATATAATTAATAATCCCAGCTCAATAGTCCATCAATTTACCCATCGCTATCGTAACTTTCTCAATTGATGGGATCATAGCTTTTTCCAGCGTTTCATTCAATGGGATCGCCGGCATATTCTCCGCTCCCAGGGTACGCACAGGCGCATCCAGGTATTCAAAACAATTCTCCTGAATACGAGCGGCCACGCTCTGAGCAAAGGTATTATTCACAGGTTCTTCCGTCACTACCAGTACTCGCCCATGTCGGCGGGCAGCTGCATAAATGGTTTCCTCATCCAACGGATAGAGGGTGCGAAGGTCTACGACCTCAACCCGGCCGGCATATTCTTTGCTGGCATTCAACGCCCAGTGTACGCCCATACCATAGGTAACTACGGCCATGGATTCACCTCGCTCTATGAATTCCGGATCAGCTTCCAGCGCAATACGCGCTTTTCCAAAGGGGATCACATAGTCCTCATCCGGTAATACGGTACGGGCCGATTCCGTGCCGCGAACTTTTGACCAATACAACCCTTTATGCTCAAAGATGACCACCGGGTTTGGGTCGTAGTAGGCAGCCTTCATCAGGCCTTTAAGATCCGCACCTGTACTAGGGTACGCAATTTTAATGCCAGAAATATTAGTGACGACCGATTCTACGCTGGAAGAGTGATAAGGGCCGCCGCTGCCATAAGCGCCAATAGGAACGCGAATGATGCAACTCACCGGCCATTTGCCATTGGACAAATAGCAGGACCGGCTCACTTCGGTGAAAAGCTGGTTGAGGCCCGGCCAGATGTAGTCCGCAAATTGAACCTCCACAATGGGCTTAAGGCCCACGGCCGACATGCCTACCGTACTGCCAATGATGAAGGCCTCCTGAATAGCCGTATTGAAAACCCGGTTTTGTCCGAATTTCTGGGCCAGAGTGGCCGCCTCCCGGAATACCCCGCCCAAACGCCCGCCTACATCCTGGCCGTAAAGCAGGCATTCTTTATGCTTGCGCATTAGCTCTTCAACAGCGAAGAGGGCGGAATCCACCATAACATGTACTTCGCTACCAGCCGGCTCACGCTGGCCTTTTTCTTCTGTTATGGGGGTGGGAGCGAAATCATGGGTAAAAAGATCCTCCGGCCGGGGGTCTTCGGCCTGGCGGGCAGCCTCAAAATCCTTTCGGACGGTTTGGCGCGCCGCTTCTTCAAGCGCCAAAAGTTCTTCTTCCGAGGCTATTTCATCCTCCAGAAGTTGGTTGCGGAATATGGGGTACGGGTCGCGCAGTTGATGTTCTTCCAGATCATCGCGGTACCACTCCTTACGCACCCCCGAAGTGTGGTGATTGAGCAAAGGTACAGTTGCATGTACCAGAAAAGGGCGGCGTTCATCGCGCACTTTCCGGATCACCTCCCGCATAGTGTGGTAGCATTCAAAGAAATCGCTGCCGTCAATACTGCGGGTTTCCAGGCCATGGAATCCCTTGGCAAATTCCGCAGCATCCTGAGCCCGCGTTTCTGCAGCATTGGCGGAAATATCCCAACCATTGTCTTGTACAAGATAGATAATAGGAAGTTGCTTTAAGGCCGCCTCCTGGAAAGCTTCGGAAACTTCACCCTCCGTTATGGAAGCATCGCCAAAAGAACAGAGAACAACAGGTTTTTCGGCCAGGCCATTCTCCGCCAACCCTACCTTCTCTTTATATTGAAGCCCCAAAGCCACACCAGTGGCAGGAATAGCCTGCATGCCTGTTGCAGACGACTGATGTGGGATCTTGGGTTTATCCGGATCGCGCAAACTGGGGTGGGCATAATAAGTGCGGCCTCCAGAGAACGGATCATCCCGCTTGGCCATTAGCTGCAGCATTAAATCGTAGGGGTGCAATCCAATCCCCAGCAACATTGCGTCATCGCGGTAGTAGGGAGAGAGAAAGTCCTGTGGTTGTAGTTGCATAGCCGCCGCCAGTTGGATGGCTTCATGGCCACGGGAAGTGGCATGGACATATTTAGCGACAAATTTGAAATTTTGCTCGTAGATTTCCGCCATGGACTTGGCAGTAGCCATAAGACGGAAACCTTGCAGCAGGACCTTTTTGGAAATTTTTGATTTGGCTTGGATCATGGTTAGGTAAAGGCTTTAAGCTTCAGCAATAACAATGCTCTATAATCAAAACGTTAGAAAATCAGGCTGAGTTTTTTTAATGCGTTATCTGTCCATCGGTTTTCACACAATCTTTTCCTGCGTCGGCTAAATACGCCATTTCATCGTCACAAAATCACAGCTCACGGATAATCACTCCTCTGTCGGCTGGCCCGGCAATTTGTTCAGGTTGCGCACATAGCGCTCATTGTTATAAGGTTTGTCGAATTGCATTGCATTTACAACTTCTACGGAAACACATTGAGAGATCAGGAGCTTGGCCTCCTGCGCGGAGTATCCCTCTGCCTGTAGCCGCCGAAGCGTCTGGGCTGTCTCCGGAGGGCTGTTATCGCGTAACTGATTATCGACGATAAGCAAAAATTGTTGCTTCAAAATATCATTTGGGTTCATTCCGCCTTTTGTTTGAACTGCTCTATAGCTTGGATGGTAAATTCCGAAAGCACCAATTTCCCGCTAATTGCGGCGCGATCTTCCAACAGCTTAGGCCAATTTTCCGTACCTTCCCAAAACACCTGTTTCAGTTGATACATAGCTTCGGGATTGGAAACGGCTAGTTTGTTTGCAAGGTGGGCCACGTAGGCATCCATCTGTTCGGTGGAATCGAACACCTCATTGAACAGGCCTTTCTCCTGAGCCCATTGAGCTGTTTTCCATTCCGATGCATTAATGGCCAAATGAGCCATAGCCGATTTACCCATTTTTCGTTCTACAGCTGGGCCCACCACGAAGGGGCCAATGCCAATGGCCAACTCGCTTAGTTTTACACTGGCCCATTTGGTGGCGATGCAATAGTCAGTCGCCGCACAAAGGCCCACGCCACCGCCAACAGCTTTACCCTGAACCCGGCCGATGATCAATTTCGGGCACTCCCGCATGGCATTGATGACGTTGGCGAAGCCCATAAAGAAACGCTTACCGGTATCGAAATCCTTTATTGAAAGGAGCTCGTCAAAACTGGCGCCGGCGCAGAAGGTTCGTTCTCCCTGGCTCTGTAAGATAACCACTTTAACCGACTCGTCTTTCCCCGCCGCCGTGATCGCTGCTGCCAGCTGGCCCAAAAGGTTCCCGGGCAAGGAATTGTGCGCCGGATGGAAAAAGGTAATAGTAGCAACACCATTACTAACTTCCGCACTTACAGAACCGAGCTGGGTTTTATCCTGCATTGCCTTTTATATTAGTTGAATATGGAACACCCGATACGAATGAATGTTCGTTTGCAAAGATAGCGAATAATCGAGCTTACGCTATCATTAACATCCTGAAAAGAAAGGGCAGGCAGCTGCAATTCAGGAAGACTTTTGGGACTTCCCATCCAGATTAAGCCCTCCCACAAAAAAGTTAAAAACAGCCATAAGCACTACAAAAAAGATGGCCCACATCCAGCCGTTCACCCGAAAGCCATCGAGCAGCCAATCTACGAGCAATACCATAGCGCCATTGACTACCAGGAGGAATAAGCCCAGCGTAAGGATTGTAATGGGCAAGGTCAGCAGGGTGAGGATAGGGCGGACCAGTGTATTTACAATGGCCAGCAAAAACGCTACCAGGATAGCTTCCATGTAGCCGGCAACGTACACGCCGGAAAGCAGTTCCGCCGTCAGGTATACCAGCAAACCATTGACCAAAAGGGAAATCAGAAATTTCATGGGCAGCAGGTTTTGTTTGAAAAGAAGTTTACAGATAGTGAGGCGCCGACACCTTGGGTTGGTGACGCTCCATATTTCGGATCATACCGTTAAAGATAAAAAAATGAAGCGGTAAAACGGCATACCAATACAAACGGCCGAATAGTCCATGTGGCCGGAAAGTAGCTAATTGATAAAGCATAGCCTGGCCCCCCTTTCCCCGTATTTGGAACTCCAGCCAAGCCTCTCCCGGCAATTTCATTTCCGCATAAAGCAGCAGCCGTTTTTGCTCGTCATCGGCAACCAATACCCGCCAGAAATCAAGTGCGTCGCCAGCGTGGATATTAGTCGGGTGGGTGCGGCCACGGCGAAGGCCGATACCGCCAACGAGTTTATCGAGTATGCCCCGGACTTTCCACAACCAGTTGGCGTAGTACCAACCCCGTTGCCCACCGATGGAGCATACGTTCTCCCATACCTGGCCCACCGAATTGTGGGTAATTGGAATTTGCTTCTCATCCACAAAACAGCCATAACGCGGCACTTTAACATACTGCTTTAAGGACCCCAATGGATAACTCGACACCAGCGCGTCTTTCCAGCTCGAAACCACCAGGTTCTGTTCGATCTTATCGAAAGCCAGTTGTACCGCCTCTTCATAACCCATTGGACGAATGCCGAGTAGCTCGGCCAGGCGGTTATCGCGGGCGACTACATCCACTTTCATGCTATTGACAAGATTGACGGCCAGGGAATAAGTCGTGGACGTAACGAAGTACAACCAATAAGACGATAAACGGGGCGTCATGACAGGAAGCGTGAATATCCAACGTTTTAACTTTCGGGCCCGGGCATAGCCTTCCATCATTTGTTGATAGGTGAGGACATCCCGGCCGCCAATATCGAAGTTTTGCCCGTAGGTTTCCGCTCGTAGCATTACGCCGGTTAAAAATGTGATCACATCCCGGATGGCAACGGGCTGGCAACGGGTCTTTAGCCAACGGGGTGTCACCATCACCGGCAACTTTTCCACCAAATCGCGGATAATCTCAAATGATGCGCTGCCCGAGCCAATGACGATGCCTGCCCTGAGGGTCGTCAGCGGCACTTTACCTTGCCCCAGCAACTGTTCCACCCGGAAACGGGACTCCAGGTGTTTGGATAGCTCTTCCTGGTTGGCCATACCACTAAGGTACACCAACTGTCGGGCACTGGAATGATCAAGGTAATCGCGAAAGTGGAGGGCCGAGCGTTCCTCCAACTCATCAAAATCGTTGATCGAGCTGGACATGGAGTGGATGAGATAGAAGGCGGCATCAAATTCGAGAGGCGCCCGGCTCACATCAACCGGATCCAGAAAATCTACCTGAAAAAGCTCCACCTTTCCTTTCCAGCCATCTTTCCACTCAAAGCTCTCGGGATTGCGTACGCAACAGATGACTTGATGGCCTTGTTCGAGCAGTACGGGTAAAAGGCGTTTTCCAATATATCCGGTAGCACCGGTGAGCAGAATGCGCATGTCGTTCGTTTATTCTTACAACAAAGCATTCGGCTCCATGTTGACAAAAGCGCCAATTGACAGCGTTAACCAGCACGCTTCTTTCCGGCCGGCCAGCAATACTTACTGTTCCCGCATTTTAACCATCGTCAGGATGGTCCCAATGGCTACCGTTTCTCCTGTTTGATCATACACATCCACCATCCATTTGACGATGCCTTTGCGCACTTCCTCGTCCTCGCGTTTTTCCTGGGCGATTTTCTCCTTCACCGTCAGGCGCACCCCGATCGTCATGCCTGCGTAGACGGGCTTGGTAAAGCGAAAATCCTCAATACCGTAGTTGAGCAGTACCGGCCCTTTTCTGGGCTCCACAAAAAGGCCGGCAGCTTTAGACAGGATGTAGTAGCCGTGCGCCACCCGTTGCTCAAAGATGGTGCCTTCCAGGGAAGTGGCGTCCACATGGGCATAGAAGTGGTCGCCACTGACGTTAGCAAAGTTGACGATATCCGCTTCGGTTACAGTATGTTTTGAGGTGATGAGCGTTTCACTGACTTCCAGGTCTTCGAAGTGCTTGCGGAAAGGGTGCACCTCATTTTCCTTATACCGCCCACCCACCTGGTAAACCTGGGTAATAGCCGATATCATGCTGGGATGGCCCTGTATGGCCGTTCGCTGCAGATAATGCTTGACGCCGCGCATCCCCCCCATCTCCTCGCCGCCGCCGGCCCGGCCTGGCCCGCCGTGAACAAGCATAGGCATGGGGGAGCCATGGCCGGTGCTTTCTTTGGCGCTTTCTTCATTGAGAATGAGGATTCGGCCATGGAAAGGCGCCGAGCCCATTACATAGTTCCGTGCAATACGCTCATTGGCGGTTGCAATGGTGCTGACCAGCGAGCCTTTACCCATGTTGGCCAGCTCTATGGCCTCGTCCAGGTTTTTATAGGGCAAAATGGTGCTCACCGGGCCGAAAGCCTCGATGTAGTGGGTATCCTTTTTGTTAAAGGGGTCGTCATTGAGGAAAAGAATAGGTGAAAAGAAAGCCCCCTTTTCCTTGTCGGCGCCAATCACATCGAAGTTATCCAGGTCCCCGAAAACGACCTGAGCATTTTGAGCCAGTTCCTCCACCCGGCGGCGCACCTCTTCCACCTGGCTTTTGCTCACCAACGACCCCATGCGCACGCCCTCTACCTGAGGGTCGCCGATGCTGGTTTGCCGCAGTGCTTTGCCCAGCGCAATCTGCACATCTTCCAACAACTCGGCCGGCACAATAATGCGGCGGATAGCGGTACACTTTTGCCCACACTTGGTGGTCATTTCCCGCCGCACCTCCTTGATAAAGAGGTCGAAGGTTGGCGTCCCGGGCTCGGCATCTTCCCCAAGAATGGCGGCATTGAGGCTGTCGGCTTCCATATTGAAAGGCACCGAATGTTCTATGACCTTCGGATGGGCCTTCAGCATACGGCCCGTGGAGGCCGAACCGGTAAAGGTCACTACATCCTGGGAAGTCACCGGGTCCAATATTCCGATACCCGTACCGCAAACGAGCTGCAGAGCGCCCTCGGGCAGGATGCCGGAGGCAATAATATCGCGCACCATAGCTTCCGAGAGGAAAGAGGTCAGTTCCGATGGTTTGACGATAGCCGGCATACCGGCCAAAAGGTTGACCGACAGCTTCTCCAGCATTCCCCAAATGGGGAAGTTGAATGCATTAATATGTATGGCTACACCCTGTTTCGGGACCATAATATGATGCCCGATAAACGTACCTTCTTTGGACAACCTGGCCACTTCGCCATCCAGGTAAAAGGTTTTATCACCTAATTGTCGGCGCAAGCTCGCATAGGCGAATAAAGTGCCAATTCCTCCGTCTATGTCCACCCAGCTATCGCCTTTGGTCGCACCGGTCCGGTAGCTGAGAGGGTAGTATTTTTTGCGAATATCGTTCAGGTGCAGCGCCAGCTTTTTCAGCATCAGGCCGCGCTCCCGGAAGGTCATCTTGCGCAATTTAGGCCCGCCTACCGAACGCGCGTAGTCCATCATAGCGTCGTAATCGAGCCCTTCACTACCACAGGTGGCTATCAGTTCTCCGGTGATCGCGTCGTATTGTGGCAGGCCTTTGCCTTCGAAGGGAACCCACTCTCCGAGTGCGAAGTTGTGCAGTTTTTTGGCCATGGGCGGGTATGGTTTTTATTTGGTTGATAGTTGGTTGGGCAAGCGTTTCCCCTTCTATTAAGTTAAGAAGGTTGAGTGGGTTGAGGAGGTTGAGTTGAGGCCTTTTGCTCCCCAATTAAGCCCTGACGCCGGCCTACTTATTAATCGCGTGGCAAAAGTACGGGAAATGGGGCGCATTAGCAAAGGGAGGAGAGGAAGGAGCAGTTGTTGTGATGCACTATTTACTTCGGAAGCATGGCATGGAAGCCTGCCCTTGGGAAATTGTTATATGGCCGGCTCGGGGTATGGCTACCCGGACTTTCCCAATCAGGGCAATTGCCATTTTTGTTCTATTTGAAAAACGCGGCCAAAAAAGTATATTTGAAAAAATTGTACTCCATGTCATTTACTGACGATATACGAGGCCTGATCAGCAAAGGCCGCACCCGCGAGGCTCTGGAACAATTAGCCCAATGGGTGGAAGACAAAGACAACAGCCTGTCCAACGAACTGATTCTCCTGCAAAGCCAGTGGAACCAGAACGAACGCAGCGAACGCATGGGGCTGCTCTCCTCCCAGGAACTCAGCATGTACCGCGCCCGCATCAATATGGGCCTACTCTCATTGCTGGAAGAGGTGCAAAAGCTGGAGCGAAAAAACCCGGCAAGTAGCGCCGCCACCTCCGCCTATACATCGGAGGAGATCAAGGGACTGGAAGAACAACGCGACCTGCTCATCCGCAAGCTCAATTTTCTGAAAAAAGAAAGGGATCTGGCCGTCGCCGCCGACGCCAAATTCGCTTTGGATGAACAGATTGAGGAATTGGAGCAGAAAATACAGGGCATCAAAGACAAGTTGAAGTTTACATCCGCCCCTGGCCCTCACTCTGCGGAGAAAGTGGGCGTAGATGCTGATAAGGTCAAAATTTTCATTTCCTACGCCCACGAAGACCGCGAATGGGTGGAAAAACTGGGCAAACACCTGGCGGTCCTCAAGCGCCGGTATGTGGAAAGCTGGACGGATTCGGAGATCCTCCCAGGTGATTCCTGGAATGAGGAGATCCGGCGAAAACTCAACGAAGCCGATGTCATTTTGCTATTGGTAAGCCCTGATTTTCTGAACTCGGAATTTATCTACAATGAAGAATTGCCGGTGGCCTGGAAGCGGCACAAGGCCCGGGAAACCATCGTCATTCCCATCATCCTGCGGCCCAGTACCTGGGATCTGGAAGAATACGCCAGCCTGCAGGCCCTGCCCCGGGGCGCCCGGCCCATTTCCCAATGGCCCAATGAAGACGAAGCCTTTGTGGATGTGGTTGGTGGGTTGAGGAAGGTCATCGAGGCAAAACTCAAAATAACAAGCTAGCCTTGACTATTTATAACCCCAACCGCAGCCCCTCCTCCGCAACTCTACACCCGGCCTCCCCTACTCTTTTCCGCGCTGTTCCTTCCTCATTCAGCACCGGGTTCGTATGGTTAAAATGGATAAAGTACACCTTCGCCCGTTCTGCTTCCGGCAACTCGCCAAACAAGGCCAGGCTCTCTTCGATGAAAGGATGTGGGATCTGACTCATATCCCGGCCGGGAATCTCCCCATTGGCGAAAAAGGCGCCGTCCAATAGTGCATAATCCACCTGTCGGATAAGCTGACGGATGTCCCGTTCCCATAAATGCCATTTGTCAATATCGGGGATAAACAGCAAAGAGCGTTCCGGGCCTTCGATGAAGTAACCTACGGTTTCGGAGAATTCATCGCGATGGGGGACTACAAGAGGGGTGATACGGAGCCGTTCGTTGAGCACGATAATGGAATCAGCTACTAAAGGCCGTATAGAAATATTTTGCAACGACACCAGTTGACTCCAGGGCCCATCATTTTCCAGGAAAGCCTTCATCCGCGGCATAGCGTAAACGGGTACTTCGCGGGCGCCCATCGCTTCCCGGCCCAGGTGCATCAGGCCGGTATAGTGGCCGATATGCGCGTGGGTGAGAAAGATACCCGCAAGTTCGCCATGTTGTTCCAACTCGTGCAGTTGCTCTCGGAAATCAGGGGTGGCGTCGAGCATCCATACCTGCCCGGAAACAGGGTCTGCCAGCCCAAGGCAGGCAACCCGTGCGCCAGGCCGTCCCCCTGCCCATACCGATTGGCAGCAAGCCTTATTACAGCCTGCCTGCGGGTAGCCGGCATCCTGGGCGATGCCAAGGACGGTGACGAAGGGAGCCTGAGCGTTGAGCCCGTGGATGCAAATAAAGAACAAGGCCAAGGTTGGGAAAATAATGTTTTGGCAGACGGTGGATGATAGACGGGGGGACGATATTTGGAAATCTGGCATCTTTGCTTTTCTGCACAAGTTAAAATTATTGCTCAAACCCCATCGTTTAGGAAAGGAAACAAAAAACCGATTCCCATGGTAAAAAATCACACTCACTTTTTGTGGGCCGGGCTGCTGGCAGCCTGCTTGTTCCTTAGCTTTTCCACAACTGCTGTGGCCCAACGTCCCAGTGGCGTAGGCATTGGCATTCAACTCGGCCGGCCCAGCGGGCTTTCACTCAATCTACCCACCAGCGGGCGCGCCTCCATTGACCTGCTGGCTGCCTGGGACCTCAACGACTTCTTCTTTCTCAACGGCCACGCCCTTTTCCAGCAACCGCTGGGCAGCGACCCTCACCTGGGCCTATTCTACGGCCCGGGCGCCTTCATTGGCCTGCGAGACCGCGGCCGCTGGGAATTTAGCGATGAAGTCTATGCCGGCATCAGCGGCACCATCGGCCTGAATTACTTCATCGACCGGTTCGAGATCTACCTGCGCGCCACCCTGCGCCTGCAGCTCATTGACCGGACCGACGGCGGCGCTGGCGGCGGACTGGGCGTGCGCTATTATTTCTAGTTTTTTTTGTTCAAACCTTAACCGGATCTGTTAAGTGATCCTATTGATGCTTCTCCTTGGCCCTTCGGGCTGGAGGATACTAGAGATAACTTTTGCAGTATCCCTAGTATCCACCGCCCGTGGGGCGCAGCATCAATCCTTCCATACGAGCAAGAGGCGTATCCATCTGCACGCTTAACAGATACAACAAAGCCGGGAAAGGAGCATTTACTGCCTGAACACCCGCTGCACGCCCAACGACCGCCCGGAAGCATCCAGCAACCGTACGGCGTACATTCCGGCGGGCCAATTCTGAACCGGCAGGCTACCTTGCAGGCCGGATATTTGCCAGCGCTCTGCCAGCCTGCCATCAGCAGCGTAAGCCTCCATCCAGAGCCGTTCAGGAGCTTCCGTGGCCTTTAAGCGCCAGTGCAGTTGATCCTGTACCAGAGTGGGAAACAACTGAAAATCCGATTCCTTTTCGGTCTCCGGCACAGCGTTGACCGCTCTCGTATTTTCAAAATACCAGAAAGCAAGCCCATCCTTGCCCGTTTCATTATAGTTATAACCGGAGACAAAAAGGTCGAGATCGCCATCATCGTCAATATCCGCCAGAGCAGGAGCGGCAAGAAAAGAATTGACGGGGAACTCGATGCCAAAAGGCTCATTTACCGGTGATCCGAAAGTAGGAGCAGAAGGCGAACCGGTGTTTTCGACATATTGTACATAGGTGCGATAGGTATCTCCTTCCTGGAGGTATCCATCTCCTCCCAGAATGAGGTCATAATCGCCATCTCCATCCAGGTCGCCGATAGTTGGAAGGAGGGTGTAGATTTCGGGAGTAGACTGAAGATTAAACGGGTTGTTTTGGATAGGCCCGAATGCAGGCGATTCCGCTGTTCCCGTATTTTCCTGAAAATGGAAGCGCGAAACTTCGGAAACCGGATCTAAATCTGTCGCCAGGAAGTCGAGGTCGCCGTCATCATCCAGGTCAACGAAACCTGGTGCGATGAAGTAGTTGCCTTGCTGAAGGCCAAAGGGGTTGGTTTGCGGCGCTGCAAAAACAGGACTGGAGGGAGTCCCCGTATTTTCATAATAGCGCACCACCCCCGTATCGGCTGGATCATTATAAGTGCCGGCAAAAAGATCCAGGTCGCCATCGCCATCAATATCGGCCAGAAAAATCGTCGTGGTATAGCCGCCGAGGCCGGCGGGCAGGAAATTATTGAATTGTGGCGGCGCAAAGGCAGGGGCAGTGCTGCTCCCGGTATTCTCGAAAAAGGCCAGGCTTAAGCTCACTTCTCCACTTTCGTAATTATAAGACCGGCCGAGAATGTCCAGGTCGCCATCGTTGTCGATGTCAACCAGTTGAGGAAACACAAAATTACTGCCAACGGCGATGCCAAAGGGGCTTTCCTGGGGCCCGGAAAAGGGCTGGGCTTGTGCAGCCGGCAAGCCCAGGCCGAGCACAACGGAAGCCGATGCCAGGATGCGGCGCAGCCGGCCCTGCGAAAAAATGCCGGCCAGCCGGCAATAGAGCGCCCGCAGCCTGTCCACCAATTGTTGCCGCTTTTCGGCCGTAAGAAGATGGAACTCCCCACTGGACAGCAGGCGCTGCAGCTTGTTCGACAAAGCGACAAACTGGCGGTAAGCCCCGGAGTGGGTAATAGGTTGAAAATTCATAGTCAAAGTATTTTAATGATGATTATTTCAGGATTCGGCAGAAGGAGACGCCCAGTAAGTAGCACCGGGGGTCGCTACTCCCAGCCTGTGCTCCGGCTGGTCCGGATTAAGAATATTGGGGCGCATCATACCCGGTAGAATGCGGAGGTCGTAGATCTCATCTACAGAGGCCTGATAGCGAATGAAGCCGGAAATAGAACCGGTAGGCAGGTGCACGATAGCAACGCCCGCCTGTTGGGCCCGGTGAGTGAAAGGCAATTTGGCAAAGGTGGAGGAGTTTTCCCGCAGGCGCGACAAGGCGATGAAAGCATAATCTCCGATCCGGCCCATTCCGCGCACAAAACCATCGAGGCGGCAAACGGTTTCCCGGTGTCCGGAATCCGGTTCGATTTGCACCAACTCCCCCGTAGCGGACAACAGCACAAACAGTTTACCATCATACAAGCGGGGGGAGTGCGGCATGGGCAAGCCTTCTGCAACGATTTCATTATCCTCCACACTCATCAGCACCCCTGTTTCGGTGATGCGTTCCCGCCAACTCTGCCGGCTATCGCCGGTATTGAAAGCAGTGGCAAATCGCGGGCGGCCATCGGCCATGGCCATGCCGTTGAGGTGACAACGGTCTTCATGCGCCAGTTTAGAAATAAAAGGAGGGATCCACACCGGCCGAAAACTGTAGTCATCACCGATACGACAGATACAGGAGAAGGATGTATTGACTGAATATAACCCATCGGCGCCCCACTCCAGGTCGTGGATGTCCACCTGCCCTGTGTAGTAGGTAGCCCGGGGCATGAACAGGGCGTCATACGTCCCTGGTTTCTTGGGATAGTGCCAGGCCAATTCAGTGGAGTTGGCCAACACGATGACTTCATCGAGGGTGGCGAGGGCCATCTTTTCACCCTCCAAGGCAATCCCCATAGGCTTTTTAAAGGTACGGGGCAGTTGAATGAGGGTGTTGGCGTCCTTTGAACTGATGAAAATTACCTTCCCCGCCTGATAGGTGCTCAGGGCGATAGTAGCACCCAATTGCCGGAGCAGTTCTGGTACATTGGGGGAATAAATACAGCTGAAAGGGGCAGGAGCCTGGCCAGGAGTCTTTTCATCACTCATTGAATGGTATTTACTTAAAGTGGAGTTTTTAAACCTAATACCGCCAAACGAGGCGTCCCCCCTAAAAGTATGCAAAAAAAAGAATGGCGCCCTAGCCAGGCTCCTTATTAAATAATCAGGCTACGCCCTCCTTAACTTCTTTCCAGTTTTGGAGTAGTACTTCCTGGCTGGGCCGGTTTTCCGGAACCTGGCGAAGCGGGTCATGGCAGGGATGGAGGGATTCGTGGCATTCCGCCGGCAGCTGCTGGTACAGCCGGGTCCCCTGTGTTTTCCAGGCGATCATCTCATCGCTCACTTCTTTGACGATCTTGCCGGGGTTGCCCACAACCATACTGCGGCGGGGGATCTTTTCGTCTGCTTTGATGAAGGTGAGCGCCCCAATGATACATTCGTCTCCGACCTCTACATTATCCATAATGACTGCATTCATACCTACCAGGCTATTGCGGCCGATGGTGGCTCCATGGATAACCGCTCCGTGTCCTATGTGGGCATTCTTTTTCAGCCGCACCGTAACACCGGGAAACATATGGATCGTGCAATTTTCCTGCACATTACACCCATCCTCGATGATGATCTCCCCCCAGTCGCCGCGAATGGCGGCGCCGGGGCCAATGTAAACATGGGCGCCAATGATGACGTTGCCGGTAACGGTAGCCTGGGGGTGGATAAATGCGGATTCGTGAACGACAGGCCGGAAGCCCTTGAACTCATAGATCATGCTAGTTGATTTTAATTTGGTTAGGAACAAAAACTTTGCAAAGATTGCTTATGTATGTTAAAGTGTCAAGCCATTGCCGCAAATTCCAACATCCTGCCGTATCTTTTTGTATAGAAATTGAATGGCTCTTTCAACAAACTAACTTGATCAAACTTCAACCTCCTTGCCGCAACTGAATTGGACATATGTCAGCGATACCGGCCGCCACTTCAACGTCGGCATGTTCCATGGCCCGAAAACCGGGCATCTGATGGTCCATTGTAACCTGCGCGTCGTGCTGATCGATTTCCATGTACTTGAAAGCAAAACCTACCCGCTTTTTCTGGATGATGAGTTGTGTGAACTGAAGATAGAAAAGAAGAACGGGCAGTTTTACTATGCCTTCGAGATCAACCGCCAGGTTGATACACCTCGCAACCGGCAGCGCAAAAAAGTGGAAAAAAAACACTGGAGGCAAACCCTGATCTTTTTTGGGGCCATGGCTATTGCAGTGGCCTTATTCACCGGCTTCTTCATCCGTTATGACGCCAGGCAAAAGGAAAAAAACAGGGAAGTGCTGTTGGCCGATCACGGAGAAGAAACGGTGGCAAGGATAGACGGCTTGTCCGATGATGGAAAATCAACCCATATCCGGTTTTCCTTTATCGCCGAGGGCGAAGCACGGAGTGGCGAACTGGATTATCCCACCAGCCTGCCGGTTATCCTCGATTTTGGTATGCCTTTGGTGGAAGGCGATGAATTCACCGTTCGCTTTGTTAATGGCAATCCCCGAATGTGGGAATTGCATCTGGACCAACCCTCCGAAGCACAGGCTGCCCGTTACCGGGAACAAGCCCTGGCTCGCCATGCAGCACTCCACCCTGAGTTGACAGCTCGATATGTCGAGTGCCTGGTAAATATCGCTTATGAACTAAAGGGGATCTCTGGCCTGGCTGCCTTCTGTTATCAGGACGTTAGCCCCGACCGGAATCCCACTGCTAACCGGCCGGCATACCAACGTCTTGTCCGGGACGTTCCTTTCCAACAAAGAGTGGAGCGGGAGTGCTGGTAGCAACCAGCAGGAGGCGTGAGGAATGACGATATGGTTATAGGGCTGGCTTGGAGGCTTTCCGCGCGTTTATCCGATACACTTGGCGAAGGAGAGCAGCCGAAAACCTCAAAACAATTTTATCTTTACGACAAAAAAGGCGCATTGGAGCAACTTGCACAACATATTGAAAGCCTTATCTTTTCCAGTAACCAACCGATAACCCTGGAAGAGATCAAAAGCTGCCTGGAAGAGGTGATGGGGCTGGAGTTCCTGGAAACGGATATCCTGGAATCCATAGAACAACTCAAAACCCGCTATCAGCAGGATGGGTATTCCTTCGAGATCAACGAAATTGCCGAAGGGTATCAGTTTATGACCAAACCGGCCTTTCACAACACGGTAGGTGCTTACCTTCGGCAAACAACCCGCAAACGCCTTTCACAGGCTGCCCTGGAGACATTGTCTATCATTGCATACAAGCAGCCCGTCAGTAAGACGGAATTGGAAAAGATCCGGGGCGTGAGCTGTGATTATTCCATACAAAAACTATTGGAAAAGGAACTTGTTGCTATTGTAGGACGCGACGAAGGGCCAGGCCGGCCGCTGCTTTATGCCACCAGCGATAAATTTATGGATTATTTCGGATTGAAAAGTATGCGTGACCTGCCCAAGCCCAAAGAGTTTAAAGAAGCTGATTTCATGATCGGCGAGCAAGCGCCTATTGAAGAGGATGTGCCCGAAGAAGGGGAGGCCGAAGCCTTCGAAGAAGAACAATGAACAGACGCGAGGATCCCTCAAGATTGCCGCCCTCTTTTCAACAGCCTGTTTTATTAAATCGAAGAAAACATGAGCACCGATAAGCCATTAGTAAACCGCGTGGCCGCCAGCGGCTTGATCACCCTTAAACTGGAAACATTTTTCCCGGCAACGGAACTCAGCACCCTTGACCTAAAAGACTATCTCTTCAGGGAGCTTATCCTTCGGGAAAAAGACTTCCGCGAAGCGATGGGCCAGCACGATTGGGAACAGTACAGAGATAAGGTGTTGCTGGTGTATTGCTCCACCGACGCCATCATCCCCATGTGGGCCTATATGCTGGTCGCTTCGCAGGCTTCGCCATTTGCTAGCGATATTTTCCAGGGGCCGCCCGAAGCTTACTATCAGGCTTATTTCACTCGAACCCTGGCCGCCCTTGACGTAGAACAATACAGGGATCAACGCATCATCATTAAAGGATGTAGTGACAAGCCGGTACCGGCCGCTGCTTACGTGGAGCTAACCAAACGCCTGCGTCCTCTGGCCAAAAGCATCATGTATGGGGAGCCCTGTTCGACAGTGCCTATTTACAAAAAACAGAAAGACCAGTAAACCATGTTTAAACCCCTGCACTACTATACCCTGGCGCTGGCCGCATTCCTGAGTATCGCCATTTTTGCTTCTTATTCCAACAATGATGGCCAGGAAGATCGGAAAACCGATCCAAGCGGGATCCCTCAGGTCATCAAACCGGTAGACCTCGACCGGCCTTTCGATTTCGGTGGCGAGCGGCTTCCTATGGACAACTTCGACGTCCGAGAGCGCCTCGACCGCGAGCTGTTGGTCAATACTTACTGGCATTCGACGACCATTCTCAACATTAAAAACGCATATAAATATTTCCCGACTATCGAGCGGATACTGGCGGAGAATGGCGTGCCGGAAGACTTCAAATACCTCGCCGTGGCTGAAAGTAGCCTGAGAAATGAGGTTTCTCCGGCCGGCGCCCGTGGGTTTTGGCAATTTATGCGCGGTGCGGCCGGCGATTACGGACTGGAAGTTTCCGATGAGGTGGATGAACGCTACCATCTGGAGAAGTGCACGCAGGCCGCCTGTACCTTCATCAAAGACCTCTACCGCCGCTTTGGAAGCTGGACTATGGCCGCCGCCGCCTATAACGTGGGCGCCGCACGCCTTTCCCGTGAAATCAGTGAACAACGCGCCGATACCTACTACGACCTCAACCTCAACGCGGAAACTTCCCGCTACGTCTTCCGCCTGGTGGCTATTAAGGAAATCATGAAACGCCCACATGATTTTGGCTTCTACATTGAAAAGGAAGATCGCTACCCTCCCCTCGATGACTACAAAACCGTAATAGTGGACGGCCCGGTAGGAAACTGGGGCGATTTCGCCCGCGAACACGGTACCTCCTACCGCATGCTAAAAGTCTATAACCCGTGGCTTACTGAGGCTAAACTTACCAATCGCAGCGGCAAAACCTACGAAATCAGGCTCCCGAAGTAGGGTTTGGTTTGTCGACACCCCGGTTCTCAATATGTTAGTTGCCTGATGTGGTTTGTTTATTCCCCAATCCTCTATTGACGCGGCTTCCATAAAGGACAGGAGGCTTTTTTTGAGATTTTTTCCTGTACATTTGCGAAAATAATTGAACACACACGCTGCCATAATAACCCTGCAACCATGTTAGGCAATATTCTTCTGACCCTTTTCCTGGTTTTATTGAACGGCTTCTTTGTCGCTGCCGAATTTGCCATTGTAAAAGTAAGGTCTTCTCAAATACAGGTACGGACACAGCAAAACTTAAACGCCCGCATCGCTGCCACTGTCATTGCCAATCTCGACTCCTATCTGGCCGCTACTCAGTTGGGCATTACGCTGGCCAGCCTTGGCCTTGGCTGGATCGGCGAAGGGGTTGTCGCCGAAATCATACTGGCCAGCATGCATGCGCTGGGCCTGGAAATAAGTGATGTGACAGCCCATCAAATCGCCCTGCCCACTTCCTTCGCGCTGATCACGGTCCTGCATATCGTCTTCGGAGAGTTGGCGCCCAAGTCCCTGGCCATTCGCTTTCCGACGAATACCACTCTTTGGACGGCCGTGCCGCTCCGGTTATTCTATCTCGTTTTCCGGCCGTTTATCTGGCTGCTCAACAACATCGCTAATGCGTTTCTCAAGCTGATCGGCATTCAGCCAGTTCCACATGCCGAGGTACACTCCGAGGAAGAATTGAAGCTCATCATTGCCGAGAGCGCCGAGGGCGGCGCCATCCGTTCCTCCGAACGGGAGTTGATCCAGAACGTTTTCGACTTCGACGACCGCCTGGTACGTCAGGTTTTGAAGCCTCGCACCCAAGTAACCAGCATGGAGATCCATACCCCATTGAGAGACGCAATTGAAACCGCCCTTCAGGAGGGTTACTCCCGCTACCCGGTCTATGAAGACAGCATCGACAATATCATCGGCTTTGTCACCACCAAGGACCTGTTGGCTTCCGAATACCGGGAGGAACAAAAGGGGCTGAAAGAACTGGTTCGCCCGGTCATTTTCACCACTTCCAGCCGCAAGGTCGGGCCATTGCTACGGCAGATGCAGCGGGAGCGCGCCCAGTTGGCGGTAATTGTCAACGAATTTGGCGGTACGGTCGGCCTGGTGACCATGGAAGATATCCTGGAAGAACTGGTAGGAGAGATACAGGATGAATACGACACCGAGCATCCGATTGTGGAAGATATCGGTGAGCGAAAATTTCGCGTGCTGGCCCAAAACCCGATAGACGAAATTAACCAGTATCTCCCTGAGCCCTTACCGGAGAACAATGAATATGTTACCCTCTCCGGCCTGATCCTCAAAGTATCTGAAGAATTTCCCCGGGAGGGACAATCTTTGACCATTGGCAACTACGCGGTAAAGATTACCCGCATTTTCCACACCAGTCCGGAAGAGGTGGAGCTCGAGTGGATGGAGCAGTGAGCTGATTACAACTCCTTCATATACCCGATCACCAGGTCCCGGATATCATTCCGCACCTGTTTGCCATTGATCGTAAACTGTTCGCGTTTTTCGTATTTGAAATCTTTCAGGAAGCCCAGGTTGCCCTCCTTCCCGCTGGCAACGAACTCGGGCAATACCACGCTGTACTTTTTCCCCACGTTGATAGGCTGGCCATTAATGTGCCATTTTCCGTTGAGGTTCTCCACGTTTTTGACCTGAAAATACCCCCCTTCCGTGCGGTTGGTTATCAGGCCAATGTCCAGGGCTTTCTCCAGGACGTTACCGGGCAGTTCCATGCGGGTAATGGGGCCGCCAAAGGGGAAAGTGCGCAGCACATCGTACTGGGTGACGGCGCCCTGAATATCATCATCCATACGCATAGAACCGCTATTGATGAGGTAGAGGTCGGCGCCGGGCCAGGCGGCTTCGAAGGCATCCACAGTGAGACGGCCGTAATTAGTCGGCCGGCTGCGGATGTCCACTTCCTTACATTCCAGGGGGTCTTTGGCAAAATAGACCTGTTCGTCTGGAACATAGCCCATGCCCCGCATGAGCTTATCCACTTCACCCTGCCATTTCTCTACAACCGCCAGAGTGGCCGGGTCGTCGGAAATGCTGTCGTCGATTTGCTTCAGGCTGGAGCGCACCCGGGCGAAACCGGAGGCCGGGTTATAAGTGACCCGGTGGATATAGGCCGTTTTGGCGTTGGCGTCGGCTTTAGTAATGATAGTGCTTTCCACGTAGTGGTTCATATGGGTATGGTCGTGGCCGCCGAGGAAAATCAGCACACCTGGCACTTCAGCCGCCAGGGCCTGGTCCTCTTCAACCGCCAGGTGGGTCAGGGCGATAACAACATCAGTTTGCGCCTTAACCTTCTCGTAGGCTTCTTTAAAAGCCTGTACCACCGGCTTGTAACTAACGTATTCCTTTTGGTTGAAGGGCAATAACACTCCAATAATGCCTACCCGAACCACATCCCCCCGGGCGTTTCTAAATTCACGGATGATGTACTCCGGAATGGGCCGTTCCTGCCCCTTAACCACCTGCACAAAGGGGCGCAACGAGCCCCCGTCGGCGCGTTGGGCATTGCAAACCGTATACTCGAACTGGCTCTGGTTGATGCGTTTCTGGAGCAAATCGGGGTCGCTGAGGTCAAATTCGTGATTACCAAAAGTAGCGTAATCCAACCCCATTGCGTTGAGCGTCTCCACCATTTGCAGGCCGGCAATCTTCTCCCCGTTGTCCTGTTTGAGGGTGCCGATGAGGGAAGGGCTCAGAAAATCCCCGGCAATGGCAGCAATTGTATTGGGGTTCTCCTTTAATAACTCCTTTTTAACAGTAGCCACCCGGGCCAGGCCGCCGGCCTTTCCGCCTTCCAACGGAGATATTTCATACACATCATTGATCTGCAGAATAGTAAACTCAATGTTGAAAGCCTTTGGATCAACTAAGCCCGTTTGTGTCGTGTTACAGGCGCTTGTGAGCAGAAGCAAGGAAAATAGCCAAAGCAGGGAACGGAACCGCATAGTTTTGTTTTTTCCTAAAAGTAAGCATTGTACCGGGCTACTCCAAGCACAAAGCTGGTGCTACTTTCTTATATTGCAAAAAAAACGCTCCCGATGACATACCAATTCCAACTGCTGCAAACCACTCGTGAAAATATCTTCAAACTGCTGGATGGCCTGGGCATCCGGCAACTCAACTACATTCCTGAAGGCTTTAGCAACAACCTGCTCTGGAATGCCGGCCACGTTCTGGCTACCCAGCAAAAACTGCTCTACGGCCTGTCGGGACAGGAGTTGTTGCTGTCGGATATTTTTATCGAAACGTTCCGAAAAGGAACCCGCCCGGAAGGAGAATACGATGCCCAAATGGCCGAATTTATTAAAGAGAAACTGGTGCCTACGGCTCAACAAGCCGCTATGGACTATGAAAGGGGCGTGTTTCAAACATTCACCCCCTACCAGACGAGTTATGGTATCGAATTGAAGGACTTTGGGCAGGCATTACAGTTCAATAACGTCCACGAAAGCTTGCACCTGGGCTACATGATGGCCCTAAAGAAGAGGCTGGGGTGAAGCTTGTTGAAGGGATGGATGGTTGAAGGGCGCCCCCCTCAACCATTCATCCCCCCATTTACTCCAGGTAATTCGCCTCGAAGAACACCCGGTAGTTATCCACCGATTTTTCTTTGATGACCTCCCGGTAGTTGTTCTGGGTAACCGGAAAGACCTCAAAGCCGACACTGCTGTCGATAAAATCCTGGCTATTCTTTTGGACGGTGTCGTAATATTTCATTGCTTCAACCTTATTTTTGAAGCGGCGCAGCACCAGGATTGGAAGGCGGTCTTCGGCACTTTCCCCAAGGTAGATATTGGAGATGCGCAAGCGGTCAAGTTTGAAATATTTCTCGTTAAAATCAGAGACCTTGATCTTATTGGCATTAAGATCCACATCCTGTTCTTTGAACACGATTAGGACGTAATGCAGGTCTTCGTCTTCCACTTTATATTGCTCAATTTCCTCGCGGGCGCCGCCGGGGAGGCTGGCTGAAGATTCGCCCAGCAGGCGTAGTATTTCCTTGGCCCGGAGTTGTTCAGGCGTATTCGGATATCTGGCCACTACTTCTCTGAGAGCTTCGACATAAGCCTCTTTTCCCTGAAGATTGCCGGTGCTCATGGCGGCGAGCAGAGCGAACTTTGGCTGCAGGGTGTTGCCTGCGCCGAATTGATCCTTTGCCGAAACGCTTTTCTGGAAAGCTTCCTTGTAGTTGCCGCTCGTGAAGGCAGCGTAGGCCTGGTCATAATAGTTGTTGAGCTTGTGCTCTTCATTGGCCAACTCGTCAACGTAGTTAGGATTCTGGATTACCAGGGCATATTTTGAGGTTTGATACTTATCCAGGATCTTATCAGCATAGACTTTGGCTCTGGCGGCATTACCCTGGTCGGAATAAGCGAGATATAGCTGATACCAGGACTCCAATTCGAAGTTGTTATCCGGGAACCTGCGGTCTAGCTCTTCCAGTGTCTGGATAGCTTTCGGCAGGTTTTGCAGGCGGTCGCGATAGAGGGAGCCCAGTTTGAACATCGCCTCCTGGATTTTCAGCTCTGCCAGGCGAATATCTGCATCCGATTCGGGAACATTCCCCAAGTATTTTTTCACCTCGTCTCCGGTAAGCACCGTGGGGCTGGTAGGTTTTTCTTCATTGGTTTCGATCACAATATCAGAAGATTCCCTTTTATTGGAGCGGCGCCAGTTGTCTTCCAGAGGCCGGACGCCCCATTTGCGTTCAAATTCACGGGCGCCCCGTTTGATCGACCGGTCATCGTAGGCAAAGAAGGTACTCTCTTTTTGCAAAGCAGGCCCGCTGGACTGAGCGGTACGGCGGCTGACTGCTGGGGGAGCACCACCTGCTTTAGCTTTTTCGGAAATTTCTTTGAGGCGTGCTTCGTCCTGCTTTTTCTTGATCTCCAGCGCCATCGCTTCTTTTTCTGCATCACTCATTTTACTGAGGAGCAGTAAGCTATCCTGCAATTCAATGATCTGTATATTGGCGGCAATATCGACCAGGTTTTTGCTCAAGCGCTCTATTTCCGGATAACGGCTATCGGTTTGGTTTAAAACCATCAGCGTACTATCATAATAGTTCTTTGCCGGCACATAGTCTTCCGATTCGTAATACAGCCCAGCCAAGGTGAGATAGGATTCGGCTTTTTGAGCGGCGTTTTGAGTGCTGTACCGGAGGGAGAGCTGCAGGTTTCGGATCGCTTCGTCCCGGTCGTTGGCGCTAAGGGCGATCTGGGCGAGAGAGAAGTAGATCTGGTCTTTGAACTCCTGATTTTTTTCATCCTTCAGCATCTTTTCCAGCTTGGCGATGGCGTCTTGAGCGCTGCCGGTACCGCTAGCCCAGGCGTTTTGCGCCATATTCAGCTTGCAATTGAACTCCATCTGGAAGCCAGGCTTAAGATCCAGGGCCTGCTCAAAGGCGGCATAAGCAGCCTGTCCGTCGCCATTCAACTGATGGATCTGAGCCATTATGTAAGCATAACGGGCGCGCTGTTTGCGGTCCTTCTCCTCTTCAATGGCCAACTCCAGAGCTGGAAGGGCAGCCGAGTATTCCTTCCGGTGGAGGTAAAAATAGGCCTGCACGGCGGCCAACTGCCCGCGGATATCCGAATAGGTGTTGGGGTCGCTTTCCAGTTTACCCATATAAAACTTAGCGGCATCGTAGTTGTCGCGCTCGATCAGCGTACGGGCCAACCACAGCAGGCCATCCTGGTAGGCAGGGCGATGCTGCAGGAAGTTATCCTTGTTGTCAGCATCCTCCTTTTTGCTTTCCTCGGCTTTAGCTTTATTAGCTTTTTCTTCTTCCTCCTGTTTGGCCGCCAGTTTTTCTTTCTCCCGGCCCGACGACTGCAGTATCTCCGGTTTTGCCGGGGCCTTTTCCCCTTTCTTCCGGGCCTTTTTCACCGCCTTGTTGTATTGCTTTCGGGCCTTTTCCTTTTCCTTGCTCGTTTTACTTTTGCTTCCCTTTTTGGCCTTTTTGCGCTTCTTAGCGCTTTTCTTTTTAGAGGATTTTTTCTTGCTGACTTTCTTATCCTGCCTGGAGGCGCCTTCGCGTTTTTTCATTTTCTCAGGGCTGAACTCATTGGCCATATAGCGGAGTGTTTCCTCTGCGGATTCATAGTCCTGCTTCAGGTATTGAGCTTTACCCACTATTAAATAGCAATCATCCGTCCATTTGCTATACCGATGGAGGTTGACCACGATAGACACCTTCTTGATCGCTTCGTCGAGGTCGGGGGCAACAGCCTGAGGGTTTTCAGCCGCCACGTATTCATACATTGGCAACAGTTTGGTGTAGTTGTCTTCGTGCTGCTGATCCAGTGTGAGGATACTGGCCGTCACAAGTTCGTCGGCATTGAAGTACCCGTTGTAGTGGGCAGTCGTATTATGATAAAGCTCCCCGAGCGCCGACATGTCGCTCTTCTTTTTCTGAGTGGTACAGGCTGAAGCCATGGAAAAAACAACCAGGATCAGCAATGCCTTGTTTATGTACTTCAAGACTTTCATTTTTTTTAATCCAAAATCAGTTATACGCCTTTTACGGCAAATGGGTTCGCAGGGGTAGCTCTTCCCCAAAAAAACGCCGGCAAAAAGAAATTGCCTGATTTTTTGCAAACCTCTTCCCCTGCAATATAACTTTGTATCCCGACAACAATATCGCCAGCCAGAATAAATGGCCGGCAATGATAATCTTAAGGAACAACCAATACGTTATATTAAACGTTAAAAAGCAAAATTATTTTATTCTTAAAAGACTTCAAAGGGAGTGCCGCATAATGTCTTCCTGGAAATAGAAAACTAACTGCTTTCCATCGGCAACACTCCCTTTTCATCAGGCTAAAGAAAAAAGTCCAATGGCAGCGGAACACGAGCATATTAAGAGCAGATGGGAGCGGTTGAAGAAACGGCTACGGCATACCTACCGCCTGGTGATCATGAACAACGAGACCTTCGAGGAAGTGGGCTCTTACCGGCTCACCTTACTCAACGTCTATATTTTTGCGAGCACGGTGCTGGTGCTGGTGGCCGTGTTGGTGGTGCTCGCTGTGGCTTTTACCCCGCTTAAGCGGTACATGCCTGGCTACGGCGCCGGTGGTGATGGCAGGGATCAGGTGGAAAGCCTGCACCGGCAGGTCGTAAAAATGGAAAAACAACTGGCGGCCCAGGAGAAGTATGCGGAAAACATCAAACGCATTCTCACCAATAATGTCGACACCTCCATTAACACTAACCAATCGCCTTCCATTCTGACCGACACCCTTCAGGAAATTCCGGTTTCGGAGTCTGAAGACGAATTGCGGCAGGAAGTAGAGCTGCAAGAAGTCGGCGAAGCGGCACAGCGTAGCCGGACAACCAACTTTTCTCCACGCGATGTCCCACTGGAGCAAATGTATTTCACCCCGCCGGTCAACGGCGAAATCTCCGCCGCTTACATGCCCGACCGGAAGCATTTCGGAGTGGACATTCTGGCGCCCAAAAACACAGCGGTTAAAGCAGCTATGGATGGCTACATATTTTTCTCCGACTGGACACTGGAGACCGGTAACACCATTGGTATTCAACACGCCAACAATACCATAACCTTCTACAAGCACAACTCCGTGCTGCTGAAAAAAGCAGGCAGCTTCGTCAAGGCCGGTGAAGCGGTTGCCATCATTGGCAACACCGGAACCTTATCTGATGGCCCACACCTGCATTTTGAGCTTTGGAACCGTGGCAAACCCGTCAACCCAACGGATTTTATCAGTTTCTAAAATAAATCCCTCGGCAGTTTTTTTTCATTTGGCTAGTGGCCCACCTACCTCCTTTGCCTCTATATAAGGCGGCCAGTTGTTTTTTCTTCGATCCTCAATCAGAACCCACCGGCCGGAATGACTTTTGTTGAGGCTTTTTATTATAGCTTTGTAATGAAAATTAAAACAGTTGCTTTCATGAACGAACATGACCAGAACCTTAGAGCGACCTTCAACGAAAAGGGGGAGAAAATCAGTCCGCAATTGCCCGAGTCTGTAAAAAACTTTCTGATCGATATTGACGGAACGATTTGTGACGATATTCCCAATGAGGAACCGGAGCGAATGCTAACCACTCTGCCCTACCCCGATGCATTGAAGATCATTAACAAATGGTACGAAGAAGGACATCTGATTACATTTTTCTCTTCCCGGACGGAAGAACATCGGGAGATAACTGAAAAATGGCTAAAAAAGCATGACTTCAAATACCATTCCCTGCTGCTGAATAAACCGCGGGGAGGAAACTATCACTGGATTGACAACCATATCGTAAAAGCTACCCGTTTTAAGGGAAAGTTTACTGATCTGGTAGTGCGCACCCACGAGATCGAAGTTTTCAAACCATAAATTCCGGGAAGCAGTTGCCTGATCCCAGGATTCGTATGAGCCAGGCATAGCCGTTTACTTCCCACTTTTTTCCTCAAAAAGCTTCTTCAGATCTTTCGATTCAACAAGTCAGCCAGGGCTTCTTTTAAGTGAGGGTGCTGGAATGAAAATCCGGCTTGCTCTATTTTCCTTGAACTGACTTTAGTGCTGAACAGGATTACATCCGCCATTTCGCCCATGGCTAACCGCAGGGTAAATGCGGGGATCGGGAACAGCAGTGCAGGCTTGTTCAGCGCTCGTTTCACCTGTTCTGTCAGTTCCTTATTGGTCACAGGGTTAGGCGCTACGCCGTTGTAATGGCCCTGCAGTTGTTCGTCTTCGATGGCCTTCACGAACATGTTGCACATATCATCTATGTGTATCCAACTATACCATTGGCTGCCATCCCCAAAGTACCCCCCCAACCTAAAACTGAATGGCAATAGTATTTTTTCCAGCGCTCCCCCCTTGGTAGAGAGTACCACGCCTGTCCGAAGGGCAACCGTCCGAATACCCGAAGCGGCTACTTCAGCAACAGCTTTTTCCCAGGCCACACAGCTTTCGGACAAGAACCCACTGCCAGGAGGCGAGCTTTCTTCCAGCAGTTCGTTGCCCCGGTCACCATAATACCCGATGGCGGCTGCCGAAATATAGGCTCTGGGAATATGCTTATTTGCCTGGAAAGCAGACAGCAACAGCCGGGTACTTTCGACACGGCTGTCGATGATGCTCTTTTTGCGCGCCGCTGTCCACGGCTTATCAGCGATTCCTGCTCCTGCCAGATTGACAACGTAGTCGGCCCGTCGGATCGCTTCGGCCTCTATAGACTTTTGGCTGACATCCCATTGGTAGCTTGGGAAGGAAGCCTCCGGGCGCCGGCGCCGGCTAAGGTGCAACACTTCGTATCCTTTCTGCTTTAATATATCACTGAGACGCTGGCCGATGAGGCCGCTCCCACCGGCAATGAGAACCGTTGGCATACTTTTCTTCCTTTTTAGATGGATCTTTCGTCTGATTGAGTAACAATGGATTCAGGGCAAGGTTTAGAGGCATGATACCATATTGCTATTGTTGAAGGAGATGTGGATTTTAGTGATCTTTAACGGAGGTACAAAAAAGGAACAAACAAGCCCTTCCTGAAAAAATTTCCTAATCCTGTTCAAATCTTTTAATTTTAGGCGCTTTAATTGCATAAAAGCGCGCAATTGGCCAAACAAGACACAAATCCCATACCTGTATGACCCAATCACACCCACTTATTGTATTGATCCTCTCTGCTGTTCTCATCTTCGGGTGCAAACCGGAGCCTTCAAAGGAAAGCGTTGAATTCAAAAACAAGGATAATACAGTCTATGCCCGCCTCCCTGCCAATCCCGACCGCCTTAACCCGGTGCTGGGCAATTCGGTATACGCACGCGCCGTCAATGAAAACATTTTCCAATATCTATTGAGTTTTAACCCCAAGACACTCGAATTGGCCCCACAGTTGGCCAAAGCAAAACCTGTGGTTGAAGAACTAACAAGCGGGCCTTATTCCGGTGGCGTGTCCTATACCTTTGAGCTTCAGGATGAGGCTAATTGGGACAATGGAACCCCCGTTACAGCGCGGGACTTTGAGTTTACGCTCAAGGCCATTTTCAACCCCAAGGTCAATGCCGCCCCGGTACGAGCCTACCTGGACTTCATCGCCGATATGCAAATTGACCCGGACAACCCCAAGCGATTTACCGTTCTGGCCAACAAAAAATATATCCTGGGGGAACCCGTTGTCGGCAACCTGATCGTATTGCCGGAATACGTCTATGACCCCAATGGTTTGTTGCGCTCTTTTTCTTTCAAGGATTTGGCTGACGCGGAACGCGCCGGCCAGCTGGCAGCGGAAAATGAGGCGCTCGCCCAGTTTGCTGAAGCTTTCAACGCGCCGCAATTTTCCCGGGAAAAAGGCTTTATTTCCGGTTCCGGCCCCTATGCTTTTGAAGAGTGGGAAACAAGCCAGCGCATCATTCTTACCCGTAAAAAAAACTGGTGGGGAGACAAGTTAAAGGGCCAAAACCCGATGCTGGCGGCTTATCCGGATCGGATTGAATTCCTGATCATTCCTGACCAAACGGCAACGCTGGCCGCGCTGAAAGACCAGCAAATCGACGTAACCGGCCAGATAGACGCCAAAGACTTTGTTGACCTGCGTAGTAATAAGGCCGTAGAAAAGCTGTACAATCTCCATTCACCTTCTTCCATGACTTATTACTATATCGGGCTGAATAATAAAGACTCCAAGTTGTCGGATAAGCGGGTGCGGCGCGCACTGGCCCACCTGGTCAACGTCCCGGATCTGATCGACAATCTGTATTACGGGCTGGCCGAACGCATTACGGGCCCCTTCCACCCTACCAAACCTTATTATGATAAGAGCCTGGCGCCCATAAAATTTGACCCTGAAAAAGCCCGGGAATTACTGGCCAGCGCCGGGTGGGAAGATACTAATGGCGATGGGATCGTCGACAAGGAAATAAATGGGCAACAGATAGAATTTGAAATTGAATACCTCATCAGCAATGCCAGTAAATTCCTTCAAAACCAGGCTTTATTGTTCGAAGACGACGCCAGAAAGGCCGGAGTTAAGATCAATATCGTATCCAAGGAATTTTCCGTAATGATCGATGATATCAAAAAGCGCAAGTACGAAATGGCTGCCGGCGCCTGGGCGCAAGACCCCGTCCTGGACGACCCCAAACAGTTGTGGCACACCGAAAGTGACACACCCGATGGCAGCAACCGGGTGAGTTTTAGTAATGCCGAAGCGGACGAACTGATCGAAAGGATCCGGACAACATTGGATGAGCAAGAGCGCAACAAATTGTACCGCCGTTTTCAAGAAATTATATATGAGGAACAACCCTATATTTTCCTGATGGCCCCACTGGAGCGAATCGCTATTTCCAAACGTTTTAAGGCCGAGCCTTCCGCGCGGCGGCCGGGTTTTTTCGTCAATGAATTCATACTGGACAACGATTTATAACATCAATCCGATCAAATGAAATTTCTACCCCCCTTCTCTACCCTTTTGCTGGCCCTGCTCGTGGTAGCCTTTGCCTGCAAAAATGAAAAGCCCAAACAGCAAGCCGAAGCGGACATCGTATTCGACCTGAACCGCCCTTTAAACGAAGCAGTCATTCAACTGGACGCCGAGCCGGACCGGCTCAACCCGGTACTCTCCACCAGCATTTATTCCCGGACGATATTCAACGGTGTCTTCATGAACCTCCTGTTCATCGACCCGGTTTCGCTGGAACTTGTCCCGCAGCTTGCCAAAGCCCGGCCCACTATTTCACCCATTCGCAGTGGCCCCTACAAGGGAGGGCTTGCCTATACCTTCGATATCCACGAACAGGCTGTCTGGGATGACGGTAGCCCGGTGACCGCCGAAGACTATATTTTCACGCTCAAAGTAGTGTTCAACCCAAAAGTAAGCGCTCCAGCTTACCGCGCCTTCCTTTCCTTCATCAAGGATGTTCAAGCGGCGCCGGATAACCCCAAACGGTTTACGGTTTATACAGACCAACAGTATATTATCGGAGAAGAAGCCGTGGGCTCTACGCTTCCGGTATTGCCGGCTTATCACTACGACCCGGAAGGGCTGTTGGGCAATATTCCATTAAGCACCCTGACGGATGAAGCCGCCGCCGAGAAGCTGGCCGCCAAAGATGCCCGTTTACAGCAATTTGCCGAACTTTTCGAAAGCCCCAAATACAACCGGGAGCCAGAAGGCATTGTGGGTTGTGGCCCTTACCGGCTCGATAGCTGGGAAACCGGCCAGCAGATCGTACTGTCCAAAAAAGAAAACTGGTGGGGGGAGCCCCTCATTGCTCAATACCCGGCCCTGGCTGCCTATCCTGATAAGTTGACCTTCCGGCCCATCACTGACCCCAATACAGCTATCACCGCACTCAAGGACGGGCAGACGGACGCCATGGGCAACGTAGCCCCAAACCGCTTTGGCGAACTGAAGGAAACGGAATTTATCGCCAACCGATACAATTTCTACTCCCCTCCCTCACTCGTCCACACCTTTATCTATACCAATACTCAAAACCCCAAGCTGTCAGACAAACGAGTACGCAAAGCGCTGGCCTACGCCATCAACGTGCAGGAAATCATTGAAACGGTTTTTTACGGTTACGCCGAACCTTCCGTTAGTCCCGTACACCCTTCCTCTAAATACTATAACAGGAACTTATCCGCTATACCTTATGACCCTGAAAAGGCCCGGGCATTGCTGGCAGAGGCGGGCTGGACAGATAGTAACAATAACGGCATCGTTGATAAAGTCATCGACGGAGAACTGGTAGAAATGAATCTCAACTACAAGTATACCGCCGGGCGGGATATTTCCCAAAACACCGCACTGCTCGTCCAGGAATCGGCCAAGCGAGCTGGTTTTAACATTGAACTGGAACCCAAGGAATTCCCTATCATTTCTGATGACCTCAAACGCCGGGATTTTGAGCTCGTCCCCTGGGCCAAGACCATCTCTCCCACCTTATGGGAGCCCAAGCAGGATTTCCATTCCGAGGGGGACAACCGTACCGGCTTTGGCAATGCTGAAACCGACGCCCTGATCGACCGCATCCAGGTTACGATTGATGAAAAAGAGCGCAACAAGCTTTATGAGGAGCTACAGGCCATCCTCTTTGAGGAAATGCCGATCATTTACATCCTGGTGCCGACCAGCCGGATCGCCATCCACAAACGTTTTGAGGTGGCATCCACCCCTATGTTCCCTGGCTTCTTCCCCAACCAGTTAAAACTGAAAGAAGCGCAATAAGTATATCCTGGTGGATTGCAGCCTGCCCCAAATCGGATTTTTTCGTAATTTCGGGGCGCACGAAGAGCCTGCCCGGAAACTACCCTCTGACAAAGCGGAGGGAGATTCCCGGGCAGGCCTTAAGTGCGCAAAAAGATCCCATGCTTCAATACCTGCTCAAACGGTTACTCATTTTTATTCCGACCCTGTTGGCCATCTCTTTGCTGTCCTTTGGCCTGAGTAAATTGGCCCCTGGTGACCCCGTCGACCAGAGCAACCGCGGCGGAATGGGCGACGCCCAGCGCGACCTCATCAACGCCGAACGCGTTTACCAGGAAAAAGCCCGAGAATTAGGCCTCGATAAGCCTGCTTTTTATTGCGGGGTCTCCCCCGTCGCTTTTCCCGATACCCTCTATCGGATCCTCAAACGGGAACAGCGGGAAAACCTTTCCAAACTGACCGCGCAATATGGCAATTGGGAACAGATATCAGACTATTACCACGAAATAAAAACCTTGGAATATCAGGTACAGCAGCTGCCGGCAAACCAGAAATCCGATGGAGTTTTTACCGCCCGCAGCACCCTTCAGCAATTATACCTGGCCCACTCTGACGTTCGCATCAGCAGTCTGCTGGATGGCCTGGCCACTGCAGTAGAAAAGGATACCGCCCTAGCGCCCACACTGCTGGCGCCTGTCCTGGTGCTCAAGGGTAAATACGAGGCCATCAAAACCAAGGCCTCCCGCTGGAAGCTCTACGTACCCAGTTTCAAATGGTACGGCCTTAACAATCAATACCACCACTGGATCACCGGATTCCTGCAATTCGACTTTGGAAAATCTTACTATGACAGCCGGCCGGTTGCACACAAAATGAAGGATGCTCTATTCTGGACGGTATTGATCAACAGCCTGGCCGTATTGGCCGCTTACCTTTTGGCCATGCCATTGGGAGTGCTTTCCGCCGTTTGGAAGGATACCTTTTTTGATCGTTTTTCCACCTTGGCCTTATTCATGCTGTACTCCCTGCCAAGCTTCTGGATCGCCACAATGCTGGTCGTTTTTTTTACGACACCAGAGTATGGAATGGATTGGTTCCCTTCCCTTGGCCTGGGCAACCTGCCTGATGAGGCCCCATTCTGGAGCCGGTTCTGGGATACTGGAGCCCATCTCATTTTGCCGGTTTTTTGCCTGGCTTATGGCGCACTTGCATTCATTTCCCGTCAGATGCGGGGTGGGATGCTCAATGTGATCGGACAGGATTACATCCGTACCGCATGGGCCAAGGGACTGAATAGCCGGCAGGTTATCTGGAAGCACGCATTCCGGAATTCGCTGTTCCCCATTATCACTATGTTCGCTAGTATTTTCCCGGCTGTCTTTGCCGGCTCGGTGGTCATTGAAGTGATCTTCAATATCCCGGGCATGGGCAAACTGACCATCGACGCTATTTTTCAGCGAGACTGGCCTGTGGTCTACACCGTGCTCATGTTATCGGCCATACTGACGATGGCTGGCATTCTCTTATCAGATATATTATATGCCTGGGTCGATCCGAGAGTTTCCTATAGCAAAAAATAATAGCCTATGCTGATCGGGGTTAATAAGGAGAAGCGCCTGGCCGATCAATTGGCCCGGCAGCAGGCCATGGGGCAGAGCTACTGGGCTATTGTTCGACGGCAGTTCCGACGCAACCGCATGGCGATGTGGTCGCTACGCCTGTTGTATGTCCTCTTGTTCATTGCCTTGTTTGGCGATTTTATTGCCAATGAGAAGCCATTATATTGCCGCCTCGACGGGCAAACCTATTTTCCGGTATTCCGGCAGTATGCGGTAACGCTGGGGTTGGCCAAGTGGGAAGCCCAATTCTTCCAGAAAGGCTGGCAGGAGCACCATTATGAATCGGTGATATGGGCGCCCATCCCCTACTCTGCCAGCACCATCGACCGGAAGAACAGCAATTTTGTAAGGCCGGGCGGAAAGCAGCGCATTCCCTCTCCCCGTTTCCGCCATTGGCTGGGTACCGACCAACTGGGCAGGGACGTGGCGGCAGGGTTGATCTCCGGAACCCGCATCGCAATGATGGTTGGAGTAGTTTCCATGTCAATTGCCACCCTGATCGGGGTGTTTCTGGGAGCGCTGGCAGGATACTTCGGGGATGACCGTTTCCACGCCTCCCGAAGTAGGCTGATCTTAAATTTACTGGGCCTGGGGGCTGGCATTTTTTATGGTTTCAACGCCCGGTCCTACGCATTAAGTGAAGGTGCTTTCAGTGTTGAATTGCTCAAGAGCCTGGGAATTCTGGCTACTATTATGGTGCTGGCCAATCTGCTGGCGGCGCCCATAAAGCGGCTGCCCTGGTTTGGCAAGAAGGTAAGAGTGCCGATGGACATCATCGTTATGCGGCTTATTGAAATCATCAATTCCATACCAGCCCTGCTACTCGTGTTAAGCGTAATTGCCATTATTGAAAAGCCCTCCATCCTGTTCGTCATGGCCATTATCGGTTTAATCCGTTGGACGGGTATTGCCCGTTTTATCCGGGCGGAGCTACTCCGCATTCGCAGCCTGGAATATATTGAGGCGGCGCAAGCCCTGGGGTATAGCGAATGGCGTATCATTTTCCGTCACGCCATTCCCAATGCACTCACGCCGGTGCTGATCACAATCGCTTTCGGAGTAGCCAGCGCTATCCTTTTGGAGGCATTCCTTTCCTTTCTTGGTATTGGCGTACCGCCTCAGCAGGTGACCTGGGGATCGCTGCTCAACCTGGCCCGGGCGCAGTTCTCTGCCTGGTGGTTGGCTATCTTCCCGGGTTTCGCCATATTTATTACCGTAACAATCTTCAACCTCATCGGCGAAGGGCTGACCGATGCACTGGACCCAAGGCTGAAGCAATAGTTTTCAGCAGGGAGGCCTTTAGAAGCTGTTTGAAGTTTATTGCCGATTGGATACTGCAGGCTGAAACCTAGTTTTTCCTTTTCTTTTTGGGCTTCTTATTGAAATCTTTGGGAAACAGGCGGGTATAGCCGCCGCTGGTAGGCAATTCACCTTTTCGGTTCGGTTTGACGTGAGCGGCTTCATTGGCCGGGCAACCTACTTTGCGGCTGCAGGAGGTGGAAGAAAGGCCGATAAAGAACAGCGCCGTACAAAATCCGGCAAGAACCCAGTATTTACGCATATTGGCAAAATTTTCATTGGGAAATGGCAAAAAATAAAAAATGCGAAGGTATAGATATTCACACAGAATATCAAAACGTTCAAAACCCTTGAAAATTCTGGCTTCTCGGGCTTTTTTTGATCGGAAAAACTTGGTTTTAATCAACATAGCCTCTAAATTTGCCGCACATTAACTCATTAAAACCTTAAGAAATGAATAAGGGAGATCTTATTAGCAAAATCGCCGAAAACGCCAACCTTTCCAAAGCTCAGGCAACTGATGCACTGAATGCAGTACTTGATGGTATCGAAGAAGCCCTGAAAAGTGGTGACAAAGTAACCCTCATTGGTTTTGGTACCTTCTCTGTTTCCCGCCGTGATGCCCGCACAGGCCGCAACCCGCAAACCGGTGCATCAATCAAGATCAAGGCAAAGAACGTTGTCAAGTTCAAGCCAGGTAAAGAAATTTCTGACGCTGTCAACTAATCGTTGACTCCATACAGTAATACATTTCGACAAAGAAAGGGCAATCTGTTTTCAGGTTGCCCTTTTTGTTCGCCTGAAAAGGAAACCGGCTGAACTTTTCTCCTTCTGGCTCGTATATAAAATACGCTTCAAACCTGCCATCTTAAACCAAACCACTATAATATCAATTATGAAATTCGGCACCAAAGTCATCCACGCAGGAATCGAACCCGACCCCACCACCGGGGCTGTTATGACACCTATCTACCAAACGTCAACTTACGCTCAGGAAGCCCCGGGAAAACACAAGGGCTTCGAGTACGCACGCACCCAGAACCCCACGCGCAACGTACTGCAGAACAACCTGGCTGCCTTGGAAGAAGGCCAGTATGGCATCTGCTTCAGCAGTGGCCTGGCCGCCATGGACGCCATCCTGAAAATGCTCAATCCCGGCGACGAGATCATCTCCACCAATGACCTCTACGGCGGCTCCTACCGCCTGATGGTCCGGATCTACCAGAAGTTCGGCATCAAAGCCCACTTCGTGGACATGAATAACCTGGAGAAAGTCAAGGGCATGATCAATGATAAGACCAGATTGTTCTGGATCGAGACGCCGACCAACCCCATGTTGAACATCATCGATATTGAACAAATCTGTGGCCTGGCGCAGGAACACGGCATTCTCACTTGTGTGGACAACACCTTCGCCTCCCCTTACCTGCAAACGCCTCTAACCCTTGGCGCCGATATGGTGCTGCATTCCGCCACCAAATACCTGGGCGGCCACAGTGATGTGGTGCATGGCGCTATTGTCGTAAAGGACGAAAAGCTGGCGGAACAGCTCTACTTCATACAAAACGCTGCCGGGGCAGTACCCGGCCCGCAAGACTGCTTCCTCATTCTTCGCGGTATCAAGACGCTGCACCTTAGGGTAGAGCGCGCCTGCCAAAACGCCGAACGCATCGCTCACTTCCTCAAGCAGCACCCAAAGGTGTCCAAAGTCTACTATCCCGGTTTTCCCGAGCACCCCGGCCACGAGGCCGCCAAAAAGCAAATGCGCCACTTCGGAGCGATGGTTTCTTTCGACCTGGTGGAAGACAATTATGCCGCTGCTGAAAAGGTGCTAAGCAATACCCATTACTTCACCCTGGCTGAATCGCTGGGCGGGGTAGAATCCCTGATTGGCCACCCGGCATCGATGACCCACGCTTCTATTCCTAAAGAAGAAAGGTTAAAGGTTGGCCTGACCGATTCGCTCATCCGCCTGAGCGTAGGCATTGAGGATGTAGACGACTTGATCGCAGATCTGGAGGAGGCGCTGGGCCAGTAGGCAGCGCGACTGGGCCCAAGGGCGTTTACTCTTTAATAGGCTTCATCTAACCCTCCCATTCTTATGCGCCTCCTATTGAATGCCCTTTTGGCCGTACTTCCTCTCTATGCCTTTGCCCAGGACTATCCCGACTGCAACCAGGCCCTGCAGATCTGCAGCAAAGGCAAGCTGCACTTCAGCCTGGCAACCGGGCCAGGCGAACTCAATGAGTTGGAGAACTTGTCTTGTTACCCGGGAGCTAATCAGGAATTTGCCCCCACCTGGATTAGCTGGGAGATTGCCCAGGGAGGTACGCTGGAATTTGTGCTGACTCCGGATGAAGGCCAGGCGGATCTTGATTTTTACGTCTTCAGGCTTCCGGCGCCCGGGCAGTGTGAGAACAAGGAAGAAATCCGCTGTATGGCCTCAGGTGAAAATGTGGGTGCGCCCATTTCAGAATGGATCCAATGTACCGGCCCCACCGGCCTGCTGCCAGGCAATACAGATACAGCCGAACAGCCTGGTTGCCAGGGGGGCGACAACAATTTCCTGGCGCCGTTGGAAACCCAGGCAGGGGAGGCTTATGTCTTACTAGTGGAGAACTTCAGTGGCGCCGGTGGCTTTACCATGGACCTTTGTGGCTCAGCTTTGCTGCCCTGCGATACCAGCGACTGCACAACCCTGGTTAGTGTTGAGGAGCCCGGTCATGCCAAAATCAACATTTTCCCCAACCCTAGTACTTCAGGGATCTTCACTTTGCAATGGCCGGAATCGAATCCTGGCAAGGCTTTAGTAGAAATATATACCGCCACCGGGCAGCTCGTTTACCGACGAAGCCTTCCACCAGAGCAACGTGAAGCACAAATTGAACTTAACGGCTCACCCGATGGCCTGTATATTCTCCGGTGGCAATCTAAAACCGGCTATTCCGTGGAACGGTTCATAATTCAAAACAAGCCGTAAACCTTGACGTGCCAGCTTTTCGCCCAACACAGACGCGGCAATCCCATCTTTTAATCTGTAAACCCAGCTTCAAAAAAACACGACAGATAACCGGTAACCTGAAGCATTGTTTTCTACAAATTTGTTTAAGAAGTTTGCATTAAACAACTTTTTGTTTTAATTTTGTTCTATTCAGCAAGTTTTGAAACAAAAAGTTACACACATGGGCGCTTCTACCGATCAGATCAAGGCCTATCTTCAACGCAACTGGTTTAAACTCGGTATCGCTGCTATCCTTCTTTTCCTTGTTCTAAAGAAAGACCTCAGCTTCCGGATCAATCTCAACACTCCGATCCCAATCGAGCAACCCCAGCAGCCGCCAAGGCCCGCAGGCCAAAAAGGGGAAGACGGTAGCCGGGAGCGGTATACAGAGGCCCGCCAACCTGCAGCCGCGGACTTGCCCGGTACCGAGCGATTCGAGCTGCTCTCCTCCAGTGGAGGGCGACGGGAAGTACAGGCTATTGATCAACTGGAGTTGGTCGATAAGGAAATTGTGCAAGGATATATCAAGCGCTTTGGCAAAGTGGCCGTAGCGGAACGGAAGAAGTTTGGTATCCCGGCTTCCATCATTTTAGCGAATGCCCTTTTGCATAGCCAGGCTGGCACGCGCGAAATGGCCAGGAATGGCAACAACCAGTTTGCCCTTTCCTGCACCCCTGATTGGCAAGGCCCCAGTATTTCAGTTGACGGCCGCTGCTATCGGCAATACGAAAATGCCTGGACCAGTTTCCGCGATCACAGCCTCTATCTCACGACCGGGACATTCGCCCATCTGCAGCAACTACCCAATGACGATTATAAAGCCTGGGCCAATGCTCTGGAAAAAGCAGTTTTCTCGCCGGAGAAAAACCTGGCGCGCCAGCTGATCCGGGTGATAGAAAATTACGGGTTGGCGCAATGGGATGAATAATACTAAAGGTTAGTCCGTTTCTACACCTTCCAGCTTTTTCTTGTAATAGCTAACCCCAGCGCCATAAACCCAACCAATGTTCCCCTTGCGGGTTTTCACTTTCACCCAGGGTTCGTTGGTAGTGATCTGTCCGAGGTTGATCTCCTGAGTCGAATCGGTCACTTCGCCCAGGAATTCCACCTCATTGTAGAGTTGAAGGCGTTCAACAATTCGGGACTTCAGCCCCGGTGAGGAACGCATGTTCATGCCATCTACAGTAACATAGAGGATTGTTGCGCGCTCTTTTTCCTCCGCAAGCGGGGCTGCTATTTTAGGCTTAATGGCCGTATCAAGCGGCGTATACGTATAGTCCTGGAGCCGATCCAGGGAGTCAGCGATGGCCTGTTCGCGGGCATCCGCCTCGGCTTTTTTCTGGTATTCCCGCTGGGTCGCATTACACTTCGACATGGCCCAAATGAGGAATGCGAAGAAAAGAATACCGATGACCATGAATTCCAGTTTGGGGAGCATACCGGGCTTCTTACTCATAAGCATTTTTTTTTAAGGGGCTGACTTTTTGAAAAAATAGATGTAAATTGTCTGCTCTATATGTCGTTTATCCGGACATGGCGTTCTGCCGTCCGACTAAAGTTACGCTTTCCCAATAATCTTTCAGGTACGTAAAATTAGGAAATCCCGGGCACATCCCGATGGGCGGGGTATTGTCTGAGGTTATTTCATCGCTATACGGTTTCATGGCTTGAATGATTGAAAAGCCGTGAGGCAATGCAGCCATTAAACCATGATTCAATCATCCCTGAAAAACTGATCAAGATGAATGACTTGTTGCACAAAATCGCCCTCACCCTCATCCCTCAGGTCGGGCCGGTTACGGCCCGGAACCTGGTCAGCTACTGTGGCAGTGTACCCGCCATATTCGAAGCTGGCCAACGCGAATTGCAGAGAGTGCCCGGCGTGGGGCCGCAGATCGCCCGAAACATATTGAGCAAAGAAACCTTATCCCGGGCAGAGGAAGAACTAAAATTTCTCGAAACCCACCAAATAGAGGCGCTCTTCTATCTGGATGAAAATTATCCGCGACGGCTACGCAACTACCCCGACAGCCCCCCCATTTTATATTACAAAGGGCAGGCCAGCCTCAACGCCGAGCGAACGGTCGGCATTGTCGGAACGCGACGGCCCACTCCTCATGGCATCCGCGCCTGCGAAGAATTAGTGGAAGGACTGCTTCCCTATGACGTCACCATTGTTAGCGGCCTAGCTTATGGCATCGATGTGACTGCCCACCGCAAGTGCCTGGAATTGGAGATGCCAACTATTGGTGTTCTGGGCCACGGCCTGCAACAGATCTATCCCACTCAACATCAGCCGGTAGCCCGGGCAATGGTTCACAACGGCGGTGTTTTGTCTGAATACCCCAGTAATACCCTGCCTGACCGGGAGCACTTTCCTATGCGCAACCGGATCATTGCCGGGCTCTGCGACGCGATCATTGTAGTCGAAACCCAACGCAAAGGCGGCTCAATGATCACCGCACATATGGCAAATGACTACAGTAAAGATGTTTTCGCCCTACCGGGCCGCGTTAAAGACCCCTACTCTGAGGGGTGTAATTTCCTCATCAAAACGCATCGGGCCGCCCTGATTGAAGGGGCCGCCGATGTAGCTTATATCATGCGGTGGGATGAGCTGGACAGCAGCAAGCCCGTTCAGCAACAGTTGTTCGTAGAACTGACGGAAGACGAAAAAATAGTCGTAAATTTACTCAACCCAGATGACGGAGTAAGTATAGACCACCTGGCTGCAACTTCCGGTAAACCCAATAGCGAACTAGCCGGAATATTACTGGAACTCGAATTCAAAGGGCTGATACGAGCCCTGCCGGGTAAACGCTATATTCTGGTCTAGGTAAGATGCCAAAAGTTTGACTGGATAATAAGATAGCAAGACTAATGATTGCAAGATTTTGTTCCTTTTTCTGCCTACTCTCTTTACTGAACTGTAATCAGTTCCCCAAACCTGGCCTGCCTTCAGATGTTGCCTACTCTGATGAACCGCACCCGCGAAACGTTATTCTTATGATCGGCGACGGCATGGGGCTCACTCAGGTTAGCGCCGGCATGTTCCGCAATGGCAACAAGCTCAACCTGGAGGAATTCCCTGTAATTGGCCTGCATAAGCCCTATTCCGGCAGTGACCTGATCACCGACTCGGCAGCCGGCGCCACAGCATTTGCCAGCGGCGTCAAAACCTATAATGGCGCTATAGGTGTAAATATGGACACCCTCCCGGTGAAAACAATACTGGAAGAAGCGGAAGAAAGAGGTTTGGCAACCGGTATGGTGACCACTTCCTCCATCGTGCACGCTACACCCGCTGCCTTTATCGCCCACGAACCATCCCGTGAGCTTTACGAAGCCATTGCGCTTGATTTCATGAAAACAGAAATTGACTTTTTTATCGGTGGTGGCATGAAGTATTTCGCCCACCGGAAAACAGACCAGCGTAATCTCTATGTAGACCTCCAAAAGAAGGGATACACTGTTAATGATTATACCCGCAAGGGGCTGAGCGAGATCAACCTGAATGAGAGCAAAAATTTCGCATATTTCACAGCGGAAGATGAGCCCCTGGCCGCCGCCAAAGGCCGTGATTACCTGCTTTTAGCCAGCCATTTGGCCGTTGATTTCCTGCATACTCATGGTGGTAGCAAAGGCTTTTTCCTAATGATCGAAGGCGCACAGATCGATTGGGGAGGGCATGACAACAACTCCGATTACATCGTCTCGGAAATGATCGATTTCGACCGGGCTATTGGCGAAATACTGAAATTCGCGAGGGAAGATGGGGAAACGCTGGTTATCGTCACCGCCGACCATGAAACAGGGGGCTTCGCTATCAATCCCGGGTCTACTATGGATTCCCTCATTGCGGGATTTACCACTAAAGACCATACCGCCTCTCTCATCCCCGTTTTCGCTTTTGGCCCCGGTTCCGAGCGTTTCAACGGCATCTACGAGAACACTGCCATTTACACTAAATTGCGGCAGGCGCTCGGGTTCGAGCGCGAGATGGAACGGTAGAAAATGTTTGAATGCTTGAATGAAAGAATACCCCATTCATACATATAAGCATTTACACATTTACTTTCCCATCCCCTCCGCCCAGCACTCGGCAATCGCCTGGTCGAGAATGGCTACACCCAGATCCAACTCTTCCCGGCTAACCGTTAGAGGAGGGACGATTCGAAATCCTCCGCCCTAGGCAGTCTTACAATATTCATACTCAGGCCCAATTCCAAACACCGCTCAGTCATCCTCCAGCCCAGATCGGGAGCCGGTGTTTTTTTCTCCCGGTCGGAGACGATCTCCAGCCCCAACAATAAGCCCCTGCCGCGGACGTCACCAATACATTCATACCGCTCCTGCAGCGCCCGGAGCTGTTCCTTTAAGTATGCCCCCTGATTTTTGGCTTTTTCGGCTAATTGTTCCTGTTCCAGAACCCGCAACATGGCCAGGCCCACTTCCGCCGGAAGAGGGTTTGAAACGTGAGAGGTGATATACAAAAAGCCCCGGGAAAAACAGCTTTCCTCAATCGCCTTACTCGTAATCGTAGCCGAAAGCGGCAGTCCACCGCCCAAGGTTTTTGACAAAGTCAGAAAATCTGGCGCCACACCATCCTGTTCAAAAGCAACAACGGCGCCCACCCGGCCGGTCCATCGCGGCCTGAGCTTCATCGAGGATCAGGAGCATGCCCCGCTGTTCACACATGGACTTAAGCCAAGCCATATAGCCTTCCGGAAGTTCGACAATACCGGCGGCGCTCAGTATCGGTTCGACAATTACTGCCGCCAGGGCGCCTGGCGGGTGGGAGTAGTTTGTCCTTCCATGGAAATTGGCTTTTGTTGTTTTACTCCCTGATAAATAGGGATTAATTTTAAACAAAACGCCAGGATGGCAGGAAACAGGAAGGGTGGAGTACTGAAAGGGCGGGAGAAGCATCCTTTGTGCGCCACTCCTCCAGTACTCCATCACTCTAATGACATTCCCCTAATTCAACTGGAAACTCACGACAATACCGCCGGAAGTATCTGTTCGCGGGAAGCCGGCGGAGGTTTTTGGCACGGTGCGCCGGTAGTCGAAGAACAAACGCAACGACAGCCGGCGGTTGAGCTGGTATTCGGCTGAAGGAGACAAGCTCAACTGATAGTTTCCGCGAGTCGGCTCGAAAATACCTTCGTCTAGACGGTGTGCGTAAGTGACATCATCGCGCAACGACATATTGAAGTTGATGTCCAGGTCTTTGCCCTGCAAACCACGGCCGCGGCCGCCACGTTGGTTATTTTTCTGGTTTTTCTGGTCATCTTTTTGTTCTTCTTCTTTCTTCCGGCTACTGCCTTTTTTCTTTTTGCTGCCGGTCAATAATGGAATATCTACATTGCGCAACAGGTAACCAAAGCCCAGGACGATCTCTTTGGTCTGGGTTTCATTGAGTTGGTAGTTGACCGTGCTCAATGCCAACTGGCGCGACTTTTTATAATCCACATTGAACGACATCCCATTCACGAGAGTAGCATCTATGGCGATCAGGGGGGAGAAAGCCTCCTGGATTACCACGTCTGAAATTTCCAGCCTCGGATAGAAATTGAAGGTGATCGTATCAATCGGGCCGGTAGCCAAGGTGGCCAGATAAGGCAGGCTGGAACGGAAGTTATTGACCGCAAGAGAAGAGCGGTACCCATGGCTCAGGGAGAAATTGGTAAAGATCTCCTTGAAGAAGGGTATCCTCGACAATCCATTGTAAGTCAGCCGCCAGTTCAGATTGGGCAAGGTATTGAAAACATCCAGTCTGACTGAACTGGCGTCTTCACCGGAATAGGCGGCGATGAAAGCCGGCAACAATACATCCTGTTGTGTTGAACCATACCCATCCGTATACCCTCTGTCAGCCAGGTTTTCATCCTGGTGCTCACCTGTACCGAGGCGTTGGGAAATGACCACCCGGTTGTCCTGAAACTTCAGAAACAGGTTCTTGATATCCTGCTGGCTATCCTGGAAGAAGGTGTTCAGCGCGAGATAGGACACCTGCATCTGCCCCATACGAATAGGCACAGCATGCACTCGCTGGGTTATCCCATCCACCAAAGATGTATCCTTGAAAGTTTCCGTGTAGGTTTCGGAAAAAGTCTTGCTCAGTTCCAGGTCAATCCGGAAATCCTTGAAAGGTTCTACTGTTGCCCGGGCATCGTAGTTCTGCGTGTATTGCTGGATGACCTCCCGGTTCTGGAACACACTGGGGGTGATCCAATCGGCATTCTCCCGCAGCCAGTCCCCTTTAAGGTTATTAGGGTTGGGGTTAAAACGCTGGTCGTCGGTCAGCGTCCGGATGTTAGGCTGCCAGCCGGCGATGAAGCCCCAACCAGGCGAATTAAAGTCGGTCATCCCCAGAATACCCGATCGGGGCATATAACCCGGCACTGTGGTAGAAAACTGCTCGGTGTAATTGAACCGCACCCGGCGTAATGCCATTAGCGGGCGGACGATCACCCGCTCAATGTCGCTGGGCTCCCGGTCTTTCTTTTCCTTCTTTTTCTTCCCATCCTCTTCTCCTTCCGTTTCCTTTTTGTCCTTTGGGTTTTTGGCAGGTGGGCGCCCGCCTCTGGCAGGCGCTTTGGGCTTATTGATCTTGCGCAGGTAAGACACCTTGTCGTACAGCTTTTCAAAATTGAAATCGAGGTTTCCGGTGCGGTTCTGATTGTTCTGAATGACGTTGCCGAGGCTGTCCACGTTAAGAGCGGCTGCCGACCAATTGTACCCCCCGGTGTACTGAACCTTGGCTGTGACAAAATCATTTAAGAAAGGCAGGTAACGGACGGGCAGATTATAACTCACACTAATATTGTGTTGATAATTCTTCGGCCGGCCAAAGTCCACTATGTTCTTCCAGATGCTATCCCTACGGATCTGCCGGGCCCTGTCGATCCCAAATTCTTCGACCAGGGCCAGCTCATCCGGCTCATCAATGACCGCCGAATTGATGGCATTAAAGCTGAATTTCAACGACTTGGTGAGATCCCATTGCAGGTCATAGTCCCGGTCCCAGGTAAAGCGTTTATTAAAGAAGGTTTTGAACCGTGGGTCCACATCAGTAAAGCGGTAACGGGTGGTCTGGAAAGTACGGTTCATGATACTACTGAAACTGAAAGAGTTCGGCAAAGGGTTGAAATTGAACTCGGAAATGAGCTTGAAGGCGTCTCCCTGCAGTTTCTTGAAAGGTTGAATATAGTTGGTAGGTATACTATAGGTATAGTCCAATGACCCAGTGTGTTTCTGTTCTTCGTCAAATTCGACGATGGGGTCGCGATAGCCGGTCTCGGTATAAGAATAAGACGCGCTGAAGTTGGAAATATCCCAGGGCATAGGAACGCCCCTATTATTGGGCCCCCGGTCTTTTCGAACATTTGTAAAATTGAAGCTCTTAATGGTCGTCACTTCCTGAGACTGTTCCTTTATCGAATCCCGGACGGAGTTGTTCTCCGCTGCACTGATTTTATCTTTAAGCTTGATGTCGAGGTCGTAGGGGTCGTACTCTGGTGTGCGGACCGCTTTGGAATATTGGGCGTAAAACGGCAGGCGCAAACCCCAGTCCTGGGGAAAGAATTTGTCGAGGTTAAAATTGGCTGCCAGGTCATAACCTGTGATCTCTTCCCGCTGCCGCTCCTGCACCTTTTGGTCCAAACCTCCATAGCCGATAGTACTGATGTTTCCCGCCAACGTCAGAGAACCGAAGTCGGCCAGCTGGGCGTCCACACGAGCAGTCGCCGCAGCGCCACCTCGTTCATCCAGGCCGGTCAGGCGCATCTCGTTGATCCAAATTTCAGCATCATAGGGTACGTTGTCAAAATCATATTTGTTTCGGATACCGACCATGACCACCTTGACCTGGCCCACGCTGGGATTACCCCGAATCTTCATTTTATGGATAATCCCGTCTACATCTATCTCCTCAACAAACTCAGCATTGAGGGACACCTTGTCCGCATTGCGCCGCTCTTTGAGGGCCACCAGCCTTTGCAATTCGAAGTTGAATTCATTTTCAGGCCGCCACACTTCCTCTTTGTACTCCTTGCTGTTGGGGTTGGAAACGAGGTTGTCCACCTCCGACATAGTCAGTGGTATTTCGTATTCGTAGTAGTTGTTCTTGAAATCGCTACCCAGGCGGACGTAAACCGATAATGCCCCTTCAGGCACTTTTTGGCCATTCAGTTCTTCCCCGTGTACGAACATCTTGAAGCGTTCGTACACCCGCATATCCATGTTAATGATCTTAAAGATCGCCCGTTCATCCCCATCACACAGCCCCTGCACGTTCATGAGTTGTGACTGTTCATTCTGCAGGGCGCTGAACACGCCGATGGCCTGTTCCCGTTGGATGCCTTCCGGCAATACGTAATTGAAGGGCTGCCGGCCGTTGTTCTCTTCGATATTGACATTGTCGACGGTAAAAGCTGTGGAGTCTGATTTACACACGGGAATGCCAGGGCCTTCCAGGTCGGTAAGGTCCCCACGGTAACGGCGCCATTGGTTACGCACCAATTCGAGGCGGGCAAACCGCAATACCACCGGCGCCTGAAAATTGTTCAGGTACATACGCATGAAGCGGATGGAACGGAAGTCCCGTATTCCTCCTACGGACACCTTATCCGGCCCGTTCAGTGGAATGCGGAAGCGATACCAAACGCGCCGCCCATCGTTGCTTTCCCGCCGGTCGGTGACATAGGGGGTTTTCTCCATATCCAACTCCCGGGGATTGGCGGGGTCGGCGCGCAGGCTGATCTTGTATTGGAAATAGGATTCGGTTTCGTTCAGAGTATTATCCTGGTTGAGGTCCTCCGCATCCGGGATGTTGGTAGAGGTTTGTCGTTCGTTATTACCCTCGTTAGAACGAGAGTTCCCCTGCGGGTTATTGAATTTCCGGTAACGGGTCAGCACCCCGGCCGTATCCGGGTAACTACTATCCCGGTAGTACGCAAAATCATCGGCAGAGGGGTCATCCGCAACGGTTTGGCTGGCGCTGGTGCCGGCAAAAGCCTGGACATAGCTGGCAAATTTTTGATTCTCGCCGGCATTATCCAGGCCGTCGAGGCCTACATCCTGCACGACCCGTGTATCGGGGTCATTGTCAAAAGCCCGGACGATCTGCTGGGATACCGGCACCCTCGACCAGTTGGTATTGTCCGTACGGCGGTCGGGGTTGGCCGGGCCGGGCAGGCCATTTTCAAAAAAGATGCGCGAATCGCGCAGGATATCTTCCGAAACATTACCCAGGTTGATATACAGGTCACCTTCCTGTTCTTTATAGTCCAGAGAAGGATTCTGGGGAGCATCCGGATCAAGGAAGGGGCTCAACATCCAGAATTCGAGGAATTCGATGTTTGCCGTCTGAAAATCGTTGGTCGTGAGGTCGCGCATGATACCGCCCCAGCGCGTGCGTGGGTCCCGGAGTCGAACCGACCCATCCGATGCATCTACGCCACTGGTATAACCGGGATAACCCTGAGGCAGGTCGAAGTTGTAAGGGCCGCGTTCCTGAGGATAATAGGCCAGGTCGAGGGTCTGGATATTGGGCAACTGGTCGGGAGTGATCTGCAGGTTGGGAAAAACTTCTACCTGAGGCACCTGGCTGGTGTAGGGGTTATTATTATCACCTGAACCTCGGGCGCCGGGGTCGATTCGGTACCAATTGAGCAGCGCCCGGTTGGCGCCGTTGCGCAGGTCGTTGATCAGCGCCGATTCAGGAAACAAGGGGTTGTTGTTGGCTTCATCATTCTGTGGGGTACTGGCCAGGTACCAGCGGTTGGTCGGCACACGCAGGTCGAAAGCGCTACCACTACCCTCGAAGTCGTCGATGTAAACCACGCCACCTTTATCCTGGGTGTTGAGGTTGATGGCGCGGGCATGGCCGGGCTTAAGGGCCGCCGCTTCCGCAGTCACATTAATGCTGGATGCTTCCTTAGTGGAGATAAAAGGAATGGCGTCAACCGCACGGGTCAACCAGGGCGCCTCGCGGCTTAGATTGAGATCCAGGCCGAATATCTTATTGTTGATCGGGTCATCTCCCACGTTGACCTTTTGGGTGAAGGGCCGTTCGAAAAGCTGCAGGTAAGTGGCGCCGATGTTGAAGTTTTTATCGATTTCATAATCCGCCCGCAACCCGACCATCGTTTTAGTCTGGAAGCCGAACAAAGTATTGTCCTCAAAGGATACGTTAACCGGCACCCCAGACTGCAGGATGGCGTCATTGAGGATGCGTACTTTGCCGATGCTGTAGTCCACCTCGTAATCCTTTCCTTCGATCAGAGTCTGCCCGCCGGCTGCTACCCGGACAGAGCCCGGAGGGATGTTAAAGGCGCCCAGCGATATTTCAGAAGAGACGCTCGATTTATATTCTCCCCGAATAATATAGCGGTTCTGTTCCGCTGATTCCTGCGCCAGGAAAAGCGTGGTTTGGTACAGGGAATCATAGACGTACTTTCGGCGCAGCAGCTCATCATCGATCTCACGGGCTAGTGCAGAACCAAAGGGTTCCAGCACCGGGAACATAATGCGGCCGTTTCGCGGGTTGATCGTTACGCCGGGTACGAAGTCGAAGATGCCATCGGGCGTGGGGTCACCCTGAGTATTGAGGTTATCGAGGTTGAATACCCGCAGCAGCGGCCGGCCGGCGAGGTTGGTTTCCGGCAGGAAGCGCTTTTGGCCAGCGCCCGGGTCGTCGTAGAAAATGTCGAGGCGGAAGTCCTGCTGATTAACCTGGAAAGCGCCGATGGAGTAGACGTTTTTCATCATCAGGTCCCAGGTCGGCACATCGGTGCGCTGGGTGGTGCTTTTTAGCATTTTCACGAAGAGCACCTTGGGCGTCAGGTCCATCGTATCCGTGCCGACCGTACCATTGTTGATCGACATTTCGCCAACGCGATAGATATTGCCGTTGTACTCGTATTCAAAAGAAACCCCAAGCACCTGGTCGGGTTGTACATTGATGTTGACAGAGATAAAGCCCAACTCGGGATGGAAAGTGTATTCTGTTTCCCGAAGCTTTCGGGCGCTTACTTTCTCAAAATCGCGCGATTGCTGCAGGCCGAATTCGGACTGTAGTGTAGCTACCGCTTTATCGATATCGCGCACATCTTCTCCTTTTGCCAGGATACGGCTATAAAGGTTGTTGGCGGCGTTATCGGGCAGCAGTTTATTATCGAGCAGGTCGCGGCGGTTCCAGGTGGGGTTCACTTCTATCTTATCGGGGCTGACTAATTCCAGGGGTTCTCCCATATCGGCCATAGCGACGATATCGCGCACGTCCGTCACTTCGTTCCGGTCATTAGTGATCCAGACTTCCAGTTTTTTAAGCTTGAACAGGGTATTGATCTGAGGAAGGTTAACCAGCGCCCGTTCGAAGTTGTCGCGGTTGTAAAAGGAGAGGAAAAAATGGCGATTCTCGTCGTACTCATCAGCACGCACTTCGAACTTCTGCACCTGAGCTCCCCCTTCGACCTGAATGTTTTCCTGCTGGGATTTCTGTTGGGAGGCGATGGCGGTCAGACGGAGATGGCCGAACTTAAGTTCTGTTTTCAGGCCAAAAAGGCTTTGGGCGCCCTGAATCAGATTGCCCCGCAACGGCAGGCTCACGTTACCGGCTTCTATCTTCTGAAGAATGTTGTCCTCTCCTCCTTCGAAATTATCGTTATTGTAATCGAGTTTGATCTGGTTATCGAAGTTGAAGGTAGCGTTGGTATTGTAGTTAGTGGTCAGGGTCAGTTTTTCACCGATCTTACCGGTCACGTTCATATTGATGTTCATATCGAAGTCAAACCCACCCTGCAGGCGCTGCCGTTCGGTTAGGATGGGGTTTTCTACGCGGGAGAAGTCGACTCCGAAGGTCAGGTCAATATTACCCTGGGGGCGGATATCCACTGCGGTGCCCCCGAAGAGGCGGTCGAGCAGGTTGTTTTTAACATCGATCTTGGCGATGGGGTCCAATGCGCTGACACCTGTGCCTGAGCTGACGCCCGATAGTTTGTTGAAATAGGCCCGTTCTTCCTGTTTCTGACGAAAATCGAGGTATTCCTGGAAGGACATATAGGTAGGCGGGCGGAAGTAGTCGTCCCCAATGCGTTCGGTAATGATGTACTGGCCCGTTGCAGGATCGTACTCAACATTTTTGTCGATGATGCTGGGATCATCCAGGTCGAAAGGGTTTTGGTTAGGATTGGTCAGGAAGTCATCATAGCGCTCCTGAACAGGCGGAATGGTATCGCCGGCTGCCTGTACGTAGGGCGTAGCCAGAGGGTCTTCGGACAGGGCGCTATAGCTCCTGGCAATTAGGGCTGAAGTTGCGATTCCGAGTAATAGGCTGAAGGGTAAAAGTATTCTACTCATAGCAATTTAACATGGGATTTCAGCAGGAACAGGCCTGGACAATTGAACGCGGCCGCTGAGTGTCAGCGGCTATTTTAAGCCGGACCACAGGGCCTAAACGGCCAACCTACTGATATTCAAAGCATTCCTTATGTTTAGTAATTCCTGTTCTCTTAATTACCTCCCTAAAACGCAACCGGCCCGGCCTTTTTGCTATTCGGCCGGATTTTAACACATCCGGCGCCTTTGGGAAACGAAAGCCGCTGAGCACCTCGGCAGGCGCCTTAAGCAGAAACGCAAAGCTAAGGGCTTGTCGCAAGTTTTACTGCACTAAGTTGGAATTTGTTGCACGGATCAGCCTCCGAATCGGGCCAAATCCGTAAAATCAGGCCGGAAAGTGCAGCATCAGGACAATTCTTTCAACGCCAGTTTGATCAGCTCTTCTACAGTGGTAATACCAGGCTTTTCTCTAAGCGTTTTATTCAGCGCCTTCTGGGCCTGAATGCGATTGAATTGCAATGCGACCAGTGCAGATAACGCCTCTTCCCGCATCGTATTGTCCTGCGGGGCCAGGGCCGGCATATCTCCTCCGCTGTCCTTCATCATTTTGTCCTTCAGGTCCAGGATGATCCGTTTAGCTGTTTTTGGCCCTACCCCTTTGATACGCTGCAGGGCGGCCACGTTTTCTCCGATAATGTTGGCGCGTAGTTCCTCCGGGTTCATGGCCGAAAGGATAAGCTGGCCTGTGTTGGGCCCGATACCGGATACGGAGATGAGGTGTACAAATAGGCTGCGCTCGGCAGCGTCGGCAAAGCCGTAGAGTGTATGCGCATCCTCTTTGATATGCAGATGGGTGAGGATCTTAACCGCCTCCAGCTTCTCCACCCGAGCATAGGTGTAGAGGCTGATGTTAATGTGGTAGCCGATGCCTCCTGCTTCCACCACGATAAAAGTGGGGCTTTTGTGTGTAATGTTTCCCTTGATGTATGTGATCATGGATTTCAAAAATGTTCACGAAGGTACAAAGATGGCAGGGAATTGCGAAGCAATGGCCGACAATGGGGCCAAAGTTCCCCAAAGCTTACTATATTTAACCGGCTTTGGAGAACAGAATACCGAGCAATTATGTCCAAACCTGCGACATTCGACTACGACGGGCCCAGGTGGCTGGGGCAACCTGTCGGGCTTTTCTTCCTCTTTTTCACAGAATTGTGGGAACGCTTTTCTTATTACGGAATGCGAGGCATCCTGGTGTTGTTCCTGGTTGCCCAAACGACCGGCAGCAATCCCGGCTTTGGCTGGACGAATTCGGAAGCGCTGGCCTTGTACGGCTGGTATACCATGTTGGTGTACCTCGCCGCCATTCCCGGCGGCTTATTGGCCGACCGCTGGCTGGGGCAAAAACGCAGCGTGATGCTGGGAGGAGGCTTGCTCTGTGTCGGGCACCTGCTTCTGGCCTTCCCGCCGACATGGGCTTTTTATACTGGATTAACGCTGATCATCCTGGGAGTAGGCGCCCTGAAGCCCAACATCGCCCCCATCGTCGGCGGCCTGTACCGGCCGGGAGATGACCAACGCGACGTTGGGTTTACGCTTTTTTATACCGGCATCAATATCGGCGCGCTTTTGGCTTCTTTGCTGGTCGGATGGGTAGGTGTAACATTTGGTTGGCATCTCGGATTCGGCCTGGCCGGCATCGGGATGCTGGCAGGGCAAATCGTATTTATTGCCGGGCAAAAGCACCTGTCTGGTATTGGGGAAGCCCCCAACCGGCAGGAAATCCGTGCGGAAGTGGGATTACTGGGACAGATATACCAACAACGATCGCCCTTATTGGTAACTGCAGTAGCCATTCTGATAGGTTTTTTGTTCATCGGGCAGGGCCAAGTGGGCTATGGCCTGCTCTCCCCCGCCATTGGCCTGGCGGTGGCGCTAGGCATTATTTTTTACCGAAACTCCAACGAAATGGAGCGGGGCCGGCTGCTGCTGGTCTTTTTATCTTTTTTACTGATCATCCTTTTCTGGGGAGCTTTTGAACAGGCTGGCGGCTTGTTGAACCTGTACGCCCAACAAAAAACCGCCCGCATGCTGGGGGGCTTTGAAGTGCCGGCGCCCTGGTTCCAATCCCTCAACCCTCTTTATATTCTCTTGCTGGGCACTCCCGTAGGCCTGTTCTGGCTATGGTGGAAACGGCAGGGCCGGGAATCTTTTGCCCTGTATAAAATGGCGGTCGGTACCATTATCATGGGCCTGGGTTTCCTGCTCATGGCCGGTGCATCGATTCAATTTGAGAACAGGGGGGAATCGGCCATGTTCTGGCTGGTAATGGCCTACCTGTTGCATACGCTGGGAGAATTGTGCGCCTCACCGGTGGCCTTATCTTTTATCACCAAGTTGTCGCCGGCCCGGTATGTCTCCTTTATGATGGGGTTTTACTTCGCCGCTACCGGCCTGGGCAATAAACTGGCTGGGGTTTTGGGTGAACTGGCGCAAAAAACCGGAGAATTGCAGGTATTTGTTGGCATTACACTCTGTTGCGTAGCCGGCGGATTGCTGGTGATCGCTATGCTCCGGCCGCTGAAACAACTGGCTCACGGTGCGGAAGCCCTGCCGGGTTCTCACTTTGAGGAACAGGAAGGTTTCGAACTGGCGGATACCCCGGATGAGGAGGAGGAATGGTAGGGGTTAAAAGTTGAATGGTGTGATAGTTGAATGGCTTAGGTGGGAGGCAAGCCTGCGCCTAAAAGGAGTAAAATGGGAATGTAAACCGCTTTTGGCGGCGGAATTGCGCAATATTCCAATTATTTGAATTAATTTTTCCCGAATTTTAGAAACTAAACAAATCAACAAACGAAACAACTTATGGATTTCGCATTAGGATTACTGATTTTCGGATGGGTGTTCGTCCTGATTTGGGTGCCCCTGGTGATTTACTCTCAGCGCAAGATACACCCGAAGGCTTTGTTTACCCTTTTCTTCGCCGAATTATGGGAACGCTTCTCCTTTTATGGTATGCGCGCACTGCTCATATTGTACATGACCAAAGTGCTGTTCGACCAGATGGCCCAAGGTGAAGCGGATACACGAGCATATGGCATCTATGGAGCCTATAACGCCCTGCTATACGCAGCACCCATCATTGGGGGCTTGCTGGCCGACCGCCTGATGGGCTTCCGGCAAGCCGTCATCACCGGCGGTATCCTGATGGCTGCAGGCCAGTTTGCACTTGCCGCAACGGCAGGTACGAATCTGGGGGAAACCCCATTCTTCCTCGGCCTGGCTATGCTCACGGTAGGTAATGGCTTCTTCAAACCCAATATTTCCAGTTTTCTGGGTACTTTCTACGAAAAAAATGATAGCCGAAAGGACAGCGCCTTCACCATATTCTATATGGGTATCAACATTGGTGCATTCCTGGCGCCGCTGACCTGTGGTTATCTCGGGCAACGGGTCGACTGGTCGCTGGGCTTCCTGGCTGCGGGCCTTGGTATGGTATTGGGCGTAATCGTCTTCTGGCGCAACATGCGCAAGTTTGAGGATAAGGGGACCCCACCTGACCCTGTAGATTACAAGAAACCTTATTTCCTTGGACTGAGTAAGCAGTTGCTTATTATCCTGGGCGCTCTGGCAACCATCCCGGTTTTCTCGCTATTGATCAACGCAGAGGGCGTTACCAACTATATTCTGGTCATCGGTGGCTTGGGCATAATTGGCTATATCATTTACACCTCCTTTGTAGCCGAAGACAAAGAAGAAGGACAGCGAATGATCGTTTTCCTCTTTCTATTCTTCTTCCACATGATATTTTGGACGCTTTTCGAGCAGGCTGGCGGCTCTCTTAATATCCTCACGGACCGCTATGTGAACCTGCACGGGATGGAGGCTTCTCAGTTACAAGCACTCAACCCCTTATACATTATCCTGCTGGCCCCGGTATTCTCCTGGGTATGGGCCCGGCTAAGCAAGGCTAAGCGAGAACCCCGCACGCCAATGAAGTTCTTCTTTGGCTTACTCCAGATGGCCATCGGTTACTTTGTCATCGTCTGGGGTATTCGCAGCGTCATAGGCACGGCCGACCAGGGTACGCTTATCCCGATCTTTTTCTTGCTGGGGATGTACCTGTTCCACACTACTGGCGAATTGAGCCTCTCCCCGGTTGGGCTATCCGTTGTCACCAAACTCGCACCGGCCAAGGTCGTGGGTTTCGTCATGGGGGCCTGGTTTCTTTCCATTGCTTTCGCTCATAAGATCGCCGGCGAGCTTGGCAAGCTGATCGCAGAGCCGGGGCATGGCACCGACCCTGCTTCGGCCCTGAAAGCATTTGCCGATGTGTATATGCTATGGGGGGTTTACGTGGTGCTCGCCGCGTCTGTCCTCCTATTGATGCTCACCCCCTTCCTGAAGAAATGGATGCATGGGGTGCATTAGCGGTTTTTCCAAACCCGGGAGGTTTTTCCAAACCTCCCGGGTTTCAATAAAAGCCCCCAACCGCTAGCCGGTTGGGGGCTTTTATTGAATTAAAACAACGACAAAATGAAAGAAAAAGAAACGCTTAAGCAATTGCAGCTCATCTTCCTGGCCCTGGCCGCCGGCCAGATCCTCTTTTGCCTGGTGGTGGTGTACCTTGCTCAAACTGGAACATTAAGCCCCTCCAATTTGGGGCTCCCGCTCTCCTTCCTGTTGCCCACCATCCTGTTTGCCGCCGCGGGGACTGCCTATTTTCTCAGTAACCGCCTGTCTATGGAGGGAAAGCAACTTCCTACCCTTTCGGAAAAAGTTCAGCATTACCGGAATGCCAGCATCCTCCGGCTGGCGCTGGTGGAAGGCGCCAACATCCTGATAGTATCTTTTGCCATGCTGGAGGCCAATCTGAGTTTCCTGGCTTTCTTCGCCATCGGCCTGCTGATCTTCGCCTACTTCCGTCCCGGCCTGGACAAGCTGGCGCAGTCATACGAATTGAATGCACAGGAGCTAGGGGCGTTGCGGGACTGAAGCCAGTTTGTCAGTGGACAGGTGCAGACATAGGACGTGCGACATACAGACGGCGCCAGGTTCCCCCGGCTTCACGGCCTCACATCCTGCTTTTTCCATTTATTCAGGACGGGGCAGCTTTGGTACATAGGGTCGAGGGAAATGTAGGTGGCTTCCACTTTCTGTTCAATCCAATCGGAAATGAATTCATTCTTTTTGGACTCAATGGCTGCTTTCTGGATCTTTGAATAGTCCTGCTGAAGATTCGCGCGGTGTGGTGCGGTGCGCGATTGCAGGGTAACAATGCGGAAGAAGATATCCCCAACCGGGTCACGGAATTCGAAGGGCGCGGAGACGCCCCCCACTTTCATGGTATCGATGGTAAAATAGATATCGGGCTCCAGGTCTCCGATTTCGAAGAAGGTATTGCCGGTAGCCGGGTTGACCATTCGGCCGTCGTTATTGAAACTCTGCACATCTTCATTAGAATACAACTTCACCGCCTGGGAGAAAGAGATAGAATCATTCAGAATAAGGTGCCGGACCGAGTCGAGGTGAGCTTGCGCCAGTTCCAGGTCGGCATCCGTGAGTTCCGGTTTGATCAGGATATGGCGAACGTGGATGGAATTGCCACGCCGCTCCAGCATCTGGATAAGGTGGAAGCCGAACTCCGATTCGACCACCGGGGAGATCTCATTATTTTCCAGTTTAAAAGCCGCCGCTTCGAATTCGGGAACGTAGCGGCCACGTTTGGCCCAGCCCAGGTCTCCGCCGGCGCGGGCAGAGCCGTCATTGGAATACTTAGCGGCTAACTGTGCAAAGTCGCCTCCATCGAGAATTTCCTGATGGATCTCTTCCAGTTTGCTGATAGCCTTCTGCCGCTCTTCCGGGCTGACCTTAGGCTTATAAACGATTTCGCCGATCTCCACTTCTGAGTTGAAATACGGCAGGCTATCCTGTGGAATAGAACTGAAGAATTTTTTCACTTCCGAAGGGGTAACGGTAACGCTGGCCATCACCTGACTACGCATACGGTCTATAAGGATCTGATTCTTGAGGTCTTCCCGAAACTGCGCCTTCACTTCGTTGACCGTCTGGCCGTAGTAGTCTTCAAACTGCGTAATGTCGTTGTTCATAAATCCAAGAATTCGTTCGATCCGGGCATCCAACTGCGCCTCAACTTCCTCGTCTGACACCTGGATACTGTCGAGTTTGGCCTGGTTGAGCAAAAGCTTGTTGGCCATCAATTGATCCATGATATTACAACGCATTCCTTCAGGCACTACGCCATTCTGGGCTTCAAGCAAGGCGTGTTGCTCTTCCACTTCCGATAACAACACCAACTCCCCGCCTACTGTGGCGACCACCTTGTCGATAACTTCTGACTGAGCAAAACAGGATATTCCTGTCGTTAAAGCCAAAAGAATGCTGAATATAGCTTTCATCTACTCTGTTTTTTCCAATGATACAGCTGGAAGGAACGCCAGCTTAATAATAAGTTTGGATATTGTTCCGACGCAATTCGATATCGTACATTTCCTCGACCTTCTGCCGGAGAAATTTCTCCTGCCGGCTGCGCAGGATTATCCTTCGGGCCTGTTCCTCGACATAAGCAAGAGGGGCAATTTCCTTACGGTTTTTTACCTCAAAAACACGTAAATAATACTGAAAATCATCGTCGCGCTGAGAGAAATCCCGCCTGGATTCCACGTTATCGGGGGTGAGGGAGCCGGGAGGCATTTCCATAGCGATGTTATCCAGATTGTACCAGGTGTCTTCGTCCAGCAGATGAGCCTGAGCGTAAGCATTGCAGTAAGCGACCAATTTTTCGAGATCTTCTTCCTTTTTACTATTCCACAGGCGCCGAAGCTCTTCCGCTTCCGGCACAGGCTGAGAAACCTTAATAAAAAAGCAACGAACAATAGGTGTTTCCAGCTGATATTGTGCTTTGTTGAGTTCGTAAAACGCTTCTAATTCATCCTGTGAAACCGTTGAATCCATGAATTCTTCAATCAGCACTTTTTCATAATTGTGCCGGATGAGCGAAGCGCGATAATCGCGCACCAGCTTGTCGAGGTTAAGGTCGCCGGGGATATTTCGTTCGGCTTCATACAGAATGATAGCATCCCGGACCCAACGTTGTATGTACGCCTGAATGATAGCACTGCTATCTTCTGAAGTTGCTTTTTCAGGGAACATGCCATCCAATTCCGATAGAAAAAGGGACTTGTTATGCACCTTTGCCAACAGGCGGTCTTCCTTTTCTTTTCCCGCTCCTGATGAGCAGGCGAGTAGCAGGCCGCATAAAGCGACTGCCAGGAAAATTGCCATGGGTCTTGTTCCAACATAGATCATAAGCCATAGTATGCATACGTAAAGTTGTTGTCGTGGGAGGATTCCCACGACAACAACTGTGGGTTACCGTACGAGGGAATCAAATACCTTTTGATTCACTTTAACGGTGTATTCTTTGCGCAGGGCTTCCACCCACTTGGTCTCGAGGTAATCCTGATAGTCTGCCACCGCATAACCGCGAGCTTCGTCCAAGGTCTTGTTGCGAGGCTGCAGGATCTCCTCAATCTTAATAAACTTCAGGGATCGGCCGCGGGGGTCCGGTTCTGTTTGAGAAAGAGCGCCTACTTTCCACTCCATAGACCTGAATTCCGGGTAAATGCTCCGTTCCAGATTTTTGGATTCGTGGCGTAGCATGGGCACTTCCTCGGTATTGTATTTTGCGAGCACCTCCTCTGGAGTATGAGTGGCGACGAAACCGCGCACCTCTTCAAGTTGGTCTCTGAACTTATCCTGCATCCGGTAAATGCTGGTCACCGCCCGCTCTTCCCAACGATACTTGCCTTCAATCAGTTTGAAGAACTCGGCCAGCCCGGATGAATCCTGGGCCGCTTTGTCCCACACCAGCATTTTTGTCGCTTCAAAGAGCAGGATACCTTCTTCATATTCCCGCATCAGGGATTTGAAGTCCGGATATTTCTTTTCCAATTGTTTTTCTTCGTACTTCATGATATTCTCATCGAGGAAGGCGGCGTACAATTCCTGAACCGCAGCTTTAATATCGGCTTCGCGCCCCATGCGGATGCGCTGCCGGGAAGACCGTTCCATGTAATCGGTCAGTTCTCCCAGGGTAGCTTTGTAGTCTCCGCCAAGTTCGAACAGCACCGCATCAGATGGTTTTTCAGGCGCTTTCCAGCGGAAGGTCAGGAAGGTATCGGTCAGTGTAGCCGCATAATCGTCCAGCACTTTGGGATATTCCTTCAGGTTAGCTTCCTTCTTGATTCGCTCGATCATAGCTTGTCTGGCTTCCTCAAAACGGAGGTCTCTTTTGATCTGCCCTTCTAAACGACTCCGCTCGATGTTATAAGGTTGTATGCCCCGATGACTAATCCTTTTAACGATGTGCCAGCCCACATTGGTTTGGAAAGGCTGAGAGTAAGCGCCGTCGGTTTGTAGTGCGAAGGCAGCATCTTCGAAGGAGCGGGAGAATTTGTTAATTCCGAAGAAGCCAATGTATCCTCCGTTGCTGGCGGTATTGCCGTCTTCGGACAGTTGTTTGGCCAACGTCTCGAAATCGGCGCCAGACTGTAGCGCCAGATAGATACTATCAATCCGCTTCTTGACCATTGCCGGGTCCTTATCCTGGGTGCGCAACAAAATATGCGCAGCTTCCATCTCTCCACGGGCAGGGCGACGGCCATGCACGATCAGGAGGTGGTAGCCGGCGGAGGTCCGAATGGGGCCCGCCAACTTATTTAGCGGCAGGGAATAGGCTGCTTTCTCCAGCTCGTAAAAGCCATTGGGGAACAGGGCCGTTACAAAACCGATATGGCCGCCATTATTGGCTGCACTTTTGTCCGCCGAAACTTCTTTGGCCAGCTCGGCAAAATCTCCACCGCCTGCCAGCTGTTTTTTTATTTCCATTGCCTTCTGGTAAGAGGCCAACGTATCGGCCGGGCTGGCATCCTCCTTGACGGCAATAAGGATATGGCTGATATCTACGTCCTGTTGAATATGATCATAGGCCTCCTGGATGAGCTTTTCGGTCACTTCTTTATCGAGCAGGTAAGAATCGGCCAATTGGCGGCGGTAACCCGCTAATTCATTCTTGAGCTGGGGAATCGTATCCAGCTTCATTTCCCTTGCCTTTTGCACCTTAAGCTTGAACTTGATGTACAAGTCAAGGTATTCTTCCAGTGATTTTCGCGAAAAATCAGCATCCTTGCCATTCGTTTTGGAATAGATGTAAACGAACTCTGATTTTTGCACCGGTGTCTTCTCGACGGTAAACAGGACAGGATCGTCCTGTTGCGCCCAACTAGCTACTGGCAATATTGCCAGTACTAAGAGGAAGTGAAAAAAACGCTTTGCCATCGTATTATTGATTTTTTTAAATGATCAGAAATACCGGGAGCTATCCGGGCTTTGCCGTTGGGTATACGTAAAGGGCGGCAAAAAGCTCCGCAAAATTAGTAAAATTAAGATTGAATGGTAATCATTTGTCGGTAAGCCTTCATTGCGCCCGGTTATTCGTGGACATAAACCCGGCGTACCCTTGGTGATACGCTTGTAAATACTTCATATGGTATAGTGCCGAGCACCTCTGCGAGTTCGCTTACCGGCAGGCCGGGTCCAAAAATAATCACTTCATCTCCTTCGGTTGCCTGTGGAATATGAGTGACATCCACCATGCACATATCCATACAAACACTACCAATAATAGGGGCCCGTTGCTGCCGGATGAGCACGCTGAACCGGCCGTTGCCCGTCGCCCGGGGAAGGCCATCGGCATACCCAATGCTTATGGTAGCCACCCGGGAAGGCTGGCTGATCCGGCCCTTCCGGCCATAACCCACTGTCTCTCCCGCTGACAATACTTTAATTTGTGAAATACGGGCTCTAAGGGTGAGGGCAGTACGAAGTTCCTGCCGAAGGATTCCGGTTATATCGATGCCATAGGCGCCAATGCCCAAACGGGCCATGTCCATCTGGTATTGTGGGAAGCGTATGATGCCACTCGAATTGAGCAGGTGGCGTAACGGCCGGTAACCGATGGCATTCGAAAGCCGGCCATACAAGGCCTCAAAGCGCGCGGCCTGCTCATGAGTGAACGCATCATGCTCCGGCGCCTCGCTGGCTGCCAGATGAGAAAAAACCGACCGGACTTCCAGTTGCGGATAGCGCGCAAGCAGTGCGATCGCTTCTTCCAGGTTGTCTGCATCAAAGCCCAGACGATGCATTCCGGTATCCAGTTTCAGGTGAATGGCCAGGGGCCGGATGCTATCGAGCGTGAAATGCCCAAACTGCTGCAACAGGCGGGGGCTATACAATTCCGGCTCCAGTTGGTAGCGAACCATGCTATCAAAAACAGCCTCTTCCGGGTTGAGAACGAGGATAGGCGCCTGAATACCGCCTTCCCGCAGTTCGGTTCCTTCATCGGCATAGGCTACTGCCAGATAGCCCACTTTATGGAATTCCAGCGCACGGGCTATCTCCAGGCTACCACTGCCATAGGCTGCAGCTTTCACCATTACTATAAGCCTGGTGTCGGATTGTAGTAAGCGCTGGAAGGTTCGGATATTGTGCATTAAAGCGCTGATATCCACTTCCAGTTCTGTTTGGTGGACTTGTTTGGACAAGCGGCGGGCAATGCGCTCAAACACAAATGGCCGGGCGCCTTTGACAAGGATGGCTTCGTTTTGAAAATCACTATGCCGTTGCTGGGCCAGGAAGGTGGCCGTATCCGGGAAGAATTGCGTGCGAATGGAGGCCGGAAGATGCGGCGCCACAGCTGGTATTTCCTTACCAATGCCAATAAAGCGATGGATCCCATTTTCGCATACTAAGCGGCCCACTTTGGCATATAATTGGCTAGCTGGCTCCCCACTCTGCAGGATATCAGAAAGAATAAGGGTGCGCCGGCCGGGATATTGCTGGCGGTTCAGGTAGGAAAGAGCGGCTGCCAGCGCGGTCAGGTCCAGGTTATAACTATCATTGATAATGCTGCAATCATTGATGCCGGCGCGAACTTCCAGGCGCATGGCCACCTGCTCCAGGCGAGGCATTCGCTCCTGAATGAGTTGGGGCGGCGCCCCCAGATACAACAGCACCGCCAGGCTATGCAAGGCATTCTCAATAGAAGGCTCATCGGTGAAGGGGATCTGGAAAGCAATCTCTTCCGCCCTGTATCGGGCAATTATCTGGGTATACTTGTCTTTCGGTTCTATGGCTACGATCTGAATATCCGCCTTACCTTTTTTTGACCAACTCAGCGTAGCGCGGCCCAAGGCACGGACTTCGCGATCAACCTGCTCGTCGTCCCGGCAATAAATCAGAATATCCGCCTCAGAGAATAACCGCAGCTTCTGGCGTATCTTCTCCTCCCGAGATGGAAAACCTTCCTGATGGGCCTCTCCAATATTAGTAAACAGCCCAATATTACATCGGATAATGGGCGCCAGTTTTTCCATTTCGCCCATTCTGGAAATGCCTGCTTCAAAAATAGCCAACTCATGCACTGACTCCAACTGCCACACGGATAGCGGCACGCCGATTTGAGAATTAAAACTCTTGGGGCTGCGTACGATGTGATAATCCTGGTGCAACAGTTGAAAAAGCCATTCCTTGACAATGGTCTTGCCGTTACTGCCGGTTATGCCAATAACGGGTAAAGTAAATTTCCGGCGGTGATAAGCAGTAAGTAGCTGCAAGGCGTCCACTGCATTTCCCGCCAACCAGAAATTCGCTTCTGAAAAAGCTGCGGTATCCACCGCTTTTGACACTACAAAATGGCGTACCCCTTGCTCGTATAATTCGGAGAGAAAACGGTGCCCATCGTGATGAACTCCTTCAATGGCAAAAAAGAGAGACAACTCCGGGGACTGCAATAATCGGCTGTCCGTCAATAAATGAATAATAGCGCCAGGCTTACCCTCTTGAAGAAAGGGAAGGCAGAAGGCTTTCGCTATTTCCTGAGTGGAGTATGGAGGATGCATTTTCAGTAGGCAGTTTGCAGTGTGCAGTTTTCAGTGTGCAGTAGGCAGTTTGCAGTGTGCAGTTATCGGAAAGGCTTTGCTTCGCCCCAGAAACCTTTACCCGGCACGGAGAGACGAGAGAAACCAGCCCCTTCTCCCCTGACACCCGTCGGGATCAGCCGGGTAAAAACCAGAAACGCTAAGCCTTCTGAGGGTACGCCTACTGTCTGCTGCCCTACAGATCAAACCCAATATCCTGGCGGTAGTATTTTCCTTCGTATTGGACTTTCTCTGCATTCTTGAGAGATAGGGCCACAGCCTTTTGAAAATCTTCGCCGTAGGAAGTAAGGGCGATCACCCGGCCCCCGTTGGTCGTTACCTGGCCATCTTCCAGTTTGGTGCCGGCGTGGAAAACGATACTACCTTCCACCTCGTCGAGGCCAGAAATGATCTTACCATTTTCGTAGGGGCCCGGGTATCCTCCGGAAACCAGGATAACGGTTGCGGCAGCCCGTGGGTCATTTTTGATTTCTATTTCGCCCAATTTACCATCATCCAGAGCCATCATCAATTCGACGATGTCATTTTCCAGGCGGGGGAAGACTACTTCGGTTTCAGGGTCTCCCATCCGGCAATTATATTCGATCACATAGGGGGCATTACCCACCTTGATCAGGCCGAAGAAAAGGAATCCCTTGTAGGGAGCCCCCAATTCCTGCAGGCCGGTAATGGTCGGGCTAATGATCCAGTTTTCGACCTTGGCCTTCAACTGGTCGTCGACGAAGAGTACCGGAGAGATAGCGCCCATACCACCGGTATTCAGGCCTGTATCCCCCTCTCCGACCCTCTTATAATCCTTGGCAATAGGCAGGCGTTTGTATTTATTGCCATCTGTAATGACAAAAACGGAGAACTCGATGCCGTCCAGAAATTCTTCCACTACGACCCGGGAGCTGGCCTGGCCGAATTTGCCCGCAAGCATAGCGCGAAATTCAGTTTTGGCCTCTTCCACCGACTGACAGATGAGCACCCCTTTACCGGCAGCCAGGCCGTCGGCCTTGAGGACAACAGGCGGTGACTGTTGCTCGATGTAGTCCAGGCCTTCCTCCAATTGTTCTGAGGTAAATTCAGCGTAGGCGGCTGTGGGGATATCCCGTTCCATCATGAATCGCTTGGCGAAAGCTTTGCTGCCTTCCAACTGGGCGCCTGTTTTGGATGGGCCGATCACCCGGACCTGCTCCAGAGCAGGCGTATTTTTAAAATAATCGTATATGCCATTCACCAGTGGTTCCTCCGGCCCTACGACCACCATATCGACCACTTTATCCTGAACGAATTTACCAATGGCCTCAAAATCATTGGGATTGATCGGAACGTTAACACCCAGGCTTGCTGTTCCGGCATTACCCGGTGCAATAAAAAGCTGCTCACAAAAGGGGCTTTGCCTGATCTTCCAGGCAAAAGCATGTTCCCGGCCACCACTGCCAAGTAGAAGAATTTTCATGACGAGACAGGTTTTGCTACAAAGATGGGAAAAAAGTTTGAGATGGCCAGGAGGGGAAAAGCGAAGTGTCAAGTATTTAGCCCCCCTTCTTTGAGCATCGAAAAAAAATACATCTGAAAGCTGTAACTTTCATTTGCGCCAACCCGTCCACCCTATATTAGAGCATGTTTTTCAACCCAAAACCCTTCTGCTTATGCGCCTGGCCATTCTGTCGCTACTCTCATTTTTCCTCCACCTGCTACCTGCTCAATCCTACCGCGTTATTTCCGGGCAAATAACCGATGCGGATACCGGAAAACCGCTGGCCTACGCCCACGTCGGTATTCCCGAAAAAGGAATTGGTACGACAACGGGTGAGGACGGAGGCTTCACGCTTAAACTCCCGGAACAATACGCCCAATCCACTCTTTCTGTTTCCTACATTGGCTATGCGGCCTACGAAAAGCCATTGAGCGCCGTACAGAGCCCGGTAACGATCCGGTTAAAAGCCGTGCCGACGAGCCTTCAGGAAATCATTGTCATGGATGAAGGCGCAGTAGAGGACATCATCCGCCGGGCGGTGCGCCGGATTCCCGATAATTATCCGGATCGCCCCAGTTCGGTGACGGGCTTCTACCGGGAATCGAGGACGAACGCCAAACAGGAATACCTGTATATGGCCGAAGGAGTGCTGGATATTTACAAAACCAGTTATGAAAACACAAAGGAAGGACAGGTAGGGCTCCTGCAGGGGCGCAAGGTTATCCTTTCAGCGGAAGAGGTAGAACAACACTCTGGTTTTTCCTCCGGACATATGGCAGCACATCGGTTTGATATTGTAAAGAACAGGGAAGATTTTATTGATGAAAAGTTCTTTCCGGATTACCAGTACTGGATTGAGCGTATTACGGTTTACGAAGGCAAGCCAGTCTACGTGATCGGTTTCGACAAAGCCGAAGACGGTAAAGGTAGGATGAAGGGCTCCATTTTCATCGACACACTTTCCTATGCCTTCCTGCGTGCCCAGTTTGAAATACTTCCCGAGGGGCTGAAACGCGTTGACGATTACCCGCTTTACGCCGGCAGTTGGAAAGCCAACCGGTATACCGTTAACTATAGAAAGCTGGAGGACAAATGGCACTTCAGCAATGCCCTTCGCGAAGGAGTGTACCGCGATGGCGGGGTATATAGCAACGAAATCACGGTCACGGAGATCAAATCCGGCCGGGGTAAGCCCGTCCCCTACCTCGAACGTTTGGAAAGAGGGGACGAATTCCTGGAAATTACCGGGAATTATGATGAAGATTTCTGGCGAAATTACAACACCACTCCGCTCAGTACGGCCCTGCAACAAACGGTCGTTCAAATCCGCAACCAGGAGAAAGCCTCCGAGGTTTTCGACAGCATCTTCATCACCCGGCTTCAGACAAGGCGGGACTCCGTATTGCGATCCCACAGCGCCGGCTCCGAACTTATGGGCAAAGTAACCCCGGCGACAGACAAACCGGATGGGTTCAAATGGCGTTTCCAAACCTCCCTCGGCATGGGGTCCCACTTCCTGGAAACGCAGGCCGCCAACATGAAACTGGCCTACCTGGAAGCAGCCGACGGGCCGGCCATCCTTGAAACTTCCAACGATTGGAAAACCAGAAGTTTTGAACCTATCGCTCAGCTTGATCTCAACCTCTTTTTTAAGCCTAACTTCTTCATCCGCGGTGGCTGGTCACGCGATCTTTGGAACAGTATCTACCGGGAACGCACCCTGGGACTGGGCGCCCAGCTCAATCTGTCGAAAGGGCGGCCTTTTTTCGTGCGCGCTGTCGCCCAACACAGCAATCTGAGGTACGCCCGACTGGTAGGCGCTGCCAACAACGACTTTGGAAAATTCAAAGCAGAAGGCAAAAAAATCAATGCCGGAAAGGTGAATATGTATTATGGCAGCCGCACCCACAGCCTGAAGCTGTCCCTGGAAATGGCACTGGAACTCCATCCTGGCCTGGAACTTTTCGTTCGGGGCGGTTATTGGCTGCCTTTTGCCCGTCAGCAACACCTCTACCTCCGGGAAAAGCAGCTGCTATTCCCCAAAAAGGTGCGCATCCCACTGGATGATAGCGTGCTGGTGGAACGCAATGGGGAAACATTCGAAGGCCGAATAACCGAAAATCAAACCTTTGCAGTGACGGTTGGGTTGGTGTTTAAATGATGCTGTGGATGCTCGCTCCTGAAGGGAGCTGATGCTTTGGATACTGTGGATCAACAGTATCTATAGTATCTATAGTATCTAATAGTATCTAATAGTATCTACAGCATCAAAAGCACACCCTCAGTTCCGCAGCAGCAGGCTATCCAGGGGTGTTCTCAGGCCGTTGGCATCTTCGACCAGTACGGCCCAGCCAACCGATTCGGCCATAAAGCGAATAACATCGAGCATTTGGTTGCCTTGCTGCTGCGCTTGCTGGAGCAGGCCGCTCTCTTCAGCTTTGCGGCGCAACACCTCCTTGGCGCTATGGTTGAGGCGGGTATAGTCATCCGGAGTAAAACTATTGAAGAAACTGTCGTCCAGGTTTTTGTACTGCACCTGATGATCAATGGCCAGTATTTTTGGTTGGGGCAGGTTTCGGATGATGATCTGGCGATGGGTGCTGTCCACATTCAGGTGGATGCCTTCCATATCATAACCGACCAACACTCTGCCCGTAACCTGGAGAATGGCCTGCTTGGAAAAGCTCCAGGTGCTGGGTAATGGCAAGTAAACCGTAAACTTCCTGATGTTGGTTTCGTCATATATCTCGCTAAAATTGCCCTCTACGGTTACCAATTTGCACACTTTCTCTACCTTTTCCAGTAGCACCGTCGACTGGGATCGGGACACTTCCTCCTCCGTTTTGTCATAGTACCAACTCGCCAGCCAGGCTCCCAAAGCAAAAGTAGCCAACAGGCCCACTACGGCGAATACTCTTTTGATCATTTCCTGAAATTGAAACAGGATCGTCGGAAAAAAAGCCCGACAATCCTGCTGTTTACTTTTTTATGCGGTTAAGCTTCCGGGGGTATTTCTCTTACTCACTCTTGTCCCATGCTAAAGTCGTACCGCATACCTTTATATTCTTTTAATACGGCCTTGACCGAACCAACGGATACCGGTGACTCGATCAAAAGAGGTACTTTGTTGGCGTCATCAGAAGCCCAAACGGTCAATTCAGCGCCTTCTCCGAACACGAAACCGGAAACCACTTCCGGACTGAACTTAATGGTGTTGAAACGGCCCAGCCCTTTGATCTTTTTATCTTTTTCTTTCCCCAGGAATTTCACTTTCAACGGCCACACTTCCTTATCCATGAAGACCTTGATCGGGAAGGAAGAACCAGCCTGGAAATTGGTAAAATCAATGTTGCGGGTGTAATAAATAATGGACAATATGTCATGCATACAATTGTCGATCGGGTACTCCGCCATTTCAGCAGTATCTTTGGATTTGCCCCGCAGAGAGAACGCCTTTTTTCCATTTTGATCAAAGGTGACCTTATCGTAAAGGCGGTATTTACCTTCGTGGACGTCGCGGATAGACAGCACCGGCAACAGCGTGCTTTTATCCACATAGGTATCATAACGGTCGTTAACCTTGTAGAACCATTCATACGATTTATAGGTACTGCCAACCGCCGAGAAGTGGTACTGGTCCTGGGTTTCCTTAACCCGGAAGACGACTTCTCCCGCTGAAAGCCATACGAAATTCCAGTTGTAGTATAACTTATAGGTGATCGTTTCCCCGTGTTGAAAAGTATTATTGGCGATCGAACAAGGATTCACCTGAACCTCTTGGCCTTCGGCTGCCGCCATGGGTAGGGCCCTTTTTTCGGGTAGCGCGAAAGCCATGAGAAAGGTCAGCAAGGCGCTGTAGAGGCTCATCCTGAACAATATTTTTCTCATAACCTAATGATTTTAAGACGTTTGTTTTGACGAAAAAAACTACCCCAAGTAACGCGGGCAAACAGAGGTTTATTATGAATAATCCGAAGGTGGCTGCCAGGATACCCCATGAATTCGAGCTGTAAGGCTCCCATACCAGGAGGGCTGCTTCCCCTCTTACCAGCAAGGCCAGGGCAGGAGGGAGCGGAACACTGGTTTGTATTAAAAATATCGTAGCAATACCTGCAAACGCTGCTGTTGGCGGAGCCTCAATACCAAAAAAGAGTATCAGCCCATAATACTGCAGGCTGTACACGGCATATCTGGCCAAAGCCAGCCCCAGGGCTACCGCTAATTGCCAGCGGTTATATTGCCGGAGCATCAGCACCACCCGGAGTATGCTGCGGGGCAAAGGCAATTTTCGGAATACCTCAGTCAGCCTGCTCATATTGAAAAAGCCGATAAACAGCATTCCTACAGCCGGATAGGCAAGCCACCACCCTTTCAAGTTCATCAGTTGATACCCATCTAACAGGGTATCCATAAAATACGAGGCCCCAATGATCCCTATACTTAATATTGCCAGCAACTGAGCATAGCTGCCGGCCAGCATCGCCAGTACGGCGTGGTAATTGTGCCGGGCAGGCACGGCTAATACCCGCCCCGCATACTCCCCCACCCGGTTGGGAGTGATCAGAGAAACAGACACCCCGATCATCACTGCCCGGAAGGCCTGTACGAAGGGGACTCTCCAGAAGGGACGCAACAAGTACCGCCATTTCTGGCTCTCCAAAGACCAATTGGCCGGCAGCAATAATAGCACACCAAACAGCCATTGCCATTGCCCCCGATGCAACTGTTGTTTCCAGGCCATCCACAAGGCTGCTGCATCTTCCCGCCCCACAACCTCCCTGTATAATGTGAACAGTAAAAAAGCAGCAATTGTGCCCTTAATGATCCAGTTTATTGCAGCGTGTAACTGCTTTCTCGTCATAATTTCTGCTTTTCAATTCTCTTTCCTCAGGACTGCCAAACAAAAACTTTGAAAGCATTTGTTTTATCTGTTGATTACCCCTACCTTGCAGTAGCCACGTTCAAAATACAACGATTTGAAAGCGCAACAAGAAAAGTACCGCCTTTTAGGAGTAGACCCCGGCACCAACCTGCTGGGGTATGCTATTGTTGAAGTGGAACGAAAAAAACTCCGCCTGCTCGACCTGGGCGTCATCAACCTGAAAAAGCTGGACGAGCAACAGGAAAAACTCCAACACATTTTCGAACGGCTACAGAGCATCATCGATACCCATCAGCCGGCTGAAATGGCGATCGAAGCACCTTTTTTTGGCAAAAACCCGCAATCCATGCTCAAACTTGGGCGGGCGCAGGGGGTAGCCATCGCAGCAGCTATGACCAAAGGGGTCGGTATAACAGAATATTCGCCCAAAAAGATCAAACAGTCCGTAACGGGAAATGGCAATGCCTCCAAGGAACAGGTAGCCGCCATGCTTTGCAACATTCTGAATTTTCGGATGGATGGCCACTCTCTTGACGCCACCGATGCGCTGGCAACGGCCGTATGCCACTTTTATCAATCCGGCAATGTGTTAGGTGGTCAAAAACGCCATAAAGATTGGGGTAGCTTCCTCAAAGAAAACCCCGGGCGTACCAGCTAGCTAGTGCTGCAGATATTTTTCATGAATACGTGCCGCCAGTTCCTTCAGTTCCTCGGCAGAAACGGAGATGGGGCCTTTGGAGAAGTTCATATCCCCCACCTTCTGGAGGGGAACGAGGTGGACATGGGCGTGGGGCACTTCCAGCCCAATGACCGAGACACCGATACGTTTACAGGGCACTACTGCCTGAATAGCTTTGGCCACCCGCTTGGCAAAGGCCATCAGCGCGGCCAATTGTTCATCCTCCAGGTCGAACAAGTAATCCACTTCTTTTTTAGGGATCGCCAAAGCATGGCCTATGGCCAAGGGCCGAATATCAAGAAAAGCAAGGAAATCTTCGGTTTCCGCGATCTTATAGGCAGGTATCTCGCCTTGAACAATACGGGTAAAAATACTAGGCATAGGGAGCTGATTTTAGGCAAGGGAAATATTGACTACCTCAAATTCAATGTTGCCGTTAGGAGTCTCTACCAATGCAATTTCACCGATGGCCTTACCCAATAGCCCCTTACCCATCGGCGACTTCACTGATATTCTTTTGGCTTTCAGGTCCGCTTCTGATTCTGCGACGAGTTTGTAAGTCAATTTTTTGCCGGTCCGGACATTCTTGATCGTCACATTAGAAAGTACCGTAACTTTCGAGGCATCCAGCTGGCTTTCATCCAGGATGCGGGAATTGGCCAGGGTGGTTTCCAGATCGTTGATCTTCAATTCCAACATCCCCTGTGCATCCTTGGCGGCATCATACTCAGCATTCTCTGAAAGGTCACCCTTTTCGCGCGCTTCGGCAATGGCTTTGGCCACATCATCCCGGCCTTTGGTTTTCAGTTCTTCCAGTTCACTTTTCAGCCGGATGTAACCCTCACGTGTCAGATAATTGTATCCAGACATAGTTCTTGATTTTTTCTTTTAATCTTTCACTTACCCCCCTCCCCTGACGAAAACACCAGGGCCCGGTAGCGCCCAACTTGAGTAGAGGAATGAAGGTGAAAATAAAAGGCAAGAACGCTTCCGCGGTTAAATGCAGAAACGTTCTTGCCTTAAATGCTATGCAAAAATAAATATAATCAGCGAAAAATTCAAGTGGGCCGCTTCACCACCTGGAAAAAGTAGTGAAACGCTCCGGAAAACAAGAATTCAGCGCCGTATATTTTGTGCGCTTTTCTAAATGTTGAACCGGATTCCAATATTGTGCGTACCATCCCAGACCTTCGTAGCCCGGTAGGCGTAATCGATCGAGAAACGCACGTTTTTATTTTCCTTGCTCAACGGCACCGTTACGGAAGCGCCCGCGCTCAGGCCGGTGTAAATAGGTGCTTCCACCTCCGTTTCAGTGCCCAAATCATACCGGTAACCACCACGAAGCATGAACATATCCTTCAGAGAATACTCCACACCTCCCCCAAGCTGGTCCTGGGAAAACGAATTGGAGGTGAAGTTACCCAATACGGTCAGGCGGTGGATATCCCCGATCAGGAAATCATAGGAAAGGCCGATGTCCAGGGTCGACGGCAATTCAAAATCGGCGGAGCGCTGATTGTAGGTCAGGTTGTAGCCGCCGGAATTGGGTGCAGGCCCTGAAGTAGAAAGGCCCTGGCCTCCGTATTGCATGCGGGAGCCGATGTTGCGCAGCGATATACCGAATTTAAAGTTATCCTGAGGGCCGGTCACGTATTGCACGCCGGCATCGATTCCAAAACCGAAGGAGTTAATATCCTGAATGGACTCGGAAATCCCCCGGAAAAGGACCCCTACGGATACTTTGTTCTCAAAAGTATGCGAGTAGCCAAATGCCAGGTTGAAAAAGCTGGGCGAGAAATTGGTCCCCGTACCTTCCGGCTGGTCGGTTGTCGTCACGGCAATATCCCCAAAACTAATGGAAGTAAGGCTGATGCCGAAAGCGCCATGTTCTCCTACCCGCTGCGCTACGCCCAGGGCGTTGATTCCAATATCAGTGCCTTGCAGATAAATAGCGTGGCCAAGCAAGACCTCTGTTTTGTTGATACGGGACAGGCCGGCGATATTGATCCGCATAGATTCTACCCCTGAAGCCATGGAAGTGGACATGGAGTGCAGGCCGGCGCTTCTGGGAAAGGCATTAAGCAGCAACTGCCCTGCGCCAGATTCCCCCTGGCGGTCGGGGTTACCGGCCATGGATGGCTCCCTTACCGCCCATACCAGCGCAAATGTCAGGATTAAGTATAAAAGCTTGTTCATATAGTCTTTTTTGAGAAGGAGGCTTTCGGGGTTTTGGCCCCGAAAGCACTACTTCATATTTTTTCAAAGTTTGAATCAGAACAACCAGGGCTATAAGCCTGACGGGTCGAATTCCCGGTTTACACCGAACCACTTGATCGTCCGTTCGCCCAGCCCATCCGCAGCAATGTGGATGAGGTATACGCCACTGGCGACCGGGATCTGCTTGTTGTTGCGCAGGTCCCATTCCAAAGCCGGGTTGATCTGCGTCCGGCCGATGGCGCGGTTGGTGCCTTCCGGCATCATGCCCACCTCATCCCGGACGTACTGGCGGATAAACTTACCTTCCAGAGAATAGATCGTTACCGTACACTTGGCCGGCAGGTTCGTAATTTTCACCGTGGTGGTGAACTGGGAAGTCTCGTAGTCCGAGAATCCATAGTAGGGGTTCGGCACGACATTGATGGCGTCGAGGGCATTCTCCACCAGATCGGGAGTCAATTCACCAGACTGTTTGCCTGCGATGCTGAAGCGGTACAGCGGGTGATAGTTGTTCTCACCGGAGCCCGTGCGCTGGTCGCCGGCAAAGGCAGCATCATCCACTTCAACCTGATAAGGATTCGTTACGCGCATCTTCACCACAGTCTCAGCCGGGATGAGGCCATCCGCATAGCTATTCATCCGGGTATCCTCATTGAGCAGTAACATGCCACCCCAGGTGATCTCTTTCATCGCCTTGACCTTCGTCAACGGGCTCGGGCCCGGCTTGAGGTTCAGGCGGAAGAGTTCGCAGCCGTCGTAAGGCGTACGGGTTACGTATACCATATGCTGGCCGCCAGTGTAGTAGGGGTAAGGAATTGTTCCGAGATCGACCGGCAAGATCACCTGGCTGGTCGGGTTGAACATCATGTCTCGGCCGGTAGCGCCTTCGTCAAAGGCTTCCGGGAAGATCGAGCCGTCGTAAACGGAATTCTCTCCGAAGAAAACGTTGAGGCGTTGGCCCGTCTCCACATCGATAGCATAACCCGGGAACCAGCCCATACCGCGCTGCAATACCGGCTGGCCACCCGATAGGACGGGGTTGCCATCCTTATCCAGTTCAATGCTGTTATCCGGAGCCGGCAGGCCATCAGCCCCCGCATCCTTGCCAACGGCCAGGGCATTACGCAGGTCGAACTGCAAGCGGCCCCCTTCGGTTTCAAAACCCGCATCCGTGTAAAAGCGGTTGGCGGATTCTACCACCACGCAACGGCTCCACAAGCTCTTATTAGGCGTGAAGACGATATCGACGTTATTGAGGTTTTTAATATCCATCTGATTGCGTACGATACCACTGGCGCTATTGTTGGTCCATACCGGGCCGAGGAAGGGGAAGTCGAATTCACCTCTCGTCTTCCAATCCAATAGGTAGTAGGGCAGGAAAGGCGCCTGGCCGAACTGGCTCAAACCACCATCTGGGTCGAGGGCAGCATCACGCTCGCCGGCACGGGTAGACAAATAGCTGTACATGTAATCATCGAGGTTGAATATCGTCAGGTCGGTGCCGTTTGGAATGTAATTCAACCAAGGTTCAGCAGTTGGATCCGGGTAGGAAGTCTCAAAACCAATATACCCGTTGTTGGCATCCGCCTTGTCGCCTGGCTCCGCCACCTGTCCGATAGAAACCGTGAAGCCAAACTGACGGATGATCTGCTCATTGAGCTGCGCAATGGTCTTCTCAGAAGCTACCGAGAAGCTGGGGTCATCCAGATTGCGCAATTCCCAGCGTGCGTCAGCATCCAGTACGTTGTCTCCAGGGTTGCTATCGACAAACTTCAGTTCGAAGTTGCCGTCCACAACATCTATCGGGTTAAATATCTGGATCGCAATGGGCCCACGGCCCGGTGCGTAGGTCAGGTCACCGATGTACTGTTCTTCCTTGGCAAAAGCTTCTTCGAGCGCTGCGCGGGTTTCATCACTCAGGTCCAGGAAGTTCTGGCCAGTGCCTTTACCATCCGTCCGGGTGATAATGGCGCCATCGCCATATTCTGCATTCAAGGCGCGGTCGATAATCGGACGGGGAATACCAATGTACGGCAAGCCGTCCCCATTGGGGCCGATATTGCGGCGGCCTTCCAGGTAGGGCTCCTTCTGCCCGACGTTGGCAGCCGGGTCGTAAGGTTCGTAATTGTTGTAGGCGTATGCTACAGAGACAAAGTAATATTTCTTATGATTGATCAGGCGGCGGTCCCCTTGAGCAAAGGCATCCTCGGTCACGCGGAAGGTATGGCGAATACCCTGGTCAGCGCCATCCACCTGCAGCTCCGGCACATAGAACTCCTGGCCCAATGGGTTTTCCACATTTGACCAGTTATAGATCTTTTTAATACCGTTGCGAACGTCAATCTGATAGATCAGGCGCGCCTTAGATGGGTCAGCGACATTATCCTGCGTCAGGCCGATATTCGGGCCGGCAACCTGATAGATCTTGTAGCCTTCAAAAACATAGAGGCTATCATCAGCGGTAGGCGGAATTTCGAGGCCGACCTCCGAGTATTCTTCAAAAGCGTTGTTAGAGTTGGAAAGAATGGTGTCATTCGTCAGTACGAGGATCAACTCGCGGTCCAGCTCTATAATATCGATATCCGGAGCATCCGGGCCGTCGGTGATGTCAAAACAGTTATCGAACAGCGCCTGGGCCAATTCGTCGGCCGACTGCAAGCGACGGATACTGGGGCAGGGGTAAGCTTCATCAGCCACCCAAACCACACCGATAATCAGCTCGTTGACGGCGCCCGGGTCGAGGCGGAAAGGCCCGGAGGCCTGGATCGTCCGGCGGTCACCATAGGCCAGAGCGGCGGTACACATCGACCAGCCGTTGGGGTCATCTGGTGCTTCAGTAAACGCAAATTCGATAGGCTCGCCATCCTGGTAGGCGTCGTCACCGTAGGTGAAAGGGCTGCCATCGCGCCAGGATCCCGTCAGGTAGCGATAGTATTCCAGGCCGGAGTTCGGATCCTGCATGCCAGCCGGCCAGGTGCCGACACTACCGTTGTTGTAATACGTAAAAGAAGACATACCTAATTCGACGATAGTGTCTGCGGCTTCATTACGGCCAGGGTTGACCAGTTCTCCGTTAGGGCCAAATTTCTTTGGGCCGAGTGGGCCGCGGAAGTAGTCCACACCCAGGATGGGCACATTATCGCAGTAGGTATTGACGCCCTGATCACAGGAACAGCCGGTAGTACCGTCCAAAACATCTTCGTTATATACGAAGGCCAGGCTTCGCAGGGTATCACAACCGATGTAATCATCGGTATAGCATCCCAGGTCCGGGTCAACCCACATGGCGAAAAAGGTACTGTCGATGGGCTCAATGGCGCGGTTGATGAGCTTGAAGCGCTGAAAGGTCATATCGTTGAGCTCATCGTTCGTAGCATAGCCGAAGGCCTGCACCTGTATCTCCATCTTAATGGGGGCGGCGTTCGACTGGGAATGGATATTACCATTGTCATTATAGATCCAGAAGATCATTTCATCGGGGTACTGCGGGTCTTCACAGCCACGGATCTCGATGATGGGAAAGTCTCCGTTCTGGGGGTTGTATTCCCCATCGCCATCGGTATCCCAGAAACCAGCCAATCCCTGCTCGGTATTGGGTAGCTCAAAACCATTGACATCAAAGAAGAAGGGGTTCTTCTTACCGGGCCAGCCGCGGACGCCTTTCGGGATCATGGATTCTTCGTAGACAGTACCGTTCTGCACGGATTCTTCATACAAGCGGAGATGTTCATCGATCTCCCTGCCGGTAACCGTGAAGAAACGGTCCCAATCGGAACAAACGTCCTGGTCTGTTTCACCGGGGTTGGGGGCATCGAGCGGCGTAAGCGGCCCGGCCCAGAAGTCAAATCGGCCGGAGCTGCGGCCATAAGTTTGCGCCGCTACTTTCAGGTTACCGGCGGCATCCACTCCTCCCAGCCATACGGCCCCTGAGAAGATGGAGGACACTTCGGGCACACCGGGCGGTACTTTCGGCACGATGTAACGGCCATCACCGCTACCATCCCACCATACATCACCGGCGCTCCACAAGCGGGCGCGAACGTTATTGACGGCCTGGTCTAAAGATGACTTGCTGGCGTCGCAAGCCTCCCTATAGGTTATTTTATCAGGATTGGCAGCGCCTGGAGATTGCTGCTGTTCGGGGTTAATGTGGGCCATTGCCACCGAAGCGGCGCAGGCAACCCCTAATAAGCTGAGTAATACTTTACGCATAGCACTATAAGTTTTAGAATGAATTGTTGTTAATCAGTTGCCTGATGGGGAAGGCGCTATCTTTTAACTTAGCGCTTTCCCCACCGGGCGTCTTTTATCATATACATTAAAAGTCAAGAATTGCCCCCAGGTATATCCTCCGAGGCAAACTAAAGAAGTTCGGATTCAGAATTCGCCACTGGTAAGAATCGAGGAAGGCTTCCAACGACCGTTGAGAACTCTGGATCGTGCGAAGCTGTGACTGTCCCTGTGGCGTGCGCAGGAAGCCATCGTCTTCCGGTGAGCCGGTGGCGGAGTAAACGTTGATCACATTGCGGCGGTCCAGCACATTAGACACCCGGCAATACACGTTGATTCCCAGCCTGTTACCAAGGGTGAAGTTTTTGTCTACCCGAAGGTTGAGGGTAAAGTTCCAGGGCTTGCGGGCGCCGTTGAGCGAGCCTACCGTACCGGTTCCGCCCAATTGAAGGGCCTGTTGCGTAGCGGTATACGGCCGGCCGGATACGGCAATGGCCTGCAGGTTAAGGCCTGCATTAGCGAAGATATCCGCACCAAACAAACGCGGGCCGGTGTAGCGGTTGCCCGAACCGTAGCGATAATCCATATTGGCTACGATGCGGTGCCGCTCATCGAAGTTGAGTGGGAAAAGCGTCCGCAGCACACCACGGGAGCCCAGGCCACGCTGAGAGGCGGCATCGGAACCGGTGCCATCAGCAAATTGCAGGGTATAGTTCGCATTGAACGAAATATTACCCGTCCGGCGCAGGTCATAAGTGAACGTAAAACCTTTCACCGTTCCGAAGTCCTGGTTATCAAAGGTGGTGTATTGGCTGATAATGGGCACCGGGAAGAAGGTCCGGATCTGGATCATATCCCGCATTTCCTTGTAGTAAGCCGCAATCTTCAGGGCGGAGGTATTGGACAATTTCTGCTGGAAGCCTACTTCGTAGTCGATCGTCCGTTCCGGCTTCAGGTTCGGGTTGTTACGCTCGGAGCCGGCGCGTTCAACAAAGTAGAAATAATCCAGCGGTGTTGCGATCGTGTTGGAGGGCGGCCGCTGCACCAGAATATCATAGTGAGCAAAGAAGTTGGCCTCATCCGAGATCGGGAAGGAGAAAGCCAGGCGCGGCATGAAGTTCACCTGTACTTCATAGTCTTCGAAAGATACATTCGGGTCGTAATCGCGCTTTTTGATGAAGTCAAAATCATCGCGGACGCGGAGGTCTTTATAGACCGGGTTGACAACGCCCCCCTGGAAAATAAGGGCGGGGTTGTTCACCGGATTGCCATTGGCTTCGTACCAATCGTCCCCATTGCGATAGGCCTGAACGCTTTCGCCGGAGGCATCGGTGGCATAGACCTTAAAGTCATCGCCAATATTACCCGGGCGTTCTCCGCCGAATTCGCTGTTGTAATCGGCAGCGCCCATGATCTCATAAAGAGAATAGTTGTCTTTCAACACCTTCGTATTGGCATCGTAGCGGTCGACGCGAAGGCCGAGACGGAAGATGATGTCTTTGAAGGTGAACTTATCCTGAATATAGGCCGCACCATAAATGGGGCGGTTGGGCGCCACCGGGAAGGTGCGTATGCCGTTTTGATCAGTGGCGGTAAAGAAATCTTCAAAATTGCCGTCGAAGTTCTGTCCCAGATAATCATAACCGTAGTAATTGAGGTTAAGATTGCTGAAGTCGTTCAATTCCCGGGCGGAGAACATATCGAGGCGCAGGTCTTCGGGGCGCAAGCCGTCCACATTGACGAATTCTTTCAGGCTCTGTCCCGTCACCTCGCGGACACTACGATAGAACTTGTCATCGGCGCCTTCCACGATTTCCACATCATAAAGGAGGCGGGGTACAGGGACGCCGAAGATAATGACCGTATCATAAACGCCAATGACATCGGTCAGCGGGTTACCATTCTCATCGAAGGGAATACCCTGGATCTGGTTGTTCGCCAACTGCCGGGCCAACAACCATAGCGAACGAGGGTTGATATCATAACCGCGGTTGATGCGCTGTTCGTACCAAACACCAAGTTCTATATTGTGGCGGCCTTTTTCTGAACTACCTGGCACCAGGTCGAAGTTGATGCGGCCCTGGAAAGTACCGAGGTCGTTATCGCGTTTCTGGTTGAGGTTATAAACCGTGCCGATGTTGGTATGGAACCCCCAGGAATTGGAGAAAACATCCTGCGTCTGGCCGTTGTAGGCATTAAAGCCTTCCAGCGTAGGCGGCAGATTGCCGTCTACTTGCGGCATTAAGGGGTTGTTGTAATTGGCCAATACCGGGTTGATGGTAAGGTCGGGTTGATAGCCGGTCAGTACCTGACGATAGTCGAGGTGCTGCGCGTAGATCATCCCTGCAGTATCCTGCCGAAATTCGAAGACCGGTTCCCAAACCTGGTCGAAGTTGCCGATGTAGCCGTAGTTGAACAAGTTGTCGCCGTGGCGTGGGTCGGCTACTGATGATTTGGTTTTCTCATAACCGAACTGCAGGGTATAGGAAGCATTCTGGATGAGCGCGCTTTTGCTGGCGCGGTCGCTCTCACTGCCGCTTGCGCCGCCAAGGCGGTGGCGGAAACGGAAGTTGCCCCGATAGGTCTCGTTGTTCTGGGTGGGGTTGTTTTGGGCATTCAACAAACGCCAGTTGGTGCCGGAAGTACTGCCACCGCCCGGTGTGAACAAATTATCCGTATTATTATAAGCGCCGGAGAAAGTGAGGTCGATCGCGCTGTTGAGGCGGGCGTCCAACTTGACCTGAAAGTCGTAGCGTTTGTAGTTCTCAAAGGACTGATAATCCAGTACATCCACATCTTCCTGGGTGAGGAAGTCGGCTGCTACAAACTGATTGCCGCCCAACTCGATGACGGGGTTGGCTTCCAATTGCGCCCGCACATCGTCTTTTATCCGGTAAAGGGGCACTGCCGACGGGTCATCGTCCAGTTGGTCGGTCAGACGGCCGATAAGGCGGAAGCCCAGCAGAGAAGTTTTTGAACCATCGCTGTTCGTCTTACGGATAAGCGGGCCACTCACGTTAAACCCTACCAGGCTCTGCTCATAAGGGTCGAGGAATTTGGAGGTCTCCAATTCCACACCGCCGGAGAACTTGCTGGAAGGGCCTTTAGTGGTCAGGGAGATGATACCACCGGTAACGTCGCCATATTGTGCTTCGATACCGCCGGTGATGACCTGCAACTGCTCGATCTCGGATTCCGGAGGCAGGGCGCCGCGAACGCGAATGCCATCGACGTAGTAGTCGGTGGCGTTGTCCCGGGAGCCCCGCACGGTGATGGCGTCGCCTTCATCGGCGGAGGCCAGGCCCGCCGTAGCAGCAGCCAGGGCGTTGATGTTCCGGGTAGGAAGGTTTTTAATCTGGTCGCTAGTGATAACGGAGCCAGATGTCGTGTTGTCCTGCTCGATCAGCGGGACCTTGTATTCGGTAACGACGACTTCATCGAGCACTACGCCTTCTGACGACAGGCCGATGTCCAATTTATTGGCTTTACCCGCCAATACCCTTACCCCAGTGACCCGCTGCTTGGAATAGCCAACGTAGGTGACTTCCACATCGTAGGTGCCCGGGTCGATGGAAGACAGGCTGTAGTTGCCGTCAAAGTCCGTCTCTGTACCGGTAGCCAGCACTCCGTTCTTGTAAATTGCCACACTGCCAAAGATGATCGGTTCGCCCGATTCCTGGTCTGTGACCTTACCCTGGAGCGAGGTCTGCGCAATAGCAGCCGCTCCGGTAGTCAGGAGTACAAAAAATAATAGTAAATAACGTGCCATAAAATTTCCTGTTTTAGTATTTCGACTCAAAACCAAGGGATCTCAAAATCGTGCACAATGTTAAAAAAATTAACCTTGTTTTCAAAAATTTCCTTTGGGGACAAATAGGAGTAAGCTAACTTTCTTTCTTTTGCCGGCAGCCATATTCCCATTCCTACTGTTGCTCAACAGGCACTAGGTGGCCGGCATATACTTTCGGCAATCTCAAAAGTAGGATAATTTAACAGGATCAGCACCATCATTTTTTCAATAAAGTCAGGTTTCTGATTCCTGAGCACCAAAGTTAAAAACAAGTAACAAAGGCTGACACTGCTTTAACGCAGGAGGCAAATATAATGCTTCTTCGGTATAATTAGAGTATGGTGGTTTCGTCCTGCACCTGACAAGCCAGGGATTAAAGTGAATTTGAGGGATTTGCCGAAAATAGACAAAAATTTAAACTCCACTTTATCTTTGCCATTACTTCGCAAAAACATTTCAGGACAAAAAACATCCATTTATGCCATTCAAATACCTTTTAGGTGGTTCTGCTTTTTTGGTTTTGGTGCTGGCCACAGCCTGCCAGCGTAATTCAGAAGATCAAAAAAAACCACAGCTCTTCGCCGAACTCTTCGTCCGCTATCTTGAGGCGGAGCGGGAACTCAAGGCTACCGCCACTTTCTTTGAGGGAGATTCCATTCAAACGGCATCCCCGAAAACTTTTTCCGGTGGAGTATCCTTCCAAGGCAGCGGCATGGAGGCCCGCCCGCTTCCGGGAGGGGTGGTGCGGTATACTTTACAGCAAAATGCCGACTACAGTGCTGCCTTCCCATTCCGGTTTCCATCCAATAATGGCCAAAAGCAGGAGTACACGCTGGCCATGCTCCCTATCGACACCTTTTATATAATAGATGGGAAAGCCAGCAAGAGCCAGGGCATGTCCCTCTATGCCCAGGGCGGCCAGCTACAGGCCGGCGAAAGCCTGGTTTTTCTTTTCAACGACGCCAACAACCGTGCTTATTCTTTCACCCTGGAGGGCCCAACCAATGGAGAAGAATATCGCATTTCCGCCCAGCAACTGGAAGGGCTGGAACCTGGTCCCCACCAATTATACCTGGTCAGAAAAAAACGGATGGCTGAAAAAAAACCGGGTGTCTCTATCCTGGCGGATGTGGAATTTTACACCCGCCTGGTGGAAGTGGAGGTGGAGCAGTAGCGGGACGTCGCAGGTCGGCGCCCAACACAGGCCCTGTTGGCAGGCCAGCTCACAGCGGCCGCATCCCTACCCAATCTATATGCCAGTTAACATGTTGGCCTGAAGGCCTGTCAAGTATTGGGCTACGGAAGATTTCCCTCAGAAAGTCCGCTGTCCCTTAAGAAAAGCTAGGAGTGCTGTTGTATCTTTGCCCGCAATTTGCGAACCGGCCTTTAAAAAAGAATTTTCTGCTCATGCCGAAAGATCCATCTATCAAATCAATCCTCATCATTGGGAGCGGCCCTATCATCATCGGGCAAGCTTGCGAATTTGACTACTCAGGCTCTCAGGCAGCCCGCTCCCTGCGGGAAGAAGGCATCGAAGTGTCATTGATTAACGACAATCCGGCGACGATCATGACGGATCCGGTCACGGCTGACCATATCTATCTGCTTCCGCTAACGGTAGAGAGCATCCGGCAGGTATTGGAAGAACGGCAAATTGACGCGGTGCTGCCTACTATGGGTGGGCAAACGGCCCTTAACCTGGCCATTGAAGCCGGGCAGCAGGGAGTTTGGGAAAAGTACAACGTTCGCCTGATCGGAGTAGACCTGGCGGCGATTGAACTGACCGAAAACCGGGAAGCTTTTCGCAAACACATGATCGACATTGGGTTGAGCGTTGCGCCTTCCCGCATTGCAAACTCTTTTTTAGAAGGCAAAGAGGCTGCTCAGGAGATCGGCTACCCGCTGGTAATCCGGCCTTCGTACACCCTCGGCGGCACCGGAGGGGGGTTTGTGCATAGGGAAGAAGAATTTGATGCAGCCCTGCGGCGCGGCCTGAACATGTCGCCAACCCACGAAGTGCTCGTGGAAAAAGCCGTGTTAGGCTGGAAAGAATTCGAACTGGAGCTGCTTCGCGACGCGGCCGACAACGTTGTCATTATCTGCACTGTGGAGAACCTGGACCCTATGGGCATTCATACCGGCGACAGTATCACCGTTGCGCCGGCGATGACCCTTTCCGATACCGGCTACCAACAGATGCGCGACGAGGCCATCCAGGCCATGCGTTCCCTGGGCAATTTCGCCGGTGGTTGCAACATACAATTCGCCCAGGACCCGGAAACGGAAAAGCTCATTGTCATCGAGATCAACCCGCGGGTATCCCGGTCTTCGGCCCTGGCCAGTAAAGCTACGGGCTATCCCATCGCCAAAATATCGGCCAAACTGGCCATCGGTTATACCCTGGATGAACTGAAAAACCAGATCACCAAAACGACCTCCGCTTACTTCGAACCCACGCTGGATTATGTGATCGTCAAAATGCCGCGCTGGAACTTCGAGAAATTTCAGGGTTCCAACCACGAGTTGGGGCTGCAGATGAAATCAGTGGGAGAAGTGATGGCCATCGGCCGCAATTTTCTGGAGGCCCTGCAGAAAGCCTGCCAGTCGCAGGAAAACAACCGCACCGGCCTGGGCGGCGACATGAAGGAGTGGATCAAAACCGCCGACATCCTGGAGCGCCTGGAACATCCCAGTGAAGACCGCATCTTCCGCCTCAAGGACGCCCTGCGGCTTGGCGTACCCGAAAAGACGATTCAGAAGCTGACCCGTATCGACCCCTGGTTCATCCGCCAGATCAAACAACTGGTGAAGCTGGAACAACAACTGATGCGGTACAACGTGCCGGAGGATATCTCCGAAGATTTCTTCCGCGAACTCAAGGAAGTTGGTTACTCTGATGCACAGATCGCCTGGCTGATGCGGGTCAGTGAAGACGAAGTAACGAAAGTCCGGAAAAAGCTCAATATTCGCCGCACCTATAAAATGGTGGATACCTGCGCCGCCGAGTTCGAAGCACAAACGCCCTATTTCTACTCCACCTTCGACCAGGAAAATGAGAGTATTCCAACTTCCGATAAGAAGAAAGTGATCGTATTGGGTTCAGGCCCCAACCGGATCGGGCAGGGCATCGAATTCGACTACTGTTGCGTGCATGGCTTGCTGGCTATCAAAGAGGTGGGATACGAAGCCATTATGGTAAACTGTAACCCGGAAACGGTCTCAACCGATTTCGACGTGGCCGATAAGCTCTATTTCGAGCCGGTATTCTGGGAGCACCTGGAGGAGATCATCGAGTTGGAAAAACCGGAAGGGGTCATTGTGCAACTGGGGGGCCAGACGGCCCTCAAGATCGCCCAGCAATTGCACGAACGAGGGATTAAGATCATTGGCACTTCCTTCCCGAATATGGACCTGGCTGAAGACCGGGGCGCATTCTCCGACTTACTCAAGGAACTGGAGATTCCCTACCCGGACTATGGCGTTGCCCACGATGCCGACGAAGCCCTCGCGGTTGCAAAGCGAATCGGCTATCCGCTTCTGGTGCGGCCCAGTTATGTTTTGGGTGGCCAGCGCATGCGGATTGTCATCAACGATAACGAGCTGGAGCGGCAGGTGCTCAGTATTTTCAAACACATGCCCGGCAACCGCGTACTGATTGACCACTTTTTGGAACGGGCGAAGGAAGCCGAAATTGACGCCATCTGCGACGGAGAAGAAGTTCATATTATGGGTATTATGGAACATATTGAGCCCGCCGGCGTCCATTCCGGCGACAGCTCCGCCGTACTGCCTACCTATAGCCTTTCGGTAGACGCCGTCAACACGATGGTAGAATACGCCGAGAAGCTGGCCCGGGCGCTCAACATCCGTGGCCTGATCAATATTCAGTTTGCCATCAAGGATAATAAGGTGTATGTCATCGAGGCCAATCCCCGAGCATCGCGCACCACGCCCTTTATCGCTAAGGCCTATCAGGTGCCCTACCTGAAAATTGCCACCAAAGTGATGCTGGGCACCCACAAACTGAAGGATTTCGATATCAAACCCCGGCCCAGCGGCTTTGCCATCAAGGTGCCTGTTTTCTCTTTTGATAAATTTCCCAACGTAGACAAAAACCTGGGCCCGGAGATGAAATCCACCGGTGAGGCTATCCGATTCATCCGTGACCTGTCGGACCCCTTCTTCCGGGAACTGGACCGACAGCGGTATATGTATCTGACCAGGTAGGAAATGGGGAAATGCGAGAATGAAAGAATGCGAGAATGAAAGAATGAAGGAATGAAAGAATGCGAGAATAGAGCGCCTATTTAGGCATTCCCGCATTTAAGCATTCTTGCATTTAAGCATTCTTGCATTTAAGCATTTAAGCATTCTTGCATTTCCGAATTACCCTCCCCGCCCAACCAGAACCCCTAGCGGAATGTTTATCAAGTGTAAATCCATTCTATGAGTGACCAGTTTGACCACACGGAAGTTGCGATAAAAGCCCTTAAAAAGGAGGTATTTCAATTGCAGGAGGAGGCGCGGCGGGAAGAGCAGCATCTGAGAGAAACCTGTGAGAAGGTCATCGAACACCATTTGCAGACTAATCAGCAGATGTTGATGCATGTTGAAAACATCGAGCTTCTACGGCGGGAAGTTTTGGGCCTTACTGAACAATTGAAAACCGTAAAAGGCTTTGACGAGGAGGACCTGGATAACATTCAGGTACTAGGCGAACAATTGGTGAATGCGCCACTCTTCCACCCTCAATACGAAAAAATGCTTGCTCAGCAGGCTGCCGCCCGACAGAATGGGCATCCTTTCGATGCTCAGCTCCGGCAGCAGATGGAAGAACGGCTGGAAGATTTTAATATCCTGCCGGGAGAAATAGAGATCAAAGCAGGGGAAGCTATTCTGAAAGCCTTTCAGGAGCAAGGGACACCAAAGCAGGGGCTCGATATCGAACTGGCCACCGAAGGATTATTGCGTTTGGCATCCCTGGCATTACAACAAAGCCTTGCCGACAACCTGGCTACCGAAAAAGCGGCCGGTTTCCTGAACGATTTGAAAGCCGGGCTGAAGGCCTGCACGGCCCGTTTACAAAATGAGCACCGCCAGGTTTCCAATTCCAGCTTTGGCCGCCGGGCGCTGCAAAGCGAACCCCAGGAAAACCTCGAAGACATGAAAGGCCTGCAGGACATGCTCGCCAAACTCAAAACAGCCTTTGAGGACACTATCCGGCTCAGCGCCCCTTCCCCATTGCTTGAGGAAGTAGCCGAACAATTTGGCCTCGAAGATGACGAAGAGTACCGCCAGGCGCTCGTCGACGCTTTCCTGGAAGATATGCTGGACGAATCAGAAGGCCTGATGTTCAGCGAGGATTTTGACGCCGATTCCGACGGCTTATTCCAGGACAATGAGGAATGGGAGGATGAAAACTGGGCGCCCGCCGAAAATCCACGTTTTCCCATCGGTAGTTCCGTTGCGGTCATAACCAGCGCCAAGCCATTCAAAGGTTTTTCCAAGCTCGATATACAAGGCTGGCAGGGCCGGGTGGTGGATGCTTATACCAACGGAACCGTCATTGCCTATGAGGTCGTACTCGATAGCGTTACCTTACAAGGCCTCCCGGAGAAATTCATCCGCCGGGCCTGCGAAGAGGATTACGGCAGTTTTTTCCGTTACGAATTTGAGGAAACGGACTTGCGCCCTGCCGAAGCCCGGGATACAGAAGCCGAAGCCCTGGCTAGCCAGCGTCGGCTTTTTCACCGGTATTTTTGGGGAGAGATCAGCCAGGATGCCCAGGCCGCCCGCGTTTTTGAAATCATGATGAAAGAGCCGGCGGCAGAAGACATCGACAACTGGATAAACTATTTTCGTAAAGAAGTCGAATTCCCCTTCAACGCTCAGGTAGAAGGCCTCATTCTCCGGAAAATTGAACCCGGTACGGTAGTGGAAGTGCTAGGCATCGAAGGCCTGGATGAAGAAGAAGATTTCGGGCTGATCGCTTCAATCCGGAAAGGCCGCGCCATTCTCTCTTTTCCCCTCATGGAACTGATGCCTGTCAATGACAAAGACCCTAAAGCCCAGGCGCTCCTGGATTACAGGCTTTGGGCGGATCTGATGTTGTAGGGTTTGTTTGAAGATCACCTTTGGGCCGAAAAAATACACCTACACAATGATAGAAATTTAAGTTTATCAGACTATTTGTTCACTGCTCTTGCCCCATCTGCCTGGCTAATAAGGGAAACCATTTATGTCCCCCCTTTTATATTCCCTCTCGGTTTTCTACCATGTTTCTCCCGATAGCTGTCAATAAACTCATCTTCGATTCTTTGGGCTCTTTCTCTGCCCGGAATGTTACGGACTAGAATTTTGGCAAAATACCTTACCCAGCCAACAGCAAGATTGAGAAAAGAGGTTTGTATCCGGATGCGCTTGGAGAGCCCATCTTTTCCGATTGGATTGTCGCTAATCCCATATTTAAATACATCGTCGTCTTTTTTGTCCCGGATTTCATAGAGGTGGTGAGGCCTATCGTTCTTTTTAGAGTTTCCGTGTCTCTTCACAGCTCATGCTTTTCTTTCTAGGTTTCTTCCCAGCCTTCAACATTACTAAAGGTTTCGTAATTGTAGGCAGGAAGATAATCCTCCATGGGTTTACCTGTTTTTCTCTGGTAAGCATCGGAAGCTACGTATAAGAGCGGCTCAAAAGACATATCTTTTGGCATTAGGGTGGGGTCTGCGATTACATCTTCAAAAAACTGGCGGCCATTAGCCACTACGCAACAGCGGTCGTAAAGAAAAAGGTCAACGGAAAAACGAGCATCTGGCCGATAAGCATTATCCCCGCTATTCTCAGCATGTGCGCGGGTGTCAATCAGATAGAGTTTTTCCGAAAGCTTATCCAGGAACTGGTAGATCAAGGCAACTGGCAACTCGGCAAGGTGAGCGACTACCGGTTCAACCACAGCTTCATCGTCACCTTCCTGATCCCAGTCCAGCAAGCCGATAATTTGCCAAAAGGCTTCTTCAGAAAGGATTTCTCCAACCGGCCGGGAGTGGACATGGATCACGACTTCAGCATCCTCATCATGGTGTTCGGCTTGTAATTCCCGAATGAATTCTTCATCCAGGTCTTTCAACTTTAAGTGGAGGATTGTCATTGGACTAAGCTTTTAACAAAAATAATGGAATTCTAGCGAAGGCTATATTTTTCATACAATTATTCTTACATGGCATGTCCAACGCTCCTGTAGGCCACCCGCTTCCATTCTGACCCCGAAACTCAGCGTGACAGAAAAAAAACATAGGTATGATTGAGCAAATTTTTCGCCTTATGCCCTACGGATGGCGAAAACACCGACTAAAGAGGTTGAGTCCTTTTCTTTGACCCCAACTAAACGGTACTTCATATCCTGAATATCGTTTTCATTTAGTGCCACCCTACAATGCAAAGCCGGCCCCCTGGCCATTATAGGAAAGAAAGAAACTACGTTGCACCCGCAGCACTGCCACATCAAAAGGGGAAATGGGCTGTATGGAAAGATGGTGCTCAGCTTCAGGGGACAGTTAAAGAGTCCAAAGAGGAAGCTGAAGCTATTGCCAAGAGCTTAAATGCAGCTGAGCAAAAACAATAGTGAGAAGGGCCAAAGCTTTTCAACCCTATTACTGGCTGATAACAGATATACTGCTTACAGCCACCTCCACCACCACCTTGCCCATGGTCTTCCCGCTCTGAAACAGCAGAATAGCATCTTTCAACTGATTGAAAGGAAAGGTATGCCCGACCAGAGGCCGCCCGAGGTCCATGGCGGACAGTTCGGCCAACAGTTCGTGCAGAAGTTCGGCCCTATGGTAGAGCCAGATGAGGTTAAAACCCATTATTGCCTTATTATTTTCCGGCATTTTTTGAGGGTCGATTTTAGGGCGGGTTAGAAACAGGAACAACAAGCGAAGGTAGTTGGGACGGTTGCCGACAGAGCCATAGCGAGCAGCCCCATACACGACCATACGGCCCTGCGGAGCCAGCAATTCATATCCTTGCTTCAGGATTTTTCCCCCGATGCACTCCATAATAATATTCAGTTCCCGCCCACCGAGGGCATTCAACACCGCATCCTTAAAGTTTTTACCCCGAACGATACCCTGATCATACCCCTCTTGCTTCAGCAGTTCCAGCTTTGCGGGATTTCCTACCGTTCCTATGGTATAGGCCTGATACTGTTTTGCAATACGGTTGGCCCAAAGCCCCACCCCACCAGCAGCACTGTGGATGAGCACCGTCTGCCCTTCCCGAATATTGCCCAGCTCTTTTAACCCATAGTGGGCCGTCAGCACCTGTACGAGGTAACTGGCGCCCTCGGCAAAGCTCCAGCCCTGCGGTAAAGGAATGAGATAGCGGGTGTCGATATTGAGATGTGTGGTATAGGCGCCAAAGCGGGTGACGCCCATTACCTGATCTCCAACCTTAAGGCGCGTAACCCCCTCTCCCACCCGGATGACAATACCGGCGTATTCCAGTCCAGGCACAAAACTGCCTTTTGGCGTGGCGCCATATAAGCCCCAAATGGCAAAGATGTCGGCAAAATTCAGGCCGATGGCCTTCACTTCGACGGTCGCCTCCCCCGGGCCGGGGGCAGGTAGTTCTTCGGTTTCCAGCTTCAGGTTGGCGAGGCTGCCGGCGGTAAGGCGGTAGGATTGGCGTTGCATGGCGGATTTAAATTTTTATAACTCTTTGTTAAGATAGGCATTTTCCGGATTGGTGCCGTTCGACTCCCGAAATAAGAAGATGGAGAGATTACCATATCATTTTTACCCTGGGGTGATTTTTCGAAAAATGGAAAAACACCGCACTTACCAAGGAAATAAAGTAAGCAATGATAAAATAGACAGACGCAAACAGAAACGCACATCCGATGGTCAAATATTCAGTTTTAAAAAAATGTATTGCCTCAAAAACCCAAAACAAGATCGGTACAGTCCAAGCCCAAATCAGTAGCAGAAAGATAAATTTATACTTCTGTTGTCCTCTGATGTCTACATAATATAACGCCCGACCAAAGGCCGCCTGTCGGAACAATTCTTTCCAGAAGAGATAACTTGTGTTTTGACCTGATTGCTTGGTAGTAACTTCCCAGTCAATAGTGAATGACCGGGTGGGGCGCTCCACCTTCATCACTTTCCTAGGGCGGCTGTAAAAGCTCTCTCCCAAGAGTTGAAAGTTATGGTCAAGTTCTCTTTTAAGCACTGCCCCCCAATCATCAGCGCTTGGCCGGTTACCCAGAATACTGTTATTTGTTTCAAAAGCTCTTATAAACAACCTACGAATGGAAGAAGGCAAGAGGAAAAAATCATCATGAGGCCCTGGTATGGAAGTCAAATATTTCCTTTTCTTACCATGGACAAAAAGACCGTTTTGTATCTTTTCTCCCAGAGAGGTCGCTCCAGCATAGACTCCTGATGATGTAGCAGCATATGGGTGGATTCCGTATAATATTTTATAGAAGATAACTGCTAAAGAAAAACGATGCCAGTTGTGGTCAATATAATTTTTTGAAGACCGGGTATACACACTCTCAGGAGGGATGTAGTCTGGCATAGCCATCTCTCCATGATAAATACGGCCGTTCGGGGCTTTGACCTGTACGGAATCACAGTCAATTAGGGATACTTTTCCTTTGATAGTAACAAGTATATTATTAGGGTTGAGGTCCACCATACTATATTGACCTATGCTATGAAAATTATGGATAGCAAAAGCGATATTGGCGCAAAGCCCAATTCGCGCTTTTACACCTTCCTCCGTATTCCGGTTAAATTTTTTCTGCCATTCCAGGTATCGGGGGTCTTCAATTTTTGGAAGAAACAAATACTCCAGGTGCTGGCTGTCCTCAAAGGCCAGCGGCATGAGGAAACCTACAATCTGTTTTTTTTTAATAACGACCATTTTGGGCCAGCAGAAAAGGAAATTGGGGTCTTGGGTTCGAAGAGGAGGATATTGAGCCATGTAGAACACCTTCTCTTTTTTCCTTTGAATGATCCTTTCACTAATGAACAGTTTGACACAGTGTCGCTTCAAGTGATCCGGATACAAAACCCTGTGTATACTTCCTTCACCTCCAGAAGCGAGAGCCTTATCTTCCAGGAGGGCTTTTTCTCTTTTTCTTGATCGGGGATCGTATAAAAGGCAGTGCATGGAACCTCATTTTAATTGCCCAATAACAAGCGTTTTATCGTCCAATTCATCCTGTAATTTCCTAGTGCCATTCTCCAGGAATCTTTTTAACTCCTGTTCGATCTGGTTCGTATTCATTCCAGCTTGGCTCATATCCTTCACTGCCATTAACAAGGGGTTTAAAAAATTCGGGTATGGTTCATTGACATCATAGTATTTCTGGCTTTCATCATCTTTGGTAAGTGTTTTGAATGCGTGAGATTCAGAGCCATCAGTCATGACGGCAAAGGCAACAGGAGGATCATCTATAACCTGGCATTCAACGTATTCTTCGAGCTGATCCCATATCTGAGAGGTGACAAAAACTGTTTCATTGGCTTCCTTGCCTTTGTATGGTGAAAGCATGGCTTTCCAGTTTCCTTCCTGGTCTTTATAACCTGCCCGACCATCTCCAACATGCATCATCAACAAGCCAAAAGGAGAGTAAACCAAAAGGATAAGGGTACTAGCCATGCTTTTGGGATCCACTTCTTCAAACCGAGCGAAATTTTCCAATCCTTCCACAACCTTTTTAAGTATCCCAACGGAGGCTTCTTGCCATTCCTCCAAACTTGGCAATCTTTTTTTATCAGGCCAGAAATTACTATCGAACATTTCCCATGTAAAGGCAACTGCCTTATCTGCAATAAATTGCGCACCTTTATGGGACTCCTTTGCCGACCCCGCTCCATCGCAACAGGCAACAATCCCCCAGTCCCTGCTGATAGATTTCGCCTGGAAATAATCCTGGCAGGGAATATTCATCATACTATGGGATTTTCCGGTAGCTGAAGCGCCAACCACCAACCAATTGTGTTCCTTTACTAACGGAATGCCCGCAGCAGGAATCTCTGATCCTTGCTTGCGCTTTACTTTTACTAGATCGACATCTTTTTTTGCCTCTGCCACAATATGCACAGCTGGGATGGCTTTTTCTTTTTTTCTTTGGCGAGAAGCTTTCTGCCTTGCCGCAGAGGTTTCCTCCGAGGAGGAGAAAGTATCACTAGGCTTCATAGGAAGTGGTTCGTTTGAGGTAGAGGGTTGAAGCGCTTTAGCCTCTTTGGCTTTTTGATGATTATTTGTTTTCAAAAAAACTATCCACCCCACAATTATCACCAAAATACTTCCAAAAATATAAATCCAAAAAGTGCTATCTGACAGATAATAATCCGTATTAGCTTCAGGATCGCTATTTCCCGATTTGTCCAATATATTATCCTTATCTGTTGAAGTTTGGTTGTGGCTTGAATCATCAGCTAATCCTCTTTCCCTTGAGGAATCAGCTACAAATAAACCAAATGTGTCGTTTATAAAACCATCATTATGAGCGATAACATTGGAGTCAACTGCATTACTGCTATTTGCATTATTAAATGGCAAGTGGTGTGTCCATTGTTTTAAAACGGTTTCTCTATTTTTCAATTCCCCCTCCTCTGGCACAGTGTTTGGGAGATATACGATTCCAAAAATTAAAGCGACAGCAATAATCATCAGCACCAACAAGATCTTATTTATGATCTTATTTAAGGTACTATTTAACACATGGAAAAATTCCTTTCCGCTCATCTTTGGATATCCTTTTTAATCTCATCAGAAGGGAATCCCCCCTCCTTAAATCTCAAACCCCTCCCTCCAATCCGAAGTATCGGGCAGGTCAATCTTATCGCCTTCCCGTGAGCTGGCAAATACCGCCATACTTGCACTGACCCAATTGAAAAATTCGGAAAAGCGGTGTTCTGATAATTTCATGGGAGGTAATTTGATCCAAACCCCTTCTTTATGGTAATACCCGGAGATTTTATGAAGCAAGGCCATATCTGCTTTGCGCACGCCAATAGGCAGGAAAACGAATTTTTTATTTTTGGTCTCTCGCTCAATATCAGCAGCTAGTTGGTCCATGTTTTGATCAGGGTCTGGTTCCCCATCTGAAATGAGAATGATCCAAGGGCGCAAATAAGGCTGGCCGGTTTCTTTGTACCATTCTTTCCTCTGTTCTACCAGATCAATGGCAATCCGGATACCTTCTGCCATTTTTGTTGTACCACTAGCTGACAATTGGGGCATGCTGAAATTTTTTCCCAAATCCGGATTCACCGCTATGCGAACACGACTATTAAATTCTACCACCGCTATCTCCAGTTTGTTACCAATAGAGATATTCTCAACAATGTCTTGGTGAAAAGCCTTAAGGCCAGCGTTAAGTTCAGCGATTGGTTCCCCTTGCATGGAAGAAGACGTATCCACCACAAAGCAGCAAATACTTTTTTGTTCAAAATTGTCCGGTGATTCAATTTGATACTTTCCAAAATCCATAAATTCAGTTTTTTCAAATTTAGGCTGATGAATTATTTCCGCAATAATGGATGATCGCCTTCTCCACCCTTTGATATATTTCGGTTGTCTCCTGTATTATTCAGTAGTCTATCAAAAAAAGAATTGCTATTCAAAAACAGGGTACCATTGTTTGCCTTAAGGGATTCAATCAGCACAATGGCATCTTTTCCCAGTTCGTAAATCATAGGGCGCAATCGGGCGATAGCGCTCCTGCCCTCAAATTCGCTACGTTTAAAGACCAGATAAGCCTCTTTTAAGCTATCAATGGCCTTTTGTATTCGTTTATCAAATTGAATATCCAATATATCGAGGCTTAACACCTCTATCCCAAATCTACCAAGGTCTTTTTGGAGTTCCTTCTGTAATAAGCGGGATACACTATCTATATTGACGGTTGTGGTTCCAGACACCTCATGATTCAGGAAGGAAGAGGAAGAAGATATCAACTCCCCAATAGTCAACAAGCGGATATTCTTACGTATAATACCTTCAACCGACAGGTTAATCCAATTGTGTGTGGTAGCTTTAAGATATTCATAATACCCCATGCCTTCAATGCGGTCGGGGCGGTTGATTTTGTAGACATAACTTTCTAGGTCTGAAATGGTCCATTCAATGGCAACATCTGCTTTTACCCGTATCCCTTCTTTTGTCAAAGTTTTATCCTTATCACTCCACCTCATTTTTTCTGTGCCAAGAGGCACACGAGCTTCCACTCTTTCTCCCCTATAGACACGAACTAATTTTTTACCTCCTTTCCGGTCGGGGCTTACAAATATGGGTTGTCTGTCTTTAGTAATGATAATGCCTTCATAGGGCTTCCAAAAAACCAGCTTAAGCCATTCCCCGATCACAGGTTGTTCATCCTGACCAGTTGAGGCAGCTTTTTGAATAGCATGCCACATTCGAGCCGAATAAAACAATCGAAATAAAATTAGAAGGGATAATAAGATGCTTAATACTATAATTGCAAGCATAGAGCAGTTAGAATTAGGGCTCTTCAAGACTACATTGTCTTCTGGAAAACATATTGAAAATACACATTAGTTTCTTCTTTCAGAAAAAAGTTCCCCTTTTTTCTGAAAATGCGGGCTTTTTCTCTTTAAACTACCTCTACACACATCTCTTCCGGACCAAATAAGCATTGTCGGAATCTTGGTGACAGTTAGCCAAAATTTAAAACCGTTTTGAAAGCAATTATAACACCCCTTGTCTTTCTAGGGTCACATACCCTGCCATACCGCTCTTGCCTGCTCATTCTCCGGATTGATGGCCAATACGCGCTGGATCAGTTTTCGGGCGGTGGCCAAGTCCTGCTGCGCCAGGCGCAGGGCGGCTTTATTGAGCAGCGCCTGTTCGTAATCGGGAGCCAGAGCGATAGCCTTATCGTAAAGGGCTTCCGCCTGTGGGAATTTCCCTTGCAGGGCGTAGGCGAAACCCAGGTTGGTAAGGGCAATGGGGCGTTTGGGGTTCTCCTTTATTGTCCACTTCAGGGTTTGAATGGCCTGTGGGAGTTGTTGAAGCTGAATATAGGTGGCCCCAAGTTTTTCCTGAAAATCCAGGTCAAAAGGCATCAGGGCGGTAGCACGTTGGTAGAAGGCCAGGGCCCGGGGCAATTCCCCGAGTTTATAGTACGCTTCCCCCATGCGGTAGGCGGTCCAGCCATCCATCAATTGGCCGGGCTGCTGGCCGGCGGCCAATCGGGCGATAGCCGGGTAATCCTCCCGGGCGAAGTGATAATGGACAAGCGTGTTCAACTTTTGCGCCAGCGGCTGTTGCGCCCGGTCCAGATACCATTGGGCAGAGTCCAGCATAATGGAGGACGACACGTATTTATCGAACAGTGCGATATAGCCCTGGGCCATTTCCAGCGGCGTCCCTTTTTCTTTGGTAAGGATCTGCAGGCCCAGGAATTGAGCTTCCCCCGTCGGCGCCTCTTTCTGGCCTTGCCCCTTAATGTTGGACCGGCTGATATAATGGTCGGTGATATTGACATGCGGGATATCGATACTGCCGGAACGTGGCATGTGGCAACCGGAACAATCGTCTCCTTCGGCCTGACGCTGGTTCATAGGCGCCGAACAAGCCTGTTCGCGCTGGCCGCCATGGCAGGAAATGCAGGCATTATTATACTGATCCCGGCTGGTGGCGGCCACACTTTTGTGGGGGTTATGGCAGGTAATGCAGGTCATGTCGGTGTCCTTATAGCAAGGGCTAAGCCGAAGGCGATCGGCCTGGGATGCCATGATGAAGCGCTCATGGGAGTTCGTATAGCGAGGCAGAAAAACATTGAACACCTCGTTCAGCCTCATACCGGGTTTAAAGTCGAAGAAGGTTTTACCCTCATTCAACACCGCAACCCCTTGTAAGTGGCAGCGCTGACAGAGGTCCATCTGAAGGTCACGCGGCAGGTCACGGGGGTTGACGATGGTGTAGTCAATGAATTGGGAGGTATCTACAATTTGGCCCTTCAGTTTCTCACGGGCGTGCACCTCACCCGGCCCGTGACAACGTTCACACTCAATGCCAGTGGGCATCTCGGTGTATTTATTCAAAGAACCTTCTACGAAGCCGGGCAGGTGGTTGTGGCAGGTAATGCATTCGGTAGTGAGCAGGCGGTCGAAGCGGATGTTGTCGCCGCGGAAGCCGGGCGCCATATCCCAACGGCCCTCCTGAGTATAATAGGTAACAGGGGCTTGATAAACGTAGCCGTTAAAGTCGACGATATGGGAATTGGTATGCTGCCCGGAGCCGACGATATAATCGATGCGCTCCAGGCGCTGATGCACGGTATCTCCGTTTTCCAGGCGGAATTCCAGGACGTACATCAGGCTATCCCGAAAAAAAGGCTTATAGTAGAGATTGGATGCCGTATCGTAAACGAGCGCGTGTTCGCCAAAGGTGGCGTCCGTTTTCTGAAGGGTAGCCCGGTCAAAGGAACGCCCCATGCCGGTCTGGATAAAAGTGTCGTGCACATTGGGGTGACAGGACTTGCAGGTGTTCATCCCCACGTACTTTACATCTGGCGCCAGGTTGAGATATTGCCCATCCTTGTTGCCCGTGGGCAAATCGCGGCTGCAGAAGAGGAGCGCCAGGGCGGCAAGAGCCAGGAAAAGGTATACAAAAAGCCTCATGGAAACGGGTTGTTCAAGGATAACGAGCGGGGGTAAAATTAAGGTGGAGAAAGGGAGAAAGCAAAATGGGGTGCCTCTAATTTAATTCACTGCCATAAAACCCGAAAAAGTAAGTATATTTTCTCTTTCATTTGCCAAAACCCTGCAGGATGAAAGTATTGGTCGTCGGATCCCTGAAAGAAGTGCCCTCCTACCCGGAGCTATGCCAGGAGTTTTCAGAAAAACTGGCCGCAACGCTAGTGGATAGAGGCCATACGATCATGACCGGTTGCCGGGGAAGCCTCGACAAGGCCATTGCCGAAGCGGCGGCCCGGAGGCTGGCGGAGAAAAAACTGGATGCCCGGAAGTTGCTGGTCAGTTACCGGCTTATCGATGAGGAGCCAGGGCACCGCCTGGGTTCCATCCGCGTTTCCTCCCGAACCGACTGGGAACTCTCCCACCCTACCCTCGATCCACCTGAACAATTCATAGAAGCGGATGTCATTCTTTTCGTCGCCGGCAAAGGCGGCACTTACATTGGCGCCAACTGGGCGCGGATTGCGGGCAAGCCCGTGCTGGGTATTGCCCAGTTTGGAGGCGCCGCGGCGGAAATTTTCCGCCGGGAACGGGAAGATTTTGATGAAAGGTACGCCCAATTGGTCAGCCTGGACAACTTTGACCTGCTTAACCAGGACACGCTGGATATGGCCGCCCTCGCCAGAGATGTCGTCTCTCTGGCCGAAATGATCGTTGCACCCACTGCCGTTTTTACAATTATGTCTTTCAAGGAGGAGCTGTTTGATGTGTTTGCTTCTTACGACACCGTTTGCAAGGAATATGGTTTTACCGCCGTTCGCACCGACCAGGTAGAATCGATCAGCCGCATTGTGCCCCGCATCCTGGAGGGGATCAAAACTTCGGCCTTTGTCATTGCCGATGTCACCGAGGTCAGCCCCAATGTTTTTTATGAATTAGGCTACGCACAAGGAACCGGGAAGCCGGTTATCCTAACGGCAAAAAAAGGCACGGACCTACCTTTTGATATAAATGATGTGCCGGTGATATTCTGGGTGAACCAGGAAAACCTGAAGACACAACTCCGCAAACGGGTAATGCACATTGCCGATCAGTTTGGGCATAGCCGGGTGGCGGGGCTGCAGTAGGCAACTCAGAGCCCAACCATTCAACAATACAGCCATTCCTCCTGTCGTCCCAGGGCTACTCCTCTGTATGGATCACCGGCGCTTTCCACTTCGTATACCCTACGGGCAAACTGTTCGCCTTGCGGATGGCCTTACCCGACCGCTGTTTGTCGTACACCATGGCGAAAGTCATGATCAGGCTGGTGGCGATGATAATGAACAGGAGAATACCGGCTTCAAAGCCCTGCACTTCGGCTTCTTTTGGAATGGCGTAGAACAGCAGAATAGTGATCAGGCCCCGAGGGGCGACGAATAGCTGGGGGATAATATCCTTGCCCATAAACAAGCGAAGAATGATAAAACGGATGGCATATATGGAAAGGATGATGAGCCCACTGACGAGCGCTACCTGCAGGTTCGCGAGCGAAGCCAGCGAAATGGTCAGTCCGAAGATGACGAAAAAGAAGGTGCGTACAACAAAGGCCGTCTCCATCGTGATGATGTGCAGGCCTTCGTAAATATTGGTGGCTTTTTCCAGGTGTAGCCAGCGGCCGAGCCTTCCCCGGAAGAACAACTGCATGTTGGCGATCACCAGGCCGAAGGACAGGATGATGATAAGGGAAGAAAGGTGCATTTTCTTACCAAGGGCATACAACAACAGCAATACGGCAATGAGTAAAAAAAGCTTGACCTGGCTGCGAATATTCTGAAAGATGAGCAGGATAAGATAGCTCCCCACCACGGAAATGGCCAGCGTTAGGCCCAGATTGCCAAAAAAACCAACTACTCCATTGGATTGTTCAGTGGCTTCCCATTGGCCGGCCAGAAAATAAAACAGCATGATGCCCAGGATATCGGAAAAAGTGCTCTCATAGATATGAAACTCTTTTTTCACATTGCTGAGCCCGGAAACACTGGGAATAATGATCGCACTCGACAGAATGGACAGTGGTGTAGCGTATAGCCAGGCTGCCTGCATATTCATCCCGGGGACAAAAGCATGTAAAACCTGAGCGGCCACCCAGGTAGAAGCCAGCAGGCCAATTAGCGCTATCGCCATTGCTTTGGCAATGGGAATGATCTTGGCTGGTTTCAGCTCCAGTTCCAAGGCGGCTTCCAATACGATCATGATCAACCCGACGATGCCCAGCACTTCCAGGATGGGGAAAAAGTCGATGCTGCCGATGCCCAGGGCATCCAGTCCAAATTTCAACAATATACCGAGGGCAATGAGCATTAGCACGGAAGGGACGTTGGTTTTGCGCGCCAGCTCACTAAAAATAAAGGACAGTATAATGATGGCCGAAGCTTCTATGATCAAATTGTAAGAGGTCAATATATCCATATGCCGGTTTGTCTTTTAGTCTATTATGGTACAGGAAAAGCCCCATTCTTTGAGTAGGAGTACGAGGTCGTGCAGATGGCTTTTCTTTTTAAGTACGACCCTCAATTGCAAACTGCTGCTATCCGTACCGGCAGGCAACCATTCAGGTTTGTGGTTCCAATCCAGATAGGGTGTGGTTGCCAGGAGGTCCATCAATTGGGTAGCGAAGCGGGCCGATTGTGGTTCTTCTTCTTTGCAAACCGACAATTGGTACACAGCGCTGACCTCTTCCCCGGAAAGCAGGGTGTAGCCGTCCGATAGCAGCTGGGAATAGCTCAGATAATGCAGCCCATCATCGGCCTGAAGATAAAGCCCGAGATTGCCAACCCGGGCGGCAACCCCCTGTATGCCGTTGCTCCTCAATTTCCGGCCGGCGCTGATGGGATGCCCCAGGCGGACAAGCCGCCCGCTGAGGTAATTCCGCAGATGTGGGAAAAGGCCCATTGCCAGCAGGCCCAACAGGAGCGCATGCAGTGGTGGGTTGATAAAAACGAAAAAAGCACACCAAGTCATAGCGGCTACCGGCTCGTAAACGAGTAGGAGGGCCCGGAGCGCTTTCTGAACCGCAACCAGCGCCCGGCCACTGGCCGAAGCACCGGATAACAGGCGGCGTGCCAGGCGCAGGACGAAGTAAAAACTCAACAATGCCAGCCCCATCAACAGGAGGCCAAGCCAGGAAACCCGGTATGACGTTATTGCTTCCATTGACGGTATTTGATATAGTTCTTGCTTTCCAGCAGGGCTCCAACGGCATTGACGGCGCCTTCATCGGCCTCCAGCCAGCCGTCGTGCCGCCGGATAAGCAGGCCCACACTCAACAGCCGCTGCAGGATATTGAGGTATTTATCAGAAAAAGACGGGCCCAGCGACTTTCGCAGGCGATATTCATTGGTCCGCTTCTGAATCATAATTGCACAAAGCAGAACAGCGGAATCAGGGCCGAGGAAATCCGGCAGGGTGAAGTTACGGCGGGGCTCAATGGCGACAATACTCTCTTCTACTTTTCGGGTAAATAAAGCCCAGTGAACCAGGGCCTCTCCAATATTTCCCTCCGTCAGCCGGTGAACCCGCCCGGCCAGGCGGTTGAATTTCGGGGGCGCCACCTCTTCCCCATTCTCATCCACCAGTTTGCTATGCGTAGCTCCGTGGCGGATCAGAATAGCATCCCGCACTACCTGAGCGGGAACGTAATCCATATTGAGCTCCGACAAAAACAGCCGGCCGATCTCATGATATTTTTGAAGGTGCGCCTTCAAAACGTTGCCCATGGACATGAGGAAGAAAATGCTGTTACTGTGGTCGTCAATATATCGGCGCAAGGCCCGCAAGTTTTGGTTGAGTGGAATGGCCGGGCTCCACCACAGCTCCAGGTCGTCGATCCAAACCAGGGGACGCTGGTTGAGGGTATTCTTGCGGACAAACTCCAGCACCTCTTCCAGGTCGTAACCGGCTTCCATTTTTCTGCCTTGCACCTCAATAACGGAATCGGGCAACAGGCGAATGGTTTTGCCGGCGAAATAATGGTTGGAAACCAGTTCCCCAAAAAAGGATTTGCCGGAAAAGCGCTTGCCTGTAATAGCCACCGCTCCGCGAAAACCATTTTCCCAGTTATCGATAATGCTTTTGATATGCTGCATTTCTTCTTCCCGCCCTACCCAGAATGATTCTCCGATATACCCCTGAGCCTGGAAGATCGCTCCATAATGGCTGTTTTCCGGCGACACTTTCCGGTTCTGAATGTATCGCACCACTTTTTCCGAAACACTCCGGTTTTCCTCCTGTTCAGCCGCCAGTTGTAGTTTTCGCACAGCCCTCGCCTGTGCGGCCAGCCATTCCTGTAAGCGCACCAGCCATTTATTACGGCGGATCCTAAACTGATTGATGGAAGACTGAAGCGGAACAGGCAGAAAAATGCCTTTCGTGTCATAAACAGCAGAGAGCCGGAAATCTGCCCCCAACCGCTTGTCGATCAGGCTGGACAAGGACGATAGCTCCGCTTCTGCAGTAGCCGCAATTTTCCGAAAGCCTTCAATGGGCAATAGAATGCCTCCTGTGTCAACCTCCATTTTCTTGCCTTCCTTATTTTCACCGGAAAGCAGGATGGCCCGGTTGCGAATATTACTAATGGCTACTTTCAACCCGTTGACTCCATTTTCCGCCAGTTCCCAGGATTCTTTCAGCGAAGGCAGCAGTTCCGACTCCAACCATTGCCGGGTTCGTTTTTGAAGGTTCATTTCGACCATCTCCAGCGTTCCCCCGCGAATGTTCAACACAATCTGTATTTTCTCCGGCAGGCGCTCTATCTCTCGGTCCAGGGCATTGGTAAAATCAAAAAGGTGTGGTTCGGGCTGCACCTGGCTTGCCAAGGCCTCCAATCGGGTGGCAATTTTTCCCAAACGAGGTTCTTCGCCTGGCGCTTTGCCCTCTTCGAAGAAGCCTAAAGCTTTTTCAGCGTTTTCCTGAGCGCCGGCAATCTCCGTTTGGCAGGCGACCGTCAACCGAGCTACCTCTGACCGAATGTTCTGAAAAACAGACGCTGCAGCATTCAGCTCTTGATATTGGCGCAGCAATTGGCTGCACTGCCTGGCCAACTGCCCGAGTTGCTCCTGGTAAACGGGCCAGGGATTCTTTTGGAGGCGCCAGGTATCGATCCGGGCCTTTCGGCTGGGCTGCCACCGGCCGCCGGGCCGGCTGGCCTTACTTACAAACACTTTCAGGCTTTCGGCCGCCAACCGTACAGCTTCCCGCGATTGCCCCTCCAATTGCCGCAGCGCCGCCTCACTGGCCACGCCATCGGACAGCAATAAACCGGCCTTCTGCAATTGGAATAGCACATCCCTCCAAAGCAACAAAAAGGCTTTTGCTTCTTCCGCCCATTCGAAGTTGATGAGATAATACAAAAAGGCCTCTGATTCAGCATACCGGCCCTCTACCTCCAACTGCTGAAAACACGCTTCCCCTATGGCTCTGAAAGCTTCGAACAGCTTCCCGCCTCCAATACTCAGTCGTTCCAGGAGGCCATCCAGGGCCGGGGCGCTCCAGCTTTCTTCAATAGCGCGGCCAACTTCCATATCCAACGCCTGGAGCTGTTCTCTGACTTGTACTTCGGTGAGGTGTTCTGTTACCGCCATATTTCAAAACAAAAGCTTAGAGTACTCCGGAAGGGCTTGGTTGCCAGTTATTTGTTATCTGTTATTTCTGCCTTTTCGCCCAGGGCTAAATCCGGACGACCAATAACAAACAACGGTACTACCACAAGATAAAAAAATCCTTAATACCGGGAAGTAATTCACTGTTTGCGGAGGAAAAGCGAAGGCCGAAAAAATAATTACTGCTAATACTGCTGATTATATAAGGCTGGCGGAGGCGCTTGCCCTTTCCATTGAGGTTATCGGATTATGATTTATCCCCTCCTCGCCGCTGGCCGGTATCTTCCAGTTTGAACGCGATACTGCGGACGCCGGCCACCGGGTCTACCCGCATATACTGCTGCAGGGTAATGGTGTAGTTGCCGGCCTGGTTGAAAAAGGCGCCCTCCTGAATGGGAATGCGCAGCGTGCAGTAGTCTTTGCCACAGTCTCCCAACCATGTGCCTCCCTTACCGGCCAATTCCAGGGACAGCAGCTCCTTGATCCGCTCACCGGAAGGGAATCGGGTATAAACCTGCGTGTAAAGGTTCTGGAAACCGTAACTGGTGCTGTGGCCCACTTCGAGGTATAGGTTGTAAATGGCGGAGGTATCCTCAATGTTAAAGGTAAAGTCGAGGGTATCGGCGTAAGGCCATTGCTCCGCTTCCATCTCGTACACCTTCTCGAACCGGTAATTGGGCCCACAGGAAGAGAAAAGAATGGCGATGCCAAAAAAGAAAAGAATAGGATACTTCATATGACAGGCATTGACTGGCCCGGAGGAGAAATCCGGAGAGCTATAGCAGTGCAAAGGGAAAGCCGCAAGCTTGCGGCTTTCCCTTTGCACTGTTACTTAAAGTAGTCTTTCATTTTTTCGAAGAAAGTCTTTTCAGACTTACCGGGCTGTGGATGGAAGTTGGGCATTTCCTTGAGTTTCTCCAGGAGTTCCCGTTCTTCCTCATTTACCTTTTTTGGCGTCCATACATTGACGTGGATCAGCTGGTCACCCACCCCATAAGCCTGCACTGAAGGCAGGCCTTTACCTTGCAGGCGGAATATTTTCCCCGATTGTGTGCCCGGGGGCACTTTGATCTTAACACGGCCTTCGATGGTAGGCACTTCCACAGAAGTGCCCAGGGCGGCATCGGCAAAGTTGACATACAGTTCGTGGATAAGGTTCATCCCATCGCGCTGCAGGGAATCGTGGGGCTTTTCCTCGATATTGATCAGGAGGTCGCCTGCAGGGCCTCCATTGGTGCCGGCATGTCCTTTGCCCCGCATGGAAAGCTGCATACTCTCCTCCACACCGGCGGGTATTTCGATCTCTATGATCTCTTCCCCCGCTACGCTACCCTGGCCTTTGCACTTCGGGCAATTGGCCGTCACCTGCTGGCCGGAACCATTGCAGGTCGGACAGGTCACGGTAGTTTGCATCTGGCCCAGGAAGGTATTCCTCACCTGGCGCACATAACCGGCGCCACGGCAGGTAGAACAGGTTTGAACGGAGCTGCTGTCTTTAGCGCCAGTGCCGCCACAGGTGTCGCAACTGACCTGTTTTTTAACTTTGATCCGCTTGGTAACGCCGGTCGCGATCTCTTCAAGCGTGAGCGCTACCTTGATGCGAACATTGCCGCCGCGTTGCCCCCGGCTCCGGGTGCGGGTACGAGCGCCACCAAAGAAAGATTCGAAAGGGCTGCCCGAATCGCCGAAGATATCGCCAAACTGCTGGAAGATATCGTCCATGGTCATTCCGCCGGTGAAGCCACCGCTCTGGCCGACTCCGGCATGCCCATAGCGGTCGTAGCGGGCTTTCTTATCTGCATCGCTAAGCACTTCGTATGCTTCGGCTGCTTCCTTGAATTTTTCTTCCGCTTCTTTGTCGCCCGGGTTTTTATCCGGATGGTATTGCAGGGCCAGTTTCCGGTAGGCCTTTTTGACCACCACCAGATCTGCATCTCTGGGCACGCCCAATATTTCGTAATAATCTCTTTTAGCCATAGAATTTGCCTACTTTCCGATCACCACCTTGGGATGCCGGATAATTTTGTCATTGAGTTTGTACCCTTTCTCAATCGTATCCACGATGCGGCCTTTCATTTCTTCAGAAGGAGCAGGGATTTCGGTAAAGGCTTCGTGTAATTCAGGGTCGAAAAGCTCTCCGTTGGGCTCTACCGGTTCCAGGCCCCGCATCTTAAGGATGTTGTATAGTTTTTGATAGACCAACCCAATACCTTCTTCAAAAAGCTGGCTTTTATCCGATTCTGCAGCAGCTTTTCGGGCCCTGTCAAAATCGTCAAGGACCGGCAAAAGAGCTGACATCGTGTCCTGTGCCGCCGTTTTCATCATCTCCATTTTTTCGCGGATGGTCCGCTTTTTGAAGTTGTCAAACTCGGCAAACAGCCGGAGGTATTTATCCTTGAGCTCGCTGTAATTGGCTTTCATATTGTTGAATTCTTCCTCCAGGCTCAGGCCTTCCGGCTGCTCCTGTTCTTCGGCAGCGCCAGTTTCCGGCTCATTTTCCATAGCTTCTTCCTGGCCAACGGCCACCTCGTCAGCGGCCTGTTCTTCTTCCCGAATGCTTTCCTTTTTTTCCTTTTCGGTCATAGTTCCGTTGTGTTTTGCTTGACACAAAGTTAAACGATTCCATTTGCTCTCCGCAATTTCTTTGCCAGCTCTGGCCCAGCGCCAATTTGTCAGGTAATGTCAGCCTGCCGTTCACAATTCACAACACACTATTCCTGCACTACCTTTTCCCCCAGCATTTGATCCAGTTCCTTGAGGGAGGGATTGACGGCGATGATCTGGCCTTTGGGGTTGAGCAGGTATTTGGTAGGCACTTGTTTCACGCCAAAGCGGGTAGCGATCTCCGAGTCGAAGAAGCGAAGGCTACTGGCCAGGTCGAGCACCTGATAAGGCCAGTTCAGCCCGTCTTGTTCGATAGCTCGGCGCCAGCGGGCCTCATTTTCCTCCACCCCGATGCTGACGATCTGGAAACCCTCGGCATCCTTGAAACCTGCTTGCCCGTATTTTGCATACAATTGCACCATCCCGGGGCTCTCCGCCCGGCATGGGCCACACCAGCTCCCCCAGAAATCGAGCAACACATACTGGCCCTTGAGCGAAGATAGCTGCAGGGGTTGCCCGCCGAGCGTGCTGGCAGTAAAATCCGGCGTTGTCTCTCCGTTGATGAAGCGGGGCTTCATGTAAAAATGCTTGCCGATAAGCAGGCCGACTGCCAGAACGAGTAAAATATTTAGGACGGTATTAAACTTAATTTTCATAGTAACGTACCAAATTTGTTGTTATCCCCAATAATACCTAACGTTTTAACGTACATTATTGTCGAGTGGAATTTGTAATTTACGCCCTTTCAAAAATAAGGCCACAATATGCGGATCATTGACCCGAAGACCATAGCTACGCCGGAACTCCACCAATTCCTGTTGGGTATTGTAGCTCCCCGGCCTATTGCATTCGCCAGCACAATAGACGAAGACGGGCAGCCCAACCTGGCGCCCTATAGTTTTTTCAATTGCTTCAGTTCTAATCCGCCCATCGTGGTTTTCTCCTCCAACCGGCGGGTAGCCAACAATACTACAAAAGACACCTTACACAACATACAAGCCACGGGAGAAGTTGTCATCAACGCGGTCAGTTACAACATCGTCCGGCAGATGGCTGTGGCCAGTATCGAGTACCCCAAGGGAACCAGCGAATTTGTAAAAGCAGGCCTAACTCCCGTTCCGGCCGACCTGGTGCGCCCGTTCCGCGTAAAGGAAAGCCCGGCTCAACTGGAATGCAAGCTCAAACAGGTGATCCCTCTGGGAGAAATGGGCGGCGCCGGCCACCTGATCATCTGCGAAGTGGTGCGCATTCATATCGATGAAGCGATGCTGGACGAGAAAGGCCGCATCAACCCTCACAAAATGGACCTCATGGGCCGAATGGGCCGCGCCTACTACGTGCGCGCCAGCGGCGAAGCCGTGCACACCATCTTTCAGGACACCAAACATCCTGGCATTGGCTTCGACCACTTACCCTCCAGCATCCAGCACAGCACCATACTCACCGGCAACAACCTCGGCATGCTGGCCGGGCTGCCGGAAAAACCGGCAGAAGCAGATATACAGGCCGTAAAGACAGAACAATCCGTCCAGGAAGCGCTGGCTTCCGCCCAACCCCTGGAAGAACTACACCGTCTGGCGCAGAAGGAACTGGCCAAGGAAAACAGGGAACTGGCGGCAAGAATCGCCTGGTTGGGGGAATATCTGTAAAGGCTAACCCCTCGGCGCACTAAAGTCGATCTCCGTATTATCCCCAATATTCAGGCTTTGACGCAGGCCCGTGATAGATGTATCATTCCCCACCACCGAGCGTTGCAGAATGACTTCCTGGAGTTGCGCATAATTCCCAATAATGGAATCAGAGACGATGGCGCGGGTGATGCGGGTGTTATTACCGATGGTGACGTGAGGCCCTATGATGCTGTCGGCAATCTGGCAGTTCTTGCCGATGCTTACGGGGTGTATGATAATGGAGTTATCGAAAGGAGGCAGGTCTGCAGAAGCGTAGCCTTCGCGGTCGAGAAAGGCCGCGTTGGTATCCAGCAACACTTCTTTTTTACCGCAATTGAACCAGTCATCCACCACCACCGTCGAAAATTTCACCCCTTTTTCGATCATGCGCATCAGCACATCCGTGAGCGGAAACTCTCCACTGGAGCGGATGTTGTGGTTGATGTTGAAGTCCAGCGCCTCGATGAGCTGTGGCACCTCCCGGATCTTGTACAGGCCTACCATGGCCATATCCGACTTGGGGATACGCGGCTTTTCCACCACCCGCCTGACCAGGCGGTTTCGGCCATACTCCACTACGCCAAACTCCCGGGGATCCGCCACTTTTTTGACGCAAAGACAGGAATGTGGGTTATCCAGGACTTTCTTAAAGTCCATATCAATGATCACATCGCCAAAAAAAATGAATAACTCGTCCGTATCTTCGATCTTGTCCCGCGCCACCCAAATGGCATGGCCCGAACCGAGGCGCACATCCTGAACCACATATTCCCGGTTGATATCCGGATATTCGCGGTCGACATAGTCCCGGATTTTCTCCCCCAGGTAGCCGATGACGAACACAAAGTCACGGATGCCAAGCCCCAGGAGTTGGTCAATGATAAAGGAAATTATAGGCTTGCCCGCCACCGGAATCAACGGCTTGGGTTGCGTATAAGTCAGGGGGCGAAGCCGTGTCCCTGCGCCGGCAACGGGAATAATTGCTTTCATGATAAGCTTGCGATGAAAGGGGGAAAGATACGCAGAGGAAGTGGGAAGTGGGAAATGGGACGTAGGAAAAATGGGAAAACTTCCGAAGTTTACTGCCCGATCTCCGGAGAAACTTCGGAAGTTGTTCTCAATCTGGCCATAAGGGATCATAGGCCTCAAAGAACAGAAAGCTCCTCCCTTGCCTCCTCCTTCGTAAACCAGATGTACAATACCGGCACCAGCAACAGCACCAGAGTAGTAGAGGTGAGCAAGCCACCGATGATAGTCCAGCCCATAGGCGCCCAAAGAGAGCCCCCACTCAAGGTGAGGGGCAACAGGCCCAGAATGGTCGTCAGGGTCGTCATCACGATGGGAATAAAGCGGACTTCACCGGCGCGCCGGGCCGCTTCCTCGATGGTAGCGCCTTCTTCCCGGAGCCGATTGGCAAAATCAACCAACACAATTGAGTTGTTGATAGCAATACCGATCAGGCTGGTCAGGCCGATAAATGCGGTGAAGGAGAAGCTGATCCCCATCGTCAACAAGGCCAGAATAGAACCAATGATAGCCAGTGGCAGGGCCGAGAAAATAATCAGAGGCTGGCTGAAAGAGCGAAACTGAATGATGAGCACGCCCAGGATCAGCAACAAAGCCATGAGAGAAGCGACACCCATGCCGCCAAAGGATTCATTGCGGCTCTCCAGATCGCCTTTATATACATAAGAATAACCATCTTCCCAGTCCATCTGCTTCAGTTTCCGGTCGATGCGGCCAATGACTTCATCGAGGTTGTAGCCCTGATCCAGATCGGCCAGAACAGTGGCAGTCCGTTCATTATCGAGATGGGTGATACGGCTGGGCGCCTCGGCAAATTCCATATCCGTCAATTGCCGCAGCGGAATAAAAGCGCCTGAAAAGGACTGCACGCTGATCTTGTCAAAATCTTCCAGCCGGAACTCCTCATTATAATCATAACGCATGACGATGTCATAGTCTTCGGCGCCCTTATCGCGGAAAGTGCCTATATCTGTCCCATTCACAAAGCTTCGGATAGTCTTGTCTACTACGTGAACCGGAACGCCCAGCATCATAGCTTTGTCGCGGTTGGTTTTGAAGAAAATATCGGTGCTATTGGTCCGCAGCAGGTTTTCCACGTTAATGACGCCCTGCTCCTCCCGCACTACTTCTTCTACCTCATTGGCATAAGCCTGGAGCTTATCAAGATCCGGGCCATTGATTTTGATGGCCACCGGAGCTTCACTGGGTGGCCCCTGGACAAACTCCTTAACATCGACGCGCGCATCTGGATAGGCGTTAAAGGTGCTCCTCAGCTGCCCCAGGAGTTCATAAAAGCGGTCGAGCTCATAGGTTTTCAACACCACAAATACTTCGCCATAGGCATTGGAATAATTCTCGGAAGCCATGTTGTAATATATTCGTGGATTGCCATGCCCAATATTGGAGGCGTAATAGGCTATATCAGGAATAGTATCCAACACGCTTTCTACATACCGTATGGCCTGATCGGTTGCATCCAGATTACTGCCGTTGGGCAATTGAACTGTTATACGGAACTGCGGTTTCTCCGCCTTGGGGAAGAAAGAAACACCGACCAGCGGAAAGAGGGCCATGGCGCCCAGAAAGGCGCCCACCGCCAGGGAAGCCGTTAGCCCCTTTTTGCGTAGCACCCAATTGAGCGTTTGGCGATACGGGCCGGCTACAATGCGCTGCAAGACGCTAAAACCACGCGTTGGCTTACGGGCGCCTACCGCCCCTTCCTTCAGGATGCGGCTGGCCACCAGAGGCGTGATGGTAACCGCCACCACAAAGGAACCTGCCAGTGTAGCGATCACAGTCACGGGTAAGGCTTTTATGAATGCGCCCGTGGACTCCGGCATCATCACGATAGGAATGAAAGCGAGTATAGTGGTCAGGGTTGCGCTGGCCATGGGCGCCAGCAATTGCTGAGTGCCTTTAATGGCCGCATCCTTTCGGGAGAAACCCTCGTTGAGAAAGCGTTCAATATTTTCAATGATGGCAATGGAGTTGTCCACCAGCAGGCCGAGGGCGACCACCAGGCCGGCAATAGACATCTGCTGCAAGGCAAAACCGGACCGGTCGACTACCCAAAGCCCGATGAGAATGGAAAAGGGGATCGCCATCATGACAATACTGGCGGAACGCATCCCCAACACCAGAAAAATAATGAGGCCGACCAAAATAATCCCTTGCACCAGATTGGCCAAAAAGCCGGACACCCGTTCGGTCACACCGGCCGATTGGTCGAAGATGTACTTCAGCTGAATGTCTCCTGCCAGTTCGGTGGCGCCCAACTTTTCCTTGATCGGATCCGCCACATCATAAATATTGACCCCATCCTTCTGCTGTACATTAATGAAGAGGCAGCGCTGCCCATTGTAGCGGGCCATCCAGCGGTCGTCTTCATAATCGAATCCGACCTCTGCTATGTTCTTTAGGTAAATGAGTTTGCCCTGATAGGCGCCCACCACTGTATTTCGGATCTGGCCCAGGCTTTCATAAGCGCCGGAGGTTTTGATATTAAAAAGCTTGTTGGAAACCTTCACCGCTCCCCCCGGGATGTTGGCATTGTTGCTCTGTACGGCGCGTTCGACAGCATCGAGGGCAATACCCATTTCCTGCATCTTTACAGCATCAAGGGCAATACGGACTTCCTGCTCCGGGTAGGCTTCGATCTCTACTTTTCGAACGCCATTAACTTTTTCGATCTCCAGCTTCAGCCGCTCTGCCTCTGAATGAAGGAGCGCATAATCAGCTGAGTCAGAAACCAGGCCCAACTGCATGATGGGTACCGTATTGGTGGAAAACTGAATAGCCTTAAGTTCATACAGGCCGTCGGGCAAATCTCCGCGCACCTGATTGATCTGTCGCTGTACTTCCTCGAACTTGTCGTCGGAATCGACGCCGAAATTGAATTCCACTTCAACAGTAGCTACACCATCGCGTATCGTCGTTTTGACTTCCTTGAGGTCGTCCAATTCCTGGATGGCTTCTTCCAGCACATCTACCACCTGGCTCTCAATGTCCTCCGGGGTGGCGCCGGGATAAACGGCCACGATCAGAGAAGTGGGAATATCGAGCGCTGGGTCTTCCCGGCGCGGCATGCCCAGGAAGGAGGTTATCCCCATTACCACCAGCAAAACAAAGGCGGTCAGGGTTAACTGATAATTTTCTATGGATAACTTGGGAATATTCATGGCTTTTTTTTTGTCTTGTTTGTCTCGTGGGTCTTGTTTGTCTCGTGGGTCTTGTTGGTCTTGTTGGTCTTGTTGGTCTTGTTTGTCTTGTTTGTCTTGTTTGTCTTGTGGGTCTTGTGGGTCTTGTTTGTCTAGTGGGTCTTGTTGGTCTCGTTTGTCTCGTTTGTCTTGTGGGTCTTGTTGGCCTTGTGGGTCAAGTCGGTCTAATGGGACATACCAGACATACCAGACCCGTCCGTCTAGCCAGCCGGATAAATCTCTGCGAGCCGGGCAAGCATACCAGACGTACCAGACATACCAGACATACCAGACATACCAGACGTACCAGACATACCAGACATACCAGACATACCAGACGTACCAGACATACCAGACATACCAGACACACCAGACATACCAGACATACCAGACACACCAGACGTACCAGACACACCAGACATACCAGACATACCAGACACACCTACCTTTGGCTGATCATCACCGGTTGCTGGTCTTCCAGATAACCGACACCACTGGTAACCACCCGGTCGGCGCTGTCGAGGCCGCGTTGGATGAGCAGGCTTTCGCCCTGGATCTTGAAAATATTGACCGGAGTTTTGACCGCTTTCCCATTGTCCACTACAAATACCTCCCCTTTCATCTTATCGGCTCCGAGCAGGGCGTCGATGGGAATTTTCATCAGGTTGGGGGTAAGGCTGGTGTAGATTTGCACCGAACTGATGAACCCGGAAAGCAAGGTTTTATCGGTGGGGGCCACTTCTATCTCCACTTCAAAGGTATTGGTATAGGGGTCGGCCATGCTGGCCATTTCGCGCACCGTGCCTTTGAAGGATTCTCCGGGGTAAGCATCAAAGTGCAATTCGGCATCATTTCCCAATTGGACGTGGATGATATCTTTATCGGTAATATTGACCCGAACGACCTTAGCTTTATCTTTTGATCCGAACAGGAAAATGGGGGTCCCGGGGCCGGCCAGTTCATTGGCTTCCGCCAGTTTTTTCAGGATGATGCCATTGGAGGGAGCATTGATGCGGGAGTATTTCAGGTTAAAATCGGCCACCCCCACCTGTTCCCCGCTCATGGCCACGCCTTTCTGAGCAGCCTGCAGCTGATTGCGGGCGTTGTCGAGTTGTACTTCGGCGTTTTGCAATTGCTCCAGGGTAGCGACGCTGTCACGATACAGGCCCTTGGCATTTTTAAAATCGCGTTCGGCCAGCTTCAGGGCCAGTTTGGCGTTTTCCACGTTGATCTCGGCCTGCTGCTGCCCGAGGCGGGCCTGCTGGGTTTGAGCGCTGATCTCGGCCAGGTCGAGCTCGGCCAACAATTGCCCCTGCCGGACAGATTGCCCTTCGGCGACGTAGATCTGTTTGATAACGCCCCCGGTCTTGAAGCTCAGCTTGGCCTCCTCTTCAAGGGAAAGCTTACCGGTAGCGAAGACCGTTTCCCGGTAGTTGGCCGGAACAACGGCCGCTGTTTCTACAATGCGAACGGGCAGTTCTCCCTTGTTTTCGTCGTTGTTGGTTCCTCCCTGTTGGTTGCAGGCAGCCAGCAAAGTGGCAAAGGCAATTACGAGGGGAAGTAGCTTGCGATGGAAGGTCATGATCGTTAATCCTTTATGGTGATGGAAGAATATTATTCAAATCGATAGCTTGCCGTCGCCCTTTCAAAATCGGCCAGCTTGGCCTGATAGTCGAAGCGGGCGATAGAGCGTTTTTGCTCGGCATTGGTAAATTTGGTGCGGGCGTTGGTATATTCTACAAGGTTGGCCTGCCCCTGGGCGAATTTTTTCTCAACCAGCCGGAAGGCCTGCCGGGCGGCCTCCACTTCGGCCTGGGCCTGAACGATGCGTTTCTGAGTAGCTTCCAGGCAGTAGAAAGCGTTCACGGCCTGAAGCCCTACCTGTTGCCGCACTTCCGCCTTCTGGTTTTCCAATTCCAGTTTACCGATCTTGGCTTGCTGGACTTTTGCTTTGGTAGTGGGGTCAAAGAGGTCCCAACTCAAGACTATGGAACCCAGAAAGAAATCAGAATCTTCCGTGAGGGCATAATTAGTGCCCTGAATGCCGTAGTCGGCCTGCAGATTGACCTGAGGCAGGAAATTGCCTTTGTCCAGTTGCACCTGATTGTCGCGGGCAGAGAGGTAGTAGTTGAGCTGCTGGAATTCCTCCCGGCCCTGGAAGGCCAAACGGCGGGCTTCTTCTACGGTTAGAGCGATTTGGGGCAACTCCTTTTCCGCCGGCAACTCGATATCGGCCTGATAGTCCCGATTGAGCAGAAAATTGAAGTACGCCTGGGCCACTTTTTCGTTCTTTTCCGCCTCGGCCAGCTGTTGTTGCACTTCTTCCACTTCGGCCTGAGCGCCGTATACCAGGTCGAGGGTTACCTTGTTGTTGCGGTAGAGGCTCTCCGTGGTGCGCAGGTTTTCCTGCACCAGCTGAAGGGCATTTTCCAGTATCTCCACCCCCTGGGAAGCCTGGGCGTAATTGAAGTAGGCCACTTTGACTTCCTGCACCAACTCGCGCTTGTAAATATCAACCGATATTTTTTCTGCTTCCGAGAGGTTCTGACGGATGCGGTGGTTGTAGAGGATGGAATTATTAAAAACCGGCATCTGGACGCGTACGACGGTTTCCTGTTCCGTTTCCCGCAGGAAATTTTCTTCCACATTACCGATCATTGGATATTCAGGAATGGTAGGATAATCGGGATAAGCCTGTTGGGCCAGGCTGTTGAGTTGATTGAGGTTCTGGTAGATGGGGTTTACCAGGTCGCCAACAGGTATGGTAAAAGACCTGCCGCCTCTGGCTACGGAATAACGCGCCTGTACCGATAAACGGGGGAAGAACAACCCCTTGGCCTCCTGCAGGGCGGCCAGGCTTTTTTCGTAGGACAATTGCTTTTGCTGGAGAGCGATATTACTTTCCAGGGCAGTGTTGAGGTACTGTTGGAGCGGAGCTTCCTGGGCCCAGGCGGCCTGGCTGGCCAGCAAAAATATCCACAGTGCCGGGTTGGTGATTTTCATATCGGTGTTCTTTTTTACACAAATATCCATTATTGCCGCCCTGTTGTCCACTCTATTCGGCTGAATCGTAATATGCGGGGGATGAATCGTAGATAGGAAGTCGTGGATTATCATTGAGAAGAGCGATCTGCCCAACCGAAACCTTCTAACCCCTACATTAGCCCGACCGAAGAAGAGGCCTCATTCCGGGCGGACAGCGATCTCATCCTGGAGCGGTTGGTGGTTATTATGAGCAACAAAAATGGCCTCTACCCGGCCAACCAATTGGCGACGGAGTGCAGTTTCTACAGATTGAGCCAGTCGGAGCTGGGGGGCTTCCGTTTCTAACCAAAGCATAAAAGAGATGTTTTCCGAAGCCTGAATGAGGTGGCAGGCATGGGCCCAGAACCGCCAGTCCTGCCCATTTGGCGCCAGGCGCAACAGCAATGGCCTCAGGAGCCGGAATATCCATTTTCGGTGGTAGTACTGCCCGATGATACTGATACCCCGAAGCGTATCGACAACTTTTTGGCCCATTTCCAAGGCAAATACTTCGGGCTGCGCCATAATGGCATCAACAGGGTTTTCATGCTGCCAGGCCTGGCGGCGGCGGTAGTTTTTAACCTCACAAAGCAGCAAGCGCTGGCCATCGGTGGCGATGAAATCGACACCTTTCAGCCCAGCACCCGCCAAGCCCTGAAAGAAGCGGTGAGCGTCATATTTTTTGACGGCCCACTTCGGGCTGAAATGAAAATGCAAGTTACTTTCTACGTACTCCGTCATGATGGTTAGTCATGATTATCTTAGAAGCTGTTTGAATTTAGTCCTTCAGTTTTATTATGCCTCTTTTTCCGCCGGACTGGCGGGATGAGCATCCAAACCTCTTTAAAGATACATTTTTGCCGCCGCCACAACACTGGCTACCAGTTTTTCACTGAAGCAATCCCATATTTCTTACCTTTAAAAAAGATATTCCAAACAAAAGCTAGCCCAATGAAGCAATTATTTACCACCCTACTGTTAAGCCTACTCTTTTTCGGAACTACTGCTCAGGTTTCTCCGCTTCCCAATTATCCAACGGCACGGGAAGCAGATAAAATGCAGGAGTGGCTACTCAAGCCGCGGCCCACCAACACCAGGGTTGTACCGATGCCACCACCTGCCCCCATCCGCACTATGGCGGAATGGGAAGAAGTACAGGCCGTGATCATTACCTGGGCGGGCGAGTACGCCATTTTACGGGAGATCGTGCGCGCCGCCGTCACCGAATGCAGGGTGATCATCATTGCCAGTAACCCTGCCTCCGTGGCGGCAAACCTCACCAATAATAATATCCCATTGGATAATGTGGACATCATTCAGGCGCCATTTGACTCCATCTGGGTGCGGGACTATGGGCCATGGGCTGTCTATCACAACGATGTAGACAGCCTGATGATCGTCGACTGGATTTACAACCGGCCCTCCCGCCAAAATGACGACCAGATCCCCGGCGTCATCGCTCAACATCTGGGGCTGCCCATCTATGAAGCGTCCCAGGCGCCATACGATTGGGTGCATACTGGCGGTAATAACCTCCGGGATGGCCTGGGCACCAATTTTTCTTCCGAACTGGTGCTAAATGAAAACCCCGGCAAAACCGAAGCCCAGATCGACGAGATCGCCCAACTATATCTGGGCGCCAACCGCTATATCAAATTCCCGGTATTGCCCTTCGACCTCATTCACCATATAGATATGCATATGGTGTTTATTGATGAAGAGACCATTATTGTCGGGCAGTATCCGCAAGGAGTAGCCGATGGGCCTCAGATCGAAGCGAATATGGAATACCTCGTCAATGAAGTGCCCACCGCGTTTGGCAACACCTACAAACTCATCCGCGTGCCGATGCCGCCGGATGGCAACGGCAACTATCCCAATACCGGCGGGGATTATCGCACCTACGCCAACGCCATTTTTATTAACAAAACCATCCTGGTGCCGGTGTATGAAGAGCAATACGACAGCACCGCCCTGCGCATCTTCCAGGAATCCCTTCCCGGCTATAAAGTAGTAGGCATCAATTGCAATAGCATTATCCCCGCATACGGCGCCCTGCATTGCATCACCAAGCTGATCGGGGTGAATGACCCTCTGTTAATTGCCCATCCGCGCCTGCGTGATACGGATGATGCGGAGCATGAGTATTCAACTTCAGCGATCATCAAGCACCGAAGCGGCATTGCGGAGGCTACTCTTTACTATCGTGTAGCGCCCAATTCCGATTACACGGCCGTTCCCATGCTTTTGGCCGACACGGCCGCAGCTTCCTGGACGGCCGCCATTCCTGCTCAGCCGGAAGGCAGCAGGATACAGTATTACCTCCACGCCACCGCCCAATCCGGAAAGCAACAGGTACGGCCGATGGTTGCTCCGGAAGGCTATTTCGAATTCCGGGTCCGGACCCTGGCTTCCAACTTTACGGTTTCCACCAATACCCTCTGCCCCGGCGGCGCAGTTCAATTCCAGGACCAATCTGCGGGAGTCGTAACCACCTGGTCGTGGGCCTTCCCCGGCGGGGAACCGTCGACTTCTTCTGAACAAAACCCGATGATCACTTACCCTCAGGCAGGCCAGTACAGCGCCACGCTGATCGTGAGCAACGGCCAGGCTTCTGACACCATTACGCTCAACGATATCGTAACGGTAGAAAGCGGCATCGCTCCCTACTACGAAGCCTTCGAATCGCCGCTGGCCGGCGATGGCTGGGCCGTTGTCAATCCGCAGGCCGATGCAGCGGAGTGGACAGTCAGCACTACGGGCCTTTGTTATGACAACGCCCTGGTGATGAATAATTTTGACAACGATACCCGCAACAGCAGCGATTTCCTTCGCGCCCGCTTCGACCTCAGCGGCCTGTCCAACCCTACGCTGCAATTTGACCTGGCCTATGCGCCCTATAATCTGCAGTTTTTCGAGGGCTTGCGGGTTAATGTCATCAATTGTGATGGCGTTAAAACCACTCTTTTTGAAAAATTCAGCACCAGCCTGGCCACTGCGCCGCCCTCAACCAACGCCTTTGTGCCGGCCGACTGCAGCCAATGGCGCACCGAAACGGTTTCCCTAGCAGCTTTTGCCGGCCAGATCCTCACCATCGAATTTGAAAACATAGGCGGCTACGGCAACCTGCTCTACCTCGACAACGTGGACATCAGTGCGCCGGAACTGGCCAATGAAGCGCCTACCGTTGCTATCACGGATCCACTAGATGGCACAATGTTCCTGGATGAACTGCCGCAACTGGATATACAGGTGAACACAACCGATACAGATGGTGTCGTACGGGCAGTTACCTTATTCATCAATACCGACTCTATTGCCACGGACGATACACCGCCCTTCGCTTTCAGCTACGGCCTGCCGGTTTACGGGGTTTACAACCTGCAGGCCCGCGCCACCGATAACGATGGGGCTTCGGCCTTTTCCCTACCGGTGGCCGTAACGGCCGAACCGTCCAGCCGCCTGAGCGTACTACCTGGTTCCGGCGGGCTGGCTTTCGAAGCCTTCCCCAACCCGGCCCGCGGCCGCCTGAACCTTCGCTTTAGCAGCCCGCAGGCTACCGAAGTCAAGCTACGACTGGCCAATGTTTTGGGACAGGAAGTCTTGTCGCGCCAGGAACGCCTCCCTGCCGGTGACAGCCAGTTCAGCCTGCCGCTGGGAGAACTGCCCACCGGGGTGTATCAGCTGGTGGTGTTCCAGGGCAATGCGCGCGCCAGTAGTAAAATTACGGTGATAAAATAAATGGAACTTCAGCGGCCGGCTTGCCTTAAACGGCTCAGCCGGCCGCTAACCCTTTCCCCATCCTATGCCGGAAGCTGGATGGGCCATACAACCAGCTTCGTTGAACCTGTCTCTCCATAACTGAACTTATCCCCCGCCAACATTTGTTAATACATTGGGAGAAATTTTATACTTCTTAGGCTAAAGGGAAAATATTTTCGTTACTAAGGCACATTTTGAAGTCAATAATGCAAAACCAACAAATTTAAACTGAACCATTATGAAAGACAGACAAGGCTTAATCATCCTGGCAGTCATCCTAGGTATTCTCCTGGTCGGCGCCGGTATCTGGGGCATTACCCAAAACCGGGCCAAGAATAAACTCGCGGCTGAAAACACTGAACTAAGCGGCTCGCTGGAAGACCTGGAAGCACTCCGGGCAGACCTGGTCCGGGAAGTGGACAGCCTGCAACAGGAGTATACCGTTCTGGCAGAACAGAATACCGAATTACAGGGCTCGCTGACCGAAGCCCAAGACAAGATCGCTGCAACGGAAACCGCGCTGCGCAATGCCAAAGCACGCAGTTCTTCTGAGATCAACAGTCTCCGCGCAGAGATACAGCAGTTGATGGCGCTCAAAGAGAGCCTTCAAACCAATATCGCCGCCGTTCAGGCCGAAAACGACTCTCTGCGGGCCGTGACTGGCATCCTGGAATCTGACCTTAGCGCCGCCCGCGATGAGAACCAGGCGCTGGCCAACCTCAACCAGTCCATCCAGACTGAAGTAGAACGCCTGACACTGGCCAACTTCAAGGCCCAGGCATTCCAGGTCGAATTGGAAAGAGGCAACGAGAAAGCTACGGCCAAAGCACGCCGCGCCCGTACGATCCGCGTCAGCTTTGACCTGACCGATGTGCCGGCGAAATACCAAGGGCTGCGCACCCTTTACCTGACTATTTCGGACGAGCAGGGGACGCCGATCAAGGCCACCAACCCCATCAAGGCCCAAACGGTAGTCAACAACCAGACGATGGACATCATCGCGGTGAAAGCCAAAGACATGGACATCACCGCCAACCAGCGCCTGTCCTTCGTTTATGACCTGGAAGACAAACTCAATCCGGGTTATTACCGCGTGGCTGTATTCACCGATATCGGAATGCTGGGCGCTTCCAGCGTTCGCCTGCAATAGGAGTTTGACCTTTCACTGTTGGCGTTGTACCTTTGCAGAACGCCAACAGTGAAAGGCAAACAAACAAATCCTATGAAGCATTCAACTACACTCTTTTTTTTGCTCCTTTTCTCCTTCCTGCTGCTCCTTTCCTCCTGCGTCAGCAAAAAGAAACACCTGGAAATCCTGGCTGCCTACGACAGCCAGTTAGGATTACTCACCGAGCGCCTCGACTCCTCTGCCTATGTGATCCGGCAACTGGAGCTTGAAGTGGCGGAGCGCAAAGGCGAAAACAACGCGCTGCTCGTCACACAGGATAAAATGCAGGACCGCATCATCGCCCTGGATGATGAGATCGAACGGCTGCAATCGGAATCCGCCTCGAAAGTTGAAAACATGGATTCGCGCCTGCAACAGCGGGACGCCATTATCTCTACCAAACAGGGGAAAATCGACGCGCTGCTCGCCACACTCGAGCAACGCAACGCCGCCATGAATCAATTGTTGTTAAGCCTTCAGGACACGCTGCGACAGCTGGATTCCACTGTTTACGACCTGGAAACCACCAATGGCCAACTTTCGCTCTCTTTCCAAGCTGACTTCCTTTTTTACAGTGGCAGCACCAACAAGACCCATACTGCCGGCCGGCTGGCCCTGGATAATGTCAGCCACGCACTGAGCCTCTACCCCACCCTCGAGGTACTGGTTATCGGCCATACTGACAACAGCCCGTTGCGCCGCAGTAGCATCAACGACAAATGGGAGTTCAGCGCGCTGCGGGCGGCCACTGTGGTACAGCTCCTGACCCAAAAGAACGAGCTGAGCCCCAACCGGGTTACCGCTGCCGGCAAAAGTGAATTCGCACCCCGCGCCTCCAATTCCACTCCCGATGGCCGCGCCCGCAACGAACGCATCGAGATCCGTGTCTTCCCCAGTCAGGAACGGCTGATCCGGGACCTGAAAAGGGCCTTGGAGTAGCGGAATGGTGGGAATGGCTGAATGGTTTAGATCCGACCGTGCGACCCACCAGGCCCACCAGGCCCACCAGACATACCAGACATACCAGACCCACCAGACAGACAAACCAGACATACCAGACCCGTCCGTCTAGCCAGCCGGATAAATCTCTGCGAGCCGGGCAAGCATACCAGACCCACCAGGCCAACTTTAGCTTTTCGTTAACGCCGGCAAGCCTCTATTGCTGACTTTTATCATTGCAAAAGGCTGATAATAAGCTTAAAAAGAAGAGAATTGAAAGACCTTTTGCTATGAAAAACCGAATCACCATTTTTTTAGGATGCACGCTATTTCTGATCCTGGCTGCGGTACTGAACCTAAACGCTCAGGACGACAAGGCGATGCTGGCCCAACTGGCCGAAGAAGAGAAGGAAGCCGTAGATGCCCTGGTCCTATACCCGGAAGCAACGCGCCGGGCCATATTGGAAGCCAGCCTGTACCCCGAAGCGCTGATCAAGATGGAACGGCTGCAGTCCCAAACGCGAACCTCCTTTCAGGAGATGCTGGCAAGCTACCCACAAAGTACGCAGGAAGTGATCTGGGATGTAACCCGCTATCCCGACCTGGTGCGGCGGCTGGTAGTGGAGGGAGAAGGCTCTCCCACACGCATCAATGCCGTCCTGGAGGATTACCCGGAGGAGGTGTATGACAATGCTCGCCGCGCCGGGGCCGACTACTATGAAGTACTGGTGGAGATCGACCGATTGGATGCCTCCGCTAACCAGGCCTTTGCGGCCATTCTGGAGGATTACCCGCCCAAAGCGCAGGATGCCATGCGCCAATTGCTGGATCTGCCGGAAGTACTGGACATCCTCACCGAGAACATAGAGCTGACGATTTTGGTCGGCGATGTCTATAAAAAAGAACCGGACTGGGTCATACATATGGCCGACAGCCTGAGCCTGGAAGTGGCCAGGGCCAATGCTCAGGAGATCGAAGACTGGAAGACAGAACTGGAAAAGAACCCTGAGGCCAGAGAAGAGCTAAAAGCTTCCGCTCAGGACTTTGCCAGCGAATACGGCTATGATGATGAATATTACGATTACCCGGAAGACGACATTTATTACGAGGGCCAGCCCAATCGGTATGTAGTAGAGCACTATTATTATAACTACCCCTATTGGTTCGGCTATCCGTACTGGTATACCTATCCCCGTTGGCGGCCTTACCCCTACTGGTATGACTGGGGCTTCTACTACGGGCCAGGGCGCACCATCGTCGTCATTAACCTGCCGTCCTTTTACTTCACCCACTGGTACTTTTACCGGCCCAGCCACCACTATTACTATCCGCACCTGTCGGCAGGCTTTGTCCGGCACTACCATGGATACCGGCGGTCGGGCAGCAGTATCTGCACCACAGTATCTAACTGGCACAACGATAACCGGGGCGTCATTACTCAGAGCTGGCTCAATGACGACCGCCGCCTGCCCGAAAACTTCCGGGAATTCGGCAGCTTTGAACAGGCCCGTGAGCGCTACAACCGCGACCACCCAAGCCGCACCGTAACTCAACGGGAATTTTTGGAAGAAAACAACCGCCGTTATCCCGAACTGGCCGAAGCGAACCGAAACCGCACGCCTGCCGAGCAGGAAATATATCGAGAGCCAGTACCGGAAAAGAGAGATAAAGCGCCGGTTTACGAACCCGACGTCCGGCAACGGGAAGCCCCCAGGCAGCAAGTAGAACCGAAAACCAGGGTGGAACCTAAACCAAAGGTAGAGCCACAAAAACGAGAAGCTCCACCGCAACCTACCACTCCACCTAAAAGGGAAATAGAAAAACAGCGGGAACAAGTGGCGCCTCCGCCTTCCAGGCCTGAACCCAGAACTCAGCCTCCGCCTACCCGCCGGGAAGTCCCGCAGGTAGAAAAAGGGCGCGAGTACCATAAGAATACCTGGGAAAAACCCAAAACGGAGCCTCAGCCCAAAATCGAAAGACAACAGGCGCCCAGCAAGCCACCCGCTGCTCCCAAAACCCAACCCAAACCGCCCACTAAAAGACAAAACGACAGCCAGGGCAAAAAACGGGAAGGGGGTAATGGACGGTAAGCAGATGAAAAGGTGCACCGCAGCTTTTCATCCCGCTGAGGCCCAATGGGCCGAGATCGGGAGGGCAGTAGGCAGTGGGGAATGGCCGCCCGGAAGGACATCAAGGCTTACTGAATACTGCAGAGGTGGCGAGGACGGGCCGGAGTTCTCTAGACTCTACGAGCCGGGTAAAGGGATTCTGGAGCGAGGCGAAGCCCGCTTTTGGAGGTGTCAGCTAGGACGAAAGGTTTATGGTGACACCTCCAGAAACCCGGCGGGAAGAGGCTTCACAAAAAAAAATTGGCGCAGCTATTTTTTGACATAATATTTTTTATTATCTTTACCGCCGAAAGGCTATCCTCCTACATATCCCCCCCATCATTATTACCTCTGTTTGTTCTATATACCTGGTCTAAAGCTTGGGAAAGCATGTATTAAAATCCGAAATTTTAATATTTTGGAAAATTTTATTCCCTATCACTGTAACTTTTTATTGAATAATTAGTATATAAGCTTTAACTTAAACCAGAATTTTTTCAGGTTGGTAATAAGGCGTCCTTCTCAAGTCAAGGGAGGCCCCACTGAAAAAAGATGTTCAAACAAGGTGTTTACCGATCACCTTAATTGAAAGCTCCCCCCAAGGTATGAGCTAAGTGGCTCGCGCTCCCCCCCGCTAGCTCGAATTTCGCTCTTTAGCATAAAGGGCAACCGTCGTGCTTTATCCCCCCTAAAGCCGAATAAAATATTTAAGAATTTACGCCCCATGCCGGGGATATTTTTTATCACAAATTTTAAAATTCATTAAATCCTGCAGTTATGGTTAAATCAGTTACTTCTTTCAAAGCCTTGCTCGCCGCTTTTCTCCTGTTCGCGGGGGCTGGCCTGTATGCCCAGTGCACTACAAACATTTATTCCAGCCCGTATCCGTCCGCCACTTACACGCCCACGTGCACCGGCACACCGGGCACTATCACCACTTTAGGGTATGGCAGCGAATACTCCAACGTGAATTTGGTTTCGGGCACCACTTACACTTTTGCCAGCTCGATCGGTACGGATTTCATTACCATTACGGATGCGGCCAACTCGCCGCTGGCTTTTGGCACTTCGCCGGTGGTTTGGGTTTCCTCCTATACCGGGGTAGCCCGCTTTTACACCCATGCCAGCTCCGCCTGTGACGCCAGCACTACCTTCCGCGCCAGGACCGTAAGTTGCACCACGGCGCCACCGCCAGTAGTAACCAACGACGACTGCAGCGGCGCTATAGCCATCACTTGTGGGTATAGCGGCAGCGGCTCTACGATTGGCGCTACCGTTGACGCAGCTCCGAGCTGTGGCGGCATCAGTGCTTCTTACCCGGGCGTATGGTACAAGTTCACGCCGACTCCTGCCAACGGCATGTTCCTCAACCTGAGCTCCTGCGGCCAGGGTAGCATTGACACCAAGATCTCGGTTTACACCGGCTCTTGTGGCAGCCTGGTTTGCCTGGGCAGCAATGACAACGGCGCTGGATGTGCAAGCGGTACTTCCGACCTGACCTTCCGCCCGATCTGGAACCGGACGCACTATGTGTTGGTGCAGAGCACTACCCCTGGCCTGTTTGGCCTGGATCTGACTTGCAACTACAACCCATTCGGCCTGGTACAGGACGACCAGGGCAATACGGTTGCCAGCGGCAAATTCAGTGTCTTCCCCAACCCGGCAGTTGATGAACTGAACGTACGCCTCGGCGACTTCGTCGGCGAAACGGCGACCCTGTCCATCTTCAACAGCATGGGCCAATTGGTACAGCAGCGCGACCTGGGCGAGATCCAGACGCCGACCGAACGCATCCAACTGAACAACCTGCAATCCGGCGTTTACTATATGTCGGTTCAGGTAGAAGGACAAGGTACTTTCACCGAGAAATTCCTGGTGAACAAAAACCGTCCGTAAGCGATAATACAATAGGCCTGAGCGCCTAAAGAACAGAGAGGAAGCGGCCCGAAAGCCCGCTTCCTCTTTTTTTATTTTAGCATAAATTTTAAGTCAAGAAGGGCTTAAGTAATTTTATTTGCCTTTAATTAATTTTTTTTTTGCATAATTCGTAAAAACCCTTACCTTCATATCTACATTTTTTTAAATGGATTAGATTGAAGATTCTGACAAGAAAATTGCTCTGAAACAAGGTATTCCCCTCTGGCCTTGGCGGAGCGCTCCCCCCTACTTACTGTGTGCGCTAATTGGATTAACCTCCACATTAGCTTGATTTTTTCACCATAGTCATGCGCTTCGGTTTGCCCTCATAAAGCGAGGCGTTCAATTCAGGTACTTCTCCCCTTTCCGGGGATTGCTTTTGTAACAAATATTAAATTATCATTTAAATCCTACAGTTTATGTCCAAATCAGTTACCTCTTTCAAAGCCTTGCTTTCCGCCTTTCTCCTGTTCGCGGGAGCTGGCCTGTATGCCCAGTGCACTACAAACATTTATTCCAGCCCGTATCCGTCCGCCACTTACACGCCTACGTGCACCGGCACACCGGGCACTATCACCACTTTAGGGTATGGCAGCGAATACTCCAACGTGAATTTGGTTTCGGGCACCACTTACACTTTTGCCAGCTCGATCGGTACGGATTTCATTACCATTACGGATGCGGCCAACTCGCCGCTGGCTTTTGGCACTTCGCCGGTGGTTTGGGTTTCCTCCTATACCGGGGTAGCCCGCTTTTACACCCATGCCAGCTCCGCCTGTGACGCCAGCACTACCTTCCGCGCCAGGACCGTAAGTTGCACCACGGCGCCACCGCCAGTAGTAACCAACGACAACTGCAGCGGCGCTATAGCCATCACTTGTGGGTATAGCGGCAGCGGCTCCACGATTGGCGCTACGGTTGACGCAGCTCCGAGCTGTGGCGGCATCAGTGCTTCTTACCCGGGCGTATGGTACAAGTTCACGCCGACTCCTGCCAATGGCATGTTCCTCAACCTGAGCTCCTGCGGCCAGGGTAGCATTGACACCAAGATCTCGGTTTACACCGGCTCTTGTGGCAGCCTGGTTTGCCTGGGCAGCAATGACAACGGCGCTGGTTGCGCAAGCGGTACTTCCGACCTGACCTTCCGCCCGATCTGGAACCGGACGCACTATGTGTTGGTGCAGAGCACTACCCCTGGCCTGTTTGGCCTGGATCTGACTTGCAACTACAACCCATTCGGCCTGGTACAGGACGACCAGGGCAATACGGTTGCCAGCGGCAAATTCAGTGTCTTCCCCAACCCTGCAGTTGATGAACTGAACGTACGCCTCGGCGACTTCGTCGGCGAAACGGCTACCCTGTCTATCTTCAACAGCATGGGCCAATTGGTACAGCAGCGCGACCTGGGCGAGATCCAGACGCCGACCGAACGCATCCAACTGAACAACCTGCAATCCGGCGTTTACTATATGTCGGTTCAGGTAGAAGGACAAGGTACTTTCACCGAGAAATTCCTGGTGAACAAAAACCGTCCGTAAGCGATAATAGATTAGGCTTCACAGCCTGAAGCATAAGGGGGGAACGAACAGTTGGTTCGTTTCCCCCTTTTTTTGTTGTTGTTTTGTGATTCTATAGATACTCCAATTGGAGCCGTACGGCCCCAATTGGATGCTAGGCCCTATCAGGCCGGTTGAGGCTGTCTCAAAAGATAAAATGAAAACTTCGCAGCCCAATAATCTTCTGTTTTTCGCTGCCCGGCCGGTTCTCCCCTTCGGGGAGCTAGAGGGGCTGGGGCGGGCGGCGAAACATGATTTGGCACTATTTTTCAGTTCCTTACTTTTGAGACAGCCTCAATCGCCCATAGGGCGCAGCATCAATCCCCGCAGTACGGCGGGGATGAGCATCCAACTTGGCCGATAAACCGGTTCCTCTTATTAAATCTGCCGAATCAATTACTTCATCCCAAAGCCTCTTTCCCAACATTTCCGCCCTGCCAACAGTTACATTTTTCTATCTTCGCAAGAAGCTGTTTGAATTTGATGAATCCTTAAAATCCCCTAATTATGGCACGTTATCTACTATTGGGTTTATTTTGCATCGCGATGGGCCTGCCAGCCTACAGCCAGGAACCAGTCAACCAGGAATTGGTCGATGCGATTCGCAAGCAAGGCCTGGAGCACAGTCAGGCGATGGAGATCGCCGGCTGGGCCATCGATACCTATGGCCCGCGCCTCACCGGTTCTCCTATGCTGGACCAGGCTACCGAATGGGCCGTTGGGCAGCTCAAGGCCTGGGGCCTGGAAAATGTTCACACCGAAGCCTGGGGCCCCTTTGGCCGCGGTTGGGAACTCGAGCACTTCGAAATGCACGCCCATGCCCCTAATTACTGGCCGGTACTGGCCTACCCCAAGGCATGGTCATCGCCTACCGATGGTGAAGTCAGCGGCGAGGTGGTTTACCTGCTGGCCAATGAAGAAAAGGACCTGGAAGCCTACAAAGGCAAACTGAAAGGTAAGTTCGTACTGCTCGACACGCTGCGCACCGTAGAGGAAGCTTTCGAAGCACCGGCAAAGCGCTACGACGGTAATGAACTGCTGGAAATGGCCAATGCGCCCATGCCTACTCCCCGCCCCCGGCGCAACTACAACCGTACCGGCGGCCTATCCTTCAACCGTATTCTCTGGAATTTCCTGACCGAAGAGCAGCCGCTGGCCATCCTGGACCGCAGCTATAAAGGCGACCTGGGCACCGTTTTCGTCTCCGGCGCCCGTACAGCCGACCGAGACGAACTCCGCAAAGAAGGCGGCTATGTCATCCCCCAAGCCACTTTATCGGTTGAACACTACAACCGCATCTTCCGGCTGCTGCAGCGTGGCATCCCCGTGACGCTGAGCATGGAACTGAAAGCCCGGTACACCAACCCCGACGGCATGGAACACAACATCATCGCTGAAATACCGGGAACCGACCTCAAAGATGAGATCGTGATGTTCGGCGCTCACTTCGACTCCTGGCATGCCGGTACTGGCGCTACCGACAATGGCGCCGGCTCGGTAGTTATGATGGAGGCGGCCCGCATCCTGCAGGAAGTGATCAAGGAAACAGGCATTAAGCCCCGGCGCACCCTGCGCATTGCACTCTGGACGGGTGAAGAACAGGGCCTGCTGGGCTCCCGCGGCTACGTCGGCGAGCACTTCGCCGAGTTTGCCCCCGATACATACAACCCGCAATCGCTGAAGCCGGAACAGGCCAAGGTCTCCGCTTATTATAACCTGGATAACGGAACCGGAAAGATCCGCGGGGTTTATATGCAAGGCAACCCCGAGGTGGCCGGCATCTTCCGCGCCTGGCTGGAGCCCTTTAAAGACCTGGAGGCCGGCACCCTGACCCTGGAAAATACCGGCGGCACGGACCACCTGTCTTTCGACGCCGTCGGCATCCCCGGCTTCCAGTTCATACAGGACCCTATGGCCTACTTCAGCCGCACCCACCACTCCAATATGGACAATATGGACCACCTGGTGGAAGCCGACCTGCAGCAAGCAGCTACCATTATCGCTTCTTTCATCATGCACACCGCCATGCGCGATGAGATGATGCCCCGAAAATCCATTGATGTGGGTAAGAAGGAGGAAGCTACGGAAGGCAGGAGCAAGCCGTGATAGGGAAAATTGGGAAAGTTGAGAGGGTTGAGGAGGTTGAGAGGGTTGAGTTGGGACTCTAAACCCTCTCAACCCTCTAAACCCTCTCAACCCTCTAAACCTTTCTTAACCATAACCAGCCAATCCTGGCAAATCATTCCTCCGCCACCACGATCTTCACCTCCACTTTTCGGTTATTTTCCTGGCTATTGGCGCCGGGCAATTCCCCTCTCCCTTCCATGTAGATACGGTCGACGGCAATTTTGTTGTTCATCAGGATGACGGCGATGCTTTTGGCGCGTTCTTCCGAAAGTTTAAGGTTATAGGCTTCCGTTCCAATATCATCGGCGTAGCCAATAATATCGACCCGTTGTATTTTCCTGCCCTTCAGCGGTTTGATGAAAGCGTCGAGTTTTTCCATGTCATCGGCCTCCATCGTTGATTTATCGAAGCCAAAAAACACCGTGTGGGCAAACTCCTGCAGGACGGGGGACTTGTGTTTAACGTAAGCGGTGTCCGGCTCCGGGGCCGGGGTAGGAGGGGGCAAGTCGTATTTGGACCGCAATAGGATCTCGATGGTATAATATTGTCGGTTGTCCCACTGCGGGATAATAAAGTCGTTCTGATAAGGGTAAAAAAATGTTTTTTCCACCCGGAGGCCGAGGGTATCCCAGGCGGGAATACAAAGGAAAAACCGGCCGTCCTTTCCCACTTTTATGGCGGGCCGGTTGTCGAAGCGAACGGTAGCCTGCACCGGCATATCGAGCAGGCTGTCGATAACGAAGCCTTCTACAAAGGTAATGGGCAGGTTGTAAAGCTGGTCGGTCAGCTGGAAGCGGTAGATATCCAGTTTACCTTTGCCTTCGGGCCGGTCAGAAGCGAAGTAGCCGGTTTGGCCATCGGCGGTAAGGAACAGCCCTAGTTCGCGGAAAGCGGAATTAACCGGCGGCCCCAGATTGACGGGCAGCGCCCATTCGCCCTTTTCGTCCAACCAGCTCAAAAAGATATCCTGGTCGCCCATTCCAGGGTGGCCGCTGGAAGAGAAATAGAGGGTTCGCCCGTCATTGGTAATAAAAGGCGCTTCTTCGTCGAGCTCAGTGTTGATCTTTGGCCCAAGGTTCTGTGGATCACTCCAACTGCCATCATCCTGCAGCCGGCTGTACCAAATATCAGTCCCACCCATCCCGCCGGGGCGTTTGCTGGAGAAGTAAATGGTGCTGCCGTCGCAACTGATAACGGCCTGCGATTCCCACTTTTCAGAATTGATATACCCCTTCAGCGGTTGCACCTCACTGACCTCGCCATCGGGGCTCATGAGGGCCTCCCAGATGTCGCAAACGCCAGGGCCCTCTGCCCGCCCGCAGGCGGTAAAGAAGAGGTGGCGGCCATCCCGCACCATGGTGCACATGCCCTCATCGAGATTGGTGTTGATGTCCCGGACGGGATTGGCTTTGCTCCAGTTGCCCGCGTCTTCCAGGCGGCTTTCGAAAAGATCCTCATCGCCTTTGTCGGTTTTGCGGGTAAAGAAGAGTTGTTCCTGGTTGTTGGTCAGGAACGGAAAATAATCGTCTCCTTTGGAGTTGACACCGGAGCCGAGGTTGACGACTTCGGTAATGTTGATAAACTTCAGGGAATCGAGCCGCACCTCACAAGCGCGGATATTATCGGGCAATTTCTTAAGGTAATCGGCTTCCTGCGCCAGTTCCCGTTCGGTGTTCAGGCTAAAAGTGTCGACGCCAACGGCCTGCAGTGCTTCAAATTGCCGGAAATATTTCAGAGCTTGGGTATGGTCGCCGGATTTATAGTGCGCCTGGCCCGCCTCGTAGTACAGAATTCGGGAGAAAAGGGAATCGGAAGCCAGGATGGCGTCGTATTGTTCTGCTGCATGAGGATAATCGCGTAGCAGTTCGTAACAGGCCGCCATGCCCCGGCGGGCGGCGCTAAGGTTGGGCTGCATTTTCAGCGAACGCTCGAAGAGCTTCAGGGCTTCTTTGGGTTTGCCGGCCAGCAACGCTGCTTCGGCATCGCGGTACACTTCAACGGAGGAGGGGTCTTTTATTACCTGGCTTTGGATGGGGTTCAGCCAAAGACAACAGCAAAGAGTGATAAGCAGGGAGGTGTAGCGTTGCATTACAAAAATCGTTTTTGGGCGTCTTTTTCCGCTCCAAAACTAATTTAAAATTATGTAATGTGTGTTGCCTGGCCGTTAAAATTTGGAGATTACCCGGAACTTGCGTTATTTACTAAAAGTGTTCGAGTGTTCGAGTGTTCGAGTTTTTGAGTTTTTGAGTTTTTGGGGGTTATTTGAACAATCCCACTTTTTTAGAATTTCCAAAACAACTTCTGTATGTCAGTTAAAATTTATTACATCGTTTTTTTTACCCTTCTACTCTGCCTCGCCCTTGGCGCCCAGGAGGTAGAATGGCCCCGCAAGAGCCCGGCCGCCATAGCGGCCTACACCCTGGGTTATACCGATGTCAATATCCACTATAGTTCCCCGGCTGTCGACGGACGCGAGATATGGGGAGCGCTAGTGCCATATGATGAAGTATGGCGGGCCGGCGCCAATGAAGCCACCACGATCAACTTCAGCACCGATGTGGAAGTGGAAGGGCAGCCCCTGCCCGCCGGCCGCTACGCATTTTTCCTGATCCCCCGGAAAACCGGCATGTGGACGGCCATTTTCAATAAAGTACCGGATCAGTGGGGCCCCTACCGCTATGATGCTGCTCAGGACGCCCTTCGGGTGGAAGTGGAAGCCAAATTCTCGAAAGCGGCGGCCGAAGAACGCCTTGCCTACAGCATCGTCGTGCAGGACGCCGACAACGGCTACCTGCGCCTGGCCTGGGAGCACCTGCGCCTCTACCTGCGCATCAAAGTGAATACCGTAGACAAGGCTATGGCAGAATGGAAAACAGCGCTGGAAGCGGCGCCTCAGGAAAAAAAAGGAGCCCTGTACCTGGATGCCGCCGATTTCCTGCTATGGGCGGGCCAGGCCAATGTCGCTCTGCCCTATATTGAGCAGTCCATCGCTTTACAGCCTTCCTCCCGAACTTATTGGATCAAAGCCCGCATCCTGGCGGCCCAGGGTGATTTCAAGGGAGCCCTGAACGCCGCCCGGAAGGCCCGCGAACTGGATCAGTCCAGTGAGGCCGATAATTTCTATACGGATTCAGAAGCGGTCTTCCGGAAGATGGTGGAAGGGTGGAAGAGGAGGGAATGAATGGTTGTAATGGCTGAATGGCTGTGATGACATAATGAACCGGTAAAAAATGGTTATGAGAATCAAGGGCTGAATCCCCCAATTGGCCCAATCCAGGTTTTTACCCTTATGCGACGGGGCAAAGCCCTGAGGCCGGGGCCGCCACCCGACGAAGCCCTCCACTTTGCCTGAAAGGCAAATGCATCATACCCCAGGGCATCCCCCTGGACATCCCCCTTACAGCGCTTATACAAGGTTTACTCCTTTATGCCTGGGCGTTGCTCAAAAAGCATAGCCCAGATTGACGTACACCATAACGCCCATCAAGGCGCCAAGATCCTCCTGGTTGTATTGCCAGATAAAAGAGCCATTGGTATGAAAAATGGCATCAGGCGGTACTGCGCCGTAGCGCCTGTCCCGGAAGAGGGCCCCCAGGCCAAAACCCGTTTCGAAAAGGAAGCCATTGGGGTAGATCTGCTGAATGCCGGCATTGAGATAGCCGCCCTGTTTCTGTTGCTGGAAATCGTACCAAAAGCGCTGCCCGAAAGTACCGGAAGGGGTATCTCGAAAGAAATCGCCCTCTATCCTGGCTTTCGTTTCCTGATAGGTATACAACAATTCCACGAATGCCGCATGAGCGCCAGCCTGAGGCGGGCGAACATAGTAACGCAGGGCGCCCCGGAGCCGGTATCCATGCAAATTGTCGGTGGTGGGTTCGGCGAAATAACGGAACGGCAGCAAGGGGCCGCCTTCGGCATGGGCGTAAAACCGGCCGGCCAGGCGGTATTCAATGGCCAGGTTAAAACTTGGCGCGATGGGGTCCAAAAGACTGCTTGTACCGTTTTTGAGGAGGAAGCGGGGGCTCTCCGGCTGGGTAACCGCTAAGGGTTGAGAGTTGAGGATTGAGGGTTGCCCCGGGCTGTCCTGCCCAACGGCCAGGCTCAAGGCAGTGATCAGCCCCATTGAAACCAGCAGCAGGCGCTTCCCCCGCTGCATTCCATCCAGTTTGCTCATACGCCAATAGCGATTTCGGAAATCTTTTTAATATCTCCCAGGTCCGAATAGTCATACTGCACGATTCGGTCCGGGCCGATGACCAGGAGCAGGCCGTTGAGCGGGATGACGTCAACGGCGTTGATATTATCCAGAAAGGCCAGTTGCTGCAGGTTTTGGGGGTCGGCGGCATTGAATATTTTCAATCCTGATGTACCGAGGCAAACGAACAAGGTTTCCCCATCGAGCCCCAGGCCATAAGGGCTTTCCAGATCATAACTGGCTACAATGGTGGGTTGCTGGATATTGCTGATATCTATGATCTCCAGGAGGTCGGCGGCGCCGGCCACGGCTTGTCGGCAGCCCGACACCCGCAATGTAACGTAGGCAAACTGGGTATTGGCTACTACCGGGTCGCAACTAATGATGTGTTGATAGCTGGACAGGAATTGGGGCGCCCCGTTAGGCAGCAACTGATAAATAAGCATCCCGCTTTGGGTGCCGAGGAATAACAGGCCATTGAGCGGGAAAATAGTTTCCACCCCCTGGCCAACCTCAATGGATGCCCTCGGCTCCGGTTGGGCAGGATTGCTGATATCGAAGCTATGCAGGCTGTTGTTATCTACGGTATACAGGAAATCATCGACGATGGTGAAGCGCGCCAGCGAGCCGCCCAGGCCGGTGTTGGAAGACTGCCCGGGAGCCAGGCTGCTGTTGTCTTCGGCGCAGCTGGCAAGGGCCAGAAGAAGGAAGCAAGACAGGTATCGAAGCATGTTCTGTTTTTTAAGGAGTGAAGAGTGGCATGGTTTCAGCAGCGAGGGCTAAACATCCGAAGTTTTTTCGGGGAATGCCCGGGCAAACTTCGGAAGTTTTGCCAGAAATTCACCGCCAGCACTGTGGCTCCCGGATGATCTCTTCCGACCAACCGATGACGACGCCCATGTTGGGGTCGGGACATTCGAAGAAGCCCACATAGTCATTGGGCACCGAGGCGCCGGCCAGATCGGGGAAAGCATTTTCTACGCGGCTCAGCACGCGAACGTTGTCGATCTCGCTGATGTCGAGGGCCACCAGGTCGGTGAGGTTGTTGGCGTAAAGCACATTTCCGCGGATAGCAATATCGGAATTGCCGACGATGCGGATGAAGCTAACCTTTTGCGGGTTGGCGGGGTCGGAATTGTCAATGATATGGATGCCCTGCTGGCTTTCGCCGGCAAAAAGATACTTATCTTTATAATACAGCTTGAAGAGGCGCCCGATGGGCCGGGGGGGCTCAGACTGAATGGCTTTCCAGTCGCCTTCAAAGTAGATGGGCGCCAGGCCGGCCACCTGATCGGGAATGCTTACTTTTTCCTGAATACAGCCTAGCCCCAAAAGGGCCGGCAGGAGTAGCAGTAACAACGCGAATGGAGTTTTCATTTCGGATAGATGGTTTGTTTTTAGTAAACGGCTACCGACAGAAAGATGCGGCGTAAGAGAGCGCAGGCCGTTCCTTTGGATAGACGGCAACATCCGTATCAAGGGTTGGGTGGATGGACGCGGTTTTCTTCTTCTACAATTTCCGTCATTTTACGGCCGGTGAGCTTGCTTTTGATCCAGATCAGGATCTCCTCACGGCCCACAATAAGTTGATATCTTTCGTTCTTGTTCTCTAAATCCTCCAGGAATTTACTGAACAGCTTCTTCGGATTGGAGCCGGGACTGATCTTAAGAAGCTTTGACAGATGAAAAAACACCATTTCTTCAAATTCGAAAAGCCGGGCGTTTTCATCCAGCTTTTTTTCGGCATAGTACTGTATATTCTCCAGCTTATCCTCCAGGCCTAATTCGTAATAGATGACTTGCCGTAATACCCAGCAAAAAAAATGGATATCCCGGCGGTCCGGGGAGTTGCGGTATTCATCCAGTATTTTCTGTATCATACGAAGGGCTTCATTGAAGCGCTCGGTATGGAAGAAAAGGATGGCAATATTATAGAAAAAGATGATTTCCCAGTTGTCTCCAAAACCCGTGTTCCGGCTCTTGAGCTCCTCCACCTTAGCTTCTATCTCGTTGGTGAGGAGCAATGCTTCCTCGGAGCGGCCGGTATTCATATAAAACAGGAACTTGTTGTAAAGCAGGTTTCTGGTTTGCACGATCTGTTCGTTCAGAGTCCGGGCTTTTTGGTTTTCCATTTCCTGAAGAATAGGTTCAACACCCCGGTAATCGCGGTTTTCGCGGGCTTTACCCAAATAATTGCTCAGGTAGACATTGTAGTGTTCCGGTTTATCTTTTTTGAAAATAGGATAGTCCGCCCACAGCTTCATGATCTTTCGGTAATACTCCAGGGCATCTTCCGGGTGCACATTTTCAATGGAGCAGATCAGGCTCTTGGTGTGGTAAAGAAATAATTGGGAAAAAAAGCTTGTCGCCTGGCTGGTGTCGGCCAGAGCGGGGTGCAAGCTTAATTGTTTCAACTGGTTCTCATAGTGTTTATCGCCCCGGTTTTTGTTTTGGGTTTTTAAAAGGACATAGGCCCGATGAAGCAGTTGGTGGTAATGGGATTCAATTTTCAGTTGTTCAATGGCCCAGTGTTTTTCCGCGTAGAGTTCATCCATGTAATCTATGGCCTTCAAACCGTGGTGAAGGCTACGGCCCTCATAGCTCAGAAGGTGGTCTAATATCTCTGTCAGCTTCGCAAAGCGTTCGAAATCGCGGGCCAGCTTTCTGGCCTGTTGCAGTTTTTTCAGGCCCGCGTCGGTAATGCGCCTTGCCAGCAACAGCTTACCTTCTTCGAATAGCCGGTGTATTTTACTGTCATTGGAATGGCCTTCCTCAAACAGGCGTAAGGCGCGGAGCAGAGATTGTTCCAGATAAAACTTAACGACAGGAAAGTTTTTCTCCGGAACCAGGCCAGCGCTATGGAGCCGGGCCCGGGCCTGCTTTTCATTATAGCCGTCCCCAGCTTTCGCCATGGCTTCAAAAAGATGTTCGTATTGCTTACTTCCGCCCTGTAGCCCGGCGAGCAGCTTGAAGTACCGGACCTCCTGCTTGCTGAGGGACTGAACCAGTTGCAGCAATGGGCCACGAGCCTTTTTTTTGGGGTTAGAAACCATCTAAAGGAATTTATTATTTAACCTCGTCAAAATACTGAAAACATTGCATTTCATTTAAGAAATATACAAAAAAAACTCTTTGGCTTTTTAATAAAATCAAAAAGAGCTTCTTGCCAGGCAATGGCGCTTGATGTACCTTTGGCCTATCATTATAAAAACTGGTTACAGACATCAGCCCAAACGCGCGAAACGGCTTTTGAATCGGCCGGAAAACACAAACACTATATGGCTACAGGCAGTAGAGTGCCGATCGCTGAACGGGATGAATCAGGCGGCCTCATAAAGTTAGCAACAGTTAGTATCACTGCTGACTACCTCACTCTGACTATAAAAGAAGCAGATGATACCCAACACCAATACCAAATCCCGGAAAACAGTGGCCTGGCTTTCGGGGTGGTAATCGAAAATCTGGAAGGCGGCAGGCAGCGCATCCTTTTAGAGGAATCTGAAAGCCTGAGTAATGAAGCGGTTTCCTTCGAACTGAAGCAGGCCAGGTTCAGCCCGAAACTATTACTGGAAACATTTACCAATGGACAGGGGGTAGAAGGCCTCGCATTGAAGTTCGTTGGTGAAAATGAGGAAGAGGCATTAAAGCCCCTGGGGCAATTTACAATGCCACTAACGTCATTGACCGGAATTGCTTTTCAGCGAACAGTAGACAGCTTGCTGATAAAAACTTTTCTTCCGCCCAAAACTCAAAACCCTGTATAACCCCTAAAACCCCTGGCCCGGCTGCACGCAGCCGGGCTACCTTTAACCATCGAAAACCAACCCCGGTTGGAAGGCGGGAGAAAGGCTTCCTTTCTCCCCGCTTTCCCGCCTCGATTATGCACAATCCTGAAATGATATTTATTCACCCCAATTGGAACTAAAATGGCCGTGTATCATCAAACCCTGGAAGGCCGGTTGAAAAGCCTGGAAGAAAAGATCCAACAGCTCTCTGCTACACTAACTGCGCTCAAGGAGGACAAGGGGGAGAAAGCCCGGTTTCCGGAAACGGGAAATACCGGGTTCTCCCGCCTTGACTTGAGGGCTGCCGAGGAAAATGAAGCGCCGGATATTCTGGGGTGTATTGAAGCGGGCAATTGGGGCCCCGGTTCCCGGGCGGTTCGCCTGAGCGCCGCTGAGGATACGCAGCTGTGCCTGTCCTCCCGCCAATCCCTATACCTGCGCGCCGGCCGCCACCTGATGATCCAGGCTCCGATAATTCATATGGAGGCGCAAAAACTGGATGTGGATGGAATACTGGCTGCCCGCCCCAGCTATACCGGAACGTTCACCTGGCAAACCGGACAACCTCCAGTACGCATGGTGCACCACAGCCTGGGCCTTCCGGTGCTGACCCGGCTGGAAGAAAAAGGTAAAAACGCTCATCTGGGCGTGCGTATGTTCATCGATGAAACGGATGGCTACTGGTACCTCCACGGCCAATCTGACATGGGAGCGAAAGTTGTCGCCGAAGCAGTCTGCTTTGGTAGAGTTTGAGCAGCGAACCAACTTTAAATCTTGTATAACGCGGGCCTGGAAGCTCCCTTTAGCCTTCCGGGCCTGCCTTTTGGCGGAGGTGGGCGATAGGAATGCGAGAATGCGAGAATGCAGGAATGCGGGAATGCGGGAATGCGGGAATGCGAGAATGCGGGAATGCGAGAATGCGGGAATGCGAGAATGCGGGAATGCTTCGGCGAAATTTGCCGTATGCGAAAGCCCTGGCATTTTATGATGAGTTGCTTTTTGGAACCGAGGGGGGGGGTAAAAACTGGATGGTTTATGGGATGATTTAATGGATTTGTTGCAGGATTTCTGGGACGACTTAAACCCCTGAATAGCCATTCAGCAATGCCACCATTCAGCCATTTAATCCCACACATCCACCTGCCGGTACGCCTCCACCACTGCCATTTCCCCTTCCTTGCCTTCCTTCGAGTTGCCGTGCTCCATGCCCAGGATGCCGTTGTAGCCCCTGTCGTGGATCAAGCGGAAGACATTCTGGTAATTGATCTCCCCGGTTGTTGGTTCCTTGCGGCCCGGGTTGTCGCCGATCTGGAAGTAGGCGATCTCGTCCCAGGCGCTTTCGATGTTGGGAATGAGGTTTCCCTCGGTAATTTGCTGGTGGTAAATGTCGAAGAGGATCTTACAGGCAGGGCTGTCGACCGAGCGGCAGATCTCATAGGCCTGAGCGGATTTGGAGAGGAACAGGCCGGGGTGGTCGCGGAAGTTGAGGGGCTCCAGGACCATCACCAGGCCGTGGGGTTCAAGGAGGGCGCTGGCCTGTTTGAGCGATTCGATGACGTTGGCGGTTTGGTATCCCACGTCCTGCCGCAGGTCCAGGTGGCCGGGCACGACGGTCATCCAGGTGGCGTTGACGCGCTTGGCCACTTCCACGGACTCTCGGATATGCTGGAGGAATTCCTCGCGTTTATCCTTGTCTCCACTGGCCAGGTTAGGCTCGTTCCAATAGATCTTGTGCGCAACGAACACCCCCATCTGTAGGCCCAGTTGCTCCATAAAACCGGCCATTTTGCGCTGCACGCCTATTTCGCGGTCCTTCATGCCATTGTCTTCAAAAGCCCGGAATCCCAGCTCCGAGATAAATTCCAGGTGGCGGACCGGATCGCCTCCCGTATGGTTTTTGAACATGCCCAAATGGGGCGCGAATTTCATATTGAAGGGCTCCCCTTGGCTAAAATTGGGGTTAGTAGCTGCCAGGCTTTGTCCGCCCGCTAAAGCCGCCCCTGCCATAACGCTGGATTTGACGAAGGTTCTTCTATTCATGTTCCATGATTTATTTGAAAGCTAATCCTTGATCCGGAAACTACAATCCTGAAATACTGCTTCCAGGCTGATTTCCAAGCCTGGCTCAACGCTCAGCGCCGAAGCCAGAGCATCGGCCAGGGTGCAGTTGGGCGCCAGTACTGTCACTTGTTTGCCATGCGACACGCCCAGGCCGGTGCGCGGGTCGATGATATGGCTGTAGCGCCGCCCCTGCCATTCCAGGTAGCGGTAGGCATCACCGGAAGTGGCAATGGCGCAGTTGGCAATCGTCAGCATTGTATCGCCCTGCACTTCTACCTTCCAGCCACTTTCCCCTGGCGGCGGTGCGCCGGCCCATAAGTCGCCGCCACCGTCTACAAGGGCGATGGTAATGCCTTGCTGCTGCAGTACCTTCATCGCTTCATCCACCGCGTATCCTTTGGCGATGCCGCCGGCATCGAGGCGCATGCCGGGGCGAAGCAATTTCACCTTGGGCTCATCAGGATGCAGTTGAAGGTTTTGACAACCCACCCGTTCCCGCGCCTCCGCCAGCGCCAGGTTATCGGGAAATGCACCTTGCCGAAATGCGCGCCGCCACAGCCGGCTCAGCGGCCCAATGGTAATGTCAAAAGCACCTTCCGTCCGTGTTGAAATGGCCTGGGCCTGCCGCAGCACTGCTTCCATATCCGGGCTCACCGCTACCCAGGCGCTCGTTGAATCACTGCTCCTCCCCAGGCGGGATAACTCGCTCTCGGCCCGGTAATCGCTGAGTTTAGCGTTCAGCGCATCGATCCGGGCAAAAGCGGCGGCGGCCGCCTGCCCGGCCTGAACACTATCCGCTGCATACAGCACCAACCGAAACAAGGTCCCCATCTGTGGATGCTGATACGCATAGCGGCTCAGCGGCTGGCCCTGGCCTATGTTTGCCTGGCCAGCCCAGAGCAGCAGAGCTATAGGAGCAATTAGCCTGATTGGGGGCATAGAATGCGTTTTTGTCGCACGTCAACAGGCCGAAAGTCGGCACGTCGGTTCCGACCTTCTGACCTTCCGACCTAACGACCTCACGACCTAACGACCTCACGACCTCACGACCTCACGACCTCACGACCTCACGACCTCACGACCTACAGACCTAACGACCTTCCGACCTAACGACCTAACGACCTTCCGACCTACAGACCTTCCGACCTAACGACCTAACGACCTACAGACCTCACGACCTCACGACCTCACGACCTCACGACCTTCAGACCTACAGACCTCACGACCTCACGACCTTCAGACCTACAGACCTTACAACACCTTCGTCACCCCCGGCGCCGCCACCGCGTAGAAGCCATTCTCATCCGGCAGGACCGGCGGCTCGGCATCCCAGGCGAAACGTTTGGGCATCAGGTCAAGATTGGAGTTCAGTGCGGCATCCCATTCGATAATTTGGCCGGAGTAGGTCGCCATGCGGCCGATGAGGGCGGTGAGGGTGCTCTTAGCGGCGTTCTCAGCATCGGCAAACTTATATTCCCCTTTGGCCACTGCATCGAAGAGTACATTGTGCTCCACCTGATAAGGGTTGAGGTCGTTTTTGGCGTCGTGGTTTAGAAGTTTATACCCGCTGCGGGTCTGAATGACACCCGGCGCCGGCGCCGAACCGTTTGTGCCCTGGAAGGACTCCGTCACGCGGTAATTCGTGCCCACAATATGGCGGCACTGGCTGAACATGCGGCTGCCATCGGCATATTCATACTCGACAAAATGGTGGTCGAATATCTCTCCGAATTCCTTGCCGGTGCGCACCTGCCGGCCGCCCATGCCATGCGCCCGGACGGGATAGGCCTGCTTCGCCCAGTTACCCACGTCGAGGTTGTGGATGTGCTGTTCGTTTATATGGTCACCGCACAACCAGTTAAAATAGTACCAGTTGCGCATCTGGTATTCCATCTCCGTTTGGCCCGGCTGCCGTTCGCGCACCCATACGCCACCGCTGTTCCAGTATACGTGCGCGGTGACGATATCACCGATGACGCCTTCATGCAGCAGTTCCATCCACTTTTGGTAAACCGTTTCATAATGGCGCTGCAGGCCTACTACCACATTGAGTTTTTTGCGTTTAGCTTCTTCGGCTGCCGCCAAAACCCGGCGCACCCCCGGTCCATCTACCGCTACCGGTTTTTCCATAAAAATATGCTTACCAGCCTTCACCGCCGCCTCGAAGTGAATCGGGCGGAAGCCCGGCGGCGTAGCCAGGATGACGACATCGCAAAGCGGTAATACTTTCTGGTAAGCTTCGAAGCCGGCGAATTTATGCTCCTCCGGCACCATTACCCTTTCGGAAGGCAGTTCATTATTTTCAGCTTCGCCCACAATCTGCTTGTAGCTGTTGTCCAGATTGTCGCGGAAGGCATCGGCCATAGCAACCAGTTGTACATTCTGACCGGATAGCAGCGCCTGTACGGCTGCGCCGGTGCCCCGCCCACCACAACCGACAAGGCCAACTTTGATGGCGTCACTGCCCTCGATATGAGCTTTGGCAGCCAGCATGGAGGGCGCCAGTAAAATCCCACCCGCTACTGCAGTGGTTTGCTTGACAAATGTTCGGCGATTGAGTTTCTTCATATTGCTTCAGATTGAAGTGAAATTAATCAAAGTCGGAAGTCGGAAGTCGGAAGTCGGAAGGTTTACCCGAACGCGAGTATGACGAGTGGGCGGGCGGAAGGCAGCAATATAGCCATATAACCATTTCGGCAGCCCCTCAGATGGTCAATCCCGGATTGCCTCCTGAAAAAAGGCATCCACTTCCGCCGTACTGGGCTGTTGTTCCGGCCGTACGAAGCGGAAGCCTACGAAGGGGGAGTCCGTATTCCACCAGATGCTTTTGGGGATCTGCGGGTCGCGGGCCTGCCATCGGGGCTGTGATTTCTGCCGATAGGTGCAATTGCATTCCTTCTCGGGGCTATCGTAAGAGCCCCCCATGACGGTGCGCGAATGGCGCTTGGCCGGTTTCACCCAAGGATTAATCGCATCCTGCCCAATGGCTGCCGGGTAGTCCTTTCGGTATTCATCGAGGGTCCATTCTGCTACATTGCCCAACATATCGTAAAGCCCCCAGGGGTTTGGTGCTTTTTCACCAGTTTTATGATAAGCTTCATAGCCGTTATCATAGAACCAGGCATAATCCACCAACTTTTCCGGCGCCCAGTTTTGCCCGGCCTGGCAGGCGTAGGCCCATTCGGCTTCGGTCGGCAGGCGAAAAAACTGCCCGGTTTTCTGGTACAGCCAGTAGCAATAGCGCAGGGCCGCCTGCTGGGTCATGCTCACCGCGGGGAAGCCGCCTGTGGTACCCATGCCGTAGGTATAATCCAGGTATTGCGGCGTCGGCCGGCTGACGGCATCGGCACGATATTCGCCTTCCTGCCAGTTGCTGACATCACTGTCGTATTGCCGCTGCTGGAAGAGGGCAAACTCATCATAGGTTACCTCGTGCGCCCCCATCCAAAAGGCGTCGAGTTGAATGGGAATGGGTTGGCCATCCTCGCCTTCCACCTGCAGTTGGCCTGCCGGGAGGTGCACGAGTTGAAAGCTTATCTCAGAACCGGGAATGGTGATTTGTTCCGTATCCTGCCCTTGTAACAGGATAGCTAGAAATAGCAGGGGAAGAACAAGCGAGTTTTTCCTCATAGGAGATAGGGCTTTGGGTAAAAATAGCAGATTGTTGGGAGAAATTAGAAAGGATGCGCGCTTTTTGAATGCCAAATGAAAAAGATGCTATAGATACTATTAGATACTGTGGCAGCTGGGCTCCATCTCTGTGAGCCGGGCAAGCTTTGAACAGCCCCCTTGTTTGGAGCTTCTGGGGTTAACGATCCATTTTCGATTCCATTAACCCACTTCGTATTTCATCAAAAAAAGGTGTCCTTTTTTCTTCCACGCATTTTGCGGCGTAGAGGTAAAGCGCAGCGCTCCAGGTTTGCCAGTCCTGCCCCATGGGCTTGCCGTCCTGGGCTTTCAGCCATTCGTTAAATCCAAACGCCACGGTTCCGGTATGGGAAAGTTTGATGATTTGGGTGAGCGCCAGGAGCTTTTCTCTGGCGAGCGAGTATCGTTTAGCAGCTACCAGGGCCGCAACATAAAATCCGCAAATAAAGGGCCATATCCCTCCATTGTGGTAATCCCCTGGATTGTTATATATGGCATATCGTGGAAGCCAGTCCGGGTCTTCCGGTTTGATATAGGGGAAGAAATTGGGCGGCAGATCAACGGCTAATTCCCCTTTTTCCCTCATGGCGGCGCACTCCTCTTCGATCCAGGAAACCATTTCCTCCGCCCGAGTGGGCGATGCTATTCCGGAAAGGATGGCCAGGCTGTTGCCGAGCAGGTCGAAACGTTCGCTGCTGTAAATTTTATAGGACCAGAAAGCATAGTAAGGCTTATGTTTTACTACGAAACCTTCGTGGACATGATGGTGCATAGCCCCTCCGGTAACGGTAAACCGGCGTATCTCATGCCGCACTTCCTCTGCCCTTTCGTGCTGCCCCAGGAGCCGGAGATAGCTATATACCAGGGTATTCACAAACAGGCCATATCCGATCACCCATTGTTCATCACGCCAGTCACTGGTGGGTTGCTGGGCAACCAGATATCGGTCAGCAGGGCATTGGTAGGCCATCCAGGTTAAGGCTTTGCTGACGGCCTCCTGAAGAAAGTCATGTTCGGCGGTTATTTTTCTAAAAATGCCGACACCCAGCAAAAACAAAGGGGTGCTATCGCTCGCCCCCCGGTCTTCCTTATCGTGCACCAGGGAAGGGATATGCCCGTGTTCGGTCTGATTTTTCGCCAGTGTTTCCAATACGCTGCGAATGCTCTTTAGCAGCTTCTGGTTTCCGGAAACAGCAATCCCCAGGATAGAAAACATCAAATCTCTGGTGTAGGGCTCCGGATACCCCCAGCCGGCCGTACGCGGAAGGCCGTGAAAGGGGCCGTGGGCATTGTGAAGCAACACTTCAAGGGCAGCCTTCTTCGCTTCTTCTATCGTTTGCCAATTTATGGTTTGCATCATTTTTTAACGCTAACAGCTTTTAAAAAATAACTACTTCTTTTTACGGGCTACTATAAGCCCGATAAGGAGTCCGATCCCTAAAGTTATTACAATCAGTAGCCAATTCCAGTTCCCCATGTACATCGTGTCGTTTCCTTGCATCATTCCGTGTCCTTGTTGGTTAACACAGGCTGTGATACTAAACAATAATGCGCCGTAAAAAAACACCTTTAAAATTTTTATATTTTTCATGATTTTGTAAATGGTTTCGCAATAAAAAAAAGCCCCCAGCAACAACTGGAGGCAATGCTTGGAATTATAAAGTCATTGACGATGGTTGAGCTAAACCATATCATTGGTAAGGATCACCTTTAAGGCTTTTTATTTCATTTTCAAATGCGCGAATTTCATTGTTTTTTTAATTCTAAGGTTTGAACCTGATTACTCCCATCCGTTGATTCCCATTTTTGGAATTTCGCTTTATCCTCAATAAAAATCCAGGTTTTTGAAAATGAGGACCCTTCACTTTGTATCGTAACATATTGATCTGTTGCCGTCCAATTGAACGGCAACCTGTCGTCTGTTTTGGCTCCAAAAAGCGAATAAGCGATATTCTTCTCTCCAGTACCGTCTCTATGGAATACCAAAATCCCAATGTCGTTCACAGAAGTCCCCTGTTGATCTGGAGTAGTCGTTTCGTATCTTTGGATAGCCCAGGAACCGACTAAGCGAGGTGAACAGGAGGATAAAGTTGCTCCAATAAGAAGCAAAGTGGCCAAAACTAATTTTGAGCAGTTCATATTATTTTTGATTTTTTACGGCCTAGTATTGTTTCCAGAGAAGTCATTAACTTGTCAATTGCCCCTTCAACTGCCTGTTCATGGGTGTTTGCGTGACTGGTAACTGCAATTGGCTGCATTCCTTCCAGGCGGGCTTCAATCATACATCGTTTATCATTCAGCCCATCCTTATTACCATCCTCATCGGAGAGATGAACTTCCAGGCGTGTTATTTGAGCACTAAACCGGCTTAGCCCATCTGATATTAAGGCGATTAAAGGAGCGCTTTGTTCTTCGCTCCCTGTTATATTGTTGCCTGTATTAAATTGAATTGTCATTGTTTCAAAGTTTTAAAAATCCATAAATACTCTTCCTATCGCGGATTTGTGTATTGAACGCTGTAAACAGCAGCTACCTCTGTCTTCTGGCTATTAAACCAAATACCTAAAGCAAAGGTATTACACCTTCCTTTCCGGCGGGTCGGCGTGCCCATCCGGAGGCAAGATATCCGGCAAATCAAAGCGCGCCACGCCAATGCGTTTGTCGGCCATTCCATAGTAGACGTCGAAGCGGCCCGGTAAGCCAAGATCGTCGCGCCGGTCGATGCCGGTGGGGAATACGACGTTGTCGACGATCCCGTGCCGTTCATGCGGCAGTTCCGGTGTCAACACCGGCTCCGGCGAACGATAGCGAATCACACGCGGATGTCCTGCTGAAAGCACCATCAGCCCGGCCGAGTAACACAGCTGTTTTTTATCATTACCCAAAGCCGCTATTTCACACACCCCATGGTAGATGATCAGCCAGCCGTGCCGTGTCAGGATGGGTGGCGTGCCCCCGCCGATTTTCAGGCGCTCCCAGGGCGCTACCGGAGTGGCGAGCCGGTGATGAGAATTGATCAGGCCAAAATAATAGGGTTCGACGCCATCCAGAACCATCGGGCAGTAGGAAATCCAGATGCTTTCATGATCGACATCCACCACTCTGGGTTCGGCATGACAGACGGTTTCATGAGGGCGAGTGCCGGGAAAAAGCGGCCGGTGAAGCATAGCCAGTTGCATTTTCCCGGCGTGATTAGGTATTACGACGGGGAAAAGACAAGCATCCTTATTGTCCACGTTGACAAAATCGATATTGCGATACTCCTGAAAAGTCGCAAGCCCAAGACGCTTCCATTGAAACAAATCCTCCGATGCGGCCAGGGCGATCCGCGGCCCCATCGGAGAAAATGCCGTATAGGCCATGATGTAGCACTGAAGCGGCTCAACAAAGGTGATGCGGGGATCCTCACATCCACCGCTACCATCGGGCCGGCGTTCATAATCTGCCTCTGGCTCCAGGGCGATTCCGAGCCGTTCAACACCTGTCGGGTCGCCGGCTTCATTGAACAGCACCCGGGCAATACCGATACGCGAATAATTACCCTGCGCGACAAGCCTTGGAAACAGGTATAGTTCGCCATCCGGGCCGCGAATGGCCGCCGGATTCAGGACGCCCTCGGCCTCCATTGGATTGCCGGGTTCGGGTTCCATAATTTGCCCCAGGCGATGCAATTGGAAATTATTCATTTAATCTGATGGCATTTTTTTCAGAGGCAGCTGATTAAAGCTCGTCAAGAATCTTTTTCATTTCTTCTTCGGTTTTGCCCAGCTTGATTTGGAGCTTCCCAAGCATTTCCTCTCTCTTGCCTTCTGCAAACATCAGGTCATCGTCAGTTAAGGTTGCGAACTTTTGTTTGAGTTTCCCTTTTTGTTCATTCCAGTTGCCTTTTAATTCTTTTGTGTTCATTTTCTTAATATTTTCGTAGGAGAACATTCCCGCACAGAAAGAAGGTAAGACATTTAATTCAGGAGAGTATTACACAATTTTGGCAAAGGGTTACATCATTCACACATAGGCGCCTACTTTTTGAAGGCTGAAATATCAACTGCCGACAAAAGGCATTCCTGCTCTTCGCCGGCCACTACGCCTTCCAGGTATACATGGCATAAAAACTTTTTATCATAACCAAGTATCAACTCGCAGGATTCTTTTGAATTACTGGTATATACCTTGCTGAAAAAATCGTTAAACGCCGGCAATGACTCTTCGGAGACGAAAAGTTTAAAGTTGGTGTTTTTTAAACTAAAGCGTTTTTCACCGAGCATTTCGGCGGCCGTGAAGTTAAGCTCAAGGATACTGCCTTCGGAATCGAGCGTGAGATAGCCCATCGGGGTCAAATCGTACAGGATGGTATATTTTTTAAGCGCTGCTTCTGCTGTTTCATTGGCCTGTCGCAGTGCTTCGTTTTGCATTTCCAATTCTATCTGGTGCACCTGCAATTCGTGCAGCAGCCTTTTCGCATCACCTTCCTTTATCAACCTTTCAACCTCGTCATTTTCCTCTTTCAGCCGCTCTTCGGCTTTCAAACGCAGCATCTGGGCATCTGTCAAGTTTCTTTCTTCGCTACTCATGGCGTTGCATTTTTTGTGCTTGTTTTAGTGACAAAATCGTCCCTACCGGTTTTTCCAGGTTATTGCGCAAAACATTTACGGACCACTCCGCAACATGCAAATCGCCGCCGGCAGCTATTACCTGTATTTCTATTTTTTTATCCAGTGCTTCATTCAATATTTTTTTCAGGCCTTTTTCAGCTTTTTTTTGACCCGGTTTGGGAATACAAAGCTGAATGAAGTTCCGATTCAAAACATCATTCCGTTTCTTGTCGAAAAATTTTTCAGCTTCAGGATTAAACTCCAGTATTTCCCAGTCGGTTGACAAATACAGAATAACATCGGTTGATTGATTTAAGAGCAACCGATTCATCCGCTCTGCTTCGCGTAATTTCCCTTCCACCTGTTTGAGGTCCGAAAGGTTGATAAAAGTGATAACCAGGCCATCTATTCTGTCATCGACGGTGCGGTAGGGCATAATGCGGATGGCAAACCATCGCCCGTCTTTAGTGGGGATCTGTTTTTGGATAAATATAAGTGTCCTTAATACTTCGAGGGCGTCGGCAGCCAGTTCGGGGTATATAAGGTCGGAAGCCTGATCCGTAAAAGGCCGCCCTATATCGCTTTTTATCAGTTTGAAAATTTTGGTTGCCTGATCGGTATAGCGGCGGATATTCAGTTCTTTGTCGAGAAATAAAGTTGCAATATCGGTGCTGTTGAGCAGATTTTTCATGTCGTTATCTACCCGCGAAAAATCATCTATCTTCGATTGCAATTCAGCGTTCACCGTTTGAAGTTCTTCATTCATGCTTTGCATTTCTTCTTTTGAAGTCGTAAGTTCTTCATTGGTTGACTGCAGCTCTTCATTGGTTGACTGCAATTCCTCGTTGGTAGTTTTCAGCTCTTCCTCCGAAGTCTGCATTTCTTCGAGCGCGCTCTGCATTTCTTCACGGACATGCTGCAACTCTTTTTCAAACTCAGAATCCGTGATACCACTTGAAGTCTTCTTTTCTTTATTTTCCAGCGGATGAGCGGCCGTATTTTCCGGCACATCCGTAAAAACGATCATTATCATACCGTTTAAAGGCGACGGTTTATCAATCCATTGTATGTTAACATTTACGGTTTGCGTGTGGCCGTTTGCAGTAACTTTGATATGGTGTAAGACTACCGGCTCTTTTGTTTTGATGGTTTTCCGGAAGGCGACGGGGAATTCGTTGCGCAGGCCTTCGAGCAACATGGCAAAAATATTCAGGTTTGCTTTACCAACTGCAGGCTCCAGGTATTTTCCCGTACGCCCGCTGGTGTAAATGATGTCGCCATTTTCATTCACCAAAACACCGACAGGTGAAAAGTGCTGCAACAGCAACTGATCGGCAAACATTTGAATATTCGCGTTTACGTGGGGAGGAATAGAGTTATCCATCTGGCCAGGTTCAGTTCGGGAGAATGAAGCAGGAAAATCAATTAATTCAGGCGCCCAGATAGTGGCAGAGCGTTTGTAAATTTTCAATTTGGTATCCACAGGTTTAAAAAGAGCACTCTGTGTTCCCGGAGTTTCGGAACTTCCCAGCACCATAATCCCATTCGGATTAATACAATAGTAAAATAACCCCAGCAATTTCTTTTGCAATTCGGTATCCATATAAATAAGCAGGTTGCGGCACGAAAGGATATCGATCTTGGTGAAGGGCGGGTGCATGATGATGTTGTGTTGTGCAAACACAATCATTTCTCTTATTTCCGTACTGACGCGATAGCCATCATCTGTTGCCACAAAAAAACGGCCCAGGCGGGCCGGTGATACATCAGCGGCAATTTTTGCAGGAAACAGCCCTTTCCGGGCTGACTCAATAGCTTCATTATCGAGGTCGGTAGCAAATATTTGCAGGGAAAAATCTCCGTTCGAATTCGTTTTCTCAAGCGCTTCTTTGAACACGATCGCTAATGAATAGGCTTCTTCCCCGGTAGAACAGCCCGGCGCCCATGCCCGAAAAATGGTATCCCCCGGCCGGTTGGCGAGCAGATCTGGAATAACCTCCTCTTTTAACTTTTCCCATACTAAAGGATCGCGAAAAAAATTAGTAACGCCAATCATCAATTCTTTAAAAAGAATTTCTCCCTCCTTCTTATTTTCCTGTAAAAATCGGACATACGAAGCGATCTTATCAATTTGGTGTACGCCCATTCGCCTTTCGATGCGGCGGTACATCGTATTTTTTTTATACAGCGAGAAATCGTTTCCGGTATAAGTCCTCAGCAGGAGAATGATTTTTTCGAACGCGCTTTTGTCTTTAATTTCTGACTCTGACGCCAGTGTTAATTTGACGACAGGGGTGTGTCTAAGGATCGAAATGAGCTTTTCGGGCAATTCGTTGGCGGGGGCTACTATATCGGCCAGTACGGAATCGATGGCATTTCGGGGCATACTGTCAAATCTTGCTGTTTCTGGTTGTTGCACCATCACGATCCCGTTTTTTTCTTTGATGGCCCGGATTCCAATACTGCCATCGGCGCCCATACCCGAAAGAATAACGCCGATTGCAAGTTCCTTCTGGTCCTCGGCAAGGGAGCGCAGGAAAAAATCAATCGGAAGGCGCAGCCCTCTTGTTTCTATTGGTTCAAAAAGGTAAAGTACTCCTTTTAATATCGAAAGGCTCTTGTTGGGAGGAATAACATATACGCAGTTGGGCTTTACAGCCATGCGGTCTTCTACCTGAAAAACCGCTAAATTGGAAATTCGCTGAAGCAATTCCGGCAACATGCCTTTTTGGGTCGGATCAAGATGCTGAATAACAACATACGCCATCCCGCTATCAGGCGGCACCTTACCCAGAAATTGCTCCAGCGCTTCAAGCCCGCCGGCCGATGCGCCAATACCAACTATTGGAAACTGGCCGGTATCCGGATCAGCCATTTTTTCTTTTGGAGATACCGTCGATTTCCCTTCATTGGGTTTCATGAGCGGGATTTTTTGAATCTTGGGGGGGGTAAACAACAGGCCCTCCGTTTAGTCAAAGGATCCATTTTAAAATTTGGATGTCGTCAATATGACTTGGTTTCCCGGATATTGAACATTGGTATTGTCTTCAGCGGTAATAAATACTTTGGCAGGCTTGTATGAAGAAGTCGTCTCCATAGACGCTTTCAAATTCTTTGAAAGAAATCCAGATGAACTATTTAGTTGCCCTAAATTTTCCGTTCTTCCCTTGTCTGTCTCCATCCAGACTACATAGTTGGATCTGGCTGGCTGCAGTCTTTTGACTTCAGCTAAATTCGATAATATTATTTTGATAACATAGTTCTGGTTATTATCCCTTTTTACCGTGACATAACCTTGTGCTGCCGGGACTGTTGATGACGTTAAAAATTTTATTTTTTTGGCACACGAAGCAAATGAAAATAACATCATCATTACTAAAATACCCAATAAGATTTTTTTTGCCGGTCTATCTGTTCTTTTTGCTTTCATTTCTCATTGATTTTTACGGCGGGCAGGTCGTCTCATCAAAAAATTGACTCTTTTCGTTTTCAAACCCGGCCTCCAAACATGCTCTTAAAGCTACTCCTCTTTTTTCTGACAATCGTTACATATTTCTGTAAAAATGTTACATCATTCACACATCAAGCGGCCCGGGCACTATATAAAATAAAATGTATTGAATGCCTGTGGAATTCATATATTTCAAATATTCAGTCAGCAATTCCAAATTGTTCATAAATTTCCATTAGTTTATCCCCATTCGATCGTTCATTATCTGTACAAACCGCCTGGCCACCACGCGGTAGTCGAAATGTTCCACTACCCGCGCTCTGCCAGCCTTGCCCATCTTTTCCCGCAGTGCTGCATCAGTCATCAGAGTCATCAAATGCCTGGCGATATCATGCACACTAGCCCGGTAATCCACGGTCCGCGGCGCTTTAAATACCACTTTGTGTTGATCTTCAAACCCGGATTCATCCCCAAGTATTACTTCGTTCACGACAATTTTCTGCGCCACCTTGGCCAGCAATGCCGTTTCGCCGTGGATAAGGGTATCGAGCATACCCATAGCCTTAATACTAATAACCGGTTTTCCGCAAGCGCCGGCTTCCACTTGTGGCATTCCGAAGCCTTCCAGGCGGGAGGGGGCGGCGTAGATATCGCAGGCCCCGATCAGGTAAGGCATGAAAGCTCGGGAGATGGTATTGGTTGCATACGTAATATTCTTTTCAATGCCCAGCTGCGCCGCCATTTCCAGGTCGATCTGGTTTTGAATTTTGGTGCGCGGCTGTGGCCATACTTTACAGACGTATTTCCAATCGGGCGCTTTTCTATCGATGATAGCCAGCGCCTGCATGACTTCCTGTGCGCCTTTTGACGCCGCGTCGCCACCGACGGTGAGGATCATTAACTGATCGGGTGAAATACCCAGGGCTTCGCGCACCGCCGAAATTTTCGGGTCGTCCTTAGGGCGAGGTATAAAAGCATCGGTATCGCAGCCTACCGGCAACACCTCGATTTTGTCGCCACTGATTCCATCGCGGACATACATTTCCTTTACCCAATTGGAGGTAACCAGTATCAATGGAAGGGCATTCAATACTTCCTGATAGTTGGCGATATAACCATCAGTACCACCAACCAGGGCGCCGGCTGCACGCCATACCGTTGCGGGTGAAGCACCAATTGCGGCGTGTGCCCCCAATACCCTACCCCAACCACAACATCGGGCTCAAACCAGCGATAATACCATTCCTTCTCCTGGGCAGATTCGAAATGAACAGCATGGGCGTCGACGCCCATTTCAAGAAGGCCTCTGTATAAAAGGTCTCCCTGGGTTGCCAGCCCTCCGGGTGAGGGAGGGTAATCATATAATACCAATACTTTCATGTTAAAACACCTCCATTGCTAAGCCATTTCATGGCGTCATTCGAATTTGAAAATTGCCAGAATGCTTCGGCCCGGGGCGTTGTTTCCGCTTCAAAGCTGGTTTTCTCAAATCCATATATTTCGGTAATCAAACTGTATTTTTTCAGCCAGTCCTGTTTGGAAATTTTTTGGTAAATAGCCGCATTCTCGACAGGTTTGGGAAGATATTCCCTACCCCCGTCTTCATAAGCAAACGTCCAGAGTTCATCAGTGGATATTTTCCCGGCATGCCAGAGTTGAATAACGGCTCTGCTGACCTCCTCATGCCGGAGATGCCTGGTATATTCTCCGGAAGGATTATGCGTAATGACCAGGCCGAAATGCCTGGGAGGCAACAAGTCCAGGATAACACCTTCCACCACTGCTTCATCCAACGGCCTTTGATCAGGCCCGTCGTCAAGACAGCCCATGGCCCCTTCGGATTTAAGTACTTTTAACGCATCGTAAAATTTGGGGGCGCGGTCCGTATCATTTCCCCGGCAGGCACAAACCATAAAGCATTGCCAGGAAGGATGGCTAAGTATCGTTCCGCCGGCCCATAAGGTTTCATCATCGGGATGGGCCACGATTAAAGCTACCGGCTTCCGCATTTCACCTTTCATTTTCATACCGTTCGACCGTTAATCGGGCCATCAAATAACATACCGTTGACTCTGACCCCTGATTGAGGTTCACATGCGTTTCCTCCAGCCCGTCATAACAGCCGCCGGTGCAGGGGTTATAGATAATTTGATGTAAGCGGTTGTCTCCCAAAAACCAGTTGAATGCCGTTTTCATCTTTTTAAGATATTCTTCATCCCGGAATGCTTCGTAAAAATTGCTTAGGGCTAAAATCGTATAGGCCACATCAATGGGTTGTTCGCCCAATGGCCCTGCTTCCTGTCCTTTTTGCAACCAGTTTTTGTTGGAGATGACTTCTATCCCGTTTTTATTAAAGGTTTGCGACAATAAAAAATCAAACGACTCAATGGCGATGTCTTTATAATCCTGGCCTCCTGTTTCCAGCCAGGCGCATAACATCGCTTCCGGCAATACACTGTTGGCATAAGTCAGGTAACTTTCGTACCACTGCCAATCCTGCTCCGATTCATGGCGGTACATTTGGACGATCCGGCCGGCCAGTGCTTTTATGAGGGCGGAATTTTGGGGTAACTTATTTCCAAGGTTGCCGTAATACAAACCTTTCAGGGCAAAAGCGATGGCGCGGGTGGAATGCATCATTTCTATCCGGGGCAATGCCTGCTGAAAGACGCCTTCAGCCGTTGCGTTTAATGCTGCCGGCAATAAAGCGCGCCTGGAAAGCAAATACCCCAATGCCCAGATAGCCCTTCCATTGGCGTCAGCCAGATTGACGGCATTATTTTGTTCGGTGAATTTTTTATCCGAATCCACATAATTCAAAAAATATCCTTCGGGCTGCTGGCAGTACTTTATGAAATCCAGATAGGTGCGAATATAATCCACATCCGTTTCGTCAGCCGTTAACTCATAGTGCATACACATAGCGATCAAAGCCCGGGCATTATCATCGAGGGTGTAACCGGAATCAACATCAGGCTGGTTGATCTTTGAAAACTGGATAATCCCAACATCAGTGGTCATCTTTTTTAAATGATCCAGCTTGATTGGCGGAAGACGATATTGCAAAGTGATATTTTTGCCCTGATGGAATAGGGACTTCGTATTTTTCATCGAGGCGTCTGTGCCGTTTGCGTCTTCAACAACACGCTGGAGCAGCAGGGCATGAGCAATGGCTGAATTTTCCCAGGCGCTTGGAACGATCCGTTGCAAGGTGCTTAAGCTGAACGCGGTTCTTAATGCATCATCGCTCATTAAGCGGTTGATGGCATCGGCCAATTGTTTTGGGTTTTCAAAATCAATAAGGATACCGGTATCCTTGCGAAGCACCTCGCGCGCGTGCGGGATAGGGGTCGAAATAATCGGGCAAGCGCAACTCATGGCATAAGAAAAGGTGCCGCTAACCGCCTGGTTGGGGTCGTTGGAAGTAAACAGGTAAATATCAGTAAGCTGCAAATACTCCAATAAATCCTGTAAAGGAAGATAACTGTTGATAAATGCCACATGCTGATGGAGGTTTAATTCGGCAACTTTCTGCTCCATATTGTGCCGGTATTTTTCTCCCTCCGATTTAATTACTCCGGGATGCGTTTTACCAATGACCAAAAACATCACTTCCGGATTTAATTTGATAATGGCCGGCAGGGCGTCCAGTGTGGTTTCTATGCCTTTCCCGGAGCTGAGCAGCCCGAAAGTGGCCAACACTTTCCTGCCGGTTAATCCGTATTTTTCTTTCAGAAAGGCCTTATCCAAATGCGGCACCAGGTGGGCGCCATGCGCTATGACCGCAATTTTCTGAGGCAGCACGTCATAATCCTCTATCAATATCTGCGCTGAATTTTTTGTCATCGCGATCACGGACGCACTGACTGCTGCTATATCCCGGACTTTTATTTTTAAGGATTCATCGGGATGAGGCAGCACAGTATGAAAAACGACGACTACTGGTTTGATAAGCCTGTACAAAAATGGGAGAAAAGCATCCTCTCCGGCATCCTCAAAGAATCCAAATTCATGCTGCACCACAACGGCCCCGATGCGTTCGTCGTTGTTAATGGCGCGGGCTATTTCAAGGTACTTGGCGGGGTCATTCGTATTGAGGGTATACTTCACTTCATCCGCATAGGTGTAGCTGGAATCCCCGGATTCCAGCGCACAAACCTTGATCGAGAAGGAATCGCTGAACTTGTTATGAAGCGCTTTTATCAGATCCTGCGAATAGGTTGCTATGCCACATTCTCTGGGTGGATAGGAGGTGATGAAAAGAATTTCGGGTATTCTAGCGCCGGCGGGAAGCAGGTTTTCTTCCTGGCTTTTTAATATGGCGTTTTGAAATGAGCTAAAAACCTCTTCGCCAACAATGTTAGCAATGACCTCATTTTTCATTTTTTAAATTTTAAACATATCAATAAGCCCCTGGCAGCGCCGCTTATTCGGGCACGGAAGCGATATAATTAATTCAAGTTGCGATAAATCATTGGCATTACTTTTTGCCTCCCCGTCCTTTACCCTTCGAGTCTTCCTTTGGAATAAAAACATCGAGGCTAGGCTCCTTTGTGTTTTTACTTTCGGACTTGTATGCAGACACGGCCTTCTTTTTACCTAATGACTTATCCGCCTTCGATTTTTTCTGGTTTTTGCTTCCTTTATCCTTACTCATTTTTTTAAATTTTAGCTGTTCGGTTCAAATAAATAATACGCACTATTATAAAGGTAGGCGGATAAGGAGAAAGGGGCGTTATACAATTCTTGATATAAGTTACATTATTCACACATTTAGAACTTGTTTAAATTTCATACTTCGGGTTGAAAATGCCCCTTTTTCGGTGATACTTCGTTCCTTTTTTTGTCCATACCTTCCAGGTATGCACTTCAAAAAGAGCCTTGTCTCACCAAAAAATGAATCCTTTTCATTCCCAAAAACGAATTTTAAACAAGTTCTTAGAGATTATCGCATTCTTGCCCATATCCTTTCCATAACAACTTAACGCAAATTCAAAATGTGTGAATGTTGTAACTTATTTCTAAAATCATGTAACACAAATTTGATTAAATAAGGGCATCTTAGAATGAAATTGAATAGATAACCAGCCATCAGGCTGACATTTTAAAATTATAATAGACATGAAAAAATTGAGAATGAGTTGGGCCCTTATTTTATGCGCAGCTTTGATATTTCCCGGCTGTGCTTCATTAAACAAAACCCAGAAAGGGGCGGCAGTTGGAACCGTAACAGGAGGCGCAATGGGCGCCGTTATTGGCAAGGCTTCCGGCAATACCGCGCTGGGTGCAATTATCGGAGCTGCGGTAGGAGGTACAACAGGTGCAGTGATTGGCCATAAGATGGACAAGCAGGCTGAGAAAATAAAAACCACCGTCCCTGATGCAAAGGTGGAAAGAGTTGGTGAAGGTATTGTGGTGGAATTCAGCAGTAAAGTGCTGTTTGCATTTGACAGATCTGACCTGTCGGGTGACGCCAAAACAAGCCTTAATAAGCTGGTTACAGTTCTGAACGAATATCCTGATACGGATATTGAATTGCAAGGACATACCGACAGTAAAGGCAGCGACGCGTATAACCAGGAATTATCTACAAGACGGGCTGGCGCCGTTGCTGGTTATCTATCCCAAAAAGGGATAGCTGCCAGCCGCGTTACCCTTAAAGGACTGGGCGAAACGCAGCCAAAATATGACAATGACACAGCAACTGGCCGTTCTCAAAACCGAAGGGTGGAGTTTCTGATTACTGCAAATGAAAAGATGAAGGCTGAAGCGGAAAAAGAAGCCGGTAAATAGGCCATAGCGTATGTTGGGAAGTGGCGTTTTTCAATCTCAACGCACTGCCTCCAAACACGCGCTAACGAATGAATTTTAAATATTGAAATCTACAAAACTAATTACCATGAAAACGAGACTGTTTTCTTTCTTTTTGATCCTGATGTTTTCAGCACCGCTGGCCAATGCTCAGACATCCTTTGCCGTGCTCGGTGGCGTAAATGTGCAGAATCTGAACGGGAAAGATATCACTGGGGACAAACTTGAAAATGACATGATCATTGGCTTTCACGCTGGGGTCAATGCCCAGATACCTATTGTTCCGCAGTTCTATTTTCAACCTGGCTTGCTGTTTAGCACCAAAGGAGCAAAAAACACGAATGGCGCAATTACAAACAAGTTCAATATTTCTTATGTTGAATTGCCGTTAAACCTGGTTTACAAAGCCTTACTGGGCAACGGATACATCATGATTGGATTTGGGCCCTACCTTGGTTATGGTATCGGGGGAAAAGTAACAACCGAAGGCGACGCTGCATCCATTAAGACAGATATTACCTTCCAAAACGTTGTGGAGGCAGGTGATCCCCTGGGTGAATTTTATTTAAAAGCATTTGATGCCGGTGGAAATGTTTTTGTCGGATATGAAATGGCCAACGGGGTGTTCTTCCAACTCAACACACAACTTGGAATGCTCAAGATCAATCCCGAAGATAAACGGATCTCCAGTAATGATTCGTCGCTTAAAAACACAGGCTTCGGCCTTTCACTTGGATATCGGTTCTAATAACTCATTTTATTAATAAAAGAGGCCGCCTCTAGAGCTAGAGGCGGCCTCTTTATTTTGCTGGCCTATCCCGTGACTGGGCGGATTTACATCCCCCTGTAGCCCCGGAGAGCCGCAGGGTGAAAATCAATATTTTTTCGAGCGACTGTTAGCGACTGACTAAGCAAGGCGCCCTTCAGGCAAGTCAGCCGCTAACTAGCCGAGATGGCCGGGAAGCATGGGGCTGGTAGGCTTGCTATGGGGAATTCCGGCTTAGCCAGTCGCTGACTGCCGGGAAAGTCAGGGGGTGGCTGAACACCGGCAAAACCGAGGCGAGCCACCCCCTGACATTTCCAATTGCTGATCAGCAAAGGTAAAGCTGTGGGAAGCGGCCCAACTCCGCGGCTTGCTATAGGCCCGCCCCTATCCCCAAAACGTGGCGCCGTGGCGCCGTGGCGTGAAATAAAGGGCAAAGCACAACTACGCCCCCCAGTTCAGCCCATTATCGTCGCCTACGAGCCCCGGCATCCGTCCGCCAGCCGTAACGCCCTTGCGCTCTTGCGTGAAACAAGAGGGGCATGTTGTAAATAAAAAAAGCCACAAAACCCCATTCCAGATAGGAACGGGCTTTGTGGCTGAAAAAAGAATTCAAAGTATGATTGTTTCCCCTTCTACAAAAATCATTTGATTATTTGGGGCGTATTTAACCCCCTTGATTCCGTTACAAAAATAAATACTTTAATTCAGGGAGTGATTGTACAATTTCTGAGAAAAGTTGAATAATTCACACATTTGAACAAGCTCTTAAACATAAATAAGCAGCGCCCGATTAATCGTTTTTGACGGTCATGTTTTTCAGGGCAACACCCAGTTTTTCCATATCGTTGTTGAATTCAGCTTTGAAGGTTTCCCATTGGTCTTTACTTTCCACCTTGTAGTCATCCAGCTTCTTCTGCATATCGCTGTTCTTCTTTTCGAGTTCAGCAATCTTTATTTTGTATTCGGCTTTGGCTTCCTTTTTTTCCATGTCAATCCTTGCGTTAAAGTCAGCGATGCTTTGGTTGTTGGCGGCGACCTTATCTGCCGTTTGTTGCCTGAAGTTTTCAACATCCGCCTGGTATTCGTCTTTAGCCTGCGCTAAATCCTCCTTGGCTTCGACAACATTGGTTTCAGCCTTTTCCACCTTCCGGGCGGAATTGTTACAGCTTATAAACAGTCCACTTGCAGCAAAGCTGAATACGGCCAATACTAAAATTGATTTTTTCATTTGAATATTTTTTTTCCGAAAAGACGGAACAGATGTGAAGAAATTATTTTAAGCGCTTGTTGGCGGCTATGAAACAGGAAAAGAAAAAGGCACAAAGGCCCGTTCCGGAAAGGAACGGGCTTTGTGATTCGAGCGCGTAAAAGGACACTTAATTCATAACACCATAATACAACGATCACTTTATCAGAATAAAATTGATACGCCTACGTAACCGGAATAGGTTTTGATTTTTGTCCGGTCGAGCACGTAGTACCCATCAGTCGTGGAAGTTTTGCTGTTGTCGCTGATGTCAAACAAGCCATAAACACCACGGAACCCTACGCCCAGGCGAATATTGCGCGCCTGATTGAGCCCGAAGTCTAAGCCGGCTCCGTAGGCAAAGCCAAGATCACCTTTCTTTACTGAAAGTATAGCTTCCGGGAGTTCGACACCATTGCCCCCGGATGTTTGAAGGCTGCTTCCGGCGCTGATGCCAATCTGCGGGCCCGCTACAATGTTGAAATTAACAAAATTGGACTTGCCCGTATTGAACGAGAGTAATAACGGAATATTAAAATACTTCAAAGTTATTTTCCGTTCGGCATCCAGTTCTTTGTACTTCTGTGAAGTCGAATTGTAAATAACTTCTCCCTGTATCCCGAAATGATCACTAAAATTGAATCCCAGGAACGCTCCAAACCCATATCCGAGCTTTGCCTCTCCTTTTACGGTACCACCAGAAGACGTGTTAAAGTCAAGTGCGGAAACAGTTGGCATGAACCGTAAGCCAAATTCGCCTTTTTGCGCATCCACCTTAATGGCGCTTACCACCAAGAGAACGGCAACAAAGATGAATAAAGTGATTTTTTCTTTTAAATTTTTCATGTTCTTTTTATTAAGTGAAAGTGTGAGTGAATTGCACTGTAAATGTGCTCCTATTTATACTGACAGGTGTTATATAATTATTGAAAAGAGTTACATCATTCATACATTTTCAATTAACTGATCTCCAGCAGGAAGCGCTCCTAATGTGGGAATAATGCAACTTATTCCAGGAATTTTGTAATACTATTGAAAGAAAATGCCTGTAACTTTAAATCACTGAACTGAAACTGAAATCATCTAAATAAATTAAAATATAAAATCATGGGAAATCTGCTTTATATCATCGCCGTTATTTTAGTAATAGGCTGGGCAATTGGGTTCATCGGCTTTCACGCCGGAGGGATCATCCACGTATTGTTGGTAATTGCAGTAATTGCAATAATACTGCGGGTCATCAGTGGCAGAAGCGCGGTGTGACAATAAAAAAATCGGAGCCTCTTTTGAAAGAAGTTCCGATTTTTTTCTTTTGCTGCTTATTGTTTACTTTTCATTGTTGACCGTCAAGTCCTTGAATGCTTGCCCAAGCTCATCCATGTCATGATTAAATTCACGTTTGAATGATTCCCAGTCGCTTTGGCCGTTATCAAAATTCTCCATCTTCTTTTTCAAATCCTTGACTTTCTGCTCCAGTGTATCAATCCTTTTCGCGTAAATCTCATCAAGCGCCGTTCCTTTTTTGTCCATTTGCACTTTTAATTCCGCGATACGGATTTCAATGTCTTTGATCTTTGCTTCTGATTCGCTCTTAAATACTTCCCATTCTTCAGTATTGTTCATTTCATGCATCGGATTCATGCCTTCCTGAGTATCATTATCATTCATCATGCCCGTTCCCTCCTCTTCTTTTTGGGTCGATGACTGACAGCCGGTGATGGCTATCCCGGCAATGAATGTTGTTGCTACAACGAGGATAAAAATTATTTTTTTCATCGTAAATTGTTTTTATTAGAATTATTCAGGATTACCTGAAATTGGATTCCCTTTTAAGAGCTTGTTCAAATTTCATCCTTCGGGTTGAAAACGAAATTTGAACAAGCTCTAAATGCGAGCATTCTTATCTCTTACAAATACCACAACTCCTCCAACGATCAGCAAGACACCAACGATCGGCGGCCATTGTACAAAGTGATTCTTTTCTTTGTTTATTTCGATTGGCCCTATGTCCACGATTTTTTCAGTAGTTACATAGTTGAATCCGGTATAGGCCAGCATAATTATTCCAATTATGACAAGAACAATCCCTATTGTTTTCGATTTCATGTTATTCTTTTTTTTGCTTTTTGAAAATGATTTCCGCGGATTTCGGGTATATGCGTGGCGAAAGTTTTCGCAAAGCGCATTCGCCTTAGTTTATGTTTGGAGCGGGTTCGTTATGAAAATCAAGGAGTTGTGGTTCTGGCTAAGCTTTTAGCAAAAGAGAAAGAAGGGATTCAGCAAAAAACCTCCGAAATTGCTTCCGGAGGTGGATGGAGTTCTGGGATTACGATAAATACAATCCGCAATGTTCCGGAAATATACTTTTCCGGTTACGCGTGCATATCTATTAGAGTTTGTTTGGATTTTGTTTTTGATGCCGAACCTGCCGGCCTGCGTCGCAGCTTGGTTCCATAGATGGCCATTTGAGCGGTACGGGCACGGTGGCAGAATAAAGTCCAAACAAGCGCTTATATTCTCATGTTTTTTATAGAATCTAAAAGCCCAAATGCCTGCAGCAGCCAGATGACAACAGCAATGACAACAACTACATTGAGGATGTTTTTAATTTTCCTGTCCATCGGAATGTAGGTATTCACGAGCCAAAGAAGGACCCCCACAACAATCAGTACGATTAAAAGATTTAAAAGTGACATAATAATAAGTTTAGGATGATGCAAAAATGGATGGGGATATACCCGTTTTCAGTACTTTGGTTTCACCCCTCTGATTTAGAGTAAAAGGATCAGCAACAATACAATAATGATTACTGCTCCGACAGAAAGGTACACGCCATTGCCAATTTCTCTCAATTCCTTTTTTATTTCACGAACTTCTTTTCGCAATTCTTTCTTTTCAGGCGCACTCAGCTCTGATTTATCTATCGCCTTGATCTCATCTAACCTGGTGATTAAAGCTTGCGCTTCTGTTGATTCAGCAGGTTTATTCTCAGGAACGGATGTTGTAGGCCCCGTTACTGCTCCCATTTGAGTCGGGATAAATGACAACACCATAAGGACTGTCATAAAATACAGCGTTAACTTTTTCATTTAATTATTTTTCATTTTGTCAATAAACAATTCAACAGATCAAAGGTCTCTGCTTATACACACATAAGCATTACACAATTCCTGAAATAAGTTGCATAATTCACACATCTTCAAGGGAATTGCGCCTTTTGTGCCTGAGTTTTTTGAAAAAGGAGGGAGTTAAGCCCGTGACTTTTTTGAATTGGTTGGATAAATGCGCCACGCTGCTGTAGTTCAGCCGGTAGGAAATTTCGGTGAGATTTAGTTCATCATATAAGAGTAATTCCTTTACCCGTTCAATTTTGTGCGCGATAATATAATGTTCAATGGTAATGCCCGTTGTCTCGGAAAAAAGATTGGCGAGATAGGTGTAATCATGCTGGAGTTTCTGACTGATATACTCGGAATTTTTAATTCTGGGCAGTTCGTCCGCATAATGTACCATTTCAATAATGACGTTCTTTATTTTTTCAATCAGCACGGCTTTTTTGTCATCCATCAACTCAAGCCCTGATTTTAATAAAGCTATTTTCAGTTGTTCCCGCTGCTCATCGGTAATCTGTTCTTTGACTTCCGCCTCCCCTAATTCCACTGCTCCGTAGTGCAACCCGAGTTTTTCCAACTCAGACTTTACCATCATTTTGCAGCGATTGCTCACCATATATTTGATGTATAGTTTCATGGTTTTTTTGCTCCAGTATTTCAACGGCCACTAAATGCTCTCTTGTGAAATGTTTGGCTGCATTTCCTCCTATCCCGACGGCCATGCTACAAGCCCTGTCAGGAAATTAGAGCCTCATAAAATACAATATACCCAAAATGCCGGTGCTGGGCAACAGAAAACGCCCTGGAGGAACTTTTGTCCTCCAGGGCGTTTTTACCGCTCGCGCTGATTTACGGCTACTCCTTCACCACCGGAAGCGCCAGGCTACCTTCCGCACTATCCAATTTCAGGTAATAATAACCGGCCGGCAAGCTGCGGATATCTATCTCGTTTTGGGTATTGCGAATGGTGGTTTCTAACAATCGCTGACCCCATGCGTCAAACAAAACGGCTTGTACGGGTAATATTGCATCGGGCAACTGGATGTTCAGTTGTTCCCGGGCGGGGTTGGGCCAAGCTTTGACCTGCTCTTTCAACACCTCTGCCAAACCGACGATCTCCGAATTCGTCACGATGTTGTTCTTCGAACACAGCCACAATTCAGGGTCAAAGCCCACCAGTAGAGGGACTCCTGGGGCCTGGAAGCTAAATAACTGGCCTGAGTAGGTATGGTCGAAAACCATTGTCGTATCAAACCCGACGCCACGGAATTCGACCGGCACGGGCATTTCGAAGAAATCGACGGAGGCGTGTGAGGTAGTTTGATCGATCTGCACCCAGATGGTGTTGTCTACCTGCCACCAGTTGACGTGATAGGAAGGGAAGCCCTGGCCGTAGAACCAGTCGTCGAAAAACTCTGTCAAATCCTTCCCGCTGGCCTGTTCGAGGTAGTATTGCAAATCAGCTGTTTTGGCATACCCATAGGCAAGTTCGGGGGCGTCCAAATAGTTCCGTATGCCCTGAAAAAAGGCTGCATCCCCTAGCTTCCAGCGCAGCATATGCAGCAGCAAAGCCCCTTTGGAATAGGACAATCGGCTACTGAAAATACGGCTGACACTGGTGGTATCCGTCACAAAAACAGAACCATCTGGCTGGCCGGTCACCTGATCGATCTTGCCCCGCAACCAGTTCGGCCAAGTGTTCGTGCCCAGGCCGTGCTCGTAGGTCATGCCTTCCAGGTAGGTGGCGAAGCCTTCGTTGAGCCAGATATCGGCCCAGCTACCACAAGTTACCTTGTCTCCAAACCACTGATGGGCCAGCTCGTGGGCCTGCAGCGAGTGGGAGTTGCCGCCCATAAAGGTCATCGTCTGATGCTCCATGCCGCCGCCCCACCCAAATTGAGCGTGGCCATATTTTTCATTGGCAAAAGGATACAAGCCGAAAAGCTGATTGTACAGCGTCATCGACTCTACCGTTGAGTGAATGGCATTCTGCCAGGAGTTCAGGCTTTCCGGATATACATAGTTCAATACCTCAATGGGGTTGCCATTTTCTACCGGCACATATTCGGAGAAAACGGCGTAATCGGTCACCGCAATAGCTACCAGATAGGCGGCGATGGGATGGCGATGCTGCCAGTGGTACTCTTTTTTATCGCCATTCAATACCTCGCTGACCAGCACGCCATTGCTGGCAGCTCGGTATGCCGCCGGGGTGCGGACATAAACATCGATGGAATCGATCTTATCTACCAGGTCCTGTTTCGTAGGCCACCAGTCCTTGGCGCCATAGGGCTCCGACAGGGTCCACAAGGCAGGGCTGTTATTGTGAGTACCGGTCCCGAAAGACCCAAAACCGGTCGTAGGCGGCACACCACCATAGATGATGGTAACCGAATCAATCTGCCCTACCGGGACCATTTCCGGCAGAATCACCTCCAGCCGGTCACCGGAATGGTTATAGTTGAGCGGGCCGGCGCCATGATAGAGAATATTATCGATTTGTAATAAGGAGGACAGGTCGAAGTTCACTGCCGTAAACCCATCGCGGGTAGGCGCAAAGTAGGTGGTGACGGTTCCCTGAATATAGTATTGATTTGGGTCCACATTCCACTCCATACGCTGGTAGATAATATCGTAGTTGTCTGTAAAGGGAGACGACCGGAAGTCGAGCAGCCCTTCGTGGGCCGCCTGCTCCATAGCGGCAATCTCTTCGACGCCCTTACATACGGGTTCATCCGCCTGGCCGTAGGCGATAAAGGAAACACTCCAGAAGAGCAGGGCGAGTAAAAGTATCTTTTTCATAATAATCGTTTTTGATCTGTAAAATTCGCCAACCAAGTTAGGGACTGAAAGGACTAATTTTGGTGAGCTTTGTCACTAAAGGAAAGTGATTCCTGTCGGAGCCCTGACTTAATCGCTTGATTAACAATTAGCATCCATCTTCCTATCATACGAGTTTCAGATCCCCTTCCTTTTTCCTACCTTTACCCCGCACTGGCGCCCCAACGGGGGCTTAATAGGGAACTCCTGTGCGGCCCGCCAGGCCAATTCAGGGACTGTACCCGCAGCTGTAGGCTCATTTTTGGGCGGATTTCAGGTTGCTGTTTTTTCGGTTGTACGGCCGTCCAAAAACAACCAATAACAGATAACCAATACCACCACTACCACTACCAACGCCACTGGGCTAACTACCCGGGAAGGCCGTGGTTGAAGAGCAAGTCAGAAGACCTGCCAGCGCAATTGTGTCATTTTTGTCTTCGGGCTAAAGGCAAGGTGCATGGAAGTCGGAAGTGGGAAGTCGGAAGTGGGAAGTCGGAAGTGGGAAGGCGGAAGTCGGAAGTGGGAAGGCGGAAGTGGGAAGTCGGAAGTGGGAAGGCGGAAGTCGGAAGTGGGAAGGCGGAAGTGGGAAGGCGGAAGTGGGAAGGCGGAAGTGGGAAGCGACCGAAGGGAGTCCCGTACCGACGAAGGAGGTCGGGATCGGAAGTTTTACCCGGCCGAGGGATCAGGACGGGCAGAAGCATGGCAGTTCACAGATGGGGCTACCACCCTAAGCCCGCAACTTCAGCCGTGTCCCTCCCGACATGTTGACGTGTAAACGTGCCGGCCTTTTGACGTTTTGACACACAAGACGTACCCGACGTGCTGACGCCCAGCGCTTTCCATCCCTGCTCTAGCCCGTGCAACAAACGCTATGCATGGCATCTTTTAATTACCCATTCTGCCTTATTGCATCCCTGGCACTTCTGCTGCCAGGAGGCTGTGCCTATGCCCAGGCGGACACCGTCCTGCAACTGGAGCCGGTGACGGTGACGGCATCGCGGCTGCGGGGCTGGCAACCGGGGCTCTCGGAAGGAATGGTGGACAGCATGCAACTCAGCCTGTTGCGTACGCAAACCGTTTCGGAGGCGCTGCGCCAGCAAAGTGGTTTGTATGTGCGCGATTACGGGGCAGGCAATATCGCCACCGCCAGCGCTCGCGGCGCTTCTGCCGGACATACCGCTGTGCTGTGGAACGGCATTCCCATACAAGACCCCATGCTGGGGCTCACCGACCTGAGCATCCTACCACTTTTTCTATTTGACGAGATCCGCTTCATCCCCGGCGGCAGTAGCGCCCTTTGGGGCAGCGGCGCCGTGGGAGGAGTCGTGCACCTCGACGGACTGCCTCCGGCCAATAACGGGTGGAACATCCGGTATCAGGGGGAAGCCGGCAGCTTTGGCCAATTGGCCAATGGGCTGGCGGCCAATTTAAGAAATACTGCTTTTTCTAATACTACCCGCTTATTCCACCGGACGGCAGATAACAATTACCCCTACCGCGATATTTTCAGCCGGGAAAAACGATTGCCTAACGCCGAAACCCGCCAATGGAGCCTGATGCAGGAAAACACCTTTCAGCTAACAAAACGACAGCAATTGGGGGGGCACTTTTGGTGGCAAGCGTCCGAACGTGGTATTCCGCCCACCCGGGTGCAGCAGAGCAGCCGGGCTCGGCAGGAGGACGAATCCCTGCGCGCCGCCCTCGATTGGCAATGGAAGGGCGACAGAAGCAGCTACATGGCCCGACTGGCTACTTCCCAGGCCCATCTGATCTATGAAGATTCCCTGACGAACACTTTTTCTGACAGCCGCACCAGTTCTCTGCTTGGAGAAATAGAAAGCACTCATGTGCTCAAGCCCCAATGGCATCTTAAACTTGGCCTGCACTACAACCGGCTCGGCGCCCGCTCCAACGTTTACGAAACGGATCCCCGGCAAAATCGCCTGGCGGCCTTTACAGCGCTGCGGTGGTGGAGTAAAAACGAGCATTGGCAGGCTGTACTCAATGGCCGGCAGGAGTGGGTGGATGGCGCGGCTGTACCCTTTACGCCTTCCCTGAGTTTGCGCGGCCAGCTCAACCCTCGGATGGCCATTGGGGCATCCATTTCACGCAATTATCGCCTGCCGACCTTTAATGACTTGTACTGGCCGGAAGGCGGCAATCCAGACTTGCTGCCGGAAAGCGGCTGGAACCAATCACTTTTCCTGCGTGCTGAGAAACAAGGCGCAAACTGGTCCGCCTACCTCCAACTGTCCGGTTTCAACTTCAACATCAATAACTGGATCGCCTGGCTGCCCCAGGGCGCCTACTGGGCGCCGGAAAATGTGCGCCAGGTATGGAGCCGCGGCGGAGAAGCCCAGGCAAAGCTATCGTATAAAAGCGCAATTGGCCTATGGTCACTCCATAGCCAATACAGCTATACCCGTTCTACCAATGAGAAATCATTACTGGCCAATGACGCTACCCTGCAGCAGCAGCTACTTTATGTTCCCCTGCACCAGGGAAGGGTTAGCCTGGCCTGGCAATTCAAAGGATGGTACGCGGCCTACTACCACGAATGGACCGGGAAAGCCTACACGCTGCCGGATAATTCGGTTTCCCTACCCGGAGCTTCCGTCGGCGCACTACGCGCCTCCCGAAGCTGGCAGTGGAAAAAAATTTCCGGTTTGCTGTATCTCCATCTGGAAAATTGCTGGAATACCGACTACGAACGCGTCGCCAACCGGCCGATGCCGGGGAGGAGCCTAAGGGTGGGAGTGCAGTTAGCAGTAGGCAGTTGAAAAGGTGCACCGCAGCTGCGGAGGGGCTTGCACCTTCGCATCCCGATGAGATCCGGTGGATCGAGATCGGGAAGGCAGCCCCAGACATACCAGACGCACCAGACATACAAGACGTACAAGACATACCAGACATACCAGACGTACCAGACGCACCAGACGTACCAGACACACCAGACACACAAGACATACAAGACGTACCAGACATACAAGACGTACCAGACAACAAACCTCAACCAAAATCCAAAAACGATGCATAAGAACATCCCACACCTTCTACTTTTCGGGCTACTCTCCCTCCTATGGCTGGGCTGCGGCAAAGATGAAGTAAAACCTGCGCCCGAGCCCTTAACAAAGGGGGTCTTTGTCACCAACGAAGGCCTTTTCAACCAGGGTAACGCCTCTGTGACGTTTTACAACCAGGAAACAGGATTTCAGGAAGCCGGCCTGTTCCAGTCCGCTAATGGGCGGCCTCTGGGCGATATTTTACAAAGCATGACGATTGTGGGCGATCTGGCCTATCTGGTGCTCAACAACTCGCAGCGCATCGAGATCGTCGATCTGGAATCGTTCGAATCGGCAGGTGCTATCGAAGGGCTGGGGGCTCCGCGGTATTTTTTACCGGTGAGTGACGAGACAGCCTATGTATCCGACCTCTTTGGCGGTATCATCCACGTGGTGAGCCTGACGGAAAGGAAAGTAGTGCAAACCATTCCCATGCCGGAAAACTGGACGGAAGCGATGGTGAAGATAGGTTCAGAAGTTTTTGTCGCCTGCCCTAGTAGTTGGGGCGCACCACCCAGCGATCAGCTCTATATCATTGACACCGAAACGCACAGCCTGGTGGATAGCATAGCCATAGGGCTGAATGCCAATGCACTTGCACTGGTAGTCGACAAGGCAGGCAAGCTATGGGTGCTCTGCGCCGGAGATTCAGATTCCAGCACCCCAGGCGGCCTTTACCAGGTTGACCCTGTCAGCCATACCGTGATTAAAAGCCTGCCCTTTGCTGACACCAACATCGGCTTTGCGCCCCGCCTGGCGGCCAATCCGGCTGGTGATACGCTCTATTACACCAAGATAGGCCTGTTTGCCCTGGCTACAGAGGATGCAACCTTACCCGCCCAGCCCCTCGTAAGCGCCAATGGCCGCGAGTTTTATGGCCTGGGCGTAGAGCCCGCCACCGGAAACATCTGGGTGGGGGACGCCAAAGATTTTCAGAGCCGGGGCGAGGCGCTTAGCTTCAGCCCCTCGGGCCTGCAGTTGGCTACCTTTGATGCCGGTTATCTACCAAATGGGTTTGCGTTTAAATGACCGCCTGTTAGCGACTGGCTAAGCAATGGCTACTCCTCCCGCACCATTGCTTTCACGCGGCGCGCACGCTGGGCGGGCGGCCAGGAAGCCAACAGGCCGATGGCCATTACCGTAAGGGCCACCACGGCGAAATCGATCACGCGCATGCTGATGGGATAAGCATCTACGATGAAGTTGCCCGGCACCGTGACGATGCCGATCGTCTTCTGGGCAATGTACAACCCAATAGCCAGGACAAACCCAAGGAAAATGCCCAGCACACTGAGCAGTAAGCCCTCATAGAGGAAAATATTGCGAACCGAATTATCAGTAGCGCCCATGGATTTGAGGATGGAAATATCTCTTTGTTTTTCCAGGACGACCATCCATAATGCCCCAACGATATTGAAGGCGACCATGAGCATCATGAGGCTAACGATGGCGTAGCTCAGCCATTTTTCCACCTGCATCAGTTTAAGGAAGGATTTCTCCTGTTCGTAGCGCGGTTTCACGTCAAAGCCCTTGCCCAGCACTTCGCTAATCTGCTTGAGTGTGCTGCTTTCATTGGCGCCGGGTTTGAGCCGGATCTCGAGGGCGCTTACCACCGGCCTGGAATAGCCCAGCAATTTGCGGGCAAAAGACAAAGAGCTCAAAACAAATTCATTATCAAAATCCTGCTGAATAACGAAGGTGCCGCCGGGATAAATATAACTGCGGCGGAAAGGTTGCTCCAGCGGGCTGTTGGACCGCTCCCGCTTGGGTGAATAAACGGCCATTTCCGTGAAACGGTCGCCCACATTAGCCGCTAGTTTATTGCGCATACCCAGGCCCATCACTGCCATCTCGCGGGCGCCCTCCTCAAAAGCGTAGGTTCCCTCCCGAACAGTCGTATCAATACCAACCACCTTGTTGAAATTGCTGTCTACCCCTTTAAGCGTCCCGAAATCCTGATTATCCTTGTAATCAAAAAAAGCGACCTCTTCCAGGGTCTGGCTCACGGCCTTCACCCCTTCTATAGCTTCCAGGCGCAGGACCAGCACCGAATCCGCTTCAAAGGTTTTGCCCCGGGCGGGAGTAACTTTAACATCGGGATTGAAGTTACTGTACATCGTCATGATTAGGTCTTCAAAACCGTTGAAAACGGAAAGCACCAGCACCAGAGCTGCAGAGCCCACGGCAATACCAAAGACTGCAATACCGGTAATGATGTTGATGGCATTGGTCGACTTCTTGGCGAAAAGATAGCGCCGGGCGATGCGTAATGGAAGGTTCATGCTGCAAAGTAATGCTTTCCTATCTATTTGAACAAAACAAGAGCCGGCTGTCCTGCGAATTTTGGCGAAAAGCCGAAATTCGCAGGGACCCTAGCTACCGCACCAACCCACCAATGAGGCGAACCAGCTCCGTCTCTGTATTTTTGAGATTGAACAAGGCAGTCAACCGCTGTTGAGAGGCATTGATATACCCCAGCTGGATAGTTCGATAATCGAAGGAATTGATCAAGCCACCGCGGAAACGTTCTTCCGCGATTTCCAGATTGCGCCGGGCATTATCCACCAGTTGGGTGGTAACGTCCACCAGCCGTTTCTGGGTATTGTAGGTAGCCAGCGTATTGGCCAATTGGCTATTCAAAGTACGCTTCAGGTCGCTGATGCCGGCCTGGGCGATAATTTCTTCTGTTTTGGCGTTTTCGATGCGCTTCTGGCGCACGCCACCATCAAAAATGGGATAAGTAGCGTTGAAATTGACAAAACCGGTGAAGGTTTTAGCGGCTACTTCCGGCAGGGAACGCGTACTAATATTGGCGCCGAACTCAAGAGTTTGCTCTCCAAATGATATCCCCACATTGTAGTTCGTACCGGCCTGAAGACTCAGCGAAGGCTTCAGATCCGACTCCTGAATGCGGGTATTGATAGCGGCTAATTCCCGGTTGGCCAGCTCGTTTTGCAACTGGTGGTTATTGGCCAGCATGCGCTGCTGCAAATCATCAATGGCATAATCAGAGACGTCGTATTGCAACTTATCCGTGAGCAAATACTGGGTGCTCAGATCGTCTACCCCCATCGAGCGGTTGAGGTTCCTCAGGGCGGTCTCAAAAGTATTGAGTTGCAAAACGTAGTTGGTGGAATCATTCAGGTAAGCGTCCTTGGTTTGAAGGATGTCGAAGGTGCTGGCCTGGCCAAACTCTTTGCGCAGTTCCTGGTAGGCAACCCGGTCGCGAGAGAGTGCGAGCACCTCTTGCACCACATCAAGTTGTTCCTTTTGCACTAGTGCGAGGTAGTAGGCATTTATGATACTTTGGATGGAATTCTCCACTGCCAGTTTGATATTCCCTTCACTGAGGCGCGCTTGCTGCTCCAGCAGGTTTTTGGTATACCGCACCCGATAACCGTCAAACAGGACCCAGTTCGCCTCAATGCCAGGCGCAAGGCTGGGGCTGATGGAATTCACCTTGGTCAGCGGCCCGGCAGGGTTGCTCTGGTTCCGATAGCTGTTATTGGAGTTGACCACCAGATTGATGGAGGGATAGCGGCCGGCTACCGCCCAATCGTCATTATTGGCGGCAATATCGCGTTGCATTTCCGCAATCTGGATCTGAAAATTGTTTGCCAGGCCTGTCTCGATGGCCTGTGAAAGGCTGAGGGGCGACTGAGCGCCGGCGCTGGTGGCCAGCAGGGTTAAAGCGATAAGCGTGGTCAATAAGTCCTTCATTTTCAGTGGGTAGTTATTAAATAAACTTTCGTTCGAATACATAGCGCTTAAAATAGAAGTTGTAGAAAAAAACCATACCCGTAGCACACAGTTTGGTAACAAACTGATAACGGGCAAAGAATTCCAATGTGTTCAGGCTGTAGATGATACCCGTACTGAGCGCCATACCGCCTAAAGAGACCACCGCCGACAGCAGGAAAGCCCTGGAGGCGGAGCCTTGCAGGCTGAATACAAATCGCTTCTGCAGCAGAAAATTGATCACCATTCCACAGGAATAGGAGATAATATTCGACACTACCGGCGAAAAAAACCTATTCACCAATGACAGGTATAACACGTAGTCCACCGTTGTGGCAACCGCTCCGGTCATGGCAAACCGCAGTTTCATCCTGAAAAGCTGCCAAAGTTTTTCCCAATTGAGCTCCATGGGCAAAAATTTCTGCCGAAGATAAGGATTTCAGCCAAGGGGCCGCCTCTACTTTTGACAGCGGTGATTAAATCTCCTGTTCAATATTTGATGTATATTTGTGCACCCTCCTACCCCGCCTCCGGGCATCCGATGCGACTGAACGCCCGGCGGAAATTAGGATGCCATTTCAACTCAAAACAGGCCTGACAAATTATGGATCCCACATCCCAGGGCTTCCCGCCCATTGGCGACACCTATTCTGAACTTCCAGCCTCCGCTCCAGCCGGATGGTACAGCCGCCATCGCGGCAAAATATATCCGGCGCTCGTCTTTCTCATTTATGCTGCCTGGACGGCCTATATGTCTGTCACCAACAGTTGGAAGCTGTTCTGCGACTATTGGCCCGCTTCCCTGACCATGGTCCTGGGATCTTTTGTGGCCGGCGCTACGGCAGAAGGCGGTGGCGCGGTGGCCTATCCTGTATTCACGAAAGTGCTGCATCTGGCTTCGCAGGATGCCCGCACCTTTTCCCTGATGATCCAGGCCTTCGGCATGGGCATGGCTTCGATATTTATCCTCACGCGCAAGATCCGCATCCTGCCCCGGATTGTGGCCTGGGTTTCCCTGGGCGGCGTGCTGGGCCAGGTTTTAGGCACTTACTGGCTGGTGATGCCCAGCCCCTATCCCAAGGTGTTATTTACCTTCGTGACTACCGCTTTCGGAGTAGCCCTCTTCCTGAGCACCTATGTACTAAAATGGCGGCCGCTGCCCGGCTTGCCCGGCTGGGGGCCGCGTTACCGCTTTCTCTTTTTCGGCCTGGGCATCTTTGGCGGCACTTTTGCCGCCCAGGTGGGCTCCGGCATCGATGTGATCACTTTCATGGTGCTGACCCTTGCCTTTGGGGTAGATGAAAAAGTGAGCACCCCCACCACCGTCATCATCATGGCGCTAAACTCCTGGGTGGGCTTTTTCCTCCACGGTGTCATCTCCAAAGACATCGGCGCCATGTGGAATTACTGGCTGGTGGCTGTCGAGGTAGTGATCATCGGCGCACCGCTGGGGGCGTTCCTCACTTCCAAAGCCAACCGTCACACCGTCATCAACTTCATATTAGCCCTTATCTCGCTGGAGCTGGCCACTACCCTTTGGCTGGTGCCGTTCCAAAACCCGACAGAAGTAATGGTTACTTTTTCGGCCGTTTCTTCCTTTGCCATTGCCTTCTGGCTGATGCTGCGCTTCCGCCGCCGCCTCAAACCCGTGACGGCGTAAACGCTTATTGAACCTCCTGCCGGAAATACGCCATCACCTCCTCCCAGTTGTTCACCCTGGTGAAACGATTTTCGTGGATATTATGGGAAGCGGTAAACAACAGGCCCTTACCTCGAAAATGTTCCAGATTGAAGACGTGGTCGTCGATCATGTAATCTGCTTCGACGATACTTTTATCGCCACAAAAAACCACGTTCTTCCAGTGGATAAAAGGAAAGTGCTCCTGCAACCAGTCGAACTTGTCCTCAAAGGAAGCCCGAAACTCCATGGCTGCTGTCACAATGAACACTTCATAATTTTCCATCAGCTCCCGCACCCCCTCCTGGCTGCCTGGCATTACCGGAAGGTCGGCAAAAAAGCCCTTCTCCTGGAGAAACTCCCGAATACGTGCTGCCCCGGGGAGTTGGTATATCTTTTTACCCCAATACTCCTCTTCCGCCGGCCGCCGGCCAAACTCCCGCTCATATAACTGCAGGAACTTCGGCCTCACATCGGCGATCACTTCATCCATGTCAATAGCTATGCGCTTCATCGATTGTCAGTTGTTAGTGGTTGTTTTCATAGAAGCCCCCCTACCCCGTAGCCGTCCGCTATTGCATCCGGGCAAGCCGCGTCTCTTCGAGCCGGGTAAACCACGTCTCTTCGAGCCGGGTAAACCACGTCTCTTCGAGCCGGGTAAACATCGTAAACCGTACACCCTAAAACGGCAACATACCCTGCCCCCACATAGCAGCTACAACCGCAATGCCTACGACCGTGAATAAGACATACCACAAAAACTCGTATCCTGTTTCCCGGCGCAGGGCGGATTCTACGCCCTCATAAGTAGGCTTCACGCCATTCCAGGCGTAGGAAGCGTAAACCTTTATCCGGTTAACAACGATCAGGAATACGGGGAGCAGAATAAGGATCACCACCGTAGTAGCCAGCAAGCCGAAAGAAACGGCTATGGCCATGGGAATAAGGAATTGCGCCTGTAGGCTGCGCTCCAGCAACAGCGGCGCCAGGCCGGCAAAGGTTGTCACCGAAGTTAGTACGATAGGCCGAAAGCGCGTAAGGCCCGCTTCATAGATGGCATCCATCTGAGGCCGGCCCTTTTCAATCAGGGAGTTGTAAGTACTGACTAAAACCAGGGCATCGTTTACCAGTATACCGATCAGGGCAATAATACCCAGGAAAGAGAACAGGCTAATGGGCAAGTCCATCAACCAGTGCCCCCAGCCCACGCCGATCATGCCAAAGGGAATGAGGAGAAATACTGCGGCCGTTTGGCCAATTGACCGAAAGGTAAGGGCGATCACGAAAAACATCAGCGCCAACACCACAATCCCTACAAGCTGAATAGATTTGGCCGATTTCTCCTGTTCCCGGTTTTGCCCCTCAAACAAGGCGGATACGGAGGGAAAATCCGCCAGGGCCCGGGGAATTATTTCACTCCGAAGGTTATTGGTCATATCACTGACCGATACGTCATCCCGGGAAACATCCGATTCCACCTTGATCTCCCGTTTTCCATCGATGTGGTTGATATTGATGAGGCCCCGTTTGACCTCCATTTCGGCAATTTCAGAAAGAGGGAACTCCCGGCCATCCTGAAACCGCACCCGCATGTCTTGTAGTTTGTCCAGTCCAGACCGGTCCGCTTCATCATAGCGCACCCAGACGCGCACTTCATCGCGGCCGCGCTGCAGGCGTTGCACTTCGCTTCCGAAGAAGCCGCTCCGCACCTGCCCGACTACTTCCTGGAGGTTGAGCCCCAGGTAACGGCCTTTTTCCTTGAGGGTAATGTTCACCTCCCGCAGGCCTTCCTGGTTATTGTCCACCACATCGGTCAACTCGGTAAGCGCCTGCATTTCGGCCTTCACTTTTTCAGTAGCGGCCTTTAGTTCGGCGTAATTTTCTCCAACTAATGAAATGGAGATAGGCTTGCCAAACGCCGACTGGGCGCCGTATGATACGACTTCCGCCATGGGTATATCGCCGACTTCGCTACGGATGACGTTGATCACGTCCCGCAGGGAAAGGCTGTCTCGGTTCTCCCCATCGAGCAGGTTGATACTCAGTCCGCCCGCATAGGTACTGGGGCCTATATTCTTTTCTACTTGCCGGATTGCCTGCTTTTCTCCTTTGAAGAAGTGCTGGCTAAGCTGTTCATTGGCGCGCCAGGTCGCCGCCTCGATATGGTCCAGCCAATCCATGGTGATGTGCTCCCGGGTGCCGGCCGGCATTTGCAGGGTGATCTGTATGTCATCGCGCTCAATAACGGGGAAGAAGGTTGTCCGGATAATCCCCCCGCCAATAGCGCCGAAAGTAAGGACGAGCAGGGCCACCATGCCGGCAAAGGACAGGAACTTATTGTTCATGGCAAACCGCAGTATGGGCGCATAGGTGCGGTCGCGCATCCAGTACATCATTCTCTCGAACCCCCGTTGTAGCCAGTTGAGGCTCCGGTCGGGGCTCAGGGCCTTACTGTGGGCCACGTGGGTCGGCAATATAATGCCCCCTTCAATGAGGGAGAAAGTGAGCGAAAAAATAACCACAATGGCCATCTCCGAGAAAAAGTCGCCAAGCCGGCCGTCAATGAAAAGAAAGGAGGAAAAAGCCAGTACGGTGGTGATAATGGCGGCAAATACCGCTGGCAATACCTGAAGCGTGCCATCCAGGGCCGCCTTTAAGCGGGGCTCTCCCCGCTCGTAATTCTGATAAATATTCTCCCCGATGACGATACCGTCATCGACCAAAATCCCGATCACCAGGATCATGCCGAACAAAGAGATTACGTTCAGCGTAATGCCCAGGGCATTGGCCAGGATGAACATGCCGGCAAAGGAGATGGGAATGGAAATAGCCACCCAGAAGGCCAGCCGCCAGTGTAGGAACATAGCGAGCAACAGCACCACGATAACGAACCCCAGAATGCCGTTCTCTGTCAGCAAAGCAATACGCTGGCGGAGGATAACCGTACCGTCGCGGATCATGATGGCCTGAACAGCCTGGTTATTTTTATTGAAGCCTTCCATATAGGCTTTCACCTTATCCGTGACGGAGATGACATCTTCTTCGAGGGTATTTTGCACCGTGACCACAACCGAAGGATGCCCGTTGAGGAAGCTACGGCTGGGGGTATCGGCCCATTGGTCGGTGATATTAGCGATTTGGTGCAGGCGAACCACACTGCCTTCGGGCGTGGTTTTGACCACAATATCCCTCAGCCCTTCTGCATAGTAAGCTTTGTTTCGGGCCCGCACGAGCAGTTCTTCGTCCTTGCCCTTGATGGTGCCCCCGGTGAGCTCAATATTGGCATTGCGCACTGCCTGTGTCGCCTGTTGGAATGTCAGGCCGTAAGCCCGCAGGTCGCGTTCGCGAAAAGCGATCTCGATCTCTTCCTCAGGAAAACCGCTCAGGCTCACCTTTGAAATGCCATCGATCGCCAGCAGATCATCCTCTACCTGCCGGCTATAGCGTTTGAGCGTTTTCAGGTCCACATCGCCGCTGATAGCATAACTGATGGCGAAACCCAGGTTTTCCTGCCTGAAGACAGTTGGCGGCTCCATGCCCACCGGAAAGGAGCTGATCTGGTCGACGGCGTTTTTGACATCCTGCAGGACGAGGTCGGGTTTGTAGCCTTTGAGTACTTCGACCGTCACCGTACCGCTGTTTTCCCTGGACACGGAGGTATACCGCTCTACCCCGGTCACCCCCTTAAGGTTTTCTTCGATCTTTTTGACAATTCCTTCCTCGATCTCTTCGGGGGAAGCGCCGGGGTAAACGATCTGTATCTGGATGATGCGGCTTTCCACTTCGGGGAAGAAAGTCGATTTCATGTTCATCATGCCCACCACCCCCATGATGAGGATGCCAAACATAATGAGGTTGGCCGCTACCGGAAATTTTATGAAATAGTTGAGGAACGCTCTCATTGGGAAGCTATTCTTAAAGTGAATGCACTATTTGTAATTCAGAAAAGGAAGGTGAAGTAGTGGTTATTCGTCCGCCATTGCACCGCCCCTGCTGTTTTGGGTTCCACTGGTTTTACCAGGGGACACGGCCACCTTCATGCCATCGAAAGCGCCGGGCACCGGCTGGGCGAGGATGGGCGTAAAGTTTTCCAAACCGCGGACAATGGCCGCTTCTTCCCGGATGCGAACAACCTGCACCGGCTGAAGGCGCAAGGTGGAGTCTTCCAGCACGTAAACTGAATTCTGGTTGACCAGCAGGTTGCGGGGCAACTCTGTTGCCTCCCCGATATTGCTGCCTTCCACCGCGCCGCGCAGGTACATGCCCTCCCGCAGCTGTTCGCCACTAACACTGACGAATACCTTGACCGTTTGAGTGCCTGGGTCTACCTGGTCGTTAATGCGCTTGATGCGCCCATTCCACTGGCCGGCGATATCTTCCGAATACAAAGACACCGGGCTGCCTGGTTTGATATATTTCAGATCGCGCAGGGCTACGGTAGCCTCCAGTTCATAATTGCCGGTATTCATAAGCTCCCCCAACTTCTGGCCGGCGCGCACCACAGCGCCGGAGTTGATACTGGCCTGGGTGATCACGCCGCCGAAGGGCGCCAGAAGCGTGTATTTACTGAGGCGCTCCTCAGCGCTTTTAATGCTGTAGTACTGACTGTAGAGGTTGCGCGATGCGATAAAGTATTTTTCTTGTTGATTGATTGGCTCGGGAAAAGAAGAAATAGGCTTTTCCGGATCGAATTGCTCCAGATAGGCTTGCCAGTGCCGGAAGCTTTCCGGGTAGTCAACCTTTAGGTCGGGCATCAACTGGGTAATGGCGTTGAGCAGGCTGCTTTTCTGGGAAAGCAAGGCCAGCCTGGCTTCTTCATCATCGATCCGGATCAGGACGCTACCCTTGGGGAAATAAGTACCGACCTTAAAAGGCCGGGAGTTAGACTGCAGCGTACCGGAAACTTCCGCGAAGAGGTCGATCTTGTCAAAAGCGGCCAATTCTCCCTGTATTTCCAGCGTTGCGGGAACGGATTTGTTATATACATGCAGGGTGTCTACCTTTCGAATAAGGTTAGCTCCGGACTTCCGTTGGGGCGGCTCTTTTTGTTGCGACAGAAAGCGGGCGCCAACGAAGGCTCCAAACAGAATGACAAGGCCGGCAAAAATGCCGATTCGGCGAAGGGTTGTTGTATTCATTGCGCTATGATTGCAAAGGTAAAATCAGGTTGTATATTCAACTATTGATAGAGTTTCCGATAAATGTGCACCAACACCCGCTTACAGGCCTGAAGGTCGTCCTCACTCAGGCCGGCCAACACATCCGCCTCCACTTCCCGGGCCTGAGGCAGCAGCAATTCCTTCAGCATTTTGCCTTTGTGGGTTAGGTAGATCCGATTGGTCCGCTTGTCTGCCGGATCGGGCACGCGCACCAGCACGTTGTCGCGCTCCAGGGCATCCAAAGCACGAGCAATAGTACCTTTGTCTTTGATAGTAGAGACCGCCAGATCCTGCTGCCGCACGCCATCCTGCTGCCAAAGGTCGACCAGGATGCCCATATGTTGCGACTGCAACCCCAAGGAATCCATATCCGCCCGGCGACGAACCTCATTGGCCAAAAGCCGGCCAGCCCGGTTGGCCAGGAAGATGATGGAATCAAGTGGACTGAAGCTGATATCTTTCACCTAAAAGGTTGCGTTTGCAACGAAACGCCTAAATAAAGATTAGGTTCAACCGGAGCAAAAAAAATGTCGGGCTCGTTTTCATACGAGTCCGACACTTCACAAAAATATATCTAATGACACAAATTAGCAGTGTTCAAAAAAACGAGTTGCCGTTTGGAATTTAGAGGCTCAAGCTTACCCTTCAGCCTTTTAGAGGCTTCCGGCCTTCGCCTGAGCCTCTAAACCGCCAACTCGTTTTTTGAGTATATCAATTCAGAGAAAAGTGCATTACCGAATCGCCGGCGTTGTGGAACATCAGTTCGGAGATATTCGGCGTCATATAATCGCTGAGCGGCATCAGGGCAATGATTTCTAATGCGTCAAATTCCGAATCGGCCAGTACCACCGCCCAGAGCTTTCTGCGGTCCATCGACAGGGAGTAGGACTTCAGGCGGCCCTCCACGAGCATGGTGTTCACGACGTACCGCTGCCGAGGGATTAGCGCCATGAATTCCTCATTAAAACTTTCCGGCAGATCGAACTCTACCATATATGGTTTTTTCATTGTTTCGCTTCTTTGGTTATGAGAGACACAACACCAATTAAATGTATTTTGTCCCAAATATGTTTTATCGCCAGAACGAAATGCCTGTTAAGACAACCTTAAACCTGGCTTTCAGATACCTGTGGCTTTTCAATTTCCGCGATTGAAACCGCGGATTTAGCCTAATCAACATATACGCCCATTTTGCCCATCTGATAATCCCGCATGGCTTCCATGATCTCGGTTTGGGTATTCATCACATAAGGCCCCCAGGAGGCCACCGGTTCATCGATAGGTTCGCCGGCAAGGATGAGCACCTGGCTCGCCGCTTTGGCCCGCAGGGTGAAGCTTTCCCCATCGTTGCGGAAATGGAGCAAGTGTTCAGCCGTATAACTGAAGTTATCATTGAGCGTCACTTCGCCATTGAGAATATATGCAAGAGCATTAAAATGGCCCGGAATTTCAATAGAAGCATAGCCTCCTGACTGGAATTGAGCCTGTAACGCCAGGATGGGAGTGAAAGTACGGGCCGGGCCTTTGGCGCCCTTATAGGTTCCGGCTACAACTTTGATCGACACGCCGCCGTCATCTTCCGTCAGCACAGGTATCTGATGGGACTTGATGTCCTGATACCCCGGTTGCGCCATCTTATATTGTTTAGGCAGGTTCACCCAAAGTTGAATGCCTTCCATCACGCCGCCGGATTCCAGGAAAGCTTTGGAAGCGCGCTCGCTGTGGATAATGCCGCGGCCGGCGGTCATCCATTGTACATCCCCGCCCTGCAGAACACCTTCATTCTCCCGGCTATCTTTATGCCGGATTCCCCCCTGATACAGGAAGGTAACCGGCTCGAAGCCACGATGAGGGTGTGGCCCCAAGTCGAGTGGGTCGGAGCCGGCTTCTACCCCCATTGGGCCGAAGTGGTGCAACAGCAGGAAAGGGCTGATTTGTTCGACTTTCACCGTAGGCAGGGGTTGCTTCACCTCCAGATGCCCCATCTGGATTACCTCACTTTTTAGGATATGTGCTACTGTGCGATTTTTCATGCGTTTAGATTGTAATTAGCATCATTGACAAGAAGCGTTCCAACAGGAAAGTTGCGCCACTTTGTCACGGAAACAGCCAATCTGACAGCCGAACCTCTTGCCCTGGTTTTCGCTCCTGAAACGAAACGAGATCGTTGCTTGGCTGTTCGAAAAAATGATCATCAAGAACAACCTTTACTTTAGTTACCCTCAAGCCCTCAACCCTCGAACCCTACCCTCCGGTGCGAACCATCGCAAAACGGCTTGTTTCCGGAGGCGCCGCAGCGGCAGAAAGCCGCTTTTTCTTTTCTGACGATACTGCCATCCGAATGCTTGACATCGATAGGGCCGTGCACCATCAGCGGGCCGTTGGGCGTCGGTTCAACGGTTGGAATGGAAGCCGGCTGTTCTTTTGCCGGCGAGGCGCTCTTTTCCTGGTTGAAAAAAAAGGAGAGCGCGCCGGAAGGGCATTTCTTAACCTGCTGGACGATGCGCTCCGTGTCGGCGCCCTGAACATTAACCCAGGGCCGGGCTTTCGGGTCGAACACTTCGGGCAGGCCTTTGAAGCACATTTCCGAATGCATGCATAAACGAGGTTTCCACACGACGGTAACTTCGCCATTGGAATATTCTTTGGCCGGGCTCTCTTTTTCGCTCATAGGGTAGATTTTATGTTGTGTCTTAATTAAACTCTCACCCCCCCGTATAGTTCAAAGGTGGCGAAGCAGGCGAACGAATGCACAAGATTAGGGCCTGTTCCGGCCTGGTTTTTAAACAAAAAAGTGAAAAAAATCAAAAAATTGATGAAATTTGGTCCATAGGGAAGCAAAAGCGTGCATTCCCAATAAAATTTCGCCCCTCTGCACTACGTTAAGAGGGCAGTATTAGCAAGAAAAAAAACAGAGAGAGAACAAGCCAAAAACCAACCGGCCAGCGTCGGGTTAACGAAGCCGAAGCCAATCCGGAAATGTAAAACACTATATCAATTATGAAGAAATCACTGCCATTCTTTGCATTGCTGGTGCTTGTTTTCACGGGGCTAACAGCACAGGACAATTCCTTTTTCACCATTCAGGTAGGAACTTTTATCGATGCCAAAGCGGCAGATTTTAAGCCACTCCAGTCGGTGGGCCTGGTGTATGCCCGGGAGGTTGGTGGCAACCTGCGGGAAGTATACGTAGGGGGCTACGACAGCCGGGAAGCTGCGGATAAAGCGGCCACTGAGGTCCGGCAAAAAGGGTATGCCAACGCCTTCGTCCAGGAAAGACGCGCCGCCGAAGGCCAGGCGATAGTCGTCATCCAAATGGCCACCCGCAAGATAGACAGCAAGATGGAGTGGGAAAAATTCATGGAAGCCGGCCAGCTTTACGGCATCCCGGAAGGAAACCTGCTTAAAATCGTTACCGGCCCCTACGCCAATACGGATGTCGCTCAAAAAGACCTGGGCAGGGTCCGGAAACTGGGCTATAAAGATGCTTTCGTCAAAACAGCCAACTCCATCCAATTGATCCCTCTAACAGAATTCGAGACCGGCTTGAAGAAGCCGCTAATCCCGCTTGGGCTCAATGAATCGGCAGGCAAATCTTCTGTCCTCTCCCCTTCGCAACCTGCCGGCCAACCCTCTTCCTATGAAGTGCTGACCGCACGCACCCCGGACGTGGCCCAACCGGCCCCCCAAACATCAATTCCCTCTTCCTACGAATACTACGCCGGAGCGCCAACATCCCTCAACGCCGGCACAGCGAGCGGAACGGGGGTATCCCTGCCGGCCATCAATGGCAAGATCAAGCGCAACTCGGTACTGGAATTGCAAAAGATATTGAAAGCAGAAAATTCTTATCAAGGCGCATTGGATGGATACTATGGCAGCGGCACTGCCAGTGGTTACGAGAACTTCCTCCAACAAAACCGAACGATCAGGAAATATCAGGTGCTGGCGGAAAATATGGCGCTGCCGGGCCAGGGGGACACCAACAATGAACTGCAGCGTGTTATCGACGCACTGGCCACCAATCCATCGGCCGGGTCGCGCCTCGACGCCTTCAACGAACCCATTGCGCGGGCCTACCGCGCCTACGAAATCTTCTCTGCTATGGGCGCCAGCCCCGATGTAAACCGGATGATGAATGCTGCTATCCGCGATGCCTTTGCCAATCAGGCCGCAACGGGCCTGCCTTTCGACCCCTACGCCACTTATGCCTATCAGGATATCGGCCAGCTCGTGCTTCATATCTACTATATTCATTGCGCTTCCAGCACCAATGTGGCAGCTCCCTGCTGGCTCGCCAGCCGCCATCCTCAGGAAGCAACCCGCGCCTTCCAATCCTGCGCCGGCGCGCCTAATGCGGGCTTGAAAATGCAAGCCTGTGGCCAGTTCGAAAATTGGCCGGAAATCAAGGTGCTCGTGGCCATCGCGGCTGACCTCAACACGGACCAGAACTTTAACCAGCAACGCCTGGCGCAGGCTGCTACAGAGCGGGCCCGCCTTTACGCCGCCCCTACTCCGCTCAATAAGTCTGAACAAAAAGCAGTGGAAGGTTGGAGCAAAAACCTGACGAGCGGCCTCAATACCTGGGCTTCTCGCGACCCCCTGCACCAGCAGATAAACGCCGCTTTCCAAACTATGTTCTTCCAGTCCCAAACCCGCCTGGAAGATTACTTCATGTCTAAAGGCTATGACGCCAACCAGGCCACCGGGCTGGCGCTGGCTACTCTGCACACACTGGTAGCGTACTATACGCAACGGTTTGTATAGCAGTTGGTGGTTGGTGGTTGCCCTCCAACGTATTTGTTTAGCGGCCAGGGTGTAGATATTTTGGATGCTTAAGATCCAGGATAGGCTATCCATAGCATCTACAGGCCTGCCGTATCCTGGCAGAATCAATAGTATCGCTCTGGCAACCTTCAAACAACAACGCTCCTTATCTCAATGCCTGAAACGTCATATCGAAGCGGGTTTCTACCTCCATGGGCGGCGTGTAAGCGAATTTCATAAGGACTTCCAATCGATATTTTTGGCGGATTAGATCCCGGCGGATATTGCGCAGGCCGGGCAACAGGTCGATGCGCTCGCCAGGCCGGTCGAATTGCAGGCGATCGATGTAAAAAACTTCATCGGCGTCGATGCAGGGTTCATCGGTGTCCGGACAGATCCGGACTGAGATGAAGTCCATAAAATCGTATTTGAAGCCATTCAGGGAGGTGAGGCGGGCGGAAATAGCGCTGATGGCCGTGATTTGGGTAGTGTCCAATTGGTTTTCACTGAGGTAAAAATCTATATTGGTATTCACCCCCCGCAATACGGCCGACACCGGCAGCACCGGACTCGACCCGGCCTGAATGGTAAACTGGAAATTGGGGTAGAACATTTCAAACAGACGCTCTCGGTTGTCTTTACGGCAGCCGGCTACCAGAGCGAGGATCAGTATCCAGAAGATTGCTTTTTTCATGAACGCTTTTTCTTTTGAAGAACATAGTACAGCAATAATAACGAAAGAATGCCTGGAAATTTTTACACCATTTCAAATATTCGCCTATATTTAAGCACGAACAGCAATATTTTAGCCGAAAAAATTTAAATCCCCTAACAGAACACCACAATGGGCGAACAGAAAGTATCCCTCGTGAAGGACGAAGCAGCCATGCATCACTTTGTCCGCAACCTCTTGCGTGATGTGCAGGCGTTGGAATATATGCTTGAAAATGACTGGTTTGAAAGCGACGTAGTCCGAATCGGCGCCGAGCAGGAGATGTGCATTGTCAATAACAAGACTTACAAACCGGCCACCATTGCCATGGAGGCGCTGGAGCAGATGCAGGAATACCCCTGGGTAGAAACGGAATTGGCCAAATTTAACCTGGAGACCAACCTACTGCCCCGCGTGTTTGAAGGAGATTGCCTGAGCCAACTTGAAAAGGAAAATGGGGGTAAACTGGAAAAAATCCGCGCCAAGCTCAAAGGGATGAACGCCGACCTCATCCTCACCGGCATTCTGCCCACCTTGCGCAAGTACGACCTGGAGATGCACAACCTCACCCCCAAGCAACGGTACTACGCATTGATGGAGGCAATCAACCGGCAATTGATCGGCTCTGCCTACGAACTTCGCCTGACTGGTATTGACGAGTTGCTGGTCAAACATGACTCTCCTTTGCTCGAAGCCTGCAATACCAGCTTTCAGGTACACCTGCAGGTGGCGCCGGCCGATTTCGTTTGCCTGTATAACATCGCCCAGGCATTGGCCGCCCCGGTTATGGCCATATCGGCTAACTCGCCTATTGTATTTGGGAAGCGGCTTTGGCACGAAAGCCGTATTGCATTGTTCCAGCAATCGCTCGACATCCGAACCACCCATGACCACATGCGCGAGCGCAGCCCCAGGGTTAGCTTCGGCAACGGCTGGCTGGACCACTCTATAATGGAGATTTACAAAGAAGACATCGCCCGCTTCCGGGTGCTACTCAGCGCCGATGTAGAGGAAGATTCCCTGGCGATGATCGCCGATGGGAAAGTGCCCAAGCTGCGGGCACTTCAGGTACACAACTCCACCGTTTATCGCTGGAACCGGCCCTGCTACGGCATCAGTGAATCCGGGAAACCACACCTGCGCATCGAAAACCGGGTGCTGCCCTCCGGCCCGTCCGTCATCGATGAAACAGCCAATGCCGCCTTCTGGCTGGGCGCCATGATCGGTATGCACGAGCACTGCCGCGATATCCGTAAAAAACTATCCTGGGAGGATGTACGCGACAACTTCGCCAAAGCCGCCAAGTTTGGCATCGATACGAATTTCAACTGGTTCAAGGATAAAAAAATGACGCCCTGCGACCTCATCCTGGAAGAATTGCTGCCTATCGCCCGCAAAGGGCTGGAAAGCAGAAAAGTCAATGTTGCAGACATTGACCGCTACCTCGGCATCATTGAGGAGCGGGCAAAAAAACACATGAACGGCGCCCGCTGGCAACTGCGCGCCTTCACTAAACTGATCAAAGAAGTATCCCGCGACGAAGCCGTCACCGTACTGACCGCCAGCATTGTGGAAAATCAAACCAAAAACAAACCCGTCCATACCTGGAAAATGCCTGAAGCCAGCGACCTGACCGACTACCGTCCCGCCAAACTTCTGGTGGATGAATTCATGATGACCGACCTCTTCACCGTTCAGCAGGACGACCTCATTGAACTGGTGGCAGAGCTGATGGACTGGCGTAAAGTGCGCTATATGCCGGTGGAGGATTCCAAAGGACGGCTCTGCGGCCTGATCACCTCCCGCCTGCTCCTTCGGCATTTCACTCAACTCAACAAAATTAAGGGGGAAAAATCGATCTGCGTGAAGGATATCATGATCAAAAAGCCCATTACCATCGGCCCTAAGGCCACTATTGTACAAGCCATGCACACCATGCGGGATAACAAGATCGGCTGCCTGCCGGTGATCCAGAATGAAGAACTGATCGGCATTATCACCGAGATGGACTTCCTGCGCATCTCCGGCAGCCTGATCGAACGGCTGGAGAATGAACAGTAGCCAGGCCTTTTGGGATACTGTGCATAATGCTGCTGCATGCTTTTAACTAACAAATCCAAAATTTGGTAGTCAATTGTTATCGGGAAGGCTTTGCCTCACCCCAGAAACCAGAAACCAGAAACCAGAAACCTTTACCCGGCTCGTAGAGACGGGAGAAACCAGCCCGTCCTCTCCCGACAACCGTTGGGGCCGACCGGGTAAAAAACCAGAAACGCTAAGCCTTCTAAGGGCCTGCCCGCTGAACTAATCGCGGTAGAACATCCATTTCCCCAGTTCCCTCAGCGTCACCTTCTTTCCGTACATCAGAATGCCCACCCGGTAAATTCGCCCCGACAGCCAGACGAAAAAGATTGAGGAACCCGCCAGCACCACCATCGAAACGAGGACTTCCCAAAGTGGTGGCGAAAAAGCCAGGCGCGCCGGCATAACAATAGGTGAAAAAAGCGGGAAGATGGACGACCAAACGGCCAGACTGGAGTTTGGCGCCTCGATGGCCACGATCATAATGTAAAAAGCGATAACCACCGGGATGGTAATAGGGATCGTCAAGGATTGCCCCTCGCCCAGGTCGTCGCCCATTGCGGAGCCGACGGCGGCGAAAAGAGAAGAATAGAGGAAGTAACCGCCCAGAAAGTAAAAAACGAATAAGGGAATGATCATCCACCAGTTGAGCCCCCGGAATTCTTCAAGCGCCAGGGCGATCATGGCCTCGGTATCCTCCGGATTGAAGTCGGCAGCAGCAGAATTCTGCGCCATCTCCATATGAGTCTGGGAATCAAAACCGAACACCAGCGTACTTAGAAACACGATAACAGGGATAAGAATGGCCCAGATGGCCACCTGTGTAAGCCCCACCGCCCCCACTCCGATGATCTTGCCCAGCATCAGTTGAAAAGGTTTTACGGAAGAGATCATTACTTCCACGATGCGGTTGGATTTTTCTTCCATCACACTCCGCATCACCATCATGCCGTAGATAAACACCACGATATACATGATGACACCCATTACTCCGCCGATACCGGCGGCAATTGCCCCGGTAAGCTGGCTGGCGTTCTCGCCGGCTTCATCGATCGGCTCGGGGTCCAGTTCCACGCGGGTATCCAGCGCTTCCAGTTGGCGGGGGTCCAGTTGCAGGGCTCCGATCTTATAATCTTTCAGCCCCTCGCGCACCCGCTCGCGAATAAGCGACTCAATATCGAGGGTAGGTTGATTGTCGGAGTAGTAATACACCGTATAATTTTTCGACAACAAGTCCTTCACTTTCGGCAGGACAAGGATGCCGTCGTAGTCAAATTCCCCGAAATTTTCCCGAAGAAGATCCAACTCCACGTCTACGAATTTGAAATAGAGGTTTTTCTCGTCCTTGATGCTGCGCTGAAGTACATTACCTTCATCAATGATGGCAATCCGCTTGGAATCATCGCTCTCATACTGGAAAATGAGCCCCACTACCACAAAAAATACGGCAAAGGCCAGCGGGGTCAGCAGTGTGGCAATAATAAAAGACCGCCGTTTGACACGCGTCAGGTATTCCCGTTTTATAATTAACCAAAGTTTATCCATCTTTTTGCGGTTTCACTTTAACCTATTCAACCATCAACCATTTAATTCTCTCCCTGAACCTGCCGAATAAATATCTCATTCAGGGTGGGCAGTATTTCATTGAAGGAATGTATAAACACACCTTGCTGAAGGAGGTACTGTAAGAGATGATTGGACTGCCCCTGTTCTCCCACTTGCAAGGTGATGTTGTGGTCCGTTTGTTCTACGATTTCGGCACGCGATTCCAGCCCGTCAGGTAGTTCTCCGCTATAACTTATGCGGTACAGGTTTTTCTTGAAGTGGTTCTTAATATCTTTTACCCGGCCTTCCAGTACATTCCTGCCTTTGTCGATCAGGACGATGTGCTCACAGATCTCCTCGACCTGCTCCATGCGGTGGGTAGAAAAAATGATACTTACACCCTCTTCTTTTAATTGGTGAATCTCCCCCTTAAGGAGGTTCGTATTCACCGGATCGAGGCCGGAAAATGGCTCGTCGAGGATGAGCAACTTGGGTTGGTGCACGACGGTAGCAATAAACTGTATCTTCTGCTGCATCCCTTTCGACAGCTCCTCTACTTTTTTATTCCACCAGTCGGAGATCTCGAATTTCCCCAGCCAGTAATCGATCTTTTCCCGGGCAAGGGGCGCGGAAAGGCCTTTCAGGCGAGCCAGGTAAGTGAGATGCTCTCCCACTTTCATCTTGCGATACAGGCCCCGCTCTTCCGGCATATACCCGATCTGTTCGGGGTGGCTACCGCCCAGCTTTTCCCCATCGAGATAAACCGTACCGCTATCTGCCCGGGTAATGGTCGTTATGATTCGGATAAGGGAAGTTTTGCCCGCGCCATTAGGGCCCAACAAGCCGAAGATACTGCCCCGGGGCACCTCAAAACTGACTCCATCCACCGCGATGTTCTTGTCGTAAGTTTTAACGATATTGTCGAGAGAAAGGATACTGTTCGCCACGCTATGGTTCTTTGTTCTTTTCCTTAATTTTAATGCTCTGCCACCAGAAAGGTTTTTCGGTTCGGGAATATAGTGGCTAATTTTAGGAAAAAACAATTTTTACGCCAAAAGGTGGATCGTGTAAGACGAGTAAAGCGTAAACATGCCAACCTTCAGGCCCAATAACCTTTTGACCTAATGACCTTTTGACCTAACGACCTTTTGACCTCATGACCTAACGACCTTTTGACCTCATGACCTAACGACCTAACGACCTAATGACCTTTTGACCTCATGACCTAATGACCTAATGACCTTTTGACCTAATGACCTTTTGACCTCATGACCTTTTGACCTCATGACCTAATGACCTAACGACCTTTTGACCTCATGACCTTTTGACCTCATGACCTAATGACCTAATGACCTAATGACCTAACGACCTAATGACCTCATGACCTCATGACCTAATGACCTACATGATCTCCAGACCTCATGACCTAACGACCTTTTGACCTTTTGACCTTTTGACCTTTTGACCTAACGACCTTTTAACCTACATGAAGAACTGGTACGCCATCGCCAACCCCATCTCCGGAAGAGGGGTTATTCGCCGGGAATGGGCCTCTTTGCAGCAACGTATTAGCCGACAGTTGCCGGTGGAAGAATTCGTGCTCACCGAATATCCGGGCCATGCGATGGAACTGGCCCAGCGAGCTGTGGAAAAGGGCTACCGAAAGTTGCTCGCCATCGGTGGTGATGGCACCAATCACGAAGTGGCCAACGGAATTCTCCGGCAGCAAACGGTAGCTTCCACGGAAGTCACCCATGCCCTTTTACCTATTGGCACCGGCAACGACTGGATCCGGACTCATGGCATTCCCCGGGATATCGATAAAGCCTTGGCTGTCATCCAAGCCGGCAATACCCGCTTGCAGGATGTGGGCCTGGCCCGTTATTACCGGGACGGACAGCCGCAGGAGCGCTATTTTATCAATGTAGCCGGAATGGCTTACGATGGATACATCGGCAAGCGGGCCGGAGAAAGCCGCTTCGCCCAGGGAAGTAAGCTGATGTATCTTTTCCTGGTGTTCAAATGCCTCTTCGAATACGAACTTCAGCCGGCTATTGTATATGTGGATAGCCGAAAAATTGAAGGGCGGTTTTACACTATCAACCTGGGCATTGGCCGCTATTCCGGCGGTGGCATGCAATTAGTGCCGCATGCCAGGCCCGACGACGGCCAATTTGCCGTTACGCTCGGGGGGACGATCAGCAAACTGGGTGTACTGCTCAACACCTACCGCTTCTATAACGGGTCTATTGGCCGGCACCCCAAAGTGGAAACCTTCCAGGCACGGCAGGCCCGCATCATTGCTCCCACAGGAGCCCTTCCTACCCTGTTGGAAGCGGATGGGGAATTTCTGGGAGAAACTCCGGTGGAGTTTGTACTGTTGGAACAGGCGCTGCGTTTTGCGGCCCCCTAAACATGTTACTTTCCCTTTTCTCCTAGTCTAAATAAAGAGGAAATAGACAAAAGGGCCAGGATTAACCTACACAAAGACAATGGTATTCCGGTCATCCTTTTTTTATTAACATAAACTATCAATCCAACATGAAACCCTTAGTTATTCTTTCCACATTTCTACTGTTACTCAACTACAGCCAGTTAAAAGCCCAGGTTTATGAACAAACCCTCAGCATGAGCCAGGGCCCCCAAAAGGCGCTTTCACTTGAACTCGCCAACGCCGATGAAAAACTCGTGGCGGATGTTTGGAAGAACTTTATGAAAGACTTCTATGACGCCAAAGTAAAATGGGACCGCAAGGCAAAAGAATACTTCGCCGACAATGCCGATATCCCTGCTATCGGGCTGGGCAATACCGTCGATGTATATGCTACTACCGACCAGAAAGGCAGTAATACTACAATAAATGTGTGGTTCGACCTGGGCGGCGCCTTTCTCTCCTCCCGGGAACACCCCGACCGCTTTGATGAAGGCGAAAAACTGCTCCTCCGTTTTGCATTGGAGGTAGCCCGCGAAAAAACCCGCCAGGAACTATCCGCAGAAAATGACCAGCTCCGCAAACTCCAGAAAGAACTGGAACGTCTGCAGGCGAACAAAGAGCGCTCTCAAAAAGAGATAGAACGGGCGCAGGAGGCCATCAAAAAGGCTGAGGCGGATATCGTTCAGAACGAAAAGGACCAGGTGGATATGCTTGAAAAGATCGCGGAACAGGAAAAGGCAGTCGAAGCAGTGAAGCAAAGGCTGGGTGAACTGTAGGAAACCTCTCCTGATGAGCCTATGGTATTCGAAAAACCTAAGTAATATCAGCCCTGTTTCTGTGCGAAGCAGGGCTGATCCGTTTACCCTTGCCGCACTGCAAGCACCATTCTTCTGAATTTGGGATAACGCCTATTTACGGCCCCACTTTTTTTCCACAACCTGGTTGGGGGGTTCGCCATCACTTTCCTGCTTAAATAGGCCTGGAGTATCCGCAGCCTTTTCCTTATCTTTACGAAAGCAAGCAGGATAAAAGCGTGTTTTTGGGATAGAATGTTTTGTCTACCTGGAGTGCTGGCCGGCAAGTATTCTCATAAACTTTACACCAACCTTACTTTGGCTTAACATTTCCACAGTTTTTCCACATTTCCGTCATATGTTATCAACATGTGTGGAAAATACAACAAAACAACTCCGCCCGGCACTCTAGCAATTATCTCGTAGTTTTGTAGGCTTCCGCAGGAAGGTAAAGTTAAAGGGTTCAAAATTCCACGATATGGCAGACCAGAAGGATACGGATAAAAAGCTGTCGGGCGTACGCGGCCGAAGCAGCAACAAGCGAGGTGAGGACCTGTCGAACTACGTCTTCGGCAAGGTGCAGCCACAGGCTGTTCCCTTGGAAGAAGCCGTACTTGGCGCTTTGATGCTGGACAAGGAAGCCCTGCCAATCGTACTCGACATTCTGCGCTCCGACAGTTTTTACCTCGATGCCCATCAGCTAATCTACAAGGCCATGCTGCGGCTGTTCGAAAAATCGCAGCCCATCGACCTGCTTACGGTCACCGAATCGCTCAAGAAATCGGGCGACCTGGAAGCCGTTGGCGGCCCTTACTACCTGGTAGAGTTAACCAACAAAGTAGCCTCCGCTGCTAACATCGAGTACCACGCCCGCCTTATCGCCCAGAAATACGTGCAGCGTGAACTCATCCGCGTATCCACCAAGATCATCCGCGACGCTTACGAAGACACCACCGACGTGTTCAACCTGCTGGATGACGCGGAACAAGGGCTCTTCTCCATCGCCCAGCAGAACATGAGCCGCGGCTTTGAAAGCATGTCCTCTCTGGCCGCTAAAGCTCAAAAGCAGATCGAAGAGCTGCGCAAAAAAGAGGATGGCCTAACCGGCGTGCCCACCGGTTTCACCGAGCTTGACCGGCTCACCTCCGGCTTTCAGCGGTCGGACCTGATCATTGTGGCGGCGAGGCCGGGTATGGGAAAAACGGCCATGACCCTTTCCCTGGCCCGCAACGCCGCGGCTCAATTTGGTAAACCCGTCGCCTTTTTCTCTCTGGAAATGTCGGCCCTGCAGCTCGCTCAGCGCGTCATCTCTATGGAAGCGGAGATCTCAGGTATGAAGATGCGCAACGGGCAGTTGGCCGACTATGAATGGGAACAACTCAACGCCGCCCTTGAGCGCGTCAGCGAAGTGCCCATGTACATCGACGATACGCCGGGCATCAACGTCTTCGAGCTGCGCGCCAAGGCCCGCCGCATGAAGATGCAACACGATATTCAATTGATCATCATCGATTACCTGCAGCTTATGAGCGGGGGAGGCGACAACCAACGAGGCAACCGCGAACAGGAGGTGAGCGCCATCTCCCGGGCCTTAAAAGGCCTGGCCAAAGAACTGGACGTGCCTGTCATCGCCTTGTCGCAGCTCAGCCGGGCGGTGGAAGTGCGGGGGGGCAGCAAGCGGCCGCAGTTGTCGGACCTTCGGGAGAGTGGTTGCCTTACCGGCGATGCTTTACTTCAGGACGCCAGAACCGGCAGAAGAATAAGTATTAAAGAGCTAGCACAACGCAATTCCCATGAACCCCTTGAAGTTATCGCCCTGAATGAAGAATTCCAGTTAGGAGGGCATACCCTTGTGAAAGCCTTCTATTCCGGAAGGAAACAGGTTTTCGAATTACAAACCCGATCCGGGCGACGCATCAAAGCCAGCGCCAATCATCCCTTCCTCAAATTAGAGGGCTGGACAGCACTTGAGAGCCTGAAAATCGGCGACCGAATTGCAATACCCAGGAAACTTCAAATTCAAAAGCCAGACAACCCTCTTTCAAAGGATGAACTTATCCTTCTGGCCCACCTCATTGGAGATGGATGCATCCTTCCCAAACAGCCATACCACTATACCAGTGCCGACCTGGAGAATATTGAGATAGTTAATAAAACAGCCGATCAGTTATTTGGTATCAAGGGCAAAGTCATCCAACAGGAAAACTGGTGGCACACCTATTTAAAATGCCCTTTTCAACTTACCCATGGAAGAAAACACCCGATTACCGAGTGGTATGATCAATTAGGGCTAGAGCGTGTCCGCTCCTACGCTAAAAAAGTGCCCAATGGCGTATTTCGATGTGATAATGATCGGATAGCACTTTTCCTGAGACACCTTTGGGCAACCGACGGGAATATTAGTTGGAAAAAACTCAAGGGGCGGAAACCAGCAGGTGCGATTTATTATGCTTCCAGCAGTCAAGCCCTGACAGAGCAAGTTCAACACCTGCTTTGCCGGCTTGGCATCCAATCTACAATAAGGCTCGTTGCCCAGGGCAAATATCGTAACAATTTTCACCTACATATTCAGGGTACTGAAAGCCAACTCCAGTTCCTCACCAAAGTTGGTTGCCACGGCGAACGAGGTGCTATCATTCCTGAAATGGCCAAGGCCTTACGGGACATTGTCGCTAATCCAAATACTGATGTTATCCCCAAAGAGGCCTGGCGTTATTTTATTGAACCTGCCATGAAAGCTAATAATCTTAGTTGGCGAGGGCTATTCAGACAAATGAGCCAACAGTTTTCTTCAAGCATTTATAAGAATGGCATCTCTAGAGATCGATTAAACCGTATTAACGAAATACTTAAGGATGATCACCTGACTAAGCTTTCGAATTCAGATATTGTTTGGGATGAAATAGTAAATCTTGCCGCATTAGGAGAAGAAGACGTCTATGATGCAACAATCGAAGGCGTACACAACTTCGTCGCAAATGATGTCATTGTACACAACTCCATCGAACAAGATGCAGATATTGTGGCTTTCATTTACAGGCCAGAATATTATGACATCCTCGAAGACGAAGAAGGCCAGTCGCTCAAAGGCATAGCCGAGGTAATCGTGGCCAAGCACCGCCATGGGGCCCTGAAGACCGTACGCCTCCGCTTCACCGATGAATTTGCCCGTTTCTCAGACCTCGACGACCCCGATTTCGGCAACCTGCCCAGCGACACCTTTGAAAGCCCACAGTCCAATATCATCACGCGGCCCTCGAAGATGAACGATGATGAAGATATTCCGTTCTAAAGAAGAAAGCTCAACATAAAACTATCATGTCCAAAGATAAAAAGCGCCGGCCCTCTTCTTCCTCAACCCACGACTCCAGCCGCAAGCCTGCCAGCCGCGGCGGCGCCGGGCGTGGGCCACGCGGGAGTCAGCGGAGCCCTAACCCTACCCCTCCTGAAAAGCAGGACAGTACCAGCCAGGAGGATACGGAAGGTATGCGCCTCAACAAATACGTCGCCCACTGCGGCGTTTGCGCCCGCAGGCAAGCCGCTGAATATATTAAGGAAGGGCTCGTCACCGTCAATGGTGAAAAAGTACTGCAGCCGGGCTACCAGATGCAGAAAGGGGATGTCGTCTGTTATAAAGATAAAGTGATCAAGCCGGAGGTTAAAAAGGTCTATATTCTGCTCAACAAACCCAAGGATTACATCACCACTCTTAATGACGACCGGGGACGCCGCACCGTAATGGAATTGCTGAAAGGCAAGATCAAAGAACGCATCTTCCCGGTAGGCCGCCTCGACCGCGCCACTACCGGACTGCTCCTGCTGACCAATGATGGCGAACTGGCGGAAAAAATGGCGCATCCCAGCCACAAAGTCAAAAAAGTATACCACGTCGTGCTCGATAAATCCGTGACCGCCGCCGACCTCGACCGCATTCGGGAGGGGCTGGAACTGGAAGATGGCCTGGCGCCGGTCAACTGGGTAGACTATGACGGGAAGGGAAAAGATGAAGTGGCACTGGAGATCCTCTTCGGCCGTAACCGCGTCGTACGCCGCATCTTCGAGCACCTCGGCTATGAGGTCAAACGCCTTGACCGAGTCTACTACGCCGGCCTGACCAAAAAAGACCTGCCCCGCGGCTTTTGGCGGCATCTCACTGCGAAAGAAGTGATCATGCTCAAACACTTTACCTAGCAGGGATTACCAAAAAATCCGACTATGCTGAAATTTTCCCCCGAGGCCATCATCCGCGAACTTTCCCGCAACCGGGATACGTTCCACAGCCTGTTGGCTAACCCTTCTGAAACTTTTCTTCACTGGAAACCCGCACCGGAGAAATGGTGCCTGCTGGAGATCACCTGCCATCTTTACGACGAGGAACGCGAGGACTTCCGAACACGGCTCAAAAGCGTTCTACTCGACCCCAACGCACCCTTTCCCCCCATCGATCCCGTAGGCTGGGTAAGCGCCCGGAATTATATCAACCAGAATTACGGCGCCATGCTACAGGCATTCCTGCAGGAACGCACTTCTTCCATCAAATGGCTGGAATCCTTATCTTCGCCACAATGGGATAATGCCTACGAGCACCCCACGATAGGCCCCATGTCCGGCGCCATGATCCTGTCTAACTGGCTGGCCCATGACTACCTGCACATCCGGCAGATCACAAGGCTGAAATACACATACCTGAAAGCGCTTTCCGGGCAAAATCTGGGCTATGCGGGGGAGTGGTAGCAGTGAGCAGTTGAAAAGGTGCACCGCAGCTTTTCATCCCGACGAGGCCCGGTGGGCCGAGATCGGGAAGGCAGTAGGCCAGTCGGCAGTAGGTCAGTCGGCAGATATACCAGACACACCAGACGTCTTATGAGCCTTGTGAGTCGCAACGTACCAGACGCCCACCTGTAACCTGTAACCCTGTAACATGTAACCTGAAACCCTATAACCCTGAAACCCTGTCCAAAGCCAAACTAAAAAACATCCAACAACCAGTATGTATAGCACCGAAGAACAACGCGCCTTATTCGAGCTTTCCAAAGCCTACCTCAACCCGGAAAGCGCCTTGCATAAGCAGTCCCCGGATCAGCAATTAGCGGCCCTCCGGCGTATTCTGGTTTACCATGAGTACCGGTATTATATTCAGAACGACCCGGTGGTGAGCGACTATGAGTACGACCAGTTGTATAAACAATTGGAGGCCCTGGAGATGGCTCACCCCGAGCTGGTGACGCCCGACTCCCCCACCCAGCGTGTATCCGCTGACCTGACCAGTGACTTCCCTTCGGTGGAACACCTGGTCCCCATGCTCTCACTGGCTAATTCCTACAATGCCGATGACCTCATAGAGTTCGACGCACAGATTAAACGCTATCTCAATATTCCGGAAGACAGGGACATTGAGTATGCCGTGGAGCCTAAATTTGATGGCGGCAGCATCGCGGTCGTATACGAAGGGGGACAACTGGTGCGCGCTGCTACCCGCGGCAATGGAGTAATGGGGGAAGAAATGACCAACAACGCACGGGCTATCCGGTCTATTCCGTTGAAGGCGGATTTTGCACAATTCGGTATCCATAAAGTGGAACTGCGCGGAGAGGTCCTCATCCGGAAAGATAGTTTCGAAAAAATAAACAAGCAACGAGCAGAGGAAGGCCAAACGCTTTTCGCCAACGCCCGCAATACCGCAACCGGCGGCCTGCGCATGAAAGACCCCCAGGAAGTGGCCAAACGGGGCATGGAAGCCTTCATCTACACCCTGGGCTACGCCGTAGATAAAGACGGCAACGATGTACTGTCCCGGTTTTCCACCCATGCAGAAAGCCTCGATATGCTGGCCCAACTGGGCTTCAAGGTGCCTGTCGGAGGAGTAGAACGGGGCGTGTTCAAGAACATCAAGGCGGTCGTCGGCTTCTGTTTGGATTGGCAGGAAAAGCGAGAGCAATACGCTTACGAGATCGATGGCATGGTAGTGAAGGTGAACAGCCGGGAGTTGCAGGAGCGCAGCGGCTCCACCAGCCACCACCCCCGTTGGGCTATTGCTTTCAAGTTCAAGGCCAAGCAGGCTACCAGCAAGCTGCTGCACGTGGAATACCAGGTGGGCAAGATCGGGTCCATTACCCCGGTTGCCAAGATCGAACCGGTACAGCTGGCTGGCGTCACCGTTTCTTCGGTTTCTCTGCACAATGAAGACTTTATCAAAGGCAAAGACCTGCGCATCGGCGATACGGTGCTGGTGGAAAGGGCAGGCGATGTGATCCCCTACATCGTCAAATCGATGGAGGAACTGCGCGACGGCTCTGAGTTGCCAATCGAATTTCCGAAATACTGCCCCATCAATGACACGGCTGAGCCGGTAGAGTTGATCCGGGTGGCCGGGGAGGCCGCCTGGCGCTGCCCCACTTGCGTGTGCGGGGCTCAGAACTTACAACGCATCATCTTCCACGCCTCCAAAGACGCCATGGATATCGAAGGTTTAGGCAAGGCTATCGTCGAGCGCTTTTACGAGTTGGGGTGGCTGCGCACCATCGTGGATGTATACCGGCTGGACTATGATCAGATCGCCCAATTGGAAGGCTTTGGCGAAAAATCGGCCGCCAACCTGAAAGCTTCCGTAGAGAAGGCCAAACAAAACCCCATCTACCGCCTGTTGCACAGCCTGAGTATCCATCACCTGGGCAAAAAGGTGTCCAAAATATTAGCTGCAGAGGTAAAACATGTACTCGACCTGAAAAGCTGGACCCTGGAAAATTTCACCCACATCAAGGATATTGGCCCGGTGGTAGCCGAAAACATCATCGAATTTTTTCATAACGAGCACAACGTCCAGCTCCTGCTGGAAATGGAAGCCCTCGGCGTTAACCTTCGGCAGACTGAAGACGACTTGCCCAAAGCTGCTTCCGCCGATGCTCCCCTGGCCGGCAAAACCATCCTCTTCACCGGCAGCCTGCAAACCATGAGCCGCAAGGAAGCCCAGGCTAAAGCCGAAGCCGCCGGCGCCAAAAACATCAGCGCCGTCAGCAGCAACCTGGATATTCTGGTAGTAGGAGAAAATGCAGGCTCCAAATTGAAAAAGGCCCGGGAACTAGGGACAGTGGAGGTGATGACAGAGGAGGAGTTCCTGAACTTGATCGGCTAAACTGCTCAGCGATACTATTGATACTTATTTTGACCATTCGGACAAAATGATGCTATAGGCTTTTAGCCTGTTTGATACTATCGATAGGATGGGCACTCCCGAATATACTCGGCATCAATAGGATCAATAGCATCCAATGCCCGAGAGCGCACAGTATCGCATTTTTCGGCAAAGTTGAAAGATGCAAGCATCTCAGCATCCCCTCCGCTTCAATTCCACCGTGGCTTCGTGATGATAATCAGAAGCATAAACATCAAGTACAGAAAGCCAGGTACGGCCAGTATGGCCAGCAGCACCTTCGCCAGCACCAATTTTTCCTGCCCTTTCAGCCAAAGGCTGCCCAACATAATGGCCGCCAGCCCGCCCAGCATCAGCCCCCACAGGCCCATGTTGAAGGAAGACACCGAGCCGTCGCCTAGGCCAATGAAGAAGAAGTAGAGCACGACCAGCGCGATGCAGGCATCGAAGCCCCAAAGAATCCAGAAGAATGTCATAGGAAATGAATTTTAGAATGGTTTGCCCAAAATTACCACATCAAGCAATTTGTTTGCCCTCTAAAACTGCCCAAGGAACTGGATATCCTCGATCCTCTCATGCGACACTGCCTCATACAAAGTATACAACAGGCCATCCTTGAGCCCAACGCCCGGCACCATGATATAGTCGGCGCCGAAGAGTTGCATCACTTCCGAATAGATCTCGGAGGCCGGTACGATGACGTCGGCCCGGTCGGGGTTCATTTTTAGAATGGCTAGGCGTTGTTCATAGCTAAACTCGGCTACATAGGCACGCAGAGCCTGCAATTCGGCCAGGCTGATGCTGTGCTGATAGCGCTGATTGGCCAGTTGGAACAGCTTGTTGATGTTGCCGCCTGTCCCCACGGCAATGACCGGCGCCTGAAGCGTCGGGCAATCTTTTTTTCGCCATTCAGCGATCTTGTTGAATACGGTTTTACGCTGCCGGCCTGACAATTGCCGCACCGAACCCATTTTGAAGGATTTGGAACTGACGAGTTTTTTACCCACATAGATGTTCAATTCCGTGCTGCCACCTCCCACGTCGATATGGACATAACACTTGTCGTCGAGATAGGGCCGGATCGCTTTGTTGAGCAAATCCGCTTCTTCTTTACCGCTGATGATCCTGATCTTCAGGCCGTATTGAGTTAAAACTTTTTTGACCAACTCCTGCCCGTTTTCGGCTTCCCGCATGGCCGAGGTAGCCCGGGCAATATAGGCATGCACTTCGTACAAATCGATCAAATCTTTGAAGGTGCGCATCAGTTTTTCAAATTTCTGCGCGGTGGCGGCCTGGATGGCGCCGGAGGTAAATACATCCCGCCCCAGGCGTAGTGGGAAGCGGATGAATTCCAGCTTTTTAAAACTGATCCGTTCCCCCTCCTTAATCACGCGGATGACCTGCAGGCGAATGGCGTTGGAGCCGATGTCGATGGCGGCGAGTATCATGGGGTAGTTTTTATTGAGCTTTAAAGGTAAGTTTTTATTGGTTTCTGGTTCGTATAGGGAGTGTTCATTTTACTGTGTCAACAGCCTCGTAAAATCCTGGTTATCAGAGTGGTCTGAAACCTTAAACTTGAACAGTCTCCCCCTTCGTATACCTGCCCGGCCGTACACCGTACACCTCAGGCACAGCCCTGGCCGTACACCGTACATCCTATCACTCTTGGGCTTCCCAAATCCCACACAATTCCCTACTTTGCAAAAAAAATCACCCATGCTTCGATCCATAACCATTTTGGCTTTTATTGCCTTCTTATCTGCAACCGGCTATCTTGTGGCCCAACCGGCCATTTATGTCGCCCGTGATTTCAAACAGGCCGTCCGGAACAACACCCGGACACTCGACGGGCGTCCCGGCGCCGCCTACTGGCAAAACCGAGCCGCTTACGAGCTAGATGTCACCGTCAACCCCCAGAAAAAGCAGGCCGTAGGCAAAGCCCGCATCACTTACACCAATAACAGCCCTGACGCCCTGCGTGCGCTCAACCTCAAGCTCATCCAAAACGTACATCTGCCCCGGGCGGTCCGAGCCGCACCAATGGATGAGGCCTATCTGACCGACGGTATCCACCTGGCCAACATCCGGGCCAACGGGAAGGCCATTGCCTGGGACAATGCCGCCGTTCAAGGTTCTGACGACCCCACCAACGCCTGGCTCAACTTGCCAAAAGCCCTGGAGGCCGGCCAGTCCGTAAATATCGAACTGGAATGGGCCTATGAAATACAAACCTCCCAAAACGAGCACCGCGAGGGCATGGTGGACTCCACTTCCCTTTACTGCGCCTACTGGTACCCCCGCATCGCCGTTTATGACGACATCAGTGGATGGGACCTCATTCCACATAACGTACAAACTGAATTTTACAACGATTTCAGTGATTACGATGTCACCATTCGCGTCCCGGAGGGCTTTGTCGTGTGGGCAACCGGCGAGCTGGCGAACGCCAAAGAAGTGCTACAGGACCCCTACCTCGGGCGCCTGCAGCAGTCCTACCAATCGGATGAGATCATCAAAATCGTCACCGATAAGGACCTGAAGCAGGGCGATATTACGGCCCAAAAGCCCCAACTGGCCTGGCGATATCGGGCGGAGAATGTAACGGACTTCGCCTTCGGCCTTAGCGATCACTATCTTTGGGACGCCACCAGCGTGGTGGTGGACCCCGCTACCGGCCGGCGCGCCAGTGTGCAAACCGCCTACCTGGAATCATCCACAGACTTCCCCGAGGTGGCGGATATCGCCCGCAACTGCATTCGCTACTTTTCCACTCAAATGCCGGCCATTCCCTACCCCTACCCCAAGCTCACCGTATTCAACGGCTTCGGCCAAATGGAATACCCCATGATGGTCAATGATGTGGATATGTATAACCTGGACGATAGCAAAGCGCTTACTGCCCATGAAATCGCCCACACTTACTTCCCTTTCCTGACCGGCATCAACGAAACGGCCTTTGCCTGGATGGACGAAGGCTGGGCCACCTTTCTGGAATACTTCGCCTGTACGGAACTATATACGTTGAAAAATCCGGAGCAGGCCATCTACCCAGGTTACTACATGCGCCGTTACCTGGGTCGGAAAGGGCCGGAAACAGAAGTGCCTATTTTCACCCCTTCCTTCCAACAACTCGACCCTGCCTACGGATTGAATTCCTATGGCAAGCCCGCAAGCGCTTATCTTTCCCTGCTACACCTGCTGGGCCGCGAGCAATTCCTGGAATGCCTTCAGGCCTATGTGGCCCGCTGGCAGGGCAAACACCCGCAGCCCTACGATTTTTTCTTCACCTTTGAAGACGTTTCCGGCCAGGACCTCGACTGGTTCTGGCAGCGCTGGTTCATGGAATACAATACGATGGACCTGGCCCTGGTGAGCTACCATTTTGATAACGGCATCAGTTACGTGCGCATTCGTAATGAAGGGGGCAAGCCGCTGCCCATCGTAGTCAAAGCGACACAGGAAGACGGTAGCAGCCAAACCTTCACCTTCAGTCCCGCCTGGTGGGAAGACCGGGATGTGGTAGAGGTGGGATTTGCAACGCCGGGCCCAGCAAGCCGGTTAGAATTGGTGTGGAAGGATTTTGTTGATGTAGACAGAACGGATGATGTTCTGGAGAAGTAGTTTTTAGTCCCCGCGGGTTTTGCTGCTAAAACCCGCGGGGACTAAAAAGAACTATTTCTTCAACAGATCGCGGATCTCCGCCAGCAGGTCTTCGGCAGTAGGCCCCGGAGGCGGTGCAGGAGCTGCAGGAGCCGCTTCTTCTTTTTTCTGCATGTTGTTGTAGGTGCGAACTAACATAAAAATGACGAATGCGATGATAACGAAGTCGATTACTTTCTGGAGGAAGGCTCCGTAACGGATCTGTACCGCTTCTGCGACGACAGCGCCGGTGGCATCAAGCTGCGCATCCTTCAGGGTGAAGGCCAGGGCAGAGAAGTCGACGCCCCCGAGGAGCAGCCCGATGGGCGGCATGATTACGTCATTAGTAAAAGAGGCTACAACCGCGCCAAAGGCGCCGGCGATAATCACTGCAACAGCCAGTTCGAGCACATTACCGCGCAGGATAAAAGCTTTGAATTCTTTCAACATAGTTTGGTGAAATTTTGGTTATCGTAATGTTTTATGTTTCAGAAGGTAAAACTGTCCATTGTCACTTATGCAGGGGAATTTACCTATTTTCGTAATCAAGCCCGCGGGTTTTAAAACAAAATCCTGATCGTATGAACCATTTTTTACTACTTTTTCTAAGCCTTATCCTTGTCAATTCCCTATCTGCAGCCCAACTCCTGCCGGGTTTTGCCGAAGAGAAAATAGCCGAAGGGCTGGACCCTACCACCATGGCTATTGCTCCTGACGGGCGTATTTTTATCGTCCAGAAAAACGGCAGTATTCTCATCGTAGAAAACGGCCAATTACTGGCTGACCCCTTCCTCCAAATACCCGTTGACAATTATAATGAGCGGGGACTAGGCGGCATCGCCCTGGACCCTGGCTTCGAAATTAACAATTATTTCTACATTTTTTACACCGTACAGGGAGAGAATCACAATCGCATCAGCCGTTTCACGGCCAATGGAAACTTCGCGCTGCCTGAAAGCGAACTGGTGCTTTTTGAGCTTCCGCAATTGGGAGGGACTATACACAATGGCGGTTCCATGCAATTCGGCGCTGATGGAAAACTTTACGTCGCCGTTGGCGATGGCGCCAACGGCGAGAATGCGCAAAACCTGAACACCACCCTGGGTAAGATCCTTCGCATCAATCCAGACGGCAGTATTCCCACCGACAACCCTTTCTATAACCTGCTCAGCGACAACAACCGCGCCATCTGGGCCTATGGCTTCCGCAACCCCTTTACCACCGCCATGCAGCCCGGCACGAACCGGCTGTTCGCCAACGATGTCGGCAATGCCCTGTTTGAGGAAGTGAATGATATCCTTCCCGGGAGCAACTATGGTTGGAACACTATAGAAGGCTACCTCGGTGGGCAGACACCTCCGGCCGACTATCAGGACCCGCTCCATTCCTACAACCACAGTTTTGGTTGTGCGGTCACCGGTGCGGCTTTCTACAACCCGGCTGTCCTTCAGTTTCCACCCCAATACATTGGGAAATATTTTTTTGGCGATTACTGCGGCGGTTTTATCAAAGTACTGGACCCGGACAGTGGAGATATCCTGGAAACCTTTGCCACCGGCATTCAACGGCCAGTTAACATCCTGACTGCCCCTGACGGTTCCCTATACTATCTGGAACGCCGGGGGCTTGGGGGCGGCTCCCAGACCGACAACACCAGCACTTCCAATGGTGTACTCTGGCGTATCTTCTTCACCGGCAGCGGAGCGCCTTTCATCTCCTCCAACCCATCTTCCGTGCTCGTTCCGGTAGGCGAACAGGTTACTTTTGAGGTTAGTGCTTCCGGGGCTCCTACCCTCGCCTATCAGTGGCAACGCGATGGAGTCGACATCCCGGGCGCCGACATGGCCACCTATACTTTCACCGCTGATCTGCCCGATGACGGCACCGCTTTCCGTTGCCGGGTCAGCAATGGGGAAGGAGCAATAACCAGCCAACCGGCCATCCTCAGCGTGACGGCCAACACCCGGCCCGATCCGGTAATACTGATGCCGGATGAAGGGCTCACCTACCGGGCCGGCGACACCCTCTTTTTCAGCGGATCAGCTAACGATGCCGAAGACGGCCTGCTCGGGGCCAGCCAATTGGCCTGGCGAATTGATTTTCACCATAACGACCACAGCCACCCTGCCCTGGCGCCGCTTTCCGGCACAGACAACGGACAATACATCATTCCCCGGGCCGGCGAGACGGACGAAAACGTTTGGTACCGTATTTACCTGTCCGCCACCGATAGTGAAGGCCTGACCCGGACGATATTCCGGGAAGTCTATCCCGAAAAGACAAGCATAACCGTGAACAGCGTACCGGAAGGCTTGCAAATCCGGGTGGACGGACAGTCCGTCACTACACCTTATACCTTTAACAGTGTGATCGGCATTATTCGCAGCATTAAAGCACCGGGCAGCCAGATCGATGGCAATACACTATACGGCTTCCGGCAATGGGAAGACGGCAATCCGCAAAGCCTGCTCTCTTTTGAAGCCCCGGAAGATACATTGGTACTGACCGCCTATTATGAGGAAGTTCCGCTTGGCAGCGGTATTGGGCTGACCGGCGCCTATTATGACGAAGAGGAACATAACTTCGATGGCATACCTGCTTTCTGGCGCATTGACAGCACCGTAAACTTCAATTGGGGCGGCAGTTCTGCGGCTCCCAATCTCATCGGCGATAATTTCTTCTCCATCCGCTGGACGGGCGGCGTAGAAGCCCAATACTCCGAAACCTACACTTTTTATGTACTCGCCGATGACGGCATTCGGCTTTGGGTCGATGATCAACTGATTATCGATCAGTGGGTGCCTCAGTCTGCGACGGAGGCCTCCGGTGAGATCATGCTGGAGGCCGGCCAACGGTACCCCATCAAACTGGAATACTTTGAGGATGGCGGTGATGCCATCTGCCAGTTGCGGTGGAGTAGCGCCCGCACCCCAAAAGCCGTGACGCCAAAAACACAGTTGTACCCCGATATACCTACTGCTACGGAGGAGACCAGTTCCGGTTTGGACATCCGGCTCTTTCCCCAACCCGTGCAGCAAGAACTGTCGATCGTGCTTAAAGGGGAGCAGTTTGCAACCTTCCAGGCCCGGGTTTTTGATATGCAGGGACGGGTGATGTGGAAAGGATTGCTGGCGCATCAACAGACTGGCAGCCTGCATGTACTGGATGTTTCCGGGTTCGGCGCCGGGTTGTATGTCCTGGAATTAACGGACGGGAAGCAGCGCTGGGTGCGGAAGGTGGTGGTGTACTGAGGAAGAGCTTAAGGGCTTCATTGTTCCATGGCTCAATAGCTAGGAAAAAGCTGAGGCCCGGGAAACACCTAAACACTGAAACCATGCAACAACATCTCCATCAGAATCAATGCCTGAGCTGCGGCCATTTCCTATATGGTAAATACTGCAGCCATTGCGGAGAAAAACTGCTGGAATCGCACGAGCGGAGCCTGGGCCATCTTGTTGGGGAATTCCTCGGCACACTATTCAATTTCGACAACAAGTTTTTTAAATCCATCCGCCAGATGTTGCGCCGGCCGGGGCAGTTGTCCCTGGATTATGCTAATGGCAGGCGGCGGCCGTATCTTCGGCCCAGTGGGCTGTTCCTCATCCTGACTGCCATTTATTTTGTATTTGCGCCTTTTGAGATATTTGTCGCGACCCTGAATACCCATATGGAGCATACCAATTATCAAGCCTATGCATCCAGGATCGTCCAGGAAAAGCTTGCAGAAGACAAGCTCACATTGGAGGAACTCAATCAATCGTTTAACCAACGAACCGCCAGCCTTGCCAAATGGCTGATCCTTTTGTTTCTGCCGGTTGCAGGGCTGATCTTGTCCGTTTTATTTTACAAAAGGGGTAGCTATATCGCAGATCATTTTGTGCTTGGCATTGAGCTAAATAGTTACAACCTATTGATGCACTTTCTGCTGCTTCCAATATTTCTGACGCCCATCGTCTTTTTTGCCCGGCTATTAGCTGTTTCCCACTTCCAAATAAATGACACCATCCTCGTTCCGGCTATAGGCCTTTCATTTGCTACCTTTTCCACCCTGGCCTTCCGCCGGTTTTACGGTCAAAAATGGTGGCTGAGCATTTTAAAGGCACTGATATTCCTATTTCTGATTGCTCAATTCGCTTTCGTATTCTACCGCCTTATTTTGTTCTGGCTGACGATGCAGTTGATCTGAGCCTGAAAATTCGATACCCTGGATCGAATAGGTTGAGATCAATTTAGAGCAAAATGAGAAACGGCCACCCGGGCAATACCCACGGTGGCCGTTCTTCTTATCTACTTCATTTCGCAAGCAATACGCAATACCCCGAAAGTACTGCCCCACTGCCTACTGGCCTCAGCCTGCCAGTTCCTGCCGGATCTTATTCAGGGCCGAACCAGCACGCACCCAATCGATCTGTGCCTGATTGTAGGTATGCGCTACCGGGAACTCATCGGTTGAGCCGTCGCTGTGGTGGAGGCGGACCGTCAGGTTTTTACCCGGGGCCATGCTATCGAAGCCCAGCAGGTCGATCTTGTCGTCCTGGCGGATCTTTTCGTAGTCAGCCGGGTTTACAAAAGTCAGCCCCAACATACCTTGCTTCTTGAGGTTCGTCTCGTGGATGCGGGCAAAGGACTTCACGATTACGGCTTTAACCCCAAGATGGCGCGGCTCCATAGCAGCGTGCTCCCGGGAAGAGCCTTCTCCGTAGTTTTCTTCACCGAAGACGACCGTACTGATACCAGCTGCTTTATACTTGCGGGCGGAATCGGGCACCGCCATAAATTCTGCCGTAGTATCACTATCGGCATAGTTAGCTACCTTATTCGCTTCATCATTGAAGTAGTTGATGGCGCCGATAAAGCAGTTATTGGAAATATTGTCCAGGTGGCCGCGATAGGTCAGCCAGGGGCCGGCCATGGAGATGTGGTCGGTCGTACACTTTCCCTTCGCCTTGATCAACAGGCGCATGCCTTTGAGTTGATCCTGGGTGATCGGCTGAAAAGGTGTCAGTAGCTGAATCCGGTCGGACGTTGGGTCTACTTTTACTTCCACATTGCTGCCATCTTCGGCGGGCGGCTGGAACCCGGCATCTTCAACGTCAAAGCCTTTGGTAGGCAGCTCGATGCCGCTGGGTGGGTCCAGTTTCACCTGCTGGCCATCCGCATTGGTTAGGGTGTCGGTCAGCGGGTTGAAGGTGAGGTCGCCGGCGATGGCCATAGCCGTAACGATCTCCGGAGAGGCGACGAAAGCACGCGTTTGTGGGTTACCATCGTTGCGCTTGGAGAAGTTCCGGTTGAAGGAAGTGATGATGGAATTGGCGCGCTTGGGGTCGTCGGTATGGCGGGCCCACTGGCCGATACAGGGGCCGCAGGCGTTGGCCAGCACCACGCCGCCCATCTTTTCAAAAGCATCGAGCTGTCCGTCGCGAGCGACGGTATACCGGATCTGCTCAGAGCCCGGCGTCACGGTAAACTCCGACTTTACCTTGAGCTTCTTGGCCACTGCCTGGCGGGCCAAAGAAGCGGCGCGGTCGAGGTCTTCGTAGGAAGAGTTGGTGCACGAACCGATCAGGCCAACTTCCAGCTTCTGGGGGTAGCCGTTATCTTTGACTGCCTGTGCGAATTTGGAGATCGGCCAGGCCAGGTCTGGCGTATAGGGGCCGTTGATGTGCGGCTCCAGTGTATTCAGGTCAATCTCGATGACCTGGTCGAAGTATTTTTCAGGATGGGCGTAGCAATCGGGATCGCCGGTCAGGTGTTCCCGGACGCTATCGGCCAGTTCGGCAATTTCGGCGCGGCCGGTAGCACGCAGGTAGCGGCTCATCGACTCGTCATAACCGAAGGTGGAAGTAGTAGCTCCGATCTCGGCGCCCATGTTACCGATGGTGCCTTTTCCGGTGCAGGAAAGCGCCTGAGCGCCATCGCCGAAGTATTCTACAATAGCGCCGGTGCCCCCCTTCACGGTGAGGATGCCCGCTACTTTCAGGATGACGTCTTTTGAGGAAGTCCAGCCGCTTAGCTTACCGGTCAGCTTCACGCCGATCAGTTTCGGCATTTTCAGCTCCCAAGGCATGCCGGCCATAACGTCTACTGCATCTGCGCCACCGACGCCGATAGCGATCATACCCAGGCCGCCGGCATTGGGCGTATGGGAATCGGTGCCGATCATCATACCACCGGGAAAAGCGTAATTTTCCAATACGATCTGGTGGATAATACCGGCTCCTGGCTTCCAGAAGCCGATGCCGTATTTGTTGGAAATGGAAGCGAGGAATTCGTATACTTCGCTGTTCACGTCGTTGGCGGTTGCCAGATCCTGGGCAGCGCCAACTTCAGCCTGAATGAGGTGGTCGCAGTGCACGGTGGAAGGAACCGCGACTTTGTCGCGGCCGGCTGTCATGAACTGCAGCAGGGCCATCTGTGCAGTAGCATCCTGCATGGCCACCCGGTCGGGGGCGAAGAAGACGTAATCTTTACCTCGAGTGTACTGCTGGAGCGGAGATTCGGGGTGAAGGTGCGAATAAAGGATCTTTTCAGTGAGGGTGAGTGGGCGGCCGAGTAATTGTCTAGCTTCGTCCACCCTCTGGGGCAAGGCCTTGTAAAGCGCCTTGATCATATCGAGATCGAATGGCATAGCTTAATTTTTTTTGATATTAATATAGAAGATCAGGAAGTTGTCAAAAGCAGTGGCGCCGTTGCGCCCTGGCCGGGATGACCCGGTTTTGAAAAGGTCACCAAAGGTACGATTTTTACCCTATTTTTGTCAAATCGCTCTCAATATAGAAGGGCTGGGCTAAGATTTTGTTCGGTGAGAAAGATAGAATAAATAGGCACCCCTAAATCTGTTGGATTATGTACCCCTACAAAGTGGAATACATTTACGCTGCTTCTGAAAAAAAGAAGTGGTATCAAAGCAAAAACCCGATAGACGCCTGGACTTTAGCCAAAGAGTTGGAGGCGCTATTGGTTGAACTGCATGATGAAGGGTATGAATTGGCCAACATCACGCCAATCCTGACCCATGAATTGATCCATGGCAGCTATCCTGCAACCCGCACGGATGGCTTAATGGTAACCTTTCGAAAGGCCGACTAGTGGAAATAGGCCCGTCCTCATCCCTCGGCCTGGTAAAAAGTCGGAAGTGGGAAACCGGAAGTGGGAAGCGGCCAAAGGGAGTCCCGCCGCCGCGGGCCGAAGCCGCTTTGGCGGGCGAAGGCCCTTACCGACGAAGGAGGTTGGGATGGGAAGTGGTTAAGGCCTTGATCATGAAAAAGCAGCATTCGTATGTCAACACTCCGGAAAATAGTCGTCAAAGTGGGCACCAATGTGCTGGCGCGGGAAGACGGCCTGCTCGACATCACCAGCATCAGCCATTTGGTGGATCAGGTGGCGGCGCTCAAGGCCCAGGGCGTAGAAGTTATTCTGGTATCTTCCGGGGCAGTGGGCGCCGGGCGCAGCCTCTTCCATGTGCCGGAGAGCGCCAGTAAGGTAGTGCGCCGGCAGGTGTTGTCCGCCATCGGCCAGGTCCGCTTGATGGAGATCTACCGGCAACTGTTCGCCAACCACGGCCTGTTTTGCGCTCAGGTACTGGCTACAAAAGCCGACTTCCAGGGCAAGGCCCACTACACTAATATGAAGAATTGTTTCCAGGCTCTGCTGCGCGATAAGGTGGTGCCGGTGGTGAATGAAAATGACGTGGTCTCGGTCAGCGAGCTGATGTTCACGGATAACGACGAGTTGGCGGGCCTGGTGGCGGCCATGACCAATGCTCAGGCGCTTATTATTCTCAGCAGCGTGGATGGCGTGTTGAGCGGCCCACCTGACGAACCCGGCAGCGCCGTGATTCCCGAGATCGACACCAACGACAAGCAATGGCTCCGGTTCATCCTGCCCTCCAAATCTTCCTTCGGCCGGGGCGGCATGCACACCAAGTTCCGCATTGCCCAAAAGGCCGCCAGCGTAGGCATCACCACTTACATCGCAAATGGCCGGAGAAAAAATATTCTGCTCGACATCCTGAATGACGAATTTACCGGCACCCGCTTTAAAGCTACCGGAAAGCTGTCCAACCTCAAAAAACGCCTGGCCTACGGGGAACGCGAAAGCAAGGCCGCCGTACACATCAACCGCGGCGCCGAAGAAGCGCTCTGCTCTCCCGACAAGATCTCCAGCCTGCTACCCGTGGGTATCACCCATATCGATGGCGATTTCGAGAAGGGCGACCTCATTCGCATCCTCAACGAATCGGGGAATCCCATCGGCCTCGGCCTGGCGCAGTATGGCTCGGATACGGCCCGATTGTACCTGGGGCTACAAGGAAAAAGGGCGCTGGTGCATTATGATTATTTGTATATTGGATAGCCCTGTAGCGCGAGGCTTCGCATCCCTTTTTGATCCTGTTGATACTCTTTTCTGCCCCGTATGGCCAGAAAGGATACTGATTGATGCTGGGGCTTAAGGACAGACATCAATAGCATCAATAGCATCAATAGTATCTACAGAATCCACAATATCTCCCATAGGGCATAGCATCGCTCCTCCCCGAACAGCCGGGAGGAGCATCTGGCCTATCATTTCATTCCCCCCCTGTCAAAAGTCATTGCACCCAATGCACTGATCTACGTAACTTGAAAGGGGTAAGTTATTACCTGCGCCAATACCAGGCCTCAACCAAACAAAAACACAGCACCATGAAAGTCAACATGCGCTTTACCCTGATGGGATTAGCCTTTTTTGTATTGCTCTTCAGCATCCTGCCAATGGGCTGCAACAACACTCCGAGCTCCAATGCAGACAATACCGCAGCTCAGGAGGAAAGCACCCAACCCCCTGAAGAGACGGCCGCCCCGGCGGCCGGGCCCTCCGACGATGCCCCGGCAACAGATATCCCGGAGGCTACGGAAAGCCCAAGTGCTACAAGCGCCAAAACCAGTGTTCCGGAAAGCCCGGCCGCAACAAAAACACCGGCCACTACGAAAACCAGCACCGCAAAAAGCGAATCAAAACCTACCGAACCAGCGCCCAAAGCCGCGGTAAAAACCGAGCCGGATAAGGTAAAAGAAACCGCAGCAGCTCCCGCTGCCCCCAAGCCAAGCCAGCCAGCGGTTACCCCAGCCCCGCCCGCTCCAAAACCAGAGGCTGTCCCTCCGCCCGTAGCAGAGGCGCCTAAAAAAACCGAAACGGCGCCTAAACCAGCTGCCCCCCAGGCCAGCAGTAATTGGCCCGTGCCGGCCAGCTACAACAATAAGGCCAATCCCATAAAGGCCAGCAGTGCCTCAATCGCAGCCGGCAAATCACTTTGGTCCCTGCATTGCAAGTCCTGCCATGGCAAGAATGGCCTCGGCGATGGCCCCAAGGCCGCTCAGCTCGATGACCATCCCGGCGATTTTACCACTAAAGCTTTTCAAAGCCAGACAGACGGAGCCCTGTTCTACAAGACCCTGGAAGGGAAAGGAGATATGCCCGGATTTAAGAAAAAGATCCCCGATGAAGAGGACCTTTGGAACCTGGTGAATTTCATGCGGACAATGAAGTGATGAGGGTAAGGTTGAGGAAAGCTGCTTGAGAGCTTAATCTCAACCTCAACCTTAACCTTAACCTTAGCCTTAGCCTTTATCTCCCAGGAGACTACCTCCCCACCACCAGCTTGCCGCGATAAACATACCCCTCCTCCGTGCGCACCTGATAAAAGTAAGCCCCGGGCCGTAGGTGATGCCCGGAAACCAGGAAGGAAGGCCGCTGGAAATTTTGTTCCAGGATAAGCTGTCCATTGGCATCGTACAGATGAAAAACACCCGCATCCCCTCTTGGCAGCTCAAAAACGGCGGCTTCAGAAAAAGGATTGGGATAAGCCTTCAGGCCCGCCTGTAAGCCCACCTCATGAGCCTCGTTGACGGCCACTACCATTTCTCCAATGGTATGGAATACCGTGTTGGTGATTACCGGCTCGTTGAAATCGAAATAGATAGCGGCAGTATTTTCAATACGTGTTCCGTGAGCATTATCGGGAAGTTGTTCTACAGTGAACTGAATAAACCCATTGGATGCTTCCTGATTGGCGCTGCTGTCGGGCAATAGAATGTTGTCGAAGCGGAATTCCAGGATGTTGCCCTCCAGCAGTTGGAAGGTATAGGCGTGGCTGCTGGCGCCGGGGCGCACGCTGGCGGCGTTTAGCCAGGGAGAGAGTGTATCGAGCACCACCACATTAAAAGCGGTATCGGTGCCCGTATTCTGGAAGCGAACCTTGTATTCGATCTGCGTATTTTCCCGCAGCAGGTGATCTTCCCCCACACCGCGGGGCAGTGCCTGTTTATCGTTGGGGTCATAGGCGCCGATGTTTTCCTGGCAATCGATGGCGATAAAGGGCCCGGCCTCCAGTGGGCTGAATTGGGTGACGATACCCTGGCTGGATCCGCCCTGTGCATTTTCACCGCAGCCTTCCACCACCGCAGCGGTTGCGTTCAGCCAGGGGTAATCTGCAGCCTGCTCCGCTTCCAGGCGGTAGGTTGCCCCGTTGGCGGGGGCCGACACTTCCAGAGATTGCCCGCTGCCCAGGTTGTACGGGGACACCATATACATAATGACGTCTTCTACTACCAGGTATTCCCGGGCTTCCGGCATATCTCCTGCTCCGGTATTCGTGATCGTGAAAACAACCTGATCGTTGTCTTCATCACAGACTCCGTTTACTTCAATAACGGGGCCGGTATAATTGATATCACAAGGCTCGTCGGGGTATATGTGTGCCTCTGAACAATGGGTTTGCCCCAGCTCGGCATTGCAACTGACCTGAAAATAGATCGTAAACTGCCCGCACTCGCCCGGGCCGAGTTCCCCCAACGGAAAAGTATACGTATTGCCCTCTACAGAGCCAAAGGGGATGCTACTGCTGGAGTAGGATAAGAAATCATCCAGCGTAACTTCTACATAGGCATCGGGCGCCGGTTCTGTCCCATAGTTGCAATAGTACACCTGGTAAAAGCCGGAGAAACAACGGCGCAGGAAAGGCGCTGCGAGGTCCACCTTCATGGCGTAACAACCCGGCTCCAACTGTACGGGGAAATCCAGCGACAGGTTAGCGCCGATCAGATCCCCGGCGGGATACAGATAGCTGATGGGGCAGGCCTGATTGGTGCTCAGCGGCGTCAGCACGTTGATCTCCACCTCATCCGCCAGTTGGAGGGCGTCGGTGGGAATGTACAGGCTATAGTATCCATCCGTATCCGTAACGGCCGTGTAGCTTAGGGGCCAGTTGTTCGCCGGGTCGCTGAAGCTAAGCGTGGCCTCCACCTGCCAGCCGGACAAACCGGCTTCTCCTGCAGAAGGCGAGCAGCTTTCATCCTCGTCGATAAATACCTGGCCGGAAACCAGCTCCGCGTTTTCCGCAGCCAGTAAGGTGAATTCGGTCCAGCAGGTATTCCAGTTCCCCGCCTCATCGCCAACCCAAAGGCTGAGAATGTAAGTGCCAGGACCCGTTAGTTCGAGGAAGTTGGTGTCTGGAATCTGGCCCGGCACCTCGTTCAGCCCGATCAGGAGATTGAGGTTCATCCCGCTACAGGCATCAAAGCTGCCGCCATCTATATCTGTCGCCCACAGGATGAACGAAGTAGCCTGGGCGGGCATCGTAGCAATCAGCCCGGCATCGCAAACCGCTATGGGCGGCACCGTATCATTCATACAATCCTGCTGTGCTGCCATCCGGCCGGGTAAGGCCGACAAAGCAGCTATTATTAATGCAAAAAGTACAAGCTTTTTCATGGGTTATGATTTTAAAAGCCATTGAATGATACAAATATGGCGGAATACCCAGCCCGGATCAAAAACAAAATTCATAAATTGTAGCTGAAAAAAATATTTTTTTTATAACAATAAATTGATAATCAATTTATTAAATTAAAAGTTAATTTTCAAAAACCTAAAATGGTAGACAGTAAATTATGGCAACTGGCTGAAAAATTCCCGAAACCTTTCCTGCGGGAAGCCACCCATTGGGTGCATTCTCCTTTTTTTAACCGCCAGGAACACTTGAACCGTCTTTGGGCCTACCTCTCCGATACCAGCAAGCAGGCCAACCCCAAGCCAAGCTATGAGGGTGCATTTGAAAGTGCTTTTCCCGGAGAGCCTTACGACGCCCAGAAACTCCGCCTGGCCATGAGCGGCCTTTACCATTTGCTGCTCCAGTTCCTGGCTTATAAAGAGAACCAGGATAATCAGCCGCTGCAGTTGCTGCAGCAGGCGCAGGCCCTGCGCCGCCTGGGGCTGGAACAACAGGCGCAACAACAATTGCAGAAGGCGCAAAAAGCCAATCAGGACAGCTCCTTTCGCAACGTGGAGCACTTTCGCCTTCAGTATGAGATACTGGAAGAGGCCTACCACTATTCGCTGCGCGACCGCCCGGACAGCCCCGCCTACCTGCAGGAACTAACCGACAACGGAGACATCGCCCTGCTGGCGGCCAAGCTACGGCAGGCCTGCCTCACACTGGCTCATCAGGCCGTCTATCCCGCTGCTTACCAGCCCGGCTTCATCGATGAGGCCATCCGCTATATTGAAGCCCGGGGGCTGCTTGCCCAGCCCTGCATCGAATTGTACTACCATTACTACTACATGCTGAAGAAGCCGGAAGAAGAGCAGTATTTTTATCAGTTCCGGGACCTGCTGATAAGGGAAGGCCAGGCTTTTCCCAGCCGGGAGGCCAACACCCTGTATGTGCTGGCCATCAATTACTGTGTGCGTAAGGTCAATGATGGCCATGAGCAGTACTTCGGGGAGGTGATGAAACTCTACCGGGAAGGCCTCAAAGCCGGGCATCTGCTGGAGAACGGGCAGCTGTCCCGTTTTACCTACCACAACATCGTGGCTACCGGCCTGCGGACCGGCGATTTCGATTGGGTGGAAAACTTCATCCACGAATATCGCAGCAAGCTGGAGCGGGTCTACCGCGAAAGCTCCTTCAGCTTTTGCCTGGCCCGTTTGGAATACGCCCGGCAGCAATACGAACAAGCCCTGCCGCTCCTGCAAAAGGCCAACTATCGCGACCCGCTGCTCAACCTGGCCGCCAAAACGCTTTTGATCAAAATCTACTACGAAACGGAGGAATATTCTCTGCTGCAGGCGCACCTGGAAGCCATGCGTAATTACATCCGCCGGAAAAAGGTGATCGGCTACCACCGCACCAATTATCTGAATATTACCCTCTATGCCCGAAAATTAATGGCCCTGGCGCCTTTCGACAAGGCAGGCGCGAAAAAGCTGGCCGAAGCCATCCGCCAGGAAGAGGTACTGACGGAGAAGGCGTGGTTTATGGCGCAGTTGGAGTGATTTTTCTCCTATCCCATAAACTTCCCCACCAATCCATGAAAATGATGCACGCATTGTTCCATCGACGGCGAGAAGCGCCCCTGCTGATAAAAGCGGGAGCGGATGCCCAATTGCACACTTTCCACCACCGCCTCGTCCTCCAGTTCCGTCTGGTCGATTCGGTTGACGATGCGCTGCTGCGCCTGGCCGCGGAAAGCGTAGGTTCGGAATCGGACCCTGGTTTTGTCTAAACTCTGCGGCTCTACTACGTTCAAGGACAAGCCCCAGGGGTAGAAATTGAACATCAGGTTGGGGAAAAGCCAGAAGTAGTAGGCGTACACCCGGCGGCCATGGTCAGCATATCCTTCCGGGATATTGAAGCAAGGCTCGCTTTCTTTGGCGATGCCGACCTGTAAATTGCAGTAAGGAAAGAGCTCGTAATCGTAGTTTCCGAAATCCAGCGCGGCGTTCAGGCCGGGATGTACGAAGGGCACATGGAAGCCCTCCAGATAATTGTCGCAGTACAGCGCCCAGTGGGCATTGACGGTGTAATCGATGCTGCCTTCTTCTACGAATTCCAAAGTATCCATAGGCATCCAGGCGATGCGCTCGCGCATGGGTTGAGTTATGGATTCGAAGCCTGTGAAGGGATCCAGGGCGGCAAAAAACAGCCCCAGCCACTCCTGCAATGATACCTGCGTAAGGTTATCCACCGCAGTGGGGAAGTTTTCGGCTCCCTGGAATTCCGGCATGCGTTTGAAGGCGCCGTCCAGCCCAAAGCAGCGGCCGTGGTAGCCGCAGGTAAGCTGCCGCATTTTGCCAGGCTCCTCCACAATAATCTTGCCGCGGTGGGTGCAGACGTTGGACAGGCAACTGGCCCTGCCTTCCGCATCGCGCGTCAGCACCAACGGCTCATCCAGTACGCCCGGTAATAGCGTAAAAGGGTATACACTACCGTTTTCCGGTAGCACATCTGCATCGGCCACCCAATGCCAGCTACGGGAAAATATTTGCTCCTTGACGCGTTCAAATATCTGAGGGTCTTTGTAAAAAGTGGCTGGCAGGGTGGCTGCCTGTTTTATATTCGGGTTGATGGAAATAAGTGACATACTTTTTTAGGGATCAAGTTACGGGCTTGGAGGGGAATTACCGAATCGCTGAGGCACAGAGCAAGCAAAGCCGGGGCTGAACGTCTAAACAAGTGCTGTGGCCCCCATCCTTGCCAAACGGTTGGATTTCATTTTATCGTGAAATAAGGCAATGATATTAAGAGCTGCCATCTCCCAAATTTTCAAAACTTCCTCCTTCTCCTATGCCAAAATATATTTTTTTGATAGCTTAGCAGGCCGGAAAATTTTTGCCGGATTTTTCTACCCAAATCCGCACTTACTGCGGTTCAGCCCCTCTTAACCCATCAGCAATAATCACTTGCAAAAGCCGAACAAGCATGTATTTCAACTCAAAAGGACAGGAAGAGAACACGTATGACGCCATTGTGATCGGCTCCGGTATCAGTGGCGGCTGGGCGGCCAAGGAACTCTGCGAAAAAGGGCTCAAAACCCTGGTGCTGGAACGCGGCCGAATGGTTAAACACGGCGACTATCCCACCGCAATGAAGGAGCCCTGGGAGTTCAAATACCGGGACGCCACCATCCCGGCCGAAGAGCTCAAAGATTATGAAAAGCAGAACCGGACGGGCTACACCATGCGCGAATCGACCAAACACTGGTGGGTAAAGGATACGGAGCACCCCTATACCGAAGTCAAACGTTTCGACTGGATACGTGGCTACCACGTCGGCGGGCGTTCGCTGCTCTGGGGCCGCCACTCTTATCGCTGGAGCGACCTGGATTTCGAAGCCAACGCCCGTGATGGTTTCGGCGTCGACTGGCCTATCCGCTATAATGACATCGAACCCTGGTATGACTATGTAGAGCAGTTTGCCGGCATACAGGGCCAGGCCGAGGGGCTGCCGCACCTGCCCGACGGCAAGTTCCAGCCCCCCATGGCCCTCAATTGTGTGGAAGAACACCTGCGCGACAGCATGAAGCAAAATTTCGGCCGCACGCTCACCATCGGCCGTACGGCCAACCTCACTCAGGGAATCAATGGCAGGGGGCCCTGTCAATATCGCAACCGTTGCATCCGGGGCTGCCCTTACGGGGCTTACTTCAGCAGTAACGCCGCCACCTTGCCGGCAGCAGAATTGACCGGCAATATGACCCTGCGCCCCAATTCCATCGTGCATTCCATTATTTACGACCCGGCCAAGAAAAAAGCCACCGGGGTAAGGGTACTGGACGCCGAGACCGGGGAAAGCCTGGAATTCTACAGCCGCATCATCTTCTGCAACGCCTCTACGCTGGGCACCACCCTCATCCTGATGAACTCCGCCAATGAGCAGTTCCCCGATGGGCTGGGCAGCAGCAGCGGCCAGCTCGGCCACAACCTCATGGACCACCACTTCCGCTGCGGCGCCCGGGGTATTCATGAAGGCTTTGCCGACCGCTACTACAGCGGCCGCCGCCCTACCGGCTTCTACATCGTCCGCTTCCGCAATCTCGACAAGGCCAGCGAGCGCAAGGACTATCTGCGCGGATACGGCTATCAGGGCGCCGGCAGCCGACAAGACTGGACCGCCGGAGTGCAGGAACTGAACGTCGGCCTTGGCGCCGAGTTTAAGTCCAAACTCATCGTCCCCGGCCCCTGGCAATTGGGCATGAACGCTTTCGGCGAATGCCTGCCTTATTACGAAAACAAGGTGACGCTGAATAAAGACGTACAGGATAAATTCGGCATGCCCACCCTGACCATCGACTGCGAGTTTAAGGAAAATGAGATGGCTATGCGCAAAGACGCGATGGCTGCGGCGGCCGAAATGCTGGAAGCCGCAGGCTTTAAGGATGTGGAGACCTTCGATGACAACTCCTGGCCCGGCCTGGGCATCCACGAAATGGGTACCGCCCGCATGGGACGCGACCCCAAGAGCTCGGTGCTCAATAGCTGGAACCAGATGTGGGACGCGCCCAACGTTTTCATCACCGACGGCGCCTGCATGACTTCCGCCGCCAATCAGAACCCGTCCCTGACCTATATGGCCCTGACGGCCCGCGCCGCCAACTATGCCGTGGAGGAAATGAAGAAAATGAATCTCTAAAACAGTTGACTGTCTGGTTTCAGCGGACAAGCCTGCTGACTGCCGACTGCCGACTGCCAACTAAAAAAAATGGATCGTAGAGAAGCAATAAAAAGGACTGCCCTGCTTACCGGCTTTGCCCTTTCAGGCTCCGTTATCAGCGCTGTATTACAAGGCTGTCAGCCAGAAGCCAAAGACAATCTGGCCGATTGGATGCCGAGTTTTTTCACCAAAGAAGATGGAATGGCCATGGCGGAAATGACGGAGTGTATCCTGCCCCGCACCGATACACCAGGCGCGAAGGATGTCCATGTCTATGAATTCGTCGACCTGATGGCGCAGGATTGCCTGGATGCCGAAGACCAGCAGAAATTCCGCGATGGCTTCACCAAATTACTGGCTGATTGCCAGCAAGCCAATGGCAAGCCGTTCGCTGACTGCAGCCCGGAGGAACAACTGGCCTTCCTCAACGCTCAGGACAAAGCCGCCGTCGATTTCGCAGAGGCCAACCCGGGACTGAAAAAAGAAGATTACCCTTTCTTCCTGACTTTCAAACAATTGATACTGCTGGGGTATTTCACTTCGGAGAAAATAGGGAAAGAAGTGCTGGCCTATCTGCCGATACCTGGCAGGTACGAGCCTTGTATGCCGTATGAGGAAGGGACGCCGGGCTGGGCGTTGTAGCTGCTGTTGATACTGTTGATACTGTAGATTCTATTGATGCTGTTGATGCGGAGGGAGTCCTCAAAGCACCTGCAAAAATGAGGCGCCAGAAGGTGGTTTTTCGTTAATCGATAGCATCGTTTGGGCGCCGATGGCCCAAAACGAATATCGATAGCATCACTCTGCAGAATTTGCTAAGATATCTTTGCTGTTACTTTATTTTATACTCAAAACCATACTTTCCTGATCCTACCTCAACCACCACATCCCCTCCCTCCTGCCGGGCGCCGGCGTAGCCGCTGAAATCCGCCACCTTGGCTTTGGGCAGGCGAATGGTAGCCATGGTGTTACAGGGGATATCCACCGCAAGGCTGAAGGTTTGCCCCTCCATTTTCCAGGCGGAAGCCACGGCGCCGTACATTGTCTCAAGGCTGGCTTTGGCGTAGCTCAGGCGGCCATCGGGTTGCGGCTGTATCAGAATGTGTTTATACCCCGCCTCCCCGATATCGATGCCGGCCACTACGCTGTACAACCAGTGCCCGATGGCGCCATAAGCGTAATGGTTGAAGGAATTCATTCCTACATCCTGGAACGTACTATCCGGCTTGATGCCATCCCAGCGCTCCCAAATAGTAGTTGCCCCCTGTTTGATGGGATACAACCAGGAGGGATAAGAATCCTGGAAAAGCAGATCATAAGCGGTTTCCAACTGCTGGTTCTGGCTGAGCGCAAAGCAAATATAAGGCGTGCCCAGAAAACCGGTGGAGATGTGGTTGCCCCGGCGGTGTATGTCTGCCGCCAAACGCCCCGCAGCCTGCGCGCGCTGATCTTCGGGCAACAGGCCGAAATGGAGGGCTATAGCGTAAGCGGTTTGCGTGTTGGGGCTTAGCCGCCCGGATCCGGTCAGGAATTCTTGCTGGAATGCCTGACGAATATGCTCCCAAAGTTCGGCGTACATCTTTTCATCTTCTTTTTCACCTAATACGCCAGCTGTTTTCCGTAAAATGTCGGTGGAATAGGCAAAGAAAGCCGTGCAGAGAAAATCCTTGTCGGTAATGGCCGATTGCCCGTCTGCCGCCGGGGAATTGTAGGAAAGCCAATCGCCCCAATGCCATTCCTGCGCCCGCCAGATATAATGATCCGCTTTGCTGCGCATGTATTCCACCCAGGCTTTCATACTGGGGTACTGCGCTTCCAGCATACTCTGGTCACCGTAGGATTGGTACATCGTCCAGGGGATAATGGTGGAGGCGTCGGCCCAACCGGTACAGCCGCCTTCCCGGGGCCTCAACACCTGGGGAATGACGTGCGGCACCATACCATCAGCCTCCTGGTCGGCGGCCAGGTCCTGCAGCCACTTCCGGAAGAAGGGCGCCACCTGGAAATTGAAAGCCGCGGTAGAAGCGAAGACCTGGGCGTCGCCGGTCCAGCCCAGGCGCTCGTCGCGCTGCGGGCAGTCGGTGGGCACGTCCAGGAAGTTGCCCTTCTGGCCCCATTGGATGTTGTGCTGCAACTGGTTGATCCGGGCGTCGGAGCATTCAAAAGCGCCCGTATTTTCCATCTCGGAGTGGATAACAATGCCGGTAACATCGTCCGACGTCCAGCCTTTCAGGCCGCTGATGGCTACGTAGCGGAAGCCCATAAAAGTGAAGTGCGGCTCAAATACCACTTCCTTGTCGTCTTTAAAAGTATATTCAATGCGCTGGGCGGCGGCGCGCAGGTTGTCGGTATAGAAATTGCCGTTTTTGTCCAACACCTCCGCATGCCGGATGCGGACGGTTTGGCCTCGCTGGCCCTTCATCTTCAGGCGCAGCCAGCCCACCATGTTCTGCCCCAGGTCCACTACCGTATCGCCTTGTGGCGTATAGATCAGCTGAACCGGCTTAACTTCTTCGATTTGGCGGACGGGCAGGCCCATCTGGGCTACCAAATTTTGCTTATCGCGCCTCATCGTCCGGACTTTGGCCCAATTGCTATCCTCATAGCCAGGCAGCCGCCAACCTTCTTTTTCCTGCCGTGCATCATACACCTCGCCATTGTAAATTTCGGAACCCAGGATAGGGCCATGCGCCGCTTTCCAACTCCCATCCGTCACGATCATCTCTTTGGTTCCATCCGCATACTGAACCTCCAGTTGCATCAGTAAAGCCAGACGGCTGCCGTAGTGGTTGCGGTTGTCGCCCCAGGCCAGTACGCCCCGGTACCAGCCATCGCCAAGGGTTGCGCCGATGGCATTCCCACCCTTTTGCAATAGGCTGGTTACGTCATACACCTGATACTGTAAGCGTTCGTTGTAGCTCGTCCAGCCAGGAGTGAACAGCCAGTCGCCCACTCTTTTCCCATTGATGAATGTTTCATACAGGCCGTGGCTGGTGACGTAGGCCCGGGCGGAGACGGGCTGGCCTTTCAGTTGGAAGCCTTTGCGGAAATACTGCGCCGGGTTGCTGCGGGTGGTGTCATCCGGCAGCTCCGCTTCGATCCATTGCGCCGTCCAGTCGGAGGGCTTGAGCAGCCCCATTTCCCAGAAGTTGGTTTCGCTCCAGGGAGATTCTCCGCCCTGATTCGTCCAAACCTTCACGCGCCAGTACAGGCGCTGACGGGCCGAAAGGGCCGGCCCTTGGTAAGCTACATGGATGGATTGGCCCGAGCTCACTTTTCCGGAGTCCCAGATTAGTCTCTTTCCCCTTTCCAGGGCTTTGGGGCTGTCTGCCACCTGAACCTGATAGGCGGTTTGCAGCACATTATTTTTGTCGGAATGGATGATCCAGCTCAGCTTCGGGTTCGGGGCGTCAATGCCCACGGGGTTTTGGAAATACTCGCAGCGGAGGTTTTGGACTGCCTGCCCGGGGAGCGTTACGAAAGCCGTTAAAAATAGGAAGAGAAGGGTGGGATATTTCATTGTCGATAGTCTTTTGCTGTGAATTTAGGTTCTTTTAGGATACTGCCAAAATGTTACCGCAACCGGAATGGGAAGTATATGGAACCCGGCATCGACGCCATCGGTATAACTCATGCCTGGGATACCACCGTCGTAATCTCCCCTATGCTTAATGAAAAGATGTTCCCAGTAGAAGCTGCTTTTGATATTGTCGTAAAGGAATAAAGGCCAAAAGAGTTACTGCGATTTTCTGGCGACAAGAGTTATGGTACGAGGGGCGATCTTTGTGCTAAATGGCATTGTTACCAAAGATTTTATCAGGTAATTTCATGGATTCAATACTTCCAATGAAGCCAATGCCACGCTCTCCTCTTGAAGCTGTAATTGAAGAAAAGCCCAAAAGTTTCAGGAAGGATTACTGCTTCGTCGTGATAGATCATAGATTAAGGGTGAGTTGTGATAAAGGCGAGCAAAGTTGACTTTCTCCCACCGGTATTCCCAAAGCAATTGTGGCCTGATATCTGGAGTTGCCTTCATATCCCAATTTACAAATAATCTTAGATAATTTAACCTAAAATTCTTTCGCTTCAGATACCCCCCTCAATGGGAAAGCTCGTGGCCTTGCCCTTGCTTTTCCCCGCTCCTTTCCCTATTTTGCCTGCTTTGCATCATAATACCATACCCATGGCATTCACCACCACCGACAGCCTGCAGGCTACCATCCAGCAAAACCTGGAAAACGTACGGGCAGCCAGCCGCCGCCTCATCCGCCTCAGTGATGCGGACATCGCCGCTATACTGAACAAACTGGCCGATCTGACGCTGAAAAATGCCGGCGCACTGCTGGCCGAAAACCAGAAAGACCTGGACCGCATGGACCCGTCCGACCCCAAGTACGACCGACTACTGCTCAGTGAAAAGCGCCTGGCAGATATCGCCGGCGACCTGCGCAAGGTGGCCAGCCTGCCTTCGCCGCTCAACCATACCCTCGTGGCCCGCAGCCTGCCCAATGGCCTGCAACTGTCCAAAGTAACGGTGCCTATGGGCGTCATCGGCATCATCTTCGAATCGCGCCCCAACGTCACCTTCGATGTGTTCGCCCTCTGCCTCAAATCCGGCAACGCCTCCGTGCTGAAGGGCAGCCGCGATGCGCATTACTCCAACCTGGCTATCCTGGGCCTCATCCATCAGGTGCTGAAGCCTTACCAACTGGAGGATGCCTGCTACCTGGCGCCCAGCGAGCGGGAAGCCCTGCCGCATATCCTCAATGCCGTAGGCTACATCGATGTGGCTATCCCCCGTGGCAGCCAGGGGCTGATCGACTTTGTACGGCAGAACGCCAAAATACCGGTCATCGAGACCGGGGCCGGTATCGTGCACACCTATTTCGATGAAAGTGGGGATCTGGAAAAAGGGAAAGCCATTATCGAGAACGCCAAGTCCCGCCGCGTCAGCGTCTGCAATGCGCTGGACTGCCTGATCATCCATCAAAACCGCCTGTCGGATCTGCCGGCCATCATGAAAAACCTGGGCGAAGCACATCAGTGCGAAGTGTTTGCCGATGAAGCGGCTTTTGCTGCTTTGAAGGGGCATTATCCAGCCGGCCTGCTGCATCCCGCCAATGCGGATTCTTTCGGCATAGAGTTCCTGTCCATGAAAATGTCTGTCAAGACTGTTGATGGGTTGGACGAAGCGCTGGACCACATTGCCCGCTACAGTTCAAAGCACAGCGAAGCCATCATCGCCGAGAACCCTGAAGTAGTGGAAACCTTCCTGAAAAACGTGGACGCCGCCATCGTTTACGCCAACACCACCACTGCCTTCACCGACGGTGCACAGTTCGGGCTGGGCGCCGAGATCGGCATCAGCACCCAGAAGCTGCACGCCCGCGGGCCGATGGCGCTGCAGGAGTTGACGAGCTATAAGTGGATCGTGAGGGGGAATGGGCAGGTAAGGGGGAGGTAGAGGTAAGCGTTATGATTTTTAGGTATAAAATCGAAACACGCCAAGAGAAAATAATCTAAGGCCGTTTTCATTGATTTTCTGGTTTCCAAAAAATGGGGTGCATACTTTTAATCTACACTTTATAAAAAAACAAATTTATCCAATCTATTGGTTCCCAAAACCCAAGAAATATAATGGTTCCACCAGCTTGCTGCATTCCCTGCTTCCCCGAAAAAGCAACAGGCGTAGCCGGGAATTCCCCAACTACGCCTGCTCCAGAAGATATCAGTGATATGGTTTCTTAATGCTTAATTATCCGTTCTCCAAAGCCGCCGCACCACCGACGATCTCCAGGATCTCATTGGTGATCGCTTCCTGGCGGGCTTTGTTATAGGAGATGCGCAGGCCGCGCAGCAGTTCGTCGGCGTTTTCGGTGGCCTTATCCATGGCTGTCATCCGGGCGCCATGTTCGGAGGCGTGGGTATCGAGCAGGAACTTTTGGAACTGCGTCTGCAGGATGGTCGGCACGAGGTAGTCCAGGAGTTTGGCCTGGCTAGGTTCGAAGATATAATCGGCAACGAGTTTATCGCCTTCTTCCTTTTCGATCTTAGCCACCGGAAGGAATTGCTCCGTAATGGTAAACTGCGTAGCGGCATTCTTGAATTTGCCATAGGCCACATCGATGGCGTCAAATTCGCGCCCTTCGAAAGCTCTGAGCAACAGTTTGGCTACTTGGCTTACATTGTCGAAGCTCAAGTCGCTAAACAGTTCTACGTAGTCCTTATTGATCGTCGCCTGCTTGTAGCGCTTGCGGAAGAAATCGAATCCTTTCTTCCCGATGGGAAGGATAGTCAGGTTACCGCTAGCATAAACCTCGGCGTATTTCTCTTCGATGGTGGCCATTGCGGCCTTGCAAACGTTGGAGTTGAACGCTCCACACAAACCGCGGTTGGAGGTAACCACCACAACACAAGCCTTCTGCACCTCTCTGACTTCACCGAAAGCCGACTGGGCGTCGCCATCCAGGTTAGACAAGATATTACTCAGCATTTTATTGAGGCGGTTGGAATAAGGCCGCATCTGCTGGATGGCGTCTTGTGCGCGGCGCAGCTTGGCAGCCGACACCATTTTCATCGCCTTGGTGATCTGCTGCGTGTTCTGTACCGACCGAATCCGTTCGCGTACCTCTTTTAAATTTGCCATCGGTTAATATTTTCATAGGGCCGCCGGCTATCCCTGACAAAACGAGGAATAGCCAACGGCCTCTTTCAAAAGTCTATTTCTTATACGTCTTGGACAATTCGGAAGCCAGTTTTTCCACTTTATCTGTGTCTTCTTTGTCCAGTTTCCCTGCCTGGAAGTTTTTCAGTACCTCCGGATGGCGCTGTTCGAGGGCCGTCAGGAAAGTACTTTCAAATTCCCTTACCTTTTCAACCGGCACATCGCGCAGCAGGCCTTTCGTCCCCAGGTAAATGATCGCCACCTGCTTCTCAACTGAAACCGGCGAGTATTGCGGCTGCTTGAGGACTTCCACGTTGCGTTTTCCTTTTTCCAGTACAGACATAGTGGCCGCGTCGAGGTCGGAACCAAACTTAGAGAACGCTTCCAGCTCGCGGTACTGGGCCTGGTCGAGTTTCAGTGTACCAGCCACTTTTTTCATCGACTTGATCTGTGCAGCGCCACCCACGCGAGATACCGAGATACCCACGTTAATGGCCGGGCGCACCCCGGCGTTGAACAGGTTGGACTCGAGGAAGATCTGGCCGTCGGTAATGGAAATAACGTTAGTCGGAATGTACGCCGAAACGTCTCCGGCCTGGGTTTCGATGATCGGCAGGGCCGTCAGCGAACCACCGCCTTTTACCAGAGGGTTCCCCTCGGCGTCTTTGGCATTTTTCAGCGTCTCCGGCAGGTCGTTCATAGTGCGGGCAATGTCATCGTTGCCAATGACCTTGGCGGCGCGCTCCAACAAACGGGAGTGGAGGTAGAATACGTCACCCGGGTATGCTTCGCGGCCCGGCGGGCGGCGCAGCAGCAGGGATACTTCGCGGTAGGCTACAGCCTGCTTCGACAAATCATCAAAGATGATCAGCGCCGGGCGGCCGGTATCGCGGAAGAATTCGCCAATAGCAGCACCGGCAAAGGGTGCATAAAACTGAAGTGGCGCCGGATCGGCAGCTGAAGCGGAAACGATAATGGTATAATCCATTGCCCCATTATCTTCCAGTGTCTTGGCTACGTTGGCTACAGTAGAAGCCTTCTGTCCGGAGGCTACGTAGATGCAGTAAACCGGCTCTCCTCTTTCGTAGAACTCGCGCTGGTTGATGATGGTATCGATGGCGATAGCCGACTTACCGGTCTGGCGGTCACCGATGATCAGCTCGCGCTGGCCGCGGCCGATGGGGATCATGGCGTCAATGGCCTTGATGCCCGTCTGCAGGGGTTCGCTTACCGGCTGGCGGAAGATAACACCTGGTGCTTTGCGCTCCAGCGGCATCTCATAAAGATCGCCTTTGATCTCGCCTTTACCATCGATAGGGTTACCCAGCGGGTTCACTACCCGGCCGACGAAGCCTTCGCCAACCTTGATGGAGGCGATACGGCCAGTACGGTGCACGCGCGATCCTTCGCGGATATTTTCGCCAGAGCCCATCAGTACTACGCCCACGTTGTCTTCTTCCAGGTTTAGTACAATGGCCTGCACGCCCGTCTCAAATTCGACCAGTTCACCGGCCTGGGCATTATTCAGGCCGTATACGCGCGCGATACCGTCACCGACCTGCAGCACGGTACCATACTCTTCCAGCTCGGTCTCCGAACTAAAACCGGAGAGTTGTTGCCGGAGTATTGCTGATATCTCATCAGGTTTTACATCAACCATATCTACAAAATTTTATCACTGCGCGCTGCAGCGGTTTTTTAAGAACGTTCTGTGTTATCTTGCAATGATCTGAGAAATGTACAGGTTGTCACGGAACTCCCGCTTGAGTTCTTCCAGCTTGTTGCTCACACTCGCGTCGTAAAGCCGGTCTTCAAACTCAATGACAAACCCGCCGATCAACGCCGGGTCTACCACCGTAACCATCTCAATGTTTTCATCTGTAGCGGCGCTGCTTTTCAGCTTTTCAAGAATTGCTGCCACCGTCTCTGCGCCCAGTTCTGCAGCCGTCGTCACCTTGACGGTGGAGATATGATTCAGGCGCTTATATTGCTGAATGAAGGCATCGGCGATTTCCGGCAGATATCCTTCCCGGCCTTTTCGGACCAGTATTTCCAGAAAAGCCGACATCATAGGGTCTAACTTTCCCTTGAATACCGTTTCCAGTATCTGCTGCTTCTTATCCGCTTTAATGATCGGGCTTTTCAGCAGCAGGTACAGGTCGCGATTCGACGCCAGGCTTTTGAACAACTGAATGTCTTCCGCTAGGCGGTCCAACTTCTTTTGCTCAATTGCCAGGTCTACCAGCGACTTGGCATAACGGGTAGCGATTCTCTGTACAGACATATACTTTAAATTTAGGATATAGGATTTTAGATTTTAGATTTCCGCAGGCAACGGCCTTTACCGAAAACCTCTACTGAATCCAATCCTTAGCTCAGTTTAATTTCGTCGACCAGTGAGTTGACAAATTTTTCCTGGCCCGGCTTGTCTGCCAGTTGCCCCCGAAGCACCTTTTCGGCAATTTCGATCGACAGCAGTCCGATCTGGTTCTTCAGGTCAATGGTCGCGGCCATGCGTTGATTCTCGATCTCGGCCTTGGCGTTTTCCACGATCTTATTCGCTTCCAGTTTGGCCTTTTCCTTGGCTTCGCCGATGATGGTGTCTTTGGCTTCTTTGGCCTCACGCAGGATCTTAACGCGCTCTTCCTGAGCCTGCTTGAGCAGTTCCTCGTTTTCGGCTTTCAGGTTAGCCATCTCCTGACGGGCCTTGCGGGCTTCGTCCAGCGAGCTTTGAATATCCTGTTCCCGTTGCTTCAGCGCATTCTGAATCGGGCGAAAAGCCATCCGGCCCAGGAAGAACCATACCAGGATAAAGATGAGGCCAGTCCAGAAGACCAGGCCCGGGTCGGGCTTGATAACAGAGAAATCGGCCAGAAATAATACTTCAGTCATGTTGAAATATCTTTAGAGGTCTTTTTTTCTTTTGGAGTGGGGTGGAACTGGCAGCCAACCGCTGCAGCTCTCACCCACTTTTCCAATTCGTTTGGTGCGAATTAACCAGCCAGCAGGCCAACAACGATCGCAAACAGGGCAGCACCTTCTACAAGGGCTGCGGTCAGGATCATGTTGTTACGAATGTCACCTACTGCTTCCGGCTGACGGGCGATAGCGTCCATAGCGCGGCTGCCGATCAGGCCAATTCCCAGGCCTGCGCCCAATGCTGCAATACCAGCTCCAATTGCTCCCATTTTATGAGATATTTATGAATGAAAAAATAGTTTTTCAAAGTCGGAAATCGGAAGTCGGAAGTCGGAATTGAAGCGGTAATTTCCCACTTCCCATTCCCCCCGCCCACTCGTTGTACTCGCGTTCGGGTAAAACTTCCCATCACGACCTCCTTCGTCGGTGCGGGACTCCCTCCGGTCGCTTCCCACTTCCCACTTCCCACTTCCCACTTCCTAATGCGCCCCTTCGTGCGCTTCGTCGTGGTGATGTTCTTCCACAGCCGCACCAATGTAGGAAGCGGTCAGGATGGCAAAAATGAATGCCTGCAGGAAAGCCACCAGCAATTCGATCAGGTTCATGAAAGCCGTAAACAGCCCCCCAACCACCGCGCCGCCGGCTGCGCCGCCAATACTTTGTCCGTTTTCGCCAAAAAGGAAAACCAGGCCGATCAGGCTTAATATAATAATGTGCCCGGCGGAAATGTTCGCAAACAAACGTATCATCAGAGAGAAAGGCTTGATGAACAAGCTCAGGATCTCTACCGGCGTCAGGATGATCTTCACCCAGGCCGGGATGCCCGGCATCCAGAAAATATGCTCCCAGTAATCTTTTTTACCATTGAAGTTGACCACAAAGAACGTGATCACCGCCAGGGCCATAGTAACGGCAAGGTTGCCGGTCACGTTGGCGCTGCCTGGAAAGAAGGGGATCAGGCCCAGCAGGTTGCAGAACAGAATGAAGAAGAACAAGGTCATGATAAAAGGCTGGAAGCGCTCGTAGTGCTTCTCACCGATCATTGGCTTGGTCACCTCATCCCGAATGAAAACGAAGAAAACTTCCATGAAGGACTGCACCCCGGAAGGAGCCTGGTGGATATTTTTCTTGTAGCCCCGCGCTACTGCTGAAAACAGCAAGATGAGCAGCACCGCGGCAAGCATGATAGTAAAGACATTCTTCGTAATGGAAAAGTCATAGAAGGAGGTGATGCCGCCACCAAGGAAACCTCCGTCGATAGTGCTTGGAGGATCGAGTTGGTATTCCCGGCCTTCATAAACGGCGTAATAAACATCCTTTTCTTTTTCCCCAACCATTTCAGCCTTATGGACAATTTCATCGATATGAACTTCGCCTTTCGGGAAGGATGGATCGGCGATGCGGTTTACCCGGCCGTGGTGGTTAAGTACATATCCGTCAACGGCGGTATGGCCGTGTTCGAACATGCTGGATAGGCCGGTCGTCCAGCCGTGTTCCGGCGCGTAGAGGAAAACCGGAAGCGGAATGTGCACCCCTTTCCAAACGTGGAATTGGTTCGCGTCAGCGATGTGGCCCATTACGGTGCTCACAGGGTCGTATTCCCCGCCCTCATGATCATCATGGCCGGCTTCGGCGCCGGGCTCATCGTGTTGTTCGGTTTCCGTGCCTGAATTTTTCTGCGCCTGGCCATGATCCTGGGCCAAAAGCATTCCCCAGCCAAAGGCCAGGACGAAAACCAGTAGGAAGAGCTTCTTGAATTCCACTTTCACAGTTCCTTGCTTTAAGGGTACTCGAAAAATCGGTGCAAAAGTAGGCACTTTGACCCGATTAAAGAAGCCTTCTTTTGCTTTTTTTACACCCAGCTGAAGTATTTCGATGGATTGATTAACAACAAGTTATGACCGCCCGCACCTGCTCTGTCGGCACAGATTATCTAATATTCCATAATTGGGAATTTTTGTTCTGGAAAAATAGTGCAGAACAGAATGTTTATTTGAATTTGCAGGAAATCAAATGATTGCCGGGCTCCAGCTAATGGCATAAACCAGGAGGAAAAAAATTTACTTTTCAGCGCCTTTTAGACATTTTCGGAATGGACAGGGAAATAAATCAGCAACGGAGGCTTCGCTTATCCCTAACTTGAAACTCTGCCCGTCCTCTCCCGACAACTGTTGCATAGGCGGTAACTGTCGGGATCAGCCGGGTAAAAAACCTGCCCGTCCGTCCGTCTAGTCAGCCGGATAAATCTAGTCAGCCGGATAAATCCTCGCTGCACTCAGCCGGGTAAAAAACCTGAAACCTCCTTTGGGGCTGCCAAGCGCCTCACCCCCCATTCCCACTCCGCTCAAAATATTGATAGCCCGAGGAGGGCCGCTCTTGGGGTGGTTGTTCCTGCGGAGTTTGCTGCTTATCCTTGCCGAAGAGCAGCTTGTTCCAAAATTCCTTGCGTTTTTCCCGGCGGTCATCCCGGCGCTCCAGGCGCTGCTGGTAATCCAGAATACGCTGAATGTATTCCTCATCAGTCTCTTCCGGAGAACGGGGCGGCACGTTGATCACACGGCCTTCTTCATCGGTGTAAGGCTGATTGAGCAGCCGTTCGAGTAGGCTGCGGGTATCTTCAAAGTAGTAGTAACCGTCCTGATAGCCTGCCAGAATTGGCATTTCGTCCAGGTAAGGCGGGCATTGCATCAGCGCCAGCACCGTATCCGAAGGAGGCGTGAACCGGGCGTATCGGATAGATTTGAACTTTGCATCACGGTATACCTTACGCATAAATTGGCCAAAGATCGGTAAGGCGGAATTAGAGCCCTGGCCCAAGCTTGTGGAACGGAAGTGCACCTGCGGCCACTCGGCGCCCACCCAGGCGCCGGCGACGATCTTGGGATTGAAGCCGATAAACCAGCCATCGGAATTGTTCTGTGTGGTGCCCGTCTTACCGGCTAATTCGTTGTACAGGCCGAATTCATAGCGCAGGCGCCGGGCCGTGCCACTATCCACCACCGATTCCATCATTTTGATCATCATATCCGCCTGATCAGCCTCCAGTACCTGAGGAAAGCTCCTTGGGTTAGGGCGGTCAAAGGATACCAGTACTTTCCCGTCGGCCGTCTCAATACGGTCGAGGTAGTGCAGTTTCGGGCGGTAGCCGCGGTTGGCCAGGGTGCCGTACACCGTAACCATATCATAAAGAGAAGCTTCGACAGCTCCCAGCGCAATTGCCGGAGCTTTGGGCACATAACTGGTCACGCCCATCGCCTTGGCCAATTGGCGCACCGAATCAATGCCCGTTCGCATGATCAGCTCGGCGGCTACCGTATTCACTGAATGGCTCAGTGCGCCTTCCATTGAATATACGCCACCGTATTTGCCATCGGAGTTGCTGGGTTCCCAGTTGTCGAATTTGGCATAAACGGACTGTCGGTTATACGTATACTCGCAAGGCATCATGCCACTCTGCAGAGCCGTTGCGTAGACTATGGGTTTGAATGTAGACCCTACTTGCCGGCGGGCGAAGACGTGGTCGTATTTAAAATACTTGTGGTCAATGCCGCCCACCCAGGCTTTGATCAGGCCCGTAGCCGGTTCAATGGCCAGAAATCCGGCATTGAGGATGGTGAGGTAATAACGCACTGAATCCAGCGGCGATAGCTCCCGCTCTTCCTCGCCCCCATCCCAGGTAAAAACCGTCATCGATACCGGCGTGTTGAATACCTTTTCAATAGCCGCTTCCGACAGGCCCTTTTCTTTAAGCTTTTTATACCGCTCCGATTCCTGCACCCGGCGCTGCACCAGATCGTCACTCCCCCAGGGCTTCCCCTTACGCCACTCTTTGTCGAAAGCCTGCTGCAACTTTGCCATGTGGGTGCGCACTGCCTCCTCGGCGTACTGCTGCAGGCGTGCGTCAATAGTGGTGTATATCTTCAAACCATCGGTGTAAAGGTTATAAGGGGCGCCGTCAGGTTTGGTGTAATCTTCCAGGATTTCTTCCAATTCCTGGCGAAGCTGTTCCCGGAAGTAAGTACCCAGGCCCTGGTTGTTGCCCTCCGGGTAATATTTCATTTCCAGGGGCAGGGCCTGCAAGGAGTCGCGCGCTGCATCACTGAGATAACCGTAACGCGCCATTTGCCCGATCACCAGATTGCGCCGTTCCTGCGCCCGTTCAGGGTAACGCACCGGGTTGTAATAGGTCGTTGCTTTTAACATGCCCACTAAAACCGCAGCCTCTTCAACAGACAATTGGCCGGGCGCCTTGTTGAAAAAGCGTTGCGCCGCCACTTTGATGCCAAAGATGTTCTCGCTGAAGGAAACCGTATTCAGGTAGAGCCGGAGTAATTCTTCTTTCGTGTAAACTTTCTCCAATCGCCTTGCAATCATCATCTCCCGCATCTTATTCACCAGCATAGACAGCATGACATAGTCGCGCCGCGGGTATAGGTTCTTAGCAAGCTGCTGGCTTAAAGTACTCCCCCCACCCGATGATTCATCGGACAACAGAAGGGATTTGACCACCACGCGCAGAGCGGCGCGCAAATCGATACCCCCATGCTCGAAAAAGCGGGCGTCTTCCGTGGCCACCAAAGCGTTAATAAGGTCAGGAGATATTTCCTCGAAATCAGCATTGATGCGGTTTTCAATATAATACTTGCCCAGCAGCACATCCCCTTCCGCGTATACCTCAGAGGCGTTATAGTTCTGAATGCCGCGCAGCTCCGGATACCCGGGTAGGCGCCCCAGCGCCCCGGTATATATCAATACGGCTAGGATGAAAAGGGAGAAAACCCCCAACACTGCCATTCCTGCAATAGCATGGATAGCCAGCAGCCAACGGGGGCGTTGGCCATAATATGCTTCTACCTTTTGCCACAAGGGCGCTACCCTCTGACGCAGCGGCTCGATCAATCTTTGGAAATTAGCCCCGTTCAGTTGGCTCTTCATAGACTTTAGCTATAGTCAAAAAACAAGTTATTGTCCTGTATTCCGTTGATTAGGCTTGTCCTTCTGCTATTCCGATGGACTACACCTTTCCCGATCAACGAAATCGACAACTTGTTTTTTGAGTTTTATTAAACGCTTGATATCCGTTTCAAAAAAGACACTTACTAACGCAAAAGGCTGCCGGATTATTTCCGGAACCGACACAGCTATAATTTGTTTAAAACTTTTCAAAATTAAAACATTTATTTTTAAAAAGCCAGTATTTCTGCTTTATCAGACGTAATTTTTCAGGAAGGCCACCGGAGGACAAGCCTCGCCACAATGCTATAGCCCATTTGCGAAAGCGCCCGGACTACGAACAAGAAACTTTTCTTTAGCAGAGGCCTCTGACGAGCCCGAGCCCAACATATCAACAAAAGAGCCGCTCCCAGGTATTTCCGAGAGCGGCTCTTTTATCAGCGGAAAAACAAGCTACCGCAACAGGGACACATCACCGCGGTAAACCAGCCGGATGTTGTCCAGAAACTCGACCTCAATGACGTAAACGTAAACGCCCATGTTCAGGGTTTTATCTTTGAAACGGCCGTCCCAAAGCACCAATCCATTGGAGCAATACAAGCCGTTGCTGACATCTGCGCCCTCATCCTGATAAACCAAATCTCCCCAACGGTTAAAGATATTGACTGAAAGTATTTTGGTCACTCCAATACAAGGATATACGCGGAATTCATCGTTGGCCCCATCCCCATTGGGGGAGAAGGCATTCGGAATGTAGAGGTTGCGGTTCGCGTCCAATTCTACAAATACAGACCCTACTCCTTCACAACCATTGACGTCGATCACCGTCAGCTCGTAATCCAGTGACTCCAGCGGGCGCACAAAGGGATTGCGGACAGTGGGGTCGGAAAGGTACTCGGCCGGCGACCAGCGGAAAGAATCCACCTGGGTCGACAATGGAGTAATGACCGGTTGCAGTTGCCTGGACGTATCGCCCAATTCTACCACAAAAGGATCTTCCGGGAAGGTCACTAATATTTCTTCCGGCTGATCAATATTGACTATTACAATGGTAGAGCAGCCATTCTGGTCAAAAATTTGCACCTCGTGGTCTCCGTCGCCGAAGATGTCGGCCGGAATATTAGGCGGAAGCAAGATGCCGTTGTTGTCAACCATGTACTGATAGTCCCCTAACATAGTACCGGCGCCGCCGTAGATCGTATCGATAAAGACCTTAGCCGTTGAATTGAAGCAAAGCGGATCTTCCGGGTCAGGGACAATAGCCACAATCTCCTCCGGTTCAATGATGGAAAAAGACAGAGAATCCTGACAGCCTTCCACGTCAGTGATGGTCACCGAATAAGTGCCGGCAGGCAGGTTCTGCGCAAGGGGAGAAGAAGGCGAGGCAGAGCCGATCGGCACATTCGACGACCAGGTGTAGGGACTGCTGCCTACTTGGTTGATCATGTCATTGGAATTGTACTGAACAGCCAGTATCCCATCTTCCGATCCAAAACAGGATACATCGCGGCTGATATTTTCGTCAACCGACAGAATGAGCGCGTCCGGTTCATTGACGACCAGCTGCTGCAATTCCAGGCAACCATTGGCGTCGGCCACTTCCACATCATAGACACCGGCAAGCAAACCCGAAACCGTTGCTGTCATTTCTCCGGAATGCGGCCAGAAGTAACTATATCCAGGGGTGCCGCCAAAGGGGGCCAGGGTAATACTGCCATTGGCAAAGCCATTACAGCTTACCCCATCAATACTGGCATTAATAGAGATGGGCTCCGGGCTGGGAATATTGGCCACCTCCGTGGAGAAGCAACCGTTATTGTCGGTCACAACGAGGGTCTGTTCGTCTTTGCACAACTGCGTAGCTGTTGAAGACTGCGCACTAATGCTGGCCTCTCCGGACTCCCAGGTGAAGTTGAACAGCCCGGCACTATTGTCATCATACATGGCCGTGGCGGTCGCCTGGCCATCACAAACGCCTTCGAAACAACTGACACCCTGAATATTCGAAAAGTTGATGACAATACTGGGCGGGTCCTCCACCGTGCCCAAAGCAGTGAGAGAAGGGCAGTTGTTAGCGTCCACTATGGTCACTTCATAATTTCCAGCTGATAAGCCGGGGAGCAGGTTATTGCCGGAAGGTGGCTGGCCTGGCCAGTTATACGTATAAGGTGTAGTTCCTCCGCTCACAAAAACGATCAATTGTCCATTGTCATCACCCGGGCAATTGGGGGAATTGCTGACGATGCTGTCGAGCATCAAGGGTGCAGGAGCGATCACAGCGGCGGTATCTACGCTGAAACAACCATCAACTGCGGTTACGGTCACAATATAAGTGCCTGGCGACAAGCCGCTGATGGTCGCACCGGAAGCGCTATTGCTCCAGGCGTAAGTGGCAATTGCGGCGCCGCCCGCGCTGGCAACCACCGTAAGGGAACCGTTAGTATCGCCGGAGCAATCCAGCGTATCATCGTCGAGTTGGTCAATAGAGGGCGGCGTAGGAGCTGTGACCGGGAAAGTTGCCTGCGCCATACAACCGTTGGCATCCTGTACATCCACTGTATAGGAACCTTCTACCAGGTTGATGGCAATAGAGTCCGTCTGGGTATTCGACCAGGAATAGGAATAGGGATAAGTCCCCCCGGTGACGCCCAGGGTAATGCTGCCATCTCCACCGCCACTCTGGCAGGTTTCATTAACGATTTCCAGAGCCTGTACTACCAACTGTTCCGGCTGAACAACCTGGAAGGTATCGACGGCCTGGCAACCGGCGGGGTCAGAATCGGTCAGGGTAAGAATGTAGCTGCCCGGCCCGAGGTTGGTGATGGTGCTGGTGTTCTGGGCATTGCTCCAACTGTAGGTAAAGGCGCCAAAAGGCGGTGCGCCCGTAGCGGAGCCGCTCGCTTCTATTTGGCCATCATTGGCGCCGAAGCAGGTTATATCCGTAACCAGGGCGTTGATGGAAAGCGTTTTGGTGGCCGCTACCGTAAAGGTGCGCGTCAGGATGCAGCCATTGTTGTCTGTAACCGTTACGGTATAGGATCCTGGATTGAGGTTGGCCACAGTAGAAGTGGTGGCCACGACGGTTCCCAGGCCACCACTCCAGGCATAGGTATAATTGCCGTTATTGGAGGTGCCGCCGTTGGCGCCCACTGTAATGGAGCCATTCTCTGAACCCGTGCAGGTCGCATTGGTAATGAAGGTATTGGCCGCCAGCACCTGCAGAGGCGCCGGTTGCGACAAGGTGGCGCTGGCCGTTGCAAAACAACCGTTGCCATCCGTAACCGTTACAGCGTATGGCCCGGAAGGAATGTCCTGCAGAACTGAAATATCCTGCATCGTCGTACTCCAGTTAAAAGTAAAGAGGGGGTCCGGGTTGGGTTGTATTACTCCGCCCACCGTCACTTCAGCGGTAATGGCCCCATCACTGGCGCCATTACAGGTAGGGCTCTGGCTGATCAGGTTCACGCCCAGCTCTATGCCTTCAAACACTTCAACGATCACCGTGTCCAGGTTGGCCGGCACTTCAGAATCAGCAATCAGTATCCGGTAATTGCCGGCGCTGAGGTTGCTGATGGTACTGGAACCACCGGATGTTGCAATCGTAAAGGGGCCGTTTTCCGGGCCTGTAGGGGGGAAGGTATTCCAGGTGAAGGTGTAGGGTACAGCCCCGCCGGAAACCGTCAGGGTTATAGAACCATCATCGAGGCCGGCACAACTAACGCTGTCGGCAACCACCTGCGTCAATAATACGGAACTGGTTACATTGACCTGCCCGGGGTTGAGCTCATAGGGGTAAGTCGACGGGTCGTTCAAGGCGTTACCTACCTGAATGATGGTGGGGACATCGGTAAAATCCACCGGACTGGACTGCCCCAGGCTGCCAATCACTTCAAAACACACTTCAAAGAGCACAGAGCCATCGGGCAGACTGTTGCTGGACCCCAGAAAATCGAGCCAGGCAAACGGCAACTGGCCACTGCCGGTCAGAGCGGTATTGAAAGAGCCATCATCGAGGGCTGGAAGCGTGGTATTGAGATTTTGAACCTGTACAAAGTCCAGGACAGCGGCATCCCATTGCAATGTGAACTGAATATTGGTGACATCCACCAGGTTATCGACCGTAATTTCTACGCAGACTGTATCACCCGGCGCGCCGTTCAGGGTAGAGGCGCCGAAGATAACCGGCATGACGAGCGTATCCAGCGCCGCGCAGCTCTTCCCATCTTCCACCACCAATTCGTAATTGCCGGGACGCGGAACCGTATATTGCACCACATCGCCATGGCCGGGGTTGGCCGTCTGCACCGTGCCAGTGATGGGGTCTCCGGTCAGTTGGGTCAGCGTGATATTGCTGTAATTAGTAGCCGGATCGAACTCCGGCAGGCCGCCTTCCACCGTGAACGTGCCCTGCAACCCTGCCCCGAAGGTAGGGTCCTGGGCTGTAACCTCAACAGGCTCGAGGTAGACCACGGAGAATGCCTCGCCGGTACTGACGCTGACGCAGGGGCCGCCGGCTTCATATCCCTGCGTAAAAAAGTTATCGATAGTGATCGGTGCGAACCACAACTGGATCGGGGCCGAGACTCCCATGTTGAACGCCTCTTGGTGGAAACCACTATTGACCAGGTTGAGATTGCCGTTTATGTTCTCGTTAGCCAGCCAGATTCCATCAGCCCCTTGTGGCTGGGAGAATCCTCCAAATATAAGCGGAGAGGTTTGATTCACACATGGGTCGCTGGTCACCGTCGCGATGTCGGGCCCGTCGATGGTGGGCCGACAATCATAAAAGGCGTAGCCGATGCCTGCCTGGGTGGCCGAATTGGGGTCCCCGTTCAGCACAAAATCTCCATTATGGATGATCGGCAGGGTGTCCCCCAGGCAAAGGTAGATCGTATCGGGATCTATGTCGTTGCTCTGGCCCACGAAGTTGGCGAAATCGAAAGTAATGGTGCCTGCGTTGTTGTCCGGGCAGGGGGCCCGCAGGCTTGCCGGCTGGCCAGGATTGCCTTGAATCTTGATGTTTCTGGGCATTTGAGCCTTCAACTGAATGGCAAAGGCAAGAAAAAGGGCGGAGAGAATAAAGGATCTTATCATCATTCCGGATTAAGTTGTATAGTCAGTTTATGGGATAAAACATCTCCCAGATGCCTCACCGCAGGCTTACCGCCTCGCTTTGGATTGGCAAAAATAGAGGTTAGATCGGTACATTAATAAATTATCACTGGCTTTAATTGGTTAGCACCTGACGGATGGGGCCGTCGAAGGTAAGGAACGACGAGGGGAGAAGTAAAATTATACAACGAAAAAAAAGTGCTCATTTTGACCACCTTCCCTTATTCCGGCAGGCAAAGGTTCCCCACTCAACCGACTTCCACCCGCCCTCGTTCACCCTTCCCTAATAAGCCAGCAACCGCTCCAGTTGCTGCTGCAGCCGGGCCTTAGGTAGAAACTGTTCTTCCAGTGTTGTCGAGAAGGGCACTGGCGTATCGAGGCTGGCCGCACGCAGTACCGGTGCATCCAGATATTCAAAAAGATGCTCTGAGATATACGCGGCGATTTCCCCCCCGATCCCGCCGATGAGGGTATCCTCGTGCAGGATGAGGGCGCGGCTGGTCTTTTTTACAGTAGCTTCAATGGCTTCATAATCTAACGGCAGCAAAGTCCTCAGGTCCAGAATATCCGCATCCACCCCTAATTCCAGGCATACTTCCGTAGCCCAATGCACCCCCATTCCGTAGGTGATGATGGACACTTCTGCTCCTTGCCGGGCCAACCGGGCCTTTCCGATCTCCACGGTATAATATTCATCGGGCACAGCTTCGGTAAGGCGCCGGTACAATGCTTTGTGTTCGAAATAGAGCACCGGATTGGGATCCTCAAAGCTGGCCAGCAACAGGCCCTTGGCGTCGTAGGGGGTGGCCGGGTAGACCACCTTCAGGCCCGGGGTGTGGAAAAACCAGGCTTCGTTGCTTTGAGAGTGGAAAGGACCCGCTCCTACCCCGGCTCCCGCCGGCATCCGGATAACTACGTCGGCATGCTGGCCCCAGCGGTAGTGCTGCTTGGCCAGGTTGTTGATGATCTGATTAAACCCACAGGTTACGAAATCGGCAAACTGCATTTCTACCATGGCTTTGTAACCTTTCAGGCTCAGGCCCAGGCCAATGCCGATAATAGCGCTCTCGCACAGGGGCGTGTTGCGTACGCGTTCCGGGCCGAATTGCTTCACTAATCCATCGGTGATCTTGAACACGCCACCGTACTCCGCAATATCCTGGCCCATGAGCACCAGCTTGTCGTGTTTTTCCATGGCCAGGCGCAGGCCATCGGAGATAGCGTCGACGAAGCGGCGCTCGGTGGCTTTGTCGCTCGCAGGCTCCACTACCTGCTGCTGGTAGGGGGCATACACATCCGCCAGTTCCTGTTCGGGGCTCGATTGCGGGGGGCCTTCGGCAAAGGCGATCTCCAGGCCCTGGTTGATCTGCTTTTTAAAATCCTTACGGATATCGGCTGCGGCTTCTTCTGTAAGTATGCCTTGTTGAAGGAGGTATTTTTCGTAATTGGTTAAAGGGTCTTTGGCGGCCCAGTGATCCATCAGTTCCTGAGGGACATATTTGGTGCCGGAAGCTTCCTCGTGCCCGCGCATGCGGAACGTTTTGCACTCGAGCAATACCGGCTCCGGCTTTTCACGCAGTTCCTCCGCCAGGCTGCGGATGGTGTTATAAACTTCCAGGATATTATTCCCATCAATGATGGCCGAACGCATGCCATAGCCAAGGGCCCGGTCGGCCAGGTTTTCGCAACGGTACTGTTCGTTGACCGGAGTGGACAGGCCATAGCCATTGTTTTCAATAACAAAAATGACAGGTAATTGCCATACGGCGGCGGTATTAAACGCCTCATGGAATTCCCCTTCGCTGGTAGCGCCATCGCCGGTGAAGGCCAGGGATACCCGCCCTTCTTTAGCCAGTTTATGCGCCAGGGCCACGCCAGCCGCCAACGAAAGCTGTGGCCCCAGATGAGAGATCATGCCTACAATATGGTGCTCCATGGCGCCAAAGTGAAAGGAACGCTCGCGCCCCTTGGAATACCCCAGCGTTGTGCCCTGCCATTGCGCGAACAGCCGCTCCAGGGGCATCTGGCGGGCGGTAAAAACCCCGAGGTTGCGGTGCATGGTGAACATCAACTCGTCGGGCAACAAGGCCATAGCCGCTCCTACAGAGATCGCCTCCTGCCCGATGCCCGAAAACCACTTGCTGATCTTTCCCTGCCGTAATAACAGCAGCATTTTCTCTTCGATCATGCGGGGCAGTAACAGCTGGCGGTATAACGCTACCAGGGTCTCATCCGACAATTTTTCCCGCTGGAAATTTATGACTGGTTGGGCCGCTTTATCTATCATGGCTCTATCTGGTTTGGAAATTGAGGCAAAGGTAAGGCAAGGAAGTTAAACAATTCGGGAGGGGGGGTATTTAATCTTTTGAAAGCCAAACCGAAGTTTGGCTAAACATTTTGGGCCAACCTGGAGTTTGGCTAAACAAATACCAAAATCAAGTTTACTATGCTCAGACATTTTATCCTTCTGACGATGGCCTTCGGGCTGTTCCTTACTTCTTGCGTAAACACTGCCTCAAAGGGCGGTGAGAACGCTGAAAGCACTGACACCAGCGGTATGGCAAAATTTGCCGATGACGAGAAATTCAAAGACGCCCACGAGTCGCCTACCGATCTGAAGTTCGAGGGCAAAGGCGAGATGATCCAGTTTCCGACCCCCGACGGCCAGCAGGGCAGCGCCTACGCGCTGATGCCGGAAGGCGAAACCAAGGATTACCTCTTCGTAATCCACGAATGGTGGGGCCTCAACGACCACATCAAAGCTGAGGCCGAACGTTTGTTCGGTAACCTGGATAATGTGGCCGTAATGGCGCTGGACCTCTACGACGGTAAATCGACAACGAACCCCGACGAGGCGGGCCAGTTCATGCAATCGGTCAAGGAAGATCGCGTCCGCGCTATCATCCAGGGCGCGCTTAACAAAGCCGGTAAGGATGCTCGTATTGCGACTATCGGCTGGTGCTTCGGCGGCGGCTGGTCGCTCAACAGTTCTATTATGGCGGGCAAGCAAGGCGTCGCCTGTGTGATGTACTACGGCATGCCGGTGAAAACCGCCAAAGAGCTGGCGCCTCTGAATGCCCCCGTCCTCGGTATTTTTGCCAAGAAGGACGCCTGGATCACTCCGGAGGTCGCTCAATCCTTTGAGAGCCTGGCCAAAGCCAGCGGTAAGAGCATCAAAACGGAATCGTTCGACGCCGACCACGCCTTCGCCAATCCGAGCAATCCCAACTTCAATAACGAGGCTGCTCAGCAGGCCAATCAGGATGCGCTGGCGTTTCTGAAGGAGCATTTGAAGTAGTTGCAGGTTTTAAGGTTACAGGTTACAAGGTTTTTTACCCGGCTGATCCCAACAGGCGTCGGGAGAGGACGGGCAGGGTCAAGTTTCAGGGTTTCAGTCCCAGTTTCGCCCCGCAACGCTGTAACCTGTAACCTGTAACCTGCAACCTGTAACCTCTTCTGCTTCCCCCTAATCATCGAGTTCCTCCACCTCCGGTTCTGAAAAACTATCCACCAGTTCATTATGCCGCACGAAGTTGCACCAGGGGCAGTTGGCCTCCCCACAGCCGGAGTAGAAATCATGCACCATGATCTTTTCGTACACGGAACGGATCATTCCCTTCACCTGCTGTACGTCTTCAGGCGTGTACGCGACTTCCTTTTCCACCAGTTTGCCGGAGCCATTGGGTTCCAGATAAGAGATGACGCCGCTTTTGGCGAGGCGGGTATTAGCCGGGTGGCTTTCGTATAGTATTTTGTAGAAAACGAGTTGCCGCCAGAAACTGCCACCCTGTGGGTTGGCATTGGAAGGGCGGCGCAGCTTGCCGTCGTTTTGGCTGCCGGTCTTATAGTCGACGATGCGGGCGGTGGTGGCGTTGAGCAGTTCCAGCTTATCAATGCTGCCGGTGAGGGGCACGCCGTCCATTTCCACCTGGCGGGGGCGGTATTCCAGGAGCACATCCTTGTGCCAGCTTTTGGAGTACAAGCGATAATAATCCGACAGATTGTGGCGGCCCATTTCCAGGCGGCGCTGATACTCCTTACGGGCGAAGTAGCCCTGCATTCGTTCCATTTCCTGCTCGAACATTCGAATAAAGGCCGATTCGGGCGGGAAAGCTTTGCCCTTGGATGCCTTCATTCGTTCAAACAGCCGCTGCAGGGCGTTGTGCATGGCGGTGCCGTAATAGGCGGCCTCGCTCACTACTTCCGGCGCACGCAATACATTTTCATAATAGAAACTGAGCGGACAGCGCAGGTAGCGGTTCATGGCCGAAACGCTGAGTTGGAAACCTTCCAGCAAGCTATCCACCAGGGCCTTGTCCTGAGCAGGGATGGCCGGGGCCTCCAGTTCGAGCATCCGTAAGGCTTCCGCTTCCAAAAGCGCTTCCGGGGGCAGTTTTTTCTGTCGCACCTTCAGCCCCGTTCCTTCCAGCAGTTCATCCACAAAAATAGCCCGGCGCAGCGGCTTGCCGCTTTTGTCTTCTTCGGTATAAGAAATGTGCAGCCCCTCCCGGGCGCGGGTCATGGCGACGTAGAACAAGCGGCGGCGGGCCTCCAGGGCGTCTTCTTCTCCGGAATAGGTGAGGGTGTCGGGCAGAGAAAACTGATAGGAACTATTGTGGTTGCGCGGCTCCCAGTGATTGCTAATGCAGTCCAGCAGAAAAACTTTCTGGAATTCCAGCCCTTTGGCGCTGTGAGCTGTAACGAGTTGTACCCCTTCCTCCGCCTGAATGGTTTTGTTGACTTCCAGGGCCAGGCGGTTGCCGTCCATATTGCGGAAGATATCCAGCAGCCGGCCCACCGTCAGGCGAGGGTTGCGGGCGGCTTCGGTCTTTACGAAGTCGAGGAAAGTGGCCAGCACCTGTATCAGCCAGTTTTTTTCCTCGTGGCCCAAGATAAATTTCAGCAAGCCGCTGCGGTTGATGAGGCGTTCCACAAAGGCCGGCGCACTCAAGCTGGCGTAGTGGCGTAAGATATGATCGTGGAACTCCGAGAAGCGGTGTAGGGCGGGCTTGTCTTCCAGCCCCAGTTCCTCCCAGAGCCCTCCGTTCATCAGCACCTCCCGCCAGTGGGGGCGGCTGTGGTTTTCCTGCCGGGCCATGTAGTTGCTCAGCCGCGCCAGGTCGTTTGGGGCGATGTGGAAGAAGGTGAAATGTAGTAAACGGAACAGCAGGTGCTCCCCGCTATGCGGTTGGTGGAACTCGGCAGCGAAATATTCCAGCATCTGCCGCAGGTTTCGGATCAGCGGCAGGTCCAGGATGTTGATCCGGCGTTTGGTGGAATAGGGAATGCCGTGCTTTTCCAGCAGCGCGATCAGGCCGTCGGCCTGCCGATGTTTGGCGTAGATCACCGCCACTTCACTGAGGGGAAAGCCTTGTTCCTGGAAAACCTTTAGTTGAGCGACGATGTCGCCCTCTTCGTGCAGGGGGTTGGGGTAAGCCACGACTTCCGGCTGCAGGGAGCTATCCGCAAAAGTGGGGTGGCGCGCCAGCAGCAGCTTGTCGAGGCCCAGTTCCGCCAGTTGGTTCACGATGCGCAGATGGTTGTGGCCGATAAGGGCCCTCGCGCTATCGAGGATGTGTTGCGAGGAGCGATAGTTATCCGCCAGCACCACCAGCTGCAGGCTTTCCTGGTAATGTTCATAAAAATCCGTCAGGTTTTTCAGGCGGGCGCCCTGGAATTCGTAAATGGACTGGTCGTCGTCGCCCACGATAAAAATGTTGGGCTGATCCCAGTAGCCGGCCAACTGGCGGATGATCTCGTTCTGGGCGCCGTTGGTGTCCTGGTATTCATCGATGAGGAAGTAGAGGTATTGCTCCTGGTAGTTGCGCAACAGGGCTTCGTTCTGTTTAAAGGCCTCCAGCACCCAGAGGATCATATCGTCGTAGTCGTAACGGCGGGCGCGTTCCATGGCCGCCTGATAGTTGGGGAATAGGGCAGCGGCGGCGCGCAACCGCTCCATTTTCAATTGGGCGTCTTCCACTTTGGCTTCCTTCAGCGCTCCTTTTCGGATCTCGCCCCGGTTGACCTGGTAGATAAATTCTTCCCGATCGGGCAGGCTCTCCAGATAACTGTCGATGGCGTCGTGGAAGTGTTCTACCGTCCAATCTTCTGATTTCATCAATTGGAAGAGGCCCTGCAAGTGTTTCTCGTAGAAGTAGGCGTCGTTGCGGCCGCGCCGCAGCGGGTGGCGCACCTCCAACTCATCCAGAAGTTGGCGGATAATCTCCACCCGTTCCAGTTCACTGAGGGGTTCCATATCCTGGCTGCCGAAGAGCTCGAGATTGTCCTGGATGATGCTGTTGCAGAAGGAGTGGAAGGTGTAAATGTGAACGCGATGCGCCTCCGGCCCGATGAATTCCAGCAGCCGCTGCCGCATGGCGTTCACGCCAGCGTCGGTAAAGGTCAGGCAGAGGATGTTCTGCGCCTGGGCGTCCGTTTCCAACAGGATGCGGCCGATGCGGGCAGAGAGGATATGGGTTTTGCCCGTTCCCGGCCCGGCAATAGCCAACACCGGCCCTTCGACCTGATCGACGGCCTGGCGTTGCTGCGGATTGAGCTCTTCGAGCACCCGCAGGAAGGCTTCGTTATAGTGCTGGATATTGGGTTGGGCGCCGGGCATAACAGGCGTTTTTTGGGTGGGAAGATACGAAATGTGGGGGGACAAATTGGATGGTTGAATGGTTATTGGCAGAGCAATTGCATTTAATTTGAATCCATGATTATGGAAATTTCACCCACAAATGCACAAAACCTGCTTGTAGCGAAGTATAATTTAGGCAACATTTTCACATACGTCAAAATTTTTTATTTTGGCCATTGACAAGCCGGGAAGCTACTTAAACTGACTTCACCGGCACATTTTTCTCAACAACAAATATTAATTCCAATGAAAGAATTCGCGCTTTCCCTCCTGTCCATTGTATGCCTTGTAGCCATCTTGCCTCAGGCCTCTGCTCAAAGGGTTGATATCAAGCGACAAGCCGTGCCAGTGCAGTATATCGCCCTGCCCCAGGCGCCGCTGAACCCTGAATTCACGGCCTACAGCGCCACCATTTCGGCGAAACCTGACCTGCTGCGTAGTTGTGGGCTAACCGAAGACTGGCTGCAACGCAACTACCTCAGCATCCCCGGCTTCAACAAGCTCAACCAGGGCGGGCATTTCCATGTCGAATTGGTGATGGACGATTTTATCTTTTCCCAGCAAGGTTTCAAAAACAAGACGGCCACTTTCAAAGACAAAGATGGCAAGGAAACCAAAACTTCAACGCATTGGATGGAAATCGTCTATGCCCTCCCGGCCAGCCTCAAGGTGACGGACCAGGACCAAAACGTCATCGCCGAGCGGAACCTCAGCTCCGCCGCCAATACCCGGACCTACAAGTCCAAAACCTTTAGTTCCTATCAAAACATCAAGTCTTTTTGGGACCGGAACCAGCAGGGCGAAATAGCGAAATTCAAAAAAGAGCTTATCCAATCCCATTTTATCGCTGCCCGCGACTTTCTGTACAACAACTACGGCTTCCGCCCGGTAACTAATGCCAATTCGGTTTTTGAAGCCCTCAACAGCAAGAAGCACCCAGCCTACGAAGCGCACCAAGAGGCGCTCAGGACGCTCGAAGAGGCCTTCAAGCTGATGCGCCCCAATGAACCGCTGGATGCTGTGCGTGCGGCGGCCGAGCCGAGCCTCCGCTTCTGGCTGGCGGAAAAAGACCGCTACGGTACGGAAGACAAACAGGAGGCAAAGCTGCGCCACGCCTGCCTTTACAACCTGGCAAATGCTTACTTCTGGCTGGAAGAATTGGAACTGGCAGAACAGTACGCGCTGGAAGCGATCGCCGTAGATGCTAAGGGACGAGCGGAAGAATTCCCCAGCTCCATTGAAAAGCTGCGGCAAGCCCTGGCGCAAACCGGCAAAACTTCCCGCCATTTTGCCGTAGAGGAGCTTGCCGAAGAGGACATCGAAGCAGCCGCTGAGACGGCCTATGAAACGGAAAAAGATAGTAAACTGGAGGAATACAAACAGGACAAGCTGCGTAAACAGGGCGTCCATCCCCAGGCGGAGCGCGTTGAGGGGAAAATGAAATACACGGGCGGCAACGAAGTGGAATGCATCTTCTTTCTCGACCCCTCCCGCGGCCCGGAACTTAGCTTCCTGCCCGGCAATCAGGGCAACGTCAAAGCGGCCACGGAATCGGAATCGGATTATGCTTTTTTGAAAATAGACCCCAGCCTGCTGGCATCTTTCGAAATTGGCGAACGGCGCTTCCAATGCCTGGAATACTCGCCGGCGGCGCAGGTATCGCTCAGCAAAAACCCACAGATTATGGAGGTCCTGTATGAGTCTGACCGTGTCACCATTTACAAGTTCTACCCCGTGGCGACAGCAAAAGCCGGCAATACAGTGACGGAATTAGCGCTCCAAAAACAAGGCAATAACGGTATCACCTCTCTGGGTGGCGTTAAATTTCTAAACTGGAAGAAGGGCCTGTCCAAGCTCTTTGATGATTGCCCCGAAGTAAGCAACCAGGCCAGCGCCGGCGCCTATCAGCGCAATGAAAAGGATTTGATACGCCTGGCGGAAGCGTATGATAATTGTAACTAACTTAAAACTTGTTTGGAGGTTATTTCGAAGTAAAATCAAGGATTTCGGTAGAAAGAGCCTCCAAACAAGCCCTCAATCATATGATCTTTCCTCGGGAAGGCCCCATCCAGGTAATTTGTCATTCTCCTGTCGCAACAAATAAGTAAATTGGATCCAAGGCTCAGCATATTGTAACTTATTGGCTGGTGGAAGGAGGGAGTACCGGGAGAGGGTTCAAAGTTCCAGGTTTTTTACCCGGCTGAGTGCAATGAGGATTTATCCGGCTGACTAGATTTATCCGGCTGACTAGACGGACGGACGGGCAGGTTTCCAGTTAAGCGTGTCCAAGCATTTGTGTTTTCGAATTTTGAGGCCCCAAGCCAACAACATCCCGTCCTCCCCTGGCCATTCAGTCGGGGTCAGCCGGGTAAAAGCCATTTAGACATTTAGAACTTGTTTAAATTTCATACTTCGGGTTGAAAATGCCCCTTTTTCGGTGATACTTCGTTCCTTTTTTTGTCCATACCTTCCAGGTATGCACTTCAAAAAGAGCCTTGTCTCACCAAAAAATGAATCCTTTTCATTCCCAAAAACGAATTTTAAACAAGTTCGTAGACAATGAACCATGCGACACATTGCCCTTTTAATCCCCCTCCTCTTCTTCTACCTGTCCAGCCTGGCCCAGCAGCCCTTCGTTTGTCGGGGCAATTTCTATCTGGTGATCACCCCGCAGAACTCCAGTTCGCTCTACGAAGTCACCATAGACGCCACCACTGGTAATGTCGTCTTCCAGGACCTGCCCGCCTCCGGTATGGGCTTCACCCTCAACGGCATTGGCTACCGCTCTGTCGACAATTTCATTTACGGAGTAGACCATCTCAGCGGGGCCCTGTACCGCATCGATGGCAATGGCGCCGCCACCTTTCTGGCCAATCCTACCTCTTCCAACCCTTCCTATTCCTATCCTGCCGGCGATGTCAGTCCTGATGGCAAATACCTGGTGGTTATGTCGGTAGCCAATAACCGGAATGCCGCTTTGCTGAAAATAGACCTGGAATCTTCCAGTTTCAGCTCGCAGTCCATCAGCGTATCAGGCGTCAGCACCTTGTGTTATGACATTTCCTTTGACCCCCTCGATGGCACGCTCTACGGCTGGGACAGCGGCGGAAATCGCCTGGTGGTCATCGACCCGAATACTGGTAACATCAGCGCTCCTTATGCCAGCAGCGCCAATACCGGGACTTTGGGGTCCTTCTTTGTAGACGCCTTTGGCAATCTCTATGGCTACGGGCAACAATCAGCAGGAGGCACACAGAATACGCTCTTTCAGTTTGACAAAGCTACCGGACAGGCCACCATCCTGACCACCGGCCCCGCCGCGGGGCGCACCGACGGTTGCTCCTGCCCCTACACCATCGAAATGATCAAACGGGTGGACCCGCTCGTGGCGGTACCCTGCACGGAGCTCACCTATGATTTTGAGATCGCCAACTCTTCAGGCCGGACACAGGAGGGCATTACCTTCGAAGATGTGTTCCCGCCGGATTTCCGCATCCTCGACATCGATAACCCACTGGGCGGTACGATAACGGGCGGGCTAGGCGCCAATACCCTGCGCATCGATGACATGAGCATCCCCCCGGGCATCCATGTGATCCGGGTTGTGGTGGAAGTGTTACCCAATGCGCTGGGAACCTATAAAAACCAGGCCAGCCTCAGCGGCTTGCCGGAGGAGTTGGGAGAGATGGCCCTATCTGACAATCCGCTAACGGTGATACAGGAGGATTCTACAGTAGTACGCATCGATCCGCTGGAGATAGACTTTAGTTCGGTGCAGCGAACCTTCTGCAGCGGCCAACAGATCGTATTGGACCCGTCTATACATGGGGTCAACTACCTTTGGAGCGACGGCTCTACCGAGGCCACTTTCACCATTACGGAAGAAGGAACCTATGCGGTGACCGTCAGCAGCGGCTGCGATACGGCCATCGAAACCATTACCGTCACCGAACAGGAAACCGCGGTAGAACTGGGCCCCGACCTGGAGTTATACCTGGGAGATAGCGTGCTGTTATGGCCGGATCTCATCGGGCCGGAACCTTTTAGTTATCAATGGAGTGGCAGTGAGGGCCAACCTTCCTGCGTCACCTGCCCGGTTCCGGAAGTGCGCCCGTTGAAAGACGGGATGTATTACCTCTCGGTGCGCGCCGCCAACGGCTGCACCGCTATCGATTCGGTATTCATCAAAGTGATCCGGGACCTGAATGTATACATCCCCAATGCCTTCAGCCCCAACGATGACGGCCGAAACGACCGTTTCTATCCGAATAGCCGCCGGCCGCAACTCCTGCACACTTTTCAGATTTTCTCCCGATGGGGCGAGCTGGTCTTCGACGGCAGCGGCGGCTGGACTAACGATAGCAGCAATGGCTGGGACGGAACTTTTGAGGGCAAACCGATGAACCCAGGGGTATTTACTTATCTGATCGTGGTGGAGTTTCTGGATGGGGAGAAGGTGGCGTTCAGTGGGGATGTGCATTTGGTAAGGTAGGAATAAATGCCTGAAGGAAACTTCCGAAGTTATCTACATTCTGCCCGGGCATACTTCGGAAGTTTAGCCGCTTAGCGCCCCATTTTTTCATTCTTGCATTTCCGCATTCTTGCATTCCCGCATTCTTGCATTCTTGCATTTCCGCATTCCCGCATTCCCGCATTCACCCCGCTGCCGCTTTAGCCAAGCTTTCCATATCCCGGATGAGCAGCCGTTTCCTGTTGAAGGTAATGATATTGGCATTGCGCAGTTCGTTGAGCACGGTCGTGACCGTTTGGCGGGAGGTGGCGGTTAGGTTGGCAATCTCCTGGTGGGTAATGAACTTGCGGACCAGCATCTCGTAGCCGACGCGCTGGCCTTTTTTCTCTCCTAGTTCGTGCAGAAATTCAATGATACGGGTGCGGGAATCTTTGAAAACCAGGGACTCCAGGCGCTGCTCCATTTCCAGCATGCGGGAGCCCATGATCTTCATCAGGAAGAGGCTGAGGGCATTGTGGTCACGCATCATGTTTTTCATGTCCTGGACCGACATCACGCAGACCACGGTGTCTTCCATAGCGTAAGTAAAATCCCGGCGTTTATCTTCCCCGATCAGGGACAACTCGCCGAACACCTCGCCCGGGCCAAGAATGGCTTTGGTTATCTCTTTACCGGAATCACCATAGGTTCCGATTTTCACCCGGCCTTCCGTGAGAAAGTAGATCTTGTCGGCATGTTCATTTGGCAGGTAAATGTAGTCCCCTTTTTTATAATGCTTATGGACGTGCTGGTCCATATCCCCCCGCCCAATCTTTTTCGGGCAGAAGATGCCGTTGACGTCGATATTTTCCAGATACCAAAGGGACTGATCCGTCATGAATTTATTTTTTGAGTCTCTAATCAGGAAACATCCAACTGCACAGGAGGTTTTGGACTATACAATAATACTGGTTCGAACTGTCCTGGAGCATACACTTTGGTGTTGGCGTCCGGGGATATGGAGGTTCCGCTATAACAGCCTACTGAATACTGCATACTGGCAACTGGACTACTCATCCGGCCGCAAGTCGAATCGTTGCTGGATTTCCTGGATGAGGGGGTTGGTTTCCCGCATGGCCAGGTATTTATCCTTGCTGTTAAGGATGCGCTTCGGCTTTGGGGCTTCGGGAGCTTTGCTTTTGTCAATTTCTATAAACAGGCTAAGCTGGGGCACTTTTAGTTCGACCCGGAGGTGCTCCATGAGGGCTGTTTCCTGCCGGATCGTATTTTCCGCCAGAGCGGAGGTCACCTTAGCCGTCAGTTTTTTACCGTCCACCGCCAGTTCGGCGTTGCGCAGGATCACCTTGGCCGATTCTTGTTCCATGGCTTCGGCGTATCCATCCCAGGCGGCTTGCACTTGATCCAGGGTTAGTTCCGCTGTTTCCTGGCCTTCGAACTGTGCGACTTCGGCCTTTACTTCCGCCATCATCGCCTTCAGGTCGATACGGGGCGCTTCGTGTTTGTTCAATTTTTTCACCTTCACCGGTTCCTGTTTTGGAGCTGGCGGCAGCGGTTCAGGAGTAAGAACTCCTTTATTTTCCGGAGGCGCGGGAGCGGGTTGCGGGAGTTCCGGTGCGGGGTTATCTGGTTCCTCGGCAGGTTCTTCGGCAGCCGAAGGGCTTGTTATATGGGGTAGCGAGGCCTTTTCGCTCAGGTCAGCCGTTTTTTTTTCCGGCAATGGCGCCGGCGCCCCGTTATCTGTTGACTGGAAAGCACGGTTGATATACGTCATTTTCAACAGAGCCATCTCAACGTGCAGGCGTTTGTTGCGCGCCAGTTTGTAAGTGACGTCGCAGTCGTTGGCCAGGTTGAGGGCGGTGAGCAGGAGGCGGGAGGGTATCAGCCGGGCCTGTTGCCGGTAGCGCTCGCGCAGGCCTTCGCTCACTTCCAGCAACTGCAAAGTCGCCTCATCTTTACAAACCAGCAGATTGCGCAGGTGTTCGGCCAGGCCATTGATAAAAAGGTCGGGTTCAAAACCGCGGCGTTGGACGTCATCGAAAAGCAAGAGCACCTTAGAGGAATCCTCCAGCAGCATCGCCTCCACCATCTGGAAGAAAAAATCGTAATCCAGGACGTTGAGGTTGGTGATCACATCCTCATAGGTGATCTTCTTTCCGGAGAAGGCCACGATGCGGTCGAAAATAGATAAAGCGTCGCGCAGAGCGCCATCGGCTTTCTGGCCGATGATGTGCAGCGCGTCCTTATCGGCCTCGATGCCTTCCTGTTCGCAGATATCCTGCAGGTGTTTGACCATATCGGGCACCTGTATCCGGCGAAAATCGAATATCTGACAGCGCGACAGGATGGTGGGTATGATCTTGTGTTTCTCGGTAGTGGCCAGGATGAAGATGGCGTAGGGCGGCGGTTCTTCCAGTGTTTTCAAAAAAGCGTTGAAGGCCTGCTGGGAGAGCATGTGCACCTCGTCGATGATGAACACTTTGTACTTCCCCTGCTGGGGTTGAAAGCGCACCTGTTCGATCAAGGCGCGGATGTGTTCGACGCTGTTGTTGGAGGCGGCGTCCAGTTCCGTGATATTGAAGGAGGCGTTGCCATTGAAGGCTTTGCAGGAGTCGCACTCGTTGCAGGCTTCGAAATCGGGGGTGATATTCTGACAGTTGAGCACTTTGGCCAGAATGCGGGCGCAGGTGGTCTTGCCCACCCCGCGCGGCCCACAGAACAGGAAGGCATGCGCCAGGTGGTCGCTCTGCAGGGCGTTCTTCAGGGTCTGGGACACGTGCTCCTGCCCGACAACTTCCTCGAACCGGCTGGGCCGGTATTTTCGTGCGGATACTACGAAATTGCTCATTTTAAGAAGCTGTGCCGGACGGTGCTTTCGTGAAAGCACCGTCCGGCCATGAGTTATTCAGTGAATCCAAAGATACGAAAATTCGGTGGGGGCCACAGTACTAATCTTTTGAATTCATCACATCTATCCTCACCTCAGCCCGTATTAAATTGGCAGCGGCTTCAGTCTCCGCATACATTTTTTGGATGTCTTTTCCGGCATGAACTTTTTCAAAATAGGGCGTAGGATCCCCCTGGCTCAGGTACTGCGCCATATTGGTGTACAAATCTACGGTAGCATCGTGATACGTATCGGCGCTGCCATATGGCAATTCTTTGCGAAGCAATACCCATCCTCTCATTTGGCCATCCTTCCTTCGGGCATCGTGGACGGGTTTCCAGATGTCTCTTTCCACCCGGAGATGATCCTGCCGGCCGCCGCCTTCTGGAAAATCAAAGTAGTTAAAGACCATGATTTTGATATCCCTGAGATCTTCATCCATCACTTGGTCGACACGCGACCAAACCTCAGATTTAACTAGTGTCCTGAACTCCGTGGTGCGATTGACCAGCGCCCTCTCTTCTGCTGTCAGAATGCTTTCCAGGCCGGGCATTTCCCAGTTTTCGATATAGTTAGCCAGTTGTTTTTCACCGGTTAGGTTGATGCGGGTCACGTAGTTGTATTCCTCATTGGCGCCCGAGGGGTACGCCACTGCGACGAGAGACCAGTAGTCATACTTTCCCGCCTTGATATTGGCCTGATGGATCTTTTTCCAGGCTGCTTCCAGTTTCAGGTAGTCATCGTGTTTGCCTGGCTCCACTTTCATGTAGTCTATAGCGTAGTAGCGTTGTGCTTCATCCCCTTGGGCCATGAGAGAATTGCTGGCCAGGCAAAACAGTATTGCCAAGAGGAAGGATTGGATTAAATTTTTCATAATGATAGGATTTAGGTTTAAAGTGATTTAATTGATTTTTTCCAGTAGGATCTTTCTGGCAGTACAAAGTTGGAGGAGGTACAGGTAAAATGCCTGCACACATCATGCAAAAAGCTGGACAGAATTTGCATAATCAAAAAAATCAATGGCAGCTCTTCCTTAAAAGCTTAGTTTGACTTTTAAACTAACCTAAGCTATCTTTGTGGCTCCAAAAATAAGATCCACCCTGTATGAAAATAGCCATTGCCCAACTCAACTTCCACATCGGCAATTTCGAAGGCAACCTGAGTAAAATGCTACAGGCGGTAGAAACGGCCAAAACCCAGGGCGCCGATCTCGTTTGCTTTAGCGAGCTGGCCACCGTAGGCTACCCCCCGCGCGACTTCCTGGAATTCGAGGACTTTATCGAACTGGCCGAGCATTCCGTGCAGGAATTGGCCAAAGCAGCAAAGGGCATCGCCATTGTGGTGGGCTCGCCAACCAAAAACCCGGTCATAGAGGGCAAGGACCTCTACAATTCGGCTTACTTCCTGGCCGATGGCCGAGTGCAGCAAATGCAACACAAAACCCTGCTGCCCACCTACGACATCTTTGATGAGTACCGCTATTTCGAGCCGGCCAATGAATGGCGGGTGGTGGAGTATCAAGGCAAGCGCATTGCCCTCACCGTATGCGAAGACATCTGGAACATCGGCAATGAAAACCCGCTCTACACCGTCTGTCCGTTGGATGAGCTGGTTCCCCAAAAGCCGGATTTCATCCTCAACCTTTCTGCTTCTCCCTTCAGTTACAAGCAGGCCAACACGCGCATCCACACCGTAAAGGCCAATGTGCAGCGCTACGGCATCCCCATGTTCTACGTCAACCACTGCGGCGCACAAACGGAGCTGATCTTCGACGGCGGCTCCCTCGTAGTGTCCCCTGATGGCAAGGTATTCGATGAACTCCCCTACTTCGAGGAGTGTATCCGCACTTATGAATTGGAAGCGGTGGTAAAAGGCGGCCGCGAAAACGAGCAGCCCAAGGAAAAGATGACGCTGATCCACGACGCCCTGTTGCTCGGCATCCGCGACTACTTCCGCAAGCTGGGCTTCAAGCGCGCCATACTAGGCTTGTCGGGAGGCATCGATTCGGCGGTGGTGGCGGTGCTGGCCGCCCGCGCTCTTGGGCCCGACAATGTACGGGTGGTGCTCATGCCTTCGCAGTTCTCTTCGGACCACTCTATTCATGACGCCAGAAAGCTGGCGGAGAATCTGGGCACACAATACGACATCATCCCCATCGAAGGCATATACCAATCCTATATCGAAGCACTGAAGCCCCACTTCTGGTCGCAGCCCTTCAATATCGCCGAGGAGAACCTGCAGGCCCGCGCCCGCGGCAACCTCCTGATGGCCTTGTCCAATAAGTTCGGTAATATCCTGCTCAACACTTCCAACAAGAGCGAAGTAGCCGTAGGCTATGGCACCCTTTATGGCGACATGTGCGGCGGCCTGTCGGTTATCGGTGACCTTTACAAAACCGAGGTATTCGCCCTGGCGAGGTATATGAATAAAGACGGCGAGCTAATCCCGGAAAATATCATAACCAAACCGCCCTCCGCCGAGTTGCGGCCCAACCAGAAAGACAGCGACAGCCTGCCCGAGTACGAGGCCCTCGACGAGATCCTCTACGAATATATCGAAGGCCGCTTCAGCCCGCAGGATATCATCGAGCGGGGCTATGACGAAAAGCTGGTGCGCCGGGTACTGCGCCTGGTCAATATCAATGAGTTCAAACGCCACCAGATGGCTCCTGTGCTGCGGGTCTCGGAAAAGGCATTCGGTATGGGGAGGCGGATGCCCATCGTTGGAAAGTATCTGGCGTAAAGCAGTGCGCAGTTGAAAAGGTGCACCGCAGGCGTGCCTGGAATTGAAATGCGAGAATGCGAGAATGCGGGAATGCGGGAATGCGGGAATGCGAGAATGCGGGAATGCGGGAATGCGAGAATGCGGGAATGTGAGAATGCGAGAATGCGTAAATGGAGGCTATCTCACATTTACGCATTCTTGTATCCAAGCAGTTAGAAAATCTGAACTAGTTATATTCGATGCTCCCTGGGTTTTTAGTTTATATCACCCGAAGAAGCGCCTCTAACCATTCAACAATAAGCCATTCAGCCATTCTCCCCCCATTAATCCCGATAACGGATCTTCACCGTTTCACCGATACCACAACCTACCGTAACCGTTTGGCCTTCTTTGACACCGCGCATGAAGCCTTCCTGGCGTTCCGGCATAGCATCGCGGTATTGGCCGAGGCGTTTGTTGGCATCGGACGCCAGATCGGAGTCGGAGTCAATGGCTTTAGCGTAGCTGTATTTATCCATTGCCGCCAGGATAGCGAGGCGGGAGTTCCAGTCATCACAACCGCGGCCCATTTTGGCGTAGGCGTCACCGATGATGATGTAGGGCCGGCCCCATCCGGGCTTAAGCGTAGCGGCCTGGCGGGCGGCAGAAATAGCAGCACTCTCCTGGCTCAGGCGGTACAGGCGGATGGAGGCGATGCTGTAGTAGACCTGCGCTTTAGATTCCGGATCGTCGGTTGACTTCAGGCAATCTTCATAGCGGGCCAGGGCGCGCGAGTATTCCCCTTCCTGTTGTAATTGTGAGGCATCGTAGCAGGGGTTCTGCTGCCGGCGCACGATTTCCAGCGAGTCGTTAATCGACTTGGCGAGCACCTCGTATTTGCCCTTCAGTTCCTGCATAATAGCCTCCGTGGTGTCACAGCCTTGCTGCTTGAGTTTGACATAGGTGTACTGCACCACTTTCAGGTCCTCGGGGTTCTTTTCGTAATCCGGCAACAACTTGGTTTTAAAATAGGCGCAGTCGAACACCTCATCCTCGATCTCTTTAAAGTAATTGTCCATGCGAAGCTTTGTAGCCTCGAAGTACTTACCGTACCGCTCGTTCTTTTCGATGTTGTAATCGACGATCTCGGACATTTTGTTGTACATATCCTGGGTCTCTTTCTGGCTTACCATTTGGTTTTTGAAGAAATAGACCAGAATCTGGGAGAGGGGCTCCATGACGATATACTCTGTTTCGTTGCCACCTTTTTCCAGTGCTTCTTTCAGGACATTATATGTTTCCTGGCGGTAGCCGAATTCCGGCATGTAGAACATATCGAATCCTTTGCGGCCCAGCAGGAACGCCTCGTTCTTATAGCACTTAATTTGTTCATCATAAAGCCGGAGGATAAAATCCGCCAGTTCTTTTTTTACAGCGGGGTCAGTAGCCTTGTTATACTTCACTCTGACCAGGTCGCGGCCATCGGAGTAGTGAGAAGGGCGCTGGCCGTCGGCAGCCGGAGCAATGTCATAGGCCTTTTTCCAGTTGTTATAGGCCAGGTTGAATTCCTGTTCGCCGAGCTTTTCCAGGTCGGCGACTTCTTTCCCTTTAACAACGCCACGATACAAAACGTGGGCATTCTCCGCTTCTTCTTTCTTGGGAGAATTATTCCAGGTCGCACAAGGGTCCTTATCCTGCGCCAGAGACGCTCCGGCGAACAAGCCAGTAAGGGCGAGGGTTATGAGCGAGATGCGTAATTCCTTCATGATTAATTAAATTTTCGTTTGAAAAACCAAGTGTTATCGTTCAGGGTAAACCCTAACGTCATTTTGACGTAGTTTTCTCTTAAAGTATCAGCCAGGCCAAACTGGCCAGCCTCCAATGCCAGATTAACAAAGGAGATGCGCTGACGGGGAAGGATGAGGGGAAAGCCGAAACCAGCGGTTACCCCATATTTCCGAAGTTGTTCTCCCCCGAAGCTTCGTGGGTCTGTGCCGTAAAAAGCTCCGAAGCGATACCGGACCCGTTCGAAGTAATTGTTGTAAGATAAATAATTCGGGATGATTTCCACGGCCACCATGCCCCTCCAGGTATCTGACAGCGGGTCTTCGGGCTTGCCGTCATTGACGTATCCGCTCCAGTTCTGGATCTCAAATTCCGTCCCAATCCTCAATTTATTGCGATGTTCGTAAGTTAGGCCTATCGCCAGGGAAGAAGGCAGCGTCCCTTTCTGTTCTACGATCGATCCATCCTGGATCGTATCCTGTACGCCATAAGTAAAGCTGTAGCGCTCCGCATAGTGGCTGGATTTGGTGTTGAAATCATTGGTGGAGCTGCCGTGGGCGCCGAAGATCAACCGACGGCCGGATGGTTCCAGCTCTCCGTTGGCGTTCAGTTTTTTGAAATCATGAGTGTATTGCAGGCCGAAGCGCCAGAAGAGGCCGCTGAGGCTGACATCATCCAGGAATTCCGTCACATAAGCATCGTTGAGGCTGTCGAATTCTACCCGCCGGCTATTGGTCAGCTTGCCGAAAAGATAACCTAAGGTAGCTCCCGCCGAAAAACCTTTGTAGCTGATGGCGTTGCTCCAGGTCAGGTTGTAAGTACCGCCAGTGCCTTTCAGGTAATTGGTTACCAATCCTAGATCGGGCGACTCCACAGGAGCTTCAATATTGTAACCCACGATAGAATATGGCTGCAGGGCAAATGCCATGCCCAAACGGATGGGGGATTTTCGGCGGTCCAGCGTTTCATTGATCGGGTTGATCAGCGGAAACCCAAGGGCCATATACTGCAGGTTGCCACTCCAGATGCCTTGTGTAGCCTCTTCCCCTTTCAGGCCTGAGTATTGGGCATACAATCCCACTTCAAAGGCTGTAGACTGAAGCTGTGTCAGAGAAGCCGGGTTGAGGATATTGAGGTGGTAGGGGTCGTGGAAAGCAGCGCTCATGCCCGCCATACCGCCGGGCCCGGCGTAGAATTGATCGACGAGATTACCCAACCCATACCTGGAATAAGGAGAGTTGATTTTGGGGGTGATCCCAGCGTTTTGCGCTAACATGGCCGCCGCGCCAAGGCATAGGCCCGCCGTAACAACAATTCTACTCCAAACGCTCGACATTATAGTTCAGGATTTGATTTAGCCCTTGAAGGACTAAATTGTGATTCACAAATATCTCGCTTTTCATATTTTTTACAAAAAAATCCGCATCTCCACCGGTGAAAAGCGCTTTTAATGTTCCAAAGTATGTGCGAAAGTAGTCAATATACCCTTCCGCTTCCAGCAGGGCGCCCAATTGTGCGCCGTTGCGCAGGGCTGTTTCCGTGCTCGCACCCACCCAGCTTTCTATTGGGCCGGGGGGCGCCAGTGGCAGGCGAGCCGTAAAGGTATGCATTGCCCGCAAGCGCATTGCAATGCCCGGCGAAATATTTCCACCCATATAAACCCCATCGGCACGAAGCAGGTCGTAAGTAATGCAGGTGCCGGCATCTACCACCAGGCAATTCTCATCAGGAAAAAGTGCAAAGGCGCCCACTACGGCCGCCAGGCGGTCTTTTCCCAGCGTTTCGGGTGTCTCGTAGAGATTTTGAATGGGCAAAGGTGTAGTGGCGTCCAGTTCCAAATAGAAAAAACGCTCCTCTAAAGCCTTGCGCACGCTCATCCCCGGCCAGTCGGCCACACTAGATAAGATGATATTTTTGGCGTTATGGTTGGTTGCTATTTCCGATAAATATTCCAGCCCCCCATTTTCCCGGGTTTCCTGGTACATCAAGTCGCCATCTTTAAAAACGCCGAACTTGGTACGGGTGTTGCCGATATCTACAGTGAGGTTCACCATTATTTAATCAAAAGCAAGTGCCTCTTTTGAGCCTGTTGGGGTTAATTAATGTTTAAAATGCCGCACCCCCGTCATCACCATGGCCATCCCGTGCTCATCACAAAAATCAATACTGTCCTGATCCTTAATGGAGCCCCCAGGCTGAATAACGGCCGTTATGCCGGCCTCAAAGGCGATCTCTACACTATCGGCAAAAGGGAAGAAGGCATCGGAGGCCATCACGGCGCCCTGCAGGTTGAAGCCAAAAGCCTTGGCTTTAATTATGGCTTGCTTCAGAGCATCCACCCGCGAAGTCTGCCCGCATCCCATACCGATGAGTTGTTTGTCTTTGGCCAGCACAATGGTATTGGATTTAAGATGCTTGGCGCAAATGTTGGCGAACAGCAGGTCTTCGGTTTCCGCTGAAGTTGGGGCTTTTTTAGTCACGACAGACAGGCCTTCCGCCGTTTCAATTTTCAGGTCCGTATCCTGTTCGATGACCCCGTTTAACAGGCTCTTGAAACTTCTGCGGTTGGCATGCCAGTCTTTGATGCGCAACAGAATCCGCTTCTTTTTTTTCGCCAGTAAAGCCAGGGCATCCTGTTCAAAAGCAGGTGCGATCAGTACTTCGTAGAAAATATGATCGATCTCTTCCGCAGTAGCCAGGCCGATGGCGCAATTGGCGATCAGGATCCCTCCAAAAGCAGAAACATTATCGGCTGCAAGGGCGTCTTTCCAGGCTTCCAGGATGGTGTTCCGGCTGGCTACCCCGCAGGAATTGGTATGTTTCAGAATGGCAAAAGTGGGTTCGGCGTCTTTGAATTCCCGCATCAGGGCGACGGCCGCATCGATGTCGACGAGGTTGTTGTAGGACAACTCCTTGCCTCCGATCTTTTCGAACATATCCTCCAAATTGCCATAAAACACACCAGGCTGATGGGGGTTTTCGCCATAACGGAGCGGTTCCGACTGCAGGATGCTCTGCTGGAAAGCCTCCCCTTCGTGGCCGCGGTTGAAGTAGTGAAAGATGGCCGTATCGTAGTGCGAAGAAACCAGGAAAGCCCTGCGGGCCAGCTCCCTGCGGTCAGCCAATTCGGTATGGCCGTCCTTTTCTTTCAGCAATTGCAGCAGCATCCCGTATTCCGCTTTGGATGGAACCACCACCACATCCCCGAAATTTTTTGCGGCCGCACGGATCAGCGAGATGCCTCCAATGTCGATCTTCTCGATGATGGCGGCCTCCTCCGAGGTAGTGGCCACCGTTTCTTCAAAAGGATAAAGGTCCACAATGACAAGGTCGATCTCCGGTATGCCGTACTGCGTCAATTGCGCCAGGTGGCTTTCTTCCCGTCGGGCCAGAATGCCGCCGAAAACCTTTGGATGCAGTGTTTTTACCCGGCCATCCAGGATAGAAGGGTAAGAAGTGAGGTTTTCCACTGCTTCCACTTCGGCGCCCAGGCCTTCCAGAAAATGTTGTGTACCCCCGGTAGAATATAACCGAACGCCCAGGCGCTGCAGTTCGCGGACGATAGGCTCCAGCCCATCCTTGTGGTACACGGAAATCAATGCTGAATGGATCTTTTTGCCGGACATGTTTTTGTAGTTTATTTTGTTTTGCAGGAGCATCGTACTCGGCTACCGCCTTTGGCGGCGCAAAGGTACGCATTCAAGTCAAAAATGACAAAGGACAATGATGTATTCCCGATGGGTGATTTCGAATTCAAAAACCTGACAATAAAAAATCTATGGTTGGCGCCCGGGCCATCAAAACGCTACTTTTGAAAACAGAAGGAAATTCATGACAAACTAAACCCTATTAACGGCCCCAATGACCAAATGCTTCTGGCTATGAAAGCTCAATGCGCACACTCTAACAGGGTTATTAGCTGGCTCCCCTACCACACTGCCTTCAAGCAAAACGGGTGAGCCAGCTCTTTTCAACTTTACCACCCGCTGTTCCACGCCGACTTTCTGAACCCAATCATCAAAATAGAGCTATGAAAACATCCTTTCTGCTGCTGGCCGCATTCCTGTGCGGTGCAGCGGCCTTTTCGCAAACTTCCCTCACCGGCAAAGTGACGGACGCCGGATCAGGGGATCCCATCATATTTGGAAACGTCGCTTTACTCAAAAACGGGGTTCTCGTTACCGGTACCGAAACCGACTTTGAAGGTAATTATACCATTAACACCATCGACCCCGGGACATACGAGGTGGAAGTATCCTATGTGGGCTACCGCAAAGAGCGCATCAAAGGCGTTAAGGTACTGGCTGATAAAGCCAACCGGCTCGATATTACCCTTAGCGCAGAAGGAGTGGTGCTCGATGAAGTAGTCGTTACGGAATACAAGGTGCCGCTCATCGAGCAGGACAACACCACCTCCGGAGCCGTTATTTCCATGAACAGAGGCGGAGGTGGGTATAATCGGAGCCGAAACGCTCGAAAAAGCAGAGAAAAAACTAAGGGTAAAACCCTGACTTCTGAAGAAATCAGGAATTTGCCGACCCGGGATATTAACGGCCTTGCGGCGAACAGCGCCGGGCTTTCCTCCGGCCAGCAAGGACAGGATATCAATGTGCGCGGCTCCCGCAACCAGGCTACCGATTATTATATCGATGGTATTCGGGTAAGCGGAACGCAACCGCAGCAGGGAGCCGGCGGCGAAGGCTATACAGCCATCCTTGAAAACGGTTACGTCAGCACCGGGCAGGAAGCCTTCTCCACATTCTCCATCGATGTCGACAAAGCTGCCTACAGCAATGTACGCCGTTTCCTCGACAACGGCCAACTGCCCCCGCCCGACGCGGTGCGCACTGAGGAACTGGTCAACTATTTCCAGTACGATTACCCACAACCTACCGATGAGCATCCTTTCGCCATCTATACCGAACTGGGCGAATGCCCCTGGCAATCCGGGCACTGGCTGCTGCACATTGGCCTCAAAGGAAAGGAAGTCAGCATGAAAGACGCCCCGCCCTCCCACCTGGTATTCCTCATCGACGTTTCCGGCTCCATGGGCACGGCTGCAAAACTGCCTTTGGTCAAAGAAGCCCTCGGTTTACTCGTAGAGCAACTGCGACCCCAGGACCGCATCTCCATCGTCACTTACGCCGGCAACTTCGCCACTCTTCTTGAGGCGGCCGCAGGGGATGAAAAGAAAAAGATCCGCTCCGTTATCAACGCCCTGAGCACCGGGGGTGGCACTGCCGGTGGGGCCGCCTTGCAACGCGCCTATGAACTGGCCGCCCAATACTTCCTGCCGGATGGAAACAACCGGGTCATTCTCGCCACCGACGGCGATTTCAACATCGGCATCAGCAGTCCCAAGGAACTGGAGGAATTCATCGAACAGAAACGACAAACCGGCATCTACCTCAGCGCACTGGGCTTTGGCATGGGCAACTACCAGGACAATCGCCTGGAGGTGCTGGCCGACAAAGGCAACGGCAACTATGCCTACATCGACAAACTGGAAGAGGCTGAAAAATTGTTTATCACCGAAGGCAGCGGCACTTTATTCGCCATCGCCGAAGATGTTAAACTGCAGGTGGAATTTGATTCTACCCAGGTCGCATCCTACCGTCTGATTGGCTACGAAAACCGCCTGCTGGCCCGCGAAGACTTCGAGGATGACACCAAAGACGCCGGCGAACTGGGCGCCGGCCATACCGTGACGGCGCTTTACGAGCTGGAACCCTCCACCAGCATGGGCAGTCCTGAAAAAGCACCGGCTACCATTCACTTCCGCTACAAGCGTCCACGGGAGTCCCAAAGTTTTTACCTCAAACACGAGGCTGATACTGTTGTAAAACAAGTAGCGCAAGCCTCCGAAAATTTCCGCTTTTCCGCTGCGGTGGCCGCCTTCGCTATGTTGCTGCGCGATTCCCAATACAAGGGCAACGCTTCCTTCGAAGCAGCAGCCCAATTGGCCGAGAATGCCCGACAGGCCGATCTGGAAGGAAGCCGCGAAGAATTTGTCGGATTGGTAAAAAAAGCACTGGAACTCAGCCAGATGGCTGCTAAAAGATAATTGCTATGAAAAACTTCCTATTCACCATCACTGCCCTGATGTGCTGTTACCTGCCCGCTTCGGCGCAGCACGACTCCAATGAAAGCCCCACCGCAGCATTAACCGTAGCCAATTGGAACGATTTGGCTCATTGGGAAGACTGGCAACAACACCGACGGGCTACTTTCCAGGCCGATGCCGACAAATGGCCTTTGCCCCTGCACCAACGTTACCGCGTATTGGTAAAAAGCCTGAGTGGCCAGCCGGTGCGCAATTGCACTGTACAACTTCTGGACAATAGCGGCGAAGCCCTCTGGCTTTCCCAAACGAATGCCCTCGGCCAGGCGGAATTGTGGTGTAAAAAGGACAAGAAGGCGGAAGCCATCCGGGTGTATTTTCAGGAGCAAGCCTATACGGTGGATAGCCCCCAGCCTTTTGAAAAAGGAGTGAACCATTTCTCCATTCCCGCCGCCTGTCAACCGCCTGCCGGCATTGACGTATTCGCCCTGGTAGACGCCACGCACTCCATGCGGGACGAATTTGACGCCGTAATTCGAGCTTTAGCTAAAAGCCAGGAAAAGGCCCGGGAAACAACCCCTGATTTCAAGATACAGAGCATGTTGTTCCGGGACTACGGGGAACGCTTTCTCACCCTGCCAATCGAGCTGGCGGGGGAAGCTGGAAAAAGGGATTTCCGTTGGCAGGCCGCCGGTGGTGGCAACGAAATGGAACCCATCGACACCGCACTAATGGTGGCCATCCAAAGCCATAACTGGCGGCCGGAAGCAGACGCCCGCCTGCTCCTCTTTTTCACTGACGCCATTCCCAAAACGGACAAGGGCGCTGCCGAACGCCTGGCCAAAGCCCTGAAGCTGGCCTCGGCGGCCGGCATCACTATCGTACCGGTGGCTTGCAGCGGCCTGACACAAGAAGGCGAATTCCTGCTGCGCAGCCTCGCGATGGCGACCTATGCCCCCTATGCATTCCTGACGGACGGCGGCAGCCAGGGGGATATTCACCGCCGCCCGGCCATAACGGGCGAAATGGAAGAACAGTCGCTGGATACCTGGCTGATTGGATTGATCCAATCCCTGTCCAATGTATCGGATTGCCCGGAAGCCTCCCCTTTGGCCCAACAGGCGCCATCCCCGGCTATTCGATGCTATCCCAACCCGGCCAGCGAGCAGGCCAGGCTGCAGCTTCCCGTAGCGATCAGCCGGCTCAGCGTACGCAACAGCCTGGGGCAAGTGGTGTACCAGGAAGCAGCACTGGCTGCCGGCATGCATACCCTGGATGTCCGAAGCTGGGCGCCTGGCGCCTACTGGCTGGAATTGGAGGAGGAAGGAGTAATGCAGGTGGAAAGGCTGGTGGTGGGGCGGTAGAGGGCTGGTTCAAAGGTGGCATAAAAAAATATCCCGGAATGCTTTTACGGGTCGAAAAGGTTGAAACGCTAAATGGGCTAAGAGTTTTTTTAAACCTATAACCCTTCCCTCCCGAACTGGAGTCCGGAAGGGCTGTTTCAGGCCAACTTGCGCTTTTCAGGCTTCAATCCTTTCTCACTTTTTTCGGAGGAATGCAGGTCCAGGATATTGCCCATGTGGTAGCAGGTGCGACAGCGGGCCTCATAAAGGTCTTTTTCTCCCAGCACCACCGTATCGGGCGTGTTGGTGAGGCGGTAGGAGTGGGTAGCCAGGTTGCCGCAATGTTTGCAAATGGCGTGCACTTTAGTGATGTACTCCGCCATGGCCAGCAGGTTGGGCATGGGCCCGAAGGGGCGGCCGCGGAAATCCATATCCAGGCCGGCGACGATGACGCGGATGCCGCGCAGGGCCAGTTTGGTGCAAACATCGGGTAAATCCGCATCAAAAAACTGAGCTTCATCGATACCGACGACGTTTACACCTTCGGAAAGCTCCATCAGTTCCGAAGAATGGCTGATCGGAGTGGAAAGAATGTAATTGGCATCATGAGAAACCACTTTGGCGTCGTCATAGCGGGTATCTACCTTGGGTTTAAATATCTCCACGCGCTGGTTGGCAATCTTGGCGCGCTTCAACCGGCGGATCAACTCTTCTGTCTTACCGGAAAACATAGCCCCGCAGATCACTTCGATCCAACCGCTACGCTGCCCCCTGAAATGTGGTTCCAAAAACATATTCCTGTGCTTGCAATGTTATTTAAATAAGTAGCCCTAAAAACAAGTTGTTGGCCTCCTTCCTCATTATTGTAATATGCCCTGGCCGATAAGGGAAAGCTGTTGGCGTGCAACCTACAATTTTATGTTCGAAAGTAAAGTTATTATTTCCCTTGGAAAACACCAACTCCTTATATTTGCGATTAACCGGCGCCAGCTCCTAAAAAATTGACAATCAAAATAAAAACAAACCATAAGCCAAGCCATATGAACTTAAAGCAAGCCAATATTCTACTGGAAAAGATCAACGCCCTTCATAAGAGTATGAGCATGGACGAGGCCTCTATCGCTTCTATTGAAAAGGACCTGATGCTCTCCTATATCAAACAGCTCTACGAGTTATTTCTTCAAATTGAACCCAATAGTATCCCGAAGGAGGAGAACATTATGACTTCAACCCAGGCCAAACGGGCCTACAAACCGCCACGCATCATCGAAATCCCGGATTCGGTAAAATCCATCAATCAACAACAGCCGCCATCTCCCGGCCCTGAGCCCGTACCCCGCCCCGGCCCGCAACCAAACCCAGAGCCGGCCCCCGGACCGCAACCAAACCCGGAACCGCCATCCCGGCCTGCGCCTCAGCCGCCTCAGCCGCCTCAGCCCGAAGAACCGTCATTCCCAGAAGCCAAGCCTTATCCTTATAAAATAGACGGGTATACCCCCGTCAGAAAAGAAGTCGCCGGACTGTTCGAATTCAGAGCGGCAACCGAGCTATCCGAAAAGCTCAGCGAACGCCCCGTCAACGACCTGACCAAAGCGCTGGCCATCAATGACCGACTGCTCTATATGAACGAGTTGTTCGGCAAAGACCTCAACACCCTCAACGACACACTTAGCCTGCTCAATAAGTATGACAATATGGATCAGGCCAAAGGCTTGCTGGCCAACCTGGCCGAACAGTACAATTGGATAGACGAAGAGCGGCAGGTTGTCGCCAAAGACTTTATCAAACTCGTGCGCAGGCGGTATGTGTAAAAAAGAAGCTCCGGACGCGTCCGGAGCTTCTTTTTTACACCCTTTCTCTATTATGCAATCGTAATATCCTTATTCAGGTAAACATCCTGGATGGCATTGAGGAGGTCAACACCATCCTTCATCGGTTTCTGGAAGGCTTTGCGGCCAGAGATCAGACCCATGCCACCGGCGCGTTTGTTGATCACTGCCGTTTTGACGGCCTGCGCCAGGTCATCCTTACCCGAAGCACCACCGGAATTAATCAGGCCGGCGCGCCCCATGTAGCAGTTGGCCACCTGATAGCGGGTCAGGTCGATGGGGTGGTCGCTGGTTAGTTCGGAGTATACCTTGGGATGCGTTTTGGCAAATTTGATGGCATTGAAGCCGCCGTTGTTTTCTGGTTGCTTCTGCTTGACGATATCCGCCTGAATAGTAGCCGCCAGGTGGTTGGCCTGGCCGGTGAGGTCGGCTGCCAGATGGTAGTCTTTATCGGCGCTGAAAGCCGGATTGCGCAGGTAAGCCCAGAGTACCGTCACCAAACCCAGTTCGTGAGCGTATTGGAACGCTTCAGAAATTTCCATGATCTGACGGCTGCTCTCTTCCGAACCAAAATAGATGGTAGCTCCTACTGCGACAGCGCCCATATCGAAAGCCTGCTCGACGCTGGCAAAGAGGATCTGGTCGTATTTGTTGGGGTAAGTCATCAACTCATTGTGGTTGATTTTGAGCAGGAAAGGGATCTTATGTGCATACTTTCTGGAAATTGACCCCAGGACGCCGAGCGTGGAGGCTACGGCGTTACAGCCCCCTTCAATAGCCAGTTTAACAATATTTTCAGGATCGAAGTAAATGGGGTTGGGCGCAAAAGAAGCGCCGGCAGTGTGTTCGATGCCCTGGTCGACGGGCAGGATAGAGAGAAAGCCCGAGCCGCCCAGACGGCCAGTGTTGAACAGCAACTGCATATTGCGCATCACATTGGGAGAGCGGTCTGACCCCAACACCACGCGGTCTACAAAATCAGGGCCCGGAAGGTGCAGGTGTGTTTTGGAAATGGTTTTGCTCTCGTGCGCTAACAGATATTGCGCTTCCTCGCCCAGTAGCGATTCGATCTTGGAAGCTGTATTTGCAATTGCAGACATTATTGAATGGTTTTTATTAATTGAAATAGTTTTTCCGGCAGATAGAGACTAAATGTAAGGAGAATCCGTCTTTTCCACCAATGATCAAAATCATCCGGTTTAATTTAATTCTTCTTCGGTAAGGCTGCTTTGAAGCTTTTGATTCTAACTTTTGGTTGCCTATTTTTACAATTCGGTATTTCCGCTGCCCCCCTGTAAAGTTCGGGAGCGGCAGTGCTTTTTGAGTAAGCATTCACAGTGGCGCGTATGAGGTAGCACGGCGCGTCATGGAAGAATTCCCGAAAAAAGGAAAACCACTTTTTTTCAATAACTTTTAACCATTCAAAATCATGGCAAATATCAATAAGAAAAAAGGGACCATTGGCATTCTGACCGGTGGTGGCGACGTTCCGGGCCTTAACCCTGCTATTCGGGCCATTACCATCAGAGCCTTACGCGAAGGTTATGACGTCGTCGGCCTTCGTCGCGGGTGGGGTGGAGTGATTGATATCATTCGAGACAAAAAAGCGGATAACAGCAACAACTTCCAATATCTCACCAAAGAAATCGTCAACCGCGCGGGCCGTACTGGGGGGACTTTCCTGCACACCTCCCGCACCCGGCCCAGCCACATGTCCAAAGCCTCTGTGCCGGAACACCTCAAAGACTCGTACAATGCAGATATGAACGACCTAACCCCGGAGGTGCTCAAAAACCTGGAGTGGCTGGGGGTCGACTATCTCATCCCCATTGGAGGCGACGACACCCTTAGCTATGGGGTTCACCTCTTCACGAAAGGGGTTAAAGTAGTCGCCATCCCTAAAACGATGGACAACGACGTACCCGGAACCGATTACTGCATCGGATTCAGCACCTGCGTGACCCGTACGATCTCTATGGCCAACAGCCTGCGGACTGCCGCCGGCTCGCACGAACGGATTATGGTCCTCGAGGTCTTTGGCCGCTATGCCGGCTTTACAGCCATGCTGCCAACTATGGCCGGCGCCGCCAACCGTTGTGTTATCCCTGAACATCCCTTTGACATCGAGCAGCTGACCGAAATCCTCGTCGAAGACCGCAATGAAAACCCCAGCAAATATGGTATTCTCTTGATATCGGAAGGCGCCGTATTCAAAGGTGGCGATATGGTTTTTGAAGGTGTGGAAAAGGATGCCTACGGCCACGCTAAACTGGGGGGTATCGGCGACATGGTGTCGGCCAAACTCAAGGAGCTTTCTCCCAAATATAACCAGGGGCAAAAGGTTGACATCATCAACCAGAAACTGGGCTACCTCGTACGCTGTGGCGACCCTGACGCTATCGACTCTATTGTCCCCATGGCATACGGCAACCTGGCGTTGGACCTCATCCTCAACAACGTGGACGGGCGGCTGGTTGTCCTGAAAAATGGCCGGTACGATAACGTGCCCATTAGCGTGGTGACCAGTAAGAAAAAAGTGGTGGATGTCCGAAAATACTATAATACCGAAAGGCTCCGGCCTTTCTACCACAGCTTTGAAATGCAGCCGATGCTCATTATGACGAGTGAGGGGTAATATAGCCCAGGGCTACGCTCCGGGCGTTTAAGGTTCAAAGTTCATAGGTTTCAGGTTGGGCGGCCAACCTGAAACCTTGAATTTTCCTGTCGCCCAGCATTATCACAGAAGCGCCTTTCCCGGAGAATAACTCAACAGAGGTCAACAGAAGATAGCTGTTTGTGTTTAAAAAGGAGAGTCTTAAACCAGCAAAATGACTATTACACAAAAGTTTCGGGAAAGCCTGATGGCCGCGTTCTACTTCGTCGCCGCCCTTTGGGTGATCGAGCTATTCCAGTTTCTGACCGGCATCAGCCTGGGTAATTATGGCATCATTCCACGGGAAGTGGCGGGGTTGCGGGGCATTTTATTCGCCCCCCTACTCCATTCCGGATGGCCTCATCTTCTCGCAAACACACCTCCTTTATTTTTCCTTACGCTCCTCCTGTTCTTTTTTTACCAGCGGATAGCCGTTCGAAGTTTTATCATGATCTACCTGGTGACGGGCCTGGCCATGTGGCTCTTCGCCCGGGATGAGATCAGCAACGCCGGGGTATCCCGAACGGCGGTCCATATCGGCGCCAGTGGGGTCATTTACGGCCTGGTCGCCTTTATTTTCTGGACCGGCATCTTCCGGCGCAACCTGAAATCCATCATTCTGGCCCTGATCGTCCTCTTCTATTACGGCAGTATGTTCATGGGCATTTTACCGATCCAGAAAGATCCTAATATTTCCTGGGACGGCCACCTGCTGGGCGCCGTGGCGGGCATCTTCACTGCTTTCTGGTTCAAAAACGTTCGGGAAAACGATGAAAACCGCCCAACCTATTCCTGGGAACAGGAACCCGAACCCGAACAACAACCTTTCCTCGACCGCGATACTTTCGAGAAAACCAGGGAACAACGCCGCCGCGAACAGGAAGAAGGCGGGAAGGATTGGTTCTCCACAGGGACGTGGTAGGCGTTTAGACGCATCAGACCCACAAGACGCATAAGACCCACGGACACACAAGACGTACGAGACGCATCAGACACACAAGACCCACAAGACGTACGAGACGCATCAGACCCACGAGACCCACAAGACGTACGAGACGCATCAGACGCATAAGACCCACAAGACATACGAGACGCATCAGACGCATAAGACCCACAAGACGTACGAGACGCATCAGACACATCAGACCCACAAGACGTACGAGACGCACCAGACGCATCAGACCCACAAGACGCACAAGACCCACGAGACGCACCATGAAAAATAAAAATCAGTCCAATACAGCATCCCCCGACACCCTGTACTCCCGTCTGTTTGCGCGTTTGTACAATCCTGTCATGCAGGGAACGGAAGCAAACCACCTTCTGGAGAAAAGAGCAACACTATTATCGAGAACAAGAGGCAAGGTGCTGGAGGTAGGCATCGGTACCGGCGTCAACTTCCCATTATATCCGGCAGAGGCGGAGGTACTGGGCATCGAACCATCGGCGGCCATGATGGCCTATGCCAGAAAGCGGATTCAAGAGCAACAGGGCAAGGCGAAAATAACGTTGATGCAGGCGGGCATTGGAGATGCGCAAGTAGCCGCAGCAGCGCCGGCAACCGGGTATGATTTCATCGTAACGACACTGGTTTTGTGCACTATTCCCAATCTGGAGGCTACCATCCGGCAGTTCAAAGACTGGCTCAAGCCTGGCGGACAATTACTGGTATTGGAGCACATTCGGGATGAGAGGCAACCGCATCGTTGGTTACAGCGGTCGATCACCCCTGTCTGGAAGCATCTGGCCGAAGGCTGCCATCTCGACCGCCCAACCGACCAACTGCTGAAGGAAAACGGCTTTCACGCTATTGAAGAACAATACTTCAGATATTGGGTGACTTTTTATTGGGCAGTGCTCAGTTGGCAGTGAACAGTTGGCAGTCACCAGTACTCATCCCAGCTTCGACAGGTCTGTCGGGAAGGAGCTGATGCCGGCAGCTTTAACCTGTTCCTGGAGTTTTTTAGCCTCCTCCAATGTGTTGAAGGCGCCAATGATCACTTTGTAGACCGTTTTTCCTCCCAGCTCATTAATGTTAACGATAACAGGATAACCAGGAAACTGCCGCTGGAATTTTTCAACCTGAATCAGCACATTGCCGTATTCGGCATAAACACCAGCCTGAACGCCCCACCCTTTGGAAGGATGGCGCTCCACCGTAAAGCGGAACAGGCCCTGGCCGCTGGCGACCGGCGCTTCCACCTCTGCCGGCTGTGGAGCTACCTTGTCTTTATCCCGACGGCGAATGGCCTCCGCCACGGCTTTATCCGCATTGACACGTCCATATCCATACTTCAAGGAATGGCCATTGGAATAATCCGAAGGGTTTCCGATTTTGTCGGCGGTAGTTTGCAGAATATCCTTCACCTCGCGGGCGGTTAGCTCCGGGTGAGCGGACAGGATGAGTGCACAAATACCGGCTACGAGCGGGGTAGAGCTGGAAGTACCGCCAAAGTGCTTGTACAGGGGGCCACGGTCGCGTCCATCGCGGTAAAATTTGAAGGCGCCTGTTTCAGAGGCCAACCCCTGATCCCAGGAAGCCCGGGCGGCCAGGATGGGCCAATCGCCATTGGAGGGGGCGCAGACGGATACTTGCGGGCCGCGGTTGGAATAACTGGCGTAGGTATCCTGGCTGGTGGTAGCTCCCACGGCGATCACATCGGGATGGGCGGCATAGAAGTTAACAAAGTCAAAATCGTCGTTTCCGGTAGCGAAGAGAATGACACAGCCTTTCCCATTACGCCCCTTGCGGGCCGCGCGGGCAATAGCCTCTTCCTTGATCGACCCCAGGTTGAAATTGGCGTCTGTCGTGCCCCAGCTGCAACTGATAATATCCGCGCCATTCTCCACGCAATAATCAAACATTTGTTCGGTGGCCTGGTTGCTGAATGAAGTCCCACTGACAGGCATAAAGAGGGCATTGGGCGCCGCGCCCACCATACCACGGCCGTTGGCTGCGGCCAGGGCCACACTGGCGCAGGGAGTAGCGTGGGTAAAGCGGGGGTCGCCCATAGAAATATTGGAAGACTGGTTCCAGAGGTCAAATGGGCGGTAAACTTTGGTGCGTAGGTCAGGATGGTTCATATCGAAGCCATTATCGATTACGGCCACGACGATTCGGTCGGAGCCCAGGCTATTGAGGCGATTCCAGGCATCCACCACCTTGGCGTCGGCGCCGGGGCGGATGCGATAGTTGGTTCCGGGAATACTCCCTGTGTTTTGCAGGTGCCATTCCTGCCCGATCAGATCATCGGCAGGAGCGCTCAAAGCGTATTCGTCCAGCAAAGTATCCAGGTCGGGTTCCGCCAGTTTAACCAGGGAAATTTGTTGCAGTGCATTGGCCACTTTCAGAGGGTTGGGCGATTGGGGCGTTACCTTGGCCAGGATGCGTTCCGGGCTTCGGCGCTGCACCAGTTCCAATTTGTACTCTTCCAGTACGATCTTTTGCTCGCCTTCACTGACGCCGTCTGCAAAGGTGATATAGATATAGCCGGTGGCGACAAGGGGCTTATTGCTGCCTTCGGCGAAATAGACGTGGGTGCCTACTTCAACTTCCTGGTTCTGGCGCACTTCGTCCAGTTTGGCATCGATACTATCGCCATCTTTTTTGAGGTTTACGATATTGAAACCGCCCAGGTTTTTATAGGCTTCGGATTCGACGTAGTCTTTATCCTCTATGGTTCCTTCTGAGGAGGCCTTGAGGCCTACCAGAGATTGGCTCTTCTTCAGTGCCAGTTCGCTTTTTCCACTTTTAACGGTCAGTTTACTCATAAAGCTGGATTAGGTGGTGGTTCAGGGCTTGGGCTTTGCCGGGGCTGGTAATATTGTGGCCAGCCGAATATTCACTGCTAAATATACATAATCTTGAGATATAGCAATTAAATTCCGGGAAGCCTTGCCATTACTCTTGGTAGAAAACGAAAAAGGCTGAGCGGCGGTATGCCGTCCAGCCTTTTTCAAAGAAGCAAGTTTCGGAGAACATTATTTAGGCCCGGCGTTCCCGGATGGACTCCTCATACATCTTCTGCAATTTTTTACGAGCGAAGAAAATGCGGCTTTTGATCGTGCCCAGGGGAGAACCCAGTTCTTCGGCGATTTCGTCATACTTAAAGCCTTCGAAGGCCATCATAAAGGGTTGGCGAAAATCGTCGGGCAGGGAATCTACCATTTTCATCAGTTCGTTGTAAGCGACATTATTCTCACCGTCATTATCCACCGATTTATCACTGGAGTTGAGGTAATAATTATTGGGTGTCTGATCGATGATCATATTACGGCGCACTTTCTTCCTGTAATTATTAATGAAGATATTGCGCATGATAGTCACTGCCCACGCCTTGAAATTGGTGCCCTGCCGGTACTTATCAGCATTAGTGATAATCCTCAGGGCAGTATCCTGATAGAGGTCCTCCGCGTCTACGGCGTTTCCCGTCAGTTTCAGGGAAAAAGCCCGGAGTGAACTACTGATCGCATCCAGTTGTTCCTGAATTTGATCTTGGATGGCATATAACATAGCAGGTGATTTTAAATTTATATTCGGATGATCCGATTGTAATTATTATTTACAAATCTACAGTTTGAACATCATTTTTGCAAAAAAAATTTGCTTTTTAAAGCCCTAAACTTTGTTAAGTGTATCTGTTTTGACACTTGGATGGCATTTCTAAAAAAAATCGTTAAAAACCTTAACACTTTTAAACTAAGCGAAAATTCAGTTGTACTTATTTTAAATGGATTCATCGGGCCCTTAGCCCATTTGATCGAAAAAACTTGTAGGAAAAGCAGGATACCCAATGAATGTCAGCCAACAGTACCCATCTACTATTTATTTACAGCAGAACCTCCGTCTGTTGCGAAAGCGACTCAAAATGAGCCAGGAGGAGTTGGCCAACCGCGTAGGCCTCAACCGGGGCAATATTGCTTCCTACGAAAATGGCACCGCCGAACCTAAGATCTGCAATCTGCTGAAATTGTCCAGCCTTTTTGAAGTCTCTATCATTGACCTGACTCAAAAAGACCTCCGCGATTCCCAGTCGCTGGATGATGCCAACGAAGCCTTCCAGCAATTTTCTACTTCTGACCTGGAACTGCTGCAACAGCACCTGCTTCGGGCGGAAGAGCTGAAAGAAGTCGTGCACAGCATCCATACCTGTTTTAGCTTTCGCACCCGTTCTATAGAGGACATTCACGCCAATAAAGAGCTGCACATGGCGGCAATGAAGTTTGAAGAACTCTTTGAAGCCACGCAGGAACTCCTTCGCAACCATCATTCCCTTATCGATTTCATTAAGTGCCACTGCCATAAGTGATTGTTTGTATAGTTAAGATGGATTTTCTTCATTAGGCCACACCAATAAGCCTCTCTTTAAATATTCTTCTCCTTCATATAACTTTTTTACAAAACTGTCGTAAAAGGGAAAGAACAGTATCCAAAAATCGTTTATCCCATGAAAAATCTGACGTTCCTGGCAGCGCTGTTGCTGCCCCTTTCCCTCTTTTCTACCCCACCACAAAATGTAATTTTCATTGATGCCAGCCTTCCGGAGGCCCGCCAACAAGCCGCCCGGGAAGGCAAATTATTGTTCATCCACTTTGCAGCCGGATGGTGTATGCCCTGTCAGTGGATGGAGCAGAATACCTTTACCGACCCGATCCTGGCCAGCTACCTGGAGGACACTTATATTGCCCTGCGGGCCGACGTCGATGAGGCTTCAGGATACGCCTTGCAAAAGCAATTCAAAGTGAAAGTATTGCCCACTATTCTCACTTTCAATACCCGTGGGCAATTACTGGGCCGGCACGAAGGCGCCATGGAAGCCGAAGCGCTGCTCGAACAGCTCCACGCTTATGACCAATCAGAGAACCGAATGCCCTCGAGCAGCGAACCGGAAGAAGCTGGCCTTTTGTCCAGCCCCCGGCCTATCCTTCAGCTTTCCCGGCCGGCGCTGCTTCCGGATGTTCCGGCGGCCCGGCCGGCAAGCCTTCCTTTTCCTACCACGACGTCGGCCCCGGCAGTTGCTACCAGTTACGCCAGCCGCCAACAGCACACCTTTTTCGCCATTCAGGCCGGACTGTTCTCCTCCTACGAAAATGCCGTGCGCGAGAGCGCCAAATTGGAAAAGTCCACCAAAGGGCCCGTCCGGCTGGCTCCCGACTCCAGCAGCGGCCAAACGATATACCGCATCTTCCTGGGCCAGTTTGGCCAACGGGAAGACGCCAGGATTTATTTAAAAGAGCTGGAAGCCCGGGGCATCGATGGTTTTATCAAGGAAATCGGAGATTAGAGTGGAATAGGATTTTGCTTATCTTGGCACCTGAAATGATACGCACCCCGCCCGTAGGGGCGGAGTCGATACTACCTAAAGCATCTTAGCAGCATCCCCTTATGAAAAAGCTACTCCTTCTCTTTTCCGCCCTGGCGTTCAGCCTGCTATTAACCGCTCAAACTCCTTTCGCCGATATCAACACAGAAATTGCAGCCGGGAATTTTCAAAAAGCACAGGAAATGATCCGGGGCCGCGTGGCGCATGGGGGGCTCCCAGACACGGCCGTTTACAACCTGGAACTACAATCCGCCCTGCTGGATCGCATCCGGATCGACTTCAACCGCGACGAGGCTTATGTACGAAAGACGCTGCAACCCTACTACCCCACGCTCAGCGAGGAACAGCTCCAGGCCTGGGAACAATCCGGCGACCTGGAAATGCGTGTCATTGAAGGAAAAAAACGCTATTTCCGTAATGCGGTATGGAACCTGTTCCGCGTCAACGCCGAAGCAAAAGCCCAACGGAAGGAGGTGGATGGGCCCCAGAAGGACGATCTGGCCCTTTTCCTGCAAGCCTATTTGCCTCAGGGGGTTAATAACATCAAGGAAAGTGCCGGAGTTACTGCTACCCCCCGACAGATCCGGATCACTTATACCCTCCGGGTAGAACCAGATGCCGTACCGGCGGGGGAAATGATCCGCGCCTGGCTCCCCTACCCCCGCGCCAGCCGCGGCCGCCTGGGGCCGGTGCAATTGATCAGCAGTAGCCAACCTTTTTACATCATTGCTCCATTGGCCTATCCACATACTTCTATTTATATGGAACAGCCGGCCCGGGCCAATGAGGAAGCCGTATTCCAGTTCCAGGCGGAATACACGGCCTACGATGAGTGGTACGAGCTTCGGGAACTGGATATTCAACCCTATGACACCAGCAGTGAATTGTACCAGCAGTTCACCAGTGAACGAGCGCAGCACATTCGCTTTACACCACAATTGAAAGCCTTATCCGAAAAAATTGTCGGCGAGGAAAAAGACCCGGTGCAAAAAGCCTGGCTCTTGTACCAATGGATCGGTGAAAACATTCCCTGGGCCAGCGCGCTGGAATACTCCACCATGCCCAACATCCCCTCCTACTGCATCCAGCACAGAAGGGGCGACTGCGGCATGAAAAGCCTGTTGTTTATCACCCTTTGCCGCTACAACGGCATTCCCGCCAAATGGCAAAGCGGCTGGTTCCTCTACCCAGACAACCTGAACCTGCACGATTGGTCGGAACTATATTTCGAAGGCCTGGGCTGGGTTCCAGTCGATCCCGATTTCAACCTCCAGGACATTAATAATAACGAGGACGCCCGCTCCTTCTTCTTCGGCGGCGCCGACGCCTACCGCCTCATCGTCAACGACGACTTTTCCGGCCCCTTCTTCCCGGCCAAGATCCACCCGCGCAGCGAAACGGTGGACTTCCAGCGGGGAGAGGTGGAATGGCGGGGCGGAAATTTGTATTTTGACCAATGGGATTATAATATGAAAGTGGAATATGGCCAGTGAGCAGCCCCTTAGGAGGTTTCTGGTTTTTTACCCGGCTGAGTGCAGCGAGGATTTATCCGGCTGACTAGATTTATCCGGCTGACTAGACGGACGGACGGGCAGGTTTTTTACCCGGCCGATCCCGGCAGTTGTCAGGGGAAGACGGGCTGGTTTCTGGGGCTAGGCAAAGCCTCCACAATAACAATTGACTACCAAATTTTGGATTTGTTGGCTAAAAGGTGACAATTTCCACTAAACAGTTGCCAATAAGCGCTAACTGAATATACTGAAACTGCGTCCATCCCGTACTTGTTCCGTCTTAAAAATAAAAGCTCATGCAAGCAGAAGCTATCTGGATAAACGTTCAGGCCAAATTAAAGGCATTTGTGCGGCGAAAGATCCAGGATGACGCCAGCGCCGATGATGTGCTGCAGGAGGTCTTTCTCAAGATGCACCACAATCTTCCCCAACTTAAAGAGGAAGAAAAAGCGGAATACTGGCTGTTCCGCATTGCCCAGAATGCCGTAAACGATCATTTTCGCCAGCAACGCAAACCAGCCCTTCCTTTACCAAAACTGGAAGCTCCTTTTTTAGAAAATGAAGCAGAACAAACTACCCGGGCATTGACGGAAGAAGTATCTCAGTGGCTGCCCTTCATGCTGGAGTTGCTACCGGAAAAATACCGACAGGCCCTCTACCTTACCGATATTGAAGGCTTATCACAACGGGAACTGGCGGAAAAGCTACAGATCTCCTACTCCGGCGCCAAATCCAGAGTGCAGCGGGGCCGGGAGAAGCTTCGGGAAGTTGTTTTGCAGTGCTGTGAAGTGGCTACCGATAAATACGGTAACGTGCTGGGGTATGAACACAGAGTAAACCAAAAGACAAAAGAGAAAGTAGAACAGGAAGAGGAATGCTGCTCGGAGTAGCCCTGTCAGCAGTAAACAGTGGGCAGAGGGCAGTTGCCGTGGTGCAGCGTAGCATGGCATCCGGGGAGTTCACCTTTCTATTTAGCGCCGTCAGCCAAGAGAATCTTCAAAATGCCCGAGCTGCGTCCAAAAAACGATACCGGCGTCTATAGTACAAACAAAAATCATTGAACCATGGAAAAAGCAATCAAGGAAGTCGTTAGGGAAAAATACACCGAATTTGTTGAAGCGTCGCAAAGCTGTTGCGGCCCGTCCTGCTGCTCGCCCGGCGGCATCGATTTTAGTGAAGGCTACGATAGCCTGGATGGCTACGTCAAAGACGCCGACCTGGGACTGGGCTGCGGCCTGCCCACCGAATTTGCCCGCATCCAGGAAGGCCATACCGTGCTGGACCTGGGCTCCGGCGCCGGCAATGACGTTTTCATCGCCCGCAGCCTGGCCGGCGAAAGCGGCAAAATAATTGGCCTGGACATGACAGAGGCCATGATCGCAAAGGCGCACGCCAACAACCGCAAGCTGGGATACCAGAATGTAGAATTCGTACTAGGCGATATCGAAGACATGCCCCTGAAAAGCAACTCCATTGACGTGGCCATCAGCAACTGCGTGATGAACCTGGTGCCGGATAAGGATAAGGCCTACGCAGAAGTGCACCGCGTACTGCGCCCGGGCGGCCACTTCAGCATCTCAGACATCGTATTGCAGGGCGAACTGCCACCCCAGTTGCAGGAAGCCGCCGTGCTGTACGCCGGCTGCGTGGCGGGCGCCATGCAAAAGGACGATTACCTGGCCGCCATTGAACGCGCCGGTTTCACCAACATCCAGATCGATAAGGAACGGCAACTGGAGCTCCCGGATGAACTGCTGCTGGATTTTCTTTCTCCCGATGAGTTGGAGGCTTTCCGCCGGAACGGGACGGGGATTTTTAGTATTAATGTTTATGGGGAGAAGGCGTAAGGGTTTCTGGGTTCCTGGGTTCCTGGTTTCTGGTTCCTGGTTCCTGGTTTCTGGTTTCTGGTTCCTGGTTTCTGGGTTTCTGGGTTTCTGGGTTTCTGGGAGCAACCCAGAAACTCAGGAACCAGAAACCACCCCGCCGTAATACCGCCTGCGCTAGCTACCCTTCACCCGGCGCCCATAGCCCTACTCCACCACATAAAAACAATACCCCCCGAATTTATAAAACAGATCATCCGGATCTGATAGAATCCAGGCATTATAGTGCGGGTCGGGGCTGTCAGACAACAGGCCGATGTTGTTGTCGGAGCCGCCGTTGAGGGTGACCCGGGCGTCTGAGCTAATGTATTTGCATTTACCAGGAAAGTCCTGCCATTCATCCACCGGGAATAATGCGGATCCTTGTTCCAAATAATACAGGCCCGGCTCCCTGGGAACCAGCTTGAACGCCAACGAATAAACCCCGTTTTCGTAGTTGTACTGTCCCAGCAGTTCTTCCCCAACTCTTTGGTAACTATATTCAGGTGAAATGTATACTTCGAAAAATTGCAATCCATCGTCAATTGCCGGGAAGGTGTCTATTTTATACATGCCAGTTCCCGGATGAAACCTAAAATTTACCAGGTTGTACGTCCTTTGAGAATTGACTTCAAATACATCATCACTAAAGGAAGAAGAAATCAATATGGTGTCCCCGATTCTAAAAGTGTCCTTCGCAGGGGATAAACTTGCCAGCAACTCAAATTCATACTTTACACCGTCGAAATCACAATCTTTATTGATGCAGCCCTGGCATAAGAAGCCAAAAATCAAAGCGAGGAATAGATAATTGGACATGGCTAATATTTTTTTGCCACTTCCAAAGCCATTCCACGCATGCGCCAATGGCTTTGGAAGTGAACGGTGAAGTTTTCTAATAGCTGTTAAATAAATCGTCGATTCCCTGAGCGGTATTCCCGGGCACAGCCGGGAGCAGAACATTGATTACCCTGTCCCGGTACACTTCAATATTACTAACTTGTGGTGTTAATACGGAGAAGAGCTGGCCATTAAAAAAACCGCTAACATTGTCCACTATTGGGCCACACTGCGGCGGCCTGGTGCGGTCACAGGCATTTGTGTCCAGTACATTAGCAACATCAATCAGGTCATGATGTAATCCGATAGGAACGTGGTTGGTGGTGTCATTCCGGGTTGTTTCTAGCCGTCGTTCCCAATCACCAAAAATTGAATTATTCTCCAAGTACCGCCTGTGTGTATATGTCTCCCCAACATGCTCCGCCCACGACTCACAAACCGCAATCCGCCCCGCATCCTGGCTGTTCTCATCGCCCCAGCCATCGGCGGCAATCTCCGCTGTCGCTAAAAGCATCCAATAGTTCGGGCCGACATTGGTAAAGTGGGAGGCGTGAGCCAGTTCATGATAAATTACAGACCTCAATACATCAGATTCCTGAAACCTAACCCCCAGCATCATATCAGGGATTACAGGATAAATGAGGTCGTAGTTTGCAGTCCCCAAAACGTGCCACGCTAAAAAATTAAAAAAATTGGCCTGCAATAATCCCAGCTCCATAGCAGCATAGACTCTTGCCTGCCCCAGGTATCGCTTCATAAGGGCAAATCCATCTCCCCTGTCACTGGCCAGGAAAATATCGAGGTAGGGCGGCGCCGCGATGCCATCCGCCAGCGCCTGGCCCCGGAACTCCGCCAATGCATTGAGTGTGCTGGCCGCTGCCCAGCCGCGGTGGGCATTGGAGCCCTGGTTTACCCAGGGTTCATAGGTGACGTTGATGTTGTTGTACACCCCGCCGCCCAACTGCCCGATGTAATCGGTGATGGGCAGCACCCCACGCCATATTTGCACCGTATTGCCGATGAAGCCCCGCAGCTTCGTTTGGCTGTTCTTAAACTGCACCCACATATAGGCCTTGCCGGATTCCCGGTGGTTGGCAATGCGCCAGCAGCCGGCTTCCGTCGTCTGCGTCGTTTTTATGCCCAGCCAGCCGTCCCACCAGATTACTTTTGCATCGTTGACTCCTTCTGGCTGGTTGGTTGGCAAGCGCGTATCTCTCACCCGTATGCACCCGCCCGGCGTCCTTGGGGAGGGAAGGGTACAGCCACAGGCATTAGTGGGCAGGCCGCCACCGTCGTCATCATCGATATCTTCCAGGCATTGGGGCCAGCCCTCGGGGTTCGTCCAGGGGTTGCAGCCCAGGGTAATGTCACTACACCAGCCCGGGGCCTCTTCGTCTTCGCAGCCATAATGGCCGTACAGGCAGCACAGGAAATTCGGGCAGTCCGGGTCGCACATTTCTGGGCTTTGCGGCTCCGACGGCATGCCCGGAAGGCCTTCGTGTTCCAGGCCCGAGCGGCGGAATGCCGCGTAGGCCAGCAATGAAGAATAGGGTGCCAAAACCAGTTCGTCCAGTACCTCATAAGGGACGGTACCGGGATGCCGGCGCCCTGGGGCAATACCGTGTAAAAAAAGCAGGGAATGGTACCGTGGAATCCATACCTCCTGCGGGTAATAATCCCCATCTGTTCTACCTCGTAGTTCAGGGGAAATCGAAAAGCACGATGTCGCTGTCCACCAGCAGTTCCAGCTGCGCCATATCCTGGGGGCAAAACCGGAGGTAGGAATGGGTGGCGGGGAGCTTTTCAATGTTCTGCCGGTACAGGAAATTCCAGGCGTGGGTCATGGTGTCGACGTGGTAGGGGTTTGCGGCTCTCTTGGCGCCCAGGATGGTTGGAATCAGCCCGCCTTCTTCGCTGGCCCGAAACTCCAGCGGAGCGGAAGGAACGGGCAGCCTGCCTATCCCCTTGTCGGTGTTTTCGGCCAATTGCCGGAGTTCATCCTTCTGGCAGGACAACAGGGCCAGGGCCAGGAAAACCAACGGCAGGAAGCGCCGCCAAAAGAACGGCTTAACTAATTGACGATCAAGGCTCCGCCGTTGTGTGTGTGTGTGTTAAATCCCTTCATAAAGCGCATATTTAAATTGTGAGTGAAAACAACACCATTTCCTTGCAGCGCAAGCCAGGAAGTGTTTGTTGAGCAGTAAAACCTTGTGTTGTTCGTTGGAAGGGCCGCGAGGCGCGTCATACAATGTCAAGATAGGGAGATTGGGGGAGAATGGCAAGGGGGGACGGAGTTTCTGGTTCCTGGTTCCTGGTTTTTTACCCGGCTGATCCCGACAGTTGTCGGGGGAGGACGGGCTGGTTCCTGGGTTTCTCGTTTCTGGGTTCCTGGTTTCTGGTTTCTGGGTTTCTGGTTTCTGGGTTTCTGGGTTTCTGGGTTTCTGGGAGCAACCCAGAAACTCAGGAACCAGAAACCACCCCGCCGTAATACCCCTTCCTCAACCACCAGGCCACATTTACCAACCCGATCAAAGCGGGCACTTCCACCAGAGGGCCGATGACGCCGGTAAAGGCCTGGCCGGAATTGAGGCCAAAAACGGCAATGGCCACGGCGATGGCCAGCTCGAAGTTATTGCCGGTCGCCGTGAAAGCGATGGAGGCGTTGCGCGGATAATCCGCGCCCAGCCATTTACCGAGGAAAAAACTCAGCAGGAACATGACGGCAAAATAGATCAGCAAGGGCACGGCAATGCGCAATACGTCGAGCGGGATCTGGACGATCAGCTCGCCTTTCAGGCTGAACATCACTACGATGGTAAAAAGCAGGGCAATGAGGGTAATGGGGGAAATGAACGGAACAAAACGCTGCTGATACCACTGCTCTCCTTTCCATTTTACCAGAAAAATGCGGCTCAGAAATCCCGCCAGGAATGGAATGCCCAGGTAGATGGCCACGCTTTTGGCGATAGTGGCAATAGAAATATCCACAATAGCCCCCTCAAAACCAAAGAAGGGGGGCAGCACGGTAATAAATATCCAGGCGTAGAAACTGTAGAAAAACACCTGGAACAGGCTGTTGAGCGCCACCAGGCCGGCGCCGTACTCCCGGCTGCCATCCGCCAGGTCGTTCCACACGATGACCATCGCAATGCAGCGCGCCAGGCCAATGAGGATGAGCCCCGTCATGTATTCCGGATAATCCCGAAGAAAAGTAATGGCCAGCAGAAACATCAAAACCGGGCCAACCAGCCAGTTGAGTAGCAAGGAGATGCTCAATATCTTAACATCGCGGAACACCTGCGGCAGCAAATGGTAGTTGACCTTCGCCAGCGGCGGATACATCATCAGGATGAGGCCGATGGCGATCGGGATGTTGGTAGACCCGCTGGAAAAGGAGTTGATATAACCGGCCGTATCGGGCAGGAAATAACCAATCCCCACACCCAGGGCCATCGCCAGGAATATCCATAAGGTCAGATAGCGGTCCAGGAAGGAAAGGCGTTTGGGGGATGGAGTTGGTTGGCCAGGCATTTTCAACTGTAAAAATTTGGTTGATTAAATTGATGTTTCTGCTTTATAGTTCCTGGTTTATAGTTCCTGGTTCCTGAGAGCCCTCCGGAAACCAGAAACTCAGAAACCAGAAATCCTCCCCCCCTCCAGCTGCTTTCCCGCCTGCTCCATCACAAAGAAAACCTCCCTTGCGATCAATCGGCAGGCAGTATCGTAGGCCTGCTGTTCCTCCGGGCTGCCATCTGCATATTTAGGGTCTTCAAAAGGCAACGCAATGCGCACATCCGCGCCCGGCACGAAAGGGCAGGCCTCATCCGCTTCCGAGCAAACCAGGATGGCGGCAAAGCCTTTGGCCGGATTAGCCGCATCATCGAAGCGCTTGGAAAAAACCCGCACGGCGGGCAAATCATCACTGTAACGAACTGAATATTCCGGGTTTTCGCCTTGCGTTTCCCGGCTGATGTGGAAGCCGGCGAGTTGTAAGGCCGCCACGGCATTGGGGTGGAAAGCCGTGGCCTCCGTCCCGCCTGAGAAACTCTCCACTCCTGCTATCCCATACCAGGCCGCAGCCACCAGGGCCCAAAGCTGGCCCATATGGCTGCGCCGGGAGTTGTGGGTGCAAATGACGGTAAGCAACACCGGCTGGCCGGCGCGCTGTTGTTCAAAAATGTATTCAGCTAATTGCTCCAAAACAAACTTGCGGGCGGGTGAAATCTGCTTGAACTCAGCGGGCAAAGAAGAGACGTATTGGGCCAAGTCTTTATTAAGTTGGGCTTTCGACATGGAAAGGCAATTGTTGCTCGCAATTTAATTCTATTATTGCAATAATAGAATGAATGGATTCAAAAAAAATCAACAACAATCCTGCTTATTAACTGGCGTGTTGAAAAACCCGCCCAGCAGTGCCTGTACTTCCAGCCAGCGTTGCCGGTCGATACAATAGTTGACCCGGACGCCTTCGATTTCTCCTTTGATAAGCCCCACTTCCTTAAGTTCCTTCAGATGCCTGGAAATAGTGGGCTGCGCCAGCGGCAGCGCATCGACGATTTCCCCGCCGATGCAGGCATTAACCTGCGCCAGGTATTGCAGGATGGCGATGCGGGCCGGATGCGCCAACGCACGGGCGATTTTCGCCAATTCAAGTTGTTGCGTGGTAAAACCTTCGGATTTTGTGGCGCCCATATGAATGAAATTTGAACGCTCAAAAATAAGAGAATCTTTTTTTCTACATAGTGACTTTGCCTTCTCCTCTGGTCTTTCCCGAAAGATTTCATCAACACAATATCTTCCAAAATGAAAAAAGTAATCATCCTTGCAAGCCTTTTTGCATTTTTCATGGCCTGCAAAAACGAAAAGACCGAGGGATCAAAGACGGCGGAAGAACCTGCTGCTGTAGTTGAAGAAGACTACATCGAGGAAGTGCCCAATGCAACCGACCAGGATTTCGATACTGCCCTGGAGGCATTCCGGGCCAAGGATTACGCCACCGCCTCCCACTACATCACTATCGCCATCAACGACCTGAAACTTGAAAGCGAGGTACAGGGCGCCAAAGCTAAAAAACAGCTGGACGCCACCATCGACGACCTGCAGACACTGGCCACTAAAGTTAAAAAAGGGGAAGTCACCAGTGAGGAAGAGCTGGAAGCAATCTACGCTCAGGCTGACATGATGACGTCTCATGAGTATTTATACCTCACCCAATCCTATGCCGAAACGGCGCCTGAAAAAGCAGCAGGCACTTTCCGGAAAGCAGGTGACCGGCTGGAGAAAGCCACGAACAAGCTGGATGGCGAGGCTAAAACCGAATTCCAGAAAATGCATCAGGAGATCAAGGATGCACTGGGAAAAAGCGACGTTAAAGTCAGTGAAATTGGCGATGCGGCAGGCTTGAAGGTTGAAAAAATGGCTGCATGGCTGAAAGCGCACGCTGAAAAGCTGGGCATCAAACCACCGCAGCACAGTGATTTTTAAATACGCTGCCTGGCTGGCAGGCATTTAGAACACCTTAGCTAGACGCCTTCCAGCCAGGCTTATTCTCTGAACCAATCGGCGTACATGATATAGTTATTTGCAATCCGCTCGATGGTATCCTTAAAGGTGTCTGTACCAAGCGCCTTCACCTTTTTAGCCGGCACCCCGGCGTAGATGTAGCCCGACTCCAGGTGGCTGTTTTCCAGCACTACTGCGCCTGCTGCGATGAGCACATTTTCCTCCACCACCGCATGATCCATCACGATAGCGCCCATGCCGACCAGCACGTTGTCCTTCAGGGTACACCCGTGTACGATGGCGCGGTGGCCAATGGAGACGTTGTTGCCGATGTTCGTCGGAGCGCGCTTGTAGGTACAATGGATGACCGCCCCATCCTGCACATTCACCTTGTTGCCCATACGGATGTAGTGCACATCCCCACGCAGTACCGCCTGGAACCAGACGCTGCAGTCGTCTCCCATCACCACATCGCCGACGATGGTGGCGTTTTCCGCCAGGTAACAGTTCTTTCCGAATGTTGGCTCAACGCCGTTAACGCTTTTGATTAGTGCCATTTTATAGGTTTCTGGTTTCTAGTTTTTTACCCGGCTGAGTAACGAGGACGGGCTGGTTTCTGGGTTGCTCACACATCGTACACCTCCAAGCTCTAAATTAGCCACGTACACCGTACACCTCATCCGATTATCCCAAAGCCACGTACACCGTACATTGTCCGGTTCTATCCTCGTTACGTATGCCTTACTCCTGCAACCGGGCCAGTCACGGGGTGGCTTAGCCAGGTTTTTTCGACGATCAGCCATCCCGTGACTTTCCCCTAGCGCAGCAACCCGATTACCAAATAGAATAACGCTGTAATCCCCCCTGCGGTTAAGGCATAGGGCAATTGGGTGCGCACGTGGTCGATATGGTCGGTAGCGGAAGCCATGGAAGAGAGGATGGTCGTGTCCGAAATGGGCGAGCAGTGGTCTCCGAACACGCCGCCGCCCAGTACGGCGGCGATGGTCATATACATATCCGCCTCCATTTGCCGGGCCATGGGCACAGCGATGGCGATCATGATCGCGAAAGTGCCCCAGGAAGTGCCTGTGGAGAAAGCGATGAAACAGCTTACAAGAAATACGATGAATGGCACCAGGTGGGGGGATACCCAGGCGCGCGCCACATCAGCCACGTACTGTCCGGTTTGCAGTTCTTTGCAGACTGCACCGATGGCGAAGGCCAGCATCATCAGCAGGGCCAGCGGCATCATACCGGAGATGCCTTTCAAGGTCAGTTCCACCATCTCCCGGGTGCGCATGATGCCTTGTACGCGGTACAACAGTATAGCAAAGAAGGTGGACGTCAGTACGGCGATCAGCACGGCCGTAGAACCGGAGCCCTGGCCGATGGCGTACGGCAATTTGCGCAGCCAGGCGGCTTCCGGCATTTGTTCGGCGGCCGCCGCCCAGCCGGTATAGGCCAGCATGACCGGCATTAGGAAAACCATGATGAGAATGGGAATGACCATATTGAACGCCCGGGGCGTCACGCCTTCTTTGGCTTTCACATCCGTGAGTTCTTCCGACAACATAGGCTGGGCGTCATCGCTGAGCACTTTTCCCTCTTCAAAGGTGCGGCGCTCCGCTTTGGCCATAGGGCCGAAGTCTTTTTTGAAAAAAATAACCACCAGCACCATGCCCAGCGCCAGAAAGGGATAAAAGTTGTACCCCAGCGCCCGGAACATGGTTGCGAAGGGGTCGCTAAAACCTTCTGCCACCAACAGCGACATGATGAAGGCGCCCCAGCCATTGAAGGGGATGATGATGCTGGACGGCGCCGAGCTGGAATCAGCAATATAAGCCAGCTTTTCCCTCGATATTTTCAATTTGTCAAAAACCGGCCGGTACAGCGCCCCTACCGTGAGCACCGAAATGCTGGATTCTACAAAAATAAACAAGCCCGTCAGCCAGGCCAGGAATTGCACGACGATACGGTTGCTGCCCGCCTTGCGCTTTTCGTAGCGCTCCAGAATGCGGTTGACGTGCTTGATAAAGCCTTCCACGCCACCCGAGCGCTGCACGAAAATAATGAGCGCCCCTACCAGAGCGCAGAACATAATAGTGCGGGTGTTGCCGGGATCTTTGAACACATTGACCAATGCCTCTATCGTATCGAAGCTCGTCTGAATAGGATTATAATGATCGATGATCAGCCAGCCCAGCCAGATGCCGAACAGCAGCGAAATGTGCACCTGCTTGGTGCGAATGGCCAGGACAATGGCAATGACAGGCGGCAAAAGCGACAGGAAACCGTAGGGGTGCATTGTTTTCGGGTAAATATAGGGGAATTCTCTGGATAGGGTAAAGCGAACTATAAATTCTCCCGCACATACCTCAACACCTTCTCCATTTCCTCCTTCACCTGCCCCGTCCCATCCACATAATTGTTATTCATAAAACTAAAAATAAGCAGCCGCCCCTTTTTCGTCAGCAGATACCCGCTCAGGCAATGTTTGTTGGCCAGGGTGCCGGTTTTGGCGAAAACATAGGGTTCTTTGTCGCCCTTGTAAAATTCCTGGATCGTGCCCCGCACGCCCCCGGCGGGGAAGAAGCTGAGTAGGCGTTCGTGAGGTACTTTCTGATACAGCATATCCAGGATGCCCACCAGATCGCGGGGGGTGAAGAGGTTGTAGCGGGAAAGGCCCGAGCCGTCGCGCCAAACCAGTTTGTCCGGCAAGCTTTGGAAAAGGCTGTCGCTGGCGTAATCGATGGCTTCTTCGGTTTGCAACACGCCCGATATTTTCTCCGAGCAGGCCAACAGCAACTGTTCGGCAATGAAGTTATCGCTCTCATACAGGAATAGCCGGTAAAGCGTATCGGGGATGGGCGATTGCAAGGTCATAGCAGGTTGAGCCGGTAGTTCCAGCAGGTTGATCAGGCCGACGGGGCGGCCCAGGGTATCGCTCAGCAGTTCGGCGATGGTTTGCGGAGAGGTGCAGAAGGGGACTTCTGTCGAAAAAGGCAAGCCCGACAAAGCCCGGTGGTTGTACTCGAAACTATTGGCAAACTCCTGCCGGCGTATCCTGGGGCGGGTATTATCCATGGACGGGTTAAAGGCCAGATGATCTTGAAAATGGGGCGGAAAAACCTGAAAGCCTTCTTCCAATTCTAACCTTTCAAAGCGAGCCAGATTGCCGTAAATAGGGAAGGGCGAGCGTTCCGCCTGATAGTAGTCGTTGTAATCATCCCAGGCCCAGCCCGGGCCGAAACGCTCTTCCTGGAAATTGTGGGTGGAGAAAAACAACTGGTATGTGGTATCTTTCAAAAAAGCTAGTACAGTAGAATCGGTTGGCAGTTTGGGGTGGAGGAACAATGGGTTGCCCGTCCCCCAGAAGATAATGGAATCGCCGGTTTGGACATAGCGCAGGGCGGGGATGGAGTCGCCCAAAACCTGCAGGGCGGTGTAGAAAGTCAGGATCTTGGTATTGGAAGCAGGGGTGTAGTATTTGTCAGCATCCTTTTCGAAAAGCATCGTTTGGGCTTCCGGGTCGTAGAGCGCAAAGCCGGTGAATATTTGGGGAAAAAGCTCAGAGTTTTGGAAGCGCTCGATTAACCCCTGCTGTTGCTTTTTGCTGAGTTCGGGCTGGGCGAAGGCGGAGGTATTCAGTAAGAGGATGATCAGGAGGATAGCGGGCGGTGAAGCGAGGCTGTTCAAAGTTTCAGGTTTCAGGTTACAAGTTACGCTGAAATCAAGGCTTTTGCGGAGCTGTTGACACCTTCCTTTGAAAGCTTGTTTTAGTATGTGATAGCCGGAAACCATGGAGTGAGTTGATTTATTTTTAAATATCTGCCGGGTTTTTTCCGAAAGATAGGAAATGTTTAATAAGATGGGGAGGGCTCAAACAACTGGGCCAAAGCCGTTATCTAAGGGGCCGGCGCTATTAAGGCAGATCACACCCATACCCGGACTGGGCAAGGCAGTGTATTGCTGGAGACGCCCACCTCCCTGGGTGTAAAGAACCCCACGAATCGGGCGTATGCTTTTGCCGAAGTCATCCGGCCGTTACCGGGAGAAGACCTGCGCGAATACAACCGTTTTTCAGTCTGGGTGTACGCCGAGGCGGCGGGTTTTTATTCATTTTTTGTGGGCTGTACGTTGTACAATGAAGGCGAAAAGATCATGCCGGCGCCCGGCCGGTTTGAAGGGCAGCACTTTGTCAATGTGTACCCCGGCCAATGGCAGCAGATCATTTGGAAAATACCGGACCTGTACCGCGACCGGGCCACCGGTTTTTCGGCCAGTATCATGCTCACGGGTTCCCCCAAAGGTGCGGCTGAGCAGATGAAGCTCTACATCGACGATATGCGGATCGAAAAGGTGGATGCGGAGAACAGCCGGGGGTTCGGCCTGTGCCATGAACACCCGCTTCGGCGACGGTTACCGCAACGGCGGACTGATCATCGGCATCTGGTCGGATAATACGCTGGGCACCAAGGACGATATGGAGGGCAAGGCCTCCAACAACCCGGCCGATAATTTTATTGCTGCAGCTTACTGCGCCATGGCCGCAACCGAAAAGAATGAGACGGAACTGTATGCCCAGGCAGTTGTGGCAGCCATGCAATTATTCCGGCTCACCAAAGAGCAGTCGCACCTCGATTGGGCTGCACAATACGCGCAGGTGGTCACGGGATTGCTGGCGTGGCTGTTTTGAAAGATTTACAAAACGCAGGAACTGGAATCCTGTCCATTTCAACAAGCTTCGAAACCTGGATGGTTCTTCTGTCGATCTGGCTCAATCTGCTTTTGGGCGTATATGAGCAAGCTCCTCTCGGGACGGTGGTACTAGCCGATAATTTTCGCATCTTTGCCATTACACCCTGGATAATTACATAAAATTCTCAGTCATGCGTGTATCAACTTCTATATTATCCATCCTTTTTTTCTCCCTGTCCTGGATCAGCGGGCAGTCACAGCCAGCCAGCGGAAGCGACGCAGCCCAGTACAAGCAAGCAGAGCAATCGGTAACCTTATTGCGCAATGAAGGCAACCTCATTCCTTTGCACCGCCTGGACACGCTAAACGTGGCCTATGTAGGCATTGGAGAACCGCTCTCCGCACCCTTCCTGGCGACACTGCGCAAATACATGCCGATAGTGGAATTACAGGCGCCGGCCGGCGATAGCGCCATTCCTGCCTGGATAGAACAGCAACGGGCGGCTTTCAACCTTTTGATTGTAGAAATTCCGGATATCAGCTTTGGCGGAGAACTACCCGCCTCTTTCCAGCGGACGGCCCTGATCCGGGCCCTGGCGGAAGGGGGCATGAAAGCCATCTTTGTGATCCACGGTGATGGCAGTATTTTCCAGGCTTCGCCCTGGTTGGCGCTGGCGCCGGCCCTGCTCATTGCACCGGGGCAGTTCAGTTACTCCCCTCAGGTAGCGGCGCAGATCATCTTTGGCGGCCTTGGCGCCCAGGCGAAGTTGATGGGGCCTATTGCCAACACCTCCTTTCGGAAGGATAATGGCATCCTTACAGAAGGAGGCCTGCGGCTGAGTTATCCTCCAAGCGGTTATGTCGAAGGTATCGATGAACAGTTGATGGCCGATAGCATCCGGGCAATAGTAGAAGAGGGTATCCGGGGCCATGCTTTTCCAGGGGCTCAGGTGCTGGTGGCCAAAGACGGGCAGGTGATCTACCACGAGACATTCGGCTTTTTTACTTATGACAGCCTGCAGGCGGTGGCGCCCGATGACCTCTATGACTTTGCTTCCGTCACCAAAATATCCTCCGGCTTACCGGCTGCTATGAAGCTCTATGGTGAAGGTAAATTTGACCTGGATGCCCCGCTCAAAAAGTACTTGCCGCAAATGCGTTTTTCCAACAAAAGAAATGTGCCTATTAGAGCAATGCTGGCCCACAATGCCCGGTTGAGGCCCTGGATCCCTTTCTGGCGAGCCACCCTCAAGGGGAACGCCAAATACCCTTGGAAGAAGAATTGGGACAATGTCAGCGACAACAATTTTCAGTTTAAGCCGCGGACTTTTGCCGCCGATTCCTCCGCCGCCTATTCCATCCGGGTGACGGACAAGCTCTGGCTTCACCGCCGCTATCCGAAAAAGATATTCAAATCCATTCGAAAATCACCGCTCAATGAGCAACCAGGCTATGTATATTCTGACCTGACGTTCATTATGTTGCCACACGTCCTGGAGCATATCATCAAACAGGATTTCCAAACCTATATCCAGGAAAACTTCTATGGACCGCTGGGCGCCGGCACTCTGGGGTACAACCCCCTGCGCCGATTCCCTAAAGACCGCATCGTACCCACCGAACGGGATACTTTTTTCAGGATGGTTCAGTTACAAGGCACCGTACATGATGAAGGCGCCAGCATGCTGCGCGGCGTTTCCGGCCATGCCGGCTTGTTCGGCTCCGCCAATGACCTGGCCAAGCTGATGACGATGTACATGAACTACGGCTCCTACGGGGGCGAGCAGCTGATCCCCGAGGCAGCCGTTCGGGAATTTACCCGCTGTCAGTACTGTGAAGAAGGCAACCGCAGGGCTCTGGGCTTCGACAAACCGCTGATCGAATATGAAGCTGATAAAAGTATGATCGCCAAAGCCGCCAGCCCGTCCAGTTTCGGCCATTCCGGCTACACCGGCACCTTCACCTGGGCAGACCCAGAGAAAGGCTTGCTCCTCATTTTCTTCAGCAACCGGGTATACCCTACCCGGGATAATAACAAGTTGTCGGAGTTGAATATCCGGCCGAGGATACATTCAGCCTTGTATCAGGCTATGGGGGAAGGGGAATGACGTCGTTCGTCGAAACAGGTTGGACGGAAATAAGTAGCCCTCAAATTTATTTGAGAGGCTGGAGTCATAAAATTTTGATTTTTAGTTGATTGAATTTTGAAGCCGCAAATAAATTTGCGTGTTACGGGCATTCCCGTCCACCCTGGAATGTCGCAGGTTGGACTTCGGAGGGGCAAAAATATAGGTGCTTCCGAAGTGGCAAATGGGCCGGCAAAAGTGTAGCTTGCATTCAATATCTCAGTAAATACAATAGGTATGCAAGTACATCAGCATAATGGACGGCCACCGGAATTCATGTGGGAAAGCCTCAGCTCCCCGGAAATTAAAGAACGGCTAAAAATCGTGGATACGGCCATTCTGCCCTGTGGCGCCGTGGAACAACACGGCCCCCACCTTCCACTTGATGTCGATTACTATGACGCCAGGTCCCTGGCATTCGAAGTCGCCCAGGCCTGCAGCGACCCCAAGCCATTCGTGCTTCCCCCAATCCCTTTTGGAGTCTCCTATCACCACGAAGACTTTAAGGGCACGCTTAGTGTGACCAACGAGTCGCTCTCCCGCTTTGTCTATGACATTGGGATGAGCCTGGCCCATAATGGCATCAAAAAGCTCATTATCCTTAATGGGCATGGCGATAATGCCCCTACCCTCAATTTCGCCGCCCAGATGATCAACCGCGACGCCCGCATTTTCGTCTGCGTGGAAACCGGCGAAACCAGCGATGAAGATGTCTACAAACTCGCCGAAACCCACAACGACATCCATGCCGGAGAGATTGAAACCAGCACCACCCTGGCGCTTCGCCCCAACATGGTGCGAATGGACCAAGCCGTAGATGAAGTCCCGAATTTCGGAAGCCCTTATCTGGATTTCACTTCAGCCAATGGCGTATCCTGGTATGTCCGCACCCACAAGATCTCCAAAACCGGCGTCATCGGCGCCCCGACCAAAGCCACGGCAGAAAAAGGCCGGCAGATGTGGGCGATCATCTTAGATCACCTGGTGAAGTTCATCGATGAAGTAAAGAACAGCAAGGTGGAAGACCTGCATCAAAGGCGTTATTGAGAAGTGGGAAGGCGGAAGTGGGAAAGCGGAAGAATTCCCTCGATTTTTGTGCTTAAAGACTTCAATGCTTTCCATAGCCACAGTCTCGATCTATTAAACCAAAGATTATGAAAATCACTCGCTTGGAATGCTGGGCGCACGCGATGCCGCTGACCGAACCCTATACCATCGCTTACGAAACCATCCGCCATGCCGTCAATGTGTTCCTGAAAGTGGAAACGGACAATGGACTGGCCGGCTGGGGCTGTGCAGCGCCCGACATGGCCGTCACCCTGGAAACGCCAGAGATGGTCATGACAGCCTTCCATGACGTCATTGAACCCTATCTTCGTGGGGCCGACCCCTTCCACTACGCCCGCCTCCTGGCTGAGTTGCGAAAGCAGTTGCCCTATCAACCCTCCGCTCTGGCCATGGTAGATATGATGCTGTTCGACCTAATGGCCCAAAAAGCGGACGAACCATTGTACAAGCTACTCGGCGGATTTCGCAACTGCATTGCTACCAGCATCACCATCGGCATTCTGCCGGTGGCCGAAACGGTGGAACGGGCGGTAGGATTTGCCCGAAAAGGGTTTAAAGTGATCAAGCTGAAAGGAGGGAATAACGTGGATGAAGATGTGGAAAAAATTGCCCGAATCCGCGAAGCAGTAGGGAACCGCCTGGAAATCCGGTTCGACGCCAACCAGGGCTACACCGTGGCCGAGGCCATTGCGTTCATCCACCGTACCGAGCACTATAAAGTGGAATTACTGGAACAGCCTACCGACAAGCACAACGAGGAATTGCTGAAGGAAGTCGCCCTCAATGTATCCGTTCCCGTCATGGCCGACGAGAGCCTGATGACACTCAAGGACGTCTTCCACCTCACCAGCCGGGGCTGCATCGATATGATCAACATCAAGCTGGTGAAAGTGGGCGGCATCATGGAAGGCCTGCACATCAACTCGGTGGCCAAAGCCGACAACGTGGAAGCCATGGTGGGCTGTATGGACGAATCCGCCCTGGGTATCGCTGCCGGCCTGCACTTCGCACTCTCCCGCCCCAATATCGCCTACGCCGACCTCGACGGCCATCTCGACCTGCTGGACGACCCCTTCGCCGGTATGGTGCGACTGGAAGAGGGGGTGCTGTATCCGAGTGAAAGGGCTGGGCTGGGAGTTAAAGGTTAATTGTGGGTAACTTGCAAGCGGAAACTTGAACTCATAAGCCCTCCCTAGTCGCGATACCGCTCCAGATCCGGCTTTCTAACTCTATCCCGCTTCAATTCATAGTTATACACCAACCGCCCGATCCGCGCCAGCACCGGAAAGCCGATCTCATCGTATTCATACACTCCGTCGTTGTATGTCTGATTTTTATTGACGTGAATGTTGGCCGCCAGTAGGAACTCCAACCCATTCTTAAAATCCACCACGTAGGCGACATCGGTGAGAAAACCGTAGGCATCGCCCACTTTGTTGAAGATGCGAATGTGATCGGGCATGGGCGCTTTGCCGTCGCCAAATAGGAAAAACTTGACGTAGCTGTCCCAGTATTCCGTAGTATCATAGGCAGGATGATCGCTCTCTCTGGGTAGCATCGACATATACTTCCAGAGGAAGTGATAGTCCTCCTCAGTGAGGTTAAAACGGCGCTCCGCAGGAATGGCCTCCGGGAAGAGGGCGGCCTGCAGGATATCGTGCAGATCCTGAAGAGAAACGAAGTTTTTGTTGCGGAAGTCAAAAGGTTCGGGGATGACCTTTCCATCGTCGGCCATATAAGCGACGCCACGCACCTGTTCCTTCAGTTCCAGCGCAGGATCGAAAGCACTATACACCGCTCCCTGATGATACAACAGTGAATCCCCATCGTAGAAACTAACCGGATTGGTATAGCGGTTGCCTTCCACATCGTAGCCACTGACAGAAAGGCGGTGGATGATGCGCAGCTTATCATAGCCTTTCTCATAGAGTTTCCGGTTGAGGTATTCCTGTCCGAGGAATTCATAAAGGCGGTTAAAGGCATCGTTATCGCTGACGAGAAAGATCTTTTTGATGTACTGGGCAACGGAAGGCAGTCCACTAGCCGCTGTAGTATCCTGATTGACGGCCGTTTGGGGCGGCCTGGCGGCTCCGGTGATCATCGTGCTGTTTTTGTCCAGCCCCAGTATCCTCAGCTCGTTGAGTTTTTCCAGCGCCAGCAAGGCCGCCGGCATTTTGACGGTACTGGCCGGATAGAAGTATAAACCGGTATCCAGGCCATAAGAATAACTTTGAAAAGAGGGGCGGTTGTCCTCGTCCCGGTCGATGCGGGTATAGATCAGTTGAAGCTGAAATTGCTCCGGATGCCGCAGCACTTCACCAAGCAGGCTGTCGCTGGAATTTCCCAATAGTTCCTGGAGTATGTTTTCCTGAGCGGGAACGGCCAGGCTGAAGGATAAGGTTGCGGCCAAAAGCAGTACAATTCTCATGCTATTCGATTTTCAAAAAATTGCTGAATAAGCCCGGCAAGGTAAATGATATCTTCCGGCTCGTGCAAGGCGTTGAGCACGATTCGAGTCACCGGATCGTCTTCCGGAGTTGGGTAAGCAAATTGCGAAAGCAGGCAGCCGCGCTGCTCCAGCCAGAGCCCCAGCCGGTGTTCGGGCGTATAAAAAACGGGATAATCCTCAAAAGACTGGAAAAGGCCGGTAGAAAGAACGGCTTGGCGGAACTGCCTGATGTTGCCCTTCAGCTTTTCCAGGGCCATTGGATAGTGATCTTTCACCTGAAGCATACCATACAGGAAGGCCGGGGGAATGGGGGAAGCTCCGCCAAAAGATGGGCTATGCCATAAGGCATCGTAAAGGCTGCGATGGCCCAGGATAACGCCCCCCGGAACGCCTAAGGCTTTGCCCAAAGAACTGACGACGATCAGTTCAACATAAGGAGGAGGCTTTACAATACTGTAGGCGCCTGCTCCATTTTCTCCACAAATACCCAATCCATGCGAATCATCCAACACGAGCGTAATTGGAATTCCCGAAGGGAGCTGTTCCAGCCAGTCAAAAGGATAGGGGCGGGCAAAAAGGGAATCTACAGCATTGGAAAGCAGCACCACTGGGCGGGTAGCCCGATGGCATTCCTGCAGGATGAAATCCACCCAGGCTTCGAAATCCCCTTCAAAGTAATGGCCCTCTACCCAGAGTGCCGGATGGGCGCCTGGTGCGAAATACAGGCTGCCTTTATCCTGCAGGTAGCGGGCCAGCACCTGTCCGGCCATGGATCCGGAAGACACCGAGAGGGCCGCCTCGGCGCCGGTAAAGCCTGCCAGCCAGGCTTCGGCCTCTTCAAATATCGGAAAGCGGATATTGCCCAGGCGAGACCCCCCAAAGTTGGCGCCATAACGGCCGATGCCTTCCGCCAGAGCAGCCTTGTAGGGCTCGTACTGCGCCATACCCAGATAGGAGGTGCCACTGAAATAGCGGTAAACCCTTCCGTTCAGGATGGCAGTCCGGCCAGGTATGGTATCCAATTGTACGTCCACTGTGTTTAATTGTTTGTTGATAGTTATTGCTTACCAATGTGAATACCGGATTAAAAACCTTTGAGGATTTGGAAACCTCGCCCTACTTTACATACGAGACACACCAGACACACCAGACATACCAGACATACCCGACATACCCGACACACCAGACATACCAAACGTCCTCACCTCAGCCCCGCTCCCGTACCATTTAATTTGGGATACTGGGCATAGCCATCGACCACTTCTACTCCGGTAGCCGGGTCATTGCTCAGCAGCAGGGCGCCATCCATATCTACATAATCGAGAAGTGGGGCCAACTGGCCGATGGCGGAGATGCCGACCGAAGACTCTGTCATGCAGCCTACCATCACTTTAAGCCCCAGTTTTCGGGCGTGTTCCACCATCCGCTTACCAGGAGTGAGGCCGCCACATTTCATCAGCTTAATATTAATGCCGTGGTAAAAGCCATAGCAACGCGCCACATCCGCTTCAACATGACAGGCCTCATCGGCAATGACGGGTAAGGCGCATTGTTCATAAACCAGCTTCATACCTTCCCAATTGTTGGCTTTGAGAGGTTGTTCGATGAATTCCACCCCCAGTTCCTTGAGGCGGGGCGCGTATTCGACTGTCTGTTCCGGCGTCCATGCGGTATTGGCGTCTACGCGGAAGGCGGCATCCGTATGTTTGCGCAGGGCTTCAATGATTTCAAGGTCATGATCGGTGCCTAATTTGACTTTGTAGAGCGGCCAGGGCTGTTCCTCCATTTTGGCCACCATTTCCTCGATACTGGCGATGCCGATGGTGAAGTTGGAAAGGGGCAGCTTATCGGTTTTGAGGCCCCAGATCTCATAGACGGGTTTGCCCTGCAGTTTACCGTAAAGGTCGTGGGCAGCTTCATCCAGCGCGCAGAGCACAAAGGGGTGATCGGCCAGGTGGCCGCGCATAGTTTCCCAGAATTGTTCCGGAGTATGAAGCGGGGTGGACTCGATCAGCGGGCGCAGCTGTTCCAGCGTTTGCACCATTTTATCGAGCAGGATACCGTAGTAGCGGGTCTCGGTGGCTTCCCCATAGCCCGATAGGCCATCCTGGGAAAGTTCTACAATAAGGCTGGGCATGACGTCTCTCGATTCGTGGCTGATGGAGAAGGTGTGTTTCAGTTGCAATTGAAAAGTGTGGATGGTGAGTTTCATTATAATTTAAACTTTTTGTTTTCAAAAACTTGATTTTTAATCAAAATGTTTATATTTTGTCGTAAACAGAACCCCATGGCCAATCGAGTGACTAAAGATATACTTTGGAAGGGAATTCTGGAGGATTGCTTCGAGGACTTCTTCCGCTTTTTCTATCCGAAATGGGCGGATGAGGTAGACTTTTCAAAAGGTGTAGAGTTTTTGGACAAAGAGCTGGATCAATTGATGCCGGAAGCGGCTAGTAGTAAGCGGTATGTAGATAAACTTGTGAAGATCTATTTAAAATCCGGAGAGCAGCAGTGGATATTGAACTTTATCCGGTTTTATACCAGTTTTAAAAATCAGAAAAACATCCTTAAATTTGAAACAGTGATTGATGAAATGACAGAAAATAAAGGCCCTATGGGAATTAATGAACGCATCATGGAAGCCCTGCGAGAACAGGCCATAGAAGAAGGCCTGAAAGAAGGTATGGAGAAAGGTATGGAGAAAGGCATGGAGAAAGGTATGGAGAAAGGTATGGAAGAAGCTTTCAAAGAGAGCATTGCCCGCCTTTTGAGAAAAGGTTATAGCCCAGAACAGGTAACAGACATGCTGGACGTTGAGGCTGAAATGGTAGCGGAAGTGCTGGAGAATCTCGATAGCAGGAACGGTCAAAAACAGTAATAACTATAGTAATCCCCTCTTCACCTGAAAGCAAGGCCCTCCCTGCCAGCAATATGGCAATTTAGCCATATATCTATCCCCCCTTTACTTTTTCCTCGGCCCCTACCGCACCGCCGCCTCTAGCAACGTCAGGCTTTGCCCTTCTACATCCAACTCCGCTTCTATTCCGACCGGCAAGGTACATTGATTGGCGATGTGCCCAAAAGACAGGCCATAAACCGCGGGAACATTTAACTCCTTTATTCGGTCGATTACCGTTTCTGTCAAGCTCAAAGAGCGTTCCTCTTCTTTGGCCTGGCAATCTTCAAAGATCCCCATAGCAATCCCTGCGGACTGCCCGAGCTGCCAGGCTTGCCGCAATTGGGTTAGCATGCGGTCTATCCGGTAAGGTTTCTCTCCAACATCTTCTATAAAGACCAGTTTACCCTTTGCTTCCGGTAGATAATCCGTGCCTGCCATAGCCGCCAGTAACGACAAGTTGCCGCCAATAAGTACACCCCGTGCTTTGCCTTTGTTAATGGTAAATGTATGGAAAGCAGTATCCTCTTTTTCTTTATTTTCCGGGGAAAGGGATATGGAATGAGCTGTTCTACCTTCCATCACCACCGCGCGGAATTGCGCCTCTGTATATTCAGTCAATTCGGAGGCCCCCACCGGGCCGTGGAAGCCTATCAGGCCGGTTTTGTGGAAAATGGCATTGAGCAGGGCCGTGACATCGCTATACCCGATCAGTGCCTTGGGGTTATTGCGGATCAGATCGTAGTCGATATTTGGTAATAAGCGAGAGCAGCCGTAGCCGCCTCGGGCGCACCAGATGCCGGATACGCTGTCATCAGCAAACATCATGTGCAGGTCGTCCAGCCGTTGCTGGTCGGTACCGGCGTTGAAGCCTCGCTGGACCCGGATATTTTTGCCCAGCTTCAGCCTGAAACCCAGCTTGAGCATATTGTCCACCGCCTTTTGTAAGCCTTCCTCCTCGATATAACTCCCAGGAGTGATCAGGCCAATGGTGTCACCGGGCTGAAGCCGTTTGGGCAGGATGCGCTGTGGCGCAGGCATAAATGAGGCTCCGGCAAGAACGGGAACGGAGAGGGCTACCTTTTTGGTGAAGGATCGGCGATTCATGAGGTTGTTGGTTGTTCGAATGGGAAGATAGGAAATACCGGGCGGATCACCGCTTTTCGAGTAATAAGCACTTATTCCAAATCTTTTTTGATCTGTTGGGCTACCGCTTGAGCCAGGCGGACCGGTACGGCATTCCCGATCATTTTGTAAGCTGCCGCCAGGTTCTTATAGTGAAAAATGAAGTCATCCGGAAAAGTTTGGATCCGGGCGCATTCCCGAACACTGAGCCGACGGTAGAGATGCTCCTTACCGGGTACAAAGCGTTTTTGATCCTTATCCACCGCTTGCATCTCCGGCGCCTGCGGATGAAGCGGTGCATGGCGCCCGCCAGCCTGAATCGTATAAGAAACCTGATCCCAACCTCTTACCCGGTTGCGCGACATATAAAGGCTGGAAAAACCGCCAACGAAGAATTCGTGGTTGGGAAAAGGGCAGGCACTACCATTGGAATAGTTACCATCTCTGGCGGGGATTGCATTTTCCACGAGGTCACCGATAGCCGAACGGAGAGAAAGTTTCATTTTAACGGGCGAAGGGAATTCGAAAGACCGGCCCAGGTCGCGCCGGTATCCAACAAAAAATACGCGCTTTCGGTCCTGAGGAACGAGGTAATCTGAAGCGTTAAGAAGCTTGAAAGACAGCTCGTAACCTACGCCGGCGTTGCGAAAGAGGCTTTTTATGCTTTCCAGCGCCTTGCGATTGCGGGGGAGTAACATGCCGGCCACATTTTCCGCCAGGAAAAATTTCGGCTGCTTGGCTTCCAGTATCCGAATGAAATCGTAGAATAGTTGTCCGCGCTTATCCTCTATTCCGCGAAGCGCGCCGGCAGCACTCCAACTCTGGCAGGGCGGCCCGCCAATCATGCCATCGCAGTCGGGAATGTCGGCCGGATCGATCTCGGTTATACTACGCCGGTCCAGTTTTGTGTGAAGATGATTTTTTTCATACGTTTCCCACACATCCCGGTCAAATTCATTAGCCCAGCTTACATTGAAGCCTGCCCGAATGAATCCCAGGTCGAGCCCTCCGGCGCCAGCGAAAAAGGAGACTACCTCCATAAGCCAAACGATTACAAGATTCTTTCTTAAGGCATAAAAAAATAATACGGATCCATGAAATGGCCGACAATTTGGGCAATTTGCAAAAAAATCACCGGAAAGGCCAGCCCAAGGGCAACAAAGATAAAAAATACCGCAGTATCCATCACTCCCCTTCCTCCGCTCCCCAATTCCGCAACAGTATTTCCGGGCTGGCCAGATACCACTGCTCTTTGTCTTTAGAATAGCCGAAAGAAGCGTGAGGCAAGAGACGGTTGAGCAGGCGGGCCACCACTTTCAGTCGTTTTGGGGGTAGGCCAACCGTAATCTCATCACCGTTGATGAGCTTGAAATATAGGGTACAACTACTGCCTACCTGCAGGCCAAAAGGCAGGCGTTGAGTAACAACTGAGTAGACCCAAACGATCTGCCCCGGTTGATGCCGCAACAGATGCATCAATTGGGAATCGTCTGCCCGGCGGTGCGCCAGGAAGGAAAATAAATACCGGATGCCCAGCACCGTTCCTGCCAGGCCAATAATGGTTAGCAGTATACTGAACTGAAAAAAAAGGTAACACATAGTTATACCTCCGGCAATGGAAGCGACTGCACACAGCAGCTTCAATTGCTGCTCGCGCCGGACCGCCCGGCGCAACAGAAACATAGCTGGATGGCTGAATAATTTTTCCCGGCTCAAGCCAACACTTTTTGGTTTAAAATAAAAAACAATTTGTTGTCCACTTGTTCAAAAAATGTTATTTTTGTGTTGTTTGGCGAAAAACTGGCTTTTCCTGCTTTTCTTCGCCTTTGGAACAAAATTTACATGATTTTGCTGAAAGTTTTGAAAAATTATTTTCTTGTATTTCTTTGGAATTTTATTGGTTGATCGTTGCTGGTTTATAGCCTGGCTTTGCCGGGATAAGCGGAGATCACAGCACTCCTTCCCCGGCATTCAACCAACAACTGAAAACAGACAACCACAATTACGCCCATGACAAATGTAACCTACACCGAAGACAATATCCGCTCCCTTGATTGGAAGGAACATATCCGGATACGCCCTGGCATGTATATCGGAAAGCTGGGCGATGGCTCTTCTCCTGATGATGGTATCTATATCCTGCTCAAAGAAGTGATCGACAACTCCATCGACGAGTTCGTCATGGGATATGGAAAAAACATTGACATCAAGATAGATGACAGCGCCTTAGAGATCCGTGACTACGGGCGCGGCATCCCGCTCGGCAAAGTAATCGACTGTGTATCCAAGATCAACACCGGCGGTAAATACGACTCCAAAGCTTTCAAAAAATCGGTGGGGCTGAACGGGGTGGGCACCAAAGCTGTCAACGCCCTGTCCGAATACTTCCGGGTAGAAGCGGTACGGGAAGGTAAAATCAAGGTGGCGGAATTTGAACGAGGAGAACTCATCAAGGACCACAAGGTGGTAAAATCCTCGGAACCAGATGGCACCCGAATCGTGTTCCGGCCAGATACGGACATCTTCAAGAAATTCCGTTTCCGTAGCGATTATATGGAAAGCCAGTTGTGGAACTACGCCTACCTCAATGCGGGGCTGAAGCTCAACTTCAACGGCAAAACACTTGTGTCAAAAAATGGCCTGCTCGACCTGCTGGAGCGCAAGACCAGTAAAGAACAATTGCGCTACCCCATCATTCACATGGCCGGCGAAGACCTGGAAATCGCCTTGTCGCACGGCAACCACTATGGCGAACAGTACCACTCCTTCGTCAATGGACAAAACACTACCCAGGGCGGTACTCACCTGAACGCACTGAAGGAAGCCATTGTCAAAACCATCCAGGAACACTTCAATAAAAACTACGACCGCCGCGACATTCTGACCTCCATCATCTCGGCTGTTAGTATCCGGGTGGAAGAACCTATCTTCGAATCTCAAACCAAGACCAAGCTCGGTTCGACGGACATGGGCCCGGAAGGGCCGACCATCCGGACGTTCGTGGTCAATTTCGTCAAGGAAAAACTGGATAATTTCCTGCACAAGAACCAGGAGACAGCCAAGGCTCTGGAAAAGCGCATCCGACAGTCGGAGCGCGAACGCAAAGAGATCGCCGGCATCCAGAAACTAGCCAATCAGCGGGCAAAAAAGGCCAACGTCCACAACAAAAAACTTCGCGACTGCCGCATCCACTTCAGCGACAACACCCGCAAGGTGGACGAGGAACTCCGCAAAGCTACCACCGTCTTTATCACCGAAGGGGACTCAGCCAGCGGCTCCATCACCAAAGCCCGCGATGTACAAACCCAGGCCGTCTTCAGCCTCCGGGGCAAACCGCTGAATTGCTATGGCCTGACCAAAAAGGTGGTCTATGAAAATGAAGAATTCAACCTGCTCCAACACGCCCTCAATATTGAGGATGGCCTGGATGAATTGCGTTACAACCGCGTCGTTATCTCTACTGATGCCGATGTAGACGGCATGCACATCCGGCTGTTGCTCCTGACCTTCTTCCTGCAGTTCTTCCCCGACCTGGTCCGCAACGGGCACCTGTTCATCCTCGAAACACCACTGTTCCGGGTACGGGACAAGCAGCAGACTTTTTACTGCTACAACGAAGAGGAAAAACAAGCTGCTGTCAGCAAACTGCGCGGCAAACCGGAAATCACCCGCTTCAAAGGTTTAGGTGAGATTTCTCCGGACGAGTTTGGCGACTTTATCGGGGAGAATATCAGGCTGGAACCGGTTATCCTCAATGAAGAAACTGACCTCGATAATGTATTGTCCTATTACATGGGTAAAAACACGCCGGCCCGCCAGGAATTTATCATCGATAACCTCAGGATAGAAAAGGACGAAGCAGTAGCGGAGGAGCAACAGAAGGAAGACGAAGCCGCTGAGGCCGAAGCCAGTACCGAAATGGCGGAAGCCTGACATTGCTCCCTTTTTATCGATTTCAAGTATGTTGAAGGCTTGTCATTGAGGTTGTTCAATGCCTCAATTCTAGGCTGTAACAAAACTGACGTTTTGTCTGTTTTCACCCTCAAACCATTAGACAGGAACCAGCTTGCTTACTGTGGCATGGTAGTTGCAAAAGGAATTTATGCCTTAATGGAAAACAATTGCTGTCAACTTGACATTACAGGCATATATAGGTATTTTTCAGCAATCAGCGCGAACAAGCGGTAAATCATAAAGCACACATGTTCGAAGAAGTATTCTCGCACCAGCGATTTGATGATGACGGAGACTTTCTACCCCTGCTGTCCGTAGATGAGGAGGATGAAGAAAATGTTGACGAAATCTTTCCCGAAGCCCTGCCTATTCTGGCCTTGAAAAACACTGTTCTTTTTCCAGGTATTGTAATCCCTATTACCGTTGGGCGCGACAAATCAATCCGCGCCATCAATAAAGCCTATAATGACGGACGCCTCGTCGCCGTACTTTCCCAACGCGACAGTAATGTGGAAGAACCCGACGTGGACGACTTGTATGAGATCGGCACCGTTGCCCGCATCCTGAAGTTATTGCGCATGCCCGACGGCACCACCACGGCCATTCTGCAGGGCCGCAAACGGTTCATTCTGGAGGCGCTGCTACGAGACGACCCTTATATGGAGGGCAGCGTGCGGTCATTGGAATATACGCAACCTAAAAACCCCCTGGAATTCGAGGCCCTCATCGCGTCTATTCTCGACCGGGCCAAGCAAATTATTGAGCTGTCGCCAAACATCCCGTCTGAAGCGACGGTGATGCTGAAAAACATCAACAACCAGTCCTTCCTGCTCAACTTTATCGCCTCAAATCTGGGCTCCAAGGTTCCGATCAAGCAAAAGATACTGGAGATCAATGACCTGCCGGTGAAGGGACATGCCATCCTTAAGCAGATGAACAGCGAGCTCCAACTGCTTGAACTGAAGGACAAGATTGAAAATAAGGTCCGGGTCGATATCGAAAAGCAACAACGCGACTACTTTCTCAACCAGCAACTGAAGACCATACAAGAAGAGCTTGGCCAAAACCCACAAGAGGAAGAAGTAAAGAAAATGCAACTCCGGGCGCTAAAGAAGAAGTGGCCCATATCCGTAGGAGAAGCTTTCGACAAGGAAATTAACCGCCTGCGGCGCATGAACCCCCAGGTTGCAGAATACTCTATTCAACTCAGCTACCTGGAACTGCTGCTCGACCTGCCCTGGGATGAATTCACCAAAGACAATTTCAACCTGCAAAAGGTCAAAGCGGTATTAGATAAAGACCACTTTGGGCTCGAAAAAGTCAAGGAGCGCATTCTGGAGCACCTGGCCGTTCTGAAACTAAAAGGGGATATGAAAGCCCCTATCCTATGCTTAATTGGCCCTCCGGGCGTGGGTAAAACCTCCCTTGGCCGGTCGATCGCACGGGCGCTTAACCGGGAATTCATTCGCATGTCTCTGGGTGGCCTGCACGATGAATCAGAGATACGCGGGCACCGCAAGACCTATATTGGCGCTATGCCCGGCCGTATCATCCAGTCTATCAAGCGCGCGGGTTCTTCTAACCCTGTTTTTATTCTGGATGAGATCGACAAGGTGGGTAAGGACTTCCGCGGCGACCCCTCTTCTGCCTTGCTGGAAGTACTGGACCCCGAACAAAACTCAACTTTCTACGATAATTACCTGGAGATGGAGTACGACCTCTCCAAGGTACTGTTTGTTGCTACGGCAAACTCGCTGAGTACGATACAGCCTGCCCTGCTCGACCGTATGGAGATCATCGAGATCAATGGCTATTCCACCGAAGAGAAAATCGAAATTGCCCGCCGGCACCTTATCCCTCAGCAGCGAAAAGAGCACGGCCTGGAAGCGGGCCATGTGAAGATGAGCAAACGCATTATCCGCAACATCATCGAGGAATACACCCGAGAATCAGGGGTGCGTTCTCTCAACCGGCAGATCGCAGGGGTTATGCGCAATATTGCCAAGAAGGTAGCTATGGAGGAGGCCTATGATGTTAATATAAAATCGGAAAGCCTGGTGGAGATGCTCGGCCCTACCCGATTCAGCAAAGACCTCTATCAGGAGGTGCGCGTTCCCGGTGTAGGTATCGGGCTTGCCTGGACTCAAACCGGCGGCGACATTCTGTTTGTAGAATGCCTCCTCAGCCGGGGTAATGGCAAACTCACCCTGACCGGCAACCTCGGAGATGTAATGAAAGAGTCGGCTTCTACCGCTCTCAGTTTCATCAAAGCCCATAGCGAGTCGCTGGGTATTCCGGCCTCTCAATTCGAAGAGAAAGATATACACCTCCACGTACCGGAAGGCGCTATTCCTAAAGACGGGCCCTCGGCCGGCATCACAATGCTTACCGCCCTCACTTCCGCATTGACCCAACGCCCCGTTAAGCCCTACATGGCCATGACCGGCGAAATAACCCTGCGCGGCAAAGTGCTGCCGGTGGGCGGCATCAAGGAGAAGATCCTGGCTGCAAAACGGGCAGGAATGAAGGAGATCATCTTGTGTGAGGAAAACCGTAAACACATCGACGAGATCAACCCGGACTATATCCAGGGGGTACAATTCCACTACGTCAGGCGAATGCAGGATGTCCTCCAACTTGCTTTGGGTGCGAAAGCATAAACGCCATTGTCGAAAAATTCCTACTTTTATGGCTTGCCAACAAACCTTTGGCCCCTGCCTTTGGTCTTATTAGTAAGCCCCGGGCAATACCATTGAGCAAATGTGGGAACACAAATGCTGTTTTCCTAAAAATAAATGGCCATGAAAGTTCGAATATCCATCCTTTTCTTCATCCTCTTCGGGGCGTTTAGCGCCTGGGGGCAGAACAATAAGCTCGTTCAGTTCTCCGGCATGGTGCTGGATGGCACAGACGAACAGCTATACCCGGTGCCCTATACCAACATTCTGGTGAAAGACAAAGGACGAGGCACCTATTCCGACCTGAAGGGATTCTTCTCCATCGTCGTGGAAAAGGGTGATGTGATCATCTTTTCCGCCATCGGTTACAAAACGGTAGAATACAAAATACCCAACGACCTGAAAGACGACCGCTACTCCATTGTACAGCTCATGACCCAGGATGCTATCAACCTGCCGGAAACCGTAGTTTTCCCCTGGCCCAGCCGCGACCATTTCAAGCTGGAATTCCTTGCTATGGATGTAACCCCGGAATTACAGGAACGCGCTACTAAAAACCTCGCTAACGACGCCCTTCGCCGCATGCGGAATGAGGTTTCTGTCGACGGCAATGAACATGCCGACTATTACCTGCGCCAGCAGGCGCGAGAATTCTATTATATTGGGCAACAACCACCGATGAACATTTTCAACCCAGTTGCCTGGAAAAAATTCTTCGACGCCTGGAAACAGGGTGACTTCAAGAAAAAGGATTAAGCGTCTGCATGAGACTGATTCTTAGAACCAAATACCCGCCTTCCCCACAACAGTACCTGAAAACCATAAGTACCCAACCAGAAGGCCAGGGCTGCAAAAGAAAGCATTCCCAGCGCCACATACAGTTTAACTGCCCGGAGGTTGATGTTCAGAAACTCGTAGCAAACGAAATCCGTCACCACAAAAGCGGCATGGATTACAAAAAGGACAAACAAAACCCGAATAAGGGTCCGCTCGTACAATACCTTTTTCAATTCCTTTGGCTGCAGCTTCGGCCGGCTCAACGCCAGGCGCCGCTGCCGAACATACCGATGGGCGAAATAGAGATAAGCGGAAAACGTGGACAGATATAACAACTGTTCGAACGCCCCGTAAAAGGGGTTATAAAAATTGCGGTCCCATTGGCTTTTAACCTCCACCGGCAACAGGAATAGGACTACGAAAAACAAGAACTGCAGGCCCGGCAACAAAAAGTGCTTAACATCAGTCCACCGCAAGTGGTAGGATGGGTACAGGCTGAGCTTCACATGATAGAACAGCAGGGTTGGGAAAGCCAGGGTATAGTATAAAGGAAGAAACTTAAGACGAGGAAACTGCTCATACACTTTCAGAAAATAAAGGATATTGTGCAATAAGGTCAGGCCGAAAGTGAGGAGCAATAAGCCGAAAAAAGCATTGGCCCGGGCATCCCCGGAGCGTTTAAAGAAAAACAACCCCCCAATGGCAAGGCACTGCCCCACGACAATGGATAGCACGAAAAGGAGCAGAAAAAAAAATACGCTTCTCTCGCCCAGGTCCAGAAAGTCCATCCTATCCTGTTAATTTCAGCTTCCGAATGAAGCAGTCATTTGATCCTTCAGGACTTCAATCTTTTCCAATTGGCTTTGTGTCCCAGTGACCGTAATGACGAGATAAGTGTCACCCTGGTTCCACATCCGGACGTACTCATAGGTTGTCTGATTGGAAAAGCGGGCCTCGAAACCGTTCTCATCGACCTTGGAATTGATTGGCTTTACCTTCGGGCCCAAGTCCGCTGAAAGGTCTTCAACTGTGAATTCATATATCCGCTCAGGCGTCCAGTTCATGACATTAAAGGAACCAGATATAGAAACTTTGATTCCGTCTTTTTCTTCCAGGCTTATCCCATCTCCATTGACCGGCTCATCCGCCGACTGCTTCAGGCTGGCGGGATAGTTCACACAAAAGCCAAAGCGGTTGTTGCAATAGGTGCTGCTTTGCTGGGCGTTCAGGCCGAAAGCCAGCAGCATTAACCCTAATAGCAAGAAATAGTTCTGTTTTTTCATAGCTGTAAGATTTATCCTAAAGATACATTATATTTACTACTCAGGTAACTCCCTCTATTACAATCATGAAAAAGAAAAGCCGCACGCACATCATTTACGCCCTTACTCTGGCCCTCGCCCCAGCCTTCCCGCTCCCTGCCCAGGAAACTGCTGCGGATACCGCAGCTCTGGGTTATAAAGTTGGCTACCAGATTGGAAGCTGGCTGCCTTTCCTCGTAATCATTACCCTGGCTGTCCTGATCATTCTTAAAATGGCCCGCCAAAACCAGGAGTGAGCTCCCTTTTTAATCATTCAAACCTTCACCCATTTTTAATCGGATTATCAGGGCGGCCAACTTTTTAACCTTAACCCCACCCCATCATGAATAAAACATCCCTTTGGACACCTGAGTTCCTGGCCCAATGCCTCCAACGGGCCGATCCTCTGGCCGATAACGCTATAGCCCGCATTGTCGAAAACAATGGCTCAGACGAAGCACTCCACCAGACCCACTAGACCTGCTAGACCTATTAGACCCATTAGACTTATTAGACCTATTAGACCCATTAGACCCATTAGACTTACAAAAACCGCCGGAAAGCATTACTTTCGAACCAACTTAATCCATATAAACCCTTATGAACCCACTCCACCACATCCCTACTGCCGAAGATATTCGCACCACGCACGAAGCTATTGCCTCCATGATCCACCGCACGCCGGTGCTGAGCTGCCGTAGCATTGATGCCATGGCCGGCGCCAGTCTGTTTTTCAAGTGCGAGAACTTTCAAAAGATCGGCGCTTTCAAAATGCGGGGCGCCAGCAGTGCAGCCCTCCGCTTATCGGATGCGGAACGCAAAAACGGCCTGGCCACCCACTCCTCCGGCAACCATGCCCAGGCGGTAGCCCTCAGCGCCAGGCTGCTCGGTGTGCCGGCCTACATCGTTATGCCGGACAGTTCGCCAGCCATTAAGGTAGCAGCCACTGAAGGCTATGGCGCTCGCATCACCTTCTGCGCCAACAATCAGCAGGCGCGGGAAAGCACACTGGAAAAACTGGTAGCCGAAACTGGCGCTACTTTTATCCACCCTTATAACGATTACAATGTCATTGCCGGACAGGCTACTGCGGCCAAGGAACTACTCGAGGATACCGAAGGCTTAGAGGCAGTCATAGCCCCTATCGGCGGTGGCGGGCTGATGAGCGGCACGGCCCTGAGCACCCGCTACTTCGCACCCGGCCTTAAGGTATACGGCGCCGAGCCCAAGGAAGTGGACGACGCCTACCGTTCCTTCAAAAGCGGGGCCATTCAACACAATACTACCATCAACACCATCGCCGATGGCCTGCGCACCAACCTCGGGGAAAAGACTTTTGAAATCATTCAGCAGGAACTCGACGATATCTTCACGGTCAGCGAAACGGCCATCGTGGCCGCCATGCGCCTGGTATGGGAACGCATGAAGATCGTCATAGAGCCGTCCTGCGCCGTTCCGCTGGCGGCTATTCTGGCGCAGCCGGAAGTGTTCTCAGGAAAACGAGTGGGCGTTATACTAAGCGGGGGAAATGTAGATTTGGGGAAGCTGCCGTTTTAGGGCCCCAAAAAACCGCGGGTGCGTTTGACAAGCCTGAAACCTGATTTTTGAAGCTAATTGGCTTGCCCCCACCCCCAGGGCTGTCTACTTTTACCTGGATGGACTGGCATTCCCCCATTCTACCTGACTTAAAACTCCTGTTATGAGAACGATTGCGCAACTTTTCATCCTTTTTTTCAATCCATTTTGGCTTATTGCCCAGGATACAAAGCCTGATACCGTCATTTTCCACCCCAACAGCATCCGTACCTGCATTGCCTCAAACGGAAGGCTCTTTTGGACGGGGAACGGGGGGTTATTTGAACTGCCTGAGTATAGTTACGAAACTTCATTTATGCAGTTGGGAGGCCTTTGGCTGGCCGGCTTCAGTGGCCCGTCTGGTTATGCGGGTGCCCACCAATTATACGACGAAGGAGAGAAGAGCGATTTTATTCCGGGAATTTTAACCGATTTGTCTGAAGACAATGAACTTGTCCCCATCGAAGGTTTTAACCGTATCTGGCGGGTTAACCGGGCAGACATTGAAGCCCATATTAAAGACTATCAGGAAGACTCAAAGATCACTAACCCCATTCCAAGTATCTACCGCTGGCCCGGCCGGGGAAACCCCCATTCTCCGGAATACAACGGCCTGGCTATTCCCGAATACCGCTACGAAATGGCTCCCTTCTGGGATGAGAATTTCGATGGTATTTACAACCCTGATGACGGCGATTTCCCGGCAATTGAGGGCAGAAGCGGATTCCTGCTTCCCTTTCCCGATGAAATGTTATGGTTTTCCTTTCACGATTATCATTCCAACCGGCTGACCAACACGCCCCCATTGGCGGTTGAAGTCCATTGCCTGGTTTTCGGGTACAACTGTTCAGAAGGGGAAGCCCTCGACAACACCATATTTGTCAACTATACATTGATCAATAAATCACCGGCCCGCCTTGACTCTTTATACGCCGGCTTGTTCCTGGATTTTTCCGTTGGCTGCCCGGAGGATGACTATCTCGGAACGATAGCCGAAACCGGCACCGTTTACGCTTATAATGCCGATAGCTTCGATGACCCCTGTCCCGGCGCTACTGCTTACGGATATGAGCCCCCGGTAGTCAGTTGTACCATGTTTGAAGAATTAATTGTTACAGATGCGGCAAGGGAGGAGCCCATTGACACGCTGTTTCTAAGGCCTTTCACCCACATTATGCCATTACCCGGCCCCGGCGAAACTGCTCCCCTCGCGCAGGCATTTCCTGTATCCCCCTTGGGGTTCTACCGTTACCTCACTGGACGGTGGAGAGATGGCACACCGCTTTACTTCGGAGGAAACGGCTTTCAGTCGAGTAATCTGGAAGTGCCCTATATTTTTCCTGGTTTACCCACTGAACCATGGACATGGACGGAAAAAAGCGCACAACGCCCGCCGGGGCATAGGCGGGCAATTGCCTCTTCAGGCCACTTTCGCTTATCCCCAAGGGGGGTTAACCGTTTCACGGTAGGCTTCACCCTTCACCCCTGTTTCGGGTGTTTTCCAGAAGGAGATTCAGAGGGTTTTGGCAAAGTACATTATGATATCAATCAGATCAAATACTTTCTGGATTCCTACACTGAAACACCTTTCCCGTGTCGCCGGCCCATACCTCCCATTGAGCCGCTACCCAGCCTGCCACCTGAAATCAGGGTTGGCCCCAATCCCGTCCGGGAACAGGCCTGCATTTTTGCCCTGCATGCTCCTGCCTATTGGTACCGGATTTTCAACCTCCACGGCCAGCTGATTTATGAAGCGAATCAGCCCGTAGGAACGCACGTTTTTTCAGTGTCCAATTGGCAGCATGGCGTCTACATTCTACAAGCTGCCATTGGGGGAGAAGTATTGACGACTAAGTTCGTGGTAGACTAAACTGGCAAGCTGCCCTCTTAAAAAAGCTGTTCCAGCTAAAGGCAAACAGCCTGTGAATAGCGGCCGAGCCCGCCCAATAAGCGTTTTAAGAGGGATACGGAATCCAAAAAATCCCGTATTTTTCGGATTCAAACACACAAACCATACCATGAGTGAATTCAAGCAAGTAGTTCAGGAAGGCAAAAAGAAGGTCGTATCCGGTATCAAACGGATCGTACTGATCCTTTTAGCCCTTGCCATCGTGGGAGGAGCTTCCTATGTGTGGGTCTGCGGTTGGACCTACAGCCAGGGCACCCGCGCCGGCACCCTCATCAAGATCTCCGACAAGGGGGTGGTATTCAAGACCTATGAAGGCCAGCTCAACCTGGGCGGATTCCAACAGTCCTCCACCAATGGTGTCGTCGGTAACATATGGGATTTTTCGGTCGCTAAACGGGATATCTTCGAAAAACTCCAGAATTATGAAGGCAAGCAGGTCAAACTGGCTTACAAGCAACGATACAAAGCCTTTCCCTGGCAAGGGGATACAGAATACTTTGTTGTTAGCGTAGAGGAAGTGAAATAATCCGGCTGTCCGGGTGAAAAAAGGGCCCCTATTTTTTCACCAGATAGATACCGGAAAGGATCAGCGCCATACCGAGGAAGTGCACCAACGAGATGGATTCCCCGTCGAATAGCCCCCAAGCCACAGCTACGAGTGGCACCAAATAGCTGATCATGGAGGCAAAAACCGGAGAAGTCCACTGCACCAGCCGGAAGAAAATGACGGAGGCCAGAACGGTGCTGAGCAGAGCCAGGAGCACGACCGCCCCAAATGCCCGCCAGGCGCCGGCTTCATGGGCCATAACTGACAGGAAATCTGTTGAGAACAGGTAGCCTATCGCCGGCAGCCCGATCATAGCAAAAGCAGCGGCGCTGATGGTGATGGAACTCATATCGCGCAGTTGGGCGCCTACGACATTAGAACTGGCGGCGTAACAAATGGCCCCCAGCACTACCAGCACGCCATACCAGGGGTTGCCGCCAGAACCGTCTCCATTTCCCAGCAGGATGAGCAGGGCAGCCCCAATCAACCCAACCAAAACGCCCAGGCCTTTTGCCCAGGACGCCCTCAGGCCAAAAAGCAATATTCCTAACAGTAAAGTAAATAGCGGGGTCAGGGAATTGAGTATACCCGCCATAGAACTGCTGATCTGAGTTTGCGCCACTGCAAACAAGAACGCTGGAATACCGAAACCTAAAAGCCCCACCAATAGCAAAGCTTTCCAACGCGACCAGTCGATACGGGCAAAGCGGTGCAGTAATATGGGAAGAAAGGCAAGAGAGGCAACCGACAAGCGCAGACAGGCTACCTGGGTTGGTGAAAAGGCCTGCAAGCCCTTTTTGATGAGGATGTAAGAAGTGCCCCAGATCAGGCTGAGCAGGATCAGCACCCCCCAACTTTTCCATCCGGCGCTCATAGGTTCGGAGGCAATAATAGCAGTAGGTGTTCTTTTCAAGTTGTTCGAAAATTTTGACCGGGATGATCTATTGATGGATTAAATACAAAACCAGGAGAGGCTGTCTCAAAAGATAAAATGAAAACTTCGCAGCCCAATAATTTTCTGTTTTTCGCTGCCCGGCCGGTTCTCCCCTTCGAGGAGCTAGAGGGGCTGGGGCGGACGGCGAAACATGATTTGGCACTATTTTTCAGTTCCTTACTTTTGAGACAGCCTCGACAAAACCGAAAGTTGGAAAAAAAATAGAAAAGAAACGCCATTTGCCCTCCCTCTTTTCAACAGTGCGCTATTTTTGCACCCGAATAAAGTACTACCTATGCCTGAAGGACCAGGATTACTCGCAACCCTATTGCCCCAGCTTCGCCAACGGGCAAAAGAGGAGCAAAAAATCAATAAAAAATTCTTCCAAAAACTGGGCCAGCGCAAACCCAAAGCGTTGGATGATACCGTTGCAGGACTTCATGAAGCCGTGTTCGCTGATATCGACTGCCTGCAGTGCGCCAATTGCTGCAAGACCACCAGCCCTATTTTCCGGGATATAGACATCGACCGGATCGCTGCCCACCTTCGCCAACGGCCGGCTGATTTTATCACCCAATATCTCCACCTCGACGAAGAAGGCGACTACGTGCTCAACTCCGCACCCTGCCCTTTTCTTGGCGCCGGCCACTATTGCTCCATCTATGAGGTGCGGCCCAAAGCCTGCCGGGAATACCCCCATACCGACCGCAAGAACTTCCACCAAATACTGGGCCTCACGCTGAAAAACACCGCCATCTGCCCGGCGGCCTTTGAAGTGGTAAAAAGGTTGAGAGAAAAGTTTTGAAATGCGAAGCAGCAGGCCTCAACCCGGTGGTTGAACAAATACCTGCTGCTTCTGTGAGAGGGGTTGGATGTAAAAATTCAAACCGCTAATACAGCCGTGTTCCAGTGTCTTTACCAGCCTTTTGTATGCCACTAAAGTAAAACCGCATGCCTACTGAAAAGTCGAATTGGTTCGTCTCTGTAGTGGTTTTGGCAGAAGCTCCTCCAACATTGGTATCGAAGGTGCTCCGGGCATAATTGTACTTAAACAAAGCCTCGATCCCCAAAGCACTAGTTGAAAAAATGGTGAGCCCCGGGCCTACCCCAAAAGCCGTCATATTGGTCCGGATGTTCTGGGGTTGTCCGGCAATTTCCATGTCATCCCTGGAATTACCAAAGCCAAAGCTCGCCTCCAGGAAAAAAGCCATATCATCTGCCAGAGGCAAATAATAACGGGCAAAGGGGCCAAACAGGATGTCGCTGTCTTCGTTTCTCTCTCCTTTATCCCTTCTTACCTGATTGAAGGTGTAATCCAGCCCGATACCCAGGCCCAGCCCATCCACCAGGAAATACCCGACCGATGGGGCAATTCCAAACTGCACCGTTTTAGGGTTTTCGGTAGCCACATTCCCACCGTCCGCTTTTTGAGTGATAGTGGAACTGGCAGAAGACAAACCGAAAGTGGAACCGATCATAAAGTTTCCCTGGCTCGTATACTGCCCACACATGGCGCCTGCGGAAAACAGAAGTGCGAATAATAGATAGGCCTGCTTTTTCATGATCCCGCTTTTAGAGTTTAACAGTCTATCAATCTATATCAAAATACGGCACACCTACTATGAGTTTGCTCACTGTAATTGAATGACTTATGTCAGTTCCAGGGCGGAGGGGGAGTAGCGTAGCGTTTCGGCGAGTTGAGGAGGTAGAGTGAGGTTGAGAGCAAACTAAACTTTCTCAACCCCTCTCAACCCTCTCAACCCATACATAAAGCCCTTAATAGCTATACTTCAAGCGCAAAAACGCCGCCTGAACAGGGCTGGTAAAGCCTTTGTCTTCCTTATCCATGATAATTTGGCCAACCAGGTCGATATCCCAGTTTTCTTTGATAGAAAGGGTTAGAACCGGGTTGACGAAAAGAGCATGTACTTCCACCGGGCTGTAAATGAAAGCCGCGGAACCGTTGAGCAGTGGCGTGATGGGATAGGACAGCTGGGCGAAAAGGGCGTGGCGGTAGGGGTAGAGGTTTCGGGCCGAAAGTTCAAAATCAAACAGGCCTGTGATACTGCTGTTATTACTTCCCGAACTATTATAGAGGTAGCCAGTATTGAAGTAAAGAGAATTGGAAAAGGAATAGTCTAAGCCGATTGTGGCAGAAAAGGCAGCGGTATCCCTATCTTTCCGAACAGGTTGAAAGTAGGTAAACTCCCCTTTCAGGCCGGCATTGCCGAGGTTGCCGGCCCATCCGCCCCCCAGCACCAGATCCTGCCGGGCATAACCGCCAAGCACCTGAAAATCATATGTACCCTTATTAAATTTCCACATCCCGGCAATAACCGCTTCATCGAAATTATCGAACATCCGGACCGCAAGTTCTACACTGGAAGCAAATCCGGTATACCGTTTTATGCGCAGGGCGTCGCTGCCGGGGCGTTCTTCGTAATCGAAGTCGGTGAAGGAAAAGGCATTGAAGATATCATTGGGGTTCCACACTGTGCTGATGCCCCAATTGATGCGTTGCCGCCCCAGGCGCACCTCCCAGTCCCCTTTGATATACTCCAGGTACAGGCGGTCCAGCATGGTATGTACAACCCAGGAATTCGCATCCAGCAAAACCACCGAGAGGTCAAAGTAATCGTTGTTGGCATTGTCCACCTGCTTACCATAGTCTGGGTTGGCCTTCACCAGGTCGCCATAAAAGACACGGGTGCGCAAATCGGCCCGAAGCTTGAGTTCGTTATTGATAAACCAGGTGGTATTGATGCGGTTGTGAATGAGGTTGTCCTGCAGGAAAGTGTCTACCAGCTTTAATTGTTGAAAATCCGGATAAGCATCATTGAAGAACAGCAGGGCCTGCATGTTTTTGACATAACCGCTAACAGTCCATTTGGAGCTGTCCTCCTGCGCATTCAATACCAGCGCAAGGGCCATAAAAAAAAGGAAAACCAGCTTTTTCATTGGTGCTCTTTTCGTTTTTTTTACCCAGCCTCGCACACCTGCTTTTGCAGCCGGGCCGACTTCCACTACCCTCTCACCTCATCCGAAGCCACCTTACCATCCACCAAAGTGATTACCCGCCGGGCGCGGTCGATGACGCGCTGATCGTGAGTGGAGAAGACGAAGGTGATATTCTCCTCTTTGTTGAGGCGGGCCATGATGTCGAGTAGGTTGGCGGTCGAAACGGAATCGAGGTTTGCAGTAGGTTCATCGGCCAGGATGAAGTCCGGTTTGGGCGCCAGAGCACGAGCGATAGCCACTCGTTGCTGTTGGCCACCGGACAGTTCAGAAGGCCGCTTGTCCATCTTATCCGCCAGGCCCACAGCACGCAGCAGTTCTTCGGCCCGGTCGTGGCGTTCTTGTTTGGGCCGCTTCTGGAGCAGCATGACGAACTCCACATTCTCTCTGGCGGTCAGCACCGGAATGAGGTTGTAGGCCTGGAAGACGAAACCGATGTGTTGTTTGCGGAAATCGATGAGTTTGTTGTCGCTCATGGCGTCAATATCGGCGCCACCAATATCGACATCGCCGGAAGTGGGGCGGTCCAGCCCACCGATAACGTTCAGCAGGGTAGTCTTTCCGGAACCGGAAGGGCCTACAATTGCTGTAAACTCGCCTTGCTCAATCCTCAGGTCAACGCCATTTAAGGCCCTGACAGGAATCTTGTCAGGATTATAGACTTTGGTGACGCCGATGGTGGTGATGACTTTCATTATTTATTTCAATTTTAATAGCTATTGAAAACAGGGGCTTCCCCGGTTCAAATTTTGTGCAGCGCTTCAACGGGCCTGAGTTTTATGGCCTTCCAGGCCGGATAGATCGAAGCCAGGATCGCCGTCAGAAATACGCCTACGGCCACTTGCCAGTATACGACCGGTTCGATCTCGAAATAAATGACGGCCGACAAGCCATAGTCCTCCAGCGCATTGGCGTACGTAGAGAGGTCGATACCGTGGCTTTGTACGTAGCTGATGGTTAAATAGCCCAATAACAGCCCTATTGGCATGGCTACCAGCCCCAATAGGATGGTTTCAAAGACGATCATTATAAAAACCCGGAATTTATTCATCCCTATAGCCATCAGCATCCCCAGTTCCTTGATGCGTTCCAGCACCGCCATCAGCATGGTGTTGATGATGCCAAATACCAGCGCCAGCAGAATAATAGTCAGGTAGAGGATAGAAATACTAGTCATCTGGCCTTCGTACAAGTCCAGGTCGGGAGAAAGCTGACGATAGGTTTCCACATCCAGGCCCGGAAGTTTTTCCCGCAGCCGGGCCGCCACGGCATCTACGCTGCGAACGTCGTCAACCATCAGCGCAATCTCGTGGGCCAGCGCCCCGGGGGCCACTCCGTACTTGTGCCCGTCGGTAGGCTCCAGCAGCCGGTTGAGGTCTTCGCGGCGTACAAAAACGTAAGCTTCGTCAAAGGGGTTGTTGCCGGTATCGAACAAGCCGACAATGCGGAATGCTGCCGCAGTGATTTCGCCATCCAGGCCCTGAAATGTAAGGACCACCTTGGAGCGTACCTTCACATTGAGCTTTTTAGCCAGGTCTACACTGACCAATATTGCATTCTTTCCTTCGGCAGACAGGTATTCCCCTTCCTTGACATTTTCGTTCAGCGCATTCACCTGTGCTTCATCTTCAGGTACAATACCTTTGATACGCACCCCGCGCGCCCCTTTGGCGGAAGAGATCATTGCGGAGGATAATGACCGCACACTCACGGCTTTCACACCTGGTTCCGAACGAATAACCTGCTCTACCGCCGGCGCATCCGGCAGATAATATTCGACATCGTACTCCTCCAGGAATTCCGGCTGATGCACCTGAATGTGGGAAATGATGTTCTGGACGGCATTATTGACGTAACTCTTTATCATACCAGTCGCAAAGCCACTGAGCGAAATGGCTGCCCATATCCCAATGACAACCGCACTGATTACCACCATGCTCCGGGTGATGTTTCGCCAAATATTCCGCCACGCCATTATTAGTATCATCGCTATGGTTATTGGTTTGCCCGCTGGCGCTTTATGCGTTGGCGGGGGTTGAAGTTCTGGGTTTCTGGTTTTTTACCCGGCCGAGCGTAGCAAGGACGGGCTGGGTTTCTGGTTTTTTACCCGGCCGACCCTGAAAGTTGTCGGGAGAGGACGGGCTGGGTTTCTGGGTTTCTGGTTCCTGGTTTCTGGGTTTCTGGGTTTCTGGGTTCCTGGGTTTTGGGTTTTTTACCCGGCCGAGCGCAGCAAGGACGGGCTGGGTTCCTGGTTTTTTACCCGGCCGAGCCTGACAGTTGTCGGGAGAGGACGGGCTGGGTTTCAGGGTTAAAGGGCTATTGGTTTAGAGGGTTGAGGGAGGTTTAGTCCGGCTTTCTCATCTCCTCACCTGACATCTGACAACTGCCCCCAACTACCCCCGCATGGCCTGAACCGGCTTCAGCTTAATGAGCTTGTACAGCGGATATATGGCCAGCAAGGCGGTCAGGATAAAGACCAGCAAGGCTTGTTGCAGAAAGATATGCGGTTGCAATAAGGCCGGGAAAATGGGCTCAAAGCCGAAAGCTTCCATAGCGGCGGCATAATCTCCGGTAAAGCGGATGGGGTAGACATGGAAGTACCACACCAGAGGCAAACTGGCCAGGATGCCGCCAAGAGTACCCAGCACCCCCAGCATGACCACCTCCAGCCATACTGCGATGCCCAGTTGCAGGCGGTGCATGCCGATAGAAATGAGCACTCCAAACTCGTACTCCCGCTCTTTGGCCATCATCAGAATAGTACCAAAAATGCCAAAGGCAATGATGAGGTAAAGAATAAAGTAAATGATAATGTTACCTGCACTATCCACCGTTTTGGCCTGTACAAGGTCGGGTAGCATTTCCTTCCAGTCCATCACTTCGTAAATGGCCGTATCCAGGCCACTGTCTAATGCTCGCAAGACGGGCTTAATGTCCTCCTGCCGGTCGAGCTTCAGGGCTATGGAGGTCACCAGTCCGGGCGCACCGTAAAAACTTTGCGCTTCTTTCAGGGGTAAATACACCATCTGCTTGTTCAGGTCAGGCGACCCAAAGTTCACGATACCTTTTATAGGGTATTTTCCGGCAGCATTAACGCCATGATACCCCTGGCTGATCAGTACAATAGTATCGCCCAGCTCCAGCCCCAGGTTTTTAGCCACTCCTTCTGCTACCAGCGCGGCGGCCTCCCCACTTTTCAGATAAGCGCCCTTTGAAATACGGCTTTCCAGGCTGGTCATACCATTTTCAGCCACAGGGTCGATACCAATGGCCATCACCCCGGAGGTGTTCTCACCTGTCGAGGCCAGCGCAAAGGATTCAATGCGGGGAAGAACTTCTTTTATCTCGGCCGTTTTAGTTCCCAGTTGCTCCAAAGAATCCACCAATGGGAAGGCTTTATCAATAGACTGCTCCTCCCAGTAGCCTTTTTCATGTACCTGTACAAATCCGAAATAATAGTTGACCACGCTACTGATCATATGATCCCAGGCGCCTTTTTGAATGGCTTCCATAAAGGTGGCAAAAAGCACCGCAAATAATATGGAAGCCATGGTAATAAGGGTTCGCCGTTTATTGCGCCAAATATTGCGCCACGCCAGTCGAAATAGCATCAGATTTTCGATTTTTACCCGTCTGCTTCGCAGCCGGATACGATTTACGATGTACGATTATTACCCCAGCTCACTTCACCCGCTTCAGGTTCTGTATAGAGAAGAACGATGCCTCGATTGGAGTGTCAAAATCCAGGCTGAGATACTCCACGATAGTCTTGTTGCCGGGCTCATCAGCAGGTATAACTTCCATTTTCGACGGCAGCAAGCGGCCGCCCAATTCTTTGACATTTTTGCCGTACATGGTATTGACGAGATAGCCATCCTCATCGTAGAATTCAACTTTTAACTGCATGAAGTCTTTCTTATCGATCCAGGAAAGGATCTTTCCCCATACCACCGCAGCATCTTCCTTGGGCGTTAATTCGATTTTGTAGCATTCCCTGCCATCCACCGTTTCCGAACCCAACAGTTTTTGGGAATAGTCTTCTACAATAGATGATTCTTTGATCAGGTCATCATTGGTGAAGTCAGAGCCCATCCAGGATTGCATCATCATAGATGGCGGCAGCTTGATCGTCCTGTCGATGGTAGGTTGCCAGTTCCATATCTCCTGTTCGCGTTTAAGGAAAGCCGTGCCCTTATCACGGGCCGGCGCAACCACGAGGATGAGCGCATAATCGGCGCCCCGAGACCAGCTTTTCATAGTCATTTCGCGCGTCCAGGTAGGCCGTACGATGGTCATTGTGATCTCGCCGGTGCTGTAATCACCACGCGACTTGGCATCGGCTTTCTGGACGATCTCTTTTGCAGAAAGGGTATTGGATGTCTGAGCAAAGCTGCTAAATCCCGTCCCTATAGTCAGGATGATCAATGCTATTAAAATGCGTTTCATTATTTGCGCTGTTTAATATTTTTAAAAAAGGCCCCACCTATCCAGGGCATAGTTTTCAATTGGGTGGTAAAAAGCGCTCCAGCACCACTTCTTTCATCGCCTCAATCGGATAGCCCTCTTCCAGCTGCATGTAGTGAAGCAAAATGCCGTCGAGCACAGCACTGAAATAAAAAGCCATCTCCCGAGGCTTATCAGCGCCCATCTGCTGGAACATCCCGGCTATCGCCTGAATCGTTTCTTCCTGCTTTTCTTTCAGCATGGGCATCAGGGGAGTTAGCACATCCGTTTGTAAGGCCAGCGAAGTCATCAGTTTCCAGTAACGCCTGTTTTCCCGTACTACGGCAAAAGACGCTTCGATCAACGTCCGGATCTGTGCTGCCGCATCATCAGTGGAAGCCATTATCTGCGCCATGAACTGCTCGCCCATCTCAACAACATCCATGATGATATCGTGCAACAGCGCTTCCTTACTTTCAAAGTAGTTATACAACAACCCCTTGGACACGCCCGCCTCTTTTGCGATCTGACTGATGGCGGTACTGTGGTACCCATTGTGGGCAAACAGTTCCAAAGCCGCGGCCCGAATGGCTACGATACTCTTTTGCCGAATCTCTTCAAACTGTGCTTTAGTGCGTGGAGACATTAAATTTTATTATTGACCAAACGGTTAGTCAAAAATATGGCCAAAAAATGTTTTTGTCAAGGACAGACGGCCAAATAATAGCAAAATGCGACGAATAAGGTGTGGGGGAGGACGAGGAGAGAATGGCTATATACTACATGGCTATGCGAATCCAGCGCTAAACGACCTGGCAACGGCCCAGCCCAGACAAGGGAGCCCCTTTGGAGCAAACTGCAATAATACAAATAGGCGCAGCCTTGCAGCAGGCGTTAGATCCGGCCCCGCTTAGCCTGGAACAGCACTTCTAGGCTTCAATGCTACGGGCCTCTTGGCCCAACAAAAGTCAGATTTCCTGGTTTAATTCGTAATTTTGCCGACCGATAACCGAAACACATGAAAGTTACCGAATACTTCGAAAAAGCCAAAGGCAAGACCCTCATATCCTTCGAAGTGCTCCCTCCGCTTAAGGGGGGCAGTATGCAGGCTATTTTTGATACGCTTGACCCGCTTATGGAGTTCAAGCCTCCTTTCATTGACGTAACCTACCACCGGGAAGAATTCCTTTATAAAAAGCGGGATAGTGGTTACTACGAGAAGGTGGCTATCCGCAAACGGCCGGGTACGGTAGGGATCTGTGCCGCCATTGTGCACCGATACGGTGTAGACGCTGTGCCCCACCTTATCTGCGGCGGCTTCACCAGGGAAGACACGGAGAACGCGCTGATCGACCTGAATTTCCTGAACATCAATAATGTTTTAGCGATCCGGGGCGACGCCCGGCAGTTCGAAGGGAAATTCGTGCCCGAGGAAGGAGGCCACAACTATGCGATCGACCTGGTCAAACAGATCGTAGAGATGAATAATGGCCGGTACCTCGACCCCAATATAGAGAACGGCCTGCGCACCGATTTCTGTATCGGCGTAGCCGGCTATCCGGAAAAGCATTTTGAATCGCCCAACCGCGACTTCGACCTGACCGCCACCAAAGCAAAGATCGACGCCGGCGCAAATTACATCGTCACCCAGATGTTCTTCGACAATCAAAAATACTTCGATTACGTAGACCGCTGCAGGCAAGCAGGCATCAATGTCCCCATCGTGCCGGGGCTAAAGCCCATCACCAAACTGCACCAACTCAACTCCATCCCCCGCATCTTCCATGTCGACCTGCCGGATGAACTCGTCAAGGGCGTCTCGAATGCCAAAACGGCCGAGGCCCGCACCCAGGCCGGCATCGAATGGTGCATTCAGCAATCACGGGAATTGAAGGAACGCGGCGCCCCATGCCTGCACTACTACACCATGGGAGATTCGGATACGATCCGGAAGATTGTGGAGACGGTGTATTGAGGGACAGGGGGTTGGTTTCTGGTTTCTGGGTTTCTGGTTTTTTACCCGGCCGAGCGTAGCAAGGACGGGCTGGGTTTTTTACCCGGCCGATCCGGAAAGTTAGCGGGAGAGGACGGTCTGGTTTTTTACCCGGCCGAGCGTAGCAAGGACGGGCTGGGTTTTTACCCGGCCGATCCGGAAAGTTGGCGGGAGAGGACGGGCTGGTTTCTGCGTTTCTGGGTTTCTGGTTTCTGCGTTTCTGGTTTCTGCGTTTCTGGGCGGCAACCAGAAACCGCAGAAACCAGAAACTTTGAACTCCGCTGCCCCCCTAAACTCCCAACCATCGCAATACCCTAAGTGCTCGCAGCGTATTCCACCGGCTGGGGCAGCCGGCTTTTTCCTTCTCGAGCAGCACCTCCAACGCATCCGCCAGCCGTTCATCGTGGGGAAGGCCGGCTTGCTGGAAGTAATCCAGCGCCCGGAGGATTGTTTACATAAAAAAAGCGTATTATCCAGCTCCTTTCAACAATACCGTTTAACAGCCTGCTCTAAACAGGAAAAACCACCAGATGTCGGATCAAAAAAAATTTGGGGCCTTCGCCGGTGTTTTCACCCCTTCCTTGCTGACTATTCTAGGGGTCATCATGTATATGCGATTGGGTTGGGTAGTCGGCAATGCTGGTTTGGCCGGCGCCATCCTCATTATCATTATCGCCCACGTGATTTCCATTACGACCGGCCTGAGCGTCTCTTCCATCGCCACCGATAAAAAAGTAGGTGCGGGCGGCGTGTATTACGTATTGTCCCGCAGCCTGGGCCTGCCCATTGGAGGCGCTATTGGAGTGACCTTGTTTACCGGAACGGCCATGAGCATTGCGCTTTATTTGATCGGGTTTTCCGAGAGTTTCAATGCTTATTTAGGGCTGGATACCGGGATTAACGGCTTGCGCATGGGAGGCTCAGCGGCGCTGCTGGTGCTCACTATTCTGGCCATCATCAGCACCTCTTTGGCCTTGAAAGCACAGTATTTCATTATGGCGGCCATTGCGCTCTCCTTGCTTTCTATCTTTTTGGGGACATCGCCGGAGCTTCCAGGTTCCCTGCCTCTTTTCGGATCAGAAAGCAACGTATCGATGGAAGGCGTCTTTGCCATTTTTTTTCCGGCAGTGACCGGATTTACCGCCGGAATTGCTATGTCGGGCGATCTTAAAGACCCTAAAAGATCCATCCCCAGTGGGACTTTGTGGGCCATCGCGGTAGGGTTTATCGTCTACGTCGCCCTGGCGACATTCCTATTCTTCTCGGTCGATTCCAGCCTGCTGAAAACCGACTATAACGTGCTGTTAAAACTGGCCTTGTTTGCGCCGGCCGTCGTGGCGGGTATCTGGGGCGCCACTTTGTCTTCGGCATTGGGGGGCATTCTGGGCGCCCCCCGGATCCTGCAGGCCATGTCGGTAGATAAAATTACGCCCCGGCGTTTTGCCAAAGGAGTGGGTAAAAGCAACGAACCTCGTAATGCTTTAATCCTGACCATCCTCCTCGCCGAAGCTGGTATCCTGATCGGAGAATTAGATACGATCGCCCGTGTTTGTTCGATGTTCTACCTGGCCGCTTATGGATTCATCAATCTCTCCTTCTTCCTGGAAAGTTGGGCGAGTTCGGATTTCAATCCCACTTTTAAAGTAAAAAAATGGATTGGATTATTGGGTTTTGTAGCCACCTTCATTGTAATGTTCCGGCTGGATATGGTTGCCATGTTGCTGGCATTTCTGGTGATCGGCGGCATTTACTTTTGGTTGGCCAAAAGGGAGCTGGCCTTAGGGTCGGGCGACGTCTGGCAGAGCGTTTGGTCTTCGGTAGTCAAGACCGGCTTGCGGCGAATGGACGAAAAGCAAGACCATAAAAGAAACTGGAAACCCAATGTGCTGTTGTTTAGCGGGGGCACAGACCAGCGCCCTTACCTGCTGGAATTCAGTAAAGAACTGGTAGGCAACCGAGGCATTGTGACCAATTTTGATTTGCACGAAAATCAGGATGCCCGGGTATTGTTCCCGAAACATGAGCAAAGCGTAACCGACGACATCTTAAAACAATATGGCGTATTCGGAAGGCAGATCGAAGTAAAAAATGTGTTTAAGGGCATTGAAACCATTGCTTCTACATTTGGTTTTTCCGGAATAGAACCCAATACCATTTTGATGGGTTGGGCTAAAAACACCAAAGATCCGATCTGGTTTGCCCAGATGACCAAAAAGCTGATCGACCTGGATTACAATGTGCTCTATCTGGATTATGACGCCCGATTTGGGTTTAGAAAATATGCACAAATTGACCTGTGGTGGCGGGGCGTCGGCAATAACGCAGAACTCATGCTGAACGTCGCTAAATTCCTGCTTTCTGCGGGCTTGTGGAAGAATGCCAAACTCCGGGTCATCCTGGTGGACAATACAAGCAGCAACAAAAAGGTAATAGAGAAGAAAGTTCAGAACATCCTGGATGACTACCGGGTGGCCGCTTCGGTTAAGATTATTTCAAATGTATTAGATGAACGCCCGATCTATGAATTAATGAAAATTTATTCCTCGGAAACGGACCTGGTTTTAGTGGGCATCCCGTCTGTCCGCCTGGGGCAAGCTAAAGATTTTGTGTCCAAGACCAATGATCTGGTAGGCACTATCGGTACAGTATTGTTGGTGAAGGCGTCCTCTTACTTTGACGACCTGGATTTTATCGCTACCGATGCCACCCTGCAACCCCTGGCCGCCAAGGATATTGATGAACAATCGCCCCTTCCCGAACCGGCGCCAGTCGAGGATCCCATTTTAGCTGCCGCAATCAACACCTTCCAAACGGCATTCGATGCGGCTATTCTTGGTTTTACGGAAAACGCAATAGCTCCCATCCAGGAAAAATACAGCGGGCTGTACCAATTACTCCTATCCGAACTAGGCCGGTTAAGAAAACCCGTGGATTCGGAAGCCGACATTTACCAACAATTTTCCACTTTCCTGCAACGCCTGCAACAGAAGCTTCAACAGATCAGGACAGAAGAATTACCGGTGCTGACTGAAATATTTCAAGAAGAAAATAGCACTTTCCTGGATTCCATTGAAAGCTTGATCGCACGAATGCCAACCCGTTTAAAGCTACAGATTGAAGGGATACCAACTTCCATCAAATTTAAGCAGGCAGCTCAACTATTGAAGAACCAGCTCTTGTTTTCATCAATCCGGGGGGTCTATACCCAATTTGGGAATCAGTGCTTCGAAAATTTGTTCAAAGCCAAAAACGAGTTGATTGCCAAAACCTACTCCTTATTTGAGGCAGGCCTTTTTCATCAAAACGATCAGGAATTACAAACGGAAATTGAGGTACTGGCTCAAGAGTTGACCCAATTAATGGAAAACCAATCGAGTTTTTTCCAAAACTTATGCAGGCAATGGCGTTACGAACTCCAGACGGCAAGTAGAAATTTCTGTAATGAGCTGGCCATCATGGCCCAACAAGCAGATTTTTCCTCCCGTTTAAAAGCGCTAAAGCAACAGCAAAATAAAAAAGGGCGCAAAAGCAATTATGAAGCATTGCTGTTTTTTCCCACTAACTGGAGTCACAACCAGAAAGTAATTCACACTTCCACAGAAGCCAATTTGAAATTGGGCCAGGCGAACTTGCTCATCAATAAAGGATTAGGAAACCTGATGCATCTTTTAGGCCAGGAAGTCAACCAGCGAATTGAAACGCAGTTTATCACCTTTACCAAAAATATCGAGGCCCTTATTCGGGCATTTAAAGCAGGTGGAACGGTGCAATCGCTGGATGATTTCACTATTGACGAAAATGCTTTTATCGGTATTGAAGTGCTGGCCCAACAACTAAAGGACCAGACCCTTGCCATTCCAAAGATCATCCGGGAAGATGCCGTATTGATGAGCGTGGAATGGATGGAAGACTTCGAAAACTTACAATTGGAGGGCTTGTCGCCCATCCTCCTGGATTTGCCTAAAATTGTGGATTTCATCCTGGAGTCGAAACTGAACGCGCTGGTGCAAAATTATTTGGAACGCTATCTGGGAGAAGTGTCCAATATTTATTTTAATCAGATCAACCGGATCAACCTGCTGAAATATTCCCTGTCCGAAGCAAAAGAGGGGACGGAGATAGATCAGCTGTTGAAAAGAGTACAGGCAAAATTGGCAGAGGAATATGAATTATTTCAAACCACCAAACTCCGCTTCAAGGAAAATATCCGGGCTATAGAGTACAACTTACAGATGGAATTGGATACCCGCTATTTGGTAGAACATGCCGATAACTGGAGCCGGTATATTAGTGTATCCAAAAGAAAAAAGGGGATTGACCAAATCATTGAGCAGGTAAAAGCGAAAGTGTCCCATTGGCGCCAGGGCATAAATAGTGCGATTTCCGAAAAAAGACATGAATCGATCGTCTCTGTTTTTGAATCCAAATATGCCTTAAAAAGTGACATTGAGCTGGGGCTAAGCTTTGTACATGGGCTGTACCCGGCAAAAACGGTTTTGGAAAATTTGCCTTTTTATTACAAACAATTGTTTCAGGGAAAGCACCTTCCGGTTCAACAGCAATACATTGGCCGGTCAAGAGAATTAGATCAATTAGGCCAAGCCCTGCGGGAGGAGCGAAAAGGAGCCATTTTGATCGCCGGAAAAAGTTCATCGGGTAAAACCCACTTTTCCGAACATATTGCCGACACTAAATTTAAAGGAAAAATATTCAGGATCGATGCCGGTGCGAAGCAGGGAACGGTCAAAGAATTACAACGGGCAATAGCTTCCGCCACCGGGAAGACAGGGGAAATAGAGCAGTGTTTTTCCAGCTTACCCAAACATTCCATTATCCTCTTCAATGACATTGAAGTTTGGTGGGACCGATCCACTGAGGAAGATGCATTGATTATTTTGATAAAGGCGATCGAAAAATTTCACCAGAAACACCAATTCATTTTGAATATTAACCTGCATGCGATGGAAGCCCTGAGCAAGCAAAGGCCGCTCAAAAAGGTTGTCACCACGACTATCGTGTTACCTCCGGTAAGCAAAGAGGCCCTAGAGCGTATTATTCTGGAACGGCATAAAATTGGTGGATTGGATCTGGTATTCAAAGGAGAAGAAAACCGTTTGGAAGGTAAAAACTTCAACCATCTGATCCATAAAATTCACGCTGAAAGTCAGGGGAATATCGGCCTGGGGTTGCAACTTTGGCTAAAACAGATCGATGCTTTTTCGGATAATAAAATTTATATGGAAGTGCAACCCCGCCTGGAAATGCTAAAAGTAAGGGAAGCCCATTGGAAGTGGTTACTCTATCAATTTCTGATCAATAAAAATCTGTCCAAATCGAAATTAAACGAGATGTTCGGAGATAATGCGGCAGAAATGCATCCTTTTCTCCAGGAACTGCTGAAGGCGGAAATACTGAATGAAGTAGGAAAAAATACGTATACTTTGAATAAAGTGGTCAAACCAAATATTGAAAACTGGTTGACTAGTCATAACCTCTTAAACTAAGAAGGCCGGCCTATGCAATTAATTACCGGATTCCCATTTTTCATGCTGCTCGTACTGGCAAGCCTGGGATTAGTCCTTTTTCTTGCGTTCCGTCTTTATCGAAAATGGATCCTGCCCGGACTTTTATTAAAAGAGAGCGGGCGGACACATGGGGAAAGCGTCACTCGGATCGAAATAGTAGTTTGGACGCTTTATTTTGCCGTGGTGATCGACTATGCCCTGGTGGCCAGCCTACTGGTTACCCTTGTTTTATTAACTTTAGTCTTATTGGCATTCTTCGATTTCTGGAGAAATTATTTTTCAGGCATCATACTCCGGCTCGGAGACAAACTTCAAATAGGCGATTCCATCAGTTTAAACGGGTATTCCGGGAAAATCCTGAAATTTGGCAATCGCACTTTGAAAATGATCACCCCCCAAGGCGAAGAAATGCTGATTCCCTATCGCCTGATCGACTCGGAAGTGACGATAGGGCAAAAAAGCAAGCCGGAAATATTGAACAAAACCTTCGTGGTGGAACCGCTTATCCGGGATCATCCCGGCACAAAACAACAAATAGAGCAAGCTATTTATTCCAATCCCTGGATCGTCATTTCCAGTCCGATCAGTATTGCTCTGGAAGATCAGCGGGCCACGCTAAATTTTTATGTATTGAATCCGGATTTTTATGAAAAAGCGAAGCATTGCTTATTGAAGGATCTGGAGTCTTTACTTGTAAAGTGAAGTTTGCGTTCATTACGAGTAGCCCCTTTCTTTCCACCGCCAGCCATGGAAAAGGGCCTATACGTTTCTCCCTCCGGGATAATAGCCCACCAATGCGGCGCTTTGCAACTTTTCTCTATTTTTGTGCGCTATTGCATTCAACCACAAACCGGTACACCCGCGATGCGCTATGCGGTTGAGGACTGGAAGAAAGCTTAACCTCCTCACCTCTTCCCCCCCTCAGCCGCGAAGTCAAAGCGAAGGCCATCAAAAGCATAAACACCCATGCAGCGTTTCCTGCTTCTACTGTCTGCGATCCTTACCCTTGGTACGGCGGCTTCTGCACAACTTCTCTCTCCCAGCGATTTCCTGCCGCACGAGCACGGCAGGCAGTTCACGCCCCACCACATGGTAACAGACTACTTTCGCCATGTTGCCGCCAACAGCCCGAATGTACTACTCACGCAATACGGCAACACTAATGAAGGCCGGCCATTATTGCTTGCCTTCATTTCCAGCCCGGAGAATCTGGCGCGGCTGGATGACATCCGGCAGAACAACCTACGGCATACCGGCATTTTGGACGGCGAAACAGATCCCGCCCTCGACCGCGCCATCGTCTGGTTGAGTTGTGGCGTACATGGGAACGAAGCCGGTGGCACGGAAAGCGCCCTTTCCACACTCTACGAGTTGGTGCGGCCCGACAACAAACAAGCACAGGAGTGGATGCAAAACACCATTATCCTCCTCGATCCTTCCATCAATCCTGATGGCTTTTCCCGCTATACCAACTGGTACCGGCAGGTAGCTCCCCGCTGGGCCGACCCGGAAGAGGACACCTATGAACACGATGAGCCCTGGCCCGGCGGCCGCACCAATCACTATTTCTTCGACCTGAACCGCGACTGGGCCTGGCAAACCCAGGTGGAAACCCAGCAGCGAATTCCCGTCTATCACCAATGGATGCCCCATATCCATGTCGACTATCACGAACAATATCCGGACAATCCCTACTATTTTGCTCCGGCTGCTTCGCCCTATCACGAATATATCACGAACTGGCAGGCAGATTTCCAATACGAGATCGGGAAGAACAATGCCAGGTACTTCGACAAAGAAGGCTGGCTGTATTTTACCCGGGAAGATTTCGACCTGCTATACCCCAGCTATGGCGACACCTACCCCACTTTCAATGGCGCTATTGGCATGACCTATGAGCAGGCTGGCCATGGAATCGCCGGCCGTGCTTACCTGATGGAGAACGGAGATACCCTGACCCTGCAGGACCGGATCGCCCACCATACTGCTACGGCCCTCTCTACTGTAGAGATGGCCTCCAAAAATGCCGACAGGCTGATTGAAAATTTCGAAGCTTATTTCTCGCAGGCCAGGAACAACCCCATTGGTAAATACAAGGCCTTCATCATTCGGGGCGACAATGCCCGGGGCAAGCTAAAGGCCTTCTGCGCCCTGCTCGACAAAAATGACATTCGCTATGGGCGAGCCGGCAAAGAGATTAGCCTCCGGGCCTTTCACTACCAAAGCGGCACGGAAAAAAGCCTGCTGGTAAAGCCCGGTGACCTGGTAATAAGCACTTATCAGCCGCTGTCGGTACTGGCCCAGGCACTGCTGGAACCCGAGCCCAGCCTGGAAGACACCCTTACCTATGATATTACTGCATGGAGCCTGCCCTACGCTTACGGGCTGGAGGCCTACGCTACAAAACAGCAACTGGAGCCTGCTTCCGATTTTGACTTCAGCGCCTATTCGAATAACCTGGCCACTGTGGAGGCTCCTTACGCTTACCTGGCAGAGTGGTCTTCCTTCCAAAGCGCCCGCTTCCTGGGGGCATTGCTGCAAAAAGGTGTAAAGGCCCGCTACGCTACCGGAACATTTTCCATTGAAGGCCAGGAATACCAACCAGGCACCCTGGTAATCACTGCCGCCGATAACCGCAAGTTGGATCAGGCGTGGTTCCACGAAACCGTCGGTAGCCTGGCTCGGAAGTACGAAGCGCCCATTACTGCTGTTGGCACCGGTTTTTCCGACAGTGGCTTCGATCTGGGGTCCGCCAGCATGTCTTTCCTCCAGAAGCCGAAGATTGCTTTACTCTTTGGGGAGGGCGCCTACTCCAGCAGCGCAGGAGAACTATGGCATTTCTTCGAACAGCAACTGGAATACCCGGTACATCTGTTTGAAGCTAAAAACCTTTCTCGTATCCCACTGGAGGACTACAACCTGATCATTCTGCCGGAAGGCCAATACAACCTCAATGAGGAAACCCTCTCGGAACTCAACCAATGGATGAGCCAGGGCGGACGGCTCATCGCTATCGGCGGCGCCCTGGGTTCATTTGAAGATAAAAATGGATTCAACCTCTCCCGCAATACCATCCCGGACGAGGAAACTGAGGCCTACTCCAGCAATGATAAAGATGAAATAGGCCAACGCCTGCAACCCTACGCCGGGCAATCGCGCCGATACATCAGCCTCGATATTCCAGGTGCTATTTTCAAAGTAAAACTGGACAATACCCACCCCCTGGCCTTCGGCCTGGGCAAGGAGTATTACACCCTAAAAACGGGCAGCCGCTTCTACAAACTGCTCAAAGACAGCTGGAACGTGGGCTATATAGGCGATAGGCCGGAAGTTATCGGTTTTGCTGGATTCAAAGCAAAGGAGAACAATCGAAATTCCGTGGTTTTCGCATTGGAGCCCAAAGGCAGAGGCGCCGCCATCTTCCTCGTTGACAATCCTCTGTTCCGCGGGTTCTGGGAAAACGGAAAATTGCTGTTCAGCAACGCGGTATTTCTGGCAGGACAGTGAAGTAGTGAACAGGCCGAGTGCTTTTGGCAGAGCTGCCTACTGCCCTAATGGTTTGTCTTTCAGCAGCAGAAAGCAACAATACCCTTGGTCGTGCGGTTAATAAACTGTTATCTTTGAAAACAAGGATATCAGTTACCAAATGAAGCGCCTGATCATCAGCATCTTTGCTTTTTCTATTGCCTTGCAAACGGCCACATCACAGGCTCCGCGGGGTGAGATTGCTGCCACCTCCATTCCTTTATCGGAAGTAGAGTTGGTGGCGCTGCCGTTGATTGACAACGAGGCCCTTCTGGAAGCAGAGTTGGCGCGCCGGGCGCCGGGCGTAGCGCCTAGATTTGCCGAGGCGCTCGAAGTAGATATCACACCGGAAAGCTATGGTTTATGGGAGCTATTACCGGACGGTACCGCCGTCTGGCGGTTGCGCATTCAATCGGCGGGCGCTCATTCCCTGAATTTTGGATTTTTAGAATACTTCATGCCTCCTGGCGGCAAATTACTGATCTATGGCCCAATGGCAGAAAAGGTCATGGGCCCCTTTACCCCTTCCGATAACGAAGCACATCAACAATTGTGGACACCGGTGCTGGCCGGCGACGAGGCAGTGCTGGAAGTGCAGGTGCCCGCTCGGCAGCGCAACAACCTTCGGCTGCGGCTGGCTACCATTAACCACGATTTTCTGGGTTTCCTGGAGATCCTGTCCGGCGCCTGCAACCTCGATGTCATCTGTGGGGCCGATAATGGCTGGGGCCTTGTTGACCTTTACCGAGACGTAATTCAATCTGTTGCGGTTTATGGCCTGGGCGGCGATACTTTTTGCACGGGTTTCCTGATCAACAACAGCCGCCAGGACTGTACGCCCTATTTCATGACGGCCTACCACTGCGACGTAACCGCCGCCAATGCTCCATCCCTTGTTGCTTATTGGAACTATCAAAACAGCTACTGCCGGCAGCCCGGCACAGTGGCCAGCGGAGGCAGCGGCGACGGCCTTTTGAACCAATTCAATACCGGCGCCGTATTGCGGGCAGCTCATGCCGACTCTGATTTCAGCCTGCTGGAACTGGATGACCCCATCCCTGTCGCGGCCGAAGCTTTTTTTGCCGGTTGGTCGCGGGAAGTGAACCCGCCGCAAGACACCCTGGCCTGTATCCACCACCCGGATGGAGCTGAAAAAAGGATTACGTTCTCCTTTCATAACACCTACCCCGGCGCCTGGGGCAATGGCAGCAACCCGGTAAATAACGGCAACCACCTCATTATACCCGATTGGGATATCGGCTCCACGGAAAGTGGGTCTTCCGGTGCGCCGCTATTCAACCGGCAACAACGCATCGTGGGGCAACTGCACGGTGGCGCAGCCAGTTGCAATAACAACCAATATGATTCTTTCGGATGGTTCCGCTATTCCTGGAACGGCGGTGGCACCCCCACTACCCGCTTAAAGGATTGGCTCGACCCCGACAATACGAACCTCCTCGTCCTGGATGGGCGCCGTTTATCAAGTTGCACGGCCACTCTATTGGTAAGCGCCCAGCAACCGGAGGTATGCCTGCCGGGTACGATAACCTTTGAAGTGGAAGTTGCAGCAGGCTTTACCGGCCCGGTAACCCTCAGCACGCAAGGCCTGGCGCCCGGAGCAATTGCGAATTTCAGCCCCAACCCCGCACAGCCAGGCAGCACCTCCACACTGACGGTTTCTCTCTATGGGCCTAACCCTCCAAGCGGAAACATCAGCTTTTTTGTCCTTGGCGAAGGAGGCAACAACGCTTCCACGGCTGAGGCTTCTTTTCTGGCCATCAGCCAGTTGCCGGCAGCCCCGGCTGTACTATCTCCCGCCAACGAAGCAGCCGGCCTGTCGCTGGCGCCGGCCTTTCAATGGACGGCTATACCAATGGCTGAAAGTTATGACCTGCAGGTCGCTGCCAATGCCTCCTTTGACAACATCATAGCATCACATACGGGCCTGCCGGACAACAGCTGTGACCATGTTATCCTCAGCCCTCTTTCTACATATTATTGCCGGGTAAGGGCCAACAATATCTGCGGAGCAGGCCCCTGGTCACCTACTGTGCGATGGACGACCTCCGCGACCACCTGCCAGGCAAAACAAGCCACCGACGGGCCCCGGCCCATCTCCGATGAAGGTATCTCCGTCGCCTATTCGGAAATCATTATTCCGGATGGGGGGACAGTCGCATCTATTAGCCTGAGCAATATTGATATTGACCATTCTTATGTTGGAGATCTTTCCGCTTTTCTTCGGTCGCCTTCCGGAACCACCGTTCAACTTTTCAACCGGCCCGGAGTGCCTGTAATCTATTACGGCTGCTGGGGCTCGGGGCTGTTCCTCGGATTTGCCGACGATGCAGCCCTAAGCCAGGCCAATTTTGAAGCGGCCTGCGATATCGGCCCGCCGGCTATTGAGGGCGTTTTTCGCCCCATCACCCCCCTTTCGTCCCTCATCGGAGAACCCGTAACGGGCGCCTGGCGGCTCACGATAGTGGATCATCAGGACCAGGACGGTGGCCAACTCAATGGCTGGCAACTCAACCTGTGCCGAACTTACCCTCGGGAGGCGCAGCTCTTTGGACAGCCCGAAACCCTGCCCACCTGCGTTGGCCAACCGGCATCCCTGGAGGTTTATGTGGGAGCGGGTTTTGAAAATCCGGTTTCACTCCATCTCATTGGCGCCCCGTCCGGGACTACGGTTTCCTATAGCAGCAACCCCACCCCGCCAGGCCAATATGCAAACATCTCTTTCGACAGTTTCAATCAGGCAGGCTCCTATCCGGCCATTCTCAACGCCAGTGATGGAATACACAGCTATTACAGCCCCATCCAGATACAGGCCTCCGATCTTCCCGAGCCTCCGCTACTATTCATTCCCGATGACGAGTCTCCTCTCTTTCAGGACGAGCTCTTTTTCAGTTGGTCGCCGGCGCCCAATGCCGACACCTTTCTTTTTGAGATCGCCACGGATCCTCTTTTCGAGGAAATTGTAAAAAAAGACATGGTCCCGGAGAACTTCTACACACTTGCCGAAAGTTTGCCTGGCGGCGCCTATTTCTGGCGGGTAACAGCCCTCAACCGTTGTGGAGGCCAGATGAGCAATGTCTTCTCTTTTTTCATGGAAGGCGCCGTTAGCAACGCTAATGAGCCGACTCTTCCGGGAAAATTCCTTGTTTTCCCTAACCCAGCCAGAGACGTTCTGCACATCAGCTGGCAGGATTCAGGGCCGGTCCCGCTAAACAAGGCTGAACTATATTCCGCAGCGGGGCAACTTGTCCGGCAAATCAGCTTTCGGGCCAGAAGCAGCATTTCTCTTAGCCAGTTACCCGCCGGATTATATATGCTGGTGCTTTATGACGGAGAGCGGCAATCCTACCAAAGAATAGTGGTGCAATAGTACTTCCTGCTATTTTTGCTACATTTGCGCAAAAACCAGCTCCTATGATCCGTGCGAATGACCCGAAGCTTCGATCCTGGGTAGAAGTGCCGCATGGCAGTGATTTCCCGATCCAAAACCTTCCATTTGGCGTATTCCGTACGCCAGGGCTCACCCCCCGGCTGTGCACCGCCATTGGCAGATATGTAGCAGACCTGCAGGTATTGGCCGAACATGGCTTTTTCGATGACCTCGGAGTGCCCCGATATGTTTTTGCCCAGCCCTATCTCAATGATTTTATTGCCCTGGGAAAGGATGGCACTCGTGCTGTCCGCAACCGCCTGGCCGATTTATTGGATGACGACCTCGAAGATTGGGACGCCAGCGAGCTGGCCGGTTATTTTCTCCACCTTCGGGATGAAGTTCAAATGTTGATGCCCATCAAGGTGGGTGATTATACTGATTTCTATTCCAGCCGCGAGCATGCCACCAATGTAGGTACTATGTTCCGAGGGAAAGAAAATGCACTCATGCCCAACTGGCTGCACCTGCCGGTAGGCTACCATGGCAGGGCCTCATCCATTGTAGTATCCGGCACGCCGGTAAGGCGGCCAAAGGGACAAATGGTGTTAAAAGACGGGGAGCCGCCGGTTTTTGGCCCCTCCCGCCTCCTCGACTTCGAGTTGGAAATGGCTTTTGTCGTGGGCCGGGACACCCAGCTCGGAACCAGCGTTTCCATTGCCGATGCAGAGGATTATATTTTCGGCATGCTGTTGTTCAACGACTGGTCGGCACGCGATATACAAAAGTGGGAATACGTCCCACTCGGTCCATTCCTTGGCAAGAGTTTCGCTTCCACCATCTCGCCATGGGTAGTTACTATGGATGCCTTGGAACCCTTTCGGGTAGAAGGGCCCGAACAGGCCCCAAGGCCGCTCCCTTACCTCCAATACGAAGGCAGCGGAAGTTTTGACATCCAACTGGAAGTTGAGATCCTTCCCGACAATGGCAAGGGTAAAACCGTTTGCCAGTCGAATTTCCGGTACTTATATTGGAACATGGCGCAACAATTGGCTCACCATACGGTCAACGGCTGCAACCTCCGGGTAGGAGACCTGATGGCATCCGGGACCATCAGCGGCCCCACTCCCGATTCTTATGGCTCAATGCTGGAGCTCTCCTGGCGAGGCGAAAAACCCATACCTATGCCGGATGGCAGTGATCGAAAATTTCTGCTGGATGGCGATACGGTCATTCTTCGCGGCTGTTGCGAGAAGAATGGCGTTAGAATCGGGTTTGGCGAAGCCAGTGGAAAAGTGCTTCCGGCTGTTTAAACAGTGCGTCAGTAGATCAGTACGCCAGTCAGGTGTTCGGAAGAACGAGCATACTAAAAACCTGGCGTACGGGCGTACTGAAAAATCATTCCTGCAATTTATCTCCAAAGCACAAGTCACCGGCATCGCCCAGGCCTGGCACGATATAGGACTTGCCGGTAAGTTCCTCATCGAGGGCAGCCATCCAGATGCTGGCGTCGGGAAATACGCGTTTCATGTGTTCCAGGCCAGCAGTAGAGGCCACGGCAGTAGCGAAATGGACCTGAAGCGGCTGCCCTAATTCCATCAGGGCATTAGCGACGAGCGCCATGGAAGAACCGGTGGCGAGCATCGCATCCGAGATGATCAGGACCGCATCTTCAATGCCGGGGCTGGAGATATACTCCATATGAATATCGAAGGTGCCGTCTTTGTGGTGGCGGCGGTAGGCTGAAACGAAGGCATTGCCGGCATAGTCAAAATAATTGAGCATGCCCTGATGCATTGGCAGCCCGGCCCGAAGTATAGTGGCCAGCACGATCCGCTGGGTAGGCACCTGGACTTTGGCGATACCCAGGGGCGTTTCCACTGCTTTTTCGGTGTACTCCAGTTCCTTGCTGATTTCATAGGCCAATATCTCTCCAATGCGTTCGAGATTGCGCCGGAAACGCATACTGTCCTGCTGGACCTTCACGTCGCGCATTTCAGCGAGGAAACGGTTGACTATCGAGTTCTTTTCACTAAGGTTTACGATCATAATTATTGCCTTTAACTAACGCGCGTAAGATACTATCTTTTCGTATACTTCCCGCCAGCCGCACCAACCATGATGTACAGAAAAAGAACTATTGTGCCAGAGCGTGATAAAATTCCCTCCAACCTTCCGAACAGTATCCGATAAACGGCAGAGCTGCAGAAAGGCTTGCTCCGGAGCCAGGCGTTGATATTGGCGCAGGGTGACGTCCATTGCTGCAAAAGGAAAGACTTTCAGCGATTCCATTCGTTCCTTTTCCAGATTGTACCAGGGGAAAGGTGTCGCCATGCCGGCGCGAAAACCGGGGGCATCGGCGAAACCCATGGAGTAATCGTTCCGTACACCTGTTTCAAGTAGCTGAGTGTAAGTGTGCGGAAAGCGGAGCATCAGAAAGTGCTGCCGGCTGTCGAGCACCTTCCTGTCCGTAATTGCTTCGAGCCGGCGAATTTCTTTTTCCAGGCGCATGGCGGAACTATTGGAGCGGAAGGAAGGATGAATGCCTACTGTTGCACCTTGGGCTATTTTTCGGATCAGTTGCCGGAAAGCCGGCACGGTATGGCGTATACTTTTATCGTAAGTTCCTGCATTTCCCAAAAGGAAGAAGTAGAGCGGCGTCAACTGGTATTGTTGATGTAAACGCTTCAGGTAATCAAAAGTATAAAAAGGATCTGAGCGTCGCCCCGTCAACACGGCGGCTCTTTCTTTAAAAGCGGGCCACTGGCCTGTCAGAGAATCACGCAGGCTGGCTAAAACGAGCCGCCAGGCCGGCCGGTGTTGGTAAGCCCAGGCCAAATCGACATCGTAAGTAGGCTGAAAGTGGTATTCCGGCTGTTTGATATTTAGGCCGGGAAATCGTTGCCGCAATAAATCCGCCAGGTGAAGGGCCCATTGATTGACCAGGGGCTGTTGCAAAAAACCCTGTCGGTAAGCGAAGCTTTCCGAAGCCGGGAACCGGCCCAGGCGGTCGGGGTGAAATGGCAGGTATTCTTCATAACGACTGGCCAGAAAAAAAGCCAGGGCGGGCAGGTCGAATGGGAGGGCAGCGCCTGGGGCGGATTGGGCAAAAAAAGCAGGCAAACCCTCGGCCAGAAAAGCATCCGGGCTCAGAGGCCGTATGCCCCGTTCCCCAAGCAATGGCCCGGCCGGCAACCAGAGTTCGCCATCCACTAAAGGCTTCTCACTGTAGTTGAGCCGGGGGCCCGCCGACCTGCGAAAGAAGGACTCATCGCTTGTAAACTCGTAGGCTAATGAAAGCGCCGAACCGAAAAGTAGCTGGAACGCATACTCGACCCGGGAGGTAAGCAACGGCACATAGATCAGCAACCGCATAAAGGATTAAGTACTGTTTCTTTTGCCATCAAGATAAGAGTATTCCCCTTAAATGGAGAGACATTGAAAAAAATACCTTAATTTTATAAACATAGAAAAATAATACATATGCCAAATCAAAAACAGCCGGTTTTGGGTGAGATCAGCACCATCCGCGATATTCTGATGGGCGAGCAGATGGTACAGTATAATGACCGATTCGACCAGTTGGAGTCTCGGGTCAATGCAATGGAAAAGGACTTTAATCAGAAGCTGGATGAACTGGAAAAGCGACAGGCTGCAGCGCTCCAAGCCTTTCGGGAAGAAACAGCAAACCGCCTGGCTTCCCTCGAACAGCAACTGAACACCCGTGCCAATACCCTGGAAGAAAAAATCAATACGGTAAGCGAATCCGACCGGGTAAAGTTGGGCCAAATGCTCCGCGATCTCGGCCAGCAATTGTCCGGCGACGGGCATTAACCTCTGATGGAAAAGACGCCCCGAAAAAAAATGGTGCACCCCGGCCAAATACCGAACGAACAGGCCCTTTTGGAAGAGGTCAGGGATATCCTGTTGCGCAAAGACCGGGAAACCCTCCAACGGCTGGAGGACATCCTGGACCAACGCGGACAGCTGGCGGAGCGCGTCGTGCCCATTATCGAGGAACAATTGGAACACTTCAAAGAACATTTTCCTGTTGCATACCGCCATACGGTAGAACGGCTCATTGAACGCAAACTGAAAGAATCTCAGGAGGAACTGCTCAACCTGATCTACCCCATCCTGGGCAAAATGATCCGCAAGTATATCGCCCAACAATTGCAGGCGCTGCGGGAGAGTGTGGAAGTCCAGATCAAACAAAGTTTTCTGGGCCGACTTAGGGCCCGCCTGTCGGGCGTTCGCGAAAGCGACATCATCATCAGCCAGGCTGCCGGCCTCAGGGTGGAGGAGGCCTACGTTATCGGCCAGCATTCGGGCCTATTGCTGGGCAGTGCTTCTCTTCACCCCACCATCGATAAAGAGCTCATCGCCGGCATGCTCACCGCTATCAAATCTTTTGTCATCGATGCCTTTCAACGGGGCGATGCAGAACTGGAAATGATTAACTACGGCAATTACCAGATCCTGATCCAGGATTTCTACACCTACTATATCGCCCTGGCAGTCAATGGGGCGCTCACGGCCGGGGAAAAAGAAGAATTATCCGAGCAGATGTTTAACTTCGCCGACCGGGAACTTGCCCGTAAAATAGACCCGGATGACCCCGCATTTCATCTCCACCTGCAGGAGAAACTCCGTTTGTACTTCATAGAAAAAACGCTTGCATGATCAGTAGGAAAGTCCTTATTACCGGAAGCTTTGCCGTGGGAAAAACCTCTCTTTTCAACCGCTTTATCCACAATACTTTTAGCGAACGCTATCTGACTACAATCGGGGTAAAAGTGGATAAAAAGGAAGTTGCCATCAATGGACAGGATGTTTCTTTAGTGCTTTGGGATATCGCCGGAGAAGTCTCTCAGGAAAAAGTACCGCGCACCTACTTTCTGGGCGCCAGTGCGGTGGTCTATGTATTTGACCTGAGCCGCCCGAACACCCTTAAAAACATGGAAGCAGACTTGAAACTCATCCAAAAAACCCTGCCCGGATGCCTGATCAAGGTCATAGGCAACAAAAAGGACCTGGTTAGCGAAGAAGAATTAATCATTATGAAAAGGCAGATACCGGAAACCTATCTCTTCACCAGTGCTAAAACAGGGGAGAACGTAGAGGGCCTTTTCCTTAGCCTCGGCGCCCAATTGGTTGAAAAAAAAGACTTGGATTGACCTCCCCCCCGGGGCAAAAAACAGTGCTTTAACAAACACCTAAGAACAATGTTGACCCAAATTCTCCTGATCTCCCAATCCGGTTTCATCCTGAAATCTGCCGGCAACCTTCTTCCCAGCCACTGGCTGCTCCATCATAGCGCCCGCGAAACTTTCCCGATAATAGAAAGCCTCTGGCCTTACCTGCAAAACCTCAAGGCTCAGGAGCCTTCCCTTCGCCTGGATTGCGTCGCTCAGCCTCATCCCAAACTCGCTGGCTTCTACTGCTTCTCTTTCCGACAAACGGGCGGCCATCGAAAATACCTGGAACTTTCTATACAATGCTGTACGGAACAAGCTTTGCAGTTTCGGAAAAAGAACCAACAACAAAATGAAGCCAGGCTTTTGCCCTGAGCGTTACTACGGCCTTCCACACAATAATTGTCGTTGCCAGAACAAAAGCCAGGCATTTCCTTTTTTATTGAAGCTGTACTTTATGTGATTATTTTGCTATCTTGAATGCTTTCCGGAGCATGAATACTGATTAAAGATTCTGAGCACTCCGGTAATTCAGGTTGAACATTTTACGCCATTGGCTGTATCTATTTTAACATTGACCGACTATGGCCCGAAAATACATACTCCTTTTATTGATCCTCCCCTTTTTGCCCTTCGTAACGAACGCGCAGGAAATCTATGATACCCAGCAGAACATCTACGACGAGTCCAAGGGTATTGTCTATAACCGGGAATTTACCGTCGATCTGAAATTACACACCAATGGTTATTCGCTTGGCGTCAATATTGCCCAGCTGAAGACATTCTATCGCACCCGCTTCGTCAACATCGAATTAGGGGAAATCAAACACCCCAAAGAGTTCCGGCAAAGTTTTGATTTCCAAACCCCTGCCGCTTCCCGGGTATCCCGGGCTTTTGTCTTCGGGAAACAGAATAATTTCCTGGTGCTGCGTGCGGGACTAGGAGAGAAACGGTATTTCTCAGAAAAAGCCAAGCGCAAAGGGCTGGCGGTAGGCATCAGTTATGAGGGCGGCCCTTCTCTGGGCCTGCTCAAACCCTATTACCTGGAACTGGTGCGCTCTGTAGAACAAGGCAATTTCGATAATTTCATCATCCGGAGTGAAAAATATTCCGAATCTAATGCTAACCTGTTCCTGGACATCAGCCGCATTTACGGCTCTTCCGGATTCTCCAGGGGCCTGGGAGAAGTGGGCATACGGCCCGGCCTCCACGGCAAGTTCGCCGTCCACTTCGATTGGGGCGCATTCGATGAGTTTGTCAAAGCCATAGAAGCCGGCGTGATGGTCGACGCGTTCTTCCAGAAAGTCCCCATCATGGTGGAATCCCCACAGGTTCCGAATACGGAAAATTCTCCTCTTTTCATCAACCTTTATGTAAATTTGCAGCTCGGCAAACGGTGGTAGTGAGGTAAGCCTTTTTTATTCTCACTTCTATCGAACCAGGTAAAATTCGTTATTGATTGCCAGAAGTTCTTGCCGAATAGTATTCAACTGGCAGGTTTCGGGATTGGGGCTCAAACCCTTCCCCCTATCTTTTTGTTAAATTTCCACTTATCGCCTTCGCTTCAAAATGCGCTAAAAGTAGAGGCCGAACATAAAAGAATAAGAACATGATCGAACTACCCATAACAGAAAAGAAAGAGCCCCGGCGAAAAAAACCTGATTGGTTGCGCGTCAAGCTTCCAATTGGCCCAAGCTATAAAAAGGTACGCACCCTGGTAGATGAGTACAAACTGCACACCATCTGCCAAAGTGGCAACTGTCCCAACATGGGAGAGTGCTGGGGCGCCGGCACGGCAACCTTCATGATATTGGGCAACACCTGTACCCGCTCCTGCTCCTTCTGCGCTGTAAAGACCGGCCGCCCGCCGGAGTACGATGAGGATGAGCCGCGCCGGGTGGCCGAAGCCATCGAACTGATGGGCGTCAAACACGCCGTCATCACTTCTGTCAACCGGGACGAACGCCAGGACCGGGGCGCCGAGATCTGGTATCAAACCGTACGCGCCGTCAAAGAGCGTACGCCACAGGTGACCATAGAAACCCTCATTCCCGATGTGCGCGCCACCTGGTGGGCCCTCGAACGCATGATCAGCGCCGGACAGGAAGTGGTTTCTCATAATATGGAAACCGTAGAGGCCCTCTATCGAAAAGTGCGCCCCCAGGCCAAGTACCAGCGAAGCCTGGAGCAGATCCAACGCACCAAAGCCTACGGTAAACGCACCAAATCCGGCATTATGGTCGGACTCGGCGAAACCGACGAGCAGGTCTTCAAAACTATGGATCAACTCGTGGAACACGGCTGCGATGTGCTCACCATCGGCCAATATCTCCAACCTACCAAGATGCACCTGGACGTGGTAGAATACGTTCACCCCGATAAATTTGCTGAATACAAAGCAGTGGGGCTTTCCAAAGGCTTCCTCTTCGTTGAAAGCGCCCCTCTGGTCCGGTCGTCTTACCACGCTGAACGGCACTTATGAGGTAAGGTTAAATGGCTATATTGTTAAATGGTTGTTACCCGCCAAGGCCGGGCGGCCACTCCCCCATTTATGTTATCCCATATTTTTTTTTCAACTAGGGAAACTTTTTTTCGCAAATACCAGTTAGTGCAATTACGAGCGATACTGAGAAGTAAAAATAGCCACCCACCCCTATCACAACCAATTGAACAACAACACTTTAAAACCTATTGGCGAAGCTACTGGCGATTGTTCTTTGGCTTTGGCAATTGCAAATTATTCCTATCTTTATGGTCCTGATGACAAAGCAGAACGATATCAAAGAGCGGTACGATAGGATTTTTGAGGAAGAGTTCCTACCTCAAATAGACCCTCTTTTTACCTTCGCCTATCACCTGACCTATAACGAAGAAGACGCCAACGACCTCGTTCAGGAGACTTATTTGAAGGCGTACCGGTTCATTGAAAATTACAAGGAAGGCACCAATGCCAAAGCCTGGTTGTTCAAAATATTGAAGAACGCCTTCATCAACCAGTACCGGAAAAAAAGTAAGCAGCCCACCCAAGTCGATTACGAAGAGATTGTCAATTTCCACGATGAAGAAGACACTTCGTATTCCAGCTATATGGACTTGCGGGAGGAAATGTTTCAGAGCATGATGGGCGATGAAGCAACCAACGCCATCAATTCTTTACCGGTAGATTTCCGGGTGGTTATCCTCCTGTGTGATGTAGAAGGCTTTACTTACGAGGAAATATCCAAGATCATCGATATTCCAATCGGCACCGTGCGCTCGAGGCTGCATCGGGCCCGCAATATGTTGAAAGAAAAATTAAAAGAATATGCCGAGTCCTTGGGCTACAAGGACAAAAGAAAGTAGAACATTCGTTAACCCTTGCCCCCGCTGGGGCTCAATCCCATGAAACTTGTCTGTGTCCAAGCTCCCGAAAGGTGCGCATGAATTCTATAAATAATTCCTGCCCTGCCCAACGGATGCAGTTATGCTGTAAGTGCGGCCACAAATAAGTTTCACTCGTTAAAAACACATAGGCTGATGACATTGCGAATTGGACATACTACTGTTCTCCCTCCCTGCCCCTCCTGGCTTTGCCCGGGAAAGACAGAAGGGGCGACATGTCCCGGCCAAGTGTGTGGCAAACGAGCTACAGAGCCCCGAGGGCGGTGAAAAACGTGTTACAATGAGAGATCAAAACTATCAGGAACTCGTCCGAAAAGTAACCATGTACTTAGATAACGAGCTTAGTGAAAGCGCCGAGCGCGACCTGTTGTTAGAGATCAAGTCCAACCCTGCCTACCTAAAAGTCCTCAGTCAGGAAAAATCCTTCCGGGATTTCATAAAAAGTAAGATTCACCGCCGAAAGCCCTCCCCCGCCCTTATACAGTCCATCAAAGAAAAAATACGGATCGCTCCAGCCTGAGCATTCGGTTCACCGTGAAACACATATCAGTCTCTGTTATTCTTGGATTTCTGTCGGTTGTGCTACCTGCACAGGTAGCACTTACTCCGCGTTTCGAAGCCTTGCTTGAACAGGCCGGACTCGAATTTATCACGCCACTGGAAGCGCGTTATAAACCGGCGCGTATGGATCGCGATCCATTTCAGCACTATGACTACGCGATGCGCTCCCGGCTGGAGAAGATGGAAGTGCGGTATATCGTAAAACCCTATGAAGCTGATGACCCATTGTGCGAATTTCCGGTGATCAGCGCCACCCGGCTCGTTACCCATCTGGCAACCAACGAAGAGGATTATGTAATTTCCGAACGTGAAATAGCCCCCGACATCCTGGCGAAAGATTTCAATGCCGACTGGGGGCGACAGTATTTTTTCCACCCCAAACCTCATTTTGCCGATACCCGCCACTGCGAGTTGCTCGCTCTACACAAGGCAGGCAGGGGCACGGCATTCGTGCTTTTCCTCTTTAACGAGCCTTCCCGCGAATTGGGTAACCGCTTTTATGCGTTGCGGTTTGAGGAGAAAAAGGCGGAGGAGCAATAACCCAAACAGAATTACCTACCGCTTCCTCATGGATTTCATCAACCCTTTTTTTTTCGGTTTCCTTTTAACCACAGTTGGTATTTCCCTGCCCGGCATGGTCAATATGACCGCCGTCAGTATCAGCATTAAGCGTGGTATGCCCGCCGGCCTGCGCTACAGCGCCGGAGCTGCCACTACGATCTTCTTTCAGGCGTATATCGCTGTGGCCTTTGCCGGCTACCTTGGCAAGCACCCCGAGGTGTTCACCTATATCCGGACGGCATCAGTGGCTATTTTTCTGACGCTGGCTTTTTTCTTTTTCTACCAGGCGCGGCGCGGCAAGGAAGTACAATCCAGTCAGCGCAAAGGCCGCCCCTATCTGCTGGGCGTGGGTGTGGCCGGCATGAACGCCCTCAATATTCCCTACTTTTTCACGATGGGCGCCTTGCTTAAAGCCGAGGGGCTGATCAGCCTGCATGCTCCTTATCATCTTTTCTTTATAAGTGGCCTCGCCCTTGGCGCCGTCACTTTACTGGCAGCCTACGCCCGCTTCGCCCAATTCATCCTGCTCCGCGCCAACTACTTTGCCCGCAACCTGAATTACTTCCTCAGCGGCCTGTTCCTGGTGCTGGCTGTAGTGCAGTTGGGGAATGTTTATTGGGGAGGGTAGTTACGGGCCAATGGGGGCGAATTAGCCCTGTTCCAAACTGGATTCTCGACGAGAATCTTAAATAGTAAAAATGGTTCGTTATCTTAGCCAAGATATTTTCTAAGAGGAACTAATCAAAGTACATGTGGGTTGAAAAATCAAAATGCGGTAGCATGAAAGCTTTAGAAGTAACGGGAAAAATCAATGAGAAGGGAAAGCTAAAACTGGACAAGCCTTTAACCTATCTCAATAAACAGGTTCGAGTTATCATCTTAATCTCAGAAGAGGAAGACCTTGATGATCAAAACTGGTTGGAAAATATATCCCTTAACCCAGCCTTTGATTTTCTAACGGGCGAAGATGAAGATATTTACTCTATTGAAGATGGTGAACCGATAAAACATGAAGCATAGTATTGTACTTGTCCCATTTCCCTTCGACGACCTGACTGGAACAAAAGTCCGCCCAGCCGTTTGTCTTACAGAAGAGATTTCGGGGTACAATCATGTCATAATTGCTTTCATCACTAGCAATACGCTTAAAGCCAGCGAGAAATCTGACCTAATCCTGGATATTAAAGATCCTGAATTTTATAAAACAGGATTGAAAGTTACTTCTGCTATTCGCCTGCATAGATTGGTGACTTTACCTTCCAGAATTATTTTGAGAAAACTGGGCGACCTTCCCTCTCCATACAAATCAAGACTTGAATTAAAACTGAAAACGCTATTCGGTTTGTAGCATTCATTCCCCAATAACCGCCAATTATGTAATTTTGAAGCCGGAAGTCCTCCTTTCCGACTTCCCACTTCCCACTTCGAAAACGCCTTAACCAATGGAATCCATTAGCGTATTTGACATGCTCAAAGTCGGCATCGGCCCGTCCAGCTCCCATACCCTGGGGCCCTGGCGCGCCGCCGAATGCTTCTACCGGGAGCTGCAAGCCCACGATTTGCTAGCTTCCGTATACCGCCTGCAGGCACATTTATACGGCTCGCTGGCCCTCACCGGTATTGGCCACGGCACCGACATCGCCGTGCTGCTCGGCCTCAGCGGACAGGACCCCGAAACAATGCCGGTGGAGGACGTGCAGCGCATTCCCGAACGCATCAAAACAGAACAAAGCCTGCTCCTGGCGAATAGCCATCCCATTGCCTTTCAGCCGGAAAAGGATGTCCTCTTTCATTTCTCCGAGCGCCTGCCCGGCCACGCCAATGGCCTCATTTTTCAGGCATTTGACGCCGGTGGAGATTTAGTTTATGAAAGCACTTACTACTCCGTAGGCGGCGGCTTTGTGGTGAAGGAAGGCGAAGCGGGGCAGGCAAATTTCATGTCGCTGCCTCATCCAATCATTACCGCCCGGGAGCTCGCCCGCTACTGTATTGAGGAAAACGCCTCCATCTGGGAAGTGGTGCTGGAAAACGAGCGCACCTGGCGCAAACCATCGGAGGTAAAAACCGGGCTCTTGCGCATCTGGAATGTAATGAAGGAGTGTATGTACCGCGGCTGCCATACCCGCGGCACGCTGCCCGGAGGGCTTAATGTCACCCGCCGCGCCGCCGATATCCATGACAAATTGCTGAAGCCATGTCCGTACACCAATGCCGACGAGTGGCTGGCATGCCTGTCTCGCTGCGATTATGAATTTTCCAAGGTGCTCAAATGGATCGGCTGCTTTGCCATGGCCGTCAATGAAGAGAACGCCAGCTTCGGGCGCATCGTTACGGCGCCCACCAATGGCGCGGCAGGCGTCATCCCGGCCGTGCTGATGTATTATATCTGCTTTACCGAAAAAGAGGTTACGGATGACGACATCGTCAAATTTCTGATGGTGGCCGGTGAGGTGGGCAGTATTTTCAAGAAAGGCGCTACTATTTCCGCCGCTATGGGCGGCTGCCAGGCGGAGATCGGCGTGTCGTCGGCCATGGCGGCGGCGGCGCTCACCGAAGGCCTCGGCGGCAGCGTCGGCCAGGCGCTTATGGCGGCAGAGATCGCCATGGAACACCACCTGGGCCTAACCTGCGACCCCATACAGGGCCTCGTGCAGGTGCCCTGCATCGAGCGCAACAGCATGGGCGCTGTTAAGGCCATCACCGCCGCTAATATCGCATTGGATAGTGACCCGGACAAGGCCAAGGTCCACCTCGATGAAGTGATCAAAACCATGTGGGAAACGGCCCAGGATATGAACACCAAATACAAGGAAACCTCACAGGGCGGCCTGGCGGTGAATATTTCGATCAAAGTGCCCGAGTGTTAACCCGAACTCCAGTTCGGGTCGGAGAAATAGCGGTGAATATTTCGATCAAAGTGCCGGAATGTTAACCTGAGCTGCTGTTTGGGCTTGAAAAAGCGCCATTCAAACCTGAGATTTTGTTAAACTCTATGGCCAGCTCAGGCGCCGAACTGGAGTCTGGCGGAACATTTTAATCTGTGCGGCGGAACGGCTCCTCCACCAGGCCCTCCTTCACCAGGCCTTCATAGTAGCGGCTCAGCCAGCGGAGTTTCTTCCAGTCCTGCACCTTCAATTCGTGCCGGAGAGAGACGTTGATGAGGAATAACTCCGTTTTCTTCTCGCTTTTTGGATTTTACCGAAATGTCAAAATCAGATAAAACATGAACCCAACCAAATTCCTCCTTCTAATCACTGGTATTTTCACCCTTGCAAGCTGTAAAACAATGGATACCAACCATTCAACACCCTTAGCGCAATCCAGGGAATACTATCAGCTTAAGATTTATACTTTCGATACGGATGAACAAGTACAAACTACGGACAACTATCTTAAAGAAGCCTATTTGCCTGGACTAAAAAGGCTGGGCATTCAAAATATTGGCGTGTTCAAACCAAGTCCAGATGGAACGGACTCCGTAAAAAAGATATTGATCTTGGTTCCATTTTCTTCTTTGGCACAATTCCTTACGCTTGAGGAGGAACTTGGAAAGGACCAAACTTATTTATCCGCCGGCCAGGATTATATTGGGGTTTCCCATCAACACCCCCCATACAGTCGTTTTGAATCGATATTATTGAAGGCATTTGAAGATATGCCGGCTATGCAAGCCTCCAAACTAGATGGCCCGAGAGCGAACCGGATCTATGAATTGCGGAGTTATGAATCGCCGACAGAAGCTTATTTCAAGAATAAAGTTGACATGTTTAATGCAGGTGGAGAGATCAAGCTCTTTGAACGGCTCGGTTTCAATGCCGTATTTTACGCAGAAGTGATTTCAGGGCCTAAGATGCCCAATCTGATGTATATGACCACGTTCTCCGGCCTGTCAAGCAGGGAGGAACATTGGAAGGAATTCGGAGAAGCACCCGAATGGGAAAAACTGAAAGCCATGCCTAAATACATGAATAATGTTTCTCATATAGATATCTCTTATCTTTATCCAACTGAATATTCCGACTATTGAATTTATTATCTTTAACGACAATAAGGATGTCGCATGAGCAATCAAAAATCTCCCGCCTCCATTAAAACCGCCGATGACTACGTCGCCAGCCAGCCCCTAGAGCACCAGGCAACCCTGGAACAATTGCGGGCCTTCATCAAAGAAACCGTTCCGGAGGCGGAAGAAATGATCAGCTATCAGGTAATCTGTTACAAATACATCTACAGCCTGGTGGGTATCGGAGCCACCAGGCAGTTTTGCAGCTTTTACACCATGAGCTCCAGCTTGGCCAAGGCCATGAAATCAGAACTGTCCGGCATCAAAGTTTCCGGAACGACCCTACACTTCCCCCCAAACGAGCCCCTGCCTTTCTCCCTGATCAACCGCATTATCCAGATAAGGATGCAGGAGAATGAGGCGAAGGCAATGCTGAAAAAGAAAAAAAAGTAATTGCTCCGGCCTGTTTTGTTATTTTTGGCAAAATCCGGGTTCACAGGCCCGCCCTGTAACCTTAAACTCAACATTGAACCTGTAACCTTAAACTTGTAACCGCTAAGCCAGAACCAGCCACCACCAATGCCAACCCACCACATCCACATCGAAGGCCAGGTACAGGGCGTAGGCTTTCGGCCCTACGTCTACCGCCTGGCCAGGCAGCACGGCCTGAATGGGTGGGTAAGTAATACCACCGATGGCGTGCATGTGGAATTCAATGCCAGCCGGGAAATAGCGAAGCAATTTTACAAAGCGCTTATCCGGCAGGCGCCGGCCATGTCCATTATTACCCATCATCGCATAGCGGAAATCCCGAATAAAACTTTTGATGATTTTGAAATTGTAGACAGTGAGGTAGGCGGCGAGGCAAAGCTTCTCCTTACGCCCGATTTCGCTATGTGCGAGGATTGCCGGGAGGAGCTTTACATAAAAAATGACGACCGCCGGTTCGGCTACCCCTTCATTACCTGCACCAACTGTGGGCCGCGTTTTTCCATCGTCACCCAACTCCCCTACGACCGGGAGCGCACTACCATGGCGCCTTTCGAGATGTGCCTCGACTGCCAGGCGGAGTATGAGAGCCCGCTGAACCGACGCTACTATTCCCAGACCAACTCCTGCCCGGCCTGCAGCATCCACCTCAGCCTCTTCCATCAGGAGAAAGGCCGGCTGCCCAACAGTCAGGAAGCCATTCTGCATAAAGTACCCCGTTTGTGGTCAGAAGGGCGCATTATCGCCATCAAGGGGATCGGAGGCTTTCTGCTTACCTGTGACGCCACCAATGCCGATGCGATATTATTCCTGCGCAGCCGCAAGCACCGCCCGGACAAACCCTTTGCACTGATGTACCCAAGCCTGGATAGCATCGCCCAGGATGCGGAACTGTCCGAGTCAGCGATAGAAGCACTGCAATCTCCGACAGCGCCTATTGTGCTGCTGCCGGTGAAGAAAAAACCTGCCAGTGGGATCGACCTGCCGGGCATTGCCCCCGAGCTCGACCAGATCGGGGTGATGCTGCCCTACGCGCCCTTATTCGATATGTTGTTAAAAACCTTCGGCAAGCCGATCATCGCCACCAGTGGCAATCTCAGCGGTTCTCCAATTTGCTACGAGGAAATCGATGCCTTGGATTATCTGGCGCCCATCGCTGATTATATCCTCACACATGATCGCGATATTGCCGCCCCGCAGGACGACAGCGTGTTGCGCTTCAGCCCTTTTCACGACAAACGCATTATCCTGCGCCGCTCCAGAGGAATGGCGCCGACCTTCCTGCCTCCAACTCCGGCGCCGCAGGGGCAATCGCTCCTGGCCATGGGTGCGGAAATGAAGAGCGCCTTTACCCTGATGCACGCTCAAAATTTTTATGTCAGTCAATTCCTTGGCAGCCTGGACGAATTCGAATCACAAGAGCGCTTCCGGAAGATGGTGTACCATCTTCTGGGCTTATTTGACGCCCAGCCGCAGGCCATCCTGGTTGATCAGCACCCGGGGTACTTCAGTACACAGTTTGGCGAAGAACTGGCCAGGCACTGGGGCATTCCCCTCCAAACCGTTCAACATCACGAAGCGCACTTTGCTGCAGTGCTGGGCGAGCACGGCCTGCTCCATCCCGAATCGCCCATCCTGGGTGTCATCTGGGATGGTTTGGGCCTGGGGCAGGACGGACAAGCCTGGGGCGGTGAATTTTTCCGCTACAACGGGCAATCATTTGAAAGGCTCGTATATTTCGACTATTTTAGTTACGTTTTAGGCGATAAAACTGCGCGGGAACCCCGTCTGTCCGCCCTCATGGCCACAGCCGGCCTACCGGAAGCGGAAATAGAACTTTTGCCGAAATTCAGCAAAACCGAATGGGACGTTTACCAGAAAATGCTGGAAAGTGGGAACGGTATGCAGTCGTCGAGTGTGGGCCGTTTGTTCGATGCGGCAGCCAGCCTGCTTATTGGACGGGATAAGTGCACCTTCGAAGGTGAAGCCGCCATGCAGTTGGAAAAGCTGGCTACAGATTATTGCCTCCGAAATGGGTTGGCAATGAAAGAATCCTACCCCATCTGGAAAAAAAATGCGCCCACCCTCTCCACCCGGCAATTGATGGCGGGTATTCTGGCCGGACTGAAAGCCGGCCAGGACAAAGGGTACATCGCCGCCTGCTTTCACTGGTCGCTGGCCATGGCCATCCGGCCGGTAGCGGAGGCTGCAGGGGTGCGAAAGATTGCTTTCAGCGGAGGTGTTTGGCAAAATGCATTGCTGGTGGATATGGTAATCGAACTGCTGGGAAAGGATTTTGAACTGTACTTCCACCGCGAGCTGTCACCCAATGATGAAAATATTGCCTTTGGGCAATTATGCCATAGTTTTATTGTAGCTTGAGTTGCTTGTTTCTTTCATAACTACCGAGTATTATGAAATTCCTAACCGAATACCGACAACCAGAATTGGTCAGCCAGTACCTTGACGAGATCAGGAAAACCGTCACCCGTACGTGGACGATCATGGAGGTGTGCGGCGGCCAAACCCACAGCTTAGTCAAAAACGGCATCCTGAATATGCTGCCCGGGGAAGTACAGATGGTGCACGGCCCGGGCTGCCCGGTTTGCGTCACCCCGCTCAACCTGATCGATAAAGCAGTATTCCTTGCCCAGGAGCGGGGTGTCATCCTTTGCTCCTTTGGAGATATGCTCCGAGTACCCGGTTCAAAAAAGAGCCTGCTACAGGCAAAAGCCGAAGGAGCGGATGTTCGCATTCTTTACTCTCCTCTGGAAGCAGTGAAACTGGCAAAAGAAAACCCCGGCAAGGAAGTGGTTTTCTTTGCGGTAGGCTTTGAAACGACTGCGCCGGCCAATGCTTTGTCGGTGATTCAGGCTGAACACCTGGGGGTAAAGAATTACTCCATTCTGCCTTCTCATGTACTCGTTCCTCCCGCCATCGAAGCGGTAATGGATGACGAGGAAAGTAATATTCAGGGCTTCCTCGCCGCCGGCCATGTCTGCGCCATAATGGGTACTGAAGAATACTATCCAATCGTGGAGCGCTATCACATCCCCATTGTAGTGACAGGATTCGAGCCAGTCGACTTGTTACAAGGCATCCTCATGACGGTCCGACAACTGGAGCAAGGGGCCGCTAAACTGGAGAACCAGTACAGCCGGATAGTGCGTCCCGAGGGCAATTTGGAAGCTAAAAAGATTATCTCCCGGGCCTTTGAAGTGGGCGACCGGGAATGGCGGGGCATCGGTACTATCCCCGGCAGCGGTTACCACCTGCGCCCGGAATACCGGGCCTACGACGCCAATATCAAATTCGATGTGAACATACCCGAAGCTAAAGAGAGCGAGGAATGCATTGCCGGGCTGGTGCTCAAAGGGATCAAAAAACCGCACGAGTGCCCACAATTCGGCAAAGGCTGTACGCCTTCTTCTCCATTGGGAGCTCCGATGGTCTCTTCGGAAGGCGCCTGCGCGGCTTATTACCATTTCTCCCAGGTGATCTCGGAGATGGCCTAGGGTGGAATGGGAGGTTTAATAGTTTAGAAGTTTAAAAGTTTAAAAGTTTAGGAGTTTATGGTTGAATGGCCAAGCTACAATCATCAACTATCAACTGACAACAGGCTAACCTATGACGACTAAAAAGATAAAAATGCAACTGGACTGCCCCATGCCGGAGCTCGACTTTGATATCATTACCCTGGGGCATGGCAGCGGCGGCCTGCTGACTAACAAACTGCTGGAAAGTGGCGTATTCAGCCTGCTGAGTAATGACAAACTCGACACTCACCACGACGGGGCGGTGCTCTCTTACAATGGCCCGGTGGGGTTCTCTACCGACAGTTTCGTCATCTCACCCATTTTTTTCCCAGGTGGGAACATCGGTGAACTGGCGGTCAACGGTACGGTGAACGACCTGGCTATGTGTGGCGCGATCCCCCAACACCTCTCCCTGGGCTTTGTCCTGGAGGAAGGCCTGAGCATGCAGGATTTCTGGCAGATCCTGGTTTCTATCAAAGGAGCCTGCGAACAAGCCGGGGTGCAGGTTGTGACCGGCGATACAAAAGTGGTGGAAAAGGGTAAAGGCGATAAGATATTTATCAATACCACCGGCCTGGGGCCAATCCATCCCAAAGCGAATATCAGCATGAGCCGTATCCGGCCAGGTGATAAAGTCATCATCAGTGGCAACGTAGCCACTCATGGTGTCGCTATCCTTTCTGTCCGGGAAGGCCTACAGTTCGAAACGGATATTGAGAGTGATACCTGCAACCTCAACCATACCATCCGCGCCCTGCTCGACGAATTCGGCCCAGCTATCCACCTCATGCGCGACCCTACCCGCGGCGGGGTAGCCACCGTGCTCAACGAACTGGCACGGGACACCCGGCTCGGCGTCGATATCCATCAGCCCCTCATCCCCCTCGACGAACAGGTAGAGGGCGCCTGCGAGATACTGGGCCTCGATCCGCTCTACGTGGCCAATGAGGGTATCTTCATTGCAATCGTCGAGGCGGAAATAGCCGAAGCCTTTACCGACAAACTACGCAGCCTGGAGTACGGCGAAAATGCCGCCATCATCGGTGAAATAGTGGACGCCCACCCCCGGCAGGTCGTCCTCTCCAGTAATATCGGCGGCAAACGGGTCGTCAATATGCCGGTTGGAGAGCAGCTGCCGAGGATTTGTTAGTTCTTGGAGTACTGGTTCCTTCGGCCCCTGGTTCCCTGGAAAAATCCTACCCATCTGCTGCCGCAGCCGGACAAGCATGCACTTCCCAGATTCCAGGAGGCGCCACAGCCGCGCCGACATTCCGACCTTCCGACATTTCGACGTTTCGACATCCCGACCTTCCGACATCCCGACCTTTCGACATCCCGACGTTTCGACCTTCCGACCTTTCGACATCCCGACCTTCCGACATCCCGACCTTTCGACCTTTCGACGTTTCGACATCCCGACCTTTCGACCTTTCGACGTTTCGACATCCCGACCTTCCGACATCCCGACCTTCCGACATCCCGACATCCCGACCTTCCGACCTTCCGACCTTCCGACATCCAGACCTTCCGACCTTTCGACATCCAGACGTTTCGACCTTCCGACCTTTCGACATCCTACCGATTCACCGCCAACTGCATCTGCAGATCTGCTAATTCCGGATAGCGGGCATGGGTCCGGGTGGCCACTTCCAGGCGCCGGGTGGCGAGCTCGGTTTCTCCCCGTTTGAAATAAATAGAAGCCATAACGCGATTGACATCAATATTATCCGGCCGGCGATTGTATTCCTTTTGAGCATATTCCAATGCTTTTTCGGGGTCATCCAGCAGATTGGAGTATAATTTGGCGTATTCCAGGTTCATATCGTGGCCACTTTCAGTGTCTTCCCGGAACATCTGAAGTAACTCATCCATAGTGGCCTGAAATTCTTGATTGCGGCCCTGCGTTTTGTACAATCGGGCCAAAGATTCGTAGAAGCTGAATTCAGGGATAATAGTTGCTGCTTTTTTCAGCAAGCGTTCCGCCTTAGCATAATCTTTGCGTTGCAATGCAATATCTCCTAGTGCAGCGATGGCGAAAGGATAATCGGGGCGTTCCGCCAGCACCATCTGGAATTGTTGTTCAGCCTCTTCCAGGCTCCGGTAGTGTTCATAGAGCCTGCCCAACGTCAGCCTGGCCCAGGCCGTTTGTTCGTAACCCGGGTAACCCGCTGAAACCGCCAGCTTCATGGCCTCTATGGAGCCCTCTACATCGCCAAATATTTCTCTCAGGTAAGAAACCCGAGCATAAGACCTCAGGTCAGGCCGAATGGCCACCATCTTGTCAGCCATAGCCACCGCTTCATCGTAATGGCCCAGTTCCACATTAGCGTCAACCAGGGCGCCGTATATCTGGGCGTTGTAAGGGTTGATGCTCACCGCTTCCGTGGCAGTTTCCAAAGCGGAAGAAAAATCGTGCAGCGACAACTGAACCCCGGCTTTTGCGGAAAGCGCCCGGAAGTGAAGGTCTTTCTCCTCGGGCTTAGCCCGGATGCCATTCAGGGCCTCCAAAGCCGCCGGATAGTAGTAACCGTGTTCTCCTGTCACTCTGGCCTCATTGATAAAAAGCTCCGCCAGCGATAGGCGCGTTGCATTATCCTGTGGGTCTTTGATCAGTTTCTGGCGGTATTCACCAAATAGATTCTGGACATGCTCCCATTCCTTGCCTTGTTGGATAGACTCATGCCGATCCAAAAGCTTGGGAAAATCCTGGTATGCCGCCAGTATTTTTTCCGATTCCTTATCCGGAGCCTGTTGGCAGGAAGAGAACAGGCCCAAAAGCCCCAGGGCCATCAAAAAGAGTATATTATAGTTTTTCATGATCTCAAGATTTTGAAAAGAGGCTGTCTCAAAAGATAAAATGAAAACTTCGCAGCCCAATAATCTTCTGTTTTTCGCTGCCCGGCCGGTTCTCCCCTTCGGGGCTGGAGCGGGCGGCGAAACATGATTTGGCACTATTTTTCAGTTCCTTACTTTTGAGACAGCCTCAGGAAAGAAAAAATGAAATGAAAAATCTCCTTGCTTAATTTTTAACCAGCTTCTGCACCTGGAGTAGCCTACCCTGCCCATCGAGCGCGCGCGCAAAATAGATACCCCTCGGATAAGCCGAAGCATCCCATTGCACTTCGTATTGGCCTGCGTTTTGCCAGCTATTGGCCAGCACATCAAGGCGCCGGCCGCTGACATCGTAAACCTCCACACTTATTGGGCCATCCTGAGCAAGCTGGTAACGTATTGTCGTAGTCTGGTTAAATGGATTGGGGTAGCTCCCCATTACCATTTGCGGCCCGGCGGCCGGGGCGCTCAAACCCAGGCCGGAAGCAGGTGAATTGACGGCCATGGCATCAGCCACCGCACCACTGCACTCACTATCGCCACTCCAGGGCAGCGTAACGAATGGGAACCCATTGATAAAGTCTTTGTCGTTCTTCTCCACGCCGGTGGAATACGTCAGCACATCTACCAAATCCTGCGTAACCGGATTGGCATCGCCGGCCGTGTAATCATCATACCAAAGGCCAATTGCCGCCAGCGCCACACCGGAAACAGCTTGTAACTCTATTCGGGTAACGTCATCTTCCATCCGGCGGCCGTTGGGGAAGCCATCCATATTTGGAATAAATTGCAGGCCGGTGCTGGTGTTGTATTCGGGATCCGTCAAGCCCAGCACTGCTGCCTGGATGAGGCCCAGGGAACTGAATTTGGGGTCGCTGCGGCGGGTAGGCGGTACGGCCATATTCAGGCGTAGCATGTCCCCGCCATTGGGCAAAAAGTTATTGACAAACGGCTTGCCGGCCGCCAGCGGGTTGCCGCCTTTACCGGTGGCCAGTTGGTAGGGCGGGAAGTTGGGCACACCAGTGTGGAATATCGGCCAAAGGTCGACTGAACGAGGCATACCCGGCCCTGGCAGCAGTAGCGTACCGAATATGGCATCATCCAGCGCAGTGCCGGCAACCGCCGGGCTTCCCTTTAGGCCATACAGTCCATCCTGCCCGTTGCCGAAGTCGAAAGCCTGCAATGAATTGCGTTGGATGCGCAGGGCCGCAAATGCCGGTACTGCCCCGCCAAACAGGCTGTCGTCCATATACAAACCCAGTTCTGGGTTGTAGAAATACTGGTCGAGCAAGGTGTCTTCCAGCTCCTTGTAAGGGGAAAGGCTGTTCCAGTAATCCTTCATTCCAATCGGAATAACCGCTTCGTTGGTCAGCGGCATGCCCAGACGGGATACCTGTATCCAATCGCCACTGTAGGATTCACTTCCCGCAGAGAGGGTGCGGATGCGCGGGCGGCTGGCAGAGGCCCATACGCCGATCACATAATCGGGATCGAGGATGTTCTCCACCGGGCCGGCGCCTTTCTTGCGCAGGTAAGCAATCGGGATTTCAATAGCAATGGCGCTGGTATTCATACAAGCCAGGCCATCGCGGGGATCGCCATTTTGCCGGGGCGCATCGCCCAGGTCAAAAATACCTCCCAGGTCGACGAAGAAAGGGTCGTCTACCGTTCCACAGAACACCTTCTCACCGGTATGCGTGTTCCGGATGGCTGCCCGGAACAAGTCGCCATAGGAAGTCCCCAGGCCAATGGGCGAATCGATGGAACGCTCCCCGATGTAGGGCGGCGGCACCGGGCCGTTGACCAGGATAGGGATAAAACTAGCCCCTCCATTGGTGCTTTTTTCCATCAGGTAAGTAGTTTTCAGGTTCTGCTTCCCCAGACGAATATTGAAAAAGGTGCTGGGATCTTCATTTTTGTGATAAAAGGTGAACCGGTAAATGATCTCATCTCCAGGTTTGGATGCATCATTGTCGATATGGATCTCGTAGCGGATATTCTCTCCAAAACTATAGTAATTGGGGCCGCCATGCGGCAACTGCATCGGAACATAGTTGGCTATGATCACGATGTTCCGCGGGTTGCGCGGGTTGCGGAATGCATACAAATCGGTGTTGTCCGCTAAAGGGTCATTGGAGATCAGCGGAGCCTCCCGGTGGCTGGAAGCCGTTAGCGGCGCAGCCCCTACCAACAGGGCCAGCAGGAAAACCGCCAATTGGAAAAATTTATGTGTATTCATGATCTTAATTTTAAAATTTAGGAATGCAGCAAATACTAGTTGGCGTCACCGACTTCGGTACCTCGCCAGGGGGTAGCAACATAAGGGAAGCTGCCCTTGAAAGGCCGGTCGTTGGATTCTACTCCGGTGGAATACGTCAGTACATCAAGTAAATCCTGGGTGACCGGGTTGGCGCCGCCGGCAGTATAGTCGTCATACCAGAGGCCAATAGCGGCCAATGCTGCCCCGGCTACCGCTTGCAGCTCGATGCGGGTGACATCATCCTCCAACCGACGGCCGTTGGGAAAGCCATCCATATTGGGAATGAATTCCAGATCGGTGCTGGTATTGTAGGCCGGGTCGGTCAGGCCCAGTACAGCCGCCTGGATAATCCCCAGAGAGCTAAAATTGGGATCAGTCCGGCTGGTCACCGGTACGGCCATATTCAGGCGCAGCATGTCCCCGCCATTGGGCAGGAAGTTGTTGATGAACGGTTTGCCGGCCGCCAGTGGGTTGCCGCCTTTGCCGGTGGCCAACTGATACGGAGGAAAGTTGGGAACGCCGGTATGAAAGATCGGCCAAAGGTCGGCCGAACGAGGCATAGCGGGGCCAGGCAATAGCAGTGTCCCGAAAATCGCATCGTCCAGTGCAGTGCCGGCGACCGCCGGGCTTCCCTTCAGGCCATACAGGCCATCCTGCCCGTTGCCGAAATCGAAAGCCTGCAGGGAATTGCGTTGGATACGCAGGGCCGCAAATGCCGGTACTGCACCGCCAAACAGGTCGTCATCCATATACAGCGCCAGTTCGGGATTGTAGAAGAATTGGTCGAGCGTGGTATCATCCAGTTCCTGGTAAGGGGTCAGGCTGTTCCAATAGTCTTTCATCCCGATGGGAATGACTGCTTCGTTGGTAAGCGGCATCCCCAGACGGGAAACCTGTACCCAATCGCCGGAATCTTCAGGGGCCATCCCTTCTCCGACGAGCGTTCGCATGGCACGGCGGCTGGCCGATGCCCAGATCCCGATCACATAGTCTGAATCCAGGATATTGGAAGGCTGCGCAGAAGCCCCTGCCTTCAATAACATGCTAATGGGCACCTGAATGGCAATGCTATGGACATTGTAGCGGGCAAGGCCATCGCGGGCCGGGCCGTTTTGCCGGGGTGCATTGCCGAGGTCAAAAATACCGCCCAAATCGACGAAGAAAGGGTCATCAGCCGGGCCGCAATAAACGCGCTCGCCACCACTGCTCATCGTAATGGCCTGTGCAATGAGGGATTCGTAATCCGTGTTCAGTCCGGCGCCGCCTTCAATAGAACGAGGGCCGATGTTGGGGGGCGGTACGATACCATCGTCGACTACCGTCACAAAGGTGGCGCCGCCATCCAGGCTGCGTTCCATCCTGTAGGTTGTCTTCAGGTTCTGCATGCCCAGGCGGATGTTGAAAAACGTGCTCAGATCCTGATTTTCCTGACGGAAGGTGAAGCGGTAAATGATCTCATCTCCCGGGACACTGGCGTCATTGTCAATATGGATCTCATAGCGGATGTTTTCACCGAAGGTGTAGTAATTCGGCCCGCCATAGGCCAATTCCGCCGGGATGTAATTGGCGATGATCGTAATGGTGTTGGGATCATCGGGGCTGCGAAAAGCATACAGGTCGGTGTTGTCGGCCAATGGATCATTGGCGATCAGTGGGGCTTCGCGGTGGCTGGAAGCATAGGCATTGCCGCCAACCAAAGCCATCAGCAGCAAGCCGCAGGCCCAGGTTTTGAAAGGTTGGAAAAGCTTTTTCATTGAAATAATAATTTTGATTAAAAAATATCCGAAGGTTAAAACATGACATATCCAGTCCAGAGAGCAGAAGCGCTCCATGGTGCATAAGCATCCATCCGGTAGCCAACCGGCTTTAAATATTTTCAGTGCTTGGGTTAGAAAAAGAACCGCACCTGGCCGTTCAGAAAGAAAGGCGTTCCGGGGGTAAAATGGATCTCAGTGACGGAATCAGGCTCTTCCGCTAGGCGCGAGGTGGTTCCAAACTGCGCTTCTTTCCATTCGGAGTTCAGGAGGTTTTGTACACCAATGCCCAGTTCCAGTTTAGGAAAAGCGTAGTTGAGGGCGGCATCCACCAGGAAATATCCATCGGCGCGGAGGCTGTTATCTTCATTGGCCGGGCGAGCCGCCAGGTAGCGATAGCGGGCCGAGCCGCTCCAGCCTTTGGAAAGGTTCACCTCCAGCCCTCCGGTGCTGGTCAGGATGGGCGCCAGCGGAATGTAAGCCTCTCCTTCCGGGGCATCCAGCGCCCGGGGCATAGCGTAGTTGATATCAAAATCTGCGTGTAACCATCGGGCCAACTGCAGACGGGTGGACAAGTCGATGCCCAAGCGGCGGGTCTCGCCGGAAGGCTCTACGATGCCCTCATCACCGACGTAGACGAATTCCTGATCGAGGTGAAGGCGCCAGAACCCTATTTGCGCCAGTAGCCGGGGGAAGGGTTTGAGGATTAGGTTCAGCTCATTGCCAAACGCCCGGGGAAGGATATCGCGCCCCTCTTGTGCTAACACCACCCGGGTATCATTGGAATGGAAGCTGAAACCCGATTGCAGGTTGGCCTGCAGGTTCGGAGAGATGCGATAGAACAGGCTAAGTTTGGGAGAAACCAATGCTTTGGTTACGGAAAGCGGTTCGTACGCTGCCTGCGTTTTGTCTTCATACTGGAATCGGAACGCATCCATCCGTAAGCCGGCGCTGAGGTGCAGCACTTCGGTGAGGTGGAAATTCCGGCGGGCAAAAGCGCCAAAATTCAACTCCCGGACATCCCCAAGCGATACTTGCTGCAAGGTAGTGGAGCGATTAGCGGTATAGGATAGTTCATCCCCATCGATGGCGTCCATCCGCAAGCTCAGGCCAACTTCAGATTCTCCGGGAAGGCCCAGCCATTCCTCCTCACTTTGCAAAGTAGTATTCAGCCCAACGATCTGCCGGCTTTCCTTTTGCCGGATCTGGTCTCCATTCACCGGGTCCCGGTCGAAGAAAGTAAAATTGGAGTACAGTTCAAAATTATAGCGGGTGTAGTACGCCTGGGTCTTGAGCAAAGCCTCCCGGCCCACCACTTTGAAGTGCTCCAGGTTGATATCGTTGCGGCTGGTCTGCCCGCCTTCGGTATTGTCAATCGCTCCAAAGCGGGAGATCAGGCCCGAAGAAATACCCCGCTCCGGGATCTGCCCGGAAGCATCCCATTCGCTGGTAAAGGCCGAAGCAGTAAGCCGCCACAGCTGGGTTTCACTCACCTTGTTCTGGTATTTCGCCAGCACATTGAATCGGTAAAAATTCTGGGGAGCGTCAAAATAGCCATCGGTAAACTGGTAACTACTGGCGACATAAGCCTGCTGAGGGCTGTTCTCCGCCTGCCCCAGCAACCGGATGCCTGCCAGAGCGCGGTAGGAATCGAACTGTCCCGCCTCTAATTTGAGAAAGTTCCGATCCAGTGCATTGAGGGTTTGGAACCGGACGGCGCCTGCCGTGGAAAAATTCCCAATTGCCGGGTCGTAGGGGCCTTTCTGGTAAGAAACCTGTTCTATCAGTTCCGGAATGAGGAAATGCAAGTCGGCGTACCCCTGCCCGTGGGCGTGGGAAACCATATTGACAGGAAGGCCATCAACAGATAGAGCAAGGTCGGTCCCGTGGTCAATATCAAAACCGCGGAGAAAAATCTGTTCGGCTTTACCGCCCCCGGCATGTTGCGCGATAAACAGGCCCGGCACAAACCGCAGGACCTCCTGCGCGTTTCGGATAGGCCGGTTGTGAATGTCCACCTGATTTAGCAAACTGGCGTTACCCGACAATGCCGGCCGGATCTCGACCGCCGGCAGGTCTAATGCCTGTATCTCCAGTTCATACCGCTGCATAGCTTGTCCGACAGCTACCCTGGCTCGCAATGGTTTGTATCCAATATAAGTGAGGAGCAAGGTAACGGTATCTTCAGATAGATTTTCAAAGGAGAAATGCCCCAAATTGTCGGCTACCGAATAGCGGGAACTCCCCTCCAAAGCGGCCAGAGCGCCAGGCAACGGTTGGCCGGAATCAGTATCAACGATTACACCACTGAGCGTGGAATGTGCACCTAAAAGGTGTGCAGCCAGTAACAAGCAAAAAAGGAGTACAATGTTTTTCATCTCATTCGAATTTTTTAACTGGACAATAAGCTATCAGCCCTAGGAAGTAGCACTTCAAAGGAGTAGGCTCGCTGCTGGGCCGTCAGTGGAAGCAGTCCGGATTATTTAAAAATTGATCGGATCAACCCACCCATTCCAAAGCTAAGGGAAGGGCCTGTTCACTCTCCAGGCCGATTATCACCCAAAACTTATTCAATACCTATGTTTTGTGATCCATACGAATTCAGATACGGAATAAAAGGGAAGCTTGGATTTAGAGAAACGGTATTTTTTTTATTTTTCCTTCTTTAGAGCCTGATAACAGCTTCATCCGCAATTACGAATACCTGGCTATCCGCCTCCGGAGCAATCCTTCCCATACCGGTAAACACACCAAAAGCGGGGAGGATGCCTTGCAAGCGGCCGAAGTAAAAACAAGGCAGCCGGGCCCGTTGCCGGCCGTTCCCTTTGAGCAAAACACAGGGATGTATATGGCCGGCAAGGTTGTAAAATCCGTCCGACGCCATTGTGAGCGGATGGTGAGAAAAGAGGAAAGGGGCCACAGCCAGCGGCTCCCGGTGGAGGGTGAGATTAGCCTGATGGTAATCTTCTTCCGGAAGAATATCATGGTTGCCAAGAATGAGTTCGAACCGAATTTCGGAAAACCGGGCCATCAATTGGCTGAACTCCAGCCATTCCTGGTTATGACTGCTGTGGAACAGGTCGCCCAGAAAGAGCACGCGCTGCGGCTGAAAATCGAGGAACAGGCTGATCAGGCGATCCCAGTTGGCGCCACTGGCCGCCATCGGCGCAGGTATTCCATTTCGGCGAAAGTGCGCCACCTTGCCCAGGTGCAGGTCGGCAATAAGTAAGGCCCCTTGCGCTTCCCAATAGGCCGCCCTGAAAGGATGCAGCTCCAGGCGCTCTCCGGCTACTACGGCGGATTGTGTCCCCTTTAGATTATTGGTCGCGCTCATACGGGAGCAAAGATAGGAATTCACTACGTCAGTTTACACTATACCATTGAACCCTATCTCCCCTATTCCCTTACCAGTTGCAGCTTCATCTTCCTGATACGGTCCTCCAGCTTTTCCGAGCTGAGGCGCTCTCTCAAGCGATCCACAAGAATAGGAAAAGCAAAAGGCGTGGCTTTGTCCGGCCGGCTCAGCACCACGCGCTGCCCCTGAATACGTTTCAGGGCGCTGCGCAGTCGGGCCTCTTCGAGTTGGAAGCTCATCACTTCATCGAATGCCTGAAGTAATAACAGGTTGTTAGGCTCATAGTCATTGAATACCTCGAAAAAGAGCTGGGAAGAAGCCTGCAGGTGACGGTCCTTTTTAGGTTTGCCGGGGTAACCGCGGAAGACCAGCCCGGCTATGCTGGCGATATCCCGGAAACGCCGCCGCGCCAGTTCCGTGGAATTAATGCTGGCGGGAATATCCTGGCTGAGGTTTTGGGTAGAAAACAGGCCGTTGGCCAGCGCCTTGTCAATAGGGATTTCGGAATCGGATAGCAGTTCAAAACCATAATCATTCATGGCGATGGAAAAGCTGATGGCTTGTAATTGAGCGATCCGATAAGCCACAAGGGCGCCCATCCCTTCATGTACCTGACGCCCCTCGAAGGGATAGAAAAGCAGGTGATAGCCCTCCTTGCTCTGAAAGTATTCGATCAGGAATTCACTTTCATCGGGGACGTGGGAACGGCTGGCCTGAAGCTCGACGAGCGGTTTCAGTTTTTCCAGCTCGACATCGGCGAAATCCCCGTGGCGGAGTTGGGCCATTTTGAAGCGTAGGAAAGAGGATAATTGGGAGGAAAGGGGCAGCCTGCCGCCCAGCCAGGCAGGCACCCTTCCCGTTTTTTTGCTGCTGCGCCGCACCTGTACATCCATGTCTTTGATGCGGACCAGTTCGAGGCTGCGCCCGGCAAACCAGAACACATCTCCTGGCTTGAGCTGTGCAATGAACCACTCCTCGATTGAGCCAAGCCGCTTGCCGCCAACATATTTTATGGACAGGCTGGCATCCCCCACAATGGTGCCGATCTGCATCCGGTGGCGCAAGGCCGTTGCCTTACTGTTGACCAGATACCGCCCCTGCTCCACCACGGCCTTTTTATATTCATCATAGGCATAGAGCGATTGGCCACCCGTGGTGAGAAAATCCAGGCACCAGGCCCATTCATCGTCAGTGAGGCTGCTGAAAGCATAGGTCCCGCGCACTTCGGGCAGTATTTCTTCCGGGCGGAAACCTTCGGAAACGGCTAGCGTAACGAGGTATTGCAGCAGTACATCAAAAGAACGGATATAGGGGACCCGGCTTTCCAGTTCTCCTTCGTTAATGGCTCGCCGCAGGGCTGCTGCTTCGATCAGTTCCAGGGAGTGGGCGGGCACAAAATAGATTCGGCTGAGCGCGCCCGGTTGATGGCCGCTGCGCCCGGCTCGTTGCACGAAACGAGCCACGCCCTTGGGGCTGCCGATCTGGACGATATTGTCTACCGGCCGAAAGTCAACCCCCAGGTCGAGGCTGGAGGTGCAGACTACGGCCTTAAGAATTCCCTCATGCAGGGCATTCTCCACCCAATCCCGCAACTCCCGGCTGATGGAGCCATGATGCATAGCGATGGCGCCCGCCAGGCCGGGGGCCACTTCAAGTAAATTCTGATACCATATTTCGCACTGAGCACGAGTATTGGTAAAAATAAGCGTACTGCGGCCCTGCTCGATGATGGGTACAACCTTTTCCAGCAGTTTAATGCCCAGGTGGCCGGCCCAGGGGAATTGTTCGATCTCGTCGGGCAGGATAGATAACACCTCGATGGGCTTAAGCATATCGGCGCGGACAACCTGATAATGGACTGTTTGCATGGTATTTCCCAATAGTACGGCCAGCGCTTCGTCCATATTGCCAATGGTAGCCGAGATGCCCCATACCTTCAGTTGTGGCAACAAGCCTTTCAGCCGGGAAAGGGCCAGCTCCATTTGAACCCCCCGTTTGGAGCCCAGCAATTCGTGCCACTCGTCTACGACAATGGCCTTCAGGTTTTTGAAAATATCCGGATACCCCTTGGCCGCCAGCAGCAGATGCAGGCTTTCCGGAGTGGTAATGAGCACCTCGGGCGGGTTTTTCTTTTGCCGGGCCCGTTCACCAGCTTTGGTATCGCCGCTGCGCACAGCCACCTTCCATTGCAGGCCCAGGCCGTCGGCAGCGCGTTGTATAGCCTGTTGTATTTCCTTCGCCAGCGCCCGGATGGGGGTGATCCAAATGGCCTGTAGGCCGTTGTTCTGGCGCCCGCGTTCCTGCGGATGGGTGCGGATGAACTCCAGCAGGATGGGCAGGGCCAGAGCGTAGGTCTTACCGCTACCAGTGGGCGCGTTCACCAGCCCACTCTTGCCGTCCAGATAATGCTGCCATGCTTCCATCTGGAAGGGAAAGGGCTGCCAACCTTCCTGAGAAAACCACTGGCTGCCAATATGAAGGAGTTCATCGTTGTTCATAAAAATAGATTGCCGACAGGTAAACAGTGGCTAGGGAAGGATTGTTGGCGGATGTTCTTTTCCCCGCCCAGCCATCAAAAGGACCGATTCCATAGCTGCATTTTTTATTTCCACCCAAAAATGCCGATATTTAATTTGCAGTCGTCAAAAAACCATTTGATTAAGACAGGAAAACCCTTCCATTGAAAATCCCAGAACGCCTCCTCCCAATGCTAAAGCAAGCAGCATTTGTCCCAAAACCAATATTATTTAAATAAAAACCGGTGAAATGCGCAAGGCCATTGTTTCCATTGTAGGGATACTGGCAGGTGTTTTGGCTTTCGCCCAACCCTTCCAGTTTATTCCCGCTGAAGACATTCCCTTCTTCAGTGCGGAGCACCCTTTGCAGTATCCCCTGGCCGGCGGCATAGAAGCGCCCCAGTTTGTCGAAATGGAACTCAACAACGATGGGCTCACCGACCTCATCGTATTCGACCGGGCCGGCTCCAAAGCGATGCCTTTTGTAGCGTATGACTCGCCGGAGGGCATACAGTACCGATATGCGCCTGCCTACGAACCCTACTTTCCCCCACTATACCAGCTTTTCCAAACGGCCGACCTCAACTGCGACGGCCTGGCCGACCTGCTGACGATGGAGCCGCTGACAAGTGCGGCCGACGTGATGTTAAAAGCATACTTAAGGCTGCCCGGAACCCAAACAACACTGGCATTTGAAGAACGCACCCTGCACCTGCTCAACAACCCCGACACCATTGTACGTATCCATGCCTTTGACCTGCCTGCTATAACCGATATCAATGGCGACGGGCTGCCGGATGTCCTCTACATCCCGCAGGGCGGCACGCAGATCCAATATTTCGAGAACGTCTCGCAGCAATTGGGCGCCTGCGACAGCCTGGTTTTCGAACTGCGGGACGACTGTTGGGGCAACGCCAGCTATGAACTGAACGGTAATTTCCTGCTTCACAGCTGTGGCCCCCGCACAGTGGGCTGCGCCGGTTCCGCCATGCTGGCCACTGACTATGACGAAGATGGGGATAAAGACCTGCTCTTCAGCGGCATCTATGGCATGCACATCCAATTGCTGATGAATGGAGGAGATACTACCACTGCCGACCTCATCTCTCAGGAGGTGGACTGGCTGCTCGACGGTGAGCCGATAATGGAATTTCCCGCCCCCTATCTGGTCGACCTTGAGCTGGATGGGCAGACGGACCTGCTGGTGGCCACCAATCGCCTCAGCGGTGTGGGCGCCGGGCTCGGCCAAACGAAAATTTACCACTTTACCGAATCCGAAGAATCCGGCGGTTGGCAATTCCTGTCAGACGCCTTCCTTTTTCCGGATATGGTGGACCATGGGTTCCGCAGCAGCCCTGCTGTTTGGGATGCGAATGCCGACGGTTTGCCCGACCTCCTGATCGGCTATAATATTCCACACGCCGTTTACGGTTACATCTCCGCCATGGCCCTCTACCTGAATGAAGGCACGGCCAGCCAGCCCTCCTTTCGGCTGGCCACCGACAACTGTGGAAACCTGCTCAGCAATATCCTTAAAGCAATCCATCCCACCTTCGGCGACCTCGATGGCGATGGCCAGGACGAGTTGGTGATTGGGTTGGCCGATGGAAAAATGAAGACGTTCCACACCATTAACGGAGATAATCCCATTTTCACGCCGATGGACCCCGACCCTCTGGCCGGCTTTCAACTCAACGGCTTCGCCAAACCGCAAATCCTCGATATCAACGCGGATGGCCTGCCCGACCTGGCCTGTGGCACGCGCAATGGCACTATCACGCTACTGCTCAATGATGGTTCGGTAGATTCCCCCAGTTTCGCAGTGGCGACGGACACCCTGGGCGATATTGTCCCCCAGGGGTACTTTCAGGAAAACAGCCCTTTCCTGCTTCCCACAGCGAACGGCGAGTTCTGGCTTTATAACGGACAGTTTGACGGCAAGATCAGCCTTTACAAAGGACAGCCTGGGCAGGCCTTCTTCCTGCAGGAAAAAAACATCAGCCCAATCGATGTCGGAGAGCGGGCGGCCATTTGCCTGCACGACCTCAACGGCGACCAACGGCCGGAACTCATCGTCGGCAATATGCGCGGTGGCATCGAGCTATTCGAAACAGCGCCGTTGACCAGCCAGGATAGCCCCATGGCTACGCCTGATGAAGTGCTGTTATTCCCGAATCCCAATCGGGGAGAAGAGGTGTTTCTCAAACTCCCCTTTCTTAAAGAAGCTGCCCGTCTTTCTATTTTCAATGCTTCCGGCCAGCTGCTACGGCAGTATGTTCTGCAATCAGGCCGGCTGCTCCATCGCCTTAATTTACAGGGATTACCAACTGGTTTTTATTTTTACCAGATACAGGCGCCTCAGTTTAATTTTTCCGGAAAAATGCTACTTAAAAGATAAGCAAATGAGAAAACGCTTTACACAAAAGATCACCCTTTCCATTTTCCTCCTGCTCTTTTTCAGCCTTCCTTCGCTTTTCGCCTGCGATGGTTCGGGTTATGTATTCAACGGCATCACCGACAATGGGGATGGCACCTTCACGCTGAATATGACCATCCACATTGCGGGCGGTAATTATCCTGGAGGCATTCTGGGCGGAACACAAGGTTTTTACTTTTCCACTAATGCTCCGGGAGGCATGATCAGCGTAACCCCGCTGACGCTGACCAGCCTTAACGGAACCTCCCTGACCGGCGTGATTTCCGGCAGCACCGTTACCTGGGGTACGCCGGGCGCGGGCCCCTATTTTGTAACCAGTACAGAACCTACTCAAACCTTCGACATCCTGGTAACGGTAAGTGGCTTTCCCAGCATGTGGAACGGAGGAGGTATGGAAAACAATGGCTGCCCTGGCGGCCCCGGCACCAGCAACCCTTCGCCGGGATATTCCGGCACTATTTGCCTGCCCCCGTCCATTCAGGTGTTGCCTCCACCCGACCCCATCTGCGCAGGGGAGCCCATTACGCTCGAAGCGATTCCTTCCCTGGGGTCTACGGTAATGTGGTCGAACGGGCAAACAGGATCAACCATTACCTATGTGCCAACGGTGTCTACGACACTCACCGCAACGGCTCAAAGTGGCTGTGGAAACGCTTCCGGCTCTATCCCCATCACCGTCAACCCACAACCTACCCTGGCGCCATTCCCCGCGATCGATATTTGCCAGGGAGAACTCATTACCCTGACCGCCAATGCCCAGAATGCAGACCTGATCGAGTGGGACAATGGTTTCTTCGGGCCTACTATCGTTTTCGCGCCTGACGAATCTAATACGATAACTGTAACCGCCTCCAATATTTGTGGCGCCGTCAACCAACTCGTCCCTATTTCGGTTACCCCGCTCCCCATTCTGGCTGTCCTGCAGGGCGATCAGATCATTTGTCAGGGAGAAATTGCCGAGCTGGAAGTGTACGTCGAAAACGCCACCAACTTTTCCTGGTCAAACGGGCCACCCACTCCAGCTATCGTAGTCAGCCCAACGCAGACAACCGTCTATACCGCAACCGCTTCCAATGATTGCCTTACGCTTCAGGAAGATATTGTCGTAGAAGTGCTGCCCCTGCCTACGATTGACGTCATTCAGGGTGATCAGGCCATTTGCCAGGGGCAAAGCGCTATCCTCAATATTTTTGCCGATAATGCCGATGATGTGGCCTGGAACACCGGCTCCAACAATGCCCAGATCACTGTGACGCCCGGCCAAACTACAGATTATACCGTATCTGCTACCAACACTTGTGGAACCGTCCAGGAGGCCATCACGGTAGAAGTGCTGACGCCCCCTACGCTGTCGGTCCTTCAGGGAGATCAGGCCATCTGCCAGGGCGCCAGCGCTACCCTAAGTGTGGATGTACAGAATGAAGACGCTCTCAACTGGTCCACTGGCAGCTCCAATCCTTCCATCACGGTAAGCCCTGCGCAGGACCAAAGCTTTACCGTCACGGCAACGAATAGCTGTGGCCAGGTGGATACCACCCTCAATATCGATATACAGCCGCCGCCCACTTTATCTGTCGTGCAGGGAGCACAGGACATTTGCGAGGGCGATAGTATCACATTAGCTATTGACCCCGAATACGCCAGCATTATTCAGTGGACGGGCGGTAGCCTGGATTCCAGTATCACTGTCTCGCCGATGCAAAGTACTACCTATACCGTAATGGTGAGCAATAACTGCGGCCAGGCAGATACCGCTTTCACCATCAACGTAGCCCCATTGCCTGTGCTCAATGTGCTGCAAGGCAGCCAGGCCATTTGCGACGGGCAAAGCGCAACCCTCCTGGTAGAAGCGATCAACGCGGATAACCTGCAATGGAGCACCGGGACAACAGATTCCACCCTCGTCGTCAGCCCGGCCCAAACCGAGAATTTCCTGGCGGTGGCTTCCAATGGCTGCGGACAGGACAGCGCCCTGCTCACCGTTACCGTCAATCCCACTTATGACAACCCTCTGAATCTCGAAGCCTGCCCCGGAACCAGCGTCACCTACGCCGGTGTAAGCCTGGCGCCGGGAGATAATCAAAGCTTTACCCTATCCACCATTGCCGGTTGTGATTCCATTGTCAACGTAACTGTGATCGAGCTGCCGGCCTTTGAAACAGATCTCAGCCTACAGGCCTGCACCGGCAGCGCGGCTACTTACAACGGAACCATGCTACCGCCTGGCGCCATGCAAAGCTTCACTTTTACAGCCGCCAATGGTTGTGATTCCACGGTGAATGTGACGGTCCAGGAGGTTAGTATTATAGAACAGGACCTGGCCCTTCAAACCTGCCCTGGCGCCACCATAGATTATAATGGTACAGCCCTGGCGCCTGGCGACAGTCAGAGCTTCAGCTTTGTGGGGCAAAGTGGCTGTGATTCCATCGTCAATGTGACGGTAATTGCCCTGCCCACTTTTGAATCGGACCTGCTGCTGGAAACCTGCACCGGCGCCACCATCGATTACAATGGCGCCGCACTTCCTCCCGGTACAGAACAAAGCTTCACCTATGTAGCTGCCAACGGCTGCGACTCGACCGTCAATGTTACTGTAATGGAGCTACCCACTTTTGAGTCCGGCCTGTCATTCGAGGCCTGCTCCGGTACTGCGGTCGACTACAACGGCACCATGCTCGATGCCGGTGACAGCCAGAGTTTTACCTTTACCGCCTTAAATGGTTGTGATTCCACGGTGAACGTCACCATCATCGAATTACCGGTTTTTGAAACCAGCCTCACACTGGAAGCCTGTACCGGCACAACGGTTAACTACAACGGCACGACGCTCAACCCAGGCGACTTCCAGCCTTTCCTGTATACTGCCGCCAACGGTTGCGATTCCACGGTCAATGTAGCCGTGACTGAACTGCCTGTTTTTGAAAGCAGCCTCACTCTGGAAGCCTGCACCGGCACGACCGCTACTTATGCCGGGGAAACGCTTGATCCCGGCGATAGCCAGCGTTTCACCTTTACAGCAGATAACGGTTGCGACTCGACGGTCAACGTTTCGGTTATTGAGCTGCCGACTTTTGAAACCAGCCTCACGCTGGAGGCCTGTACCGGAACGACGGCAGACTATAACGGAACACCACTCAATCCGGGCGATAACCAACCCTTCCTTTTTACGGCCGCCAATGGTTGTGATTCCACCGTCAACGTCAATGTAGTAGAGCTGCCTACTTATGAGCGAGGCCTGGCCCTGCAGGCCTGCACCGGCTTTACGGTCGACTACAACGGCACCACCCTCAACCCGGGTGATGTACAGAGTTTTACCTTCAATACCCAAAACGGTTGCGATTCTGTCGTCAACGTCACCGTTATTGAAGTGACGGTGCTGGAAGAGAGCCTGGAATTTGACGCCTGCCCGGGTACTACAGTTAGCTACAACGGCGCCACCCTCAACCCTGGCGAGGCGCAGGATTTCACCTTTACCTCCCAAACCGGATGCGACTCCATTGTAACGGTAAGCGTTATCGAATTGCCCACTTTCGCTTCGAGCCTTACGCTGGAAGCCTGCACCGGTACTTCCACTTCCTACAACGGGGCGACGCTTTTTCCGGGCGACAGCCAGCCCTTCACCTTAGTAGCAGCCAATGGATGCGACTCTGTGGTGACCGTCACGGTACAGGAGCTGAGCACCTTTGAGTCGAATATTCAATTGCAGGCCTGTCCCGGCACGACGGTAAGCTATGCGGGTGAAACCCTGGACCCCGGCGATAGTCAAAGTTTTACACTAACCGCACAGAATGGCTGCGACTCCATCGTGAACGTATCCGTATTGGAATTACCTACTTTTGAACAAGGCCTTGTGCTGCAGGCTTGTATAGGTTCTACCATCACTTACAATGGAACCAGCCTGATCCCGGGCGATAATCAAAGCTTCACCCTTACGGCGCAGAACGGCTGTGATTCCGTGGTCAATGTCACCGTTACAGGGGTTGAAATTTTTGAGACGGATCTGGATCTGGCAGCCTGTTCGGGTACGAGTGTCACCTATAATGGAACAGTGCTTCCGGCTGGCGCCGCCCAGGACTTTACCTTTACTTCCCAGATCGGCTGTGATTCCATCGTTTCCGTCAATGTGCTGGAACTACCAGTTTACGAGCAAGCCCTGCAGTTGGAAACCTGTGAAGGGACAACGCTCTCTTACAATGGGGCGGTGCTGGCGCCGGGAGCGACGCAGAGCTTTACCCTGATTTCCCAGGATGGCTGCGACTCTGTGGTCAACGTCAGCGTATTGGCGGTAGACACCATTGCTACTTTCGAGCAACGCAGTATCTGCACCGGTGATTCCGCCCTGATTTTCGGGCAGTATGAGACAACGCCGGGCCTTTACACCCAAACGAGCCTTTCCTATAATGGCTGTGACTCCACCCATCGCGTGGAACTCAGCCGGCGGCCCCTACCGGTGATCACCTATAATGCAGAAGGCGCCTGCCCGGAAGAGGCCAATGGCTCGGCTATGCTGTCGGCCAATGGCGCCAGCAGTCCTTACAATTTCCGCTGGCCTGACGGCAATACTAACGCCAGCCGGGCCAACCTGGCGCCCGGCGCCTATACCATCACGGTCACCGACGCGACGGGCTGTAGGCAATCGGCCATAGTGCAGGTACCCGAACGAAGCATCACGATTGAATCGGATATCGGTGACATTAGCTGCTTCGGTGAAAAAGACGGCTTCATCGCCATCAGCGCCAGCGGGGCCAATGGCCTGCGCTACAGCCTCGATGGCGATATCTTCGGGGGCAATGGTTTCTACCCTAACCTCGGCCCGGGAGAATATACCGCTTATGTACGAGACGATTACAATTGCCTTTACACACAGCCGGGGATCATTGTATCTGAGCCGGATAAGTTGCTCATCCTCCTCCCACCAGATACCACCATCCGAAAGGGAGATTCGATCGCGATTCTCGCCCAGGCCAACCGGGTGGGCCCGGTGCAGTTCAACTGGAGGCCGAACTACAATATTAGTTGTACGGATTGCAACCCGCCGTCCGCCTATCCGGAGGAAAGCGTCTACTACTACGTCACAGCCCGGGATGGCAACGGCTGCACGGCAGACGACCGCATTCTCATCTATGTTGATAAATTCCGTGGCGTCTATATTCCCAATGCCTTCAGTCCAAACGGTGATGGCGCCAATGATGTCTTTTACATCTTCGCCGATGAAAGCGTTGCGGAGATCAAGTCCTTCCTGGTCTTCAATCGCTGGGGAGAGGCTGTATTCGAAAGTTATAACTTCCAGCCTAACAACCCGATATATGGCTGGGACGGCATCTTCCGGAGCGAAGTGCTGAACCCGGCGGTCTTCGCGTACATGGCGGAGATAGAATTTAAAGATGGAGAAGTGGTGCTGTTTAAGGGGGATGTGACCTTGGCGAAATAGCTTAAGGAAGAAAGAGCGGTATACCCTCAGACTTCCAAAGAAGTCTGCTGTGCCTGCTGCTGACGCTGCCGACGCAGGGTCAGCCAGACGGTAATGGCGATGGTAGCCGCGCGGAACACATTGGGCAGCATTCCTCCCAGCGCATTGTCCCCAACCTGGAAGATAGACCAATACAAATTCATCAGAAAATGGAGCCCGATGGGCACCCACAAGTTGTTGTCCCACGCTTTGTACAGCCAGCTAAACCAAAGTGCGCCGGCAAAGGTAACGGCAAAAATGCCTGCCGTTTGGGCCCACCCGTTGCCCTGGTAAAGGTGCCCGATGCCAAAAAAGATGGCGCTGGCGCCAGCCGCCAACACGAAAGGCAGGCCTACCCGGCGGTGCAACTGCCCGAAAAAGAATCCCCGGTACAGCACTTCTTCTCCCAGGGCGGCCATCGCGCAAGAGAGGATGACGGTACTCCAACTCCAGGATACATTGAAGTTGGCCATAAACCCATACCCCAGCAGCATCGGCAGGGTGGCCCAGAAGGCGAGTTGCCAGCCTTCCCTGGCGCCCTTTTGCATACCCAATTCTTCCGACACATGCTTCGGGCGGTACAAAAATGCCAATACCAGGCAGGGCAGCAACAGGTACCAGAAGGACCGATTGAGCAGGGAGATCAGAATACGGCCCCATTCTCCCGAACCTTCATAACCGATGAGCGGCCAGCCGTTTTTGGACAGTATAAAAGCAGCGATGACAAACAAGGCAATGACAATCTTCTTTTCCATGGTTTTGTTTTTTTTACAAACCTACTCCCCGAAGGAATACACTGCCAGATAGAGGGAGGATTGGTAAAGGGATTGGGGTATTTGACAAACTCCAGGGAAGAACGACAAAGCCGAGGGAAGAATGGCAACTGCTATTTTGGGAAATCAGCCCAGGCTTCACGGCCACCTTTGAAGGAAAAAATATTATCTTTCATGCATTCCATTTACTGGTTTAAGATATTTTTCTGGCAAAACGGAGCAAAGCGGGACTCAGAAAGCAACTTTAAAAACCAGTTCCCGTAAAATAATTTTATGGACCCCCATTACATACCAGGAATTTTCAACTACTGCGACCGCTGGTGCGAACGCTGTAGCTTTAACCACCGCTGCGAGATCTTTGCCGAGGAGCAAAAGATGTCTGAAGAACAGAGAGACCCGGACAACCCTGCTTTCTGGGATTACATCAATGACAACTTCCGCAAGGTGATGGGCATGGTGGAAGCATGGGCTGAAGAGGAAGGCATCGATATGCACGCCCTTCAGGAGGAAGCTGCCGGTCAGCCGAAACGCCGAGAACTTCCGCCCGGCCGCAAGGCGTTGGAAGACCTCAGTCGCGACTATACGCTGCGCACCCTGGAATGGCTCAAAGCCCATCGCGAAGCCTTCCTCGAACGGGAGGCCGAACTCAATAAACAGCTACAACTGGGCATCGATGTTCGCCAGGAAGGCCTCCAACTGGCCGACGCCATCGAAGTCGTGCAATGGTATTGCACTATGGCCAGCGCCAAAACCCACCGCGCTCTGCGGGCTTACGACGACAAAGACGAATGGTACTGGGACAGCCCCCTGCAGAGCGACGCCAATGGCACGGCCAAGGTCGCCCTGCTTTGCATCGAACGCAGCCTTGGCGCCTGGGAAGGCATCCGGCGCCTCCTCCCGGAAAAAGCCGATGAGATCATCGATATGCTGGTACTGCTCAGCCAGATTCGCCGGGGGCTGCAGGAATACTTCCCTGATTCGGACAAGTTTATCCGGCCGGGCTTTGATGAAGTGGACGCCGGGTAGAACCGGGGAGAAAAGTTATATAGTTAAATGGCTATTTGCTTTCCTCTGGTGGGGATTTCTGAACATTGTTAAAATTATAAATTATTGTATACTTTCCTTTTGTATGCCGTTTTTTTTGAAAAAACGCGCTTATGACACGGGTATACGCTGCTCTGATCTTAACCTTATTTGTCGGCCTGCTGCGGGGGCAATCCTTTACGAAATGGTATGTGGGAGAAGGCCTCTTCGTTTTTCAATCGCTATGCCCTTCTGCGGATGGCGGGCTCATCGCTCAGGCGCACTCTTTTGCCGACGATGGCAGTTCCCTGCTTATCCGCACCAACCCGGAAGGGGAGCCGCTGTGGGCCAAGAGGTATTACTTTCAGCCATCGGACGTTGGATTTATTGCGACAAGTGAAATTGTAGCCGCCCCCGATAGCGGCATTTGGGTGGCCGGCTCAAAGGGTGCTGGGGGAATAATTCCCAGCACCATTGTCTTCAAAGTTGATGTAAATGGCGACCTTTTGTGGGCATCTGAATTGCCTCAGGACGGTGTTGTGCAGGGATTGGATATCGTTGCCCACGGCAATGAGGCCTTACTCACTCTAACTCCTAGCCGAAGGAACCTCTATCTTTCCCGCCTGAGCGCTGATGGCTCCATATTATGGGGAAAAAACGTCACCCTGCCCGGCTACGAAGATTATTTTTTTTGTCAAATCACCCTGAGCCCGGACAACAGAGCACTGGTTCAATTCGGGGTATCCCATGAACAAATGGGTAACGATGATGTCGACTTTCTGCTGCTCACCATGGATGCGGCCACTGGCCAGATTGCTCAGATCCAGTTATTTGAAGAACCCGTTTTGGGGCCACTGGCTTTTGATGCAACAGGCAACCTGTACCTCTCTTTTTCTGTAGGCGGCAGTCAACGCCTGGCCAAATACAGCCCAGATGGGGCCCCTCTCTGGTGCCGGCAGTTCAATGCCGGCATCCATGCCATTCACCCGCTGGAAGGCGGCGAACTGAAGGTGCTGGGCAGCCTCAACGGCGTCACCGCCCTGCTCAACCTTTCGCCGGTCGACGGCAGCCTGTTGTGGAGCCGCCTTTACCAGACGGCTTACCATACTGCGTTTAGTTTGAATGAATTCAACTCTACCTCCGTCCACTTTCCCGACCATCACCTTGCCTGGCTGGGAAGGCAGCAGGATGAGCGAATGACGATCACCCGGATAAGCCCCACTGGCGAGATAGCGGATTGCACGATATACAGCCCCTGCGAAATCAAGGCAGTTGACGCCCCTTTCCCGGAGTTTGCCCCAATTGCCTGGGTGGAGGAGCCCCGGCAGCAACAGTCGCCCCTCAGCCTCGAAACGGCAGACTATAACCTGACAGCCACGCCCATCTGCAACGAAAGCTGGTTCAGCGCGGGGTTCAATACCAGAGAGGTAGTTTGCGCGGGTGATACCCTACATTTTCAACAACAACCCGCCAATTTTCCGGTGGCCTCCGAATGGGCATTTAGAGGCGGAACCCCGGCGGCGTCCAACGAGCCTGTGGACACCGTCCTTTTCTTAACTCCTGGCGCCTATTCCATTCAACACATTGCTTCCGCCTTTGGCTGCCGGGATACAGCCGCCCAAACGGTGAACGTCCTGGAATCCCCGGTTTTCAGCCTGGGCCAGGATACCAGCCTTTGTGAGGGCGACAGCTTACTGCTGAGCAGCGGACTCTCTTCGTCCACTTACGCATTGGAATGGCAGGATGGGAGCCCGGATTCCATTTTCCTGGCTACCGCCTCCGGCATTTATTTTCTTAGCGCCTCGAACAGTATCGGCTGCAGCCGTGCTGACAGTATTCTGGTTACTTTTGAACCTTTACCGCATGTTGCCCTTGGGGAGGATACCGTTTTATGTGGTGGGAGGACCTTGCTATTACAAGCGCAAACCGACGCGGCCCAGCCCGTTTACAGCTGGAATACCGGCGCCGCCTCTGCCTTTCTAACGGCTACAGCCGACAGTGCTTACACCCTGGCTATAACGGATGCCGCTACCGGCTGCCAGGGCCAGGATAGTATATTCATTGGCCATGCTGAAGCCCCCCTGGTCCGCTTCCCTGCCGATACCACTTTCTGCCCGGGCGAACTACTAGTGCTAGCCGTTCAGCCGCTGAACAATGAAGTGCTGGAGTATCGCTGGGAAGATGATGCATCGGAACAGAACCTGACCGTAATGGCCCCCGGCAGCTATAGCATTCAGGTATCCAACGGCGCCTGCGATACCTCTGCTACCATAGTAGTGTTGCCGGGCGACTGCCGGACTAGCCTGTTTGTCCCTAATGCTTTTTCCCCTAATGGCGATGGCCGTAACGACTATTTCCTGCCTTTCGGACCGGATATAGAACTCCAGCGCCTTCGTATTTTTAACCGCTGGGGTAGCCTGCTGTATGACGAAGAAGGGGGCGGCGCCCGCTGGGATGGTACTATCGGAGGGGAAAAAGCCCCTTCCGGCGCCTACGTCTTCCTACTGGAATACTTCAACCGGCGAGCGGAAAATCGGGCAACGGCTTCCGGTGAGATACTGCTGGTGCGGTGATCAAAAAAAGCAATGCACATCATCATTCCGGCGAATCAAAAAGGGAAATCTAATATTCCAATGCCGCCACCTCAATCCCCTTCACAGTACTTTCAAACCACTTCAGCGGCGCCTGGTTTTTGTCGCCGGTTTGGGTATCGCACTTGAAGAAAAGGTAATAGATTTGGAGGTTGTCTCCCATCACATCCAGGAGGTGCTGCAGGCGATCCTCACCGGCACGGGGTTCGTGGTACAGGAATTGGAGGCGCCAGGCGTAGTAGGCCTCATCGTGTAGCTCGGTGATGTCGAGTATAGCCTGGTCATCCGTATGTTGCTCCAGGAAGCGACGGGCATATACGCCATGGTGCTTCGACCAGTCGCGGGGAAAACGCTTGTCTTCCAGGTATTTGAAGGTATCGTGGGCCAGCGCGATCAGGCGGAGCCGACGGCGGATTATTTCCGTGGTGGCCAGGCGGCCGATATTATCCAGTACTTCCCGAACGTGTTTGTAAACCTCCCCTTCGGGATGCCCAAAACGCGGCACCCCCCAGTTCAGGCCTTCATAGAAGGTAGGGTCTGTCAATAGCCTTCGCTCTGCCTCCGTTTCCAATTTGAGGTAGGCCTCCATGTCCAATCTATCGCGAGCCGGTCTGTTCATTTGATTTTCTCGTCGGTTCCGCCGGCCTCGAAAATACGCTTTGGGTGGCGGATTTCATAAAACAGCCTGAAAAAGGAGACAAAGTGAAATCATCCACCAATGAAAATTTCCCGGCTAACAGCTATAACCAAAGCCTCGTTGTTAATTTCCTGTTAAAGCAAAATGGGTTGGTAACAAAGATTTTGGGCCGGTAGTTAACTTTCCGTAGGTATTGTATATAATCTATTCCAACACTTTTTAGCCTAAACCAAAAAGTAACAGTAAAATGAAGCAGCTTTTTTCTCTAGTTCTGGCGGGTATAATAGGCGGATTGATCACGCTGGGAGGCTACAGCCTGTTGCAGCCCGACACACTGGCCTTAACTCAACCTGAGGCCTATGCTCAGGCCGTGAAAAACGTCAACCTGCCGGTTCATGCCAATGCCTTCCCTTTTGATTTCAAGGAAGCGGCTGCCAAAGCCATGCCAGCAGTGGTCCACATTTCCGCTACCATGAGCCGGACGGCGCGCAACAATGGGTCCGACCCGTTCCGCTTTTTTTTCGGGGATGAATTCAATAGCCCTTTTGGGCAGGGCCAACCCCCAGCCGGTGGTACCGGTTCCGGTGTGATTTACAGCCCGGATGGATATATCATAACCAACAACCATGTAGTCGCCTCCGCCAATGAACTGGAAGTGACCCTTTACGACAACCGCACCTTTAAGGCTCAGGTCATCGGTACGGATGAGAAGACGGACCTGGCGGTCATCAAGATCGAAGCAACCAACCTGCCGGCCTTGCCTTTAGCCAACTCCGATGAGGCCGAAGTCGGCGAATGGGTATTGGCAGTTGGCAACCCCTTTGACCTCACCTCAACCGTGACGGCCGGCATTATCAGCGCAAAGGGCCGAAATATCAATCTACTGGGCGGCGGCCGGTCGATTGAATCCTTCATTCAGACGGACGCCGCAGTCAACCCGGGCAACAGCGGTGGCGCTTTGGTCGATGCCCAGGGGCGACTATTGGGCATCAACACGGCTATCGCCACCCGAACGGGGGTGTTCTCTGGCTACTCTTTCGCCATACCTATCGGCCTGGCCGCCCGCATTGCCGATGATATCATCGAGTACGGCAGTTTCCAGCGGGCATTCCTGGGCGTCACGATTGTCGACCTCGACAGCGAATACGCCCAGGAATTGGGCGTAGACTTTAGCCAGGGCGTCGTGATCGAAGAATTGGCCGATGGCGGCTCTGCTCAATACGCAGGTTTACTCCCCAAAGACATCATCGTTGGGGTTAATGGGCGGGAAGTGAAAAGCGTACCCGAATTACAGGAAATCGTGGGCCGTTCCAAGGTGGGAGATACGCTCAACCTGATCGTCAATCGGCGGGGCAAGCAACAAACGGTAGCCGTTCGGCTTAAAGCCGGATAGGTTGTTCCTGTAAATTTGACGGCAAATGGGCCGAATTTCAGTTGCGTCGAATGCCAAATGCCCTTAACTTGTATAACAGCTAGTCCTCTTTGGCCTGCACGATGCTAACCCGTTGGCAATTAAACGCTTTAAGAAATTCTTAACAACCCAGTTGCAACAAACCAGAAAGCAATATAGTTACTCAAAATACAAAGAGACTTGTTTAAAGTTGGTTTTTCGTTTTGTTTTGATGCGTCTGTCTAGCCTGTCTAGGCAGACGTTTTTTTTGCAAGTCCAGTCCACTCTCTGCCCTTTACTCTCTGCTCTCCGCCCTATGCCCCATGCTATTCCTTCTCCGGGTAAATTTGGGTAATCTTGGGTAAAACGTTCGCTTCCTTTTGTGTTTCCTGGTATTTTGAAGAAAAAAGCTCCATGCCTACTTCTTCATTCGCCTTGCGTTGGGCCTACAACTTCCTGGGCTTGTTCTATCCCAACCTTTGTTTAGCCTGTGGAAAGGGGCTTCCCCCCCGGCAGGAAGCCATCTGTCTGAGCTGCCAGTTCAAACTTCCGAAGACGAACCACCATTTACACCTGGAAAACGCTTTTACGGAGCGGTTTTGGGGCAGGGTTCAGCTACAGGCTGGCGCCGCCTTATTCCACTTTTCCAAAGGCGGGCGTACACAGCGGCTCATCCACAACCTCAAATATGAAGGGAAGCGGGAAATAGGTGTAAAACTAGGCCAAATCTATGGCTATCAGTTGCGGCAAGCGTTGGTTTTCCGGGAGGTCAACCTCATTATCCCTGTACCGCTCCATCCGCGGAAAGAACAACTTAGGGGTTACAACCAGAGCGCCGCATTTGCTCAGGGCCTGGCTCATGCCATGGCCAAACCCTGGCTAAAAGATGGCCTGAAACGATTGGAATATACTACCACGCAAACGCAAAAAACGCGACTGGAACGCTTTGATAATGTTTCAGAAGCCTTTGTCGTTGTGCATTCCCGGAAATTGGAAAACAAACATATCTTATTAGTCGATGATGTAATCACCACCGGGGCTACCCTGGAGGCCTGTGCATTGAAAATACTGGAATTGCCCGGTACAAAGGTGAGTATGGCAACGATCGCTATAGCGGAATGAAGGGGAGCGGGGGGGATTATATGGCTGAATGGCTGGATTGGTTAGAGGGCCATGTGGGCTATATTGTTATTCGAATCCAGGGCTCATGGGGATATGTTGAATAGTTGGCTGGTTGGTTTTGGAGTTCGCCCTAAAAGCTTCCTCTACGCCCCCCCCCATAACAATATGACAATATAGTCATTTATCAGCCTTCCACCAGGGTTCCAATGGATTCTCCTTTGACAATGCGCTTCAGGTTGTCGGGGCTATTGATATCGAATACGATGATGGGGAGGTTATTTTCCTGGCAGAGGGTAAAAGCCGTCATATCCATAACACTCAAGCCCAGGCTGATCACTTTGGCGAAGGTCAGGGTATCAAACTTGACGGCGGTGGGGTCCTTCTCCGGATCGGCGCTGTAGATGCCGTCCACGCGCGTGCCTTTTAGGATCACTTCGGCATTGATTTCGTTGGCCCGCAGGGCTGCGGCCGAGTCAGTTGTAAAATAGGGGCTGCCGGTGCCGGAAGAGAAGATAACGACCCTGCCCTTCTCCAGATGTCGGATAGCGCGACGGCGGATATAGGGCTCTGCGACTTGTTTCATTTCTATAGCGGAAATCAGCCGGGTGTAAACCCCCTGCGTTTCCAGGGCGCTCTGCAGCGCCATGCCATTGATGACGGTGGCGAGCATCCCCATATAATCTCCCTGTACCCTTTCGATGCCAGAATCCGCAGCCTGCAGGCCTCGGAAAATATTTCCACCACCGATGACGACAGCAACCTGTACCCCCATTTCGGCCAGCTCTTTGATCTGTTCAGCATAGTGGCTCAGCATAAGGGGTTCTATACCAAAACCCTTCGTTCCCATGAGGGATTCTCCACTAAGCTTAAGCAGCACTCTCTTGTACCTGATCATGCGAGAAGGATTTTTTCTTATGGCAAAAAAAAGGCGAATTAGTTGCCTAATTCGCCTTTCTGGTTTTTTTATCCAAGCGTTACGTGCTTGAACCCGGTGGCCGTCAGGCCTTTATCGAAGGAATGCAGGTAATCTCGTACGGTTAGCGAGTTATCCTTTACAAACTGTTGATTCAACAAGGTATTATCCTTAAAGAACCTGCCCAATTTGCCCTGGCCGATCTTTTCCAGCATACTTTCAGGCTTGCCTTCCTGGCGAGCCTGCTCCATGCCGATTTCGATCTCCTTCTGGATAACAGTCTGGTCAACATCGTCTTTATCCAAAGCGACCGGGTGCATTGCGGCAACCTGCATGGCCACATCCCGGCCTGCATCGTAGAAAGCAGGATTATCCTGATTCAGGCCGATCAATACACCGGCTTTGTTACCCATATGGATATAGGGGCAAACCTGTGCTGCTTCCAGATGCTCATAGGCGGCCAGCTCGATCTTTTCACCGATAACGCCTACCTGCTCTGTGACTTTCTCGCCGATAGTGACCCCTCCTTCCAGGGATTCTGCCAGAAGGCCTTCGACATTGTCCGGGAATTTTTCCAGGGCGATGCGGGCGATCTTCTCCGTCAGTTTTACAAAGTCTTCGTTCTTTGCCACGAAGTCTGTCTCACAACTCAGTTTAACGATGACACCACGCTTGTGGTCATCAGATACCAGAGCTAACACCACGCCTTCGTTGGCTTCCCGGTCGGCGCGCTTAACCGACAGTTTCTGTCCTTTCTTACGCAGAAACTCAATAGCTTTATCAAAATCGCCTTCTGACTCTGCAAGAGCTTGCTTGCAGTCCATCATACCTGCGCCGGTCATTTCGCGCAGTTTTTTTACGTCAGCAGCAGAAATAATTGCACTCATGGGTTGATACTTAATTTTAATATTGGATTAAACAGTGGATAATTCCTACCCTTCAGCCTCTTCTTTCTCCCCTTTGGCCTGCTTGCGCTCTTCCAACCCCTGACGGATCGCTTCGGCCATGTAGTTGGTAATAATGGCAATCGATTTGGAAGCGTCATCATTACCTGGGATCGGATAGTCGATCTGGTTCGGGTCGGAATTGGTATCGACGATGCCAAAGGTACGCAGGCCGAGTTTGTTGGCCTCTGCCACTGCAATATGTTCGTGATGAATATCGACAATAAATATTGCGGACGGGAGGCGGTTCAGGTTCGCAATACCGCCAAGCACTCTGTCCATTTTAAGGCGCTCGCGTTCCAGTGTCAGGCGCTCTTTCTTCGTCACGCTCGTCAGGGTGCCATCGGTCAGCATCCGTTCGATGTTATTCATCTTCTTAACGGAGCGGCGGATGGTCGAAAAGTTGGTCATCATACCACCCAGCCAGCGGTCGGTGATATATGGCATACCAACGCTGCGAGCGGCATCGGCGACAATATCGCGGGCTTGCTTTTTGGTAGCGACGAACATGATCTTTTTGCCACCGCGGGCCATGCTGCGCATGGCGTGGGCAGCCCGCTCCATGCAATCGATGGTGCGGTTGAGGTCAATGATGTGGATACCCTTACGCTCCATGAAAATGTAAGGAGACATTTTGGGATTCCACTTCTTCTTAAGGTGGCCGAAGTGTACACCGGCATCCAACAACTCTTTATAGGTGGGCTTTTCCATTGTCTTTTATAGGATTTTTGATTTGTGATCAGCATCCGGCGTAAAACCGGACGCCCATCATCAGTAAACCAATAACAAAGATTAACGCTTGCTGAACTGGAAGCTCTTGCGCGCTTTGGGCTTGCCGTACTTCTTGCGTTCCACTTCGCGGGCGTCGCGCGTGAGGTATTTCTTCTCCTTCAGCGGTTTGCGAAAATCTTCGTTCAGTTTCACCAGTGCACGGGAAATCCCCATGCGGACCGCCTCAGCCTGGCCTTTGAAACCACCACCATCGACGTTGACGCTAAGGTCATAGATGTTCTCAGCTTCAACCGTTCTGAAGGGCGATGTAATGTTGAACTGAACATGAGGTTGGGGGAAATACTCTTTGAAGTCTTTGCCGTTGATCACGATCTTCCCCTCCCCTTTGGTCAGGTATACGCGGGCGACTGATGACTTCCTTCTCCCTATGGCATTGATCATTTCCATATCTCTCAGATATTTACCTTCCTGTTAATTAAAAGTTGAATGGTTCCGGCTTCTGTGCTTCGTGCGGATGTTCAGCGCCTTCATAAACAAAAAGCTTCTTGATCATCTGCCGGCCCAGGCGGGTCTTGGGCAGCATACCTTTTACGCCAAGTTCAATGACCCGGACCGGGCGGGTATCCAGCAGCTGCTTGGCTGTCCGGGATTTCTGGCCGCCTGGATAGCCGGAGTAGGTCTGATACTCCTTCTGCGCCAGTTTGTTGCCAGTAAATCGGATCTTGCCGGCATTGAGAACGATAATGTAGTCCCCACAGTCGACATGCGGCGTAAAAGAAGGTTTGTGCTTGCCGCGAAGTACGTGAGCGATCCTGGTAAAGAGGCGCCCGGCGACTTGGCCTTCTGCGTCAACGACATACCACTTGTGCTCCACTTCTTCCTTTTTCGCTGATTGCGTTTTATAGCTTAGCGTATTCACTTTTTTTGCTTTTAATTGTGAGCAATTTACTTCCCGATTCATGGCTGACTAGCCAGCTTCTGAAAAGGCGAGTGCAAAGGTAATTTTCTTTTAATCAAAAAAAAAGCTTTTTTCAAAAAAAAGCAGGTATTCAGAAACGTAACTAACTGAAAAACAGTAAAAATTTCGCACAGGAAATTAAAAGCAACCTGAAAACCAGGCTATCTGGCTTTGAGGAGGCTGATGCCCTTTTACGCCCCTGTTCCCAGCCTGCTTAGTACTTCTTCACTTTTTGACCGGGCCACCGGCACTGTTTCTGCTACCCCCCGCAAGTGCAGCTTATACCCCTGGGCATTACCACTGACTTCAACTACCCGGCCCAGGTTAACGATGAACGAACGATGGCAGCGCACAAACCCTTCCTTGGGGAGCTGTTTTTCCATCTGTTTGAGCGCAGCCCGGAGCACCCGGCGTTGTGGGGCATCTTCTCCGTAGAAAACCTCTACATAATTATCCGAACTTTTCAGGAACAGAATCTGGGAAGGCAACAGGTGAATTATTTCGCCCTGGTTTTCCCCCTCAAGCATCAGTTCTTTCTCTTTTGGAAGGCCTTCCACGAGCGGTACTTGGCGTACTCCTTTCCTGTATTTTCTCAGCAGGCGAATATAATCGCTCACCACAATGGCGGCAATTGGGAAAATTGCGGTAGAGAAGGCAATGAGAAAAAAGTTCAGCATACTATACAGGCTGAAGCGCTCTGAAAAGTACCATGCCTTGTACCCATAGCAACCCGCAATGGCTAGCATAAATAAAACAGCCAGCCAGATGATCTGCTTGCCCACCGTCCAGCCTTCTTCCCGGAAGAAGCCTGGAAGAACCGTCGGTACACCACAACTAATCAGGGCCATAACCCCCGAGATGACCACCCCATATCCCAGCAGGAAAAAAGTTTTGTGCGGGTCCTGGTATTCATAGGTGCCGAAAGGCTGGAAGGTCAACAGGAACACAGACACAAACAATCCGGTCCCCAGAATGAAAGCCAAATGGGCCTTCCAGTCTTTCTGAAGAGGATAAGGCGCGGTGAGAAATTCTATCATGAGTCCAATATTTCTGAGGCGGCTCAAATTCTCCCTACTCCCCACACCCGATAGGCGATCCATCGGGAAGCGCCAGTTCGGCGGGGAGTATCCATCCTGCAGGATCCTTGCGGAAGCGCCGGATTTGTTCCAGTAAATAGGTATAATGAGCACGTTGTTGCGGGGCCGTTTCGCGATCCAATAACTTTTGGGTGTAGGCCTCCAAATCCGCAACCCGAAGCTGTGCGATTGCTGACACCTGCGGCATTACATCCTTTCCTGCAGCCAGTACCAAAAGGTGGTTCACCAGCACCTTCTCTTCTGCCCGGGCGATCTCCTGTTCCATTGGTGATTGGCTGCTCAGCACCTGTACATAGGTAAAGAGGGCGTCCAGCAGGTAATTGATTTCAATGCCCTCCGGATTTCGGGACCGCTGCTCCACCAGGCGAGCCAGGCGCTGGGGATTCAGCAGCAATCCGATCGTATGGCTGGCGGCGCTTTCGGCCACCGCCAGCGGGTCGAAGGTGAGCCCGGTGTAGGTTTTGAACTCCTCCCTGCCTCGTTCATAACCAATGGGCTGGGGGGGGATTAAGGCAATCAGTCGTTCCGGCAGGGCCAATTCCGTGGGGGCTAAGGTCTTGGCTAATGCCTTCAACGCCTGTTCCTGGGTAAGAGGGGCCACCATTTCGGTTGCAACCTGCCCATCCCCCCGGGTAGCATATGTATAGTATACGCCGCCCACCAGCTTGGCCACCGCTTCCACCTGGTAGCGATGCGCCAGGTACAAGGGCGCCAGCACACTCTCGAGTGTAGCCAGGGGGGCGCCTTCCGGAATATTCTTTTCGCCAAAACGGGCCAGCGCAACACGGCGCAGGGCCATCAGGCGTTCCAATTCTTCCACTGCGGAGGCGCCGTTGTCCCACAGGTGGGCATAGGGATGAGCTCCGCCCTCTGGCCTGGCGCCTTCATCAGAAATAAAAAGTAAGCCCTTTTCGATGTTCCCACTCAATATCTTTTCCAGTTCCGCTGCTTCATCAACGCCGTCGGGGAAATCCTGGTATCCATAGAGAATAGTGCGTTTATCCCATTCTCCGATGCCCGTATCATAAGCCTTGGAGTAATCCATTTCCCCCTTATCGTCCAGAGTGATGAAGGGATGGGGATAGTCCATCACCGATGCCCGGCCGTTGTAGCTGGCGGCGAAGTTGTGTGTCAACCCCAGTGTATGGCCTACCTCGTGAGCAGAGAGCTGGCGCAGGCGGGCCAGGGCCATCTGCTCGAGGCGAGGGTCAGGGGTTTTGCCTTGTCCGTAGGCTTCCACCAGGCCCTGCGCGATGAGGAAATCCTGCCGCACCCGCAAGGAGCCCAGTAATACATGGCCTTTGATGATCTCGCCAGTGCGCGGGTCGGTTACCGAAGAGCCGTATGACCAGCCTCGGGTAGAGCGATGCACCCAGTTGATCATGTTGTATCGCACATCCATCGGGTCGGCGCCTTCGGGTAGTTCTTTAACCTGAAAAGCATTTTTATAACCCGCTGCTTCGAAGGCCTGATCCCACCAGGACGCCCCTTCGATAAGGGCGGACTTGATGGGCTCCGGCGCACCGCGGTCGAGGTAGTAAACGATGGGCTCTACCGCTTCGCTCAATCTTGCTTTCGGATCCTTCTTCTCCAACCGGTGGCGCTGAATGAATCGCTTAACCAACGGCTGGCTGATTGGCGTCGCATAATCAGCAAAACTGAGTTCATAGAACCCGCTGCGGGGGTCAAAAACCCGCGGCTTGTATCCCGCATCCGGCAATTCAACAAAGGAATGGTGCATTCGCAAGCTAACCGCTTCCGGACTGGGCGCCACTGAACGGAGCTGCTCCCCGGCAGTCGTACCGGCAAAGGTGAGCAAAGCTTCGAACTCGCTGTTCTTTGGGAAATTTTTGGTGCGTTCCAACCAAAGCATGGACCGGTTGTCATCTAACTTGTACGCTCCCTGCTTGTTCTGTTTAAGCCGTTCTGCCACACCATGTGCGTCACGCAGCAGGAAAGGCGTAAGGTCAATCAAAGCGCGGCCGTCTGTTTCCGCTTCGACTTTGAACCCGCCCAAGGCCGATTGGGCGAAGGCATCCTCCACAGCCCGGCGTTCATCCGGATTATCGCTCAGTGCGCGGTATCGGTAGTTGGGCTCGATGAGTAATATTTTGGGGCCGGTACGCAGGAATTTCACAACCCGGCTCTCGCCCAGTTGGTTGCGGTCGAGCCCGATGTCGTTGGAACCAAGGCCCCCCGTAAGGGAATTGACGTAAAGGAAGGCTTCGTTCCACTTGTCCACTTCCAGCCATATCTTGCCTTCTTTTTCATCGTAATAGAATCGGAAGAAGCCTTCGAAAGCTTGCATGCCTTCCGTTTTTTCGGCGATCGAGGGGGCCTGGGCCCATAAGGGGAAGCAGTAATTGCTCCATAGCGCAATCAGGAGAAACAATCGCATAAGTAATAGGTATTCAACACGTTAGAAGTAAAAACAAAACTGGCGTGAAAATACTGAAAAAATCCATGGCCGATTGCATACTCGCTTTTTTAGAAGCGATAATCCGGGAAGAATGGATTTCTGAGGGGAAAGCAAGGTGAAAGTCGTGATTATCATAATCATAATATTTTTAATCATAATAAAAAACAACATCAATAATCGTTATTTTTATTATCATCACTTTTTTAATCATTATTTTTATAATCGTTATTTTTATTATCATTGATTTCATAACGATTTTCCCTGCTATCGAGAATTTTACGAAAATTTCCCTCCGACGCTGATTTTTGCCTTTATCCGGACAACTCCCCAATCCCTGTTTCAGTATCTTTCGAAAAAAGCCAAGCCACATGAAATATCGGATACTTCTTTTCGGGTTGCTCTTTCTTTATCAGACTACCAGCGCTACTCCACCCCCGGAGGAATTGGGGAAAGTCAACTGGTTGCGTGATTTCGAGCAAGGGCTGGAGCGTGCCGGGCGGGAAGACAAGCTCGTCTTTCTGCTTTTCCAGGAGGTGCCGGGCTGCTCTACCTGCCGCAACTACGGCAAGGAGGTGCTCAGCCACCCGCTCATTGTAGAGGCCATCGAGACGCTCTTTGTGCCCGTGGCCATATACAACAATAAAGGCGGGCAGGACGCCGCGGTGCTGAAATACTATAAAGAGCCGGCCTGGAACAACCCTGTGGTGCGCATCGTAGGCTTTGACCGTTTCGATGCAGCGCCCCGGGTGAGCGGCAACTACTCTCCGCTAGGCGTGGTACAGGCCATGCTATTTGCCCTGGAACGGAAAGGCAGTCCCATTCCATCCTACCTCACCTTACTCAATGAAGAACTACAGGCTCAACAACAGGGCGCCGAAACCACCACCCTTTCCATGTATTGCTTCTGGACCGGCGAGAAACAGCTCGGCCAGCTCGACGGCGTCATTTCCACCCAGGCCGGTTTCATGGATGGCCGGGAAGTCGTCCAGGTCACTTATAATCCGGATGTCATCCCTTTTGAAAAAATCGTAGCGTCCGGGCGGCAAGTAAGCTGCGCCGACCGCGTGTATGCGCATAACGATAGCCAGCAACAATCGGCTGCAAAACTGCTGGGAAAGGATAAAACCGCCCGGGCTGCCACTTTCCGCCCGGACCGGGAACCGAAGTACTACCTCTCCAAAACCCACTATCGCGCCGTTCCGATGACGGCTCTTCAGGCTGCCCGAGCCAATGCGCTGATCGGACAGGGTAAGTCGCCGGAGGGGCTGTTGTCGCCCCGGCAGGTTGAACTTGCCCAGCAGGCTAAAGGACTGCCCGAACAAAAGTTGGAAAACGCGATTGGAAAGGATATTGCAGAAGCCTGGCCCTGGAATAAACCTTGAATGAATATCCTGTAGATACTCAGCCGACGCGGCTGATACTTATGAATACTCGCCCCGCTATGCGAGTGAGCCTGCAGCAATAGTATCCACAGTATCAATAACATCTACGATATCAATAGCATATTATTCAGTATCAAAACCTTAAAAAAATCGCTTATCTTGTAAAGAAAAACACGGCTGCATCTAACTTCCTTATGAAAATTTTCAACCTCTTCCTCACCCTGCTCTTCGCCCTCTTTGCCATTGTACAGCTCAACGACCCCGACCCCTGGGGATGGACGGCTATGTACAGCTTTGTAGCTATTGTCAGCGGCTTCGCGGCTTTCGGGCGCTATCACCAATACTTAATCTATCTGGGCATTGGCGTAGTGTTGATCTGGATGGCCACCCTCCTTCCCGATTTTATCAATTGGATAAAAATAGGCATGCCGACCATCACCGGCAGCATGAAAGCGGAGACAAAGTATGTGGAACTGACCCGCGAGTTTCTGGGGCTACTGCTGTGCGGGCTGGCGTTGGGGTGGCACTGGAAGGGGGCAAGGCGGGCAAAGGCAATAGCTTAATGCTCGTTAGTCTTTTACCAATTCAAAATAACAGAACATGAACCGCCGACATTTTTTACAAAAGAGCACCGCGCTGGCATTGGGCGCCTCCGTCCTGCCCTATGGCTTTTTTAAAAGCTATAACAAAGTGGAGAAACTCGGAATCCAACTCTACACCGTTCGCAGTGAAATGGACAAGGACGCCAAAGGCGTTTTGCGCCGCCTGGCTGACATCGGGTACAACTATGTGGAATCCGCCGGGTATAAAGAAGGACGCTTTTATGGAATGAAACCCAAAGCTTTCCGAAGGCATCTCAAATCGCTGGGGCTCAGCATGCCTAGCGGCCATTGCGCTACCGGGTTTCAGGCGCCAAACCAGCGCGGCACCTTGCTCAAGGACTGGGAAATGGCCGTTGCCGATGCCGCAGAGGCAGGACAACAGTACCTGGTGCTCGCCTATCTTTCCGAACCCGAACGCCAATCCATTAACGATTATAAACGGCTGGCCGAACAGCTTAACAAGGCCGGTGAAGTTTGCAATCAGTATGGTATCTCGTTCGGATACCACAACCATGATTTCGAATTTCTGGACTTTAACGGGCAAACCCCCTACGACCTGCTGCTGAAAGAGGTCGAAGAGAAGAACATGAAAATGGAGCTGGACCTGTACTGGGCCACTAAAGCCGGCAAGGACCCCATGGAATATTTCCGAAAATCCCCCGGCCGCTATGCGCTCTGGCATGTCAAAGATATGGACAATACCCCGGAACGATTTTTCACCGAAGTAGGTAACGGAAGCATCAATTTCCCCGCCATCTTCCGGGAAAAAGAAACAGCCGGCATGCAGTATTTTTTCGTGGAACAAGACACCTGCCGCGACCACCCTCCTCTGGAAAGTGCTGCGATCAGTTATCGTTATCTGCTTGGTATGGAGTATTAGGACAACGACAAAAAACGCAACTTTCCCTGTCACAGCTTCCTCCAAATACATAAGTCTATAAAGGCGGATAGAGCTGGCATTTTCGTATTTTTATTTTTTTAAACTCTTGTTGCTTAACATATGGGGAGCAGATGAATAGTGTCCAAACAGGCGGATCCAACACCAAAACCAGCCAGGTTCAAACAGCTGCGTTACAGGCTTTGCTACAACTGAAGGATACCGGCCAGGCTTCCTCCTCTCTTTTTGAAGCGCTACGCGGGTTCTGTACGGCCATTGAATCAGATGCATCTTATATCTACAAAATAACGGAAAGGGGCGCTTCTCCTCAATTGACATGCTGTTTTGGCCTGGCCCGGAAGGGCGCCTCCTGGGCCGTTTTGGAAAACTCCATCACCCTGGATCAGAGCATCCTTGGCCAACAGATAATGCAGCAACTCGCAAAAGGAGAGCCCGTAGAGGAGGAGCAAAAAGCGGATAAACAAGCCCAATGCGCGCCGCTTTTCCCAGGATCCTCCGAACCTTACCTGTGCCTTTTCCCCATCATGGCCGATCAACAACTTTGGGGCCTGCTTGGGCTGTCGTTTGCCGCCCCACCCCAAACAGAAGGGCTTTACCAATCGGAAGCCATGCTGGCCTTAACCCAGGGGCTTGGCAATTTTCTGGCCCGGCTGCGGAACACGGTTAGTAAAGAAGACGCGCCTCCCGTCCAACAAGACACAGAGTTGGCATATAAAGATTTTATCCAGTACAGTAATGAGGGAATCTATTACGCAGCCTGCATCCCTCCTATCCCTACTACACTTCCACCAGAAGAACAGGCCGAGTTATTTTTTTCGAGTGCGGTCATTCAGGACTGTAACCTGGCACTGGCCCAAATGTACGACAAAGACCGTCCGGAAGCGCTGATCGGATTGAAGGTCGGTGACAGTTTATCTGAAACTGCACTAGTCCAGAACAGAAATTCTTTCCATCATTTTGCTCAGAATGGTTACCATACGGAGGATGCCAAAAGCCGCGAACCCGGCCGAAATGGCCAAACCCGGTGGCTCGAACACCAGGCCATTGGAATAGTGGAAAATGGGCGCCTTACAGGTATCTGGGGGATCGTTAGAGATATCACTAAAAAAGAAATGGCAGAAGAAGCACTATTGGAGAGCCAGCATCGACTGGACATGGCCATCGAAGGAGCCCACCTGGGGATATGGGAATGGGATGTCTCTCGGAATACAATAGTGTACAATGATTTTTTCGCAAACCTCCTGGGGTACGAACCGGGCGCCCTCAATTGCACAACAGAGCAATACCTCCAGCTTGTACATCCGGAAGACCGCTTGCGCATGAATCAGGAACTCCGTCAACGCACCGTAAAAACGGGGATCTTTGAGTTGGAGTACCGCTTCCGCGACCAGCGCGGTAAATACCGCTGGCTGTACGACCGGGGCCAGGTCACCCATCGACGCTCAGATGGAAAAATGCAGCGCGCCTCGGGTATCACTATCGAGATAACCCGGCGCAAGGAAACTGAAATAGCCTTGCGCGAAAGCGAAGCAGTGAACAAGGCTGTGCTGAATGCCTTACCGGACTTAAAATTCCGCCTTAACGCAGAAGGATACTTTTTGGATTATTTCGCCACCCCTGAAGAAAATACCAGCCTGCTCCTTCCCGTTGAGGAGTTCCTGGGAAAAGCAGTGACCGATGTAATGCCCGACTATCTTGCCAAAGCAATCCTGAAAAATTTAAAGGATGCCTTCCAAAACCGCGAGGTACAGAATTTCGAATACCCCCTCTTTATCAATCAGGAAATGCGCTACTTCGAAGCCCGCATCAGCGCCATCAATGCGGAGGAAGCTATGGTCGTAGTGCGCGATATCACGGAGCTAAAACGAACCCAGCAGGAGCTGCAAAAAAAACTCCAGGAACTGGACCGGAAGAACCAGAAGCTGGAAAAGTATGTCGACTCCAATTTGCAGCTCGAAAACTTCGCCCATACTGTTTCCCATGACTTGCGGGAACCCGTACGGACCATTAATAGCTTTTCCCAACTACTGCTCCAGAAATATTCTGGCCAGCTCGACGAGGACGCCAACATCTACTTGGACTTCATCGCGTCCAGCGCCAGCAACATGCATGTACTCATCGAAGATTTGCTTGAATATTCCCGATTCAACGCCGAGACGCATGTTCTGGATATTATCGACCTGGAAGCCCTTTTGCAATCCGTAACCAATGCCCTCCATGGCCTGATCGAAGATAACCAGGCCATTATAGAGGTCTTGAATGAGTTCCCCCCCATCAATGGCAGCCGAACGAAGATGGGCCAACTTTTTCAGAACCTTATCTCCAACGCCATAAAGTTCAGGAAGGCTGAAGCGCCCCCACTGATACAAATAAATGTTGAGGACAAGGGCTCTCAATGGCTGTTCAGCGTCAAAGATAATGGCATCGGTATCGATGAGGAATATCACCATCAGATCTTTTTACTCTTTCGGCGATTGCATAGCAAAAAACATTACCCAGGCTCGGGTATCGGACTGGCGCTATGCAAGCGGGTTGTCGAACAACATGGCGGCCGCATCTGGGTTGAATCCCAGCCAGGATATGGGACAACTTTCTTCTTCACCTTACCTAAAAGTTGAATACTATAATGGAGCGCCTCATCCATGAATACCTGCAGGCCTTGCAAGCCGCTAGCGTGGAAAGGCTGTTGGCCCTTTTCAGCCCGGATGCTATCGTTCATTCTCCCCTATATGGCGCCCAGCCCGCAGATATTTTTTATCGCAACCTATTCCGCGACAGCGCGGCTTCCTACATAAGCCTGCAGGGAATCTATTGGCAGGAAGACACTGCTAAAGCTGCCGCCCATTTTCACTATCATTGGACGCTGGCTTCGGGAGAGCAGACGCTTTTTGAGGTGGTTGACCTTTTCGAATTCGACTATCAGGAAAAAATATCCAGCCTGCGCATCCTCTACGACACCGCCCAAACGCGCCCTGCCTTTGATCGCCAACAAAACCAAGGCCGGTAATTATTGTTTCCCTTTAACACAGGCCAAAATCCAAATCCACTTTATGGCATTGCTCGAATTTTCTGAAAAAGGTATTTTTTGTCCGGCCGCCGGTATCCACATCGACCCCTGGCGCCCGGTTGAACGAGCCCTCATCACCCACGGGCACGCCGATCACTCCCGCTGGGGCCACCGCAGCTATCTCTGTACCGAATCAGCCAAGCCGGTTATTCGATATCGCCTGGGCGACGTCAACATCCAAACCATCAAATACGGTGAACAGCTATCCATCAACGGGGTAAATTTCTCCTTCCACCCGGCCGGCCATATTCTCGGCTCTGCCCAGATCCGGGTGGAACATAAAGGAGAAGTATGGGTAGTTTCCGGTGACTATAAGCTTGAAAATGATGGCCTGTCAGAACCATTCGAACCGGTCCGATGCCAAACCTTTATTACTGAATCCACTTTCGGGCTGCCAGTCTACCGCTGGAAAAAACAGGAAGAGGTCTTCCGGGAAATTAATGATTGGTGGCAAAACAATAAAGCGGAAGGTAAAGTCAGTGTGCTCACTGCATACGCCCTGGGCAAAGCCCAACGCCTGCTGCAGGGATTGGATAGCACCATCGGCCCCATCTATACCCACGGAGCCATCGAGAGTACCAACCAGGTAATCCGTAAGCAGGGGATAAGGCTGCCAAAAACCCAGCGAGCGTCGGCCAATGTTCTAAAACGGGATTATATAGGTAGCATGGTCATTGCCCCTCCTTCCGCCCTGGGGTCTCCCTGGATGCACAAATTCACTCCCGCTTCCATTGGCATAGCTTCTGGCTGGATGGCTCTTCGCGGCGCCCGCCGCCGCCGGGCCGCCGACCGCGGATTTGTCCTCTCCGACCACGCCGATTGGGACGGCCTGAACGATGCCATTACCGCTACCGGCGCCGAACGCATCATCGTCACCCACGGCTATACCAGTATTTTCCGAAAATACCTCGAAGAGGTCCGTGGACTGGAAGCCTACGAAACCCAAACCGAATTCGAGGGCGAACGCTCAGAGATCGGTGAAACCAACAACGAGGGGGAGTCGGAGGAGTTGAATGGCTAAATGGTTGAATGTCTTGCCCTGAAATAACCGACCCACAAGACACACTAGACACACCAGACCAGACACACCAGACACACCAGACGACCAGACGTACCAGACGCACCAGACAAACCAGGCCCGTCCGTCTGGCCAGCCCGATAAATCTCTGCGAGCCGGGCAAGCACACCAGACACACGCGATGACCAGACATACCAGACACACCAGACGACCAGACGCACGAGACGACCAGACGTACCAGACCAGACATACCAGACACACCAGACGACCAGACACACGAGACGACCAGACGCACCAGACCAGACATACCAGACACACGAGACGACCAGACGTACCAGACACACCAGACCTACCAAACCATGAACCACTTCGCACACCTTTTCACTCAACTCGATCAGACGACGAAGACCAATGCCAAGGTTGACGCGCTGGCTGATTATTTCGGGCAGGTAGGCAGTGAAGACCGGCTCTGGGCAGTGGCCATTCTTTCCCATCGCCGGCCCCGGCGCACCGTCACGACTACCCTGTTGCGGCAGTGGGCTGCCGAAATGGCGGGCATCCCCTTGTGGTTGTTCGAAGAAGCCTATCACGTCGTCGGCGACCTGGGGGAAGCCATTGCGCTTACCTTGCCGCCGGCAAAGGAATCTAACCCTCAATCGCTCACCTACTGGATCAGGTATATCAAAGCCCTGGAGGGACTGGAAGAGCTGGAAAAAAAAGACCGGGTTATGGCCGCCTGGCAATCCATGAGCTATGCTGAACGCTTTGTTTTTAACAAATTGATCACCGGAGGCTTCCGTATTGGGGTATCCCAAAAACTCATGGTAAAAGCACTTGCTCAATACACCGGTATTGATGAAAACATCCTCGCCCATCGGCTAATGGGACAATGGACGCCGGACGATACCACCTTCGAAGATCTCATTCTAACCAGAGATGCACTGGAAGACATTTCCAAACCTTATCCTTTCTACCTCGCTTACGCCCTGGAGGAAGGCCCGGAAGCCCTGGGCGAACCTTCGGACTGGCTGGCGGAGCGCAAATGGGACGGCATCCGGGGGCAGCTCATTGTGCGCCAGGGAGAAGTTTTCGTCTGGTCGAGGGGGGAGGAACTGATCACCGATAAATTCCCGGAATACCTCCCACTAGCGAAAACACTGCCCAACGGCACCGTTATCGACGGGGAAATACTTCCCTTTAAAAATGGCCAGCCGCTCTCTTTCAATGACCTGCAAACGCGGATCGGCAGGAAAAATGTCACCAAAAGTATTCTGGAGAAAACACCGGTCATCCTGATGGCTTACGACCTGTTGGAATGGCAGGGGGAAGATATCCGGCAACTCCCCTTCGCCCAACGCCGGCAGAAACTGGAAGAACTCCTGGCCCGGCGCCCCGACACCGGCATCCTGCGCCTGTCGGAACTGGTGCCCTTTAAAGATTGGGGGCAATTGGCCCGGGAACGGGAAGCGTCTCGTCAGCATAATAGCGAAGGCCTCATGATCAAAAAACATTCCTCAACCTATCGATCTGGCCGAAAAAAAGGAGACTGGTGGAAGTGGAAGGTAGACCCTCTAACTATTGACGCCGTCATGATCTACGCCCAGCGGGGCCACGGCCGCCGCGCTAACCTCTATACCGATTTCACCTTTGCCGTCCACAATGACGACGAACTGGTTCCCTTCACCAAGGCCTACTCGGGCCTGACAGATAAAGAATTCCGGGAGATTACCGCCTGGGTAAACCGCAATACCATCGAGCGCTTCGGCCCGGTGCGCAGCGTGCGGCCAGCTCATGTCTTCGAGATCGCCTTCGAAGGGATCCGCGCTTCCAGCCGCCACAAATCCGGAGTTGCCCTACGCTTCCCCCGTATCAGCCGCTGGCGGAAGGATAAACCCATCCGGGAGGCCAATACCTTGGAAGACCTGAAAGCTTTATTGAAAGCCCAGCAAGGAGGGGAGTGAGTGGGGAATTTTCAAAAGCCAGAGATATTACTCAAAACTCAATGCGGTACGTAAGAATGGGAATCAAGCCCAATTGGTACTTTTTCACTATCTGGTTCTGCTGTGCGTCGTAATAGCTAAAGGCCAGGTTTTGTGCATTCGTCAGGTTCTGAATATCCAGGGCCAGGGTGGAATTGAATTTGCTGCGGTCCCATTTCCGGTAGAGGCGCAGGTCTGTACGAAAATAACCCTTTTGTTTTATCGAAAACGCCTCCTCCGTCTGATAAATGGTTTTCCCAGCCGCCGAAGAAGCGGTGGCATCGATGGGCGTATCCCGGAAACCACCGATGAAAGCAATGCGCCCGTTAAGGCCCCAGGCTCCTACCCGGCCATTTTCTTTTTGCCTTATCCACTCTTTTCCAGCCGTAATATTGGCGATGTAATTGCCGGCAAATCGGGTATTCCGCTCTACCCCATCGCTGCCTTTGTATTTCGACTCGTAATAAGATCCACTGAACAGGAAAAAATAACCCCGGTTTAGGTATTGTTGGAGGGTAAGCTCCAGGCCGTAGTTGTCTCCAGCCCCATTGTTCGCGAGCGAATAGGCGGGCAAGCCTTCCAGCAGGTTGAGCGCCGAAAAGGAATTGGCCTCCTGGGCCGCCACAGGAACATCGAATAAGTGCTGGTAGAATACTTCCACCTCCATGACACTTGACGTACTGAGCTCATTGCGATACCCCAGCACCAGGTGGTGGGCGCGGGTAAAACCCAATGGCTCCTTTACCCCTTCATTAGAATCCGCAAAATATAGCTGTGGGGGCTGTAACTGGCTATGCAACCCATAAGCCAGGCTAACCTGCTGCCCATGATTCAGCTGCCACTCCAAGGAAAGGCGTGGTTCCAATGCGCTGCTGCCGGAGAAATCGAAGTACATCCAATGCAAGCCTGCATTCAGCCGCAAACGGTTGCCCAGTTTTGTACTCCAGTTGGCGTAAGGTTGCCACAGCAGGCCCCCGCCCGAACCAGCCACCAAAGTGTCCACACCATTATCTACCGACAACAGATCATATTCCTGTCGGGTGGCCATTAGTCCCAGGCGAAAACTGCTGCCGGAGCCCAGCTTGTACTGCAGCCAGCTGTGCAAGGACGCTCGTGCCTGTGTTTGCTCATCATCCTCCAGAAGCTTAAGGGTATAACTATCATCCAGCCGGCTACCAGTTCGGGTGCTGTTTACCGCAGAAACGGCCAGTACTGTTCGCCACAGGCCGCGCCGGCCTATTGGCCGGGTGTAAGTCATCCCGGCTGCCCCCATCTTGGAATGAAAAAGGATATCATAGCGGTCTTTGGCAAACTCCCACAGGCTACTATCCCGTTTGGCGCGAAACAGGTTTTCACTCAATCCACCCAGGCCAAAAAGGGTAAGACCGCCACCCTTCTTTCCGGGAAAGGATAAATGAAAAGACAGATCCTGGAAATTGATCTCCTCATCTCCAAATTCCAGGCCCATCTTTGTAAGCAGCCCTACCGTGGAGTAGCGATAGTTAGCCAGATAGGAAGCACCTCCCGGACGGGAGAGCGGCCCTTCCGCCGCCAGATCGATACCGATGAGGCCGGCCTGCAAGGTTTGCTCGTGTTGCTCGTTATTGCCGCGGCGCAGCCGCATGTCCAGTACGCCGCTCAGTACATTGCCAAAGGAGGCGGGAAAAGCGCCGGTATAAAGATGGGACGTCCCTAACATTTGCGCACTTAGTATGTTGACGCCGCCGCCATTTTGGGTGACCCGGTCACTATAAGTGCCGGCATTAGGTGTGTGATTGGGGTTGACGATATCCACGCCTTCCAGGCGCCAGGCCAGGCCGTTTGGCGAATTACCCCTGATTACCAACCCATTGGCCTGATCATTGTCGTTGACCACTCCGGCAAAAGCAGTGGACAGACGCGCCGGATCGAAGAATGTAGCGGGAAAACGCCGGGTTTCTTCCACCGTCAGCGTCTTCACACTCAACGGATGAGGAACCCGAATGTCACTGCGGGAAGCAGCAATCTCCACCGCCTCCAGTTGACTGGTGCTTTCCTGTAATTCCAGTTGCAGCACGGTTTCCCGGCCCGACTCAACGAGTATCTCCTGAAGCAGCAGGCTTTCATACCCCAGGTAACGCACTTCTACCTGATATCGCCCGACAGGGACGGCGTCGAGGCGGAAGCGCCCCAAAGAATCGGATACCGCGCCCAAATCGGCGCCGGGCAGTTGCACCGTCGCTCCCACCAGCGGCTGCCGGGTATCCGCATCGATCAAAAGGCCCCGAATGGTTTGAGTTGGCGCCTGGGCAAACAGGGATAATTGGGTTGCCAGTAGCAGGCAAAGGGTCGTCAGTAGCCTCATATGCTTTCGCTTTACAAACTAAAAAAAAGGGGAAATAGGTGAGCTTATTGGGGCAGCAAAGGTAGGGATAAATGGCTTTATTATCTGTTTAGAGATTCTATGGATACTCCTTTTTGACCCGTACGGCCCAAAAAGGATGCTATTGATGCTATGGATCTTCGGATGAAGCATAGCCAAAGTATCAATAGCAACAACCGCCCGCAGGGCGTAGCATCAATCCCACCCGTATGGGCAGGATGAGCATCAAATTGGGGTCAATATTGGAATATAACCCATTCACAACCCCAGCACCCGCCGGTTGCCCGCCTCATCCACTCCGCCGCCGGCGAAGTCATCGAAGGCTTTTTGAGTGACCTGAATGATGTGTTCCTCAATGAAAGGAGCCCCCTCCCGGGCGCCTTGCTCGGGGCTCTTTATGCAACATTCCCACTCCAGCACCGCCCAGCTTCCGTAGTCGTATTCGGAGAGCTTACTGAAAATAGCGCTGAAATCCACCTGCCCATCTCCGAGAGAGCGGAAACGGCCGGCGCGTTTGAGCCAGGGCTGGAAAGCGCCGTAAACACCCTGCTTACCCGTAGGGTTAAATTCTGCATCCTTGACGTGAAAAGCCTTGATGCGCTCGTGGTAGAAATCGATAAATTGCACGTAATCCAGGCATTGCAGAACGAAATGGCTGGGATCGTAATTGATGCAGGCCCGGGGGTGGCCGTCCAGGGCTTCCAGGAATTGTTCAAAGGAGTCGCCGTCGTGAATGTCTTCTCCTGGATGAAGTTCATAACAAACATCTACACCATATTCCTCAAACTTGTCCAGAATGGGCCGCCATCGCCGGGCCAATTCCTCGAACCCCATTTCTACCAGTCCGGAAGGCCGCTGCGGCCAGGGATACATAAAGGGCCAGAGCAGAGCGCCGGAAAAGGTGACGTGCGCGTCCAATCCCAAATTCCGGCTGGCCTGGGCGGCCCACTTCAATTGTTGTACAGCCCATTCGGTTCGGGCCTTGGGGTTGCCGCGGTATTGCTCCGGAGCGAAGCCGTCAAACAAGGTATCGTAGGCAGGATGGACCGCTACGAGCTGCCCCTGCAAATGTGTGGACAATTCTGTGATCTCCAGGCCGTAACCGGCGATCTTTCCTTGAAGGCCATCACAATATGCTTTGCTTTCAGCCGCCTGCTGCAGGTCGATCAGGCGGCTTTCCCAGGTGGGGATCTGTACGCCTTTATAGCCCAAATCGGCCATATACCGACAGATGCTGTCCAAAGAATTGAAGGGCGGCTCCTCGCCCATAAATTGTGCCAGAAAAATGGCAGGGCCCTTGATGGTTTTCATAGTACCGGCTTTTCTGTTTCGACTGGCCGATAAATTAGAAAATTCCCGGCAGATCCCTGCCTTTTTAGTGAAATTATACTGTGAAAATGTAGCACGCGGAAAATAGGCGCCGAAAATCTCTCGTACCCCTTCAACTCCTAAACTTCTCAACTCCTCAACTTCTAAACTCTTAAACCTCTCCTCTCACCCTACTCCAACCTCGGCGCTTCCTCATACTGCCGCCATGACCCCAGGATCAAGCCGGCAACTCCAAAGACCAGGGCATTGGCGCTCTCATCGATCAAGGCCAACTCCAGCGGCCGGATAGCCAGCATCTGAATAGTCATCAGGCTCACGATATTGAAAGCCAAACCGATAATCAGGCCAGCGATCATCCCTTCCCGTGCGGACTCGACCGTCATACGTCGGAACAACCAGGCCAGCAGATACATCGCCACTACTGAACCTAGTATACTGATGCCGAAAAACCAGGAAGTATCAGAAGGCTGGAGGTAGGAATGCTCTATTTCTCTCAACGTTTTCCAACGTTCGGAAAACAGGCTGTACCACAATAAGGGAATGGCTTGTGATAAGATAATACTCAACCAAATAGCGTAATGATTGAATTTCAACTGTTTCATGACTCCTTTTTATTACTATAACAGGAGCGGCCCAGGGCCATGTTCCCCCCAGGTGGGTAACATTTGTCAATGTGGATCAGGAAGATGCTATGGGATACTAGGGATACTATAGATACTGTGGATACTATAGATACTGTGGATACTATAGATACTGTGGATACTGTGGATACTATAGATACTGTGGATACTATGGATACTGTGGATACTATGGATACTGTGGATACTATGGATACTGTGGATACTATGGATACTGTGGATACTGTAGATGCTAGGGGGATAGTTCAATCAAGTGTGTCTAAGGTTAATAATTAGGTTACCTTATCGGGAAGCTTTGCTTCCCTGGGAGGCGCTTCGCGCCGCTTGGAGGCCGTAGGCCGGAAAGCGGCGCGAAGCGCGCTCATTTTTCTACCAAGTGCCGGGAGAACCGTTCGCCATACTTTTTGGCCAAGTCTCTCTGGATGGCTTTCCATCCATAAGCACTCCTTTTCCAGGACTTCTCATTGTGCATCAGGCAGAGGTAGATTTGCTTGATGAGTGCTGTATCCGAGGCCCAAGCAGCTTTACCCTTGATGAGCTTGCGAATGATCCGATGCAGGGCTTCCACAGGGTTGGTTGTATAGATCATCCGGCGCAGCTCTTTGGGGTAATCCAGAAAGGCCATCAGCTCTTCCCAATCCTCTTCCCAACTCGCTATGAGGCGGCCGTATTTGCTGCCCCAGGCCACTGTAAATGCCTCCATCGCAGTTCTAGCTGCTTCCCTTGTGGTAGCCGTGTAGATAGTACGTAACCCCTTGCGTACGGCCTTGCTATCCTTGTCATCAACAAAACGAGTTGAGCTACGCACTTTATGCACGATACACTTCTGGATAACGGACAAGGGATATACCTCTGAGATGGCTTCGCTAAAACCAGACAAGTCATCGGTACAGAAGATCAAAACGTCTTCCACGCCCCGCTCTTTCAAATCTTCCAAAACCAGGCCCCAACGGCTGGCGCCCTCGCTTTCATTGACGTACAAGCCAAGTAAGTCGCGCTGGCCCTCGGCATCGATTCCGTATACGGTGTAGAAAGCCCGGCTACTATACTGGCCCTCGTAGCGTACTTTAAAATGCACCGCATCTAAATATATGACCGCATACAAAGAGCGCAAACGCCGCGTTCGCCACGCTTGGATCTCGGGCAGCACTTTGTCGGTAATGGCCGAGATCTTACCCGCCGAGACGGATAGCCCATAAAGCTTCCCCAACAGCCGCCGTACATCCTCCACCGAGTTGCCTTGCGCGTACAAAGCGATGACCTGCTCGTCTACCCCACTGGACAACTCTCGTTGCCCCTTTTCAACCAACTCCGGTTCGAAGTCCGCATTGCGGTCCCGGGGTGTGCGAATCGATAGAGGGCCTGCCGCCGAGAGAAGCTCCTTTGCTGTGTAGCCGTTACGCTTGTTCTCCCGGTTCGAGGCGCGTTCTTCATCCATAAAATCCTCCACTTCTCCTTCCAGCATCTTGTTGACCATAGACTGTAACAGTTCGCTGAAAACGCTTCCTTCGCTCAGCAGCGGCTTTTTCGAATACAGGTGCGCCACCATCCGTTCCCGTAGCTCCGCGTCCGGTATCAAGTCGGCTAGGGAGTCTTTCTTTTTTTTCTTCGTCATAAGTTTTGTGTCTTGTGCGTTAAGATACGCAGACACACTTTAATGAACAGTCTCATGCTAGGGGAGACACACAAGACCTACCAGACCTACCAGACACACCAGACATACCAGACACACCAGACGTACCAGACCTACCAGACACACCAGACACACCAGACCTACCAGACCTACCAGACACACCAGACCTACCAGACGTACCAGACGTACCAGACACACCAGACGTACCAGACGTACCAGACACACCAGACGTACCAGACGTACCAGACACACCAGACGTACCAGACCTACCAGACACACCAGACCTACCAGACGTACAAGACACACCAGCCCCTTCCACGAATGATCAATTACTGAACAATCACCGATTGCGTGTACCGAGCCTTGCCGTCGGACACCTGAATCAAATAGGCGCCAGAAGGCAGGTTCGCCACATCAATCTCGATATTTTCCTGCTTCAAACGGCCAAAGTCACGCGAGTAAACCACCTGGCCAAGGGTGTTGACCAAACGGATGTGGAGATACTTGGCTTCTTCCTGCAATTCAATGTCAACGTTCAATAAGCCCTTGGCAGGGTTTGGAAATACCTTTACACCCGCCTGGAGGGCCTGTTCATCTGTAGCCACCAGGCCACAGGTGACACAGAAATCAAAGCAGTAAAAGGGCGTAGAAACGGCTTCGTCGCCCAGTACAAGGATGCGATTGAAACTACCGGCGCCATTTTCAATACCACAATCCGCCGTGACGTTTTTTTCCTCCTGTCCAATGGCGTTGCCGTTAATGAATTGGTACTGTACCTCCGTTCCCGGCGCCAACAGCGTCGTGTATGACCAGGTGCCATCACCGTTGTCGGCCATCGGCGTTGCCGCCGGATCCCAGCCCTGAAAGCTGCCGGCAAGGTGTACGCCTTCGGGGCTGACAGCCCCCCACTCGGCTACTTTTGCCATGTCGACGTTGAAAGTCACACTTACCGCGGGACAGTTCGTGCACCGGTCAAAGCAAACCGGATCAAGCGTCACATCCTCAATTTCAAGATTGATCAGTGGGCGGATATTGAAACCGAAACCGGAGGGCAGGCCGCATTCATCCGGCACGCTCTCAATATTGGCGGGATCAATATCACCATTGACAAAAGCGTAGCCGATGGTGTCCAGGGTGGCCAGGCTAATAGTAGCTGACCAGACGCCGTCTCCATCCTCATCAGCCATGGGTACGGCCAACACTTCATTCACATCGGTGGCGCCCGGAGCGGCATATACCATAGTTACCCCCCCAGCGGAAACAGATTCCATTTCCATATTGACGCTGAAAGTGAGGCTGATCTGGGGTAAAGGGTTGAGCGAAATCGTAAAATCGAAGCCTTCACTGCCCTCGGCATTATCCCAAATGAGGTAGTAGGTGAGGCCGGAAAAAACGAGTACATCGAGGTCTGCGCCCAGGCCGGCGCCAGGGCCGGCGGTACAGCTATTGGCGCTGTTCAGCGCAAAATCGACGATCTGCATGTCGCCGGTACAACCAGCTGGGGATACCGCCAGGATCAGCCGGTTGTCAGCGGGGCTGTCGCAGGAATTGATATTTAGAACGCCATCCGCTACAGGAGTATAAGCATACCATAGTTCGCCGGTAGCGCCGGCAAAAGTACCTCCATTATTGGCAGGAATTGCATCTACCGTGTAGGCCCCGTCGGTAATTTCAATGGCCGTCCCAAGGGTATACCCCAATGGCGGAGGGGCCGGCGGTGTATAAGTTACCAGCACGTTAGTTTCCAGTCGCAGCTCCTGGCAGGCGTTATAGCTCAACATAACTGTCGGGATCGCCAGCGGACAACTGAAACTGCCTCCAAAAGGGATAACGACATCCGGATTCGAGGTGTCATTGTTGCAGATCACCACCCCAATTGCCCCGGCATCCTGCGCCGCAAAGGCTTTCGCCTGGAAGGTACAATCCCCACGGTCGATCAAAGCCACTGCCCCACTCACATCGCTGGCAATTGGCGCACAGGCTGTAGAGGAGCCATCTGCATCCTCCACCTCCGCCAACTGGCCGGAAAAGCCAATAGCTTGTGGGCTAAAGGTAGCAGATGTATGGTTGTAGACGCCCGCCACACTCGCCGGAGCAGTCACTTCAAAGGTTTGGGCCATGGTAGGCGTCAAAGTGGCGCCCAGGGCTAATGCCAGGGTAAGAAGACGAAATGTGGTGGGCGTTTTCATTATAAAAAGGATTTCGAAATTCGATAACGTCAAAGATTAAAAATTTGTAGCACCTTTACCAGGGATCAGCCTTATTGGTTTTAGCGAAGCCAAGGTGGAAAAAACCTTCCAGCCTGTGAAATAGCGAAGCATTTATTTTACAGGATGGAAAGTCAACATTGTCGGGGTGAAGTGAAGAGGCCACTGGAAGTCCAATGTCGTCAACTTAAGATTTTCATAGCAGGCCTGTCAGCGGCTGACTCGCCCAGGAGAAGAACCAGGTTTAGCCAGCCGCTGACAGCCTTAAGTTGACGACATTACACTGGAAGTCCTGACTTGAGCGGAACCGAAGCCAACACCCCCAAAAGCCAAAGCGCCTTCCCCCCAAAGGAGAAAGGCGCCCGGCTGTTTATCGCTCGGCGGCTAAAGCCACCCTAACGGTAATTTTACTGAACAATCACCGATTGCGTGTACTGCGCTTTGCCATCGGACACCTGAATCATATAGGCGCCGGCAGGCATGTTAGCCACGTCAATCTCGATATTGTCATTCTGCAGGCGGCCCAGGTAACGAGAGTAAACCACCTGTCCAAGGGTATTAACCATGCGGATGTTCAGGTTCTCGGCTGTTTCAGCCAGGTCTACCTTCACGTTCAACAGGTCATTTACCGGGTTCGGGAACACCTTCACGCCAGCTTGCAGTGTAGTTTCACTGACATCTGTCATCAGTGTAATTTCGAGGCAGTACTCTCCGACCTGTTCGAAGTCCGGGCCGAAGCCGTCGATCATCATGAAGTAGGTCACACCTGCCTCCGTTGGCAGTTCCAGTCCAGCTGGGTAGTAACCGGTAGCAGCGTTGGGGCCATCTTCACTACAATCCACCGGCGTCAGGCCAGTGCAATCGCCGGAATAAATAGCCATCTGCGTATCGCTGTCGCCGATCGGGTTATCACCACAAGCCACCGCTTCGATGAAATACGTTTGACCGTCGCCCACGAAAGTGAACCACATGGTGCGCTCCAGAGAAGGAGCACCGCCAGCGCCATCCGGTTCGCCGAAGCATTCCCAGCCAGTGGTGGGGTCAGCGCTGGTGGTCGTGTAATTGGTATTGTCATACGGGCCGGAAGAAACAGTGCCGCTCTGGCCCAGTGACTCCTGAATGTCAAATGCACCAGAACAGATGTTACCTGGCAAATTGAGCACCAGTTCCCAGTCGAACGCCTCTGCGCTTTCTTCATCGTCCCACTCGATGTAGTAGGTCGTGCCGGCAGTTACCTCAAGATTCTCGATGAGAGAGGACACGCCACAGCCCGTTCCATCGTCATTCGATGCAACCAATTCCAGGGTGCTGAAGTTGTCGCAGGTACCGGTGTAAACCCATACGCGGGTGTCGGAACCGGCCTCGCAGGAGGTAATGGTTACGCTGGCGTCGGCATCAGGAGTGTAAGAATACCAGGCCGAACCGCCGTAAGGCGTAGTCGAGGAAGTAAAGGTATTGATGTTCGGGCCGAGGACACCAGCATCGCCAAAGGCGGAAACGGTGTAAACACCCGGGGTGATCGCCGTAGCCGACTGGCAGAAGAGGCCTTCCGCCGGTGCAATGGCTTCGAAAGAAAGGTCCCAATCCGAACCAGTAGCATCCCAAACATCATCCCACATGATATAATAGGTGCTACCTGCCGTCGCCACTACTTCGCGGTAAGAAGCGTAGGGGTCGGTATTGGCCTGCTCGCAGCGGTCGTCGTTCATACCGACCAGCTTGAGGTCATGGCATTCGCCTTCGAATACCCATACGCGGGAGTCAGCCGCTCCACCACAGGAAGAAACCGTGATGATACCATCTTCTGTAGGCGTATAGCTGTACCAGGCCGATTTCAGGCCGGTCATGTTCGTTGCGATCTGGTTGCGAAGGTCAAAGCCACCGCCAAAGCACTCGAGGTCGGCGAAGTTCTGCGGGCCCGGGGTGATTTCCGTAGCCGTGTAGCAGTACAGGCCTTCACCAGCTGCCGGGATCTCCCAGAATTTGACGTTGTCAACGTAGAACTGATAGGTTGCATCAGCCGGATAGAAGTTGAGCGAATTCAACTGGTTTACACTTGCTGCGGCGGAAGCGCCGGTGCTGAACTGCCAGCCAGCCACAAAGTTCTCATCCACGATTAGGCGAGCTTCGTCATTGTTGATATCAACAAAGAGGAAAACCGGGAACCAGGCGCCGGAAGGGAATGCAAAAGCATGCGGGTCGCTGCCATCGTAGAGTTCCAGGCGGCCTACTCCATTTTCGAAATAGCACTCCAGGCCCCAGAATCCGGCGGCAGTCGTCGGCGCCAGGTGCTGCAGGTTGAAGTAGCCATTATTACCTTCGGGAACGTACATATCCCAGCGGATGAGATAGTGGCCTTCCGTCTTGTCACCGAATTTCAGCAGCACGTCCTGACCGGCAATGCTACCAGCGACTTTAATGGATTGAGGGGCAGTTTGTGCCTGCTCCGTTGTTACCTCACCGCTCACGGTAGATCCCGGCCAGGCGCCCCACCATTCGGTTTGGCCATTGGCGTTGCCTACCGCTAAACCATCGATATTGTCATCGATATAAACAGCAGGCTGAGCGCAATCCGTCACTTCGCAGGTCGTACAGCTGCTGAAGCAAACGACCGGCAGGGAAGCATCTTCGCCGCCTACAATATACGGGCGAACGTTAAAGCCGAAGCCGCCGTCCAGGCCGCATTCAGCGGGAACAGATTCTACTGCACCTCCCATCAGTACATCGCCATTTACAAAGGCGTAGCCGATGGTGTCCAGTGCAGTGATCACCGCGGTTCCCGTCCATATACCGTCGCCATCAGTGTCATCCAGGGCCAGGATGGATACATCACCAAGGCCCATAGCACCGGGGCCAGCATATACCATTTGGACGCCATCAGCCGAAGTGGTTTCGTACTTCAGGTCGACGCTGAAAGTGACGTTGATGTCGGGAAGGGCGCTGGCGTCTTCCGACAACTCAAAGTCAAACCCGGAGAAGTCCCAGCGGTCATCCCAGTAGATGAAATAAGTAGTGCCGGCAGCAGCAATGAAGCTAACTTCCGAAGAGAAGCCGCCATTATCCGGGTCACAGTCGTCGTTTTCAGCAACGATTGTCAAGGCATCACAAGTTCCACCCAGGATGTACAAACGGGTGTCGGCGCTGGTCAGCGCGCAGGAGCTGACGGTGGCTACTGTATTCTCTGAAGGGGTATAAGAATACCAAGCGGCATTGCTGGCATTGGCAAATACTGTTCCATAACCGGAAATCAGGTCCGGAACAGTGGTAATGCCAGGCGTCACTTCGATAGCTCCGTCACACAGTTCACCCGGAGCTGCCGGAAGGACGGTCGGTGAAAGCGTTACCTCCAGCCCCGCGCCAAGGTTGACGCGCATTTCAGCACACAACTGGTAGGGAATGGCGACACATGGAATAGTTACCAGGGCAGGATCGTTGGCGCCAGCGCCCATTAATAGTCCTTTGTAAGGCTGCAATACTCCGCCGCTGACTTCGGTATTGCAGACGATCAAGGCAACAGCGCCTGCATCCTGGGCATTGATTGCTTTTTCAAAAAAGCTGCAAGTTCCACGATCAATCAGAGCAATTGCGCCGGTCAGGTCGGCCGTTACCGAGCCACAACCGGTGGCGGCGCCGGAAGTATCAATACCTTCCAAAACAGGGCCGGATACATCCATTGTCAACCCAGGGCCAAAGTTGGCTTGTTGAGCAGGAATATCCGTTTCCGCCCCACTCGGTGCAGTAACCGATACAGTGGCATCCGATTGCGCCTGCAGGCCGAACGCACTAAGGCATACTATCGCGAGCGCAGTGAATAATTTGGTTAGGTGTTGGTTGATGTTCAACCGAGACAAGTAGTCTTTTTTCATACTGAAACGCATTTAGGATTAAGGAATTTGAGGGCGATAAAATAAGGAAATTCTTTCAATTCTTCTATTCGCCACCGGTTAATTTGAATGTCCTGACCGTTACGGGTAGTTTTCTTGCTTCGTTACGGGTGCTGTACAAATTAAATTTCCCTGCTTCTTTCCACCTCCTTAATCCCCCGCCAGCGGAGGAAATGGAGGGGCCGGCGCCAGTAGCCCGCGCCAAAAAACCAGGGCGCCTTCCCTCCAAAGAAGAAAGGCGCCCGGCTGTTGATCACTTGGCGGCTAAAGCCACCGGTACGGTATTTTATTGAACAATCACCGACTGCGTGAATTGAGCCTTGCCATCCGCTACCTGAATCATGTAGGCGCCGGCGGGAATCTTAGCCACGTCAATCTCGATGTTGTCGGTCTGCAAGCGGCCGAAGTAGCGCTCGTAAACCACCTGGCCAAGGGTATTGACCATGCGGATGTTGAGGTTCTCGGCTGCTTCCGGCAGGTCGATGCTGACGTTCAGCAGGTCCTTCACCGGATTCGGGAATACCTTCACCCCAGTTTGGAGCGATGCTTCATCCGCAGCCACCAGATCGCAGGTAGTACAGAAGTTGAAGCAGTAGAAGGGCGTAGATACGTCATCAGTACCTACTACAAGCAGGCGGTTGAAGCTGCCGGAGCCCCCATCTACACCACAGTCAGCCGTGATGTTGGTTTCATCCGTGCCCCATTCATTGCCGTTGAGGTACTTGTACTGGATCTCGGTGCCAGCCGCCACCGTAGTGGTGTACGACCAGGTGCCGTCGAGGTTATCGGTCATTGGGGTACCCGCCGGGTCCCAGCCCTGGAAGCTACCGGCAATGTGTACGCCTTCGGGGCTTACTGTACCCCACTGTTCTACTTTCGACATGTCGACATTGAAGGTTACAGTGGTAAGCAGTTCTGTCAGCTGTGTGAATTCCAGGCAGTACTCTCCGAACTGCTCGAAGTCAGGGCCGAAGCCGTCGATCATCACTCGATAGGTGACGCCTTCCTCGGTTGCCAGTTCCAGGCCAGCCGGGTAGTAACCACTTGCAGCGTTGGGGCCATCATCAATACAAGCCACCGGCGTCAGGTTGCCGCAGGCGCCGGAGTAAATAGCCATCTGCGTATCGCTGTCGCCGATCGGATTATCACCGCAAGCGAGGGCTTCAATGAAGTAGGTAGCGCCATCACCCACGAAAGTGAACCACATGGTGCGCTCCAGAGAGGGGGCGCCGCCAAGGCCATCCGGTTCGCCGAAGCATTCCCAGCCGGTGGTTGGATCCTGGCTGTTGGTCGTATAGTTGGTGTTGTCATACGGGCCGGAAGACACGGTGTTGTCCACACCTTGGCCGAGAGAACTTTGAACGTCAATAGCGCCGGCGCAGGCATCGCCTGGTACAGAGGGCAGCTGGACCAGCCTTACGTTATCCAGGTAGTAGAGGACATCGGTATTGCCGAAGAAGTCTACAGAGCCAATCTGCTTGGCGCCGGTCGTCGTGAAGGAGGTATAGGTCACCGGCCATCCGTAGACCTCTACGCCATCGACCACCAGTGTCATCCAGTTGTTATCCAGGTCGATAAAATGCTGGAAGTGGGTCCAGGTATCCGGCGTCCAGTTGAAGGTGACAATGTCAGCCGCACCGGCATCCAGGGTAACGGTGCCATCTGCAAACCATTCTACCTGCATGCCGAACTGGTTGCCAGGATTATTCTGGAACTTCTGCATGTTGTAGTAGCCCAGGCTTCCGGCCGGAACATACATTTGCCACTCCAGGAGGTAGTTGCCTTCCGTGCGGTCGCCCAGCAACAGCAACTGATCATCCGGGTTGTCCTCAGAGATTTTCAGCGACTGGCAACCTTCGTAAGCCAATTCATCAGTTACGATACCGTCGTCGGCCGGGCTGCTCGTCCAGGGCGCCCAGTTGGGGCTCTGCGCACTGATCTCGCTCAGCGCGAACTCTTCAAAGCCATCACAGATGATCGCTCCTTCCGGACAAGGCTCGAGGGGGCGCAATTCCAGATCATCAATATAGAATTCGTGCGGGCCTACGTTCGTCGCGAAGAAGTCGATGCCGCCAATCTTCCAATCGGGGCCATAGGTATAGGTCGTAACGTGCTGGCCGGCAATGATAACCGAAGCAATGTTGTTATCCAGGTCAATCCGGTGAACGATCTCAAACCATTCTCCTTGTGGATAGCTGCCTACTTCGGGTTCATCGGCAAAAGTAACCGTGCCATCAGCGTTGAACTGAGTTTCCAGGTTCCACTGCTGGCCGGGGGTCTCATCATCCTGAATGTTGTAGTAGCCATTTTGTCCTGGCACCACGTACATCTTGAATTTGAGCAACCAGTTGCCTTCAGTTTCATTACCCAGCTTAATGACACAGTCCTGTGGGCCATTCTGGCCCATGATCTTGATGGAGTTGGGTGCGCTGAACGCCTGCTCATCTGTAACGATGCCTTCCTCTGCGCCACCTTCGGTGCCGCTCCAGGTCGTCCACACCTCTGACTGCGGGCCAACGGGGCCAAGTTCGTAGCTATCCAGGTCTTCCAGTACGGTAGGCGTTTCGCCGCAGCCTTCCACCGGGCAGAAGCCCAGGCAAGTGCTAAAGCAAACTGCAGGGACTTCGGTGTCGGCGCCGCCAACGATATAAGGCCGGACGTTGAAGCCAAAGCCGCCATCCAGGCCGCAATCGGCCGGAACAGATTCGACCGCGCCGCCAGCTAACACATCGCCATTGACGAATGCGTAACCGATGGTATCCAGAGCGGTAAGCACAGCCGAGCCGGACCAGACCCCGTCCATGTCGTCATCAGCCAGGTTGATGATCGAAACATCGCCAAGGCCCATAGCACCGGGGCCGGCGTATACCATGCTGACGCCATCGCCGGAAACCATTTCGTTGGCCATGTTGACGTTAAACGTAACCGTTACGTCAGGCAGTGCGCCTTCGGTCAGCTCGAAGTCAAAACCGGAGTAGTCCCAGCGGTCATCCCAGTAGATGAAATAAGTCGTACCAGCTACAGCAACAAAGCTAACTTCCGAAGAGAAGCCGGCATTGTCCGGGTCACAGTCGTCGTTTTCAGCAACGATTGTCAAGGCATCGCAGGTTCCGCCCAGGATGTACAAACGGGTGTCAGCGCTGGTCAGAGCGCAGGAACTGACCGTAGCATAAGTGTTCGCAGTGGGGGTATAGGAATACCAGGCGGCATTGCTGGCATTGGCAAATACTGTTCCATAACCGGAAATCAGGTCCGGAACAGTGGTAATGCCAGGCGTCACTTCGATAGCTCCGTCACACAGTTCACCCGGAGCTGCCGGAAGGACGGTCGGTGAAAGCGTTACCTCCAGCCCCGCGCCAAGGTTGACGCGCATTTCAGCACACAACTGGTAGGGAATGGCGACACATGGAATAGTTACCAGGGCAGGATCGTTGGCGCCAGCGCCCATTAATAGTCCTTTGTAAGGCTGCAATACTCCGCCGCTGACTTCGGTATTGCAGACGATCAAGGCAACAGCGCCTGCATCCTGGGCATTGATTGCTTTTTCAAAAAAGCTGCAAGTTCCACGATCAATCAGAGCAATTGCGCCGGTCAGGTCGGCCGTTACCGAGCCACAACCGGTGGCGGCGCCGGAAGTATCAATACCTTCCAAAACAGGGCCGGATACATCCATTGTCAACCCAGGGCCAAAGTTGGCTTGTTGAGCCGGAATATCCGTTTCCGCCCCACTCGGTGCAGTAACCGATACAGTGGCATCCGATTGCGCCTGCAGGCCAAATGCACTAAGGCATACGACTGCGAGCACAGTGAATAATTTGGTTAAGTGCTGGTTGATATTCAACCGAGACAAGTAGTCTTTTTTCATACTGAAACGCATTTAGGATTAAGGAATTTGAAGGCGAAAAAATAAGGAAATTCGTTCAATTCATATTCTCGCCACCGGTTAATTTGAATGTTTCGTCATTTGCGGGTAGTTTTTTTCTTCGTTACGGGTAGTTGGAGAGTCGCAGACTGACTCGCCAGGCTTTTTCCTGATCAAGTCACGGGGTGGCTTTCTTGGTTTTTCCCAGGCTCAGTCACCCCGTGACTCATCCTTACTTCACGATAAACGGACGAGACACGAAGGCCCCATCAGCCATCAGTTGTAACAGGTACGCACCGGCCGGAAGCCCTTCCAGGCTGATCTCGAGGGCGCCGGATTGTATATCATTCCGTTGCAGGTATCTGAGCTGACGCCCCAGAGCGTCAACCAGGCGGATATCGAGCTTGTTAATCGTTTCGTCAAAGTCGTAGCGCAGGTTCAAAAAGCCCGTCGCAGGGTTGGGAAACAGTTTGAAGCCGGCTTCCAGTTCTGCCTCCGTCACATCGACGGTGGCGCAGGAAACACAATAGCCGAAACACACCTCATCGAGTAGGATGTCCGTTTCCGCCACTTCTACAAAACGGTCGCTGGCGGAACCGATGGTGCAATTTGCTCCAACACTGGTGTTGATGGTTTCAAAGCCATCGGGGCCGTTTTTGAACTTATAAGTATGCGTAGCATTGTTGTTTAAGGGCAACTCGATACTATACACTCCATCGCCATCGTCATCCGACATCGATAGATCCTGTTGCCCACTGAAGGGGCCGGCGATAAACACCCCGGCGGGGTCCACCGTTTCCAGTTGCATATCAACTGAGAAGTTGACGGTGCTGGCGGCAAAGGGCTCGAAGCCAAGCGTCCAGATAAAAGGCTCGTCATCCCAGCGGTCGATCCATTCGATCAGATAGGCCGTTCCGGCTTGTACCGTTATACTATCGAGGCTGGAGGTCAAATCACCGGGGTTGCAACCATTGTCGTTCTGCGCCACCTGCGTAAGGCCTTCGAAGCTGGAGCAATCGCCGGTATAGACAAAGAAGTGGGTGTCGCTGGCGGCAATTTCACAGGCAGAAATACTCATATAGCCGTCGGCCGTAGGAATGTATTTATACCACTTCGACTGGGAGTAGCTGGTTGTTGAGGAACTGGTATTATTGATATTCGGGCCGGCTACAGCAGCGTTGCCGGTAATTTCCAGGATCTCGTAATCCCCCGGCACAATGGGAAAGGCCGACTGGCAGAATTCGCCGGCGGCAGGTTCTTCGGCATCGAAGCCCAATTCGAAACCAAACCCACCGGCCTCCCAGATGTCGTCCCACATAATGTAATAAGTAGTACCTGCCGTAACGACGGCTTCTCGGTAGGATGCATAATCATCGCCCAGGCCGGTATCGCAGCGGTCGTCATTGACTCCAACGGTCTTCAGGCTCTGGCAATCACCGGAAAATATCCAGCCTCTGGAATCGATGCCGCCGCCACAGGAAGAAATGGAAAGTACACCATCTTCGGTTGGGGTATAAGAGAACCAATAGCCGGCAAAGCCCTCATCGGCGCCATCAAGGTCATAGCCGCCGCCAAAGCAGGCCAGGTCCGGAACGGCGTAGAAATCCGGTTCGGCTAACTCCACGGCCGTGTAGCAGTATTGCCCTTCTTCCGGCGCGGGGATCTCCCAGAACTTTACATCCTCGATGTAAAAGACATAACTTCCGTCAATCGGATAAAAATTAATAGCCGAAAGGCTACTGGACGGATAATCCGCGCCTCCGTTGGTATAGCCCTTACTGAATGCCCAGGAATCGACCGTGTATTGGTTGACGATCAGGCGGGCCTGATCATTGTCGATATCCAACAGGAGGTGTACTTTAAACCAGGTATCCTGGGGAAAAGTGAAGGTTGAAGTCTCTCCTCCCGGTATGTCCAGCACACCTTCCCCTCCATCGTTGAAGAATAGATCCAAGCCCCAGAATCCTGCGCTGGCGGTTGGCATTTCGTGCTGCAGGTTCAGAAAAGCGTTATTTCCAGTAGGGACGTACAGTTGAAACTGGAGCAGGTAGTGCCCGCTGGTTTTATCGCCCAGCAGCAGCAGCACATCCTGTCCGCCCAGGTTGCCGTCAATCTTAATGGAGTTTAAACTGGCGGAGGCATAATCCGAGCTGACGATACCTCCGGTAGTGGCTCCCGGCCATATAGCCCAATGGGCCGCCTGCATTGTCACATCACCAGCGGCATAGTTTTCAATATCGTCTTCAATCTCAATCAGCGGATTGTCACAGGTGGGTTGCGCCTGTAAGCCCCAGGCGCCCAGCAGGAAGAGAATAAATAGGTAGTAGTAGTTCTTCATAATCGGTATTTTGACTTATGTGGTACTGTTTTTAATGCCTGTTCCGGTCAGAATCTGGCCCATTTTTGATCACTTTTCGATGATTCCACCACTTTTTGGATAAAGAGCATGCCCCGAACGCCATCGTCTACCGTCGGGAAATCGAGACAGAGAGGATCTGGCTGCTGTCCTTGCAGGCGGGCCCGCAGGCAGCGGGCGAAATTTCGATAGATATTCGCGAATGCCTCCAGGTATCCTTCAGGATGTCCGGCCGGAATACGGGTATGGGCCTGGGCTTCGGGATGCAAGTCTCCTACCCCGGTGCGCAGTACCTGCATGGGCTGGCTGAGCCATCTGACGATCAGGCTATTAGGCTCCATCTGATGCCATTCCAGGCCGCCTTTTTCACCGTAAACGCGGATACTGAGGGCATTTTCTTCACCAGCGGAGATCTGGCTGGCGTGCAGGATGCCCTTGGCGCCTTTGTCGAAATGCAATAATACATTGCCGTCATCGTCCAGCAGGCGGCCGTCCACGAAAGTTGACAGATCGGCGCAAAGTTCAGTGATCCGGAGCCCGGTGATGTACTCGGCGAGGTTTTCCGCATGGGTTCCGATATCCCCCATGGCGCCGGCGATACCCGACCGTTGGGGGTCGGTGCGCCAGGAGGCTTGCTTCTGTTCGCTGTCTTCCAGTTTGGTGGACAACCAGCCTTGCGGGTATTCCACCACCACTTTACGGATCTTTCCCAGTTCTCCATTGCGCACCATAGCGCGGGCCTGTTTGACCATGGGGTAGCCGGTATAATTATGCGTTAGCGCAAATAGTAGGCCGGTTTGTCGGACGAGGCGTTGGAGCTCATAGGCCTCCTCCATATTGAAGCAGAGGGGTTTGTCACAAACGACGGGAAAGCCATTTTCGAGGGCCAGTTTAGCGGGCCCAAAGTGCAGGTGGTTGGGCGTGACGATAGATACGAAATCCATCCGTTCGCCTTCCGGCAACTGTTTCTCGCGGAGGATCATCTCCTCATAATCGCCGTAAACTCGATTGGCGGGAAGATAGAGTGCTTCGCCTGAAGCTCTGGATTTTTCCGGATTACCGCTAAAAGCGCCGCAGACGAGTTCTATTTCTCCATCCAGGGCAGCTGCCATCCTGTGAACAGCTCCGATGAAGGCGCCCAGGCCTCCACCCACCATTCCCATCCGGATCTTTCGGTTCATAAATAGATAGTCGACTTGTTGTTTAAACTAGTGGCTGAGTAGAGCTGGCAGGTTTGTACAAACTTGCCAGCTCTACCCGGCAAACAAACGTTCGTAAGTATACGGCTTTTTTTTTGAAGGCCGTAATTATTGGGTGTTAAATTGATTATTGGTAAATGGCTGCACCTACAACACCCGGATCTTCACATTCCGGAACCAGGCCTGATTCCCATGGTCCTGTAAAGCGATGTGGCCTTTGTGGGCACGGCCATAGTCCGGGTAATCCTTCCACTTACCAGCCTTGACAAGGGCTTCCCATTCCGGCGTCCAGAGTTCATATTCCACTACTTTTTCGCCGTTTAGCCAATGCTCCACATGGCCCTTATTGACGATGATGCGGGTGTGGTTGAAGGTTCCTACCGGATTGTAGGCCTTTTTGGAAGGAGGGTGCATCGCATAGTTGGCGCCCGAAAACTGCCAGTCTTCCAGCTCCATCGGGAAATTCTCATCGTCGATGAGCTGATACTCCGGGCCGGTTTCATAGACGGCCTTATATTGAGGCCCTTCAATTACATTAAAGAAGACGCCGCTGTTACCCGCTTCCGACACTTTCCAATCCAGGCTGAGTTCAAAATTTTCGAACTCGTCATTGGTGACAAGATCATTGCCCAGGCCTTCCAGGCCAGCCTCGCCGAGGGCGATCAGCTCGCCATTTTCGATGGCCCAGCCGGTAACCGTATCGCGGTTAAAGACATGCCAGCCATTGGTTGTTTGACCGTCGAAAAGCAGTTTCCATCCATCGGCTTTTTCGGCCGCTGTAAGGGTGTTGGGTGGGCCCGTTTCGGCTGAGGGTGCACTGCTGCTGCCTTCCTCCGTTTTTGGTGCGCCAGACTGGCAGGCGCCCAGGAAAAGCAGAGGCGCCAGCATACATAAGGATAAGGTGATCTTCGGCATAAGGCTTTTTTTTGGTTGAGGGGGTTGAGGGGGTTGAGGGGGTTGAGTGGGTTGAGGGGGTTGAGGGGGTTGAGCACGCTCAAAACGCAACCTACTCCCCCCTCTCAACCATACTCAACCTTCCCAAGCCATAAGTTCGTATAACTCCGCCGCCTTGTCAAACCTATACGGCCGCCGCCACTTTCCGCTTTTTCATATAAAAAAACAGGCCTCCAAAAAGCACGATCAATATACCCGGCAGTATCGCCATGAGTTGCATAGTGCCGGCGCCGGATACATTTTCATCCATCACCCGCCCCATGACGGGCAAAACGATTGAGGTGGAAAGCATCCCCAAACCTCCCATTGCAGACAAACCCAGGGCGCCGCTCTCCGGAATATGCTCTGCGACAAAAGAAAGCATAGTCGGCCAGAAAAAGGTGATGCCGACGGCAAAAATGGCCGCCGCTACGAAGGTCATGGCGCCGCTCGCCATACTGAGAGAGATCAGCCCCAGAAAGGAAAAGATCGCGGAAAACCAGAGCATGCCGGAGGTGCTTAAGCGGTGCGCAATTGGACCGGCAAAACCCCGGCCAACGGCCATAATGCCATTGATGAAAGCCAGCACCAACAACGGGGCTACCCCCGTATCAGCCAGCAACGAGCTGATCCGCTGATTAGTCCCCAATTCAGTGGCGGCGGTCAGCAACATGCAAAAGGCGATAAACAGAAAAAGCGGCTTGCCCAATGCCCCCCACATCTGGCCGGTTGTAACCCCCATCTCCACTCGTTCCGTTCGGGGGAAAGACTGCCCCCAGAACATTGATCCATAAAGGGCGAGTGGAATGAACAAAACACCCACCATCAGTTGCCAGCTCAGTCCGAAAACATCCATTACCAAGTAGCCCATCACGCTCCCAATAACAATACCTCCCGGAAACCAGACATGGAAACGGTTGAGCATTTTTGTCTTGTTATCTTTATACACTGAAGCCACCAGCGGGTTCAGGGCCGCTTCTACGAAGCCGTTGCCAATGCCAATGGCCAGCGTCCCCAAAAATAAGGTCCAGAAATCAGTTGCGAACAAGGTCACCACAATACCGATCGCATGAGTGGCAAATGCTCCCCAAACGATCCGTTTCATACCCAATGCATCCACCAGAGGCCCTCCAATGACCATAGCCAGAGTAAATCCCCAAAATGCCGGGCCGAAGGCAATCCCTATTTGCTCCAGGGTCAGCCCGGCCCCATCCGGGCCGAAAACAGTTTCCAGGCGCGCCCGAATGGCAAAAGTCATTGCCGTTACGATCAATGCCAGGCAGCTGGCAATAAATAAGCGGTTACGGTCTTTTTGCTCCATGTTCCAGATGTTTAAGTTGGTTTAATTCCTTTATTGTTGTTCCTGGTTGTCCGTTTCTGGTTTTTTATCCGGCTAATCTCGACAGTTGTCGGGAGAGTACGGGCTGGTTTCTGGCATTCCCTCTTCACCATTCACAGTTGACCGTTCACAAATCACCTCCCTCTTGGCAGCCTAAGATAAACAGAATTGCAAAGTCGAAGGGGAATATCCGCAATTTTTGTTCCACTGGCCGAGGGGAATCCAAAAAATATTTGGAAGCATTTGTCAACACCGATCTGGAGATCGGTAAAACTCAGGGGAGCAATTCTTCGGGCATGAACTGAACCCAATCGGCGCTGGCGATGACGGCGCCTCGATTGTCTTTGTTTTCAAAAACAAAATACAAGCTGTGTATGCCAGTACCCCCCGTCAGCGGTAAGTCCACTTCCTGATAGCCTGGCTTCAAAGGCTGCAGTTTCGCTTCGCTTAGCAGCGGGCCGTCGGGGCTATCCAGGTGCAGCCCGACTTGGCCGCCGATGGCGTCTTTACCAAAGAACAAGCGCAGGGTGCAATAGCTCAGCCCGGCGAGGTCGATGCCTTCCAGTGCGAAATACCGGCCGTGGCGGAAGGCCCCCAGTAACTGTTGCTTCCCTTCTTCAAAAGTACGCATCCCCTTGGCTATTTCATCCGACTGCTCGGCCTCAATGCGCAGGGGCCGGAGTAGTAGTTCGTCTCTGGCGGTCAGAGAAGGCAGAGCCCCGTTGCCGGTATCTGTATAGGAAGCGGACAATACATAGGCTCCCTGATACTGGCCGGCTTTGTGCTGATTGGGGGTAAAGACACCAGCCAGAGGTGTCCTCTGCCGTTTTTGGCTATTTTTCCGCCCCAAAGAAAGGATGTAATTGACGATATCCGCAGCCTGCTCCTCACTTAATAAAGGGTGAGCAGACATAACGGTTTCTCCCCAATTGCCGGAACCGCCATTAATGATCTTGAGCGCCAGCCGGCGAGGCGCCTGCTTATCGGCGGCATATCGTTGAGCTACATCCAGGTAGGCCGGGCCGTTGACTTTCTTGTCCAGGGCATGGCAGTTCTTGCAATCCGATTGTTCGATTAAACGGGCGCCGCGGGCCGTAGCGGCGCCGGCAAGCCCCACCAGATGCCCTGCCGCTGAAAGGGTACGGTCGACACCTTCCGGCAGAAAATCGAGCCCCACCGTGACGTTGCCCTCTGGGAAAGTTGGGCTGCCCAGGCTGCCATCTTCTTCATCCTGCACGCTTACCCGGTACTTGACGCGGCGGCCATCCCAGAAAAAACTGCTGTTGCCGTCCAGGTGAAATGCCACCACGGGAGGGGCATTGCCCACAGAGACCATTTCCTCTGCAGCGGAAGAAGCGCCGGATTTGTCTTTGACTTCCAGCCGCACTTTGTAAATCCCAGGACGTTGAAAAACGTAGTTGAACTTGCCAGCCGTTTCCTCCAGCACCTGGCCATTGACCGCCCATTGATAAACCAACGGGTCTTCATCGTAATCGATAGACGGCAAGGCCGATAGTTCTACCTTCAAAGGGGCTGCTCCCGCGGTAGCGCTCACGGCCAGGCGGGCCGTCGGCGGACGATTACCGGGCAGATAACTGATGCGGGTGAGGCGGGCGTCTTCGTTGCGGGCAAACCAAAGGTTGCCGTATTCCAGCATATATAGGGCGCCATCCGGCGCGAAGGCCATGTCCATTGGCCGGGAAAATTCCTCGGAAGGCATCAGAGGGTCGGCCTGCAGGAAATGGCCCAGGGAATCCAGATGGACGACGTAGAGCCAATGCCGCATCCATTCATAAATAATGAGCTTGCCGTCGAAATAGGGCGGAAACTTACCGGGCCCCTGGTATTGATCCGAATAATAAACCGGGCCGGCCATCGGGTTTTTGCCCCCCACATCCGTCCAGGGAAATTCTTCCGATTCATCATAGGAATACCAGATAAGAGACGGGCGGGCGGGTGGTAATTCCCGCAGGCCCGTATTGTTGGGTGAATCGTTGATCAAATGCTGCGGATCGAACAGGGGGCCGGAACGGCGGGTGGCAAAGTTGAAGTCGTGGTAGGATTGGTTGTTGCCGCGGGTGTAAGGCCAGCCCCAGAATCCGGCGTTTTGGGCGAGGTTGAACTCGTCGAGCCCTTTAGGCCCGCGCAGGGAGTCCCCCTTGCCGGCATCGGGGCCAACATCGCCCCAGAACAACCAGTTGCGCCGCTGGTCAACGGAAATGCGGAAGGGGTTGCGGCACCCCATCACATAGATCTCGGGCCGGGTTTGGGGCGTGCCGGGAGGAAACAGGTTACCCTCCGGGATAGAGTAGCTACCATCGGCTTCCGGCCGGATGCGGAGGATCTTTCCGCGCAGGTCGTTGGTATTCCCGGACGAACGCTGCGCATCCCAGGCGGAACGCCCCGGCCGCTCATCGATGGGGTCGTACCCTTCAGATGCAAATGGGTTGGTATTATCCCCGACGGAAATATACAATAAGCCATCGGGGCCAAATGCCAGGGAGCCCGCAGAATGACAGCACTCTTCGCGTTGTACCGGTATTTCCAGGATCAGCTGCTCGCTGGCCAGGTGCAGGCTGTCATCTTTGAAAACAAAGCGGGAAACCCGTTGTATGGGCTTTTTGCCCGGCGGCGAATAGAAAAGGTACACCCAGTTGTTGTGTTGAAAATCGGGATCGAGGGCCAGGCCCAACAGGCCGTCTTCGTGCTCAGTATGCACGGGCAGGTAGCTGGCGATCGTCGTCATCTCCAACCGGGGTGTATACATTTTAAGCAAGCCTTTGCGCTCGATGAACAGGACGCGGCCATCCGGCAGCACCGCCAGCTCCATCGGCTCATCGAGTTGGTGCGCCAGGATGGTGCGGACAAAACGGCTTTCCTCGGGGATGAGATAAGACCGGCAATTGGCGTAATTCAGCTGGTTGGGGCCGATGGCGTATTCGATACCGCCGGCCAGATGGGCCAGGAACAATGGTTCGGAATAGGCTTCCACGACATGGCCGCCGGCGGTATAAAAAGCCCGGCCACCGTCGTATTCCTGATACCAGGCCATGGGGTGAAAATCGCCATTGGTTCCGCCCTCATAGCTGTTCTCGTCAATTTCGACCAGGACATTCAGCCCTTCTCGAATATCCCTAAGGTTGTACCACTCGTCGGTGCGCTCCCATGCATCCGGCAGCTCAGCGGTAGCAGGGTGCTCGTGGGTTTTCACTTTCAGCCGGGCGGGTTGTATGTGGGGATGGCCGTTAAAATACCCCCCTACCAGTTGGCCGTACCAGGGCCAGTCATATTCGGTGTCGGTGGCGGAATGTACGCCTACAAAACCGCCGCCGGCCTGGATAAAACGCTCCATGGCGGCCTGTTGCTCATTGTTGAGTACATCGCCAGTGGTGTTGAGGAAAACAATGGCGGAGAGCTCCCGCAACACTTCTTCCCGGAACATCCCGGAATCTTCCGTAGCGATCACCTGGAAATCATGCTTGCGGCCCAAGGCTTTGATAGCTTCCACACCAGCTTCGATAGACTCGTGTCGAAATCCTTCTGTCCTGGAAAACACCAGGACTTTTCGTGCTCTTGCAGCCTCCTTCAGCGGGAGACAAGCAGTTAGTAATATCACAATAAGGGAAAGAGATAGGACTATGTATCTCATGGGGAATCGGATCGGATTATTGAATAAGGCAGAAAAGGTACGAAGAATGGGAGAATATGGGAATGCGAAAAAAAATGCGGGAATGCAAGAATGAAAAAATGCGGGAATATCTTTTTCAACATTCTCGCATTCTCGCATTCTCGCATTCCTGCATTCCTGCATTCTCGCATTCCTGCATTCTCGCATTTAAACCCTGCTCAATTCCAGATCCCGTCGTCCCCATCCGGGCCGGGCTCGAAGTCGGAAAAGCCGAAGAGGAAGGAATCATCTTCATCATCGTCGTCCCATTCGCCTTCCTCCATATCGAAGTCGTCATCGTCGAGGTAGTCTTCCTCGAGAAAATAGCTTTCGTCTTCCTCCTCTTCTTCCTCCTCGTCCTCTTCATCAAAGAAAGAGCCGGCGAACCCTTGCTGGTTCATGAGCGCTTCCAGGCTTTCTGCGGACAGTGCTTCCTCTTCTGTTTCGAACCGGGACAACCACTGTTCGTAGACTTTACACTGGCAGAAGGTGTCGCCAAAGGGGCAGGTGCGAGGTTCGTAATCGCAGAAGTCTATTTGCCATGGGTTATGCACCAGAATGGGTACTTCATGGCTGAGAAAATCAACCAGCACTTCGTATTTGCGGTTGAGCGGAAGGCCCATGGGAAAATGGGGGATAAACCCATAAGCATCCAGGCAATGCGCCATTGCCTCCAGTATTCTGGACATCTGGGCTTCTTCCAGGCGGGTAGCAGGTGGAAACCATTCCTGCCGAAGGCCGAGGCGAATGGCCAATACTTCCCGCCGTGCTGTTTTTTCCTCTTCTTCGAGCGGAATAAAGAAGTCTTCTTCCTCCTCATCCCCGAAAGTAAGCACCGGAACATTATCAGCAGCAGCGGTGATATCGGCAAGCAAGTATTTGAGGTACTTTTCCATATTCGTTCGTTGCCAGCAATTTATAAATAATTTGCGGGCATTGCCAACATTCCGGGCCTGGTTTTTATCCACATTGGGCTGGAGCCTTCCCCTTAACTTATTCCTTCATAAGCTTTATGACCCCTTGTATCTTCTCATTCGGCACCAATACCGCCAGGTTGTATTGACGGATCTTCCAGCCTTCAACGGTTTTGGAAAGTACGCCCGAGCCGCGGCAGGGGCCCATCCAGGTTGCCAATTTCTCCTCAAACCAGGCGGTTCGCCCATCCTGGGAGAAGTATATTCGGCGATCGGAGGGAGTAAAGGCCCAGGCCACTTCGCGCTCAAAAGCTGCTTTGGCCCATTCGCGCAGTTCGTCGCGTCGCCAGCGTTCGGAGGCGTCGGTGCCGAGGTAGACGCCATCGGGCGTCATGGCGCCAAAGAAAGCATCGGCATCGGCAGTGGCGGCTGCCTTGTGCCAGTTATCCAGCAATTGATGAATAGAGGCCGCCTCATCCTGGGCTTCCTCCCGGCAGCCCTCACGGCGGCGGGTATCGGTGATCTGAGTGATCTTCCAGCCCTCCTCGCTATTGAACAGGTGGAAAGCGTTGACGCCACAATGGCTCAACTTATCGCCCCGGAAGAAGGTGTACTCCGTCCAGGCAGTCGCCAGTCGCCCGTCGATCCGGATGTCTGACGACCAGATGCGCTCGTCCCACTGTTCGTCATGCGGCGTGCCAACAGCTGTTATGAATGCTTCGATGCTCCCTTCCGACAATTGTGGTTCCCCTTCACGGCTGATAAAGGCCGATTGCAAACGGGCGCCGGGAAAAAATGCCTGACGGACCATACTGCTATCACCGGCGCGCATACCGTCGAATAACTGTTGGATGGGGGCGTAAGCCGCTTCCATTTCGGCCGCTGTCTGGGCCATTGCAAAAGTGGGTAAGAGCAAGGCAAGGAATAAATTACGGATCATATCGGATGATTTTTTTAATTGCTCAAATTATTAATTTTTTCCGGCTGCCGGGGTGTAGTATCTTGCTATTCACCGTTAAAAGCCCCCTGGTGCATCATAACAGCCTCTGGAAGTGGTTATGAAGAGAAACAGATCGCCCCAAAGTACATTCAGCAATAATATTTACCTTTGAAACATCTCCCCGGAGGAACCGAACCGGGAATGTACGATGTACGAACCCGGAGGGGAACCGGGGATGTACGATGTACGAACCCGGAGGGGAAGCGGGAATGTACGATGTACGAACCAGTGGAGGTACCGGGAATGTACGATGTACGAACCCGTGGAGGAACCGGGGATGTACGATGTACGAACCAGGTGAAGCCGGGAGAGATTTTGGCCGATCCGCAACCTACAACTGATAACCGATAACAGCAATGGACATTTACACGCAAAAATCACGTTGGAAGCTATCTCTAGGCATTGCCGGTGTGATCATCGTGATCATTTCAATGGTATACACCAATTACCTGACCGGTAAGCTGGCGGATGAGGAACGGAACAAAGCCAACATCTGGGTACTGGCCATGGAAGACATCAATAATTTCGATGAAGAGAGTTCCCAGTTTTGTGACTACACCCTGCATACCGAGATCCTGAAATCCAACCAGACCATCCCGGTCATTGTGGTGAACGACCGGGGAGGCATTGATTTCCATGTCAACTGCCGGGATACCAGCACGGTAGCCTTAAAAAGAGAAGTAGAAAAAATGAAGGAGGATGGCGTGGAACCCATTCAGGGCTTTGCCTACTCCATTTATTATAAAGAATCCAGCCTGTTGAAGCTGCTTCGCTTTTTCCCTTTTGTTCAGCTCGTGCTGATCGGGGCCTTTATCAGTTTTGGTTATCTGGGCTTCAACAACGCCCGCCGGGCCGAGCAAAACCGGGTGTGGGTGGGCATGGCCAAAGAAACCGCCCATCAGCTGGGCACGCCGATCTCTGCTATCATCGCCTGGATCGAACACCTGAAGATGATCCGAGAACAGGATGGGGAAGCACAGGAGGTGCTGAACGAGCTGCGCAACGACGTCAACCGGCTGGAACTGATCGCCGACCGCTTCTCCAAGATCGGTTCGGCGCCGAAGCTGGAGGCGATCAATATTTACGAAGAGCTCGATCAATGCCGCGCCTATATGCAACGGCGGGCGTCCCGCAAGGTGGCCTTTGAATTCCCCGGCGCCGATAACGCCCCAAAAATGGTGCAGGTCAACCCCCACCTGTTCGACTGGGTGATCGAGAACCTCCTGCGCAACGCCCTCGACGCAATGGAGGGCTCCGGACAGATCAGCGCAGAGATCTACGATGACAACGACTTTGTCTATATAGACATCAGCGATACAGGGAAAGGGATTCCCGCCAACAAGTTCAAGACCGTTTTCCAACCTGGTTACACAACGAAAAAACGGGGCTGGGGCCTTGGGCTCTCACTGGCCAAAAGGATCATCGAGGAATACCACAACGGGAAGATCTTCGTGAAACGGTCGGAAGAGGGGCAGGGAACCACTTTTACAATACAGTTGCCGAAGGCTTGATGAATGGTTGAGAGGTTGAATGGCGGGGTTCATGGTGCGCCGGCGTGCGGCCTGCTGACGTGGGGCGTGCAACGTAATGAATGGTTGTGAGGGCACGGAAATGTAGTTGTACGAGTTCAAGAATTGTAGTAATTTGATGGCATAATGCTTTCCCTGCTGTCCTATACCTTACTTATACCAATACAAAATGAAAGACACCTCCTTCCTGGGCCGCCTCAACAACTGGGCGCGTAATTCTGTATCTCTGAAGCTCTTTGTTGTCGGCATCCTCATGCTTATCCTGCTCATTCCTGTGAACATGGTCACTTCCCTCATCCGGGAGCGGGAAAGCATCCGGGATGAAGCTGTACAGGAAGTCAGTTCCAAGTGGGGCATGAGCCAAACGCTGGCCGGGCCGGTCATTTCCGTACCCTATGAGTCGGTGCGGCAAAGCGAGGAAGGCAAGCCGGTGATTACCCGGGGCTACGCCCACTTCCTTCCCGACAGCCTGCACATCGACGGGCAGATCGATCCGCAGAAGCGCAATCGGGGCATTTATGTAGTAGTGCTGTATAATGCTAAACTAAAGGTTTCCGGCCGTTTTGCCGGCCTCAATGCCGCCGCCCTCAGCGTACCCGAAACGGACCTGAAGTGGGAGGACGCCTTATTTACTTTTGGCATCAGCGACATGAAGGGGGTGGAAGCCGCCATTCCCGTAAAGGTAAATGACACGACCTACCAATTCGGCCCCGGCGCCGTTACCGCTGACATACTAGCCTCGGGGGCTAATTTCCTAATCGATCTGCCCCAGGAAGCTGCCTCCACGCTCGATTTTTCTTTCGAGCTCGATCTAAACGGCAGTTCTGGCATTTACTTCACTCCTTTCGGCAAGGTTAGTACGGTCAGCCTGCAATCCTCCTGGCCCGACCCCAGCTTCGAGGGCGCTTTCCTGCCCGATACCCGCGAAGTGTCGGCAAATGGCTTTCAGGCTCAGTGGCAGGTGCTTCAGCTCAACCGCAACTACCCGCAACAAGGGGTAGGTTCCTACATCAGCAATTTCCCCGTGGATGATTACAATAAAGGCGCCTATTATTTTGACGAAGGCGGATTCCGCAATTCCACCAACGCCTTTGGCCTGCGGCTGTTACTGCCAATTGACGAGTACCAGAAAACGATGCGCTCCGCTAAATATGCCGCTTTTTTCGTGCTGATCACCTTCCTGACCTTCTTTTTCATCGAGGTACTGAACCGCAAGCGCCTTCATCCCATACAGTACATCCTGGTCGGAGCCGCCATCATCCTGTTCTACATCCTGCTGTTGTCCATTTCAGAGCACCTGAAGTTTGACGCTGCCTACCTGATTGGCTGCCTGACGATCCTGGCGCTGATCACAGGCTATTGTTATTACATCCTCGACAACCGAAGGCTCACCCTGATGGTCTTCGGCATTCTGGCCATTTTGTATGGCTTCTTCTATTCTTTGCTGCAATTGCAGGATTACGCCCTGCTGTTGGGAAGCCTGGGGTTGTTGCTCATCCTGGCCGCCATCATGTACCTGACCCGGCGAATTGATTGGTATAACCTCCGAAGGGAAGACGAATGAGCCAGGGGGAGCCCCAGAAGGGGTTACAGGCTTGCCCGGCTCGGAGAGATTTATCCGGCTGACTAGACGGACGGGTTACAGGTTACAGGTTTCAGGTTTCTGGTTACAGGTTTCTGGTTTCAGCGGTCCTTTCGCGTAAGACAAAACTGAGTTCGAAGGCTTTCGTGGCCGCTTAGGATTTATCCATAGGCTCGCAGGCAGCTACCCGGCGATTGACTGGATGGGGCCGGCCTTATTGGTTTTAGCGGAGCCAAGGCGGAAAAACCGTTAAAAAGCCAACACTGTATGAGCGACGAAGTAGTCAAAAACAGGGCGTCGGAGTTTGCAACCTATTGCGATTACACAAAGTCCAAATGACTAGCGCGAGTTTGTTGGGTTTAGGTTTTTCCGCCTTGGCGTAGCGTTAAGAAACCAATACAGCCGTGATTCCCCGACCCTTTCGGGTGCGGGGCAGGTTTGCTTCTTTTCATCTAGGAAAAGAAGAAGTGTTTTTGGCCTCAAGGGTAAAGCTTCCCCCTCCAGCATGGGGAGTGCAAAGTAGGCCTCGCCTTTCGCGAAAGCACCGTTACAGATTTTTTACCCGGCTGAGTGCAGCGAGGACGGGCTGGTTCCTGCTCATCATCACTCCTGCCTCCGCCCCAGCTCCCTGGTAAGAATTACCTCGGCGATCTCCCGGCGGGAGCGGCCAAAATCCTTGTTCTGGCCATCGGGTAATAGGGGGCTTTCTACATTATTGGCAAAAATATACACGCCCTGTTCCGTTTCCACCCAACCGACGAACCAGCCGATATTCCGGCCATCGGGTTGCGCCCAGCCGGTTTTTCCATAAAGTTTGTAGCCGGGCCTTTCTTCCAGCAGCATGATTTGTTTGACCGCCTGCTGGTTTTCCCGTTTAAAGGGCAGTTCCTCCCGGTAGAGCCGTTTTAGAAAATCAATCTGCTGCAAGGGGCTGATGCGGGAATTGCCGGCCAGCCAGAAGGTGTCAATGTTTTTAGCCCTAATATCCATTTTCCCGTAATGAGCCGCCTTAGTCCAATAGCGCATGCGCTTTTCCCCAACCTTCCTCGCGATCTGTTGGTAGCAGGGCACACAGGACACCCGGAAAGCCGAGGCCAGGCTGTGGTCCTGGTTCCAGCTGTCATTCCAGGCTTTTTTCCCATCCCAATAAATAGTATCAGCAGGTGATGATAGTACTCCGGTTTCCAGGGCGATGAGAGAATTTGGGATCTTAAAAGTAGAGGCCGGTAAGAAGCCTTTTTCGCATCGGGAGCCGTTAAACAGGAAAAGGGAATCGCTTTTTAGCTTGTAAAGTGCGAAACAGCCCTCCACTCCATATTGGTTGTAAAGGCTATCGCAATTGGCCAAAGCAGCCGTTTCTACCTTTTTGTCTTCAATACCGCCCTTCGGGCCTGAACAATTAGCAAACAGGGCCATAAATAGGAGAAAAATTTGCGGGCGCATTTTCGTTTTTTTTAGCCGGTTCGAGATTATTGCACGCTACTCCAGACACACCTTTCGACCTTTCGACCTACAGACCTACAGACCTTCTGACCTACAGACCTTCCGACCTTCCGACCTTTCGACCTTCCGACCTTCCGACCTTCTGACCTTCCGACCTTCTGACCTACAGACCTTCTGACCTTTCGACCTACCGACCTTCTGACCTACAGACCTACAGACCTACAGACCTTCAGACCTTCCGACCTTCACCCCTCCACCGGCACCCCATTCTCATCCGTAGTGAGCACCTCGCTCATAAAATTGAAGAAGGGGCGCATTCGGATAAAGCTTTCCACCATTTTGTCCAAAAGATCAGGAGCAGTAACCTCTTTGTCGGTAAAAGAACGCGAGAGCAGGAATTGTTTGTACCGGAGCAGGTCGATATTGGGATGGTCCTGGGAGTACCCCTGAGGAGCTGTTTTCAATTGCTCGCCCTTCAGTTCGCCAAAAGTTTCCCGGAATTCCGGGGCGGCGATGATTTGACGCAGGGGTTCTGCATCGGAGGCGATTTCCTGGCGTATCCGCTTGAGGTCGGCGGAATTGGGTTCCCAGAAGCCGCCGCCCACGAAGGAACCGCCATCCGGTTCGATGTGGAAATAATAGCCACCGCGCAGCCATTTCGTAGCCCGCTTCATCTGCCCGCTAAAGTGGGCTTTATAGGGCGATTTATCTTTGGAAAAACGTACATCGCGATAGATGCGGAACAAGCTCTGTTTAGCCGTCATGGGCGCCAGGTTGTCGTGTTGGCCCATGCGGTCGAGCAGGGCCTCGGCGAAGGCAATCATGTGTTGTTGTTCAGCCTGGTAGCGCTTCTTGTTGGCATTGAACCACTCTCGGTTGTTATTGTCGCGGAGTTCCCGCAGGAACTGTAGGGTGGAAGCCGGCAGGGAAGTGGTAGGCATAGGATTAGGCTTTAAGATGAATAGGTTTTTATCCTAACAGCCTTGAGCCAGCCATAGTTGAAAGAAATAAAAAAACCTTTGAGGTTTTCGAAACCTCAAAGGTTTTTCATTTTATTCAATCGGAAGCTCCAAGCCCGGCCGGGGTTGAAGGCACGGATTAGCCACCGAAGTCGTCGAAGGAAATATTCTCTTCGGGTACGCCCAGCTCGTCCAGCGTTTTGATCACGGAGGCGTTCATCATGGGCGGGCCGCAGAAGTAGTATTCCACTTCTTCCGGCTCGGGATGGTTCTTCAGGTATTGCTCGTACAACACCGGCATGATAAAGCCTTTGAAGCCGTCGCCCGGCGCCTCCATGTTTTCCTTGATCTGCCAGTTGTCTTCGGGCATTGGATTGTCGAGGGCCACGTAGAAGCTGAAATTGGGAAACTGGCGCTCTATTTCGCGGAACTGCTCGATGTAGAACAACTCGCGACGGGTACGGCCGCCGTACCAGAAGGATACCTTGCGGTCGGTCGTTTTCAGGGTGTGAAACAGGTGAAAGAGGTGCGACCGCAGCGGGGCCATGCCGGCGCCACCACCGATATACACCATTTCCTTCTTGGTGGGTTTGATGAAAAACTCACCATAGGGGCCGGAGATCGTCACTTTATCACCCGGTTTGCATCCGAAGACATAGGAGGAACATACGCCCGGGTTAACCGGCATCCAGTTGTTGGCAGCCTTATCCCAAGGTGGTGTAGCGATACGGATGTTCAGCATGACGATGTTCCCCTCCGCCGGGTGGTTGGCCATGGAGTAAGCCCGGAACTGCTCTTCGTCATTAACCATTTTGAGGCCCCACAACTTGAACTTATCCCATTCACTCTGAAACTTGTCCGGAGCACCTGGATGGTGTTCGGGGTGGGCGGTAATATCCATATCCTTGAAATCGACCGTGATTTTGGGCACGTCGATCTGAATATAACCTCCGGACTGGAACTCCAGAGATTCCCCTTCCGGCAATTGCACCACAAATTCCTTGATAAAGGAAGCCACGTTGTAATTGGATACTACCTCGCACTCCCATTTTTTGATGCCAAAGATCTCCTCCGGGATGCGGATGCGCATATCCTGGCGAACCTTTACCTGGCAAGCCAGGCGCTTGTGCTCAGCCACTTCGCGGCGGGTGAGGTGGTTCAGTTCGGTAGGCAGCACATCTCCACCGCCTTCATCAACATGGCACTCGCACATGGCGCAGGTTCCCCCTCCGCCACAAGCGGAAGGAAGGAACACGTTTTTTTCGGAGAGCGCCGAAAGCAGAGAAGAGCCCGGCGATACCAGCAATGGGTTGGTATCATCCCCGTTGACAATGATCTTTACATCGCCTTGTGGCACCAGCTTTTTCCTCGCATAGATCAACATGAAGGAAAGGGCCAGAATCACTGCACTGAAGACGATAACAGCATATATGATCGTAGTCATTGTATCTGAGTAAGTTTAAAATTTAACGTTCAAATCACTTTCGGGCGGCCTTTACTTGGCTGCAAAAGCAGCCGGGTCGATCCCCATCAGGCTCATGAAGGCAATGCCCATCAGGCCGGTCAGGATGAAGGCCATGCCCAGGCCACGCAGGGCCGGCGGCACATTTGAGTAACGGATCTTCTCCCGGATGGCGGCAATGGCAATAATAGCCAGGAACCAGCCGAATCCACCGCCAAGGCCAAAAGCAATGGAGTTGGATAAATTGTATTCCCGCGATACCATGAAGAGCGAGCCCCCCAGAATTGCACAGTTCACCGTGATGAGCGGCAAAAAGATACCAAGAGCGGCATAAAGAGACGGTGAAAATTTTTCAACCACCATCTCTACCAACTGCACCATGGCGGCAATAGTTGCTATGAAGAGGATGAAACGCAGGAAGGTCAGGTCCATCCCAAACAGGCCATTCTCGCTGAGCAGATACTCATTGATCAGCCAGTTGATCGGCATGGTAATGCCCAATACGAAGATAACGGCCATGCCCAGGCCAAAGGCCGTTTTCACACTCTTGGAGACCGCCAGATAAGAACACATTCCCAGGAAGTAGGACAAGACCAGGTTCTCGATGAAGGCAGTCTTTATGAAGGTGTTGATGAATTCCATTTTTTGATATTTTTATTGGTTGCCCAAACGATTCGAAATCTAAAATCCGAAATCTAAAATCCCTACGATACATCCACCAGTTTGCTGTTGTAACTGCGCTGTATCCAGATGAGGATACCAATGATAAACATAGCGGCAGCCGGCAACACCATCAGGTTGTTGTTGGAATACCAACCGAAGAGCGTGCTCTGCGTCGTATTGATCAGGTATTCGGCGGTCGGCCCGATGATCTTCAGCTCGATGGGGCTACCGGCGAAGAGGCTGCCTTTGCCAAAGATCTCGCGAACAATAGCCACGATGATCAGAATGGCGCCGTAGCCCAGTCCGTTGCCAATACCATCGAGGAAGGAACGCCAGGGCTTATTGGCCATTGCGAAAGCTTCCAGGCGGCCCATCACGATACAGTTCGTAATGATCAGGCCGATGTAGACGGATAATTGCTTGTAGATCGGATAGTTGAAGTACTTCAGCAACAACTCCACAATGGTCACCAGGGTGGCAATGATCACCAACTGCACGATCATACGTACAGATTTGGGAATATACTGCCGCACCATGGAAGTGAACAGGTTGGAGAAGGCCGTTACCAGGGTTACGGCGACTGCCATGACCACCGCCGGATAAACGAGGGAGGTCACAGCCAGAGCAGAACAAATACCCAACACCTGCACGGTGATCGGATTATTGTCATTTAGTGGGTCGGTGAGCAATTGGCGTTCTTTTTTTCCGAACGCAATTATTGGCTCCTTCTCTTTTACAGCAGTCTCTGCCATTTCTTTTGTTTTATGCTGTGAAGCATAGGCCTTCGCCCCATGCTAAAATTTATTATTGCACCAGCAACCCTTGTTGCTTGATCTTATTTAAATACGGCTCATAATATTTAATACCCCGGTAGAGCATCTCACTCACCCCGTCGGAGGTAACGGTGGCGCCGGAAATTGCATCTACTTCATGCTCTTTATTCTGGGCGCCGCCTTTGCGCGCCTTGACGGACACATAGTTTCCATTATCGTAGATCTTCTTTCCGACGAACTGCCTGCCGAAAGCCGGGTTGTCTTTAATCTCCGCACCCAGGCCCGGCGTTTCTCCCTTGTGGTCGAAAGCCACGCCGGCGATGGTATTGAGGTCGCTCTTCAGGGCCACAGTACCCCATATCTCATCCCACAGGCCTTTGCCCCGAACTGACAGGATATAGAATTTCTCTCCGTTATGGTCATAAATGTACAGCGGCAATTCGCGATCCGCCTCGGGCTTCTTACGCTCCTGTTCCATTTTGATGCTCTCCGCTTTTTCTCCTTCCACGATATTCCCCTGCATGTCCAGTACGGGCTGCTCCATATTTTGGAAAATCGCCGCCACTTCCGCATCAGAAAGGTCTGCTACCTTCTTTCCATCCGGCAGCTCATTCTGAACCGCCGACAAAATGGCTCTCTTGTTGAAGATGTCCTCGTTCTGCGCGGCTTTTTCCTTGGTCACCTCCCGAAGCCCGGTTAGAGCTACAGCAACCGAAGCGGTCAGGATTAAGATGAAAATGAGGATATATTTTGAGCTATTCCTATCCACGATCTATAAGTTTTAAATTGAGAATTTGTTTAATTCTAACAACCCATGCTCTGCTTTTTTTCAGGCAGAAGCCTTAGCTCGCTTCATACGACGGTTCATATTGGCCTGTAACACGTAGTGGTCGATCAGTGGAGCGAACACGTTCATGAACAGGATGGCCAACATCCAGCCTTCCGGATAGGCCGGGTTCAAAACCCGGATGATCATTCCAACGGCGCCAATAAGGAAACCGTAGATATACTTTCCGGTTCCGGTCGATGTTGCCGTCACCGGGTCGGTCGCCATAAAGGCCATTGCAAACCAGAAGCTACCCATGTAGAACTGATAGTACCAGGGCACATTCATGAATTCCGTAGCCCCCCAACCGTTGTACAGCATCGCCATCACCGCAGCGCCGCCGAGCATGGAAACCATGATCCGCCAGTCAGCAATATTGGTGAGGATGAGGAATAAGGCCCCAATGATGATCAGCGGCTTGGAGGTTTCTCCTACTGAACCGGGAATGGCGCCCCACCACATCTGAGCCGGAGTGTAGTGGCTCGTTACAGCTTCCCAGCCGCTGTGGAAGGCAAGGCTCAAGGGCGTAGCCCCCGAATAGCCGTCTACCACCGTCGCAGCCGGATCGTAAATGGCCCAGCCGAAAGATTCAAAAATGGGGTTGAACACGCTCAGGTGTATCCATCCATAGTGAGCCGGCGCACCGGCGGCGATTTTCTCCAGGCCCGCCACCCATACTTCGTCACCGGAGATATAGGTCGGATAGGCAAAGAATACGAATACCCGCGCCAGCAGAGCGATATTCAATACGTTCATTCCCGTTCCTCCGAACGCTTCCTTGCCGATCCAGACGGCAAAAGCTACGGAAAGCGCCAGGATCCAGAGCGGAATATCGGGCGGCATAATGAGTGGGATCAAAGCACCCGACACCAGGAAGCCTTCCTCGATACCGTGGCCTTTTTTGTAAGCATAGTAAAATTCGATGCCCAGGCCAACGACGTGGGTCACCACAAAAATGGGCAGCATCAGGATGATGCCGTAGATCAGCTTGAGGTGGAAGCCACTCAGGAAGGCCGGATACTGGCCCAGCGCCACGAAATGCTGATGGCCCACATTGTACATGCCAAACAGGTACAGAAGTAACAGGGCGAACACCACGTGCACCATCTGGCGCTTGAGGTCCATCCCATCGCGGATGTGTACACCGCCTTTGGTCACCGTGCCAGGCGTAAAGGCAAAAGTGAAGAAACCGTCGTACAGCGTATGTAGGAAAGGTGATTTCTTCTTGTCCGGTTCAATCCGTTCGAAAAATTTCAGCAATGCTTTTTTCATATCTCTATCTCTATGGTGAGATTTATTGTTGTTGAATGATCAATTGGCAACTTAGCTTTGCTCGCGCATCATGTCCAGCCCTTCGCGCAGGATATGCTGGATCGGTTGCTTGGACACGCAGACGAATTCGCACAGGGCCACGTCTTCTTCGATGAGCTCGTAGATGCCCAGCCCTTCCATTCTTTCAAAGTCGCCAACCAAAATGGACTTGAACAGATCCTGAGGGTGAATATCCATGGGCAACACCTTTTCATAGGTCCCGGTGACGACAAATGCGCGTTTCTCCCCGTGGGTATTCGTCTCTGCCCTGAATTTTATTTTTGGTAGAAAGGCAGAGGGGAATGTCTTCGAAATACTGGGTGTGTTCAGAGAAGGAAGCAACCACCCAAAAACCGTCAGGTCATCGCCTTCTTCTACCACCGTCAATTGGTCATCGTGGAAATCCAGGAAATCTTCGGCGGTTTTTTTGGCGCCCGACAACACATCCCCTGAGATCAGGCGTACGTGATCATTAGACAGGTTGCCATCTATCAGGTCACCTACTTTTGCACCCATATAAGTGTGCACGTACTTTGGCTCCTTTAGTTCGGCGCCGGTTACGGCTATGATGCGCTCCGCATTGTAGCGGCCTTCGGTGAAGAGCCGGCCCAACATAATGACTTCCTGCACGCCCAGGGTCCACACCTTGTCGCCAGCCCCAATAGGTTTAGTGTGGTGGATCTGAATCCCTACATTGCCAACCGGGTGCTGGCCATGAAAATAATGTAATTCGACGCCCTTGGCTTCGGTAAAAGCCTTACTCGGCGCCTGCTTGCCGCGGCCATCCAGGCCGAGGTGAACTTTTCCTGTAGTCAATTTGCCCAACACATCCAGGCCTTTCTGGAAAGCTTCCTCTTTTCCCTCCACTACAAAGCTCAGGTCAGGGGCAAGAGGGGCAGTATCGAAAGTGGAGATGAAGATATCCCGGGGCGCTTCATCCGTGTCGGCCATCACATCGAAGGGGCGCTGACGGATCAGCGGCCAGGCGCCGGCATCGAGCAGATAGGTAACCAGTTCTTCACGAGTGCCGCCTTCCAGATCGAAAGAAGACAACTTGCGATACTTCATTTCCTTGTCGGCAAGAATAACTACACTGGTAATGGCGCGCTTCTCCCCACGGTTGATGGCGATGACCTCACCGCTGACCGGGGAAACCCATTGGATCTCCGGACGGATCTTGTCCTGGAAAAGCGGGTCACCGGCTTTTACTTCCGCACCTTCCTCCACCAACATTTTCGGGATCGGAGAAATGCCGATGAAATTTACCGGCTGAACGGCGTAAGTCTTGGCGGTAATGCCCGTGTCCACCACTTTGGCGGCTTCGCCCACCAAAAGGATGTCATGGCCCCGCTTCAGGATCGTCATTGGCTTGTGCTGAAGGTATTCCGGCAGGCGAGGGGCGAATAACTCCTTCCAGCTCGGGAAGAGCGAGAAATTGGCGCCCGATGCGGCCGCTCCGGACTGCTTGGACTCGATTACCAGCAAACTATCGGAAACCTGCACCACAATGAAGAAGAAGACCAAAACGGCCACCGAGATCAGGGAATACAATACAATACTGCTGCCCCCGGAGTCGCCGGTTGTGCCTTGCGCCCAGGCAGCGCTGGCGGTAAGCATGGAAACGATAGTAATAATCGCCTTGCTTGCTGAGTTTTTCATTCTATATTTTGCATTAGTTGAGGCTTGGCGCTACCCTTAAATTCATGAGAACCAAGCTAAATGACTTATAGGCTTTCCCAAAAACACCGCAAATATATAAAAGCTTTTCAGTTAATAAAGAACCTTGCTTTTACTAAAGTTCATGCCTGAAATCCATTTAGACTCATTCTAAATAAAAAACAAATCCCCTTTGTTTTCAAGGGGTTATAAAGGCGGGTTTTCGCTTAGGGGCCGGCAAAGAATAAGTTCATCATTTCAGGCGAGTCATTTTTTCGCCAGACGAGGCGCGAGGAGGGAGCATAGCAGCGCTACGCGACCGATCGAGCAACGAAGTATGGCGGAAAAAGGGCCGTATCAAATGGGGAACTTATTCTTCGCCGGCCCCTAAATATTGCCGCCGCCAGGAGAAGAAAGCAAAGGCTGCTATAATGGTGTACACGATCATGAGCAAGGCGAACAAATAGGCGCCCCGGCTGGCGTACAAGCCCACATAAATAGCGTCTACCACTACCCAGTAAATCCAGTTGTCGAGCACCTTCCGCACGAGGATTAGCGTGGCGATGATGGAGAAGATGGTGGTGAAGGCGTCCCAGTAGGTAGCGGCCGCCGGGCTGTATTCGTCGAAGAAGTATCCAAAGAGCAAGGAAGCGGCCGTACCGCCCAGCAGAAAATAGCCATGCTGCCGCCAGGAAAGGCGGCTAATGGGTAAGGGTTCGCTTTGCCGCCCGCCGTATTTCCATTCATACAACCCTACCCCTGCCATGACGACGTAAAAGAGTTGCAGCAAGGCATCCAGGTACAGATCGTAGAAGACGTAGGAAGCGTAAGCCCACAGGCTGCAACTGATCATGCCCCAGAACCAGCACCATGCCTGCTCGCGGGCCGCCAGCACTACGTAGAGGATGGCCGTGATGGTAACCACCCAGTCTACCCAACTGAAAGCGGCGGCTTGCCCGATTATTTCACGAAAAATGTCCATATCTATACGGTATATGATGCCCTCTCCCGGCTGGCGTCCGGAATGAGTATGGAGGAAATGCTCGATGATTTCCCCGGACTCAAGAGAGCGGATATTTGGGCCTGTCTGCAATATGCCGCTGAACGTGAATCCCAATTACCCATAAACGGGCATGAATCGGCCCAAAAAAGAAGCGGCCCGAAGAACACCTCCGAGCCGCTTCTTTTTTGGGGAGACGCCCCCTATTTCAACAATTCATATTGATATTGTAAGGTCACCATGACCGGGCGGCCATTCTTGTCGGTATTGGCCAGGAAAATATCAATATCTATGGTTTCGGATTCGTCCTTTTCGGAGCTGTCGAAGATGATCTCGATCTTGCCCTTCTGGCCGGGCTTGAAGGTGCGGCCCGTGGGGTCATCCACTATGGTCGTGCAATCGCAGACGGAGATCAGGTCGATCTTAAGGTCAGCTGTGCCGGCATTGACGAACTCGTAGGTGTAGGTGCGTTTTTCACCCTTTTTCACCTTGCCCAGGTCAACCAGGGTTTGCTTGAACTGCATCTTGGGCTCCCCGCCTTGGGTGGCCGTCTTCTGGACGGGCAGGCTACCGCGATCAGAACTCTTCTTAACTTCCTCCTTCTTGCGCAGTCGCGTGCTCTTGATGGTAATACTGGTCGGCCCTTCCAGGATCTTAAATTCGGTGCGCCGGTTGAGGCTGTGGGCTACTTCTTTCTGCTCTTCCGTTTTCAGCGCATCGATGTATTCGCCGGTCAGTACATCCCCAACCTTTAGGAAGGGATACAAGGCCGCTGCTTTGGCGGTGACCGTCTGGGGTTGGCTCTCTCCGTATCCCTTGGCCACGATCCGTTCCCGGTCTATGCCTTTGCGCACGAGCCAGCGGCGGGCTGATTCGGCGCGGCGTTGCGAGAGGTTTTCGTTGTACTGGTCGACCCCCCGGTTGTCCGTATGCGAACCGAGCTCGACTTTCATCTCGGGGTATTCCGTCATCAGCTCATACACCACCTGTAAGTCGCTCTCCGCTTCCGTTTTGATGCGGTCATCGTCGAAGTCGTAAAGAATGTTTTCCAGCACGATCGGTTGTTCGATGGTAATGGTATCATATTCCGGCACCGGTGGTGGAACCGGCTTTGCCTTCAGGAAGAAGCGTTCTTCGTAAGTTTTGGATTCCTTTTGCCCAACGGTATTAAAGGTCAGGGTATCCGGGTAATAGGCCGGATGGTTGGCGATGACCATATAAGGCATATCGAGTTCCAGGTCGAAATCGAAACGGTTGCCCTTTTCACTGGTTTTGGCAGTGGGGTCGCCCATTTTGTTATTCTGTGTGGGAACGAGATAGATCGTGCCGCCCGGCAAAGGCTTTTTATCATCGGAGAACAAGCCGACGACGAGGTCGGCGTATATCCGGGCAATGCTGACGGTGTAGATATCATCGCAGCAGGTGCGGCCGAAAGCAGAGCGGCCGCCTTCGCGATTGGAGGTCAGCGCGCCGAAGTAGCCTTCCTCATCGAGGGTGAGGCTGTAATCGTCGACACTGGTATTATAGCCGCGGCCCATGTTGAGGGGCGCGCTCCATTTGGTGCCATCCCAGGTGGAGTAGAAAATATCGAAACCGCCCAGGCCCGGGTGGCCGGTAGAGCTGAAGTAAAGGGTGCCGTCGCGGTAGTAGGGCGTTTCGTCATCTCCCAGCGTATTGATTACGGAGCCGAGATTGACGGGGTCTCCGTATACGCCTTCGCTCTTTTTGGTAGCGTAGTAGATGTCGAAGCCGCCATAGCCGCCCGGCATGTTAGCTACGAAGAAGAGTACCTCCTGCCCAAAGAGCTCGCCGGCCGCCGGCTGCTTGGCGAGGTAGTCCCCGTTGACGCCCTGCACTTCCTGGGCGCCCGACCAGCCTTCGCTGCCACCGACACTATAGTATATCTTACATTCAGACAAAACGTTGCCCTCCAACTGCGCGCGGGTAAAATACATCACCCGGCCGTCTTTGGAAAAACTGACATTGGTATTGTGGAATTCCGGGCGGTTGATCTCTTCGCCCAACACCTTGGGTTTTTCCCAGCCGTTATCATCCTTGTCGGATTTATATATCTGAGCGTAAGATTTATCCTTGGTCTTCTCATCCACATAGATCACATCCTCGGCGTCGAAGGTGGCGAAGTAGATCTCTTTGCCTTTGGAAACCAGGGCCGGAGAATATTCCGATACTTTCCCGTTGAGGTCTTTACCGGCGTTTTCCACGGTGACGCCCTTCATGGTTTGCGGTAGTTCCTTGGCCATTTCAGCGCCGGTAATCTCGGCTTTAGCCAGGGTTTTGAGGCTGTCGCTACTGGTGGCGGAAACAAAATCCTGCAGCTCCTTGATCGCGTCGTCGTATTTCTCGTTCATTTTCAGGAGGCGGCCGTATACGAACTTATAATCGGCCAGTTCGCCTTCCTTATCCCGGCGCATGATCCGGGCGAAAGAGCGCTCGGCGCGGCGGTAATCCCGCACCCGGAAGTAAAGCCAGGAGAGCGTATCGATCAGCGCTTTATCCTCCTTCTCTTCATAGGCCTCCTCGTATTTTTCGAGGGCGAAGACGTAGTTCTCGGTTTTATAGGCTTCCCGGGCGGCGGCCAGCATGCCTTCGTAAGAAGACTTACGGATGGGCTGGGCCTGAAGTGCAAGGCTGCCCGCCAGGAACAGCACCAATATAATTGCGAAATTTCTCATAAGCTTCATGAATTGACCTCGTTTTCTCAACAACAAAAACAACTTTCGTTTTCTAAATAAATTGTTAATCCCAATTAGAATTTCGGGCACAGAATCGCCTGCTTGACCTCAGGATCTTTAAAGATCTTGATGATATACCAGGCAGCGATCTCAAAAGCGCCCTGATAGTTGGTGGCGGTGTTGAGGGGGGACGTATTGATATCATAGGAAAGTGCTACGCGCAGGTCCTTATAGTCCAGCCCGGCCAGCACCTGAGCGGCGTCGCCAAAACGGTAGCCCAGTCCAAAATTGAGTTTGATCGGCACTTCGGGCTTCAGCAGGTAACCACCCCAGGCCTGCAGGGCTACTTCGGTAGCGCCTTTTGTTGTCTGGAACAAGGCCGTTGGCGCCGCCGACCATTTTTCGTTTAACATCCATTCATATTTGGCATGGGTAGTGATGCGGTAGGGGCGCTTGTTCTCCTCTTTTTTATTATTGCCGCCACCGGTGCCGGTACCGCCCGACGAACCAAGGAAAGATTCATCTCCCTGGTTGGCATGGTTGAAAGAAGCGCCGAGTTCAAGCAGGCTGCCATCTTTCCCCTTTGAGCGGAACAACAGGCCGGCGCCAATATCTACATAGTTCCCCTTATTTCGGCCTTCCATGGCGATATTATCCATGCTGGTTCCAGATTGGAAGCCGCCATTAGTCGCATCCCATTGATCGGCCAGTTCCAGCCTGGTCTGGCTGAAGCGGCGGGATACGGAACCGGCCTGCAAGCCGAGGGTCAATACATTATTTCCATCTTTACCCAAACCCAGGTGATAAGCGGCGGAAATCAGCGAGGCGTTGGTCCGCAACTTGACGGAGCCAGCTTTATCATTAAAAACCGCGATGCCCACGCCGACCCAATCGTTTTTTCGGAAACCACGAACGATAGGAGCGTCTGCATAAAAGGAAGGGGTCTCAAAACCAGTGGCGTCCGAGACATTGTACCACTGCCCGCGATAAATGCCCCCTACCCGCACGGTGCCGTAGAAAGAGCCCGTCAGGCCGGGATTCATTGTCAGGGGCGACATATTGAATAAGGAGTAGTGGATGTCTTGCGCCTGTAGTGTTCCCAAAATGGCCATGAGGAAGAAAAATAGTAGCGGTCTGATTAGCTTCATAGAGTTGGTATTTACTTGATCCTGCGCCTTCTGCAGGATTTTGGTTGTTCAATCAATACGCAATTTTGAGCTTGCCCGTCCCAAAGCCCTGTTTCCTTGAAGCCCGGCGGGGTCACGAAGCCGAAAGATAGTTTTTTTCTCTAAAAGTTTCGTAAAAACGCCCCCAAGATAGGTGTTAAGGCCCGCCCCTGCAAAGGCCCCCTTCAGGAATTTTACACTATTCCCTGACAAATTTTGTTTTCGCCCCCTTATCTCGGTTGTCCGTTGGCATTACCATTTCACAACTCACCTTTCCACCACTGATACGATACTTTCCTCCGAAATGTTACGCATACACCGGAAATGCCCCTTGGGGCAGGCCTCATACCCAATCTTGGAACAGGGGCGACAGGACAAGCCCTTGACTTCCATCGTCGTATTGTGGCCCATCCCTTCCGGGAAATAGGGGTACATGCCGAACTCGGGGATGGTGTTGCCCCAAACCGAGATAATATCTTTGCCAAAGGCGGCGGCGATGTGCATCAGGCCGGTATCGTGGGAAATCACTTTGTAAGCTTGCCGCACAAAGGAGGCCGATTGATTGAGGTTCAACAGGCCGCAGGCGTTGAAGACATGCCCCCCGGCTTGTTCGACGATCTGCCCCCCTTCTTCCGACTCCCCCGGGCCGCCCAGCAGCACGACCGGCAGGCTGATCTTCCGGCAAATGCTGATGATCTTATCCGTTGGCAGCCGCTTGGTGTTATGGGCGGCCCCAATAGCAAAGGCTACAAAACGGGGAACCTCCTGGCTAGCCGCCAGCACGTTGGTGGACAGGAAGTTGCCCACTTCCACTTCGTCTTCCTCCGGGATAAAGTAGTCCAGCCCTTGGCCATCGTTTTTCACCCCCAGGGGTTGTACCGTTTCCATATAGCGGTCTACGATGTGCTTCTTCGGCAGGCGGTCCTTTTTCAGCTTCACCATCAACCACTTTTCCCAGTTGAGCTTGTCAAAAGCATAAGCCTTGCCCTTCAGCGCCAGCTTTACCTGCAGGCTGCGCAGGTTGTGGTGCAGGTCGATGAGGTAGTCATAGCCTTCTTCCTTCAGAGCCGGCAACACCTCCGACACCTTTTGCTCAATGGCGTACACCTTAGTAATGTTTGGATTGGCAGCCACGATGCCCTGAAAACCCTTTTTGGTGAGATAGTGTACCTCGGCCCCCAACTGCTGCTTCAGCGCCCGAACCACCGGGGTGGTCAGCACGATGTCCCCAATCGAGGAAAATCTAATGATGAGTACTTTCATGGTTTTTCTACTTCAGTAATGCCCGGGCAAATTTCCGGTTTTTTACCCGGCTGCAAAATCAAACGTGGTGAGGACGGCCCCCCTTCATTTGCGCCTCCCGCCCGTCCTCGTCCCTCGGCCGGGTAAAATTTCCCATCCCGACCTCCTTCGTCGGTGCGGGACTCCCTCCGGTCGCTTCCCACTTCCCACTTCCGCCCGTCCTCGTCCCTCGGCCGGGTAAAACTTCCGACTTCCACCTTCCGACTTCCGATCTCCTACTTCCCCCTTCGTCAATCCATGGCGATATTTTCCGTTTCGATGTTCGACAGCAGTTCCAGCCCCTCATTTTCAAAGAGCAAATCGAATTCCGCTACCTTACGGTTATCCGTTTTCGGTTTATAATTCCGGTAATCCGCAAAGCGGAGGCCGCCAACGGTGCGCACATTGTACGCCTCGCGGAAGCGGGCGCCGCCCCCATCTACCTGATAGTTGTAGGCCAGGTAGTCCATGGTGGCGCTGTCGCGGTGGATCCAGTACATATACTCGTCATCAAAGTCTTTGCCGCCACCCTCCTGCCGGAAGGTAACGCTTACTTTGTGGTAGGGCTGCCCTTTGATGGTGGCCTCCCCGGCGTACTCCTTAACCACAGCGGGATCGTTGAGGAAAGCCGGCAATAGAGCGAAATAGAGGACGGAGTTGACGGAATTGGCGTAGGCGGCGCTGTCTTTTTCACTCAGCTGCGCCCGCTGGCCGTCTACTTCCCGGTACAGTCCATCATTAGTGAGCACATCCCGAACCTGGCGGCCGGTGGTATCGGTGAAGATGCGTTCGTAGGTAAATTGCGCGCCATTGCGGGCAGCGGTGTAGTGCCGGCCGCGGAAGTCGAATTCGGCTTTAAACTGCTGGTAGCGCGCGCCCCCATGTTTGGCTATGGCCGCATCAACGATCTGCTGGGCGCTTGGCGGCTCCGATTCAACGGCTTTTTCGGCGGCGCCACCGCCGCTGCAGGCAGCCAGAGCTATCAGGCTGGCAGCCAGGAATATCCATTTATCCATCCGAATGGGCATGTGGTAGTTTTGGGGCAAAGGTAAACAAATGATTGGGCAGGTTTTAACCTAGAACTGTGCTTTCGCGTAACGAAAGGGGGACTTCTGGGGCCGCATTGAGAAGCGAGAAGCGCTCACTTAAGGTTTGGGAGCCTTATGCTCTTTTGCTTCGCCAGGAGGAAAATATCTTCGTACTTTTAGTTCACTGCCTTGTTGTTGTTTTTAGCGGCGTTCATGAACCTCCTGCGTCGGTTTGAGGGCAACCCGACTCCGCCCTGCGGGCTACGGCCGGGTAAAAAGTACCAAAACCCTTGTACCAGCCAATGCGGCGCGGCCACTCTTAGTGCTTGGACTGCAAAGTATCGGAGCCGTCCCTTGCGTTTGAGGTTTACCCTTTTCCCAGGCGCTGTGCAGTATGCTCAAGCTGAAAAGCTAGGCATGGAGAACATGCTCATTGGCAATTGTCCTTGTATGAAGTAGTAGTATTGCCCTCGGGGCCGCATCCTGCAAGGCGCACCTCCGCCCTTGGTTTTACCGGCCGCTTTTGGTTCGGAGCCGGCCCTTGTCAGAAAGGTAGTGTGGGAATAGGGTGTTTAATGCCGCTTTGGCTGCCCCAATCCTGGCAATCGCCGAGTAGCGCCTCAGAGCCAATGGATAAATCCTTAGCGGCCACAAACGCCCTTTTCCCATCCACGAAGCAGCCCATGGCAAAGGCCTAGAAGAAAAGGCTGTTACCTGCACTGGAGGGCAGAAAATGTGCCTTGGCGGTTTCATCCCAAGAGTAGGCAACAGATAAAAGCTATGGAATCCGGCACTTTTGGCGAAGAGCCGGTACTTAAGCCCCAGCACTGAAACCGGCACAGCACCTTGAAAAAGGGCAAAACGGAACCATAAGGGTATCCGATTGAGCTCCGTATCCGAAGCACCTATGGGTTGAGTCGCCGCATAAGGATTTTCCGGCGTTTTCCCGACCTGCCGGTACGGGACAGGTTTGGCCCTTTTTTGCGCTACAAATCGACGGAGGAGATTCACGAGCACCATTAAAAACAACAAAATGGCAGCGAGTAAAAAAGGGCGAAGAGTTTCCTCGAAGAGAAGCAGAAAAAGGTTATGCACAGGCCCCAAGGGGAATTTCTAATCACATAGGGCTAAGGTTTGAAACAAGGCTACAACAGCAGTACTAGCTTAGGTTGCAGCGGCCTTCGAGAAGTCGACCTCGCCTTACGCGAAAGGACCGCTAGAAGTTTAGTTAGGGCGCAATGGAAATTCGCTGCTTGTTATTCCGAGCGTTATGCAAGAGATGATGCCAATGTAACGGCAGTCCGGCGGAATGAATGGCTGCATGGCTGAATGGTCAAATGGCTGGGCTCCAGGGCCACCGGCCTGCGACGTACAACGGAATGAATGGCTGATTGCTGAATGGCCAAATGGCTGAACTCAGGAGCCGCCGACGTCCGGCGGAATGAATGGCTGAATGGCTGAATGGCCGAATGGCTGGGCTCCAGGGCCACCGGCCTGCGACGTACAACGTGCGATAGCTGGGCTCAGGAACCGCCGATGTTCGATCCCGGCCTCCTATCGTCGGCACGGGATTTCGCTACGCTCAATGTGCAGAAGTGCCGACCTGAGACGTGACAGGGCGCCCGTAACGCGCAAATTTATTTGCAACGTTAAAATCCAAGAAAATAAAAATCAGTGCTTTATGATTCTAGCCCCTCAAATAAATTTGAGGGCTACTTATTCCCGGCCATCCTGGTGAGACGTGGGGCGTGTCGGCCTATCAGCTGGCGGCGCTCGTGGAAGTTATATCGTAGGGGCCTTCATCGCCCCTTACCCTGCAATTTGCCCAGGGCTTTACCCTGGTCCCGCTGCCGATGTCGAAAAACCCATTTATCTTTGAATAACTTATTTATTTTTATAGCTTATGAAAAAAAGCAGTGAAGCAAGTAATCATTTCAGTGTAGTAGTAATACTAATCTTGTTTTTCTTTCTTCCTGGCTGTACGCCTAAAACAAAGGAAGGCGCACTACCGGAAAAATTGTTGGAAACATTTATTATTGAAAAGTATGGGGTTAATCCAAACCAGCCAGGGGACACAGTAATGTATTCGTTTAATCACCGGGTTTACCTACCCGAGCTTGAACTCGAGATGATATTTCCGATAATTCCAGGTGGGCACTCTGAGCCTTGCATCATCTTTTTCGACCAAAAGAATATGCGTTTTTACCATAAGTGTAACAGCGGTGGCTACAGCCCTTCGGGGATATTGTTACAGAATCATGTAAAGCAATTCCTTCTTGAAAAAACGTCGGAGCAAGAATACTTGACGCTGCCAGATTCACTCTATTATAGGCAAAGAGGAGAACACCCCGTAAGCATACTTGAGAGTTACCTCAACGATGCCTTTGTAAACGAACCGATTTCAGAATCCTTGTTTCTTGAGATACTGGATACATACTTCAAAGGATTGGAATACTCAAGGGTCAAATTAGAAGCGGAAGAATTTATTGCCCAAGCAAGTATAGCATTGCATGATCTCAGACAGAAGCGCATTACAGAGGAATTTCCCTGTTCTCAGGAATGTATCAGGTATGTCGTATACGAGCTCAACAGGCTAAGAGAGCCAACTGAAAGTGCATTCGGGACTTATAAAGCTATATATCAATCTAAAAATGTGGGCGCCAAAATTGTTTCCATTAAACTGGATATTGGTAAGCTCAGAACCACAGGGCCGCCGTATTATAGTAGTGTGGATAAATACTACTATACCTTGGAAGCCGACAGAATATTATTAGCGCCTCTGCCTCCTTCGATATTATGGTAAGCTACAAAAACCTTTACCCTTTTTTGCTTATGATGCTGCTACTATTAGGTTGCAGCCCGGCGCAGCCAGATGATGTAATGTCTGGCGCAGACAGGGTGTTAATGGAATACTTAAAAACAGGTTTGCCCATCGGCAAATACATTGCTGAAGATAGGGGGGGCTTAGGATACATCGACACCCTTTCTGATTTTGCAGTGAGAATGATCCGTCCTGAGATTCCAGAATTATTCAGTGGATTACCTTGTTTGATTATTCAGGATTTGGAAACTGGCAACTGCTATAGTGCCTGTAGTCCAATCATTTACCATTTCATTTTCGGAGGCAATTCGCTACCTGCTCTAAACCCCTTTTCGGGCATTGGAGAAACTCCAGACACCATATTTTATCATAAGGATCAATGTAGCAATTTAATAGCCCTCGAAGCTTTTCTCAATGAGAAATATGGGGTCAAAGGTATTCCCAAAGGATTTCTGGAGGATTTTTTGAAAACTTATTTCAAGATCAATGATGATATTGAACCAGTTCGTTATGAAGAGCTGGAAAAGCGGGTAAAAGCCCGGTTAACAAGCCTTGATGCAGATATTGAGGGCAGCAATTTCGTTCAAGCCTACACCTGGGAATTGGCCGCTACCCTTGCAAAAATCAAGGAGGCTGAAAATGTCAGCAGCCTGTATGGGCAGTATTTGTATGGCTACGGAGCATCTGGTATTGCTATTAGACTTTACCGCATACCTTTCTCTATTCCGATAGAAAGAGTAAAAAAACCCGACGCCGGCCCCTTCCAGTACCGGATCGCCGTCGATGAAATTTAAGCCTTTCCAAAAACCTCCATACCATGAAGCACCTCCTCACACTCGCGCTCTTTCTATCCGCCATGCCCTTCAGCCAGGCGGCGGTCACGATCGACACCCTCGCCTCCTGCCTGTGCGAAGGCCAGCCGCAGCAGGCCTTCGAGCTGCAGGCCGATGGTTCGGCCGGGCCGTTCATCTTTTCCTGGGCCGGGCCGGAGGGTTATACATCCGGCGAGCAGAACCCGGTGAATATGAAGGTAGCGGGTGTTTATACTCTTTTTATTACCAATGCCTATGGCTGCACCTTCTCTTACGATGTGGGCATAACCGCCTGCCCCCTGCCCACCCTGCAGCCCACCATCCACCCCGCCTGCCCGGACGACAGCCCAACACACATTAATTTGATTCGTTCCAGGCAAACAAGCCCGGGATACGATTAAAAATTCAATTATCATGAATAAAACAATGATCATAATTGCACTCTCTCTTTTTATCAGCCCTGGGCTTGGCGCCCAAAAAAAAGAGCGCTTATCCTTTGACGCCCAACTGGCCAGGGATACGATAGGGCTACTGGAGCCTATCGTTTTATCGGTAAAACTGGAAAGCATCACCGACAAATCCGTGAAGCTGATCTATCCATGGGATTTGGGATTAACCATCGATATACGATTTAGTGGGCAGGAGGAGTGGTATTCCGTTTATGATGAACCGGATATAGACTCCGACCAGCAGCCAGGAATAGAAAGGTATCAAGACAAAGTTTTTTTTAAGAAAACATTAAAATTAATTCCACTTACGGAAAAAATTAGTTGGATTCCAGGTGAACCTGATGGGCGGTTTCCAAGCCCAGACAGATGCTTTGCGGAAGGAGAGTACGATATAAGAGTAAGGTATTACCCAAGTGGTTATTGGAATAATAAAAGCAGAGCGCTTCGGGAGCCTTTTTTTGAAGTGGCGAGGGTATTTCGCGTAGAGCCCTATTCAAAAGCTGAAGACATCGAGGCATATAACTGGTTGCTGGGGCTTGACTACCCGAATTTCTTATTTCATGAATGGATGTACTATCGTACAGCCGAAGAGCAGGGGGAAAAGGCGCGTGAATTATTGAGCCTTTTCCCCAATTCATCATTTTCTCCCTATGCACATTTCGTAATGGCCAAAACCCTGATACAACAATCAGTTAATCAGGGATCATCTTACGATATTCCAATTTATGAAGAGATCATCCGCCACCTCGAGGCCGCCCAGCGCAAAACGGACAACCCCTGGCTAAAGCGGAGAGTAGAGCCGGAATTGAAAAGCATGAAGCAAGTTCTTGGAGGTTTGCGCTCCAGGGAGGAATGGGAACGGAAGCAAAAAGAAAAAACAAAAAACGACGGTAATGAATAAAGCATTCGCTCTGACGCTGCTCTTAACCCTTTCGGGCTTATCCGCCAAAGCAATTATTGCATTGGACACCTTGCAATCCTGTATTTGTCCGGGAAGCCCCAGCCAGCCATACCTGGGATATATACAGTAGATGTGTTCAATGCATTTGGCTGCGCCACCACCCTTAGCGTTTATCTGGAACCCAGCCCCCGACAGGCCTTTCTCACAACTTACAGCGCCACCTGCCCCCATTTTCCTCATGGTGGGTGCATCCTCCATCAAAGGCCACTGGCCCACGAATTCGCCACAGGCTTCGGTGCGCGTCGTTTGTCCCGATACGGGCACACCTGCAAGTCTATATTGCCGCAGATTATCTTTTTATCGGGGGTAAGTGAAGAGGCCATTGGAAGTGCAATGGTGTCAACTTAAGGATTTAGGAGGTGACTTCGAGTTTAATGTCGTCAACTTAAGATTCTCATGGTCGTCCTGTCAGCGTCTGGCTAAGCAAGGATAACTCGACGCAAGCCAGCCGCTGACTATTTCCGCGTCAGTCACAGTCGCTGACAGCCCTAAGTTGACGACATTAGACTTCGAGTTCACCTCCTAAATTGGAAGCCCCGAAAAGTAAGGGGATGAGCGGGAAGTCATCCCCTTACAACCACGCTTGATATTTCAAACCCAATAAACCTGCCTGTCCACTCAAAGGTAGTAACTCCACCCCCTTTCGGGCAGGCTTTAGCCCTCCCCTACTTCTCCGACAAAATCTCCCTCACCCACTGCTCTTTCCCATCCGCATCCAGCACGCGGATGGTGAGCTTGCGATCCAGGCGGGGGCCGGAGAATTCCAGCAGGCCGAAGTTGTGTTTGGGCAGGTAGGTGCCTTCCACCAGCAAAGCGTTGTGCTCTTTGGCTTCGTAGATGCCGGCCGTCAGGGAAGAAACCGTGAGGTCGTAGAGGGTGTTGCCCCGGGCGTTTACATATTTGCTCATGGTCGTATGGTGGCGGTCGCCGGTGACGAAGATGACGTTTTTGATGTCCTCCTCCTCGATGCGCTTCAGCAGGTAGGCCTGTTCTTCTTTGAAATGGTCGCCGTAATTTTCCTCGCCGGGGGCGGTGTTGAGCACCTGCCCACCGATACAGACCATCTTGAACGGGGCGTAGCTGCCGGACAGGGCGTCGATCAGCCACTCCAGTTGTTCCTTGCCGAGCATGGTGGCTTCGCCGGTTTGCCGCTTGTTGGGACTGCGGAAGTAGCGGTCGTCCAACAGGAAAAAGTCGATATCGTTGTACTGGAAGTAGGAGGTAATGCCCCCTAGTCCGGGCAAACCGAAGGTGGGGTTGCCCCAGAAAAGGCGGAAGCCTTCCAGGGTTTGGTCCTTGTGGATAAAGCTGCGGTCCGAGTTGTTGGGCCCGTAGTCGTGATCATCCCAAATGGCGTAGTGGTGGGTGGAAGCCAGCAGGGCCTGCATTTCCGGCAGGCTGCGGGTATGGGTATAGCGGTGGAGGATGCCGCTTCGGGTATACCAATCCACTTCGCGGAGGTAGATATTGTCGCCCAGCCAGATCATGGCGTTGGGCCGTTGTTGATGGATGCTTTCGAATATCTGATAATCGCTGCCGTAGGGGGTTCCCGGACGGTCATATTGCGCTTCGTTTATATAGGCGCAACTGCCGACGGCCACGGTAAAAGCAGGTGGATCGGTGCGCCATTGCCAGAAGGGCTGGGTTTCGAACTCGGTCGGATAAGGCCGTTTCACTGCCTTGCCATTGATCAGCAGTTCGTATTGGTATTTCGTTCCAGGCTCCAGCTGATCGGCCAGTAACTTTGCGGTGTAGGCCTCTTCTTTTGCCGTCATCTTTTCGGCCGTAAACAGGCGTTGCTCAGGGGTAGCCTGCGCCCAGTAGGCGAACTGCACTTTCGCCGGGGCCGTGGTTTGCACCCACAGCAGTACTTCCCGCATTTCGTTGTAGCCCAGCATCGGGCCGGATTGCAATAAATTGGATTGAGCTGACAAATGGCTTCCGAGTAGCAAACCCAGAGCAATGAATAAGGTAAAGCGCTTCATTTTTTTCCCTAAAGCTAAGGTATGGGTGTCAAAAATTCCGGCCGGTGCAGGTTAATTTTAGATCGATCCTGATAATTAGTGTATGAGGCTTTATGTTTATATTGCTACGGAAGTTTTGGCGTTTATCTATGCTTGTTGGTTGTAAAAAGTAACAAAGCACCGCTGACGAATATTAATGGATAGCGCATAAAAAAGATCAACAATCCTTTACAACAAAAAATCTAAACAATGAAAACTGTATTTTTTTGCCTCAGCTTGGGTTTCCTGTTGGCTTTCAGCAGTTGCACCACCACTGAAGAAATATGGATCAACCAGGATGGCTCCCTGCGCCGGGAATGGAAAATGGATATAGGCGCGCTCATCCCCTTTGTCAAAATGGCGGAAGAATCCAAAAATAACGAAGGGGCTGAATCCGACAGCCTGGAAAACCTGGCCGCAGAACCTATGGAAGACGAGCCTGCCGAAGAGGCCAAAGACCCCATGGACAATATGTTCTCCGAAATGCTGAAGCGGGACAATGTCGATACGCTCATTGCTTTCCGCTCCATATTCGAAGCATCCATGAAAGAAAAGGGAATGACGGAGGAGGAAGTTTTGAGAGCCTTGTCGGAGGCCGACGAGGGAGAACTATCCAGCGAAGAGAAAGAAGCGATGGGTGGCATGCTCAAAACCCTGGTCAACACGCAGATCCGTATCAAAATGAGCGAGGCCGAAAACCTCTATTTTTTCAGCCTGATCCAGAATTTCGAAAACGCCAAGGAACTCAACGAAGGCCAGGATGCCCTCGGGATGCTGCAATCCCTCGGCCAGGGGAAGGCGGAAAGCGACCCCACTCAGGAAACTATGATGAAGCTGATGACTGGCCAAAACCCCACTTATAGCCTGAAGAAAAAAGAGTTCCGTATCTCCCGCCCGGCTTCCGATATGAGCCAGATGTCGGAAGAAGAAAAGGAATCGATGCAAATGATGCAAATGTTCATGGGCGCTATAGAATATGAATACGTCATCCATTTCCCGAAGAAAGTAAAGAAGGTCAACCTTAAGGAGGCAGAGATCGTGGACGGCAATACCGTCCGGATAAAAGCGCCGATGCCGAAGATGGGAGAGAAAAATGAACCGTTCGAGCTGATCGTGAAGTTTAAATAAATTTGGCATTAGGTGAAGGGCAATCCGCCTCGTATAGCGGAGCCGGATTGCCCTCCACCTAATGACTCACTTCTTCCTGGGAACAAACACCTGATCCAGTATATCACTGTCGTAGAAAGCCACCGGCTCGTCATTCACATGCCGGTAAGCGGCGGCGAGAAACACCGTTTCCGCAGCCGAAACGAGCGTGATCAGGAACAGGATTGAGAGCACCCCTGCCACAACAGCTACAATGGGATGTACAAAAAAGAGCAAAACGCAGATCACCGCTATGGCCACAAAGCCCAGCAGGTAAAAAAGGCCGAAGCTGAAATTGGCGCCAATGGCCTCGCCCCACTTTTCTTTCATGATCTGTCCGGACCGTTTTACCGCCTGTACGGGGGAAACGTTTTCGTAAGCGATAACCGGTACGACGAAAAAGGTGGCAATGGACCATACCATGCCCACGATGCTGATGATGATCTTTCCGATAAAGCCCAGGCGGTCTTCCAGCGTTTTGAGCACGACACCTACGGTAGCCGCCAGCAACGCCCAGGATATGATGGCTTCAATACGGGAGATGCTATACGCAATCCCATCGCCCACCTTGGCATCTCTCCCTTCCATGATCAGCCGGGCGCAATGGATCAGCCCGATGTTGAAAAAGATCACGACGGTAAAGTTGACCAGATAAAAAATAAAAAGGGCCAGATAGGCCAACCATTCACCACCGGCTTCCAAGCTGCCGAGATAGGACTCAATTTGGAAGCCGAAAACCGCGGCAAAACCGCCTAAGAAAGTCAGACAAATAAACAATAAGGAGACTCCGGACAGAACTGGAAATAACATCAGGCTGGGGTTCTCCCGGATGATGCTTAAACTGGTCATGCCCAGTTTCCATCCATTGCTCATACGATCGAAAAAATTCATGTGATTGGGGTTTTTAGTGATTCTCAAAAAACAAGTTCTAAGATAAGCAAATCCCCCGCTACGAGTCAAGTCGAACAGATCAATAGCGACATTGTCTCGACGACGATAGCTTAACTGGCCTGGGCGCCAATTCAACCTTTTTAGCCTCCGGAGCTAACGCCAATTTTACAGGAAATGGCCGACATCCCCCCCTCATGGAACAATAAAAGCCGGCAAAACAGAAAGGGGCCGCTAAAAGGCGCCACATTCAAAGGGTAGCTATGCGCCCCCGCCGGTTGATATCCCAGTTTTTGATGAACCAATTCCCGCCCGGAAACATCAAAGAGCTGTAGCTGCACTTCTCCTCCCTCCGGAAGTTGATACTCCAGTAAGCCTTCCCCCTGTACCGGGTTGGGAATAAGTTGAAGTTTCAATTCGTTCCCTTTTACCGGCTCGGCCACCGCTACGGGATCGCAGGTTATGGAAAAGCCAGGGCAATAGGTACGCTGCGCCAGCGTGCAGTCCAGAACAAAAGGATTGGGGTTCCCCTGATAAAAGGCGATCTTCTGAGAGCGTTGATACTCCTTGTCATCCACCGGATCGGCCACATGCCACTCACAGAGGGTTTCGCGCTGGGATTCGAAGAAGTTCGGGTCCGACGCATTAGCCTGGCTGCGGTAAATGGTGTAAAAGTAGAACATAGCGCGCGCCACGTCGCCTTTCTGGGCTTCAGGTGGCTCGAAACCATTAGCAGAATACTCGCTGTACAAGTCCCGGTTAACGGATGGGATCGTACTTTGCTGCTGCCCCAGGTAAAACCACTTTTGGGTTTGCCCGTCCGGTATCTCCCGGAACGGAAGATTGGCGCGGGCGGCGTTGACGTCTTCCCGGGTGGGATAGAGGTGGTGCATATCGGCGAGGGCCGGCTCCTGATCGGCGCCGAAGGCCCGAGGGTAGGTGTGCTCAGTATTGATGCCCTTGGCAAAGGCGTCGACAGTGGGGTCCTGCGTGGGGTCCAGGTAGATCGTGTAACCGGAATACACACAGGTAAGGCTGTCGTTATGCGCATCGACCCGGGAGAAGAGGGTGTCTCGCGAGTTGGCAAAGGGCAGTACCTGATCCGGCGTATAGTCTGCCTGCAAGGCCTGGATCAACTCCTCTCCTTCCAAATTGGGAAAGAGGGATTGGTACTGGGCTGCCAACAGTAGAGGTGCGGATAGGAAGATAGTTGCTAGGGCAATGGTCCGGAACATTGGTTTATTTTTTATCGGGTTGCCTCGATTTGGCAAACCGGGCCAAATATAAGGAATATTAAGCCGAAAGGACTGAAGGCCGAAACGTCACCATGCCATACTGCCTCCCCTTAAACATCCAGTCATTTCCAACTGGCTCTAACGAGCCGGTCAACCATCCATATCTTTCACACCCGAGCGTGAATCCGTACAAAACTGATAGAAATCGTACATCACCAACAGGCTTTCGCCCTGGTAGTGCAGGCCTTCCTGCAGGCTCTGCCGGTGAAGTTCCAGCAGGCCTTCCTCCTTTTGCATAAGCTTGTAGAGGGTTTGCATCACCTTGGCAAAGCGCTCGACATCATTGGCGCGGGGGATGTCGCCACTGCCCAGTTTTTCAAGCAGGCGGATAAATGCGCGGGCATCATAGAGCGTATACTTTTCCGGATAACGGAAAGCCAGATAGAGGGATACCATCTGGTAATCATCATCATGGTAGTGATTGTTCTCAATGGAGCGCGGGTGTGCTTCTTTGTACTCCTGCAACAGCATATCGCAATAGTAGACGAAACGGCTGGCCCGCCCTTCCAGCCCTTTTTCCTCATTGAAAAGGTCGGTAAACATGTGGCGAACGAAATCGGGCTGCATACGGGCCAACTCCAGCATCATATGCTTAGGCTCATAAGCCTCCCGCTTCCACATTCGGCGGGTATGGGAGTTTTTCAGCGCACTGTCATACATCGCCGGCCAATCCTCCGCATCCATATCCCATTTCTCCTGAAAGATGCGCTGCGATTCCCAGATGTGAATGCGCTCAAGGGCCTGCCCACTCTGCAGGTACTTCCGATACTCCTGAAAATAATGCTGGATGCGCTTGAGTTGCATGGGGACTCGTTGTTGTTCTGAAGTTTTTAGGTCATGAGGTCATGAGGTCATGAGGTCATGAGGTCGTTAGGTCTTTAGGTCGTTAGGTCATGAGGCCGTGAGGCCGGCATGTCGAAAATCGGCATGGCTGCCCGGCTTACCTTCTGCTGGCACTGACGTGCTGCCTACCGGCTTCCCGATCTCGATCCACTGGATTTCATCGGGCTGCGAAGGTGCAAGCCCCTCCGCAGCTGCGGTGCACCTTTTCAACTTTTAACTACCAAATCCAAAATTTGGTAGTCAATTGTTATCGTGAAGGCTTTTCCTAGCCCCAGGAACCAGGCCCGTCCTCCCCCGACACCAGTTGGGATCGGCCGGGTAAAAAACCAGCCCGTCCGTCCGTCTAGTCAGCCGGATAAATCCTTGCTACGCTCGGCCGGGTAAAAAACCAGAAACGCTAAGCCTTCTAAGGGTCTGCCTACTGATTCACCCTTTCCAGCCCCTCCTGGGCTTTCTCGTAATTCGGGGCCAAACGCAGCGCCTGCTCGTAATCTGCCTTTGCCGCTGTCCGGTTGCCCAGCATTTCGCTGGCCAGCCCCCGGTAGTAATACGCACGGATGTGGGTAGGCGACACCTTGAGTGCGATGTCGAACTGCTGTTTGGCCTGAGCCAAAGAATCCATATCCATGTAGATCAGCCCGGAATTAAAAAAAGCTTCCTCATATTGGGGGTCGATGCGGGCAATGCGGCGGTACATGTCAATGGCGCCGGACAGGTCTCCCTTATCCGACAGGTAGTCGGCGCGGGCGTGCAATACATGAATATCTCCTGGCGCAACCCGCATGGCGTTCTCAAAATAGCGGGCCGCCAGCGGGTCGCCTATAGCCGAATAGAGTTGCCCCAGGTTGATCCAGCCATCTACGAGATCTGAATTAATTTCCACCGCCTTTTGAAAGCTGTTGATAGCCCGAACAGTGTCACCCTTTTCCTTGAAATTCATCCCAAACCAGAAATAGGCGTCTGCATTCTGCGGATCGAGGCGTAGTACCTGATCAATAGTTTTCATCGACTCATTGTATTGTTTCAGGATGAGCTGAAACTCTGCCAGTTTGAGCAAGGTAGGAATTCGTTCCGGATACAATTCCGCCGCCCGTTCCATGGTTTTCAGGGCCTGGCGCGACTTAAAGTAGTCCAGGTAAACATCGGCCAGCAGATGCAGGTAATCCACATTGGTGGAGTCGAGGCTCAGTGCCTTGTTGAGATCCCGGATAGCGCCATCAAAACCATCATTCTCATAAAACATGCGCGCGCGTTCCGCATACAGGGCCGGGTCGTTGGGGGATTGGGCAATGGCCGCCGACAAGCCGTCAATGGCCGGATTATTGGTTTCCGGGACTTCCGTACCGGCCTCTGTTTGGCCCGTTTCGTTGCCATCCTTTCCGCCGCAGGCCGCTACGGCCAACAATATAGCAGCCATGCCCAGAAGTTTCCATATCTTAGTTTTCATAACGAATGTGATCGGTTTTACTGAAACAGGCCCGCAAGATACGGATTTTGCGTTGAAAGCCGCTCTGCCTACTGTCAGCCGGATTGCAATGGAATGACAGGGGGAGGGAAATGGTTTATATGGCAACATAGTTGAATGGCTTTGTGGGCGCCTCTTGGTCAACAATACAACCATTTAGCACTTTTAACCGGCTCACTAGAGACGGTCAACTATATTAATATCGCGCGTCAAACAAGCTTTTCCGATGAAAAAATGGACCATTTTACTCTTACACCTTCCTTTCCTGCTCTCGGCACAGGACTGGGCCTGGGTACAGCCGCTGGACGGCCTGGGCAATGAGAGTTGCCGTAGCATCAAAGCTGCTCCGGATGGGGGGCTATTCGTGGGCGGTGCTTTTGAAGGCAGCCTGGAAATCGAAGATTGGCAGGCCCTTTCGGAAGGGGAATCCGACCTTTTCCTGGCGGCTTTCGGCCCGGATCAAAAATTGTTGTGGGCGCTCAGCGCCGGCGGCAGCCAGGATGACGAGATCGCCAGCATCGCCATATTGCCTTCCGGAGATATTGTCTGTGTGGGGGCTTTTTGGTTTGAATTGCCCCTGGTCGATACCGTCCTGAGCTCCGGAAGCAGTCCACGAGCCTTGTTTGCCGCCCGTTTCAGCCCGGAAGGGGAACTGCGGTGGGCGCGCAGTTTCAGCGGACAGGGCCTGAAAGGAATAGCCGGTATTGCCGCCCAATCGGATGATACCCTGGCTATATCCGGTTTTTTCGAAAAAACGCTGGAATTAGGGGACAGCACCCTCGAATCCGGCCTCGATGATGGCAGTACTTTTTCTTTTACCGCTCTGCTCGACGGCGCCGGTAACACTCTTTGGGCGCAGCCAGCCGGCTACAGTGGCGATACGCGGGCCTCGGCCCTGGCGCTCCAATCGGATGGAGCTATTGTGATCGGTGGTTTTTTCAACGACACGACCTTGATTGGCGACGCGCAATTCACCGCCAACACTTTTGACCGGGATGTGTTTCTCGCCTGCTTCAGCCCTGCGGGGGAAGTGCGCTGGGCGCGCAAGGCGGGCGGCGTCATCGATGATGAACTATCCGCCATAGCTATCGATGAGCAGGGAAATATTTACGCCACAGGCATATTGGTGGGCGTCATGACGCTTAGTGAGGAAATTAGTATTCAAAGCAGCACCGGCAATTCCGATTTTTACCTGCTAAAATATGCCCCTGACGGTACGCCGATCTTCGGGCGGGCGCTGGGTGGACAGGAGGTGCAGCAGGGTTTGGCCATTGCCGTACATGGCGGCATCGTGGCCATCGGGGGGGCTTACCAGGGCGCTATGGCGTTCGACGGCTTCCAGGCGGATGCCGGGGCCAGTCCCGATGGCTTTATCGCCGGTTTCAACCTGGAAGGCCAGGCCCGTTGGCTGGCTACCATCCCCGCCGATATTGTCTCCCTAACCAGTACCATCGATTACGGCCCGGAAGGGCAGCTCTTCGCCGGTGGCGCCTTCGGACAGCAGGCAACTTTTGATGAAGCGACCTGGACAAGTATCGGTAATACCGGCCTGTTTATCGGACAGCTCCGCCCTTCACTTACGCCGGTAAATGCGGCTCCCCCAACTTTGTCTGTTTCTGTGTATCCGAACCCCGCAAAAGAACAGCTTAACCTTTACCCCCCAGGCCGGCACTACAAAGTGGCCCTCTACGACCCACTGGGCAGGCCCGTGTTCCAGGCTCAGGGGCAGGATGTGTTGGCCTTGCCGAACTTGCCGCCGGGGGTGTATACGCTGGTGGTGGAAGAAATGGAGAAGGTGGGAAAAGTGCAACTCGTTATTTATTAGCGACAATCGGTAATAGGGCCATTTTTTATCCAGGTATATAATAAAAGTGCTCATCCCATCCCCCGCAGGCAGCTCTGAGTAGCGCGGAGATGAGGCGCCCTCGACGCTTCAACGCCCCTAAGCCATTGAGCCATCTGGCCATTCAACCCTATTGCCCACACCTACGCCATCTCCGCCAGTTCCATCCAGCGCATCTCTTTTTCTTCGAGTTCTTCCTTGACAGCGGACAGTTCTTTGGACAAGTCCATGATCTTCTCCGGGGCCAGGCCGGTGGTATTGAAGGCTTCTTCGATCTCCTTTTTGCGTTCTTCCAGTTGCAGGATCTGTTTTTCGAGGCGCTTCAGTTCCTTGCGCTCCTCCTCGTTCAGGCCGCCCTGTTTTTGCTGAATTTGCTGGCGGCCCTTTTGCTGCTCGGTGCGTTCCTGCCGCTTTTGTTCTCGTTCTCTTTCCTTCTGGATCTCGCGGTAATCTGAATAGTCGCCATTAAAATCCCGGATCTGGCCATTGCCCTCAAAGATGAAGAGGTGGTCGACGATCTTGTCCATGAAGTAGCGGTCGTGGGAAACAATGATGACGCAACCGGGGAAGTCCAGCAGGAAATCCTCCAGGACATTGAGGGTCATGATATCCAGGTCGTTGGTCGGTTCATCCAGGATGAGGAAGTTGGGATTCTGCATCAGGATGGTAAGCAGGAACAGGCGGCGGCGCTCCCCGCCGCTGAGTTGAGAAACATAAACCTGTTGCTGTTTTCGGCTGAACAGAAACCGTTCCAGCAATTGGGCGGCGGTCAGTTTCTGGCCTTTCTCGAGCGGAATGAACTCGGCAATATCCTGCACTACATCGATCACGCGCTTGTCCTGCTTCAGTTGCATCCCATCCTGCGTATAATAGCCGAAGACGGTGTTCGCACCAGGGACGATCCTTCCACTATCGGGGCGTTCTTCCTGGGTCAGCAATTTGAGGAAAGTCGTCTTCCCTACCCCATTGGGGCCGATGATTCCGACGCGCTCAAATTTCTTGAACTTATAAGAAAAGCCCTCTACGATCTTTTTATCTCCGAAGCTTTTTTGAATGTTGTGGGCTTCCAGGATCTTCTTTCCCATCCGCTGGCCTTTGATGTCGATCTGGACCTCCTTGTATTCCCGCTTCTGGGAAACTTTTTCCTGGAGTTCATCAAAAGCATCGACCCGGGCTTTGGCTTTTGTCCCACGAGCTTTGGGCTGGCGGTTCACCCAATCCAACTCTTTTTTCAGGAGCTTCCGGCTCTTGTCCAGCTCTGCATTCTCTACTTCATGGCGGTTGGCTTTCTTTTCCAGGAAATCGGAATAATTACCGGAATATTTATAGATCTGCCCGTTGTCCAGTTCAAGAATGTGGTTGCAGATGCGCTCCAGGAAGTATCGGTCGTGGGTCACCATGAGAAAGGTGAGGTTAGGCTGGCTGAGGTATTCCTCCAGCCATTCGATCATATCGAGGTCGAGGTGGTTGGTCGGTTCGTCCAGAATGATAAACTCCGGTTCTTCGATGATGAGTTTAGCCAGGGCCAGGCGTTTTTTCTGGCCTCCGGAAAGGGTGCGTACCGGCTGGTTGAAATCATTGACCTCCAGCTTGGTAAGGATCTCCCGGATGCGCGCTTCGAAGTCCCATGCCTTTAAGTCATCCATGCGGTGAATGGCCTTTTCCATTTCAGCGGAATCATCGGGAAAGAGCATAGCGTGCTCGTAGCGGCGAATGGCCTGAATGATGTTGTTGTCCGAATCGAGTACAGCTTCCAGAATAGTATGGTCTTCCAGGAAATCCGGTTCCTGTTCCAGATAACCGATGCGGACATCGCGTTGGACCAGCAGTTTGGCATTTTCCCCTTCCGTAGGCTCCTGGCCGGCGATCACGCGCAGCAGGGTCGTCTTACCGGAGCCGTTTTTGGCCACGAGCGCTACCTTTTGCCCCTTGTTAAGTTGCAGGGAGATATTCTGAAAGAGGACCTTATCGCCGTAGGTCTTCGAAACGTTTTCTAGTGAAAGATAAAGCACGATTTTCTTGTATTTCTCTGCTTCCAGCTATTTTAGGGGTCCGGAAGCCCTGCAATTTACGAATTTGTACCATCAGCCAAGCCTCGCTACAAAAAAAGGCCTTCCACATCGTGCAGAAGGCCTTTTTTCGATCATTATCCGGATTATTGCAACGCAATCAGATCATGCATAATATGAAGCGTTTCCTTGAGGTAAACGTCTTTGGAAATGTTTTTGATCCAGTCATCGTTGCGCGCCTTTCGGGATTCATCGCTCTCAATTGCGGGCATATCCACAGTCAGGTTGGACACATGCGGGTTCACAGCTTCCTCAAACATATTATCGAAACGATCGGCTTCAGCTTCCTGTTCCTCCACAACTTTCTGATAGGCGTCCAGGTTGAGGGGATATTCCGACTGATCCTTCTGTTTCTCTAAGCGTTTAGCGTTCTCCAGGATTTTCTGAAAAACGGCATCCTCCGCCATCCGTTCCTGGCTGCGCTGACGGATCTTATCCAGATGCTGGATTTTCATAACATTCTGGTTATAGTCAACCGGATCGATCTCCGTCCACTCCATAGCGTATTCGCGGTCACGCTCGCCGGTTTTGATGTAGAAGAAATTGTCCGGCAGGACGATATCGGACATGACCCCTTTCAATTGGGTGGAGCCGCCGTTGACGCGGTAGAATTTCTGAGTCGTGAGTTTGATCTCTCCCAGCGGTTTCAGTTCATTATACCCACGGATGGTGCGGTCGAGATCGACGAAGCGTTGCACGGTGCCTTTACCAAAAGTAGAAGGGCTTCCTACGATGATGGCCCGGCCGTAATCCTGTAAGGCAGCAGCCAGAATTTCAGAAGCTGAGGCGCTGTAGGAATTCACCATGACGATGAGCGGGCCGTCGTACTGTACGCGGGGGTCAACGTCGCGGAGCACTTCCGGGGAGCCGGAACGCGATTTCACCTGAACAATTGGCCCGCTTTCGATGAAATAGCCAGTCATCTTGACAACATCCCGCAGAGACCCGCCACCATTGGAGCGCAGGTCCAGAATAATGCCGTTGACATTTTCATCCTTGAGTTTGGCGATCTCATCTTCAACGTCTTTCGAACAGAAGCGGCCGTTGTTATCCTGGAAATCAGCGTAAAAGCTTGGCAGGTAAATATAGCCGATCTTTTCCCCCTCAGCAGGCCCATCCAGCAGCAGTGACTTTGCAAATTGTTCTTCCAGAATAACGATATCGCGGACAATAGTAATGTCCTTAACCGTGCCATCGACTTTTTTGATCGTCAGGGTCACTTTGGTATCTTTTTTACCACGGATAAGCTGCACCACATCGTTGATCTGCATACCCGTAATATCTACCGGGTCTTTTTCGTCTTCCTGCTTAACTTTCAGGATGACGTCTTCCTCATCCAGTTCTTTTTGTTTCCAGGCCGGGCCTCCCACGACGACGCGGGCCACCTTAGTGTAGTCGCCTTCCGTTTGCAGGCTGGCTCCAATGCCTTCGAGGCGGCCGGAGAAGCGGATATCGAAGTTTTCCTTATCGATAGGCTGGTAATATTCGGAGTGCGGGTCGAATATCTGCGTGATGGTATTCAGGTATACGCTCAGTCGGTCTTCCCGCTTCAGTTTGTCCATACGGCTAAACCAGTCGTCAAAGAATTCCAGTACACTTTCCCGGGCTTCCTTTTCGAGTTCCTCAAAGCTTTTTTGCTCTACTTCCTCTCCTTTACCTTTCTGCTCTTCCAGTTTATCGGCCAGGCGTTGCATGGTTTCATATTGCGCATACTTACGCCAGAATTCCTTGAGGCTGGCATCATCCTGAGCAAACCCTCTTTTTTCACCATCCAGTTCGAAATCTTCATCGGTGGTGTAATCAAAAGGCTGAGCCAGCAATTCGCGGTAGTAGCCCTGGGTTTTATGCATAGCGGCATCGAGTAATTCCATGGAAAGGTCAAAAAACTCGAAATTGCCGGCATTGGCTTCGTCGTCCAGTTCCAGTTTGTAGGAAGCCAACTTTTGGATATCCGGTTGGGTGAGGAAGCGGCGCCCGCCATCCAGGCGGTCCAGGTAAAGGTCGAAGACCTCTTTCGAGAATTCATCATCGATGGCTTTAGGCCGGTAATGGAGTTGGTTGAACCCACTCAGGATGGTCTGCATCAGGACGGCTTCCTTCTGCGTGTCGTCCACCTGCGGATAATAGGCTGCTACCAGCAACCCGATGATCAGTATAGAGAAAAAGATCGGGCCTCTTAATTTCATAAAACTTGGAATTTTGAAAAACATCATCTGTTTCAGAACACATTAACGATAACTAAACGATAAATATACTTTTTTATTAACAAAAATGTTGGCCGCCGGCCACACTCCCAGGCATTTTTTAACTTAACCGTAACAACGAAAAAAAAAGAACCGCGAGGGTTCTAAACCCTCGCGGTTCTTTTTTTAATCCCTGTAGTTCTACTACAGCAGCGGTGCAATCACCAGGGCCACCACTGACATCAGCTTCAGCAGAATGTTCAGCGAAGGGCCGGAAGTATCTTTGAAGGGGTCGCCCACCGTGTCGCCTACTACGGCAGCCTTATGGGGATCGGAACCTTTATAGTACATTTTGCCGTCGATCTCCACACCGGATTCGAACATCTTCTTGGCGTTGTCCCAGGCCCCACCTGCATTAGACTGGAAAATGGCCATCAGTACGCCGGAGACGGTAACACCGGCCAGCAGGCCACCCAGCATTTCAGCGCCGCCGAGGAAACCAACGAGCACCGGAGCAGCCACCGCCAACAGGCCGGGCAAAACCATCTCGCGGATAGCAGCTTGGGTCGAAATTTCAACGCATTTCCCATATTCTGCTTTGCCATCAGCAGCATCGAAAGTATCGCGGTCGGCCTGGCTCCAATCTTCCATTTCCTTGCCGTCGTTGCGGCGCATCACTTCCAGTGCAGCTTTAAGAAGAGGAATATCCGCAAACTGCCGGCGTACTTCCTTGATCATAGACATAGCAGCGCGGCCAACGGCCTGCATTGCCAAAGCGGAGAACAAAAACGGCAGCATGGCGCCGATGAAAAGGCCTGCCATAACCGTAGGCTTGGAAACGTCAATGGAATTGATCTTCGCCGTGGTCATAAAGGCGCCAAACAAAGCCAGCGCCGTAAGGGCGGCCGAACCGATGGCAAAACCTTTACCAATAGCGGCCGTCGTGTTGCCCACCGCGTCCAGTTTATCCGTACGGCCACGCACTTCCTTGGGCAGTTCGGCCATCTCGGCGATACCACCGGCATTATCAGAAATGGGGCCGTAAGCGTCAACCGCCAACTGAATGCCCGTATTGGACAACATACCCACCGCCGCAATAGCGATGCCATACAGGCCACCGAAATGGAAAGCTCCGATGATAGAAGCCGCGATGATGAGAATGGGAATAACCGTCGAGATCATACCCATACCCAACCCTGCAATGATGTTGGTGGCTACGCCCGTACCCGATTGCTTCACGATGTTGCGCACCGGCAGGGTGCCTGTACCCGTGAAGAACTCCGTAACCAGGCCGATGAGCAGGCCAGCCACCAGGCCAATGATGGTAGCAAAGAAAATACCGTTGGCCGTTAGCTCGCGCATGGTCGGATTACCAGCAGCATCGCGGTAAAGGTGGTCTTCGAAGACCCACTGGCCCGGCAACATCCAGACGATGATGAAATAGGACAGGATGATCATGACGAGGGAAGAGCCAAACTCACCGATATTGAGCGCTCGCTGTGGGTTGCCGCCTTCCTTTACCCGCACGAAGAAAGTGCCTAAAATGGAAGTGACAATACCCACGCCTGCCAGCACCAATGGTAGCAATACGGCGTTCAGGCCACCGAATTCGTTGGTGGTCTCAAATCCAGTCGCTCCAATAAAGACGGCGCCCAATACCATGGTACCGATGATGGAACCAACATAAGACTCGAAAAGGTCAGCGCCCATACCAGCCACGTCACCTACATTATCGCCTACGTTGTCGGCGATGGTAGCGGGGTTCAGCGGGTGGTCTTCCGGAATACCTGCCTCGACTTTACCCACCAGGTCGGCGCCTACGTCAGCAGCTTTAGTATAGATACCGCCGCCTACCCGGGCAAAAAGGGCGATGGAAGAGGCCCCAAAAGAGAACCCAGTGATCACGGTGATCACCTTATTAATATCCCACCCCATGTTCGTATAAAGGAGAAACAAGCCTCCCAGTCCTAAAACGCCGAGGCCAACCACGCCAAGGCCCATTACTGAGCCACCGGCAAAAGCCACTTCCAAAGCGGCGCCCAGGCTGGTGCGCGCAGCATGAGTGGTCCGCACGTTGGCCTTGGTCGCAACCCGCATGCCAAGGAACCCGGCCAGGGCAGAACAAATAGCCCCCGTAATGAAAGAAAGCGCGATCAGTGGAGAAGATTCTTCCTCTGAATTACCACTGATTGCCAGCAGTATGGCCACCCCCAGTACGAAAATAGCCAGTACGCGATATTCCGCCTTCAGGAAAGCCATAGCCCCATCCGAGATGTTTTTGGCAATTCTAGCCATGCGCTCAGTGCCCACTTCTTGTTTTGACACCCAGGAAGTGCGCCAGAAAGTGTACAGGAGCGCCAATACACCAAAGAGTGGGATAAAAAGTGTAATCGATTGACCCATAATTTTTTGCGTTTAGTATTACGTTAATGCTAAGGGCTTCACCACCAGTTCAGTGAAGCCCCCTGAGGTTTTTCATTTCGGGGGGCAAAGCTAAAGTTATTTTGCCTTTTGTCCAAGGTTATCACCTGCTTATGAAAGCAAAGGCAGCTCAATAATATACATTAAGCTAATATTCCATGTCTTATTCTTCTACCCATTTCACCTTCTCCGCTACATCCCGGCGCTTACCCGCCAGCTCTGGCATATCGTGGTAACCCATATAGAAAAGCCCCAGACAACGCTCACCGGCCGCCAGGCCTAGGAATTTATCGGCTTCCAGAATGGCCCTGGGTGTACTCCAATAACTACCGATGCCATGTGCGGTGCAGCTCAACCAGATATTCTGAACCGCACAGGCTACCGCTGCCAGTTCTTCCCATTCCGGAACCCTGGCCTCCGGGTCGCGTTGCAGGCAGATAGCAATGACGCAGGAAGAGCGTATTGGATTCTTTAGTGTCTTGTCGTGCTTCTTTTCAGAGAATTGATCGACTGGGGTATTCGCCCGGTACCAACCAGCAAGGTATTGCCCCAGGCGTTCCAGGGCTTTCCCTCGGAACACCTTGAAGCGCCAGGGCTCGGTCAACTTGTGGGTGGGCGCCCAATTGGCGTTTTCAAGTATTTCCCAGATAATATCATCCGGGATGGTTTTGTCGTTATAAGTATTCGGAAAAATGGACCGCCGATTGCGGATCAAATCGCCGGCCTGTTCTGGCGTAGTGGGCATATCACTTTTTCGGCAAAAATAGAAAATGCGGCCGAATAATACGTTCCCCCAATTGATCCCGCTTCTACATGTGATGAATTAAAAGAAGATTATTAATCCAAAACTTTCAGAAATTTTTGAAATTTAAATAAAAACACTTATCTTGCCCCTGAATAAAACCTGATGGCCATGCAAAAAACGCTCTTCACCATTGACCTCACTGCCCAGGGAATCATGCTGGGCGCCGCCCTGATTTTATCCCCAACCATACTCCTACCCCTGATGATCGCCATTCCACTCGGCGGCTGGCAACTTGGAAGCGCCCTGCTCAAGGGCCTGGCGATGCCCTCAAAGGCCCATTTGAATTACTTTCTGGCAGCGTCAGGCTATCTATTTTTGTTGTACTTTGCCAACACCCTTTCGGTAGATCTTGGGGCTCTACCTTTTTACCCAACCGGCTTGGATAAGTTATGGATAGCCGCCGCTTTCGCTCCGCCTATCATCGGCTCCATCTGGTACTTCCGCCGCACCTATCTGGATTATAAGGCCTGCTTAGAAACAATAGAAACTGTGTAGCCCGGGAACTCCCGGCTACCAAAGGGAACGGAGCAAGTGTTTGGAGAGTAGGTGTTGGAGGAATTTATCTGCGCCCGCACACCCAAACACTCACTACTCAAACACTCAAATACTTCGACAATGATTAGCATCAAGCGAATGAAAATAGACCTGGCAGCACAGGCCATATTACTTACGGGCTTGATAGTTGCCGGGCTTGGAGAACTGCCATGGGGGTGGTGTGGCGCCTTTTTGGCGCTCCTGGTGCTTTGGCAGATCGGCAGCGCCCTTCATCTTGCCATTGTTTATGAATATCAACAGCGCTATCCCCTGCTTTGGGCTCTGCTTCTCTCAGCTCTCGCCGTCCCTCCGGGCATCTGGCTATTTGGCCCCTGGGCCTTAGCACCTCTCAACCTCGCTCTGGCGGCCTATTTCTGGATTACCATACGCGACACCCGCACCCTCTCCCAACGACCACGGTCATTCTGGGATTTGTAAAAAACAGAGGTTTGAGGTTACAGAAACCGGCACCTGTTTAGTGCTCCTGCATGATGCTCATCCCGTCTCGTATGGGCCGGTATTGATGCTACGCCCTGTAGGCGGTTGATGCTGTAGATGCCAGGAATGGCTTGCCTGATCCATCTCTGCCTTCCTGCCCCAAAGGGACTCCTTGGAGCACATCGGAAGCCCAGAATACGATAGTATCCGCTACCCCAATAGGAGTTCAGCATCATCGCTAAACAGGCGCCAGCAACCTCAAACGGCTATCCAATGCCTCCCCCGAGCGCTCGCAACTAAAATAATGCCTACTGATATAAGGGCATACTGTCTACTGCCGTACCGGCATACTGTGCATCGACGCAGGCAATAGCGGCCAAATTAATGATATTGTCTACATCCGTTCCACGAAGCAGAAGGTGAAATGGTTTATCCAGGCCAAGCAGGATAGGGCCTATGTAGTGGGCCTTGCTCAGTTTGCGCACCAATTTAAGGCTGGTGTTGCCGGCATCGAGGTTCGGGAAGATCAATACATTAGCCCGTTTCGACAGACGGGAGAAGGGGAAATGTTGTTGCATGAAGGCCGGATCCAGGGCCACATCGGCCTGCATCGGGCCATCGATCATCAGTTCGGGCCTTCTTTCCAGTACAAGTTCCACTGCCCGGCTCACCTTTTCGGTTTCCGGCCGGCGCACTGAACCAAAGTTGGAGAAGGACAACATGGCGATACGCGGTTCCATTTGCAGTATCTCTACCTGTTCGGCGGCCATAAGCGCAATCTCGGCGAGATCTTCTGCGCTGGGATTGGCATTGACGATACAATCCGCCAGAAAATAGAGATGGTGATCTTGTTCCAGCATATACATACCAGCGATGAGACGGCCGCCGGGCCGTGGGCCGATGATCTGCATTGCAGGCGTCAATACTTCCGGGTAGTTGACCGTGAGGCCGGCCATCATCGCATCGGCCTGGCCTTCATGCAGCATCATGGCGCCGAAATGAATATAGTTGCGCATATCCAGGGCGGCGCGGCTTTGGCTGATCCCTTTGCGTTGCCGGAGCTGGTAATAGGCCTGAGTATAATGATCGCGGTAGGGCCAGCGTTTCGGTTCGATGATCTCGATGCCTTCAGGGTCATGGTTCATCTCCTCAAAAAGGGCCAGCAATTCTTCTTTACTCTTGGCAAGCAGAATCGGTTTGCCAATCCCCTCGCGGACCATCTCACTTGCCGCCCAGATGATGCTCGGGTGATCGCCCTCCGGAAAGACAATTCGCTTAGGATCCCTACGCGCCTGCGTAAAGATCTTGCGCATGATATCGCGCGACCAGTCGATCTTCTCCCTTAGGCGTTCGCGATAGGTATCCATATCGAGTGGGTTGCGGGCAACGCCAGACCGAATGGCCGCCTCGGCTACTGCCGAAGAAGTTTCCACCAGCACACGAGCATCAAAAGGCTTGGGGATGATATAATCCGGGCCGAATTTCAGATTGGGGTCGGCATAGGCCCGTTTGACGGATTCCGGCACTTCTTCCTTGGCAAGGCGCGCCAACGAATAAGCGGCTGCCTGTTTCATATCCTCATTAATTGCCGTGGCCTCCACGTCGAGGGCGCCGCGGAAGATAAAAGGAAACCCCAGCACATTGTTCACCTGATTGGGGTAGTCGCTGCGTCCGGTAGCCACGATGGCGTCCGGACGAGCCTCCCGGGCGTCCGGATAGGTAATCTCCGGGTCAGGGTTGGCCATAGCGAAGATGATGGGATTGATTGCCATACTCCGCACCATATCCTGAGTGAGCACACCCGCTTGTGACAAGCCGGCAAAAAAATCGGCGCCTTTGACAGCGTCCTCCAGCGTCCGGGCCGGGGTATCCCGGAAGTAATTGTCCTTATACCGGTTCTTGCCTTCATCACCCCGCCCCTTCCAAAGGATGCCCTTGCTATCTGTCATGAGGATATTTTCGGGCTTTACACCCAGCGCAATATAAAAATTAGCGCAGGCGATTCCGGCGGCGCCGGCGCCGGAGATGACGGTTTTCAGATCCCCGATCTTTTTGCCAGCCAGTTCCACCGCATTGAGCAGGGCAGCCCCGGAGATGATGGCAGTACCGTGCTGGTCATCGTGAAATACGGGAATATCAAGTAGTTCTTTCAATGTCTCTTCGATATAAAAGCACTCGGGCGCTTTGATGTCCTCCAGGTTGATGCCGCCAAAAGTAGGCGCCATATAACGGACGGTATTGATGATGGCATCAGGATCTTCCGTATCGAGCTCGATATCAAAGACATCGATATCGGCAAACCGCTTGAAAAGGATGCCTTTACCCTCCATGACCGGCTTCCCGGCCAGAGCGCCGATGTTACCCAACCCCAGCACCGCTGTCCCATTGCTGACCACCGCTACAAGATTGCCTTTGGCCGTGTATTTCCGGGCCATTGCGGGGTCCGCATGGATATCCAGGCAGGGCTCAGCTACACCGGGGGTATAGGCCAACGAGAGATCGTATTGAGAGGAAAAAGGTTTACTCGAAATCACTTCAATCTTACCAGGCCGGTTTCCTGCGTGGTATTCAAGCGCTGCAAAACGGAGGGCATCCTTTTTCTTTATTGACTTTTCCATGGGTTAAATTAGTTTGGAAAAATGAATTCAATCTGGGAGATGGCAAATAAACATTTTCTTTACCAGCCCGAAATGTAGGAAATAAACCAAGCCCGTAAACAGATAAAAAGCATGGCCGGCGGATGATTTTTGTCACCCGTTGTGGCCAAAACCACCTTGGACAATTAGGACAAGAAGTGTGTGTTTGAGGAGCGAGTGTTGGATACCAATACCTTTACTTGCGAAACTCGCTTGGCGCTTTTCCGAATTCCTGATGGAAGGTTCGGGTGAAATAATTCGGGTCGTTGAAACCGACCTGATAAGCAATTTCAGAAATATTCTGGCTGGTGGTTTCCAGTAGTTCCACTGCTTTTTGCAGCCGTATAGAGCGAATAAACTGGGAAGGCGTTTTTCCGGTGAGCGCTTTCAATTTGCGGTACACCTGTGCCTGGCTCAGGTTGACGGCCGGCCCCAGGGCCGTCACGGAAAGATCCTGATCATTGAGGGCTGCTTCTACGGCCAGCCGGAGTTTTTGCAGAAAAGCATCTTCGATGTCAGGCTTCCGATCCGACGGGCTTTCCTCCATTGCCAACTGAGCATACCGCTCTTGTAAGAGGCGCCGCACCTCGACCAGGTTTTTCAAGCGCACCAACAATTCTTCTTTGTTGAAAGGTTTGGTGAGGTAGGCATCAGCGCCCCGTTTCAGGCCTGCCAGCCTGTCCTCGTCGGCTGTACGGGCAGTAAGCAAAATGACAGGTACATGACTGGTGCGTTCGTCTCGCTTTAAGGCATCGCACAGCTCATACCCATCCATTTCCGGCATCATGACGTCGCTGATGATGATATCCGGGATGAGGGTTACGGCCTGCTCTAAGCCCGCTCGGCCATTGCTGGCAACATAGGTGATATATAGGGTATCCAGGATAGATTGGATATAGGTAACTACATCGGGATTATCTTCAACGATGAGCAAAATGGGAGCATCCTCCAAACTATCAGCAGGCTGTTGGCCCTGCTTGTACGCTATGTCCGGATTGACAAAAGACAAGCCAGAGCCAGCGGCTTTGACCTGCGCCGGGCCTAGCCGTTTGGCCTCCTGCTTTATCGGCAGGATTACGGTGAACCGACTGCCTATTCCTTCTCTGCTTTCTACACTGATCGTCCCATCCATCAACTCAATCAATTCCCGGGTCAACGCCAGGCCGATGCCTGTACCACCCTCATTGTAGGTAACGCTATCTCCCTGATAGAATCGGTTAAAGATATGAACCTGGTCCTCCTTCCCGATGCCGATACCACTATCCTGAACAAAAAATTGAAGGAAAGAACGGCCTTCCATGAGTTCTCGCCGGGCTTGTAGTGTCACCTCTCCTTTTTCCGGTGTAAATTTTAGCGCGTTGGATAACAGATTGTAGCTGATCTGCTGGATCTTTTCCTCGTCGAAGTCCATCCAGAGTTCCTTTTCATCAGAATGGAAAGTCAGATGGATGTTTTTGGCTGCAGCCATAGATTGGAAAGATTCGGTGACATATTGCAGATACGAGATAATATCCGCCTGAATGAACTTCAGTTCCAGCTTTCCAGATTCGAGCTTTGCCAGGTCCAGCAATTGGTTGATCAGGCGCAGTAGGTTGGCGCTGTTGCGCAGGATGAGGTTTTTGGCCTTTTCGTTGTCCTCCACTTCGGCCGCCATTCCCATGATCACGGTCAGTGGAGTGCGAAACTCGTGGGTAATATTGGTGTACAAACGGGATTTGAGTTCATTCAACTCTTTGAGGCGTTCCGCTTCAGCGTGTTCCTGATGCCGTAACAGCTGGCTTCGCTCCAGTTCAAACCTGGCGGTTTGCCGATCCCGTACCTCCTGCCGGCGGCTATAGGCCAGGCCAAGGGCAAAGGCCACGATCTCCAGAACAGACCCCGTTTTGTAATAAAGCAGGCCGTACTCCGGGCTTTGAAAGCGCTCCACGAGCGTCAGGAATATACCGAGGCCCATGGCCACAATTCCCGCCAGTACGAAGTAGCCTTTTTTATCGCCGGTTTTATATAAGGGCCAAAGGAACAGGAAAGTGGAAATCAAAAAGGCCAGAGTGAAAGGCACGATCGCCAGGTCCGCGATGTCAGGGCTGAAGTCTGACCAAATACAGAGCATCGCATCCAGGGCCAATACCGGTATAGCCAGCCACATCAGGAGCCGGAACCAGCGGTCCCAACCTGGCAGCAATTGCTTCAGATTCAGGAAGTACCGGATAAACCCCATGTATGCTGCCAGCCCAAAGTAGGCGACAAGCTTGAAAAAGTAGAGATACTGCGGATGGGACGAAAACAGGAAAGGCCCCAGCCAGTCGGCCAGCATCCGGGAGGCGTAGAGATGGTACCCTGCGATGGTAATCAGGTAAAAAGAATAGAAGAAATGGGCTTTATCTCTGGCGGTAAATGTAAGGATCACATTATAGAGCAACATCATCAGTACAAAGCCAAGAAACAAAGCGTGGCTCCAGTAATCCTTGGCGATTTGCGCCCAGAACATATCCGTTGGCATGAGGCGCAGCTCAAAGTCGGGGGGCATGGACGGGCGGCTGGCATTGGCGCGGATATATAAGGCGGCGGTTTCGCCCGGCGTCAGTTGAAATTGGATCAGATTAGGCTGTACGCGTGGTTTGAATTCTTTTTCGGAATAGGGCCGGAAATACCCAGTATGATGTTGGGAAACCACCCTTCCCGATTTGACGAGGTAGGCTTCCACCCAGGTAAAGGGAGGGGCTATATGCATCACCCAGGAGGATTGGCCGGAGGATTCCTCCAGTTGGTTGGAGAGGCTTACTTTCGCCCAGTAAAAGACCCCTGATTTCAATTTTTCGTTGCTCCGTGTATAAGGCCGGAAAGTCGCCTGTTCCCCAGCGGCGAGAACCTCTTCCACAGTATAATAAGTAGCACTCTCTTCCATCAGGTACACATACCCTGACAAAGAATAACTTGGACTGAGGCTGTTAATCTCAAACGGCTGCCCAAGTACCTGCTGGCTTCCCAAAAGAGACAGACAAGCCGTAGAAAAAAAGATCAATAAAATTCTGTTCAAATAAATTCCCCTGTATTTGTTTGAGTGTAATTTTCAGCTTTTTTCTTTTGGCCTTCACAAGTAGTTTTCAGGAAAAAAAACATTAATGTAGTTTCCCAAAGTTAAACTTATTCTACCGGTTTTTCTCACCTTATACCCACTTCCTGCCTTAAACAGCTTGACAAACGCTGACGTTGCCCGCTTTCCAGGACTTACCTGGCCCCTCTCTTCAAATCCCCGGAAGCCCCCCTTTCTGCTTGGCTGCCGGGCCAAGATTTTCCGTAATAATTTCCAGGCCCGCAAACAAATTTAAGCTTTACTTGTCTTTATGATAGTAAAACTATTAAATCTAATTTTTAAAATAATCTCTCTTATGAAGAATCTTTGGTTAAGCCTGTCCTTCTTCCTGTTTTCCGCTGCTGCGCTCCTGGCCAACGGCCACATACCCGAAGTGGTTCAGAAAGCATTTACCCAGCTCTACCCTGAAATTGAAAACCCATTCTGGGAAAACCGGCACGACGGCATCGTGGCTACTTTTAAGGACAAAGAAGCCCTTAAAAAAGCCTTTTTTAAACCGGATGGCCAATGGATAGAAACCCGTATCCGAATGGGGATCGACCGGTTGCCAACCGGCGTAGAAAACTTCGTTCGGGAAAACTACCAGAATGCCGACATCACGTTCTGTGGAAAAGTGTACGCACCCGGAGGATCATGGTACCGGGTCGAATCGGAACTGCCTGGGAAGGTGGTGCTGAAAACCCTTGATGAAAGCGGGGAACTGATTGGAGAGCAAATATTATTGTACAGTACGGCCCTAACCTCTTCCACCGCAACCAAGCCTGCAGTAAGCCCGCTTCCCAACCGGCAGATAGCGCCCTTAAGAACAGAATAAGAATTTAATACGTACCGATATCATTGAACGGGCGCAAAGATGAGCAGCATACCTGTATCAGCTTTGCGCTTTCTTTTTCTACAAACAGCAGCATTCCCCCTACCCTCCAGTCCTCTCCAGCGCCTCCCACAAAGCTTCCCGGTAGGCCTTAGCCACCGGAATAGTACGCGCCCCGATCACCACCTGATGCGGCTCCACGACCTCGATATGCTTCAAGCCCACGATGTAAGACCGGTGCACCTGCATAAATGCTGATGCCGGCAGGAGGCCCAGCGCCTGGCTCATGCTGAAGCGGGAAAGGACCTTCCGGCCAGGGGTGTGGAACCAAACGTAATTCCCGTCCTTTTCCAGGAACAGGATCTCTCCGATGTCGAGCCGAAAACTTTTAGCGCCGCTCTTGATGAACAAGCGCTGGCTGGGGGCTTCCAAAGAGGGTAAAGAAAGGTTGGCTGGCAGGCTTTGATGTTGGTATAGCCAGCGTTCCTGAGCGTGCAGCGCGGCTTTAAAGAATCGCTCAAAGGGGATAGGCTTCACCAGATAATCAATGGCCTGCTGCTCGTAGCTTTCTACGGCATACTCGGAATAAGCAGTTGTAAAAATGATCATCAGCGGCGGGCCGGCGAGCTCACGAAATTGAAGGCCGGAGAGGTTGGGCATATTAATATCCAGGAAAACCAGGCCGACGGGATGGGCCTTTAACCAGCTTAGCGCCTCCAGAGGATCGCGGAAGGTGCGCTGCAAATCCAGAAAAGGCGCTTTGGCGGCGTGCAGACGGATTACCTCCAAAGCTTTAGGCTCATCGTCGACGGCAATGCAACTGATCTTAGCTATAGGTGCTGGTTCAGGATTCATCGAGTTCTAATTGTAGTTGAGCGGTGAAGGTGTCCTTCTTGTCCTCCAACACGAGCTGATGCCGGCCCGGGTAGAGCAGGCTGAGCCGTCGCCTGACATTCTCAAGCCCCACTCCGGTTTTTTCGGCCCGCTGATTAGCATCCATGCTGAAGTTAGTATTCGACACCTTAAAATGCAAAACCGAGCCGGCCATGGCAAAATCGATTTTCACCAACGCACTTTGTCCATAGCGAATGCCGTGCTTAAAGGCATTCTCGACAAAAGGCGCCAGTAGCAGCGGCGCGATCCTTTTATTGTTGTATGGCCCACTAATATTCAACGCAATCAGCACCTCGTCTTCTTCATCAAGGCGCAGGCGCTGCATGTCTACCATATTTTGCAGGAATTGCATCTCCTTGTCCAGAAGCACATAATCCGCCCGACAATCGTAAATCACATACCGCAACAGGCCCGCCAGGTCGGCGATGCCGCCCGCCAGCGTTTCACTCCCCTCCCGCTCCGCCAGAGCATAGAGGTTATTCAGGGTGTTAAACAGGAAGTGGGGATTGACCTGGGCTTTGAGGTAATTCAGCTCTGCCGACAGCTTTTCTTCCGCCAATTGGGCCCGAAGGCGTTCATGGCGCCACCAGTCTTTAGCCAGCCGATAAGCGGTGGCCGCCAGTAAAATGAAAAGATACAACAAGATGCCAATTGACAGGGTGCTCCGAAAGTAATGGCCGGTAAGCAGGGGCTGCACATAATATTCGAAAAGGAAACAACCAGTAAATAGCGCAACAATCAGAACCAGCAAACTTGTCCATTGGCGACGCCGAAGGAAGCGGGGAAGTAGAAAAAAGGCCACCGTGTAAAATACCAGCATTTTCACCACCAGCGTAAAGAGGACAAATGGGACAGATCCGGTATCCCGGGAGTACAAAGTCCGTTCCACCCCATTCTCAACGGTCACCTCCATGCTTTCGAAAGAAAAAGCAGTGTACAGCACCCAGAAGCAGAATAGCCAAAAGGCAAAGTGCAAAAGTGGTTCGATCCATTTTCTGGCCATACTGCAAGATGCGAATTACAGACAGTACAAGCCAAGCTTTGGTACGGATGGTTAGGATTTTGTTACTAATGGCCCTTTTTTAGCCGATCACATTTTTCAGCCCATTCATCACTCCTCGTCGGGCAACCCCACCTTACATTGGGAAAAGCGATGATTTTCGGGCTTCTTTGCAGCAAGTATTTTTGAATTCAACAAACCCACTGTTACCATGAAAAAAGTATCTATCACGATGATCCCCATCTTGATCCTCCTTTGCCTGGGCGCACCGGCGCTGGCGCAGCAACTGGGGCCTCAAAGCCTGGCCCAATTGCAGGAAAGCCCTGTCGGCAGCCGGGTGCTCCAATTCCTCAACGCCATCAATGAAGGCAACCGGAAGGACGAAGCCTTTATCCAGTCTTTGTTCTCCCAAGCGCTGATCGACAAGCGCGGCGCAGCCCGCCTGGCTGATATGCTGGCCGACATCCACCAAAACGACGCCCCACTGGCGCTGTACGAAGCCAACCGAAAGGAAGCCACCGAATACCAGCTCAAACTAATGAGTGGCGACGGCAAGTGGCTGGACGCCACCCTTTACCTGGACGCCAGCGCTCCTTACAAAGTCAAAGGCCTGGCCATCGATGTCACTTTCAGCCCGTCGGCAGTGGCGGCGCCCATCTGGCCGGAAGTAAAAGCCGGTAAGGCATCATCAACCCTGCCCCCGCCTGTCTCGGAGGCCGAGCTTGCCCAAAAAGCTAAGAAGATCGCCCAGTCCTATGCAGATATGGGGTGGTTTTCCGGCGTCATCCTTTTGGCTAAAGACGGGAAACCTTTTTACCAAGAAGCCTTCGGTTACGCCGATGAGGCCCGAAAGGCGCCCAATACCATGGACACTAAGTTCCGCATCGGCTCCATCAACAAGGACTACACCTCGGTGTTGATCCTCCAGCAGGTGCAAAAAGGCCGGCTTTCCCTCGATGACAAGCTCGCTCAATTCGGCCTCGGCTTCCCGGCGGCCATGGCCGAAAAGATCACGATCCGACACCTGCTCAACCACACCGCCGGCTTCGCCGATATTTTCGTGCCGGAATACCTGGACAACATCCGCAGCTATAAGGATATCGATGACATCCTACCCCTGCTGAGAGATCAGCCTTTGATGTACGAGCCTGGAACCGATCAAGCCTATTCCAACTATGGCTACATTGTGCTCGGCGCCATCCTGGAAAAAACCACCGGCAAGCGCTTTGGGGAATTGCTGGAGGATCAGATCCTGCAACCGATTAGCGTCAACCATACACACTATGATATTGCTGAAAACATTGAGGGGGAAGCCCAAAGCTACCGCTATACGGCCAGCGGCAAAAAGGTGGACCACACCAGCCAACTGGAATACCCCACGCCCGATGGCGGCATGTACGCCACCGCCAATGACCTATTGGCCTTTTTCCAGGCGCTTTTCTACTCCAACACCCTGCTGAACGACGAGATGAAGGCTTTGCTGGTCCATGATTTTGAAGCCGGAGTAAGCTGGCAGGAGGTCCTGGCTGACCCTCTTAGCGGCGCAGGTTACGCGGGTGGCGGCCCCGGGGTGAACGCGGTCGTGGAACTGTTTTTCCACAATGACGAGATCTTCATCGTGCTGGCCAATACCGATAAAATGGTGGCGGAACATATTTCCCGTCGCATCCGCATGGCGAAAGCCGGGCGGAGTGCGCCGAAAGCCCAACTGCCGGTTGAAAATTATCTTTACCAATACCTGGACAGCAAGGGCGCGGCTTATCTGGAGAAAAACATGGCCCGGCTGCTGCAGGACGGTGGTTATGGCGAGCCTTCACCCGACTTTTTGAACCGCCTGGGGTATAACTTGATGGAAGAAGGCGCGTTGCCTGACGCTATTGAGGTCTTTAAAGCCAATATCGCGCTGTTCCCTCAAGAAGCCAACGGCTACGACAGCCTGGGCGAGGCCTACCTCAAATCTGGTGATCAGAAAAGAGCACTGGAATACTACCGAAAAGCGCTGGAGCTAGACCCGGAATTGCCTTCGGCCAGGCAGATGGCCAAGGAATTGGAGGAGTGAGCAGTGGGCAGTCAATCAGTTGGCAGTATGTCAGTAAACAGTTGGCAGTTGGCAGTTGGCAGTTGAAAAGGTGCACCGCACCTTCGCATCCCGATGAGGCCCAGTGGGCCGAGATCGGGAGGGCAGTGGGCAGTCGGCAGAAAATCCCGGGAACTGCTCACTGCACACTGAATCAGGCTTCCAGCACCGCGTTCATAGTAATCTCCGCATTCAGCACCTTGGAAACCGGGCAACCTTTCTTGGCATTGCCGGCCAGTTCCTGGAACTGCGCCGCCGTGATGCCCGGGACTTTCCCGGTGAGGTTCAGGTGAACGGCGGTGATCGACCAGCCGTTGCCGCCTTCTTCTTTTTCTATCGTCAGCACTGCTTCGGTGCGCAGCTCTTCGGCAGTAAAGCCGGCATTGGCCAATTGGAAGCTGAGCGCCATGCTAAAGCAGCCGGCGTGAGCGGCGGCAATGAGCTCTTCCGGATTGGTGCCCGCTTTGCCTTCCTCGTCCTGGAAGCGAAGTTTAGTGGAGTAGGGCTGATCTTTCAGCGCGCCACTGTGAGTAGTCATTGTACCGGCCCCTTCCAGGCCGTTGCCGCGCCAAACGGCGTTTGCTTTCCTCTTCATTAGGTATGGTTTATTGTTATATGTAATCAATGTTAAAATTGCAATGCCATGGCTTCCTTTGTGTTTAGCGCAGGCCCGGCCAACCCCGTTAGGGGTTTAATATCGATAGAAGGCTACCGCTATTTTGTGCTTAAAGGCACAATCTGGGCGCTAAACACATACATGGCTTCGGCAATTTCAACACAGAAGCGTTAGGATTGTTCTGAAGGGTTGACTCCTGTTTATTCCAGCTCCAGCACCAGCGGCGCCCTTGCCGGAAGGCTTAGGGTTCCTTTCATATCAAACACCTGGCCGCTGAGCACATCCTTTCCCTTCGAAACCCCGGCCAGCATTTCTGAAAAACGGCCGAGCGGCAGGCCGGTTTCCTGCTCGTTCCAATTGAGCACCACCATCACCTTTTCCTTATCGTTGTAACGGAACAGGACATATACGCCTTTTTCCGGCACGAAGTGCATCAGTTTGCCGGTATGAACCACCTCCGCGGTTTTCCGCCAGGTATTCAGTTTCCGGATAAACGCCTGTGCCTCTTTCTGCTTTTCCGTCAATCCCTGCCCGGTAAAAGCGTTGACTTTATCGCCGGCCCAACCGCCGGGAAAATCGCTGCGGATGACACCATGGCTATCGGTGCCGGGGTTGCTCATCAATACTTCAGTACCATAGTAGATCTGTGGAATGCCCCGGGTAGTAAGTACATAAGCAAGGCCCAGTTTGAATAAACCAAAATCTTCGTTCACCTGGGTGTAAAAGCGGCTCATATCATGGTTGTCGGGGAAAACAACGAGGTTGAAAGGGTCGGCGTAGAGGAAATCGCGGGCCAGCATGTCATAGAGTGGCTGAAATGCCCGATCCTGTTCTTTTTCATTCAGCCCATCGCGCATGGATTCCTGGAGTGGAAAGTCCATCAGGCTGGGCAGGCAGGAGGTATAGCCATTGTGGTTTACCTTGCCCCGCTGCCAAAAAGAGACATAGTCCGGGTTGCCGATCCACTCTTCTCCCACGATATTGAAATTGGGATATTCCTTCATTACGGCGCAGGACCAATCCGACATAAAGTCTTTATCCGGATATGGGTAGGTATCCATCCGGATGCCGGCCAGCCCCAGGTATTCGACCCACCAGATGCTGTTTTGGATGAGGTAGGCCGCCATCAGGTTGTTGCGTTGATTGAGGTCGGGCATGGTTTCAACGAACCATCCGTCGACGAAACGGTCATAGTCGTACTGCGCTACATAGGGATCCTGGATAACGGCTTTTTTATGGTTGGTCTGCACGTAAGTGTCCGGAAAATTGATCCAGTCATGGGTGGGTTTGTCGTTCATCCACCAATGTTCTGACCCACAATGGTTGACGATCATGTCCATGATGAGCCCGATGCCCTTGGCGCGGGCGGCATCGGCCAGTTGTTTGTATTCTTCATTGGAGCCGAAGCGGGGGTCCACTTTGTAGAAATCGGTGGTGGAATAGCCATGGTAAGAATACTCCGCCATATCGTTTTCCAGCACCGGATTCACCCAGATGGCGGTGAAGCCCATGTCGGCGATGTAATCCAGGTGGCCGATCATGCCTTTGATGTCTCCGCCATGGCGGCCGCCGGGGTTTTGGCGGCCGGGTTTTTCACGCATGCCTTCCACGTAATCGTTGCCGGGGTCACCGTTGACAAAACGGTCGGGGGTGATGAGATATAACGCATCCGCATTGGTAAAGCCTTGCCGGTTGGCGGAGCCGGGCGCGCGGGCTAGCAGTTCATAGGAATGGCGCTCCACTACCCGGCCATCTTTACTGAAAGTGATCTCAAACTTTCCGGCTTTGGCATTTTCCGCTATCAATAAGTTGATGAAAAGATAATTCGGGTTTTCTACCAGGATCACCTGCTCGATACGGACTCCGGGGTAGGCAATGCCGGGGTGCAGATCAGATATCTTGTCCCCGTGCACCAGTAGTTGAAGTGCCGGGTTTTTCATGCCCACCCACCAGTTGGGCGGTTCGATCCGGTTGATCTTATTCTGTCCATAAACAATAGACAAGCCAGCTAACAACCAGCAGGAGAGTAATAGCAGAAGCTTGAATTTTCTCATCATCAGGAGATTTATGGTTTGAGGGGTGAATTTCGGAATTTTTTTTTGCTTGGCCAGAATTCCTCCCTTGCATCTGCTTAAATTGACGCCAACCAGGCTGATACCAGGCATTTCCAGTCGAGAAATAGCCGGGCAATAATTAACTTGTCGGAAAATGAGGGATGACTAGGGAATATATCCTAATCAAACCGTACAAACCGGCCATTGATATTCTACCGGGAAAAGCGGGCTACTGGAATTGGTGATTAAGTTAATAAAACGGGTTTATGGCACGCTTGGACTTTTCCGTTGCATGGATTTGCATGGAAGTTTGTAGCTTCGGTAATTGGTAATAATGAGCCACAATTGGAGTCAAACTTCTTCTACTTGCTCTTTCAATATTTTCTCCCTACAAATATCAGGGATCACTTTACTTCAGACAAAGACACCTATGAAGCGCCCTCAGTATTTCACCCTGTTAATCCTGTTTACCTTTGCTTTAAGGCTGAATGCTCAAAAACTATGGACCGTCCCAGTGGACTTCCGCGTGGACTCCACCGTTACGGTATATTTTGACCTGAATAAATGTATCAGGGGAAAAGGCATGATCGGCCAGGATTCGCTCTACTTTTGGTCCATTCATCCCAAATATGCCGGAGATAGCCTGCAAGGGGACTGGCGAAAGGCGGCTCTCCCCTCGCTGATGAAGCATGAAGGGAATAACGTCTGGAGTTTCACCCTTATCCCCACCGAATTCTATGGCCTGGATTCTGCTACTATGGCTTCTAATGAATGGTGGGCTCAGGTAAAACCCAAAGATGGTGGCAAAAGCCCCCTTGGCATGAAATCCGCTACGGTCACTGAATATATGGGTATCATTCGCCAGCCGGTGGTAAACTTGCAAATACCGGGCCAGTTCAGAGCCCCTCAGCAGATGCAATATCGTTTCTCCCGGCTGGATGTCAGCAACCAGGTATTGCCGGATCCCGATACTTCCCTCACCATACAGGAGGTGCTGGATGCCTTTGATCAGGGGGGATTTCAGTTTTTCGACCAAATGGAAAGCGATGGCTATATGCTGGAACCGTTCTGGCAGTATACTAATGTGCGCAATCCGGATACCCTTGCGCATACCTTTACCATTTCGGTAGGAATCTTTGGCGGGGGGTGGAATAATGTGATGGTTTATACTCGTGACGCAACCGGCCAGATAGATACTTTCCCAACGGGTTATTTGAGGCCACTATCAGAAAAGAAGATTCAAGACTGGAGAAACTTTTTCGATATTGAATTGGCGCCCGGCGAAAGCAAACAGATCTTCGCCAGGGTAGCTGATTATGATTCGCATGAAACCATGCCGCCCACCGAATTCCTTTTCCAGGTTGACAACACTCTACTTAGGGGTATGGAAAACCAGTACAAGGTGAATGCGGCGGTCATGATTCTGGTTTCCATGAGTAACCTGCGCATGGCCTTTAAAGGCCATGCCATCGGCCTTCCCCACGAACTGAACATGCTTAATTACGCCAGTATGATCCTGGCCCTGGTGTTGTTTGGCCTGGCTATTGGATACAAACAAAGAAAACTCGAAAAGGAACACCATGAAGCTCAGGCCAAATTGCTGGCGGCACAGAAAAAATCACTGGAAGAAGAAGCACGTGCCAAAGAGCAAAGCTTTCAATTGCGGGAACGCGAACTCAGCCTGCAGGAAGAACGGAATAAGTACCTAAAGGCACCTATCGCTCTATTTGTTACCTGCCAGTAAAAAATTTGTATAAAAATTAGCTTTCCGGCAGGTAGGCAGGTAGCCGAAGCCCGGCAAAGAGAGGCACTCACATTAGCGAAAGTATTAATTTTAAACACGTTCTGAAATTTGAACAAGCCCTAAAACTCAAAAAAGGAAAAATGAAATATTTATTATACCTATTGATTTCGGGCTTTGCTTTATGGATAGGCTCTGAAATATTAGAGATCATACAAGGCGGATACAGTCCGGCTGTTTATTATATGACGGCAGCCTACCATATCCTTGCCGGATTTGGCATCTGGAGCTTACACCTGCTACAAGCTGGTAAAAAGAATAATGTAAGCCTCACAGCAACGATACTGATATCCCTTACCTATTTTGCCTTGGCTTATTTTCCCATCCAGGTGATGCAGTCGGGCTTATCGGTTTCAGCATTTATTGCAGCAAATCCAATTTATAAAATACCCGGATTGATCAGCTTGGCCGGTTTTGTCCTATTCGGGCTGGCTATTATCAAAACCAGATACTTTCCGGCCTGGACGGGTGTCGCTATTATTCTGTGCACTATTATTTATGGGATAGCTATGGCGAAGCAACTTCAGCTTGTAGTGAATATCAATAATATTATTCTTTCCATAGTAATCATTTATATAGGTGTGTTGGGTATAGGGAACAGGAATAACTTGCAACAATGAGGTTGAAGGGGTAATTCCTATGTCTTTGGGGCTTTAGATATTTATTCCCTTTTCAAATTGCTTTTCAATATCTCCTGCGCCAATTCATCCGAATCCCCATACTGCACCTGTAAGGCTCTCAATTTCCCAATCAATTCTTCCTTCACCGCCCGGTACTCCGGTTGAGCGGCCACATTCCGCATCTCGTGAGGATCCTGCTCCAGGTCGTAGAGCTCCCATTCATCTACATCGTAGTAGAAATGGATCAGCTTGTAGCGCTCCGTCCGCACCCCATAGTGGCGCTTCACAGCGTGAATGCCCGGGTACTCGTAGTAATGGTAATAAATGGCGTCGCGCCAGGCCACCTCCTGGCCGGTGAGCAGGGGTAGCAGGCTGCGGCCCTGCATATCTTCCGGGATGGGCGCACCGGCAGCGTCCAGCATGGTTTCCGCGAAATCGAGGTTCTGCACCAGCTGTTTATTCACGGAACCCGGCTGCACCTTTCCCGGCCAGCGAACGAGGAGCGGCGTGCGGAAAGATTCCTCGTACATGAATCGCTTATCGAACCAGCCATGCTCTCCCATATAAAAACCCTGGTCGGAAGTGTAGATGATCAGGGTGTTTTCCGCCAGGCCGCTCTTGTCCAGATAATCCAGCAGCCGGCCGATGTTGTCATCCACCGAGCGAATTGAGGCCAGATAGTCCTGCATGTACCGTTGGTATTTCCAGCGGGTGAGATCGTCGCCGGAGGGGGTGTTTTTTTCAAAATCCGCATTGATGGGGCCATACACCGCCTCCCAGTTGCGGCGCTGCGATTCGGTGAGCTTGTCGTACTGCATGGTGTAGGCATTGCTGTACCATGGGATAAAATCCTCGAAACCCAGCTTCCGGGCCAGTTCGGGTTTGATCTTGCTGTCGTTGGTCAGCCCCATATGAATACTGATGCGCATTTCGGCATCGCGGGCCGCCGTGCCCCTGCCCTGGTAATCATCGAACAGATTAGCCGGCTCGGGAACGGGCTTATCCTTAAAATCGCGCAGGTGATCCTGGGAAGGCCACCACTCCCGATGGGGCGCCTTGTGCTGATACACCAACAGGAAAGGGCGCGATTTATCCCTGGTTTTGTCCATCCATCCAATGGCCTCGTCGGTGATAATATCGGTCACGTAGCCTTTTTCCTGCACGATACCCTGCGGGGTACGGAAGTCCGGCTGATAATAATCGCCCTGGCCGGGCAGCACTTTCCAGAAATCGAAGCCGGTAGGCTCTGATTTGAGGTGCCACTTGCCGATGATGGCGGTCTGGTATCCGGCTTTTTGCAACAACTTGGGGAAGGTTTGCTGAGCACCGTCAAAAACATTGCCGTTATCGCGCACCCCATTGAGGTGGCTGTGTTTGCCGGTGAGGATAACCGCCCGGCTGGGCGCACAGATGGAGTTGGTGACGAACGCGCGGTCGAAGCGCATCCCTTCCTGCGCCAGCCGGTCTATATTGGGGGTCTGTATCCGGTTGGAGCCATAAGCGCTGATCGCCTGATACGCGTGGTCATCGGCCATGATGAAGATGATGTTGGGACGTTCCCGCGCTTTCTGAACAGACTGGCTAAAAAGGGTCATAGAAATGAAATGCAGGCTCAATAGCATGAGTAGAGAAAATCGGAGCATGGCAGGGTGTTTTGAGTGGAAAGAAAGATAAGAAAAAAAATCAGACAAGCTGGCTAGGTTTTCCGAAATGTACTTGTTTTACGGCCAAGCCGGATACTCCGCCCACCCTTACGGCCCGGTTTAGTGCTATGGATGCTATGGATACCCAAGCGAAAGGCACTCATTCTCGCATTCTCGCATTCTCGCATTCTCGCATTCCCACATTCCCGCATTCTCGCATTCCCGCATTCTCACATTCCCACATTCCCCTCCACCCCACCCAGCTTTTCCAGCAGCCATGCCTTTTCCGCAATTGCCGCCATGCCGTCTACTTTTCGCTGCAATTTCTCCCGGGCTTTCCGCTCGCCAGGCGGCAACCGCAGCATTTGCCGGACTACCGCGATCAAGTTGAGGTAATTTTCCTTGTGATAGCCCAGCCCCTTTTGCCGGGCAATAAAAGTCCTGAAGCTGTCTAGGAGCGATTCCAGGGCGTCGAACTCCTCCAGTTCGAAGTAAATGCGCAACAACATACTGCGGGCGTTCAGGCTGTAAAGCACATCTTCCAGGTTGACCTGCTGCAACAATTGCATGGCCTGGCCATAATCGGGTTTACGGAAAAAATAAACGGCCAGGTTGTAGCGGTAAATATTTTCCCGCTCCCGCTCCGGCAGGTGTGCTTTATATTTTTCAAGAAAATTTTCCGCCCAGGCCCACTCCTGCAAGGCGATCGCCAGCATGAGTACGTTGTTGTAGGTAAACTTGGACAAGGCGCCCTCTTCGAGCAGCACGCCCCGTTCCAGCCCTTTCCGGTAGAGCTCGAAGGCTTGCTGAATATACTGCCGATGGCCTTTATTGAGGCGTTGGATACAGTAGTTGATGGCCAGCAGATAGATATCTTTGGCCTCTTCCGGCGGAAACTGCTGCCAGTGCTGCTCGATAAGTGCTCGCAAATTGGAAAAATACGCTTCCTCCTCCGGTTCCGAAAGCGCTTTATACGCCTGATGGTAAATGGCCACCGCCGGCGACTGGCGCACCGGCGAGCGCTCTACATAACGCAGCACCTCCTCCAGCAATTCCAGTTGGTAATCTTCCTGCGAGATATTGCGGGCCGTCAGCACCGTGCAACTGTGGCGCAGGATATCGGCCAGATAGAAGATCGTTAGTTCTTCCGCCAACTCCTGCAGGTTCATTCGCCCGCTGCGGCGCTGCCGGTGGTCGTATTCGTAGCGCTCCAGTTGCAATTGATAGTTGTGGTAGTAGTACCCCACATTGCGGTAGGGCTGCTGTTCCTGCTGTTGTTCCAGGTTCTTTATTTCCTTTTCGAACAGCTTGTCCAAACCTCGCCGGCGCAGGGCGCGAACCAGGTGCAGTTGAAGGCCCGCATCATCGGCCTCCACCTCCTGCAGCGCGAAGTATTGGCGGATATTATTCAGCAGAAAGTGCATCACCAGCTTCATCCAGGCATCGTCGTAGGGCTGTCCGGGGAAAACGAAGGCGTAGGCCCGTTCCCGGTGTAGGGCTTCTTCCTCCTGCCCTATTGCTTCTACCAGATAATCGAATAGCCGGATCACATCTTCCCGCTGGTTGAAATAGGGCGAGCGCACCAACTTACGCAGCTCGCGAATGTCCTTTTTGGATAAGGAACGGAAGGCTTGAACAAGCGTGCTTTTGTGCATGGCAGTGGGTTAACCATTTTATAGAAAGAGCACCATAATCCTGCCTTACAGATGGCCTCTCCCATTAAATGGTTAAAAAAGCGTTAAGCAAACGCGTTGAGACATACAAAGTTATTTAATAAAATTACTTTAAAAACCCATTATTTAAAAGACATCAAGCCATTTTGGCAAAAATTTTATTTAATTTTTCTAAAAAAATGTTTTTGGTTTCAGACGGCAAGGGAGGGATATTTGAAGCAGAAAAAAACGAATGCCATGAAAACTATTACCCCGATAATTACAATTTTACTCCTCAACGCGCTCTCCATTTCCCTCACTGCCCAGGGGTGGGAACGGGAATACGACGATTACTACCGATTTGAAAATGTCATTTCCCTTCCCAATGGGCGAATAGCCGCCAACGATGCTTTTAACTTCGTTTTCCTGGACGCCCAGGGCAACCCGCTCAACGATTTCGAAACCAGCCTCTCTGCTATAGATGTCAACCAGGGCTATGGCATCGCTGCCGGCAACCTCATACAACTCAATGACAGTAGCATCACGGGAATGGTGTCTAAAGGGCCGCACACCCTGATCTACAATGTGGATGGCAATTCGGGGGAATTGCTGTGGGATACCCTGCTGACCCTGCCGGCTCAAACGGAATCTTATTATCGTGCGGATAAGATCCTTTCCCTGGGCGACACCTGCTACTACCTCATGGGCCATTGGGTTAGCCCGCAGGGCAAACGCCCGGCTTTGTTCAAAGTGAGCCGGGAAGGGGAGTTGCTTTGGTACAAAACTTTCCACCCCAGTTTGTATAGCAATGTTAATTATGCCACGGCTTTCGATATGGCCTTCACGGCAGCAGGAGAACTCTTGATGCTAGTGGGAGATACTAATTGGGAAGCCGTCATGCTCCACATCAGCTTGGACGGAGACCTGCTACAACCTATTTACTGGAACGCTCAATCTTCCGACGATTGGCTTTATCCGGAAAAATTGTTGACGCTGCCCGACGGCAGCTTTCTGGTCACCGGCCGGCGGGTTTTTATCAATGGCGCCCCCCTTGCCATCAACCGGGTGGCAGCCGACGGCCAGGTGCTCTGGTCGGCCCTTCTGGAAGGGGAACCCAACTATTCTTATGCGCTCAAACAGCGGGGCGATGGAACGATATTCGTACTGGGCAACCGCTTTGGAGGCAGCGGCAGCAAGATCATCGTCAACGCCCTGTCTCCGGACGGAGCGGTGGAATGGTGGAGCGACTATCCCTATCCAATTTTCCAACAAGGCTTCGACCTGGACATTACGCCGGACGGCGGGCTCATTATTGCCGGAGAAGCCTTTCAATATATCCCCTCCTCCGGATATGATGGCAAACCCTACCTGCTCCGGCTAGGCGCCCAGGGCCAGTTGTACAACAGCCTGGTGGAGGGCTACGTCTTCGATGACCTCGATGAGGATTGCGCGCCCTTACCTGAAGCGCCACTCGGCGGCTGGCTGGTGGCCTTTGAAGGGGTGGATACTTTTTACACCATTACCGACACGCTCGGGTTTTACACCAGGTGGCTTAGCGCCGGCACTTACCAGGCGCGCGCCATCCCTCCTACCGATTACTGGGCGCCATGTCCACCCCAAATGCTGTCGGTTCCCGATTTCGATACCCTCAGTGTACACTTCCCGGTTCAGGTGGCTGTAGCCTGTCCCAACCTTCAGGTTGATATCTCGGCTCCCTTTCTGCGGCGTTGCTTCGAAAGCCAATACTCCCTTTACTATTGTAATAGCGGAACCGTCCCAGCCGAAAATGCCTATGTGGAAGTGGAACTCGACCCCTACCTGTCTTTTCTTTCCGCAACCCATCCGGTAAGCAGCCAGCAGGGACAAAAGCTCACCTTTCAATTGGGGGATGTCGACGTGGGGCAATGCGGGCAGTTCTATATCGATGTCTATGTCGACTGTGACTCGACGGTTTTGGGACAAACCCACTGCACCACGGCTCACATTTATCCGGACAGCATCTGTACGCCTACCCCCGGCTGGTCGGGCGCCAGCATCGAAGTGGCCGGCAGTTGCGCAGGTGACTCCATACAGTTCCTCATCAAAAATGTCGGAACGGAATCCTCTGTCAATGACCCCCAATTGGAATATCTTGTGATTGAAGATCAGGTCATTCTTCTGCAAGGTACTTTCAGCCTGGATGTGAACGAATCCAAATATATTACCCTGCCGGCCAACGGCGCCACCTACCGCCTGGAAGCCCAGCAGGAACCCGGCCATCCCGGCAACAGCATGCCCACCGTAACCGTGGAAGGTTGCGGCCTGCAAAACAACAACATCAGCCTCGGCTATACCACTCAATACTGGGAAGACGACGGCGACCCCTTCGTCTCCATCGACTGCCAGGAGAACATCGGCGCCTATGACCCCAACGACAAAAAAGCCTACCCTAAAGGTTATGGCAATGAACACTTCATCGAGCCTAATACCGATATCGAATACCACATCCGCTTCCAGAATACGGGTACGGATACGGCCTTTACCGTCGTCATCCAGGATCCACTGTCGGAGCAATTGGACATTACTACGCTGCGCCCCGGCGCCAGCAGCCACCCTTACACTTATCAGATCACTAAAGAAAGGACTCTGGTGTTCCGCTTCGACAACATCCTGCTGCCCGACAGCACTACCAACGAGCCGGCTTCCCATGGTTTTGTTAAGTTCCGCGTAAAGCAACGCCCCGATCTGCCCAGCGGTACGATCATTTCAAATACGGCCTATATCTATTTTGATTTCAACGAGGCTATCGTCACTAATATTTATTGGCACGAAGTGGCGCGCAATTTCATCCCCATTGTGCTGATCCCGGATGACCCGGAAGCCATCAACCAGTTACAGGTAGCGCCCAACCCCTTTGCGGAAAGCGCAGATATGGAGTTGACCGGGTACAAAGGGGACGCCCCCATCCAACTGAACCTCTACGACAGCCTCGGACGGCTGGTGCGGCGGGATCAGTACAGTTCTCCCCGCTTCACCTTCCAACGGGGCCGGCTGGGAGATGGCATTTATTTCTATCAGGTGCAGGCCGGCGGGCGGCGGCTGGATAGTGGGAAATTGATTATTCAATAGCGCTTTAGACAAATGGGCGTAGAAGAATGGCGCATTGAATGGTTGCCGGCGCCGGAAGAAATTGTAATTTCACTGGAAGGGTATACCGGAAGCTATCCCGTGCTACTGGAAATATACCGGCCTGACGGATGTCCGGTATACCGGCGGCAATATACACAGCCGGTGTTGAGCCTGCCAGGCCAGCTGCTACCGGCAGGACGTTATCGGTATGAAGTAAAATTCCAGGAAGAATGCCTTCAGGTTGGAAGGATTGAGTTATAAATACAACATCAAAAACAACCGCTATCGTTATGAAAAAAGCCCTGCTTTCAATTGTCATTAGCCTCTCCCTGATGCAATGCACCTCCAACCGGACAGCCTCCGCGCCGGCGCCGACATCGGTTGCAGAAAGCCCAGCCGCCGAGCAACAAGCCGGAAGCTGGAAGGAATCCATCACCTACTACGCCTTCCTGGATGGCGCCTTTGTAGAAACCGAACTGGACCGCAAGCCGGAATACCGGCAGGGTGAGTTCGAGTTTCTGAAACGAATCTACAGCACTATGCGTTACCCCGCGGCTGCCCGGGATAAAGGCATTGGCGGTACTGTTTTGTTGGCCCTCACCATCGATGAGTTGGGCAACCTGGCCGATTCTTATGTAAAAGAAGGCATTGGCTACGGCTGTGATGAGGAAGCGCTGCGGGCAGTGCGAAATGCGTCTGCCACTGGCTTTGAGCCGGCCATCAAGGACGGAAATCCGGTGAAAGTCCGCTTTGATATGCCGGTGCGGTTTCGGGTGGAATAGGAATGCGGGAATGCGGGAATGCGGGAATGCGGGGATGCGGGGATGCGAGAATGCAGGAATGCGAGAATGCGGGAATGGGCTGGCGGGCGACTTATCTCCCATTCAAATGTTAAAAAACTTAACTATCGCGTGGGAATGCACTACTCCGCCGTTTTGATTCTAAATTAACCGGCAAGGGCGCGCACTTCCCAATAAACAACCGGAATTAGTATGAAGCTATTAAAACTAACAATGCTTCTGCTGCTGCCTGCCTTCGGGTGGGCGCAGGAGGCGCAACCCCGTTTTGTCATCGGTACCGAGCTGGGCGCCGATTTCCGAAAGTTCGACCCCGCCATTTCCAGGTCGCTCAACTACACCGCCGGGCTGACGCTGGAATACCCAATGGGAAAATTCTCTCTGGCCACCGGCCTGCTCTACAAGGATTACGGCTGGCAGGAATACTGGGAATACACCGGAGAGACGTCGCAGGAAGTGATTCAGGAAAAGCTATACACTTTTTACCACATAAATGACCTGACATCCCGCCTGGCCTATTACAGCATACCGCTTCGCCTGCAGTACCGGCTGCCCTGCAATTGCGTTTATATGCAGGCCGGCGTCCATGCCGATATCGCCAGCTTCGGGGAAGAAATACACCAACAATACGTATTCCGCACCTATATGGAGCCGGAAACCTTTGATTTCACCCGTGAAGAAAACCTCGAGCCTGTAAATTTCACCTTCGAACTGGCTGTTGGTTTCAAACTACATTTCAATGAACACTGGCGTATGTTTATGCGCCCCACGTATCGGATACTGGCGGCGCCGGCCAAAAGCGGAAGCCCTGTCCTGAACAGTTCCTACCGCCAGTTGCATATGGCTTTTGGGATACAGCGTGGCTTTTTTTAGCAGAGGGCATGGGGCATGGAGCATGGAGCATGGAGCATGGAGCATAGAGCATAGAGCATGGAGCATGGAGCATTGGGCATGGAGCATTGGGCTTGGAGTATGGGGAAAGGTGCGTTGCACCTTTTCATCCCGATGAGATCCAGTGGATCGAGATCGGGAGGGCATAGCTTTTCTGTAAACTACATTGCAGTTGATGTAAAAAGCGGCTTCCCGCTTTGAAAGCTGTCGAAAAATGGCCTATTTTGATGGCTGCCTCTGTAAAATAAGTTAGCTGGTAAGGGTTTCTGGCATGAAAAAAACGTCACATTTTCCTTTGCTCTTGTTTCTAACTGCCTGCAACTTATCGTTGCACAGCCAACCTTATCTGCCCGTGATCCAGGAAAACAAAGACTGGGCCTTGCTCCAAACCGCCTGCGACCTCGACGGCGGCATTCAGGCTTGGCTGGAAGGGGACAGTATGCTCGATGCAACAACTTACAAGATTGTATGGGCCGTCAATTGCGGAGACCCTCAACCCAGCGGATTTCTGCGGGAAGACACGAGTACCGGGAGGTTATGGTTCCGAGAGAACGGCCAATCGGCTGAAAAGCTCATCATGGACCTGAGCCTGCAGGAGGGCGATATCTTCTACTTCGACGATGCCTCCAGCAGCCCTTACGAAATTGCGGTAGATAAGGTGGAAATCATCGATGGCCGCCGGGTGGTTTTCTTTTCGAAAGAACAAATCAATTGCATTACTGTCGAGGATCTGCCCATCCGCTTCATCGAAGGTATCGGGCCGAGCCCCGGCTTTTTCTATTCCGCTTCACCACTCAATAGCATCAGTATCCCGCTCTTACTGTCATGCGTCCTAAAGGGCGACAGCCTGCTTTACCAGGAAACCGCGGTGAGCTGGGTAGGGTGCGACTATGACTGTATCACTGCCGATATCGGGGAACTGCAATATCCTCCTGTGAAGGTTACCCTTTCCCCCAACCCTTTCAGCGAAAGCACTTCTATTACTATAACCGGCCTCTCCCAACGCGCTGTTTATTTTTCCCTCTACGGGCCCAGGGGGCGGCTGCTCCGCCGGGAGCAGCTCCTCTCCCCCTCTTTTGAACTCAGGCGAGGTGCTTTGCCCGCCGGTTTGTATTTCTATCGGATTGAATCAGAAGGAGAAATGATGGGAAGTGGCAAGGTAGCGGTGCAGTGAGCAGGGGACAAGTCGAATATCACGTCGGCTTCCCTTTCCCCCATGCCCCATGCTCTATGCTCCATGCTCTATGCTCTATACTGAAGCTGCACCAGCCCCGTATCAAACGCATGCTGCTCCTGGAGCTTCCACTTCACTTCCTTGGGCTGCCCGCTAAAAAGAGGAATCCCCTCGCCCAGCGTGATGGGAATGATCGAGAGGATTAGTTCATCGATCAGGCCGGCGTTGAGCAGCAGGGTGTTGATCTGTCCGCCGCCGATGAGCCAGATGTCGCCGCCGGGCTGGCCTTTGAGGCGGCGCACGAAGGCCGCCGGATCTTCGGAAACGAAGGTAACTGAATTACCGTCGGCTTGGCGCGGCTGGCGGCTGAAGACGTAGTTTTGCAGGCCGTTGTAGGGGAATGCTCCAAAGGAAAGCACATGGGCATAGGTCTGATAGCCCATCAGCGTGGTGTCGATGCTCTTGATGAAATCGTTATAGCCGTAGTCTTCATCGGCTTTTTCTACCATGGAAAGCCAGTCGATGGCCCCGTCTTTGCGGGCGATGTAACCGTCGAGGCTGGCGGCGATGTAGAGGCGGATAGGGCGCATGGGGGTGGTTTGGTTTAGTGAATGAATGGGAATTTGAAAATGCGAGAATGCGAGAATGAAAGAATGCAAAAATGCAAAAATGCAAAAATGCGAGAATGCGAGAATGCGAGAATGCAAAAATGAATTAAAGATAATCAGAAATTCTCCAGTTGCTCCAGCAGCCAGGCCCGTTCGGTAAGGGGGTCTGCTTTTTCGATAGCCTGGCGGAGTTGCTCCTGTTCCTCCCGGGCGAAAGGGTTCGATTCCAGTAGTTTTCGGGTAAAAAAAATGATGTTGTGATAATTTTGCCGGTGGTATCCCAATTCCTTTTTCCGCCGCAGGAAGCGCTCCAGGCTGGCCAGAAAGTTATCCAACACCTCCAGTTCCCGGAGCTCATAGTATATCTTCATCAAAGTGACCTTGGCGTCGATGTTGAGGAAAATATCCTCGTATTCCACCTGTTGGAGTCGCTGCATTGCTTCCGCATATTGGCCTTGCTCGTACCTTAATTTAGACAGGCAGTAGTGTACATAGGTGGCGCGATAACGAGGCGGCAGATTGGCCTGATATTGTTCAATGAACTGTTCCACCCAATCGAACTGGCGCAGGCGAAGGCCAATAGCGGCAATATTTTTAAAAGCAAAACGGCTTATCCTTTCCCCGGTGAGCAACAAGCCTTCCGACAGTCCGGTGCGGTAGAGTTCGAATAATTCCGGCAGGTAGCTTTCGTCGCCGCTATTGAACTGCCGAATACCATAATTGATGGCCAGCAGAAAGAGCGTTCGGCGTTCCTCCACCGGCAAGGCGGCCGGTTGAATACATTCCTTCAACAGTTGGTAATATTTTACCTCGCCCGGCATTTCAATCGTTTTCAGGTAGCAATAATACGCCCGAATCAGGGGATTCCTTTCTAAAATGGCGCTTCCGTCCAAATATGCCAACAGGAAACGGAGCAGGCGCGGATCTTCCGATTCCCCGCGAAAAACAGCCTGGTGAGCCGACAGCAGGCTGCTTTGCTTGAGCCGGCTGAGAAAATAGGACTCATCCAATACCTGATTGAGTTGAGGCAGAAAACTGGGCGCATCGCGCTTCTGGCCTGCCTGAAAGAGGTAGCGTTCCCGTTCAATGGCAAAAGCAGCATGGAGGCCCATCTCGCCTTCCTGGGTAGCTTTCAAAAGCGCTTCTACCCGGCGGGAAGCCTTTTGAAAACCCTTGGGCAAGCGCAATCCACGATAGGCGGCCAACAACAAAGTATGCTTCGCCAGCTCATCCGCTTGCAATTGCTCCGAGATAAGAAACTGCTCCAGGCACTTCAGCAGGAAAGACATCAGGTAGCGCATCTGCTGATCGTCGTATGGCCGGCCCGGGTAAACTGCTTGAAAAGCCTGCTCTTTGGACAGCCCGGGGCCGCCATCCATCCGCGGCGCCAGATATTCGAACAGCCGCACCACATCCTCCCGTTGGTTGTGGTAGGGCGAATGCAGGAACTTTTCCAACCGGCTGCGTTGGGTAGCCGACAAAATCGACAGCGCGTGGAATAAAATGCTTTTATTCATTTTTGACAAAATCAATCTATCAACCCTTAAAATTAGGATTTTAATGGGGAATAGCATTTGACAAATTACCAAAAATGTATTTTCCTGCCGGCCCTTTAAACTGCACCTTTGTAGAGTGATTTTTTAACACCAAATTTGAACATGATGAAATCAGGTATACTAGCTTCTATGCTGTTCTTTGCTTTGGGCCTACAGGCTCAGGGATGGATCACCAACTTTGGCTCCCCCGAGCGGGACGAAATAAAAGCTTTGGCGGAAGCCGGCAACGGCGATATTCTGGCTGCCGGTTATTCGGCCAACTTACCCTACCTCAGCCGGCTGAGCGCCGATGGTGATTCCCTTTGGGACATCCGGCTCGATAACTTTACTCTTGGAGAAAGCAGGGATGTGGCCGTCACTCCGGACGGCGGTATCGTAGCCGCCGGATATGGCTATACTGATTTTGAATCCAGCGCCGAAGCCCTTCTCTTCAAAACCGATGGGGCCGGCAATTTAATCTGGCAGCACAGCTATAAAATGGATTATCCCAATCTTACCGATTCCCTGGAGTACAATACGGCTAACCGCCTGGAGGTGCTTTCCGACGGAGGCTTTGCCCTTGCCGGCATCACTTCCGGCCCGGGCATTGGCCAAAACATTTTCTTTGTCCGAACCGATCCCGATGGAGTAGTCAACCAGATGTTGTCCTATGGAAATGACACGATCCAATATAATGTGGCCGGGATTGCAGAATTGCCCTCCGGTGACATCGCCATCATGGGCAGTGGTTTTATTCCCAACCCGCTCATTTTTCCTTACACCAATTTCATCTATTACCTCCGGCTGAATGCGCAGGGACAGGTGGTAACCTATTTACAGTACGACAACACAGCCGGCATTGTCGACATCCGAGACGCCATTCAAGCCCAGAATGGGAATTTTCTGTTGGCCGGCGGAGCTGACCAGAGCGTAGTGTACCAACTCGACGCCGATGGGGGCCTGATTTGGGTTAAAAACCAGGCGACGCCATTCAGAGTATGGACGGGAATTGCCGAAGCGGCCGATGGAGGGCTGGTTTTAGTGCAATCTACGCCCGGCCAGGCCAACAACTTCAACATCCTGCTCCAAAAAATTGACGCCGAAGCAGAGGTAGTGTTATGGAGCCGGGAAATCAACTACAATCAACTATCTAACAATAGCTATTGCATTGAGGCGCTAAGCAGCGAAGGTTTCGCCGTGGGAGGACAGGTGTACGTTCCCGATGGCGCCTCTTCCCCGTTTGACCGGGAGGCCCTGGTGTTAAAAACCAACGCTTTGGGCGAAGTTTACACCGGGTATCTGCAGGGCAGGGTATTTTTTGATGAAAACGAAAACTGTACGGATGAAGGCGAGCAGGCCCTGGCCGGCTGGCTGGTAAAAGCTACGAAAGGCCAGCAATCCTTCTTTGCGACATCTGATGGAGACGGGCGCTATGCCATGCAATTAGACACGGGCAGCTTTCTGGTTACCTATATCCCCTCCGGGCCTTATTGGCAAAGTTGTGCGGCGGAATACCCAGTCACCCTACCGATGCCTTATGATACGACAACACTGGACATTGCCGGGCAAGCTGAAACAGACTGCCCTCTTTTAGAGGTGGATCTTTCCGCCCCATTGCTGCGCCGCTGTTTCAACAGCAACTATCTGGTCAGCTATTGCAATAACGGCACCACCCCTGCAATGGATGCAACGGTAGAAGTAACCCTCGACCCTTTCCTCCTTTACCAGAGCAGTTCCATCCCCTTTACCGAACAGAATGGAAATACCCTCACCTTTGACCTCGGCTTTGTCGGCGTCAACGAATGTGGACAGTTTTCAATTGAAGTAAAGGTAGATTGCGCCGCCTCACTGGGGCAAACCCACTGCAGCGAAGCACACATTTTTCCCGACACCATTTGCATTGATCCGTTTTGGCAGGGCCCGGTTATCGATGTGAATGGCGCCTGCACTGCCGACTCGGTGCACTTTCAGATCATGAATTCCGGTGGGGATATGCTGCTGGAGCAGAAATACATTGTCACGGAAGACAATATCATGCTCATGATGTCGGGCTTCCAATTGGGCGGCGGCCAGTCTACCAGCTTTTCCCTACCGATAAACAGCCCGGCTACTTACCGGATGGATGCCGAGCAGGCGCCGGGGTTCCCTTATTTGCTGGGCAGCCCCGTAGCCAGCCTCAGCCTGGAAGGATGCGATGGCCTGAACCCCGGCTTCGTCGTCATTTTCCCGGATGACGACGCCGAGCCTTTTGTCGATATCGATTGCCAGGACAACATCGGGGCCTACGACCCCAATGACAAACAAGCCTTCCCGCTCGGTTACGAGGAGGAACACTTTATCCGTCCCGGCACAGAGCTGGAATACAAGATCCGTTTCCAGAACACCGGCACCGACACTGCTTTCACCGTGGTCATCCGGGATACACTTTCCGAATGGATCGACATTAGCACCCTCCGCCCCGGCGCAGCCAGCCATCCGTATTCCTGGCGCATCTACGGCCCGGGTATCCTGGAGTTCCGCTTCGACAACATCCTGCTGCCCGACAGCACTACCAACGAGCCGGCTTCCCGGGGACTTGTAGAATTCAAAGTACAGCATGAACCCGAGGCGCCACTGGGAACCGTGATCGAAAACCGCGCCGCTATTTTCTTCGACTACAATGCTCCGGTGATCACTAACACTACCTGGCACACCCTGGGCGAGAACTTCATTGTGATTAGCCAGTCTGAAGAATTAGAAGAAAAGGCTAATCTAAAGGTATACCCTAACCCCTTCGCCGAATCGGCCACATTCCGTTGGGATGGCGCCCGGCTGAATCAGGGGCGTTTCCTGTTGTACGACAGCCAGGGCCGAATGGTGCGGACGGAAACCCTGTCGGGACAGAGCCACACTTTCAATCGCCGGGGCCTGCCGGCCGGACTGTATTTCTTCCGCCTCGAAAACGAGGGAAGTGTAGTGGCCACAGGGAAGTTGATAATTCAGTAAAGAAAGGAGTTCATCCCGAATTTCAAAGAGAGGCCGTTCTGGAAATTTCCGGAACGGCCTTTCTTTGAAGCTGAGGCAAGGCAGGCGGGCAGGAGATCCGCCAAAATTTTAATGAAACTTTAACCCCTGCTGCGCTGTTCCACAGTCAATAATTGGCGATGCCAACCGTTGTTTAACTTGGACTAACGGGATGCCGAAGGATTCCGTCCCGCTTTTTAAAACTACAGACTAAACGAAACCAAACAGATGAAAAAACAATTCCTGGCATTTATACTACTAGCCCTGGCAATCCCCACTTTTGCTCAAAAGGGCTCCCTGACAAGCAAGGAAGAATCTGACCCCAAGGCCAAGGCCGTCCTGGAGCAAATCCGCAAACGCTTCCAAAGCTACCAGTCGCTGGCGGCTGATTTTACCCTCGATATCACTCTGCCCGAGCAACCTATGGAGAGCCAGAAAGGAGCATTGGCGCAACAGGGTAGTAAATACCGTGTAAACATTGCCGGCCAGGAGATCATCTCCGATGGCAAAGCCATTTGGATGATCCTCAAGCAAAATAAAGAAGTTCAGATCATGGATATGCCCGATGAGGATGAAATGGGTAGCTCCATCCTCAGCCCGGAGTCGATGCTCACCTTCTACGACAAGGGCGATTTCGTCTATTACCTGACCAATGAGTACAAAGACGGCAGCCGCACCATCCAGCAGATTGAATTCAAACCCCTGGACCGCAATGCCGACTATTCCAAGCTGCGTATGAACGTCAATAAGGCCAACAGCGATGTTATCAGCGTGGAAGCCTTCGCCCGCGATGGCTCCCGCTATAAATTGTCTATCGACAAACTGACCCCCAATAAAGCCTTCCCAGCCGGGCACTTCTCCTTCGATAAGGCCAAGTATCCCGACTATTACGTTGAGGACCTGCGCGAATAAGCTGGCTATTAAGAAACTCGCATAGTTGAACACGGAAGGCATGGCTGAGGCTGTGCCTTTTTTTTTGCCATAGCTGGCCTCGGGGGAAAGGTGAGAATGCGGGAAGGAGGGAATGTGAGAATGCAGGAATGCAGGAATGTGAGAATGCGAGAATGCAGGAATGCGAGAATGCGAGAATGCGAGAATGCGGCCCCGTCCGTCCGTCCGTCCGTCCGTCCGTCTAGTCAGCCGGATAAATCTAGTCAGCCGGATAAATCTAGTCAGCCGGATAAATCGCTGAGAGCGGGCAAGCACACCAGACACACCAGACGCACCAGACACACAAGACGCACAAGACGTACCAGACGCACCAGACGTACCAGACGCACCAGACGCACCAGACGTACCAGACGCACCAGACATACCAGACGTACCAGACATTCCCAGCCCACAATAATTCCCTAAATTTGCCCCAAAAGAACCGACGAACATGGGATTCAAATCACTACTGATAAAACCATTTGCTAAAAAGATTGCAAATGATATCCGGCGCATGGCCAACAACGCAGTTGCCGCCCAGGAACGGGTTTTCACTCATCTGATCGAAAAAGGCAGGCATACGGCTTTCGGAAAAGATCATGACTTTAAAGCGATCACCAGTTATGAGGCGTTTAAAGACAAGACGCCTATTCGCGACTACGAGGGACTAAAAAGCTATATCGAGCGCATCAAACATGGAGAAGCCGATGTACTCTGGCCAGGCAAGCCAAAATATTTTGCCAAGACCTCCGGCACCACTTCCGGCGTCAAGTACATCCCGCTGACCAAAGACAGTATGCCCAACCACTTTGATTCCGCCCGCAATGCCCTGTTCAACTATTACGCCCGCACCGGCAACGGCAGCTTTCTGGATGGCAAGATGATCTTCCTTTCCGGCAGCCCTGAGCTCGACGAGGTGGGCGGCATCCCTACCGGGCGCCTCTCCGGCATCGTCAACCACGAGGTGCCGGCCTGGCTGCGCACCAACCAATTGCCGAGCTACGCCACCAACTGCATCGAAGAATGGGAAGAAAAACTGGAGCGCGTCGTCGATGAAACCCTGCAGGCGGATATGCGCCTCATCAGTGGCATTCCACCCTGGGTGCAAATGTATTACGAACGACTGTTGGAACGCAGCGGCAAGAAAACCGTCCGGGAGCTCTTTCCCAACTACTCCGTTTTCGTCTACGGCGGCGTCAACTTCGAGCCCTACCGCGACAAGCTGGAGGAACTGGTGGGCCGCCGAATCGATAGCGTGGAAACTTACCCCGCCTCCGAGGGCTTCATCGCTTTTCAGGACAGTCAGGAAGAAAAAGGCCTGCTGTTAAACGCCGATTCCGGCATCTTCTTCGAGTTCATCCCTGTAGAAGAGATCCATCAGGACAATCCCACCCGCCTGTCGCTGAAAGAGGTCGAGTTGGGGGTTAACTACGCACTGATCATCAACAACAACGCCGGCCTGTGGGGCTACAACATCGGCGACACCGTCTCATTCGTGTCGAAGGCGCCCTATCGACTGCTGGTTACCGGGCGGGTCAAACACTTTATTTCCGCATTTGGCGAACACGTCATCGGCAAGGAAGTGGAGGAGGCGATGCTGGCGGCTGCCAAGCGCCATAACATCAAAATCGTAGAATTCACCGTGGCGCCGCAGGTAAGCCCCCCCGAAGGCGGCCTGCCCTACCACGAGTGGTTCGTCGAGTTCGATGAGGCGCCCCGCAACCTGGAAGCCTTTGCCGCCGAAGTCGACCAGGAGATGGTCAAGCAAAACATCTATTACGAAGACCTGATCACCGGAAACATCCTGCGTCCGCTGGTCTTGCGCCCGATGAAACCCGACGCCTTCCGGGAATATATGAAAACCCAGGGCAAACTCGGCGGCCAAAATAAGGTGCCCCGGCTGAGTAATGACCGGAAGATAGCGGAGGCATTACAGGGGTGGGTGGTTTTATAGATACTGTGGATACTATAGATATTTACCCGGCTGACCCCGACAGGTGGCGGGGGAGGACGGGCTGTAGATATTTACCCGGCTGACCCCGACAGGTGGCGGGGGAGGACGGGCTATAGATATTTACCCGGCTGACCCCGACAGGTGGCGGGGGAGGACGGGCTGTAGATATTTACCCGGCTGACCCCGACAGGTGGCGGGGGAGGACGGGCTGTAGATATTTACCCGGCTGACCCCGACAGGTGGCGGGGGAGGACGGGCTGTAGATATTTACCCGGCTGACCCCGACAGGTGGCGGGAGAGGACGGGCTGTGGATATTTACCCGGCTGACCCCGACAGGTGGCGGGGGAGGACGGGCTGTAGATATTTACCCGGCTGACCCCGACAGGTGGCGGGGGAGGACGGGCTGTAGATATTTACCCGGCTGACCCCGACAGGTGGCGGGGAGGACGGGGATATTTACCCGGCTGACCCCGACAGGTGGCGGGAGAGGACGGGCTGTGGATATTTACCCGGCTGACCCCGACAGGTGGCGGGGGAGGACGGGCTGTGGATATTTACCCGGCTGACCCCGACAGGTGGCGGGGGAGGACGGGCTATAGATATTTACCCGGCTGACCCCGACAGGTGGCGGGGGAGGACGGGCTGTGGATCGGCAAAGGACTGGAGGGTATCGAGGAGCTGGTGTTTGGGATAGGAGAATTTGGGCAAATTCTCTCTATTTTTTATTTTCGCATCGCTAAACCAGATTTTTTAATTTCAATCCTCAAAAATGGGAAAAGGCGATAAGAAATCAAAAAAAGGGAAAACCTGGCGCGGCTCATACGGCAACAGCCGCCCCAGCCCAAAACAGGAAAACAAGAAAAAAATAGAAAAGAAGAAGAACAGTTAACTGCAGAAGCGCCTTCGGAGGAACTAACCGGGGCGCTTTTGCTTTGGAGCTTATCCTTTCGGGTGCCTACCCAATAAATTAGCAAAAACAGAATGCCAAAACTATGAACAGGAAATAATATTTTACTTACTTTAGAAGCTGTTTGAATTTAGTCCTTCAGTTTTATTATGCCTCTTTTTCCGCCACTCTGCGGCTTTTTTTCGCCCCGTACCTATGGGTACGAGGCTCAAAAAGAGCCTTGATTGACGAAAAAATAGCCTATAATAAATTCTAAAAACCAAATTCAAACAGCTTCTTAGGCAAAACGAAAAGCAACTCAATCAAAGCTCCGCATGAAGGCCCTACACATCAGTGCAGAATGTTATCCCGCCGCCAAAGCCGGCGGGCTGGGCGACGTCGTTGGCGCGTTACCCAAGTATCTTTCCAGGGCCGGTATGCCGGCGGGGGTGGTTATTCCCCGCTATCAGCTCAGTTGGATACAACAGCACAGTTTCCACACCATTTATAAGGGCGTTGTCCGGCTGCACAACCAATACGTTCCTTTTACTATTCAGCAGGAAAGCAGTAATGCGCTGGATTTTCCTTTCTTCGTCGCAGACATCCCCGGTAAATTTGACCGGCCCGGCATCTACGCCGACCCGGGTGGCTACAGTTATGGAGATGATGTAGAACGCTATTTGTGCTTTCAGCAGGCCGTACTCCAATGGATCGTCAACAGCCCCGGACGGCCGCAACTGCTCCACTGCCACGACCACCACACCGGGCTCATCCCGTTTATGGTGAAGCACTGTCCGGAATACCAGGCCCTTCGGAATATCCCTACCGTGTTTACTATCCATAATGGGGTGTATCAGGGCGCGTTCAGTTGGAACAACCTCTACCTGATGCCCGCCTTCGATGCCGGCGCCCGGGGGCTATTGGACTGGAACAACGCCATCAACCCCATGGCCACGGCCATCAAATGCGCCTGGCGGGTGACGACGGTTTCCCCCAATTACCTGAAAGAACTCGAACAACAATCCAATGGACTGGAATTGTTGTTGCAACACGAACAACACAAGTGCACTGGCATTCTCAATGGCATCGATGCCCAGGTGTGGGACCCGGAAGCAGACCCCTTCATTGCGGCCCGGCTTAATGGCAAACTGGACGCATTCAAAATCGCAAATAAGCAGGCTCTGGCTAAGCATTTCAAGCTGGACCCCAAGCTTCCCTGGATCACCTTTATCGGACGGCTCGTCGGTGAAAAAGGCGCCGACTTGTTGCCGGGCCTGGTCAGCCGGGCATTGCATAACGGCCTGCAAGCAGCTTTCGCGGTGCTGGGCGCCGGCGATCCCGGCTTGCAGGACGCCCTGCGCCAGTTATCCTATCGCTTTCCTGGCCGGTTCGATGCAGCCCTGGAGTATAATGAAGGCTTGGCCCATCAGCTCTATGCCGGTTCCGATTTCATTTTCATGCCGTCTCGCGTCGAGCCCTGTGGCCTCAACCAGCTATATGCTATGCGTTACGGTACGATTCCCATTGTCCGGGCGGTGGGTGGCCTGGCCGATACGGTACCCGATATTGGCGAGCCTAATGACCAGGGCCGGGGGATCCGCTTTACCCATTTCGACCTCGACGATGCCAACCTGGCCCTGTACCGCGCCGTGCAATGCTACCACAACCCGGAAGTGCTGGCCGAAGTGCGCGAACGCATCGCCGCCCTGGATTTTTCCTGGGAAAAAGCCGCTGCGGAGTATATTGACATCTATGATCAAATGATATAAAAAAACCGATCCTATGATTAAAATGATTAGCCTTATCCTCGGCGGAGGCGCCGGGTCGCGTTTATTCCCCCTGACCGCTCATCGCTCCAAGCCTGCTGTGCCTATTGGAGCCAAATACCGCCTCATTGATATTCCCATCTCCAACTGCCTGAACTCCGGTGTTCGCCGGATGTTCGTAGTGACCCAATACAACTCGGCCTCGCTGAACGCCCACATCAAGAATACCTACAACTTCGATATGTTCAGCCATGGCTTTGTCGATATCCTGGCGGCCGAGCAAACCCCCTCCAGCGACCAGTGGTTCCAGGGCACCGCCGATGCCGTGCGGCAGTCGATGCACCATATGGCCAACCACGACCACGACTACATCCTCATTCTGTCGGGCGATCAGCTCTACCAGATGAACTTTGAAACCATGGCCGCCGAGCACGTCCAAAAAGATGCGGACCTGACCATTGCCACCATTCCTGTTAATGACCGCGACGCCACCGGGTTCGGCATCATGAAAGTCAATGAGGCAGGGCTGATTGAAAGCTTTGTGGAAAAACCGGCCCTGGATCAATTGGGGGACTGGCAGTCACCGGTAGCAGATAATCTGCGCAATGAAGGCAGAATGTACCTCGCTTCTATGGGCATCTACATCTTCAAACGAAAGGTGATGGAACAATTGCTGGCTGAAAACCCAACGGCCACTGATTTCGGCAAAGAGATCATCCCTTACGCTATTGAAAAAGATTACAAAGTCGGCAGCTTTTCTTTTGACGGCTACTGGACTGACATCGGAACCATCCGTTCTTTCTACGATGCCAACATCGCGCTGACCGATGATGTACCCAAATTCAACCTTTTCGACAACCGAAGACTGGTCTATACCCGGCCCCGCCTCCTGGCGCCGTCCAAGATATCCGGCACCTGGTTCAACCAGGCCATCATTGCGGAGGGTTGCCTGATCAATGCCAAAAAAATTGAGCGGTCTCTTGTCGGTATCCGGTCCCGCATTGGCGAAGGCACGGAAATTTCCAATTCCATCATCATGGGTAACGATTCTTACGAAACGCTGGATGAAATGAAAAGCTCCGGTAAACAACCCATGGGGATCGGAGCGAACTGTAATATCCGTAACGCCATCATCGACAAAGACTGCCGCATCGGCGACTACGTCTCCATCCATGGCAGCATCGCCCTTCCGGATTCGGATACGGATACCTATTCCATCCGGGAAGGCATCATCGTAGTCAGAAAAGGTGCTCATATTCCTTCGAACACCCGGATCGGGCTGGGCGCTTGAGCGCCGTTGCGAAACTGAAGCCATCCCGATGTTTCGAAGTGATGCTATGGATACTCTTTTCTGGCCCGAAATCGGGCAATCGGGCCAGAAAAGAGGCTGAACCCCTGTCGGGGTAGCGGATTCTATCGATTCCAGGCTTCCGATGTGCTCCAAGGCATCCTTCTGGAGCAGGGAGGCTGAGATGGACCGGCAAGTCGTTCCCAGCATCTAAAGTATCTATTTCACAACGCACCCGCCCTACCCCCGCTCTTCCCATACTTTCATCAGCCAGGCTCGTTCGGCCAGCGGTTGAGTAGCTTGGATCTGGCCTTTGATCTTTTCCCGTTTCCGGGGGTTATCATGCAGAAGCTGGATCAGAAGGTTACAGAAGTTGAGGTACGTCTTCTTTAAGCTTGCCGATATCTTTTTATTCCGGCGAAGGAAATTGGAGAAAGAGGCCAGAAGGGAAAGCAGGGATTCGATCTCTTCACTTTCGTAGAAGGTTTTGACCAGCACCGTCCGCGAGCCGATATGGTAAAACATGTCTGAAAAGTTCAACTTGGTCAGGTGGGATAGCACTTCTCCGTATTGTTCCTTTTGGTAGAACAGTTCAGCCAGGTTGAAGTGCAGGGCATCCTCCCGGGACTGAGGGGAAAGTTTGTCACTATAATCCCGGATAAAGTGTTCCGCCCAATCGAAGTCTTTCTGCCGCAACGCCAGTTTCACTACGTTCGTATAAGTCCAATGTGATAAGTACCCGCCCTCGAACAGCGATTCATCTGAGATACCCTGAATGTAAAGGCCAAGGACGATGGGAACGTATGTTTCCTTTCCCTGCCTGATTTTCCGGGCGCAGAAGTTGATGGCATACAGGTATACCTCTCGCCGCTCCGTCGGTTGTATCTTTTCCGAATGCTTCTGGATGAGTTCGATCAGTTTTGAAAAGTAGGCGTCACTGTCCTGGGAGAGCGATAAAAAAATATGCAGATAAATATCGACCAGAGGCGGCCGTTCCTTTTGTTGCAGCAGGTAGCTTCGCACCTCGTCGATAAACGACACCTCATATTCGGTGGACACAATAGCCTGCCGGTTGAGCATCTCACAACTGTACTTGAGCTTTTGCAGAAAGAACAATTCGTCGAGCGCGTTGGCGACGTTTTGCAGGGCAGGGTCAAAACTGCGCACCCGCTGCCGGATGAAATGCCGGCTGGCTACTTCCGCGAGTTCGTAGCGAAACTGAAGGATTTCGGTATCCAACAAAGCATGCTCCATCCCTTCTTCCACTTTCCGATACAGGAAATTATAATGCTTTTCAAGCTTTCGCTCCGAAAACTCGTTCAGGATATCACAAGACTGCCGCTGGTAGTTACGTTGGTAGCGGCTTATGCTGACAAACTGTTCGGCGAGCTTGAGCAGATAATTCATCCAATAGCCCATTTGACGGCCATCGAACGGCTTTCCGGGGGCGGCAGCTTTAAAAGCCTTTTCTTTGGACAAGTCGGAAGCGGTAAAATCGGGGGCGAATTTCCCCAGATACGCCACCAGGCGGATGAGTTCTTCATTTTTATTAAAAAAAGGGGAAGCAACAAAGTCCTCAAATTGCCGCCATTCGCTCAAGTCGAAGGTATCCAGGAGTACTATCAGTTTGCTGTTTTTCATGAATTTGGCGACTTTTATTTAGGAGAACCTACTTAACAAACCGAAAAATCAGCTTAAACAAATATTATTTTATGTAAATTAAAAAAACACAAAACGCTGACAATCAACGTTAAATTGAATAAAATTAATGAAATACAAAATGGCAAAAGACTTTTTCAAGACTGAAAAATACAAAAAAATGTATTTGATGCCTCTGTTGTGGGGGCCTATATTTGTATCAGAAATACAAACAAAGCGATCTTTGAAACGTGAGACAACAAAAATATTAGGAGGAATTGCCCTTAGTTTTCTGTGTGCCGTTTCAGGCTTGCAGGCCCAGGAGGTGTGGCCCGGCGATGTAAATAATAATGGTATTGTCAATAATATTGACGTGCTGTACTGGGCCCTGGCCCAGGATTCTGTCGGCGCCGCTCGGGCGGAGGTTTCCGGAAACTGGAGCGCACAGCCGCTTACGGAACTCTGGCCCCAGACTTTTCCCGATGGCCTCAATTTCGCCTACGCTGATTGTGATGGCAATGGCAAAGTGAATGCAGCCGACTTGAACATCATCAGGGATAATTACTGGCTGACCCACGGCCTGGTTTCTCCGGATGACTATTTCCTGGGAACGGTAGAGGAAGACCCGGTGCTGCTACTGCAGGCTACCGACCCAATCACCGAGCCGGGGGCTTCGGAAGAAGTGCTGCTTTCGCTGGGCGCTGAAGGAGACTCGATCAATAATTTTTTTGGGATCGCCTTTGCTGTTAAGTTCGACACAGATAACATCCAGGATTCTCCGGGCGGCAGCAATCAGAACTTCTCCTTCGAATTCACACCCGACAGCTGGGTTGACGGGCAGGGCAGCCAGATGGCTCAGGAGTTCTTTCATCTGGATGACGCCACCGGAGTAGCTGAAATGGCCATTTACCGGAAAAGCATTGACGATGCCATCCCCAGCGGTGCTGGCCCAATAGGAAAGTTCACTATCGTCATGGAGGACATCATCGTAGGCCTGGTTGAACTCGGAACGGATAGCATCAGATTGATTAACACCCAACTGGAAAGCCCACGAATCGCACCGTCTAGTACCGGCCTTGCAGAAGATTCCCTGCTGCTGATTTCAAGGACAGCGATTCTGGCAGATGAGGATGAAGTACTGGTTTATCCCAACCCTGCTACGGACTGGGTATCCATCGAATTAAGATCAACTACCGATACACAGATCAAAAAAGTGGATCTGTATACTATGAGAGGACAATTCCTGGGCAGCTTACGGGCATCGCGTCCCGCCCCTAAAGCGATGATCAACTTCGCTGCATTACCGGAAGGGTTGTACTTTTTGAAAATTGAAACGAACAATGGCGTCTTTACGCGAAAAGTCGCACGGATGCCCTGAGGCAGGCTTATAATTCCACGAAGAAGTAAGTATAGACGACCTTCATAATCCCAAGTTTTTTTTAACAATTTTAATCCCATGAACATTGTCCGAAAGAAAGTTGCCTCGCAGCAGCTTTCTTCGGGCAAATGAAAAGGCCACAAGAAACTTTTTGAAAACTATTTTTTTATCCCCCAGTGGTGTGGGCGCCCCGAAAAGTATTATCCCAATTTCCGATTGTATCTGAGTTTGACATCCGCCCACACCCCTTTTTCCCAAAGATTAAACTATCCGATTCTCATGAATACGGGGGCCGGAAAGCCGGCCCTCTTTTTTTGACCCGGCCTTACTGGCGCCGAACCAGCTAAGTATTAAAATAAAACTTTCTAATCCATCTAACTGGCTAATAAATTATAATCCCATGACTATTCGTTTTATACGTTTCCTATCGCTGGCATTGCCCCTGGCGCTATTATCCAGCGGCTGCCTCGAGGATGTAGAAGATTCCCCCTTATTCTATTTTACTCAACTGAACATACACCTTACCGACGCCCCGGTCAACTTTGACGAGGTCAACATTGATCTGTTGCAGGTCGATGTGAAGGGGCCTGGCGGAACACAGACTATTGACCTCAACACGAATGCCGGCATCTACAACCTGCTGGATTATCAGAATGGCCTGTCGACCGTTATTGCCAACGCCACCCTGGGACTGGACGACATCCGGCAGATCCGGCTCATTCTGGGCGAAAACAATACCGTGGTCGTCGATGGGGAATCCCACGAATTGAAGATCCCTTCGGCTATGCAATCGGGCATTAAAATTAAGGTATGCCTCGACCTTACGGCTACCGCCGTGTACGATTTGCTTTTGGATTTTGATGCTGCCGAATCTATCCACCAAACCGGCAACGGCAAGTACATCATGCAGCCCGTTATTAGGGTGATGAACGAAGACGCCAACTGTGGCGGGGGAAATGGACTCCAACTCGACGACCTCCCCGACGATCTGCTTCTATACCTGGAAGACAACTACTCGGGATTTGCCTTCGCCCCCTCACAGACAACCCTCTGTGGAGGCGATGCAGTATACCGGATCGAAGCAGCCGACGGGAATACAGAGCTTTACTTGTTTTTCGACCTCAATGGTGCATTCCTGCAATCCGCCATTTGGACAGAGGAAGCAGGCCTCCCTGCCGTGATACAGGGTGCTATAAGCAACTATACCGACTACGACGAGGTAGCCGAGGCTTACGAAATTACCCGGGAAAACGGAGACACCTGGTTCGAATTAAAACTCGAAGGCCCGGGGGTAGATGGCCGTACCGTCGTTTTCGATGAACAAGGCAATGTTTTATGTGAAGAATAAACCTGGAAACTTTATTCGTTTCTGCCCACTAATTGGGAGCAATTTTAATGGTGGGCAGTTTTTTGAATTATCGTAATGATCTTTATATCGGAGCCGGTTGCTACAAGTAGCCGGCTTTTTTTATTATTCGTTCAACCAGCAACCTTTATCGGGCTCGCAGAGATGGAAACCACCTGAAACTGCCAACCAATTTCCCTATTTTTGCGCAAAATGGAACGTACATGTCTTTGAAGCCAACCCAACGCAGCCGAGCGCAGGAATCGCGGGCAGCCATTCAGCGCCTATACATTGCTATGCGGCATTTGTTTATTCGTGGTAGTTACAAGCCCCTGGGTATTTCCGGCGAGGCTATGATCGAGTCCATCATGTTGCTGCAACCGGAGATCTATGGGCCCATCAATGATCCGGAACGGGTGGAACTCGATGGCCTGCTTTACGTTTTTCAGCGCTTGCCCAAGGGCATCGAAGAGTGCCGTTTCATAAAACTCATTTCCCGGGAAGGCTTCGAAAAGTCCAACTTCCAGCCCATCGTCCCACCCAAACGCCGCCGCAACTGCTACCGCATCGACCAGGAGGAAATGTTTATTGAAATGACCCGGGGGCGAAGCGATATATATGACATACTCACCCACCTTACCTTCATGTACATTGAGGCGGAAAAGATCCGTCGCAACAGCGAAGACCAAAAATTGCGCAAGAAACGCGACTGGAAAATGCTGGAAGAGATCGTACGGCGCGAAGAGGAAGGGGAAGAATATAACCGGGACATTGCCTACACCTACCTGAGCACCCTGCTGGGCCGAACCTATGAAGAAACCGTGGAGGCCTGCCGCCGCTTTGCCCACGACCCTGATGTCAACAGCATCTTTCACATCACCTACTGGTTGGGTAAACTTTCAACCCAGGAGGCCCGGGAACAGAACGACCGGGAGATTTCTTTTACCTCTGCGCTCCGGGAACGGATCGGCCACCACTACTACGGTGAGATTTGGGCCCGCAATATCAAGGAATACCTGTACAAACAAGGATGGATGGACCGCCCGGTTCACATCATTAGCGCCAATCCGCACAGCGTAATGAACAGTTTCTATGCCAGCGCCGCTCTTGGCCAGAAAGATGAGGTAGAAGACCTGGCCAGGGAACTAAGCATAGAAGGCAATGCAGAATTACGGCAAAAGGTCCTGGACTATGCCCTCAGCCACGGAATGCATCAAATCGAAGACACCAGCGGCACCATGATCACGGTGCAGATCTTCGACCCCACGAAGACTGAGCTCCAAACCCTGCCTCCGGAATTGCAATGCAATGCCGAATACATCGAGCAACAAAAACCCGTCATCCTGGTGATGGACTATGCCTTCGGCGAGCAGGCCTACGAGACGATGGACGAACTGCTGAAACCCTACGAACTGGAGGGCCAGCGCATTCCGCTAAAAGTGGAATCCATTTCAATCATGGGTAAGGCGGGCATACTGGAAGGCGGCAAAGGCGATATCATGGTGCCCACCGCTCATGTTTTCGAAGGCACCGCCGACAATTACCCCTTCGACAACCACCTCACGGGCGCCGACTTCGAAGGCCATGGCCTGAAAGTGCTCGAAGGCCCCATGATCACAGTGCTGGGTACTTCCCTGCAGAATATGGACATTTTGCGCTACTTCCGCCGATCTTCCTGGAAAGCAATAGGGCTGGAAATGGAGGGCGCCCATTACCAAAAGGCAATACAGGCAGCCGCCAAGATCCGAAAAAGCATTAACGAAAATGTGGTGTTGCGTTACGCCTACTACGCCTCTGATAATCCTCTGGTAACCGGTGGCACGCTGTCTTCCGGCAGCCTGGGCCTCGATGGGGTGAAGCCAACCTACCTGATCACGATGAAGATGCTGAACCAGATATTAAGCGGCGTTTCGGATCCGGCCAAGGTATAGGCGATTGGGCATATTGAGGAACGAATTGCTACCACTAAGCTTTCTCAACAACCCTCTCAACCATTTAAACCTCAAAGGAAGGCAAATAAGGATATCGGGCGTTCACTAGGAGGAAGCCTTGTGGAGGTAATCTTTGCTCAGCCAATAGGAGATAGCGCCCAGCCCGAGGTTGGCCAGGCCCCACAGGCTTTCTACCGGGCGTTCGTACAACAGGAATGCCAGTATCCAGAAGCTGATAGCCAGAAAGGCAAGTTGAACCCAGGGATAACCGGGGCTGGAGTAACCACTATGCCCGTTTTTCCAACGCATCACAAAAACACCGGCCACTGCGGCCGTAGTAAAAAGCTGCAGGACGAAGCCACTGTAGACCAGCACCTGTTCAAAAGAGCTGGTCGCGATCATAAAGATGCTGATAGAGGCCTGCAACCATACAGCCCGAACTGGAATACCGTTGCGGTTATCCTGCGACAAGAAACGCCAGATGGTGTAATCGTTGGCCATGGCGCGCACCACCCGCGGCCCCACCCACACCATAGCACTAATGCTGGAGACCAGAAAGAAGGCTATGAAAAAACTGATCGCCCGCCCACCGGAGGCTCCAAACATTAGTTCGGCGACTATCTGTCCGACTTCCACTTTCCCCTGAAGCTGCGCTACGCCGGCCTGTTTCAAAAAAGCCAATTGCAAAAGCACATAAAGCACACTCACCAGAAGCGTACCTCCGATCAGCGCCCGGGGCAGGTTGCGCACCGGAGAGTCGATCTCTTCGACAATGTAAGCCGCTGCATTCCAACCGGAAAAAGCATAAAGGACGTAAACCAGCGAAACGGCAAAAGTTGGTTTGGCTAATTCCGTGTGCCAGGAAGTTTTTAGTTCCAGGGGCGCCCCGACGGGCTCCATGATAAAACAGGCCAGAATAAAAAAGAGGATCAACAGGAGCTTCAGCGCGGTGAAGGTGTTCTGGAAATGGCTACTCTGCCGGATATTTACCGAATGCACCAGAGAAACTAGCAGTATAGTAGCAACCGCAATGAATTGTGCTGAAACAGGCATAAACTTTCCGATATACGCCCCCATGGCCATTGCTGCCAGCGCAACCGAGGCGGCAAACCCAACGGTGAGCGAAATCCAACCGGAGAGGTAACCAAGAATGGGATGGTAGATACGGGAAAGAAAGTAGTATTCGCCACCCGAACGCGGCAGCTTTGTCCCCAGCTCGGCGTAACTGAAGGCTCCGAACAAGGAAATCAACCCGCCTAAAACCCATAACAGAATAATAGACCAGACACTGCGCAACGATTCCAATTGCAGCCCCAGGCTGGTAAAGACCCCCGTACCAACCATATTGGCCACTACAATTGCGGCTGCGCTCACCCACCCGATTTTCTTTCCGGAAGCCTGCTGCATAGGTTTTTACTTCAAATGGATAAAGGTAGCAAATGTAGGGGCACATTGCCCGGTAATGCGTATACCCTAACGTAACGATAACATTGCCGGTATAAAAAAACCAGTGCTTTTAACGACCGTTAATTGGCAGAGAAAGCGCACCCTTTTACTTAATTCTCTATTTTTGCCTCCCTGATTAACGATCAAAATCTAATAAAATATGAAACGAATTGTCGTACTAGCCATACTGGCCACTTTGATGGCATGTGGTGGTGGCTTTGAAGCAGAGCACCAGAAAATGGTAGAGGAATACGAAATCCAAAAGGCTAATATCCAAAAGGCCCAGGAGGAATACGCCAGCCGTTTGCAGGACTATCAGCAGGCCCGCCAAAACCACGAGCAGCGCGCCGGCGAAACCGACGACTCTCTGCACACGGCCATCAATCAGATGCACGATGCCCTGCTACTCAACCATGAGGCCTTCCGCGCCCAACACCCGGAAATCCTGAAAAACCTGGAAGGACTGGAGGCCCGCCACACCGTCAAAGGCTACCCGCAGGATAGCATCCGCGCCGACCACCTGTTGATGAACCGCGAACTGCAACGCATTGAGGGGGAGTACAGAGGCATGCAGGAGGAGTTCAATCAGATGTTGGACGAACAAACGGGCATGGCAGGAAAGCATTAGTGAGGATCAAAATGTGATCGCGTAAATGTGAGGATACATAAATGCTGAAAGACTAAGAGCTCTTCATGCTTGAATTCTTGCATTTACGCATTTACGCATTCTTGCATTTACGCATTCTTGCATTCAGATAATCCATAACCCCACCTCTCCCTACTCCTCCAATTGCACAACCAAGGCGTTCACTTTTGCATAATAAATATGCTCCGGATCCGCTTGGATCTGTTCCAGCAGCGGCTGGCATTCCTGCCGGGCAGTTCCGGCAGCCAGGTAGCTCAACAGGAGGTAGTACTGGCACTCCTGTTGTAAACGGCTACCCTCCCGGAATTGGGGCAGTATGCGGGCAAATTGAGCAGCCGCTTCCCGGTACCGGCCCTTTTCCCTACTTTTGCAACAAATAAGCGCCAATATGCCTCGCCAGTTACTCGAAACCGACCAAAAAGCGTTGGAGATCAACCTCGACCCACACATCTACGGCACCTTCGCCGAGATCGGCGCCGGGCAGGAAGTAGCCCGCTATTTTTTCCAGGTCGGCGCCGCAGCCGGCACTATTGCTAAAACAATGTCGGCTTATGATAAGACTTATTCCGATCAAATTTACGGGCCGGAACCTAGCGGCCGTTACGTTTGTGAGACGCGCCTTTACAAGATGCTCGACCACGAATATGGGCTGATGGAATCGCGCCTGGCCAATGAACGGCCAGACACCAATTTCTTCGTTTTCGCCGATACCGTAGCCGCCGTCAACTACCAGCGCACGATCAAAGGAAACGGGTGGCTGGGCATCCGCTTCCAGTTGCACCCCAATGGCGCTACCAACGACCTGGTGCTGCATGTACGTATGCTGGATAATGACAATCACCTGCAGCAACAGGCGATCGGGATTTTGGGCGTCAACCTCATTTACGCCTGCTATCGTTACAACAACCAACCGGAGGCCATGTTGCAGTCGTTAATGGACGGCCTGCACGGCCGGGTGAAGATCGACATGGTGCGCCTTACCGGGCCCGACTTCGAGGAGCTCGACAACCGGCTGCTTAGCCTGTGGATCGTCAAGAATAAACTCAGCGATGTAGCCATCTTTGGCCCTAACCGACAGAACCTGCACGCTTCGGAATTTTTATATAAAAAACATGTCATGCTGGTCCGGGGTAGTTTCCGGCCCGCCACGCTGGTTAACCTCGACATGATCAAAGCCAGTTACCAGCAGTTCCGCAACGAGGCAGAAGTTGACGCCCGGCATTCCTACCTGCTCACAGAGATCACCCTCGACAACCTGCGCGCCGCGGGCGAACTGGATGAACAGGACTTCCTCGACCGCGCCGAGCTGCTCAATGCCCTGGGCCAAACCGTAGTGGTGTCCGACTGCCAACAATACCAGAAAATGGTGGCCTATTTGTACGATTACCGGGTTCAGCAACTGGGAATTGTTCTCGGAGTGCACGAATTGCTTGGCCTGATCAATGATAAATACTATCAAAACATGGACGGCCGGCTGCTGGCTGCTTTTGGCGAACTCTTTACCCGAAACGTCAGGTTTTACGTCTACCCCGCTCTTCAGGAAGGTAGTGGAGAGCTGATCAATGCCCAAAATACGCCCATCCCGGAAGGCGTTAAGTTTCTGTACAAACACCTTCTGGATAACCGGCAGATCGTCGATGTTCAGGAATTCAACCCCAACCTGCTACACATTTTCTCCAAAGAAGTACTTCACATGCTGCAAAACGGTGAACAGGGCTGGGAGAGCATGGTGCCCAGCCAGGTGGCCCAACTCATCAAAGAACAATACCTCTTTGGCTACCCCGCCGAGCAGATGGAGTTTGATTATTAGTGACCAATTAACAACCTATGAAAATGATCTTCTTCTTATTCCTGTTCCTAACCTGCTCCGCCTGTCAGCCTGCCGCTAGTGAAGGCCGGCAGCATGCTGTCGGCAGCGGGCCGCAAGAAGCTGTTGCAGCCAAACCCGAAGCAGACAGCCTACCCATGGCCGGAAAAGCTTTCACTACCGATTACCTCATGGGGCGGTTCGACCCCTCCAGCCATCCCGATTTCACCCTTGTAAGCACCAAATACGCCAGCCGCGAAGGATTGTACTTGCGCAAAGACACGTATGAAGCCTTTCTGAAAATGTACGAAGCCGCCAAAAAGGACGGCATTACACTTACCATCCTTTCTGCTACCAGAAATTTCGATTACCAGAAAGGCCTCTGGGAAGCTAAATGGACCGGAGCCCGCACCATTGAAGACGGGAAAGACGCTTCCAAAGCCTACCCAGCACCCACCAGCCGCGCCCTGAAGATATTGGAATACAGCTCCATGCCTGGGTCCTCCCGCCACCACTGGGGTACCGATATGGACCTCAACGCCCTCAACAATGAGCATTTCGAAACCGGGCAGGGCCTGAAAACCTACGAATGGCTCACTGCAAACGCCTCGGCCTATGGCTTTTGCCAACCCTACAGCCCAAAGGGGAACACACGCCCCTATGGGTACAACGAGGAAAAATGGCACTGGTCCTACCTGCCTGTCGCCCAACCGCTTACACAACTGGCCCGCGAAAAGCTGACGGATGAGATGATACAGGGTTTCAAAGGGGCCGAAACGGCAAAATCAATCGGCATTGTTGAAAAGTACGTGCTGGGCATCAACCCGGATTGCCTGCCGAAATAGGCATTCATCTCTGAAATTATTTTTAGAACGTGTTTAAAATTAATCCTTTCGCTAATATGAGCGCCTCTTTTTGACGGGCTTCGGCTACCTGCCTACCTGCCGGAAAAGCAGGCAGGTTTTTAGGCGCGTAACTTCCCGTTATGCGCCGAAAAAATGAGCCTCGCGCGGCTTTGAGCCCCTTCTCCTATCAACTGAAAAACTAAATTTAAACAGGTTCTTAATTCCTGCCCCCCCTCCGCTGCTTTCTAAAAAAAACCCAGTTCGGGTAAGGGCTCATTGATCCTGGCCGTTGAAGATAATACCGATGTTCGGGACTACCTGAAGGAGCATCTGGAAGAGTCCGGGTTTCGCGTTCGGGAGGCTGTCGACGGCAGTACTTACTCCTTTCAATAATGGAATAGCACTATCGAGGTAACCTTTCGGTTTCGTTTCAAATCCAGGAAAACAACAACCCTATTCTAAAACCCTATAACACCTCTAAACATGAGAACACTGTTCATCACTACTTTGGCAGCTATCCTGCTGATCAGCACCGCTACGATCGGAAACGCTCAATCTGCGCACCGCCCCAAGAAGCAAGGCTTTACCGACATCAACCTGGGTATCGGCCTTCTAAATACCTACCTCAAAGATCAAAATGCCCCTTCGACAGGCCTGCCCCTCAGCGCCAGTATAGACTACCGCCTGCAGCGCAATTTTAGCCTCGGCGCCTTTGCCGGCTTCTCTTCCAGCCAGGGCGCCCAGCATATATTGAACAGCGAGACGGCCATAGACTGGCAAAATCGTACAACCGTCGCCGGCCTGCGATTCGCGGCTCACTCCAACCAACTTGGCAATTGGGAATTCTACGGCGGCAGCACCGCCGGCCTTCATATGAGCCATTTTAAGATCATGAACCAACAAGAAAAACGCAGAGTGCAAGAGCAAGGGTACAAGGAATACAATACCCGCTTTTATATGACCGGCTTCCTCGGCGCCCGTTTTCAATTGAACAAGAAACTACGCCTCTTCAGCGAGATCGGTATGGGGGACTCCCTGCTGAAAATGGGGGCGAGCGTTAGGCTGTGAGGCGTCTTGTGCGTCTTGTACGTCTTGTACGTCTTGTACGTCTTGTGCGTCTTGTGCGTCTTGCGCGTCGATCGCCCCATTAGCCCCACCAGACATACCAGACACACCAGACGTATCAGACACACCAGACAACCAGACATACCAGACACACCAGACGTACCAGACAACCAGACATACCAGACACACCAGACGTACCAGACACACCAGACGTACCAGACATACCAGACAACCAGACAACCAGACATACCAGACACACCAGACATACCAGACACACCAGACAACCAGACAACCAGACAACCAGACATACCAGACATACCAGACACACCAGACATACCAGACAACCAGACACACCAGACATACCAGACATATCAGACATACCAGCCCCAGGAACCCCACCAAAGAAAAAATCCCGTATCTTTCCGCTTCAAAAACCGATCAAGATGAAGCGACGGATACTCCTGATGGCCAGCGCCCTGATGGTGGGCCAATTGAACGCTCAACTCCTGCGGGCCCGCGTCCACGAAGACTTTAGCATTACGGTAGAAGCAGTTCAAGGGCCTGTACCTATAGCACTTCGCGGCGTGAATAACTTTGATCAGCTTCCAGGATATCCCAAGGGCTACCCTGCCAGCCCCAACCTCAAAAACTTCCGCAATGTCGCCTTGGCCGACCTCGATGGAGACGAACATGATGACATCCTTTGGCCCGCCGGCAACAAGTTGTTCGCCTACCGGCAAGATGGGCTGTACTGGGAAAAGGAACTCTCCTCGGAGGCCATCTATCCCCCGGCCGTAGCCGATATCGACAACGATGGGGAGGTAGAGATCGTGCAGGCTGCCTTTGGCCTGCAGGGCGCGCCACTGCTCTATGCCCTGGAACGCGACGGCTCTGATATTCCCGGCTGGCCCGTTAGCCTGGATGGGAACCGTATATTCTATTCTCCCGCTCTGTCCGACCTCGACGGCAACGGCACTATGGAAGTCATCGTTTGTGCCCGCAGTGGCTCCATTGGCCTGGTTTATATTCTGAATGCAGATGGCAGCCCCTTCAGCGACAACTGGCCGGTAGAACTGGACTCCGGCCCAGCCACTACCCCCTCCATTGGAGACATCGATGTCGACGGAACCAAAGACATCGTCGTCCACTCCGGCAACGCCCGCTATGCTTTCAATCTGGATGGCGAGTTGTTGGATGGCTTTCCAGTGGTTACCGGGCCAGAAACCGTGCATACCTACCAATCGCCTGTGCTGGCCGATCTGGACGATGACGGCCCACTCGAGATCGTCGGCGCCGCCCACGGAGATGCTCCAGAATTTTTTGTTACCGACAACCATGGCGACTACCGCCCCGGCTGGCCCATACCGGCGGAAGTCTGGACCTACAGCACTCCAACGGTCGTGGAACTGGATGGCCAGCTTACCATCTTTATGTGCCGCCGTATCGGTGACACTCCCGCCGATATGCTCTACGCCTGGGATGCCGAAGGGAACCTGCGGGAAGGATTTCCCATCAATAAAATTGGTGGCAACGAAGGCATCATCAGCATTGCCGATGTGGACGGCGACGGAGCATTCGAAGTGGTATTCGGCTCCGACCTATTTACCACCGATGGGCCCGGATTTTTACATGCTTACGAGCTGGACGGGAGCGGCGAAGTGGAAGGCTTCCCACTGCGCCCACGAGGAGTAAACGCTATGAACGGCGCCGCCCTGAGCGATATTAATAATGACGGCATGATGGACCTCATCGCCGTTTCCTACACCCTTACCTTCGGCGCCGGAATCGATTCCATATACCTCAACGCCTACAACCTCAACGTCCCCTACAGCCCGGAGCGGGTTCTGTGGAGCACCTATAAGGGAAATAATACCCGCAACGGGCTGCTAACCCCTCAAATGGTATCTTCCGCCTTTGAACAGGAGCATAACGAAATAGAGATCCGCGTCTCTCCCAACCCGGCAAGCCAGCAGGCCAAGCTCGCTTTTTCGCTGCCGCAGGCTATGCCAGTAATGCTTACCCTCACCGATGCCAACGGCAAAATAGTCACGCAATACCCCGAACAACAACTACCCTCCGGCGAACAACAACTCCAGCTGCCTCTGAACAATCTGCCGGCCGGCTTGTATTGGATAAGTGTATGGAATGGGCAAAGGGTTATGGGGACAGTACCTCTTCTCATTCAGCCTTAACCCCTCAAACATGTATACACTTTTACTCGTACACATACCGCACCATGGCACTCACCGAATCCAAAATGCTTGAACTGGGGACTAAAGCCCCCGATTTCACCTTATATGACACCGTTTCCGGAAAAAACATCAGCCTTTCGGATATCCGATCGGACAAGGCGACTGTGATCATGTTCCTCTGCAATCATTGTCCCTACGTTATCCACGTCAACCCGGAGCTGGTGCGGCTGGCTAAAGCATACCAGCAGAAAGGCGTCCGCTTTGTCGGCATCAGTTCCAATGATGTGAATAAATACCCTCAGGATGGGCCGGTAGAGATGAAGAAGCTGGCAGAGAGAGTGGGTTACCCATTCCCATATCTTTATGATGAAAGCCAGGAAGTAGCCCGCGCCTATGATGCCGCCTGTACCCCGGATTTTTACGTTTTTGACGGCCAATTGCGCCTCGCCTACCGCGGCCGGCTCGACGGTTCCCGGCCCGGCAACAATACACCTCTGACCGGCGAGGACTTACGCAGCGCTCTCGATGCCCTTCTGGCAGGAAAACCAGCGCCGGATAAGCAGTACCCCAGCGCGGGATGCAATATTAAGTGGAAATAGTCCCCCCGAACTCCAGTTCGGGGCCTACCCTCATCAAAGAATCAGCCAAACATCCCCGCCTAATGCAGAACGATTTCACCTGCCCTGCTGTTATTGCTTTTCAGGCGGAGTCGTTTGAAATTATGTATCTTTGTAGCATATTCAATGGAAATGAAAACTATCACCATAAAACTGCCGGAATCCGTAGGCCTAAGTGACCGCGATGCCACTATATACCTGGTTTCCAGGCTTTTTGAGATCGGAATATTATCCCTGTCCCAAGCATCAGAAGTTGTAGGGATGAGTAAGAGAGATTTCATAAGTATTTTAAAAGACTATGGCGTCTCCATCTTTAACTACTCTCCTGAAGACTTAGAAAAAGACCTGCAAAATGTCAGAAATCATTATCGCTGACACAAGTTGCTTGATATTACTTGAAAAAATCAACTTCCTTAATATCCTGGAAATACTGTTCTCAAAAGTTGCGGTAACACCAGAAGTATCGGAAGAATTCGGATATACTTTGCCGGATTATATCGAAGTCTCTCCAGCCAAGAATTCTATTTCTTACATGATTATCGATGCAAAGCTGGGTAAAGGCGAATCTTCAGCTATCCAACTAGCTATTGAAAACCCGGGGTGCCTACTGATCATCGATGAATTGAAGGGTAGGAAATTGGCAGAATCTTTAGACATAAGAATAACCGGTGCTCTAGGCCGTTTCATTGAAGCCAAACTTAGAGGGCATATAAAGAGTATTAAACCTATTTTGTTAAAGGTAAAAGAAACAGATTTCCGGATAAGCGAAGAATTGGAATTAAAAGCTCTAAAACTCGCGAAGGAGAAAAAATAGAAATAGATGTTCCCAGAATACGACGTAATCGTTGTCGGCGCCGGGCATTCCGGCTGTGAAGCAGCCGTAGCCGCTGCCAACATGGGCTCCAAAGTGATGCTGGCGACGATGAATATGAACACCATCGCCCAGATGTCGTGCAATCCGGCAATGGGTGGCGTGGCCAAAGGGCAGATCGTGCGGGAGATCGATGCCCTGGGCGGTTATTCAGGTATTGTCACCGACCATACCATGGTCCAGTTCCGAATGCTAAACCGCTCCAAAGGGCCGGCCATGTGGAGTCCGCGCGCGCAAAGCGACCGCATGCTCTTCGCACAGAAGTGGCGCAGTATGCTGGAGCAACATCCCAATATCGACTTCTGGCAGGAAATGGTCACCGGGCTCGTGGTAAAAGATGGACGGGTGAAAGGCGTACGCACCAGCATGGGGTTGGAGATCCCTGCAAAGGCTGTAGTACTCACGAATGGTACTTTCCTCAACGGCATTATTCATATCGGTGAAAAACAATTTGGTGGCGGGCGTGCCGGCGAAAAAGCCGCCAAGGGTATCACGGAACAATTGGTGGAACTAGGCTTCGAAGCCGGCCGCATGAAAACCGGCACTCCGCCCCGGGTGGACGGCCGCACCCTCAATTGGTCCGTCATGGAAGAACAACCCGGCGATGAAAACCCCGGCAAGTTTTCCTATACCGATACGCCGAAGTTACAGAAACAACTGCCCTGCCATATCACCTATACCAGCCCCGAGGTGCACGAGATCCTGAGGACGGGCTTCGACCGCTCGCCTATGTTCAACGGCCGTATTCAGGGGCTGGGGCCGCGCTACTGCCCTTCGATTGAGGATAAAATAGACCGCTTTGCCGATAAGGACCGCCATCAGTTGTTTGTCGAACCGGAAGGCTGGGATACTGTAGAGATCTATGTCAATGGCTTTTCTTCTTCGCTGCCGGAGGATGTGCAATACAAGGCCCTGCGTACCGTACCCGGTTTTGAGAACATGAAAATGTTCCGCCCCGGATACGCTATCGAGTACGACTTCTTCCCGCCCACCCAACTGAAAATAACCCTGGAGACGCATCTGGTGAAAAACCTGTTTTTCGCCGGCCAGATCAACGGCACCACGGGCTACGAGGAGGCGGGCTGTCAGGGCCTCATGGCGGGCATCAACGCCCACCTGGCGGTCAAGGAAGAAGAACCATTTATCCTGAAGCGCTCCGAAGCTTATATCGGGGTACTCATTGACGACCTGGTCAACAAAGGCACCAAGGAGCCGTATCGCATGTTCACCTCCCGGGCCGAATACCGCATCCTGCTGCGACAGGACAATGCCGACCTGCGCCTTACCCCCCTGGCCCACAAGCTGGGTATGAACGGCCTGGAAGAACGCATGGAACGGGTGCGCCGCAAAGAAGAGGCCGCCCGCGCCATCGAAAAATTCCTGCGCGACTACAGCGTCGAGCCTGAGCAGGTGAACCGCTATCTGGAAGAGCAAGGATCCGCTGCGATCAACCAGAAAGTAAAACTTCACGGCATTCTGCTTCGGCCACATATCGACATTCCGGCCTTGCGGCAAGTACTGCCTGCTCTCGACAACTTCCTGCAGCCCTATGAACCCGAATTTGTAGAACTGGCGGAGATCAACATGAAGTACGAGGGGTATATTGAACGCGAACAGGAAAGGGCCGATAAAATGATCCGCCTCGAATCAGTACGCCTTAGCGACAGCTTCGACTACCACCAGTTGCAATCCTTATCGAAGGAAGCGCGGGACAAGCTTTCCAAAATAAAACCGGGCACTATCGGGCAGGCCAGCCGGATCAGCGGGGTTTCGCCGGCGGATATTTCGGTGCTGCTGGTGCATATGGGGCGGTAAGGGTAGCAGGACAAACAGCTGGCTGAATGGCCAGATGGTTAAATGGTTGAGCTTCAAGTGTCCTTAATTTTGTTCAGCTACTAATCATCCCATTTTCAAATCCACTTCCGTTTCCAATTGTGACCGGGCCGTGCCGCTATAGGTTCCCCTCATGGGTGCAGTACGTTCAGGATAGGCGGAAGCCGCCATGGCAACATGGTAGGAGGAAATGACGCTGCCTTGGGTTGGGTCAAATGCCCGCCAGCCGGCGCCGGGCAGGTATACCTCTACCCAGGCGTGCAATTCGTTTTTTTCCGACTCTCTTTCCGCCCACGCATAGCCACTGACAAAGCGGGCAGCTAAGCCCACTGACTGGCAGGCAGCAACCATGAGCATGCTGAGGTCCCGGCAGGATCCACGGCAGCTCAAAAAGGTATCCACAGGGGCCAATGGCGGCCCCTCTTCCCGGACAACGTAAGAAAATCCCTCATAAATGCGTCGGCATAGCAGGTCCAGAAAAGCAACCGTCCCACCGGCAGCTTCCTCCCGAAGAGCAAGGGCCCACTCCGCAACGGCCCCTTCCTGACTGGCAGGCCCTTTATAGCGGTCTAGCAACTGGGCCAGTGGGCCCGAATATTCAAAAGGGAGTTCGGCTGCTTCAAAAGGAAAAATAACAAAATGGAGTGGGTCAAAAAGCTGGCACCCGATCGTCATCTTCAAAACCACCTCCAGTTGTTGAGTAGCTTGGTTGAAGTAAGCCCATTGGGTGTGATTTCCCTCAACATCCAGTTCCGAATACAAGCCGCTGGGCTCCGGAAAGACCGTTAACTGATAATCCAGTAACCGTTGGTGCTGGCCAAGGCGGGGCCACAAATTCAGGCGCTGAGGCCCCAGCAATACCGGTTCATCATAACGGTATTGGAGCCGGTGGTAAATGTGCAGGGTTGACGGTACAGTTGAGATTGACATTGTATTACTGTTCAAGCCTGTCTCCAGGGAAAGTTTCAACAGGTTTAAGTGCAAAGTAGGCTTCGAAAATGGCGGCCCCAACTTCATTGTTGCGCTGCTGGAATTTGTCCATGTATTCGTGCAAGCCGGCTTCTATGATTTCACTGGGCTCTGTATATTCCAGTTCCGATCGAAGTTTTCCGACCACTTTGAGGGCCTTGTTCAGAGGCGCCTCCTTCCCGGAAATGGACAGGAGTGACTGCTCTGCCTGGGAAAGGCAGTAATAAATTGACCGGGGAAAGTAGCGGTCCAGTACCAGAAAGTCCACGATGTCTTCGGGTTTCAATACCCGAAAGGCTTGCCGGTACATGTTGTACGCACTGACGGACTTCAAAACCGCTGACCATTGCAGGAGGTCGAGGTTGGTGCCTATGGCATCCACATTGGGCAACAAAATGAAATACTTGATATCGACAAAACGAGACGTTTTATCCGCTCGCTCGATGAACCGCCCGAGCCGGCTGAAGTGCCAGCTTTCATTTCGGGTCAGCGTAGAATCGATGATGCCATAGAACAACTGGCTGGCCATTTTTACCTCGTTAAAAAAATCCTGCCATTCGCCCATCTTCCAGGCCCGGCTATTGGGCAATTCCTTGATATGCAGATAAAATTCATTGAGGTGTTCCCACATCTCTTTGGTAATAATTTCCCGGACGCTGCGCGCATTCTCTCTGGCCTGTTTAAAGCACTGGAGTATGGAATTGGGATTGCGCTGATCAAAGCTCATGAACTGCAAGACGGCATCCCGGGTTGGGGCGTCAAAATATTCCTGGAAAAGATGATGGTCCGCATTTGCGATCAGGAGTGGTTCCCACTGCTCCTTCTCGCTGGGCGGCATATCCAGAATAAGGTTGAAATTGACGGCCATGAAGCGGGCGTAATTTTCGGCCCGTTCTATATAACGATTCATCCAGTAGATCGAATTGGCGACACGGCTAAGCATAGGTTCGAAATTGTGCGGTCAAAAAACTCAATACAATACCCAGGTATCCTTACTCCCTCCTCCCTGGGAAGAGTTGACTACCAACGACCCTTTACGCATAGCTACCCGAGTGAGCCCACCGGGTATCACCTCCACCTTTTCTCCGTAAAGGATATAAGGCCGCAGATCGACATGACGGCCCTCAAAATGGCCATCGATATTGGTTGGCACCCGGGATAAGGAAATGGTCGGCTGAGCAATGTAATTGCGCGGATTGGTTAGAATGCGCTTTCGAAATTCTTCGCATTCGGCTTTTGTCGATTTCGGGCCGATCAGCATGCCATACCCTCCGGCTTCGTTGGCCTCTTTCACGACGAGCTCCTCGATATGCTCCAGTACATATTTCCGGCTATCTTCCTCTTCGCAGATATAGGTATGCACATTGGGAATGATAGCTTCCTGTTTCAGATAATACTGAATGATACGGGGCACATAGGCATACACTACTTTATCATCCGCGACACCAGCTCCCGGCGCATTTGCGATAGCCACTTTACCGTTCCGGTAAGCTTCGAAAATACCGGGTATGCCGATCAGTGATTCGGGATTGAAAGCCAGTGGGTCCATAAAAGTATCGTCAACGCGACGGTAGATCACATCGACCGTTTCGAAACCACTGGTTGTCCGCATTTTTACCTGGCCGTCCACAACGATCAAGTCGCTACTTTCCACCAATTGCACTCCCATCTGCTGGGCGAGGTAGGAATGTTCAAAATATGCAGAATTGTAAATGCCAGGCGTGAGTACGACAACGGTTGGCGCCGCTTTATTGCTCAGGTGTTGCAGCATATCCAACAAGCGGGTGGGGTAGTCGGAAACGGGCTGCACATCCATATTTTCCAGTATCTCCGGAAAAGATTTTTTCAGGATCTCCCGGTTTTCCAACATATAGGACACCCCCGAAGGGCAACGAAGATTGTCTTCCAACACCATAAATTGCCCCCGGCCATCCCTGATCAGGTCCGACCCGGTAATATGGCACCAAATACCCCGGGGAGGGTTCAGCCCTTTACACTGCGGCAAAAAGCTCTTACTGGATTCTATCACATGCCTGGGAATGATGCCATCTTTAATCACCTTCTGCTCATGATACAGGTCATCGATAAAAAGGTTGAGCGCCGTTACGCGCTGAATGAGGCCTTCTTCCAATTCCCGCCACTGGCTTCCCGTTATGATCCGGGGAAGGATGTCGATTGGCATAATGCGCTCTACGCCTTCATTTTCAGAATATACGTTAAAGGTGATGCCCATAGAGAGCAAGGCTCGCTCGGCCGCATGCTGCTTGCTGGTAAAGTCTTTCCGAGGCACCATTTCTATCTGGGAAAGCAAATAGGCATATTCCGGCCGAACGCTTCCATCCGCTTCGAACATCTCGTCATAAAAGCCCCCGGGGTCATAGCCCGAAAAGGAGTTGAGTTCCAATGATTGATTCATGCAACTTGGAGTATTTTAGACTTTGAACACACCTGATTTTCAAATCGGAAGTCGGAAATCGGAAGTCGGAAAGAGCCAGTAATGGCAGTAGAACACCTGTTTTTCCGCCTTCCCACTTCCAGCCAGGACAAGCGAGGTATTTTCGCAAGCCTCCAAGGCCTAAGAGTATTAAAGCGTAATGGCTATGAAATTTGGTTTACCTGGGTAGGGTTGGAATGAAAATGGATTGATTACCTGTCAAGATAGGTAATCGGGGGCAATATGACAAACAATGGGAAAGAAATACCAATGAGCGTGTAATCTATCAACCCTACTCCCGCAATCGGCTCACCACCCCGCACATCTCTGAATATTGTTTCTCCATACTCTGTAACAACTTCAACTGCGCTCGCGCCCGCTGCAGGTTATGCTTTTCGTGCTGTATCTTCTGATAGTAAACATCCCCTTCCAGGTAATCCGCCAGGAAACGGAGGAATTGCTCGTAGGTGATCAACCTGGCGCCGAAGGCCAGGTGATCGAGCTCGGTGGGCGTCAGGAATGCGAGGGCTTCGCTGAGGTAGCCTTCGGCGAAGGCAGTGAATATGCCTAAATCCATGCCTACCTTATCCAGATCCGGATCATCTTCCCGGCCCGGATTGGCGCCGGAGCGGATGGCGTCGCCAAAATCAGACAGTACCGTACCCGGCATGGCCGTATCGAGGTCGATCAGGCAGAGGGCGTGGCCATTTCTGCCGAAAAGCACGTTGCCGATCTTGGTATCGTTGTGGGTGACCCGCCGGGGAATGGCGCCGGAATGGACCAGGCCCATGAATGCCCGCATTTCCGCCTCTCTGCTCAGGATATCTGCTATTTCATCCGGGGCATCGGCTGCCCGGTGACAGGGGTCTTCCTCAACTATTTTCCGGAATTTGTCGAGTCGTAGTCCTACATCGTGGAAATGGGGAATGGTTTCGTGCAGGCTTTCCGGGTTGAGGCCCGACAGGCGGCGCTGGAACGCCCCAATGGCTTTGCCGCCTTCAAAGGCGATGGAGGGGTTGCTCACTGTTTCGTAAACTACCGAATCCGGGATATACAGCGAGAGGTTCCAGTAGTTGCCCTGCTTATCACAGTAGAAATAAGGGCCTTTGTGGGTAGGCAGGAATTGCATCACCCTCCGATCCAGTTCCTCCACGCCTTCTTTTTCCAATTGCCCCAGGAGGTGCTGCGTGATGCGGACCTTGTTCTCCGTCAGGCCGGGCACATCCCTGAACACGAAGTGATTGATTCGCTGCAGTACATAACCAGCCGGGTGATCGCCCATCACCCTTATCAGAAATGTATCATTGATGTGCCCCGACCCCAACGGCTCAGCCGACAGAAAGGCCGTACCCGTTTCAAAATGACTGAAAATAATATCTAAATCATTCCGCATGAGCCAAAGATAAGAAGGCCTTCTTCGAAAAATAGAAACACACAATCAGGAAGAAGAAATAAAAGAGTAGGAAGATGAACTGCTGGCGTAGCATCTTTCGGCGCCTCGTAATTGCGTTTTCAAAATACCGGAACTTTCTGATACAAAAAACCAGGCAGCAAACCGCTGATAACGGCTGCTGCCTGGTGTTGTTTATTTCAGTATTCAAAATTTGGGCGCAGCACTGGCGCGCCCTCTTGGGGCTAACAATATGGCCAACTAGCGCACTACCACAAAGCGCAGCCCCTGCTGCTCGCCACTCACCTGAAGCAGGTAAGCACCCGGCTGCAACTGGCTAAGGTCTAACTGCTGCTGGTTTTTCCCTTCCGCTACCGCCCAACGGAAGGACTGTATGGTTTGGCCCAACAAACTAGTGACTCGGCAATCTACTATTCTGTCTTCCTTGGATTCCAATTGAACCGTCAATGCGTCCCGCGCCGGATTGGGGAAACACTGCAAAGCACTGCGCCGGGGTTCGGAAGTAACCGATTGCACAACCATCGACGAGCTTCCCGTACGATTTCCGCCACTGACACAGAAATTTGTAGTCTGTGAAAAACCAAACGAACCGCCCGATGCCAGTGTAGCACCGCCTCCATCCTGCAAAAGGTATGAACCGTTGCCATACGCACAACAGATCCCATCGCCATAAGCATCGGAAATAGTAAAGTTGTAACAACCTGCTTGCAAGCAATCTGTGAAGGTAATGGTAGATCCATCGGGCTGGGAACCATAGGTTCCGCCGGAAGCTACAATCGTGCCGCCACTATCTGTGATCTGCCAACTAGTCTCTTCGGGGTAGTTGTCCAACACGATTGTGAGCGTCACGTCAGTACAGCCGGTGCTGCTGCCCGCCGTCAGGCCAACATTGTCCACTGCGATATCTCCTTGCCAGGTGTTACTGGTGCTGCCCACGAAACGGAGTTCCAGCGTACTTCCGGTATAGGCGTTGAGGTCGACATTTGCCGTAAACCAACTGTTGCCCTGGTTACCGGTACGCGACCATAGCGTGGCCCAGCTTCCGCCGGAGGCGCGCCCCTGCAGTTGCAGGCTACCCATGCTGGTAGCGCCGTACATGTGGTACTGGAAACTGAAATTGGCGCTCGTAGCGGCCGAGAGGTCAAAGCAAGGACTGTTCAGGATCGTCGTTTTATTGGGATAATTCGGGCTGGAAGCCTCCACATAGACATAGTAAGTGCCCTGTGCCGCGCCGGAAGGGCCCGTGCTTGCAGAAGGCGTGCTGCCCGAGCGGCGCGCCCAGTTGAAATCATCACCGCTGCCCTGGGCCCAGGCCCCAAAATTGCTTTCGAAACTTTCATTATACGGGAAGGAAGCAATGCCACCGGTACAACCAGAGCTGCCCGCAGGATTGACGGTAATGTAAGCGGTTTTCGTCTCCCCGTCGCTGCCTCCGGCATTGGAAGCCGTCAGACTGACGTTGTAGGAGCCCGCTGTATTGTAGGTAACCGTTGGGTTCTGCGAGCTGCTGGAGGAAGGGCTTCCACCCGGGAAGGACCAGGACCAGGCCGTAGGGCTGTTGGTAGACTGGTCAGTGAAAGTGACGCTCTGCCCGGCGGTGATCGTAGTATTATTGGCCGTAAAATTAGCCACCGGAGCAGGCGTAGCACCAGTAGCTATGAGCCCGATATTATCCACGCAGATATCCCCCTGCCAGGAGCTGGCGGTCAGGCCGTTGAACCGAAGGCGCAGCTCACTCTGGCCCAGGTAAGCCGATAGGTTCACATTGGCGCTCAACCAGGAGCTGCCCTGATCGCCGCTCAACGTCCAGATTGTCGTCCAACTCGTGCCATTGGTGCTGGCCTGCAGGCTCAATGTGCCCACAGACGGCCCCAGCATGTGGTACTGGAAGCTAAAGGAGGCGCTGGTTTTGCCACTCAGGTTGAAACAGGGCGATTGCAATATTGCTTGTTTGCTGGGATAGTTGGGGCTGGAAGCCTCCACGTACATATAATAAGTACCCGCTGCCGCTGCACTGGGCCCAGTGCCAGAGGATGGCGTGCCGCCGGATTGGCGGGTCCAGTCTATATCGTCGGCTGTACTCTGCGTCCAGGCGCCAAGGCCGTTCTCGAAGCTTTCGCTATAGGGGAAGCTACTCACTGTGGTGGAGCAAACCGGCCCGGAGCCTCCCGTACAGACAGTAGAAGAAGCCAGCGAAGCACGGCGGGGGCTGTTGGCCATTACCGCCTGAATACGGGCCTTCTGATCCTGCGTGAAAATATTCATACAGGCGTCATCGGTATAGTCCATATAATTTTCCACCATATCGACCGAACTGCAGGAGACGTGGCCGGTGGGGCAACCGTAATTGGCGGCATCGGAAGAAGGCGTATCATTACAGTAGTCATCGACCGAACAGCCCCCGTCGCCCCAGATATGACGCAGCCCGAAGAAGTGGCCGATCTCATGGGTGCCCGTGCGGCCTTTGCTGTAGACGCCGCCCGCCGGGTTAGGCGTCGTGGTGCTCCCAATTGAAGAAGTCAAGAGCACAACTCCATCGGTATTGGCCGGGCCTCCGTTGGTGCTAAGGCCCGACAGGCCCGATTGGCTGGGAAACTGGGCGTATCCCAGGATACCGCAATTGATATCCATCACCCATACATTAAAATACTGATTGGGGTCCCATTGGGATTGTGGCTTGATGGTATTCTCAATGTAGGTGTCATCAAAACCACCACCCGGACAGGCGCCATAGGGTGGAGCAGTCCAACCCTTGCTGCTGCGGTTGATGCGGTTGATACCGGGTTCCGCCAGGGTATTACCATTCGGGTCGACGGCTGCGGGGCAGAATTCGATCTCAACATCGGCGCCAACGGGGCTGTTGTTATATCCCGAGGTGCCCAGAATGCGGCGAAAATCATTGTTCAACTGCGTGATCTGAGCATTGATATAGGTGGCGCTCAGGTTGTCTCCCGACCCCAGTGGGTCGTTGTCATGGATGACGTGAAAAATAATCGGCACAGTTATGACGGCCGCTCGGGTAGCCCCGCTTTGTTTGTAGGCTTTTACCCGGGGGGCCAGCCAGGCCTCGAAAGCGTCCAGGGTGCCCAATTGAGGATACTCCTGCCGGAGCTTTTGGTCGGCTTCGACCGTAAAACAACGAACGGGCTGTTGTTGCGCGCCTACGCTAAAGCCCATAAGCATCAGCAACAACCATAGGGGGTGCTTGATCTTCAAATGCATAATAATCGGAATTTGGAATATTAAAAAAACAAAATAAAAATACCGTTCCTCCTGCTGTTATGTAACAGCAGGCCATGTTTGGGCAGTGTGCCCAACGGCCGTCAGTCGCTAAATTCCAGGTGTGAGATTACTTGTGGTTGTTTAACCGGGGTGGGTTGAGATTAGTGGGTGTTTATCTCAAAACAAATTTACACTTATATTTTATTTTTAAAAACCGAATCAACGAATATTAACTTTTGGCCCTTCACCGATAATAATCCGCCATTTCCATCAGCAGCCCGTTAACCACATCATTCCAGTTGCGAACGCTTTCATTAGCGGAGATTGCAATGGTGAGCTGGTACTCTGGCAAATACATGAGGATGGAGCGGTAGCCCATCAGGGAGCCGGTATGCCCCATGTGCTGGATGCCGTGGTCGTCCCATAAGCGCATGCCCAGGCCATAGTGGTCGCCGCCCACGGAGGCGCCAATATCCTGCTCCATCTCCTGAAGAGAAGCTTCCGAAACCAACTGTCCGGAGTAGAGGGCATGCCCGAAGCGGGCGACATCACTGGGGGTGGAAACGATAGAGCCGGCCGCGCCAACTGCGGAGAGATGGTATTCATAGGCCCGGGCGTTCTCCGCCAGGCTGTCGATATGGTTTTTGCGCGTGCTGAAATCGTCGTAGATCGTTTGTTTCAGGCCCAGCGGCTCAAAAATGTATTCTTTGTAAGCTTCTCCGAGGGGTTTCTTCAGGACGGCTTCCACCAACTCGCCTAACAGGTAAAAGCCGGTATTGGAATATCCATAACCTTTTCCCGGTTTGAAGCGGGCGCCGCGCTGCGCGGCAAATCGGTTGATATCCTGTTCGGTCCAGGTTCGGTACTTCCAGTTTCCGCGGTAAAAAGCCGGGTGGTTGAGGTGATCGACGACTCCGGCCGTATGGCTCAGCAACTGGCGGATGGTAATCTCTTTGCTAAAAGGCACATTGACCGGCAGGTAATTGTAAAGGGTATCATCCAGTTTGAAATATCCTTCCTCGACCAGGCGCATCACCAGGGCGGAGGTAAAAAGCTTGGAAACACTGGCAACCCGATAGCGGTAGTTGGGGTCGGCCTCGGCGGCATTCCATGCGTTCGCCCGTCCGAAGGTAGCAGTCTTTAATTGGCCGTCAGGGGTAATGATTGCAGCCGATGCGCCCAGCAGGCCCTGTACTTTTGAGGAACAAAGGGACGAGAAAGCCTCGTCCAGGTGTTGTTCCACCGAGTGGCCATAGTCCACCTTAAGGCTGATCATTTTGGTGCGAACCACCCGGCCGTCGTCGGCTTTTATCGCAAAGAAATACTCCCCTTTGTCGATGCGCTCCGGCCGGCCGTGCAATTGCCGTAATACAGGGTCGAATGTGAGCCATTCAGGCAGGTTAAACGCGTTTACCTCAACAACATCATTGTCGATATCCTCCACTTCGATATTCAGGGTAAAATCTCTTTCTGTAAATGCCTGTGCATTATCCTCCGTCGGCGCAAGGAAAATGGGCGGTGTATTGAATGGGTCTGCAACAGCCACTACCAGGCTGGACAGCGTGAGCAGGAAGATCGCTAAGCGCCAACGTACGTGTTCCATATCAGGTCAGTCTCTTTTCAAGGGTATAACTTGCTGAAAATCGGGCTCCTCCCGGAAGCCCTCCGCATAAATACGAATTTTCAAACGGATTGCTACCAATATTGTTTCGCTTTTTCTTCGGCCTTAACAACACTGTTTGCCCAATTGGGGTAATGAAAGAATGTAGAAATGCAAAACCACATTCTTGCATTCTCGCATTCTTGCATTCTCGCATTCTTGCATTCCCGCATTCCCGCATTCTCGCATTCCCACATTCTCACATTCCTGCATTCTTGCATTCCTGCATTCTTGCATTCCTGCATTCCTGCATTCCTGCATTCCTGCATTCCTGCATTCCCGCATTCCCCCTCCCCCTACTGGTAATGCCCCACCACTTCTACCAGTATCCCGTTTACCAGGTCATACCAGTTGGCGTGCGGCTCGTTGGTGGCCAGGGCGATGCAGACATCATAAGCAGGCACGTACATAAGAATAGTCCGATAATCCATCAGGGCGCCGGAATGGCCGTGATGGATGATGTTGTGGTCATCCCACAGCCGGGTGCCCAGTCCGTAGTGGTCGCCGCCCACTGCATAACCATAATCTGTGGTCATAGCGTCTATAGAAGCTGCGCTTAGGAAGCCGCCGCCATAAACAGCGCGCCCAAAGCGAGCGATATCAGAAGGTGTAGCTACGATGGCGCCGGCAGCCCCCACAGCCGAGAGGTGGTACTCGTAGGAACGCGCATTGCGAGCCAGGTTCGGAATAGGATGGCCAATGTCGCTGAAATCATCATAAATTGTATTCTCCAGGCCGAGGGGGGCGAAAATATATTGTTCGAATGCCTGCGCCAGAGGCATTTGGGCTACTTCCTCCACCAACGCCCCTAAGATGTAAAAGCCGGTATTGGAATAGGCATACCCTGTGCCAGGTGGATAGAGAGCGCCGTGGCCGGCCGCGTACTGGAAGATATCCTCGTTCGTCCAGGTGCGGCTCATCCAGTTGCCCGTCCAGAAGTCGTTGCTATTGAGATGGTCTACCACACCGGCAGTATGGCTAAGTAGCTGGCGGATTGTTATATTTTCCCCGTACTGTAGGCCGGGAATAGGCAGGTAGGTAAAAAGCTTGTCATCGAGCTGGAAGAAGCCTTCCTCGGCCAGGCGCAGCACCAGGGCGCTGGTAAATACCTTGCTCACACTAGCCATGCGGTAGCGGTGGGCAGGGGTAACAGGCAGCCCTTCCCAGGGATTGCTGTCGCCTTCCGTTGCCGTCAGAAGTTGGCCTTCGGGGGTCATCACTGCAGCAGAGACCCCCAATAGGCCCGGCGTGTTGAGTACAAAGCGTTCATGAAGCTCCTGTACCAGCTTCTCCTGCAGGCTGTAAAGAACCTCCACCTTAATGGTTAGCGGCTGACTACGCTGGCCCTTCCCATCATCCGCAATAACCGTCAGGTGATGCTCGCCTTTGTCCTGACGGGTAGGGGTCCCCTGCAGCTTTAGCGCTACCGGGTCGAAGTTCAGCCAGCCCGGAAGGCCTTCTACCTCTACAGCCAGAGGGTCGCCGTCTATATCGTCCACTGCAATAGTGAAAGAAAAAAGGGAGTCGGCATAAGCCTGGGCAGTGAGCGGGCTATCAATTTCGGGAAGGTGGTTGATCGGCTCTTCTTTTGTATCCTTGGCACAAGAAGCAAAAAGCAGAATTGTTATCAGGAGGATGGGTAAACCTAAGCGCATGGATAATTTTTTTTGAACCTTTAAGCTAATAAAATGATGGCATTTGTCATTAAAATTAGTAGGCTTAAGATAGTCAGTCTGTTAGCGACATTACGCTGCCATTTCCTTTTAGGTTTCATAAACTTTACCTTGTTTTGTAACGTTGAACGATTACCATTGACAAATTCTGGTGTTTCGAAACTCCATATACCGCTCCCTGGCTAGCTTTCTGCTGCTGCTGCTCTTTGTGTTGCCGATGGGCATGAAAGAGGCGCACTTGCTTTTGGAGCAGCACGAGCACAGTCCTGTATGCGACGCCAAAGCCGGTGACCAACACCTGCACGGCCAGGAGTTTCGCCATCACGATTGTGCGATTTGCCTCATCCATTATGCTCAGTTTCTAAGCGGAGAAAAGAGTTTTTCGCCCCCACGCCTGCTTGAAGTTGGGCAGGCTGTCACACCCGACTACCGTTTCCCCTACACCCACCCCATCCTCTCCCACATCCGGGAGCGAGGCCCGCCCAGTTCCACCATTTGCGCATGAGCTCATTTTGGTTGAACTAAAAAAATAGCAATAATATGTTAAAACGGCTGTTGCTCCTTGGGCAATGGCTCCTGGCTATCTGGTTTTCGCCTAGCTTATTGGCCCAAAACCACTGCGACATCACCCTGAAAGGCAAGGTGGTTGACGCACACACCCGGGAGCCGGTAGCATTTGCCAGCATTGCGATCCAGAATAAAAATATCGGGACGTTAGCCGACGAAAACGGGAATTACGTTTTGAAGAACCTCTGCCCGGGAAATTTAATCCTGGTTTGCACTCACGTTGGATGCCATCACGCGGAACACGAGATCCTACTGGTGGAGAACATGAGTTGGGATTTTGAACTGGAAGAAGAAAGTGTTCTGTTGGAGGAAGTGGTGGTCCAGGGGAAGGCGCCGGTGCTGGAAGCCACCCAGTCCAGCACTACCCTGGAGGCAGCCCAACTGCAATCAGGACGCGGCAAGTCGCTGGGGGATGCGCTGAGCCAGTTGCCGGGCGTTACTACGCTCAACACCGGCGCCACCATCGCCAAGCCGGTCATCCAGGGCCTGCACAGCAACCGGGTGCTCATTCTGAACAATGGTGTCCGACAGGAAGGCCAACAGTGGGGCTCCGAACACGCCCCCGAGATCGACCCCTTTCTGGCTGACAAAATTACGGTCATTAAAGGCGCCAGTAGCGTACGTTATGGAGCCGACGCCATCGCGGGCGTCGTGCTGGTAGAACCCCGCCCGCTACGGGAACAAACCGGAATCAGCGGCGAAGCCAACCTGCAGGGGTTCAGTAATGGCCGCACCGGCATTGCATCCGGCATGTTGGAAGGCAAGCTAAAGGGTAGACTCCCAATCAGCGGCCGCCTGCAAGGCACCCTCAAACGGGGAGGCAACCTGCAAGCACCCGGCTATTACCTGGATAATACGGGCGTAGAAGAACTGAATTTCTCCTGGGCCGTAGGCCTCCAGCAGGAAAAATGGGCCACGGAAGCCTTCTATTCCCGTTTTTTTACCCGCCTGGGTATTTTCAGCGGCTCTCATATCGGCAACCTCACCGACCTGCGCAACGCCATTGAACGGGAACGGCCGTTAGCGGAAGGCTCCTTTACCTATGAACTGGGCCGGCCCCTGCAGCGCATCTACCATGAATTGTTTAAATGGAAGGCCAGTCTGGAAACAGGCCAGGCCGGGACATTGCAGCTGCAACTGTCCCGCCAGTTCAACCGCCGACAGGAATATGACGCCCACCGGCAGTATGGTTCACTCCCGGATAACCTGGATATCCCCCAAATTGAATTCGAGATCACCACTCATGCGGCTGAACTGAGTTGGGAACATCGCCCTATTCACCACTTATGGGGCAGTATCGGCGCCATTTTCCAGCAACAGGCCAATACCACCGACCGCGGGGCGCTCATTCCCAATTACAACAACTACAGCGCCGGCGCCTACTGGATCGAGCGCTGGAAAAAATATCCCTTCCCGCTCGAACTGGAAAGCGGGCTGCGCTACGATTATCAAAAGATGGATATTGGCCGGCAGGGGCAGGATAGCATCGGGCAACAGCTCGAATTCAACAACCTTTCGGGCACCATTGGCGCCATCTACCGATTTCCCAAATTACTGGACCTGCGTTTCAACTTTGGCACCGCCTGGCGGGCGCCCAACGTCAGCGAACTCTTCAGCAACGGCGTGCACCACGGGGCCGCTTCCTACGAAGCAGGCGACCCCAACCTCGGCCCCGAACGAGCCTTCAACACCAGCTTGTCCGCCGGCCTAAACCACGGCAACCGCCTGCAGGCTACGGTTACCTTGTACTACAATATCATCGACAATTTCATCTTCCTGGAACCCCAAAGCGAGCCCGTGCTGACCATCCGCGGCGCTTTCCCTGCCTTCCATTACACCCAGGCCGACGCCCGCCTCATGGGCCTCGACTGGCAGTTGGATTACGAGCTGATACCGGGGCTACAGCTGGAGTCTAAGGGTTCCTTGCTGGACGCCTGGAACCGCGAGCGGGAGGAATATCTCAGTCTGATGCCCCCCTTCCGCTTTGAGCAGGGCCTGAAGTATTCTTTTCTGCACGGAAAAGTGGAATCAGAAGCGCCTTTTCTACGCTTATCCATGACAAACGTGTTGGAACAAACCCGCATTCCGCCTGAAGCAGACTACGCGCCACCGCCGCCGGGCTACACTCTTTTCCAACTGGAGGGCCGCACCCAGTTCCGGCTGGGCCGACAACCGCTGGAAGTAGGCTTTACTGTATTCAACCTCCTCAACACCAGCTACCGGGAGTATCTCAACCGCTTCCGCTATTTCACCGATGAACCGGGCCGCAATGTGTCGCTGCGGCTGCGCCTGCCGTTCGGCCTGAAGATTGGGCGGGGTGAAGGGGTACTCGAATAGCAGAAGTGAGAAGTGAGTGTGGGAGTGTTCAGGAGTTCGTGTATTCGAGTCCCGTCCTTGTGCGCCGGGCCTCGAACACTCAAACACTCGAACACTCAAACACTCGAACACTCAAACACTCAATTACATTTTCAAACCATAAAAAAACAACCCATTATGCAATCTTTAAATGTAAATCTCCTGCGCTTTTTCTTCCTTTTCCTCACTGCAGGCGCCCTGCTCTGGACGGGCTGCGAGAAGGACGACGACGAAGGGCCCGACAATGAAGAGGAATTGATTACTACGGTCCGGCTGACTTTTACCGATGGGGCCGGCAATTCCAGTGTTTTTAACTTCAGCGATACCGACGGCATCGGCGGTAACCCGCCGGTAGCAGAGGATATCATCCTGGCGCCTAATACCGCCTACGTGCTGTCTATGGAATTCCTGGATGAGTCCAACCCCAATGATGTGGCGGACATAACCGAGGAAATAAAGGCCGAAGCGACAGAGCACCTGGTGTGTTTTGACTTCGCGCCCCCCATTTCCGCCATCACTCGCATTGACCAGGACGGCGACGGAAAACCACTTGGCCTGGAGTCTGATTGCACTACGGGCGACGCCGGCAGTGGCGCCCTTACGGTGTCGCTCAAGCACCAACCGGACAAAGCTAATGCCAACCCCTGCAGTACAGGGGAGACAGATGTAGAAGCGACATTTGAAGTGATCGTGCAATAAGTTTCAATGGGTGGGGGGGCGGCCCCTTTTACCGCCTTCCCACCCCCAATCCCTTCATCCAGTCCAACGCCTCCATGGAAAAAGCGGGCGCCGGGGGCGCTTCGCTGTAATCGATGGACTTGTCCAGTGCGCGCTGTTCGTACAAGTCTTTCAGCGCTTTTCCCAAATCGAGGAAAGTATCCTTATCCGGTGCTTTCAGGGGGACGGGGATAACCGGCAACGGTTCCATAACATCCACCGCCCAGACCTGGGTTTGCCCCTGCCCGGCCCGGATAAGCGTGATCAAATAATGGGCCTTTGGCAGATAAGGATGCGCCAGGGGGCGTTCGCCGCGCCGCAGCAGGTCAATTTCGATGAGGTGCACGCCCGCCTGATGCAGGCGGAGCCGCTTCTCCCGGTAGGGTTGCAGGCCAGGCCGGCGTTTGTTCAGGGGGGAGAGTATTTCAATGGCGGTGATGAGTTGGTTGCTTTTCCTGTCTTTGACCTCGACAAAAGGAATGCGCACTTCAACCGGTTTGATAGCCGGCAGCACGATGGTTTCCGGCGTAGTGGCCGGCCCGCCGTACCCTTCCAAAGGTTCTTTCAGCGCATCCGGTTTGCGAAAAACCTCCACATCCGGGTACATGATGCCCACATCTTCCTCCGGTGAGGTATCTTCCACGGTGTAATTATTGAGATGTACGATATAAGGCTCTCCGAGCCGAGGCGTCAGCTGAACGCTGATCAGATACGCCAGGCTGTTGTGGACATCCGGCCAAAGATGCCCTTCGAGGTAAGGGTCCATTCCGGGAAAGGGAGAAGGCATGGCTGTTTTATTACAAATATACCGGTTTTAAGTCAATCGGGGCGGCATTGCAACGGGAAGAGCAATAGAATTCCTTCCGTAGCAACTGTCTCTTTTGAGCTGATGGACAACTTAATACTGTGTCACATTGATTACCTAGATGGCAGGCACTTTGAAAGTTGAAAGTGCCTGCCATCTATAAATGTGTTATTAAATTAATTTGACACAGTACTTAACGCGCCCTTGCGTAGTAACAAAAATCATTGCCTTATCCAATGAATGCTGTTAGCTTAAAAGAGATTTTTAATCAAAAAATATCCGTAATGAAAACTAAGCTAATTCTATTGGCATTCGCACTGCTGGCAATATTCCTGACGGCCTGTGAAGGCCCCGATGCCGAATTGGATAAAGCTGCGGTTCAGCAAATCGTGAACGAAACCCTGGCCGCTCAACAGGCCGGGCAAAAGGACGGTATCCTCATCCACGCCACTGCCGGGCCGGACAACCCGCACCGGGTGCTGATGCCCTTACAGATGGCTGCCATGATGTCGGAAAGCCAGGATGTGATAATGTACTTCGACATTGACGCGGTGAAAGTGGTGGTGAAAGACGCCCCGGACCTCACCTACGCTCAGTTCCCTTCTTCCAAAACCCAGCTTAAGCAACTGTTGGAAAAAGGCGTGCCGCTGTACGCCTGCCCCGGCTGCCTTCAAGCGGCTGGCTATAAGCCTGAAGACTTGATGGAGGGGTTGCAGATCGCTGAGAAAGACAAGTTCTTTTCATTTACGAAGGGAAGGATAGTGACGCTGGATTATTGATCCAGGGGCAGTCACGGGGTGGCTTGCCTTGATTTTGCTACAGATCAGCCACCCCGTGACTTATCCGGGGCCACGTGCATGCTCAATATGAGCAATTGCTGCCAATTGTCAAATAGCGGCCAGACATGCCTAATTATCAACAATTTAACAAACTAAAAACGCAAAAAAACGATTGTATGATTAAAGAAAAGTGTTTCTAAATAAAAAAGCGTGCTATGAAAACCAGAAAAATAATCTTCCCGATCTTTATACTCCTGTCCTTTACGGCTGCAACGGCCTTTGGAAACAACTGCTGCCCGCCAACCGGCGCAGGCAGCAACGGCCCCGAACCGCCGGCAAGGATTCAACCCATTCAGACTTTAATGCCTGCTTCTGTTGCCTCTCTTGGCGGAGCGCCAGATGCCATCATCCTGGCCTCAGATTTCAACAACGGTTATCTCCATCCTGCCGAGATGATCATCGGCCGGGTAGCCGGCGTTTGGGTTACCGGCAGTTATAACTACTACCAGATCCGTATCCGCGGCGCCGTGGGGCCTCCGCTGTTGGTGATCGACAACATGCCTTTCTACAACTACGATGATGCAGCCCTAAACGACCTGCTGTGGACGATCCCACCGGCCGACATCGACCGGATCGAGGTCATCAAAAACATAGCCGGCGCCGCCATATACGGCAGCCAGGCCGGCAATGGCGTGATCCGCATCGTTACGCGCAGGGGGTGGGATGAAACAACAGAAGGCGAGGAATAAAGAAAATATCCCCGCCGACGAGTTTACCTCCATGTTGAAGAGAAAAGAAAAGCCGCAGAATTGCGGCTTTTTTTTATATTGGTTGTTGTCGCTTCGCACCTGCTCTCAATTTTTTCCAAAAAAAAACGGTTTCCCACTAACCATTTTTTCAAACCCACCGATAGTATAGATAAAAGCGAAAACCAATGCCATACGGACCAGATAGTACAGACGATGAGTTGCGCCGCGGTTGCCTGAAGGGCGACCGCCGGGCGCAACAAGCCCTGTACCAACGGTACTTTGGCAAGCTATTGGGCATACCCATGCGGTATACCGGCAGCCGAACCGAAGCAACCGCCCTGCTCAACCAGGCCTTTTTCCAGGCCTTCAAAAGCCTGGACAACTGGAAAGAAACGGGCAGCTTTGCCGGCTGGCTATCCACGATCACCTTCCGGGTGACGATGGACCACCTTCGAATGGAGCAACGGCACCGCGAGCGCTACAGCCTGGCAACTGCCGAAGCTGAACCGGTTTTTAACCAGGCCGAAAGTAAACTACAAGCCGAAGATATATTCCGCTACGTCCAGCAACTGCCCGCCCATCTGCGGGATGTTTTCAGCCTGTATGTCATCGACGGGTACAAACACGAAGAGATCGCTGCGCTTATCGGAATTACCATCAGCACCAGCAAATGGCGGCTTTCCAAAGCCCGAGAGCTGTTGCAGGCAGCATTGGAACCACATTATAAAAACAACAAAGGCCAATCTGCATGAGTCATACTGCCAAAAACTGGGAAGCGGATTTCCGAAAAGTGGTCGAAACGCATGAGTTCGACTACGACCCTCAAGCCTGGGCTGCCATGGAAGGCCTGCTCGACGGGGCCGGTGCTGCCGCCGGAACCTCCAACAAAGCTGCGGGCCTGGCAGGAGCGGCATGGAAGTGGCTGTTCCTTTTATTGGTGGGCGCCGCCGGCCTGCTATTGTGGTGGTTTTTGCCACCAGAAAGAACAGCGCCGCCGGCAGTCCAAACAGAAGCGCCTGCACCACCGGCAAATCCCCAAAACAGGCCTTCAGTCCCCAATGAACAGGAAGCGCTGCCGCCACCAATGGACGTGAATGCTTCACCCAGAGCCAAGATACTTCCCCGGCAGGAGCAAAGAACCCCAATACCGCTGCCAACTGCCCCGGAGGAGGCGCCCTCTGCGCCTTCCCCGGCAGAAGTCATACCAAACCGTTTTTTGGAACCACTGCCAGTACTGCCTAACGGGCCCATCCCGGCCCTGGCTCCGCAGGACACTTCGCTACCGGAATTAAATCTGAAGCCACCTGAATCCACCAGGCCGCGGCGCAACCGCAAAACGCTTTATCCTGATGTAATCAAAAAATACTAACGAGTTATGAAAACTATTTTATGTTCATGGCTGGCAGCATGCCTGCTAGTGCTACCTCATTGCCTGAAAGCACAGGAGGCCTCCCCCGGCAACCGCTGGGCGGCAGGCATCGGTTTCGGCTATACCTACTGGGAAGGCATAGCCCGAGATCAGTACGAAGGGAAGGAAGTCACCTGTATTCCCACCGAAACAAACCTGGAATACCGCCTGTTCCGCTGGCTTTCCCTGACCGCTAATTTTTCCTACGGCCAGTTTCGGTCAGGGCGCCTTCAGATCATCAGCACCGCCGAGGATATTCGAGACCGCTATCCTTTTCACTTTTCTTACCGGTTACAGCTGGCGACTGCTTCCATTGGCCCAAAGGTGCAATTCCGTATCGGCCAGGGCGATCTGGAAGCAGAACTCCGCCTGGGCATGTCCCGACAATGGCTTCACCAGGAAAGCTACGGGCCGGGGCAGCGACGATATGCCATAGCCTACAAAGGCCTCAACGATGAATATCTCGCCATGCGTGCGGGCTATACCTACTGGCCGCAGGAGCGCTTCGGGATCTCAGTAGGCGTGGAAATCGCAGAAGTGCTCGGAGGGGGTGGGAACAGCCCCCTACATGAACCTCGAACCCCACTTCCGGAAGCATTTGCCACTGAGCCGGGGGTATCCTTCGGAATGCAGGCCGGAGGGAGTTATGCGGGTATGAACACCTTGTGGGCTGGATTTCGCTATCGTTTCTAAAAAAATATAGAGCTATGAAATTTATCATGATCTTTTTTTCCGTCATTTTATTTACCCTGCTGGCTGCCCTGCCTTTACAAAGTCAAGGATTCCAGTTTGGGATAGGCAGCGGCCTGATTATCCATTCGCAGCCCGAAGAAAGCCGGTTCGGCGCTGGCCTGCGAGGGCTCTGCTGGGCAAATTGGCCGCTTACTCCCCGCAGCCGCATACAATTCTCCGCCGGCTACCGCCGCCTGGCAGGGTTTCAACGGTTGAATATCGAAACCCAGGAGATCACAAGTTCCAACGAAGTGCGGCGCACCACTGTCAGCACCTCATTGACAGCCTTGCACCACGTTGAAGGAGAACTAGCCTGGCTATTCCAGCCAAAACCCGAAAGCCGCTGGACTTACGAATTCGGCGGCTACTACGCCTACCTGGTAGGCTGGCAGGGATCGCACTACGGCCTTGCCGCCATCACGGAATCCGATGGCAGGGCCTACGGCGAGGAGATCACTACTGAATTGGATATTGCAAAGGAACTGCGGCCATACGATTTTGGCCTTCGACTGGGGGTGTCCTACCGCCTGCTCGACGGGCTGTCGGCACAGCTCAGCCTTCACAAGGGGCTGCCGGACCTCGTAAGTGGAAACCTTTTTACGGACGCGTCACAGGACCACCTTACAGGCATTTCTCTTGGGTTTTACGCCCGTTTGTTTTAAGAGCCACCGACTTATTGACAAGCCGCTGAACCGGAATGGGACAGCGGCCTTTTTTGTGGAGGGAATAACAAGGCCGGCTCACCGGCTTCCCAGCAACTGCTCCACCCCGACTTCAATACCAAAAGGCGCGATCACTACTTTTCATCCACAAGGCATATCTGCCGCAGCTTATATTGCCCTTTGGCAGGTTGCGGATACTCCGTTTTTTGTAAAATACCTGAATTGTTTTCTGATATTTCTGATCCAGGAAATAAAAAAATCAGGCTGCCTGCGCCCCACTCCCAAACGCCTTACTCCAGCCATACCGCACCACGAGCAGTAACGCGATGAATATGAGGATGACCTGATAGAACGGCAGGTAGGAAAACACGATAATGCGCGTGCGGTCGATGAACCACATGATGATGAAGGTGGCGGTGATGACCGTCACCAACCCGCCTAGTTTATCAAAGCCAGGGATATAGTCCAGGTTTACGTTCCGGCGGATAATGAGCAGGGTGATCACCATAGATACTACCGGCAACACCTGAGCGAAAACATCAGCGTCCATAATACTACCCCGCTGAAAGAGGAACTGGTAAACACTGACGGTGATGGCAAAGATACCCGGTACACAGATGAAGTAGATGAGGGTGGAATACAGATACTTCCAGGGGGACATGTGCCCTTCTCCTTTGGCTAGTATCCCCGCCAGAAAGGCCATAACGGGAATGATGGCAAAATAAAAAAGTAGGTAGGCAGGGTGTTCCGCCAATTGTTCGAAGAGTTCCTTGAGTGTCATATGGGTGTATTTATTTCCCCAAATATGCCGGAATTCTTCGTAATTTTATAACATTCCCTGAATCCTTTAACGCGCCTTCTATGCGAACAGTCCGGTTTTTTGTTTTCCTCTTCCTGGCGGCTTCCGGGCAGCTATCTGCCCAGGATGCGCCCCGCTATCCAATGCTCGCTGTGAAAATCTCGCCGCTATCCATGGTTGACCCGCTGAGCAGCACCTTCGCCCCCAGCCTGACGTACCGTTTTCACCCTGCCTGGGCCGTCCATCTGGAATACGGCTTTCAATCGCTCCTCCTCCAGGACTCCAATGACAGCAAACGCCGCCTTAACCCGCACTACTGGGAGTTCCGCCCGGAGATACAGTATTACCCCGCTTTTGCTGAAGACATAGGCGCCTATATTGCACTGGAAGGCTTTACCTCCCAAATGGACTACGAGCGGCGCAATGACATCATCCAACTGAATAACGGTGATGATTTACGTTATGACCTGGCACAGGTGGAGCGCAATGCCAGCGGAATAATACTGAAGGGAGGAGCGACGCTCCTTTTCGACAAGGGGTTTATCCTGGAGCTTTTTGCCGGGATGGGGTATCGTCACCGTTTCATCCGGGTTTATGATCTGGTCAATCCTACCATTGATACCTTTTTCAGGGACAGACGATTTTTCCCGCCCGCCGACACCCGGCCCGGTACGAAGCACACGCTGCAGATTTCCCTGGGTTTCCGATTGGGGTGGGTGCTGGCCTGGGGCAAGCAGCCTACAGTCGGGGGATAAACGTCCTACAAGTCCATCAGCATCGCCACTGGGTCTTCCAGCAGTTCTTTTACCTTAACCAGGAAGGTTACCGACGTGCTGCCGTCGATGACGCGGTGATCATACGACAGTGCAAGGTACATCATGGGACGGATCTTCACTTCCCCATTCACCACCATAGGCCGTTCCTTGATGGCGTGCATGCCTAAGATAGCCGATTGCGGTTCGTTGAGGATGGGTGTGCTCATCAGGGAGCCGAAGACGCCACCGTTGGTGATGGTAAAGGTGCCGCCCTGCATTTCTTCCAGGGTGAGGTTGCCGTTGCGGGCCTTCTCTGCCAGTTCGGCGATCTTGTATTCGATCTCGGCGAAATTGAGGGATTCTACATTATGCACCGGGGGCACCACCAGGCCATTGGGGGTAGAAATAGCGATTGAGATATCGGCATAATCGTGGTAAACGATTTCCTCCCCGTCGATGCTGGCGTTGACGTCCGGCATTTCCATCAACACCTTGGCGCAGGCCTTGGCGAAGAGAGACATAAAGCCGAGTTTAATGCCATACTTTTTGACGAAGCGGTCCTGATATTGCTTGCGCAGATTCATCACTTCGGTGAGGTCCACCTCGTTAAAGGTGGTCAGCATAGCCGTCTCGTTCTTGGCGCTCACCAGGCGTTTAGCGATAGTGCGGCGCATGCGGCTCATCTTCTTGCGGTTGGTTTCTCGACTGAAGCTGGCGGAGGGAGTAATGGGCGCCTGTTTCGGTGTTTCTGCTTTTTTTGCTTCCGGTTGTGGCGCCGGCTGGGCCGGCTCCGATTTTTTGGCTTCCGCGGCCTTCATCGCGTCTTCTTTAGTGATGCGGCCTTCCCGTCCCGTGCCTTTGATTTCATCACCCGGCACCCCACTTTCTTTCATGATCTTAGCGGCGGCCGGCGAAGGATGCCCGGCAGCATAACTGGAGGAGCTTTCCGCTTTGGCGTCGGCGGCAGCCGGCGCAGCTTTTTCCGTTTTGGGCTCTTCTTTTTGGGAGGCAGTCTTCTCAGGGGCGCCGTTTCCGCTGTCTTTGGTGACGCTGGTATCAATGCGGGCCACCAGGGCCCCGATTTCGAGGTCATCCCCTTCTGCTGCAACGTGGATTAGTTTGCCGGCTGCTTCCGCCGGAAATTCCAGCGTAGCTTTATCGGATTCGAACTCGCAGATGGGATCATCGAGGTCAACGTAATCGCCATCTTTTTTTAGCCATTGGGAAAGGGTCACTTCCGCGATCGACTCCCCTATGGTAGGGACTTTCATTTCTACTACGCTCATATCGTGTGGGTGGATGATTGTATATTGTTATCTTGCAATATTGATCTTGCTATATTGTTGGCTTGATTTGTGCCTGGGAAAGTGGCCCGGCTTTTCGGGCCCATCCCGGTCCGCAATATTCCGGGAAATAGCGAAATTAAACAAACAAAGCCCATTTTTTTTGGCCCGGACTAAACCTCTACGACTCTTGTAGCCCATGGTTTTGATACTGGTAAGAAAACAGCGAGTAAGGTGGTTTGGTTCGGGTTCCTTGTTTCATGGGGAACCTTAGTAAGCCCGAAACCTGCAACCTCAAACCCTGCAACCTGCAACCTGTAACCTGTAACCTGTAACCTGTAACCCTCTAACCCTCCAACCTACTCCGGCCGGTAATTAAAACGGAGGATGGTGCCCGGGCCGTCTTTTCCTTCATTTGAGATGTACAAGGTGCCAATGGGGTCAAAACAAAGGCCCTCGGGTTGAGGGTAAAGTTTTTTACTGAGTTTTTCTATATGCATTATCCGGCCGTCGGGATGCAATACGATGAGCATTTTTCCTACAGAAGAAGTGACATAGATATCCCCGGTAATGGGGTGGATAGCGATGGCCGAGGGACTGAATCCGAAACTTTCCTTGGGGTCAAAAAATTCTACGATTTTTTCCAATTTTCGGATATTGGGGTCAGTGGCGAGATAATTGTTCACCGAATCGAGGCTAATGAAGTAAACCGGCTCTTCGGAAAGCATTTTGTCTTCCAATCCGAATGCGTAGATCCCTTTTTTCCGCTTATAGTTTTTCTCATGTCCAGCTTTGGCTTTGCAGGCCAGCAGCAGCCGGTTGTTGGCGCGGTCGTATGCAAGGCCTTCCACATCGTTATCCGAATCCAGAAAAAAATTGTATTTCTCCACGGCCTGATCCGGTTCCCCCCCTCTTTTCACTTCGTAAAGGGTGCCGGAGCTCTTGACGACGTATACGATTGAGCCCACCACTTCAATACCCTCGTAATCCCCATCTTTCCAGAATTCGTACTCCTTTTCAACTTCGCCGGTATAGCGGTTGATGACAAAGATCACACCATCCTCATCCTGCACGGCCAGCAGGTGGTCGCCATCGTCACTGATGCCAAGGCCGGAGATTTCCCGCAGGGCGTCCGGCATTTCCATAGTTTGCTCGGGTGTCAGTAAATCATAGGGGAAGTGATAACCATCTACAATAGTAATGCTTTGAGGCCCATCAGCCGTCGAAGAAGCGCTGCCGGTACAACCTGCCAGGCTAATTAGAAGAAACAAAAATGCGGTCATGTTCAGAATAGTTTTTTTCAAACTGCCAATGATCTTAAACGTGTGGGGCATGAATATCGTATTATTTAATATCTAAAAACCTTTGAGGTTCTGATAACCTCAAAGGTTTTTTAAAATCAACTCAGATGAAGGCGCGCGCCTTTGGCTGAAATTGGACATGCTATACTACCAGGGCATTCCAGAGGCCAGAGCTCCATTTCCCTATATATCCACCTTCGCGTACTTTGCATTGGCCTCGATGAAGGCGCGGCGCGGCGGCACATCATCCCCCATGAGCATGGAAAAGATGCGGTCAGCTTCACGGGCGTCATCGATAGACACCTGCTGCAGGATGCGGGTAGTGGGGTCCATGGTGGTTTCCCAGAGCTGCTCGGCGTTCATCTCCCCAAGGCCTTTGTAACGCTGCACCTTAACGGAATCATCGTTCTCCTTGGTCGCGTAGGCGGCTACCGCTTCGCGGCGTTCGTCCTCGTTCCAGCAATAGCGGAACTGCTTGCCTTTTTTGACCATATAAAGCGGCGGCTGTGCGATATAGACATTGCCGTTTTCGACCAGCGGGCGCATGTAGCGGAATAAGAAAGTCAGGATGAGGGTCGTAATGTGGCTTCCGTCCACGTCGGCATCACACATGATGACGATCTTATGGTAGCGCAGCTTTTCAATATTGAGGATCCGCTCGCCATCATCATTCTCCTCGATAGTGACCCCCAGCGCAGTAAAGATGTTCTTGATCTCTTCGTTCTCATATATCTTATGCTCCATGGCTTTTTCGACGTTGAGGATCTTGCCTCGCAGCGGCAGAATAGCCTGGAAGTTTCGGTCGCGCCCCTGCTTGGCCGTACCACCGGCGCTATCTCCCTCGACGAGGAAGAGCTCCGATTCATCCGGGTTGCGAGAAGAACAGTCCGCCAATTTGCCGGGCAGGCCACTGCCGGTGAGCACATTCTTGCGCTGCACGAGTTCGCGTGCTTTGCGGGCGGCGTGACGGGCCGTCGCGGCCAGGATTACTTTATCGATGATCTTCTTGGCCGGCCGGGGGTTTTCTTCCAGGTAATGGCCCAGCACTTCCCCGACAGCGCGGGAAACGATACCCGTAACTTCCGAGTTTCCGAGTTCTCCCTTGGTTTGGCCTTTGAACTGAGGTTCCGGCACTTTTACCGAAACAATGGCGGTAAGGCCCTCGCGAAAGTCCTCTCCTGAAATAGCGAATTTCAGTTTTTTGAAAAACCCGTTGTCGTCGCCGTATTGCTTGAACACCCGGTTGACAGCCCGGCGGAAACCGTTGACGTGGGTGCCTCCGTCTCTGGTATTAATATTGTTGACGTAAGCATAGATCGTCTCGGTATAAGACGTATTGTAATGCATCGCCACTTCCACCTCGACATTTTCCTCTTTTCCGGTCACGTAGATCGGCTCGTCGATCAATTTCTGTTTGGCGGCGTCAACATATTCCACAAACTCCTTCAGGCCGCCTTCAGAGAAAAAGGTTTCCGTTCGGAAAGAACCGTCCTCTTCCTTCTCGCGCATATCGGTCAGTTGCAGGTACAGGCCCTTGTTGAGGAAAGAGAGCTCCCGAATACGGGTTGCGAGGATATCGTACTTGTATTCGAGGGTCTCGAATATCTCGCCGTCAGGTTTGAAGGTAATGATGGTGCCTCTTTCTGAGGATTCTCCGACCGTCTTGACATCATAAAGCGGTTTGCCCCTTTCGTACTCCTGTTGATACACCTTACCATCGCGGTGTACCTCTGCTTTCAAATGAACGGATAAAGCGTTGACACAGGAAACACCCACACCGTGCAGGCCGCCCGACACCTTATAGGTATCTTTATCGAACTTGCCCCCGGCATGCAGGACGGTCATCACCACTTCCAATGCCGACTTTTTCAATTTTTTGTGCATATCCGTCGGTATGCCTCGGCCGTTATCCTTGACGGTAATGGAGTTATCCGGATTGACCGTGATTTCAATATGGGTGCAGTAGCCCGCCATGTGTTCGTCAATAGAGTTGTCAATCACCTCCCAAACAAGGTGGTGCAACCCTTTGAAATCCGTGCTGCCAATGTACATCCCCGGGCGTTTGCGCACCGCTTCGAGCCCCTCTAAGGCCTGAATATTACTGGCGCCGTATTCGCCGGCTTTAGCTTTCTCTTCTGGTTGATTATTTGTTGTTTCCATGATGCAAAAGTACGAAAAAAATGCCGCCTAATTCAGTATTTAAAAAGTAAAAAACACCTGAAAAACCTGCTGGTTTAAGCAATTTGTTGATAATGATGGCCCGGAAAATTGACTACCTTTAGGCCCGGAAAAAGTGCGTGCATGAAAGAAATGACCATCAACAACCCCGGGGAACTGCCCCTTGCCGTACAAGCACTGTTGGACTATGCCGGCGGGCGAAAGAAAATGGCTTTCACCGGTGAGATCGGAGCGGGTAAGACTACCTTTATTCAGGCATTTTGCCGAAGCCTGGGGGTCGCCGAAGCCGAAGTCGTCAGCCCCACTTTTGCGCTCATCAATGAGTATGAATATACCACCGAGGAGGGTAAAGCCCGCCCCATCTACCATATGGACCTGTACCGGCTGGAAGACATAGAGGAAGCCCTGCACATCGGCATTGAAGATTACCTCTACAACGACGACTATTGCCTGATTGAATGGCCAGAGTTGATCGAAGCGCTGCTGCCGGAAGACACGGTCCGAATAAAACTGCAAATTATCGGCGATTCAAGCCGAAAAATCCTATTTTTGTAAGCTATCGAAGGAACGGCCGCTATGAGTGATAAGAAGAAAATACCTGTCCCAAAAGAATTTACCGAAAGCCAGTTCCGGCCCCAGCCGGAAATGCTGCAAATACAATCCAGGCCCAATAAGCTGTTTATCGGTATTCCCCGGGAGATATCCCTCCAGGAAAACCGCGTGGCCCTGGTCCCTTCAGCAGTCGAAACCCTCGTCGCTCACGGCCACCGCATCCTGGTGGAAAAAGACGCCGGAGAAAAATCCAGCTATACCGACCACGACTATTCCGAAGCCGGCGCGGATATCGCCTACAGTACGAAACAGGTCTATGAAGCAGATGTCATCCTGAAGGTGGCCCCGCCCACCCTTCAGGAGATCGACCTGATGCACCCCAATCAGATCCTGATCTCTCCACTACAGATGCCGATCATCAGCGCCAACTACATCAACAAACTTCGGCAGAAACGGGTCATCGCCCTGGCCATGGAGTACATCATGGACGAGTCAGACACTTTCCCCATTGTCCGTATCATGAGCGAGATTGCCGGTATCAGTGCTATGCTGACCGCCGCCGAGCTGATGGCTTCCACCAGTGGTGGTAAAGGGGTATTGCTGGGCGGAATCTCGGGCGTACCCAGCGCCAAGGTGGTCATCCTGGGCGCCGGCATCGTGGCGGAATACGCTACCCGCGCCGCTCTCGGCCTGGGTGCTGAAGTGCGTATTTTCGATAACAACATCTACAAACTGAAACGGCTGCAAAACCAGGTGGGCCGGCCGCTATATACCTCTTCTCTCAACCCGCACTACCTGGAAAAAGAACTCTTAAGTGCCGACGTGGCTATCGGCGCCGTACACTCCAAACTGGGCCGCACCCCTGTGATCGTCAGCGAAGAGATGGTGGCTAACATGAAACCCGGCGCTGTCATCATCGACGTCAGCATCGACCAGGGCGGCTGCTTCGCCACCTCTGAGGTAACTTCCCTCGACAAACCGACTTTTATTAAACACGAGATCATCCACTACTGCGTGCCCAATATCGCTTCCCGCGTATCGCGCACCTCCTCCATCGCCGTGAGCAATATCCTGACCCCTATCCTGCTCAAAGCCGGCAGCACCGGCAGCATCGAACACCTCATGTTCAACAACCCCGGCCTACGCCATGGCGTATACACCTACAAAGGCTGTCTGACCAACAGCTACCTCGGCGAACGCTTCGATATCAAATCCACGGACCTGGACCTGCTGATGACGTCTAACTTGTAAACTTCGGAAGTTTATCACAAGCATCCACAGCATCTGTTCCAAAGGAAGGCGTATCCCCTGCATCATCCATGTAACCCTCTGAACGCAATTTCCATCAAAGGCTAATAGCCATCGGGAGGATAAACAGCTTACTTTTAACTAACAAATCCAAAATTTGATAGCCAATTGTTATCGGGAAGACGTTGCCTCGCCCCAGGAACCAGGAACGAGAAACCAGAAACGCTAAGCCTTTTAAGGGCCTGCCAACTGCTCGGTGCCGGCTGAACTATTGTTACATCTCTACCGTTCTCCGGTGATCAGCTTGATCATATTCTTCTTCAAGTCGTCAAAAGCGCCGTTGTCCTGATTGGAAAAGACGACGAGTGTGATGTCCGGGCCAGGGAAGTACCGGAACTCGAGATTGATCCCTCGGGCGATGCCGCCATGTCCGTAAGAGATTTCGTTGCCATTTTTTTGTGGGATAAAGCCGTAGCCGTAAGGAAATGGGTCTTTGAGCCCCGCAGTCTTGTTCGAAACCATATTCCTCAGGCTTTCAGGCGATACAAATGCGTTGGTTTTCAACCCCTGGGAGAATAGAAGCATGTCCCGAACGTTGGAATAACCGCCGCCTGCCGGTGAACCCCTTTTGCTATGTGGTGCAACCTTCCATCCCTTGTCGCCATTACGGGAAAGCGGTATGGCCATTCGGCTGGACGAAAGGTTAAAAGTCAGAGGGCCGCTTTGTTTCATGCCGGCCTTGTCGTAAATGAGATCCTGGATGACCTCAAAATAATCCCGTCCACTAACTTTTTCAATAATAGCGCCCAGCAGGATAAAGTTGGAATTGCTGTACCCTGCCTCCGTACCCGGTTCAAATTGAAAGCCCGAGCGGTAAACCAGGGATAGGAACTGCCGCCAGGAGGTGTCGCGCCGCATTTCTGCTTCTGTTTCCTTCCGCCAGAATTCTCCGATGCCCGAGCTATGGGTCAGCAGATGGTGGATGGAAACCTTTTCCGCCCAATCGGGCATGGGAAAATCCGGGAAATAATCCGTCAGTTTATCGGTGAACTGCAGTTTGCCCTCCTCCTGTAGTTTCACGATCGCCAGAGCGGTGAACATTTTATTGCCGGAGCCCAGGTTGAACAGCGTCTGTTCATCAATAGGGCGGGTTTGGGCGGAGTCGGCGAAGCCAAAATAGCGTTCAAACAGCACTTTATCTCCTTTTGCGACCAGGGCGCTTCCCGACAAGCCGTTTTCGGAAACCAGCTTTTGGAGGTACTTGTCGAGCCAATCCAGGGTCATTGGCTGGGAAATATCGCCATTGGGCAGGCTCACCGGCTCCGCTACTTCGGCAATGAAGGCCAACGACAACAATTGGTGTGGCGGCTCCGGATCAAGCCGAATCTGGATATCGCTCCACATCCTTTCGTCCTCCTTGCGCAGGTAGATATGCAGGATGCGGCTTATATTTCCAGGGGATAATTCGGTGGCTACCATTTCTGAATGGTGGTATTCCAGTGGGCTGAATGACTCCTGCATCCGGTGAATAAGCCCTAATAACCTTTCTTTGCCCGGATTAGCCAGCGCAGCCGGGGAAAATACCGCTTCAATAATGGCCTCCTGTTCCGGCTCAGAGCTGGATTGCAATGCCGCTACAAACTGATCCCCCCAATATTCGGGGAATATTGTTTCAGGGCTTTCCTGGGCAAAGGCTATACTGGATAGCAAGATCCCCAAAATGGCCAGATAGGTGGCAAAGCTTCGGTTGGTGCTGCCATAACCATACATTCGATTGCTCATTGTCGGCTGTATTTAGAAATTGTTCGGATTATCCTTCAGTCTGAAAATGCCACTTAGGGTGGATAGGCGCCAGGTTCAGGGCTTTTTTTGCATTTTAAAGTGGAATTGGTAGACAAAGCCGGCCATCACATCCAATTTATCTTCCACATTGATATTGGCCTCCAAATCCCCAAAATCGACCCGTAGGCCGCCCATTGCGAAGCGGACATGGAATCTCTTGTAAAGAGGTGCTTCAATCCCCATTCCGTATTTAAGCATTCCCTGCTCGTCTTTTTGATGATAGGCCTTGTTCTGCTCCAGGATATCGACATCAAATTTTCGGGTCGTTTCGTTAACATACCCGTATAACAGCAACTTTCTCCGCTTCCCGGCCACAGCCCCTATTGTCAATCCAATTCCGCTTTGGGTATTATTTTTATAGGTAATCAGCAACTGTTTTTCCGGGTCCGCATGCTTCAGGTTCCCATCCGTAAAACCAAGCTGGAATTCGGCTCCGATCAAGAACCGGCCTTTGAAGAGTTGTTTGCGAAAACCGGCAGAGAGCTCTGCCACAAAACGGGACTCCTGCGCCAACACGTCGATTCCCCCGACAAATGAGCCGCCAAAAACATTCTGGGATCCGGCAGCGGCGCCCAGGTATAGGCCATCGAAAAATTTCTCAAGCGAATAGTTTTGCGGACGGGCCCCATCCAACCCGGATGTATCCCGATTTTGAGCAACTACTGTATAACAGGGAAGAAGAAAAGATAGTAAACTCAGCTGCAGTATCCACATCTGTTCGGTTTTGCTCCAATTTCGGGTGTTTCGGATATTTGAGGTTTGTCTATTCTTGCGAAACTGCCAATTAGACGACGATATGTTAATCTGGATTTATGTAAATTAAGACTGTTTTTCATCCGACTATAAAGAAACCGCAAATCCAGTATGGGTAAGATGATTATTTGGCCGGGCCCGAAGTATTCGGAGTGCAGTAAGGCCCACGAAACCGACAGTTTAGTATATGCGGACGATGTCATTCGTTATTTAAAATTCGAATCCCCTCTTTCCATCAAATTTTGCCTCCGGGACGCCCTCCGTTATGTCGTTAACGGAAAAAAGATCATCGTCCCGCCGGGCGGTTTTTTCATAGCCAATGACGGAACGGAAATGGAATGCCTGCCCAATAAGCCTGGGGTACAAGCGTTGTTCGTGTTTTTTGCCAATGATCTTATTCAAGACGTCCATCGCAACCACAGCCTCAGTGATACGGCATTACTGAACGATCCCGGCACGGGCACGACGGCTGAGCCGGCCCGGTTTTTCGAACACGTTTATCGCCATCCAACCGCAATTTCGGAACGCCTGGCTTCACTTGCCCGCCAAATGTCTGTTTCGGGAACAGCTGTTCCTGAATTGCCGCCCCGTATATTTTTTGGGCTGGCGGAACAACTGTTGGCGGAGCAACAGGATATTTCGCAACGGATTGGACGGATAAACGCCCGAACTACTGCTACGCGCCAGGAGCTTTTTCGCCGGGTGCTAATCGGCAAAGAGTACATGCTGGATCAATGGGACGCTAAATTGGGACTACCTCAGATCGCTCGGCATGCCTGCCTGTCACCTTACCATTTCCATCGCACCTTTAGGGAAGTCTACGGCCCCCCCCCTATGAAATGGTTCCGAAAACTTAAATTCGAAAAAGCGAAAGAATTGTTGCGGGGTGGGGCAATGACAGTCACGGAAGTTGCCCTGCAATGCGGGTTTTCCGATGTGTTTACTTTCTCAAAAGCATTCAAGCGAGAATGGGGAATGAATCCGTCTGAAGTATGAAACGGGCTATTGCCGGCTAAAATAATGATTAAGCCTCCGTCTCCATACTCGGTTTGGTGCTGCTATCGGCTGCTGCTCGGACAGGCAAACCAAAGTTTACCACTCCGTTTGCAGCGCATATTCGTATCTTTGCCTGCTTATTTTTTAAAAAACCAGGAACCAAGCCCATGCAACGAATTAATATTGAGATCAAAGCACGCTGCGGCCATCCGGAGGAGATCCGGGAACTACTCGACAAGCAACAGGCCGTTTTTGCCGGCACCGACCCGCAGGTAGACACCTATTTCAACGTCCCGCACGGCCGGCTAAAGCTGCGGGAAGGAAATATCGAAAACGCCCTGATCCACTACCGGCGCGACAACCTGGCCGGCCCCAAGCGGTCGGACGTGTTTTTATATAAAACGCTACCCAAATCCGATCTGAGAGAAATACTCACCCGCGCCCTGGGCGTGCTGGCGGTGGTGTCTAAACGCCGTTCTATCTACTACATTGATAACGTGAAATTCCACATCGACGAGGTGCAGGAACTGGGTTCCTTCGTCGAAATCGAAGCCATCGGAGAGGACGAATCGGTGGGGGAAGACAAACTACGAGAGCAATGCCAGTACTACCTCAACCTTTTCAAGGTACAATCAGAAGATCTCGTAGAGGTATCCTATAGTGATATGATATTGGAAAAAAGGGTTCAGTAAGCAGTAAACAGTATGCAAAACTGCCTACTGAATACTGCCTACTGAGGTATTGGAAACTAGTCTAGTTTGCGTTTGATCTCGATGATTTCGTAGCCCTCGATCACGTCTCCAACTTTAATATCGTTGAAGTTTTTGATGGACAAACCGCACTCCACGCCGGCTTTCACTTCGCGAACATCTTCTTTGAAACGTTTGAGCGAGGCGATCTCTGCATTTTGTCCCTCGCGGGTGGGGAAGATGACGATACCATCGCGGATCAGGCGGATATTGGTATTGCGGGTAATTTTACCTTCCTGCATGTAGCAGCCGGCAACAGTGCCCACTTTACTGATCTTGTAAACTTCGCGTACTTCCATTTGGCCGACGATCTTTTCTTCCTTGGTCGGCTCCAACATGCCTTCGATAGCGGCGCGGACCTCTTCAATGGCTTCGTAGATGATGGAATAGGTTTTGATCTGTACCCCTTCCCGTTCCGCCAGTTTGCGGGCGCTGAGGGAGGGGCGAACCTGGAAGCCGATGATGATGGCATCGGAAGCAGATGCAAGCAGAACGTCGGATTCGATGATCCCACCTACCGCCTTATGGATAACATTTACCTGGACGGTTTCAATCGACTGCTTGATCAGGGAGTCAGACAATGCTTCTACGGAACCGTCGACGTCCCCTTTGACAATAAGGTTGAGTTCCTGGAAGTTGCCCAGCGCCAGTCGGCGGCCGATCTCGTCGAGGCTGATGCGCTTGGTAGCGCGGTTGGCCTGTTCCCTCAGGATCTGGGCCCGCTTAGAGGCGATTTGCCGGGCGTCTTGTTCGTTTTCTTCAACTTTGAACCGCTCACCCGCCTGGGGAGCGCCGCTCAGTCCGAGCACCAATACTGGTGTGGAAGGACCGGCTTCTTTGACACGTTTACCGCGCTCATTGAACATGGCCTTTACCTTGCCGGCGTACTCGCCGGCCACAAGGGGTGCGCCAATTTTGAGGGTTCCGGTTTGGACCAGCATTTTGGTCACATACCCCCGCCCCTTATCGAGTGAGGCTTCTATAACCGTACCTATGGCTTTGCGATTCGGGTTGGCATTCAGTTCCTGCATTTCAGCTTCAAGCAAAATCTTCTCGAGGAGCTGATCAATACCCTCACCTGTCTTGGCTGAAATATCCTGGGATTGGTATTTACCACCCCATTCTTCCACCAGGAAATTCATGGAGGCCAGTTCCTGCTTGATGCGTTCGGGCGCTGCGCCTGGTTTATCGATCTTGTTGATGGCGAAGACGATAGGTACGCCGGCAGCCTGCGCGTGGCTAATGGCCTCTTTGGTTTGCGGCATAATATTGTCATCGGCCGCGATGATGATCACGGCGATATCTGTCATCTTCGCGCCGCGGGCACGCATAGCGGTAAAAGCTTCGTGGCCGGGGGTATCGAGAAAGGTAATCTTTTTGTAGTCCTTCTCCTTATCCATGACCACCTCGTAGGCGCCGATATGCTGGGTAATGCCCCCGGCTTCTCCGGAAACGACATTCGCTTTGCGAATATGGTCGAGCAGAGAGGTTTTACCGTGGTCGACGTGGCCCATTACAGTGACAATAGGCGCACGGGGTTCGAGGTCTTCCGGTGCATCGACGATTTCTTCCTCTTCATCCGCCTGTTCTTCGACGCTGATGAACTCCACCTCGTGGCCGAACTCTTCGACCAGTAATTCGATGATCTCGGCATCGAGGCGTTGGTTGATAGAAACAATAACGCCGAGGTTGAGACAGGTAGTGATCACATCCGCCACTGGTACATTCATAAGATTGGCCAGTTCCTGCACGGAGATAAATTCCGTTACCTGGATCTTATCCGTTTGCTGCTCCTGTTCACGCAATTCCTGGCGTTCGCGCAGGCGTTCGCGATTATCGCGGCGCATTTTCTGGCGTTTCTTTTTACCGCCGCCGGAAATCCGGGCCATGGTGGCCTTGATCTTTTCTTCGATCTCTTTTTTAGAGACTTCCTTATCTTCTTCTTCATTGCCGGGCCCGCGCCTTCTCCCCGCGGCAGCGCCAGTTCTGCCGGCGCTATCTGAGGTAGCGGCTACTTTTTTGCGTTTCCGTTTGCGTTTTTTACGCGCATCCTCTTCACTTTCCGGCTTTGCAGAGGGGCTATCTGCAGGTTTGGGCCTTCTCGGTTTTTCTTCGGCGGCTGGTTTGACGACTTCTTTTTTCTCTTTTTTCTTCTTGCGCTTGGGCCGTTCCAGTTTATCCGCATCGATCTTGCCGAGTATTTTCAGGCCTCGAAGTTCGGGCGCCTCGGCGCGCACGAGGGTATCCTCTTTTTTCACTTCCTCCTGAGGTATTTCTGCTGGCGGAGGAGGAGGAGGAGGTGTAACTGCTACCGGCGGAGCTTTGGGCGGTTCTGCTTTGGGCGGTTCTGGTTCTTTAATGGCTGGTTGTTCTGCTTTAGGCTCGGGGGCGGGGGGGGGAGTAGGTTCCGCCGTTTTTTCGACTTTCGGTTCTTCTTTTGCTGTTACCGGGGGAGCAGGTGCTTTGACTTCCGGTTTGGCGGTTTTGGGCGCTTCTGGTTCCGCTGGCTGGGCCTCATCCGCTTTTTTGGGCTTCATGCGGCTTTCCAGGTCAATTTTACCCAATACTTTAAGCCGGGGCTGAGGGCGTTGTATTTCTTCGCCAGCGGTTTCTTTGCCATTGCCGGGCGCCGGTGCTGCTTCTTTTTCCTTGATTTCAGGTTTAGGAGCAGGCCGCTCCACTCTTTGACGGGCGTGTTCTTCTGAACGAGCGGAAGGCGAAAATATCTCTTGCTTATCTTTTTTAACCGGAGGAGCAGGAGAGGCAGGTCGACTACCAATAATCAGTTGGTCAGCTTGTTCCTTGATAGCAATGGATTTCTGAAATTCTTTAAGCAGCACCGCGTACATTTCATCCGTGACCTTCGCGGTAGGCTTATTCTCAATATCAAAGCCACTCTTGTTGAGGTGCTCAACAATAGTGGTTGTTCCCACATTTAACTCTTTTGCTATCTTAACTAAACGTTTCTCCATTATGAAGTTTTAGTACTTATGCAACGCTTGCAGATAGGCAAAAGCTTCTTTGAACGAAATGATCCTTTACATATTCTATTATCTTTTTTGGATGAATAAAATAAATAAGGCGATTGAAGAGAACTTTTGCCCACCAAAATTCAATAAAAATAATGGCCCCGAAAGCTGTTAAAACAAGGCTTTCGGAAAACCAGCCCAAAGATAAACTATATTGCTGTCTATTCAGCAACTATACTTTGCAAAAACAGAAAATCACTTTTTCAGCCCCTCTTTCCCAACCAACGAACGTTAACAGTCGGAAAAGAGTTCCGGAACAGGCAGTGGCGGAGCGGCAAACGGATTGAATAGCAATACCTCCGAACCTTTATCAAAAGGGCCCCTCCACTGCCTATTGGCGCCTAGTCTTCAAACTCCGCTGCCAGGATGCTGAGCAATTCATCCACGGTTTCTTCTTCAAGGTCGGTGCGGCGCAGCAGTTCCGGTTTGCTAAGGTTAAGGACGCTGCGGGCAGTATCGCACCCGATCGCTTTCAGCTGGTCGATGACCCACTCATCGATCTCATCCTTGAATTCGTCGAGGTCGACATCATCGATCTCAATTTCATCCGGAGTATTGCGGTAAACATCGATTTCAAAGCCGGTTAGCTTGCTGGCCAGCTTGATATTGGTTCCGCCTTTACCAATCGCCAGGGATACCTGGTCCGGTTCCAGGTAAACGTTGGCCCGGGGATGCTCGGCGTCATCCATGAGCAGCTCGATGGAAGAAACCTTCGCGGGGGTCAGGGCACGCTGTATAAACAGGCTGGTGTTGTTCGTGTAATTGACAATATCGATATTTTCATTGTGCAACTCCCGAACAATACCGTGGATCCGCGAGCCTTTCATACCCACGCAGGCGCCCACCGGATCGATACGGTCATCATAGGATTCCACGGCCACCTTGGCGCGGTCGCCAGGAATGCGGACGATCTTGCGGACAGTGATCAGGCCGTCTTCGATTTCCGGCACTTCCTGTTCCATAAGTTTCTCCAGGAATAAGCTATCGGTACGGGACATGATAACGACGGGGTTATTGTTGCGCATTTCAACTTTTTTGATCACGCCGCGCACCATATCGCCTTTGCGGAAGAAGTCGCCTTTGATCATCTCGCTGCGCGGCAATACCAATTCATTGCCGGTAGCATCATCCAGGATCAGGAGTTCGCGCTTGAGGATCTGATGAACCTCTCCTACGATAAGGTCGCCCACCCGTTCGTTATACCGGCGGTAGATCTCGTCTTTTTCCAGTTCCATAATGCGGGAGATCAGAGTCTGCCGGGCGGCCATAATGGCGCGGCGGCCGAAATCTTCCAGGTGGAGCTGTTCGTAACACTCCTCCCCGATCTCGTAGTCTTCGTCGATGGCCACAGCCTCAGAAATGGATATCTGGCTGCGGTCATCCGTGACTTCGCCGTCGGGCACAATTTCGCGAACGCGCCACAATTCCAGGTCACCTTTAGTTGTGTTGACGATCACGTCAAAATTTTCATCCGAACCGAATTTCTTGCGGATCAGGGTGCGGAACACATCTTCCAACACACGCACCATGGTCGGACGGTCAATATTTTTCCCGGCTTTAAATTCCGAGAAAGTATCCACCAGGTTTACCATTACTTACTGTTTTTGACTCTTTGACAATTTTTCTGCGTTTAGCTGCTCTCAAAAAATGTCAAAAAAGGCTATTTTTAAAATGAAATTTTGACAATTGCTTTTTTTATCTGCTCAAAGGGGATTTCAGTCTGCACCACCTGGGTGGTTTTCTTTTTCCCTTCTTTAACGCGAATTTTTTCCTCCAGCGTAATGCTTTGCTCCCCTACTGCGATCAGCGTGCCGGCCTGTTTGTCGCCTTCTTTCAGGCTGACCTCCAGCTTACGGCCAATGTTCCGGGGGTATTGGCGCAACAGTTGCAGAGGCCTGCCGACGCCTGGCGAAGAGACTTCCAACACATAGGATTCACCCAGCCAGCCTTCTTCATCGAGGTATTGTTCGAGGTATCGGCTAATGGTTTGGCACTTCCCAAAGGTGATTCCGGTATCGCTGTCGATGAAAACGTCGAGCTTTCGGTTGGCGTGTAACTTTACTTCCAGGAGGAAACAATCTGTGAAACCTTCTTCTTTGAACTTGTCTTGCAGTAGGGATTCGATCTTTGCTTCTATCACCTGATTCTTATAATTGAAAAGAGGGAACCACCCGGTTCCCTCTTTCGAGATTTCTTATGCTGCTGCAAATATAAAGCATTTTCCGGGATTGCGCAAGTGCAGAGGCTGAAAGCAGTGATTTTGAGTTGTTTTTAAACTTTCAAAATCTTTTGGAAGCCCAAGTGTGGAATGCTGAACCAGCCATGCTTATCTTTGTTCCTTTATTAAAATAGAAAACAAGCCGATGGATATGAAAGTTGATGACTTGCTACACCGGGCTCTTAACCTGGAATTTCTGACCGCCGAAGAAGGTGTTTTTCTTTTCGAGCAAGCGGCTACAGCCGAACTCATGTATGTCGGAAACTATTTACGGCAACAGCAGGTTCCCGGTAATGTCGTGACCTGGATTATCGACCGCAACTCCAATACCACCAACGTTTGCATTGCCAACTGCAAATTCTGCAACTTCTACCGGCGGCCCGGCCATGAGGAATCCTATACCACTTCTATAGAAGAATACAAACAGAAGATCGATGAGCTCTTTGAGCTCGGTGGCGAACAATTACTGCTGCAGGGCGGCCACCACCCTAAGCTGGGGCTCGACTTTTACGTCAACCTTTTCCGGCAGCTCAAAGAGCTGTACCCCAACCTCAAACTGCACGCCCTCGGGCCACCGGAAATCGCCCACATCACCAAGCTCGAACAATCGAGCCATATCGAAGTGCTGCGCGCCTTGAAGGAAGCTGGATTGGACTCTCTGCCCGGCGCCGGTGCGGAGATACTCAGTGACCGGGTGCGCCGCCTGATATCCAAAGGCAAATGTGGAGGCCAGGAGTGGCTCGACGTCATGCGCGCCGCCCATCAGATCGGGCTGACCACTTCGGCTACTATGATGTTCGGGCATATCGAAACGAACCTCGAACGGATGGAACACCTGGTAGCCATGCGGCAGGTACAGTCGGAAAAACCAGAAGGCGCCAAAGGCTTTATTGCTTTCATCCCCTGGCCTTTCCAGGATGAGGACACTATCCTGAAGCGCCTCAAGCGCGCCCGCAACACCGTTACCGGCGACGAGTACGTGCGCATGATCGCCATGAGCCGCATTATGCTGCCCAACATTTCCAATATCCAGGCTTCCTGGCTGACTGTGGGCAAACAGGTGGCCCAGCTTTGCCTGCACGCCGGCGCCAACGACTTCGGATCCATCATGATCGAAGAAAATGTCGTCTCCGCCGCCGGCGCCCGCTTCCGCTTCACGGCTCAGGGCATTCAGGACGCTATCCGAGAGGCAGGCTTCCAACCGCAATTGCGGAACCAGCAATATGAATACCGGCAGCTTCCGGAAAACATCCTGCAGCAACAGCTGGACCGGGAGAAGATGATCGTGGATTAATGACCTATTAGGTGCTGCTCGCATGGTTTTACAAAACTTTCTGGGTGGCATGCCTGATAGTTTCGGGAAGCTTCTCCTGATTAATTCATTGGAATGAATAAATTGCGCAGAGAATCAAGCCATTCTTCCATGAGTCAATTATTATTCGAACACATTCACGAAGCGCTCCAATTCATCCGAACGCAAACCGATTTTCAGCCTCGCTACGGCATCATTCTTGGTACCGGACTAAGCGGGCTGGCGGAGGAGATCGAGCCGGTGGCGGAGATTGATTACAAAGACATTCCCCACTTTCCGGTTTCTACGGTTCAGAGCCATAAAGGCAAACTCGTTTTTGGTAAATTGGGCGGCCAGCCGGTAGTGGCCATGGCGGGGCGCTTCCATTATTATGAAGGGTATTCTGCTCAGCAGATCACTTTCCCCGTGCGAGTGTTGAAATACCTCGGCATTGAACGGCTGATCATTTCCAATGCCGCCGGAAGCACCAACGCCAATATTGAGGCCGGCGACATCGTCTTCATACGGGACCATATTAATCTGCAGCCCGAGAACCCCCTGCGCGGCCCCAACGACGAACGCCTCGGCCCCCGCTTCCCGGATATGAAATATACCTATGACCGGGCGTTGAACGCCAAAGGACTGGAAATCGCCCGCCGGCACGGCATCCGGGCCCATGAAGGTGTTTATCTCGGCCTGCAGGGCCCCAACCTGGAAACCCCGGCCGAGTATAACTTCTTCCACATCATTGGCGCCGACCTGGTGGGCATGTCTACCGTACCGGAAGTGCTGGTGGCGCGGCACATGGAACTGCCGCTCCTCGTAATGTCAGTCGCCACCAACAAGTGTTATCCCATCGAGGAAATCAGGGAAACCACAGTGGAGGAGGTGATCGCCGTAGCCCAAAGCGCCGAGCCGAAAATGCGGCAGATCGTGATGGGGTTGCTGGAGGAGATACTATAGATACTGTGGATACTATTGATACTATTGATACTATTGATGCTATTGATACTATTGATGCTGCGCCCTACGGGCGGTTGATACTGTGGATACTTTCCTGAGGTTGCGAATAGGGAAGCCTCAGGGAAGGCAATGCCAGCGTCTGGGCCTCAGGCTGAATAATAACTTATTTTTCATCTATCCAAGGGTTCTTATTGCCTTTAATCTGGTGCACCATGCCGCCATAGATCATCGTCTGGGCGCCCGTGCGCAGCACGAAGTCGTGCGGGAAGCCCAACTCGATGGCGCTAACGCGGCCGAGGCGTTCCATTTCCTTTTTGGGAATACGTACTTCCAGTGCGGCCAGGTTGTCCTTTAGTTGTTCCAAAGTACGCGCCCCGATGATGGGGATGACGCCTTTGTGCCGCAACCAGGCCAGAGACAATTGCGCCGGAGATACCCCAAGTTTCTGTGCTACCTTTAGGACTTCCCTGGCAATGCGGTTATTCCTTTCGTTGAGGCGGTAGGAGGTGCTCCCTTCCATACGCCCTCCACTACCCGCTCCTTTTTTGTCGAGGTACTTTCCGGTGAGTATCCCTGCCCCTAGCGGCGACCAGGCGACAACCCCCAGGCCCAGTTCTTTGGACATTGGCAGCAGATCTCGTTCGGGGGTGCGCTCGGTGAGATTATATTCCAGTTGGTTGCCGATGAAGGGCGTCCAGCCGCGCAGTTCCGCCATCGTATTGGCACGGGCGATGACCCAGGCTGGCGCATCCGACATTCCAACGTACAATACCTTGCCCGCCCGAACCATATCGTCCAGGGCGCGCATCATCTCTTCGATGGGGGTCAGGTGGTCATAGGCATGCACCCAGAGCAGGTCGATGTAATCGGTTTTTAGCCGCTGCAGGCTTTTTTCTACAGATTGCACCAGGTTTTTGCGGTGGTTGCCCGACTTGTTGGGATTGTGAGTGGCCGGGGAGAGGGTGTATTTGGTGGCTAACACGATATGGTCCCGGTCAGCGGCGATGAGATCCGCCAGGATTCGCTCACTACTGCCTTCGGTGTATACATTAGCGGTGTCTATAAAATTGCCCCCTGCTTCCAGGAAGGCATCGAATTGCTGACGGCTGATGGATTCGTTGGCGCCCCACCCCCAGTCATCGCCGAAGGTCATGGTTCCGAGGCAAAGTGGAGAAACGCGGAGGCCGCTACGGCCGAATAGTTCGTATTGCATGAGTCGTTTTTTTTTACTTTAAGTAGTGTTGGACTTTCGAAAAGCTGTAACAATAAAAAACAGGGATGGGTTTGATTGCCCGTACAGGCCATTGAACAGCCACACTCCTTTAATGGCTTCCGGCAGCCCGCCCTGCAGCAGGATGTAGCTCATCACCCGGTATCCGCCGCTATGGCCAGATAGAATGATGTGCCGCGGCGGCGCCGATTTCAAAAATACCAAAAGAAATTTTCAAAACAATTCCCTTCTCTCAGGCCTTTAATTTTTAGCCGCCAAATTTTCGTAAATTTGCGTGCCTTTTAACCAATAAAACCTCCTATGCAAACGGTAGCGCCATACCAGCCAAAAAATAAAGTTCGGATCGTTACAGCCGCTTCTCTCTTCGACGGCCACGACGCCGCCATCAATATCATGCGGCGTATCCTGCAAAGTTCCGGCGCCGAGATCATCCATTTGGGGCACAACCGCTCCGTGAAAGAGATCGTGGAGACGGCCATCATGGAAGATGCGCAGGGCATCGCCATCACCTCCTATCAGGGCGGCCACAACGAGTTCTTCAAGTATATGTATGACCTGCTGCGCGAAAAGGGCGCAGGGCACATCAAAATATTCGGCGGCGGCGGCGGCACGATCCTGCCTTCCGAGATCGAGGGCCTGCATGCCTACGGCATCAACCGCATCTATTCGCCCGATGACGGCCGACACATGGGGCTGCAGGGTATGATCAACGACCTGTTGGAGCAATGTGACTTTCCGGTGGGCGCGAGCCTCAACGGGGAATTGAAACACTTCAAAGACAAGGATCCTCACGCCATCGCCCGGATGATCTCGGCGGTGGAAAATTTCCCGGAAGAGAACCGCCGGTGGCTCGATAAGATCCGGAAGGAAGTGGAAGGCAAGGTGATCCCTGTATTGGGCATCACCGGCACTGGCGGCGCCGGCAAATCCAGCCTGGTAGATGAACTCGTTCGGCGGTTTCTGCTCGATTTCAGGGATAAGACTGTGGCCATTATTTCCGTTGACCCTTCCAAACGCAAAACCGGCGGCGCCCTGCTGGGCGATCGCATCCGGATGAATTCCGTTACATCCGAACTGGCTACCGGCCGGGTCTTTATGCGCTCGCTGGCCACCCGGCAGTCTAACCTCGCCCTGTCGAAACACGTGCAGGCAGCGGTGGATATTCTAAAAGCCGCACAGTTTGACCTCATCATTTTGGAAACTTCCGGCATTGGCCAGTCCGATACAGAGATCGTTGACCACTCCGATGTATCGCTCTACGTAATGACGCCGGAGTATGGGGCAGCCACACAGCTGGAAAAGATCGACATGCTCGATTTTGCTGACGTGATCGCCATCAATAAGTTCGACAAACGTGGGGCTCAGGACGCGCTGCGCGATGTAAAAAAACAGTACCAGCGCAACCACCAGCTATGGGAAAGAAACCCGGAAGAGATGCCGGTTTTCGGCACCATCGCCTCCCAGTTCAACGACCCAGGCATGAATACCCTCTACCGGGTGCTGATGGACTTTATTGTAGAGCGCACCGGTGCGAAGTTGTCTTCCAGCTTCCAACAGGCGGAGGAGATGAGTGAGAAGATTTACATCATCCCTCCAAAGCGGGTGCGCTATCTGTCCGAAATTTCCGACAACAACCGCCACTACGATGAATGGGTAGAGAAACAGGTGGCCCTCGCCCGTAAGCTCTTCGGATTGAAGCAATCCATTGAGGCCATTGAGCAGGCTGATATGCCGAACAAGGCCGAAACGCTAATAGCCCTGCAGCAAGCTTACGCCAACCTGGAAATGGACCTGGATGGCGAATGTAAACGCATCCTCGACGGCTGGGAAGAGAAAAAAGCTGCCTATGCGGCCGATGAGTATATTTATAAAGTCCGGGGACGGGAGATCCGCGTTCCTACCTTCACCAAATCTCTTTCCCACTCCCGAATTCCACGGGTCGTTTTGCCCCGGTTTAAGGACTGGGGAGAGATTCTGCGTTGGGTGCTGCAGGAAAATGTACCGGGGGAATTCCCCTACACAGCTGGAGTATTTCCATTCAAGCGCAAAGGGGAAGACCCCACCCGCATGTTTGCCGGTGAAGGTGGCCCGGAGCGCACCAACAAGCGTTTCCATTATCTGTCATCCGATATGCCGGCGGCCCGTCTGTCTACGGCTTTCGATTCGGTGACCCTCTACGGAGAAGACCCCGATTACCGCCCCGACATTTATGGAAAAGTGGGCAATTCCGGCGTGAGTGTATGCTGCCTGGATGACGCCAAAAAGCTTTACTCCGGCTTCGACCTCTGCGACCCGAAAACCTCGGTGTCTATGACCATCAACGGCCCGGCCGCCACCATTTGCGCTTTCTTTATGAACGCCGCCATCGACCAGCAGTGCGAAAAGTACATCCGCGAAAACGGGCTGGAGCACCTGGTGGAAGCCAAACTGAAGGAGTTATATGATGACAGAGGCCTGCCCCGCCCCCGATATAAGGGCGAAGATGGCCGGGGCTTGCCCGACGGCAGCGATGGCCTGGGCCTGCTATTGCTGGGCCTAACTGGTGACCAGGTGCTGGAGCCGACTGTTTACAAGGAGCTAAAAGCCAAAGCCCTGTCTGCCGTGCGGGGCACCGTACAGGCTGACATACTCAAAGAAGACCAGGCGCAGAATACCTGTATTTTTTCTACGGAGTTCAGCCTCAAGCTAATGGGCGATGTACAGGAATTCTTTATTCAGAATAAAGTAAAGAACTTTTATTCGGTGTCTATTTCCGGTTATCATATCGCTGAGGCAGGCGCCAATCCCATCTCCCAGTTGGCTTTCACGCTGGCCAATGGCTTCACTTTCGTGGAATACTACCTCAGCCGGGGAATGGATATCAATGATTTTGCGCCCAATCTGTCGTTCTTCTTTTCCAATGGCGTCGACCCCGAATACGCCGTCATTGGCCGGGTAGCGCGCCGCATCTGGGCCAAAGCCATGAAGCACAAGTACGGAGCCAATGAACGCTCGCAGATGCTGAAGTACCACATCCAGACTTCCGGCCGCTCGCTGCACGCCCAGGAGATCAGCTTCAACGATATTCGCACTACCCTGCAGGCCCTGTATGCTATTTATGACAATTGCAACAGCCTGCATACCAACGCCTACGATGAGGCCATTACCACGCCTACCGAGGAAAGCGTGCGCCGGGCGGTGGCCATTCAGATGATCATCAACCACGAGTTGGGGATGGCGAAGAATGAAAACCCATTACAGGGCTCCTTCATCATTGACGAGCTAACGGAGTTGGTGGAAGAGGCGGTGCTGATGGAATTCGACCGCATCACCGAGCGCGGTGGCGTACTGGGCGCCATGGAGACGATGTATCAACGTGGAAAGATCCAGGACGAGAGCATCTACTACGAGACGCTGAAACACACCGGTGAACTGCCCATCATTGGGGTCAATACCTACCTCAGCAAGGACGGTTCGCCCACTATTCTGCCCAAAGAGGTGATCCGGGCTACCGAGGAAGAAAAAGAGGCGCAGATCCAAACCGTTCGCAATTTGCAGGAATCCAATGCAGAAAAAGGCAAACAGATGCTGAGGCGCCTGCAGGAAGTGGCTATTCACAACGGCAACATCTTCGAAGAATTAATGGAAACGGTGAAGTATTGCTCGCTGGGACAAATTACCCATGCCTTGTACGAGGTGGGTGGGCAGTATCGGAGGAATATGTGATTAGGTGAACGGTTGAGATGTGATTTTAAATCTGCAGCGCGCCTGTGAGTTGTCTATTGACCTTGCCAATCACCTGGTAAAAACAAAAGGAGGCCCGGCAGGATTGCCGGGCCTCCCCTGTAGTACATGATTCCTCATAGCTTTTAGCTCTTCAGAACCCTTTCAATTGGTTTTATGCCTTATTAGTGGAAATGCCGAACCGAGCGGCCATTCAGCGCCTGTAGTGGCCGGTAGTTTTCGTGCATCAGTTCCTCAAAGTGTTGGATCTGGCTGGTGGAGGCCAGTACCGGTTCTTCCATTACCAGCCAGGTGACGATCTCCGAACAAGGCGGTGTGGTCAGCGAACCGGAATAGGTGAAGTAGTTGTCACTCGCCGGCAGAACATCGCTGATGTTATAGCTGTCGCCGGAATCAAAGTGGCTTTCCGCCTGCTCCGGAAGCTCGGTAATGAACTGCTGAAGGAAGGGGTTCTCCTGCCCTTCTTCGAACAGAACACCAATGACCGCCAGGTTGCCCGTAGCCGCGTTCTGATGCACCAGATGGATCTCCATCGGGTAGGTTTTTCCCTCAAGAGCGTGTTCACTGTGGGTGTGGAAGTGGAACTGAAGTAATTTGTACGTTTGGCCATTGATCTCAATGTCGCTGCCAACGTCGTAAGTAAACTGTTCGGTATGGCCATTATTGAGGATGTGGGTGGTGCTGGCATTGTAATGGCGGACAATGCTTTCCAGGGCATTATCATCTGCGGCCCCTTTGATGTCAATAGGCGACTGTTCCTGGCCGCCGCAATCGAGGTATCCAACACATAGATCCTGCCAATGGCTGGGGCCGTCTTCGCCTTCGTATTCCCAATGAATACCGGTGCAATCTTCCGGAATGTCGTCCTCGTCATTCTTACAAGAGGTGCTGAATAAGATCAGGCCGCCGGCCAATACCGGTAAGATCAATGGCAAACGAATGCCAAAACGAAACTGGAGTAAATGCTGCATGGTGTGCGTTTTTTGTTTGTTATTTAACCTTGCTAAATATTTAATAAAAAATTATGCGAACAAGGTAGGTAAACTCACCCTGATAAAAAAGACATTCATAGTAGACAAACACGACATCATGATAGAAATTAGCGACACCAGTAAGGATGAAACCACATAGCGCTTCCCTTCACCTGGAAAACAGGGCCTATTTCTCTGCCTGATGCCCCGTTCCACCTTAACATCAATACCACACCTTTGGCTTTTTCCGTTCTAATGCACGAAATAAACGCTATCTTTGCACCTCCATTCGGAAAAAGGAAAAAACGACGTGAACGTGAGAAAAGCAGTATTAATAGCTACTATAATCCTGGGAACATTATTCAACGCCATAGCCCAGAAAGGCTGGGAAGCGGGCGGCTGGTTAGGCGCCACCTATTACTTTGGCGACCTGAACACCAACTACGACCTCAGCACGCCGGGCCTGGCGGGCGGCATCATTACCCGCTACAATTTCAACAACCGCCTATGCCTGAAAATGGGCGCCAACTACGGCAAGGTAATGGCCGACGATGCACGTTCCGACAATGCCTATGAGCGGGCCCGAAACCTGAGCTTTGAATCCAATATCCTGGAAGGGGTATTCCAGTTCGAATTCAACTTCCTGCCTTATAACCATGGCAGCAAGGACGAGTTTTTCACCCCTTATGTCTTTGCCGGCTTCAACGTTTTCCACTTCAACCCCAAGGCCGAATACCAGGGCGAGCTGGTCGAACTGCGTCCATTGGGTACCGAAGGGCAGTTTAAGGGAGAAGAATATTATAGTGTCAACGGCGGGTGGGTGTATGGCCTGGGCATGAAGCTGGACCTGAGCTACGAGCTTAGCCTCAACTTCGAGCTGAGCGCCCGAAGCCTGTTCACCGATTACCTCGACGACGTCAGCACCGTCTATCCCGATAAAGGCGACCTGCGCCGCTCCCGCGGCGACCTGGCCGTAGCCCTTTCCGACCGCTCAATTGAACTTCCCGGGGTGGAAGACAGCCAGATCGGCCGTAAAGGCACTCAACGCGGCAACAGCAATAACAATGACAGCTTTGTAATGCTGGGCGTCGGCCTGGTTTACTACTTCGGCGATATCGAATGCCCGGATTACGGGAAGCGGCGGCGGAAGTAGGGGCGGCTAGCTCGGTTTTTCCAGTAAATCCAGCTGGCCTATATTATGGCCTATATGATCGAAGCTCCGTACCTTGGGGCCTGGATAAAAGCTTAAAAAATGGTCCTGCAAAAAGCGTTTAGCCTCTCGCCTTACCCTCGTGGTTATCATCTCATCACCAACGAAGTAATGCGGCATCTATCCAATATGCTGCCGGACACGGGCCTGTTGCACCTGTTCATCCAGCACACCTCCGCCGCCCTCACCATCAACGAGAATGCCGACCCGGATGTGCGGACGGATTTCGAAAGCATCTTCAATCACATCGTTCCCGAAAATATGCCTTTCCTCACCCACACCATCGAAGGCCCCGACGATATGCCGGCGCATATCAAGGCGGCAATGATCGGTTCCTCCGTTACTATTCCCATCACTAAAGGACAGCTCAATCTGGGCGCCTGGCAGGGCATCTTCCTTTGCGAGTTCCGCAACCGTGGCGGCAGCCGGAGGCTGGTGGCGACTATCTATGGATAGGCCTTGTGTGTCTGGCCGTCTGGTACGTCTGGTCGTCTGGTATGTCTGGTCGTCTGGTGTGTCTGGTCGTCTGGTAGGTCTGGTCGTCTGGTAGGTCTGGTAGGTCTGGTGTCTGAACGTCAAAATGTCTGCAGGCCAGTACTTCCAGGCCGAAATCCGGCCCCTCGGGCCGTTTGCACACTGAGGTGCTGACGGACTGATAACTGGCATACCTATGTACTGAACACTGGCGTACTGAAATTTTTCCCTATCTTTAAAACAAGCACTGAAAAATCCACACAACCATGGCATTACTGGGGAATCTGATCAAGCGATTTCTGGATGTAGGGGAATATCTGGAGCAACGTCCGGCAGACCCTGTGCAAATGCAACGCCAAACCCTTCAGCGGCTATTGGCCAGGGCGCAGCATACCTCCTTTGGGCAATACTATGATTTTCGGGATATTTTGAAATCCCCACGGATGGTGGATGTATTCCGGAGCAAAGTGCCGCTGTTCGATTACGATACCATGTACGAGCGGTGGTGGAACATGTCGCTCAACGGGGTGGAAAATGTAAGTTGGCAGGGCCGCGTTCAATATTTCGCGTTGAGCTCAGGTACTTCAGGTGCGCCCAGTAAGCACATTCCGGTAACCGAAGAGATGACTCGGGCGATGCAGCGGGGGGCGATGAAGATGTTCTTCGCGCTGGCCAATTTTGAGGTGTCCCCTGAGCTTTTTACCAAGTCGATGCTCATGTTGGGCGGCAGCAGTGAACTGGAGCAACAGGGGGGATACTTCCAGGGCGACCTGAGCGGCATCAACGCCAATAAAGTGCCGTTTTGGCTGCGCCCCTATTACAAACCAGGAGCGGAGATCGCCGCGATCAACAATTGGGAAAAGCGGATCAACAAAATTGCCCGCCTGGCGCCGGAATGGGATATAGGGTTTCTCGTGGGGATTCCCTCCTGGCTGCAACTAATGATGGAGCGCATTCTCGAATACCACCAACTAGACAACATCCACCAGATCTGGCCCAACCTGCAGGTTTGCGTGCATGGGGGAATCGCTTTCGAGCCATTAAAGAAGGGCTTCGAAAAACTACTTGCTCATCCGTTGACCTACATGGATACTTATCTGGCCTCTGAAGGCTTCATCGCTTATCAGGACCGCCCCGGGACACGGGGCATGCGGCTGCTACTGCAAAACGGCATTTTCCTGGAGTTCATCCCCTTCAACACCGATAATTTTGACGAAGCAGGCCACTTAACAGGCAACCCTCCAACCTGCACTATTGCAGAAGCCGAGGAAGGGGTCGACTACGCCCTGGCTATCAGCACCTGCGCCGGCGCCTGGCGCTACCTCATTGGCGACACGGTGCGCTTTACCGACAAAAGCAGGTGGGAGATCATCATCACCGGGCGCACCAAGCACTTCCTCAGTATCTGCGGGGAGCATCTTTCGGTCGACAATATGAACCAGGGCATACAAGCCGTGGAAGAACAGCTAGGTGTTAATATCCGGGAGTTTACCGTTGGCCCAGTGGAGGAAGGCCGATCCTTCGCCCATCAGTGGTATATCGGTTGTGAACCATTGGCCGATAGCAATGCCGTGTGTGACATCCTGGACCAGCGCCTGAAGGAAGTCAATGACGACTACCATACCGAACGGGCTTCCCTGTTGGGCATTCGGGTGAAAACCATTCCAACCGAATTTTTTTATCAATGGCAGCACGCCAAAGGCAAAATGGGCGGGCAGAATAAATTTCCGAGAGTGATGCGGGGAGCGCAGTTCCGGGAATGGGAGGGGTTCGTTGAGCAAGCCATGGAAAGCAGTAAGCCGGTAGGCCGGTAGGCCGGTGTCCAGTGGCTTCGCAAACACTCAAACACCCACTCCTCAAACACGCATTACAAGCAATTTCCTTAACTTGCGGCCGAACAACTTGTGCGTAGGATGAACCTGATATTGGACGGCGTCAAACTCGGCCTGATCCTGGCTATTTTGGTAGGGCCGATATTTTTTGCCCTCATCCAGGCCGGGGTGGAGGAAGGAGCCCGGGCTGGAAGTATGGTCGGGTTCGGGATCTGGGCCAGTGATATACTATTTATTCTTTGTTCTTATTTTGGAGTTTCCTGGATCAGCAAGGTGGTGGAAGGGCCTCGCTTTACACTTTATCTGGGTATCGGCGGCAGCATTACACTAGCAGCTTTTGGACTGGCCACCCTGCTCACTGCCCCACGGGCAGGCAACAACCCGCACTGGGCCAAAACCGCCATCCGGTCCACTTCCTATTTCTCACTCTGGCTGAAAGGCTTTCTCATCAACACCATCAATCCCTTTACCTTTTTCTTCTGGATCGGCGTCACCACTACTATGGTCATGGACGGCGGGCTGGACAGCGGAGAGGCCAGCCTGTTTTTCGGCGGCATCCTTGGTACGATCATCACGACAGACTTGGCCAAGGTGATCCTGGCCAAGCGCATCCGCAGTTTTCTTCAGCCCATTCATCTGTTATGGCTCCGGCGCATTTCGGGCGCAGCGCTGATCGTTTTTGCGGTGGTGTTGCTGGTGCGGGTGTTGTGGATGTAGGCAATTGGCCGTTTGGGGGAAGCAAAAATTGGGAGTGTTCAGGAGTTCGTGTTTTCGAGTGTTCGAGTCCCCTGAAGCCCCAGTAAAATCAGGGCGTCCCTGATCATGGCGGAGGATTTGACACAGTTATTTGAACAGTCTCGCAAAATTCTAGATTATACTCAATCAGTAGCATCCTTTTTGCCTTTTACCTTTTATCTCCGGCCCTTCCAGGTAAGGGAGTCCCTTCGGCGCATATTACATTTTATATTACGCATTTTACATTTTACATTTCAACTTTCCTGCCCCTGCGCCCTATCTTTGCGTTCTTGATAGCGTTCAAAAAAGCTAATTCCGAATGAACAACCTCCAAGCAATCATAGAAGCCGCCTGGGAAGACCGCAGCAAGCTCTCGGAAAAACCCTCGCAGGAAGCCATTCAACACGTGCTCGGCCTGCTCGACCGAGGTGAAGTAAGAGTCGCAGAACCTACCGAAAGCGGTGAATGGAAAGTGAATACCTGGATTAAAAAAGCCGTGGTGCTATACTTTCCGCTGCAACAAATGCAAACCATCGAAGTGGGCCCGTTTGAATTTCACGACAAAATCCCCCTGAAGAAAAACTATGCAGCACTGGGCGTTCGGGTTGTACCCCACGCCATTGCCCGCTACGGCGCTTTTCTGGAGCCGGGCGTCATTATGATGCCCAGCTATGTCAACCTCGGCGCCTGGGTGGGCGGCGGCACCATGGTGGATACCTGGGCAACAGTAGGCTCCTGCGCCCAGATCGGCCGCGATGTGCACCTCAGTGGGGGCGTAGGCATCGGTGGCGTACTGGAACCGCTGCAAGCAGCGCCTACGATCATCGAAGATGAATGTTTCATCGGCTCCCGTTGCATCGTTGTGGAAGGCGTCCGGGTGGAACGGGAAGCTGTATTGGGGGCCAATGTTGTACTTACCCAATCGACCCGGATTATTGACGTAACCGGCCCGGAACCCATCACTTACAAAGGCCGCGTGCCGGCGCGATCGGTGGTCATTCCCGGTACTTACCCCAAACAATTCCCCGCCGGAACCTACCAGGTGGCCTGCGCGTTAATTATCGGTAAACGCCAGGAAAGTACCGACAAGAAAGTTTCTCTAAATGAAGCGCTTCGGGAATATGGAGTGGCGGTTTAAGATGTCTTGTAGGTCTAGACGTCTTGTATGTCTCGTAGGTCTAAATGTCTTGTATGTCTCGTTTGTCTAAATGTCTTGTATGTCTCGTACGCCGGCTGTTCCAGGGGAAGCAAAGCCTACCAGACGTACCAGACGCACCAGACACACCAGACACACCAGACGTACCAGACACACCAGACACACCAGACACACCAGACACACCAGACATACAAAACACACCAGACACACCAGACGTACAAAACATGAAATACCTGATCGTAGGCCTGGGCAACATCGGCGCCGAATACGAGCACACCCGCCACAACATCGGCTTTGACGTGGTAGAAACCCTGGCACAGGAATTCGACGCCAAATGGAAGGCCGAACAACTGGGCGATATCGCGACCTTTAAGCACAAGGGGCGCATCTTTGTGTTATTGAAGCCATCCACCTACATGAACCGCAGCGGTAAGGCGGTGCGCTATTGGCTGCAACACGAAAAGATCGACAAAAGCCACCTGCTCGTCATCGTTGACGACCTCAACCTGCCTTTAGGCAAGATACGCTTACGCGGCAAGGGCAGCGATGGCGGGCACAATGGGCTAAAGGATATTGACCAGCTTACCGGCGGCAACAACTATGCCCGCCTGCGCCTGGGCATCGGCAGTGAATTCCCCAAGGGCAGACAGGTCGATTTCGTGTTGGGCGAATGGGACGAGGAAGAAAAAAAACATCTTCCGGAACTGCTCCAAAAGGCGGCCGACGCCGCCAAAGCCTTCGGCGCCATAGGACTGCAACATGCGATGAACCAGTTTAATAATTGAGTTATTGGTGGCTGGTGGCTTCTTTCCGGACAAAATTTTCCAAAGGTGGGATTGAGCCGAAGATTTTTCCTATATTTCTCAAAAAGAAGTTAACCATGAAAAGAACGAGGCGCACCTTCCTCCGCGAGTCTGGCCTGATGGCGGCCGGGCTGGCCGTGTACGGCCTTTCCGCCTGCGGTAACAACGGGCAGCAACAATCTTCAGAATCCACTATCAAAATGCTGGACACACCTGAACTTTTCTTCAAGATCTCGCTGGCGCAATGGTCTTTGCACAAAGCATTAAAAGCAGGCAAGCTGGATAACCTCGATTTTGCCGCCAAGGCAAAGAACGACTTCGGCATCAGCGCCGTTGAATACGTCAACCAGTTTTTTATGGACAAAGCCAAAGACCAGGCCTACCTGGCGGAAATGAAGAAGCGGGCCGACGATAATGGCGTACGCAGTGTCCTCATCATGATCGATGGCGAAGGCGACCTGGGAAGCTTGGATGATGCCGCCCGGAAACAAGCCGTTACCAACCACTACAAGTGGCTGGACGCCGCCAAATTCCTGGGCTGCCACTCCATTCGGGTGAACGCACGGGGGGAAGGCAAGATCGACGACGTCGCTCAGGCCGCCACAATTAGCCTGGGCCAATTAGGCGATTATGCCAAACAGCTCGAACTCAACGTGATCGTCGAAAACCATGGCGGGTACTCTTCCAATGGACAATGGCTGTCGTATGTCATGAAGGCCGTGGGCAAAGAAAATGTAGGCACCCTACCCGATTTCGGCAACTTCTGCATCACCCGGAATGAAGACGGCAGTTGCGCCGAGGAATACGACCGCTATCGGGGCGTAGACGAATTGATGCCTTTCGCCAAAGGCGTCAGCGCCAAATCCAACGACTTCAATGAGGATGGCTCCGAAGTAAAAATGGACTACCTCCGCTTGCTGAAGATTGTGAAAGACGCCGGCTACACCGGTTATATCGGCATCGAATACGAAGGTGATCGGCTCAGCGAAGACGACGGCATCCGGGCAACGAAAAACCTGTTAATCAAAGAAGGCGCAAGGCTAAGCTAGAGGTTGCCGGCTGAGGGAGTGGATAGGGTTTGGCATTTTTTTTCAATAGATGATAGTATATTTGTTGTTTTCGCGATCTTGATCGCTTCATGCCAAATCATAGAAATTTGCACACGGGCTTAATTTTCAGGAAATTGTTAACGCATTTTTCAGTGGGGAAGGCCGGGCTGGCCATCGTACTGGCCTTCAGCAGCCTGTTTATGGGCTGTAAAAATGATATGGAAGATATCGAAGCTTTGGTTTCCAAATTCGATACCCAGGTAGAAACTGCGAAAAATGTAGAGATCCTTTATAGTGATTCGGCCCAGGTGCGGGTACGCGTTACCGGGCCGACCATGCTGTACTATCTGGACCGGGAGGAGCCCCGGCAGGAATTCCCCGATGGCGTCCATGTCGAATTCTTCGGCCCGGCGGGCGCCACCACCAGCGAACTCACGGCCCGCTATGGCATTCGCATGGAAAAACAGAACCAGGTGATTGTTCGCGACAGCGTAGTTTGGCATAGTGTGGAAGGCGAAAAACTGGAAACCGAGGAACTCATTTGGGATGAACGTAGCCGAAAAGTTTTCACCCATCGCTTTGTCGTCGTTACCCGGCCAGACGAGATAATCTATGGCCATGGCTTCGAAGCCGATCAGGACTTTAGTTACTCCCGCATCAATGCTATTGAGGGCCGGCTCAAGGCTGGCCAACTGGAAAAGGAATTGGAATAGAGAACATGCTTATTACTTCCATCATATTAGCACTGATGCTTTCGGCCCTCTTTTCAGGCACCGAGATCGCTTTCATTTCGGCCAACAAGCTGCGCGTAGAACTGAAAAAGAAAAAAGGCTCCGCCCGAGGCCGTATCCTGGCTGATTTTTACGATGACCCCGCCGGTTTCCTGGGTACGATGCTGGTAGGAAATAACATCGCACTAGTCGTTTTCACAACCTTGCTGACCAAGCTCATCGAGCCCTTTTTGCTACAGGCGCCCCTTCTGGAGAACCCGCTGGCCTTGTTGCTGACAGAAACGATCATTGCTACCATGATCGTGCTGATCTTCGGAGAGTTTCTGCCCAAAACCCTTTTCCGGCTGTATGCTGATGAGATCCTCTACTTTTTGGCCTATCCCATCAAATTCCTGGAATGGTTGCTGTTGTTGCCATCCTGGGCCATGACTCGCCTATCCAACGGATTGTTGAAACTAATGGGGATGCCTACGGAGGAGGCCAATTACGCTTTTACCCGGCTCGACCTGGAAAACTTCATCTATGACACCCGGCTTGACCCTCAGGAAGAACTCGTAGACAAGGAACTATTTGGTAAAGCCCTCAATCTCCGGGACATCCGTGTCCGCGAATGCATGGTGCCCCGTCCTGAGATCGAAAATATAGACGTCAACGCCAGCCTGGAAGAACTGGAACAATTATTCAAATCGACCAAGCTGTCGCGGATCATCATCACCAAAGACGACATCGACAACGTGCTGGGGTATGTTCACCACCAGCAACTGCTCTCCCATCCGCGCGATATCAGCCAGTTGATCATCGAGATCCCCTTTATTCCGGAAGTCATGCGCGTTGCGGAGCTGCTGAACGAATTCATTCGGGAGCGGATCAATATCGCCGTGGTGGTGGACGAGTTTGGCGGCGTATCCGGCATCATTACATTGGAAGATATTCTGGAGGAGATATTCGGGGAGATCGAGGATGAGCACGATCAGGAAGAATATGTGGAGGCGATCGTCATTCCCGATCAGGAATACATTTTCTCCGGCCGCCTGGAAATCGACTACCTCAACGAAAAGTATCACCTCAATCTGCCGGAAGGCGACTTCCACACCCTATCGGGCTATTTGGTCATGACCACTGAGGCCATCCCCGAACAGGGCGCTTCTCTAAAGTTCCACGATTATCTGTTCGTCCTTGAATTGGTGAGCGACACCAAAATCGAAACGGTGCGGATGGTCAAGCTGGACCCACAGGACGAATCTAAGTAAGCGCTCCGGCGAAGGGAACTATGCCAGTTCCTGGAAGGTGTCCGACTTGTCCTCCATCGGTTGGTGTTTGCAGGGAAAATCCTTTTCAATGAGGAGGTGTAGAGCTTCGCCATTGGGGAGCGCCTGATGGTGTTCGAGCCCTACCGTTTCAGATTGTATCCAGGACAAGGCCAGTTGCTGCGGCATACAAATCTTCACCAGATTTCCCTCCAAGGAAGCGGTTATGGCCGGCCTTTCTTCCATGCATAATTCAAATACCAGGGCCTGGCCTGGGCCAAAAAGGATTTCCTCCCGCACAGCACCGTTGTTTTCCAGGATTTCTACATCTGATTTCCGCACGCGCAGGCGGATACTATTGGCATGGCATCGAATTTTCATAGCCGGTGGTTTTGGAGAGAAAGTTATAAAGAAATTACTAAAAAAGGCCCTTTAGGTGGGCCGCAACGGAGCTAAAGTGTTAGATTTCGGGTAAAGACATTGAAAAAACCGCAATATTGCCTACATTTAGGAGGTTCGTAGGGAAACTTCACATTCCCTTTTCCTGCAAAACGGATAACGAACAACGAACAACAAATAACCAAGATATATGAGGTTTCTATCCCTCCTGGTCTTTGTCCTTTTTTGCGTTTACATGATGTTTGCGCGTTGGTACTTTGTCTGTGAGGTCCGCCACCTTTGTGGGGAAGAACAGCCCGTGGAAGACATCCGCCTGAAAAGCCTGAAGTTGACCGAAGGCGATTCGACGATCCTGCGGGGCTACGATCAGTTTGCCTTCGATTCAGCCAGCATTGCACCCCGCCTGAACAGCGACAACCAGGCTTTCCTCGACACCCTGGCCGCTATTCTCCGGGCACGGCCCGATCGGAATGTGACCATTACGGGTTTTTACAGAGAAAGTGAAAAAGACATTGCACCCGGCTACTTCGAAAATATAGGCCTGGCGCGGGCCGACCAGATCCGCAAATTGCTCATGAAACGCGGAATTCTCCAGAACCGCTTTTCTTTGGACCATGGCCTGAGCCAGGACAACCAACTTCGAGAACCATTGCTATTCGACCTCTACGACCCCAGTGCTATTCCCAAAGGTTTTGAAAAAGTCGTATTTACATTTAGGAACATGACTTTTTCGGATGCCAATTTCGAATACAACTCGGATGTATTCCTACCGGGCGGCCCTCTCTTGCTCTATGCCGATTCGGTAAAGGCCTATCTGGGCCTCAACCCGGCTGCTACCCTGACGATCGTCGGCCATACCGACAGTATCGGTTCAGACGCCTATAACCTCGACCTGGGGCTGCGCCGGGCGAAAAACGCGAAAAAATATTTCATAGATTCCCTCGGCGTAAAAGCAACGATCAATGTAGAATCTATGGGCAAGAAGCGGCCTGTGGCGCCCAATTCAAACCCCGATGGTTCTGACAATCCGGAAGGCCGGCAGAAAAACCGCCGCGTCAACTTTATCCTGGATAATAAAGAAGAAGCAGAACAACCACAGGAGGAAAAAATACTGGAAGACGCCAGTGATTTAAATTAATATACTCACCTAGCATACCAATTATGGACTTCAGCAAACTCTTCGACCAGTTTAATACACAGGATAGCTATGCCATTCTGTTTATCATGCTCATCGCCTTCTTGTTTGGGCTGTTGCTCGGTTATCTGTTGAGAAGCCGCCGCGTTATGACGCTCCGACGGGAACTGAAAGATAAAGAAAAGGAACTGGCAGAGGCCCGTATCGAACTGGAAGCCCTGCAAGACCAACTGGCATTGAAAGAAGCCGACCTGAAAAAAGCGGGGTTTGCCGTTCAGGAAGCCGAAGCCCAGGTGGCCCGCATCGAGGAAGAAAAAGGGCAACTGCATCGCGAAATTTTCCAACTTAACCGGAAAATCGAGGAATTACAGGCTAGTGGGCAATCCTACTCTACGACCATTGAAGACTTGAACCGGCAGATCGCCGAGCGAGACCAGCAGATTGAAAGCCTGAAGGAACACTTCACTGCCCTAAACCAGCAGCTCGAATCCCTTCAGTCTCACAATATGGAACTCTCCAGCACGCTGGAAGAAGAAGATCAGTCGCTCAACAATTTTGCCCAGATGCAAAGCATTTACAATGCTACCCGCCATCGCCTGGAAGCCATGGAAGCCCATCTGGAAAGACTCGACGGAGAAAATGCCGAGCTGCGGCAGGAGTTGAAAAAAATTCAAAGCAGCCCATCCCTGGCAGAACAAAGTATGGCTCCGGGCCAGGACACAAGCGAACCACTGGAGATTTCATCCCTGCATCCCTATCCGGGAATGACCGACGCCTCTGTGGTGGAGCAAGAGCCAGAGGTGTCCTTCAGCTCCGAAAAAAAGATTATTCAAGAGAAGATCATCCTGCCCGGAGAAGCGCCGGAACAAGACGACCTGACCCGCATCGACGGCATTGGCCCTTTCCTGGAAAAGAAACTCAACGAGATCGGGGTGTACACCTACGACGAAATTGCCGCCTGGGACTCCGAGCGAATCCGGGAAGTGACCGCCGCTATCGAATACTTTGAAGGCCGCATTGAACGCGACAACTGGGTGGAGCAGGCCGCTCACCTGGCCATGAAAAAGCTGGAAAATCCGGAGGCTTTCCGCAAAGACCCATCCGGAGCACTGTCCAACGACCCGGAAGATTTGAAGATCATTGAAGGAGTCGGGCCTAAAATCGAGGAATTGCTAAAAAACGCCGGAATCATTAACTGGGCCGACCTGGCCGATGCTGATGTCGAGCAACTGAATGCTATCCTCGAGGCAGCAGGCGCCAGCTTCCGTATGCACGACCCCGCCACTTGGCCAACACAGGCCCGTCTGGCCAACAATGGCGAATGGAACCTGCTGCGCGAATATCAGGATGAACTAAAAGGCGGCAGAGAAGTGGGCCCGGAGTAAAGGCTCACAGGAAGCCGGAGGATGAGGTGATGAATGGCTGGCGGTAGCCATTCATCACTCCAACTATTCAGCCATTTCTTAACTTCCCCCCGCAACCGTTTCCCACTCCGGCGCATTCTTGGGGATACTTCGTTTTAGTTTATTGAGGAAAGGGAAAAAGTGTACTTCCAGACTGTGGCGTTTGGTGTGGATAAAGTCCCGTTCAATCTCATCGCATTCCTTTTCCGCCAGTTCCCGAACATTCCGGGGGATAGCCCAGCGGCCCATGATGCAGTTGGCAGCCAGTTTGGACTGAAGGTCTGACAGAGGCCAGATGCAGCCCTGAGGCTGGGTCATCCCGATCAGGAATAAAGTAGGATGATCGGCGTGTATCATACGCAAGTAAAGGGGGATTCGGGTGGCTTCCTCAAAATTGATAAAATCGCGACTGAAAAAAGGGAAGGCAATCTTATAGCCGGTGGCGGCGATAATAGCGTCGTATTTTTCAACCTTGCCGTCGGTGAAGTGGACCGCCTGGCCTTCAAAACGGCTGATTCCCTTACGGGGGTGTACCCGGCCATGGCGGATGCGGTAAAGCAGCTCGGAATTAAGCGTAGGGTGGCACTTCGTAACTGGAAAATCGGGGCGTTCCAGGCCATAGTCGCGGTAATCGCCCACCTGGATTCGAAGGGAGAGTTGCTGTAAGGGGCGTTGGAGGAAGCGAGGCACCCAGAGCAGGCCTTCATTGAACGTATCAGTCGGCTTGCCCAGGAAGAATTTGGGAATGATATAAGTAGGCCTCCGCATACTGATGGCTGTAAACTCCGCCACACGGCTGACCTCCACAGCACAATCACAGCCGGAATTGCCCACGCCGATCACCAGCACACGTTTACCGGAAAAAGGCTGGTTGCTTTTGTAGGTGTGGGAGTGGATGTAATCGCCGGTGAAGTTGCCGGGAATATCCGGCCAACGCGGCGTAGAATGGTGTCCATTGGCCGTAACGAGGTAATCAAAATGCTGCTCCTCCCCGTTTTTAAGGGTGATTTTCCACTTTTTGTCCGGCAATTCTTCTGCCCTTGCTACCGCAGTATTGAACCGGATATATTTTTCAAGCCCAAAATGCCTGGCGTAGCTTTGAAAATAGGCCAGCACCTGCTTGTGGGAAGGATAATCGGGGTAATGCTCCGGCATAGGGAAATCCTCAAATTGGGACAACTTCCTGGAGGAGATGATATGCGTCGTCTCACAAACGCTGGAATGCGATTCGCCCGCGGTGAAGATCCAATTGCCCCCTACCTGATCGTTCTGCTCAAAGCATACGATCTCTTCTACGCCGGCCTGAATGAGGTGTTTGATAGCCGCTAGTCCGGAACAACCCGCGCCGATGACGCAGACGCGCGGGGAAGTTTGTTTGAGTTTCATTTCCTTACTATTGTTAACTTAGAAGCTGTTTGAATTTAGTCCTTCAGTTTTATTATGCCTCTTTTTCCGCCACTCTTCGGCTTTTTTTCGCCCCGAGGCTCAAAAAGAGCCTTGATTGACGAAAAAATAGCCTATAATAAATTCTAAAAACCAAATTCAAACAGCTTCTAAAGCTCAAGTCCATCCATATCTTCTAAATCCTGCTGCTTATAGTATTGCTTGGTAAAAGCTCGTTGCTTTTGCCGTTCCAGCACCAGTTTTGCCAGCGCCAGGTTGGCCGGCTCATCTGAATAAGGCGATAAAGCCCGGTCAACTTTCCGCTCGTCGACGTCCAGCCGGTACATCATGCTAAGCAGGAATTCCAGCCGATGTTCGATCATATCCGCGATATGGTCCGCCAGCAATTGCAGGAGTTCCTCCTCGGTCAGGGTTTTCTCCTGCGGCTGCATTTCGAAATCGCGTATGATGAGTTCCGTAGTGGTGGCAAGGGTATCTTCGGACATGTGTTATAATTGAAATGCAAGAATGAATAAATGCAAGAATGCAAGAATGCAAAAATGCAAGAATGAATAAATGTGTAAATACGAAAATGCGAAAATATGCTAAATATTTAAGCATTCTCGCATTCTCGCATTCTCGCATTCTCGCATTCTCGCATTCTCTCATCCCCGCATTCTCGCATTCTCCCATTCTCGCATTCTCCCATTCCCGCATTCCCAACCAAAGCAACGCTATCCTTCCGGCAGGACATCCGGAAGTTTCAACTCAAGCGGCAGTGTAATGGGGCAATCCTGACTGGCAACCCGGCCTGGTTGTTTGGCCCGGGGGGAAGGAAGGCGCGCCGTACTTTCTCTCAGGACTTCCAGTTGGGATTGCTTGAAGGCAGGGTTGTATTCTACGCCGGGATCGCAGTAGATGGTGATAAGTCGGGGCATTCGGAGTAGCCAGGCAGGGAGAAAAGGAAGGGGGTTATTCCGAAGGTCGAGTATCCGGAGGTTTCGCAGACGGAACACAGCGTCGGGCACTTCCCGGATTTGCTGGCTGGCCAGGCCAAGCACCAAGCCTTCATCGGACGCATAAGAAAGGTTGGCCAGGATCAGGCCAATGTCTTCCTCGTGCAACTCATTGAGGGTAAAGCCGGATTCGTTGTGCAGGGAAACCAGGAAGCGCTTTTTGGCGGGGTGTTGCAGGTATTCCAGCCAGGACATTCGCAGCTTGTTGTGCCGCAAATCCAGGCATTCCAGATGATGACTAACAAGGAGCCCTCCTGGAAGGTGGTTGATGGCGTTGAATTGTGCATTAAGGTAGTTCAGGCGGGAGTTAGAAAGTAAAGAGGCCGGAAGCCGACGCAGTTGATTGCCGGAAAGGTCAAGAGCTTCAATATCCTCAAAGGCAGCTAGATCCTCTGGCAATTGTTCCATATTAAGGTTCTGGAGGCCCATCGTTTTACCACGGCTGCTCTGGTATATCCTGCTTTCCATCAAGCGGCGGATGTCGGAGCGGCTGCCATTTTTCAGGATCAGAGCGCCGCAAAGCCCTTTGTAGTGGTAGGTATAAAGGGCCAGCATCAATTGGTCGACATCGAATAGCTGATGTAAGGCTTGAATAGCCTTTTCCGTTTCTGCTTCCGGGTCTTCCCCCTTTCCAAAATTCAGCAGCAGTTGCAGCGGCCGGGCCGTGTGCCGGTTGTTAATGCCAATGGCCTTAGCCAGCATCTGCAGGCAGTTTTGCAGATAAGCGCGGACGGGCCCATCTGTAGTGAGCAGGTGGGCGCCGAGGCTGGCCAGAAAATCCTGCCTGGCCAGTTGGCTATCCAGCAACTGCAGGGCCAAAGCGCTGTTGCGCTCGTTATCGCTGGCCAGCAGCCGAAGGATATTCGTGCTTGCATTCCCGGATAATGCCATGGTAATCAGGTCAGAGCTTACCTAAATATAATGTTTTCTTCTCAGATTCTCTCCCTGGAAAGTTGAGATCGTTCCTAAAAAAATGAAACCAGGTATTTCCTTTTTTATGATATTCTCTTATATTTAGGAACAACTTTTTTTCTTCCAACGCATTCCAGAAAACCCCAAAATAAACCGAGCAGACACGATTGGCAACACTGGTTCTGTCTACTGATCGAAAAACCCAAGAATCCTGAGCTATGAATGCGACAATTGCCCATGTTAACAAAAGCATCTGGCCTCTTACCTTTGACCAACTGCATCGAGATAGCCAGGAGTGGCTCTCGCTGGCCGGCTACTGGAAAGGTGAAATACGATTTTTGGAAAAAGCCATGCGCCATTTTCTGGGGTATGCCCTAACTACCTCCCAAGCCGACGAGATGCGGAACCTCTTCAACAGCCTGATGGCTTCCATCAAACCGGAGATCCGGGAAATCGAAGGCTGGGTCCGTTCTTTTCATCGCCACCTGGCTTGTGTGGCCAATCCCCAGAATCACCAACGAGAACTGAAAAACAATACCGAACACCGCCGTATTTATCGCAAGATCGACAGCTTCCGCAAGCGGCTGCGCACACTCAAACACCAATTATTTGCCTTGCTTGCCCAGGTGATGCGGGACGAAAAAAATGCCCAGGGATCTCACCGTGGTATTTGGGCTTACCAACAGCCCCAACTCCTCCGCCGAAGCGGTTGAAAAGAGACACTTGGAACACTTACCCCCCGGGGCGTTCCTTTATTGGTTCGCCCCGTTTTTTTTGTCCCACCCAACATTAGCCGCCTGCTGCTCGTCTTGTATGAAAACATCTCCCATTATGAAAAAAGCGCGCTATATTTTAGCGGTTACGGTTCTCCTGGCCTTCTCCCAATGCGGAAAAGATGATTACGCCCCCAGCATACGTATCGAAATGGGCGCTTTTTTTTGCGAATGTATTGGCAATTGCTCTTATACTTTTGAAGTCTCCGCAACTACGCAATCTTTCCAGGTTCACGAATGGTGTACCGAAAATTCGACGGTTGTGCGCTCCTGCTCCCGCCCCATAGAGGAGCAGGATTTCCAGAACCTTTCCAACCTGGTGGACTGGGAAGCCTTCAATGCACTTGAGGAAGTGATCGGCTGCCCCGATTGCGCTGATGGAGGTGGGCAGTGGATTGAGATCGCCCGCGGCAACGAAACCTACCGGGTTACCTATGAATATGGAAACCCTCCGGCCCTGCTACAACCGCTTGCCAATGCGCTTGCTCCGCTGCAGGATTCATTGTCTGCCAGCCCGGACTGTCAGTAGGACAGTTAGCAGTATGCAGGAACCATAATCCCTAAACCATCCAAGGGACTGCCTACTGCCCACTGTCTACTGCCTACTGTTTACTGCCTACAACGTCCCCCGCCGTTCCTGTTCCCGTTCTATGGCTTCGAACAATGCCTTGAAGTTGCCCTTACCAAAGGAACGAGCGCCTTCGCGTTGAATGATCTCGTAGAAAACCGTCGGACGGTCCTGTACTGGTTTGGTGAAAATTTGCAGCAGGTAACCCTCTTCATCGCGGTCGATCAGGATGTTGAGGCGCTTCAGTTCCTCCAGCTCTTCCTTAATCTCACCTACTCGCTCCAAGACGGTGTCGTAGTATGCTTCCGGGACGTAGAGGAATTCCACACCTCGGCGGCGCAGTTCATCCACGGTGAAGATGATGTCATCGGTGGCCAGGGCGATGTGCTGTACGCCGGCGCCGTGGTAGTAGTCCAGGTATTCTTCAATCTGAGATTTTTTCTTACCCTGTGCCGGCTCGTTAATGGGGAACTTGATGAAGCCGTTGCCGTTGGAAACCACTTTGCTCATCAGGGCAGTGTATTCGGTGGAAATGTCCTTATCGTCGAAGGTGACGAGCAGCTTAAAGCCCATTACATCCTGGTAGAATTCCACCCACTTGTTCATCATACCCAATTCCACATTGCCTACACAATGGTCGACGTATTTCAGGCCGATGGGTTGAATTTCCATCAGGCTTTCCCGGGCCTGGAAGCCCGGCAGGAAAGCCCCTTCATAGTGTTTGCGTTCGACGAATGTGTGCAAGGTTTCCCCATAGGTGTGGATGGAAGCTATTGTTACTTCTCCGTATTCATCCTTCATTGTTTCGGGGGCTTTGAAGGGCCTGGCGCCGCGTTCCACAGCCTTGTTGTAAGCATCGGCGGCATTATCGACCCATAGTGCCAGCACTTTGACACCGTCGCCATGCTGAAGGACGTGCCGGGATACTTCGTGGTCGGGATACAGGGCCGAAGTCAATACAAAACGGACCTTGCCCTGCTGCAGGACGTAGGAGGCTGTTTCGCGGGCGCCCGTCTCCGGGCCGCGGTAGGCTACGATCCGGAAGCCAAAAGCCGACTGATAGTAATGTGCGGCCTGCTTGGCGTTGCCGACGTAAAATTCGATGTAGTCCGTCCCGTTGATAGGGAAGGTGTCTTGCTCCGTATAGGTTTTATTGCTGGTTAGCGTATCCATTTTGAATGTATTTTGAATTTTAAAAAAGGCTTAGGGAATAGCACACTGATCTTTATGATGCCTTATGATCGGTTATGATTGCCTAGATTTGGCTTGAAGTCCTGGGTAAGGACTCTTCGGCGCAGCTCTGGGGTTTTATTTAAAAAACAGCGCGCTATGTCATCATAGTGAATCATAATAAATCACAAGAATCAGTGTACCACATTACTGCTTCACCACCTGCGGCAACCAACTCCGGTAGTAATCCTTATCCTCGATGCCGACGGCGTATTCCGTCAGTTTGAGCGGGCGGAAGGTATCCACCATGACGGCCAGTTCACCGGTTTCTTTAGCGCCAATACTCTTTTCTACCGTACCGGGATGCGGGCCATGGGGGATGCCGCCCGGGTGCAGCGTGATCATACCCTGTTCGACATGCTTGCGGCTCATGAAGTCCCCATCTACATAATAGAGCAACTCATCGCTGTCGATATTGCTGTGATTGTAGGGCGCCGGGATGGCCTGCGGGTGGTAGTCATACAAGCGGGGCACGAAAGAACAGATGACGAAATTGCGCGCTTCAAAAGTCTGATGCACCGGCGGTGGCTGATGGATACGCCCCGTAATGGGTTCGAAGTTATGTATGGAAAAGGCATAGGGATAAAGATAGCCGTCCCAACCTACCAGGTCGAAAGGATGGTTGAGGTAATAGTAGGGGTAGACCCTGTCCTGTTTTTTGATGTAGAAGAGGAATTCCCCTTGCTCATCGTGGGTTTCCAGGTTTTGCGGCTTTCGGATGTCACGCTCGCAAAACGGCGCGTGTTCTTCCATCTGGCCAAATTTATTGCGATATCGCCGGGGCGTCACCACCGGGCTGTATGACTCGACAATGAAGAGGCGGTTGTCGTTACCGTCAAATTCTAACTGATAGGTAGTACCGCGGGGTATGACTACATAATCGCCGTATTCGAAGGCCACCGTTCCATACATCGTGAGCAACCGCCCGCTGCCCTTATGGATGAAGATCACCTCATCAGCATCGGCGTTCTTGAAGAAATAATCTGTCATGCTCTGGCGCGGCGCAGCCAGGATGATCTTACAGTCGTCATTGACGAGCACCGGTTTGCGGCTCTTCAGGTAGTCGTCTTCCGGTTCTATCTGAAACCCCTTCAGGCTGCGGTGTTTGAGTTGTTTATCGAACACCACCTTGGGTTCCACAGAAAAAGGGTCTTCCACCTGAACGATCTGGGTGGGCGGGTTGGCGTGGTAGAGCAGGGAGTACAAGTCGCTGAACCCTTCGGTAGAAAAGAGCTCTTCGTGGTAGAGCTCCCCGTTGGGCTTGCGAAATTGGGTATGTCGTTTGGGCGGTACTTGTCCAAGGCTATAGTAATGCATAAGCTTTTTATTTGGTTAAGGTATTAATTTAAACCCGACAGGTTTAAGACCCAGGATTAAGGTTTTCGAATACAGTATTCAGAATACCAGTCAGTTGCCCGATTTCTTCGTCCACCAGGCCATGCCAGGCCTGGCGGCGGGCTGCCTGGATAATAGGTAGAATGGCTTCGATCTTCTCCCGGCCGTCTTCTGTGAGTTGTATCTTGAAGCGACGCCGGTCGTCTGGGTCGGTTATTCTTCGGGTCAATTCTTTCTGGCAGAGCAGGTCGATGATGCGGGTGACGGTAGGCGGGTCTTTGAAGGTGGCTCGGGCAATCTCCAACTGACTAAGCCCTTCCTGCCGGTCGAGCACCTGCAGGATGACCCATTGGTCGATGGTGATGCCGGCATCCGCCGCTGCCAGTTGCTGCTGAAAGAACTGTTTCATCCGCTTCGCGGTACGCTCCAGGATGAAGCCCGAAAGCTCCGATTGTTTTTCTGTTTTGGTTTTTGCCACTAGTTCGGCCACGGCTTTGCAGTTTTGTTGCTGCAAAAATAGTTAGCATGGCAATTATTTGCAAATATTGGAGGGCCCGGGGGAAAAATCATTAGCACCGGCCGTTAAATCGTCAATAGGCAATCGGCAAAAAGGACGGTTTCCTGCTCACAGTTCTCCCTAGCCAAACCATTATTCTTGTTCCCTACCCAGCTGCATTGCTTTTCGCAGCTCTTTTTCCTGCATCTGCACGATCAGTTGCCCGCTAAGCAGCAGGAGTTCCTGTTCATCATTAGTGATGGTGTATTTGGTGCCAATATGGGTGAGCACTTCATAGAGGACCTGCTGGTCGCTGTTGGACAGTTCCAGCTTTTGTTTCAACAAGCCAATAAGGCGTTCTTGTTCCACTTTGATTTCGAAACCTTCAGGTATGGGGGCGTCGTTGTCCTGCAACAGAATATTGAAACTAAAGAAGACAGGTATAATGCCGTACTGCTGGCAAACCGATCTGATATCTTTCGCCAGGGTAGCCCGGCGGGCGTACAGTCCGCTCGATGGCAAGCGCCCCAGGACACCCAGAGAAAACTCGGCAGCCTCGTGTTTGGAAAAGGTATAGAGGTTACCCCCCGCATCGGCATCGACAACCAGCAGGACTTTCCGCCGCCGGTTACGTTCTTGTTTAAGGATTTCCACGGCGGTATAGTAACCGATGTTCTCCGTCATGGCGCCGTCAATCAGGTGCAGGTAGGGCCGGTCGGGGCTAAAACTACTGCGCAGGGTGCTATTGGAGATCAGGACCGGGAAGCTGCCGCTGGCTTTGATGCCGACGGCCAAAGGCACCTGAAAAGGGTCGAGGCTGTCTCGTTTGACCATGTGCAGGCGATGAGTGTACCCATTGATTTGGTATCGCGCCAGGATATCCGGAGTGAACGGAAAGATCGTCATGGTGCTCAATGTAGAACTATTGGTAATGTGCATGGGGAAATATACCTGGCCAGTACTGCCGGCGGGAACGAAGATGTCTCTTAGCAACAGGCTGCGGGTACGCGGGCCGTCTTTTTTTTGCCGCCGATCAAAGCCTAAAACATGCTCGTCGATAGCGCGCTCCAATGCATCCCCATCGTCGGCATAGGAAAACCAAAGACGAGGATTGATGGCGGCGCGCAAGAGCACACCGGTGTAAGAAACCGCCAAATCCTTCCGGATCTGCCGCTGAATGTAATTGCTGAGTTGGAATGGTTCTTGGCGATTGAAATACCGATGCTCGTACAGGGCAGTGATGTAGGCGCCCCCGGCAAAACCCCCGCCTGAAACGGTAGACAGATAATCGACCTGGTCAAGCATATCCTGCTCCTGCTCTCCCCTCATGTGCAGTTGTTCCAGCCCCAGCATGACGCCAATACCAAAATTAGCGGCCCGGGAGCCCCCACCGGAAATGGCCAGGGCTACCGCAAGGGAAGAATCCTGCCCGGGGCGCTCCTGCACGCTTTTGTAATAATCCAGGCGCACAGTGGGAACCGGGTCACCATCTTTCAAAAACTGGCTGCGGTCGGGGTAGAGTTTTTTGGAACAGCTACCGAAAAGCAACAGCCCGGATAATATCAGTAGAAACTGGGTACGAAAAGCCATGTTATTCTTTTGGGTTTTCAAAACTATGGGTTCCTTAAGAGCATTATGTACCGCTGGCCGCCAGGATTTGAACCAATCCATCGCGGCAGGGGTATATACTTAGCTTGCCTATTATTTTTGGGCGCAAAAATCTTGGCAGTGCTAACTATATTTGTTACGATTACCAAAAATCACAAAATAGGCGAGTTTTTTCATCCATGACCACCAACGATTTCAAAACAATTGCCGACACGGTCCCCAAGCAACCTGGCGTTTACCGCTTTATGGATGAAGACGGGACGATCCTTTATGTTGGTAAGGCCAAGGACCTGCGCAGCCGCGTGTCCTCCTATTTTGGCGACCGCCGGGACCGTGCCCACAAAACCCGCGTGCTGGTTAAGAACGCCCACCACCTGGAATTCACGATCGTGGAAACGGAGGCCGACGCACTTCTGTTGGAAAACACCCTGATCAAAAAATACCAGCCGCGCTACAACGTGATGTTGCGCGATGACAAGAGTTATTCCTATATCTGCATCAAAAACGAACGCTTCCCCCGCGTATTCATCACCCGTCGGGTCGTAAAGGACGGGTCCACCTATTTCGGGCCCTACACTTCCAAATCGCGCATCAAGATCATCCTGGACCTCATCAAGCGCCTGTTTCCGCTGCGCACCTGTAGTTATAATCTCAGCCAGGACAACATTGAGGCCGGCAAGTTTAAGGTTTGCCTCGAATATCACATCAAAAACTGTATGGGCCCCTGTGAGGGCCTGGAAAGCGAAGCCGCCTACCAGGACCGCGCCGACCAGGTGAAGAACATCCTACGCGGTAATTTCGGCGCGGTGAAAGCCCACTTCAAAACGCTGATGGAAACTTACGCCGAAAACCTGGAATTTGAAAAAGCTCACCAGATCAAGGAAAAATTCAGCGCTTTTGAAGATTACCAGGCCAAATCGACCGTGGTCAGCACGACCATTCGCGACGTTGACGTATTTTCCATCGCTTCCGAGGAAAAGGAGGCCTACATCAACTACATCAAGGTCGTCAATGGCGCCATTATCCATACCCACACCCAGGAATTGGTCAAGAACCTGGACGATGAGGAGCAGGAACTACTCGAATACGCTATCCCGGTGATCAGGGAGCGCTTCAACAGCATCGCCACTGAAATCATCCTGCCCTTTGAGGTGCAACTGGAAGAAGGGCTGCAAGCCAATATACCTAAGATCGGCGATAAACGGAAATTGCTGGAATTGTCGGAGAAGAACGTGAAGTATTATCTGTTGCAGAAGCAAAAGCAACGGGCCAGCCAAACGCGCAAGCAGACTTCCGCCGAACGCATTCTGCGCACCCTGCAAAAGGACCTGCAGATGGACGAAGTACCCCTGCACCTCGAGTGTTTCGACAACTCCAACATTCAGGGCAGCCACCCCGTTGCCTCCTGCGTCGTATTCAAAAACGCCAAACCCAGCAAAAAGGACTACCGCCATTTCAACATCAAAACCGTTGAAGGGCCCAACGATTTCGCCTCTATGGAGGAAGTCGTCCAACGCCGTTACCGCCGCCTGATCGACGAGGGCGAACCATTGCCCCAACTCATCATCATCGACGGCGGCAAAGGGCAGCTCAGCGCCGCCGCAGCAAGCCTGGAACGGCTGGGCATCCTCGATAAGGTGACGGTTATTGGCATCGCCAAACGCCTGGAGGAAATATTCTTCCCCGGAGATTCCATTCCCCTTTACATCGATAAGAAGTCCGAATCGCTCAAGCTGATCCAACAGGCGCGCAACGAAGCCCACCGCTTCGCCATCACCTTTCACCGCAATAAACGCTCTCAGCACTTCACCACCACCGAGCTGACCAATATACCGGGCGTCGGGGAGAAGACGGCGCAGAAACTGCTCAGCCACTTCGGTTCGGTGAAACGCCTGCGCAACGCCCTGGCCACCGAGATCGCCGAGGTGAGCAGCATGGGGGTGGCGAAGAAGGTAAAGGAATATTTTAAGGGGCAAACTTCGGAAGAAGAGGAATAGGGGCTTCCAACAATCCCGCCTCTCCACTGTTCAGAGTTTAACAACGGAATCAACTTATGACGGACGTAATCATCATCGGCGGCGGATTGGCGGGCCTGGCCGCCGCCAACTATCTGCACCAAAAAGGCCAGTCCATCCAACTGCTGGAAGCTAGCGACCGAGTAGGAGGGCGCGTAAAGACGGAGCAAAAAAACGGCTTTCTGCTCGACCACGGCTTCCAGGTGTTCGCTACAGCCTATCCCGAGGCCAAAGCCTTGCTCGACTACGAAAAGCTCAACCTCCGCCCTTTCCTTCCCGGTGCAATCCTCTTGCAGGCCGACGGCAGCCGGGACCGCATCGGCGACCCTCTGCGCAACTGGAGCAGCCTGTTCCCTACCCTGATGGCCAAAGCCGGTGGTTGGGGAAGTAAACTGAAGATATTAGGCCTGAGCAACCGCCTTAAACGGCAGAGCCTCTCCGAAATATTCGCCGCCGAGGAACGCCCTACCCTGGAGGTGCTGGGCGGGGCGTATGGGTTCGATGAGGCGTTGATCCGCCGCTTTTTCCAGCCTTTTTATAGTGGGATCTTCCTTGAAAAGGAATTGCGGACGAGCCGTCGCATGTTCGACTTTGTATTCAAAATGTTTGCCGAAGGAGCCGTGGCGGTCCCTAATGCCGGCATGGAAGCCATTCCCCGCCAGTTGGCCGGCAATTTGCCTAAAGAGGTAATCAAAGTGAATTGCCGGGTGGAGCGCATCGATGGCAATAAGGTATATACCGATGATGGCGCCGTGTTTGAAGGCAAGGCCATCCTGCTGGCCACCGAAGCCACCGGGCTGGTGCGCTCGTATGCGCCGGATACTAAGCAGGAATACCACAGCACCACCCACCTCCACTTCACGGCCCCTGTGGCGCCCATCGGGCAGGCCCTCATCGCCTTGAATACCCTGCCAGACGGCCTGGTGAACAGCGTTGTGGCGATGAGCCAGGTGGCCCCGGGATACGCACCGGCGGGCCAGCACCTGGCTTCGGTATCCATTGTCGGCAAAACAGAAGCCCGAGGAGAAACCCTGGCCGGGCAGGTGAAAGCGGAGCTGAGCCGATGGTTTGGGAAAGCGGTAGATGCCTGGCAACTCCTGGATGAACGGGTGGTCGATTACGCGCTGCCCGCCCAGCAACACGTCCGGCATGATATTGATCCGTCGGAATTGCGCCTCAGTGAGCACCTTTTTGTCTGCGGCGACCACTTGCTGAATGGCTCCATTAATGCTGCTATGCGGAGTGGGCGGCTGGCGGCGGAGGCGATTAAGACGGCGATTGGTTAGTGCTAACGGCCATGTTTACCGATGCTGTAGATACTTCTTTTTGGCCCATACGGGTCAAAAAGATACCTGCCGTCGGCAACGGGTAACTTAATATAATTGCCCTCAGCATAAAACAATACAAAAGAGCAAGAGATTGAACAGATAATCCCCTAATTTCAGAGAAATTTTAGAACTTGTTTAAAATTCGTTTTTGGGAATGAAAAGGATTCATTTTTTGGTGAGACAAGGCTCTTTTTGAAGTGCATACCTGGAAGGTATGGACAAAAAAAGGAACGAAGTATCACCGAAAAAGGGGCATTTTCAACCCGAAGTATGAAATTTAAACAAGTTCTTAATTTCCACGGTGATACTTCCCCCCATATTGGCACTATAAACAAAAGGGCAGTGAAAAACGCCCTCAAATTCACCAAGCTATGGACGTAACAGCAAAAGATATCACCCAACAACTTCTTTCCGATCGGGCAACCGCTTTCGAGCAGCTCTACGCGGCCTGCTTCCCCCGCGCCGCGCAACTCGTCAAGGCTTTGGGCGGCGATTATGACGACGCTAAAGATGTATTCCAGGATGCCCTGATCATCCTGTACGAAAAGGCAGTGGAAGGGCGGCTCGACATCAAAAGCTCCGCCTCCGCCTACATAATAGGTATCGTCAAACATTTATGGGTACGGCAGCGGGGGCGCGACGCTAACCTGCTCTCCTTCAGCGAGCTGGAGCAGCAGATCGAAATCCCCCATGATTTTTACCAGGAGCCGGAGCCGCCCCGCTTGCGCCTCTTCCACTTCCTGGCTACCGCTGGCCGCAAATGCATGGACATCCTGCAGGCCTTTTACTACCAACATCTGCCGCTGCAGGAGATCGCCGAGGAGTTCGGCTTCTCCAACACCCGCTCGGCCACGGTGCAAAAACACAAGTGCCTGGAGAAGATCCGCGAACAGGTTAAAGAAAAATCCCTGCGCTATGAGGAAGTGGTGGAATAAACTCCGGGCTATCGGGCTTCCCCTTTGGAGACGAGGGAGGAAGTGGGAAGGTTTACCCAGCCAAGTTCCGAGAACGGGCGAAAGTTTTACCCGAACACAAGTGCACCGAGCGAGCGGAGGGAAGCGGCCGGAGGGAGTCCCGTCGGGATGGGAATTGCCGGCCTCTTCGGAACAGCAAGAGATAATCCTCCAGGCTATCCGCTGGTACGGCCGCCGCAAATTGCGGAAAGAGATCGATGCCGTACACCGGCGTCTTGTCATTGAACGCCCCGCAGGAAGGCTTGTCCGCCAGATCCGTCGGATTTTTCCGGAGGCATAGTCCTCCCGGCAGCACGGTGGAGGCCCTTGATTGGCGCCTAAGGTGGATACTTCGCCCTACGGGCGGATGATACTATTGATGCTAAAGCCTGACTATCCATAGGATCAACCGCCCGAAGGGCGCAGCATCCTTTTGGCCCGTACGGGCCAAAAAAAGCATCAACAGCATCTTTATTTATTTTAAAATTTTCTTCAACAAAAAACCAAGCTATGTCACATCTTCATAGCCAGGCCTCCGTCGTGCCTATGGTCATCGACGCGAGCGACCGCGCGGAGCGCGCCTACGACATCTATAGCCTCCTGCTAAAGGAGCGCATCGTGTTCCTGGGCACTGGAGTTAACGAACAGGTTGCCAACCTCATCGTGGCTCAGTTGCTCTACCTCGACAGCCAGAGCAACAAGCTGCCCATCAACATGTACATCAACAGTCCGGGCGGCAGTATTTACGCCGGCATGGCCATTTATGACGCCATGCAGATGATCAAAGCTCCCGTACACACCACTGCCGTAGGCGTAACGGCCAGCATGAGTACGGTCCTCCTTTCTTCCGGAGCGAAAGGCAACCGCTACGCCTTGCCGCACGCCACCATTCACATGCACCCGGCAGGGGGCGGCGCACAGGGCTACACCGAGGATGTACGCATCGCCTACCACGAACAGGAACGCCTGGAAAAGCAGTTGTTCCACATTGTAGGAAGAAACAGCGGCCACAGTTGGCAGCAGATCGAAACGGATTTCCTGCGCGACCGCTTCATGAACGCCCTGGAAGCCAAAGCTTATGGCTTGGTAGACGAGATCCTGGGAGATACGGAGGATGTAGTGCTGCTGGAGCAGGCGAGGCTACAGGTGAAGGCGGGCCATGGGCATTAGGATCGTCTTTTTTTTGGATACTCTTGATGCTTCTATTGTACCGCTGTCGCGGCACAATTGTCCTCTTGGGCGCGATGAGATCTATCCAGGAATCTTTTTGCTGGTAATCACAAATTCTTCAATCTTCCCCCATCCACCGCCAGGGCTACACCGGTGATGTAGCTGGCGGCCGGTGAGGCCAGAAAAGCGATGGCGGCGCCAAGTTCGTGGGGGTCGGCGAAACGGCCCAGGGGTATTTCCGCCTGCATTTCTTCGACCACTTCCTGCCGGCTGCGCCGCTCCTTGGCGGCTTTCCCGTCAATAATCTGCATCAGGCGGCCGGTTTGGGTAGCGCCGGGCAGGACGCTGTTGACGGTGATGCCAAATCGGCCCAGCTCGTTGGCTAAGGTCTTGGCCCAGTTGGCCACCGCCGCGCGTACCGTATTGGATACCCCAAGGTTGGGTAAAGGCGCCTTTACAGAGGTAGATATAATGTTTATTATGCGGCCGTAGCCTTCTTTTTTCATCCCCGGCACAACGGCCTGCACCAGCAGGTGATTGCAGATGAGGTGGGTATTGTACGCCTCCCGGAAAGACTCGATATCCGCCTCAAAGATAGGGCCTGCGGGGGGGCCGCCTGTATTGTTCACCAGGATGTGGATAGGCTTGGCGGACACCAGTCCGCGCACTTTGAGCTGCAGGTCATCGATATCGGTAAAATCAGCAGCGAGAAAATCGTGATCCTGCCCCTGGCTATTATCCATTTCCTGAACAATATCCGCCATGATAGTGGCGGAGCGGGAAACCAGGGTGACGTTGGCGCCCAGCTTAGCAATCTCCAGGGCAGCTGCTTTGCCGATGCCTTTGCTACTTCCACAAACCAATGCATTCTTTCCTTTGAGGTTGAGGTCCATATTTGGAGGAGCTTGAGGGTTTTTACTAAATTTGGCTAAATTTAATATAATTTGACCGTGAGAAAAAACCTTTGAGGTTTGTCCAAAACCCAAAGGTTTTAATAGTCAAAAATCATAAATCATAAATCCACCCTACTATGCCACTAGCCAAACCATTCAACCTCCGGAAATGGGTCGACGAACATCGAGGCCTGCTTAAGCCGCCTGTGGGCAACCAGCAAGTTTACAAAGGCAATGACGACTACATCGTGATGGTCGTCGGAGGGCCCAATGGCCGCAAGGATTACCACTGGGAAGAAGGCGAAGAGCTTTTCTACCAACTCGAAGGTGACATCACGCTCAAGATAATCAATGAAGCCGGCCAGCCGGAGGATATTGCCATCCGGGAAGGGGAGATGTTCCTTCTGCCACCGCGTATTCCGCATTCGCCCCAGCGGCCCGCCAATACGATCGGCCTGGTAATCGAACGCTATCGCCATCAGGGCGAGAACGACAAGTTGATGTGGTTCTGTGAGAACTGCCATCGCAAGCTGCATGAAGAAACCTTCGCGCTGGAAGATATCGTTCTGCAGCTAAAAGCCGCTATTACCAAATTCATGGATTCGGAAGAATTGCGCACCTGCAAGCATTGCGGGACAGTCATGCAAAAAGCCTAGGTGGTTGATGAAGAAAGTTTATTTCGCTTCTGACTTTCACCTGGGAGTTGATGCAAGGTTGAGCAGCCGCGAGCGGGAACAGCAAATTGTACGCTGGCTGGAACAGATCCGGAAAGATGCTGAGGCCATTTACCTGGTGGGGGATGTGTTCGATTTCTGGTTCGAGTACCGCACTGTGGTGCCCAAAGGGTGCCTGCGGTTGTTGGGCAAGCTGGCGGAACTGCGGGATGACGGTATTCCCATTTACTTTTTTACCGGTAACCACGACATGTGGATGTTCCGTTACTTCGAAGAAGAGTTGGGCATCCCCATTTACCGACAGCCCATCGAACGGGAAATCATGGGCAAGTCTTTTTTGATCGGCCATGGCGATGGGCTCGGCCCGGGCGACTATGGATATAAATTCATCAAAAAAGTCTTTGCCAACCCCTTTTGCCAATGGCTTTTTGAACGCCTGCATCCCAACTTCGGTATCCGCCTGGCCAACTTCTGGTCAGGTAAAAGCCGGGGGGCCGCCAAATCGGATGTCGGCCGCTTCCTGGGGGAAGCTAACGAATGGCTCATCGCTTACTGCAACAGAAAGCTGGAACAGAAACACCGCGATTATTTCATCTTCGGCCACCGCCACCTCCCTATCGACCACGCGCTAAAGAATGGTAAAAGCCGTTATATTAATCTGGGCGACTGGCTGCATTACAACTCCTACGCCGTCTTCGACGGCAGCAAGATGGAAATTAAATTCTTTGAAAATGATAACGGCAAGATATTTGGAAACAGGGAAGCAGAACAGCAGAAAACCTAAGGAAGTGGGAATTCGGAAGTGGGAAGTCGGAAGCAATTTCCCACTTCCCATTTCCGACTTCCGACTTCCAATTTCCCTCTTCCCACTTTTCCTGCTCCTCCTGTTCTCCTCCTGCAGTACCACCCTGGCCCAACCCGGCCCTGTGGATTCTTTCCGCTTGCTTTATACCTTGCCATTGGAAGCGCAGTGGTTTACCGTCGACAAGCTGCAACAGGTTTATCTGATCACCGGGCAAAATGAAGTGGTGAAATACCGGCCGGACGGGCGTGAGCAGTTTCGCTACAACAACAACACCCGTGGCGAGCTGGCCTATATCGATGCTACCGACCCTTTCAATCTACTATTGTTCTATCCTGAACTTCAGGGCATTGCCACACTCGACCGCACAATGAATGAAACGGGTTGGTTGTTGCTCTTTTCAGCTCAGATCATCAATGCTACGGCAGTGGCGCTGGCGCCAGACAATAACATTTGGGTTTACGACCAGGCCGCTTTCCAGCTTCGGAAAATAGGGCGGGATGGCGCCCAACTAACTACTACGGACAATCTCAGCGCTCAGTTGGGGCGCCCTCCTTTCGCGCGGCAAGCGATTGCCCGCGAAAATATGGTATACCTCTACGATCCTGGCCAGGGCGTTTTTATTTTTGACAATTTCGGGCAATTTCATCAACTGCTTGATCTGTCTGGCTTTACCCAATTGCAGGTATTGGACGGCAATCTGCTGCTTTTCCAACCGGGCGCCGCCCTGGCCTACAATCTGGAACGCTTCCAATCGGCTGCGCTTCGCTTACCCGATACAGGAGGACAAGCCCGACAGGCCTATTGGCAGGCGCGGCGGTTATACCTGTTGAATGAAAAAGGGATGGTAGAAGTGTATGAGCGGCGTTGAGGCAGGGCTAAGAGCATTTTTGGAGCGTTATAGGCTAAAAGGTATATTTTTGGCCAGCCACCAGGCTTGTTCAAAGCTAATTTTTAGAAATTATGAAAAACACCTTCACGATACCGGCCGATACCCTCCCGGAATTGCACAGCCACTTCCCGGAAAGGGTGCTAAACGCCCGTTCCCGAAGCACCCGGGCGGAACACATCGCTACCCTCAGCCCAGAGCGCGATTGCCAGGAGATCGCCTTCCTGCTGGGCTGCTACGAATTCCCCTGGGATACTACCCGCTCGCTGGAGCTGGCGCTATTTCGGGTATTCGGGGTGGCGAAAGGCACACCCTTGCTGGTACAGACGGGAGAATTCCTGAGCCGGGTACAGAAACGGTACGATGATACGGTGCTCATCCTGTCTGAGATCCTGGAAAACGGCTACGACAGCCCACGGGGACGGGCGGCCTTACGCCGCATGAACGAGCAGCACGGCCGCTACCAGATCCCCAATGACGAATACCTCTATACCCTTTCCACCTTCATCTTCGAACCCATCCGATGGAATGAGCGCTTTGGCTGGCGCAAGCTTACCCAACTTGAGAAGCAATCGTCCTATTATTTGTGGCGGGAGATTGGGCGGCGGATGGGCATCAAGGATATTCCGGAGAGTTATGAAGCCTTCGAGCGTTTCAATATCGAGTTTGAGCGAACACACTTCCGTTTTTCAGAAAACAATCGGCTGTTGGCCGAATCCACCCGCAATCTGATGCTAAGTTGGGTATTGCCCAAATGGCTCTGGCCGGTCGGCGCTCCTTTCATTCACGCCCTTCTGGATGAACCGATGCTGCGGGCGGTGGGCTTCCCCTCTCCTCCGGGCTGGTTGCGCGGGCTGGTGGAGGGCCTGCTGCGCGTACGAGCCAGCCTGCTGAGCCTGTTGCCGCCCCGCCGTCGCGCCCGGCTGTTGACCCGGGTGAAGAACCGGACCTATCCAACAGGCTATGCCGTCGATCAGTTGGGCGCTGACCGATAATGCAAGATGCAACCAAGGTGCTCGCTTGCACCCTGATCAACTTCGTTTTCAACCTCCTGATTATCGGTGCTGTTTACTCGCTGCTGGCATTTCTGGCCATCAGGGGGGCGCGGAAATGAGGTGGCCCGGAGGAGCCTAAAAGTGGAGTGGGACGTATTGGATTCGAACCAACGACCTCAGCTGTGTGAAAGCTGCGCTCTAAACCAACTGAGCTAACGTCCCGGGAGAACTAATCACCGGTTAAAAGTAGGAATTTTCCTGATGGAAATCCAAAAAATGTTCCGCCAAACTCCAGCCTTCGCTCTTTGGGGCTTCGGCTGACAAAGCCAGTTTGGCGAAACGTTAAACGTTCCGAACAAACAGCCATCCCGTTATTATAATGATTAGGTGGATCACCATAAAAGGAAGGTAACTTGAGGCTTCATACCCCCGGGTGATCCATATCGCATCGGCGACAATCCCGCGGAACACTTCGGCAAAAATGACCGTCAGGACGAGGAGCTTACTACCAGCCGGATTTCGGGAACCATAGACCAACATCGCCCCAAGGACGCCCAATTCGAAAACAAACACCATCCAGGCATCCGTGAATGCCCGAACCGCGAGTTGGTCCGACGAGAATGGCTCCGGCAGGTTTTCGGCAAAAAAGGGAGGATTCAAAAACAGCCCCCATAAATTCATTGCAGTGAGGAGCAGATAAAATGCGCCGACGATGCGCATCCACCATTGTAGTTTTTTCATGATTGTTGTTTTCAACGATAAAGAAAAGGAGTTATACAGTGTGCTTTTGCACTGTTTTTATTTAGCCTCTACACGGAGCGGATTATTCTCAGAGGGCGGCACCGTTTGAAGATACGCCCAGATGGCCCTCACCTCTTCATCATCCAGCACTGCAAAACGGGGCATTTGATGTTGCAGCATACTCCCATCGGGGCGTATCCCGCCTTTTACGGCTGAAAGGAACTGCTCTTCCGTCCAGCTGCCGATACCATGTTCCTTGCTCGGAGTGATATTCCGGGAGATGCAGGTGTTGAATTCCTCATCCGGCACCGGGTTGCCGCCGGCGAAGAAGCCCGGGGATTTTTCCGGCTCCATCGGGTTGTTGGTTTCGAAACTGGCTGAATGGCAGCCATAACATTCATAAAACTCCGTGGCGAGGTAGCGCCCGTAAGCGATCTGATCGGTGGCGGGAGGAGCGCTGATGGGCTTGCCGTCGTAGGGCAGCGGTTTAAACACCCCAAACTTGATCAGCGCCTTCACCATAAAAGAAGACAGGTAAGCAGGAGCGGGGTGCGTAGCTTCCGAGGGCTGCATAATGCCGGAATCGGAACGCAGGTAAGCGATAATGGAGGCCAGGTCTTCATCCGACATGTTGGGGTGGCACATCATGGGGCCCACCACCCGGCCGTCGCGGTTGATGCCCGTGCGTAGCAGATAGGCCAGTTCGCCATCCGTGTAGCGGCCAATGCCTTTGGTGGGGTGTTGGGTAATGTTGGCGGTCCACATCTCGCCGAAGGGGTCGGTAGCCTGAGAGAACAGGCGGCCGCTCATCTTGCCATCTTCGCCCAGGTGGCAATGGGTGCAGGCCAGTTCAACCACTTTCCTCCCTTTGGCCAGGCTGGCCGAGTCGACGGGCAATTGGACGGTGGGAGGCTTTACTTCGTAGGTGGGCATTGGAGTGAATTGTATCCAGGCTGCTGTTGCAATCAGCAATAAAACGAGGATACCGAAACCAATGCCTGCGATCTTAAGTGCTTTTTTCATAACAAACCAGGATTTTGAAGGTGACTGATTCAAAGGAATAATTTGATAGGACAAAATTACCCCTGGGCCACCTGCCCGGGCATCAGTAGGTTTTTGTAAAGCGCCTACGCAGATCTGCGTATTTTCTGAGAAAGGAGTGCTTACACGAGCTTATTCAAAACAGCAAAGCGCACCAGGCCGGCGATGCCGTTTACCTGGAGCTTCTGGATAAGGTTGTTGCGATGGGTATCTACGGTGCGTGGGCTGATGAATAGTTTTTGCCCAATCTCTGTACTGGAATACCCCTCGGCGATGAGCCGAAGGACTTCAAGCTCGCGCTCGCTGAGCTGATTGAGGGGGGGGCTTTGCGACTGTCCGGCCGGGCGAAGCAAGGCCAGGGCCACATCGCTGGCAAAGTAAGTTTCCCCGGCCGCTACCTTGCGGATGGCATCCGATAACTCAGCCAGGGATGCATTTTTGAATAAAAAACCTTTGGCGCCCTTGTCTACCGCACTTTGAATAACAGCCCGGTCATTTAGCATGGTCAGCATAATCGCCCTGATGCCGAAGAATTCGCGCTCCAGGTGTCCGAGCGTTTCGATACCGCCCATACCAGGCATCTCTACATCCAGCAGTGCTACCTGAGCCTTCACGCCATTCCGCAAGAGTTGGAGCAACTGCCGGCCATCGGCGGCCTCGCCAACCACCTCAATGAAGTCGAGTTCTTCCAGCAGCGCCCGGAGGCCTTGCCGAACCAGGTGATGGTCATCGGCGATGATCAGGCGGATCTTGTTTTCCATAAGCTACACAGGAATTCTGACGGTGGAAACCGTGCCCCGAGGGGCGCCGGGTTCAGAGAAGAAGGTTCCTTCCAGGTTGGCCACCCGGCTCAGGATATTGAGCAAGCCCATGCTTCCGGCTTTTCTGGCGGATTCGAAATCGAAGCTATTCCCATCATCTTCTATTTTCAGCACCAGATTTCCGCTGGCCAGATAAAGCTGCAAGGCTACTTTCCCGGCGCCGGCGTGCTTCAGGATGTTATTCAGTAATTCCTGAGCAATGCGATATATACCAACCTCTATTTTTTCATCCAGCGTTTCGGGCAGGCCGAAGTATTCAAATTCGGTTTGGATACCTACTGGATGCAGGCTATTGCGCAATAACAACTCAAGGGAAGGCGCCAGGCCGTGTTGCCCAAGAGTGGGCGGTAGCATGACGTGGGAAAGGTTGCGCACTTCCGTGCAGGATTGATCGAGCTGTTGGGATAAGCCCTCCAGTTGTTCGGATTCCTCGGGCAGGGCTTTGTCCAATTTCCTTTGCAGCGCGTGAAACCCCATTTTCAGCGCCACCAGTTCCTGTGCAATTCCGTCGTGCAGGTCTTTGGCAATGCGGCGGCGCTCAGCTTCCTGTGCTTCAATGACGGCATTCAGCCCTAGTTTCTGCTCCCGGATAATCGCAGCGTCCAACTCGGCCTTTTTCTGGAGCCGGTAGCGGTTATAAAAAAGGTATCCCAAAACGGTAAGCGCCAGCATCCCCAATGCCAAAGAAAATATCCAGGTGCGTTGACGGAACAGGCGCCTTTGCTGTTCCGATAACTTTAGTTGCTGGGCGTTGATTTCGGCTTCTTTCTTTTTGGTTTCGTATCGCGTTTCCATCTCGGCGATGTTGGCCACATTATCGGCCTTAAACAGCGAATCATCCAGCACCATAAATTTTTTGAACCAGAAATGGGCCTGTTCATAGTTGCCCATTTTTTCGTAGGCTTTAGCCATCTCTTCGTAGTAGACTTCCAGCGGCTGCACCTGTTGGGTTTCCAGCATGATGGCATAGCCCTCCTGCGCTACAGCCAGGGCTTTGGCAGGCTGGCCCAACCCATTATAGGCCGTGGCCATATTGACCAGGGGGAAAACGAGGTTGGCCGGGCGGTTGGCTTCCCTCAGCAGGCGGGCCGATTGTTCGCACCATCGGATTGCCTCCTCATAGTCTTCTTTTTCATTCAGCAGGTGCCCAATTCCCCCACTGATGACCCCGGCGACAAATTTATTGCCTTGCTTCATCGCCAGGCCTATCCCTTTTTGGGCATACTCCATGGCCGGCTCAATATCCCCTTTGCTGCCATAGGCCACCGCCAGGTTGTTGTAGGTGTAAATAATGCGTTTGTCCTCACCGAGTTCCATTCGGATCTTCAGGGCCTTTTTCAGAAATTCTATGCCTTTATCATAGGCAAGCTGGTCTACATAGAGATTCCCAATATTGCTGTACACACTGGCTACATCCGAAAGTTTACCGGTTTTCTCTTTGGCTTCCGCCGCCTTGAGGTAATAAACCATGGCCGAATCCGACTCTTGCTTTTCTGCAAAGGAAAATCCCAGCCCGTTGAAAGCCACCCCCTGTCCTTCGACATCTTCCAGCTTCTGATACATAACCAGCACTTTCCGGTAGAGGGCAATTGCGCCATCCGCATCGCCCTGCTCGTGTAAAGTACTGGCGCGAAGGCTCAGCGCCCGGGCTTCTCCTTTCCCATTGCGGGCGGATTTTGCCATTTTCTCCAAAGTATCAGCGTACAAAAGCGCAACGGACAAGTCCTGTTCTTTGGCTTCCAGGGCCAGTTCATAGTATAGCTCCAGCTTTTTTGCGGAGTCCTTTTCGCCTTCAAAGGCGCGCCGAAGGCTGTCGGCCACCGTTGTCTGGCCCGAAAGAGCAACACTGTATAGTAGGGAAGACAGGAAAAGAAAAACCACTAGAATTGCAGCAAAGGCTTTGTAGAAGGCGCAGACATAAAAGGCGGAACCTTCGCAAGAAACAGAATCCGTTAACCCTCCGGTACGAGTAAGCGAAAACCGTGGTGATGAGGCCCGCATAGCGCTTTGGATTTTACCCTTTAAATCTACGAACAGAAAAACGTTTCGCCAAACTCCAGTTTGGCGCGTGGAATGTATAGCCTGAAATACTTCCCTCCCGAACTTGGAGTTCGGCAGGACGTTTCGCCAAACTCCAGTTTGGCGACTCAACCCAAATGCTCCCCCTCCAGCAATTCCGGGCCACAATACGTCCAGGGCCAATCCTGCCAATGCTTCACTAATCCCGCCTTAACCGGATTATCCAGAATATAAGCCAGAATACGATTAAATCTTCCATCCCGAACCAAATGATCGTAACTTTCTTTCTCCAAAAATTGCCCTTTTTTACCTATCAGCTTATTTCCTTCCCTGCCTGTATATTTTTTCATATCCTGCATCACTTTCCATCGAATTGGAGCCTTTTGCTCCATGGTCAACAACAGGTGAATGTGATTGGACATGATGCAGAAAGCCCAAAGCTTGAAATAACGGTTGGCGTTGAAATGGATGGAATCGGCATTCAATTGGGCAAGGGCAGGTTGCCTTAACCAGTGTGGCTCATTCAGGTTGCTATCCAGGAAGTCGTCGAAGCGGTTGAAGTGAAGCCATTCTTCTTCTCTTCGTTTCTTTTTCAGAATGGCTTCGATTTTACGCCTTTCCTTCAGAGTCAACTGGCTCATTATTGCTCCAAAGTCTGCCTGATGCTCATTTTGAATTTCCTTTAGCGCCATCTCGTATATTTCCCGGAGGCTCTGGATAACCACCTTGGGAACAGAACCGAACAAACGATAGGTGATGAAAAAAGTGGCTTCTGGCGGTTGCCAATGGGGAAGTATGCCCCGGTAGAAATAATTTATAGCTTCCATGGTTAAAGGGCGTTATTGGGGTTCAAAATACGAGGATAAATTGCCACCCGCCAGTTGCTTTCCCAACTTTACCCACTTTTACCCAGAGCGTATGTTTCGCCAAACTCCAGTTTGGCGCGGGGCCTGAAATACTTCCCCCCGAACTGGAGTTCGGGAGAACGTTATCGCTGATAAAAGTCATCCAAAAATCCCTGGCTCAGTCTTCATTTTTCCCCTAATTTACAGTCGTAGCAACAACGACAATCATGGCATATCAAAGTGAACTAAATACCAGCCAGCGCATCCTCATGGGCCCGGGCCCCAGCGATGTGCATCCTCGTGTATTAAAGGCGATGGCCACCCCCCTCATCGGCCATCTCGACCCGGAATTCGTGGAGATCATGGACGACATCAAGGCCATGGCGCAGTTGACCTTCCAAACGAAAAACCACCTGACCTTCGTGGTGTCGGCCCCCGGCAGCGCCGGCATGGAAACCTGCCTGGTCAACCTGTTGGAGCCGGGCGATGAGGCGCTCATCTGCATTCACGGCGTTTTCGGAGGGCGAATGGCGGATATCGCCGAGCGCTGTGGCGCCAAAGTTACCCGGGTGGAAGCCCCCTGGGGCGAACCGATCGATCCGAAGCAGATAAAGGCGGCGCTTGAGCAGTGCCAGCCTAAGGTACTGGCCATCGTCCATGCCGAAACCTCCACCGGGGTCCTGCAACCTTTGGAGGAGATCAGCCGCATAGCCCACGACGCCGGCGCCCTCTTCCTGGTAGACGCCGTGACTTCCTACTGTGGCACGGAATTGAAAGTGGATGAATGGGGCATTGACGCCATCTATTCGGGCACCCAGAAGTGCCTGAGCGCGCCTCCGGGCCTGTCGCCGGTATCCTTTAGCGAGCGGGCGGTAGAAGCGCTGGAGAAAAGGAAAACCAAGGTCCAAAGCTGGTTCCTCGACCTTTCGTTGGTGCGCAGCTATTGGGCAGGGGCCAAACGAGCTTACCACCACACGGCGCCCGTTTCGGCCATGTTTGCCCTCCGCGAGGCCTACCGGCTGGTGCTGGAAGAAGGCCTGGAAAAGCGCTTCGCCCGCCACCGCCGCAACCACGAGCTGCTGAAGCGGGAGTTGGAAGCCCTGGGCTTCGAATTTCTGGTTCAGGCCGGTTACCGCCTGCCTATGCTGAATGCGGTAAAACTACCGGAAGGAGTGGATGACGCCATTGTTCGGCGGCGCCTGCTTGATGAATACAACATTGAAGTCGGCAGCGGGCTGGGACAGTTTGCCGGCAAGATCTGGCGCATCGGCCTGATGGGGGAAAGCAGCACACAAAACCACGTGCATGTGCTGGTCTCGGCGCTAAAGGATATCTTTTAGGGCCGGGGAAGGCGCGGGAAAGCTTAAGGACATTGGGATGCCTGTAGGGGGATGAGGTTGAGAACCCTGGGAAAACTAGGGTGGTTGAGGAAGTTGAGAAGGTTGAGGAGGTTGAGAACCCAGGGAAAACCAGGGTGGTTGAGGAAGTTGAGAAGGTTGAGAGGGAGGGACTAAACCCCCTCACCCTTCTCAACCCTCTCAACCTTTCAAAGCTTTGCTTAGTTAGTCGCCGGAGCTTTCAGTTCATAGCCCATCTGCATCATCAGAGAAAGGGAATTCATTTCTTCCCATTCTTCGACGATCTTGCCTTTCTCAACTTTGTAAATGCTGATTCCGGTCACTTCAATCTTCTTTGGGGAGCCCTTTGGTGTACCGGAGCCTAACCAGCGGACGACGACCCGGTCGCCGGCGCAGATCACGTCGATGTTTTTCCCGGCAGCGTCCGGAACATTAGCGTAAAATCCGGCGGCTTTCTCTTTGATCTTTGCGATGCCCGCCTCATCGCCTTCCTGGGTGTGGCGCACCGCATTATCATGGTAAACCTCCGCCAGCAGGTCGGCGTTCTTTTCCGACATAGCTTGGTCCAGCTTGTCAATCAGAGCCTGGTACTGTTTGCAATCCTGTGCGGAAGAAGTAAAGGAAAAAGCGGTAAGCAAGAGGAGTACAACTACCCCCGTGAAGAGATTTTTGCAGTTCATTATTTTGGGTTTTAAGTGAATAATGGCAGAAAGATAAGCTTATCCTGGCAATTTCTTACATTTATACCAATCGTTTTTCACCCTATTGTTTCACCAATCCAATCACCAATGACTGTTCAAATTAAACACTCCCTGCTCAACGCCCTGGCGCTCTGCACTGGACTGATACTTTTTTCTCTGTCCAACACCTTTGGCCAGGCCCTTCAATTGCCCGAGGGCGGTGTCAACCACAAAAGCTGGGCTGGCCGAAGAGTCGGTATTACGGACGTAGAAGTTCGCTGGAACGCCCCCGGCGTAAAAGGCCGGGAAGGCCAGATCTGGGGGACACCCGTGGCTTATTATGGATTCTCGGTATTGGGCTTCGGCTCCTACGGCGAATCTCCCTGGCGCGCCGGGGCCAATGAAAGCACGACGATCTCTTTTTCGACCGACGTTACGATCGAAGGGCAAAAGCTGGCCGCCGGTAAATACGGCTTCTTTATCGCGTTGTATCCCGATTCATGTACCCTGATCTTTTCAAAGAATACGGCAGGCTGGGGCAGCTACTTTTACAACCCGGACTGGGACGTTCTGCGAGTCGCTGTACGGCAGCAAAAAGATCTTCCGCAAAGCCGGGAGCGGCTGGAATATACTTTTTCGAATCAAACCGACCGCTCTGTGGTAGTTGCCCTGGAATGGGAGCATTGGCGCATCCCTTTTACCGTTGAAGTAGATTTGACTCAAACCGCCCTGGCTTCCATTCAAAGCCAAATGAGTGGTGCGCTGGGTTTCGACCCTCCAAGCCTGCAGGCGGCCGCGCAGTGGTGCCTGTCCAACGACGTAAACCTGGACCAAGCTCTGGTTTGGATCAACTCCGCGACCGACCCAAGACTGGGGGGCGTGACTACCTTTGCGGCCCTTTCCACCAAAGCAGGACTATTGCGCAAAAAGGGCGATAACGAAGAAGCGGATGCCACCATGGCAACGGCCCTGGCTAATGCCTCCGTGTTTGAGATGCATGGCTATGGCCGGCAGCTGATCGGCGAGAAAAAATACAAAGAAGCACTTGCCGTTTTCGAGCAGAATTTCCAGAAAAACGGGGATACCTGGCCCACTCATGTCGGGTTGATGCGGGGCTATTCGGCCATCGGCGATGTCAAAAACGCGCTAAAGCACGCCAAAATAGCCGTAGCGCAAGCGCCCGATGACCAGAATAGAAATGCTCTGGAAGGGATGATCAAAACGCTGGAAGCGGGTAAGCCGATAGCACAGTAGGAGGGCATTGAGTTGCCGGCTGTCGGGCAAGTGCTGACAGCCGGCAACTTAATTCTACTTTGGCACTTTAAAACGGCCGCGTAGCGGCGGCAGATTCAAGCCGGGGGCGTAAGCCCCTAGCTAGGGAATCGGAAGCAATTAAGCTCCGTACGCCGTCGGCCGAAGCCTTTGGCGTAGGGACGAGGAGCGACAGATAACCCTATATTTCCACTCTATCGCTGCTACGCAGCTCAAATCCCCGCTCATTTTTGCAAGGGGCTAACGCCCCTCGCAAAATACTATCGCCGCTACGCGGCTAAATCAAAAAGTGCCAAAGTAGAATTAAGTGGTACGAAAGCTAATCACCCGAATGATCCCATGCTCAGCCATGATCGAGAAATCGCGATCTGAATGAAGCACTGCTAAGTCAAACCGTTGAGCAAATGCAGCAATAAGGCAGTCGTTGGATTTGCGGATAGTGATCCCTTTTTTTCTGAGGCCCCGATATAATTGTGCTGCCGCAATTGCCGCTTCAATGGGATTCCAGTCCGGAATAGAGAAGGCAAAAAGGCTGTCTTTAACATTTTCATAATCCTTATCGGATCGAATACCTTGCAGAACTTCCTGAATGATGATTGGGCATAAGTACAACGGCTGATCGTCTTGAATACTCTGCTTTAGGTATTCGGTTTGGGGGCTTTCCACACCATTGAAGAATTCAACCCACACTGAAGTGTCCACCAATACCTTGCCTCCCATTAGATAAGCCTCATTTCATCCAGGTTGCCTTCCCATTTCACCTTGCCTTGCAGGTCCAGAATTTTCAGGCGTTTGAGCCGCCTTACATATTGCTCCAATGCCTGTTGTACCACCTCCTTTTTGGTCTTGAGGTGGCTCAACCGGAGGGCCTGCTCCATCAGGTTTACATCTATTTCAATGTTTGTCCGCATTTTTTAGTATTCTTTATACACAAAGATACGGGTTTTTATACACATTTTCAGGGGTTTCTTTAGTGCTATACTGCCTTCCCTCGATCTACCGGATCTCGTCGGGATGAAAAGGTGCACCGCACCTTTTCATCCGCCTACTTTTAACTACCAAATCCCAAATTTGGTAGTCAATTGTTATCGTGAAGGCTTTGCCTAGCCCCAGGAACCAGGCCCGTCCTCCCCCGACACCCGTCGGGATCGGCCGGGTAAAAAACCAGCCCGTCCGTCCGTCTAGTCAGCCGGATAAATCTAGTCAGCCGGATAAATCCTTGCTACGCTCGGCCGGGTAAAAAACCAGAAACGCTAAGCCTTCTAATGGTCTGCCCACTGACATACTGCCTACTGGACTGACTACGCGCCCCCCGCTTTCCTCTGCGCATCCACCACTGCCACACCCACCATATCGATGATCTGCCTTACGCTGGCCCCAAGCTGAAGGATGTGCACCGGTTTGTTCAGGCCCAGCAGAATAGGGCCGATGAGGCCCATATTAGAGGCATAGTTCAGCAGGTTGTAGGCGATATTGGCGGCCGACAGGTTGGGGAAGATCAGCACGTTGGCCCGATGGCCGGCCAAGCGGGAAAAGGGGTGGAATTGCTGAAGCAGGTCCGGATTGAGGGCCAGGTGGGCCTGCATTTCTCCATCGACGATCCACTCCGGATGCCTTTTGTGCAAAATGGCTGTGGCCTCGCGCATCAGCATAGCGGACTCGCCATGGGGCACCGATCCATAATTGGAATAGGTGATCAGGGCAATTTTGGGTTGGATGTTCAGGGCTTCGACCTGCTCGGCAACCAGTTCGGTGATATCGGCGATATCCTGCGCCGTCAGGAAGTGGTTGACCGTCGTATCGGCCAGGAATAGCGGCCCTTCTTTAGTGATGAGGATATGCATACCGGCCACTTTCTTCACGCCTTCCCGGGGGCCAATAATTTGCAAAGAAGGCTTGACAGTGTAAGGGTATTTCTTGGTCAGTCCGCCGATCATGGCGTCGGCATCTCCGTTCTCCACCATCATGGCGCCGAAGTAACTGCGGCTCCGCATGACGTCTTTAGATTCCTGCGGCGTAACGCCCTTTCTTTTCCGCTTTTCGTAGAACTTTTCACTGTACTGTTTTTGCATCCGCGCTTCCTCCTCATCGTTAGGCAACTGGGGATTGATGATGCGGACGCCGGGCAGGGGAATGTCGTATTCCTGCAACATAGCTTCGATTTTCTCTCGGTTGCCCAACAGGATCGGGTAGGCGATATGTTCTTCCAGGACGACCTGGGCCGCCTTCAGCACAGAAAGGTTTTCGGCATCTACGAAGACGACCCTTTTGGGGTCCTGCTTGGCCTTGGTTTCAATAATCCGGGAAATGGTATTGTCGTTGCCTACGCGTTTGGACAGTTCCGCTTCATAGGCATTCCAATCGCCAATCGGTTGTTGGGCGACACCTGTTTCCATAGCAGCCCGGGCCACTGCCGGAGCGACGGTCGTGATCAACCTCGGGTCGACCGGCTTGGGAATGATGTAGTCCCGGCCAAATTTCAGGTTGATGTTGTTGTAGGCCATGTTAACGATATCGGGCACGGGCTTTTTCGCCAGATCCGCCAGGGCGTGGACGGCCGCCAGCTTCATGGCCTCGTTGATCTCCGAAGCCCGCACATCGAGGGCGCCCCTGAAGATGAAAGGGAAGCCCAGTACGTTGTTCACCTGGTTGGGAAAATCCGAACGGCCGGTGGCCATAATACAGTCGGGGCGAGCGGATTTAGCCTCTTCATAGCCAATCTCCGGAGTAGGGTTGGCCATGGCGAAGATGATACAATCATTGGCCATAAGCTTCACCATATCCTGGTTCAACACATTGCCTTTGGACAGGCCGATGAAGACATCGGCGCCGGATAGAATATCAGACAGTGAAGTGTTGGCAGGCGCCGAGCCGTTTACAAATTCCGATTTCTTCCCATCCAGATTGTCCCGGTCGGGATGAATGAGGCCTTTACTGTCATACATGTAAATATTTTCCTTCCTCGCGCCCAGCGAAACGTAGATCCGGGTACAGGAGATAGCCGAGGCGCCGGCGCCGTTGACCACAATCTTTACCTGGGAAATGTCTTTTCCAACCAGTTCCAGGGCATTCAGCAGGGCCGCGCCGCTGATGATGGCCGTGCCGTGCTGATCGTCGTGCATCACGGGGATGTTCAGCTCTTTTTTCAGCCGTTCTTCTATTTCAAAACATTCGGGCGCGGAGATGTCCTCCAGGTTGACGCCGCCAAAGGTAGGCTCCAGGATCTTTACGGTACGGACGAACTCATCCACATTTTTGGTGTCGAGTTCCAGGTCGAAACAATCGATGTCGGCGTATATTTTGAATAGCAATCCTTTGCCTTCCATCACCGGTTTACCCGCTTCGGGGCCGATATCGCCCAGCCCCAGCACGGCGGTGCCATTGCTGATGACCGCCACCAGGTTGCCTTTGGCGGTGTATTTGTAGACGTCGTTTACATCTTTCTCGATGGCGAGGCAGGGCTCGGCCACCCCCGGCGAGTAGGCCAGGGATAAGTCCCGTTGGTTGGCGGTTTCTTTGGTGGGGATGACCTCTATTTTGCCGGGCCGGCCTTTGGCATGGTAATGCAGGGCTTCTTCTTTAAGGGTGTTCTTTTCCATGGTTAGGGCGGTTTCGCTTGTCGGTTTAGAAATCGTCAAAAAATGCCGAATGCAAATTTCTGGCATTTTTTGAACAACACTACTAAGGAGCGGCAAGATCGGAAAATTTCCGGCGTGGGGGGTGCTTCGGGGCAGGATTTTGGAAAAGGAGGGGTTGCGCTATTCCACTGCTGATTACTCCGAGGCCAAGTCGGGAGGATGCCGCATTGTTAATTCGTAATTCGTACTTCTACCGCCAGCAGCTTCTTTCTGAAGTATTCCTTTTTGAATTAAATCCTGAATATCGCGAAGAGCCGTATCCGAGGAACACTTAACTATTTTAGCCCACTTGGAGGAAGTGAGCTTTCCTTTAAAGCCATCCAACAGTTTATTTAGCATCAACCGCTGCCTGTCATTTAGGGGAGTTACCGCATACTTATCCCAAAACCTGGCTTTAAATAATACCCTGGCCAGCGTGCTTTCCGTATCGGCCAAGGCGGCAATCAAACAATTTAAGAACCACAACAGCCATTCTGTGATGTCTAATGTCCCCTTTTGGGTTCTTTCCAGTATCTCGTAATATGCTTTTCGCTGCAAGCGTATCCGGGCCGACATACTGTAAAACCGTTGGGGGCTTTTATCCGCACGGGCCAGTTGCAGGTCGGTGATAGCACGGGCTATGCGCCCATTGCCGTCGTCAAAGGGGTGAATGGTGACAAACCATAAATGCGCTATTCCGGCTTTTAATACCGAATCGAGCTTTTTTTCCCGGTTGAACCAATCCACAAAAGCCTTCATCTCCTTTTCCAGGAGCGCGGCGTCAGGCGCCTGAAAATGTACGCGTTCTCTTCCCATTGCGCCCGAGACAACCTGCATGGGGCCGGTTTCATCCTTTCTCCAATCGCCAACGGTAATTCTGTACATTCCACTTCTTCCGGTTGGAAATAAGGCGGCGTGCCAACTGAATAATCTTTCAAAGGCCAGCGGCTTCTCATAATGCTGTGTGGCGTCGAGCGTCATCTCTACCACACCGTCCACATTTCTATCAGATGGAATAAGTCCTGAAATATCCATGCCTAAACGCCTTGCAATGGAAGAGCGTACCTGTTCGGGATTCAAAAATTCACCTTCTATCTCGGTGGATTTGAGCACATCCTGTGTCAGCGTTTCTAATAAGGCTTCCTGCCTCAGTAAAAAACCGAGTGATTCCATTTTCCCCATCAACCGCCCCTGCATATGCCTTGCTTTTCCAAGACTGGACAATAGTTCCTCATCCTCCCAGGTGAAATTGGGCCAGTCTTGGTTTTGATGGATATACCGATTCATTTGAAACAAGGTTTGCGGTAAATATAAACATTATTCGCCGCATTTTATGCGGTGAATACATCATTTAATCGCCGCATAATAGGAGGGGGACACGCTGAGGAAACATTGCTCATGATCCAGAGGCATAAAAAAAGCCTCCCGGAGCGAACCCCGGGAGGCTTTTGTGCCTCAGCTCTCCTTATTGCTTAATAAACTTCTTATTGATCACTTCATCTTCCGTTTGGATGGAGAGGAAGTAAACACCGGGGTTGAGGGCCGAGATATCAATCGTCGCAAAGTTATTCAGCGTATGCGCCTGCTTCACCTCTGCTCCGTTGACCGAGAAGATCCGGATGCCGCGAACGTTCATCGACTCCGGAATATCCAGGTTGAGCTCGCTTTGAGCCGGGTTGGGATACAGTTTCACATCGGCGATGTTGAATGCATCCGTATGGCCAAGGCTAAGATCGGCTGGCGGCGTTTTCAGTTCCCGGATCGTCTGTATCGGGCCGCCGATTTCCGGTAGGCCGGAGCAATTACCGGTCACCGTCACCAGGTCGATATAGATTAAGTCGGAGTTGTTACTGGCGTCGCACTGGAAGCGGAAGCGGGCGTCCGAAGACAGGTTGTACGTGCCGGCATTGAGGGTAACCGTCGCCACGTAGAAGCCATTATTGTTGAAACTGGAACCACTGGCGTAGGTGGCTACGGTCGTCCAGCTGGAACCTCCATTGGAACTGTAGCGCACGAAGAAGTCTTCACCGTTTTCCATACTATAGGAATAGAAGTAGAATTCTACATCTACCGAACTGAACTCACTCAGGTCATAACTGCTGGAAGTCGTAGAAGAAGCCGTACCCGAGTTGTCTCTGATTTCAATGGAATAATTCCCATCCCAGGATCGGGACCCACTGTATCGCCGGCAGTCGCTGCCGCCATCCGACCAGCCTTCCCAGCCGGTTTCGAAAGAGTTGGAAGACAATACGCCGGCAGAACATCCGCCGCCGCCGTCAGCAAGGGTGGTAACGTTAACGGTGTTGCTGGCGGAAGACTCATTGCTGGCCGCATCATAAGCCGTTACGTAGAAGGAATAAGTTGTGCTTGGCGTTAAACCGGTAACATTTGCCGCAGTACCGACTACTGAGCCAAGCAGGCTGCCATTCATGTACACATTATACCCGTCGACCCCGACATTATCCGAGGAGGCATTCCAGGAAAGGTCCGTCGTAGTGGTCGTCGTATTGGAGGCCGTCAGGTTAGTGGGCGCTGTGGGAGGACTGGTGTCGCCGCCGCCGCTCGACAGGCAGAAGTTCGTGCTCTCGGAGGAGGTGAAGTTGCCACCCGAAGCCAGCACGTTGTTGGCCTCGTCTCTAAGTGTATAGGAACCAGAGCCATACGCGCAACAGATGCCATCTCCGTAAGAGTCAAAAATGTTGAAATCGTAGCAGCCATCATTGAGGCAGGTGGACACCACTTGCGTAGACCCGGCCCCGGAGTATGGCCCGCCGGAAGCATAGGTCACACCTCCGGAAGTGATCGACCAGGTCGTTTCTCCTGGGTAGTTGTCCAACACAAGGGTCAGCGTCACGTTCTGGCCGGTGCAGGGGCAGGGTGCGCAGTTGGAGCCGCCGCAGTCGACACCGGTTTCATCGCCGTTCTGAATACCGTCGGAACAGGTTGGGCAGGCCGGGCAATCGGGGCCGCCGCAGTCAACACCGGTTTCATTGCCATTCTGGATGCCATCCGTACAGGAAGGCGGGCCGCAGGCCGTCGTGCAGGTTGCATTCGCTACGCTGTTGCGGATGACGTTGCCGGGCTGCGGGCCAAAGCCGTTGTTGAAGTTGATCCCGACACTTTGCAGGTGGCAATAGGACATGATCGTACCACCGCCCGATGGGTAACCGGGTAGCGGGCAAGACCCCTCCACACTGCCGGCGCAGCCATCGATGGCGGTATTGTTACCATTCCACACGCAGGCGTGGGTATGCCGGGAGCCCCACAGGTGTCCAAATTCGTGCGTCACTACCATAACCGACCAAGAATAAGTGGGGACGATGTTGTAGCTGGCGTCGATACTGGAGAAACTCTTGCTGTTGTCCGGGTTGGAATTGCAAATACCGGCAAAACCGGCAGCAATACCGCCACTGGCCTTATAGGACAACAACTGCGCCAGGTTGCCATTGAAACTTCCTGTATTGGCCTGAAAAGCGCTCAGCATGCCGCTGCTGCTGGTGCTATTATATGGGCTGGCTACATTCCAGACGTAGATCTGGGAAACCACTGCATTGATGCTTTCATTGGCATACAGTGTGATCACCTCATTCAACAGGCCGGTCACATAGTTAGTGGCGCCGGTCACGCCCCCCTTGTTATCATGGATGTCTTTATCCACTTCAATATAGAGGCGAATACAGTCGCCAACGGAGCGGGTTTCAGCGTCGAATTCCAGGTCTTTACGCTTGTAGCCGATGCCGTCGTCGGGGGTTCCGCACTCGAAAGGTTCATCAAAAAACACGTTCTTGTCATTGTAGATTACATGCTCGCCGTTCCAGCCGCTGCCCTGCAGCTTACCCAGAACGAGGTTGCCTTCATCCGTTGCGATGAGGCCCATCACTTCGTTGTCATAGATGCTGATCGCCACCACCGAACGTTGGTCGCCACGGACAATACCGCGATAATGGGCGCCCAGTTGCACATCGGCCGGCATATTATTGGAAGCCAGCGTCACTTCAAAATCAGGCGTAAAAATATCTACTTTCACCAGGTCCAGGTCAATGGCCCGATTGCGGGTCGAAGAGGGAACGGTCAACGTCATCGCCTCGGGGGCATTGTTGGCAAAACGGCTCAGGGATTGGAAATCCACATTCAGTACTTCGTAGTCTACCACATTCTCATCCAGTTCGGTAACCTGGTTTCTCCGTTGAGCGGCCACGGAAAAGGGGGAAACCGCCTCAAAAGAAGCGTTTCGAGCCTGCTTGGATTGGACCAGGTCAAGCGGCTTTAAATCTCCTTGGGTGCTCTGAGCAAAGCCTAGCAGGCAAAAGCAACTCAGCAGAAGGGTAAGGAACGTTTTCATGCGCGAATTTTTTCATATTAGTTAGAAAAAGGTTGATTGGACATAACAATAGCTGCTCCATTTCGGAATCTTGTTTCCAAAATAGGGTAAACATATGACGGTTCTTCTGGTTAGCTGCCCCTTTTCAGGGCTGCAGATAAAACAGGTGAAAGCTGACAAATCGGGGGAAACCACTCCTTACATTCGATTGAAATGGTGATTTCAGCTTTCTCGTCGGGTATAATACTCTAAATCCTGGAGTTGAAAACACCGGCAAGAAACAGCCGGCTCTTAGTGTGAAAAAGTGTTTGCAGGAACAACAATTTTGAACCTTAGCTCAGTGTCAAAAATAATATTCCTATTACTTGTTTTATTTCAGAATTTTAATTCTCCACCTGAACCGGACCAAATATATAAATTTTTACAAAAACCAAGTCGTATACCAGGAAAATTATGCCGATTTAGAAAAAAAATCGCTTGAAAGGGCGGGGGCAAGGAGCAATTTTAGGGCCAGATAGGCTCCTCGGCCCCGGAAGCAATCCCCCAATTGTCATCCTCGCTCATCTTACACTATCGGGTGGCGGTATGGCCGATGACATTACGGTAGAGGCCGGATTACTGGCAGCTTAAACCATATCACTCTGGGCTTGTTCTTCCATTCGGAGATTCAGGGATACCTTGTATCTGCTTGTCTTATTTTTTCCATCCTCTATTTATTCATTTTTACACCCATAAGAGAAAATTCATGACTCAGAAAAAGATCATTACAGTATTCGGAGCAACGGGCGCCCAGGGTGGCGGCCTGGCCCATGCCATTCTAAATGACCCCAACAGCGAATTTTCGGTTCGCGCCGTAACCAGAGACCCCAATTCCGACAAGGCTAAAGTGCTTGCTCAAATGGGCGCTGAAGTAGTGGCCGGCGACGTCGATGATGCAGAAAGCCTGAAACGTGTTTTAAAGGGTGCGTATGGCGCCTATTTTGTCACGTTTTTCTGGGATCATTTTTCGCCGGAAAAAGAAAAGGAAGAAGCCAAAAACATGGCGGAAGCCGCCAAAGAAGCCGGTTTGAAACATATTATCTGGTCAACTCTCGAGGATGTCAGAAATTACGTCCCGCTTGATGACGACAGCATGCCCACCCTGCATGGGAAATATAAGGTGCCGCATTTTGATGGCAAGGGTGAATCGGACCAGTACTTTGCCGGCCTGCCCACTACATTCATGTTAGCTTCTTATTACTGGGACAACATGATCTATTTTGGCATGGGCCCCAAGAAAGGCCCGGATAGTAAGTTGGCTATTACTTTCCCCATGGGAAATAAAAAAATGGCCGGCATTGCGGCGGGAGATATTGGCAAATGTGCTTATGGAATATTCAAGAAAGGGGAAGCAGCAATTGGCAAGAAAATAGGCGTTGCCGGCGATCAGCTCAGCTGTGCGGATATGGCCAAGGCGCTGTCGAAAGCTTTAGGCGAGGAAGTGCACTACAACGAGATCACCCCTGAAGTTTACCGCAGTTTTGGCTTCCCTGGTGCGGATGACCTGGGCAACATGTTCCAATTCTATCGCGACTTTGATGCCGTTTGTAATAGCACCCGTGATGTGCAATTTTCAAAAGAACTGAACCCCGAATTGCAATCTTTTGAAATGTGGCTGGCCGAAAATGCGCAGCGCATGTCGCTGGAATAAACCACTGCCTTCAACTATGGAATTTGGATGATGCTTCGGTGGATCACCGGGCATCATTCAAACTCCAGTTATAATCCAGGTACGATATCTTCCCCTCCGGCCTTAATTTCTCTTCCGCATAGCGATTGATATAATCGCGTACCGAGCCGGCATCTCTTTTAAAATCTCCGCTGAACCAACTAAAGATCTGGGAAATTTCTGCTTTATCGGCGCTTACCTGGTTGCGGAGCGGATCGTTGACGAAATGGCGCATGGCGTCGTCGAGCTGGCTATCGAGCTTTCCGGCCCAATAGGCCTCATTCCGTAGCGGGGGGCAGGAATAGGAAGCACAATTGATGGCGGCGTGTATCCGGGCGTCATTAAATTCTTTGCGCAGGATGCCATGTTCGATATTATTCAGATCGTAAGTTTGTCCCTGGATTTCGATGAATTTAATGTCCCAGACTGAGTTGACAAAAGGGATGCCTCTTTTGATATCCTTGATGCTTTCCACCGGGTAATGATCCACGATCAGTTTGACTGTAAAAGCGTTGTAGGCGTTGATCCAATAAGCCATTTGCTCCGCCTTTGGCCATGATTTTTGAGGGTGCGCCGAAGACAAGAGCGCCAGGTAGCTGTTTAGCTGAGCGCTGTCCAGCACGAAGCCTTTGTAATCCACGAATCCATCGGGGCGAACGTATTTTTGGAGCAATCCATCCCATATTTCATGGCTGACCGGTGGCTGGGGCGATAACACCTTTGAAGCATTAGAATTACAAGACAGGGCGAGAGTTCCTGCCATGAATAAAATAACAGACATTAAACCTGGCTTTAGCATATCAATTTTTATCCTGAAACAGCTCGGGCTATTTGATTGTTAGCGCTTAGGCTGGAAACGAAGGGCAAGTGTTCAGAGGCGGACAAGCTCCCGGCAAACTCTAAACCGGCCGCTCCACCAACGCAGCTGCGGCCGTTTCCCGCACCGGAACATACTGCTCCAGGGCCAGCGGAAAGCCCACCCCCTGCATGCCCAGGGATTGAACCCGATAGAGGTATGCCGCGCCGTTCATGATCTGCTCCGCCACATCAGCCGCCTGCCGGTTTTGGTAGGGCTCCAGGTAAGTCCCTTTTACCCAGTCGTTGAAAGCGCCCATTGCCGGGCCGCACCAGATCTGGTAATCCTGCGCCCGGCCCGCCGTACCGGCGTTGGCCCAGTTGGAGGATAAGCCCAGGTACCAACGGAATATCAGGGCCATTTTCCGGTAGGGGTTGCCTTCTGCTCTTTCAATTTGCGAAGGGTCGCGCTTCTGGAAAAAGTCGATACACTCCTGCCAGACGGTTTCCAGAGGCTTCTGGAAAATCTGTTTCTCCATTTTCAATCGTTCCTCGGCAGGGATCTCATCGATAGATTTGTAGCGCAGGTAGTACTCGTACAGCTTTTTGGCGCGCGGCCCGAAGAGGGTTCCCCGCTTCAGCACCTGGAGTTCCACGCCCATCTCGAACATATCGGAAGCCGGCGCCATCATCACGTCGGTGGAATCAACCGATGCCAATAGCTGGCGGACGTGTTCGGAGGTGCCTGCTTCTACACAGCTTTGGTTGACCGAGCCGGTCACGACGTAAGCGGCGCCCATCATGAACGCAGCGAGGGCGGAAGCCGGCGTAGAAATACCGCCCGCCGCGCCGATGCGTATCTTCTGGCTGAATTGATACTGTTGCTGTAGTTCGTCTCTTTGCCGGATGATGGAGGGCAGCAAAGCCACCAGCGGCCGGTTGTCGGTATGGCCACCCGAATCCGCTTCCACGGTGATATCATCGGCCATGGGGACTTTCGCCGCTAGTTCCGCCTGCTCCGGGCTGATCTTGCCTTTTTCCAGCAGGAGCTTCAAAAAACGTTCGGGCGCCGGCTGCATGAAATGCGCCGCCACTTCTTTCCTCGAAATTTTGGCGATCACTTTATTCTTAATCTGCACCGCGCCATCCGCGCCCCGGCTCAACCCGGCGGCCCGGTAATGGACGATGTGCTCCGTCAGCGCCAGGAAGGCCGATGCTTCAACGACCCGCACGTCTTTTTCCAGGAAAAGCTTCACCGCGCCGGCTTCAAGGGCTTCTTCGTTCGGACTGTGAATGAGGTTGAAGGCGTAGGCCTGATGTGGCAATTCACTTTGTATCTTTTCAATGGCTTGCAGCACCCGGCCCGGCACCAGCCCGGCAGCGCCGAAAGACCCGAGCAGCCCGGCTTTGCCAATGGCAATGACCAGGGCTTCCGAGGCGATCCCGTTGGCCATGGCGCCGGTTTTGTAGGCGTATTTCAGTTTGTAATCTTCGCGGAAAGAAGGGTCGCCCAATTGGGCGGCCGATAGCGGGCTGGCCATCGCGAGTAGCGCAAGGCCTTTGCCTTCGGTAGTAAGCTCGCCCTCGTTACTAAGCCCAATGCGGCCGCGAAAGTCTTGTACGACAAAGCAGGGAAGCTCGGTTTTAGCCAGTTTTTCCCGGATGCCGGCTTCATCAAAAGCGACGGCCCGCGGGGAGCCTTTCCAGTAGAGATTGGTTGGTGTGCCGTGGTATTTGAGTTCCATATTCCTTTTTATTGCATGCTATGTTACCGTCGTCGGCAAATTTATTTGCCTGACTCAAAATCTTTGTTTCAGCGCTTTGTGTGAACGAGGCAGATAAATTTGCCCGTTACGATGCCTCTTCAATGCCCAGCGCCAGGTCCGTCACCTGATAGATACGCATCTTGTCGTTCCACAGATAAGCATCGGCGATGATGGCTAATTGCCCGCCCCGCTGCTCGATCGTTTTGATGTGTACTTCCAGGTGCATTTCTTTGACATGCGTCAGAATTTGCCCGCGGTACTTCCACATCGTTTTGTGGTTGGGCAGTTGGACAAATGCGGGGGAAACAAAATCTTTTCCAAGGCCCTGCTGCAAGGCAAAGGCCTGCATGGCCTGCAGAATAGCCTCCACGCCTAAAGAACCGGGCATCACCGGGTCCTGGTAAAAATGACAGGTAAAGAACCAGTCGTAGGGCTTCATGAAGCGGGTAGCGTGGATGTAACCCTGGCCATGAAGGCCCCGGTTTTTGGCGATGATCAGCTTGTCCAGTAAATTGAGCTGATCTCCTGCCAGGCGGTAATGCGGCTTATCGGCCGGGGCTTTGAACAGTTTCATCTTCCCGTACAGGGAATCCAGCTTGATCTGCATGTAATCCTGCGGACTGAGCCCTTCGGACTCGAACCAGGGCGCCACTTCCTTTCCATTGTCCAATCCTACCTGAGCCGCCAGCGCCTCTCCGGGGAAAAAGCCGAAAGAGGATTTTCCTTTGTAGAAAATATGCCCGTCAACGGACAGCTCATAAGTGTAGTTTTGCAGGACGGTACCGCCCAGTGACACCGAAGAGGCCAACACCGCTTTATTGCTGATCGTTTTACCCCGGAAATCCGTGCCAACAGGCAGGTCAAAGAGCTGGCCTTCTCCGTCGAGATTACGGAAATAGAGGTTTTTATCCGGAAACTGCAAGGTGCTGCCGAGGTAGGCCCCCAGTAAACCACAGGGCTGCAGGGCGATCTCCATCAATATCGAGTACGGCATTGTGGCATTGGAATTCTGCTCGTAATACCAGGCATCCACCGGTACGTCATATTCCGCCCAGATCGTGGCTGGCCTGGAAAAATCGTGGCGTTGGCCGTCGATCTTCAGCACCCTCGAGATCAATTGCAGGTCGGTGTTCGGCTGCCGGGAAACGGTCCGCCCGTCGTAAACGGCGAACTCCGGGCCAAAACATTTCGACAGGTCATCAAGGGCAAACGTCGTGATGTGTTCTTCGTTTAATAAAGCGCCTTCTGAGCGGGGCGAGATCGCCACACCTGCCGTTTTTTCCAGATACCGGGGATTGGATTTCTCCCTCAACTGCAGGCCCAGGTTCTCAAAATGAACGGTTACCACCCCATCGGAGATGATCTCCAGGTCGCCGATCACATAGGGATTGGGGATCAGCCCGATCTCCTTGATCTCCAGTTTGTAGACCAGTTTAGTATCTTTTGGCGTCACCTCTTTGCGGCAGCGCACCTTTTGCGGCAAGTCAAAAATGGGTTGGTATCGGGCGTCTTTGGTCAGGCGCTGCAGGCCCAGCAAAAGCATAAAGAAGCGCAGCAGGTTGCCACCGCCCTCGGCTTGAAGCGAGCCGGCCAACACTTCATCATCCCGGAAATGGCAGGGAAAAAACCAATCGTCCGGATGCAGGTCTTTCTCTGCAACGATGTAGCCCAATCCATACGCACCACCCTTAATATCCACCGAAGTAATGCGGTCGATCATCAGTATCTTTTCCGGCGGCAAACAAAGGGATGGGTTGCGGCCGTTGGCAAAATACGACTCGTCCTCAAAACATTTTTCCATCTCGCCGTTGATGAGGTGGCGCAGGTCTTCTTTGGAAAAGGACGTTTTTGGAGTCTTCAGCAGTGGCGTAAAATGTTTCTTTTTGGCGTTTAGCCTGGCCTTGGCCTCACTGTCGGTATAAACCACGCCGTTGCCTACTTTCAGTTGCTCATCGCTAAAGAAACCGGCGCATCCGCCGTCCATTATCAGTACCAGGCGGTCCTGCACATAACAGTTGTAGCTAAAAAAGAAGAGCAGGTTATCTCCGTTCCGGACGAAAGAATTGATGGAAATATCGTAGCGCAGCGTCTGGCCTTCGAATGGCAGGTCATCCACAAAGGTCAGGGTGCAATCCAGAAGCCGGTAGACGAGTTCCCCTTTGTTCTGGAAGTCAACGCCGAGGTAAGAGATCAGCATCAGGTCACATTGCCCGGACTCCACGGAGACGGCCCAGGGGATCTGCCGGTCGGTTGTAAACCAGGCGTCGTAAGGGATGTCGTATTCCGTTTGCATCGTCGAGGGTTTGTACTCCCCCAATTTGCCGCTCAGGCCGGTCACCCGGCTCACCAACAGGTAGGGGTGCATCGGCAGCATGACCCGGCGGGGATAGGTATCGATGAGCGCATAATCCGGGCCGAAAACATTGGCGATCTTTCCGGTGGCGAATTCTTCGAGATCTTCCTGCGTAAAGATGATCTCCTTGCCTTCCAGGTGCTCGCCCGATTCATAATCCTGCAGGCGCAGCCCGTTTTCTCCCAATTGGCCTTTCGGCGTCAATGTTTTCGCAACGCCTGTTTCTGTATTTGTTTCCATTGTGATAATAGATTCTTCTGCTTGTGATAAATTGATGTGCGCATGATCGGCTCTTGCCCGTGAACTTGCTGTCCGCACCGGCAAGGAACCTACGCGCTCCGCCATCATCAGCGCTTCCGCTCCTCTTTTTATTTTTCGCTTTTCGATAGTTGCGAATTGCGCTTGATTTTCTTCGCTGAGAATGAAGTCGAAAATAGGTGCTCCTCCTGGAATGATCTTTTTCAAAAACTTCCGCTCCTGGCCTTCTTCTTTTGAAGATGCGTATAGGAGCGACAGATCCAGCCGCACGCCATGGCTAAGCAATTGGGCCAGTAGTTCTAGAATGGATTGTACTTCCGGCTTCCCTCTTTGGTCTATGTTTACCGCGAGGCACTCCTCCCCTTTCAAAATGTTTTTGATCCAACCGGTGCAGGTCGCCTGCGCGCCCAGCTCGATAAATATGTTGGCGCCGGACTCGAATACTGTTTTTACCGTTTGCGGGAAATCTACTTTCCGGCAACAAACCTCAGTGGAATTTTCGGCGATCTGCTGGCTGTCCAGGGTGATTTTGGATTGGGAAATACTGGAGTAGAAATCGATCGCCGGCGCTCCCTGCAAGTCAAAATGGTGCATTTTCAGCAAGCCTTCTCTTTCCTTTTTACAAAAATCGTGATGGATGACATTTTGAAAAGGAATGGCCACCGTCTGGCAGTTCAATCGTTCAGCTATCGCCAGGCAGGCGTCTTTATCACCGGAAATGATGACTTCGTTATCGGTATTGATGAAGGTAAGGTAGACATTTTCCGCTTCCCTGACTAGTACTTCCACTTCTGCTTTCGGAGCCAGCAATACCAGGCTCATCCAGCGTGCTTTCGCTTCCGCGCTGGAAATACCCCAATGCTCCGCCAGCAATTCCAGATTGCCGGCAAAGCGTTTTTTGAAGATGGGCGACTCCTGAAACTCCCGGGCTTCATCCGGGCTCCAGACACCCAGCGCGTACCACATGCTGCTGCACTCTCCCATGCTGTAGCCGAAAGCGACGGAAGGCTCCAGTTTGAAATATTCCCGAAGGATATGCGTATAAGCGGCAGAGAAGAAAACCCCAACCGACATCATGGCGATGGCGTCGTCGTAAATGTTTTTCGGCGCATCAGACGAACGGGCTTTTTTGGGGAATAAATAATCCGGCCAAAGGTATTGCTCGAGCGTCGGCAGCATTTTCTCAAAATGCGGATAGAGTTGCGGGAACAACTGGAACAGGCCCTGCCCCAGATGCGTGTAGGCCGTAGAAGAGCCCGGATAGACAAAGGCCACCTTGCCCTTCTTGCCCAATGGCCGGGGAGTGAAGTAACTGCCCCGGGGCGTTTTCAGCACACTCTTGTTCTGTAAAGCCCCTGGTATGTTTTTTTGAAAAAAACCGATTTCCTGCTGCAACTCCAGCCTGTTACGGGCCATCAGAACGGCGCAATACCCATCGCTTTTCTCTTTCGTTTTCTGGTAGAACTGATCTGCTATTTCCGAAAGAGGGGTTGCCGTCTCGACGGCAATTTCCAGAGCGGAAAATTGTTGTAGTAATTCTTTCTCCGTATCCCCTTTCAGCGGAAAAAGGTGCGGCGCGTTTTTTTGCAAAAACGCAGCAGCAGTTCCCAGTGGGCGGTTGCCTTCCGACAGGCGGATCTGAACACCTTCCAGGCCGTTGACCGCAGCCTGCCGTTTGGTTTGCCCGTTCTGCAGTATCCACGGGCGGGAGCGTTCGGGGAAATAGTAGCCGCTTCCTTCGAATTCTGCCGGGTTCTTCGGCGCTTTCCAGTTAGGAATGCCGGGGATAAAACGGTGATGCAGGCAAATGGCCGTTTTGATCAAAGCAGCAATGCCCGAAGCAGCATAGGTGTGCCCGATATTCGTTTTGACGCTTCCCAGCGCAAGCGGGCGCCCGGGTTTGTGTTTCAACAGTAGGTCCCGTTCCGCTGCGTCCTGTGGCGCGATGCCTGTTGCCGCAAGTTCCAGGTAGCCGGCCTCCTTCAAGTCCCCGGCCTGCCCAATCGCATCAATGACAGCATAAGTTTTATCAGCTGGAGCGTCGGCTAATTTTTTTAAAACGATGGCGCCGGCGCCTTCCCCCACCAGCCAGCCGGCCTCCTTTTCATTCAGGGAAAGGCTGGGGTTTGTCGCTGTATTGATCTTATCTTTCCTATTCCTGAGCAATACATTTTCGAGCCCGCCCGAGAAATCGACGCCCCCAACCACTACCGCATCCACCTCTCCCATCGACAACATATTCTGGGCGATCTCCAGAGCCTTGAAGACGGAGTGCTCGCCACAGGAAACCGTAAAGGCCGCCCCCGAGAAATCCCAGAGCGCAGCGATCCGGCTGGCCATGATGTTGCCCACAAAACTGGTGTGCTGGCTCGGCGTTTGGGAGCCTTCCCGGAAATATACGGCATTCTTGCACAGTTCTTCCAGTGCGGCTTCCTGCGCCGCATCGAGTTGGAGGCCACTTTTTGCCAGGGCGTCTTTCAACTGCCAGGCCACATCCCAGCGCGCCAGATAATGGTGTATGGCTAACTCGGATTCCATGGCAATCAAAACCGCAACATTCTGGCTTTCCGCCAGGCCGGCATCTTTGATAGCGTTGTCGGCGACCTTCAGAATGAGCGCTTGCTGTGGTTCCAGCGTCTCCGCCTCTTTGGGTTGAATCTTATACCGCAGCAAGTCGATCTCGAAATCTTTGATGTAGGCCCCTTTAGGCGCCTGTCCATCGGCGAATCCGAAGGCCTTCAGCAGAGGGCCATTACCCTCAAACCCTTTCCAGCGCTCCTTCGGCAGTGTTCTGAAATGCTGCTTGCCATTGAAGATCGTGGAATAAAGGCCGTCCAGGTTTTCACAATCACCAAAATGAGCGTCCATCCCGATGATGGCCATAGGTTGCAAGGGGACGGGGGAAGCGGCGCCTGGGCTGGAGTGTTCCCCGGTATAATTTTGAACCACCATGTGGGCATTCGTCCCACCAAAACCGAAGGAATTGATCCCCGCTTGTTTTTGGGGCTCGTTCCAGGAAGTAGCCTCCAAGATCATCTGTTCCTGCCCCATCCAGCCATTATCGGCTTCAACTGCTTCCTTCAGGTTGATGTTGGGTGGTATCGTGCTTTTCTGCATGGCCAGCAGCACTTTCAGCAAGCCGGTCATCCCGGCGGCCGTAAGCAGGTGCCCCATATTCGATTTGACCGAACCGAGCCGGGGTTTGGCTTGATGATCGGCAAAAAAGTCTGCGATGGAGTTCATTTCCGTCAGGTCACCAAGCGGTGTCCCCGTAGCGTGACATTCCAGATAGGAGGTGTCTTCCGGTGCAATATCATTGCCAAAATAAGCCCTTTCAAAAGCCAGGCGTTGCCCTTTCGGATGAGGGCTCAACAGGAATTTCCCACGGCCGTCGTTCGACAGGCCAATCCCGCCGATAACGGCAAGGATGTTGTCGTTGTCGCGTTCGGCATCTTCCAGCCGCTTGAGCACCACCATGCCTGCGCCTTCGGAAGAGACCAGCCCGGCCGAATTTTTATCCAGCGGAACGAATTTTTTATCGGCCGCGGCATAAGCATAAAAAATGGAGAAACCCATGTGGATGAACAACTGGTCGGAAGCGCAAACCGCTCCTGCCAGCATCAGGTCGGCCTTGCCGGTGGCCAGTTCGTCGCAGGCCAGTTTGATGGCGTACAGGGAAGTGGCGCAGGCCGCATCGAGCGCGTAATGGCCGCCCCCCAATCCAAGGGCTTTACTGACCATGCCGGATGGCGTATGTTCCAGGATTTCATTGTCCGGGACAGGCTGCTGGCTCGGGTTGATCCGGAATTCCGGCTCCTGCAATAGTTTTTGCAGCGCCTGTTCGGTGGTATTGGTGTAAACGGAGGCTAGTTGCTTGTGGGAAGAGCCCGTAGGGAAAGACAAATTGCCCAGTATGAGCCCACACCTGTCAAGCACCGCTTTCTGCTGGTAATACCCGCTGTCCCGCAAGGCTTCTTTAGCGACGTAGAGCGGCCATTGATACAGCTTATCCTGACGGGCTAGATATTCGGCCGGCAATTCATATCCTTCCGGGTCGAAACGGAAGTCGCGGATATAGCCGCCCCGCAGCGAATAACATTTATCAACAACGCCCTTTTCCGGATGGAAAAAAACTGCCGGATCGACGCCGAAGTCTGCTTCAGTCGCCAGGCCGGTCAGGTCTCTTCCCGACATCAGGTTATCCCAGAATTCTTCCGGAGTGGAAGAGCCGGGAAAAAGGCCTGAGGTCCCTATGATGGCTATTTTGCTCATTGTATTGTTTTTGCCTGACGTGTTTTCGCCGGGCTTGAATAAACCGGGAATCTATCTCACCAGGCTAATTGTTTCGATATCGTCACCATTGCACCCTGCGTCAGCATGTACACCGCGCCTTTGTCATCGTACACTGTGCACTCCGCCACCATTTTGAAATCATTGGCTTCCACGATCTTTACGTTGACGAACAGTTCCTTTCCAAATGGAATCTCCTGGTATAGGATCGCCGAATCTGTTTGCAACGGAAGGCTCCTGGCGCCTTCCATGAATTGCTGCACCCACACGACCATGCCCTGATACTGGATATCCGCAAAAAATGTATTGACCGATTGTACCGGAAACTGCCCTTGCTCGGAAAGTGGAACTTGCGGCGCTTTGCAGGACAGGACGATCTGATCTGCGGTGCAATCCAGTATCTGCTCGATGCCCTGGAAGTAATGGCCGTGGAAAAGCGAACCGTCCTGATATAGAATGGCGCCGTCTGTGGCGGCATACGTTCCGCTAAGCTGATGGTCAAATTTCGGCGCCGGCATTGCTGCTTTTTTATTCAAAAGGATTACCCTGGCCTTGTAGTGATAAGTCGGCAGTTTTTCGCCTTCGCTCGAAACTGTTGTTTCAAAAACGATCTGCTCCGGGCTTTTTTCCACTTCCTTCAACTCGATGTGGTAATCTTCCTTTTGCGCGCCGTCGAAGACGATACCCTTAAATAATCTGGTGTTTTCCACCTTGAACACCCTGAAATCGGGATACAATCTTTCACAGGCCTGAGCCATCCAACCGACGGCATTTACGACCGGCAGCACCGCCTTCCCCTGAATGACGTGGTGGTTCAGAAAAGGATTGTCGGCCAAAGTCAGCTTGCGGCGGATCGTAAACGTCTTCAGATCATCGCTGATGTGGCTGACTGCCGCCGGCAGAGTCCCCCCGATAATCACCTGGGGCTGGCCGGCATATTCGATATTTAATTCGTTGACCAGCATGGCGGCTCCGCCTTCGCTGTTGACCAGAGAGACGCCGGCGGCCTCAAACTGCGCTTTCAATTCTCCACTGACCATACCGCTGTCCCAGGCGCCCCAGTTGATCGCCGAGACGTGGGTATTGGGATGGTTGGTTTTAAACAGGTGCGCCGCCTTGCTCAAGATCTCATTGGCGATGGCGTAGTCGGTTTGCCCCACATTACCGTAGAAGCCGGCAACCGACGAGAACAGGATCAGGTGATCGAGCCGGTGAAGGTCAACCGATTGCAACAAGGCCAGCAATCCATCGAGTTTCACGGAAAGCACATTTTCAAAATCAGCTTCCGTTTTGTCCTGTATGTATTTGTCCGCCAAGCGGCCGGCGCCGTGAATGATGCCGGTGATATTTCCGAAACTGGCGGTAAGGGCCTTCAATGCCGGCTGAAAGCTCGCCGGTTTGGCGACATCCCCCTGCACATAAGCAGCCTGTCCGCCGTGCTGCTCGATTTGAGCGATAGTCTCATCAATTTCTTTTTTGGCGACGATATTCCCGTAAATGCTTTTGACCTTGGCCAGGCTCGGTTGTTCGCCGCGCTCCTTCAGGCCATTCATGATCAGCCGCTTTAATGTCCCTTCATCACTTTCGTTTTGGGCGTAAGCAGGAACTTCAAAATCGAAATCAGAGCGGCCCAGCAAAATGAACTTACACTGAAAGGCCTTTGCCATTTCAATGATGCAGGTAGCGGTTACGCCTCTGGCGCCGCCACTGACCAGGAAAACGGAATCGGCAGACACCGTCGTGGTGATCTCCTTATTTTCCGCAACAGCTACGGGGGTGACGCTCGTCGTTTTTCTCCCTTCTTCCGAAAAGGCCACTTCTACATGGGACACATCGGCATCATGCCATTCAGCCAATATCTGTGCGGCTATAGTTGCTGTCGGCAATTCCGGTTGAATATCGAGCGCTCTGCAGAAGACCGGCGCCCATTCCAGGTTGAGGCACTTGACCAGTCCGGTAATGCCGCCGCCGATGACGGAGACATTGCCTCTTTTGCCCTGGCCCAGTTTTCCATCCATGCGGGTAACGGCCAGGAAATTTGCCCTTTGGGCCTTTCCAAGGCCATTCAATGGCTTTTGCAAGTGTTTTGCCAGGAAGAACAAGCTCTTTACGATTTCTCTTTCTGCGTGAAAATGCTGGGTGAAGTTCCCATTCTGGAATTCAAAGTGAGGATGGAGATGGATAAAACTTCCGATCGGCCCGTATTGCATTTGGATCGTTTCTACCGCGGCCTTAACGGCTTCATCCGAATGCTCGGAGAGCAGGACTGCATTTCCGGCGGCCGGGTTTTTTATATTCGGAAGGTTCAGAACGGCCACTTTATGGCCGGCTTTTTTCAACAAACCCAGCACTTCGGTGGTCAGTTCTGAACCGTCATTGGTCACTAAGACGACATGGGTATCGGGCAGGGTGAACTCCAGAAAATCGGGTTTCGGTAAAAATTTCAGCCCTACCGCACTCCGCTCTACGCCGTGAAAAGCGCCAGTGGTTACCACGCCTTTTTTAAGAGGCGCTGTTCCGGCAGTTTTTCCTTCCGGCAGGGGAGCGCTTGCTAGGCTATCAGTTTTTTTTTACCGCTTTTTCCAACGAAAGCCACGATCTCACCGAGGGTTCTTAGTTCCGTCAGTTCATTCGGGTTGATGCCCGCCATTTCCGGGTATTGAGCCGTAAGGGCTCCGAAGATCTCTACCCGTTTGATGGAATCGATACCCAGGTCGGCTTCCATGTCCATGCTCAGTTCGAGCATTTCCGCCGGGTAGCCGGTCTTTTCGCTGACCACGCCCAGCAGGATCTTTTCCAGTTGGGCTGTATTGGCGCCATTGGAAGGAGCAGGCGTTTGTATTTCAGGAGCTGCCGCAACCTTTGGAGCAGGGGCTGGCGTGTCTACGGTTTTAGCTGCAACGGTAGCGCCGCCTTTCTTGCCGACGTAATCGACGATTTGGCCAAGCGTCCTCAGTTCAGTCAATTCGTTGGGGTTGATGCCTGCCATTTCCGGGTATTGAGCCGTAAGCGCACCGAAAATCTCTACCCGCTTGATGGAATCGATACCCAGGTCGGCTTCCATGTCCATGCTCAGTTCGAGCATTTCAGCCGGGTAGCCGGTCTTTTCGCTGACCACACCCAGCAGGATCTTTTCCAGTTGGGCCGTATTGGCGCCATTGGAAGGAGCAGGCGTTTGTATTTCAGGAGTTGCCGCAACCTTTGGAGCAGGGGCTGGCGTGTCTACGGTTTTAGCTGCAACGGTAGCGCCGCCTTTCTTGCCGACGTAATCGACGATTTGGCCAAGCGTCCTCAGTTCAGTCAGTTCGTTGGGGTTGATGCCTGCCATTTCGGGGTATTGGGCCGTGAGCGCACCGAAGATCTCTACCCGCTTGATGGAATCAATGCCCAGGTCGGCTTCCATGTCCATGCTCAGTTCGAGCATTTCCGCCGGGTAGCCGGTCTTTTCGCTGACCACGCCCAGCAGGATCTTTTCCAGTTGGGCCGTATTGGCGCCATTGGAAGGAGCAGGCGTTTGTATTTCAGGAGTTGCCGCAACCTTTGGAGCAGGGGCTGGCGTGTCTACGGTTTTAGCTGCAACGGTAGCGCCGCCTTTCTTGCCGACGTAATCGACGATTTGGCCAAGCGTCCTCAGTTCGGTCAATTCGTTGGGGTTGATGCCCGCCATTTCCGGGTATTGAGCCGTGAGGGCTCCGAAGATCTCCACCCGCTTGATAGAATCAATACCCAGGTCAGCCTCCATATCCATGCTCAGTTCGAGCATTTCCGCCGGGTAGCCGGTCTTTTCGCTGACCACGCCCAGCAGGATCTTTTCCAGTTGGGCCGTGTTGGCGCCGCTGGGCTGCGCTGCCGGTTTTGGAGCAGGAGGCGCTTGCACGAGAGGTTCCGCAGTCGCCTTCGCCGAGGCGTTGCCATTGCCATTTTTGTAAACCGGTGTTTCCGGGACAATCGGCGTGGCTTTGCTGACAGAGCCATTCCGGTAAGGCACCGCTTCTACTGTCGGCGCCGGGTTCTGGGAGGCTTCAATTTGCCTGGACAGCAGTTGCAGGATCTGTTGCGCCTGCTGGTTCTGTTCACTCATGAACTTTTCAAAAATATCGAGTGAGCGGGTTTGATTCGCTTTGAACGACTCCAGCGTCGCCTGCAATAATTGGAGGGCTTCCTTATTCATCATTTCTTCTTCAGTTTCATTTTGGACATTAACAACATTTCCAACCGGAACCTCGACGATCTTTTCTACCTCGACAATCTTTTCAATGACCTTTGTTTGGCCGCCGGAGATCCGGAAACCGTCGTTCAACGCATCTTGATAAGCCTTTTGGGTGGGTGCAGAAACATAATTATTCCCACTCAGCTTGACATTCAGCTTGGTGGCTGGCGGTAAGGCTGGCAACTCCTTTTTATAGGGGTCGACATTGACGAGCGGCAAGCCCAGTACCTGTAATTGGACTACAGCCTGGCGGAATTGCAGGTCGCTGTCCTTTTTTGCGTTCGGGTTGACGGCCAGCGCTACATGTTCTTTGCCCTGCAAAATGTTTTTCACCAGGTTGGCCAATACGTCTTTAGGCCCAAATTCTACAAAGATGCGGCCACCGGCCTGGTATATATTTTCGATCTGGCTCTTGAAAAGGACAGGGTTCAGGATCTGCCCTTCCAGGATGGCGTGCTGCTCATCAGCATTATCGGGATAAGGCAGCCCTGTGGTATTGGCATAAACCGGGATGGCCGGCTTATTGAAGTTCTGAGTGTGGACAAAACGGGCGAAAGGCTCCTGCGCGTGTTTGACATACGCGGTGTGGAAGGCTGCCGAAACCGGCAGGGCAACGACCGAAAAGCCTTTCCCTTTCAACTGTTCTCCTGCTGCCTGGATTGCTGCAGTACCTCCTCCAATGACGATTTGGTCGTTGGAGTTCACATTGGCAATGCTCACGCCTGGCAGATTAGCGATGGCCTGGCGCACTTCGGCCTCCGGTGCTTTCACGGCCAGCATGGCGCCATCATCCGCATCCGAATGAACGGAAGACATCGCCGCGCCTCTCATTCTGGCCAGCGCCAGGTAAGTGTCCTCATCGAACACACCGGCTGCCCAGAGGGCGGTCAGTTCTCCAAAGCTGTGGCCGGCGGCAAAATCAGGCTGGAAACCCGACCGTTGCATCACCTTGTACAGGCCCATGCTCAGGGCGCCGATGGCCGGCTGCGCGTACTGGGTTTGCCGCAAAGCAATTTGCTGATCCTGTTTTTCCGCTTCGGAAAAAGCAGGGATGGGGAAAACTGTTTTAGATAAAAGGGCATCGCCGTTTTGCTCAAACAGCCGGTCCATTTTGGCAAAAGCATCGTGCACTTCCGGGAAGGCATTGGCCAGCTCTGCGCCCATGCCTACGTACTGCGAACCTTGGCCGGAAAACAAGGCCACCACTTTTTCCGTGTCCGGGTTGATGCCGTTGGGGCGGTAAAAAATGCCTTTGGGGTGATTCCAGGGAGCCTGGTTGTTTTGCAGCGTCTGGATGGCGAACTGGAACAATTCAATGCACTCCTCCAGAGAGCTGGCTACAAAGCCAATGCGGGCATTGGGTCGGGCGGGTATGGTGTTTTTGGAGTCCCGGATTAAAGCCGAAAAAGCACTTTCTGCTTCGTCCGACTGCAACTTAGACAGTACCGCCTGGCAATCCTCTATCAGTTGAGTGGGGGAAGGTGCTTGCAGCAACACCGTTTTGAAGGGTTCGTGCAGGCGGTAATCCACCGGCTTTTTCCCTTCGTACTCCTCCATGGCAATATGCACATTGATGCCTCCAAAGCCGAAGGCGCTGACCGAAGCACGGCGCGGATGGCCGTTGCGAAGCCAGGGGCGGGTTTCGGTATTGATGTACAGCGCTGAGTTTTCGATATCAAATTTGGAATTCGGCTTTTCTACATTGATGGTAGGCGGCAGTACCTTATGGTGTAAGGCCAATGCTGCTTTCACCATTCCCGCCGCACCTGCCGCTGCTTTGGTATGGCCGATCTGCGATTTTACGGAGCCCAGAGCGATGTGGTTCTTTTTCGGATTGTTGTCTCCAAAAACCATCTGCATGGAAGTGAACTCCGTGGGGTCGCCGGCGCCGGTGCCGGTGCCGTGGGCTTCGATCAAACCGACCGTAGCCGCTTCGTAGCCGGCATCTTCGTAAGCCCGCCGCATAGCCATGGCCTGGCCGGAAGGGCGGGGCGCATAGACCGATTTGAAGCGGCCGTCGCTTGAGGTGCCGACTCCTTTGATGACGGCATAGATATGATCGCCGTCCCGCTCGGCATCTTCCAGCCTTTTCAGCACCAGCATTCCGACCCCTTCCCCGATCAACATTCCGTCGGCGGCATCGCTGAAGGGGCTGATATTTCCGGATTTGGAGAAAGCCGGCGTCTTGCTGAACGACATATACATGAAGGGCGAGTTGTCGGTGTCAACACCCCCGGTGAGCATCATATCACAGCGGCCTTCCACCAATTCGCTCAGGGCCATTTTGATGGCGCTAAGAGATGCGGCGCAGGCTGCGTCCACCACGCTGTTGATGCCACCCAGGTCGAAGCGGTTGGTGATGCGGCCGGAGATGACGTTGCCCAAGAGGCCCGGGAACGCATTTTCGTTCCAGCCCACATAGGCCTTCTTCATTTTGTCGACGATGTGCGGAATATCTTCTTCCGCCACACCGCTTGCCCGCAGTGCTCTTTCCCAGATCGGGTATTGCAGGCGGGCGATCAGGGGGGTGATCAGTTTCTGGCCACCGCCGACGCCCAACAACACGCCGGTTTTATCTTTTAATTCGCGGGTGAATTTAGCAGATTCCGCGCCATAGCCGGCGTCTTCCAATGCATCGCGAGCAGCGACGAGCCCCAGCAATTGGCTGGCGTCGGTCACTTCCAGGATATTGGGGGGCAGGCCGAATTCCAGCGGGTTGAAGTCGATTTCGGGCAGGAAACCACCGCGCTTGCAGTAGGTTTTGTCCGGCGCCATCATATCGGGATCGTAGTAATCCTCGATCAGCCAGCGGTTTTCGGGGACATCGGTGATGCTGTCTTTCCCCTGTATGATATTGGTCCAGAATTCTTCGACATTCCGGGCGTCGGCAAAAATGGAGGATAAGCCGATTACAGCAACGGGCGTTTTGTGGAGGGAACTGTTGATGTTCATTTAGTCTATTTTAGATCGAAACGCGAAATAATTCTTCCTGCATTTCTAATAATTCGATTCCTTTAGGCGTGCAGAGCCCGCGCATGTACGGCACCATAATGCCGAAGGTCAACCGCTCTTTGCTGAATTCCGTAACGGGGAACATATCGTTATCCTTCAGGAGTTTGAGCAGGGACAGGACCGTTTTTCCAACCACTTCCACATCCATGTCTTCCTGAAAAATGCCGTCTTTTATGCCCCACTCGGCGAGTAAAACCAATTGGTGGTGGGCGAAATTTCCGGTATTGCGGTACGACTCGTGCAGTAAACCCGGGTAGTAGTTGATAATGTCGCTGAAAAAATTGGGGTTCACATGCTGCGCCCGGCCTACGATCTTCTGGTGCAGATAGCCCATCGCTTCAATGGCGTTCTCGGAAGATTCGATAATCTCCTCGTTCTCTTGTTTCACTTTTGCATGATAAACAGCGAGACAGGCTTTGAGCAAGGACTCCTTATCTTTAAAATGATTGTAAATGCTCCGCTTCGACGTGTGCAATTCCTTCACGATCCGGTCTATGGTAACCGTTTTGACCCCACACTTTATAAAGAGGCCGGTGGCGGTTTCTATGATGAGTTCTCTTGTTATCATTCCTCAAAGATACAAAAAATTAAACAACTGGTAATTTTTTTGTACCGGGAGTACCAATAAGCGGTAAAAAATATTTTTTGACTGCCGAATCCTATCTGATTTTTGTGGTAGAAAATATTTTTTAATATCATGTTAATCAATTTATTGCATCTAAAAATAGACTATTTTTTATCTGTTTTTTTGTGGTAATGCCCTGAAACTGTCTTTGTCGGAATGGAATACTTCCTTTATACTCGCGCTATGGTATCGTTGGATCTATGGTGCTTTTAGCGTGTTTGGAGGGCTTTGGTGAAGCTGGAACAGGGCAGCCGGAAAATATGCCGGATGGATAACAGGCCAGATCATTACCAATAAATTCAAGTTACACACCTTAAATCGTATGAATTACATGAAAAAAGTTTACACCATTACCACCACAGCACTACTGATCCTGGCAGCCCAGGTTCTTACCGCTCAGGCTTCACTCAATTTCGAGGGCCTGGCTGCGGGTACAAACTGGTATATAGATACCGGAGATCCGCTTACGGCGCATCCGCTCGTCAACAATAGTTTGCCACAGACGCCACCGAATGTGGCCGCTAATGGTAACCAATTGGGGATTGAGGTAGCATTTACCCCTACCCGAACCGGAACCTCAAACGTAGGCCTGACGGACGGAGACCTGTTCGGCCTGATTGATGTGTCTATCCCCGCCACCGCTGCCAATAACATGGGGGATGCAAGCATCGACTACAATGCTCAACCTCCTACTGGCGGCAACAAGGTTTATTCCCTGGAAGACCCGGATGGATTGGCCACGCTTAACTTTTCCAAGGTCGATTTAACGGGCGCCACCGCACCGATGTTTTCCATGGATTATATCATTAATAATACCACCTATGAAGAATCGAACGGGTCGGCTGACCGGATAAGGATTTATCTTTCAGTGGATGATGGGGCCACGACCCTTGACCTGTTGAATGCCACCGCAGCTGCTATTCCCATCACTGAGGTTTGGACAAGCCTTAGCCAGGACTTATCCGCCTACATCGGTAGCACCGTTCAGCTTATCATTGAGTTTGACACCGACGCCGCAACGGAAGAAATGGCCATCGATAATATCTCCTTTACGCAGGGCAGCATCGTACCGGATTGCGTTGCACCGGTGATTAATGGGGTGACCCTCGTCGACTGTGGTAATGGCGTGAGCGGTGACGTAACTTTAGCTATAGATGGAGAACTCAATGGGGCGACTACTTGGCAGTGGTTGTACCTAAATGAACCATGTGAAAATCCTTCCGCGGATGTTTATGATGTGGGTTCTCAAGTTACAGGAAATTATTTTGACTACATCGATGAAACTTTCTATGTACGTGCTACAGGAGGGTGTGTAACCGAGCCAGTTTGCTTCGCGTTTGTCCCCAGCGAATTATTGGGGCAACCCGCTTCAATTTCTTTGACGGTGAGTACCTACTGTGCCGATGCCGGAATTCAGGCCGGCCTCTCAGGGGGTAACCCGGCTGGCGGTGTATACAGCGGTACTGGCGTCACTGATGACGGTAATGGTATGACTTTTTCCTTTGACCCAGCGACTGCGGGAGTTGGCCTTATCTCTATTACCTATACCACGGATACCGGTACAGCATGTGGTGAAAGTACGGCAGAGACAAGCATAGAAGTATCCGCCCTTCCCACCGTCACCTTCACCGCCCCCGGCCCCTTCAATGTCGATGCCGGCGTGCAGTCCGGCCTGGGCGGCGGCAGCCCTACGGGTGGCGTCTACAGCGGCCCCGGCGTGACGGATGACGGCAACGGTATGGCCTATTCCTTCGACCCGGCGGCGGCCGGCGTCGGCGCCCACTCCATCACCTACACTTACACCGATGCCAACGGCTGCACCGCTTCCGCCAGTGGGGACATCACCGTAGAAATGATGCTACCCGCCGATAATGCTTGTGGGGGCGCCAATGACATCAGCGCTCTTTTCGGCCAGGCGCCCAACGAGCTGCAAACCTCCGGACTATACAATAATACCGGCTACACTAGTGCTGATGATCCCGAGGCCGGTTATGAATGTTTCCTTGATAATGCTTTACAGAAAACCGTATGGTTTAGCTTTACCGGAGACGGCAATATGTACCAGATTAAAACCGTACAATGTACGGCTACTGATTACTTTGATGAGGGAGATACTCAAGTAGCTATTTATTCCGGAGATTGCGCCAATCTAACACCGGTTGCCTGTAACGAAGATGAAGACGCAGGAAATTTACTTTTCAACTTCAATATTGAAGTATTGGCGGAAGAAGGCGTTACCTATCTGATGATGATCGACGGATGGGATGGCAGGGATGGCGAGTTCTGCATCGAAGTGACCAATCTGACGCCCAGCGCCACCATCGACATACAAGAGGCGGGCATCCGGCTGTTCCCCAACCCGACGACGGGTCTGGTTTACCTGGAAGGTGCTGCTGCTGAGTCCATAGAAATCCTGGACAATACCGGCCAGCTGGTGCGCCGCCTGGCACAGCCCGGCAACCAGGCCAGCCTGTTCGGCCTGCCGGCGGGCCTGTACCTGCTGCGCATTGCTACCAGGGAGGGTGCTTACTCGGCGCGGGTGGTAATGGAGTGAGCAAACCCCTTAGTGGGCATGGCGTTCCTGGCTCTTCAAGGATAGCTTAACCTTGGAGAGCCGGGCTTAACCCAGGCGATAATGGGAAATTATCGCCTGGGAGCGGTGCTGCCAGGGCACAATTTTCCATTGTGCCCCAGCTTTTCCAGGAATTTAACATTCAAACCTGATGTGCATGGCCAAGGGGGGAGTTCCCAAATCCTGGAAGGGAGGATTGTAGCTCAAAACCACACCCTTTCCACCTGGATATCCGATGGTTCAACCTGGACATCCGTCACTAGATGGCATACATAACCAGACGATAGCTGAATTTCGTACAGCGGCCAGGCCATCCCTTCCATGACAACCTCCCCCTCGCCGATGGCCACCTCCTTCAAGGGCAAACTCAGGCCCTGGCCATGGGCTTTGATGGCCGCTTCTTTGCGGGTCCAGTAGTCATAAAAGGCACGAGTGGGATCGGGATCGCCGGTTACCTGCGCCCATTCCGCGGCCGTCATTTGGGTCCGGAAATGATCCAGGTTGACGGGCCCGGCCTTTTCAACATCGATGCCAACGCGGCGCTGGCTGCTGAGGGCGCAAAGGGCATATTCGCCGGAGTGGGAAATATTGAAGTCGATGGGCCCTGTCAGGTAAGGCCGCCCGAAGCTCGTGTACTGGAGTTGGTGGAAGAGCGCAAGGCCGTCGAGGCCGAAGCGCTGCAGCCCTTCTACCAGCAATAGCTTCCCCAACAGGTATGCCTCTGCATCTTGCCGGCGGATGTAGCGCCGGGCCTTTTTTTGCAGCTCCGCAGGCAATTGGGCCAGGAGGCTTTGGAAGCGGGTTTCTTCCAGGCTTTTTTCGAGGATGGTATATAGGATTAGCACCATTGGTTAAATGTAGCACTTATTCTCCGCGCCTGCTTTTATTATTCACTTCCGCCCCTTCCTTTTTCAATGACAACCGCAGAACGGCCACCCCGGCCAGTCCGGCCACAGCGGAGCCGAATAGAATGCCAATTTTCGCCTGGCTGAGCAGCTCCGGGTCAGTAAACGCCAGTCCGGCGATGAACAGAGACATCGTAAACCCAACCCCTCCCAAAAGCCCCACCCCGATCATATTGATCCAATTGGCTCCGGAGGGCAGGCCAGCCAGCTTTAACTTTACACCCAGCCAACTGAAAAGAAAAATACCGATGGCCTTCCCCAGCAGCAAGCTCAGAAAAACATACCAGGTGAGGTTGCCCACAGCCGTGCCCCCATCCGGCGATTGCAGGGCAACCCCGGCATTGGCCAGGGCAAAGACGGGCATGATAAAAAAACTGACCTGCCGGTGAAGGGCATTCTCCAATCTCTGCAGAGGGGGTTGAACCTTCTCGATATTTTCATTCATATCGTCAATAGCATTCAATTGAGCACTGGTTAAAAACTGCCTTAATTCATTGGATTTTTCGTCCCAAAACTGATAGAGGGATGACCTGGACCGCTGGACAAAGTGCTTCATTCGCAATTGCGTGTTGGCCGGAATAGCCAGCGCCGCCAGAATACCGGCTATGGTTGGGTGGACTCCTGATTTCAGGAAAAAATACCACATCACCGTCGCCAATAGGAAATAAGCCATGCCACTGCGCACATTCCTGGCATTCAACAGCCACATCAGCCCGTAAAAAACGCCCGCCCAGGCGAGCATGGCCAGGTGCACCCCTTCGGAATAAAATACAGCTATTACGATCACGGCGGCGAGGTCATCAACAATGGCAAATGCGGTAAGGAATATTTTGATGCCGTCCGGCACCCGCTTTCCCAACAGCATCAACAGTCCTAAAGAAAAAGCAATATCGGTGGCCATCGGTACTCCCCATCCTTCTGATTCCGGGCCACTACCCCCACTGAGGAATAGAAATATCGCCGCGGGCGCCAGAATCCCTCCAAGGGCGGCGATAATGGGCAGCACCGCTTGTCCTGGTTGCGACAGCTCCCCTACTTTTATCTCCCGTTTTATTTCCAGGCCGACATAAAAAAAGAAAATGCCCATCAGGCCATCATTGACCCAAATGAGCAGAGGCTCCTCCAAGGTAAAACCAGCCAGGCGGATCTCGAAGGGTGCATTCCAAAGTTCAAAGTAAAAATCAGCACCGGCGGAGTTGGCCCAGGCCACGGCAATGCCGGCGGCGATTAACAAAAGTATTCCACTCAGAGCGCCCGTCTGGCTAAATTCCTGATACCGGGAAGTGATCGTCTGAAGGATTTCTTCGGGGCCTGGTAAGAGCGGGGTGTCGTTTGATTTTTGATCCATAGCAGCGTCAGAGGTTTGATAGTGGAGGATTCTTTCCCGATTTCAATTTTGGCAAACGCCTCTACCACCAGGCGCCTTCAATAGCAATCTCTTCCAGGGGCTTTCGATCCCGCTTAGTCAATTCGGTTTCTTCCAGGTCATCTGGTAAGGCGGAAGGATCACCACCATAGTAGCCCACGGCAATGGCAGTAGCGACGTGGAAGCCGTCCGGAACGCCCAATAACTCTTGGGCCTTTTTCCAATCCACCCCTGCCATATGGTGCAAAGCGATACCCATACTCTGGGCCTGTACGGCCATGTTGCCGGCGGCCAGGCCAAGGTCATGAAGGGCGTGGTAGTTGGCCTTTCCCGAGTTGAATTGTTCCTTGATGGCTGTGATCATCAATATCGGGGCATTGCGCACCCACTTCTGATTAAATTTACTGAGGCAACTAAAGATCTTTTCATAAGCATGGCTTCCCCGGAAGGCGTAAACGAAACGCCACGGCTGTTCATTAGAAGAACTGGCAGCCCAGCGAGCAGCTTCCAGCAACGCCATTAATTCCCGCCGCATGACAGCTTTGTCGGCAAACATGCGGGGGCTCCAACGGTTGGCCAGCAGGGTAAGGATGGGATAGCTGGTATCCGCTGATTTGAGTTGGTTAATATTGATATCATTGTAGACTTCCATTTTCCAAGAATTTTGATTTTCCAATATGAATTGCGCTCAAATGAAAAGCGCACTCTTTCTTTTGGCAACGCCGAGAGCGCGTGGATGTTCGATATCTGTTTTGGATGGATATGGAGTGTTGGCAAGCCTGGCGAATAGTGTAGCCTCAGGCACAACAACTATTTCAAAACGCGCTGCGAGGCCGTAAAAAAATAAGCGCGGAATTTGCCGATAGTTTCTCAGGCGAGAGCGTACTGGAATCAATACCCTTTTTATATTTCGTCCCGCAACAACTTCATCAAATCCTCTACTGACAATTTGGCGCTCACATCGGCGCCGGCCAGCAGCGAGTCGGCCAGATCCCGTTTTTGGGCGTGTAGCTCCAGTATTTTTTCCTCAATAGTTTGACCGGCCACGAGTCGATAGGCGGTCACCGGGCGCTCCTGGCCGATGCGGTGGGCCCGGCTGGTGGCCTGGTCTTCCACGGCGGGGTTCCACCAGGGGTCGGTATGGATGACGTAGTCGGCAGCAGTGAGGTTGAGGCCCGTCCCGCCGGCCTTCAGGCTGATGAGGAAAATGTCGCCCTGGCCAGCCTGGAAGGCGTCTATGGCGGCCTGCCGTTTTTTACCGGGCGTACTTCCGTCGAGGTATTGATAGGGGATCTTTTTCGATTTAAGGTGCTTTTCCAGAATTCTCAGGTGGTCAACGAACTGGCTAAAGACCAGGGCTTTGTGCCCGTTTTCCAGCAAATCGTCTACGATTTCGGAGAAGAGCTCCAGCTTGGCGCTGTTGGTAAAAGCGGCGGAAGCATCGGCCAGGGAGGGATGGCAGGCGGCCCGCCGCAGGCGCATGATCTCGGCCAGGATGCGCAGGTGTTGCTGCCCGGCCTGGCCGTCGGCAGCCGTTTCATTCAGTTTTTCGAGGGCATTTCGGCGCAGGGCTTCGTAAAAGGCCCGCTCTTCGGGCGGCAACTCGACCGTTAGAGTGATCTCTGTTTTTTCCGGCAGGTCTTTGAGCACCTCGTCCTTGCGGCGGCGAAGAATGAAGGGCTGCACCAGTCGGCGCAGTTGTTCCCGGCGGTTATCGTCCCGATATTTTTCGATGGGCAGGGCGAATCGCTCGTTAAATTGCTCGATGCTGCCCAGCAAGCCAGGGTTGAGGAATTGGAAGAGGTTCCAAAGTTCACCGAGGTGGTTTTCGAGCGGCGTGCCGGTCATGGCAATTTTAAAATCGGCCTGCAGGCCCATGGCCGTTTCCGAGCGCTTCGTCGCCCGGTTTTTGATCGCCTGCGCTTCATCGAGGATGACGGTGGCCCATTTTTTTTCTGTGAACAACGTTTCCTCCCGGGCCATCAGGTCGTAGGTCACGATGAGGAGCTGCCCCTTTTTCGCTTTTTTGACGGTGGTTTCGCGGTCGCTTTCGCTGAATAAAATGGGGGTCAGTTCGGGGGCAAAACGAGTGGTTTCCGCCACCCAATTGCGGCAAACACTGGCAGGAGCAACCACCAGCGCGGGCCCCATCGCAGCGCGGTTGGTAAGCAGAGCGAGGGCCTGCACCGTTTTACCGAGGCCCATGTCGTCGGCCAGGCAGGCGCCCACACCCCAGGCAGCACAGCGATGCAGCCATTGAAAACCGTCGAGTTGGTAGGGGCGCAGGGTGGCGTTGAATTTTTTCGGGAGCCGGAATTTCTGGGCGAAAGCCTGTTCTAAGCGTTCTTTACTTTCCTGGAACTTTTGACTGGTTTCCAGGGCTTTCACTTCCCCGGTGAAGGCTTCGATGGCGGAGGCGGCCAGCGGGTGCAGTTGCAACTTCCCTCCTTTTTTCTGCACGGCCAGCAGTCCGTTGATGCCCATCAGGCGGCGCCGGAACTCCTCGGCCAGAGCCAGGAATTTTCCGGGGCTGATCTCAATAAACTGGCTTTGTTGCTCGCTCAGGGCCAGCAGCTCCTGCAGGCTGAGCACGGTTTCTTCGTCGACCCGCAGTTCGCCATCCACCTCGAACCACTGGCTGCCATCCCGAACCGTCATGCGGAACTGATCGAAACCCGCCACTGAGTCGACGCGTAATTTTTCCCCTTTGGGCCACTCCAGTATGATTTCCTCAGCTTCCAGCAAAGGCCGCAACTCCAGCAGCAATTGCAGGCAGGTTTCGGCATCTTCCAGTTGCCAGACGCCACTTTGAGGGCGGTTGTTTTTCAAAACGGGTATTCGCTCCCGCAGGGCTTTCAGGTTTTTTTTCTCCGTTTCCAGGTTCCGGTTGGTAGCCGTTCGCTTACCGTCCAACAGGCCAATGAGGAAGGGCTCGCCCTGGCCCGGCTTCACATAAGGGGGGATTTCCCGGAAGGGTTTTACATACAGCTCCACGTGGAAGCCGTCGCCTATCGGGAGCAGGTGTACGCAGGTGCGGCTGTCGGCTTGCACCGTAGGCAGGTTTTCATCTTCAAAAGCCGACTGTACGGGCACAAGATTGGCCAGGCCACTAAGGGCTTCCCGCAATTCAGCCTCCGCCCGGGCCGGCAGGTTGAGGGTTTTGCCATTGAAAGCGCCGGCAATGCGGGCCATCTGGTCGGTAGCCTCGATGAACAGATAGCGGGTGGGGGATTCTTTTTCTACTTTGGCGCCTGTAGTATGGACGTTGTGGGTAAAATGCAGCTGGTACCCCGCTCCGGTGCGTTTGGCTACCAGCGTAGGCTTGGCCTCCACGAGCTGCACGGCCGTGTTGGGCGATTTTCTCAGAAAAAGCAAGGGATGGCCAACCAGGTGCTTCCAGGCCCCTTCTCTGCCCCCAAGGTCGAGTTCGCTGCCCCAGGAAAAACCAACGGCATGAATGAATCGCTCGTCCTGCGGGGTCAGCCCTGAAACCTCACTGCTTTTCAGCCGATCAAAAGCCACCACCCGGCCCTTCGACCAGCCGTTCTTGCCAAAGGTTTGGTGACGGGCCTGCGCCCAGTTGTTTTCAAAATCAACCAACCAGGCGATGCGGTTCTCCTGCGATCCGGTAAGGGCGGCATTTCCACCTAATTCCAATAGTACTTTCAGGGCGTTTTCCCACTCCTCGATACGGGGTAGCAACTGGACGAGCGCCTGGCTATCGGGCAGGGGATAGCCCTCAGTGGATTGGCCGAGTTCTCTCAGCAGGGCATTCATTTCGGCGGCCATCCAGGCATAGCCGTCGGCGGCGAGCCTATCGCGGTAGGCCTCTACGGCGGTGGCGTCCACCAGAGATTCACTGACCCAGAACTGGCAGAGGTACTGGTAAAAACGGAATAGCGGCACTGGTGTTTGCGCCCGCAACATTTGTTCCGACAGCGGTTTGTTGTTCTCAAGAAAAAACACGACCGCATCCAGATAATAGTATACTATTTCGTAGGCATTCGGCTGGTTGTTGGCATGCTTGACGTGGGCGTGAATTTTTTTATAAAGTTTCGGGTCCCGCGCATTGAGTTGGGCCAGAATATGGAATACGCCACCCATTCCATACAATGTATCCTTGTTGTTGCCGGTAATTTTCCGGAAAGCCGTCTGGGCCAGGCCAAAGGTGTCGAGTGCAGCTACTGAGCGCCCTTCCAGCAATTGCCGGATGCCGGCCAGGATGCCCGTAGCCAATTCATCGAGCTGCCCGGCCAGTTTTTCCACCATTGTCCAGTCGCCCCGCAGCAGATGCAATTGGGCCAGCAATTGCGGGAGCAGCGGGAGCCCTTCGGTAGAAAGTTGTTCAATATTATCCTGAATGTACTGGAAAAAACCATTGTCCAATGGGGTCAGGTGAAAGGTATCTATAGCGAGGCGCTGGTAGAGGAGAAATGCCCGGATGCCGGGAGGGAGGGAGGCCGCCTTTTCCTGGCTGAAGCTACTACCGAGCCAATACGCCAGGAGTTTTTCCTGGGTGAAATCCCGATGCCCGAGGTTGATGAGCGAAAAATAGTACCGCTGAAAAAGGCCGGCATTCCTGGTGTAGAAAGCGATCCGCAAATCCCGGAACATCCGGATAGATTCGTTGTGGCCATACCAGTTGGCGTAAGCAGGAAAAGCCCGCTGTATAGGGATGATCGTTTTATTGAAATCGGGATCGATAGAAAAATAGCGATCGCACAATGCATCGGCAAAAGGTTTGGGGCATTCGTACAGGCGGCCGTTGAGGATCATCAATCCCTCGCCGGCCAGTTTTTGCAGCACCGGTTTCAGATCAGCGGGGTAGATGTTGTTTCTCCTGTTTTTGAAGTTTGACATATTGAAGAGCTCTGCAAACTTCGTCTGGGATATAGGCTCCCCAAGCACAGCGGCGATCTTGATCAGGCGCTGCTCCGTTTCGGTCAGTTTTTCGTAAGCCTCCATCAAAGCTTCGTTGTTAGGAGTCGCTGGTTTGGGTTGTGCAGAGGACGCTTTCACTTCCTCCATACCTACTTCTTCCCGGATCTTGAACAGTACTGCCGCGATGTGCTTACAGGGGCCGCCCCAGTCGTAGGGGCAATCACAATCATAACTGGCGATGCTGCCGTCCCCCATGAGGCGAATTTCTACTTCATATTCGTCGGAGGCCCCTTCCACAAGGGCATACCATTCTTCCTGGCTTTCGCTGCCTGCTCTTTCCAGGAAATGGACTCTGCCGCTGTCATAATAGGCCCGCCCTCTTTTGAGGATAGTGGAAGAGAAACTGCGTTCAAAGTGATGGAGGTTCATAATGCTGATCGTTCGGTTAAATGCATCGGTAGTGTGGCTACGATGGCTGCCTTACCCAGGCAAACGTTCCGAAATGAATTTCAGGTAGCCGTTTGGGCCGCGCTCTTTGCGCCAGAAGCGGGCGGAGCGGCGCAGGTAGTTGAAACAAGTGGCGTAGAGCGCTTCGACGCAAGGGATGGGGAAACCACCAGGTTGGTATTCCTCATTCATGATGAGGTAGCTGTCTGCACCGCTTGCTTCCCGCAGGTCGAGGGCCTCTAAAATGGCATCGATGAGCGTCTGCCGGGCGGCTTTGGTGGAGCTGGGTTCATACAACTCCTTGCCCTTGGCCAGCTTTTGGAAAAAATCCTTGAACTGTTCGTAGGTTTCTTCCACTTCTTTATCGTGGAGTTGAGGGTGGTCCAGGTAAGTGGCCACCACCGCCTGTTCTATGGAAAAGAGGCAAGGTTGCAAATATTCCGGAGGGTAATGAGAAGTTGACATAGCTATCTGTTTTTGATGCTGACTCAAAAATAGGGGAAATTGAATTGGTTTGGAAAAAACAATTCCCCTTCTTATCTAAACCACCAAACTCAGCGTTTTAATAAAGAGGGGGTACTTCAATCAGCCAGATATTTCTTAACACCTAAATATATCAGCCATGACAGCCCCTATCCTTTTAGCAGTTGGTTTCATCGCATTGGTATTGGCCAATTTCCTTTTCTCCGGCTCCGCCCGACGGAGGGATTACCGGGAGAACCAAGGTTTTTATTACCCGCCTCCACCTACAACGTACCAGGAGTCGCGGCGCCCGCCCGCCCCGCCTTCCAGGCTGTACGCCCTGCTCAACACGGTGTTTTTTTTAATCCTGCTTTGGGCCGTAATTACGTTTAGCCAGGAGCCTGGGCAAACTAAGATGCAAGATAATACCCGGCCTGTTCCGGAAGACACGATTAGGGTGGATATTCCCCGGCCGTGAGCTCCTTGCTGGAACTGAAGCTGACTGACGCCTGTCTTTGTGTAGCTGGTTTTATGCCATTGCACTTCCTGCGCTCCCCTTCTGTGCGTTCGATCACCGACTTTTTCTGGGGCATATCGCACTTTTGCTAAAAAGCAATCATATGCCACAACAGATCAACAGTAAAAACTTCCAAACTGCCGTTTTGAACCACTCCCAGCCTGTCGTCGTAGACGTATGGGCCGGCTGGTGCGGCCCCTGTAGAATGATGGCGCCAGCCTTTGCCGCCGCCGCCGATGAACTGGAAGGCAAAGCCCGCTTTGTCAAGCTCGATGCCGACAAAAACCAAAAGCTGGTGCGCAAATATAAGGTGATGGCCCTGCCGACCCTCCTTTTTTTCAAAGATGGGGAACTCGTCGACCGGACGAGTGGGGTGGTGTCCAAAACGGCTATTCTGAAAAAAGTGAAGCCATTGTTGAGCGAAGAGGATCAGGAAGCGGTTAAGACGGGGTTTAATTGGCGTTTTTGGGAGTGAGGAAGGGGGGCTACTTCCCGATACAAAAAGTTTTTCGCATTGATTATCAGTAACTTGAATGCGATTAGGTACAAATAAGGTACGTTTTTTCCATTTTTGCGGTTTTGAACCTATTTCTTTGGAGTGCGGAGTGAGCTATCTGGTGAGCTAACATTCTTCTTAATTATCCATTTCCCAAAGCTCTGCAAAATAGTCTTGAATGATGCGGTGGCGGAAGCGCCAGGTGGCCCCGTCTGATTCAAGCATGTGTCTTTTTGTCATTTCATTTAAAAAGTTGACAAGTCGAAAAGGTAGTAAGCTTTTTCTGTAAAATTGATAGCGAAGCAGCCAATGTTGCAAAATGGAAAAATGTAAACTTCGTATAGAGGCTTTAAATCGTTGGTAAGGAGTGTTTATTTGAATAAAAGAAGAGTATTTATTATGAAATAAAGCAACCAGAGCCGAGGATAGGCCTCCCAATATGCCTCCCAATATACCTTTTACCAGACCTCCTACTAGGGCTCCGATCAGACCTCCCAACAAAGCTCCAATCAGCCCCACGACCAGACCTTCCACTAAATTCTTTTTAACTGACAGAGCAAAGTTTTTCCATGTCCAGGTTGCAACCTCTTTAGTTTCAATGTAGGGTTGTCCCTTCCCAAATTTTACGATCGGGCCATCGATCAGACCTTTGAAAAGACCTCCAATCAGACCGACAAACAGACCTGTGATCATATTGTCGACCATAATTTTGGACAGACCGAAGATAAAACCTCCAACCAGACCTCCGACTAGACCATAAATAAGACCATAACCCAAATAATTTTTAATAAATAACAAAAAACTTCCTGAGGTCAAATTAATTTCATCTTTGGTTGCAAAATAAGACTTCCTTCTCCAATTTCTAATCACCAGAATTCTGACTAGGCTGATGAACAAACCTCCAGACAGACCGACGTACAAACCGGCGTACAGGCCATCGACCAGCCCCCATAACAGACCTCTGAAAAGACCTTTGAAAAGACCGATGAAAAGAACATGAACAAGACTGCTAAACAGACCGATGACCAGACCGTAGATCAGACCTCCAACTAAACAATAGATTAAGCCATGAACCAAATCCCTCCCTAGCCACTGGAAGTATTTCCCCTTTTTACAAGTCACGTTCACTTTAGTATTAATCCTACGTAGTCCCCAATCAGGCTTTACTATTAAGCCTCCCACTAAGCCTCCTGCTAGGGCTCCGACCAGACCGCTGAACAGACCGTTAACCAGACCGTAGACCAGGACTCCGGACAAAACTCCGACCTTACTGGTGAACAGACCGACGTACAAACCTCCGACAAGACCGACATACAAACCGACAACAAGACCGATATACAAACCGATGACAAGACCTTTACAAAATCCACCCAATACCAAATCCCTTGCAGACCACTTCCACCAGCCGTATTGTAAATCTCGCAACTCAAAAACAACTATATTTTTTTGATTCATCCGGGAGGCTAGAAAACTAAGCCAATGCTCAACATTTTTTCTAGACCACTTCTCTTCAGCTGATGCTAATTGAGTTATAAGAAAATCCTCAACTACTTCTTTTTGTCGTTCGGTAAGATCATTAGATTGAAATTCCAAATCGGATAAACGGTTACCCTGGGCAAACAAAAGTTGTAATACATTAAAATAAAAAGGCGTTTTTACCACTTCTCTCAATGTTGCATCCGTTTCAATAGCCTTTAATAAAGGCGTGGCTTCAGGCTGTTGATACCCCACTCTTTTTAACTCTGTTTCAATCTGGCTGAGCTTAAGCGGTTCCACTTCCACTTGCAGATAAACAGGCGCATCTTTTTTCAACTCAACGTATTCCTGTTTCCGTGAGGCAATAACAAATTGCCTCTGGGCATCAGCACCATAACGTCCAATTGCACCTAAACAAGATTTCCTGTCTGCCTCTTTTACTTCATCCAATCCGTCCAATAACAGGATCAGAGGTATGTCTTGCATTACCTTTTTTGCCAAAGCCGAATTAACCCCTAATTCAGCAGGCAGGATCTCTTCCAACCAGGCGTCTAACTTAATGTAGCTACTTTGCCAGGTAGCCAGGTTTAGTATAACCGGGATCGCACCCGTTCTTTCCTTTAGTAAAGCCAACACCAATTGCAGCATTAGGACCGTTTTACCTGATCCTGGTATCCCTGTTATCAACAACCGGCCTTTAGCTTCTTCAAAAATATTTTGAATAGCTCCTTGTATTTTGTCATGGCTCAGCGTTATAAAAACAGTTTCTTCACTCGTCCCTTCTTTTGAGAGTATCTTACTTAAGTTGATCGGCTGCCTGCCTGCCAGTTTTTGATCCAGGCGGTTCTGATAGCGCTTGGTGAGGTAGACTTTGATCTTGGTGTTTATTTCGCCTTCTTCCTTCAGGCTTTTCTCTACGGCAGTAATCAGGGATAGAATATCTTTTCTAATTCGGTTGGCTTCAGTAGTCGCGCTTTGGGGGCTTTGTATTCCGTGCCTGTTTTCCCGTTCATGTTGGGCAAGCCGGCCAGCAAGGAGAGTCGTTTCATCATTCAATTCTGGAATGTCTATCTTGAACAGGCAATCGAGTGCTTCTTCCAGTTCGCTTTTTCGCACTGCTTCTTTGGCGTCCTGGACGAGTTTTTCGTTTTCAGGACTCCAGGGGATAGTGAGGCCGCTCCATCTTCTTTTCTGACCACCAGGTTGGAAGGCTGAGAGTTTGGGAGTTATGTAAATAATGATGGCAAAACCTAAGAAGAGCATACCAGCCAGAATCAACCTATAATACTGGCCAAGGTTGTTTTTACTCCAGCTTTCTATACCAGGTGATAAAATATCCGGGACTACTGCTACTAATACGGAAAGGCAAACAGCAAGAAGGAAAAGAAACAAGTAGGAGCTTCTTCTTCCGAAATCATTTTGCAAGTTTCCCATGGGGTAATGGAGTTAGGCATTACTTTGGTAAGTTAAGAAGTTTTCTCAATCTTCCGGCGTCAAAGATGGTATTCACTGCTCATAATCCCCAGTCCAAAGTTAGATCATCTTCTATTCCTCTGCTGTGTCTTTGGTCATTTTAGCAAGAGGCCGTTTATGGAAGTCTTCTTCCTGGTAATAACTCCCAAATGCTAACCGGGATGCATTTTCTAGGCTAAGGATGAAATCTCTTTAATCTAAAACTCTAGGCCTTATTTCAACCCTTTTCGTTTGGCTTCTGCGTATGATGTATAGGTGAATTTCTCAAATTGCACTCTAAACTCAGTTGGACTTCGAAAGCTACGCCAAAATTCAACTTCTGGATTCTGCCCAGAAAGAATCAGGCATATTATTTCCAAAGCCCCAAGCTCGATGTCTGGACCAAAATAAACAGCTTTTAGAGCTGATGATTCGTAGGTGTATAGGGTGCCTGCTGTTTGGTGGATCCCGCGCCATTCTTTTTCATAGGCCCATGCTTCTGATTTTGTACAATACAGGTCTATGATCTGATCGAATTTTTTTTCCACGATCATGGAATCAACTCTGATTTGGGGCATTTGCTTGACATATTTAACGGAACGCAGTTGCTTAAAAGGCTCATAAGCCGTACGGAACTCAAGACAGAACCCTTTGTACTGCCCCCCATAATGAGCCCACATAAGAAGATCATCATTCCTTTCAGAAAAACAAGTCACGCCATTTTTATCAAGAAATGTTTCACGGGTAATACTTAGAGCTTGCCTGGCACTTTTAACCATTTGGGCCTTAAATTCTGCTATCGGCAATTTGCTTAACTCCAATTTGACATCGCCCGGCACATTTGGGGCATTCAGGTAATGATCACGCATCCGCTGTAATTCATCTGGCATGGGATCAGCGATGGACGCCGTAATTGCGCAATCGTAAGGGTCGTTAAAGTTCCGAGGTGAGCCATAGTAAACAGATTGTGCTTTGAGGTTTAATAAGCTCCGGGTGGTAAATGCCTCATATTTGAATATAGTGGGTGGCAATGGCATATTTTTGCATATAGTTTTTCTACAATCAAAGTTTACACTTAACTAGGGCGCAGTTGTGATTTGTCCCCCTGGATCAATTTTATTTTGTGAGGTTTTCCATGACAATATCCCATCGTTTAGCCAGTAGCGCCGCCCGCAGAAAATATAGCTTTTCCACCACCTGTTTGTCCCAGAATGTCGAAGCATTCTTGAAGCGCAGGTTGATGACGCGGCGGATAGCCGATTCGATGATGCCACTGCCGCACATCAGTTTGGCCTGTTCAAATTCCGCATACCGGGATTTATCCTGGTGCTTTTCCAGGTAATTCAGCCACCGGTTGACGATTTTTCCGGGCCGTTTGAACACAGCCCGGCAAGTTTCGGCGATAAGCCCGGCGTTCCCGTTCCACAGCCAGCCCTTGAACTGCTGCAAATACGCATTGCGCTGCGTTTTGCCCACCCGTTGGGGCATTTGCTCCACCAGGCCATGGACATATTGCGAGGCATGATAATAGTCGAGCGTTTCCACAATGCGCCCTGGCGGTACTTCCAGGCTCAACAGCACTTGCTTAACATTATTCCATATCCAGGGAGCGCCATCTGCTATAATCTGTACCTGTTTGGCTTTCGCTATATGGAGCCGCTTCAGATAGCGTTCCAGCAAAGCCAGCACATCAGCTTCGGCAAAGCGGCACCCATAAATGGGTAATTCGTGGCGCTCTGGCTGCCCTTTTTCATCCAGCACATCGATGACGAATAGCTTCGGCTCACACCAGGCTGTTTGGTAAGTGGCATTCCCCGAATCGTTATAGTTGTCATCATAGCTTCGGGTTCGCGTCCGGCCTCCGTCTATGGAGATCACTACCCGCTTACCCTCTAGTGTCTCGCCTGGCCTGGCGATTACATTTTCTTCGCCCGATTCAAAACAATGGTTCGCCAGGCGGTTGGTAATATCGCGCACGGAGCTAAGGCATAGCTGTACGCCAAATTTGCCCAGCGTCTGGTGGGCCATCTCGTACGAGGGCCCTAATGCAGCGCAATAGCCGACTCTGTCATATAATGCCGGGCTGGCCCCATCGATGATATTCCAGTGGACAGCCAGTAATTGCCGAGGCCCATTCCAGCCTTTTCCCGGCTGCTTGACATAAGGGCTTTGAACTTCAAGCTGCTGGCCAGTGGCTATTCGCAGCTTAAAGGGCCGTACTTCAATCTTGCGCCCGCCTGACGCCCGGCCTTGATCCACCAGTTGATCAGCAATTTGAAGGGCTGCCTCCGGTAGCAGCTGCTCGCTGATAAAATCGTAAAGCCCATGGATACAGCCAAGAGCTTCCGTTTCGTAGGCGTACAGATGCCCTGCTCTTAACAATTGCGCCCATGCCTTTAGCTGGCCGATGACGTTTTCTTCAATGAACTTCTGTATCTTTGAAAGGGTGGTGAGGTGCGACATTTTTTTTTGGTTTAAGCACCCTAAAGATGCTCAATCCTCGCCACCTTTTTTATTTCAAGCCGGGGGACAAATCACAACTGCGCCCCTTAACTACCAATTTCAACCTATATTTGAACTACTCTAATTTCGTAAGATGTTGTTGACAATTCAGCCTGATAATAAGTTACTGAATCACTCAAAATTTCTCTTATCTGTGTTTTATGTTCTTCAGACATTTTGGCTCCAAATATTATAGAGGTTATTTTACCTGGATAATCTCTATGCGTTTCACCTCCCACTATGAATATCATACGATGCTCTTTTTCATACTGCCAATGCTCCGATTTAGTGTGAATGATTCTATACCAATCCAAGATCTGATTAGTTTTATCTTTTGTAAAATCTAAAATTGGATAATCATTGATATATCCTACTTTATTTGTTAAAGTGGTTATGTTGAAAGCCATGCAAAAACCGGTATGTGAATTAGCATAATGAGCCCACATTAACAGATCATCAGGAACTTCGGTTAAACAAACAACGGAAATCATATCTGAATTTTTATAAAGTTCATCCCAATCTGATTGCCCCGGCTCCCCTATCACTTGATGCTTAAATTCAAATGGATCATTAAAAGATTTAGGAAAAGATGACCATAGTTTTCCTTCTCTCAAATTACCTAAGCTATATTCTGTAATTGGCTGATATTTATACAAAATATCAGGTTTATTTGGCTGCTTAAACTTAGTTTCGGTAGAAACTTTGTGGATTTTCCCTGGGTCCATATTTTACCTAGCTTGAATTATATAATTGTTGATTTAGAGAATTTTTGAAATGGGTGATAGGTATTTATGGTGGGCTTTCTAATGAGACTCCTTGCTCCCAAACTTTTTCGTATTGAGTAACGAAATAGTCAAACCAGACAGGACTAAATTGCTTGTTGATAATTTTATTTGGTGTACTGAATGGGGGGGTGTCAACATAAAGGGAGTTGACTTTTACCTTCAATTCAGCGTTCTTTGAATCTCGATCTACTATGATGAGGGATAGACTGGGTATCCAGTTAATCAACCGAAGTTCTATGGATCCTCCTCGTTTTCGCTTGGTCTTAAAATTTTCCAGTTTTTTTGTCGCATCTTTCCAAATCTGTCTTATTCTTTCAATTGACTTCCTTGTATCCCCGGGATTCTCTGCAAAATATTGATTGGAAGCCAAAAGCTCACTTGCTTGAGAATCTGGATCAATAAGCATAATCCGAAGCCTTGCTCCATTAGAAACTGCCTCCGCAAATTTATCTTGAAAGTTCTGGAACAGATACACTCCCGAATAAGCAATGATGTCTAATTGTTTTACTCCTTCCAATTTCACGTTAAAGTTGAACTCTTTGAATGATGGCTCGGAATGCAAAAAGGGTAACTTCATGTTTAAATAATGAAGCGCCTCAGATAAGTTATGGGTTTCTGGGGGCAATTTGGGATCTGAAATCACTTTGGCGAGGTCTTGTACAAGGTCCTCTCTTAATTTTTCTTGGGGTGAATACCCTTTCCAATTCAGGATTAAATAGGCAATGATGAATGCAATGAGTATTGAAGCAAGATCTGGAATGACCTGAATAATGAACTCTTTAAAATCCTCTCCAAATTTATTTGGTCCTAAAGCATCAAATAGTAATATCAAAGCAGCTAAGCCTATAATAGCCAATAGCAGCCTCAAATAGTCAACTTTTTCATACGCTTTTCTATTCATCTGACTTTTGGGATTTGTCAATATTTTATTTTACAATTATTTTCCTTTCAAACTCTCTAAGAAGCCTCTCCTTTTTCGGGAAGCTCCTTCTCAACCTCTCAACCTTCCTCACCAAAGACGTAGGCTCCCCCCTATAATGGCTTTTACGAAACTTCTTGTGAAGTTGTTGCTGTAATCTATCCTCTTCAAACATCCATCCAAAAGCTGCCTCCATTCTCCGGTACTCTTTACTCTTCTTCTGGCTTTCGTACATCAGATGAGGGAAAGCCGTTCGGTGGTAGAAGTAGTTGGAACCCGAAGGGCAGATCAGGTTCATGCACCGCTCTCCAGTGTGGGGACAAAGGAAGTACCAGCGTTTGCCATTGCCCAGGTTGGTGATAATGCCCACGATGTCCACGGTATAACTTACGGGGGTGCCATGGCTCTTATAATCCAAAGTCATTCGCTTTAGATCCTCGCTTATTGTTCTGATGGAATAGCCAATACTGGCAATGCGCTTCCCGTTCCTGCTCCAGTTGTAAGAAGCACTGTAAATATCTAAGCCAGGTTTGAGGTGGCCCCAGCTGTTGATGGCTGAAATTTTGAGGGTGAGACATTCGTCAATGGAGGGGTCAAAATTTGGGAAGCGTGGCATGGAATATTTATCTGTTTTTTTTAAAGGGAGCCTAATTTTATAAGCTCATCAACTTCATGGAATGACGATCTTGTTTAGAATTTAAGATATAGTATTTTTGAAAAATATCTTCTTATCCTACTTAAGGATTTTTTTTTGATCAGGAAATCTAAACGAAACAATATGGCTAATCCGATGTGGTTTGAAGAAAGTGATCTGTTTGACCTGGAAGGGTATGAGGTCTGGACAACACGCCATGCTGGTTCCATCCTTAAGCGAGATTTCTCTTCAGCGCGAGAGGAATTGAAAGAGATCCTAGGGCATTTTAGCATTTCGGAACAGGAGATTATCGACCCAGGTGGAGGAGAAACCTCTATTACACAGAGGTTGAGAAGGACTCTGAGTGATGGCTTTGGCTGGACGAAGAAGAATATAAGGAGCAAGCATATTATAGAAGACAAGGAACAATTCTCTGAATCCCATGAAATTGACCACTACAAAGAATTTGAGAAGGGAGCTATCGGCCTAGAGATAGAGTGGAACAACAAAGACCCTTTCTTTGACAGGGACCTTGGAAGTTTTCGAAGTCTTCATAACCTGAACGCTATTAGTTTAGGGATCATCATTACCAGAGGCTCATCCCTTCAGACAGAACTTTATGAAGTGTTCAAAAGATACTTCACTAATATCTTTCCGTTTGAGATTGAGGGCCTAAAGCTGACAACCAGGCAAAAAAGAGAAATTCTAAAAAGATTAGAACGGTCACCTGATGACCTGATAGAGATCACTGCCAAACAACTTTATAGTGACAAATATGGTGAAGCAACTACCCACATGAGAAAACTGGAAGACAGGATACAACGTGGCCTTGGTAACCCTTGCCCATTGATCTTGATCGGAATTGGAAAAGAACGATTGGTCGGACAATGAAAAAATATATTAGAGACGGAAGGGCCCCTATACCTAAGAGTGAGAAGACCTCAAAGGTGATGAGTGCTAACAAGGATAGGAATACCAAGCCCGAGCTATTGCTCAGAAAGGCTCTATGGAGTGGTGGTATCAAAGGATATAGATTACACTGGAAAAAGGCACCAGGAAGACCAGATATAGCGTTTCCTGGGAAGAAAGTTGCAATATTTGTAAACGGCTGCTTTTGGCACCGATGTCCACATTGCGATCCCCACATGCCTAGATCCAACACTGCCTTCTGGGAAGAAAAGTTTAAAAAGAATGTATCACGAGATAAAAAAAAGGCCAAACTTCTTGAAGATGAGGGATGGGAAGTCCTGACAGTTTGGGAATGTCAGATCAAAGGAAATGTTGAGGAATGTGTTAACCAGGTGAAAAAGATATTATACCCATAGTTGCATTGATCAGATCATTTTTTTATTTTGTGGGCAAAATATGTCCAAATTTTTTTTTCTATGCAAACTTTGGAAACAATTGGGCAACTGGTCAGGCGGCTGCGAAAGGAACAAGGTTTACCGCTTAGGAAAATAGCTGCGAAGCTAGACCTTGATCCCTCTACCCTTAGCAAGATCGAACGAGGAGACAGGTTTCCCAGTAAAGAGCTGGTCAATAGAATGGCCCAAGCCTTCGATATTGATGAAAGGGAGTTATTGATCCTTTACCATAGCGAAAAGATCGCTAATGACCTTTACCGTGAGGATTACTGTGTAGAAGTCCTTGAAGTAGCAGAGCAGCGGATCGATTACATTCGCCAAAAGAATATTGTCCAGAAAAAACTATTCTAAATAACCTTCCCAAGACCACTCACATGAATAAGGCATACCGAGCTAAAGCGATCGACCTATACAGCGGCATTGGAGGCTGGACCCTGGGCATGAAAATGTCTTCGGTAGAAAATGTTGCCTCCTTCGAATGGTGGAGTGAAGCAAACCTCACTCATAATCTGAACTTTGGAACAGATCATGAGGAAATAGATATTAGGAAGCTCTCTTTGGAAGAACTACCCGAACCAGGCACCATTGACTTTGTGCTCGGTAGCCCCCCCTGTACCCAATTTTCCTTTGCGAATCGGGGAGGAAACGGGGATATTGTAGACGGGCTAAAGGACATCCACAAATTTCTGGAAGTAGTAAACTATCTGAAACCCAAATACTGGGCAATGGAAAACGTTCCCAGGGTTTCTAATATCTTGAAGAGGGAGTTAGCGATAGGTGGGCAGCTTTATAAATTTCGACATCTATTTACTGTGAACATTGTAGTCAATTCCGCAGATTATGGTGTGCCACAGTCAAGGAAAAGGATGATCGCAGGCAACTTTCCCTTTACGCTATTCAATGCTTACAAAGCAGTCACTCCTTCAAGGACACTTAAGGAGGTTCTCGATGCTTTGAAAAAAGAAATTGTTATTGACCCAATATTTGGTATTGAGCTTCCTGCTAGCGCAGTAACAGACAATTATTATGAAGAGCCGCTTAGCCCAGAGGAAGAAAGGATCAATAGAGAGTCCAAGACCTACCATCCGGTTTACAACAAAATGAGCTTTCCAGATCAGTTGACAAGGCCTTCCCGAACTGTAACGGCAACCTGTACAAGAGTTTCCAGGGAATCCATCATCGTAAAGGATGAAAGGGGCCAAAATAAATACAGAAGGTTAAATATCAGGGAACGTGCTTTGATCCAATCCTTCCCCATAACTTACCAGTTCTACGGTAAGAGCTTTTCTTCCAGGTTCAAGATGATCGGTAATGCCATACCTCCTTTATTAACCTACTACATAATCCAGAGCATGCTGGAAACCCCTGTGGGAGAGCTTCAGGCTCCCTCCGACGTAGAGTATAAGCATAAGCCGGCTGTGACCCCTGATCCTGTTAAAATGGACACTGCCGGAAGAAAGTACCCTGCGAAGAGAAACTTCAAATTCGCCATACCTCATTTAAGGTTCGGAAGCGGGGTCCGTTTTGACTTGGCCAATTCTTTCAAAGAAGGGGAGGTGAAATGGGAGGTGGAGTTCTTTTATGGGAACTCTAAAAAGATCAAACGTCTACCACTGAATGAAGCTATTCTGAACTCTGCCCTTGAATTTTTCGATTTCTCAACAAAAGAAGCAATACAAAGAGAACTCTATCAACTTGATCAACTTTTTGATGCTTTTGATCCTTACTCTGTGCAAAAAGTATGGTGTAAAAAGGAAGAAGGGCTTCACCCCTTTGAGGTTATTGATCAACTTGGTGGAGTAGTTGAAACATTGGTTACCAAGTTCTTCTCTGAGCCGTCAGCGCAACTTTCTGAATTGGTTCACGTAATCCTCAATGAGGAGACTAATAAGAAGCTTGCCGAAAAAGCTAATCTCATTATTGCAGGCTTTTTAGTTGGCTCCTGGGCCAATTTATCGATCAACCAATCTGTATCCACTACCGAGGATTTTGGGTAATTATCTTTATTTTTCCACAATTCAAAAAATGGAGCTGTGGGATTTGACCCAACCTCCTACAGTCCAAATGAATCGTGGAACACATTGGGTCTGAAAATTTTTCATACTCAACTGTTTTATAATGGAGTTCGAAATTTACAGCTATAGATTCTCGAAAGAAATCATTGAGCACCCTAATTATAGGCAAGCTTATGACGAACTGATCGAAACTATACAAGACTGCCCACTTTATTTCTACCCCAATAAGTCTTCAACCAATCCAAACCTTGATGTTGTCCAACAATTAACTAACGCATATTTCGATAGAAGGCTATCAGTGGATTTTGGTTGGGAATATCATCCTGATGCGACCAATATTCCTGATTCAAATCTCAAAGCTGACTTTGGGAAGTCTTTTAATGAATTGACTGTTCACGTGGAAGTTCAATTTGGAAATATGGCGAGATGGTATAGTGACATCTTCAAATTTCAAACTGCGTATTCAGACAACTTAGTTGACATGGGAGTGTGTATAGTCCCTTTTAATGAGCTTGCACGTCGAATAGATTCTAATGTAGCGAATTTTGAAAGGTGTCTAAGAGAATTACCCTCAGCTGATATGTCAATCACGCTTCCTATTCTCTTGATCGGAATCAAGCCGGGAGAAGAAACTGTTCAAATCAATGTATCTCTGTCCCAGTTTGAAAATATACAGCAGATCATTGGCAAGGGAAAAACTAACAATAAATTTAAAGTTGTAAATGGCATACTCAGTGGTACTCCTATTGAAGAAATTGGGCCTGCTTCTCCTATTGGACCTTTACCTTTTTAGCCAATCGTAGTGCAACCAATTACAAATAACATAACCTAAATCTTTAGAGAAAACTTATAATTGTGTAAAGGCCTTTTAAGGCTCCAGGTTGTTTTCCCTGCAAAGCTGCTCATACTTTTCCTGGTCAAACCTTTCATAGCTCACCTCTGAAAACATCGTGCTCTTGCATTGTTCACGGATCATTTCCTTTGCATTTGTTGTGCCAATACTCAAGTTATCGATCCTTTCGATTACATACATCGCCGTTTTCAGCTTGACCGATTCATTTTCAGACTGAAGGCTAGCCCGAATAGCATCCAAGGCATCTTTGTATAGCCCCATTACGCCCACGGCAATGTTTTGCTTCAGATTCCAGGACAACCGATTAAAATAAGCCTGAAAAGTAGGTTTCTCCTGCCACTCATAGAGTGCGGTAAGAGGTACCCCTAATTCCTCGGCACATCCTTCCATGGTAGCTCCATCCGCAAAATATTGGGCAGCTCTTTCTTGCTGCTCTGTTAAGCCCGTCAGTTTGTTTACATTTTTCATAGCTTAAGGATATTTATTCAGGTTTAAAATTTACATAGCGGCCAAAATGGTTGATCTACCCTAAAGGAATGAGCCCACATCAAATTGAGTAAGGTAGTCCGCAAGATCTGATCCCTGGTCTGTCGCCTTTCGCTCCAGTAAATCGGATATATTCACATTGGCGATTTTGGACAGTTCCCTGATCTTCCCTGCCCAGTGCTCAAATGCACCTTTGTCCGGGAAAAGCGTAATGTTTCGTTGTTCTAATGCCCTCAGTCTATCTTCGTTAAGATAAGAAAGGCTACCAACTGCAAGCCAAGTATATTGTGGTAAATACTCGGTTGCGATAATGGCCGTCTTAGCTGCCTCAACAATGGCGACAGGCTTGGTCAGCGGTTCATTTTTTAATTGAGGTAATCCAAACAAGCAGGGAAATTTGGGGCTGCCGGAAATGTACTTCTGTAGCCAATCGGGTAATGGTTTATCTTGTTTCTCATAATCCATCTTCAAAGCAGTATGCACCCAGCTATTGTACCGTTTCTTACTGCCATCTGGCCTCATCGTCTTCTTGGTGTGTCCATTTTCATCGAACAGGATCACCTGACCCCCTACAACATTCATTTGTTCATCAATTAGCCAAAATACTGTTGCCCCTGCATCACTCCAATGTCTCGATGTACCAATGAAGAAACGCTTGATCAATTCCAATGCGGTAGCAGCTCCGAATAGGTGGTTAAGGTAATGGACAAAGGTGTTTTGATCGTACCGGGCTAAGCTTTGCCGGAAAATATCAAATGGAATGTAAACGGGCTTGTCCTTGGGTTGATGGGGGCTGCCAATTGCCTTTTGATCAAGCCTTGCCTCTTTCCACGTTTCATTGCCTCGTTCTTTCAGCCAGACCTTCTTTGCATAGCCATCGGTGTATGGATTCAGATGATAACCACAATTGTTCAGGCGCTCACATTTACCGTACTCGAATGGCAGATGGCCCCCAGTCAGCTTGTCTAGGTATCTGGTATAGGTTTTGCCTTTGCAGCCATTGGGGCAGTGGTAACGGGTTTTCATTCCCTTGTATGGCTCCAGTATATAGCGGTAACCATCCATGTGAAAAATATTTTTTGTTTCTGAGCTTGCACCATTTGCACCATTTGCACCCATCAAAAGGGTTTTCCCCTCTTTTGCGTTTCAGGATGTTTCATTTCCCTGATAAGGGGTGCAAATGGTGCAAATGGTGCAAGCTTGAAAAAAACTTTTTTCATTGCTCCTTCCTGGCATAGACCACATAACCCATTTTTGTGCGAGGTGGAATATAGAATCCAATGTTAGAAAGCCGCTTTTTGAAGTTGATCTTGCTCACAGCATGGTAGTTATTGTCAATGCAGAAAGCCTTGTATTCACCATAAAAGAAACTCATTTTTAATGCGCTGACATCGGTTTCATATTCATGCTTTTCATAGCCCTCTTCCTCCAGGAACAATTGCACGCTGTCTGATTGCTTTCTGTATTCCATTAACTGCTCTTCAACTGCCTCACTCCTCGAAAACCCCTTCTGGCTGAGCAGGCGTGCCAAGCCTTCCAATACCCAATTGAACACACCCGACAATTCATTTTTGATAATCTTGTTAGCAAGTTCCTTATCTTGCTCATGTTCTGGTATCGTTTCCCTAAATGGTATAATGAGGAATCGCCTGAAAAAGGCGATGGTATGCTCCACCTCTTTGGGCAATTCATTGCAATTGAAAATTAACCGGGCATATTGAGTGAGGGTAAAGGGATCACCATAGGGCAAGCGGGCCTCTACAGGCTCTCCCGAAACCAGTTGCTTGAATATGGAGGTTTCAAGCCTGCCATTTATCTCACTGGCATAGTTTAAAAGGGCATTGGCCAGTTTTGCTCTGTAATATCCTGTTTCATTAGTCAGGCTTTGGAGGGAGTAACTGGTTACATTTTCCTTTCCCAGAAGAGCATTCACTACCTCAAAAAACACACTCTTCCCATTTGCCCCAGTACCGTATAAGAGTAAGGTCTTTTCTAACTTCAAGTGCCTTGTAAAGATGTAGCCCAGATACTCTGCCAAAATGTATTGGCATTCCTTATCAGGTAAAACCCTGTCGAGGTATGCTTCAAACATAGGTGCTTTGGCGCTGGGGTTATACTCAAATGGCAGTTGGTAAGTGATAAAATCATTCCGATTGAAGTTGCAAATCTTCCCTCCATCAGGAGTTACTTCAAACGTGCCATTCTTCAGGTTGATCAGGACCCGGTTATCAGGCCGTAGCGGCTCCGGCAGATGAGCTGCAGATAAGAACTGTTTATATAATTGATCTTTGAACAGGTAGTGCCGGCAATCAAATTTATCAATACCCATTTTTTCTCCGGCATCACCTAAAAAACCAGTTAATTCATCATCAGACAACAGGCTCCAGAAAGCTCCATTATACAAATAGATAAAGTCGTACTTTTTGCACAAGCCCCAATTGTTGATTCGGGCAAGGGTAAGTAACTCTTCAATTGCTGTAACCAGGTAATGTTTCTTTTTCAGGCTTTCTTTTTCATCCTGCAACCCTGCCTGTTCTCTGAAATCAATCCTTTTTACTTTATCCAGTAAAGCCTTCAAAACATCACTGTGAGGCAGAGGGCCAAACCGTTTTTGGATGGCTTGTACCTCCTTTAAAAAATCTTCGGGAGTAATCCCTTCCACAGCTTGTCTTGACTGCTTAAACGGGCTGAAATCAAACGGTACATGGCTATTTGCCCCATTTCTTTCGTTGGGTGTTAATTCTCTATTTTTCATCTTGGTTACTTTCATTGATGGTTAAATAAAACGCCTTCTTGCCGGTGGCCTGACAAGGCCTTTTGTCCGGCAGTTCAACGGCTATACCCTTCTTCAAAAGGATCTGGACACACCGCGTAATGTGGTTGATAGGCAGGCCTGTTGCTTCACTCAACATTTTACGGGTAGCCTGCTTTTTTCCCTTTAATGCGTTGGCTGTTAGCTGCCATTCCATCAAGGGCTTCCCCGATGCCTGATATTCAAAATAGGCTTCTTTGGATGTGATCCTTACAATCTGATCAGGCCGCTTAGGGCTGTTGGAATATGATAGATTATTCATTACCTTTGCATTGTTATATTCTCAAAAATACTTTCATTGAAGAGGGGCTATTCGGCTCCTTTTTTTGTTTCTGCCATCCAGGTATCGTTTAGTTTCGACCTCAATTTCAGCAGGTGTCTTTACCTTGTTAGATAGCAGCCAGTCATCAATGGTATTCAGGTCGAATATCAACCGTTTACCGCTTTTGCTGTGTGGTATCTCTCCCCTTGAAACTTTCTTGTAAATAGTGGACCGGCTTCCAATGAAAGGGCGTGCTTGGATAAGACCATCCAGGTCCACGACTTTTGCGTGGGATTCGCCTGGCTTGGCACCTATCGAATGGTCAGTAATGAACTTTTCCAGTTCTTGTCGGAATAACTGCCTTGCTTGTTGGTCCGTCAGAAAGCTCAATGCTACATTTTCCATACTTGCATAAAGTTTTGTTATAAAATCTGCAAGCAAGGTATAGGAGAAAGAAAGCTGCTTATACTATTTATACCATTGGGGTATAAAGTGGTAATAAATGGTAGGTTATCATGATAAAAAGAGCTAAATAAGCTTCTTTTCAAGCTCTTGTAGAAAGTCAATATAGATTTCTTCGGTCACCTCAACCCTTTGAGAATCTGTAGAAGAAAAGGCCTTCTTCAATGTTTCATATGGGTCATTAAGGCCTCTAATTTCACTAAGTAACATTCTACTCATTGCTTTCCTGTTCAGGGTAGTTCGAACCAAAGGTTTTCCCTCCTTGTCTCTAAGGTCAATTAAGGCTTTAAAAAGGATGGCAATGTCCCTTATATTCCCAGGGTAAGTGAAGTTTTTCCCTTCATCGATGAATTGTAAATCTTTGAGAACCCCGAAGAACTTATTCATTCGATTAGCATCATTATTGAAAAAATGGAGAAAGTTAATTTCCTTTATTATGCGAGCCTTAGTTTTTTTTCTTGGCTCCTTTTCTGGAGCCATTGTTTTTTCTAATTCAGTAATCCTTTTCTTCAGGTAAGAACAATAATAAGCCTTACCAACAATATTCGCTACCAATTCATGACCGTTAAAGTTTATAGAACGATCATAGTTTTTGGTACGCTTGATAAAATCATCCCAATCAAAAAGTGAAGAAACACCAGTGTTTTTCAGATAGGATTCTTCTCCGGTCACTGGGTTTATTGCTCTAAAAGAGACGTCCCCTCCTTGAAAATTTCTTTTGAAGACTAACTCATTTTGGTGGACAGTGATGACATTAAGAAAGCCCTCTTTTGTTGAGGTAAATGCTCTGGTTTGATGATAGTATTCTTCCTCAAAAGCATTTAAAGCGTCCAGTTCAAATTCAAGCTTTTGTTTAAACCGTTCCTTGTAGTGGTCATAATATTTAAGCGCTTCCTTCTCTATTTCTTGAGTTGTGACACTATAAGTACTTCGACCACCATGGATTACATAATCTGAAATCCCTTTATTCAGAATACCTTTCCAGTCTTGAATAACTTTATTCCATCTAGTATTCTCGTACCGCTTCCATTTCTTGGTAACATGGAGGTCTCCTTTTTTATCTGACAGTAACTCTTTTTCAAGCTGCTCAAGGAATTTAATATTTGCTTCACACTCTAAGAGTTTCCTTTCCTTTTGTTCTATTCCTGAAAGGTTACCGACATCAAACCAGTTCATGTTTGGGTGTATGCTTTCCTCAAACACTTTTCGATAATTGCTGATGTATTGATCAATCTCAGTTATCAATTCATCAATTGGGTGAACCCCTCTACGCTGATTGTACCATTGATGTGTTTCTTGAATATCATCAATCAGCTTTAACCTAAATGCCTCACTGACATTTTCATAATACTGAAAGGATTCGTTTACAATAGATTCAATTATTGTAGGTGTCATATTCTCAAAAATTTGACTAAAGTTAAACAATTGGTTCCCGTCCTGCCAATCAGATATTACTGGTAAGCTGACTGATCAGGCCTGTGTAATGCTGTACCCACTGCCTATTGTTCTCGATAGCGTTTAGTGTTTTCCTGCTCACCTTTTCCCCTTTCCGCTCAGCCGAAAGCTTCTTTTGCTCATGGCTGCCCAAGCGCTTCTTATACATCTTAAGCCGTTGTTTCAGGTGGCGCAAATCCTCGCTTTCATACGGCTCTTTTGCTGTGTCCTTTATAGCACACTTGTTTTGCTGTGCCTGCACACTTTCAGTGTCAGGTGTAGTGGCTGTCTTACCATGATCCTGGGTTGGTTGCTTAAACCCGATCTTTCGCCTTTTCGGCTGGAGGTAGATAATGTTTCCCTCCTGCCCCCCATTGGAGTCGATCATGAGGGTAATTGTCACATTGGCTATCTGGGTAGGGTCGTACAATTCTGCTTTCTGCTCCGGCAGTGGGGCGGGGGGCGTAGCGTCAGCAAAAGCCTTGATCCTTGACTGCAGCAGATGGTTTAGCCTTTCTCTAAAAGCTTCCCGTGCATTAGTCAGCCAGTGAGGGGAAATGTCATACTGGCTCACATCAACCGTTTCCCGGATGCCACTGCCTTTATGGTGGATACGATCTAAGACATTAGCAGCTATGAAAATGAACAGGCAAACTAAAGTAAAGTAACCAAGCTTACCCCCATAGCTGCTCACCTTGTCTTGTCGTTCGATTTCAGCTTCATTGTTAGCTGACATTACTCCTGTTGCTGCAGTTTCATGCTTTCTATGTGCTTGCTGTAACTGTTCTTTAAACCCATTATGAAGGGCAGCCAATTCCTCATTTTTTGCAGTTTCTAAAGCTGCTATTGCTTCGCCTCTTCCCGCTTCTAATTGGGCAATGTTCTCTTGTTCACGGTCCTTTCTGCTGGCATAGCTGCTCCCTGTCCTGGCTTCTCGGTTAATATAGGTTTGTAGCTTGCGCCGAGTAGCTTCAACCTTGCCTCTGTAGGCTTCATTGGTGGTTGTTATCAAGTTGTTATACCTGCTCGCTACCATTGCGCTATCTGTTGAAAAAGTGGCCTGCAAACGGCCAATTTCAGCTTGGTAGGTGCTGTCAATGCTATTGGTGTTTTGCTTTTCTGCCTGTGGGGTGACCGCTTCCACTATTTCACCACTATTCTGAAAGGATAGTAAGCCCGAAGCAATGAGCAGAACAATCGTTACCAAAAAAATGGCTACTGTCATGGGCAAGTGTAACCCCTGGTACCGCTTGAATAAAATAGCATCTACCGAAAGCGGGGTTACTACTCTAAGCCCTCCTTCAATGACGATGGTAAAAATTACTGCTACTATGCCCGCTATGTAAAAAGCGTATTGAGGTAAGATGGGCTGAATAGATTGGTAGGCTATCGCATAGATAATACCAATTTCGGTAAGGCCGCTAACAATTTGGGCGGCTGTCTTTGATTTTCTGATTACTTTAATCAAAAGGGCGTAAATATCAAAAAAGCCCTTGTCGGCTGGTAAAGACCGTAACAGTTTCATAATTTTAACCTGTTTTGTATTTGTTACAAAATACCCTGTCCGGCTGTAGTTTGGCGACCGCACCGGATGGGGTTTATTCTACCCTTACAGTTTCAAGTCATTCAGCTTATTCATCGCTTCGGTTTTCTTTTGATCAATGATCTTGGCATAGATCTGTGTTGTTTTCAGCTCCCTATGCCCTAAGAGCTTGGATACAGTGTAAATGTCCGTTCCTAGTGTTAGCTGTATGGTAGCGAAGGAATGACGGGCGCAATGGAAAGTGATCTTCTTCCTAATCCCTGCTCTCATTACCCATTCCCGAAGTTTCACGTTCTGCCAGGCTGAATAGGTCAATCCTTTAAATACTGGTTGTTCCGGTTCCCTGGCCTCACCCAACAGTTCACGGGCGGATAAAGGTAATGGTAAGGTTTCCTGTCCCTTGGTTTTCTTTTGCCGATACCGGATGAAGTATTCCCCTTTGGAGTTTTGTTGTAAGTCCTTCCATCTCAAAAGCTGACAGTCAATAAATCGCAATCCCGTTAAAGCTGAAAATAGAAAAGCTTTCTTCAGTACTGGATTATCACATTCCGTTTTGGCAAGTTGCTTTAGCTCATCCAGGGTGACAAATTCCCGTTTGGTCTCTTCGGCTTTGATACCCTCAGCCTGGGAGGCGTAGTTTTCGGAAATGTGGCCATTTTTGAAGGCCTGCTTGACAGCGGCCTTTACCTTATTGAAATAGGTGTGTTTGGTGTTTTGGGCAAGGTCAAGCCCTAAGAGGTAATCTCTATACTCATTCAGGGTTTGAACGGAGAGGTCGCCCATTGTCAGGTTATTGTCGAAGTATTCCGAAAAATAGCGGTAAGAACTTAGCCAGTTGTCATAGTTTCCTTTTGAGGTGTAGCGTTGATCGGTAAGCTGTTTAAAGAAGTCAATGAAGGATTTTTTCTTTTTTGCATCTGACTGAAAGCCATAGGTGCCATTTTGGATTTCCTGGTACTGCTTATTGCGGATGTTCTCAGCAATGGCCCGTGTGCTTTTGTTGTGCTGGGTTTCAAATGGGTTACGAGGTTTCTCAAAGATGTAAAGCCCTAGAAACTCCCTCCGAGTTTCTTTCCCTGTCTTTGGGTGACGGATGGCAGGGTAAAAGTCAAGGTACAGGCTTTTCCTTCCCTTGCTGATCTTCTTTTCTCTCAAAAATACTTTCGTTGCCATGCTGTTTAGTTAAATAGATCCTGCAAATCTTGCTTACGAATAATTATTCGTGTGCCGATCTTGGCTGTTTTAAGCCGGCCTTGTTTGATCGTTCGCCAAAGGGTGGTTCGGCTGATACCCAAAAGCTGACAGGCTTCTTTTACCGTCAGAAACTCTTTGGCCTGCAATTCAATGATCGGCTGTTCAATCTTCCGTTGAGTTTCTTCATTACTGGCTTCGATCTTCTCTGCCTTCTTCCTTGCCTTGTATGCTCTCTTGGCGCACCTATCACCACAATATTGGGTTACAGTGGTCTTCGCTATGAATGCTTCTCCGCAATGCTGGCAAATCCGTGTTATCCTGATGTTGCTACTCATTGCCATTGTTTGTGAAAGTTGGCACCCGTAAAGGGATGTTTATATTCGTTTCTATATGTTTCATTATTTCCCTTTTTTTGTACCTCATTCATTGGTTATACAGTAAAGATACAAATAAGGTACATATAATCGGAAAGAAAAGGAGCAATAAAAGACTAAAAAAACATACATACAATAGAAAAAGCCTTGAAAAATGGACTTCTTCAAGGCTTTTGCTATTCACTCGTTATCTGCTTATTTTCCTACTTACTTTCCGATACAAAACCGCCCAAATATATTTCCCAACAAATCCTCTGTACTAATCTCCCCCGTAATCTCCCCCAGGAAATGCAGCGCCTGCCGGATATCCATCGCAATAAAATCTGAAGTCACGCCTGCGCCCAGGCCATCCATCACCCGGCCGAGGCTCTCGTTGGCTTTCTGCAGGGCCTCAAAGTGCCGCGCATTGGCTACTACCGTGCCTTCCAACACCATTTCGCTCGATAAAACCGCCTCGTAGAGCTTCTCCTTCAGGTACTCGATGTTCATGCTGTGAATAGCGGAGATGGGAACCCAGGCGAAGTCGGAAATCGGAAATCGAAAGTGGGAATGCGCTTCTCCGATTTCCGATCCCGGCGACCCTTCGGGTACGGGACTCCCTTCGGTCGCTTCCCAATTCCGATTTCCGCCTTCCGATTTATCTTCCGACTTCCCACTTCCCTCTTCCCATTTCCCTTCCCACTTCTCACTTCCCACTTCCGACTTCGGAAAGTAGTGTTCAAATTTGGTATACGGATTCAGGTCCATTTTATTCGCCACCACCAGCACCTGTACATTATCGTGCACCAGTTTTTCCAGGTCGGCCCATACTTCTTCCGGTTGGGTCTTGACCACGTCGAAAACGTAGACCAGCAGGGCGCTTTGCTGCACTTTTTGCATCGTCTTTTCCACGCCCATGGCCTCGATGGTGTTTTCCGCTTCGCGGATGCCGGCGGTATCGATGATGCGGAACTGCACGCCTTTGATATTGAGCACCTCCTCGATAGTATCCCGGGTGGTGCCTTCGATCTCGCTGACGATGGCGCGCTCTTCGTTGAGCAGGGCGTTGAGCAGGGTGGACTTGCCGGCATTGGGGCGCCCGGCGATGACGGTATTGACGCCGTTCTTCAATACATTGCCCAGTTGGAAGGATTGTATCAGTGCGCCGATGACCGACTGGATCTTTTCCACCAGTTTTTTCAGCTCGGCCCGGTTGGCGAATTCCACGTCCTCTTCAGAAAAGTCCAGTTCCAACTCGATGAGGCTGGCGAAGTCGATCAGTTGCTGGCGCAGCTTTTTGATCTCATCGGAGAAGCCGCCCCGCATTTGCTGGATGGCGATGGTGTGGGAGGCTTTGGATGCGGAGGCGATCAGGTCGGCCACTGCTTCGGCCTGGCTGAGGTCCATGCGGCCGTTGAGGAAGGCGCGCAGGGTGAACTCCCCGGGCTGCGCCAGCCGGGCGCCCTTTTCCAGGAACAACTGAATGACTTCCTGGATGATGTAGTTGGAACCATGACAAGAGACTTCCACCACGTTTTCGCCGGTATAGGATTTGGGCGCCACGAAAAGGGAGGCCAGCACCTCGTCCAGGATGCGCCCATTGTCGTCGCGAATGGCCCCGAAGTGGATGGTGTGGGAAGCCTCTTTGGTGAGGTCCTTCCCGTGGAATACCTCATTGACAATGTCGATCGCATCCGGGCCCGACAAGCGGATGACACCGATGGCTCCGACGCCGGGAGGGGTGGCCAGGGCCACGATGGTGTCGTTGAGGTTATGAGTGGAGTATGTCATTTTATTTCTTTTGAAACCAATGTGTTGCCTTTACTTGTTATCAGAAAAACGATAACTTAGTAAAAAGTTTGCTTATGCAAGCCGCTAAAAAGAAAAAAGAAGAACAAGCAGGGTATCCCGAAATTCCGTCTTTTCTCATTTATGAAGTATTAGATGGGAAGCCGGTCTATTACAAAGGCTATAAAGAAGTACTGGCGAGAACGAAAACCCTGGAGGAAATTATGGGAAGTAGTGTATTACAATCCGTTATTATTGATTATTTGCTAAGAGTCTGTTATGCTATTTTTGATGTTTCTGTTTTCAGGATACTAACCAATGAGCTTGGTAGCCACCTCAGCAATAAAAATAACCTTTCCAACGATATCGCCATTTTTGAAAAAAGCCTTTTAACCCCGGAGAAGATTACTACAAAATACGCAAATGTTCCCGCCAAAATCGTCATTGAAGTCGACCTGGATGGTGAACTTGGCCATGAAGAATCTTTCACTGAACACGAATACATCCACACAAAGGCCCAAAAGATGCTGGACTTCGGCGTGGAAAAGGTTTTCTGGATCACCTCCAAAACACAAAAAGTCCTCGTCGCTACTCCTGAAAAAAACTGGGAGATCATCGACTGGAACAAAGATATTGAGCTATTCCAGGGGCAAACCTTTAATATCGGGCATTACCTTAAGGAGGAAGGCATAGGGTTAGAATAAAAGGCTTTTGTTGTTAAGCCGGAAATACGGCATCAACACCTCAAACGCCTCCTCCAGGCTAGCCCCAAACGTAAAGATCCCCTCCCGGTGCCCTTCCATGACAAATATCTTTCGTTCTTTTAAATCCGTCTCGCGCATCAATTGGACGATACTAGCTACCATTTCCGGTGAGCCGTAGGGCGCGCTTTTGTCGGTAGTGGGCACCTGATGCAGGAGGGCCTCCCACATCCCCAGATGGTGCACGTGGATCACCCCGTTCACCCAGGGGCATTCCTGATAGACGGCGGCATGGCTCATCGATTCGGAGGAAGCGACAACGGGGCCTTCGCACCAAAGACGGTTGTGTGGTGCGTCCACCTTCGTCACTATGGCATAATGTTCAGCGGTAAGTAAAGGGAAGTTGCCGGTAGCGGAACCGGAAATCAGGAACTGCCCCGCCGGCCCATATCGCCGGCTGATATTCCCATAGCCAATGCCATCTTCATAGGCCCCGATCAGCTCCAGATCGTAAAGCTTTTGCCGCCAGCTATTGAGCTCGGCAACGGCCTCATCCCGCAGCGGGCTTGTCTTTACCCAGCGGGCGTCAAACTTGATGTAGCCTTCGTCCATGTGGTGGCGGTGTTGAATGCGAGTATGAATAAATGCCAGAATGCGTAAATTTTTGACCGCTTAATGGATTAACGATTCCTGCATTCTTGCATTCCTGCATTCTTGCATTCTTGCATTCTTGCATTCTCGCATTCTTGCATTCTCGCATTCTCGCATTCTTGCATTCTCGCATTCTTGCATTCCCTACAGCATCCCCCTGACCATCAGCAACACCCCAAACAGCACGAGGGCAGTGCCGGCCACCCGGCGCATGGCGAGCAGGTAGCTGTAGCTCATCCAGGCCTTAATGCGTTTGGCCAACAGTACTTTCAGCAGGTCGGTCAGAATAATAACGCCGATGATACTGCCGAAGAAGGCCGTGGCATCGGCCGGGGCAAGGGGCCCATTGGCGGAGTAGGTCGTCATGACCCCGATCCAGAAGAAAGCAGTAAAAGGATTAACCGTGTTGATGAAAAATCCTTTTGCCCAAAGGGCAAGCCAGTTATTTGAAAGCGTCTTTGGTTCTTTCGATTGGTGTAGAGCGGGGCGGGCCAGCAAAGTCGTAATGCCCATAATGATGAGGACGAGCCCGCCCATCACGCTGGCCCAGAGTTTGAAACCCTGCCATTGCGTGGCCTGAATGAGATAAGAGATGCCAAAGTAAGCACTCAGAACGTAGAGCGTATCACTCACCCAGACTCCGGCGCCGGCCATTACACCGGCCCGGAACCCTTTTTCCATACCAAGTTGCACCAACACGAAGAGCATTGGCCCAGCCAGTACGCTCAGGCTCAGGCCCAACAACAAGCCTTGCCACATCAGATGGCTCATTTCAATGCGGTATATTGTTTCAGGAAATTTTCCCATTCCGTAAACTGCTGCTCCTTCATCACTCTCGGGAACTTACTCTGTCCATTCATCCTGCCGGCGTGGCGTTGCCATTCGTAAAACAAGCCTGGTTCGATCACTTTGACCTGCGGCGGGGCCAGCATTGCGCCGCGTTCGGCGCCATAGTCATCATTCACCACTTTCAGTTGTTCATCCAAAACTTTTGCCACTACTGAATTATCCATCTGGGGCTCGCATCCGAGGTACCAACGGTGGGCAAAATGGGCGCCGGCTTTGACACCACAGACCGTAAACTCCTTGATCCGAAGGTTCAGGATATCTTCCGTCTGGCGAATAGCCTGGTTCATATTATCGACCGAAAGGTGTTCCCCGCAGATACTCAGGAAGTGTTTGGTGCGGCCCGTAATGCGGATCTCGGAGCGGATTTTATCCGTAAAACGCACAGTATCCCCGATAAGGTAGCGCCAGGCGCCGGCGCAGGTGCTCAGCAGCAGGGCGTAATCCACTCCTTCTTCCACTTCGTCAATTGTTAACGCAGTGGCCTGGGGGCGCAATTGGCCTTCCTCATCAAAATTATCCTCGTTGAAAGGTACGAATTCGTAAAAGATGCCATTATTGAGCAATAAGCGCATTGAAGAGGTATCGGGACGTGCCTGGAAAGCGATGAAACCCTCTGAAGCCAGGTAAGAATCCTGATAGATCAAGGGATGGGCCAGCAAAGCTTCGAAGCTTTTGCGGTAGGGCTCAAAAGCTACGCCGCCGGAAACGAAGACCTGCAGGTTAGGCCAGATCTCATGAATATTGTTCAGGCCATGGTACTCGATGACGCGCTCGAGGGTGAGCTGTACCCAGCTGGGGATGCCGGTGAGCACGCCCACGTCCCATTTGGGGGCCATGCGGGCGATAGCATCGGTGCGTTCATCCCAGTTGCTGATGCGGGCGATGCGGGTGCCGGGGCGGTAGTAGCGGCGGATCCACACCGGCGGTTTACGGGCATTGATGCCGCTGAGGTCACCGGCGTAGCAGTGCCCCAGGTCCTGAAGAGAAGCGCTGCCGCCGATCATCAGCCATTCCTTGGCATAGAAACTGGCGGAAAGATTGTACTTCGGCAGGCAGGTGAACATGCGAAAGGCAGCCTGCCGCATGCTGCGCTGCATATCGGCCGTCACCGGAATGTACTTGCTGGCGGCGCCGGAGGTGCCCGAGCTCAGGGCAAAGTAAGGCGTTTTACCCCGCCAGCTCACATCAGCTTCGCCGGCAAGCGTCCGGTTCCACCATTGATCGAACATGCGGTCGTAACTATGCATCGGCACCCGGTCCTGGAATGCCGCTATTGGATCAGCCGCCATCGCCGCTGATTCAAAATCGTAGTGCCGGCCAAAATCGGTTTGCCCCGCCCTGCGAAGCAGGCCCAGCAGGCAACGCTGCTGAAGCTGTCCGGAAGTGGGCTTAAGGGGATCTAGTTGGCGCACCAGCGTGATGCCCTTTTTGACCAGGTTGTTGGCAACAGTACTCATGATTTTTTCCGTTTAATCAAAAGTTAAAAAGAGAAACTATGGACAGTATGCCCCGCCTGGGGCCACAAAATTCGGCGCTGTAAAATTATCCGCACTTTTTAAGTTTTTCAATGCTTTTTTCTCCTTTTCGGCCAAACCGCCCCGAACCCCTACTGTTTTCAAGATTTCTTCAGAATTACCACTATAGATTTGTACACAAGGTAGGCCATTCAGCTCGCTTGCTCAAAAATAAGATCCACCATGCCTGTTTTAAGAACAAAAAAGAAAATACGCTACTTTGAAGATTTTGAAGGCTTGCAAGGGGAAGAAATGAAGCCCTATATCGCTAACTATGACGAAGGCTCAACCACCCCGCTAAGCCCTGAAAATACCCCTCAAGCGGCCCCTGAAGAAGAAAGCGGAATCTTGCTGGCCTGGTGGCGCAAACTGCTCTCGAAACTCGGAATAAGCCCCCAACAATAAAATGCCCCCTTATTCTTTTGCCAAACAGAATTCCATCCATCTTGTTTTTGACGAAACCGTTTAGTATTTTAACCTTCGATTTTTTCTGAAGTTTTCGATTTTTATTCAGATTTAATCCCTTAATTTGCCGCTGATTTTTCTTAACCAACAATCAGTCTATAATGTCAAACACTGTTGTTAGGTATTCAGATGATGAACTCGCTGAATTCAAAGCATTGATCGACAAGAAGTTAGACAATGCCCGCGAACAGCTGAGATCCCTCCAGGAGCAAATCCTGGAAATCACCGAGAATACCAGTGATGAACATGGGGGTGACTGGATGGATGACAGTAGTATCAACAATGATGTTGAAATGCTGAACAACATGGCGATCCGCCAGCGCCGGTATATCAAAGACCTGGAAAACGCGCTGGTCCGGATCCGCAATAAGACTTACGGCATCTGTTCCGTCACAGGTGAACTTATTGACAAGAAACGCCTGCTGGCCGTCCCCACTACAACCAAAAGCTTACTGGCAAAAACCCAGGAGCAGAATCCACCGGCGTCGGAACGCAAACCTGCTCCTCCGGAACGCCCCGAACCCAGCCCTACACCATCTAAAAAGGTGATTACCCGGGTTATCCGGAAATCCCCCACGAAGCCAGCGCCGCCTAAACCGGCCTCCTTCGATGATGATGAGGACGATTTTAACCTCGATGATTTCTACGATGATGAAACGGAAGGCCTCGACAAGACCATGGTCAGCCTCGATGACCTGACTGAAGATGACGACACCTCCTCTGATCAGGATGACGACCTGCTCATCGGCAATTCCGATGATGATATGGATGATGATGAAGATATGGACCTGTAAGCCTTATTTCATTATATTTTAGCTCCTGACAAAAACGCCGGAATACAGCTTGCCTGATCCGGCGTTTTTGTTTTGTGTGTATCTTTACTCCTTTCCGAATAGCTATCAGCACAAGCATGGACTACGCAGACATTCTCGTCAATATTCGCCGCATCGTGCGGGCCGTCAACCTCGAAAGCAAACGCATCGAAAAGGAATACGGCATCAGCATTCCCCAACTGCTCACCCTGGGCTTCCTCCGCCGCCAACCGGATAGCAAGGCTTCCCACAAAGAGATCAAAGCCTTCCTGAAACTCAACGCCAGTACCGTTACAGGTATCATCGCCCGCCTGGAAAAAAAGAAGCTCGTCGCCCGCTTACCTCGTATGCAGGACAAACGCGTCAGCCTCATCACCCTCACCGCAAAAGGTGACGAACTGCTGGACACCGCTCCCCAACCCATGCACCAACAAATTTCCGATAAACTGCAAAAGCTCTCCCCCGAAGAACTGGAACACCTCAATTCAGCCTTCCAAACCATCAATGGACTCCTAAGCATCGACCAGGTAGACGCAGCCCCCCTTGTCGCCGGCGAAATCGATTCGGATACCCCGGCTTGACCAACTTACCTTTTATCCTTTATTGACCAGTATTTTTTATTTTCTACAGAAAGTACTTCCCCCTCTAATCAACCTACTCATCCAAGCCATTACAGATATTGTACAGATAATCAATATTTTACTTAATACGCTATTATGTAATCAAATTGTTTTAGGAACTGTTTTTTCAAAATAGCGGTTATTAGTTTGTATAGAAAATATTTTGTATTTTCACCGAAACCTGCCTTTGCGGCTCCCCAAAAGACAATTTGATTCTGATAGAGCGCTTGAGGATTACATCTCTGTTCTCACAACAGTACTTAACCTTTAACCCCGTAAGGCCGGCCCTTATCATTTCTACAGGATGAAATGCACATTTATCAACTATTAAAACCAGCTCATATGCAGAAATACCAGGCATATACCTTGAGAAACTACTGCCAAGTACCAATGATCCAGCAACATTTGAATGCGGAAGAAAAATTCAACATTGAGGTAGTAGGCCATGTGTTACCCTTCAAGGCGAACAATTACGTCGTCGAACAGCTTATCGACTGGGACAATTTTCGCAATGACCCCATTTTCATACTTACGTTCCCCAAAAAAGACATGCTCGAGCCGGATCATTTTAACGAAATGGCGGCGGCCATTCGGGGCGGCGCAAGTAAAGCAGAGCTCAAGCTCATCGCCAATAAGATCCGGCTGGAACTCAACCCCCATCCCGCCGGGCAGCGATCTCAGAATGTGCCCGCCATCGATGGGATTAAACTCCCGGGGGTGCAACACAAATACCGCGAAACCATGCTGTTCTTCCCCAATCAGGGGCAGACCTGCCATGCTTACTGCACCTTCTGTTTTCGATGGCCGCAATTTGTCGGAATGCACGAACTGAAATTCGCGATGCGGGACACGGAACTGATCATCAAATACCTGAAAGCTAACCCCCATATTACAGACATCCTCTTCACCGGCGGCGACCCCCTCATCATGAAAACCAAAGTGCTGCGCACTTACGTTGAAGCCCTGATCGATGCAGAAATCCCCAACCTGCGAACCATCCGTCTGGGCACCAAAGCGCTGAGTTACTGGCCACAGCGGTTTACCTCCGACGAGGATGCGGATGAACTGCTGCAACTTTTTGAACGGGCCCGAAAAGCTGACATCCACCTGGCGCTGATGGCCCACTTCAACCACCCCAATGAACTGCAAACAAAAGAAGTGGAACTGGCAATCCGACGGGTATTGAATACGGGCGCTGTTATCCGAACCCAATCTCCGGTAATGCGCAACATCAATAATAATGCGGATGTTTGGGCCAAGATGTGGCAAAGGCAGGTGGAACTGGGTTGTGTCCCCTACTACATGTTCGTCGCCCGCGACACCGGCGCACAACACTATTTTGCCGTTACGCTGGAAAATGCCTGGAAGATATTCCGGAAAGCCTACCAACAGGTAAGCGGCATTGCCCGTACCGTGCGGGGGCCGTCTATGTCGGCAGGGCCGGGGAAAGTCCAGGTGCTGGGCGTGAGCGAAGTGGCCGGCGAAAAAGTATTCGTTCTGCAGTTTCTACAGGGGCGCAACCCCGATTGGGTGGCGAGGCCTTTCTTTGCCCAATACGACCCCAACGCCATTTGGCTGGACGAGCTCCTCCCCGCCTTCGGAAGGGAAGAATTTTTCTTTGAAACAGAATATCCCCTCCACCGAAGCACGCTACAAGCGCCCCACCCGACGAACGGGTTGAACCATCAGGCCATTATTACGGACGCTGCATAACAGATTTATATCCAGGCAGGGCCTTTATAATTTTCCAGGATTTTGATAAATTGCATATCGCTTTAATCCAAAAAAAGATTTCTTTATGCTGATTATCGAGATCAAAGACGGCGAGAGCATCGACCGGGCACTGAAGCGTTACAAGCGCAAGTTCCAAAATGCAGGTATCATCAAAGAAGTGCGAAAGCGCAGGGAATTTGCCAAACCTTCCGTGCACCGCCGCAACGAGATACTCAAGGCGGTCTACAAAGAACAGTTGAGAAGCAAAGAGGAGGGGTAGCGTGGAGCCCTCCGGGGCTTTTTCATTAACGCTCAAACCTACCTCCGACATGGCCAAACAGCAGAACATCCGAATCGACCTCAACCTCAACATCCGGGGGCTGAAAAAGTCAGCAACCCTTGCGATCAACGAGCAATCCCGCCAACTCCTGCAACAAGGAAAAAAGGTATACCGCCTGGGTTTCGGCCAATCGCCGTTCCCGGTGCCGGAACCGGTGGTGGAAGCCTTGCGCCGGCACGCCCATGAGAAGGACTACCTGGCAGTGAAAGGCTTGTTCGAACTGAGGGAGGCTATTGCCGGCTACTATGAGCGCCGGCATGGCATCAAACGAACAGCAGAGGATGTTTTGATCGGCCCCGGCTCCAAGGAGTTGCTTTTCCTGGTTCAGTTGGTGTACTACGGCGACCTGGTGATCCCCACGCCGAGCTGGGTTTCCTATTCGCCCCAGGCCATCATCGTAGGCCGTCGGGTCAACTGGGTGAAAACGAACCAGGAAAATGACTGGCGGTTAACGCCTGAAGATCTGGAATCCCTCTGTGCAGCGGACCCGGAGCGGCCTCGTATTGTCATTCTCAACTACCCTTCCAACCCTACGGGAACGACCTACACGATTGAACGGCTGAAAAAACTGGCCGAGGTGGCCAGAAAGCACAAGGTTATTCTCTTATCAGATGAGATCTACGGCGAGTTGCACCACTCCGGCCAGCACGTCAGTATTGCCCGCTTCTATCCGGAAGGCACGATTATCAGCAGCGGCTTGTCCAAATGGTGCAGCGCCGGCGGCTGGCGGCTCGGAATGTTCATTTTTCCTCCGTCTCTGCGCTGGCTGCTCGACGCCATGGCCAATGTGGCGAGTGAAACCTTTACGTCCACGAGTGCGCCCATTCAGTACGCCGCCGTGGAAGCTTACCAGGAAAACCCTCAAATTAACCGGTACCTCGAGGACGCCCGGCGCATCCTTCGCATCATTGGCCGCACCCTTCATTCCAGGCTGCTGGAATACAATATCTTCGCGCCCAAACCCCTGGGCGGCTTTTATCTCTTCCCCAATTTTGGCTATTACCAACACAATCTGTTTAAGCGCGGCATCACCAACAGCCAGCAACTCTGCGAAAAATTATTGGACGAAACGGGGGTGGCCCTCCTGCCCAGTTACGACTTCGGCAGGCCATCGGAAGAGTTGACCGCCCGTTTGTCCTATGTCGATTTCGATGGAGAAAAAGCCCTGCAACTGGTTCGGGAAGCTTATTCGGATAAACCCCTTGATGAAAAATTCATCGATTCTTGTTGTGGTTCCATGCTGGAAGCCATCACCCTGATGGGCAACTGGCTGCAGTTGTAAGTTCATCCTGATTCTGTCATCAGGGCGGCGCTTCGCCGTTAATTGCCTGAATTAATACTCAGCATTCTTGGAGGCCAGCTGGAATGGGGGTAACTTTGAATGTATTAAGAGCATCTTTGGAGAAAACAACACGAACCGATTGAATGAAAACAGGAAGGATTATCATGATGCTTTCCGCGATTACAGGATTATTTTCCTGCAGCAAGGAAGCCATCGACATAGCGCCGGAGCCCTCCTCCGAAAAGATCAACCCGGAATCAGCGGCCGATTATCTTCAACTCCAGTCCGGTAATTACTGGGTGTTCGAAAGCTACAGCGTCAACGAGGCCACCGGCGAAACCATTCCCCTGCACAAACGGGATAGCCTCTACGTCCTCCGGGATACGACGATTAATCGCGCAGATTACCACATCCTGGAAGGAACACGGCTCGGGGAACCTTACCGCGCCCTGCTGCGCACCTCCGGCCCCGAACTGCTGGATGCCGATGGCCGGCTGTTGTTCGCCACCACTCCCCTCAACGATACTACCGACGTTTCCGCCGCTCTGCTGCCCGAAGGCGTGCATTCCGCCAGCACGGCCGTCAACCGGGCCGAAAAGGTAAAAGTGCCCTATGGCATCTTCGATGGACTGGTGCAACACCACTTCTACTACCTGTCTGCCGGCCAGGACGGCCTTCCGGACAATACGCTACGGCACGATGCCGCCTATTATGCCAAAGGGGTAGGACTGATACAGTATTCCAGCCAATTGGAAGGTATGTCGCGCATTGAAATGCGGCTCAGGGCCTGCCGGGTACAGTAGTATTATAGGGCTAAATTGTTATAGGGTTCTCTTCCTGCCGCCTATCTTTGTGGCTCAAAAGCCGCGTGCCGCATGCAGTTGGAATGGTATCACTATCTCATCGCCGTGCTGGGTAGCGCCCTGGCCGGCAGCATTAATACCCTGGCGGGCAATGGCTCTGCCATTACCCTCACCATCCTTACCGAACTGATTGGGCTGCCCGGCAACCTGGCCAATGGCACCAACAGAGTGGGGGTCTTCACCCAAAGCCTGGCGGGTACTTATGCGTTTTACCGGAATGGAAAACTCACCGTCCGCCGAAGTTCGTTGCCTATTGCCCTGAATGTGATCGGCGCCCTCATTGGCGTGATTGTAGCCGTCAACGTGAGTAATGAGGAATTTAAAAGCGTATTCCGTTTCCTGATGGTGGCCATGCTCTTTGTCATCCTGGTGAAACCCAAGCGCTGGTTGCGCGAAACGGATACCAGCCGGCAGGCCAACCCCTGGATTGCCATTCCACTGTACCTGGCCCTTGGCTTCTATAGCGGATTCATTCAGATGGGGATGGGCGTCTTTTTCCTGGCGGTCATGGTACTGTACGCCCATTACAGCCTCATCGACGCCAATGCGGTGAAGCTGGTTGTCGTAGCGCTTAATACCCTGCTGGTCATTATTATCTTCCAGTTTCAGGGGTTGATCAGCTGGCACATTGGCCTCCTGATGGCCGTTGGGCAAACGGCCGGCGGCTATCTCACCGCTCACTATGCTTCCCGCTACCCCCACGCCAATGTCTGGGCGCACCGGCTATTAATCATCGTAGTTATCCTGGCCATCGTCAAGATGTTCAACCTTCATCAGTTGTTTCTATGATCAATTTCAAAGAACTCCTCTCGGTTACGCTGGTCCTCTTTTCGGTCATCGATATCATCGGCTCCGTGCCTATCCTGATCGACCTGAAAAAGAAGGGGCTAAAGATTGAAGCGGCCAAAGCTTCGCTCATCTCTCTGGCCATTATGTCCCTTTTCCTTTACGGGGGGAAATCCTTGTTGAGCCTCTTCGGCGTAGATGTGGAATCCTTCGCCGTTGCCGGCGCCATCATTCTCTTTCTGATGGGTATGGAAATGGTGCTGGGCGTCCGCATCTTCCACGACCAGGCCAACACCAAATCGGGCACCATTGTACCCGTAGCGTTTCCCCTCATTGCCGGCGCCGGCACCATGACGACCATCATCGCGCTGCGGGCCGACTATCAGGCGCTCAATATCCAACTGGGAATCGCACTCAATATCATCTTTGTCTTTCTTGTTCTGCGCTCCTCCGACTGGATCGGCGAAAAGCTGGGGGAAGGAGGGGCCAATGTACTGCGCAAGGTGTTTGGCATCATCCTTCTGGCCATTGCGATCAAGCTATTCCAGGATAATTTTCACCTTATGGTTGCCCGCCCGCCCGATGCAGCAAGTGGCTTGAGATAAGCGCTACCCCCAACGCTTCCCAACCTCTGGTTTCGGTTGGGGGCAGGTTCTAATATAATCGAGAATATCACTCAATTTGCCCGTCGCCAGGGCGATACAAGTATCTGCGCCGCCATAATAAATGCGCAGTTCATCGCCATCGAGCACCCACCCGCAGGGAAATACCACATCATCGACGTCCCCTTCCCGTTCGTAGGGTTCCCGGGGGCCAAATATCCATTCATCGCTGCGGCGAATCACTCTGGTTGGGTCGTCCAGGGCAAGAAGGGCGATGCCCAAACGGTAAATAACGCCGCCACCTGTCTGACGGACACCGTGATAAAGGATAATCCAGCCTTCTGGTGTGGGAATAGGGGGTGGAGAAAGGCCGATCTTTCGGGCATCCCACCATCCGCCTTCCCGTGACCGAAGCAATATCCGGTGCTCTCCCCAATGGATCAGATCCGGTGAAAAAGAGATCCAAATATGAGCAGAGGACGTGGGGGTCGTGATGATGGGCCGGTGTAGCAGCGCCCACCTGTCGTGGAAGCATACCGGAAACAGCGCGGCGTCTTTATCTTCAGGCGGTAGGATAGCGCCGAATCTTTCAAAGGTGACAAAATCTTTTGTCTTGGCCAGGGAGACCAAAGGGCCGCCCGCTGAATAAGCGGTATAGGTAAAATAGTATTCTTCGTGTTGATCAATATAGGTTATCCGGGGATCTTCCACCCCCCATATCTCTTCGGGGTAGTTTTCCGGGTCAGGTAAAAACGTTGGGGTTTCATCGATCACCCAATGAGAGATCCCATCCTGGCTGCGGGCGACGGTGAGATGTGACATCCCTCTGAGGTCTTCGACACGGATAAGCAAAACCGTCTCGCCCTTCAACCGGGCAGCCCCGCAGTTGAAAACGGAATTCGCCGGATAGGGCCAATCTTCGATGGACAGAATTGGATTGGTGGGATAACGATGGAACAATTCTTTGAATGCCGGATGCATCTGCCGCTCATTTTGAATAGGGTTTCTCATTTTTTCAGCATTTTAAATTCAACCAATGAAGCGTATGCTGCATGCGCTCCGTAGCTTTGCCCACCCGTCTTTCAATCCTATGGCCGTTAACCACCTGTCTCCACCGAAATTTGGTAGTTGCGCAGCTGTGTAAAATGGAGCAGCGACAGGAAACAAGCCAGGGTCGATTCTGCGCCCTGGTTGCGGTTAGGGCCGTCGGCCTGCAGCCCGTCACGGCAACCGCCGGTTTTGTGGTCGTACAAGGGCGCGTTCATATCATTGCGCCCCAGGAACCATTCCAGACAGCATTGGGCATCATTGAACCACTTCGGATCGTTGGTAGCCTCATAAGCCTCCTGGCAGGCCTGGATCATGTTTAAAGCCTCAATGGGTTGTTGATCGAAACGAGCTTTTTCGCCGTCCCGGGGATACCAGCCTTTATTCCCAACTGGAACGAAATGCCCTTTCGGGCTAGTCTGGATAGACATCAGCCAGTCCAGGCTATGCAGCCCTGCCTGCAACATTTCATTGTTGCTCATTGACTGGCCGGATATTAAAAGCGCCTGGGAGACCTTGGCGTTGGCGTAATTGACCGTTGATTCGATCCAGGGCCAAGCGGCACTGGCATTTTTCTGATATAACAACAGCAGTCTGTCGGCCAATATTTCCCGGATACGCCGCACCTCACTGTCACCGCTTAAATGGCTCAGATAGGCGTGGATGCCCACCAGGGAAAAGGCCCAGCTTCTGGGAGAACGAAACGCCATCACCGCAGGCAGTGCTTTTTCAAACAAGACCTGCGCCATTGTCCGAATATCGTCCGATTCTGCCAGCGCCACTGCTTCTCCCAGCCCCCAGATTGCCCGGCCGTGGGAATCCTCCGCCCCTACTTCTTCCAGCCACCGGCGGTCATAACCCATAAAATTGCGGAAGCGGCCGTTTTCTTCGTTAAAGGCATGGTCCAAAAAACTTAGATAAGTGCACGCCAGTTCGGTAAGCGCTCCACTGTCAGTCATAGTATCCTGCGCCATCATCACCGCGATCAGCGCCCTGGCGTTATCATCCGTGCAATAGCCATGATGGCGGTCGGGTACAATAAATTTGGCATGCTGCATCATACCGACATCGTCGGTAAGGCGGAGGATGTGAGCCAGCCTGGGCTGGGGCGCCTCATAAGTCGTTTCACGTTTTGTTCCGGGGAAGAGGACAGGCTTTGGTGAACATTCCCTTTCCCGTTTCACCTCGTCAAAAACTTCGAGATACCTTCGCGCAACTTCTTTCCAAACCATACCGCGGCAGAAGGTGTAGGCCCGTTTGCGTATGGCGTGCCGCTCCACCTCATTGTTAAAAAGGTCGTTCACTTGTTCGGCCAGGGCTCCGGCGTCCTGAAAAGGAACGAGCCTGCCGCGGCCCTCGGCAAGCATCTCTTCAGCGTACCAATATGGAGTGGAAATAACTGCTTTTCCGCTTCCCAAAGCGTAGGCGAGCGTGCCCGAGACGGCCTGTTCCCGGTTCAGATAGGGGGTTACGTATAAATTGGCGGCCCCCAAAAATTCACACAATTCATTGAGGTCGACAAAACGATTGTGGAAAATCAGGTGCTCGGCAACGCCAAGTTCTTCCGCCAGATGCTGCAACGACTGCCGGTAAGCTTCTCCCTGTTCCTTCTTCACATGGGGATGTGTTGCACCCAAAACGATATAAACAGCATCCGGGTGTTGTTTTACCACCGCCGGCAAAGCCTTGATCATGGTTTCAATCCCTTTCCCGGGAGAGAGCAGCCCAAAGGTCAGGATTACCCTGCGGCCTTCGACGCCGTATTTATCCTTGTAGTAATTGGGGTCGACAAATGGAATGTCCGGAATACCGTGATGGATGAATTCGATTTTCTCCGGGGCCACGCCATAGGCCTCCTGAAGAATTTTTTCCGAATGCCGGCTCATGACCACCAGCCGGTCGGACAATTGAACAATTCGTTTGGTAATAGCCATTTGGCCGGGAGTGGGGGACTGAATGACGGTGTGGAAAGTAGTCACCAGCGGCATTTGCAAGTTGCTCAGTAGATCCAGCACATGTGCGCCATTTTCGCCGCCAAAAATTCCAAACTCATGTTGAAGGCAAACGATATCCATCTGGTTCATATTCAGGAAATCCGCCGCCACCCGGTATTCCGCCAGCGCACGTTGATTGACCTCGAAACGAACCTCCTTAGGATATCGGTATTCCTCCGGAACATCGTTCATGACCACTGCCCAGAGCTCGCTGGCAGGGTCCTCCCCGGCCAGGGCCGTCAATAAGTCCTTTGTAAAAGTAGCTATTCCACACTGGCGGGGAAGGTAATTTCCGATAAGGGCTATTTTACGCAGATAAGCATGATATGTTCCGGACTGAAGCATCCTGGATTAATCGTTTTTTTATATGCTGGTGGTACAGCATTCCAATGTTCCCTAATATACCAAAAAATCTGGTGGGGAGCAAGAATAACTGCACCACACTGACAACAGTAGTACGCCCCTAATTTGATACCTTTACGACATGAAAGACTTGCTGGATCAACTAAGCGATTACTGTGAGGCCCACACCACGCCACAGGCCGCCACGCTCTATGAACTGGAACGGGAAACCCACCTGAAAACACTGTCGCCGCAAATGCTTTCCGGGCATCTGCAGGGGCAGTTGCTGGCTTTCATCAGTAAAATACATCGGCCGAAGACGATCCTGGAGATCGGCGCCTTTACGGGTTATGCCGCTATCTGCCTGGCGCAGGGGCTGCAGGAGGGGGGCCTGCTGCACACTATCGAAGTGAATGTGGAACTGGAGTACCTCATCCGGAAATACATTGCCCTGGCCGGGCTGAAAGATAAGATCGAACTACACATGGGGGATGCGCTGGAAATCATCCCCAAACTGGAAGGCAACTTCGACCTCGTGTTTATCGATGCCGGCAAACAAGACTATGCCGCCTTCTACCATCTGGTGATCGGCCGGACCAATCCCGGCGGACTGATCATTGCCGACAATGTGTTGTGGAGCGGCAAGGTCGTCGCCAAAGACAGGGCGCAGGACCCCGACGCCGTCAGCCTTCATAACTTTAACGAGATGGTCCAAAACGATCCCCGCGTCGAAAATATAATGTTGCCCATACGCGATGGCCTGCTCATCGCCCGCAGGTTGACGTAGCTTCGAAAGTGGTACGATGCAGGCCGGTCGCTTCATCCTATCGTACATCGTACACCTCAGGGCTATTAAACAGCTGTACACCGTACGCCATTTCGAAAAAAGATCAGCGCATTAGGATTGAAAACCAATGTCATGTGCTTAAAATAACGGATTAAATTAAATGGATAACCAATCCCTATACCGAATCTTTTGCCAAGGCCTGCCCGATCTGCCCATTTTCGCGGCGCCCTGGCACCTCGATGCCGTCTGTGAAGACGGGGCATGGGATGCCGCCATTGTGCATCACGGAGATCAGGTAGTGGCCGCCATGCCTTATTTCCTCAAACGCAAAGGGCCGTTTCGTTACCTGTCTATGCCCCATTTCACCAAGTTCCTGGGGCCATTGCTGCTACCTGAATTCCGGGAGCTCAAGCTCGAGCACCAGCTTTACGATGAACTGATCCGACAATTGCCGGCCGTACACGCCATGAAACAGGATTTTCACCCTGGCTTCACCAACTGGCTGCCCTTCTATTGGCAAGGATTCCAGCAAACAACCCGATATACTTACCGGATCAGCCTGTCGGAAGGATTGGACAAAGTGATGGATGGTTTTAACCGCAACATCCGCCGCAACCTCAAAAAAGCGGAACAGGCCCTACGGGTACACCACGACCTCAGCCCGGAGCAATTCTACGAGATCAACCAAATGAGTTTTGCCCGGCAGGGCATTAATATTCCCTATTCCAAATCGCTTTTCCTGCGCCATGATACTGCATTGGCGGCCCACCAGTCCCGGCAGATCTTTTGCGCCGAAGACGCCCAGGGCCGCATTCACTCCGCCGCCTACCTCATCTGGGATGGGCAGTCCAGTTACTACCACCTCTCCGGCGACGATCCGGAGCTGCGGCAAAGCGGCGCCGGCATCCTGCTCATTTGGGAAGCCATCCGCTATACCCATGAGGTGCTTCATCTCCCTATCTTTGATTTCGAAGGCAGTATGATGCCGCAGATAGAGGCGATCCGCCGGCAGTTTGGGGCGCAGCAGACGCCGTACTTCAGGATTTGGAAGTATAATTCGGGAATTTACAGCTTGCTGGAATGGATTAACCAATATGCCAGGCGATCCTAATCGGCCATTTTTCTTAAAAGATAGGGCCGGCCAACTATTGCCAAAAGGATGAGGGTAAGGATGACAAGCAGCGGTATTGGCCTGTCCTGAAACTGTTGGTAGGAGGACAATAAAATCGCGATCAGACAGCCTACAGCGCCAATAAGGCAAATAAACCTGTATTTTACTTTTTGCAAATAGGCGATAACATTGACCGTACCGAAAGTGATTAAGAAAATCAGGCTTGCGGCATCCACCAAAGCCCCTAATGACCCAATAGTGGCTAATATTGCCGCCAGGCCTGCAATAGTCAGAATAGCGTAGTAAGGGATGTTCGATTGGTTCTCTTTGGCCAGTAAATGCGGCAGGTCCTTCTTTTTAGCCACACTTTCCATCAACCTGCCGGTTGAAAACAGCGTAGCGTTAATAGCTGAACCGGTGGAAAAAGCGGCGGCGATGGTAACCAGGATCAGGCCGGCCATCCCCAAAGCCTGTTTGCCGGCTATGGATAAGGCTACTTCTTCTTGTTGAATTAAAGTATCCGCACCGACCAGCATCGTAGCGCCGATTGCCACTAAAACATAAATAAATATCACGGCAATTACGGCTGAAATGGTCGCTTTGGGTAAGGTCTTATCCGGCTCTTTTATATCATCATAATCATAGGATAGCAACTGAAAGCCCTCATAGGCCATAAAAATAGTTGCCGCCCCGATGATCGCAGAATACCAGGGTTTAGCTTCAATACCTGCCGTTAGCTGTTCCGGATTCCATTGGATAATTCCAAACACGGATAGCCCTAATAGGACAAATAATTTTCCCCAAACGGTAATGATCTCTACCCTCGAAGCATCTCCTACCCCCCTCAAATTCACTAAAGTCAATATGGCAATGATAGAGAAGGCCAGCACCCGGGGAAACCAGCTGCCCCAACCGAAAACATGCGCCACATAATGCCCAAATGTGAAGGCATATACAGATACCGTCAGGACATATCCCAGGATCAATACCCAGGATAGGCTTCCAGCTATCCCTTTATGATTAATTTCATTTAAGAAAGTGAAGGCGCCGCCACTTTCATGATATTTTATGGATAATTGACTGTAGCTATGGGCGGAAATTAATGCGATCAGCCCGGCAATAATAAAGCTCAGCCAGGCCCATTGTCCGGCGGTATTCACTATGACGCCAAGGACAGAGAAGATACCCCCACCCACCATGCCTCCTACCGCCATGGACCAGGTGGCGTTAAAGCTCATTTTTTCGCTTTGCTTATTCATTTATTTTTTCCCTTTCCGGTTCATGGCAAACGGCCTTGCTAAGAAGGATCACCCTAACCTACAAAGAAACTTCCAATTTTTCGGCCGGCTTTTTTCTCCTGTCCATTTGCTTCATCCGCTTATACATCACCTTTATTTTTGCTTTTCTCCTGATCATTCTCAGGCGGTTGATGGCGTGTCGGCGGTTTCTTTTTTTTCGGAATTGGTTTGGCATTTTTCACTATTATTATTTATCCCGATACTTCCGTACGGTCATAGATTTTTACTTCATTCAGGAATGTTAGTAGCGGCATATCCGCGTAGGCGCCATAAGAAGAAACAACAGTTCCTTTTTCGCCCCCTGCGCACGCAATGGCAAATACAACGGACATGTCGGCGGGGTTGCTCTCTCCTTCAAAACGATGATATTCCAGAATGCGAAGGTCCTCCGGGCGGTAGGCTTTACCGCTTTCGAGACACTTCAACATATTGTTTTCCAGCTTAAAGCTTCCTGTAAAGCCCTTTCTACTCAATTGATTGAGGGCTTCCAAAAGTGTTCTATAGCTCCTGGGTTTCATAGCAGCAAAATTTTTGTTTGATAAAATAAGCCCCCAAAATTCTGTAGTCCATCGAACATTATGCTATCCCGCCACTTGGGCGTTACAACCATTCAGTTGTTGATTACTAAAGAATAATTGGCGGCTTATTGATATGGAATTTTCCATTAAGGTATGGCTGCTTATGCCGAAGCGAGTTCTACTTTCCGGCTTGCCCATGCATCGAGCATCCAGGATTTTTTCTCCAGCTCGGAGAGGAACCCGCCGACCATATCAATTGTACCTTCATCGCCAGCCTGATCAGCTGCCTTGATCACATTTCTCATGCAATTGATCAGTACCTTGTGATTCTCGAGTACGATCATGACCATTTTATGGTCGTCCGTTTCTTTTTTCGCTTCCCGTACATTGGAAAGCTGCAGGTAATCGGACAGAGTGCTCATCGGCCGGCTGCGCAGGGTGAGAATGCGTTCCGCGATTTCATCGATCTTGATACGGGCATCCGTGTAAAGTGCTTCGAATTGCGCATGCAGGTCGAAAAAATTTTCACCGGCTACATTCCAGTGAAAATTGCGAAGGTTTTGATAATATACCTGATAGTCGGCCAGTAACTGATTGAGGTTTTTTACAGTGGCGGACAGCTCATTGTTATTGAATCCGAGGTAATTCATTATTGAATTAAAATTTTGGTTAGAAAATAATTGCCCGATTGCGTATGCCCGAAATTTGACCTTTCAAGAGCATTAATCCTGCAAGCTAATGGTGGCGCTTGCACCGGCAATTTGGAAAGATTACTTACTAATACAACAGGCTTATTCCCGCCGATGTTCGATCTGTCCCGGCAGAACCTTAATCATTAACGGATCAACCAACTATCCTTTCCGAACATCAACCGCCACCACTTTGTATTCCGGGCAATCCGCCTCGCTATCCAGCACATCGCTTGTGATCTGGTTGACGAGTATTTCCGGAAAGTGAAAGGTAGTGCTCAATATGCCCGGCTTGACCATATCCGTAACCCGGACGCGAATGAATGCCTCTCCGCGTGCAGAACAAAGCAACACTTTTTCCCCATCTATTATGCTCCGGCTTTGAGCATCTTCCGGATGGATAAGCAGCAGGTCTTCGCCGAGGATGTCCGTATCCTGGGTGCGGCGGGTCATGGAGCCGCTGTTGTAGTGCTCCAGTCCACGGTTGGTAGTTAGTATAAAAGGATAGTCTTCGCCGTATTTTTCCAGTTCCCGGCTTTCTTCGAAGCTGATATAGGAAAGCCGCCCTTTTCCCAGTTTAAAGGATTCGGTATGCAGCACCTGTGTATCCGTGCCGTCTTCGGCGACCGGCCATTGCAAGCCGTTCCGGCCCAGGCGTTCCCAATGGACACCCCGGAAGAAAGGCACAACCTGCGATATCTCCTCCAGCAAAGTGGCAGGGTCATAGGTCAGTTGCGGATAGCCCATCCGGTTCATGATATCGGTGATAATCTCCCCATCGGGTTTGGCGCCCGGCAATGGGTCCACTACGCGGTTGACGCGCTGAATGCGGCGCTCGCCATTGGTGAAAGTGCCGGACTTCTCAAAGAAGGAAGCGGCAGGAAGGATGACATCGGCGTAGCTGGCCGTTTCGGAATAGAACAGTTCCTGCAGGATAAACAAGTCGAGCTGCTGCAGGGCAGCCCGGACTTTATCGGAGTTGGGCTCTGTTTGCACCACATCTTCCCCCATGATCCAAAGTGCTTTGAGCTTTCCTGCTTCGGCTGCTTCAAACATCCTGGGGATGGTATAGCCGGGTTCGGAAGGCAGGCTCACGCCATATATTGCCTCGTAGGTTTGGCGAAGTTCCGGGTTTCGCACATCCATGTATCCGGGCCCGAGGTTGGGTTGCACGCCCATATCAGCGGCGCCCTGTACATTGTTCTGCCCCCGCAGCGGATTGACCCCTACCCCCCTGCGCCCGATATTGCCGGTGATCATGGCCAGGCTGGCGACCAGCATGACCCCAAAAGTTCCCTGATAGTGTTCGGTAACCCCCAGCCCATGGAAACTCATGGCGTTGGGCGCAGTAGCATAGGCCAATGCCGCTTCCCGCACCAATTTCCTGTCCACCCCACAAATGTTTTCCATTTCTATGATATCCATCGCAAGGATGTTGCGGCGCAGCTCCTCAAAGCCTTCCGTCCGTTTTTCGATAAACGCCTGGTCTTCCTGCTTTTCTTTCAGAATGTAGTAGATCATCATGTTCAACAGGGCCACATTTGTTCCGGGGCGAAGTTGCAGATGATAGGTAGCATGGCGCGCCAGCTCCGTTCGCCGCGGGTCCACTACGATGAGCGTTTTACCCTTCATGGCCTGCTGCTTGATCCGGGCTCCGGTTACCGGATGGGCCGTGGTGGGGTTGGCGCCTACGACCAGGATACAATCTGTGTATTGAAGGTCCGCAATAGAGTTCGTGGCGGCGCCGGTACCGAAAGTGCGTTGCATGCCCAAAGCAGTTGGAGCATGGCAAATACGGGCGCAGCCGTCAATGTTGTTCGTGCCAATAACGGCGCGGATGAATTTCTGCATCAGGTAATTTTCCTCGTTCGTACAACGGGAGGAAGAAATGCCGGCAATGGCGTCGGGGCCATATTCTGTCTTGATGGCCGTCAGTCGTTCCGCAATGTAATCATAGGCCTCATTCCAGCTCACTTCTTCCAGTTGCCCGTTGCGGCGGATCATGGGGGAGCGAAGCCGGTCGGGATGGTTATAGAAGCGGAAGGCATAGCGCCCTTTCACACAGGTATGGCCATGGTTGGCGGCCGCATCTGTTGGTGCGCTGATGCTCAAAATGGTGTTGTCTCGTTTGGCTACTTCCAGATTGCAGCCTACACCGCAATAGGTGCAGACCGTTCGCACCGTGTCAGTGGCGCTTTTGGCGGCAGGTTGAAAAATATCGGAGATGGCCGCCGTAGGACAGGCTTGGACACAAGCGCCGCAGGATACACAATAGGAATCCGCAAAGGAGGTATCCATGCCCTTGATGATGTGGTTGTCGAAACCCCGGCCCGCCATGCTGAGTACGAATTCGCCCTGCACCTCGTCGCAGGCGCGCACGCATTGATAGCAGTTGATACACTTGGAAAGATCGGTACGCAGATAGGTATGGCTTTCGTCTTTGGGCCGGTCAAGATGATTCCTGCCCTGGGGGTAGCGCACTTCGCGGATCCCCACCCGGGCGGCTACATCCTGCAGCTCGCAGCGGCCATTGGCTTCGCAGGTCAGGCAGTCAAGGGGGTGATCGGTCAGGATCAGCTCCACGATATTGCGGCGAAGGCGTTGGATGCTGTCCGTATCGGTGAAAATGTGCACGCCCTCCGACACCGGAGTATGACATGCCGCCACTGTTTTCAGGGCGCCATTGCCCGCCCGCGCCACCTCTACGCTGCAGAGCCGACAAGAACCAAAGGGCTCCAGAAGCGGATTGTCGCAAAGGGTAGGTATATAATTTTTACCCAGATGGCGGCGAATGAAATTGAGGATCGTTTCACCGTCCTGTATCTCATGAGCTTTATCGTTGATGAAGGCTACTTTATTCATTGACAGGCATTTTGCATTATAAAAAACAGGGGCTGTTCAAAAAAGTGGATCAAATTTAGAAGCAGGTGTTCGAGAAGCGAGTGTTTGAGGGACTCTGGGTAACTCAAACACTCAAAAAATAGGGCTTCAATTCCTCCTGGAAATACCGGAGCGCATGGCGTACCGGCAGTGGCATACCGCCGCCCAGCCCGCAGAGCGAACCTTTTTCCAGGGTGTCCAGCAGGTCCTGAAAAAGGACGGAGTCAATGACATATCCCTCGGTTTGTGCCTTATGCAAGAGCTCCTGTCCCCGCACCGAGCCCAACCGGCAGGGGAAGCACTTGCCACAGCTCTCATGGGCAGTAAACTCAAACAGATGCTCCAGGTAAGCGATCATAGGGTAACTTTCGGGAATGCCGATGATGGAGGCATGGCCCAAAAGGAAGCCCTGTTGGGCAAAGGATTCAAAATCTATGCTTAGTTCGGGAATCTTCGCCACCGGCGCCAGCCCACCCAGTGGCCCACCGATGTGCAGGGCTTTTACCGGCTCTCGGAAGCCGCCGCCCAGTTCGTCCACTACCATAGACAAAGGTGTTCCCATTTCCACTTCATAAACCCCCGGCCGGCGGAAGGCGCTGTCGAGCGACAATAGTTTGGTGCCGGCAGACTTTGGGGCGCCGATCACCGAAAAAGCACTGCTTCCATTTTGAAGGATATAATAGAGATTGGCCAGCGTTTCCACATTATTCACCAGGGTAGGTTTACCAAACAAACCCTCCTGAGCCGGATAAGGCGGCCGCACCCGCACCTCCGGGCGTTGCCCTTCGATCGAGGACAACAGGGCCGTCTCTTCCCCACAGATATAGGCGCCCCGGGCTTTGATGAGCTTGAATCGGAAGGAAAAGCCTGAATGCAGGATATTTTCTCCGGCCATCCCATTATCCTCCAGCTCTTTTATGGCCTCTTCAATCCGATGGATGGATTCGGGATACTCCGCCCGGATATACAACACGCCCGTATTGGCGCCGATGGCATATCCGGCGAGCAACATGCCAATCAGTACGGAATGGGGTTGCTGTTCCAACAGGTAGCGGTCAGAGAAAGAGCCGGGGTCTCCTTCGTCGGCATTACAAACGACGAATTTTTGATCGCCGGGCGCTTCGCGGCAGCTTTTCATTTTGAGGGCAATCGGGAAGCCTGCCCCGCCCCGTCCCCGCAGGCCCGAAGCTTCGATGGCCGCCAATGCCGTTTCGGGGCCCTTAGCCAGAATGTCTGTCAGGGTGTGCCGGCAGGTTTCCAGCGAGGGAAAGGGCAAGGTGAGTATCGCCCGGCCGCGGGCCTCGACCCGGTAGTGCCCGCTGCTTTTGGAATAAGTTTCTTTCAGAATGGCCGGCAAGCCGTCGGCAGCCGGGCCGGAATAATTCCGCCCCTGGTAATGAAAAGCGGTATTTTCGTGGCAGCGCCCCAGGCAACACATCTCTCCAATCTCTTCCTCCCGGAAATGTTCGCTCAGTTTGGCTTTCAGCCCAGGCTGTGTACCGGCCAGCCGGCAGGAGGATCCGTTGCACACATATACTTTTTTGTCCTTGTTTTCCGGCCGGGTGAAATCGTAGAAAGAAGCCGTACCGTACAGATTGGCCGGCCCCATTAGAAATTCCTCCGCCAGAGCTGCCAGGGCTTCCTTCGAAGGCGTACCTTCTTTTTCAGACAACGCCCCAATGCGTTCGAACAGGTTATTGGAAAGGCCTTTTCGGCCAGACAGGGCGGTGAGGTTTTTAGACATCGTGCAAGCAGTTTGGTTAGGATCTTGAGGAATACTCGAAAATCAGTTGCCGGTTTCGTTTTAACACCGGAAAACCGACAAGTTAAGATCCTAACTTTTAGCCGCTTGTACACTGATTTTTGTCATCCCGGCATTGGAGCGACAGCAGGGCGCTTAAAATCAGAGCGGGGGGGCAGCCTAATGTCGTCAACTTTAGAATATCAAGCGTGGTTGTAAGGGGATGACTTCCCGCTCATCCCCTTACTTTTGGGGGCTTCCAATTTAGGAGGTGAACTCGAAGCCTCCTCCTAAAAAGCTCACCATTCCTTAAGTTGAGACGACATTGGGGGCAGCCGCCCCCTGATTTTGCCGGGCTTTCTAAAGGTCCGTTGTCAAATCCCGCACCTGTATGATTATTGGGAAGGGCGGGTCGACGATTATTCCAAGGATTTCCAGGATAAACCCATTGGCCGGCAGAGGGAAGGAAAAGTTGTCGGCCCCGGGACCGCTGCCAAAAGCGGAATCCGGCAGAATGATGGCGCCTTTGCCTGTCTGGCCCGGCGACCATTGCCAACCACTGAGCAGTAAAGTATCATTCAAAATAATGCGCCCCCGCCCCTGGAAAACAGGCCCACTGGGGTCGGAGGAACGGAACACAATGGAGAGGAGCCCTCCCCCTTCTCCCGATCCGGATTGTACTTTTACAACCCGGAAATTTATCGGAAGCTGGAAGTATAGGCAACTGTCTATGGGGTAAGTCCGCTCATCGGAGTTCCCGGGGTTTATCCAACGGGAAGGGATATCCTTTTGCGCCGAAAGGCCACAAGCGAAAAGCAGGGGTAAAACCAGATAATATAGCTTTTTCATGGGTCGATCACTTTTTGGGAATAGTTCCGATTAATTAGAGACGATGAGTAATTGGGCCTGCCGCATCTGAGCGCCCTGTGAAAGGTGTAACAGGTAGGTTCCGGAAGGCAAAGCCACGTCCAGGCTGAATCTTTGCGGAACGTTGGTTTCCCCTTGATACACCAGCCGACCCAGCAAGTCAAATAGCCTAATCTCCAAGGGCTGTCCCGGCAATATGGATTCACAGAAGATAGGCATTCCTGGCTGATAGGGGTTGGGCGCTTTACAAATGAGATCCGCCTTTTCCAATTCTGTGGCAGAGACCATAGTGGACGACCAAAAATGAACATAACGCTGGGTGTTGGAATTGTTGAGCCAGTCCTGAACGGTTTCGTCCCATACCTGATTCCGGACATCCACCTGGATCCGGCCATCCGGTGAAAAAAGGGCGCCGTAACGTTTTATTTTCTCCCAGTTTCCGGAAACAGAATCCCGTTGTTCTACAACAGTGCTGACTGAAAGGCCATTGATACTGCTGGATTCCCGCACCACACTATTCCATTGAGCGCCATCCCAGAGTTGGAACAACAGGTTGTCCATCCTGTTTTGATTCTGGCCGTTGACCTGATAAAGTTCCCGGCTCTGGTTTACCCAACTACCCGAACCCGATTCCCATTCCTGAAAAGTGGCGCCCAGCCAGAATCCGGCATTATTGTAGAAAAGTAAGCGGCGGGATACATTCTGCCAGTCCCCATTCTCCCATTGCTGCGTAGTGATCTGCATGGGGTTCATCGCATTGGGCTCATAGTCCCACATACGGCGGAACAGGCCTAACCAGTTATTACTTCCATTGTTCCACACTTCCAATGTTTGGCTGGCCAGCTCACCCTGCGCATTGTAGGTGAATTGCTGGCGGCGCTTATTCTGCCAGTCCCCATTTTCCCATTGTTGATAGAGAATCTGTTCCTCCTCCCCGTTGGCGAGATAGCTATACGACCAGCGTTCCGTATTTTCCAGCGATGCGCCGGCCATGTCCGCAGTTTGCACCATCCGCTGTGCCAGACGGCCTTCATTGTCATAGAGAAAAAGCCGGAGCATTCTGTCCACCCACTGCTGGCTGCTTTCGTTCCAACCCTGAACGAGCAAACTGGAGAGATCATTCCCTTCATAGGCCATTTGGCGCCGGCGAAGATTTTCCCATATTCCGAATTCATTCAGGCGGGTAATGATGACTTCAGAGGGCTGGCCATTTTCGGTGTACGAGGGGATATAATAACGCGTGTTTGGCTCAAATTCAGTAGTAACCGGAACTCCCTGATCGTACCAAACTGAATCGCGGCGCCATTCCGGCTGAGCCGACAGAGAAAGAAAACCCACCAACAGGGTCATTAAGGCTAATAAGTGTCGAGGAACTGCCATACCAATATTTTTGTGCTAATGTCCTCTTTTACCCGTTTATATCCTTCACCCAATCGGGTGATTTCTAGGGTAGACGGGAATAAGTTGCCCTCAAATTTATTTGAGAGGCTAGAGTCGTAAAATGCTGATTTTTAGTTGATTGAATTTAAATGTCGCAAATAAATTTGCGCGTTACGGGCATTCCCGTCCACCCTGGTTTGACGTGCAACGTTCAGACGTGCTGACGTTTGACGTGCACCTACCCCCGCCCCATCAGTTCCTGAGCGTGGGCGATAGCGCCGGTCCGGGAGTTTACATCCAGTTTGAGGTAGAGGTTTTTGAGATGGGTTTTGACTGTATTGACGGAGACGAACAGTTTTTCCGCCATTTGCTGGTTGGTATACCCTTCCCAAATGAGGCCCAGCAGGTCGAATTCCCGTTGAGTAAGCGGAGTAAGGAGATTCCGGTTGAGGTGGTCAAGTTGAAGCGCGGGCAGTCGGTTTTTCCGGCGCTGGGCAAAGTTATACAAGGCGATCTCCAGGCTCGCCAGCAGGCCCTTTTCGGTAAAAGGCTTAACGATATAACCCGCCGGTTCGCACACCTTGGCGGCTTCCAGCGTAGGGCGGTCAGCATAAGAGCTAAGAAAAATAAAAGGGATGTGATACTGTTCGTGGATATGAGCGGCCAGTTCAATGCCTTCCTGCCCCCCTTCCAGGTTGATATCTACAATGACGGCATCCGGTTGCAGGCTTTCCAGCATCGCTTTGGCGGTTTCCAGGTTGTAGGCCTTGCCACATACCGAATAGTCGATTTGATTGAGGCAGGAAGCGATCTCGGCTGCAATCAGGGGTTCGTCTTCAACAATAAGGATGCGAATAGCGCTCATACCAGCTTGTAGTTTTGGATGCTCAGCAATACCGCCGTTCCGCTGCCGGTAGTGATGGAAAGCTGAGCTTTCATCTTTTCCGCCAACATCTCGATGAGTTGAAAACCGAAAGATTGGTGATTTCGCAGGGCCGGCTCCGGCATCCCGGCTCCATCGTCCTGAACGCGAACCTGCAACTGGCCGTTTTCCTCTTTCAGCATTACCTCGAGGCAACCGGTGCGGCCCTCCGGAAAAGCGTGCTTCAATGCGTTGGATATCAGTTCATTCAGGATGAGCCCCAGGGGGACGGCTGTATCTACATCCAACCGCAGGGAAGCAATTTGGGTAGACAATTCGATGCGGCCGGGCCGGATGTTATAGGAATGAAAAAGCGTTTCAATCAGCTTCGGCACATAATCAGCCGCGTAAATGCCCGTCAGGTTGTCTTCCTGATAGAGGTTTTGGTGGATGAGCGCCATTGATTGCACGCGGCTTCGCCCCTCCGCCAGAGCAGCCAGTGCGTTAGGGTCCTCGAGATGGGCCGATTGCAGTTTTAACAAGCCGGAGATGACTTGCAGGTTGTTCTTCACCCGATGATGGATCTCGCGCAACAAAAGCTCCTTTTCTTGCAATGCTTTGGAAATGGCAGCATTTTTTTCCGCCAGTTCCTGGTTTGCCCGCTGCTTGGTGCGGTAAGCATAAAGGGCCAGGAAACCACCGCCCAAGCCGGCTAACAGCAGGATGGCCAGAAAAAACAGGCGCCGGTGCGATTGCTCCAGGCGCAGGCCTTGCAACTCATTCTGTGCATGTAGCAGGTTGATCTGTTTTTCTTTGTCGGCCACCCGAAAACGTGTTTCCATCTCCTGAACGCGCTGTATTTGCTTTTCACTGTTGAGGCTGTCCCGCAGGGCGGCATAAGCCTCGTGGTATTCCAGCGATTGCCGGTAATCGCCGGCACTTTTGTGCGCTTGCGCCAGCAAGCGGTAGGCGGCCTCCAGTTTGGGGCGGAAGTGATTGGCCCGGGCAATTTCCAGGGCATCTTCAAGGCGGGTAATGGCCGGCCGGAGATGCCCCTGCCGGAGCAATAGCTGGCCAAAGGCCAGTTGCACATCCAATAGATTGTCCTGGCTTCCGGCCTCGGCCGCCAGCCCTTCTGCTTCCCGAAACTGGGCCTCGGCCTGTTCCAGCATGCCCTGGTCCAGGTAAATATGGCCTATTCGGAGCAGGTACTCTGCGACTCTCTGTCCGTTTTGGCTGGACCGGTAAATGCCGGCTATTTCCTGGTAATTGGCCAGGGCTTCCCTCCATTCGCCTTTTTGCAGGCGTAGTAGCGCCAGGTTGCTCAAGGCTTCCGCTGTATAGCTCCTCAACCCCAGCTGGCTCGCCTGATCATAGGACCGTTGGGCGTATTCGCCTGCCTTCTCCGGATCTTCCAGGTCGATGAATACATTGGACACGTTTTTCAACAGGATGGCCACCCCTGCGGAATCGCCAAGAGCCTCCTTTTTGCGGATACTTTGCAGGTAATAGTCGAGGGTCCGCTCATAATCCCCGAGGCGGTAGTAAAATAGGCCCAGGTAGTTGAGCGCCAGAGCCTGCCCATTGACATCTTCGATCTCGTTCTTGATGGCCAGGGCTTCGTTCAACAGTACCCGCGCCGTATCCAGCATGCCCAGTTGGAAATAGGTATGGCCCAACTGGACCAGCAAAGTAGAGTAGTGTTTCCGGTCTTTTTCCGCTTTGGCCATGGCGATGTTCTCGTCCAGCAACGGCAAGGCTTCTTTCAGGCGGCCAGTCAGAAAATAAGTAGTAGCCATTGCATCGGCTGCTTTCCGGTAGGCTTCCTTCAACCCCGCCTTCCGGGCCAGGCCGGCTGCCTGTTGATAACTTTCCAGCGCTGCCGGAATATTGCGCAGAGATAAGTGTGTATAGCCGATCCGCAGCAATGATTCAGCTATCCCCTCCTGATCCCTTTCGATTTCAAATGCTGCCTTTGCCTGTTCAAAAAGATTCAGCGCCTGCTCCCGGGCGCCTTCTTCCAGCAGGGCCTCCGCTTTCGCCATCAGGGCAGCCCCATCGCCAATGGCTGCCGGGGCAGCCTGGATGGCCGTTTGCAGGCAAAGGATCAGGGCGCTTACTTGAATAGCCAATTGGGGGAAGTGCATGAGCCAATTTTTTTCCAATTTACATTAAATTTTTTTTGCCGGGAATCGAGTGAAAGAGGCCTTCTATGCAGAATTACATCCAACTTATCGCCTCTGCTAAGGGTTATAACTATTGCTCTATCTCAAAACACACTTATGAAAACAATCCACAGCCTAAGCCTCCTGTTCCTGCTCCCTTTCACCTCCTTCGCACAACCCATCTTTACGGATAGTTTTGCCGTGGCCAGCCTCCGGGAAGATTTTAAGAGGCCCAATAAATTCAGCCAGGAACTTCAGCTGAGATGGGTGGAAGTAAGCAACGATTCGGACTTCGACTTGCTAAGCGGCATTGAGGAAGAAAAGCTGGCGGCCGCCGTAAAAGGCAAACGGGTGCTGATCCTGATCCATGGGATGGGGACGCCATTTCCCAGAGCGAAGAACTATTACCGGCAGGTAATACATTGGGCGGATGATGCCGGCGCCCAACCTTATGATATGGTCATTGGGTTGCTTTGGCCCGGTTATCAGTTGAAACCATCCTGGCTGCACAACGGCTTGGTCTTTTTCAAAGCCAACCCTCATGCCCGAAAATCGGGAAAAAAACTTTCCGGCTTGCTGGCGGTACTAGCTCATGAAGCCCAATCGGTAGACTTATTAACCCACAGCATGGGGTCGAAGGTGGCCTTGTTCGCCCTCAAACACCAAGATATAAAGATTGGAAACCTGTTCCTGATGGCGCCATCTATTGGCGCAAAAGCCCTCCGGGAAAACCGTAAATATGGGTTTGCCGGCGGAAGTGTCCGGGACAAAATAATTGCTTTTTTTTCCACCAATGACCCAGCTTTCCGCTCCGTAGGGAAGAAAAAGATGGGACACCGGGGTATAGAAAACAACAATCCACTTACCGAAAACAAGTTCCTGAATATGGATTGCTCCGCAGCCATTCGTACGCACTCGGCCTATTGGTCTTCTCAAGCCGTGTTTGGCTTTCTGACGGATTATCTGGCGGAACAGCGGTGATAAGTTTTCTACTCCAACTTCTTCTGCATCAGATGCAATTCATCCAGTTGCTCCTTGTGCACCGGCGAAGGGGCATCGATCATCATATCCCGGCCCATGTTGTTCTTGGGGAAGGCGATGAAATCGCGGATGGAGTTCTGGCCGTTCATCACGGCACAAAGCCGGTCGAAGCCGAAAGCGATGCCGCCGTGGGGCGGAGCGCCGTATTCGAAAGCGCCCATGAGGAAGCCAAACTGAGCTTCGGCCTCTTCGGGGGTAAAGCCCAGTAATTTGAAGTTCCGCTCCTGCAAACCCCGGTCGTGGATACGAATGGAGCCTCCGCCAATCTCCACACCGTTGATGACCAGGTCATAGGCATCGGCGCGCAGGTTCTTCATCGCTTCATGGTCACCGGTGAGCATGCGGGGTACGTCCTCTTTCTTGGGAGAGGTAAAGGGGTGGTGCATGGCGTAGAAGCGCTGGGTATCCTCATCCCACTCCAGCAGCGGGAAGTCGACGACCCAGAGGGGCTTAAAGTCGCCGGCTTTCATCAGGCCAAGGCGGCGGCCCATCTCGAGGCGCAGTTCGTTGAGTTGTTTGCGGGTTTTTTCATCTTCGCCCGCGAGGATCAGCAAAAGGTCGCCAGGTTGAGCGCCCATTTTTTCGGCCCAGGTTTTGAGCGCCGCCTCATCGAAGAATTTATCCACGGAAGACTTGAGGCTGCCATCCGTATTGTAGCGCACATAGACCAGGCCTTTGGCGCCGATCTGCGGCCGCTTCACCCACTCGGTCAGTTCGTCAATTTGCTTGCGGGTATATTCAGCGGCGCCGGTGGCGGCGATACCCACGACCAACTCGGCGCTGTCGAATACGCCGAAGCCTTTGTTTTGCGCCAGCTCGTTCAACTCACAGAATTCCATTCCGAAGCGCAGGTCAGGCTTGTCGGAACCGAAACGGCGCATGGCCTCGTCGTAGGTCATGCGGGGGAATTCCGGCAAATCTATGTTCAGTACCGTTTTAAACAGGTTTTTAGTCAGCCCTTCAAAAGTGTTCAGGATCTCCTCCTGCGTAATGAAGGCCATCTCGCAGTCGATCTGTGTGAATTCTGGCTGCCGGTCAGCGCGAAGGTCTTCATCGCGGAAGCACTTCACGATCTGGAAGTATCGGTCAAAGCCGGACACCATCAGGATCTGCTTGAAGGTTTGGGGGCTTTGCGGCAGGGCATAGAACTGGCCCGGGTTCATGCGGGATGGCACGATAAAGTCGCGGGCGCCCTCCGGTGTGCTCTTGATCAGGAAAGGTGTTTCGATCTCCAGGAAGCCCTGGCTGGCCAGGTACTTGCGCGTCTCCAGGGCCAGGTTGCTGCGGAACATGATATTGCGTTGCACCGGGCTGCGGCGCAGGTCGAGGTAGCGGTACCTCATGCGCAGGTCCTCACCGCCATCGGTTTCGTCCTCGATGGTAAAAGGAGGAACCTTGGAAGGGTTGAGCACCTCCATTTCCTGTACTTCGATCTCGATATCACCCGTATCGCGATTGGGGTTTTTATTGCTGCGCTCGCGCACCTTCCCATTGATGCTGATGACAAATTCGCGGCCCAGCTTGCGCGCGCGCTCGCAGAGCTCGGCATTGTCATCCATATTGAAAACGAGCTGCGTAATGCCGTAGCGGTCACGCAGGTCGATAAAGGTCATGCCGCCAAAATCGCGCGGGGACTGCACCCAGCCGCTGAGTTTTATTGCTTTGCCCACATCGGAGATGCGGAGTTCGCCACAGGTGTGTGTACGGTACATGGGAAATGGTTGTTGATTATCAGTTGATAGTATTAAGTTGTAGCCCAAAGCGCCACAACCTAAAAACGGCCACAAAAATACAGTTTTTTATGGCTTGTTGGCTGAAAGATCTGTTTTTTGTCGCCTAAGGCGATTGGGAGTCTTGGCATCTCTGGGTATCGATACTATAGATACTCTTTTTCTGCGCAATCGCGCAAAAAAAGATGCTACAGCCAATTGGCTGGGAGATACTATCGATTCCATATGCAATCCACAGTATCCACAGCCCGTCCTCCCCCGACACCTGTCGGGGTCAGCCGGGTAAATATCCACAGCCCGTCCTCCCCCGACACCTGTCGGAGTCAGCCGGGTAAATATCCACAGCATCCATAGTATCCATAGCATCAACCGCCCGAAGGGCGCAGTATCAATTCCGCCCCGAACGGGCGGAATGAGTATCCAAACGGAGAGCTATACAAGTACCATGGGTTTGCAGCACTAGTGCCTCATTAGTTAGCGGCTGACTTGCCTGAAGTCGAGCCTTGCTTAGTCAGCCGCTAACAATCTGAATAGTTTTCTTTTATTTTTACCCTATGGAAACCTAAAGACTACTATGGAAACCGCTGCTCGCAAATCCGGTTACGCCCTTCTCGCCCTGGCCCTCCTGCTGGCCCTGGCCCTGCGTGCGCCGGGGTGGTTCACACAGGATGTCAAGGCGAAGTTCCAGCTCTTTGAGCCCGATGAGTATCAGTATGTGGAAATGGCCGTATACCAGATACAGCGCATGGCGCCGTCCCGCTTAGCCGGGTGGGACGTAGCGCGCTACATCTACAACGCCCGGGCATTCGGCGTACAGTTGGGCCTAATCGGCTATCTTGCCGGCTTTGACGACGCAGCGCAGTTTGTGATGGCAGGGCGGGTGCTGTCTACGCTTTATGCTCTGTTCCTGCTATTGCTGGTTTACCGCATCACCGCCTTCTGGCTGAAAAACGGGCGGGTGGCAGCCCTCGGCGCCCTATTCCTGGCCGTTTTCGACCTGAACGCCTCTTACAGCCACTACGCCCTGCCGGAAATCGCTCATGTTTTTTGGGCTTACCTGTCGGTATGGCTGCTGGTTCGCTGGTATCTTTCGTTGGAAAAAGAAAGTCCCAGGAATAGCTATTTCTATGGTTTTGCGCTCTCAGCAGCCCTGGCGTTCGCCACCAAGTTCGATTTTTTGCCTCTTGTATTGGGGGGGCTGGTGGTATTGGCCGCGGTTTCCCGGGGACAATTAGTATGGAAAAAAGCAATTTTCCCGGCATCGGTTGGCCTATTATTTTTTGCCTTGGGCTTTTTTGCGGCTACCGGCTTCACTTTTTCACCGGGCAAGGCATTGGCCTCTTTCCAGCACCTTTATGAAGAAAACAAGGATGTGGTGGCGGGGGGCAATCCCTGGTTGTACAACCCCTTGTTATACCTCTGCGCCATCGTGGCCGGAACGAGCCTGCCGATACTGTTGGTAGCCATTTGGGGTAAGATTCGGGTGATAAGGGAGGGGCGCACCGGGCCTTTGGCCTGGATATTCCTGGCCTTCATCGTACTCGAATTCCTCGCCCTGTGGAGCCTCGACGCCACCTTCGTGCGGCGGGCCAATATCTTTCTGCCCTTCATCGCGGTGCTGGGAGCTTACGGCTTGATGGGTATTCCAAAGGGCTGGCCGCGGCGGCTGGCCATTGCAGCAGTATGGTTCTACACTCTGGCCATCGCTCTCGATGGCCAATCCGGCGCCTGGTGGGATACCCGTTATGCAGCGCGGGATTACCTGCTGGAAAACTTCGATGGCCGGCGGATAGAATACAGCCCCTACGCCATGGCAATGGGTGTGCCTAAGGGAGTACCCCTGGGCGAACGAGGCGACATCCTGGTGGCCCACGAGGCGTATTACAGCCGTTACTGGAAGAGCCTGACCACGCCTTTTACCGTTCCAAAATGCTGCGAAGAGGTCTACCATTGCATCAGCACGGAGGATTGCCAATTGTACCAGGCATTGCTGTCCGGCCAGGCGCCGAAATACCGGGAGGTGCAGCGCTTTGAAACCCACGCCTGGCTTCCGGAGCGACGGCTTTACAAACACTGGTTCGGCACCTATGAGACTTTTCAGGGGGATGTGATTATTTTTGAGAAAGATAAGCAGTGACGATACTATTGATGCTCCTTTTCGGGCCCTTTGCCCTTTCGGCCCGAAAAGGATGCTACAGCCCGTACGGGCCATTTGATACTGTGGATGTATTGCCCCGCCACCACAGCATCTATTAGTATCCATAGTATCTACCGCCCATAGGGCGTAGCATCAGGCCCGCCTCTAAGTGCCGGGCGGGCATCCAATAGCCAACCAACAGATATTTTTATCTTGCAAAAAAAGCACATGGCGCATCAACCAGCAGCAAACAATAAACAATGGCAATGGGCGGGCCTGGCCCTCTTCCTGCTGCTGTGCTATTTCCCCCTCTTCCTGCACCTCGACACCCTCTCCCTGCGGTTATGGGACGAATCAAGGCGGGGGGTAAGTGCGATTGAAATGGCGGAAGGGGGCTCCTGGCTAACGCCCACCTTCGAGGGCCAGCCGGACCTGTATGGCACCAAGCCGCCGTTGCTTATCTGGTTGCAGGCTACTTTTATGAAAGTACTGGGCTACAACGAACTGGCGGTGCGCCTGCCCTCCGCCCTGGCGGGGCTGGCTACGGTGTTGCTGCTCGTCTGGTTCAGCCGGCGCCACCTGCAGCGGCCTCTGGCGGGCTACCTCGCCGGGCTCATACTGCTCACCAGTAAGGGTTACATTAATTACCATGGCGCCATTTCCGGTGACTACGATGCTCTGCTTATCCTCTGGCTCACTGCCTACAGTTTGTGTTTTTACTTATTGATCGAACGGCAGGAATGGCGATACCTCTACCTCACCGCGCTGTTCATCCTGTTGGCGGGCTGGACGAAAGGGGTGGCCGGGCTGTTTTTTATCCCTGCCCTCGGCCTGTACGCCTTGTGGCGCGGGCGTTTGTGGTGGTTGTTGAAACAACCCAGGCTCTATTTATGCATGGCCGGCGCACTTATCGGCATCCTGGCCTATTATGGCCTGCGGGAGCAGCTAAACCCCGGCTACATCGCTGCCGTTCTGGAAAACGAAGTAGGCGGGCGTTATCTGCGCACGCAGGAGGGCATGGCGCGGCCGTTCTGGTTTTACTTCCGGGTCGTCCATCAATACGAGCGGTTTTATCCCTGGGAGTTTTTCCTGCCGCTGGGCATCCTCGTGGGCCTGTGGAGTAAACCCCTGCGGCCGGTAGCCGGCCTGATCCTGATGATCAGTGTATTTTTTCTGCTGCTCATTTCTCTCGGCCAAACCAAACACGAGTGGTACTACCTGCCCGCCCTGCCCCTCCTCTCCCTGCTGATTGGCCTTGGCCTGGAGCAGGCCATCATCCGGCCAGTACTGGAGCAGGCCGCAAGCTGGAAGTCTTACGCCTTCCTGCTTGTCTTCGTCATCGCCCTCTTTGGCGCCCCTTACACCGAGATTATCAACAAGGTCTACGCCTTCCGGCACGAGGGCTGGAACAGCGAACAAACCGTTTACCGGGATTTTATGCGCCGGGTGGACCGCTACAAAGCCTACACCATCCTGCACCCGTCCTACAATGGCCACATCGCCTTTTATAAAAAAATATTCAATCTGAAAGGCTACAATATCGGGCAGCAACTGCTGCACGCGCCGGAGCCGAGGGTGCAAATTGTGGCCGCCGGGCCGCCGGATTTTGCACCGGGCACAATAGTGATGGTTTGTGAGGAAGAAGCGCGGCAGGCGCTGGAAGAAAAATCTGTGCTGGAGGTTTTGGAGGAATGGGAGGCGTGCCGCCTGGTGCGGGTGGCGGGGAGGCGGTAGAGCTGGGGGAGGGTTTTTGATGCCCCGTCCTTGCGCAGGATATTATGAGCAGCAGGTAAATCATGCCCGCAATTTGCCATATCCATGCCTGCATAAATCTGGCGTCCTTACAGGACTATTTCCCGGGGGTTTCTTATTTATTCCAGGGCCTGGCGGCCCTGGCAATGGGCCAGCGTCCCTACGGGACTATATGTCAGGCCATTCTTCTCAGGAATTATTTGTTATAGAATATACCATTGTTTTCAAGTTAAGCCATTCAATGAATGTTTTTTGAAATTGCTCAATAGGCCTCTATTAGTCCTGTAAGGACGAAAGATCATTGCCAGGGCCGATAGGCTCTGGAATCCGGATCCTCAAATCTCCATGAAAGCTCTGTAAGAGCGGCAGTTCAATACCCCCCAGTAAAGAATTCCGGCAAATAGCCCTCATTAGGGGCTATCCCATTGCGCGTCAATAATTTCACATATTCATCTTTGAAAGAGTGTTTCCTGTGATGTTCCTTTTGGTTCCTGATATAGTTTTTTACCGCCCCAATATGAGATTCACTGATCGAGAAGGTCCCTCCGCCAACTTGCCAGGCAAACTCCTGAGGCAAGAATCCGCTGGCATTGATCCATCTGGACGAGTTAGCTTTCACCTTTTGGACAAATACCGACGGAGCCATGGCAGGCCTCAACCTCGCAGCAATGTGGATATGATCAGGCATGCCATTTACCTGAATCGGGGTTTGATTTAATTCTTTTATAATCCCGATAATGTATTGATAAAGCCGGTCTTCAAATTCAGGAAGGATTAGTGCCTGGCGGTATTTTACGGCACTGACATGATGAATGTATAGTTTGGAAAAGGAATTGGGCATTGCATGCTATTTATATGATAAAATCCAGAAAATACAGAGGCCTGCCTAAATTGCTGTCTTCACAAGGCTCAATTTTGGGGGCATATTCCAGGGCCTGGCGAGGGACTGTTCGAATACTCCATGGCTCGAATCCTCTTACATCAATCAAATATTCACAATTAGCCTTAAGCTTGCTAAATGACCTCTCCTGCCAATTTGTTCTCCATTTTTCTGGGGTATAAAGGATGCATGCCCCATGATAGGATAATAATACACTAGCCACTTTTCCACCATCAACCAGCAAGGGATTAAAGCCTTGCCTTCCTGGATTTTAATAAACGGTGAATTTTCCTGAATAATGTCAATGACTCCCCTTAGCAGCGCAAATTTGTAAGTGGTGTCTTTGCTATCTCTTTCTATTATTTTTCCAACGTTTTTAAGGATCATAGGGTGCATATCAAGGGTTTTGATCAGAAATCAAATTACAGAATTTCTACAAACGGTGAATTGAGATTTCCCCTTTTTACCCAACTTTACCCAACTTTACCCACAAGGAGAATCCAGGTGCCAACAAAAAGCCGGCTGCCTTTAACGAGTTCCCGTAAATTTTGGAGAGATCCTCGACGGATGCACCATTATTCCACCATATACAATCCCACATTTTTTCCCTAAATTACCCATTCATCAACAACCCCGCTTTTACATGAGCCTACCTGACCAGAAAGCACGCAAATTTGGCACGGCGCCGGTATTTTTCACCGCCATTTCCACCATTTTGGGGGCCGTCATGTTTTTGCGCTTTGGTTTTGCGGTCGGGCAGGTGGGGCTGGCAGGCACCTTCATCCTCATCCTCATCGGCCATGCGGTGACCATCCCTACGGCGATGGCCATTGGCGAGATCGCTACCAATCAGAAGGTGGAAGGGGGGGGAGAGTACTACATCATGTCGCGCTCTTTCGGCCTGGTCATCGGGTCTTCCATTGGCATTGCATTGTACTTTTCGCAGGCTATCAGCGTGGCTTTTTACATCATCGCCTTTGCGGAGGCCTTCACCTCCCTGTTCGAGTACCTGCGGGCCAATTACGACCTGCACCCAAGCCTCGAGTGGCTGCTCACGATGAAGCAGACCGTCAGTATCCCTGCGCTTTTCCTGCTCACCGCCATCGTCCTGACGAAAGGGGCTGATCTGGGGGTGAAAACCCTGTATTTCGTAGTGGCCACCCTGTTCATTTCTTTACTGGCCTTTTTTGCGGGGCGTACAGATTATGAAAGAGGACACGGCCTGGACCTGTTTGCCACCATTGCCAATCAGGAAGAAGACACTCGCCCTGCCTTTGATACCGCTACCTTGCCTTTGATAGCGGATACGGCAGCTAACAACTATCCCAACCCCAATGTACCCCAACTACGGCCGGCGGAGCCTACCCGCCCATCGGCGCCGGAGCGTACGCCACTGGAGACTTACAGTTTTTTTGCCGTCTTTGCCATCATTTTCCCGGCCTTCACCGGCATGACCGCCGGCGTGGGCTTGTCGGGCGACCTGAAAAACCCCAGTAAATCGCTTCCTTTGGGGACATTGTCGGCAACCCTTATCGGCATGGTCATCTACCTGTTAATTGCCTACAAGCTTTCTATTTCCGCCAGTCCGGAAGCCTTGGCCGACACCAGCCGCGTCGTTATGGCGGAGATCGCCTGGCAGGGGTACTGGCTCATTCCGGTTGGACTGGCGGCTGCCACCATTTCTTCTGCTATCGGCTCCATCCTGGTGGCGCCACGCACCCTGCAGGCCATTGCACGCGACCGGCTGCTGCCTTCCCGCAGCATCAACTATTGGGTCTCGCAAGGGCGCGGCAAAAATGACGAACCGTATAATGCCACGGTGATCACGGTGGCCATCGCCTTTTTCTTCATTATGCTGGGCGAGCTGAACGCTGTGGCCTCCATCATTTCCATGTTTTTTATGGTGACGTATGGTTCGCTTTGCCTGATCTCTTTCTTGCAGCACTTTGCAGCCGACCCCTCCTATCGCCCCACCTTCCGGTCTCGCTGGTATATTTCTCTGTTCGGCGCGCTGGCCTGTTTCGGCCTGATGTTCTTTATGAACCCCGGTTACGCCTTCCTGGCTATCCTGATGATGGTCGGTTTTTATCTGATGGCCAGTCATTATAACCCGGAAAAGAAGAACCTGGCGGTAATCTTCCAGGGTGTGATCTTCCAGGTCAGCCGGCAGTTGCAGGTGTTTCTGCAGAAAGCGGAAAAGGAGAAAGCCATTAGCTGGCGGCCTTCCGCCGTGTGCATTTCAGAACATTCATTCGACCGGATGGCGGCCTTTGACATGCTCCGCTGGATATCCCAGCGGTATGGCTTTGGCACCTATATTCACCGTATCAACGGTTATCTTTCCAAAAGTACGCACCAGGAGTCGAAGGAAGCCAAAGAACGGCTCATCAAAATAGCGGAGGCCAGCAAGAGCAATGTTTATATCGACACCCTCATTAGCCCGTCTTATACTTCGGCGGTGGCCCAAACCATACAGCTGCCTGGTATTTCGGGAACGGAAAACAACCTGCTGCTGGTGGAATTCTCCAAATTACAGCCCGACAACCTCCCCGATATCATCGACAATTTCAAACTCATCAAATCCGTAGAATTCGACCTGGTGATACTGGCCACAACAGAACGTGGATACGGGCTTAAGCAGAGCATTCACATCTGGATTACTTCCAACGATTACGAGAACGCCAACCAGATGATCCTGCTGGCCTACATCATCCTCGGCCACCGCGAGTGGCGCCGGGGTATTATCAAGATCTTCGCCCTCTATCCGGAGGAAATATGTGATGAAGAACGGATACGCCTTTACAGCCTGATCGAGGCCGGCCAGTTGCCCATTTCCTCCCACAACATTGAGGTCATCCCCCGTAAGCAGGACGTCGACTCGCACGTAATCATCAATCAGAACTCAAAAGATGCCGACCTGACCATCATTGGCTTCCGCGAGGAGTTGGTCCGCCATGAAGGGGTTAAGGTTTTTGAAGGCTACGAAGGGATTGGCAATACGCTGTTTGTGAATGCCGCTTCGCAGATTGAGATTAAGTGAGATAGAACGCAGCCATCCGCGGATGAACGCTGAAATACAGAAAACCTGATACGGTTGAGTATATACGGCAGGTATGAATTTTTTTCAGCCTCATAATGTCATTTTGACAGTGTTTGTTAAAATTTCCGTCAGGCAAGCAGGCCGTAATTGAATTGGCATTTATTTTGATCCTATTCCCTTGAAAATAACTATCAAAACCGGTTTTCTTATAACCGCTTTTTAATCGTTTTTCGATTTAATTACTCAGTTAATTCTATTGTTTAACCATTAAAAAAGAGGTGATTATGAACCCGACCAGAAATTTTCCGGCACTTGTACCGAGCCTTCCCAAGCTCTTTGATGATTTCTTTACCAGAGATCTGTTCGATTGGGGAACACAAAATTTTTCCACCACTGATACCACCATTCCGGCGGTCAACATCATTGAATCCAATGACGGCTTTACGGTCGAAATGGCAGCACCGGGAATGAACAAGAAGGATTTCCAGATCGAACTCGAAAACGAAATCCTGAAGATCTCTTCTCAGAAAGAAGTGAAGCAGGAGATCAAAGAAGATGATCGCTATACCCGGCGGGAGTTCAGCTATCAGTCTTTCCAACGCACCTTCCACCTTCCCAAAAGTGTGGTGGACGATTCCAAGATCAAAGCCAAGTATGAGGATGGCGTTCTCCGGGTGATGATCCCGAAACGCGAAGAGGCCAAGAAGCTTCCACCTCGCAAGATTGCGATCCAGTAGGGGCGCGCTATTGAAGCTCACTTGAAGCCTTGATATGCAGCAAAAAAAATGGGAATCCTTTCTGAGGACTCCCATTTTTTTTGCTGCACCCAATCTATCATTCCCCTCCTACCCGGCCCGCTTCTTCTTCCAGGCCGGTATTCCTTTTGCGGGATTTTACATTTTCGTTTCCAAATCGATAGCTGAGGCTAAGACTGGCCCGGCGGCTGTCCCACTGGCCATTGCCAAAGGAAGTAAGGCCGTTGAATTCCGATTCTCCTTCCCAGCCTGTTTCGTAGAATATATCGCTGACACTCAGGCGAACATTGAGCTTATCCTGGAAAAATTTGCGCTGCAGCCCCAGGTCGAGGCTCCAGTTGGATTTGTATTTGAATACGCCACCCCAAATGCCGGGGCCGGAATAATAGCCCGATACTTCACCCTTGAAGCCAGCCGGCAGGTCGATGGTATGCTGTTGATAGATGCTATAGGTAAAGGCCTGCACATCGACTACGGCGCCATCGCCATAATCGGCCTGGTTATCCAGGTGGGAAGCGCTGAAGTTGAAGTAGGCGTTCCAGCGTTCCAGTATCTTTACCGGGGCGCTGAAATTGAAGCTATAAACGGTTTGTTCGGACAGGTTGGCCCAGGTAATAAAGCCGGCCCGCGGGTCTTCGTCATCAGGAGCGATCAGGCGGGTGATCTGGTCAGAAGTGCGGCTGTAAGCCAGCTTGAAATTGTAGCGGAAGGCCAGCGTGTACCCCAACTCCAGGTTGTTGACGATCTCGGGCCGTAAGAACGGGTTGCCTTTCTCGTAGGACAACTGGCTGATCTGGTTGTTGAAAGGGTTCAGTACGTTGTAGTCCGGCCGGTTGATGCGGCGCCCATAGTTCAGGGCCAGGTTGTGTTTTGGGGTCAACTGCCAGGTTAACCCTACACTTGGGAACCAGCTCAGGTAATCAAATTTCACCGGATCTTGCTGGAGTTCCGGCAGGAAGGCCTGCAAGTCGCCTCTGGCGTCAGTCTGTTCCGCCCGTAAGCCGGCGGAAAAATTCCACTTTTCCCCAAGGGGACGAGCATAATTAAAGTAGCCGGCGTAAACATTCTCTTCATATTCGAAGCGGTTGGACCGGCGGTCGTTTTGCTCCGGAACGCCGTTTATGACATCAAAAAACAAAAAGGTATTGTCCGATACGACCCGGCTCAGCTTTGAGCCGATACCCAGCTTGCCCCCCAGGAGGTCTTCTTCATAATCGGCCTTAATAGTATAAATGTCAATATCGGTAGGCGTGTTGAAGCTGTTGATGATCTCGGTCAGCAGCACTTCTTCCCTGGCGTCATAGTAGCGGTTGGGTTGGTAGCGTTCACTTTCATTTTGGTAATGGCCGTAATCAGCGTCCACATTCAGGCTTCGGCCTTTTTTATTGTCGAAGCGGTAATTGAGGTTGAAGGTGTTTTGCCTCCTGCTATTATCGGCGGTATTGTAAGCTACCAACAGGCTGTCCACCTGTGCAGGCATGGATTGATTGGCAATGGAAATGCGGTTATAGGACTGGTTGCCTCCTTCCGACCGCCGGCCATCGGCCAGGAAGCCAAGGGTATGTTTTTCCGCCAGGAAGAAATCCGCGCCCACCCGGTAGTTGTAATACTTCCAATCATGCCGGCCATTATTGATTTCATCCAATACCAGGCCATTCTGATAGCTGAGAAAATTCATTTCGTTGAAATTGGCGCCCTCTCCTAGTCCTGCACTGCCGAATATATTCATAAAACCATTTCGGAAATTGCCGCTGCCGGTGAGGTTGTTCCGGGCATATCGGCCCTGGCTTATAGTGGAATTGAGCGAACCATTGGCGCCCTGCCCCTTATCCTTTTTGAGCCGAATGTCGATGATGCCCGCATTGCCTTCCGCTTCGTAACGGGCGCCGGGATTCGTGATGATCTCAATTCGATCGATCTGTTCGGCCGGCAGGTTCTGCAGGTAGTTGGTCAGATCCTGGCCCGAGAGGGGCAGGCGCTTGCCATCGATGTAGAGCAATACGCCCGAACGGCCCAGGACGCTGATGTTGTCGTTGTTGTCAACCGTAACGGAAGGGGCTTTGCGCAACAGGGAAATGGCATCCGAGCCAGCGCTGTTGATCGTGCCCTCGACATTAAAAACGGTGCGGTCCGCTTTGACTTCTACCATCACCCGGGAGGCGGTAACGGTAGCTTCAGCCAATTCCAGAATGGCCGGCTGAAAAACCAGGACGCCCAGGTTGAGTTGCTGGCTTTGTTCCAGCTTGATGTCCGGCCGGTTTAAATCGGTGTCACCTACGTGCGTGGCGGTAAGGTAATAACTGCCGGCGCTCATGTTCTTGAACTGGAAAACACCAGCCTCATCACTGGTTTCGACCTTGGCCAGGCTGCTGTCCGCAGCATTGTATAAAGCGACATTTGCGAATAGGACGGCGGCGCCCTCCGTATCCTGGAGTTGGCCGCGCAGGCTGGCGGATTGGGCGTGTAGGCCCAGGCCAACCAGGGCGAGCAATAGGGTAAAGTAAATCTTCATGTTGTCAATCGGGTGTTTCTGATAGTACAAAGACAAAAAAATTACAGTAAAGTTGCAAATACTGACAGGCTTTTCCGGCAACTTACCTTTTTTGAACAACAGCCTTTTCTACCTGCCAGTGCTGCCCATCGGAAAACCGGACGAAATAGGCGCCCGGGGGCAATCCCGATAAATCCAGCGCATCTGCTCCATCCCATTCGGCCCGCATCAGGAGCTGGCCGGTGAGGTTCAGCACCTGGATTTCCCGGATAGCGCCCACGCTTTCGCCGGAAAGACGGAACAAGCCGCTGCCGGGATTGGGCCATATTTTCAAACGGATGCCTGAGAAGGCCTCTTTCACTGCATTCGTAGTACAGGCATCAATATGATCCAGCAAAGCCCGGTATTTAGGAGCATTGTCCACCGTATAGGGCGGCTGAATATCGAACTGATGGGTAAGGGCGCCGAAGCTGCCCCATCGCGCATCTTCCGGCGCATCGCCCAGCGGAGCGATAAATGAGAAATGCATGAACAGCATCTCCTCGCCGGAGAGGCGCGCCAGAGTGTCCAGCAATTCCTCATACAGGCCGTGCATTTCGGGGATGGCCTGCGCCTCCAGCAGGGCCAGGTTGTAGGGTTGAACCGTGCCCCAGGGCTCGGGAGTGAAGTGCTGCCCGCCTTCGTAAAACAACAACTTTTTCCCTCTGGCTGCCGCCAGCGCAGCATGGCCCCGCCATCCCTGCATCGGATATTCCCCTTCGTCAAATGAAAAAGCGCGGGCGCTGCTAACGACATCCTGCCCGGTAGCCGCTGCGCCGAGCAGGCCTACCGCTTCGGCATCATACCCCATATAACCCGCCGGGGAGATGGCGTCGATCAGATGGCCACGGCCTGATGATTCCATCTGGGCATAAATGCGCGTGCCGATGTCCAGCCAGCCGTGCTGGGCGCCCATCACCCGCACCAGGCGGCTGGTATCCGCCCCGAATACATCCGTCCAGACCTGCATCACATCGGCAATGCGGGGGCCCAGGCGTTCCGGCCAGGGAATGGACTGGTCCAATGCCTCGTTGCCGTAATGAGCCTGTTCAAAGATCCAGTTCCACAACTCGTTGGAGTATTCCACATACACCTTGAGCCCAGGGTCCAGTTCATCCCGGAAAAGGGCGGCCATTTGCTCAACGTAATCGTCATTGGCCAGATGAGGGACACACACCCAGGCGTCGGCCTGAATGCGGTTGCACAAGTCGATCCAGTATTCATAAGGCGCCCCGCTAAGGGTGTAGGTATAATCATCAGTCAGAGGCCTTTGCGCCCAGTTGTTCAGGATGGAATTGTTGGTCAGGCCCCAGTCCATAAAACGCAGGGCCTTGAAAGGCGCTACCTTTTCCAGAAAATCCTCGTTCCAGGGATTATCCTCGTAAGTAGTTTCTGTCCCTGGCATCAGGAAACGAATATTGCGGATAGGGTCCTCGGGGTTGGAACGCAAAATATACAGCGCCATGATGTTATCCTGAGGGTTGACGGCCACTTCCATCCGGCCCGGGGTTTGGCTGATAATGGCGGCATCGAAGCGAAAACTGATTTCGCCTTCCCCTTCGTAGAGCAGGACGTAAGTGCCGGCCGGCAGTGCGGTGGTGTTGGCCCATACGGTGCGGATGGCCTGTTCGGTGTCCGCATTGGGGTGGTTGATGTCGAGGGGAACTTCCAGAGGATAGCCTTGATCGTCAAATTCAAAGTAATCGATGAGTTCGGTGTTCCAGAGGTTCTGGCCGCCGCCCACCCAGGTGGCGTTGGTAGTTTCCCAGGCGCGGCAGTAGCGCATAATGTCCACAAAAGGCCATTCGGCATTGTAATCGGTGGGGCCGGCCAGGTTGATGCCGATTTTGAGGTTGCAGGGCGCTTCGGCCTGGGCAATGCCCTGGGTATAGATAAACAGGGCCAGGATTGCAAAATTCAGGCGCATGTCGGGAGTAGGGTTGGTGAAGTGGAAATATAGGGGATTTTTTGATCCCCGGCTACAAGTGGATAACCCAGGCTGCCTTATTTGAGTTCCGATACGTTATACTCCACCCGTTTTGTGTTAAACACGCCATACGAAAACTTCCCGTCCGGATAATGATAAACCGCCTCGCCGTAAGAAGTCAGCCGATAGCCGTTGTAGGTGTGATACTCCCCTGCCGGGGTAGAGAACCGAAGGTTTTCCATGCCGGTGGCCGTCCGGGCGGAGCGGTCGTCGGAAACGAAATCGACGAGTTCTCCCTTATCGTTGAAGAACAGGGTGGCAGAAATGCTGACGCCTTTATTGGTAAAGGTGGCTTTGGCGGAGGTTTCGTCAACAGCTTCCCACTGAATCCGCCCGTCGATGAGGGCAGCCGGTGCGAAGAGGCACATATCGTTGAAGAGGGTGACTGTTTCCGACCGGAACATTTCCTCCCCTTCCAGATCCACCACCGGAAAAAGGGACAACAACCTGATGTGCATGCCCGAACGGTTGCCTTTGTAACGGTGATAACCCACCGTGGGCAGCCCCTTGATGCGGGCTTTCATGAAGAACAGGCGGGTGGGCTCCTCGTCATAAAAGTTGTACTGTTCCGAGGTGAAATCAAACCAGTCTTTTCCCTTCTCCCGCATCTGCCCCTCAAAAACGATCCGGACATTTTTCACCTTCGGCTGGCCCACCGCCCCGGCGTAGCGGATATACCGCTGTAAGGGAGCGGGCAGGTGGGATAAATCGCTTTCCGTCAGCAGCTCGCTTTGCTGTGTATTGGTGCGCGCCAGGCTTTCCCGCACATCCTTCCGGAAACTTTCCTCAAACCGCCAGCTGCCATAACCAACAATGGCCACCACCAGGATGATGAGGTTGGCAATCGTCCCGAATCGGGCGTCCTGCCAGGCAGTAAGGATAAGCACTTGCGACAGGCCAATGGCCGTAAAGGCCAGAATTGGCCAATAGCCATTCCCCTGAAGAAAAAACACAGCAGTGGCGAGAAAGAGGAGCATGGCTGCCAGCCAAAGCATGCCCAGTGGTTTTGAAATAGGTTGGGTGAGCTGGCTCACTTCGCTTATTTGAAAAGCTTTCAGAAACCCCAAAACGTGGATGAGCCCATGGATCAATAATAGAAATACAAAGCCGTAGCGCAGCATTTGTGTAGTGTTGAGAGATGAAGAAATCTCCCGGAAGGTTATTACATTCTTGCTGCGGAGGGTATGATATCGATCATATTTCCGGTTGATTCTTATCAGTTTTTGGCGGTAATTTGAAAAAACTCCGACAATCCTCTCATAAAGGCATGCCATAAAGCGAACAAAAGTATACCCTTGTGCCATTCCCTTATTTAGTTTTGCCAACGATTTTCCAAAAAAGTACGCCTTGATGCAACTACTGCGCCTAATGGCCTCCATCCTTCTTATCCTGGCGCCGGCATGGATATCCGCCCAGGCTACCTTCGGGAAATGGTTTTCGGCCCCTTCCGGCAACAATATCCGGTTTGCTGCGATAGCGCCTACCCCGGATGGCGGCTGGCTCGCCGCCGGGCAAGAACAAGAACCTGGCTTTGCTTTTTTCAGCCGCTTCCAGCCGGACGGCAGCCTGAGCTGGTCCCGGCAGGTGTCCCAATCGCGGCTGGTCCGTGACTTGCTGGGCTTCCCGGATGGCACTTTCCTGGTGCTGAACAATAACCAATCTTTCAACGATTATTTCGACGCTTCCATGCTGCACCTGGCAGCCGACGGGTCGGTGTTGGGCGAGAAGGTATGGGGCACCCCGGAGGGCCAGGACGAGTGGTATGCCGGCACGGTGTTGGCTTCTGGCGATGCGCTTTGCGTAGGCATCCAACGAGATTATTCCGTTTTTCCTTTGTTCGATGGGCTTTCCCTGGCAAAGGTAAGCCCCGATTTCAACGTACTGTGGTCGCGCACCTGGAAGGCGCCTGGGCTCATGTCTCCTACCGGTGTCGCGGCAGTAGCAGGAGGCTTCTTCGTTGCAGCCGAGCTGTCTGAAAACTTCGACCCCAGCCTGGCGCTGCTGCGTTTTGATGATGATGGCAACCTGCTGTGGGCCCGTTCATTTGATTGGAACGGCGGCCTGCAGGGGGCTGCGGGCGTGGTGGGTTTGCCTGATGGTGGGGCCTTAATGTGTGGGTATCACCTGGGTGATCCTGCCAACGCGGGGCTTGTGTTCCGGGTTGATGCCTCGGGGGAATTAGTATGGGCAAAAGCCCTGACAGATGGTGGAGAAAATAGTGCCGCCCGGCTGTACCTTAAAGATGACAACACCGCCATACTCACCGGCCTGAACAGCGGACAGGTGTTCCCGCCCGTCGATAATAATATCGTGGTAAATCAGCTTTCTATATCTGATGGTAGTATCCTTTCCACCCTCGCTTTTGGGACTGAAGAAGCGGACCTAGCCGTTAAGGGGTTCTGGGATGGGAACTTGCTCACCTTGGCCGGAGGCTCGCTTTCGGGGGTTAGCAATGAATTGTCCAAAGCCTACCTGGCCCGCACCCGGCTGGAAAGTAGTTGTTGTGAACGGGATTTTGCCTTCCAGGTTGTGGATATTACGAGCGAAGTGCAGGCCAGAAGCCCGGCCTGGGAAGCTGCTACGACGCTTTTTCCACAGGATAACCCGGCGAGTGCGACTTCCTTTCAGTTGAATGCCGAAACCTTTTGCAACTCAGCTGGCGAAGGGGCAAATACCGCCATCGATATTTGTCTGGGGGAGCCGGTAAGCCTGACGACGGATACGATTCCAGGAACGGCCTACAACTGGTCAAATGGCGCTACTACCCCTGGTATTACAGTGGATGCCGCCGGGGTTTATTTTGTGGCCCTCACCGATGAATGCGGTACGCGTACCGATACCTTCGAAGTAACAGCGGTTGGGAATGCCGTACTGGCCGTAGTCAATCCGGTTGAACCTAGCCTCTGCGCCGGAGAAAGCATTCAGTTGCAGGCCAGCGGTGGCGCCTCCTATTCCTGGCTACCTGCCGATGGGCTGAGCAGTACGGATGTCTCCAATCCGTTAGCATCACCGGAAGTCACGACAGATTATCAGGTGGCCGTGTCCGATGGGGCCTGTGCGGATACAGTCCTGGTCAGGGTGGCCGTCAACCCCATCCCGCTCGTTCAAGCCGGGACAGATACTCTGCTCCTGAAACCCGTGCCGGTACGTTTGTCTGCTTCTGGAGGGGCAACCTATCTGTGGTCGCCGGCACAGGGGCTGGATTGCGTGGATTGCCCTAACCCCTTGGCACTGCCGGAGGTGACAACTTTATACACCGTAACGGCCTTCGATGCCAACGGCTGCTCCGCCACCGATGATGTATTGGTGGAGGTAGACCTGGGGCGCTGTGCTGTTTACATTCCCAACGCTTTCTCACCCAATGATGACGGGCGCAACGATGCTTTTCAGGCCTTCGCCCGGCCCGATCAGTTTTCCATGCGTATCTTTGACCGTTGGGGCGCCCAGGTTTTCCAATCCGAAGATATTACTCGGTCCTGGGATGGCCTTTTTCTCGGCAAAGCAGCTCCGGCAGGCGTTTATGTCTACCTAATTGAAATGAATATTTGTGGCCAGCCGTCCGTCTATAGCGGCGATGTGCTGCTGGTGCGGTAGGGGCGCCTCGGCATGTATAAGGTTATATTGTCCTATTGTTGCCTTTAGGATGGCTGCAGAGGGGAGCCAGCGATTGGCTTCCCCTTTTCAACGGGTTTAGCCCATTTCCAAAAAAAAGAAGTAATCTGGCAGTTACCAGGCTGCTGTCATTTAACCAAGCGGAATAGAATGCAACAAAAAATCACTGTACTGGCTCTGGCTATTTCTTTGGCCACTGCCCTTTCGGCCCAGAAAGAATGGGCCTACCAATGGCACTTCGGCGATAGACTGGCCCTGGACTTCAGCAGCGGCGCTCCGGTGCTGAGCACGAACTCGGAAATGCAAACCGCCGAAGGTTGCGCCAGCATCAGCGACGATGCCGGCAATCTGCTCTTCTACACTAACGGCGGCGGCCGCGACCCGATACAGAGCGGCGGGCAACCGAGTGGAATGATATGGAACCGTCTCAATGAGGTGATGTACGACATGAGCTACACGCAGGGCGGCGGCTGGAGCGCCGCCCAGTCTTCCGTGATCTTTCCCAGGCCGGGGGTGCCGGATGAGTACTACGTCTTTACCATGGAAGAAGCCGAGTTCGATATCGGCGGCTCCGTACCAAGCCAGCCGCAGGGGCGGGGGCTGTCCTTTTTCGTCGTGGAGATGAACCTCAACGGTGGCCTGGGCCACGTAGGCATCTACAATGAAGGCGTTTACATCCCTACCTACGAAGGCCTCTGCGCCGTGCGCCACGCCAATGGGACAGATTACTGGATCATTGTGCATCAAAGCGATGCCAACGGCCTGGCCGTTTTCCCCGTTACGGAAAATGGGATAACGGAGCCGGCCTTCTATGATTTCGGGCTGGAGAACGGAGGCGTGATCAAATCCTCGCCCGACGGCCAGTGGCTGGCCGTCGGCAGCGGTAACGCCTGGGGCCTGTATTCCTTTGACTGGTCCACCGGCGAAGTCGGCAGCCCACAGTTGCTGGATGTCAATGGCCAGGTGGAATTTTCGGCCAACAGCCGGTATCTGTACGGGACAACCACCGGCTTTGGAGTACGGGACGTCATCCGCTTCGACCTGCAGGCCGCCGATATTCCAGGGAGCCGGACGACAATAGGGGCTTCGCCAGAGTTCATAGGGGCCGACGCTTATTTGTTCCCCGGTTACTTCCAACTGGGCCCCGACCGGAATATTTACTTCTGCACCGTTTACTCCGGCGGCGGAAACCAAAAAGTATACCTTTCCACTATTTCCTGCGCCAATACCGGCGGCGTATTGGAAAGCCCCCCTTTATTCCTCAAGGAAATTGACGAATCCGGACTGGTTTTCCTGGGCCTGCCCAACTTCCCCGCCCAGTGGCTGGCCGATGATGCCGCTGACCCACTGCCGGTAAACCTGGGCCCGGATGCCGTGCTCTGCCCGGGTGAAACGTTTTTTCTGGATGCCGGCATAATCGATGCCGCTTACCTGTGGAGCACCGGCGACACCACCCGGCAGATCGAAGTAAGCGAGGGCGGCGCCTACAGCGTTACGGTGACCGCAGGTTGCGGGCAGGGCATCGACACCATCAACATCAGCCTGGCAGATGTAGCAGCCGATGCCGGGCCCGATGTGGAAGTATGCGCCGGGAGTTCCGTACAACTGGAAGCCAGCGCCAACGGCAACTTCTTCTGGCAGCCTGCTGAGGGGCTTTCCGATCCGGAGGACATAACGCCCCTGGCTTCCCCTGCGGAGGATACTTTTTACATACTGACGGCAGAAGCGGAAGGCTGCGTGGTAACGGATACGGTTTTCGTCAGCGTACTGCCTTCCCCCACTGCGCTGGCCGAACCGGCCGACACCACCATCGCGCCCGGCGAATCGGTAGGGCTGCTGGCAACGGGTGGCGCCGCCTATTCCTGGAGCCCGTCAACTGGCCTGAGCTGCAGCGACTGCCCCAATCCGGTGGCCAGCCCGGAAACGACAACCGCTTATGTGGTTACGGTGAGCAATGCCGAAGGCTGCACGGCGATCGATACAGCGCTGGTCAATGTGAACGAGCTGGCCTGCATTCTCGCCGCCCCCAACGCCTTCACCCCCAACGCCGATGGTATCAATGACTTTTTCAAGCCGATCGTGGCGGTGGAAAAGGAGCTGCAATTCACCATATTCAACCGCTGGGGCCAACAGGTGTATGAGTACGAACCCGAATCGGAGGGCTGGGACGGTACTTTTGAGGGCAAACCGGCGCCCTCGGATGTGTATTTCTTTGTGGCTACGGCGCTCTTGTGCGGGGAGGAGCAGGTGAAACGGGGGGATGTGAGTTTGCTGAGGTGAAGCCGGGGCGACGAAACGGAGGGCAGCCGTAGGGACTATCCTGATATATTTACCTGAAAAAATGAAACTACTTGCCAGGATAGCGCCCAGATTTTTCCAGAAGAAGCCTGCGTTGAATGCGATCGGAACGATTGAATTGGAATATCAAAGCAGTGGCTTTTCCAATTACTGTTTTGGGTACAATCCACCCTTCCTGGTAATAAAAATGGTCATTCCAATCATCCCTCCTCGGATTAAAAAAAGGCACATATTCATCTTCTTCATGCAAATACGTGGCGACATCAGAACCTTTATTAACATTGCAAATGAGACAACAATAAGCCAAGTTGCCGGATTCCGTTTTTCCAAAGCTCCACTCCACCCCCTCGATATGCTAACTTGCCTATAGTTGAGAATGCTACCTTTTGGCCTATGATTGGACCTATGGTTTACAACTTCCGTCCCGCCGTTTTTTGATGCTGTCGATCCAACCGTAGCAAAGGGCTTCTTCCAGCGCTTCGGCATAGGTAATACAGGCCTGGCCGGTGTGTTTTTTATAGAACAACATCCAGATGCCGGGACTGTCGGAATGATGAGCGGCCAGCCAGTCGCGCCAGCCCTTAGGAGTTTGGAAGGATATGGTTTCCAGTTTCATGAGGAAATTTCACTTACTCTTTCAAGGCTTGTGAGGGTAGCGGCACAACCTGCCCGCTTTCCTTTTCCACCGGCATCTGCGCCTCCACGCTTTCCATATAAGTGCTGAGGATTCCGGCCAGCGCTTTTACCTTCCTCCCCTTGCGGCCAGCCAGGTTGTTGGCTTCGCCAATGTCCCGTTTCAGGTTGAACAGCTCGAACGTTCTGCTGGCGTGGTAATAGATCAGTTTCCAGTTGCCTTGCCGAACAGCACTGAAAGCGCCGATGCCCGGCCCCTGTGGGCCCCATTCGTTGGGGAAGTGCCAGAAGAGCGGGCGATCCGGATCAGTTTGGCCTTCGCCACGGAGCAGCGGCAGAAAACTGACACCATCCGTCTGCTGTATGGTTGGTGCTTTCGATAATCCAGCGATCTCCAGGATCGTCGGGAAAAAATCCTCGATGATGAGGTAATTGTCGTTGGAGGAGCCGGGCTTTACGACGCCGGGCCATTTCACCAGCATAGGCTCCCGGATGCCGCCCTCGTGCGCCGAGCCCTTGCCACTGGATAATGGCTTATTGTGGGTATGCGGTTCGCCGCCGCGGGCTACGGCGCTTAAACCGCCATTGTCCGACATAAACAGGATGACGGTGTTATCGGCAACCCCTTTTTCATCCAGATAGGCCATCAGATCGCCCAGGCTTTTGTCCATGCCTTCCACCATGGAGGCGTAGCGGGCTTCGATGCTGTCGAGGCCGGTGTCGAGATATTTTTGATAGAAACGCGGGTCCGCCATGATGGGAGTATGCACGGCATAATGGGCCATGTACAGGAAAAATGGCCGGCCGTTTTCCTGTGCCTGATCCAGCGCAGCGATGGCTTCCCGGGTGAGGGCTTCGGTAAGGAAGATGTCCTGCCCGTGGTATTTTTCCAGCCCGGGTACGGCCCAGACGGAAGGTGCTTCTCCCTCCTCATTTCCAAAGTTTTCCAGTCCGCGATAACTCTGAGGCGCCCCGGCGGCGTGGCCGGCGATGTTGACGTCAAAGCCCAGGTTCAATGGGTTCTCGCCCGGCGTGCCAATGGCGCCGAAATGCGCCTTGCCGCAGTGGATGGTGAAATAGCAGGCTTGCTTCAATAAGGCGGGTAGAGGCGTGGCCTGTACGGTGCGCTCGATACCCGCTTCCGGGCTCAGCCCGTTCACATTCCATTCCGGGAATTTCAGGCTGGGGTGTTGTCCATCGGTGGAGGTGTTTTTGCGTAAAGTCCAGTTGGTTACCCGGTGGCGGGCGGCGTTCATGCCCGTAATCAGGCTAACGCGGGTGGGGGAGCAGACGGGAGTGGCGTAAGCCTGGGTGAATTGCATGCCCTCCCGTGCCAGGCGTTCCATGTTGGGGGTGTAGAAACGACGGTTGAATGGGGTGGGCTTATCCCAAAAGGGTACAGAAGTATCCTGCCAGCCCATATCGTCCACCAGGAAAAGGAGGATGTTGGGAAGCGGCGGCTGGCTGTTACCGACAGCGGCAAACTCCAACAAAAAGAAGCAGATAAGAATAATGTGGCTGGCTCGCATGATTGTCGAATTGGAAGATGGATAAAAATACGAAATACCTACCTTAGTAAAAGCTCAATTGTTCACGCCGCCTTATGTAGCGCCAAAAACTTAAACCTCATGAAAATCTTACTCCCATTCATTCTTCCTCTATCCCTCTTAGCCTATAGCATCTCCTCCTTCGCTCAACAGCCCCGGTTGATAGAGCTCCGCGAGCCCAAAGCCGGCGAGCTGCAACAATTGGCTCCCGACATAGCTATTCCCCTGGAAGAGCCGGGCTATACGCTATTGTTGCCTCCAGATACGATTAAAGGGATGATCGTTTTCTTCGGCAGTGGCCGCGACACCACTGACGCTGGTTATGAGATGCGGCTTTACGCCGAAGCGGCTCGCCGGCAGGTGGCTACCCTGTACGTCACTACGGGCCAGCGCATTGAATTTCTATTCGATTCCACTTCTTACGAGCAACTGGACCGCTACATCGGGAAGGTGCTGGAGGCCTACCCCATACCGCAGGATCGGTTGCTGTTTGCCGGCATGTCGCTGGCGGGAACGCGGGCGCTGAAATTCGGGTATTGGTGTATGGAAGGTCATTCCCGCTATGGCATCCGCCCCCGGGCTATTGCGCTTTGTGATGCCCCGCTCGATTTCTTTCGCTTCTGGCGGGAGGGGGCTTTTTCTATTCGCTACAACACCAACCCTACCTCGGCCAGTGAGGCTCAGTGGGTGAATGCCCAGTTGGAAGAACACCTGGGCGGTACCCCGAAGGAAGCCTCGGAGGCCTACCATCAATATTCTCCTTATGTCAAAGGACTGGAAATAGACCCCAGGCTGGAGCTGATAAAAACAGTAGCCCTGCGCGCCTACACCGAACCCGATGTCCATTGGTGGATGGCCAACCGGCAAAGGGACTATTACGGCATGAACGCCCTGGACGCCGCCGGTTTGGTCAACGAGCTGTACCTGCTGGGCAACACGGAAGCCGAACTGATCACTACTACCGACAAGGGCTATCGCCTCGATGGCAGCCGACACCCCCACTCCTGGAGCATTGTGGATAATGGCGAGCTGGTGGAGTGGTTGCTGGGATTGTAGGTTGTCGTAGTTGATGCTATCGCGTTACCGTTCAAGGAGTGTGCTCGGCACTTCAGGCTGATAAGATGAATATTACCGACTTTATTTACCTTTAAGGGCAGAGCCCCAAGCCAGCTGGAAGTATCATAAACCAAGCTTTACGCATGAATCACAAAAAGGTATTCTTCTGGGCCATTACAGTTGCACTGGGTGGGTTTCTCTTTGGCTTTGATACCGCCGTCATTTCCGGTGGCGAACAAGCAATTCAAAAGCAATGGGGCCTGAGCGACGCCATGATCGGGCAGATGGTGGCCATGGCCCTTTACGGCACCATCATTGGCGCACTGCTGGGCGGCATTCCGGCGGATCGCTGGGGCAGGAAAACGACGCTGTTTTGGATTGCCATTTTATACTTCGTTTCGGCGGTAGGCTCGGCCCTGGCGCCGGAAATTTACTCCCTGATGTTTTTCCGCTTTATCGGCGGCCTGGGGGTAGGCGCGTCTTCTGTCGCCGCGCCGATGTACATTTCCGAAATTGCCCCGCGGGAAAACCGGGGGCAACTCACGGCCATGTTCCAGTTCAACATCGTTTTGGGCATTCTTCTGGCTTACTTTTCCAACTGGCTCATCGGCGGCGGGGGCGGTGGAAACTGGCGCTGGATGCTGGGCGTAGAAGGCTTCCCGGCGGCGGCATTTATCGTCATGATCCTGTTTGTGCCGAGGAGCCCGAGGTGGCTCATCGTGAAACGGGGGCTGGTGGAGGAAGCGAGGAAAGTACTGGAAATCATCAATCCGGATACGGTGGAGGAACACCTGGCGGCTATCCACGCCACCAACAAAACGGAGGGCTCCGGTTTTAAGGAATTCCTCTCCGGCCGCTTCAACCGGCCCATTCTTCTGGCCTTCCTGGTTGCCCTTTTCAACCAGCTTTCTGGCATCAACTCGGTGGTCTACTACGCCCCGCGTATTTTTGCGGGAACGGGTATGGGCGAAAGCTCGGCGCTGCTGTCCTCCGTAGGCATTGGGGTGGTCAACCTCATCTTTACTATGGTCGGCCTGGCCTTGATCGACCGGATGGGGCGGCGCTTCCTGATGTATATTGGTTCTGTAGGCTACATCATTTCATTGGCCACTGTTTCGGTTGCCTTTTTCACCGGGGCAGCGGAAAATAGCCTCTTGGTGCCCCTACTGCTTTTTGTATTCATAGCCGCCCACGCCATCGGGCAGGGCGCAGTGATCTGGGTCTTCATCTCTGAAATATTCCCGAACGAAGTTCGCTCCTTCGGCAACTCCCTGGGCAGCGGCACACACTGGATCTTTGCGGCGCTCATGGCCGGCAACTTCCCCTACTTCGCCGGTAAGTTCGGCGGCGGCCCCATCTTCGCTTTTTTCGCGCTGATGATGGTGTTCCAACTGCTTTTTGTCTGGAAAATGATGCCGGAGACTAAAGGGGTGTCGCTGGAAGATTTGGAGAAACAATTGATCACAGGGGAACAAAGGTGATCCTAATAGATGCTCGCTCCCGACGGGTGCTGATACTGTTGATGCTATATCCAAGGGTAAAGGTGAGTTGATGCTGTAGATACTGTAGATTCTATAGATGCTCATACTTTGGCCAGCCTCAAGGTTGATGCTTGTTTTTGGGGGTTCTAAGTTGATATATAGATACTTGTGCTTTGGGCAGGCATGAGCGGATACTATTGTTACTTGTCCTAAGGGGGCTAAGCGGCTCCTATAGATACTCTTTGGATATTGTTGATAATTAGAGAGGCCTTAAATAAATAATTACTTAGGGCTGAGGTGCCCTTTTTCAAGAGCAGCCTGGAAGTTGTTGATTTTAACCCCAAGTTTATGGAGCCGCCCGTTCAGATCATTATATAGTTCCTTCTCGTTCATAGACCCTGTTTCCAAAAAGAGTGTTCAGGTGATCGATCGTCTCGTCGTTAGATGCCAGGGCATAGGTGATGAATTTGATAAAATCTTGCTTGTAACGCCGGCGCCCATACCCCTCTACGATAGTTGAACGAACATTTTTAATGGACTTCCGGATCTGTCTCCCTTCTTCGTACATTTCAAAAGGGGGCAGTTTTAAGGTCATTTTGTGAATGTCAATGGAAAGTGCACGCGCTAGCTCCCAAATTTCCAGTTTTTTGTAACTCATGGTTCTTGAGGTCTAATAACCTCAAATTAGTTATATTTTTTTATTTTGTCAATATTTTGATTCTTCTTTTTGCCATCCCCAGCCCGTCCTCCCCCGCCACATGTCTGGGTCAGCCGGGTAAACATCTACAGTATCTCTAGTATCTACAGCATCCCCAGCGCAGCATCCCCCTAGTTTCGCCCCACCCACTTCATCCCTTCCCTTTTCGTCAGAGCAGGCAGGCCTGGGTGGGTTTCGATGAAATTCTTCACCACTTCCGGCGCCGTTTTGGAATACTGCCGCAGCGCCCAGCCGGCGCCTTTCTGGATGAAAAACTCTTTGGAATGCTGCAATCGCAAGATGTAATCAAAGAGCAGGGCGGCATCGGTCTTGTCTTTGTACATCAGTTGAAAAATGAGGCATACCCGTTGCAGCCAGATATTTTCAGAGGCCATCCATCTTTCTGTAATGGGGCGGATGAGGTGAGGGAAGCGTCGAAAGTGAATGCCCACCAGTTTGGAGATCCAGTCGACGGTATCCCACCAGGAACGGGTGGTGATGAGTTCCTCCAGGAAGTCGATAAAATCTTCGGGCTGTTTCTTCAACCCCTTTTGCACCATTTCCAGGGCGAAATAGTTGACCTCCCGGTATTCATCTTCGAAACACAGCCGGGCCAGTTCTTTCAGGGCTTCTCCCTCCAGCACTCCCTTATCGGCAAAGAGCTGTTTGGCCAGCGCCATCCATTCCGGGGATTTCAGGCCGTAGTATTCGAATTGGTGGCGCATATAGGCCATCTGCCCCTGGGCGCGCTCGGGGTCCCCCTTTTGCCGGAAGAGGGTTTTGACGTGGGAATGGTAAGTTGCAGGAGTCATGTTTTCCGTTTTCTTCGAGACACTAAGATATAATGATTTTCATTCTGGATGCTACGGATACTTTTGATGTTCGCTCTCCCTCGAACACTCAAATACATAAACACTTGAACACTCCCCGAGCCTTACTTATTCCCTTTTCCCGGCCGCAACCAAAAACCAGCCCTCATCCCCCTTTCAACCAATGCCTTTTCCTATATTTATGACCTTACATAACCCAATGACACCCGAATCCCATGTCACAGGCCAATCAAAATACCCAACTCCCCTTCAAGCAAAGCCACGCCTTCATCATCGGCATCAACGATTATGAATATATTTCTTCCCTCAAAACGGCGGTCAACGACGCCCTGGGCATCGCCCAGCGGCTCGAAGAACAACACGCTTATACCGTCCATCCGCCGCTGCTCAACGTAAAGAAGGCGGCTATCCTGGAGTGGCTTACGGAAACCATCCCTCAGGCCGTTGGGCCGGAAGACCGGGTGGTTTTTTATTTTGCCGGCCATGGTATTGCCCTCGACAGTGAGGAGGGCCCCAACGGCTACCTGGTGCCGGTGGATGCCAAACCGGGGGAAGTGGATACGCTGATCTCCATGAGCGAATTCCATCACATGCTCAACAAGCTGCCCTGCCGGCATGGCCTGCTGATCCTGGATTGCTGCTTTGCCGGCGCATTCAAATGGTCCTCCGGGTTCAGAGGGGTGGTCCTGGATGTGCCGAGTGTCATTTACCAGGAACGCTTTTGGCGCTACGTCCAGGACCCGGCCTGGCAAGTGATCACCTCGGCGGCTTACGACCAGCAGGCGGTGGATGTGCTGTCGAACCGCAGCCTGGGGATGCGGGAGGAAAACAATGGCCGGCATTCTCCTTTTGCCCAGGCCTTGTTTGAAGCCCTGGAGGGCGCCGGGGATGTGATTCCCCAGGGTGAAGGCGACGGGGTTATCACCGCCACGGAGTTGTACCTCTACCTGCGCGATCAGGTGGAAAAGGGCACTACTGAGCAGGCCCAGCGCCAAACGCCTTCCCTATTCAACCTGGCCCGCCACGATAAAGGCGAATTCATTTTTTTGCACCCCCGCCACCGGCTCAACCTGCCGCCGGCGCCCGACCGCAACCCTTTTATGGGATTGTCTTCTTTCAATGAGGGGGACGCCCCGCTGTTTTACGGCCGCGGCCGGGTGGTCGAGGCGCTTCACAGTATGGCGGGCGCAAGCCCGCTGCTGGTCGTCAGCGGAGCCTCGGGCACGGGGAAGTCTTCGGTGATCAAAGCCGGCCTGCTGCCGCAGTTGCGGCGAGAAGGCTGGAAGGTGCTTCCCGTCATCCGGCCGGGGAAAGAACCCATGGCCCTGCTGGAAACCGAATTGCCGGATATAGCCACACAGTTGCCCGAAAACAAAAAAACGGTGCTGGTGGTAGACCAGTATGAAGAACTCATCACCCAATGCCTGGACCCGCCGCAGCGGGAGGCCTTCGAACATCAGCTCGCCAACTGGCTGAAGGCTTTCTCTGGCCTGCGCATCATCCTGAGCATCCGCTCCGATTTTGAGCCCCAGTTTGAAGGTTCCGCCCTGATGCCCTGGTGGGCAGCCGGCCGCTATATCGTTCCGCCCTTCAGCCTGGACGAACTGCGGGAAGTCATCGTCCGGCCCGCCAACCAGGAGGTGCTGTTTTATGAACCGGAAGATCTGGTTGATCAGCTCGTGGAGGAGGTCAGCCAGGCGCCGGGGGCTTTGCCCCTGCTTTCCTTTACCCTCAGCGAATTGTACGAAGCCTACCTCAAAAGCGGCCGCCAGGACCGCGCGTTGCTGGAAGCCGACTATCAGCAGTTGGGCGGGGTGATCGGCGCCTTGCGCACCAAAGCCGATGAAGTCTATAACAGCCAGGATGAGCTCCATCGAAACAGCATGCGCAAGCTCATGCTGCGCATGGCCTCTCTGGAAGGCGGCGAGCTGGCGGGCAAGCGGGTGTACGAAGAAGAACTGCAATTTTCCAATGCTGCGGAAACCCAGCGCACCGTAGCGGTCGCGCACCTGCTGGTGGAGGCCCGCCTGGTGCAGCGCGGCGTCGATGCCCAGGGAAGGGTGTACGTCGAGCCGGCCCATGACGCGCTGGTGCGCGCCTGGGGGCGCCTGTGGGAGTGGGTAAAAGCCACCGGAGAGGAAAAATTGAGCCTGCAGAATAAACTAAGCCAGGCCGTCAAGGATTATCAGGCCCTGGCTCAAAAGGAACCCAAGAAGGCCCGCCGATTGCTCTGGAATGACAATCCCCGGCTCGACCTGCTGAATGCGGAGCTTCAGGAAAAAAACCACGGACTGAATGCCCAGGAAGAAACTTTCGTTCGGGCCAGCGTCCAGCGGCGGGCCGCCCGGCGGCGGCAGCTGATCGGCAGCCTGTTGGGAGCCCTGGCCATATTTGCCGTCCTGGCCCTTTTCGCAAATACACAACGAATGGCGGCGCAGGCCAACGCCAAAGCCGAGCAGCGACAGCGCGAACGCGTGGATTCCACCCTGCAAGTGGTCACCCGGCAGCGCAATGAGGCGCTTTCCAGTAACCTGGCCACCAAGTCTACCCTCGCCCGGCCGTCAGATCCTACGGTTGCTTTCCGGCTGGCGGAAGCTTCGCTGCGCTACGACAGCACCAACACGCTGGGGGAAGGGGCCTTGCTGAGTGCTTTTTACGCCTCGGCCGACCCTTCAGGAGGAAAGGCCGGTTTGTTGTACCAAAAAGTGGATGGCATGCCGGCGGCTTTGTTGGCGGCGGCTAAGCCCCGAAGGGAGGAGCGGCCTGAACCACGCACTATTGATGAATTCAGCCCCGGCTGGGGAGCGATCGTTCAAAAGTTCTATGCCCCCGGGGATCAGTTCCTGTTCCAGTTGCACCAGGACCAGCACGGCCCCTTCACGGCTTTGGTCTGGGATTTCAATGCCCAGCATTATTTAAAAGTAGAGATCGGGGAAACCCAAAGCATTTTTTCGCCCTACTCTTTTACCCGGGATGCAAAATACGTCGTCATTCCCGTCCGGAATGTGGCGGAAGTTTGGCCATCGGAAGGCGCGTTATCACCCGCCTATACCCTGCCGGCGCCCTTTTACCTGTCCAAAGCCTTCTTTGATGAGCAAGGCCAGAATATCTATGCGGAAGCCTCCAATGGTTCGGTCTATAAATGGGATCTGAAGGGGTATCCGATCGCCCGGCTGGGTAATCCCGATCTGGATCTGATCGGGGCCTGGATTGATCCGCCGGGTACCCATATGGCGCTGGCTTTTGATGGAGGAGAAGCCGAATGGTGGTCAAAGGAGGATAGCGAATGGGCCAAAAAACCAGGAACGTTTCAACTGTCCAATGATAAAAAATCGCTGTTAGCGGAAGGTGCGAGCCCCATTGCTCTGGACGGCTACACGCCATTGGATCTGGAGGCCTACTCCAGGTACGGGACGACCAGGGATACCTCCAACAATGGACAATACGAAGTGATCATTGACAACGACAGCAAAAGCCTACGCATCCAACGCCTGGGACAAGCAGAAGCCCCGCTGGAGCTGCTGGGCCATTCGCTTTGGATCGAGTCGGTTTCCTTTTCTCCTGATGGTAAGTACATCCTCACCACCTCCAACGATGAATTGAAAATGTGGGACTGGAAGGGCAACAAGGTCTTTTCTCTGCCCCAGGGCGGTGTCGCCGGCTTCCTGCCGGATGGCCATTCCATCTACACCAAGCGGACCACCTACATGGAATACTACGAAATCGGCCAGATAGAATTGTGGACGGTGGATGTAAAGGAGCTGGAGCGTTGGGCTAATGAAAACGATATTTATCAATTGTCGGCGGAGGATAAGCGGAAATATGGGGTGGTGGAATGAGTTTTTGGCCTCCCCCAGCTCCTCCAATAGTGCCGCGGGGAGAAAATCTATATATTCTTCGTCCGTGAGCCCGTACGGGCGATACGGCTAAACCTGCAAGTCTCTAGTGCCGCAGGTTGAGGATTTATAAAAGCTATTCACATGCCGGGGGGAGCTTGGCTCCGCTTAAGTCAGAAGGCCACTTGTAAGTGTCCATCTGACACCAGGCGTGAAGCGGACACTTCAAGTGTAATGTCGTCAACTTTAGAATATCAAGCGTGGTTGTAAGGGGATGACTTCCCGCTCATCCCCTCACTTTTCGGGGCTTCCAATTTAGGAGGTGAACTCGAAGTCACCTCCTTAAAAGCTCACCATTCCTTAATTCTACTTTGGCACTTTAAAACAGCCGCGTAGCGTATGTGTTTAGCCCAGGCCCAGCCAACCCCGTTAGGGGTTTAATATCGGTAGAGGTCAAGCCTGAAGCGGGTTTCCGTGCCGTCAGGTACGGAGTAAATTCATCAGCCCCAAGATTATATTCCGTACCTGACGGCACGGAGGTTTTCCATTTTCGCTTTCTACTACCACTATTTTGTGCCTAACCTGCCGGCCTACCGGCCAGGTAGGCGGGCGGCACAATCCGGGCGCTAAACACATACTCAAAGTCGTCAGACGACTGCCATTAGGCAGCGATATCCTGGGTTAGTAGGACAGAATGCATCCAGGGTTCAAAATCCTGCTGCCGGTTTGTTTTAAATGCGATTGCCCTGTTCCTGCGAGGATATACCAACGCTTCTTCGTAAATTACCATTCCATTCACCTGGTAAATCCGGCCGCTATGAAACCCTGTACGCTTTGCTTTTTAATCGTGCTATCGCTGGCAGCCTGCCAGTCTTCCGATAATGAAAAGGAGGAAGAAACGCCGGAGAAAAAAGCCCCCCTTTTTGATCTTGGGATTACCATTCCCCCCGGAGAAAATCGTGAATTTGCCTATACCGACAAGCAGGACGCCTACTTCTACGGGCGTACCCATACCCAGGAAAATGATGACTGGTTTTCCGGCTGGAACGTCCGCACCCGGCGCATTTTCCGGGATTACCAATTAGCGTTAGACGGACAAGCGCTCAAGCGGGAACAAGCCACAGTGACGGTTTATCCTAACCAGCTTCGACGCGTGTACCCGAATGCGGAAGAGGAGCTGAGCCTGTTCGACCACAAAAGGGTGCTGTCGGTGCAGGTGCGGACGGCACAGGGCAACAACCTAAGCATCGCCCTCATCGGCGAATCCATCCGCTTTGAATCGCAGGAGGGGCCAACTGCTTTTTACACCCATACAGAATACCCGGATGTGGTGGTAGGCGTGGCGCCAAGGCTTCCCATGGATATGCACGCACTGGTAGAAGGAGAGCAGGTGTCCTTAAGTACCGGCATCGCCTCAGAGGGCTTCTTCATTGCCCTGGACAGCACCAAAGCCGCCGTGCAGGCTCTTTTGGCGGAAGCCCGGCAACAACACGATAACTGGGCCGCCGAACGCCAGGCCCGGATGGAAAACCTGATCACCGAAAACAACTTTTTTGAATCCAATGACCCTCAACTCACCAATGCTATCCGCTGGAATATCCTCACCCTGGACCAGCTCATCATGCAACAGACGGGTTATGGCATCTATGCGGGCCTGCCCTGGTTCAACGATTACTGGGGGCGCGATTTGTTCATCACCCTGCCCGGCGCCTGCCTGGTAACGGGGCAGTTCGAGGTGGCGCGGCGCATTTTGCAGGATTTTGCCAAATACCAAAACACCGATGAGGCTTCCCGCAACTACGGCCGGGTGCCCAACCGCCTGCGCCCCGACGATATCATTTACAACACCACCGACGGCACGCCCCGCTATGTGATCGCGCTCTTCGAATATGTGCAATACACTGGTGATACGGCCCTCATCCGGGAGCTATACCCCTCCGTGCAGCGGGCTACAGAGGGGGTGATAAAATACTGGATGGACGATAATGGTTACCTCACTCATGACGATGCCGACACCTGGATGGACGCCCGCATTGAATCGGACCGCCCCATGGAAGAAAAGCTGCCGTGGTCGCCCCGCGGCAACCGCGCCAACGATATTCAAGCCCTCTGGCGCCATCAGCTACAAGCCAGTATTTACTTTGCCGAACAGCAGGGCCAACAGGCGGATGCCGACAAGTGGCAAGCCATTGCTGATAAACTGCAACAGCATTTTGAACAAGACTTCCTGGATGCGCAGCATCCATTTATGGCCGACCGATTGAAGGCCGACGGGACGCCCGATTTCACCCTGCGCCCCAATCAGCTGTTCGCTCTCGATCTGGTCAGCGACGACAGCCTGCGCTTCGGTATTACGCGCCGGGCGTGGGAAGGCCTCGTTTACCCCTGGGGCGTGGCCTCCCTCAGCCAGGAGAACCCCGATTTCCACCCCTATCACGAAAATCCGGATTACTACCACAAGGATGCTGCTTACCACAACGGAACCGTTTGGTTGTGGAACAACGGCATTGCCATGCAGCGGATGCTGGAAGCGGGGCAAACGGATGAAGCCTACCGCCTATTCCAAAATATGAGCCGTATGACGCTGGACATGGGCGTGGTAGGTGGCCTGAGCGAAAACACCGATGCCCTGCCGCAGCCCGGCGCCGACTGGCCCCGGCTGAGCGGCACATTCCTGCAAGCCTGGTCGAATGCGGAGTATCTGCGGGTGTGGTACGAATACTTCCTCGGCATCCGGCCGGATGCGGTGGAGCAAAAGATCGTGATTGCGCCCCGCCTCCCCCAGCAATTAGGTGCGCTCTCTTTTCAGGAAAAAGTGTTCGGCGGTAAAGTGGAAGGCCATTTCATGCGGGGGGATGGGGAGAATACTTATCGCTATGTCTTTCACGGGCTAAACACGACTATCGCCTTGCACATCGGCATTTTTAAGCCGGTTGAATTCCTGGTTAAGGATGGGGACGAACTGCTGCTCCGTTTGAATAGCCTGGAGGCAGCCTGGCAACTGTTGGGCCAAACGCCCCAGCCCCTCGTCGCGGACCCTGGATTGGTGCGGTTGCAACAGGATGCGGATGAGATATTCGAAGATGTGACATTCTGCAGCCCGGTGCTGAAGCCGGGCCTGGGGGCGTTGAGCGGAAAGGATTGGCTGAAGAAGAAGCGGGGCGGTTAGGTCAGTCAGGTCGGGAGGTCGGTTGAAAAGGTGCACCGCAGCTTTTCATCCCGATGAGATCCAGTGGATCGAGATCGGGAAGGTCAGTTGAAAAGGTGCACCGCAGCTTTTCATCCCGATGAGATCCAGTGGATCGAGATCGGGGAGGTCAGTAGGTCAGTAGGTCAGTAGGTCGGGAGGCCTGTTGACCTAATGACCTCAACAGCCTCGTAAAATCCTGGTTATCAGAGAAATCAGAAACTAGAAACCAGAAACTAGAAACCAGAAACCAGCCCGTCCTCCCCCGACAACTGTCGGGATCAGCCGGGTAAAAAACCAGAAACCAGAAACTTTGAACAGTCCCCAAAGACTCTACCCGGCCCTCAAGGACGGGACTCGAACTCCTAAACACTCTCGATTTTTATACCCTCTCTTTTTCAAGACAAAATTTCCAAAAAATTCTCCTAATTTAACCTGCTCAAATCCAACTAATTCCCCGGACTATGAAAAACTCAGCAAAAGAACCTGGCAAACGCGTCTATTCCCTTGATGCCCTGCGGGGCGCCGATATGTTCTGGATCATGGGTGGTGAGCATATCTTCCACGCCCTGGCCAAGCTGACCGGCTGGGGAGTGTTCGTCTGGATGGCGCACCAGCTGGAACATACAAAGTGGGACGGCTTTACGTTTTACGACATGATCTTCCCGCTCTTCCTCTTCATCGCCGGGGTGTCCATGCCCTATTCTCTCAATAAGCGGATTGACCGGGGCGATAGCCGGGCGCAAATTTACCGGCACGTCGTGCAAAGGATGTTGCTGCTCGTTTTCTTCGGCATGGTGTACAATGGCTTTTTGAAATTCGACTGGGAGAATATGCGCTACGCCAGCGTACTGGCGCGTATCGGCCTGGGCTGGTTCTTTGCGGCGCTGATCTTTCTGAATTTCAACCGCCGGGGCCAGGCCATCTGGTTTGTGGGCATCCTCATCGCCTACTGGCTGATCATGACGTTTATACCCGTACCCGGCTACGGCGCCGGCGACCTGAGCATGGAGGGCAGCCTGGTGGCCTACATCGACCGCCTGTTACTGCCGGGACGGCTCTATCTGGGCGTACACGATCCGGAAGGCATCTTATCTACTCTGCCGGCAGTATCCACCGCCCTGATGGGGGTGCTGACCGGTAATTTCCTTCGGGACGAACGGCAAGGGCTCACCAAACTGCGCAAGGGCCTGATGCTGGGAGCAGCCGGCCTGGTATTCCTTTTGCTTGGGTACCTGTGGGGCCTGTTCTTTCCCATTAACAAAAACCTCTGGACCAGTTCTTTCGTCCTTTATACCGGTGGCTGGAGCCTGATCTTCCTGTCCATCTTTTACCTGATCATCGATGTATGGGAAAAGAAACGCTGGGCGTTTGCCTTCGTCGTCATCGGGCTCAATCCTATTACCATTTACCTCGCCCAGGGCGGCATCATATCGTTTGAGCAGGCTTCCGATTTCTTTTTTGGCGGGCTGATCAGCTATTTTTCAGAAGCGGCGCAGCCGGTGCTGGAGGCGATCGGTTATACCTTCGTCAGTTGGTTGTTCCTGTATTTCCTATATCGGCAGAAGATCTTCCTGCGGGTGTGAAACAGGTTTTTCACCCCCTTTCCAATAGCGGCCCAATCGGCCTCCGGGCAATGCTGAGTGCTTATCTGGCGTGGTTTATCTATTTTTTTATAAAATCTTCCCTTTTGCCGTTTTATTTAGGAAAATTTATTGCTCGTGCCAGCAGTTTGTCCTATCCTTCGAAAATTTTGCTTAGCTCCTTTTCTTTTCCTGTTGCTTCTGGCGAGTTGCCAGACGGAACCTGCCCGGAAGGCCGAAAAGGTTAGCTGGCTGCAGGAGCAACCCATCCCAATCCGGTCCATCAACCCGGAGGACACCCTTTTTTCGGATTTGATTTTCCTGAAAGAAGAACTCAAAGGCGTCGAGCTCATAGGCCTGGGCGAACAATCGCATGGCGATGGCAGCGCCTTTCTGGCCAAGGCCCGGTTGATAAAATTCCTGCACCAGGAAATGGGCTTCTCCGTACTGGCCTTCGAATCCGGTATGCTCGATTGTGCACTGGCCGTAAAAGCACTGGAACATGGTATTACAATAGACTCTGCCTTCCGGATGGGCCTGTTCAAAATATGGAGCAACAGCCAGGAAGTGGCGGCAGTGCGGCAATACGCCGGTTTACAGTTGGGTGAGGAATCCATTCCTTTCGTCGGTTTTGACAGCCAGCTTTCCGGTAATCTGCCCCGCGCAGTGCGGGTGGATTCCATCTATCAGGTTTTGCGGCGCTATGCTCCTGGTTTTGATTCCACCTATTTCTCGACAGTGTGGAAAGCATTGCAGCCTGATAGCCCCCGGGCATTCCGCTCGTGGAAACGAGATTCTGTTTTTCAGCAGGAATTTTTCATCCAGTTGGATTCGCTCGCCCGCCTGGCCGGACAGCTCCAACCGTCAACCCTGGAGGATAAACTTTTCCTGAAAGGCGTTGTCAGCCTGAAGCCCTACTATTACTTTCTTTTGAAAATGGACCTCAACGACCCCGACAATACAGTCCTGAATATCCGCGACAGCGTTATGGCCGAGCATGTGGCCTGGCTAAAGAAGAACTGTTCCCGGGGCGAAAAATCATCCTGTGGGCGGCTAATACGCATTTGGGCTACGAGCGCGGAAAGCTGAAATATCCGGATAAAATGCACCCCATGGGCAGTTACCTGAAGGAACGCTATGGCGAGAAGTATTACCTGCTTTCCTTTACCACTTTTACCGGAGAGAACAGCAGCCTGCAATACGGGATACGGAAAGTGCCGGACAGCAGCAACAAAACGCTGGAATACCTTTGGGCGGAAACGGGAATGCCTTTTGCCTACCTTCGGAAGGCATCCTTGGATGCGATCCCTTTTGAACATCCTTTCCAGGCCAGGCTGTACGGTTACGCCAACTGGTATGCCGACTGGGACAAAATGACGGATGGTATATTCTTTATTCGGGAAATGAAACCAAGCCATATTGAGGAATGAATCAAAACATCATCGAAACCGAAAACCTGAGTTTTGCCTATTCTTCCGGGCAGCCTGTTCTGCATCAGCTATCGCTGCAGGTGAAACAGGGGGCCATCTACGGCTTTATCGGGCAGAACGGAGCAGGGAAAACGACCGCCATCAAAGTACTGCTTACCTTGCTGGATCGCTATGAAGGCCAGGTGCGGGCCTTTGGGGCTGATATCCGGGAAAAACGCCTGGAAATTCTATCCAGGATCGGCTCGCTGGTTGAAGAACCGGGCCTGTATCACCATCTCACGGGCTGGGAAAATATAGTCAATCGGGCATTGCTGCTGAAATTGCCCAAAAGCAGAGCTCAGGAGGTTATTCGGCAGGTCGGGCTGCACGACGCCCGGCATAAAAAAGTGAATGCCTACTCGCAGGGTATGCGGCAACGGCTGGGGATTGGCCTGGCGTTGCTGGGCGCCCCGGAATTGCTCATTCTGGACGAACCAACCAATAGCCTGGACCCCAACGGCATCCGGGAAGTCCGGGAATTACTGACCCAGTTGGCTACTAACGGAACCACCATCTTCCTGTCCAGCCATGTATTGAGCGAAGTGGAAAAGATCGTATCCGACATCGGCATCATCCACCAGGGCCGCCTGCTGTTCCAGGGGCCAATCGCCAGCCTGCGGGAAAAGGCGAGGGAGGAAGCATTCCTCGATACCAGTGATAACCAGCGATGCCGGGAAATATTGGAACAGGAGGGCCTGCAGGCCAGCCAATCCGGGCAAAAGCTAAACCTGGGAAGCATTGGCCGGGAAGAAGCTTCCCGCATCAACGCGCTGCTAGTCGGACAGCGCTTGAAAGTATACGCCCTGGAATGGAGCCGCAAAAGCCTGGAGCAATTATTTTTTGAGATCACCAATTCACCGGAAGCCCTATGAAACTGTTTTGGCTCGCCCTGCGCAGCGAATTCCTGAAGTCGCGCCGTACACTGGCGCTGGCCACTACGGCCTGGCTGCCGGCTTTCATCGCTGGCCTGATCTTTGCCCTGTTCTATTTCAAAAGCGAGGATTTTGCCAAAATGGGCATGGACCCCTGGAATATCATGGCCTCCAATGTATTCGGCCTCTATGCCGTGCTTATTCTGCCCATGTACGCGATGGTGGTGGCATTTTCCACCAATCAGGTGGAGCACGTGGCTAACGCCTGGAAAAACCTGTTTACCCTGCCTTATCCCCGCTTGGCCATTTACCTCTCGAAATGGGCCTTTGCTTTTCTGCTGATCCTGGCCTTTTCGCTTATCCTCTGTGGGCTAATTTTTATGGCCGGCAACGCCCTGGCTATCCTGAAGCCGGAGATCGGTTTTCAGGATTTCGACTCTTTCGGGCTGATCGCACGCTTCTTTTTGAAGTTTTTCCTGGGTGTGATGGGGGTGTTTTCCATTCAATTCCTGCTGAGTTTTTACTGGCGGGATTTCATCCGCCCGGTAGGCGCCGGGCTGGCGCTAACAATCGCCGGGGCTATTGGGGCAGGCTGGGACTATGCCTACCTCTTCCCCTACGCCGCCACCGTCCGCATTAATGTTCAATACCAGAAAGAGCAGCTGGACTTGTTCCCTCAGGAAGTAGTGGTAAGCCTGCTGGCCACCTTAGCCTTGTTCTTAATCGGATATTATTTCGTTTTGAGGCGGATTAGCCGGTAGGGGGATGGGGGTGGGGTGAATGGCCTTTAGGTTGGGAGGATAGGAGAGGCTGTTCAAAGCTTGCCCGGCTGACACAGACGGGTTCCAGGCTTGCCCGGCCTCCCAGAGAATCCCGGGATTTAGCCCCTAATTCGCAGGACACTTCCATGCTCGTACATCGTACATTTCCCAAGATCTTCCCAGGGCTCGTACATCGTACATTAAAAGATGCTCCAAGTCATGCCTGGACTCCAAAATACAAAGGCCATCCTGCATGCAGAATGGCCCTTGTAGAAGCCCTTTGAGGGGGCAATCATAGGCTTATTCGCCCATCGTACGCATGAAATTGACGAGGTGCCAGAGGTCTTCCTGATCGGGGATCTTCTTTTTGAAAGAAGGCATATCATCTCTTCCTTCCAGGGTTTTGTAGAAGAGCGCGCCATCGGTTTGCTTTTGGAAAGCCTTGGTGCTGAAATCACCAGCAGGAGTATCCAATTGAGCAGCTTTGGGGCCGTCTCCCAATCCATCTTTACCATGGCAGGACTTGCAGTGCAATTTCCACAAGGCTGCTCCTTGATCAACGGAGGCCTTACTGGTGGCGACCGGGTTTTTCATCTTTTGGTATTTTTCGGGAACCGGCCAATCACTGCCACCCTGGAAAGAGGCCAGCATAAAGCCTAAACCCAGCAAAATAGCAGGAATCAGGATCTTGATTTTCATATCTCAGTTATTTTGGATGAATGAATTTTTACGTCTGTAATTTGACGATAATCTGACACAAAGTCACAGATTTTCGTCATTTTAGGAAAATTTTAACCGCCACTCGGCTGTCCTTCTTTTTTGACCTGGAACAGCTTGTAAACGATGACGATATAGTGCCCCCAAACCGTTACCATCAGCACCAGAAAAGTCAGCAGCATCCAAAGAGGAGGATTGGGGCTCCACAATGCCCTGGGCTGGTCTTCCAGCCGGTCGGAAACAGGTATTCCCCATGCTTTGGTAACGCTGGCCTCTACAGTGCCATAGTCGTCACTGTCTTCCAGGCGGGCAAAAATATTGAGGTTGCCTTCGGCGTCCCCGGGCAAGTCAGTGGGAAAGTCGATGGTCGCCATTCCGTCTTCATCTGTACTCCCTTCTCCTACTTTTAGAGGGAAGAAAAGGCGCTTCACGAATAGGGATACATCTTCCTCCGCCACTGGTTCGTCACCAGACATCAGGGTTAGCTGGATCGAGTAGGAAGAGTCTTCTTCTAACGCTTCCAATGCAAAGCTGGCCGGCTTCAAGGTGATATCTGCATCACTGCCGCTATATTCTTCATTGCCTTCGAAGCTGGCGTAAAAAGCCATTCGATTGCCCGTATCCCGTGGCATTTCTTTGGCATTGGTCGTGAAGGTGGCAATACCTTTTTCATCGGTCGTCGCCTTGCCAAGGCTTGTCTCGGAAGTATCTGTAGTAGTAAAAAATTCGACTTCCAGGCCCGGCAGGCCGGTATACCGGTCATCGATTTTGGCCCGAATGAGTGCTTTCAGGTCGAGCACGCCATCGTTTTTCTGCACACAGGAAAGGCTGGCGCGGCTCCGAACTTGTTCTACCTCTTCTTCGCCTTCCTCATCCTGCGCTATTAGGGTGTTGGGTAGTAATCCCAGGGCGCCCAACAGAAGGAGTAGCCAGCTTAATTTTATGATCTTGGAAAGAGCCATTGTCTCTTGTTTTTAAGGTAATCAAATTTTTCCGGCACGCATCGCTATTGGTGTTCCTCATTGTAGTCCGATACGGTCACAATAGTGACGAGCTTGGCTACCAGCGTAAAGAACAACAGGAAGGTCGCAAAGCCAGCGAAGGTCAACGCCCATTCCACCCAGGTTGCGGAATAGTGGATGTATTCGGGCCGGGTATCCTGAACGGGCAGCAGTGGTGTTTCGAGCGTGGGCACTACGATGAGATAACGCTTTACCCACATTCCAAATACCATCAACATGGCGGCCAGCGTGATCAGGTTGGGCGTGCGAAGCTTTTTGAATGCCATCACCAAAATAGGAATAACGATCGTAAAGATGTTGGACACCAGGAACCACCAACCGTATTCACTCGGATCGAAGAGCTTATCCAGCACTTCTGAGTCCCATCTTTCGGAACCAAACCAACCGGTCAGGTATTCAGAGAAAGTGAAATACCCATAACCCGACCCCAGGGCCAGCAGGATGAAGCCCATGTACTTGAAATGCTTATCCGTCAGATAGTCCTGCAAGTGGTATATCTTCCGAAAGGTCCACATTACCAATACAATTACGCCGGTGCCCGAATAAATGGCCGCCAGCACAAAGTAGGGCCCAAAGATGGTGCTATGCCAGCCTGGACGGAGGGTCATGCCGAATATCCAGGATAATACGGAGGAGACCACCACTACCATTGGAATCATGATGAGGGCCATGAGGTTCCTCGACATCGCCAGTTGCCTTCTCTGGCTGGCGGTATCCTTATAGTTCAAGGCCAGGAACCGATATAATTTCTGCCGCCAGGCTGGTAAACCCAGCACGGCCTCAGAATCCCGGTATATGGCAAAGTCCTTGATCAGAAACAGGTACACAAAGAGCACCGCTCCAACAAAGTAGGTGCTGATGGCAACAACGTCCCATACAATCGGGGATTGCAGCCGGGCGTGGATGAAGAGGTAGTGCAGGCGGTCAAAACGGCCGATGCACAGGATGATGAAAATGGGCCCGATCATGGCGGAAACAACTGCCGTCAGGCCGGCAATGCGCATAATGGGCCGGCGCCAGGGCACTTTGAACAAATGCAGCAGGCCCGCCAGGATGGCGCCTCCGTAACTGATGCCGATGAAAAAAATGAAGTTGACAATATAGAGTCCCCAGACCACATTATCCCGCATGCCGGTTACGATATGCCCTTTCACGATCTGCAGGTAAAGGGCATACATCCCAACGACAATGACGGCCAGCAGGAATCCGACCCAGATACCAGATCTGGTGCTGAATTTCCTGAGATGCGGGGCAAAATCCTGGAGTATGGCGGTTTGATTTTTACTGATTTCCATTGCTTACTGAAGTTGTTTGGAAAAACGGGTTGCTTCCATTTCCAATGATCTGGTTACAGGACATCCTTATAGCGCTCCTTGACCTCATCAGGAAGGGCGTCATAGCCTCTCTTCACGGGGAAGAGGCGGTCGCGGGGAGGCAGGTAATACACCCGGGGCTTGGTGCCCAGGTCTTCCATGTAGCGGTAGCCGGCCCGGTCTTTGATCAGTTGGCTGAAGCGGAGTGTTTCTTCGCCGTTGGTCACGACGTCCTCGTTCTCATCACCGAAGTAGAATACGCCATTGGGGCAGGCCGACACACAATCCGGCAATTTGCCCATACGCACCATGTCGGGGCAGAAGTCACACTTCTCGACGGTGCCCGGCCTTGCCGGGATACTGGCTTCCGGCCCGGGATGGTGAGTGGCCATATCTTGGGGCGCCGCTTCACTTTCCACCCAGTTGAAGGTTCGAGTCGAATAGGGGCAGGCTGTCATGCAGAATTTACAACCGATGCAACGATCGCTATCGATAAGGACCAAGCCGTCATTCCGCTTGTAGGTCGCATTCACAGGGCAAACCTTAACACAGGGCGGGTTGTCGCAGTGGAAGCAGGTTTTCGGGAACCAATAGGGCGCTTCTTCGGGGCTGTCTTTCATCAGCTTGATGGTCACCCATTCCTTATCGTCTGGCAGGTGGTGCATCTTCTGGCAGGCAGAAATGCACTTACGGGCGTTGTTACAACGCGCCAGGTCGATGACCATGACGAATTTTTTGCCCGGAATGCCCTGCCGGGCTTGCTCCTGAGTTACCTTTTCCGTGACGTGGACGTGCTTGAGATGTTGCTTTTCCACTTCCACCAATTGCCCATCGGGCGTGAGCAGTTTGACGGTATCTCCCGTATCGGCTGCCGTTGCTCCTCCTTCCCCCGAAGAGCAGGAGCAGAGTAGGTTGCCACAGGCGGCCGCGGCCAGGGTTACGCCGATCGCCCCCTTCTTCAGGAAATTCCGGCGGTCCGTTTTGGATGATTCTGACATGACGGTTAGTTTTTAAATTTACAGAATGGCCATTCTTAGAAATTCCACAAACGGGTAATATTAAAGCCGATGAGGAAGTCCGGTTCTGGGTTCGTTGCCCAGTTGAACATATTATTGAGTTGCGGAACGATATTGTAGTTCTGCCCAACGAATATTTGGAAAGCGTGGGAGCTGGAGTTGATCTCCAGGCCGAAGCTAAGGTTCGGGTTGGGGTCGTTGACCTCGTGGCTGGTCATTGGGAGGTCATAGTTGACAATGATGCCCATACCGGAGCTGATTTTATACCGGCCCAGGAAAGACAGGGCCAAATGGTCATTGTTCATTTTCTGAGTGACCTCGGGGACATCGGTAGGAACCTGCTCCTGGAAGTTGAAGTGAGAAACGCTCACGCTGGCCTGCAAGGAGAATTTATCGCTGATCTTGCGGGCTACCATCAACTGATGGAAATAGGATAAGCGGTCGCTGCCTTCATAGGTGTCTTTCGGGAAGAGGCTTTTGTCACGAGTGTCAAAAGCAGCGTTGACAAAATAAGTCACACTTACCGGCCAACCGCCGACACGGCCTTGCTGGAAGAGGGCGTACTTGGCATTGAAATCCCAGGTCTTGCGCTCTTTCGTGAAACCGAAACCGAGCTGCAGTTTTTCCACCGGCACATAGTTGAGGCCTATGCGTATGTTGGAAGGTGCGTAAAGCCCCCAGAAATCATCGTAACCATTAGTGAGCACACCAAAGCGGTGTTGAATGTCAAATTCAAAGGTGCCCTTGATCGGAACCATAACCGTTTGGTTGTCGATCAACCAGATACTTTCAAAAGTATTACGTATCGGGCGGGTATCCTTTTCAGGAGCTGCTTCTTCCTCTTGGGCATTTACCGCCCCGGCGATGAGTAGGAAAGCAACGGTCCATATCCACAATAGCACGGAAGCGCCCTGGGATGCTTTGGAGAATAGCTGTAACTTCTTCATGATAGTGAATTTTAATTGTCTTTAGCGCCCTGGGTAATCCAGGTCAGGACTTTAGTATTGAGATCATTATCGGGCCCGGATACGGGCATGGGCCGGCTTCGGTTGCCGAGTAGCCATTGCATTAGTTCACTGTCGGCTGGCACATCGGTGTCGATATAGCCTCCCTGGATGAGGTCGTCGTATGCATTGGCGGGTGTCAGGTCGGGAGGGGTGCCTCCGGTATTATGGCAGCCGCTGAAATTGCATTTCTGTTCGAAGACCGGGACGATCTCAATGGAAAAGCTCACCTGGACAGTAGTGTCAATAACCGGGGGCTCAATGGTCAGGATACCTGAATCATAGGAGCATCCCGTTGGAGCCAACATGCTGAACAGCAATAAGGCAGTGGCTAAGGCGGAAAGGACTAGTTGTTGCTTCATGATTTCAAAAATTGGTTTTCACCTCCAGAGCCATAGGGCCTGGTGCTGCAGTGAAATAGATGCTATACAGGGAAATGATTGGCTCGAAAGCAGGCAGGAGCCTGAAAAAGAACAGTTGGGGCCAATTTGTTGGCCCCAACTGTCTTTTCGGAGCCTGTAGCTGAAAGCTACTCAGAATGTCATTAGTTAATAGCGGCAAGAGAGTTTTTCAGCAATGCTCTGGCGTATTTGCCGTTGTGCACGCCGAAGCTTTTGTCTTCCCGAATATACTGGTAGTTCCAAAGTACGCCGAGCTGGACGTTGGTCAGATTCAGCGGCGCACTGCTGGAGGCATTGGCAGACGTAAGGTCATCCTTGAGAATACCCAGTTCGTTGAGCCGGGTGCCCAGTTGCAGCAGCAGGTCTTCGATTTCGGCTTGTGTTGCGTCAACCAGGTCATTGAGTTCGCTGGCATTCGTATGGCATTGAATACATCCGCTGGTATTGAGGCTGCCTGCTTCGGATGTTACCCGGAACGTGTGCCCGCCCGCCTCGCGGCCGCCGCTTACTGTTGCCATGTGGCAGGTGATACAGGCATTTTCCACCAATGCGGTGTGCGCGCCATTGGCGTAGGGCTCGGCGCCCGGTACTTCATAAGCGGCATTGCCAGTGAAGAGGACCCCTTGAGAGCCGTGGTGCGGCCCATAACGGCTACTGGTAACCGTGGCCATGCCGTCAACACCAGGTTCCGGCAGCGCCGGAGAAGGAACCCTGGCCTGGTGGCAGTTGATACAGAGGTTGCCCTTGCCGATGTCGGCCGTTTCGCCGCCTACCCAGAAGTTGACCGGCTCGGAGGCCGTAGCAGCCCAGTCTGCCGATGTATAGGTCTGGTGGATCTGGTGGCAGGTGAAGCAGTTTTGCGGCAGCGGGTCTTCAACATCCGCCGATGCATTGGGTTCGCCGGATTTGATCCTTTCCAGGAAGCCCTGGCTGGTATGACAGCCGGCGCAACTAGCCTGGTTATGGTCATAATTACCTCCGGTTGCGTGGACGGAGTTCTCCCACTGGAACAGTTTGGCCGTAATTAATTGGTTACTACCATGGCAATCCAGGCAGTTTTCGGCCCCATTCTGGCCGGCAGGCCCTTCTGGCCCGGTTGGCCCTTCCGGCCCGGTTGGCCCCTGAGGCCCCTGGTCGCCTTCACAGGACATGAAACTGAATGCTAATGCCAGGCTTAATAGCGATGCAAAGAATATTCTTACTCTCATGGCTTAAAATTTAGGTATCTGAGAATTTTAATTTTTATTCAGGACTTGTGTCATTTAATTGTCACCTCTGTCATTTTTGTGTCAATTGTTGAAATCTGACATGAAAATCCAGGATTTCGGCCGGCCCTTCGATGATAAAAATCAACTACTAAAGTGATTTTAGTCACAGAAGGGCTATCGGTTCAAACAATGCGGAATTTAACGCCCTTTTACCTGGCTTTTTTTTAGGTTTATTTTGGGAAGGCTGTTTTTTTCTGTGGAAATTTTGAACAGGAGAACTGGTTGAAAAAGAGCAGAAGTTATTTTTTTCTCGGCGTAAAAGTTTTACTGATTAATAGGGGCTGGTTTTTCGGATGGCCCGCATGGTAGATGGTTAAATTTCGAAAACCTGCGGCGTTCGCCCTGCTGACGTTTCAGGGTGGCCGGGAATGCCCGTAACGCGCAAATTTATTTGCGACGTTAAAATCCAAGCAACTTAGTGTATTATGATTCTAGCCTCTCAAATAAATTTGAGGGCTACTTATTCCGGTTCGCCCTGCTGGCATTTCAGGGTGGCCGGGAATGCCCGTAACGCGCAAATTTATTTGCGACGTTAAAATTCTAGCAACGTAGTGTTTTATGATTCTAGCCTCTCAAATAAATTTGACGGCTACTTATCCTGGTTCGCCCTGCTGACGTTCCGACGTTCAGATTAGCTATTCGAATAAACGTGCAGGCTATCCTCCGCCGTGGGCAGATAGCTCATGCCGAGGTAGGTGAAAATAAAGGCCGCTACACCTATTATAACGACCCACGCCAGGCGCCGCTCGCTCCAGTGGCCCACATTGCGGAAATGCAGGTAGGCGGCAAAGATCAACCAGGTGATCAATGCCCAGTTCTCCTTGGGGTCCCAGCCCCAGTAATTGGACCAGGCGTTCTGGCCCCACCAGGCGCCAAGCAACAGGCCGGCAGTGAGGAACAAAAATCCGAACTTGGTGATCTGATAGGTCGCGGCGCTGAAATCAATGCGCTCCTGAACGCCCAGCGAATGGTGGGAAGCCAGCCCCTTGGGAAAGGCCAGGAATAAAATAGCGCTCAACCCGCCCACAAACAATGCGCCATACGCCAGGAAGTAGGAAATGACGTGAGGAATGAACATCCAGGTCTGTAAAGCCGGCGGCAGGGCAATGATCTCCACGTCTCTTTTGGTAAGGGCAAACAGGAGGATGAGAACAACCCCAAGGGAAGACATCAACCCGATCAGCCGGATCTTAAAGCGGTTTTCAACCACCAGGCTCACCAGAGAAATAGTCCAGGCCGCAAAAGCCAGGGATTCATAAAAGCTCTTGAACGGCGGCCGCCCGGCCTCTATCCACCGACTGATGATCAGAATAGTGCTGGCCGCAAACGCAATGGCGAATAGCACAGAGGGAATAGTGGCCCAGGCTTTGCTCTTTCGGAACAAGCCCACGACGTACCCCAGCAGGGCGATCACATACAACAATAAGGTAATCTTAAACAGGCTGGACGTATAATAGAAGCTTTCTAGCATGGCCTATATTTTTGGAAGGTATTATTTGTACCCTCGGTATTTTTGAAAAAGGAATCGAGCATATCTACACTACTGCCTTACCGGCAGCTTTTCTCTGGAGCCTATGCTCCCACAAGCGGTACGGTATTTCTTTTGTGCCGTCCATAGAAAAGAAGGAAACATCCGATCACCAAAAGGCCGAAGCCGAAGTAAATGACATAGAGCCCCGGCTCCCGGCTGATCCCGATCCCCGAGTAATTGGGGTTGTTCGGGTCGTAATCCGTCTGATAAAAGCGATAGCCGCCGTGTAACATGGGCTCATTGACTTTGACTTCCCGGCTTTTCAGTACATCATCGTTTGCTCCCAGCACAGACAGTGTGCTCTTCCAGTATTTGGTCTCCCGGTCTTTGATCGATTCGAGCGCCAGGAAATAAGGCGTGCCGGGGATCATGAAGAGGCCTCCCCTAGAACCGCCTCCCGGATAGAGGTAGGCCTCTTTTGAGGATGGCCAGCTCTTATCCCAAACTTCCACCCGGGCAACCGGGTTGAGCAGTTCATCCCCATCGGTAGCGGGAACTGATTTCAGGTAAGCAGCGTCCGGGAATAGGTACCGTACCGTAAAGCCGATATCTTCCTTGTCCGGGAAGGCATAATACTGCCCGGTTTCCAGCGCTTTGCTGGATACCTCTTTTCCATTCCAATGATAAATCTTCTTTTTCGTACCCACGAGGATAACCCGCTTAACTTCCGCCCACTTGGCATCGGGCTGGCCATTAAGGGCCTGCGAGAGTTCTTCAGGCATATCCCAGTAGAATTCCAGCCAGGCGCCCAGATGAGTCTCATCGGCGATTGCATTGCGGTCCGGGCGGTTCGACAACAGCTGGAGATCTCCTTCACCCAATGGGGTTTTCAGCGTTAGCAAAACACCGGGATCCCTGGCCTCCACTGTGTCATTGACGGCCGGATAGACGTAGTCGAACTTGAAATTCGGGTAAAAGTCTTTCAGCCGGAAACGTACATCGGTGCCGTAGATGCGATGGGTTTTATCCAGCTTCAGCGGCAGAGAAGCCACGATCTCCGGATCACTGGCAGGAGGAGGCATATGGCCCTCAACGACTGGTTGTGCATGGGCCTCGGTGGTGTTCCGCCATATTTGTATTCGGTAGTCCGGGTCGTGTTTTTCAAATTCAAAATCGTCCAGGCGGAGGCGGAAGGCCAACTCGGTGCTATCCTTTATGTAATTGGTGCTGCCTTCGTAGATCCTGGCCACATTAGTGCTTTGCCCGGTTTCCAGTTGGATGATGCCCCGGAAGCCATAGAAATAATCAACCCAGAATCCGGCCAGGATGATGATGGGGCCGAGATGGGCCAGGTAAAAGCCGAGATTTTCCATGTTGAACTTCCGCCTCAGGCTTATTTTCAGCAGGCTGGCGGACAGCAGTACGAACAGGCCGATGTACCACCAGCTATGGAAGACGTCGTCCAGTTGAAGCCACCGCAGGATGTTGCTGCCCAGTTCGCCGTAACGCTGGGTAAATACCTCGGCCGGGGCATTTTGAGTAACAAAGGTGCCCAGAGCTGTTCCTAAAGCAATAGCCAACAGGCCAGAGGTTGCAAAAAAAGGCGTATCGATATTTCTGTTCAGCGGCTTGTAGAAAACGGCCAGATAAGCCAGCATAATGGCGGCGGCGCCCAGTATCCCTGTCCAGCCGGAATGGCGCCAGTTGTTCAGGTTTTGGGCCAACAGTGCGGCAAGGGCCATAACGCCTAGTAAGCTCACCGAAGCGCCGAAACCTCGGTTGTTAGGCTCGTGATTTCCGGGGATTGTAGTGGTATGATTAAGATCAGCCATTGGACTAGGAATTCTTTGGGTATTTAAGTCTATCGGATAATGGCTCAAAATAAATGAATAATAGACCCCCGGCTAAATGATAAATATCACCCTTAAAGAATGATTGTCGTCATTCCTGATTTCATACTGTCGTTAAGAGATTTGAACCACATAAACTTTTCATTATGAGGTGTTTATTTTTGACAATTCCGTGATGATTGATATCGAACTGAATATTAATTTCGCCTTTGTTTTTAAAAATACAATCAATCCGGATCACTCTTTATTCCGGTTTCTGTACTTAAATTTTTCAACAAATAAATGATAATGAAAACGAACAAATTTCAAATCGGCCTCACTGTCGCCGCACTGTTCCTGGTGCTTGCTTTCACCGCCTGCAATAAGGATGATGATCCCCAAACGACGAAGGTCTACGGAACCATTACGATTGAAAACACGGACACCTGGGCCAGCTGGGTGGACAGCGGGGAAGTGCAGCTGACCATCTTCCCAGAATTCAGCCTCGACCCCCTCGCCGGCTGGGGCGCCGTGCCCGACAACTTCTTCGGCCCTGGCGTCCTGGGCGGCACCTATGCTGTTGGGGCGCCTTACAATTCCCAGAACCCGGTCATTCTGGAGTATGTACCAGGCAAAACCAAATACGATTATGAAATTGAAGTGGAACCAGGCACTTATTCCGCGCTGGCGCTTGGCTTCCGGCACGACTTTGTCAATGACCCCACGCGAAAAAGCGCTACCCTCGGCGTTTATTGGGGTAATGATATCGTGGTCAGCCATGGGATCGTGATCCGGATCAATGCAGGCGGCACGGTTATCCCCATCTTTGACTACGACCCGCCGGCCACTTTCGAAGTTAAAGCCGGTGAACAGAAAGAGCTCAACTTTATTGCCGACTTCGATTTTGTAAACGATTGGTATTAACGAGAAACTCCAGGGGCAGAACTATAAAAGCCCGGGCGTTATCTAAGCTGAGAAAAGGCTGATTGGCATTCCCCTATAGTTTTTTTGCAGAATGAGATAAAGCCCGGGCATGCCTGTTGCCCCCCGTTTAGCGACACCCCCATAATTCGAAAAGCATGCTTTCTTCAATCATAAACAGGCCGGCCTGTCTACTGCTTTTTTGCTGTTCCACGCTGCTGGTAGGGGCTCAGGCGAACGCTGTTGATCATGCTTCCATCCTGGCTGGTTTCCAAAATGCTGCCGGAAGCATCGTTGGCCTGGTCCGTGACGCCGAAACAAAAGAACCGCTTCCATTCGTCAACATCAGGATCGCAGACAAGCAGATTGGCGCCGCCACCGAAGTGGATGGCACCTTCAGGATTGAAAACCTGTCGCCTGGCCGCTACGCTTTGGTGGCTTCCTACATTGGTTATGGAGAGCAGGTCGTGGAGGCAGTAGAGGTGACGGATGGCAGCAATACTTCCATAAACATTGAATTGCTTCCTGCTTCGATCATTGCCGAGGAAGTCATCGTGACCGCCTCCCTTAAGCCCCAGGCGGTAAAGTTGGCGCCGGCCAGCATCGGCCTGGTAACGAGCAAGCAGATTAAGGAGAAAAACCTCCTTACCTTCGACCAGGCTTTCGATGAAGTGCCGGGTGTGATCGTCACCCGCTCCAGCGGCGCCAATGTGCAGGCGCTGTCCATCCGAGGCGCTTCCGAAGTGGCCGGTGGAGGAATAGGAAACCGCGTATTGCTGCTCATTGATGGCCGGCCCGCACTTAGCCCGGAATCCGGCGGCGCCCTTTGGAACCTGGTGCCGCTCAGCTCTATAGAACGTATCGAGGTCGTGAAAGGAGCCTATTCTTCCCTTTATGGCTCCAGCGCAATGGGTGGGGTTATCAACGTCATTACCCGCAAACCATCCTTTGAACCACAAACCCGCCTCCACCTCAATTACGGCCTGTACAACCGGGCGCCCGCTTCCTCGGGCTACAGCCGCTTCAACGACTTCAAAACGCTGGAGCTCAGCCACAGCCGCAAGTACAACAATTTTGCCTATCTCTTCGACGCCGGCTGGAAAACCAACGACGGGCATCGCGAGAAATCCGGTTTCGACCTTTTTAATTTCTACACCAAGGCGTCCTGGCAGTTTGCCAAAAACCGCTACCTGCAATTATCAGCCAATGCCAACCGGATCTTCAATGATACGCCCGCTACCTGGCTCAGCAAGCGACAGGCCTACAGTGTTGCCCCCTACCGACTGGATGATTACCAGGACCGCCGGGAATTCAATACCGACCTCTACTACTATGCCCTGCCGAATGAGCTGGTGAAGTATTCCACCCGCTTTTACTACTACCACAACTTCTCCAAATTCACCTTTGACGATGACCCCGGCAATGACAGCACCAACGTCAATTTCGGTAAGCAGTTGGTATCAGAGTCAAGTATCCGTACCCAACGGTTGGGTAATGTCACGCAGGTGGACCTCTATACCCAATCCAACCATTACCTTATTGCCGGCACAGATGTGAAATGGGATAAGGTGGTGGGGCTGCCGGATACGGTGCTCTATGGCCGGCACCAGGCGCTCAGCCTGGGGGCTTATGTGCAGGACGAGATTACCTTCAGTGAACAATTCATTACGACCATTGGGGTGCGGTTCGATCATTACAATATTCCGGGAGAGGTCAGCGAATCCAATATCAGCCCCAAACTGGCTATGGTGTATACTCCCAAACCGGGCCTTTCACTACGGACGCTGCTGGCGCAGGCCTTCCGCGACCCGGCTATGGCTGAGCGCTATATCAAATTTGAACAGGGTGGCGGGCTGCGCTTCCGTCCCAATCCGGGCCTGAGGCCGGAAAAATTGATCTTATCGGCCGAACTGGGCGCCAAGGTGAGCCTGGCTCCGGGTGCATCGCTCGACCTAGCGGTTTTCTACAATCACTACAAGGACCTGATCTCTTTTCAACAACTGTCTAAACCGCTGGAGCCTTTATTATATGAAGTGATCAACCTTAAAGCTGCTGTCATGCAGGGCATGGAATTGTCCTACCAGCAGCATTGGGGCAATTTTTTAACCCTCAGCCTGGGCTATACCTTCCTGGATGCCAAAGATATCTCCGAGGAACGCATCAATGATGAACTGGCCTATAAAGTCAGGCATGCCTTCAGCGCTTCGGCTACCGCCTACCACGGTGGTTTTATACTGAACGTCAATAGCCGGTACCGGAGCCGGATCAAAGAGGTTTTCATCTACCCGGGTAGCGAACCGGATGCGGCGTTTATCCTCAACGCGAAACTGAGTTATAAGATCGCCAACCGCCATACCTGTTATTTCGCGGTAGACAATATCAACAATGCGCAGTACGAAGAACTGGAACGCTACCGCATGCCCGGGAGGAGTTATGTGGCAGGGCTGGAATGGAATTTCTGAGTAGGATTGCCAAAGATCCTGTTGATACTCCTTTTTGGCGCATTAGTGCTGCGGGGTGAAAATATATAAAAGTCGTTCGCGAGAGACTCCTCCTTCGCCTGGCTTCGGCGGACAGGGCCCGTCTCGATGCGGAATAACGAGCCAGTCTCTAGCGCCGTTCATCATTCTGGCTTTCCTGTTATGGCTGCTTCCACCTTGGAAAAAAATGGAAATGGAACCTTCGGAATGAGGGGTATCCCTTATTTTAATTCTTTCACCCTCATATTCCGGAAATAGATCGGCGCTCCGGCGTGTTTGCCCTGCAGGCCGATATGCCCGTGAGTAGCCAGCTCCGCTGCCGGACGGCTCAGCCAGGAAGGAATTTCGCTGCCATCCGGGTTAGTAGTAGGGTTCGTCCACAAGCTTCGATCCATTTCGGTTACCAGCATACCGTTCAGCATCACGTAGATCATCTTGCCCTGGCAGGTGATGGTGTAACGGTTCCATTCACCGGGCTTTTTTACCATGCTCTTTTTGGCAGCCAGGCGCCCGAAAATGGCCCCGCATTGCCAGGTAGGCGGCTGGCTGGCCCACTTTTCGGCGTAATCGTCCGCTATCTGGATTTCAATGGAATTAGGGATCCAGTTATCCAAATCGGTACAATGGACGATCACCCCGCTGTTGGTGCCCTCAGCCGTTTGGAACTCCAGGTCGAGGATGAAATCACCATACTCTTTTTTGGTCCAGATACACTGGTCTTCGCTGGCGGTGAGGATGCCGTTTTCAAACGTCCAAATCCCCTCCGGGGAAGTGGTGTTGGACAGGTCGGCAGTGATCAGTTCCGCCCATTTCCCGCTATCCGGGTGGGTGGCCGGAGGGATAGCCAGCTTGGGGCTGCAGGATATCAAAAGGGGCAGTAGTAGAAGCGGGAATAAAATTTTCATCATTCAGGAATTTGTTGCCGGGTGAAGATAAGAAAGGCTAAAGGAAAATTTTTGAAGTTTCGAAAACCGTTGCTTGCCTGGAGGCCACTTTCGGAGAAAAAGGGGCGCTTTTCAGCACCCCATTTTTTTTATTATGCCATACAGGCGTTTTTGCATTTAACCTAAACTAATGGCTTCTAATAGCCAGTAGGAAAAGCCCGTTCCGCTTTAAATCGCTGGATCGGTCGGCGTATTCGGATTACTTTCCCGTTCGTTGTCCGGATAGGGATAGAAATTCCGGTTTCTCTCCGAAGCGAAATCAGGAGTAGTAGGCGGTTCAGGGCGGTAAGAACCTGCGGCTGTCTTCCAGGGAAGTGCCGATCAGGAATAATTCTGCCCTGCGGTTTTGTAGATCTCATTGAGCAAAGCAGCCTGGTCGCCACCGGAAGAATAGGTGTCGGTTAGGCCTGCGCCCAAGCCGTAGGGATCTTCATCGGTAGTACCGTTTTTGCCGGACGCTGTTTAAGGCTTCCTCTGCCTTGCCAATTTCTCCTTTTCGGGCGTAAGCTTCTGCTTTGATCAAAAGCATTTCTCCGGGAAGGTAAGCCGGAATCGAAGCGGTTTCAGAACTGAAAAATGGCCGCTCAATTCTTCTACCGGCAGGTTTCCGTATAAAGAGGTGTTGCCGACGATATTCATGTAGAAATCGATCCGGGCATCGCCTGCATCGGGAAGCAGGGCATCCGGAAGGCCAAAGTTTGTGCGGGGTGCATATTCTACTGTCCCGATAAAGAACCTGGCGTGAATGGGGTTGGGGTTCTCCCCATCATAGGTGAACATGGAAGTGGCGCTCAGGTCTACCTTATCGGCAGCAGCGATGGCGGCATCGTTATTGCCAGCCGCATTGTAATACCTGGCCTGATAGGCGTAAAGTGTATTGAGGAGGTCAATTCCTCCAAAAGGGCCGGTTAACTCAGCCGGCAGGGTAACGCCCTGCAAGGCTTTGATCCCATCATCCAGAATACTGATCGCTTCTGCATAAGCATCCATTCGACTGCTGAAGGCTGCGTCATTATCCGGAGAATTCAGGATCGGCTCAGAACGTGGTTGAGCACAGGCCTTGTGGGAGCAGGTGAATTTTGGCGTGCCCATGGAGCGTGTTCAAAAGTTCGTGTCCCGCCCCAAGGGGCCTGGTAAAGTTCGTGTCCCGTCCTTGAGGGCCGGGTAAAATTTGTGTCCCCGAAGCCCAGTAATATCAAGGCTCCCCTGATCCTGACGATGGATTTGACACAGTTATTTGAAAACTCCCATTAAATAAAGGCCTGATATCTTGTCCCGCTCAACCTCCTCAACCTCCTCAACCTTCTCAACCCTCTCAACCCTCTCAACCATTCTCAACCATTCTCAACCAGCTAATATGCGCTGCAATTTCGAATTGATTTTAAGAACAAAATTTTGTTTATCAGCAAATTACATAGCAGCTTATTTTGAAGCATTTACTTATACATGAAAATGCTTTTGTATTCGAAATTCTTTTCCTAAATATGCATACAGTTTCAAACCTGCTTTTACGCCTATCTTTTACAGCCAACCTGACAGCCATTCGGGCTTGAAAGGATATCTACTATTCTTATTTTCTTCACTAAACACTCCTGGTGTATGATCATTAAAGGATTACTGAACAGAAGCTGGCAACGAATACTCTTTTTCGTTGCTCTGATTGGCTTGCTGCCCCTTCTGGCGGCAGCACAAACCGTTCCTATTGTATCCGGCACCGTGACGGATGACCTCGGCGACCCCCTGGTCGGCGCTGCGGTCATCCTGAAGGGTATTCCTACGGGAACTGTGACAGATCTGGACGGCGCCTACTCCATCGCCTTACCTAGCGGTACCACGACTGCGGAACTGATCTTTTCCTACCTCGGCTATTCTTCCCGGACTGAACGGGTGGATTTGAGCAATTCGAATAAGGTTCAGCTCGATGTACAGCTACAGTCCGACGTTACCCGCCTCGATGAAGTGGTAGTAACTGGTGTCTCTTCGGCTACCAGTAGAAAACAACTCGGAAATGCTATTTCTACGGTTGACGCCGCAGACCTGGAAAACACCGGCACCGGTAACGTACTGGGGGCGCTTTCCGGTAAAGTCATGGGCGCCTTGATCACGCAGAACAGTGGCGACCCCGGCGGTGGGGTATCCATTCGCCTGAGAGGAACCAGTACGATCAATGGTTCTTCCGACCCTCTTTATATTGTTGATGGAGTTATCGTCGACAACAGCTCGCAGAACGTCATCAACCTGAACGCCGATGCTCAGGGGACGGGCTTCGCGGCCGGGCAAAACCGCCTCATCGACATCAACCCGCACGATATTGAGCGCATTGAGGTCATCAACGGGGCCGCCGCTGCGGCTATCTACGGCTCACTGGCCAGCAACGGGGTGGTGCAGATCTTCACCAAAAAAGGCGCCGCGGGCAAACCTCAGATCAACTTTTCCACCAGCATTTCCGTCAGTGACCTGCGCCAGCGCCTGGATTTCAATATGGACCCCATGCGCTTTGGGTATCCCGGCAGCCCGCGCCTGTTTACCGCCGGTGACCGCCTGACCATGATCGCCGACCTGCGCAGTGCTGCCGACAAAGCGGCTAACCCAGGCACCGGGGTGTCTGCACTGGGGGGCGCGCTGGTAGAAAACCAGTACCCCGTCACCCGTTACGATTACCAGGACAATATCTTCCAGACTGCTCTGGGGACCGATAACTACCTCTCTATTGCCGGAGGCACCGAATCAACCAAGTATTATGGATCTATTTCCTATTCTAAAAATGAAGGGATCATCCGCAATACCGATTTTCAAAAGTATGCCGCCAAACTGAGAGTGGACCAGAAACTGTCAGAATGGGCCAGAATGTCTATCGGCCTGAATTATGTCAATAGTTCTTCTCAGGACATGCCCAATGGCAACAACTTCTTCAGCCCGATCAGTACGATGATCATCATCGATAATGTTTGGGATATCACGGAGCGGGACGAAGTAGGCAACCTCCTGCACGTAGAACCAGTCCGGATGAATCCGCTTTCCGTTATTGAAGGATTCGATATCACTCAGAATACCAACCGATTCATTGGAGACCTGCAGTTCAGCCTCTTCCCGGTCAAAGGCCTGACCTTGAAGTATATTTTGGGTTTGGACGTGTATAGCCTCCGCGGTAATACCTACCAGCCGAGAGTGCCCTACACCGGCGTTTCCGCCGCCTTCTTCCCGGATGGGTATGTAGCGGTTGCCAACTCCAATATTTTCAAGGTGAACAACGATTTCACAGCCAACTATAGCTGGGACATCAGCGATGACTTTAAATCCACCACTACTGCCGGCGTATCGATCTGGTACGACCGCTCCGATTTCTCCTCGGCGGAAGGGCGGGACCTGGCGCCTTTCGTGACGACCCTGGCGGCAGCTACCAACCTGTTTGCCGCTCCAAGAGAATCTATTTCGGAGGCGACCATCAACGGCTACTTCCTGCAAGAATCGATAGGGTTTAAAGACTTCCTGTTCCTGACCTTAGCCGGCCGGATCGACGGTTCTTCCCGTTTTGGGGAAGACGAGCGCAACCAGTTCTATCCGAAGGCCAGCGCCAGCCTCGTACTCTCCGAGTTGGACTTCTGGAAAAATGCCAGTATAGCCAACAACTGGAATACGCTGAAGCTGCGCTTTTCCTATGGGCAGGCCGGTAACCTGACCGGCATCGGGGCATTTACCCGCTTTACCAACTACGCTACCTTAGGGTACCTGGGGCGGAGCGCCATTGTTCCCAGTTCTTCATTGGGCAACCCCGGCATCAGGCCGGAACAGCAGACCGAAATTGAATTCGGGGCTGATCTGAGCTTCCTCAAGAACCGCCTGGGCCTTTCCGTTACCTATTATACTCAGGAAATTACGGACCTGCTCCTCGACCGTAACCTCTCTCCTTCCAGCGGCGGCGCCAGCATTATTGAGAACATCGGAGAAATGTCCAATAAAGGTGTGGAGTTAATGCTTAATATTAACCCCGTCCGGACGAAGGACTTCAACTGGGAAGTGGGTGTTGCTTATAATACCTTCCAAAATGAAGTGCGCAACATCGGCGGCGGCCGGGCCGGCATCCTGCTGCGCGGCGGCGGTGGCACACAGAGTGCTATCGACGGCCAGCCTCTCGGCGTATTCTTTGGCGTACAATACGCCCGCAACCCGGACGGCTCCTTATTGCTCCGGCCTGTACCAACTGCCGATGGTGGAACGGTCATGCTGCCTCAAGTGGCCAGAGGGGATGATGTGACCGGTGAACTGCAGTACGACGCAGACGGCCAACCTTCCGGCACCCCGGTTCGGACCATACTTGGCGACCCCAACCCCGATTGGACGGGCTCTGTGCTCAACGAGTTCCGCTACAAGCGTTTTGGCCTGAGAGTGCTGTTTGATGCAGTCTGGGGTTTTGATATCTGGAACTGGAATAGCATCACCAGCAATAACGTCGGCGCCAGCCCGCTTTCCGAACAGGAACTCCGTGGAGAGGTGCCTCGTGGCTGGGTCGCCGCAATTGGCGGTTTTATCGGCCCGCGTATTCAGGAACAACACGTGGAGGACGGCTCTTTTATCAAACTGCGTGAAATCGGGTTTACCTATAATGCCGGGAAGATTGGCAATGTGTTCAGCAACCTGACCATCAGCCTTATGGGGCGCAACCTGGTTTCCTTTGACGATTATACCGGTTATGACCCGGAAACGAACTCAGCCGGCCAGAGCAGCAAGGTGCGGGGCGATGATTTCGGTAACGTGCCCATCCCGAGGACCTTCCAGCTTGGATTGAATGCTTCCTTCTAATGAGGCTTTTATATTCAATCGGGAGGCCTGGGTTTGATTTTAAAAACAAAAATTTTATGAAGATGAAAATCAAAAAATATTTATCATATCTCCTGCTACCGCTGCTGCTGTTGGTTGTTTCCTGCGAACAGGATATCCCCAACCCCAATGCCGCTACGGATGAGCAGATCCTGAACTCTACGGAGGGCCTGATCGGTATGATCAACGGTATGAAATACCGCTATACTGCCGGTGGCGCCAGCGGTTTGTACTCTGGTATCTCCGGCAACGGCCTGACTACCCGCGAACTGGTGGTGCTCAACGCCGGTAATGCCGACCTGGCGCAAATGGAGAATGGCTTCGACAACGTTGCTCCCAGCAATTCCGTGATCTCCAATCTCTGGACGAACCTGAACCTACTGCGTTCGGACGCCCAGAAAATTCTCGATAATGCCCCTGGTGTTATCGTAGACGCAGGGACGCGGTCGAGTGTCCTGGCTTATGCCTACTTTTTTAATGCTTTGTCTGTAGGCACCCTGGCGCAGTTCTGGGAACAAGTGCCGCTTACCACCGAGATCGATGCGAAATTTTCTTCCCGGACTGCAGCCCTGGAAGAAGCCGTTCGGCTGTTAGGGGAGGCTTCCACCCAGTTGAACACGCCATTATCACCAGCAGTTACCGCTAAAGTGGGAACAGATATCGACCTGCCCAATGCCGTGCGCGCCCTGTCGGCCCGCTACAACCTCATGCTGGGCAACCTCGACGCGGCCAGCGCTGCGGCCAGTGCGGTAGACCTCGCTTCCAAGTCGGTCTTCAAGTTTGATAATATCATCCCCAATCCGGTTTTCCGTTCTTCACTGATCACGCAGAACGTCTACGACGTCAGAATGCTGTTCGGCTTGAGTGGAGCGTTGGAGCCGGACCCTGCCGATGGGCGCATCGATTTTTACCTCACGCCCAATGCCAATAGCGGCAAAGGCTTTTTCACCGCTGATGATGCCTCCGTTCCGGTTTATTTGCCCGGCGAAATGATCCTCATTCGGGCAGAAGTATTGGCCCGGCAGGACAAAGTGGGCGACGCAGTGACGGAACTCAATAAAGTGCTGACCAAAACGGATGACACCTTTGGCGTGAATGCGGGCTTGCCAGCCTATTCCGGTGCAATGGACAAGGATGCGGTTTTGCAGGAGATATATAAGAATCGCTGCATCGAGCTGTTCATGTCTGGCCTCAAACTGGAAGACAGCCGCCGTTTTGCCCGCCCCGGCCCGAACGACGCCAACCCGGAACGCACCCGGAACTTCTACCCATATCCGACGGTGGAACGGGATAACAACCCGGATAATACTCCGGCGGATCCTCCGGTGTGATGGTAGCATAAGGGTTTTGCCCGAAATATTGGTTTATTAAAAAAGGGAGGCGTCAATCTCGATTGGCGCCTCCCTTTTTTAATGGAATTTAGCCTGGCCGCAAACGTTTCTCTACCTTCCGGCGAGTGACGTTCGACGTTTCGGCCTACTACTCCTGGGCAAAATGATAGTAAGCCGCGCAGGCGCCCTCAGAAGAAACCATAGGGGCGCCGAGGGGCGTAGAAGGGGTGCATTTTTTACCAAAATGAGGGCAATCCATCGGTTTTTTCCGTCCTTTCAGGATCTGCCCGGCGATGCATTCCTGGTTTTCGGGTACTTGCTTAGGCGCCAGGCCGAACTTTCGGGCAGCATCGAATTCCGAAAGGGAAGCTTTAATCTGAAGGCCACTGTCCGGCAGCACGCCAATACCACGCCATTCCTGGCTTGCCAGCTCGAAAACCTGCTCGATGATCTGCCGGGCCTTGGGGTTGCCTTCATCGGGCACCACGCGGCTATACTGGTTTTCGAGCTGGTGTATTCCTTTTTCCAGTTGTACAATGGCCATCAGGATGCCCTGTAGCAGGTCGACCGGCTCAAAGCCAGTGATAACGATTGGGATGTGGTAGTCGCGGACAATATCGGCGTATTCCCCCAGGCCCATGACCGAACAAACATTTCCGGCGCCCAGGAATGCATGAATGCGGCTGTCATCTTCCAGGACAGCCTTCATAGCCGGGGGAACCAGCACATGAGAGGGCAGCAGCGAATAATTGGTGAGCCCGTGATGGCGGGCATGCAGGATGGAGAGCGCATTGGCAGGGGCCGTCGTTTCGAAACCAACTGCAAAGAACACCACTTCCCGGCCGGGATTTTCCCGGGCAATGCGAACCGCCTCGATCGGAGAATACAGGAAGCGAATGTCGGCGCCTTCCGCCCGCGCTTTCAACAAGCTTTTCCGGGAGCCGGGTACGCGCAGCATATCCCCGAAAGAACAAAGGATCACGCCATGTTCTTCCGCCAGTTGTATGGCCTGGTCGATCACCCCCAAAGGGGTAACACAAACCGGGCAACCCGGGCCATGCAACATCTGAATGTTGGAGGGCAGTATATTGAGAATACCGTTCTTGACCAGGGAGTGGGTCTGCCCGCCGCAGAACTCCATAATCGACCAATCCTGCGTGACGACTTTTTCAATTTCACGCAGGTATTGGCTCACCAGCTCCGGGTTGCGGTATTCGTGCAGGTATTTCATATTCAGGCCAGCTCCTTTTCCGGCAGCAGGTCGTCCAACCCGCCATATCGTTCCAGGTAGTCAAAGGCTTTTTGGGCCTCCGATTCGTTGACCAGGTTGATGGCCACGCCGGCGTGTACGAGCACATAGTCGCCGACGGAGGCTTCGGGCAGCATGTCCAGCCAGGCTTCCTTGAGGATGCTGCCGAAAGCTACTTTCGCTCTTCTGATAGGGGCATCGGAAGAATCAATGGATTGGATGCGGCCGGGAATAGCTAAACACATGGCTTGGGTAGTTTATCTGGTTAGGTAACATCTACACTTGGGCTTTTACCATAGCCTGTCCCTTACGGGATTTGAAAACGCTGACATTACAGGCCAGGCAAGTGTCGAAGGAACGAGCAGTAAGGCCTACTTCAAATGGATTATTGGGGGTTCGGAGGTTTGTACCTTTGAGTGCATACTCCAGGGGTGATTCTTTTCCAACTGAAATTCCGGATTGAATGTTCAAAATAGTAGGCGATAAAATTCGGTAATTGCTAATCACCCCGTTTTTTAATTGCACATAGTGCGCCAATGCTCCTCTGGGCGCTTCTGCCAGGCCGAAGCCTTGCCCATCGCGTTCCCTTACCGGAATGGCAAATGGTTCTTTGAGGTTGAGTTCCGACAGCCAGTTTCGGATGAGGTTGAAGAGCACTGCAGTTTCGTGCATTCGGGCCAGGGCTCGGGTAAAGACGGAGGCGCCTTTTTTTTGGAGCACATCGCCTATGAGTGGGTGGCTGGCCGCTTGTTCCGGCATGGCAGCGGCAATGGCCATCCGGGCGAGGGGGCCGGCTTCTACTGCCTGGTTCCGGAAATGAGGTGCTTCGGCAGGCGCCCCTAATAATGCATAAATATCAGTTTCCTGGATTTTTTGCAACCCACCTCTATTGAGGAAGCCTGAAGGAAGTTGCAGAGCCTGTTGGAATTGTGCCGAATCGGCAGTCGCTGCGGATTCGACACTCCAGAAATCGCCATAGGACAGATAATTGCCGGGGCTGCCCCCCATCTTATCTAGTCCGAAATTGAGGGCGGCCTGAAGGAACAGGCCCAGGTCGCTGTTGCGGTGCGCCGCCTTTTCCTCCAGCCATTCCATCAATCCTTCCCAGGATTTAATGTCGAGATAGCGTTCCACCGGACAACCCAGCCAGAGCGGCTCCAGCCATTCGCTACGGTAGCGGTCGACAAGGGCAAAGGCACGCGCCAGATCTCTGGGTTGTACTCCGGCATTAACACCGCCGGGAATGAGGAAATCGGCGTACGGCCATTGGCCGGCAAAAAGTGTATAGAGGGCGGTAGGCAAAGCCCCGGCCATGATTCCCCGATGAAAAGAATCACCTTTGAATGCAGCAAATCTTTGCTGGGTTTGAGGATGAAGGGCATGGCCGGAAAAGAAGGTATGGGCCAGATCGGGGCCAAAGGTAGTGTAAAACCAACGGGAGGCATTCTGCAGGATCTCCGCCGCCTGAGCAATAGAGCGCAGGAGTTGGGCATTGGGGGGCGGAGTTACTTCCCAGATGCGCTCCAGCGCCCGGGCGGCCGCCAGTTGATGAGCGCCTCCACAAAAGCTGAAGATGCGCGGCCAGGCGGCCAGGCCGGCGCGGCTATTCTGGCCGATGACCAAGCCTTTGTCTCCCTGATGAATATAGGAACGGAACGTAGCCTGGGAAATAGCCCCGCTACGGTTTACATAAATGTCTGCTTCAAGCTCTTTCTCTATCTGTCCGTTGGCTGTTCGGTTTTGTTCAAGCGCATTCACTGCCAATGTGGTTTAGGTCGTTTATAGTTATTTTATGCCGGTTGCGAGAGGGCCGGCATAACCGTAAATTCCTGCCATCCCATCTCCGTGAAATAAGGCTGTACCACTCGCCAGACGTTCTTGCGGAAGGCATTCAGGTCATCGGGCTTGTACCCTTCAACCATTTGCAGGTAAAGCCACGAATCCATGGAACGGCGCACTTGCCGCGCAATCCGGCAGGCAGGGTTGGCTGTTTCATTCCAGGCAAGTGCTCCCCGTGCCTGATTGAAAGTCAACAATACCTCCAATTGCATCTGCTGGAACTGTATAAGCTCCTGATGCTCGGCTTTGAGTGCCTCCGATTCGCGCATCAACTCCAGCGTATCCTGGTAAAAGAACCGATACTGTTGCTGCAACTGGAAGGATTGCCGGAGGAAGTAGTCGAAGTTTTCAAACACAGGAGTCAGGTTGATCTCCCCCAACAATTTTTCCTGCCTGTGTCGCAACTGCCGGTAGATAGCGTGCAGAATATCTTCTTTATGTGGATAATGGTAAGCCAGATTGCCAACACTCATACCAGCCGCTTCGGCAATATGTTGCAGGCGGACATGCACATAGCCCTGCTCATTGAAAAGCAAGAGCGCTGCATCAAGTATCCGTTGCTTGGTCGGCGTCGTTTTCATGGGTTTTGGATTTTCCGGAATTATTTAACGCACCTTTCTCACTGCCTTCCCGCTCTCGGCCCACCCCACCAGGCCTCGTCGGGATGAAAAGCTGCGGTGCGCCTTTTCAACGGCTCATGACTCACTGCCAACTGGCGTACTGAAAGCATACTTCTCCGGTTCTTTTTCAAAAGTGGTTCTACAGCCGTCGCAGCAAAAGTAATAGTTTTCGCCTTTATAAGTTATCACGTGTTTGGCGGTGCTTTTGGAAACGGGAATATTGCAGACCGGGTTGATGAAAATATCCGGGTTGGCGGCTTCGGCCGCCAGTTCACCGGCAGCTTCCTCACTGCGCATAAAGGCGATGATTTCCGCCAGAATGCTGACCGCGACTTCCTCCGGCAGCTTGGCGTTGATATCCAGTCCTGCTGGGGTTTTCACTCTTTTTAGTTGGTCGAAATCCAATCCGCGTTGCCGCAAGGTATGAAATATCCCATTGGCTTTCCGGCGACTGGCGACAAAAGCGACATAGGGCGCTTCGGAACGTACCGCCTGTTCCAGCGCATCTTCATCATTCTCACCCTGGGTGCATACCACAATGCAGGTATTGGGATAAACCGCGCCGTCGGGAATTTCCGTTTGGCTAACGATGGCGCTGGCGTCCGGGAACATTTCCGCATCAGCTGCTTTGGACACCACCGTCACCGTATAGTCCATTGCCTTTCCCAGCCTGGAAAGCGCCATGGCGACATGCGATTTGCCCATGACCAGCAATTGCGGGCGCGGCAGCACCGGTTCAATATAGACCTCTACGGCGCCGCCACTGTGGCAGGTCATCCGGTAATCTTTGACATTCGAATTTTCCATAGGTTCTCCGGTGCTTTCCGGGCTGATACGCACCAGCCGTGGTTTGCCGTCGCGGATGGCGTCGGTGGCTTCTTTAACGACGATGCCCCGGGTGCAGCCCCCGCCGATCCAGCCATTGACTGTGCCGTTTTTTTCGATGACGGCCTTGTCGCCCGGTTTGCCCGAGGAGGGCGCCTGGCGGTTAACCACAAATGCGATGGCAAACGGCTCTTTCATTTGATAGAGGCGCCGCGCTTCTTCCAGAAAATGATTAAACATGCCACAAGTATTTTTCCAGTTCTAACAAACTATTCAGGTTATGGGCCGAATGGAAGGCGTCAATGGCGGGCAGCGCCGCCTGCATTCCCCGGGCAGTAGGCTCGTAGCCCTGCATGCCTTTCAAAGGGTTCAGCCAGATCAGCTTTCGGGTCCGGCGTTTGATTTGTTCCAACGCACTGGCTAATAGTTCCGGTTCGCCGGTATCCAGCCCGTCACTCAAAATGATGGTGGTAGACTGCCCATTGAGCACCTGCCTGGCGAACTGTTCATTGAACGTCCTGAGGCAATCGCCGATCTTTGTCCCACTGGACCAGTTGTGGGCCTGCATCGACAATAGGGACAGGGTGCGTTCCAGGTTCCGCTGGTCCAGAAAGTCCGTGATCCGGATCAGGTGCGTGCTGAAAATAAAGGCTTCCACCGATTCGAAATGAGCTCGCAACGACCAGATGAACCGCAGTAGAAAAAAGCTGTACTTGTCCATTGAGCCACTCACATCCAGGAGGATAGCCAGCCGCTGCTTGCGCGGCGTCTGCCGTTTTTTCTTTAGCTCGATGGGGTCCCCTCCGTGGCTGATGTTGGCGCGGATCGTCTGCCGCAGGTCCACCCGGCCTTGTTTGGGGGAGGCCTTCATCCTGCGCTTCAGCCGAAGGCTCATTTGTTTCCAAAGCTGAAGCGCCAATTCTTCCAGCAACGCACTGTCCATTTCCGCCACCTTGGCGAAGTCCGTCTTGCGAAGGCGCTCAATAGCGTTGGCGCCCGACACGTTTTTACCTTCTTCTTCCTTGCCCTCTTCCTTGTTTTGCCCCATGCCCATCCATACCAGCGAAGCAGGTGATTTTTTCTGAATATTCGATTGGTTCTTATAGGTTGTCCGGCTTCGGATGGCGCCTTTTTTGTTGCCCCAGAAAAGCTCGAAAAGTTGGTCAAACTGTGCAGCTTCATCCGGGGAAGTGCAAAAGATGGCCCGCAGGGCGTAGGCGAAGGTGTTTTTTTGCTGTAACAACCCAAGGGATGCTACCCGCAGGGCTTCCTGACATTCCTGTACGCCTACCATCAACCCCTCCTGACGGGCATAGTGCACGAAGCCTATGATAGCCTCCGTGAGGTTGGGATAGTTGGAAGCATGCGGATGTTCAGCCATTCTCTATTGTTGCTAAAAGGTTTTCTATCCCTTCCGTCTTGACCCGCTCGATGTCATTAGCGGATTTCAACAGGCAGCCAAGGCTTTTTTCGACACCTTCTTTTTCCAGCGTTTGGTAGCCAAGGGCTTCCAGGCCCCGGGCCCAGTCGAGCGTTTCGGCAATACCGGGCGTTTTGTCCAGTTTTTTATTTCTCAGGTGTTGTACTATGCGCACCAGGTTTTGAGCCAAGGCCTGTTCGATGCCGGGGAGGTGCTTCTGTACGATCTGTATCTCTTTGTCCAGGTCCGGGAAATTGACCCAGTGGTAGAGGCAGCGGCGCTTAAGGGCGTCGCTCAACTCTCGCGTTCGGTTGGAAGTCAGAATGACCATCGGCCGGCTACTGGCCCGGATAGTACCCAGTTCAGGAATGCTGATCTGAAAGGCAGAGAGCAGTTCCAGCAGAAAGGCTTCAAACTCTTCATCCGCCCGGTCGATCTCGTCAATCAGCAGGACGGGGGGCTTTGCTCCGGTAATGGATTGGAGCAGTGGCCGCTTCAATAGAAATTCTTCGCCAAAAATATGATGCTCCTTTTCCGATTCCGTCCGGCTGCTGTTTTCCTGGATCTTGATGGACAGCAACTGCTTCTGGTAATTCCATTCGTAGACGGCGGAATGCACGTCCAGTCCTTCGTAACACTGTAATCGGATCAGTTCTGTATTGAGGGAAGCAGCCAGTACATTGGCTACTTCCGTTTTTCCAACACCGGGGTTGCCCTCCAGTAGCAGCGGTTTGCCCAGTCGAAGCATGAGGAACAGGATGGTAGCCAGTTCCTCATCTACTACATAGCCCAGCTCATCGAAGCGCTCCTGGATGGCGTTAAGGTCGGGTAAGTGGTCCATTCCTATTTTTTTCCAAGGATACCTTTAACGACCGATCCCATCATGGAGCCGGCTTTGAGGGTGTTGTCTACTTCTCCACCAGCGAGCTTGGCCTTGAAGTTATCCACAAACTGGTCGAAAACGGAATTGGATACATCGGTGATCAATCGGGAACCAAACTGCGCCAGCATGCCCGTGATGGTAACCTCCATACTGCAGGTCACTTCGGTGCCGCCGTCTTTTTCCACCAGCTTGCCGTTCATCAGCATGTCGGCGCTGCCTTTACCTTTGGAGTCCAGGCCTTTGCCCAGCAGCTGCATGTGACGGGTTTCGGCGTTCCTTTCCTGGAAGGTGATCTGGCCATTGTAGCTGGCCTTTACCGGGCCGAATTTCAGGGTTACCTCTCCTTTGAAGTTATCCTCATCCATCTGCTCGGTCAGGCTGGCGCCCGGCACACAGGTGACGATCCTCGCCGGGTCGCTAAGATTTTCCCAAACCTTCGCAATAGGTTCATCCACGTGAAACGTCTTTTCGATATTTGTCTTCATAATTGTATATGCTTTGAGTTGATTGGGTAGAAAGGTGCTTTACCCGCCTGCCCGGATTAATAAAGAAACACCGCCCCACTGCTTTCGTTGTCGAAGCAGTGGGGGCAATGTGTAGGAAAAGTCAACTATGCCACACCCTTCTCTTTCAGGATCTTCCAGACCTTGAAAGGTGTAACCGGAATATCAATATGCGTAACACCTAAATGGGATAGAGCATCTACAATGGCGTTGACAATAGCCGGGGGCGCACCAACCGTCGGAGATTCTCCTACTCCTTTGGCCCCGATCGGATGGTGGGGAGAAGGCGTCACGGTATGGCCGGTTTCCCAACTGGGCGACTCCACTGCTGTCGGCACCAGATAGTCCATAAAGGTGCCGTTCAGGATGTTGCCGTCCTCGTCATAGATCAACGATTCGTACATGGCCGGGGCCAGGCCCTGCGTCAGTCCGCCATGCACCTGTCCCTGCACGATCATCGGGTTGATGATGTGGCCGCAGTCGTCGATGGCCACAAACCGCCGCACTTTGATCTCACCCGTTTCCTTATCAAGGTCTACGACGCAGATATATGCGCCGGAAGGGAAGGTGAGGTTGGGGGGGTCATAGTAGTGGGTAGCCTCGAAGCCGGCTTCCATGCCCTGCGGGTGGTTGGTATAGGCGGCAAAGACGATCTCCTGGATGGTCTTGGACTTTTCCGGGGCGCCTTTTACCGAAAACTTGCCAGGTTCCCACTCCAGGTCTTCTTCACTGACTTCCAACAGGTAAGCTGCGATCTTACGGGCCTTATCGCGCAGTTTCCGGGCTGCTACTGCAGCGGCGGCGCCGGCGGTTGGCGTACTGCGGCTCGCGTAGGTGCCCAGTCCGTAAGGGGCCGTATCGGTGTCTCCTTCTTCGATCTGAATGTGCTCGGCTGGAATGCCGAGTTCTTCCGCGATGATCTGGGCATAGGTCGTCTCATGCCCCTGGCCTTGTGATTTGGTGCCAAAGCGGGCGATGGCCTTGCCTGTAGGGTGCACTCGGATCTCGGCGCTGTCAAACATCTTGATGCCGAGGATGTCGAAATCTTTGGACGGGCCGGCGCCAACGATTTCCGTAAAGGTGGAAATGCCGATACCCATTAGTTCACCACGCTTGCGCTTCTCGGCCTGTTCTTTGCGCAGTCCGTCGTAGTCGATCGCATCCATTGCCTTCTGTAGGCCGGCGTGGTAGTCGCCGCTGTCGTATTCCCAACCTGTGGGCGACTTCCAGGGGAACTGGTCTTTTTTAATAAAATTTTCCATCCGGAGCTGAGCCGGATCCTTGCCGACCTCGAATGCAAAGCGGTCGGTCATGCGCTCAATGGCGTGCACGGCTTCGGTCACGCGGAAAGAGCAACGGTAAGCCACTCCTCCGGGCGGTTTGTTGGTGTAAACTGCATCTGCCTCCATAAAGGCCGTACCGTAGTCATACGACCCGGTGCCAATGGAGAACAAGCCGGTAGGGAATTTGGAGGGGTTGGCCGAAGCGTCTGTGTAGCCATGGTCGGCCAGAACCTTGAAGCGGGTGGCCAGGATCTTACCGTCCTTCGTACCGGCCATTTCGGCGGTGATATGGTAATCCCGGGCAAAGGAGTCGGCCTGCAGGTTTTCGCTGCGGTCTTCGACCCATTTCACCGGCTTGCCCACCAGGAAGGAAACGGCGATGGCAATCACGTAACCCGGGTACACAGGAACCTTGCCCCCAAAACCGCCGCCGATATCCGGCGAGATCACCCGTACCTTTTCCTCCGTCAGGCCGACATGGCCGGCCACAAGAGCGATCACGGTACGAATGGCATGGGGCGCCTGGGTAGTCATGTACATAGTGAGGTGGTTGTTCACCTTGTCGTAATCGGCCACACAGCCGCAAGTCTCGATGGAGGCCACATGAATGCGTGGAATATGCATCTGTTCTTTCACGACTACGTCCGCTCCGGCGAAAACCTTTTCTGTGGCCTCTTTGTCGCCTACTTCCCAGTGCCAGATATGGTTGTCCGTTTTGCCCGGCTTATCCGTGCGGAGCACCGGCGCATTGGGGTCCAACGATTTATGGGGGTCGATAACCGGCTTCATCGGTTCGTATTCGACCATGACGGCTTCCTTGCCATCACGTGCGGCGTAGCGGTCGGTGGCAATCACAGCCGCGACTTCCTGAGCCTGGTACATCACGGTATCCGTGGGGAGTACCATCTGGGTATCCGACATGAGGGTCGGCATCCAATGCAGGTTGTATTTTTCGAGGTCTTTTCCCGTCACCACGGCGATGACACCGGGTATTTTTAGTGCAGCTTCTGCATTGATGCTCTTGATCTTGGCATAAGCATAAGGGCTGCGGACGATGTCCATGTGGAGCATGCCCGGCAACTGGATATCATCCACGTAATGGCCCTTACCCTGGATAAAACGGGCGTCTTCCTTCCTTTTTATGGAATGGCCCATTCCACCGATCTCTTTGGATGTTTTACATTGTATCATAATGACAGGGTGGTTTTAATTGAGTGTGGTTTATACAAATTCCGGTTCGGTGGAGGGCAGCGTCTCCCCGCGCATTTTGGCGCCGGCATACTGAATGGCTTTGACGATGTTGTTGTACCCCGTACAGCGGCACAGGTTGCCGGAAATGCCCCAGCGGATCTCCTCTTCGGTGGGGTTCGGGTTATCAGCCAACAACTCGACGGCGCGCATCATCATGCCCGGGGTGCAATACCCGCAATGCAGTCCGTGGTTTTCTTTGAATCCTTCCTGGATAGGGTGCAGGCCTTCGGTAGTGGCCAGGCCTTCCACCGTAATGATCTCCTTGCCATCGGCCTGGATAGCCAGCATGGTGCAGGATTTGATGGACTTGCCGTTCACCAGAATGGTGCAGGCTCCACAGTTGGACGTGTCACAGCCGATGTGGGTGCCCGTCAGGCGCAAGTGCTCGCGGATGAGGTGGACCAACAGGGTACGGGGCTCCACCGTTGCGGTGTGTTTCTCGCCGTTGATGGTTACCGTTATTTCTTTTTTCATAGTTAAAACTGGTTTTAATGATTTTGTGCAACCGCCTGTGATGGCGGATTTAGGCACGCTATGTTAGGACTAGGACCGGGCTCTTTCGAGCGCCTTATGGATCATGCGTTTGGTGAGTACACCGACCATGGCGCGCTTGTACTCCTCGTCGCCCCGGAGGTCATCAGAAGGATTGCAGTCTTCTGCAGCCATTTGAGCTGCCCGGGCGATTGCTTCTTCCGTCATCTTTTCCCCCACCAAGGCCTCTTCCGAGCGGGTGGCGCGCATGGGGGTAGGGTTGACGTTGGTCAGTCCGATGCCGGCATGCGTGCAAAAACCCTTGCCGTCCACCGTGAGCTGTACCGCTACACCTGCAGTGGCATAATCGCCCACTTTGCGTTCCAGCTTGTGGTAGGCGTTGCCCGTATGGGCCGGAGGAACCGGGATACGGATCTCGGTAAGGATCTCGTTGGGCTGAACGGCAGTCATGTAGAATCCAAAGAAGAATTCATCAATGGGTACTACGCGCTGCCCTTCCGAACTGCTGATCACTACCTCTGCCCGCATGGCCAACATTACCGCCGGGTGGTCATTGGCGGCATCACCATGGGCGAGGTTGCCGCCGATAGTGCCCATGTTGCGCACCTGAGGGTCCGCAATTAGTTTGGAAGCATCCGTAAAGATGGGATACCTGGAGCGGATCAGGCCGGAGTGGTCCAGGTCGGCCTCCCGGGTCATGGCGCCAATCCGGAGATAGCCGTCTGACTCCTTGATGTAGGAAAGCCCTGGAATGTTGTTGATGTCGATCAGAAATTCCGGAGAGGCAAACCGGAGTTTCATCATCGGGATGAGACTGTGGCCGCCTGCCAGAATCTTGGCTTCGTCTCCATGTTCCTCCAGCAGAGCAAAAGCTTCCGCCAGCGTCATGGGTGCCGCATAGTCAAAGGGTGCTGGTATCATAATTAGTATGGTTTTATTTGTTTGTCATAAAATTAGAAAATAAATTCTAAAAAATGGATTTTGTTCGGAGCATTGGCCTTTTTTTGATTTTTTTTCGACAAAAAAAAGTAAGGGCTGATTGAAAAGCCCGAAATTTAGTTTTAGCCCAAATAATGTTTTGTTTGCTTATGAAAAAATCTCCAGAATGGGTAAAAAAGAAGATAATTTGGTCACTTCACCCCTCTCAACTTCCTCACCCCTCAACTCTCTCAACTCTCTCAACCCTCTCAACTCTCTCAACTTCCTCCCCCCCCTTACCCAAATGCCACCACATCCACCCGGGCGAGGCTGCTGGAGAGGCAATGCCAATGCTCGCCGTAGTCTTCCGAAAGGTACAGGTTGCCGGTAGTGGTGCCGAATGCCAGCACATTATCCTGGATCGCCAGAGAATGCCGAAAGACGATATCGAAGCAATTTTCCTGCGGTAGGCCATTGCGCAACTGCCGCCAGCTTTGGCCCCCGTTTTCGGTGACGCAAACACAGAGCGCCAGGCCATGGGCGATGCGCACCTCATCGCTTACAGCCGGTATCACCCAGGCTCTATCCGGGTTTTGGTGATCGATGGCCAGCGCGAAGCCGTAGTCGGCAACCCCTTCCTTGTCTGTTACATTGTCCCAAACTGCTCCGCCATTGACAGAGCGGAAAATGCCACAATGATTCTGTTGCCAGAGCACGTCGGGATTCGCCCGGCAGGCCAGCAGCAGGTGGGGGTCATGGCCGACTTCCACCTCAGGGTTCGGGAGGTAGGCGGCAATGAGGCCCTGGTTTCGGGGCTGCCAGGACCCCCCCCCGTCTTTGGTCTCGAAGACACCGGCGCAGCTTACGGCGATATAGACATGCTGGCTATTGCGGGGGTCGACCACGATGGAGTGGATGAAGGGGAAATCCCGCCCCGCGCCAAACCACTGGTTCTCGTCCAATCGGCTGGGGTGGTTCCAGAGGCTTTCCACCAGGTGAAAATGCTGGCCGTTGTCGGCGCTGTAGAACAAGCCGCCGGGTTCCGTTCCGAGCCACAGGCCTCCGGCTCTGTCGGGGCCGGCGCCCTGCATGCACCATATTTTTTTGAGGGAAGCTGGTTTGCCGGGCTTCAGCCAGGCATCAGCCGGATACTTTGGAGTTGGTACCGACTGCCAACTGTGTCCTTCATCCTGGCTGAAGTGTAGCTTTTGCCCCCAATGGCGATGGGCCAGCCCCACCCACCATGTGTTGGTGCGGCTATCGGTAAAAGCGATCGAAACCGGCAGGCCAAGGAAATGCACCTTGGCTATAGCCCAGCGGCTTGCAGTGTGCCGGAATTCCACCAGGCCTTTAGAGGTGCCGATTAACAATACATTGGATGGCATAAGGGGTAAGGGGTGCTTTTGGATATTACAGATATTATAGATGCTATGGATGCTATGGATGCTATGGATGTTTACCCGGCTGACCCCGACAGGCGTCGGGGGAAGACGGGCTGTGGATGCCTCCAATCCGAAATATCAATAGTATCGCGTTGGGAGGCTTTCTACAGGATTACCCTCCGGATAATGCCTGGAAGATGAGCACATCTGCATTTTCTTCGATCGGGTCGCTCAGTTTTTGCCGGTCGGAGATGAGTTCGCCTTCCACGAAAATATTCACATGTTTGCGCAGGCCGCCCTGTTCATCGATCAGATAATCTTTGATACCCGGGTATCTGCGCTCGATTTGGGCCAGGGCTTCGCAGACTGTGGGTGCGCTGACCTGCTCCGCTTTCAAGCCGGGGAAAAAACGGTTTAGTGCAGAGGTGAAAGATACAGTGGCCATCAGGCTTGCTTTTTGGAGAATAAGAAAAAACGCTGCCAAAGGGGGCGGCCCCAACGGTTGACAATATATTGAAAGCTGCCATTTACCCAAATCCCGCCCAGCAAAAGGGCGGCGCCCAGGTAGTAGTCCGCCAGCTCGCCGGTTTGCAGTTCGCTTGTTAAGATGAAATAACTTCCCAATAAAACCAAGGTTGCTGCAAGCAATGTCCGGTAACCTTTATAATTCCAGAGCACCAACAGCAGCGTCAGGCCCGCCAGGCCGATGGAGATCCAAGACGCCCAATTGGGCGCGTGGTTGTATACCTTTGCTCCGCTACAGAGCGTGATGGCGCTGGAATAGGCCAGAATGCAGAAAGGGCATTTGGGCAGGATCACAATGAGGATGCCTGCCAGGGCGCTCAAAGGTTTGCCCTTGCGCTCTACCTTATGCGAAGTATTGCATTTGCAATGGTTAGCAGGTGTGGACATGGTCAAGGCTGTTTAGGGATGTCTTGATTGCTCCTTCTTTGGCCAAAACGGAACAACATATTGTCTTTTAATCTGTTTTGCGATTAATTGTTCAAGGGAAAGCCCGTTTTTTGTTTAGGAAGGATGTATTTTTAATCAAAATTAGAAATTTTATTCTAAAAAATGCACTTATGAAGGATTTGCTGGCCAATATCGAAAACTGGGCCCACCACAACCAACCATTCGCTTTGGCGACGGTCATCCAGACCTGGGGTTCTTCGCCCCGTCCGGTGGGGTCTGCTATGATCGTTTCCAAAGAAATGGAACTGGCCGGCTCCGTAAGCGGTGGCTGTGTGGAAGGCGCCGTCATCCGAGAAGCCATTCCCCTGATCGAACAAGGGGTCTCGAAGCGGCTGGCCTTTGGCGTGGCCGATGAGGATGCCTGGGCTGTAGGGTTGAGCTGCGGCGGCAAAATGCAGGTGTTCCTGGAACGATTCCTGGCCTTCGACGAGCGGACGGAAGAGCGGGCCGCCTGGGAGAAACTACGGCACTGCCTGCAACACAATGAGCCCTGTATCCTGCTCACCCGCTTGCAGGACGGCCCTGGCCATCATACGCTGGTATTGCCCGATGGCAGCTCCCAGGGCCAGGCCGCCGGGCCGCAACTACTGGCCGCAGCCCTGCAGGCTTATGGCGAGCGCCGCCATCAGGTTGCAGAGGTGGAAGGAGACCCTTACTTTATCCAGATATTCCCCCGCCGCAGCCGTATGATCATCATTGGAGCAGCCCACATCACCGTCGATCTGGTGCAACTGGCCAGCCTGTATGATTTTGAAACCATCGTCATTGACCCGCGCGGCGTGTTCGCCAATAAAACCCAGTTTACGGCCCCGCCGGATCAACTCTTCGTCCAATACCCTGCCGAAGTACTGCCTGGCTTCGAACTCGACGCCTACACCTACGCCGTCATCCTTTCCCACGACCCAAAGATCGATGACAACGCCCTGCACTTGCTGCTCCCCTCTCAGGTGGCCTATATCGGCGCCCTCGGCAGTAAAAAAACCCAGGCCAAACGGGTGGCCCGCCTGCAGGCCGCTGGCTTCTCCGAACAGGCCATCAGCCGTATCCATGCACCTATTGGGCTGGACATTAATGCCAAGACGCCAAGGGAGATTGCGATGAGTGTAATGGGGGAGATCATCAAAGTGAAAAATGCCTATTTGTAGAAGCGGGCCGCTTTTTATTTGTGAATTGATCGTAACTTTCCCGCCATATGAAATTTGAAGATTACAATTTTAACCCGAAAGTCCAGAAGGGCTTAGCCCAGATGGGGTTTAAGCGCCCCACAGACATTCAGTATAAATCCATTCCCAATATTCTCAAAGGGGAGGACCTGCTGGCCGTAGCACAAACCGGCACCGGCAAAACGGGCGCCTTCGCCATTCCGATTACAGAACTGATCTATCGCAAAAAACTAAATCAGCGAAGGCCAACCGGCGTGAATTGCCTGGTGCTGGTTCCTACCCATGAGCTCGCCATACAGATCAGGGAAGCCTTTGAGGCGATCGCCAAATTCACCACCGTAAAAACAATGGCGCTCATCGGCGGCGTAGACCAAGATCCTCAGATAGCGCGGCTCCACGAAGGGGTGGATATCATCATTGCTACGCCGGGAAGGATGTTTGACCTCATTAGCCAGGGCCATCTGCAGGCCCATCATATAGAAATACTCGTATTGGATGAAGCGGACCACATGCTTGACATGGGATTCATACAGGATATCAGAGACCTGATCCGAAAGCTTCCCAAAAGAAGGCAAACCCTTTTCTTCTCCGCGACCATCAACGATAAGATCAAAAAAATCGCCTACTCTCTGGTGAAACAGAATGCCATCCGCATTCAACTCTCGCCCAAAGACCCAGTTGCGAAGAACATAGACCATGCAGTGTTATTTATGGAAATGGACCACAAGCGCTTTTTTCTGGAAAGAGTGGTCAACGAAAACCCGGATACTAAAATATTGGCGTTTGTCAGAACCATCGTGAGAGCCGAAAGAGTCTCAAAGGCAATGGAAAGGGTTGGGATACCTGCACTGGCTATTCATGGCGCCAAGGATCAAAAAGAAAGGTCTGATATTCTCCATCAGTTCAAAACCGGAGAAACGAATTTGCTGATTGCTACCGATGTTACAGCCCGCGGCATTGATATTCCCGATGTGGAAATCGTGATCAATTACGACCTGCCCGAAGAACCGGAGAATTATGTGCACCGGGTCGGCAGAACAGGAAGAGGCAAGAAAAAAGGGCACGCCTATTCCTTTTGCGCGGAAGAAGAAAAAAATACGCTATCCGAAATCCAGGGTTTTCTGGACAAAGAGATAAAAGTACTGGAGCTTGACAAGCACGAATACGCCGATACGCTCCATATAGAACGGGACCGAAATAATGATTATAAGGCTTTATTGGAAGAAATAGAAGCGTTCGAGAACAGGAAGAAAAAGAAAAGAAAAACATAAAATTCCAGCCTGAATTTTCCCTGTCCACTATTTGTCCACCCCCATAAATTGGAGCTTTTGGCTTGTAGGCATAGGTTTGTCCCAACAAAAAAAAAACCTATGTTTATGAAATTCTCAATGTTCTTTACCCTATTCATTACCCTGTTATTGGCCATTTCCTGCAATAAAGAAACTGTAGGGCCTTCTCCTGAAGACACTACAGTTTTTAATAATGGATTGGGAGGCCTCGGCCCTTTCATCCAGGAAGAGGAAATACCCGAACCCGTTGTATTAGGAACAACAAGCCCTGCCCAGGATCAGGCCGATCCTACCCTGGAGTGTTATTACACCAACTACAAAGTGGCTCCGGGCTTTGATGAGATGCTGGCCCTCGACCCCACTACCGATGTGATCTACCCAGGGGCCATGCTGTTGGGGGAATCCATCCCCACTGGCGAGTACATTCCCATTACAGCTGACCGGACGCCGATTACGCTTTCCATCTCCCTTCAGAACCTCAGCGGCAGCCCCGTGGTGGTGATTGAAGACCCCAAATTATCTACGGTCCGGGCAGGTGTTAAGTCGATCCTGGATCAGGAGGTGACTTCTGCCACGCCGGCTAAACTAAGCTTTGAAATTTCGGAAGTTTACTCGGAGCAGCACCTGAAAGTAGCCCTGGGGGCTAACTACCGGTCAGCGGGCAATAGCGTGTCTGCGGCCTTTAATTTCAGCCAGTCCACCTACAGCAACAAATTCCTCATCAAGTACATCCAAACCTACTATACGATTGACATGGATGCCCCTGCCGGCCCCAGCGACCTTTTTGAGTCCTTGCCGGAGATCAGCACTTTCGGTTCTGCCAGCCCGGTCTATGTGGCCTCCATTGCCTATGGCAGGATGGTGCTATACACCGTCGAAACGAATAGGAGCTTCACCGAGGTGAATGCTGCATTTAGCGCCGCCTTCGCTTCCGGCGATGGGTCTATCGCTACCCAATATCAGCAAACCATCGCTTCTTCCAACATTAAAGCCGTTGTCATTGGAGGCTCCGCTGCTACTGCCGCTCAAATCATCAACGGCCCGGCGGAGGTGTATAACTACATTGCGGAAGGCGGGAACTATTCTAAAGAATCACCCGGCGCGCCTTTATCTTACAAGTTGCGATACCTCAAAGCAGGCACTCCGGTAGCCAGGGTCGTTTTGGCGTCAGAGTACGCCGTGAGGACATGTGATCTGGCGTATCCCAAATACCGGATCAAGATCAATTCACTGAAATGCAATGATTGTCCCGAGGTAGGGGACCCCGAAATTTATGGGCGCATCACTGGCCGAGCTTATGTGAATGGTAGTGCGGTTGGCGCCAAAGCAGAATGGAAAAAATCCAGAGATAACGCCTGGGAAATCCACGAGGGCCAGGAGTATGGCCTGGGCCTCTCTGCGGATGTGGAATTGTACCGGCCGGATTATAATGCAGATTACATCAAGGTAGATGGATGGCTAAAGGAAAGAGATGCAGGAGATGATGATGACCTTGGCGCGGATTCACACATCGTAGCCCTGAAAGATATTCAGCTGAATATCCCGGTTTATGGGATGCTTACCTTCAGCGGGAATGTGGATGTGAAATATACGCTGGAAAGGCTGCGGTGATTAATCACCTCGTAATCCCTCCGAAAACTGCTTCATTTCCTCCCAACTCAGCATTGCACATTTCAGCCGCCCGGGAAACTCCCGGGCGGCATCCTGGCTCAAAAGCCATTTCAATAAAAATCATTTTAGTTTATTAAAAAAATAAACTTTTTCCCTAAATTCAGGGTTGTGAAATTGAAGCGAAAAAATACCGGCGAATGGGTAGAAGCTATAATTGAGCAAGTATCGCCTGAATACCTTACCGTCCTTCCAGAGGACAGATTTTCATTTGATTGGAGTAAAACAAAAGGAACAGAAGTATTTGGGATCAGGTTGAAAAATGAAGAAAGCCCGTTAGGAATAATTTCCATTGAAGATATCCCGAGCGAATTGAGAATATTCATCCGCCTGCTTGAAGTGTCCAGGGAGAACACCGGCCGAAATAAAATTTATGAAGGAATTGCCGGATGTCTTATCGCATTTGCATGCATCATAGCCTTTCAAAAGGATTACGATGGCTTCGTTTCCTTGATCCCCAAAACGGAACTGATCAATCACTATAAAAGAAAATATGGTTTCCGGGAATTTGGAACGCACCTGTTCCTGGAGGGCGAACGATCTGATTTTTTAATTAAGCAATATCTGGAAAATGGCTAAGCAGGATAAATTTGAGGAACTGCGGGAAAAATATTCCGATGAGGAATTGGCCGAATCTTTTGTTTTTCCCCATGGCTTAAGTGAAGCGGAGAAGAAAAAGGCGGACCGGGAGCTCTGGGAATTCCGAAAAAAACTGCTGGAAGAAAAAACAACTGAAGATCGGATATATTCGGGTTTGCTGCGAATTAAATATCAGATCACCGGCTACCTTGAAACCGCTGAGTTTGTTCCTGGGAAGGATGTATCCTTTTTTCTTCAGGAATACCTGCGTGTGACCCATAGAAAGCAGAAAGAACTGGCAGATGAGCTGAATATTCACCGCACCCGCCTGAGCAGAATAGTGAACAGGCGGGAAAAGCTGAGCCTGCCGATAGCCTATAGGCTGGAAGGCCATTCCGGGGACCTGATTCCTGCCCTTTTGTGGTGGAAATTGCTGCAAAAGGAGGTGGAGCAAGAGATTCGTACCGATAAAAAGGAGCGCAAAAAGGAAAAAGATAAACTTAAAAAGGTGGCCTACTATGGATAGATATTACCCTATCTCTCCACCTTCTCTTCTAAAAAACATTCCATTTCCTCCCAACTCAGCGTCGCACACTTCAGCCGGCCCGGAAACTCCCGGGCGGCGGCGAAGGCCTCGAAATCTTCCGTTACCTCCCCTTCCGCCGCCGGCGTTTCGGGCTGGGCCACCGCTTCAAAGGCCCGGCATAGCGCCAGCGCTCGTTCCAGGGATTGCCCTTCCAGGTGTTTTACCATAACAGAAGTAGATGCCTTCGATATGGCGCAGCCATAACCGTGGAAACTGATGCGGGATACTTTTCCATCCTCCAGGTCGAAATAGAGTTGGAAATGGTCGCCGCATAAAGGATTATAAGCATCTAGTGTATATTCGCAGCCTTCCCTTTTTTCGTAGCGGAACGGTTGGTTATTGTGCTGCAGGATGACCGATTGGTAAAGCTGTTTCAGTTTATCGTTCATGAAAAGAATTTTTGGACTTCCCGCACCTGAACAGCCAGGCGGTTGATCTCTTCAGGAGTATTATAAATGGCAAAAGACGCCCGGGTAGAGCCGGGTATGCCATAAAAGTCCATGACCGGCTGCGTGCAATGATGGCCGGCCCGCACGGCGATATCTTCCGCGCTCAGGAAGGTGGCCAAATCATGAGGGTGTACCTGGTCAAGTACAAAAGAAACAATAGCGCTCGATTCCTTCGCCTCACCAATGAAACGTAGGCCGGGGATTTCCCGTAGTTGCTCCCGGGCCTGTCTCCCCAGTTCTTTCAGGTGGGCTCGCACTGCCTTTTGGTCGAGTTGGCGGATAAAATCGATGGCGTAGCCCAGTCCAATCACGCCGGCGATATGAGTGGTGCCGGCTTCGAAGCGTTGGGGGGGTGGGGCAAAAGTAGTTTCCTCAAAAGTAACGTTCCGGATCATATCCCCACCGTAGTTGATCGGTTCCATGGCCTTCAGGTGTGCTTTTTTTCCGTAAAGAATACCAATACCGGTAGGGCCAAAGAGCTTGTGGCCGGAAAAGGCGAAAAAATCTACGTCCCAGGCCTGCACATCGATGGCAAAGTGGGCGGCGCTCTGGGCGCCATCAACCAGAACCGGGATGCCTTTCTGATGAGCCAGATGGATCATTTCCTCCACCGGGTTGATTGTCCCCAGGGTATTGGATATGTGGGTGACGGCCAGCATTTTCACCCGGCCCGACAACATTTCGCGAAAGCGGGCCATATCCAGCTCGCCAGCCCGGTTCATAGGGATAATGCATAGCCTGGCGCCTTTTTTCTTACAGGCCATCTGCCAGGGAATGAGGTTGGCGTGGTGTTCCATAGCGCTGATCAGCACCTCGTCTCCGGGCTGCAGGCGCGGTTCCAGGAAGGACTGGGCCACCAGGTTGATGCCGGCAGTCGTCCCACTGGTGTAAACAATGCTGTGGGGGCTGGCGGCGCCCAACCATTCCGCAACCTTGCGCCGTACTTGTTCATATTTTTGGGTAGCCTGGGCCGATAGGTTGTAAATGCCGCGGTGGATGTTGGCATTCTCCCTTTCATAGAAAGCGGTCAGGCCATCGATCACCGAGCGGGGTTTCTGTAAAGTGGCGGCATTATCCAGATACGCCAGGCCCGGATGATGGGAAAAGATCGGAAATTGTTGCCGTAATTCTAAAGGGGATAAACCTGGCATGATTACTTTTGTTGAAGGGCCTATATACGGCCCCGAATAGAAAAACATAATTGCCGCCAAGTGGTTTAGATAAAGAATTCCCTTGATGCTTTTCGATACTATGGATGCTCCTTTTGGCGCGTTCCGCACCAAAAGGATACTCGGGCCCTTCGATACTATAGATACCCCCCAAGCTATCCATAGCATCCATAGCATCCATAGCATCAACAGCCCGTCCTCCCCCGACACCTGTCGGGGTCAGCCGGGTAAATATCAACAGTATCAACAGCCCGTCCTCCCCCTATACCTTCCGGGGTCAGCCGGGTAAATATCAACAGCATCCATAAAGTATGATCACCGTCGAACAAGCCGTCGCCATCATTCAGCAAACAACCAGAGATTTTGGTATAGAAGAAGTACCCCTCGACGCAGCCATTGGCCGGGTGTTACGGGAAAACCTCTACGCCGACCGCGATTTCCCGCCCTTCCACCGCGTCACGATGGACGGTATTGCGATACAACATGCTGCTTTCCAGTCGGGCCGGCGCGTTTTCCCAATTGAGGGAATCGGGGCCGCGGGCGATGTGCAGCAGGAATTGCAATCACCGGAGCATTGCCTGGAGGTGATGACCGGTGCTATGCTGCCCCTTGGCGCCGACACCGTCATCCGCTACGAAGACCTGGAAATAGCCGATGGCCAGGCCCGGGTGATGCTCGATGCGATCGGTTGGGGGCAGAATGTACATAAAAAGGGCGAAGACCGTCCTCAGGGAAGCCTCGTAGTACGGGCCGGCATTAGGTTGTCCCCCGCTGAGATAGGCGTAGCCGCGACGGTAGGCAAAGCCATGCTCAAAGTCAGCCGTCAGCCCAAAACCGTGATCATCTCCACCGGCGATGAGTTGGTGGAGGTCAGCGAAACGCCCTTACCTCATCAGATCCGCCGGTCCAATGAGCATCAGGTAAAAGCCACGCTGGCAAATTATAATCTTTTGGCGGACACCCGACACCTGCGCGACGACCTCGACGAGGTGCTGCGGGGGCTGAAATCGATGATTGCGGAATACGAGGTGCTGATCCTCAGCGGTGGTGTTTCGGAAGGGAAATTCGACTACCTGCCCCGCGCCCTGGATCAATTGGGGGTGGTGAAGCTTTTCCATAAGATTAAACAGCGGCCTGGCAAGCCGTTCTGGTTCGGGAAGGCGCCCAATGGATCATTGGTATTTGCCCTGCCGGGTAATCCGGTGTCTTCATTTATGTGTACCCAGCGCTACTTCCTGCCGTGGCTGGAACAAAGCCTGGGACTGCCGGCCGTCGTATATCCTAATGCCGTCCTGTCCAGAGCGGTCACCTTCAAGCCGGATCTTACTTACTTCCTGCAGGTGAAATTAGAATACGACGACCAGGGCCGCATCCTGGCCATCCCGGCCGAAGGCCATGGCTCCGGTGACCTGGCTAATCTGGCGGATGCGGATGCTTTTCTGCAGTTGCCCCAGGGAAAGGATGTGTTTGAGCAGGGGGAAGTCTTTCCGTTGATAAAATACCGTTAAAAAAGAACAGGAGTCATGCGACTCATAAGGGCCGTGGCTATGCCTTCGCCTAAAGGCAGTAGATACTATTTAAGCTTGCACACGCCATCCCTGCCGGCCTGGGGCGCCTGGAAGTTGGGCAAAGCATCCTTTTGGCCCCGTACGGGCCAAAAAAAAGCATCCATAGTATCATCAGGAATTCCGAATTGTTCGCTATTCTCCGACAACATATCCCATTTATTTTCCATTACCTGCCATATTGCCGTAACTTTTCGCCCTAATTACTAACCAAACTTTATTGAACAATGAAATTATATACCCGACTAAAAAGCAGCTTCTTTTTGCTGGCGCTCTTATCCGTTCTGCCGGCCCTTGAGGGGCAGCAGGCCGCCCCGCCGAAAGGCATCACTCAGCTGGCTTCGGTAGAAGGCATTACCGAATACCAGATAGAAAGCAACGGCCTGCACATTTTGCTCTTCCCCGACCAATCCAAACCTACCATCACGGTCAATGTGACCTATATGGTCGGATCCCGGCATGAAGGCTACGGGGAAACCGGTATGGCGCACCTGTTGGAGCACATGGTGTTCAAGGGCACGCCGAACCACCCCAACATTCCCCAGGAGCTCACTGAGCATGGCGCCCGCCCCAACGGCAGCACCTGGTACGACCGCACCAACTATTTTGAAACATTCAGCGCTACCGACGAAAACCTGCGCTGGGCCCTCGATATGGAAGCCGACCGTATGGTTAATTCGTACATCGCGGCCAAGGACCTGGAAAGTGAGATGACGGTAGTGCGCAACGAGTTCGAAAGAGGAGAAAACAGTCCCAGCCGCGTGCTGATGGAGCGCGTATTGTCCACTGCCTATCTCTGGCACAACTACGGTAAGTCGACCATCGGCGCCCGCGCCGACCTGGAGAATGTGCCCATTGAGCGCCTGCAGGGATTTTACCACAAATACTACCAGCCGGACAACGCCTATCTGATCGTGGCCGGCAAATTCGACCCGATGAAAACCCTGGGGTTGATCCAGGAAACCTTTGGCCGCATTCCAAAGCCGGAACGGGAGTTGATCCCTACCTATACTCGCGAACCGGTGCAGGATGGCGAACGCTTCGCCGAGCTGCGCCGCGTGGGTGATGTGCAGGTGGTGAGCGCTTCTTACCACATCTGCCCGGGCAGCCACCCCGATTTTCCCGCCATAGAGGTCCTTACGGAATTGCTGACCAGCGAGCCCTCGGGCCGCCTGTACAAGGCGCTTGTGGAAAGTGAAAAGGCAAGCTCCCAGAGTGGTTGGGCCGCCAGCCTGCGCGAGCCGGGCTTCGCCTATTTCTCCGCCGATGTGCTCAAAGACAAAAGCCTTGCCGAGGCCGAAGCAGCGATGTTGACGGCCATCGACGGCCTGCGTACCAATCCGCCAACCACTGAAGAGGTGGACCGCGCCCGCAAACGCCTGCTCAAAGATTTCAACCTCGCCTTCCGCAACAGTGACCGCGTGGGCCTGGCCATGAGTGAATACCTCGCTCAGGGCGACTGGCGACTGGGCTTTATCTACCGCGACCGCCTGGAACAGGTGACGCCGGAACAAGTGCTGGCGGCAGCCAAACGCTACTTCAAACCCAGCAACCGCACCGTCGGCCGCTTCCTGCCCGACGCTGCTCCCGACCGCGCCGACATCCCCGATGTACCCGACATCGCTGCCATGGTGGATGGCTACGTCGGTAAAGAAGCCATCGCCGAAGGGGAGGCATTTGATCCTTCTTATGATAATATCGAAACCCGCACCCAGCGTGGCGAATTGAAAGAAACATTGGAGTACGCCCTGCTGCCCAAGGAAACCCGTGGTGATGCCGTCACTGCCCGTCTGTCGCTTCGGTTTGGCACGGAGAAGAGCCTGCAGGGCAAGCAACTGGCCGCCAGCTTCGCCGGTATGATGCTGGACAAAGGTACGACGGAGCTCAGCCGCCAGGCGCTGGAAGACAAACTCGACGAGCTCAAGGCCCGCATCCGAATTGGCGGCGGCGCTTCCGGCGCTTTTGTATCGATAGAAGCCGAGCGGGACAAATTACCCGAGGTGATTAACCTGGTTGGGGAAATGCTGCAAAAGCCGGCTTTCTCCGAAGAGGAGTTCAACAAGCTGAAAGCCGAGCAACTGGCGTCCATCGAAGAGCAACGCTCCGAACCCAACGCCATCGCCTTTCAGGAACTGCAACGCCGGATGAACCCCTACGATAAGAATGACCCGCGCTACACCATGACCTTCGACGAGGAAGTGGCGGCGATCAATGCCCTGACCCTGGAAGAGGTGAAGGCCTTCTACAAAGACTTTTACGGCGCTTCGGAAGCGACCCTGGCTGTAGTGGGGGATTTTGACACCGAGGCGGTGGAAAAGGCCTTGGCCGATAACTTTAAGGGCTGGAAAAGCCCTGCCAAATACGAGCGCCTTGCCGATGAATTCTACCAGCCCAAGCCAGAAAATGTGGAAGTGGAGACGCCCGATAAGGCCAACGCCATGTTCCTGGCTGCGCAGCCTTTCGAAATGAACCAGGACGACCCCGATTATCCGGCTATGATGCTGGGCAACTACATGTTGGGCGGCGGTTTCCTCAACTCGCGCCTGGCCGTGCGCATCCGCCAGAAGGATGGCCTGAGCTACGGTGTGGGTTCCAGTTTCTCAGCTGACGCCCGGGATAAGACGGCGATGTTGCGCGCCTACGCCATCTATGCGCCCGAGAATGTAGAAGCCCTGGAAAAAGCTTTTGTGGAGGAGATCGAGAAAGTCCGCAAAGACGGGTTCACTGCCGAAGAAGTGGCAGCCGCCAAGAGTGGTTGGGTGCAAAACCAGCAGGTGAGCCGCGCTCAGGACCGCTCGCTGGCCGCTACCCTCAACAGCTACCTCGACCTGGGCCGCACACTGGAATGGGACGCCGCCCTGGAAGCCAAAGTAATGGCCCTGACGCCCGAACAGATCAACGCCGCCATGGCCAAATACCTGGATCCGGCGAAAATGATCGTCGTCAAGGCCGGGGATTTTGCCAAGAGCCGCCAGGCGAAGCCTTAAGTTTTGCCGATCTCCAGATCGGCGCGTGGGCTGAAATATTCTGGACAAAGCAAGAAGGCGGCAGAATTCTGCCGCCTTCTTGCTTTGTAAATGGGAAGTGGAAAAGTAAGAGGATAATCGCTCGGTTAAGCAGAGCCCAGCCTCTGGGCTTATCATCGCCTTCCCGCCGATCTGGAGGTCGGCGGCACCTTTCACCGCGTAATCACTATATAATCCCTAATCAACGTCTTTAAAAACCCAATTTTATCCCGGGGCGCTTCCGGCAGGCCCAGCAATTGGGTGAGGTGGGCCACCAGTTGGATGACCACTTCCCGGTGGGCGTCGTTTTTGTAGGTGCGGTAGCGGGAGACGACGTTTTTGATCAGCAGCATGTCCTGTTCGCTGAGCTGCCGCACTTCGGGGTATTGGGGCTCGTAATTTTCCAGCGTGTTGATGTTGAGGATGTCTTCCAGGCGGAAGCGCAGGTTGTGGCGCACGCGGATGACGGTGGTGTTGGCGGTCATATCGCCGAGGCGCTGGTTTTTATCAGAAGAAAGGATGAGCAGGATGGCCAGAATGCCGCCGGAGAAGAGGGTGTCGACCACGTGAAAGACGGCTCGTAGCAGGTAGTCGCTCAGGCCTGGCTCCTGGCCATCGAGGCGCACCACTTTGATGCCCATGGATTTTTTACCCCAACTTTGTCCGTCAGCCAGCACTTCCGACAACAGGTGGTAGAGCAGGAAGCCACCGATGAAGCCCAGAGAGATGATAGCGCCGATCATAGGAGAGTCGCCGGCACTGCGCAACAGGGGCATGACGATGGCCAGAAAGAATACCAGATAGAAGGCCAGCAAAATGATCAGGTCGATAAAAAAGGCGAAGATACGCTCGCGTAGCGGCGCCAGCTCGTACTCGATGACGACGTTTTGAGTGGTGCGGATGTCGATGGTTTGCATAAATCGCGCCGTTGAAGCTTGTGAAATAAAGCCCTTACAAGCATTGAGCGGCTCAAAGATGGGGATTTTTAAGATTAAATGCCAGGGCAGGCGGGTAATAGGAGTGTGTTCGAGTGTTTGGGTGTTTGAGTGTTTGAGGTGGTATCACTTCCCCTCAAACACCCAAACCCTCACTTCCCAAACACTCCCTTCTCTATTCCAACAACAAAGCCAACTCCTTGGGCATTTATGATAAATTGGTATATTTAAACCCACAATTTCCAACCCCAAATGCGTGAAACGAGCTTTATAGAGCAGAACAAGGAGAAGTGGCGGGAGTTTGAGCAGATCATGGACATCCCCCGGAAAGACCCCGATAAACTGAACGACCTCTTCGTACAGATCACGGACGACTTGTCCTATTCCCGTACTTTTTACCCCAACCGCTCGGTGCGCGTTTACCTCAACGGGCTGGCGCAGCGCATCTTCTTCAGCATTTACAAAAACCGCCGCTCGCGGGCCAACCGGCTGTTTACTTTCTGGGCGGATGAACTGCCGCAGCTCATCTACGAAGCGCGGGGAGAGTTCCGGATGGCCTTTCTGATCTTCCTGTTGGCCTGCCTCATCGGCGGGGTGTCGAGTGCAATGGACGAACAGTTTGCCAATGTCATCCTCGGCGACGCCTATGTGGATATGACGCTCGAGAATATCGAATCCGGAGACCCCATGGCCGTGTATAAGCAGAAGGGGGCCTTTGGTATGTCGCTCGGCATAGCGATGAACAATTTGTTCGTGGCTTTTCTGACCTTCGTTATGGGGGCCTTTTTTACGCTGGGCTCCATCGCCATACTGATTCGCAACGGTATTATGCTGGGAGCTTTCCAATGGTTTTTCATCGAACGAGGCCTGTTCTGGGATTCCTTTCTCACCATCTGGATACACGGCACCCTGGAGATCTCGGCGATCATTATTGCGGGAGCTGCGGGGCTAACCTTGGGCAAAGGGCTGGTCTTTCCCGGTACATATTCGCGGGGGCAGGCCTTTCAGCAGTCGGCCCGGCGGGGCATTCAGATCATGATCGGTATTGTACCTATCATCATTCTGGCGGGTATTATTGAGGGCTATCTGACGCGACATACCGATACGCCCAATGTGGTGCGGGGCGCCTTTATCCTGTCCTGCCTGGCCTTTGTGCTGACGTATTTCGTCTGGTATCCCCGATTCAAGGCCCGCAAAGGCTTCGCCGCCCCGGTGCGCGACACGAAGATCCCGCCCAGCCGGGAACAACGCATAAACTTCCACAGCATCAAGAGTTCAGGAGAAATATTTTCCGAGGTATTTATTTTTTACAAGCGCTATTTAGGGCGCATCGCACTCGTTGCCCTGGGCACCACGGTTATTTACATGGCCATTGCCTTTTTAACCGGTGCGGGCAGCCCGGCGGAGCGGTTTGATTTTCCCAATGAAACGTTCGGTACCTTGAGTGTGATCGGCCAGTTCTTTGTCAATGAGAAAGTGCCGTTATTACCTTTAGCCAATTTACTGGGGATGAGTATTCTGGCTTATGTGGTTTTCCGGACACTGGCTCAGGAAGAACGAGCCGGGCCAATCAGCAGCGGGCAGCACCTGATGGGCTTTCTGCAGGTAACAGTGGCCATGGCCGGCCTGGAGTTGTTGTTGTGGACAAACGACTGGTATACCCCCTTTTTGTTACTGGGCATAATTGCGATACCGATATTGTGGGGCTATGCGAGCCTGCGCGAGGAGTCGAATGCCGTTACCGCTTTCGGCCGCGCGTTCGCGCTGATCGGGCAGGGCTACAGCATCACATTCAGCCTGTTCGCCATCCTGATGGTTGTGGCCTTCCTGGTTTTCAACCTGGCGGATTCTGCCCTGGCCTGGTTTTACCTGGACCTGGTCACCTGGGTAGTGCACCTCAGCGAATCGGCGATGAACGAGCTCAGCGCCGTGGTGTTAACATTTGTGACTATTTTTATCCTGCACCTGATCTACGCCATGTTATTTATGGGCGGGGGCTTGTTGTACTACACCTTGCGGGAGGCCCGCGAGGCGCCCGCTCTGATGGAGCGCATCGAAGGGATTAAGCTCCGCCGCAGTATCAAAGGGTTGGAGCAGGAGTAGGGAAGGGAGAGAAGCTGAGTGGAGCAGTTAAATGGCCGAATGGCTAAATGGTGTGAATAGTTCTTACCCGGGAAGAGGGGTGAGGACGGGAAAGGTTATTTTCGAGGTATCCTAAAAAAAGGGAATGAAAAGCTACAAATATGTGATAGCATTGGTTTTAGGCTTAGGGTTGGCGCCTTCGGTGCAGGGCGCCACGCCCTATGAGCAGTATATTGAAGAAGACGTCAACCGCCGGGCATTTGAGCAGCAGGACTGGAAGAAGGCCATTGAGGGGCTCAACTACGAAGAACCGGCGAGCCAGAAAAAACGCCGGGAGGAGGCCGAGCAGCGCAAACGCCAGGAGGGGCAGCACGGCGAGCGCTACGAAGCGATGCGCCGGGAACCCGGCTTTGGGATGAGCAGCCAATTGGGCAGCGCGATCCTGAAGTTTCTGGCCATCCTGCTTATCGCAGTGGTGGTGGCCATTCTGCTCCGGGCAATCCTGGGGCTGGAAATGGCGCCGCGCAATAAAAAGATCCGCCGGCAGGGTATTAGCGGGCCGATCAACCTGGATGAAATTGAGGAAAATATTCACGAAACTGACCTGGATGCTTATATCCGGCAGGCCCTGGCCGAAGGGGACTATGTGCTGGCCATCCGCCTCTATTATCTGGCCATTTTGAAAGAATTGTCTCTGAAAAAGGCGATCCGTTGGAAAAAGGATAAAACGAACCGACAGTACCTGCAGGAGATGCAGCAATCGGCCCTGGCCGTACCCTTCGGAGAAGCTACCCGTTTCTTCGAGCAGGCCTGGTACGGCGGCCGGCCGGTTGGGGAAAGTGAATACCGGCAGATGGAACCGACATTTCGGGAGTTGGTCGATAAAGCTAAAGCCTGAATAAAGTGGGAAGCGGCCCATCTCTCGTTTACAGGCACATGGTAGTCATTGCTTTTTCAGGTTTTAGCAGCAGTTCCAAAGTGAAAAGCATTTATGTTGAACAGAAAAAATATCATCTTTTACATCCTTTCCTTTTTAGCCATCGTCGCTATTCTGGCTTTTCTGTTCCGTTCTAAAAACCAGCGGATCGACTGGCGGGAAACCTATAATCCGGACACGCGCAGCCCTTACGGTTCGGAAGTGATCTTTGAATTGCTGAAAGGGTATTTTCCGGGCCATCCGTTGGAAGTATTGAAAGACAGCATCAACGGGCAGCTTCCGACTGACAGCGAGCAGGCCAACTACATTTTCATCGGAGAAGGCCTCTATCTGGATTCGGTTGGACTCGCCGCCCTGCTGAAATTCGTGGAGGCCGGCAACCTGGCTTTTATCTCCAGCAAGACCATCCCCTTCGATTTGATGGAGAATCTATACTATGGAGATTGTGAAGAGACCTACTGGGAAGACTATTATCTTTTTCAGGATACAATGGCCCGCCTCAATTTCGAGCACCCTTCCCTGCGCCGCGAAAAAGGCTTTCCTTATAAATACTTGCTGCGGCATCAGGTAGCGCCCTACAATTGGAGTTACATCGACCCCTACCTATTCTGTGAGGAGGAGGGCATGGCGTCCATCGGAACCTTAAACGATAGCTTGCCCATCTTTGCCCGGGTGGCCTACGGCGACGGCTATTTTTATCTCCATACCATACCGCTGGTTTTCACCAATATTCAGTTGCTGGACGAAGAGGGCCTGGAATACGCCAACCGCACTTTTTCTCACCTTCAGGCTGGCCCCATCTACTGGGATGACTACAGCCGGGTATCGGAGTGGATGGGGCGGCGGCGGAATGAGCGTCAGTATTACAGCGCCTCCCGGCAGCTTTCCACAGAGAGCCCTCTGCAATATATCCTGGGGCAACCCCCGCTGGCCTGGGGATGGTACCTGCTGCTGAGCCTGGGGCTGTTATACCTGCTGTTTCGCGCCAAGCGCAAGCAGCGCATCATTCCTGTCCTGGAGCCGAACACCAATACCTCTCTGGAGTTTCTTTCCACTATTGGACGGCTCTATTTCATGCAGAATAACCACAAGCAGCTCGCCTTGCAACAAATGAAGCTTTGGCAAAGCTACCTGCGCGAACGCTACTTCCTGCAAACCCGGGATATGGACAGCGCCTTCGTGGAAAAACTCGCACACAAATCGGAAATTTCAAAGGAGGTGATCAATAAAATCCTGTTACTTTACCGGAATATCAGTAGTTCCACCTTCGTTTCGGAAAACACGCTGATCGATTTTCATCGGCTGCTGGATAATTTCTACAAAAACAGTAAATAGCCTAATAGCATGCATATTGACGATAATAACGAGAACGATACCCCCCGGGAACCGGAAGAACAAAGGGAAGATCACAGTCGTTTTGTTCCGCCTCCGCCCGAAGAGCACCCGGTGGAAGCTTCACCGGACGGCCCGGAAGCTCCTGGAATGGAGCGCTGGCAGCGCAGCCGAATAGAGTTGTCGAAGGTGCAAATAGCCGTAGACCGCATCAAGGAAGAACTGCGCAAGGTGATCATCGGGCAGGAGGAACTGATGGACCTGTTGCTGGCGGGCTTGGTCTCCGGTGGCCATGTGCTGCTGGAAGGCGTGCCGGGCATCGCCAAAACCCTGGCCGCCAAACTGATGGCGCAAAGTATGGATGTGGGCTTTTCCCGTATCCAGTTTACCCCCGACCTGATGCCCAGCGATGTGCTGGGCACCACCGTCTTCAACATGAAGACTTCTGAATTTTCTTTCAATGAGGGCCCTGTTTTTTCCAATATCATCCTCATCGATGAGATCAACCGGTCACCGGCCAAGACGCAGGCGGCGCTCTTTGAGGTCATGGAAGAATATCAGGTAACGGTTGATGGAGAAACCTACCCGATGGGCTTCCCTTTCTTTGTGATCGCCACTCAAAACCCCATCGAGCAGGAAGGCACTTATAAGCTGCCGGAAGCTCAGCTCGACCGCTTTCTTATCAAGATCAACCTGCGTTACCCCAGCCTGGAGGAGGAAAAAGCGATCCTGCGCCGCTTCAAAAACGACTTTAAACTGGCTCAGCGTCAATTGGTCAAAGCCGTTATGACTGCCGATGAGATAAGGGAATGCCAGCAACTGGTGGAACAGGTGCACATCAAGGAAGAACTCCTGGACTACATCGCGCAGATCATCCACGAAACCCGCAACAATGGTGACCTCTTCCTGGGTGCTTCTCCACGGGCTTCCCTGGCGGTTATGAAAATGGCCAAAGCTCTGGCCGCAATGAACGGCCGCGATTTTGTTACCCCCGATGATATCCAGTACGTCACCTATCCCGTCCTGAACCACCGCATTATTCTGACCCCGGAGCGGGAAATGGAGGGCTATTCGACCGAAGAGGTGATTCGGGATATTATTCAGAAGATCGAAGTACCAAGATAAGGAACCGTGAAGCACCTATTCCTGAGCAATCGTTTTTTCCTGCTGTTCGGAGCGCTGGTAGTGCTCTTTGTGATCAGCTTTTGGGTACAGCCTTTGTACCCCGTAGCGCAGGCTTTGTTTGTGCTGGCCCTGGCCCTGGTGCTTTTGGATATACTGCTGTTGTTCAACCGGCGAGTAGATTTGTTGTGTGAACGAAAATTGCCCAAAGTATTCAACCTGGGAGACCCCAATACGGTACGGCTGAAGTTGGAGAACCAGTCGGGCTTACTGCTCTTTATCAACCTGGTCGACGAGTTGCCGTTCCAGTTTCAGGAACGCGATTTTGGGCTGCGCCTTCGAATGAAACCAGGAGAAACCACTGCCATGGAGTATGAACTGCGGCCCCTGGAGCGGGGCGAGTACACCTTTGGCGCCACCAATGCTTTCCTTTCCACTGTCTTAGGGCTCGTAGAGCGACGCTATGTAATCGAACAGCCCATGAGCGTGCCCGTATATCCCTCCATCCTGCAGATGAAACAGTTCGAGCTGCGGGCGTTCGACCGGGTGACGCACCACAAGGGCATCAAAAAGCTGCGCCGTATCGGGCACAGCTACGAGTTCGAACAGATCAAAAACTACGTGCGCGGCGATGATTACCGGAGCATCAACTGGAAAGCCACCGGGCGCCACAATGCACTCATGGTCAATCAGTATGAGGATGAGCGGGCGCAACAGATCTATTGCATTATCGATAAGAGCCGCGCTATGCGGATGCCCTTTGAAGGGCTCAGCCTGATGGATTACGCCATCAACACCAGCCTGGTGATCTCCAACATCGCCCTGCAAAAGTACGATCGCGCCGGCCTGATCACCTTTTCTGATAAGATCGGGGCCACCGTCAAGGCCGATAGCAAGGCCACACAGCTCAATAAGATCCTCAACGCTCTGTACAAAGAGGAAGAGCGGCCGCTGGAAGCCAATTACGAACTGCTCTATTACGCTGCACGCAAGCTCATCAACGGGCGCAGCCTGCTGCTGCTCTATACCAATTTCGAAAGCATGTACGCCCTCGACCGCGTGCTGCCCATCCTGCGCCGTATCAACACCTTCCACCTCCTGGTGGTGATCTTCTTCGAGAATACCGAGATCCGGGATTTTGTGGAATCACAGGTGGAAACACTTGAGGACATTTACCACCAAACTATTGCCCGAAAATTCCTTACCGAGAAATCCAATATGGTGCAGAAACTGCAACAATACGGCATACAGGCCATCCTCACCCGCCCGGCCGAGCTGTCGATCAATACGGTGAATAAATACCTGGAGTTGAAGTCGCGGGGGCTGATATAGGAAGATTTAAGGCCCTAGTTGAGCATCGGGAATGAAAGAACAAGGCCTAACCTGTTTGTACAGGAAAACGAAGATGGACGATACGCCCACCGTATCGTAAAGGATAATACGGCCTCACAAACCTCAATCAAGCTCTGTCAGGCCATGTTTTCGAAGAATAGCCCAATCCCTTCCCGTCCCTTGGGTGTAGCGAGGATAGATAGTTGATAGGACACCAGCTTCAGATAGTGCAGTATTGCTTCGTCCAAATGAAATGGATGGAAGCGCATCATCGCCTCTGAGATCCAAAAGCGGTTGATGATCGCCAGGAAACTTACCAGAGCTTCAATTGCTTCCTTACTCGTATCCTCTCTGAATTCTCCAGCTTTTACCATCATCCCAAAAATGCGTTCCAATGAGGCCCTTCTCCGTTGAGCTACTGCCGGGTAGTTGAATCCAATGGCGGGCATGTTTTGGTTGATCTCAACCATACTCAGGTAAATACAACGGTAAGCATACTGGTTTTGGTAGATCTTTCGCATTAGGGTCAGATAGGTTAACAGGGATTGGGATGCTTCATTGGAAAAAAATTCCTGGTAACATTGGTCATTCTCAATGCTCAATCGGGTCAGGATTTCGTTGATCAGGTCTTCTTTTTTGGGAAAGTGGTAGGACAGGTTCCCTGGGCTGATCCCCATCTCACGGGCTATGTCTCGCACCCCAATTTGATGTATTCCATGGGTATTAAAAAGCTCAATCGCTTTTGCTATAATCCGGTCGCGTGTATTCATTGAAATAATGTATAGTACAATGTACTAAAATATTTTGGAAAAATTAGTACAATGTACTAATTTTGAGATAATCAACCATCAAAAGCCATGCAAACCCTACCCTACACCATCGAAAATCATCTGGGAGAAAAGCTCGTTTTCAAAGCTGTTGTCAAAGAGGATGGCGAGGATAAAGTGCTCGTCGAGAACTTCGTCCAACCCGGCGCCGGGCCGGTGATGCACGTACATTTCAGGCAAGATGAAGGGCTAACTGTGATCAAGGGAAAGATGGGCTACCAGATACTGGGAGAAGAACCGCATTATGTTGGCCCTGGCGAGTCGGTGGAGTTCAAACGTGGCGTGCCCCATCGGTTCTGGAATGCAGGAGAGGATATTCTCAACTGCGATGGGTGGGTTAAACCAGCCAACAGTTTTATCTTTTTCCTGACGGCCCTCTACCAGGCTGTGAATAAATCGGGCAAAGAAGCTCCGGAGATATTCGATGGCGCATTCCTAATGACTCGCTATAAAACGGAATACGACCTACCGGAAATACCAGTATTTGTAAAACGAATTATTATGCCGGCCACTGTGGCTATCGGGAAGATACTGGGTAAATACAAACATTTTCAGGATGCGCCGGAGCCCGTTCGTTAATGTGGGCTGCTCCTCGTTCATTCCACCACCACAAACTCTGTTCTCCGGTTCTGCTGCCTGCCTTCCTCGGTATCATTGGGCGCGATGGGCTGGCTTTCTCCAAAGCCTTTGTAGCGTAGCCGTCCGGGGCTGATTCCCTGGGCCACGAGATAATCATAAACTGCTTTGGCGCGCGCTTCCGACAGCCGCTGGTTATCTACTTCCGCCCCTACATTATCGGTATGGCCATTAACCTGTATTTTCAGGGTGGGATTTCCCAGCAAGAGGCCTTTCAGGTAGTTCAACTCCGTAGTGGATTCCGGGCGTAAGGCAGCAGAGCCGGTCTCGAAGAAAATATTCCGGAGAATGACCGGCTTGGACACTACCGGCTTCCCCCCCTCTTCGGCGAGGGGGCTTAGTTCGATCTCCAGGAGGAAAGGCTGACTGAAGTCGGTGGCTTCCGCCAGGGCAAAGTTTTCGGATTGGAACAGGTAGCCGGTTTTGGAAACATTCAAGGCGTAGTTTTCGCCGAGGGGCAGCACTGCCAGGAAGGTTCCTTTTTCATCGGCCAACCCTCTGGTGAAGGTGGCGCCGTCTTTCAATTTCACAATATCCACCTCGGCCGGGAGTGGCCGTTTGGTAATAGCGTCTCGGACTACAATTTTAGCGTAAGTGGCCGGTTGGGGCCGAACTTCGGGGTATAGTTCGAAGCTAAACAGATCTGCATTGCCTATTTCCTGCCGGGCGCCGGTAGGCCCGAGGCGGTCGGTGTCAAAGTAGGCTGTTTTGCCGTCGAGGCTGACGATGAGGGCGCCTTCGTTGTTAGCGGTATTGATAGGGTAGCCCAGGTTTTTTGGAGGGCCCCAACTGCCGTCGGCCTGACGGCGGGAGAGGAACAGGTCGTATTGCCCCATTCCGGGATGCCCTTTCGACATGAAATAGAGTGTTTGCCCGTCGGGGTGGATGAATGGCGCCTGTTCGTTGAGCGGGGTGTTGATGGTGGGGCCCAGGTTTTGGGGCGCCCCCCAGCTACCGCCTGGCAGTTGCCGGCTCATCCAGAGGTCGAGCCGGCCCTGGCCGCCGGCGCGGTCGCTGACGAAATATAGTTCCTGTCCGTCAGCGGAGAGAGAGGGCTGCGATTCCCATGCATTGGTGCTGATGGGGGCGGGCAATCGCTGGGGTGTTGTCCAGGAACCGTTCCGTTGTGTTGAAAAATAGAGGTCGAAATTGCCATTTCGATCGTTTCGGGCGAACACCATGGCCTTGCCATTGGCGGCGATGCCGGGACTGCTGTCATTGGCCGGAGTGTTGAGGGCTTCTACCGGGTGGCCAGGGAGCCAGGCGCTATCTCCTCGCTGACTGATAAAAATGTCTTCATTTTGGCCATCTACCCGGGTGGTGTATACCAGAAACTGGCCATCGGCGCTCAGAGAGGGGAGGTACTCGGGATTGGCTGTATTGACGCCCGGCCCCAGGCTTTTCGGTTGAAAGGGCACTGGTTTTTTTATAGCTTCGGCGGCAAAGCCGGCGCTGGCAAGCAGCTGGGTAGCTTCCTCCAGGCGATTGCCCCTGGCTTTTCCGGATTCCAAATAATGTTCGATGTGCTGAGCAGCTTCCTCAAATTGTTGCAGCTCGAATTCGGCTTGTCCGAGGAAGTAGTAGGCCAGTGGGGCGTAATCGGGGGCCAGGGCTATAGCAGTTTCAAATTCAGCTTCTGCCCCCTTGTAATCCTTTGTTTGTAAAAGCAGGTCGGCGTACATCAGGCGGGCGTCGATGAAATCAGGGGCTTTTTGCAGGGCTTTTTGCAGCGCCTCCAGCGCTTCGGCATAACGGCTAGCATTGAGGTGGCCTTTGGCCTCTTCATAATATTTGAGGGATTTTTTGTCTACCTCCTTATCCGTTCGGTAGCCCTGGGCATGGGCGAAAACGCTGGCCAATAGCGACAAGAACAACAATATCAAACATTTGGACATAATCCGGTTGGGTTTGAAGATCAAACGATTTTTGAAGAAGCTTAGTTGGCAGGAGCAGAAAAAAAGCCGTTGAAGGAAAAACCTTCAACGGCTGGCAATATAAAGAGTCTTATTCCTTCATATCAGGTGGCAGCAAGGAAGCATTATGCAGCTTCCTGCAACAGTTCTGCAGCGCGTTTGGATCCACGGCTGGCAGCTTCCTGCCAGTCTTTCTTAAAACCTGTTTTGCCGGCCTTCATCAGCGCCAGGCCGCGGTAAAGCAGTTGATCCGCATCCGGAATTTCAATGGGGCTATTGGTGATTTTCCCCACCTCATCGAAAGCTGTAACCGCATCGGCGAATTTGCCAGTTTCCAATAAGGCGCGGCCATAGTTGAACAGGGCTTTTTTGCGCCACTTGTAGTTGGGATCCTCGGCGGTGAATTCCCGGCGGGTAACGAACTTCAGTTCCTGAGCGGCTTTATCGAATTCTTCCATTTTCAGGTGGCATTCCCCTTTGATGCGGCGTGCTTGCCAGTGCATAGATTGCAGGGGCATGGAGTTCTTGATGGCTTGTTCCAGGTCGGCGGCAGCACTGCTGTAGTCTTCCTGTATCATTTTTACAAGCGCCCGGCCCAGGTAAGGCTCTGCGGCTATCGGGTTGATGTCGATACTTTTGGAGTAGTCGTAAAGAGCATCCTGGAAATTGCGCAATTGATAGTTGACGAAACCGCGGCGTTCGTAAGCTTTCGCATGGCGCTCGAACTTTTCGATGGCCTGGCTAAGAGCCTTTTTGGCTTCTTCTTCCCTGCCTGATTCCTTGACCAGCTCCCGGCCGTGGAGGAACGCCTGAATGGCGGCTTTGTCGGTATTGGGTTCCAAATGCCGGTATTTGACAACCTTCCTTTCTTTTAACATCCAGGCGGAAATACCACCGGCAATAGCATAACCGACTACGTAGTCCAGCATGTTCAGGGTGTTTTTCCACTCTTTTTCGGTAGCCTCTGCCACAATAAGGCGTGGAATCTCGAGGGTACTGGTTTCTGCTTTGAAGATATCCTCCGCTTTAATGAGTAGAATGTTCCGATAGTAATTTTCTGCGCGATGGGTGAACAAGCCCATCACACGCTCGAAGCTGCGTTCGGTACCGAACTCAAGCTGTCCGGAGATAATAATTTTGAAAGTCATCCTGCTGCCTTTTTATTTTTTGATTGTATGTGTGTTCACCGTGTGCGTTTCGGCCCTTTATAGGGAAATAGGCGGTTTTCCGGGGTGTGAGGTTCAGTATTGGTAATGTTTTCAATTAGCCGGAATATAGCTGATGCTGTCCTCCCAGCTCTTAAAAGCAAAAGCGGGCATAATGCAGCGAAGCTTTTCGTTAGACAAGGGTGCTAACCAATACCTATCGTTTCAATACTTGTTTAAACCAGGCTAACCTAAAAGAATTCCTGTTATGTTCAAATTGGGGTGCCTATCTGATGTCGTTGCCAATGTCAAAAATGGCGATTAGGACAGATAGTCGGTAGTTTTCTCTATGAGAACTCCTGATGGAGTGTCTGAAAATAATTCAAATCTTAAGTAGGGTTGGAAAACTTGCCATGAGTTGGCTTTGCCGTCTAACTTCCAAAGGTCTGATTTTTTTCTACTAATCGCAAGAAAAAAAGATAGAAATTGTTTAACGAAAGGACAGTTATTTTTCCACAATTCTCCTGGTTTTATGTGAAGTGAATGTGGATTCAGGGCAGGAAGCAGTGAATAGTATGTGGATATCTATGTGGATAAAGTTAAAAAGCTGCCTACACTTTGTTATAGAGGATTTCCTTCGCCTGCCTCAGCCATATTTCATACAGACATTTTTTGGTTCGGTGAAGAAGCGGAGCGCCTCATTTCCACCTTCCCTGCCAATTCCGGAGTTTTTTACCCCGCCAAAGGGCGTTCTCAGGTCGCGGACCATCCAGCAGTTGACCCATACGATGCCAGCCTGCAGTTGCTCCGCCACGCGGTTGGCGCGCGAAATGTCCTGTGTCCAAAGAGTGGCGGACAAGCCGTAAACTGTTCCGTTAGCCAGAGCGATGGCCTCTTCCTCCGTATCGAAAGGGGTGATGGTTACTACTGGCCCAAAGATCTCTTCCTGATTGGTGCGGCACTCCAGCGGCAAGCCTTCGATCACGGCCGGCCGCAGGTAATAACCAGTTTCGTATTCCCCTTTCATTTCCACACGGGTCCCCCCGCACAGGATGGAGCCGCCTTCCACTTCAGCCAGAGAAAGATAGCTTTCCACTTTTTCCAGGTGTTGCAGGGAGACGAGCGCTCCCAGGTCGGTAACTGCCGAGAAGGGGTCGCCAACTTTTAGGAATTGTGTCCGCTTGACCAATTCATCGCGGAATTTTTCATAAAGGGGGCGTTCCACATAAATACGCGAGCCGCAAAGGCAGATCTGGCCGTTGTTGGAAAAGGAGGAGCGCAGCGTATCCACGATCATGGCGTCGAAATTGCAGTCGGCGAAAATAATATTGGGGTTTTTGCCGCCCAGTTCCAGAGACAGTTTTTTGAACATCGGCCCTGCCGTTGCGACGATCTTTTTACCGGTGGCGGTTCCGCCGGTAAAGGAAATGGCTTTTACAACCGGGTGTTCTACTATGGCTTGCCCAGCTTTGTTGCCCAGGCCATGCACAATATTGAGTACGCCGGAGGGCAGGCCGGCTTCTATACAGGCTTTGGAAAGCAGATAGGCCGTCATGGGGGTCAGCTCCGATGGCTTGGCCACCACGCAGTTGCCGGTTGCCAGGGCAGGGGCAATCTTCCAGGTAAAAAGATATAATGGCAGGTTCCAGGGGGAGATGCAACCTACTACACCGAGCGGCTGCCGCAAAGTATAGTTAACCGCCTCGCCTGCCATATGATGCGACTCGGAGCCGAACTGCACAATGGCTGTAGCAAAAAAACGAAAATTGGCTTGCGCCCGAGGGATATCCACACTCATCGACATGGCCAGGGGTTTGCCGGAGTCGGTGGTTTCCGCCCGTGCGAATTCCTCCATATTCTGCTCTATGATGTCGGCAATACGCATCAGGATCCGAAAGCGCTTTCCCGGTTCTGCCTTCGACCATTCCGGGAAGGCACGCTCCGCTGCATCCACGGCCCGCTGTACATCTTGCTCATCCGAATCCGGCAGCTGAGAATAAACCTTGCCCGTTGCGGGGCAGTAATTGTCGAGATAGGCGCCGGAAGCAGCGGGCACGAGCGCGCCGTCTATATAATTCTTGATGTATTTATCTGGTGTCATAGGTGGGATATTGGATTGTACTCGAAATGTCGTCCTAATAATTTAAAGTTGCATAGCAGAAGTATCGTAACTAATTGGCTGCATAGCCTGAAGGGCATTTCGGGCTATGTCCTTGATAAATGGCTGAATGGGAGTGTTCATTTAACTGTGTCAACAGCCTCGTAAAATCCTGGTTATCAGAGAAACTAGAAACCAGCCCGTCCTCCCCCGACAACTGTCGGGATCAGCCGGGTAAAAAACCAGAAACGTTGAACAGTCCCTGCTTCCTGTTTAAATAGTTAACCCGTGCAGTATCTCCATGGAGAATCGCCAGGCTAACCATGCAAGCATTCGGCCATGTAAGCATTTCCCCGGAAGCCTAATGTCGTCAACTTAGGGCTGTCAGCGACTGACTAAACCAGGTTCTTCTACCTGGCGAGTCAGCCGCTGACTGACGCGGAAATAGTCAGCGGCTGGCTTGCGTCGAGTTATCCTTGCTTAGCCAGACGCTGACAGGACGACCATGAGAATCTTAAGTTGACGACATTACCCCGGCCCCCCCCCTAACACCCGGTTCCAGAAGCAAACAAGCCTCTACGAATGGCGCCCTGCTATTCAAAACTCTCCATTCGCCTCCCGATACGTCATTGCCAGGAGCACCTGTCCTACCGCACGCAAAGTACGGGCGTCGATGACATCCATATTATCATTGTGGGTATGCCAATACGCACCGAAGCCGGTTTGGGTGTCAACGGGCCGGTTGATGATATCTGCCATGGGGATCCGGGCAATGGTATTGACGAAGTAATGGTCGTCCGTAATGCCGCCACCCGAATCGTTGACGAAGTAGTTGCCGTAGCCCATATTCTGAGCCAGCTTCCAGAGCTTATTGACCAGTTGCGGGGCATACTGTGTAGAATAATACTCCTTGGTGAAGCGGGCGCCTTCAGCGCCAACCATGTCTAATAAGACGCCATATTTTGGCCGCTGTTTGCCGCTCACATGAGGATTGCGCGACCAGTACTGGGCGCCCAGGCAATAAGATTCAGCACTTTCTCCACCACTTTCCCCGTAATCTTCCGCATCAAAGAGGATCAGGTCGACGCCCATCTCGATGGGGTGGGCCTGCAATTGCCGGGCTATTTCCAGTAATACGGCTACGCCGCTGCCGCCATCATCGGCGCCCAGGATCGGTTCGTCTTTGCGTTCCTCACTCAGTGGAGAATCGGCGAAAGGCCGGCTGTCCCAATGGGCCGCCAGCAGGATGCGCTTGGTGGCCTGCGGGTTGTACTGAGCAATGATGTTGGTAGCATTGAGCGTGACACCTGTGTAAGCTTTGGCCTGGAAGTCCTGTTCAATGACTTTGGCGCCGTATTGTTCGAACCGGGCTACCAGCCACTCTTTGCACTGTTGGTGGGCGTCCGTGTTGGGTACACGCGGCCCAAACGCCACCTGCTTTTCCACAAAAGCATAGGCCGAGTCGCGGTCAAATTTGGGAACCGGAACCTTTTCCTTGGGGGGCGTTTCTTCCTCCGTTACAGAAGACTGCCCCGAGCCATCAGATTTACAAGCAGACAGGCTGGCCAACAAGGTGGTGGCCACTAGGAAAAGTAATACTTTGAATATTCGCATGATGGTGCTGTGAGATTTAGATCTATGATGAAGTTGCCCTTCTAAGGCAGTACCTTCCGCTGATAAAACCCCAGCCCTGTTAAGCCCCATGTAGCCATACAACAATATGGCCAAATAGAACTTTCCCTGGCCTTACCCCTGTTCTCCTTCCGGCTTCGATAAACCGAAGTGCTGCCAGCCCTGGGCTTTGATATCGTGGATATTACCTCCTTTTGTGTGCAATTTCACCCCTTCCGTAGCCGCCACAATTTCGCCTGCAATATAAATATCCGGCAGGTATTTTACCTTATCAATATCATTGGGGTGGATCGTAAACAGCAACTCGTAGTCTTCTCCGCCGCTCAGGGCGCAGGTGATAGGGTCGAGTTGAAAATTGATGGCCTGTAGCTGGGCGTCGGGATGAATAGGCACGCCACTCTCTTCAATGATGGCGCCAACCCCAGATTGCTGGCAGATGTGGAGTAGGTCGGAAGACAAGCCATCCGAAATATCGATCATGGCGGTCGGCACTAATTTGTTTTTGGCGAACATTTCGATCATATCCTTGCGCGCTTCCGGTTTCAGGATACGGCCGATGAGGAAGTCCTGTCCCTCCAGGTCGGGTTGAATATTGGGGTCACTCAGGTAGAGCTGTTTCTCCCGTTCGAGGATTTGCAGGCCAAGATATGCGGCGCCCAGGTTGCCACTGATGCAGATGAGATCACCCACCTTGGCGCCGTTGCGGTAAGCCAGCTTCTCTTTTTCCCCTTGCCCTATGGCCGTCACGCTGATGATAAGCCCGCGCGGGGAGGAGGTGGTGTCGCCTCCCACAAGGTCTACCTGATAGTATTCGCAGGCGGCTCGGATGCCGGCATAGAGTTCCTCCAGGGCTTCAACCGAAAAGCGGTTGGATAAGGCTATGGAAACCGTGACTTGCTTCGGATGCGCATTCATGGCATAAATATCCGAAAGGTTGACCACGATGGATTTATACCCCAGGTGCTTCAGGGGGCTGTACATCAGGTCAAAATGGATGCCTTCCACCAGCAGGTCGGTGGAGACAACCGTGAGGAGGTTGCCGTTGTCGATCACGGCGGCGTCATCGCCAATTCCTTTGAGAGAGGAAGGATTGCACAAAGGGAAATTCTGAGTCAGATGATCGATCAGGCCGAACTCGCCGAGTTCGTTAACGTCCGTACGTTTGGGTGGTTGTTCCTGGTTATGGTCTGGCATGCGTGGGTGGTTGTCAGTTGTCAGTTGTTGGCCGTTGGTTGCGAATAAGCGCAACTCCGAACCAGCAACAATCAAGTTGGTGCTACAGTTGCACAAAGGTAGGGAATAAGGCCTGAATGGTTAAATGGCGAATTGGTTTTTACCGGACAGCGGAATAAGGGGGAGGTATTGTATTGGGGGCATTTCGCCTCCGGCCTAACAGTATCATCAGAATGCCCACCGGTATGAGGGCAGATATACAGAACAAGCCTTCATAATAGAAAGGAACAAAACCAAGCGCTGCCCAGAATAGCGTACCCTGCAGGAAGAGCAAAAGCTCGCTTCCAAAAAAGCCGGCCAACAGGAGCAACAATCCCATTCTAGTGAAGGAGGATCGAATGCTCAGCAAATTATTGAGGATACCGTAGCCCAGAACGAATTGGGTTATGATGCCCAACAGGATCAGGTGGATAAAACCAATGACAAAGTTTCGGATAGTGTAGGCCACCGTAGCAATATAGGGAATGATAACTGCTGTTTGCACCAATACTTTTAGCGCAAAGCAGGCAAATGCGATTTTGATGAGCAATAAGCCCCAGCCACTCAACTGCTCCTGAATTTTTTGGTGAGACCGCATTACTATGGCCGCAAAGAAAGCCAGCGCGGCCAGTTGCAGGCCTACGCCCAGACTGTTGATGGCAAAAACTGCGGGTAAAGGTTCCGCCCAGGCCACTGCTAGTGCATAAGTGAATAAGGTAGCCACTGTTAGCAACCAGAAAAAGCGGAAGATGGGCCGTGGAGCAACGGAAATCCCATGGTTTTCCAGCAATTTAAAGAACAAGGCCAATACGGCAAAAATGAACCATCCGTTGAACTGAAAATGCAGGTAGAATTGCACGGTCATGTAGTAAATGGCCTTGCCCTGTAAGCCGCCCAGCATAATAGGCGGCATAGCCCATAAGGCCAGGGTGGAAAAGATCATGAATAGTAGCGCCGTTCGGACAAACCGGCTGGAGGCCTTGCCATCTTTGATCATATCTTTCCAGAAACGATAGGCGAAAAAATAGGAGGCCAGGCCATGCAGTGTAGAGAAAACTATGGACCAGGCCCCATACCCCTGTATTGGAAATGCAATAAGCATACCTACAACGCTGGCCTGGGCGACGATGAAGTTGTTGCGGTAAAAAGGGCTGTGTTGCCGGACTTCCGGAAGGAAAGAATGGACCAGCAAGGCGTATAGCCCCAGGTACAACCAACCCAGCATCGCCACATGGGAGTGGCCGTGCAGGAAATACCGGAATTTAAGCCAGCTGATTTCTTCTACAAAGGCATAGCGCAGTATGGCCCCCATCACGGCGGCAATAAAAAAGTTGATTAGGGCTATTCGAAACCATACTTTGGGCATGGCGGTAAAATTGGAGGCGTTTTTACATTGGAAAGTTTGCTCTTTTGTGCTTCGGTTGCCAGGCTAGTGGGCACGGCAATGGGAAATGGCTATATCGTTGAATGGCTGAATGGCTGTCAGGGAGTTCTCCTAGTAGTGACCCGAAGCCAGCCATTAACCATTCATCCATTTTAACCGGCTCATTAGAGACGGCCAGCCATTTCTTTACTGCCCAGCCTCCTGGCTGTCGTTAGCATACATGAACTCCAGCACATCACGGGCATCACCGATGGAGAGGTTCTGGTTAGGCATCCGGACGAGGCATTCCTTTAGCAGCGCCTGGGCGGCAGGGTCCTTCTCCAGCATGATGTCGACATTGGTGGCCATGTTCATGATCCATTCCGGCTTGCGGCGCTCGGTGACGCCTTTCCAACCCGGGCCTACGACCCGCTGGCCACTCAGTTTGTGACAGGCGGCGCACTTCATTTCATAAATTGCTTTGCCCCTTTCCACCATTTCTGGTTTGAGCGGGTTGTTGAGCGTCACTTCCTTGATCTCTCCTACCCCTTTTCCATTATCGGCAACCGGATCGGCGACCATGCTTTTAGGGGCGTCGCCATTCTCGGCGCTGGAGGAATCTCCGCCGCAGGCGGGAAGAAGTAATGCGCTCAGGCCAACTGCAAAAATTATCTTTTTCATGTTTCTTGTTGTTTGTTATAGTTTATATTCACTTGGGCGTAGCCCATTCTGTTCAAAGTTGCAAACCTTTCTCTCTGACTTTCCGGGCCACTTCTTCTATGGGTTGATGTTCGATCAGGTCCAGCAGGCCGTTGCGGTATTTCATCGCCTGGCTGTGCAAAGGGCAGGGGTTCTCAGACGAGCATACCGGAAGCCCCAAAATACAGCTGGTGAATATATCGGGGCCATCTATACTTTCTACAACAGAACGAAGCGTTGCTCGTCGGTTTTTTTCACTCAGAAAGAACCCTCCGCTCGGCCCTTTTGCCGATGAAATGAGATTGTGCCGGGATAAATCCTGCAAGATCTTGGCTAAAAAGTGCTTAGGGACATCTAATGCATCCGCTATTTCCTTGACACCCGCCTTTTGCGCTTCACTGGCGTTGGCCGCCAGATACAATACTGCCCGAATAGCATACTTACAGGATTTGGAAAACATAGCCCTAATGGTTTAATGGAACAAATGTAGATTAAAAAAGAATAAAAGACAACAAAATCTTTTTTTATTGCAAAAAACGACACCTCGCGCTTATTCCCTCTTTTTATTAGCCGCTTTCAATACCTTGATTATTAAATAATTACAAAGAGCAACATTTGCAATTGCTCAAAAGGGTGATTTTTGTCATTGGCGAAGTAGCACGAGCTGTTGATTTTTGCACTATAGAGGATAAAAAAGTCTTTTTATCGCTATATATTTGGAATCACTTTTCAACGATAAAAATTTATTCGATTATGAAAAACCAAGAGTTTCTCAAAAAGATCCTATCGCTGGCAGCCGTGCTCGGCCTGCTGACGGCACTATCTGGTTGTGGCGGCCAGGGCGCCGGCAATCAGGGTGGAAGCGCCCTGGCTGGTGATGTCGCCTCCCAGGTATATGTTGCTCCCGGTGAATACGACCAATTTTACGCTTTCCTTTCCGGTGGCTTTAGTGGCCAGGTGAGCGTTTATGGACTGCCTTCCGGCCGACTGTTTAAGGTGATCCCCGTTTTCTCAGTAGATGCGGAGAAAAGCTATGGTTTCAATGAAGAAACCAAGCCTATGTTGAACACCTCCTTCGGTTTTGTTCCCTGGGATGACTCCCACCACCCGGAATTGTCCCAAACCAATGGCGAAACCGACGGCCGCTGGCTGTTCATTAATGGCAACAACACGCCACGTATCGCCAGGCTCGACCTGACTACCTTTGAAACGGCCGAGATCATAGAAATCCCCAACAGTGGAGGTAACCACAGCTCGCCCTTCACCACCGAAAATACCGAGTATGTAGTGGCAGGTACGCGTTTTGGCGTCCCTTATCCACAGAAGGATGTAGCCATCGACAGCTATGCGGAGAATTTCAAAGGCGCGCTGACCTTTATAAAGGTGGACCCGAATTCCGGAGAGATGAACATCGCTTTCCAGGTCTTGCTGCCGGCGTTCGACTATGACCTCGCCCACTCGGGCAAAGGCGCTTCCCACGGCTGGACTTTCTTTACTTCTTACAACACTGAGCAAAAAAACACTTTATTGGAAGTTAACGCTTCCCAGAACGACAAGGATTTCGTAGCGGCAGTCAACTGGAAGAAGGCGGAAGAATTTATGCAGCAGGGAAAGTTTCACGAAATGCCGGCCAAATACGCCCACAATGTCTATAGTGATGAAAACCACCAGGCTACCTCCACTATGATGGACAAAGTAAAGGTATTGATCCCCTCCGAATGCCCAGGCCTGGTCTATTTCTTGCCTACCCCCAAGTCGCCGCACGGCGTCGATGTGGATCCCACCGGGGAGTATATCGTGGGCAACGGCAAACTGTCGGCCGACCTGACGGTGCACTCCTTTACCAAAATGTTGAAAGCCATCGAGAACAAGGCTTATGATACGGAGATCGAAGGCATACCGGTATTGAAATTCGAAGAGGTCTTAGCTGGTGTGGTCAAGGAACCTGGACTTGGGCCATTACATACCGAGTTTGACGGCAAAGGCTACGCTTACACTACCTTTTTCATTTCTTCCGAAGTGGTGAAATGGAAAGTGGGTACCTGGGAAGTAGTAGACCGCGTACCCTGCTACTACTCCGTGGGGCACCTCATGATCCCGGGTGGAGATTCCAAGAAACCAGAAGGTAAATATTTGGTGGCCATGAATAAGATCACCAAGGACCGCTACCTGCCCACCGGCCCCGAATTGGATCATAGCGCACAGTTGTATGATATTTCGGGAGACAAAATGAAGTTGTTGCTCGACTTCCCCACAGTGGGTGAGCCGCACTATGCTCAGGCTATTTCTGCCGACCGGATCACTAAACGGGTCAAGAAATTCTTCCCAATAGAAGAAAATCAGCACCCTTACCGGGCAATGGGTGAAAAAGACACTAAAGTCGTCCGCGAGGGTAATATCGTCCATGTTTACATGACTACCATCCGCAGCCACTTTGCGCCAGATAACATCGAAGGCGTAAAGGTTGGAGATAAGGTCTATTTCCATGTGACTAACCTCGAGCAGGATTGGGACGTCCCCCATGGTTTTGCTGTTCAGGGCGCCAATAATGCCGAACTTCTGGTCATGCCGGGCCAAACGGAAACCCTGCTCTGGGAACCGAAAAAGGAAGGGGTGTTCCCCTTCTACTGCACGGACTTCTGTTCCGCCCTGCACCAGGAAATGCAAGGCTATGTCCGGGTTTCTCCTCAAGGCTCCGACATTGCCCTGAAGTGGAAACTGGGTGAGGACGAACCAGTTCAATAGGATGATTTGTGCTGTTGAAAGATTTGCGTAAACAGGGGAATAGAGATAGCCCACTAATTGGGCTGTTTAGCGCCTGATTTGGATGCTTATCTCGCCCGTTCGGGCGGGTTTGATGCTACACCCTTCGGGTAGTGGATGCTATTGATCCTTTAAAAGGCCTTGTACCGACATCAGCCTCAGTAGTATCTACTGCCCCCAAAGGGGCTCCGCATCCTTTTAGCCCGTATTCGGGTCAAAAGGAGTATCCATAGAATCGCTAAGCGGGTACGCACAAGCAGTGTCTTATCTCTATTCACCCCTTCACAAAAAAAACAAAAATGAAATTCCTGCCACGTGTTCTGATGGCCATAGGCTCCTTATTATTACTCACCCTGTTCGTGTTTCCAATGTGGCGTATCACCCTGATCGCCCCGCAGTATCCCGATGGGGTTACGATGTACATCTGGATTAATAAATTGGGTGGGGATAGTCCGGGCATTCTTCAGAACATCAACATTCTGAACCACTATGTCGGAATGAAATTCATTGAACCGGATTCGATCCCCGAGCTTCGTTATTTCCCAATTGTGGTATTAATAATGGTTGCCCTCGGCCTTATTGTCGCTATCATCAACAAGCGGCAGTTGTATCTGGCCTGGGTAGTTGTATTCGCCCTTCTGGCCATTATGGGCATCTATGATTTCTACCTGTGGGAATATGATTATGGCCATAACCTCAGCCCCACCGCTCCGATCAAGATCCCGGGGGCGTCCTTCCAGCCGCCGCTGTTCGGCACCAAGGTGATCCTGAACTTCGTGGCTAAGTCCTTCCCTCATACCGGCGGGTACCTGACCGGCCTGGGCACACTAATGGCCATGGCCGCCTGGTGGCTGAAATCAAAACTGGATAAAAATGAAAAACTTACTTCTGTTGGCGGCAATGCTGATGCTGCTCGGGAGCGGCTGCGCGCCAACGCCTAAGCCGATCGAGTATGGCTCCGATATGTGCCATTACTGCAAGATGTCGATCGTCGACCAGCAGCATGCTGCCGAGGCGGTGACCAGCAAGGGCAAGGTATTCCAATTCGACGCCGTAGAGTGCCTGATAAATTACCTGGCCCAACAACCTGGCCAGGAAGAATACGCATTCCTGTTGGTCAATGACTATGAGCACCCCGGGGCTATGATCCCGGCAGAGAGTAGCGCCTACCTCATCAGCCCGGCCATTCCCAGCCCAATGGGCGCTTTCCTCTCTGCCTTTTCCAGTTCGGAGCGGGCGCAGGCCTTTCAGGCGGAAAAAGGAGGGGAAGTGTTCGACTGGCCAGGGATTCAGAAGCACTTGGCCCGGCAATGATGTTTTCCTTGGCAATCACAGGGTGATCCACGAGAGTTCTACTCCAGATCGGCCACCACGTGATTCCTGTAAAAAACGCATAGTTTAAAATAAAAAAAGCAAAATCATGAAAATCAGAACATTAGCTTTTTTAAGTTTCGCTCTGGCCTTGCTGGCCAGCGCATGCTCTGAAAGCCCGGCGCCGGGCGCAGCAGCGGTAGCTTCGCCAGCTGAAAAAGGCCAATCGGCTGTTAAGGATGAGCTGTCTCAGCCCAATATCCTGCAGGTGGCTATCAATTCAAAAGACCATTCAACGCTGGTGGCCGGCGTACAGGCTGCCGGACTCGAAGACGTGCTGGCCAATGCCGGCCCACTCACGGTTTTTGCCCCTAACAACGCCGCTTTTGAAAAACTGCCGGCCGGCGCCCTGGACGAATTGCTGAAACCGGAGAACAAGCAAAAGCTGGCGCGGATCATCAAGTTCCACGCCTCCCCAGGCAGCTATCCTTTGGAATCCCTGAAAGACGGTATGAACCTCTATCAGGCTACCGGCCATTACATCAAAGTGACACGGGAAGGTGATAAAGTTCAGGTGGCTGGCGCCAATATTCTCGGCACCGTCAAGGCCTCCAACGGGATCATCCATGTTATTGATACCGTTTTGCTGCCACCGGATGAATAGGCCACTGAGGGATGATATCTCGGGCTAGGGGTTATCATCCCTCCAAAACTATAATCAAGATGCGTAACATTATAACCATTGCCGTACTATGCCTTTTCGGCGGCCTTAAAGCCGAAGCCCGCACGATAACCGTCTGCCCCTCCTGTTCTTTTTCGGGTATAAAACAGGCCCTTGCCGCGGCCGTTGAGGGAGATGTCATTCTGATCAAAAAAGGCGAATATCAGGAAGGGAACATTATAGTAGAAAAGCCGGTCACCCTCCGCGGGGAAGGCTTTCCTGTCCTGGACGGTCAAAACGAGGCAGAAGTGCTAACCATCACCGCCAATAATGTCGTGGTGGAAGGCCTGGATATTCGCAATGTGGGCGCCAGTTATCTGGAAGACCGCGCCGGCATCCGGGTCCGTAAGGCCAAAGGGTTCTCCATTCGCAACAACCGCCTGAACAATACCTTCTTCGGCATCTACCTCGAACACAGCGCCAGCGGGGCTATTACCGGGAATAAAATATTTGGGGAAGCTGTCCAGGAAATGTCTTCCGGAAACGCCATCCACCTTTGGTATTGTAAGGACATTTTGGTAGAAAACAACCATGTGCGCGGCCATCGCGATGGCATCTATCTGGAGTTCGTCGACAATAGTAAGATTCGATCTAATATCAGTGAGTACAACCTCCGCTATGGCTTACATTTTATGTTCTCAAACAACGACGACTACTTCCGAAACACTTTCCGGCGGAACGGCGCCGGCGTGGCCGTGATGTTTTCCCGTCAGATCAATATGTGGGAGAACAAGTTCGAATACAACTGGGGCCAGGCTTCCTACGGCCTGCTGCTGAAGGAGATCTACGATGCTGAGATCCGGGACAATACTTTCCGGGAAAACACCATCGGTATATATGTGGAGGGGTCTAACCGCTTGCAGTACCGCCGCAATGAATTTATCCGCAACGGCTGGGCGATCAAGATGTCGGGCGGTTGCCTCGATAATATAGTGACGGCCAATAATTTCCTCAACAACACTTTTGACCTCTCGCTCAACAGCGCGGCCAATAATAATACCTTCGACGGGAACTACTGGAGCAGTTACAACGGCTACGACCTGAACCGGGACGGGACGGGCGATGTGCCCTACCAACCGGTTAAACTCTTCAACTATATAGTGAACCGGACCCCGGAGGCCATGGTGCTGCTACGCAGCCTGTTTGTCGACCTGCTGAATTTCTCTGAGAGGGTGAGCCCGGTATTCACCCCGGCCAATGTAGCGGACAACCGCCCGCTGATGCGGCAGCTTGCATTCAAGCGATAGGTTTTTATATTGAACAATGAGGGAGGAGCGCCCGAATGGGATGCCGATCCCGGAATCTAATCAAAGCTAATGATCACGATAGAAAATCTCCATAAATCCTTCGGCAGGCAGGAAGTCTTGCGCGGTATTTCCATGGCTTTCGACCGGCCGGGTATTTACGCTATACTGGGCCCGAATGGATCTGGAAAAACGACCCTCATCAAAAGCATCCTTGGAATGGCGCTCCCGGAAAAGGGGCGGATCGAGTTTCAGGGGCAAAATATCCGGGGGCGCTGGGATTACCGCCGGAAGATCGATTACCTGCCACAGATCGCCCGCTTCCCGGACAACCTGCGCGTTCGCGAACTCCTGGCTATGATCCAGGATATTCGTGGAGAAAAGCCTCAGGCGCTGGGCCGGCTGATCGAGTTGTTTAGCCTGGCGCCCTTTCTGGACAAAAGCCTGGGTAAGCTCTCCGGGGGCACCCGACAGAAGGTCAATCTCGTGCAGGCCTTCATGTATGACAGCCCTGTACTGATACTGGACGAACCCACCAACGGCCTCGACCCGGTGGCTCTGCTCCGGCTGAAAGCATTATTGCGAGAGGAGAAAGACAAGGGTAAGCTGCTGCTCATCACCACCCACATCATGAGCTTCGTGGAAGAAATGGCCGACGAGTTGGTCTTTCTGCTGGAGGGCCACATTCACTTCCGAGGCACGCTCGACAGTCTAAAAGAACAATACAAAGAAACCAACCTGGAGCGGGCTATTGCCCGGATATTGGAGGGGGAGGTGGGGTTTAGCACCAACGGCCACGGCAAGGAAGCCGCCCGTATAGTGCTGCAACGAAAGTAAATCCGGTTTTCAACCGCACCCAGGAAGAACTAAATTTCAACAATTCATCACCTGAAATCGTGAGGCGCTGAATAAGGTGCTTTTTTCCGACTTCCGACTTCCGATTTCCGACTTTTTAAATGTTATGTTCAAAATACTGAAATACAGCTTTTTCGACCTGACACGTAGCCGTTGGGCCTACATTTACACCGCATTCTTTTTCCTTTTCACCGTTTCGCTCTTGTGGCTGAGCGGGGGAATGTCCAAGGTGGTCATTAGCCTGATGAATGTCATCCTGGTGTTGGTTCCGCTTATTGCCACCATGTTCGGGGTGATGTACTATTACAATTCCCGGGAGTTCACCGAGCTGTTGCTGGCGCAACCTATACGGCGCACGACTATTTTTTTCGGGCAGTACCTGGGCCTGGCGCTTTCGCTTTCCATCAGCCTGTTGTTGGGGGTGGGCCTGCCCTTCGTATTATATGGCATCTTCGGCTCTCCGGAGGTTTGGAATTTCATGATGTTACTCATTGTGGGCGTATTCCTTTCCTTTATCTTTTCGGCTATTGCCTTTTTCATCGCCCTGCGGAATGAGAACCATATCAAGGGCTTCGGCCTGGCCATTCTGGTATGGCTGTTCTTTGCCGTCATCTACGATGGCCTGTTCTTGCTGGCCCTGTCGTTGTTCAGCGATTACCCGCTGGAGCAATTTGCCATCGGCGCTTCGATGTTCAACCCGATCGACCTATCGAGAGTGCTCATATTGCTAAAGCTCGACATTTCCGCTCTTATGGGTTTTACCGGGGCGGTCATCCAAAAATTCCTGGGTACTGCTCTGGGAATGGCCGTTTCACTGACAGTCTTGTCGGTATGGGTTATTCTACCCGCCTGGGGTATCCGGAGGGTAGCCAACCATAAAGATTTCTAAACTAAAAATTGCTTAAGGATATGACAAACGATAAAAATCTTCTCGAACGCACCGTTGGCGAACTCGTCGCCGAGGATTACCGGGCAGCGGAAGTCTTTAAAAAGAAAGGCATCGACTTTTGCTGCGGAGGAAAGAAAACCGTAGCGGAAGTATGTATGCAAAAAGGCATTGACGCCGCCGGTCTCGAAACGGATTTGGCCCACCTGGACGAAGTAGTGGTGGCCAACCGGCTGAATTTCCGGGAATGGACGCTGCCCTTTCTGGCCGATTACATCATGAATGTCCATCATCGGTATGTGCGGGAGAAAATCCCCCAAATTGTACAGTACGCCCGCAAGGTGGCGCAGGTGCATGGCCATGCCTACCCCGAAACGATAATCATAAGCCAGCGATTCGAGCAACTGGCCGAAGAATTGTTTACGCATCTTGAGAAAGAGGAGCACATCCTATTCCCGTATGTGAAGCGATTGTGGGAAGTGAAGGAAGGCAAGGGAAGGATCGTTGCTCCTCCTTTTGGATCGGCTCAAAACCCCATCCGGGTGATGGAAGCAGAACACGAATTTGCCGGCGAAACCATGCAGGAGATCCGGCAATGGAGCAACAATTTCACGCTGCCGGAGGGCGCTTGTAATACCTACCGGGTGCTATTCAACCTCCTGGAAGAGTTCGAAGCAGACCTGCACCAACATGTCCACCTTGAAAATAACATTCTCTTCCCCGGGGCGGTAGCCCTTGAGCAGGAAGTATTGTGAAGTAGTTCACAGGGTTAGTGGCGGAGAATCCCGTTATTGCCCGCGGGGCCCTTTTGTAATACAAGCTGCCTTTGCCCGGACAGGCACCGGGCAGCTGAAGCCCGTTTCTGCCTGTATAGGCCGGAGTGCTGAGAAAATAAAAATTGCCATGTTTTACCGCATCATCATCTTTCTGCTCATCGGAGCACTGGCACTGGCCAGTGGTCGGGAAGCGATGATCGGATTTTGGTACCTGGCCAATCAGCAGCGGATCGCCGATAAGTACTGTATTAACAAAGATGAACCTTTGTTGATGTGCCAGGGAAAATGCCATCTGAAAAAAGTGTTGGAAGGCAGCGGCTCAAATGAATCCAGGATTCCCCTTGCCCCCCCTGTCTCTCAGGAGCAGCTGCCCTTCCATGCACTACTTTATTCTTCTGCCGCGCTCCATTTAACACCCCCTGATATGCCATTGCGGGGCTCCTTCTTTCGGTATTGCTCCACCTATAATTATGAGCCGGCCTTTTTTCTCCTTCGCCCGCCCTGGACATAGAATATCTTTTTTTCTTTCCAAGATTCGCTGCCTTCTCCAATACTATTACCTGGCCTCACTCCAGGAATGGAGAAGGGAATTATAGGCTCAATAATCTATTCAAGCAATGAAAAACGCTATTATACTATTCATCGCCTGGGTTTTGCCTGCTCTTGCCCTGGCGCAGTTTTCTATCAATGGGAAAGTGGTGGATTCGGAAACCTTGAAACCGCTGAGTTACGCCATTATCAACGCGGAAGGGCTCAATCGGGCAGCCTATGCCGATGAGCAGGGCCGCTTCGAGTTGGCCGTTCCTCAACAGCCCGCCTATTGGCTCTCCGTACAACACCTGGGGTTTGAAACCTTTTCGGCGCAGGTTTCTGCGGAAGAAGCCCGGAACCTGGATATTACGTTGAATGCTGTCCCCATCGTGATCGAAGAAATCCTGGTGCAAGGCAATGACATGGAGCGCACGGCACAGTCCGATATTATGCCAGACTTCGCTACCCGTATCAGCCAGCCCAAAGATGTGGGCGATTTGTTTCGTGATATTCCTGGCTTCGGTGTCATAAAAAGAGGTGGTTATGCGATGGACCCCGTTTTCCGTTCTTTCCGCAATGAACAGCTCAATGTGCAATACGATGGCGGGGTACAGGTGATGCACGCCTGCCCCAACCGGATGGATCCAATTACCACCCACGTCATTCCGGAGGAAGTGGAAAAGATCGAACTCATCCGTGGGCCCTTCAGCGTCCGCTATGGCCAAACGATGGGCGGCGTAATCAATATCATCACCAAGCGGCCCGAAGCTGCGGATGCATTCACCATAGGTGGCAGTGTGGAAAGTGGCTATGAATCCAACGGAAATTCCAAACTGGCGCGCCTGGCGTTGAATGCAGCTGGGAAGGGATATGATGTGATGGTAAACGGCGGGATCCGGGATTTCGGGAACTACCAAAACGGCGCCGGGGTAGAGATTCCCACATCTTTCAAATCCTATGATTATTCTGCTAAGATCGGCATCAACACTTTCAAGGATCATCGCTTTCAGTTGGGCTGGCGCCAATCCTTTGGAAGGGATATCCTGCACGTTGGCCTGCCGATGGATACAGAAGAGGACAACAGCAGCGTCTTGTCGGCCGATTATGTGGCCAGGAACATCAGCCCGCGCCTGTATTCTATTACCATAAAGGCTTTTGCCGCTCAGGTGGATCACCTCATGAGCAACCGCTGGCGCCCCAATTTCATGATGACTGAAGCCACCAGTACCGTGGATGCCCTGACATTGGGGGGCAAGCTGGAGTTGTCATGGCTGCCTACGCCCAAGTCCCAGCTTTACACCGGCCTGGACCTGCGGAACCTCAGCCGTGATGGGGAACGACTGCGGCTGGTAAAACGCAACATGATGACGGGGGCTGTCATTGATCCCCCTATGCAATTGATCGACCTGATCTGGCAGGATGCCCAGGTTAATGATGTTGGGCTGTTTGTGGAGTCCCGGCGGTTTATCTCCGAGCGACTGAGCCTCACGGGAGGGGCCCGCATCGACCTGGTGCGCGCCACCATTAAGAATCCAGCACAGGACTTTGCCGAGCTTTACCCAACGCTTCATACCGATGCAGAATGGAGCCTGAGCGCCCATCTTTCAGCCGATTACCGGATGAAGCAGGGCTGGGATTTGCAACTGGCGCTGGGCCGGGGTGTCCGAACGGCGACTATGGAAGAGCGCTATATTAACCATTTTACCCTGGGGGCTGATGCCTATGAATACGTAGGCAACCCTATGCTTAAGCCGGAAGCCAATCATCAGGCCGAGCTGAGTATCGGACGAGAAACCGATGCATACCAATGGAGGATGACCACTTTTTATTCCTATATCACCAATTATATTACTGCTGCGGTAGACACCACCTTGTCTCGCAAGTATATGCCACAGGAAGAACCAAAATTTTCACGGCGGTTCCAGAATATAAACGCCGCCACTCAAATGGGCTTCGAACTGGAGGGTTCTGTACAGCTTTTCCGGCATCTCACGGCTTATGGCTCGGCCGCCTTTACGCGCGCCCAAAACCTGGATTGGGAGGAGCCGCTGGCTGAGATTCCTCCCTTTGCAGCAACGGCAGGATTGAAGTATGAACGCAAGTTTTACAGCCTGGATCTCAAAGGCAGGTTTGTGGCCCGGCAGGGACGCATTGCGTCTTCTTTCGGGGAATCCGAAACGCCAGGGTTCAATGTCTTCGACCTGAAGGTATTCGTCCGGCCACTACCTGGCCTCTCTGTGGGAGCGGCCGTACTCAATCTCCTGGACAGGAATTACTACGAGCACCTCAACCGGGGCTACCGCAATATGCCGGTAGATGGGCTCATCTACGAGCCGGGAAGGAATGTGACGCTGTTTGTACAGTATAGTTTCTAAAAAAAGAAGGTGGCCGCCGGATTAACTCCAACGGCCACCTTCCCTGTTTCAAAAAATAACAGGCTTACAACTCATTGATCCGTTCCAGCAATTCTTGGGTAGCGGAGTAGTCTTCGCCATTTTCCTTTGCCAACTGGATAGCGTGCTCGGCGGCTTTTTTGGCCTTTTTCTTGTTGCCCAGCTTGAAGTAAAGAGAGGCAAGGGTATCGTTGTTGTAATAGGCGTCTTCCAGTTTGACAGACTTTTCCGCCCACTGGACAGCCTTTTCCAGCATTTTTTTATCATCGACACTTTCGAAGAAAGACCAGGCTATATTGTTCAACTCCATCGAATCGTCGGAGCCGTGCTTTTCAAAATAGGCGGCCGCCTCTTCCGCAAATTTGCCCATATCTCCGATCATACCATAATAGTTCATGCGGAAATTGGCCGACAGGCTGGCGGCATCTTCGGGGAATGCCTTCTGGTAGGCCTCATCGATCTTTTTAAAAGTCTCCTGTTCATCGGTGACATTTGGGTCGAGCGTGCTGATAATGAGCCGTTGTAGTTGGCCGTTGACAACATCCTCGCCATATAGCTCGGCAAACGCCGCCCGGTGTTCGGCAATGTAGTCGAACAATTTAGGCTCTGCCCCACTGGCCGATTCGAAGATCAGGCGCATATTGTCTTCAGTACTCCAGTCTTCCTGTGTTTCCAGGTAGGCCAAGGTGATCTGTTCGGCATTGGGATCCATCGAATTCATGGCGGCCATGGCGTAGTTATAGAGGAATTCGGGGCTGCGGTCTCCTTTGGCATAGCGTGCGGTAAGGGTCGACATACGCTTGTTCGGGTCAAGCGCCGTTTTGCCCAGTTCCAGGAATTGCTCTACGCCGTGATAGCCCACAGCGCGGTGCGCCAGTTCGCCGTCACTATCGATAAAAAGCAGGGTGGGGTAAGCCATCACGCCGTACAAATTCGAGAGGTCGGGCCCTTCGCCTTCTTCCATATCGATTTTGGCGTTGATGAAGTTTTCGTTGAAGAATGCTCCGACGGAGGCCTGGCTGAACACATCGCGGGACATCATTTTGCAAGGCCCGCACCAGCTGGCGTAGGCATCCATGAAAACGAGCTTATTTTCGGCCTTGGCTTTGGCCATAATATCGTTCCAATTGCCTTTTTCGAATTGAATGCCTTCCTGAGCGAACAGGCTGGACAGTGCAAACAGGGAAAAGGCCAAAATGCGCAAAAATTTCATAATTGAGGTTTTGTGATAAAAAAAGGCCGGCGGGCCATCCGCCGGCTGCAGCAATCAATACGATAGATCCTTTAAGAAAATTGCTTTCAGGGCCCAGTTTTAAAATGCCAAAGCAATAAGCATTATCAATTACAGGCCTCCAGGCTTATTTTCTTTAAATTTTTACACTCTGGGGTTTGGTATTTGGACTTTTGCTACCAGCCTTTCCCTTCCATTTTTTTGATAAAGTTCTCCGTCATCATGACCGCTTGAGGGCCTTCGGTGCGGGCCAATTCCAGAGCCTTGTCAGCGGCGGCACGGCCTTCTTTGGCTTTGCCATTGAGATACAGTATCTGAGCGTAGGAGATATAGTACTGGAATTTGTTGCCCCGTTTGGAGGCATCTTCCGCAAAAGCCTCCGCCTGTTTCATAGCGTCGGGTTCGTTGCTGAAGTTTTTCACCAGTTCATTTGCGAGCTTGGCCAGTTCATCCGGCTCGTCATTCAGCACTTTTTTGGCGTATTTCTTACTTGCCTTAGCATAGCTTTTACCGTCGTTCATGGCCAGGGCGAACTGCATATCGGAGGAGAGCTCAAAACCTTCGGCTACTTCGGGGTAGTGTTGCTTCATTTTTGCCTGAGCTTCCTTCAAAAGGCCCTCGTTCTGATACTCCAAGGCTTTTTGCATAGTAGCCAGGCAGGCATCCTGAATGCGCTGCTCTACGGCTTCCTTACCTTCCAGTGCTTCAATACGGCTGCGGTTTTTGATGAGCATGTCAAATATTTTGGAATCGGCCTCGGTAGTAGCTTCCAGGATAAACCGAAGGTTAAAATCGGTGCTGAGGTCCTGCTGGCTGTTGAGGTATTCGTTGGCGATACGCAGGCTGGGCTTGCCGGCGTAATTCAACGCTTTAACGTATTTGTATACCAAGTCCGGGTCGCGGTTGCCGCTATCATACTCGGCGGCATAGTCTTCGCTGCGGTCGGATAGCCCGAGCACCTTCTGGCCCAGGTTGAGGAAGCCGGCCACATCCTGAGCTCCTTTTACTTTTTGAACCACCTCACCGTCACCGTTGATGAAGAAAAGAGTCGGAAATGCAGAGACGGGATAAGTTTTGCGGAATTCCAGCCCTTCGCCCTTTTCCATATCCAGCTTCATATTGATGAAGTGTTTGTTGAAAAAGGCGCCCACTTTGTCATCGGGAAAAACATCGCGCGACATGCGTTTGCAGGGGCCGCACCAGGTTGCGTAAGCGTCGATAAAAATGATCTTTTCTTCCTTTTTAGCCTGCTCCAGGGCTTCTGCCCAGCTTCCGTGGAAGAAATCAATGCCTTGGGCCAATCCCTGGCCCAGGCTGAACATTAGCACAAGGCTTGCTAGATATAGTCTCATGTTTCTTTCTTTTTGAAGTATAAAGATAATAGAAGGCGGTTGGATGCCTTAGGGAAACATCAGAAAGCTTAGTGCTGTTGCTGAAATTCCCGGATCATTTCCTCTGGCGTTTTGCCACTTTGCAGCACCTTCAGAAGCTCCCTGGCATCATTGGCCAGGGGATGTTTGGGGTATTGCTCTAGAAATTCTTCATAAGCCTGCCGGGCGCGACTGGTATCGCGGAGGTCGTTGTCGAGGGTAAAGGCCAGGAGAAAAAGAGATTCCGGTGCGTAGCGGGAGCCTTCGTATACTTTGGCCACTTTCCCCCAGAGGGTGACGGCCAGCCCCTGTTCTCCGATACCCCGTGCCACATCGGCTGCCCGGAAGAGGAACTGCGGGCTCAAAGAATCCTGGGGAAAACTGTTCGCGTACCGCATGGCCTTGTCGATCAGGCTGTCAGCGGTGGCCGTGTCAATAGCCGGCTGGCTCAGGTTTTGCGCCAGGGCGCTCTCCAGGGTGCGGATCTGGGCCACTATTTGTTCCTGAGTGAGCTGCGTTTTCTCGCCGGCATCTGTATTACAGGCTGACAGGCAAGCCGCGCATAGCAGGAATAAGATTAACACTCGCATGATTTTCAGTTTTTTATCCAAAAGTTCCTATGCCTAATTACTTCCGCCCGTCCACTCGTCGTACTCGCGTTCGGGTAAAACTTCCCATCCCGACCTCCTTCGTCGGTGCGGGACTCCCTCCGGTCGCTTCCCACTTCCCACTTCCGACTTCCCACTTCCTTAGATTCCCGAATACCGGGCCATAAGCTTCTCGAATGCCTCATCGGGTAGCAGGCGTTTGACCCAAAGGGCGGCCCGTTGGAGAGGTTTTCCGATCGTATAATAACGCCTGAGCCGGGGTTTTTCGACGAGCCGGGCGATCTGCCGGGCAGCCTCTTCAGCAGGCATCCCTTCGTCCACTTCCCGGTCGATTGCACTGTAAACGCGTTCAAAGCTTCGTTTGTAAGCCGTATCGCTGGGGTTAAAGTCCTTAATGCGGTTGGCATTGATATTCGTACGGGTATCGCCGGCGCGGACGCAACAGGCCTGAATCCCAAAAGGCGCAATTTCCATGCGCAGCGATTCTGTCATGATGCTGACGGCAGATTTACTGGCGCAATACAACCCACGGTAGGGCAAGCCGATCACCGCGCCAATGGAACTGATATTGATGATCCGGCCGCTTCTCCGGGCGCGCATATGGGGTAATACCGCCTGGCATACCCGGGCTACCCCCACGACATTGATCTCCAGAAGTTCCCGGATATTGTCGATGTGTAGCTGTTCGGTGGGCCCTGCCAGCCCTATACCGGCATTGTTGATCACCACATCGATCCGCTTTTCGTTGCTTATAACCTGCTGAACGGCCCTTTCAATACTTTTTTCATCTTTGACTTCCATGGGGATCATCCGATAGGGGAGTAACTGTCCAGTAGGTTTACGGCTGGTGCCATAAACGATATGCCCCCGGGTGCTCAATATTTCCGCCAGCGCCTTGCCCAGTCCGGAAGATGCACCGGTAATGAGGATGACTTTGCCCATGTTATGTTTGACTTCTTGGTTCAAGGCAAATATAACTTTATGGAGGATGTAAAAAAATTACTTTGCACCATGAGGCGCATTCCGATGAATTTATTCGGCCAGGAGATCGGCAGAGCGGACAGAGTGCTTCCCATTCCGGGCAATAAGTTTGTATCTTTCCGGACAAAATCAAAATACCTTACATCCATGAGAACTCGATTAACCCCGTTTGCTAAACTGCTCATTGTTGTCGTCGTTGTCGGACTTGGTTTCCTGGGTTACAGGGCGCTGGTATCGTCCGGAAAGCTTGGCATGGTTACCGATAGCGGGCCAGTGACTACGGAAGTCGCTGAGCAAAAAACGGATGCCCCTGCGGAAGGAAACACCAAAGCGCCATCCAATAGCAGGCAAGCTTTCAATTACACGCCCAAAGCCCCGGTCAATGGCGTGCTGAAGGGCGTGGTGGAATTAGGCGCCGCCGGTTTTAATTCTTTTGTGGTAGAAATTGACCAGCAAAAGAACTGGAAACTGCAAAAAGCAGAATGGGGCAACAGCCTCGTCTATGATGGTATGGCCTCCGGCAAAGATGTCACCCAAACCCTAAAGCAGTACATCGGTGGGATGCTGGATTTTGGAGTTACCGGCAAGAACATTCATTTTGTGGTCAGTTCCGGCGCCACCAAGGTGGAAAGTACTCAAAAGATTATCAAGGGGATCCGCTCCCTGGGTTATGTGGTGAATACCGTGACCCCGGAACAAGAGGCCAAACTGGCGCTGAAATGCGTACTGCCCCCATCGTACGAAGGACAGTCCTTTGTAGTTGACATCGGCTCAGGAAACACCAAGGTGTCCTGGATCGAGGGGGGGCAACCCAAAGGCATCGAAACTTATGGCGCCAAGTATTACGTGGATAATACTCCCGATAATGAGGTCTACCTGGATGTGCGCAGCAAAGCGGTCCAGGTGCCTGAATCCAAACGAAAAACCTGCTTCATTATCGGTGGGGTCCCCTTCACGCTGGCCAAAGAGGTAAGACAGGGCGAAGAACGCTACACGGTTCTGAAAGCCCCCGGTGACTACCAGCCGGAAGGCGCCAAAGAAAAGTGCGGGCTCAATATCTACAATGCTATCGTGGACGCTACCGGCTGCCAGCAGTTTGTTTTCGACTGGGAAGCTAATTTCACCATCGGCTTTTTGCTGACCCTTTAACCACACCTCCATGCTTCTGCTTGGAGTTGCGCCTTTGGCTACTCCGGCCGGAAAATCGGAAGTATGGGGATGTTAAAAACCGTTAAATCGGTAGGCTGACGTTAAACCATAATCGTTATGGGGTATCTGAGCACTAAAGATAGCCCTGGCGATGGAAAAAATTCAGCATTTGTACTGGCGGGCCGGTTTCGGCCTGAGCCCCCGGGAATGGAAAGCAAAGCAGAACCTCAACCTGCAGCAAGCCGTCGATGAGTTGTTTCGGGAAGCAGGGGCGGACTGGCCCGTCGAGGCGCCGCCCCCGCCTTCCGAACGCCCTGCCCGGGGCATGAGCGAAGAACAAAAAAAGCAACTTCAGGAACAGGAGCGCGAGAGCCTGTCGCAAGTGCGCAAAGACTGGCTGAAGCGAATGGCCAGCCCCCGCCACAGTGCTTTGATGGAGCGCATGTCCCTGTTCTGGCATGGCCATTTCGCCTGCCAGACATTCTCCGGCACACTCGCTTTTCAGCAGCTGCGTACTATCCGGAAATACGCTTTCGGCAAATTTGGCGACCTGGTGCTGGCCATCGCCCGGGATCCTGCCATGATCCGTTTCCTCAATAACCAGCAAAACCACAAAGACAAACCCAATGAGAATTTCGCCCGCGAGTTGATGGAACTTTTTACCATCGGGCGGGGGCATTACACGGAGCAGGATATCAAAGAAGCCGCCCGTGCCTTTACCGGTTGGTCGAGCAACCTGCAGGGGATTTACACTTTCCGGCCCCAGGTTCATGACTACGGATCCAAAACTTTTTTTGGCCAAAGCGGGGCCTTCGACGGGACGGATATCATCGCCATGATCCTGGAAAAGCGGGAAACGGCCCAATTCATTACCCGCAAGGTATACCGCTATTTCGTCAACGAAAAGGTGGATGAAGCACTAGTGGAAGACCTGAGCCGCCGCTTTTACGATTCCGATTATGATATTGGCCAACTGATGCGCACTATTTTCGAAAGCGATTGGTTCTATGCACCCCACAACATCGGTGTGAAGATCAAATCGCCGGTTGAACTGGTGGCCGGCATCATGCGAACACTGGACGTTCGCTTCATCGATGACAAGGCCCTGGTATTTCTGCAACGCGCCCTGGGCCAGGTGCTCTATCACCCGCCCAACGTGGCCGGTTGGGCCGGCGGTAAAACCTGGATCGACAACGCCACTCTAATGATGCGCCTCAATCTGGTAGGCTATCTCTTCCAGCTTTCTGAGTTTAATTTCAGGGTAAAAGATGAACCCGAAGCTGCCATGGGGGGGAAAGCCCTGCGCCGCATTGATGCCACCGTAGACTTAGAACCCCTGATGCAACTCCTGGAGGGGGTGCCCCCCGAACATTACTCCGAGCGATTCGCCAGCTATTTGCTGCAAGCCCGGCCTCAGCTCAGTACTTCCCTCCTGAATGGGTATACCTCCCACAACAGCAATTGGGATTACGCCCGAACACTCGCCATGAGGTTGATGTCGCTACCGGAATACCAGATGTGCTGAGATAGGTTGAGAATAGTTGAGAATAGCTGAGAATAGTTGAGAGGGTTGAGAATAGTTGAGAGAGTTGAGAGGGTTGAGAGGGTTGAGAGAGGGTAGGCCTGATACGACGGGACAGACTGTTCATTAAAGTGTGTTGCCGCGCCCGTAATTTTTTGATTTCCAGGGCAACGTTTAACGTAAAACCTGAAAGTCGTCTGTGTCAGCCGGGCAAGCTTTGAACAGCCCCACAATAACAGCTCAGGGCTGAAGCCATGGGTAAAAAGACCATCAAAAACATGAAAAGAAGAGCATTTATCAAAACATCCGCTCTGGCTACCACCAGCCTGTTCCTCCCTTCATTTCTACCGGCTTCAATTGGCGGCCCATTGCGGGGCAGCCGATTTGGCAAAATACTGGTCGTTATCCAACTGTCGGGAGGCAATGACGGACTGAATACTATTGTTCCTTACCGCAACGACATTTATTATCAAAACCGCCCCAGGTTGGGACTGCCGGCTTCCGAGGTGCTTCGGGTATCTGACGAACTGGGCTTCAACCCTGGCCTGCAGGCCTTGCGGGAACTTTATGACGAAGGCCTGGTAAGCATCCTCAGCAGCGTGGGCTATCCCAACCCCGACCGCTCTCATTTTCGCTCGATGGATATCTGGCACACTGGCAGCGGTAGCGCAGATTACTGGAGCACCGGTTGGCTGGGCCGCTACCTCGATAGCGAGTGCGAGGGTTGCGCCAACCCTTACCATGCCCTGGAACTGGACGATAGCCTGAGCCTGGCCCTTAAAGGCTATGAACACAGTGGCTTCGCAATGGGTAAGCCCGAACAACTCAAACGAACTGCTGATAATCGCTTTCTGAAAGCCGTGGAGGAAGCTTCCCGGGGACATGAGCAGGAAGAACAGGTAGCCTACCTGTACAAAGTGATGGCCAATACCCATTCTTCGGCCGATTACCTTTATGCGCAATCAAAGGTGAAGCAGTCCAGGGTAACTTTCCCGATCACCCCCTTTGGACAAGGCCTCAAACAAGTGGCCGAATTGATCACGGCCGATACGGCAACCCGGGTGTATTACATCAGCCTCACCGGCTTCGATACGCATGTCAACCAAAAGGGCCGGCAAGAGCGCTTGCTTAAGGAATACGCCGAAGGAGTAAAAGCCCTGGTAACCGACCTGAAACAGAACGGCTTGCTGGAGGATACCCTCATTCTCACCTTCTCTGAGTTCGGCCGGCGGGTCAAACAGAACGCCAGTAATGGCACCGACCATGGTACGGCCAATAACGTCTTCCTACTTGGCGGCAGCCTGCACAAGCCCGGCTTCTTCAACCCGGCGCCAAATTTACTGGACCTCGATGAAGGAGATTTAAAGTATCAAATCGATTTTCGGAACATTTACGCCACTATCCTCGATAAATGGCTGGAAGCAGACGCCAAAGGCATTTTGCAGGGTAGGTATGAAGGCTTACCTATTATTTAACAATAATAAAAAGGGCCGGCACATCTTTGTGCCGGCCTCCAAAATAAACACCTAAAACCCTATTAACTAACCTTCCGGACAGCTAAGCTGTCCTGTTTTATTTATTTGATCTCGATTGCTTTTCCAACCTTTGCCTTGGATTCCTCTTTTTTGGGAACCGTAATCAGGAGGACGCCATTTTCGTATTTGGCCGCAATCTTATCGGCATCGACGGAATCCGGCAGGTCGAAGCTGCGGGTGAAAGAGCTGAAGTTGAATTCCCGGCGCATATAATTGCCTTCTTTCACTTCTTCTTTTTGCTCTTTGCTGGCAGAGATCTTCAGCAAGCCATTCTCCACTTTGAGCTCAAAATCTTCTTTCTCTAAACCCGGTGCGGCTACCTCGATGCGGTAGTTGTCTTTTGATTCAACCACATTTACAGACGGCTGGCTAAGGAAATAGTCACCGCCGAAAAAATCGGATAAGTTGCGGTTGAAAGTGTCTTCGAAGAAAGTGCTTACACTCTTCGGTAAAAACGGATTATACTTTATCGGTTTCATAATAGTTGGTTCTTAATAGTTAACAAATAAGGCACTCCAATAATTCAATCTAAATTGTCAGAGCAGTGTCAAATTAAGAACTGCTTAGAAGCTGTTTGAATTTGGTTTTTAGAATTTATTATAGGCTATTTTTTCGTCAATCAAGGCTCTTTTTGAGCCTCGTACCCATAGGTACGGGGCGAAAAAAAGCCGCAGAGTGGCGGAAAAAGAGGCATAATAAAACTGAAGGACTAAATTTAAACAGCTTCTTTAGGCAATCTCGATTGTACGGGCTGGCTTCTCTTTCGCTTCTTCTTTCTTGGGCAGTGTCACAGACAAAATGCCATTGGTGTACGCTCCAGCGATGCCATTGGTGTCGATCGTTTCCGGAAGGCGGAAAGCGCGCTTGAAGGAATGGAACCCGAAATCTCTGCGCTTATAGATTTCCCCTTCTTCTTTCTTGAACTCCTTATTGACTTCGATGTTCAAAACATTCTTATCCACGCTGATCTGGAAATCCAATTTATCCAGGCCCGGGGCAGCCAGTTCAAGGCGGAAGCCTTCGCTGGTTTCAATCACATTCACGGCCGGCCGGCTATTGGCAACAACGGCCGCGCTGCGCACTGCGGGGGCCGGAGAATCCGTGTGGAAAAACTCATCGAAGATGCGGTCGAAATCATTGAAAACGCTAAGGTTTTTGTTTACAGGTTTTACTTTTAACACTGTCATGGCTGTATAATTTTGCTTTAGTTTTTTAATGAATTTTCACTTCTACTAATGCAATTCCTGTTCCAGCGCTGAAATCGGGTAAAAATGGCGGGAGAGAGAAGAAGAGGATGTGTCAAAATGACACAAATCACGTTCTGTTGCTGACAAAATGGCAAAATAAATTAAAGTCAGTCGCCTAATGTTTAACTTGCTTCCTCGAAAAAAGACACCGAAAATATGTTCCAAGCAGGCATCTTTAAAGGCAAAACAGCGCTGGTCACAGGGGGTGGCAGCGGCATTGGGTATGAGATCGCACGGCAATTGCTTCAATACGGCGCCGAGTTATACATCAGTTCGCGTAAGCCGGAGCGGCTGGAAGTGGCGGCGGAAAAATTGCGGGAGTACGGCCCCTGTCATACCTTTCCCCTCGACATTCGGGAAGTGGAGCAGGTAGAAGCCCTGGCCGCCCACATCAAAGCGGAAAGCGGAGAACTTCACTTATTGGTCAATAATGCCGGCGGGCAGTTCCCTTCTCCGGCAGAAGACATTAGCCCCAAAGGTTGGCAGGCCGTTATCAACACCAATCTGAATGGCACCTGGTATATGGCCCAAACCATGGCTAAGCACTTTTTCCTGCCGCAGCAGTCGGGTTGCATTATTAATATTATCGTCGATCACTACCGGGGAATGCCCGGTATGGCCCATACCGCCGCCGCCCGCGCCGGAGTGGATAACCTCACCAAGTCGCTGGCCGTGGAATGGGCTAATCGAAAGGTACGCATCAATAGCGTGGCGCCCGGCATCATCCAATCTTCCGGCCTGGAACATTACCCGCCGGAACTGGTGGCGCAGGTGGCCAAAACCATTCCGATGAAACGCCTCGGCACCACAGCGGAAGTAGCCGAAGCGGTGCTGTTCATGGCCTTATCTGAATATATTACCGGAGAAACGCTTTACATCGACGGCGGTTCCCGCCTTTGGGGAGATGTCTGGGAGATTGCCTGAGGGAGGCTGTGAAGAATGGCTGCTTTCCGCCTAGCCATTTTATTAACTGTTCTTTTCCAGGCATTGCACAAAACGCACGCTGGTATTAGCGGATACTTTAATCTGCTCTTCCAGGCTATCCACCTGGCGGTTATCGATGAGGAGGATAAAACCGTGCTCCCGGAAAGCACCCAATGCGATGTGGGCGCCGGCCCTTTGCTGATAAAAAAGTGCCTCTTTCACGCCTTCAGTATTTTCCCCATGGAAATCCTTTGCTTCCTGTTCAATGCGCAGGCGGAGCAGTTCTTCTACCGTGATACTATCGTGTTCCAACCATAGGCAAACCTGGTTGAGCACGGCGCCGTCAGCTGTTTCATCATGGATCATTAGGGGTGTCATGCGCAAGTTGATTATAAATTGTCAACAAAATAGTGAATTTTCTGAGAAGCTGTTTGGATTTGGTTTTTAGAATTTATTAAAGGCTATTTTTTCGTCAATCAAGGCTCTTTTTGAGCCTCGTACCCATAGGTACAGGGCGAAAAAAAGCCGCAGAGTGCCGGAAAAAGAGGCATAATAAAACTGAAGGACTAAATTCAAACAGCTTCTGAGATTTGGCAATTATTTTACGGCCTGCTTTTTACTAACAATTCTCAAATTTGGCAGCTTTTTGTCCCCTTGAAGGCTTCTCTTTTCCCTAACCTGAAACCTGCCCCTCCTCCCCCGACAACTGTTGGGCTCAGCCGGGTAAAAAACCCAGAAACCCAGAAACCAGCCCGTCCTCTCCCGACAACTTTCAGGATCAGCCGGGTAAAAAAACCAGAAACCCAGAAACCAGCCCGTCCTCCCCCGATAACTGTCAGGCTCAGCCGGGTAAAAAACCCAGAAACCCAGAAACCAGCCCGTCCTCCCCCGATAACTGTCAGGCTCAGCCGGGTAAAAAAACCTGCCCGTCCCCCAACAACCAACCGGGGTAGTGAAAAGCTATACCATATTTCCCAGGAAATCCAGGATTTCATCCACGTACTGCCGGTGATTGGCCAGGCGGGGCACTTTATTCTGGCCGCCGAATTTACCTCGGGCGCGCATCCATTTCAGAAAGGTGCCGGGAGGTACTGCGTGCAGGCGCAGTTGTTCTAGGGCGATACTCTTGGAGCGTTTGGCTTCGTAATCAGAATTGGCCTTTTGAAGATTGAGGTCCAGCAGGCGGTTGAATTCCCTGATATCGGGAGGAGGTTGTTCAAATTCGACCAGCCATTCGTGGCCGCCTTTACCGGAACCCTGGAAATAGACTGGCGCCACCGTATATTCTGAAACAATGGCGTGGGTTTGCATGCAGGTGGTTGCCAGTGCATGGTCTGTATTTTCAACGATGACCTCTTCCCCGAATGCATTGACAAATTGCTTCGTGCGGCCGGTCACCTTAATGCGGTAGGGAGCGGTAGAGACGAAGGTCACGGTATCTCCCGGCGTGTATCGCCAAAGGCCTGAATTAGTAGAAATGACGAGGGCATAGTTCTTACCCTTTTCAACCTCCGACAATGGGATCGCCTGGGGATTTTCCTTTTCCCATTCATCCATGGGTAGAAATTCGTAATAGATGCCATTGTTCAGCAATAGCAGCATGCCTTCTTCAGAAAAATCATCCTGAGCAGCAAAGTATCCCTCCGAGGCATTATAAATTTCCTGATAACTGATGGAATCGGAAGGGAAGAACGCCTCAAACTGCTTTCGATAGGGTGTAAAGCTGACCCCTCCGTGAATGTAGGCCTGGAAATGGGGCCAAACCTCCAGCATATTATCCTTGCCGGTAATTTCCAGGATGCGCCGAAAAAGCACCACGGTCCAGGTCGGTACGCCACCAATCATAACAATATTTGGCTCGTTGGCGCCGCTTTGGGCCAGGCGCTCCAGTTTTTCCTCCCAATCGGATAACAGCGCGGTTTCGAAATCGGGGGTAAAAAAAGGCCGCGCAACCAGAGGCATGCGCTCGATCATGATAGCGGAAACATCGCCGACTGTCGTCCGGGGGTAGGCTTCATATGGATACAGGCTGCCGCCCATGATCATGCTTTTGCATTCAAACTGCCGGGCATCGGGACGGTTATGATAAAACAGGGTCATCGTATCCCAGGTGCCTCGGATGTGGCATTGCTTGAGGTTCTGGTTGGTTACGGGAATAAACTTACTGCGGCTGCTGGTGGTGCCTGCCGACTTGGAGAACCAGCGTACCTGTCCACTCCACAGGACATCCTTCTCCCCCATCATCATCCGGTCGATGTAAGGCTTCAGGCTGTCATACTCCTGAATAGGGACTTGTCGGGCAAAATCTTCAGGGGTCTTGATCGAGCGGTAGTGGTGTTTCCTGCCCCATTCGGTATGCTTGGTCGCCGCCAGTAACTGGCGTAATAAAGCCCGCTGTACCTCATGAGGATGGTCCATGTAGCGCCGCATATCCTCATACCGGAACCCATAGTACCATTTGAATGCCTTATTGATCCATTTCCGCATAAGTTTCTCCAGGCGATTGATGATGAGCAACACGCTCTAATTCAAATATAATAAGATTTTTTGTGGGCATTGGATTTCGCCTCGCAGGTATGACGGAAATTAAAAGGGATGGCGCTGCTAGTCTTACTATGCCAATTCCAGCTTCAGGTACTGGCCGGTATAGCTTTCTGGTATTTTAGCTATCTCCTCCGGTGTGCCGGTGCAAAGCACCGTCCCCCCCCGGTGGCCGCCTTCGGGGCCCATGTCAATGATGTGGTCGGCTACTTTGATGACATCCATATTGTGTTCGATGACGATGACGGTGTTGCCCTTTTCCACCAGCTTGTTCAGCACGCGAAGCAGGTGGCGGATGTCCTCGAAGTGCAGGCCGGTGGTGGGCTCGTCCAGGATATATAGCGTATTTCCGGTGTCGCGCTTGGACAATTCTTCAGACAGTTTAACGCGCTGTGCTTCGCCGCCGGACAGGGTAGTGGCCTGCTGGCCCAGGGTGATGTAACCCAGGCCAACTTCGTTTAAGGTTCTAAGTTTGCGATAAATGTTGGGAATGGGCTGGAAAAATTCTACGGCTTCTTCCACGGTCATATCCAGCACATCGTTGATGGATTTGCCTTTATAAAGCACTTCAAGCGTTTCCCGGTTATAACGCCGGCCCTGGCAGGTTTCGCAATGCACATGCACATCGGGCAGGAAGTTCATTTCAATAACGCGCATGCCGGAGCCCTGGCAGGTTTCGCAGCGGCCTCCTTTGACGTTGAAGGAAAAACGCCCGGGTTTGTATCCCCTGATCTTGGCTTCCGGTAGTTCGGAGAATATTTTCCGAATATCAGTAAAAACGCCCGTGTAAGTTGCCGGGTTGGAACGCGGTGTGCGCCCGATCGGCGATTGGTCTATCTCGATGACCTTATCGGTATACTCCAGCCCTTTGACTTCAGAATAGGGCATAGGGTTTTTGAGGCTCTTGTAGAAATGCTGGCGGAGGATGGGGTAGAGCGTCTCGTTGATGAGGGTGGATTTCCCACTGCCTGACACACCAGTGATGCAGCAAAATGTTCCCAGGGGAATGCGGGCCGATACGCTCTTGAGGTTGTTGCCTGTTGCACCGGAGAGTTCCAGGAAATGCCCGCTGCCCTGGCGGCGTTTTTCCGGAATTTCTATCCGGCGTTTGTTGCTCAGGTATTCTGAGGTAAGGGTATGTGCGTTGATAAAATCAGCAGGCGCTCCTTCTGCTACCAGTTCGCCGCCATGTTTGCCTGCTCCTGGCCCCAGGTCAATGACGTAATCGGAGGCCAGCATAATATCCTTATCGTGTTCAACGACCAACACCGTATTGCCGATGTCCGACAATTCCCGCAGGGCCTCGATCAGCTTGTGATTATCGCGTTGATGCAGGCCGATGCTGGGCTCATCCAGGATGTAGGTGATGCCGGTGAGTTGAGACCCGATCTGGGTGGCCAGGCGGATACGCTGGGATTCTCCGCCGGAAAGGGTTCGGGCGGGGCGATTGAGCGTCAGGTAGTCAAGGCCTACGTGCAACAGAAAGCCCAGGCGCAGACGGATCTCCTTCAGGATATCCCTGGCAATGAGTTGCTGGCGGCCGGTCAAATGGCCATCCACTTCCTGCATCCAGTCGGCCAATTGACTAAGGTCCATTTCCGATAGTTCTCCAATGTGTTTTTCGTTCACCTTGAAATGCAGGGACTCCTTTTTCAGGCGGTATCCGTTGCATTCCGAGCAGGTGTCGATGGTCATAAATTCCTCAGCCCATCGACGGATCTTTTCCGAGCTGGTGTCTTCATACCAGCGCTGAAGCATATTGAACAAGCCATCGTAGGCCAGATTGTAGGAATAATCACTTTGGCTACCGGCGGTTACCTTGGTGGCTTCGTCGCCACCATACAGAATGGCGTTCAAAGCTTTCTCGGGTAGGTCTTTCACCGGAGTTGAAAAGGTGAATTTGTATTTTTTAGCGATGGCCCGCAGTTGGCGGAAGGTCATGTTGTCGCGAACTTCTCCCAGCGGTGCAATCCCGGCCTCATTGATGCTTTTGGAGTCGTCGGGGATCACCTTTCCCAAATCAACCTGGTTGATCTGGCCCAGGCCGTTGCATTGAGGGCAGGCGCCATAAGGAGAGTTGAAGGAAAAGGAGTTGGGCGAGGGTTCTTCATAAGAGAGCCCGGATTCCGGGTCCATGAGGTGTTTGCTGAATGCGCGTAGTTCATTGGTGTCGTCATCCAGGATAAATACGAGTCCATTACCCATTTTCAGAGCGGTCTGCAGGGATTCATTTAGCCGGGCGGCTCGTTCGCCGGACACTTTAATTCGGTCGATGACTACCTCGATATCGTGTACTTTATAGCGGTCAAGCTTCAGGCCCGATTCGATGTCCTGTACTGTTCCATCGACGCGAACTTTAGTGTATCCCTGTTTGCGGATCTGTTCGAATAGTTCGCGGTAATGCCCTTTGCGGCCGCGCACGAGGGGCGCCAGCAGCAATATCTTGTGCCCTTCGAATTGTTCCATGATGCTCTCGCGCATCTGCTCCTCTGTGTAGCGCACCATGCGCTGGCCGGTTTCGTACGAGTAGGCTTCGCCGATGCGCGCCACGAGCAGGCGCAGAAAGTCATACACTTCCGTGATGGTGCCCACCGTGGAGCGGGGGTTGCGCCCGGTGGTTTTCTGCTCTATGGAAATGACCGGACTCAGCCCATTGATTTTTTCCACATCTGGCCGCTCCATTTCGCCAATAAATTGCCGGGCATAAGCAGTGAAGGTCTCCATATAGCGCCGCTGCCCTTCCGCATAGATGGTGTCGAAGGCCAGAGAAGATTTTCCACTGCCACTAATTCCGGTAATGACCACGAGCTTGTTGCGGGGAATGCGCAGGTCAATATCCTTCAGGTTGTGTTCCCGGGCGCCGATAATTTCGATATAATCATTCTCCCCGATATGCTCGTAGCTGCTGATACCGTTACTTTTGTTATTTGCCATAGCTTTTTTTCCCATCACAGTTCTAATAACCCCCGAAGGTGGGCTAGTGTTGAGCAAGGTGCAAAGTTAACCCTCCGGGTTCGCTTGGGCAAGCCCGGGAGGACATCGGAAATAGGAAGTCTGAAAAACGCCAAAAGAAGGCTGCAGCCCACTTCCAACTTCCCGTCTTGGTTTTTTTGTGATCCACGTCATTTATCTATTCAAAGGAAGGCATTAGCTTTGCCGTAAAAAAGAAAGCATATGAACGCCAGAAATATTTTCTTTTCGATCCTGCTGACGGGTGCAGGTATTTATTTCTTTTTAAAATACCTGCCCACTCTTAACGACTTGGCCAATAAAGGGTTTTCACTTTTCTTCGTTTTGATCCTGTTACTCGGCCTGGGCTATATGATATTCCGGGTGTTGAGAGATTAAACCCATCGGGTATTATTGGCATACTCCGACTTTAAAAAAGAGCCTAAACCTTCCTAAACTGCTCAGAACTATCTGCCCCCCTTTCCATTTTCGTTCACAGCCTCCAGCAGTTCATTGAGCATCATGGCTGTAGCTCCCCATACCACTTTACCGAATACATTGAAAAAAGGCACCTTCTTCAGTGTGATATTGTCTGAAATCTGTAAATCAGTTTCTTGCCGGGTATCCTGCCTTAAAAATAGTTCGAAAGGAGGTTCCAAAATGGCCCGAACTTCTTCGGCTTGCGGCCGGAAGCGAGGCGTATTGGTAGTAAGCCCCACATAGGGTTTGACGAGGAAGTTGCTAACGGGTATATAGAGTTCGGTCAATTCTCCGATCAGTTCAATTTTTTCGGGGTCAATACCCACTTCTTCCTCGGCTTCCCGCAGGGCAGTGATAGCCAGCGTACCATCCGTTTCTTCATATTTTCCGCCGGGAAAACTGATCTGTCCGCCGTGGCGGTCTGCCGGATGGCTGGAAGCCCTTTCAATCAGGACGATGTGCCAGGTGGCGCCTTTGGGGTAGAAAAGGGCCAGCACCCCAGCTTGCCGGGCGGTTGGGGGAGGCGGCTCATAGCGCCGTCGAACGACATGGGCCATTTTGTATTGCGCCTCGATGCCGGGAAGTGGCGCCTGCAGTTTTTCCTTTAGCCGATCGATGAAATTCCTATTCATACCATTTAGCGTAACATTTGGACAAAAGATTAGTTGGCCTGAAATCCATTAGAGCGCATCTGGAGGATGGGGTTTGAGGCAAACATCACTAAAACGCGCAAGCCCCGGTTGGCTTGTGGAGGAGCAACCGGGGCTTACTTTTTAAAGCTTCCCGATGAGGCCGGGAAGCCCCATCTATTCTTTGTTCGACATTTGCAGGTATTTTTCCAGGGCCATAGTCATAGAAGGCGCTTCCGGCGCCGGCGCCTTGATATTGATCGTCAGGCCCCGTTCTTCCACCGCTTTGCTGGTGCTGTTGCCAAACACGGCAATCCGGGTTTCGTTCTGCTTGAAATCCGGGAAGTTTTCGTACAAGGACGTAATACCGAGCGGGCTGAAAAAAACCAGTACATCGTAAGTGACGTCACTGAGGTCGGAAAGGTCGCTGCTGACCGTCATGTACATCATGGCGTCCTGCCAGGTTACGCCACTGGATTCCAGGAATTCGGAAACCTCCTTGGCGCCAAGGTTGGAACAGGGCAGCAGGAATTTTTCGTTCTTGTGTTTTTTCAGGGAAGGGGCCAGGTCCTGGATGGTGCGTTTCCCGATAAATACCTTGCGCTTGCGATAGATGATGAACTTTTGCAAATAATTGGCAATCGCTTCCGTCAGGCAGAAGTATTTTGTATCCTGCGACATCTTGATCCGAAGTTCTTCGCACATGCGGAAGAAGTGGTCAACGGCGTTTTTGCTCGTAAGGATAACCGCCGTGTATTCCTCCGGCCGAATACGGCTCCTTCGAAATTCTTTGGCGGACACCCCTTCTACGTGGATGAAAGGCCGCCAATCGATCTGAAGGCCGTATTTTTTCTCCAGTTCATAGTAGGGCGATCTTTCTGGCTTAGGCTGGGAGACCAGTATAGTCTTCACCGGCTTGTAAGCTTCTTGCTTCACTTTTCCGTTTACTGCCATTCAGCAAGGATTTTTTCTATTTATATCCCTACTCTTAATGCCGGTGACAAGGATTCAGAACACTGGTTGGGCATAGGGAGGGACAGCACCTACTCTTTAACAGTAAGGACTGACAGCCCTTTCCAAAATTGCCAGAGTTTCTGGGGCTTTTCAACCCATGATCAACCTGGTCAGCACAAGAACAGGGGCGATTTCGACGGTGCAAATATACAACAAAAAGTGAAATTTATGAAAGGCGAAAAAACGGTTGCCAATAAACAGGCCCCGGAGGATTCGAAAGAGGTACAGGCTTGCAATGATGATATAGGAGCCATTAAGGAGATGCCCCGTAGCTTGCTCCGGCGCGTAGGCGATCAGCATGTTGGCTATAACGAAGAATATACCCAGGATAATGCTAAAAACGATGATCGTGAAGTTGTAGAGGCGTATTTCTTTTTCAATGGGAAAAATAAAGGCTATAATGTTTAGAAGCAGATGCTTGCCCAGAAAAAGAGCAGTTATTCCGCCAATGCAATAGCTTAGCCTAATCCAGTTGTTGGGGTGGAGGGTAACTCCATAATACTGGCTGGCCAGATATATGAAAAGGCCGGCGTTGAGCATGAAAAAGCCATAAAAGAAGTAGTAAGGCAGCCCCCCGACCCCTTCCCGCTCCCGTTGGAGCTGAGCCAGGAGATTGTCATTCAGAAAAGCCCGGTAAGCCCGGCCAAGCTGCGACCGGAATAAGGTGACCAGAATGGTCAGCAGTAGCAGGCTGCTGATGATGGAAATGAGTAATAAACGACGATTGGTTGCTTCCGAATCTTCCTTACTGATATGCTTTGGCGTAGCCTTGCGGGAAGCGACGGCCCTGGTTGGCCTTGCGCTGCCAGCTGAGGGCAGTAGGTCAAAAGGGTTGCCGGTACCTGAAGGGGCTGTGGTATCCTCTGTTATCGGAACGTCAAGTCGGGGCGTCAGCTCAAAGGGGTTGCTTTCCTGAGCGAAACTCTGCAGGGCAAAGAAAACGGCAAGGATATTCAATCCTGGCCGAAGCAGTTTCCAAAGCAACTTTTTGGCATCCATAATACCGCAAAAGTAAACATTCCCGCTTAACATGCTAAATGTAAATCCTTGTTAAGGAGCTGTTAACAGTTTTTTTTAGCCAAATTATCCCGATAAATTGGCCTGGAAAGTTAAATAATCCCCAAAAGACAGGTTCTAAATGGAGTACTTGTTTTTTGATCACTAAAGTCGTAATGAAAAACAGCACGATCTTTCGGGTCATTGTATTAGGAGCCTTTGCCATTATCGGGATCATTGGCATGCAGGCCTATTGGGTAGTCAGCACCTGGAATATCAATGAAGAGGAATTCGACAAGAAAGCCAGCCTGGCCCTCTATAATGTGGCCTGTGAACTGGCCGACCTCAATGGCGCGCCCCTCCCCCAACGCAATATCGTCAACCGCCGGACTTCCAACTACTACGTCGTCAACATCGAAAGTGAGATCGACGCCAATAACTTAGAACATTTTCTTCAGAAGGAACTGGAACGGCTCGCCCTTTATGCGGACTTTGAATACGCGGTTTTCGATTGCACCACCAACGAGATGGTCTATGGGAATTACCATACTTTCAAACCGGACAAAAAACAAGACCTGGAACTAGGCAACCTGCCGAAGTACGATCAGTTTACTTATTACTTCGGGGTGAAGTTTCCTTCCCGCTCCGGCTATCTGTTTGGCAAGATGCAGCTCTCCATCTTTTTTTCGGTTATTTTACTATTCACTATTATCTTTTTTGCTTTCTCCATGTTTGTTATCCTGAGGCAAAAGAGCCTGTCGGAATTGCAGAAGGATTTTATCAACAACATGACACATGAGTTCAAAACCCCCATTTCCACGATTAAGATATCGGCCGATGTATTCCTGAGCAATCCTGCGATACAGGCTGATGAGCGGCTTTTTCGATACGCCTCCATCGTACAGGAGCAGAATCAGCGGCTGAATAAACAAGTTGAAAAAGTGCTGCAACTAGCTAATATCGAGCGCGGCAACTTCGAACTCAAACTCGAACGCATCCCATTACAGGATTTGCTCCAAAGCACCATCAACAGCGCTTCCATAACGGTGGAAAAACTGGGGGGCACGCTGCAAAGCAATATACAATTAGGAGAAGCAGCTATTGAGGCTGACCGCTTGCATCTGACCAATATACTGCATAACCTGTTGGACAATGCAATCAAGTATTGCAGAGAAGCTCCGGAAATTCAGTTTCGCGCCACTGCCTCTAAAGGCATGATCCGCATTTCGATTTCCGATTGCGGGATCGGTATTCCCAAAGAGCACCTTCACAAGGTATTCAACAAATTTTACCGCATTCCGACGGGCAACGTACATACCGTCAAGGGCTTCGGCCTGGGATTGTATTATGTAAAAAACATATGCGATGCGCATGGCTGGCGCATCCGCCTGACCAGCGAAGAGGGTAAGGGCACCCATGTACATCTAATGATCCCCGAGCCGAAACGCTCCTTCAGGTGGCAGTTGTGGCAATGGTGGGCGCGCGCCCTGCATGGGCTGCGCCGCATGCACTTTCGTACCTGAGCAGGTATTTCAAAATCAATAATCAAGCAAAGCCAGTTTGGCGAAAACCAGGGAAGCAACTATGAAAGCCCATATTCTATATGTAGAGGATGACGAGAGCCTGAGTTTTGTTACCCGTGATAACCTGGAACTACAGGGCTATCAGATCACTCATTGCGGGGATGGCAGGCAAGCCCTCGAACTGGCCCACAGCCAACATTTCGACCTTTGCATCCTGGATGTCATGCTACCGGAAATCGATGGCTTCACCTTGGCCAGGGAAATTCGAAAATACGACCGGGAAGTCCCTATTTTATTCCTCACCGCCAAATCGCTCAAAGAAGACCGCCTTCAGGGCCTCAGGCTGGGAGGCGATGACTATATCACCAAGCCATTCAGCATCGAGGAGCTAATCCTGCGGGTGGAAGTATTCCTGCGCCGCAATAAGATCAGCCAGCCGCAAGCCCCTGATCGCTACAAATTGGGCAACTTCGAATTTGATTATGAAAACCTTGCTCTGTTTAACGAGGACAATACATTTCAACTTACTCAAAAAGAAGCCGACCTGTTAAAGCTGTTCGCGGACAACCGCAATCAGGTACTCAAACGGTCCGATATCCTGGAAAAACTCTGGGGGGAAGATGATTACTTCCTGGGCCGCAGCCTCGATGTGTTCATCTCCCGGCTGCGTAAATACCTCCGTTCTGATGAAAACCTTAAGATCGAGACCTTACATGGAGTGGGGTTTAGGTTGAAGGAGGATTAGCAGGGGATATCGGTCACTGGTTACAGGTTGAACGTTGACCTATATTTTGGAAATTGCTTGTTTGCAGGGCAACTCAACTCAACTTTAAACCTGTAACCTTTAACCAATCCTCCAGCCCAAGCTACCATTTATCCCCATCCAGCAAGTCGCCCAGGCCGCCGAGGACGCTGCCTTCGCCTTTTTTCTTGCTGCCGTATTGCCGCGAGGCGGCCACCACGCGATCGGCCAGGCGGCTAAAGGGAAGGGATTGCACCCATACCGTGCCTGGGCCCTGTAAGTGGGCGTAGAACAAGCCCTCACCGCCAAAGAGCATATTGCGAACACCACGGATCATTTCAATGTCGTAGTCAATATCCCGTGTAAAAGCTACCAGGCAGCCGGTGTCGATGCGCAGGCTTTCGCCTATGGCTAATTCCTTTTTCACTATTGTGCCTCCGGCGTGCAGGAAGGCCATACCGTCGCCCTCCAGCTTTTGCATGATAAAACCCTCGCCGCCGAAAAATCCGCGGCCGAGGCGGCGGGAGAACTCGATGCCTACCGATACGCCTTTGGCGGCACAAAGGAACGCATCTTTCTGACAGATAATCCTGCCTTCCAACTCAGCCAAATGAAGGGGGATAATGCGACCGGGATAAGGCGCCGCAAAGGATACGCGCTTTTTGCCTGTACCGGCATGGGTGAAGGCTGTCATGAAGAGGCTCTCGCCAGTGACCAGCCGTTTACCGGCTGATAGCAGCTTGCCCCACAGGTCTTTGTTTTGTTCTTCGTGGCTGCCGTCGCCGAAAATTGTCGCCAGTTCAATACCATCGTCCATCATCATAAAACTGCCGGCCTCGGCAATGACCGTCTCGTATGGATCTAATTCTATTTCGACAAATTGCATCTCTTCTCCGAAGATCTGATAATCGATTTCGTGTGCGTTCATAAAAGAGGTGGTTTGGTGATGGGCCAAAGATGAATTAGCTGGGTGATTCGTACAAAAAAAATCGAGCGAATTGAGGGAGGAATTCGACGGAAGAAAGGGTTGAAGAATGCGAACATGCAAGAATGCGGAAATAAAATCACCCTCAATGCGCCGCATTTAGGATTTACCCGTTCCTGTATTCTCCCAAGCTTGAACTGAACCTCACTGGAAGATCCAGCCGGTATACTCCGCGTTATCGCGGGTCACGAAGTTGACCTCGTACCAGTATCCGCCAGACTGCTGAGCATTGTTTTCCGATTCAGGCAGGTTGATCTCGGCCCAGTTTTTGCGAGTGATCTTATTGAAGTATTTGATGGATTGCGGATTGATGGATTCGAAACTGCCCTCGAAGTCCTTGTCGGAAAAGATCGGAAGCTGGGCCGCCAACACAGCACTGCGGTTGCTGATCTTGATGGCATTATTCCGGCCGATCTGCCGGGCGGAAATATTGGCTGCTTCGGTGAGGTTGATCAGGTTGGCTTCTCCGAGATCGATCTCTTTTTTTCGGCCGGAGGTGATGATGTGTTTTTTTAGAACGGAGTAGCCGGGTTTCATGAAGTAGATGAAGGCCGGTTCCCCTTCCATGGTATTGAACTGCAGCCGAAAATCCCCACCCACTGAGGAAGGTTCGCTGTATTTGGACATGATGTTCCAGTCGAGCTGGTCGTTTTGGTCTTTGACAACGGCGACATGAACACTTTCCAATCCTTTCCCCTGATACAGTACTTTGCCCGATACCACTACAAAGACTTCCTGTTTGCGGAAGGCATAAAATACCACTGCGAGAAGGAGAAGACCGAGAAGAGGCAAATATTTTTTCATAAGCTTGGCCTTAGGGCTGGGTGTTTAAGTGGCTTAATTTATTATCATTTTTACGTAATGTCAAGATTTACAAGGGATTTTAACGCTCTACCCCCCCGCATTCCCACTTCCCCCCGCCCACTCGTTGTACTCGCGTTCGGGTAAAACTTCCCATCCCGACTTCCGACTTCCCATTTCCGACTTCCCATTTCCCACTTCATTTCAATGCGGCTGCAGGTGAAAATCCGTTCGGATCGCTTTGGGCTTATCCACCGGGATGTCAACCGGCTTTTGGAAGTAGTCGTAGCCGGGGTAGTCACAGCTCAGCAAAATGGTTTTCTCCTTTTTCCGCACTTTGACCTGGCCCGAATAGTAGCCCTTTTCGTCCGTTTCAAATTCTACCTGCCGACGCCCTACGACATAAACTGTAGCGCCTACCAGGGGCATATCCGCCTGGTCATATTTCATAACATAACCTTCGATGGAAATATTTTCCCAGGGGTTGACAAATAGCTCGTTGACCAGCCAACCACCGCCGGTGACAAAAATAATGGCCAATAGCCATTTGACCGCATTGCTCACACTGCCCGACAGGCCGCCCTCCACGCCTTTCTTGATGGATTCCCAAAGGAAGGGCAGGATGCCTTTCTGCTCTTTTTTCCGCTCTTCTCTGGCGCGTCGGGAAAAGAGCTGGCGGAGGTTTCGCTTTGGGGTACTCATAGGTGCGGTGATGGTTAAATGGCTGGTTAGAAAACCTCGGACGTTTGTACAAACCTCCGAGGTTTATTCACAATATAAATAATCTGCCAATAAGGACAAAAGCCCCGGCGAATACACGCCAGGGCTTTTGTTCGGTTAAGAGGGTGGAGTAGGTGGAGAAAGCTGAGAAGAAAAAAAGCTCAACCTCTTCTACACTTCTAAACTTCTAACCTTCACACCGCCACCCCTACAGCCCAACTACCGCTTCACCACAAACGAGCTGCTGCGGATGCCCTGCTCGGTGCGGATGGTAATATTGTACTGCCCGGCCGGCAACTGGCTGACGTTGAAAGTAGCCTGCTCGGTTTCAAATACATCCGTATCGCGGGTATTGAAGAGCTGCTTGCCCGTCATATCCGTGATCAGGTATTCTACAAAGCTGGTCTGTTGCTTGATGTTCAGGTTCAGCTGCAGGATATCGGAAGTGGGGTTCGGGAACATCTTCACTTCGAAAACGTCGGCGCCGACTACCTCTTCGGTGTTGCTCTCCAATTGCGTCAGGAGGATACCTGTAGATACGGCACTCCGGGTTCCGGTAAATAAAAACGCTGCTTCAAAATCAGGTAGCAGGTCATTCCATGCATTTATGCCCAGGTAGCCATAGTCGCGGTCGGTGAGGGCGCCGTTAGCCGTACGGTAGTCGAGGTACGGGCCGTAATCATAGCTGTCGTCAAAGCCAAAGAAGACTACTTCTGCCCCTTGGTAACGCACGCCAATGATATAGTCTTTGTTATCTTCCGGGATTACCACGCCATCTTCCTCGAAAGTGGTGTAGTCCAGGATCGGCAGGCGAAGGGTAGCGGAGGTTGCCGTCACATCTTCCGGGAAGGTATAGGTGGACAATCCGACAATAGATACTTCATCGTTGTTGATGGAGCTGTCCTGGTTCAGGTCATTCCACTCATAAACGAAAGTTTCCACCGGAATGTTAGCCAGGCTGGCCGCGTTGGTGGACATGAAGAAAATGATAGAGTCAATTTTGTACCCGAAACCATAGGGGATATTGAGCACCGTGAGGAACTCAATGTCGCCGCCACCGCTGATGGTGCGGCTGATCGTGGAACGTGGGTTGCCGGTAGCCGGGTTCCAGCTGGCTTTGGAATAGAGATTCTCGCTTAGGGTAAAAGAAGAAGTGACCTGGTTATCTGTATCCACATCATCTGTGCTGTCGCTGGCCACAGAATAAGTCACCGTGTATACGCCTTCACCGGTGCTGAATGGGTCGAATTCGGGTAAAAGAACCAGTTCTCCGGTTGAGTCGGGCAGGATCTCCGCATCCGAGCTGCCGGATTCGTTGTACACTTCTGTTGCCATGCCGCCAAAGGGGGCATAGGAGATCGTAGCGTTGACCTGCAGGTTTGGCGCTGCGTTGAGCCCTGCATTCAGTACACTGGAGCCAGGGGTGAATACAAACTCCCCGGCAGCCTTGATCTGAGAAGAAGGAATGATGCCCAGAGGAGCATTCATAATATCGGCAGGGCGAACCCGAAGGTCGTTGTTGAAGATCAACGCGCCAATGGAGATGTTAACGGGGCCCATTTCCAGCGCGGCCCGGATGGCCTGGCCAGCCTCATAGGAGATCATCACGCAAGGGATAGTCACCTGGCCACCCACAGCTCCTGGGCCCATACCGGCAGCTCCAGCGCCCGGAGTATTATTGACCACAATAGCGGCAATAGCACCTGCCTGTTCGGCATTGAGGCATTTTACACCAAACTCACAGCTGCCCCGGTCGATAAGGGCGATCTTCCCTTCCAACTCGGTGGCATTGACGGCTGCGTTGCAACCCTGATTGGGGTTGGCGCTGCCATCATCCACGAAAGCGGCGTCAGCCGTCCAGATGTCGGTGGTTATGTCGGCGCCGAAGGAAGCGGTACCGTAAGCATAGGCTCCTTTCAGGGACTCCGGAGAGTTGATGTAAACCGTTTGTGCCGGGAGCGAAACTGCAACAAACAGTAAGGCGATAATCAATGAAGTAAATGTTCTCATAAGACAATAGGAATTGAATTGTTAGTGGTTAAAAATTCAGTATCGACAATATTTAATTTTCACGACGCAAAAATAGTCTCGGAATAATCTCCGAGACTATTTTTTTGAAGCAAACCGTAGAAATGTTTATCGCTTGACCACAAACGAGCTGGACCGGATGCCCTGCTCGGTGCGGATGGTAATATTGTACTGCCCGGCCGGCAACTGGCTGACGTTGAAAGTAGCCTGCTCGGTTTCGAATACATCCGTGTCGCGGGTCGTATAGATCACGCGGCCGGCATTATCCGTGATTTGGTACACAACAAAGTCAGTCCGCTCCTTGAGATCGAGGTTCACCTGAAGTTGCTCAGAAACGGGGTTGGGGAAAAGCTGGAAATCGAAAGTTTCGGCGCCGACTACTTCTTCTGTACTAACTTCCGGAGAGGTTAGAATAACGCCTGTGGAAACTGCGCCTGTTACGCCCGTAAAGAGGAAGGCTGACTCGAAGTCCGGAATGAGGTCGTTCCAGGTGTTGACCCCCAGGTAACCGTAATCCCGGTCCGTTAAAGCGCCGGTAGCGGCCCGCAGGTTGGTGTATTGCCCGTAATCGTAGGAAAGATCAAAGCCGAAGTAGAAAAGGTCGGCTCCCTGGTAGCGTACGCCAATGATGTAATCTTTGTTGTCTTCCGGGATCACTACACCAGTTTCCTCAAAGGTGAAGAAATCCAGTATGGGCAAACGCAATACTGCAGAAGTCGCCGTCACGTCTTCCGGAAAGGTATAGGTGGAAATGCCAACAATGGATACCTCATCATTGTTGATGGAGCTATCCTGGTTCAAATCGTTCCACTCATATACATAAGCCTCCATAGGTACATTGGCCAGGCTTGGCAATCCGGTTAGAACGGCTACGACAATACTATCGATCGTATAATCTTTAGCGTAAGGAAAATTCAGTACAGACAAGAATTCGACATCACCACCTCCGGAAACAGTATAGTAGATTGTGGTGCGCGGGTCACCTGTAGCCGGATTCCAGCTAGCTTTGGAATAGAGGTTCTCGCTGATGGTAAATGAAGAAGATATTTGGTTGTCGTTGGTAACTTCCTCTGTACTATCACTGGAAATATTGTAAGTAACTGTGTAGACGCCCAGGTCGGCGCCCTGACTATTGAATGATGGTTCAAATTCAGGCAGTAGCAGCAGTTCGCTGACTGAATCTGATTCTATAGATGCAGCAGAGCTGGTGGTTTCGTTGTACACCTCGGTTGCGGCGCCGCCAAACGGCGCAAATTCGATCTGGCCATTGACCGTAAGGTTCGGTGCGGTATTCAAACCGGCATTCAGGGCGCTGGCGCCCGGTGTGAAGACGAAGTCTCCTTCTGCTTTAATTTGAGAAGCCGGTATGATCCCAAGAGGGGCATTCAGGATATCCGATGCGCTGATCCGAAGGTCATTTGAAAATATCAGGGCTCCAATCGAAATATTCACAGCCCCATTTTCTAAAGCGGCCCGAATGAGTTGGCCGTCTTCATAAGACAGCATTACGCTGGGGATAGTCACCTGGCCCCCCACAGCTCCGGCGCCCATGGGAGTAGCTCCGGCGCCGGGAGTATTATTGAACACAATAGCGGCAATAGCACCCGCCTGTTCGGCATTGAGGCATTTTACGCCAAACTCACAACTACCCCGGTCGATAAGGGCGATCTTTCCATCTAACTCGGTGGCATTGACAGGGGCGTTGCACCCCTGGTTAGGATTGGCGCTGCCATCATCCACGAAAACAGCGTCGGCTGTCCAGATATCGGTAGTCAGATCTGGGCCGAAGTCGGCTGTAGCATACGTATAAGCCCCCTTCAGTTCTTCAGGAGCATTGATGAAAACGGTTTGTGCAGACAGAGAAGCTGCAAAAAAATGCAAGGCGATGATTAATGATGTAAACGTTCTCATAAGACAATTGTATTGGTTAGCAAAGCATAAAGCTTCAAAAAATATTTAATGAACTTCAAAACGGCAAGCTATTATCAAATGCTGCCCCGCAGTCCGGTATCCGGTCCTTTTGGAAGGTTTTTCAGGGTTGAAATGTTTACGGAACGAGGAGAGTTTTAATCAACTTTTTTAGCGTGTCGCTATAGAAATTTCTGAAGACTTGTTTTTTAGAAGGTCAAAAGTAAGGAATATTTGAGTTATAGAACACAAAAACTAAGGAGCATAAGTTAAATATGTCGGCGGGCTATCCTAATAGATGTTGGAGAAATGATACTACCTAGGCGGCATTTAAATATTATGCCGTATCTTACATAGGTAGCGTAGAAGCCATAGTAAAAAGGGGTGAAACCTATCATCAAACATATGAATACGCTCGAACAACTTCTGGCAGAACGGAACATCTTAAAGTCCATCAATCAGCTATTTATCGGCACCGACCGCAAGGATTGGGCGGCTGTCGAAGCTGTTTTTGCCCCCCAGGTGGTTTTCGACATGACTTCCATGGGTGCGCCGGAAGTGAAACAATTGAGCCCGAAGCAGATTACTGCCGCCTGGGAAGAAGGCCTGAAGGATATCGAACACCTTCATCATCAAACCGGCAATTTTGAAATGGAAATTGAAGGCGCCCGGGCGCAAGCTTCTTGTTACGGGATTGCTTATCACTATCGCTCCTGGCCCGATGGCCATAATACCCGGGCCTTCGTTGGAGACTACGCGTTTCAGCTGGTTCTCCAGGACGGGCATTGGCTAATCAACCATTTTCGGTTCAACCTGAAATTCATCGAAGGGAACCCTGATTTGTAGGTAAGGGGGGCTATAGTTCGCTGCAAACCAATAAAAAACCTTGACGACAGCGTTTTTTTCCTGATATTTGTAGGGAATATAATGTTGCTGTGTTACAAAGGGCCGGCAACAGATAAAAAAAGTAAAACCGCAGATCTTGAAATTTATTGAATTTGGTTTTGAACCAGAGTTATTGGAGGGCCTGAATGCGATGGGGTTTGAAACCGCCACACCAGTGCAAGCCCAGGCTATTCCTGCCATTATGGAAGGGCGCGATGTGTTGGCTTGTGCACAGACCGGCACGGGTAAAACAGCCGCCTTCCTGCTTCCCATTCTGAATGAATTGACGAAAAACCCCAATGAGGGGGTCGATACCATCATCATGGAGCCAACCCGGGAGTTGGCCGTTCAGGTCGATAACCAATTGGAAGCGCTTTCCTATTTCACGCCGGTCAGTTCCATTGCCGTTTACGGTGGCCGGGATGGCCATGCGATGGAACAGGAAAAGCGGGCGTTGAAACGTGGCGCCAATATTATTGTAGCCACGCCAGGCCGCTTGCTGGCTCACCTTAGCATGGGCTACGTTAACCTGAAATCCGTCCGGCACCTCATCCTCGATGAAGGCGACCGTATGCTCGATATGGGTTTTGCACCCGATATCATGGACATCGTCAATCAGTTGCCCCGCGAGCGGCAAACCTTGTTGTTTTCAGCAACTATGCCGCAATTGATCCGCCAGTTTGCCAAACAATTGATGCGCGAAAGGCCGGCTGAGGTCAGTGTCGCTATTTCCAAGCCTGCCGAGAATATCCTCCAGCTTGCTTATGAGGTGGACGACAGCGGAAAGATCCGGCTGACGGAGAAGATTTTGGAAAACAACAAGCGCCTGCAGCGCGTGCTTATCTTCGCCGGCACCAAAAAAGTGGTGCGGGAGCTGGCAGCCAGCCTTAATCGCCGCGGGCTGGACGTGGGCGCAATTTCCTCCGACCTGGCTCAGGATGAACGGGAAGCACAGCTACAGGCTTTTACCGGTGGTTCCCAGCCCATCCTCGTCGCCACTGACGTTTTGTCCCGAGGCATCGACGTCAAGGGCATCGATGCGGTCATCAATTACGATGTGCCGGGTGATGCTGAAGATTATGTACACCGCATCGGCCGAACGGCCCGCGCCGAGGCATCCGGTATGGCCTTTACTTTTGTGAATCATAAAGACCGGGGCCGTTTCAAGCGCATTGAAGAACTGATCGAGATGAAGATCCGCATCCTGCCCCTGCCGGATGAGTTGGCTGACGCTAAACCGAGGCCAGGCAGTGGCGGCAGCGGTGGTGGCGGTGGAAGAGGGCGGGGCCGTGGTGGCAACCAGGGCAGACGAGGCTCTTCCGGCCCCCGGCAAAGCGCAAAAGCAGGCCAGGACAGGAGAGGCGGTGGCGACAATCGCCGCAAGGGAAGCCGCGGGCCTAGAAAAGATGGCGGCGGAAATCAGAAATAGGATTGTGTTTAATTGTTGTTTTTATCATCATTATGGAAATAATGATCATTTTTATAATGATGATAAAAATAATGATGTCATTTATAATGATTATTTTTTGCTACTATTCAGGAATTTGTCCAGAGGCGCTTCAAATAGCCGGTATTCTTTCACCACCTCTCCATTCAGCCGTTGAATCATCCGGTTCATGGCGTCATTGCTTTTCATGACATAGCAGGCTTCTGCTCCATCGATGCCACATGCTTGTACATATCTGGATATCCGGGAATAAAAGCACCAGTCGATGCCAGATTTTCGGAAAGCGGGAATGACGCCAAGGATGAGTATCCGGATGCCATTTATTTTTCGTCTGCTGCCCAGCAGGTGGCGCCAGCCGAAAGGAAATAATTTCCCATTCCGGATCTTTTTGAATACCTGATTGGCGTCGGGCAGGCTAACGAGATAGCCGATAATTTGAGAGTCCATTTCGGCGAGCAGGACATTTTCGGGGGCCACCAGTTGGCGAATATCGTTAGCCATATGCTGGAATTCCGCCTCAGTTAGCGGAACAAACCCCCAGTTTCCTTCATTGGCTTCGTTGTAAGCCAGGCGCATCCGGGAAATATCAGTGTCAAATTTTTTAAAGTTGATAGGCCGGATGGTTATCCCCTTTTGATTCAATCGTTTTTCCAATAGCGCGGCTTTGGCATGAATGCCTTCCGGTAGCTTGCTATGGGTGAGGTAGTAGGAAGACAGCTCAAGAATGGGGGAAAACCCGTTGGCCAGGAGTAAATCCTGATAATAGGGGAAATTGTAGGGCATCATAATCATGGGGCTCGAATCAAAGCCCCGGATGAGGACGCCTACAGATTCGTTGGTCGTGAAATTTTCCGGGCCGATCATTTTGGTTAACTGGAATCTATTGAGGAAGCGGGCGACTGCGGCCAGAAGGGCGTGGGCAATCGTGGGGTCGTTCTCCGCATCAAAAAAACCGAAGAAACCATCCTGTCCGCCTTGGTAGAGCAGGTGCATGCGGTTGACGATGGCGGCGATCCTACCCACCGCAACCCCCTCCCGCCGCGCCAGAAAATAAGCCGCTTCAGAGTGTTGGAAAAAGGGGTTACGGTTGTGGTCCAATTGCCAGCGCTGCATGGCATTGAGTTGAGGCACATAAAATGGGGCATCCCGGTACAACTGATGTGGAAACCGTATGAATTGCTGCAGTTCTTTTCGGGTTTGCACCTTTACTATTTCGATCATAAGGCTTTGACTTCGCGATGTTCATAAAATATTTGGCGCATCGCCCCGGCGGATGAAGCGCAGGTAGTTCAGGTTGACGAAAAAGGCAAAAATATAAGCCAGGGGGCGTTTGAAGAACAAGGGATGGAAGACCGTCCGACGGAGGATATTGGGAATGGAATATACTCTTTTGTACAACCACCAGTACATCCTGTCGAGTTCTTCCGGGCTGATCCGGGCTGGGGTATGGACGGCATGGGTAGCCGTGTAGTAGCGGTAGTCTTCGTGCAACAACCGGCCCTCGGCGCGGTATTCCTCGTACAACTCCGAGCCGGGCATTGGCGTCATGATATAAAACTTGGGCAGGGGAATCCGAGCCCGCATCACAAAGTCGTAGGTAGCCCGAATGGAGGCTTCGGTGTCTCCGTCGGTCCCGAGGATCATCTCTGTGGCGATGAGGATGCCCTGCCGGCTGATGCGATCCAGCATTTCCTCGTGCTCGCTAACGCGCATCCATTGCTTGTTCAGTTTATCGAGCCCCTCCTGGGAGATACTTTCAATGCCGATGCTCAGGATACGGCAACCCGATTCGGCCGCCAGTTTGAGCAGATGGGGTTTCTTAGCCAAGAGGACAGAACATTGGCTGGCCCACAACATATGGAGGGGTTTGATCTGTCGGCACAATTCCTCAAAAAAATGAGGGTTGCCAATGATGTTGTCGTCAAGCAGAAAAAAGGCCTTTACCCCCAGCTCCTTCACCCGCCTGATGTCGCGCATGACTTCCTCAACCGGACGGTGGAGATAGCGCCTTTGGTACAGGCAATAGATTGAACAGTAACTGCAGGCGTGTGGGCAGCCTCGGCCGGCCTGAACCGGCAGCATGAATCCGATTTTCTTTTTGAGGATCAGCTCGTATTTCGGTAACGGCAGATTGCACAGTTTGTCTATGGGCAGTTTATACACCTTTTGCAGGCGCCCCTGTTCATAGTCCATCAGCATTTGCGGATAGGCAATTTCCGCATCTCCGATGATAACACTATCGCAGTATGGGGCGACATAGTCCGGGATCATGGAAGGCATATACCCGCCCATAACAACGGTTTTACCGCGTTTTTTAAATTCCTTGGCGATATCGATGGCGCGGAAAACAGCCTGTCCCATCGCGCCAATCCCCACGATATCGGCATCAGACTCAAAATCTACGTCTTCCACTACTTCCAGGCAGGCCTCCACTGTCCAATGTGTGGGCGTCATAGCAGCGAGCAGGGGGAACACCAGGCCTGGAAGGAAGATGCGCTTCTGTTGCAGCAGCCCCGTGCCATCCTCACTATACTGTGTGGCTTGTATGAGTAATATCTTCGGCATAACTGGAGGCTTCCTCGATCCTTTTTAAATATTGTTGTCTTACCCGGCGGATACCTTTGGCCAGCTTCCACTGCATGCGCAGGGGATGGCGAACGGCCAGGCTAAGCATATTGGCGGGGTTGAAAACGATGCGTTCGTATAAATGCAGAATTTGCGCATAATACTCCCGGAGGCTCATTTTTTCAGGCCGAATGGCCACGTGGGCCAGGTCCCAACGGGCATAATCATCGTGCCGGATGGCCAGATGCTCGTCGGGGACTTCAATGCCGGTGCCCTTGAGTGGGGTGAGCGGCTGTAGATTAACGAATTTGATGCCCAGTTCCAGCATTTTGTCGCCTGCCCTCTGAAAATGCCCGGCATCCCAGTTGGGAGCTGTAATCACTGCCGCGTAACAATCCACCCCGTAACGGTTCAAGACTTTCATGGCCCGCTCATTGATATCGCGGCTGCTGTGTTTGTTGTAGTGCTCCAGTTCCTCGTCATCGAAGGATTCCAGTCCGACAATGACTGTGCGCAAGCCTACCGCTCTGAATTCCCGAATGAGTTCCGGATAACGGATAATAAAATCAGCCCGCCCGTAGACGAGATACCGCTTGCGGATGTTATGGGCCTTGAGCATATTGATGAATGCCGCGACTCTTTTCGGTGAGAGGAGAAAATCATCGTCAACGATGTAGACTTCTTTCTCCCGGATCGAAAACAATTCTTCCAGCACATCCTCCAGTGGACGGGCAAAATAATGATCATCGGTTATCTTTCGGCAGAAACAAAAGTTGCACTGGTACGGACAGCCAAAAGCGGTTTTCATCAGGGCCACTTTGTCATGGAAAACGTAGAAGTATTTGTGCCGGTAGCGGGCAGTCAGCTCGCGGCGGGGAAGGGGAAAGTAGAAGTCGTAAGGGGGCAGCAGCTGGGGCCGGTGGGCTTCCCCCGGGCGCAACACCCCGGCGGGAAATGGAGCGCCGTATTTCAGATGATCCAATAGTTGTGGGAAAGCGCGGGTAGCGTTGCGCACGACACGAAAATCCACATCAGGGGAGTCGATGTCTTCCGGGAATTTTTCCACGTGCACCCCTCCGACCACCGTCTTAACATTCGGCAACGCGGCTTTGGCTTTCCGGCAGTAATCCATCATTACAGGGAGATGGGTAATGTATCCGGTGGTGCAGAAAAGTTCCGGACGGAAATCCCGCAGAAAATACTCCAATGGCTGTTTTTCCAGGATCATATCGACGATGAGCAGTTCGTCTTCCGGGCTGGCCAGGGCGGCCAGCACTTCCAGTTCCAGAGGCTCTACGATCATGAGGTGTTGCAGGCCAATGGTAAGGGGGGACGGTTGGGGGCGTACAAGTATTATTTTCATGGCGCCGAAATTATTGTTGCCTGGGGAAGCGGTTGCTTGAAAACATGTACTTCCGGACGGGCAGAGCGGTAGCTTATCCATCGTTTGCCTTTCCGGAGCAGCCACAGGAGGAGCGGATTGCGGTGGTAGAGAAACATTGCCTTGGGATGAAGGGATGCTCCTAATTTCAACTTTGGGACTTCGGCTGTTTGCCCAAAATCAATAACGGAAAATCCATCTTCTATACCTCTCCGAAGGATGCAGAGCAGGTTGTTGAAATAAGACTGGAATTCAGGTAGCAGATTGTAATCATGGCCGCCGAAGAAGAAGAAAAGCCGGCCCTCATCTTCGCAATTAATATGCCAGCAAAGGAGCCTGTCCGCTTGCCAACAACTGACGAGGTAAAAGTTGTCGGGCAGGTTGCGGAAGAAGGATTCTGAAAGCACTTCCAGCTTGCTGTCCGTTCGTTGGAGTATGTCGAGGTATAAGCAGTGGTGTTCGGGGGTAAAAGCCTGACAGGAAGTGCGCTGCGTTTCAACCTCCCGGAACCTATCCTGTAGTTGCATGACACGTCGGCGATAGGGCGACCGCAGCTGCGAAAGGTAATCAGCCCAATTGGAAAAAGTGTGCTCCAGCTCGATACCAGGCAGCATACTCATAGAAACGGCGGGATAGGGATCGATCTCCTGCGTCACGTTTAATCCCAGTATAAGTCCCTGCTCCCGCTTTAGGATATAATGGATGAGCTGCTGTACGGCATCCTCATCGGCTCCCAGGATGCCCGGTGCGGATACAGAGGCGGGCAGGCCTATTACCTGCATGCTCACCGGGCTGGGAATATGGCTGAAGGTTAGCAGGTCGATACGAAGGGTGTATACTACTGCCCCCGCCAACATAGCCGCTCCTTGATAAAAGGCATAATACCGCTGTCGGCAAGGATTGTACTGTTCAGTATATTGGAGAAAGTCTTTTTTCTGGAAGTAACAGCCCGCGAGTTCATCCCATTCCTTCTCCAAAGAACGGGCATTGGAAAACTGGCACACTCGGTAGCGTTCCATACCTAGAGGTTTAACCCTCTGAAATTAAACCTTCGCTGTCATAAATGCTATGACGGATATCATGAGATAAATTGATGGAAATCAACGCGCTCCTGGCCTCATTACCGGAGCAGTTACCCCTAGCCAGGAGGGACATGGAAAACAGCCTTTCTGCTTCGCCTTTTTGGGATAGTTTTTCATTTTACATTACGCATTTTACATTTTACATTGTGTACCTTCCGATAAAGTAAAGGACACATGTCAAATATCCCAACCGTACAAACCGGCCTGGCCTGCCTAACGGTGGAAGCTAAGCTGCAACACCGCCTTTCCGGGCGCATCGGATACCTGTGCCATAGCGCCTCGGTAGGCCCTGGGGTAACCCCCGGGCCCACGGCTATGAAGCGCTTGCTCGGGGATCGGCTAAAGGCGCTATTCGCTCCCCAACACGGCCTGGCGACAGATGCGCAGGACAACATGATCGAGTCCCCGCATTTCTTCCATTCTCATTATCAATTGCCAGTTTACAGCCTCTATTCCGAAACCCGGGCGCCGACACCGGAAATGCTGGCGGATATTGACACACTGGTAGTCGACCTGCAGGACAACGGCGCCCGGCCCTATACGTACATCTGGACGATGGTATTGGCCCTGGAGGCCTGTGGCCGTGCCGGGGTGGAGGTCGTGGTGCTCGACCGGCCCAATCCATTGGGCGGCGAGCGAGTGGAAGGGCTAATTTCTTCTGCAGATTTCCGGTCCATCATCGGCTGGCATCCAATGCCCATACGCCATGGTATGACAGCTGGAGAAATTGCACACTACGCGCAGGCATATTGGGGCGCCGACTGCCAGCTGGAGGTAATACCGATGAAAGGCTGGATGCGGAGCATGTATTTTGATGACACCGGCTTGCCCTGGGTAATGCCCTCTCCTAATTTTCCTTCCCTTGACACCGCCCTGGTGTATACGGGCGCTGTGATCATAGAAGGCACCAACTTGTCAGAAGGGCGGGGTACAACCCGGCCCTTCGAGCTGATCGGCCACCCAGGCCTGGATGCCCACCGATTTGTGGAGGAATGCGAGGGTGCTATGGCCCGCAGTGGCATAAAAGGCTGCGCCCTGCGCCCTGCTACCTTCGTTCCCACTTTTGACAAATACAAAGGCGTTCCTTGCCATGGCTTCCAGTTGCACGTCACCGACCGGCATACATTCCGGCCCTGGCTGACAGGCCAGTGGCTGCTGCGCGAGCTGTACCATCATCTCTCAGACGGCTTTGCCTGGCGGCAACCTCCTTTTGAGTACGTATTCGACCGCCTGCCGATCGACCTCCTGAACGGAACGGACCAGCTTCGATTCTGGGTGGAAGAGCGGGGGGCGATGGAAGGGTTACTGGCGATGGAAGCGGAAGGGAGGGCGGCATTCTTGGAAAAAAGGGAGGCAGTGTTGCTGTACGAATAAGAGCATTTACAGGCTTACCCGTGTCGCCCATTGCCACATTGACCCTAAACCTTTCCCCTCCCCGATTGTTTTCCTCCCAAAATCATTGATACCATGAAAATTATCGGATTAATGCTCATACTGGCTGCAATAGGTATAGTCCTGGTAAGCGCAGCCAAGCGTAATACGTCGCCCAAAAACCTGACGGAAGTGCCCAAGGCTTTTTACAGCCTCAGCATTGCAGGGTTGGAAGGAGATACCCTCCATATGAGCGATTTCAAAGGCAAGTACGTGCTTTGTGTCAACGTCGCTTCCAAATGCGGTTTCACCCCCCAGTACAAGCCGCTGCAGGAGTTGTACGACAAATATCAGGACAAGCTCGTGGTTATCGGCTTCCCCTGTAATCAGTTCCTGGGCCAGGAGCCGGGCTCCGAAGAAGAGATCGCCAGCTTCTGTGAGCGGAATTACGGGGTCACTTTCCCCATGACGGAAAAGATCGATGTTAAGGGTTCGGATCAGCACCCCATCTATTCCTGGCTGACCCACAAGGAACTCAACGGCGTGGACGACGCCAAAGTGGGTTGGAATTTCAATAAATTCCTGATCTCGCCGGAAGGCGAATGGCTGGCGCACTTCTCTTCCAAAGTAGACCCGCTGAGTGAGGAGATCGTGGGGCGGCTGAAGTAAGGTTTTATCAAACCCTGGAGGTTTTAAAAAACTCCAGGGTTTGTATTATTTATCCCCCTTCTCCCGGTGACTTCGGTCAATGAAATTGACGGCGTGGGGTAATAACTTGAGATAGTTATTATCCGCCGCCCATGAAAAACGGGAACCTCAGCCATTGGGTTGAAAAGCTATCCCGTCTGCTCCTTTACCCTGGAGACGACGAAGAGACTCTTTTATCCAAGCAGGTTTGGTTTGGCATCGCTGCCACTTCCCTAATCCTGGGAAGCATAGCTCTTGTGGTATACTGGTGTTTACATTTGAAGCTACTGGTATTCCTGATGGCCGGCTTTTGTGCTTTCTTTCTGGCCAGCATGCTCTTGTTCTTTCGGATACGCCAACAAATAGAGTGGTTTTTTCTCAGTTCGGAAGTATTCAAAATGCTGTTTTCCCTTGTGGCCGTCATTCTTACCGGCGGCATCCTGACTTCCGGCGGCTTCGTTTTTCTCGGCTTTGCGGGCATCTATTTTACCCTGTTCTTTCCCCGGCCGGAAAAAGCCCGTTTTCTGTTGTTGCTGTATCTGAGCGTCCTTTCGCTGGAGGCCTTACTGCAACCCTGGCTTCGCCCGTTGGTAGCCTTTTCCGCCACTGAAAACCTGGTTTTGTTTGTGTTGTACTTCATGGCCATGCTGCTGCCACTTTATTTCTTCGTCCGTATCTTCTTCCGGGAGCGCATTCGGTTCCGGCAGCTGGAGGCCGAGAAACTGCGGGCGCTGGATGCTGCCCGGAGCCGGTTTTTCACCGATATTTCGCACGAATTCCGCACTCCCTTGACGATCATCCTGGGCATGGCGGATCAAATCCAGGAAGCGCCCGCCTCCATTCCCGGCGAAGCGGCCCGGCTGATCCGGCGCAACGGAAAAAAGCTGCTGCGCCTGGTCGAACAGTTGCTCGACCTGTCCAGGCTGGAAGCCGGGGCGCTGTCGGCTCACTATGTGCAGGCCGATGTGGTGATGGAACTGAAGTACCTGCTGGAGTCCTTCCACAGCCTGGCCGAAACCAGGGGCGTCAGCCTGTATTTTTCCTGTGAACAGGAGGAGCTATGGATGGACATCGACCCCGAAAAGCTGGAACACCTTGTGAGTAACCTGCTGGACAATGCCATTAAGTACACGCCCGCTGGCGGGGAGGTTCGGTTGGCAGTGGGCAGTAGGGCAGCCGTCAGTCAGCCGCCTCCCGTTTCCGGCTTCGAGGCAGGGGGGGCTTCGGAACGGCCTGCTGAAAACTGCCTACTGCTGACTGTAACCGATACAGGTATCGGCATCCCGCCCGAGCAACTGGAGCGGATCTTCGACCGCTACTACCGCGTGGGCGAATGGCCCACCGAAGGAGCCGGCATCGGGCTGGCGATGGCCCGGGAATACGCCCGGCTGCTGGATGGCTATATCGAAGTGGCCAGCCAGCCGGGCGGAGGCAGTACATTCTCCGTTTTTCTGCCGGTGCGCAACAACAGCCCCCGGCGCATTCATTCCCTGAGCCCCCCTTCGCAGGAAAGCGGGCCGGAATCAACGACTAAAGCGGCTTCGGGGAAAACGGCATCTGGCGGCCGTCCCCGCCTGCTGGTCATCGAAGACAATCCGGATGTGGTCCGATACCTGCAGCTTTTTCTGGAAGGATACTACGATCTGATTACTGCTTCTGATGGCGAGGAGGGTATAAAACTGGCCCTGGAACGGGTGCCGGACATCATCATCAGCGATATCATGATGCCGAAAAAGGATGGCCTGGAGGTTTGCCGGGCGTTAAAAGGGGATTTCCGAACCAATCACATCCCCATCATCCTGCTGACGGCCAAAACGGACCTGGATTCCCGGATCAGCGGCCTGGAATGCGGCGCCGATGCCTATCTGGCCAAGCCTTTCCACCGCCGGGAGCTGGAAGTGGAACTCCAGAAACTGATCGGCCTACGGGAAACGCTGAAACACAAGTACAGCCAGAGCCTGTCCGGGCCGTTACCGGAAAAAAAGCCTTTGGGGCTGGATGAACGCTTCTTGTACGAGCTGCGCCAATGTCTGGAAAGGCATTACCAGGAAGAAGCATTCGGTATTAAAGCCCTCTGCTCCATGATGAGCGTCAGCCGCACCCAACTGCACCGCAAGCTGGCCGCCCTTACCGGCCAGTCCGCCTCCCATTTTATCCGCTCCTACCGCTTGGAAAAAGCAAGGGAGTTACTCCAATCGACTCGTTTGGCTGTCAATGAAGTGGCTTACGCCGTGGGCTTTAAAGACCCTTATTATTTCACCCGTGCTTTCACCCACGAATTCGGCTTGTCCCCTTCGGAAGCCCGGGAGGCCTAGGCTATATGGCTATGTGATAATATTGTCGGCTGCCAGCCTGATTGGAGACAATATAGCCAGTAGCCATGCAACAATAGTCCAAACCTTGGAACAATAGTCCTTCCCTTTTGAGCAAAAGCCAGCCTACATTGACAACACTAAAAAGCACCAATATGAAACAGACAATGACAATTGTATTGCTGGCCGTTATGGCCACGCTGCTGTTCCGGGCTACGGCACAAGCTCAGGAAGAATGGGTATATAAAGCTCCAATTCCAACGGGCAGGGCTTATGTGGCATGCAGCGTACTGGACGGCAGTATCTACGTCATCGGCGGCGGCATTTCCCGCACAGAGGGAAGCGCCGCTGTAGAGCGGTACGACCCAGAGACAGATACCTGGGATGTTACCATAGCCAGCCTGCCGGTTCCGCTCTTTGCGCCGGCTTCGGCAACGGCCAATGGGAAGATATACGTGATGGGAGGTAAGTCGGATTATTACTCCACAGGAGGTTACGCTGCGGTTTATGAGTACGATCCCATTCAGAATGCCTGGTCGGAAAAAGCGAGCATGCCCAACGGCCGCTCCCACCTGACGGCCTGCGCCCTAGGCGGCTATATCTATGCAATAGGGGGAAGAATAGGCGATCATATCTCGGTAAAAACAGTGGAAAGGTATGACCCGCTGTCCGATACCTGGGTTACCATGGACAGCATGCAACAAGCCCGGGCCAATATTCTGGCGCAGGTAGTGGGGGACAAAATTTATATCGTCGATGGAATTGGGGATGGCCTCTCCTCAGTGGAATCCTATGATCCTGCGACGGACAACTGGAAACTGGAAGACAACCCGCCGCCGGCCGTCGGGTATTTCGGTTCGGCCACTTACGGAGGCAAGATATACGTGTATGGCGGTATCAATAATACCTCTCCCACCGCTTCCCAGGATTTCTTCGAGTTTGACCCCGAAACGGCCTTTGGGGAAAATATAGGAACCATTCCCGAAAAAAAAGCAATGTGCGCCAATGCCGTTGTCGGCAACCGCCTTTACGCCATCACAGGGGCATTGGAGCCCTTTTTCATCCCCTCCTCCCCCCCGGCAACTACGGCATCGGTGATCATGTATGAATTTGAACCTTCCGCCGAAGGCTGGTACCTAAAACCCATCACTACGCCCCGGGCTTACAGCGCCAGCGGTGTCGTAGATGGAAAAATATACGTCATTGGCGGGGCTTACTCCGTAACGGAGATCAGCAATGTGGTAGAACGGTATGATCCGGAAACAGATGCCTGGCAAAACCGGCAGAGCCTTCCGGAACCGATCCATGGCGCAGCGGCGGGGTGATCGGGGAAAGATATACGTGGCTGGCGGGCAAACCCAATATACTACTTTGGGGGTGTCGAAAAATACGCTCTACGTCTATGACCCGGCGATGGATAGCTGGACGCAAAAGCCCCGATGTCGACCAGTAAGGGGTATCTGTCCGCAGCTGTTGTGGACGGCAAGCTTTATGTCATCGGCGGCACCACCCGCCTACCCAACCGGACCAATAAAGTTGAAATGTACGATCCGGTTACGGATACCTGGCAGACGAAAGCCCCTATGCCGACTGCCCGTTCAGGCTTCTGTGCAGAAGCCTTGAATGGGAAGATATATGCGATGGGAGGTATAGATGCATCCGGATACAAGGATGTACTGGAAGTATATGACCCGGCGACCGATACCTGGATGGAGAAAATGGAAATGCCTCAAACCAGGTCACTATTTGGTTCGGCTGTCGTCAATGATCTCTTGTATGCCTACGGAGGCATCCTGAATGACACCACTCCGCTTCCGGATATCATTCAATATGATCCGGAAACGGATAGCTGGACGGTAACGGATGATATGCCGGAACCCAGGCCTTTTTGCTTCGGCAGTAGTGGATAACTGCATCTATGGAATTGGAGGGCGCTGCTTTCTTTTTTACCGGCATACCAAATTTACAAGGTGTCCGAAACGGTGCTGCAATATTGCCTTCCCGTAGTGAATGCGGCGGTTGAGCTTGAGGAAGCGCCATTTGTTTTACACCAAAACCAACCGAACCCCTTCAGCGGGCAGACGACGATTTCCTATGAATTGCAACAAGCGGGCTATGTCAGCCTCCGGGTGTTCAACATCGCAGGGCGCGAAGTGGCGCGGCTGGTAGATGGCTTACATACCGCGGGATCCTATTCGGTTGAATGGAACGTTGGTAAAATTTTACCGGAGTATACCTGTACCAGTTGAGAACGAATGGATTTACGGAAACGAAAAGGTGCGTGCTGCAGCAGTAATTCAAGCTTAATTTGATGATGTCATTTCGCTAACCGGAGCGCAGGTACTCTGGTACCGTGAAAAGAGGCTGTATGCTTTTCCATAAGCGCTTTCACAGGCCGGTAGTGCTGCGGGTTGAAGATATATAAAAGTCGTTCGCGAGAGACTCCGCCTTCGCCTGGCTTCGGCGGACAGGGTCCGTCTCGATGCGGAATAACAAAGCCAGTCTCTAGTGCCGCGGGTTAAGAATTAATAAAATCCGAGGGAAGGGGTCTGGGTTTTCTCAGATAAGTCAGGGCACAGTGGGAAACTGTACCCTGACATCCACTGGCCGCCCGGCTCTCAGGGTGTAATTTCCTATTACGCCCTGAGTTCTCGAGGCTCTATGGCAAGCTTGGAAAAGAAAATATTGATTTTTTTCCCTTTCCGACTGGCGGGGATAGGTGGTACCAACAATTCGCAAGTCAGAGACTTCCAGGTTTAGCCCGGGACGCAGTCCCTCACGAACGTTTTTTTATTGCTTCTTGAGCCGCAGCACCAGAGGCTCGCGCTCCCAAAAACAAAAACCATGAAAACGTTGAGATTCTTTTTGATCCCCGCCCTGCTGCTCTTCCTGGCAGCTTGTGTGGAAGACGTGCCAACCCCTGCCGATGTGCCGGATGGATCGGCCGCCATTGATGTACGCGGTAAGGAAAGCGTAACCTTGCCCATGAAAGGCTGGGTGGAGGAGAGTATCATCACCGGAGAAATGAAGGATTGCGAATGCGATCCCCCCTGCCCTGGCCTTAGCATACCGGCCGGAGGATGGATGCGCGGCCACGCTACCCATCTGGGGAAATTCAATGTAATGGAAAGCACCTGGGAACATGGAAGTTGCAATTTGGTTGGGAACAAGATAGTCATCACTGGCAGCAACGGCATCTTCTGCGGGGCCAATGGCGATCAAATCTGGTGGGAAGGCGATTACGAAGTTTTCTTTACCGGCGCTTATACGGCTGACCTGGATATCGTAGGCGGCACCGGGAAGTTCGAAGGGGCCTTCGGGAACGTGAAAGGATATTCCGACGGGTCAGGTGCTTACGGTTCAGGTTATGCGGAGGGCTGGATCACGATTTTTAAGTAGGATAGCCCAATAGCTCCAAAAAACCAATTCTGTCTAAACCCTGGAGGTCAAAACCTCCAGGGTTTGTTAACTTTAGCCCGATTATGGGCCGAAAGATCATCTTCTTCTTCATTTTCCTGTTGGCTGCCGCCCTGCGCGGGTCCCTCCACTTCCGGCAGGAGCTCATCCCCGGCGTCAACGGCGGCTACTATCCCCTGCAGGTTCGCAGCCTGCTGGAGAACGGGCGGCTGGGGTTTGCCGATATGCCCCTGTATTTCTGGTTCAATGCCTTTTGGGTGAAAGGGCTGAGGGGGTTGTCGGCGGCGCCGGCGGAAAGCTGGATCATGCCGGTGGTGAAAACGGTTGACAGCCTTTTTTTGCCCCTCCTCCTGATCCCCTTGTATTTGATTGGCCGGGAGCTGGGCCGCGCCGGTGGACAGCGATGGTTGCCGGAATCCGCCGTGGCTGTTTTTGCCGTACTGGCGCCCTGGCCGCTGATGTTCACCGGCGACCTCCAGAAGAACGGCTTTGCCATTCCCTTTTTCTTTGCTTTTCTGTTGTTCGGGCTGAAGTACCTCCGGCAGCCCTCCCGGGGCTGGATGTTGGCAGGGCTGATAAGCCTGGGGTTGACCGGCCTATCCCATTTTGGCGTATTCGTGGTGGCGGCGCTCACCCTGGGCCTGGGGCTGTTCTTCTATGCGCCCCGGCGGGCGTTGCTGCCGCTGGGCGCCCTAAGCGTATTATCCACGGGCCTGGTGGCTTTGTTCGACCCGAGCCGCGCCGGGCGCCTGCTGAAAGTGGTTACTGAATTGTTCCGGCGCCCCGCCCTGCTCGGGCCAGTGGGCCCGCCGGAACTGCTGGGCTACCTGTTCTCCTGGCTGCTGCTGGGGCTCGGCGGGTATGTATGGTATAAACACAAAGCGAAACTGGATGCCGTGGAGCGGGTGGCCCTGCCGGCACTGTTGGCCCTGATATTCTTTCTGTCTTTCCCATTGATCGATGCCGATTATGCCCGGCGCTTCATGCTGATGCTGTTCGTACCTCAGGCCGTTCTGTGTTTGTTCCTTTTCCGCTTGCTATCTCCGAGGCTTGGCAATGCTCTGGCTGTGACCTTACTTCTGGTTTGTCTGTCCTTCAGCCCCGGGGTAATTCGGTTCAAAGAACCCGTTATCACACAGGCGGCCTTCGAAGAGCTGGAATCACTGAAAACCCAGCTACAATTGGATGAAAATACTTTGGTCATCGCTCGCCACGGGCTGGAATGGTGGGCGGGCTGGGCGCTGCACTGTAAAACCGGCAATGAAAAGGGGGTGGATGAAGAAACTGCGGGAAAGTACCGGCAGGTGCTCTTTCTGCACCAGAAAAAAGGGAAGGAATCATCCGGCCCGATGGCGGCGGATAATCATCCCGGCTTCCGGGAGCCGGAGCCGCCGTTCGGGGAGATGGTGGAAGTGCTGGACGCGGACTTTTTTCGGGTGTATGCCTGGAAAGGCAGTAGACAGTGAGCAGTTGAAAAGGTGCACCGCAGCTTTTCATCCCGATGAGGCCCAGTGGGCCGAAATCGGGATCAAAAAGGTGCACCGCAGCTGCGGAGGGGCTTGCACCTTCGCAGCCCGATGAGATCCAGTGGATCGAAATCGGGATGAAAAGCCTAAGGATGTTCCAGGTTACAAGTTCCCGCTTAGTGCTATGGGAAGCCTCCGGGCCACCACCCGGATGCGCCGGTAGTCCGCCCACCAACCGCCGTCGTGGTAGCAGGAGCTTCGCAGGGCTTCCTGTATTTCGGCGATGAGGCTTTGCCGTTCTGCCGCTTCGATGTCTTCAAAGAAGGTTCCTCCGAACATGTTAATCCAATCCGTGATGCCGTTCTCGCTATCGGCCAGAGGGGTGGGGCGATCGTAAAGCTGGGCTAGGGCCACCTCGAAACCATTTCTTTCCAGGAGGCTGCTGTACTCGCTGATGGAGGGAAAATACCAGAATTGTCGGGCAGCCTGTGCGTCGTAACCATGTTCCTGCAGCGTTTTCCGGATCTGTTTGATCACTGTTTCCACATTGCCCTTCCCTCCGAATTCCACCACCATTCGCCCCCCCGGCTTCAGGGCAGCGGCCATGCATTGCACGGCCTGTTCCTGTTCCGGCACCCAGTGGAGAGTAGCGTTCGAAAAGATGGCGTCAAAAGGCTTATTGAACTGAAAACCGGCTGCGTCCATGACGTGGAACTCCAGGCCCGGAAAAGCCGCCCGGGCCGCTTCGATCATTTCCGGCGATTTGTCGATGCCGGCCACTTCAGCTCCTGCATTGCTGAGCTGCCGGGTCAGCGCGCCGGTGCCGCAGCCAATGTCGAGGATGCGCTCGCCGGGGGCAGGCGCGAGGAGTTCCAGCAGGCTTTCGCCGTACTGGTAGACGAAAGCGTGTTTGGTGTCGTAGAGTTGAGGATTCCATTTATTGGCCATGGGGCGGAGGTTTTGTTCCTAACAACTTTTAGGGACGGGCGCCCCATCCAGGCTGACGATGCGGTCCATGCGGATCTTTTCCCCCGACGGCAGCAGGAGGAATTCCTCCCCGGCCGCCGTTTGGGTATTGCTGAGCATGGTTTCGGCCTGCACGTTTTTCCCATCGGTATCCAGGTATTCCAGCCGTACGGTTTTGCGCTGCACAATGGCCGCTTCGATGCGGTCGTAGAAACCGCAGTCGATGGGGATGTATTTTTGCGGTGGTAACATGGGGTAAAGATAAAGGGAAAACCTTTGAGGTTTCCAGAACCTAAAAGGTTTTCAACAGGAAAGCCAGTCCGGACAGCCGGGCAGCGGCTTTTGTGCTGAAAAAATGTTGCCTACCGCTCTTCCAGATACTTGAAGATGGCCGCAAAATCCAGCCTGCCCATACCTTTTTTATCCGCTTCGGCGTACAGCTCCTTCGCCACATTGGCGAGGTAGAGCGGCTGCTTCAGCTCGTAGGCCGTCAAAGCAGCCAGGTGCAGGTCCTTGTACATCAGCTCCAGCGGGAACTGCACTTCGTAATCGTCACTGCGCACCATTTCGGCCTTGGCTTTGGTGAAGGGGGCGGCCACGGCCAGATTGGGAATAACGTTCAGCAAGAACGCTTTGGACAGCCCCATCTTTTCGCCCAGCAGCACGGCTTCCGAAAAGATGGCCATGGACTGGGCCAGCATAATATTCACCAGCATTTTAAAGGAAGCGCCCTTCCCTGTTTCGCCGATGTGCAGCACTTTGTTGCCCATCCTGTTGAGATAGGGTTGCACTTCTTCCAGCAGGGATTTTTCCGCGCCCACGAAAAACACCAGTTCCGCATTTTCGGCCTGCGGCTTGGTGCCGGCCACGGGGGCGTCCATGAAGCGGATACCGGCCTTTGCCGCGGCCTGAGCCGCCCGGAGGCTGAACGAGGGGTTGACGGTGGAGCAATCCACCCAGATGGCGTTGTCTTTCATGTGGGACAGTGCGCCCCCTTCGGTCAAAAACACCTGCTCCACCACCTCGGGCGTGGACAGCATGCTGAATACGACATCCGCTTGCGGCACAGCTTCATTCGCCGATGCCGCCGTTTTGGCTCCCTGGGCCTTCAGCTCTTCCATTGGAGACGGGGAGCGGTTCCATACCGTTACGTCAAAACCATTTTTTAAAAGGTTGCCCGCCATACGGCTGCCCATGATACCCAGGCCGATAAAGGTAATTTTCATGATGATTATGTTTTTCGTCAGGAGATATACTTCCTTGCATTTTTCACCACCTCCGGCGTCACCCAATCTTTATGCTCCTCCAGAAACTGAAGCACAAAATCCTTATCGTGCCGGGAATATTCCCGCAGCACCCAGCCCACGCTCGTTTTGCAGAACCGCTCCTCCCTCCGGATGAGGGTCATGGAAAAGGACTCAATCGTGTCAATATGCTCAGCAATGGATTTGCATTGCGCAAAGGGCGCCAGCGAGGCCCGGGCCGTCCACAGGTAAGGATCCGAATTCCAGTTTTTCAGTACGGGAAGGGCCTGCTCCGGCGAGCGGTCCACCATAGGCGACAACAGGCGTACGCAGAGCCAGTCGCAGACGTTCCAGTCGCTGATCCAGCGCTGATCAAACCAATGGGAGATCAAATCGAGTTGGGGCTGGGCATCCATCCCTTTCCAGTAGAGCTGCAGGTAGAGGATGGCCGCCAGCTTGTCTTCGGTGAAGGGCTGCTGCATGAGATCGTTGAGGATCTCAAACTGGGCCTCAGTCGGCTGTTGGTCAAGGCCATGCTCTTTGGCCACCGCCTTGACCACCTCCCGGATCTGCGGGATACCCACCCCTTTGGACCGGATGTCGTGCTTGACGTAGTTTTCCAGCCAGCGGGCTTTTTTCTCATCGCCCAGGGCGGTGAGACGGGATTGGAGGAGTTGGGAAGGGGTGTGCATGGTATTAATCAGCTGAATCGGGATGAAATTTACGCTTTTAGCGGAATAAGGGGGCTTTTTTCAGCTAAATCCAGGGTTGAGGATTAATAAAAGTTATTCCTATGCCAGGGGGAGCTTGGCTCCGCTTAAGTCAGAAGGCCACTTGCAAGTGCCCATCTGACACCAGGCGTGAAGCGGACACTTCCAATGGCCTATTCACTTTACATCGGCAAAAAACCAGGAGCGGCCTTTGATCCATAAAAAGGCAACCTGCGGCACTAGAGGCCCGTGCTACTTCAACACCCTCCCCAACTCCTCCCGCATCGCTGACCGGCGCGGGTATTTCTGAATGAGCGAAGCGGCCAGCTCGTCGATAGCGGCGTGGCTGCCCTCGATGTCCTGTTTTATTTTTTTCATCAGCGCGGCGAGATTTTGGTATTGACTTCTGTTGCCGGCCTTGTCAGCCATTGTTTCCAGTATCCTCCCGTACAACGCCAGCATTTCTTTCGGGTAGCGGCCGGCCAGGTAAGGATGCACCAGAGCCAGGGTGTGCTCGCTGGGATCCGGCGGGATGAGATGCAGCAGCCTTTCCCATTGCTGCTCCGCGATATAAACAGGCGCCAAGCTCTGGAAAAGCGCGTGTTCCAGACTATCCCATGCGAATTTCCGGGGTTTAGCGGTTTCCTCGGCGAGGACGGACTGTATGTGCTGCTCAATGACTTCCGGCCATTCTTCCGGCGGGAAGGAGGCTTTCCATTTCTGGTAGAATTCGGTGTTCATCCCCCTGACGAAAGCGAATCTTTTAGCGAAAAACCGGAAGGTGTCGAGGTCGCCCTCCAGTTGCGCGATTTGTAGCAGCACCTTTTCCCAGCGGTCCACCGTGCCGGGGTGTCCTTTACTTTCCGCAATCTCAATACCCCCGGCTATGAGTTGTTTGGCCAGGAGGAAGTCTTGCTGTGCAATGGCCTCTTCCACCAGGCCGAGCCGCACCTCCACAATATCCATATTGGCGGCGATGAGTTGCCCGGCTTCCTGTTCGCGGCCAATGGCCTGCAGGAAGCGGATCTTGTATTTTTTGAGCGCTTCTCTGGTGTATTCGCGGTAAGAACCGGTGGCTGCCCTGGATTCCAGGAGCTTGTCGAGCAGGTGCAGAAAACGTTCGGGGGCCACGCGCGGGGCGAGGGATTCGGCCACAGCCAGCATTTCGTAGCCGAAGTCGCCGTAGTCGAACCAGGTTGCATCCAACAATTGCTTTTCCAGCCAGGCAAAGATCTGATCCACCACCTCGGGCGCTACCGCCTCGCTATTGGCGATGTTATGGAATACTTGGATGCCATCCAAAATAATACTGCCAATGTTTCCGGCAGAGTCGTCGCACGCTTGCTGGACTTTCATCACTTCCAGGCAAACGGCCTGCGCTATGGCCATGGCCTCGCGGAAGTTGTTCCTGTCGATGGCATGATCGGCGGTATGCAGTACCGTACTCCTCATGGCTTTGAGAAGGCAAAGGTGCCCCGATAGTCCATGAAGCCCCGGTCGGAATGCTTTCTGGCCAATTGCCGCACCATCTCGCGGTACTTTTTCTCCACGTCCATCCCCGGGTCCTTGTCGGAAAAGAACAACATAAACTGCTCGCCAAATTCCCTGCCTTGTGCTTTCTGATACCGGATAAATTCGCGCAGTTCTTCGATGTCGAGCTGCAGCAGAATGTCCTCAAAGCTCATCTTGCCGGCTGTGGGTTTTCTTTTTTTTTTGCTTTGCTGGGCGCCGCTTCGCGCAGGGCGTACAGCACGGCTACCACGTGTTTGCAAACCGCCCCGCCGTCGTAGGGGCAATCGCAGCTCCAGTCCTTCACCTTTTGCTTACCAGCGTTATACGTACCTCGTAATCCTCGCTGCCGGCTACCACCGCTTCCCATTGGCCTTTTGTGGTTTTCTCCAGGCGCTCCACGGTGCGCTCGTTAAAATAAGTATACCACTGGTAGGATCTTACCGGCACGTAGGATTCGAAGTTGTCGAGGGAAAACATGTTGTTTTTTTTAAAAGCGAATATAAATCTTTCAAGCCTTCTGAAAGCGGAGAGCTGCTGTTTCCCCGTTTTTCGCCCTAAATAAAGCGGAATTCGAAGCGCCTTTGTAGCTTTGTTGGAAACGGAATGGAATCGGTATGCCCTCCATAGCCTTTTCGATACGGAAACCGGTACCGCAACGGCAAAAAGTCTTCGACATCGGGGCTGCCTGGACGATGGTACCGGCAGTTTCACGATGCTTCGCTCGAGGGATTCGCATTGTTTCTTCGGGGGCGGATTTTGTTTGCGGGCACAACATTTTTCAGCATGATCTGAAATTCGTCCGCCCGGCGCTTGCTGCGGCGGGTATTCCGCTCGAAAACGCCATTGATACCTTGCCGTGGTCGCCGCTGCTCTTTCCTGAGAAACCCTACCATGCCCTGGTCAAGGACGATAAGCTCCAAACCGATGCCATCAACAACCCGCTCAACGACGCCCTGAAAGCGCGGGACCTGTTTCACGACGAAGTGACGGCATTTTCGCGCCTCGACCCCTGCCTGAAAATGATTTTTTTACGGTTTGCTTCAGGGGTACCAGGCGGTGTTTTCCGCCTTTTTTAAATTTCTGCGTTTTCAGCCTGAAAATCTGGACGTTACCGCATTGATTTTTGAAAAATTTGGCGCCGACATTTGTGAAAAGGCAGATGTCGCCCGGTTTGCAAATGAAACCCCATCGAATTGGCCTTTACGCTTTGGGTATTATCCACTGCCGGAGCCGCTTTTCCGCGACGCCACCCTGGGTGCTGAGGAATTATCCGGAAATCGAGCGCGTCATGGCAAACCTGCGCAACAAACCCTGCCTGGAAGGCTGCGCGTACTGCGACCAACACCTTGACATTTTCAAAGTACCTGAAACAGTTTTTCGGTTTTGAGCACTACCGAACTTACGGAGGCGAGCCCCTGCAGGAAAAAGCCGTCCGGGCGGTACCGTCCGGAACCAGTCCCTGTTGGTACCATTTTCCCGACGGGCGGCGGCAAATCCATCACCTTTCAGGTGCCCGCCTTGATGAGCTACCAAAGTATGAAAGCCCTGACGGTCGTCATCTCGCCCCTGCAATCGCTGATGAAGGACCAGGTGGACAATCTGGAACGCGCGGGCATCACCGAGGCACCACCATCAACTACCTGCTCGACCCCATCGAACGCGCCAAATCCTTCGAGCGCGTGGAAGACGGCTCTTACCGCGCTGCTCTACATCTCGCCCGAGTCCCTGCGTTCCAAATCCATCGAACGTTTGCTGCTACCGCAAAATCGCCCGCTTCGTCATTGATGAGGCGCACTGCTTCTCCGCCTGTACCAGGATTTCCGGGTGGATTACCTCTACATTGCCGATTTCATCAAAAACCTGCAGGAAAAGAAAAACCTCGCCGACCCCATCCCAGTCTCCTGCTTCACTGCAACCGCGAAACAGAAAGTCATTGAAGACATTTGCGCCTATTTTCGGGAAAAACTGAACCTTGAACTCGATGTTTTTCGGTCCTCCGCCGCCCGAAGCAATCTGCACTATAAGGTTCTGGAAAAAGAAGGCGACGAAGACAAATACGACGCCCTGCGAAACCTCCTTAACGACAAAAAACTGCCCTACCATCGTGTACGTCTCCCGCACGCGAAAAGCAAGCGAACTCTCCGAGCGGCTGCAGGCAGACGGCTTCAACGCCCGCGCCTTTCACGGCAAAATGGAGGCTACGGAAAAACGGAGAATCAAAATGCCTTCATCGCCGGAACGGTGCAGGTCATGGTCGCCACCTCGGTACTTTGGCATGGGCGTAGACAAAAAGATGTAGGCATGGTCGTCCATTTCGACATTTCCGATTCTTTTGAAAACTACGCAGGAGAGTGGGCGCGCCGGGCGCGACGAAAAATTGAGGCGGAGTGCTACGTGCTGTTCAATGAGGAAGACCTGAGTAAACACTTCATCCTGCTGAACCAGACCAAACTCAACATCCAGGAGATCAAACAAATCTGGAACGCCATCAAATTCATTACCAAATACCGCACGAGCGTTTCCAATTCGCCGCTCGAGATCGCCCGGAAAGCAGGCTGGGACGACAGTGTTTCTGAAATCGAAAACCCGCGTAACCACCGCCATTGCCGCACTCGAAGACGCCGGCTACCTGCGCCGCGGGCAGAACATGCCCCGCATTTACGCCAACAGTATCCTGAGCAAAACCGCACAAGAGTACCATTGAAAAATCGAACGATCCGATCGCTTCGAAAATGAGCGCCAGAAAGTAAACGCTGTCCGAATCCTCAAAAACTGTTCTCCAGTAAAAGCAAGGCGCACACCGCCGACAGTGAAGCCGCCGAATCGCGCATTGATTACATCAGTGACCATCTGGGCATCGTCAGAGAAGAGGTCATCCAAATCATTAACCTGCTGCGGGAAGAAAAAATCCTCGCCGACGCCAAAGACCTGACGGCGTTCATCAAACGCGGCGAACAAAAAACCGCTCGCTTGCCATCGTGGAAACGTTCTATCAAATCGAACAGTTTTTGCTCACTCAATTGGACGAGACCGAACGGGACTTTTCGCTCAAAGCCCTCAATGAAGCCGCCGAAGCCGCAGGCTGCGCCGGCGTTTCGCCGCAACGACTCAAAACGATACTGAACTTTTGGTATAAAACACTGGATAAAACGCGCGCCCCGCGATTTTGCGAACCAGATTATCTTAGTGCAAGCCAAGGATTCGCCCCGGAATTTGCGTGAAAAATTGGGAAAACGGTACGAACTGGCGCGTTCTTTACCATTGAGTTTTTATATCTAAAAAGCAAACCTTACCACTGCCGGAAACGGGCAGACAGAGGAAGTGCTGGTAGAATTTTCAGTGCTGGAATTAAAAGAAAATTTCGAGCGGCAAGTTTAGCCTGTTTCAACAGAAAACCACATCGGAGGCAGTCGAAGATGCGCTTTTTACCTGTCCAGAATCGAAGCCCTGAAAATTGAGGGCGGCTTTTTGGTTGTTTACAACCGCTTGAACATCGTCCGTTTGGAAGAAAACAACAAAATCCAATACAAAAACGAGGACTATCAAAAACTCAATCAGTTCTACGAAAACAAAGTGCAACAAATCCACATCGTAGGAGAATACGCCAAAAAATGGTGCACGACTATGTGGGCGCGCTGCGCTTTGTAGACGATTATTTTCAGTTGAACTACTCCTCTTTTTGGGAAGGTATTTTCCCGGAACCCGCAGCGCGGAAATCAGGCGAAACATTACGCCTGCCAAATACCGGCAATTATTCGAAACCCTCTCCGAGGCGCAGCGCCAGATCATCGACGACAAACACAGCGCGCACCTTTGTCGCATTGCCGGGCCGGGCAGCAGCAAAACCAAGGTATTGACCCACAAACTCGCCGCGCTCCTGCTCATGGAAGATGAAACACGAGCAGTTGTTAATGCTCACCTTTTCGCGGTCAGCGGCAACGGAGTTTAAAAACGCCTGATGGCGCTCATCGGCAATGCAGCCCATTTTGTGGAAATCAAAACCTTTCATTCCTATTGTTTCGACCTTTACCGCGTCGGCAACCTTGAAAAATCGGACAGCATCCTTCAGGACGCCGTGGAGAAAATTCGAAATGGGGAAATCGAACCCAACCGAATCACCAAAGCGGTGCTGGTCATCGACGAAGCACAGGATATGAACACCGATGAGTTTGCATTAGTCAACATTTTAATGGAAAAAATGAGGGCTTGCGCGTGATTGCCGTGGGCGACGATGACCAAAACATATTCGCGTTTCGAGGCGCCGATTCCCGCTTTTTGACTGAACTCATCGAACGCCGGCAGGCTGTGAAATATGACCTAACGACCAATTTTCGAAGCTGCCCCCAAATCGTCGCCTTTGCCAATGCCTTTGCCAAAACAATTTCCAAACGGCTGAAAACCGAGGGCATCATCCCATATCATACGGCGGATTACCATCTGAAACTGGTGTCCTACCAAAGCAGGCATCTCATAGAACCCCTGGTACGCGACTTGCTCGCCACCGATTTGAGCGGTACTTACTATGCGTGCTACCAAAACCAACGAAGAGGCTGCTCAAATCACCGGTATACTGCTGCTGCTACAGCACGGCATACCGCCAAACTTATCCAAAGCAACGACGGCTTCCCACTTCAAAACCTGTTGGAAGTGCGGTACTTCATGGATGCATTGGCGCCTGACTCTTACCAGCATCGCACCGGAAGATTGGGAAAATGCTAAACGCGCAGTGTATGATAAATTCAGGTTCAGCCCGAAATTCGAAATCGTGCTTAATTTAATTAAGGACTTTCAGGAAATTAATCCGAAAACCAAGTATGTATCTGATTTTCAATCATTCGTGAGAGAGTCGAAGATTGAGGACTTCTATCGGCAGGAGAGCGATACGATATTTGTTTCGACGATACACAAGTAAAAGTACCGAGAGTTTGACCATGTTTTCCTGATGCTCGACGGCTTCAACGCTGACTCCGACGAGGCTAAGCGCCAGATATACGTCGCCCTCACCCGCGCCAAAAGCCGTTTTTACCATTCATACCAATGGGCGTTTTTTCCATCACATCCATCTACCGGACGTACAACTCGAGGAAAATACGGAGGTACTGGCTACCGCCTACTAAAATTGCCGTCCAACTCACGCTCAAAGACATTTACCTCGGCTATTTTGCCTTCGTCCAACATCGTGTGGAGGCCTGATGAGCGGACAAGATCTGCTGATTCAGGTACTGAGTACCTGGCGGATCAAAGCAGGAACTTGGTTTTGAAATTTTCCAAAAATTTCACGAGCAACTCCTTGCCCACCGCACTGCAGGATACGCGCTGACCGAAGCGCGGGTCAATTTCATCGTGTATTGGACGGACCAGGAACAGGCGCGGGAGTTTAAGGTGGTGTTGCCGGAGTTGGTTTTGAAGTGGGGCGGGAATGAATGCTTTACGATTTAGGACCTTTATGCTGCGCTAATTGACAATAATTAGATTTTTTAATTGCGCTAATTAACGTTAATTAGCGCAGTATTTGAATGGATTTTTCTTTATTTTCACATGAAAAGATACCATGGATTATTTGCGCAGAAGCATCCAACCTCTATTGCTCGAATATCTCCTGCCCAACAAAGTAGTGGTGTTACTTGGGCCGAGGCGGGTGGGAAAAACCGTTCTGATCCGTCAGATTTTGTCTGAGCTGACCGAACCTGTCTTGTTGCTAAACGGTGAGGATTTGAATTAAAAGCTCAGATAAAATACTGGCCTTGTTGCGGTTATTGGCATTTCAGATTGGTAGTGAGGTTTCCACTACCGAAATAGGTAAACAACTGGGGATGAGCGGCAATACGGTAAGCCGGTATCTGGATTTGCTGTCAAAGGTGTTCATCATACACCGGGTGGGCGGGTTTAGCAGGAATCTCCGAAAAGAAATCACCAAAAGCAGCAAATGGTATTTTTTCGACAATGGCATCAGAAATATTCTGGCTGCCAATCTGAACCCAATGGAGTTGAGAAATGATATGGGGCAATTGTGGGAAAACTATATGATCAGCGAACGGATCAAGTTTCAGCAATACACAGGCATGATTGTCAACAACTACTTTTGGCGTACCTATGACCAGCAAGAGATTGACTGGATCGAAGAACGGGGAGGCCGACTGTACGGTTACGAGTTCAAATGGAATGAAAAAAAACACCCCAAACCTCCGAGGGGATGGAACCAAGCTTACCCGGATGCGACATACACCGTGCTTACGCCCGAAAATTATGCAGAATGGGTGAGGTGAAATCGAGGATATAGTTACAGAACTCACCGGCGTTCAATTACTGTCCTGGCCTCCCGCACCCCCGACAAATACGCCCCATGCACCGTGCAGTGGAAGGCAGCGATCGTCGCCTCGCCTGATTCGTATGATCCGGCCATTGCCCGGAGGCTCTGGGAAATCAGCGAGGAACGGACAAAGGCCTGAGGCTGCCGTCAGCCAAGATCACTACCCCTGGCAACGCCTACATCCGCACATAATGCTCATCCCAGGGCTCTTCCGCCAGATCCATCTCGGGAAAAATTTCGCTCAGATTGATCTCCAGATTTGGGAAGAGCACCGGGCTGATCTTATCCTCCTTTACGAAGGGCGGCAGGCCGATGTACTTTCCCTTTTCATTCAGGGTGTAAACCAGTACGCTTTGCTCCTGCGGAAAGACGATCCAGTACTCTTTCACCCCGGAAAATTCATACACTTCGAACTTGTCCTTCATGTCTTTTTTTGAGGTGCTTGGAGAGGCGATTTCGATGATCCAGTCCGGCGCCCCGAGGCAGCCCCGGATATCGATCTTGCTGCGGTCACAGATGACGGAAATATCCGGTTGTACTACGGTTTGTATTTCATTATCTTTTATCTGGCCGGGAGGAAGTGGCAAACGGACGTCGAAAGGAGCGTGGAAGACTTTACATCCTTTCTCCCCAAAATAATACCCAATTTTTAAAAGAAGTTTTGTGGAAATATCCTGATGATAGGTATTGGGCGCGGGCGACATTTTAAAGACCTTCCCTCTGATCAATTCAACGGCCTCCTCGAAGGTCCAGCGGAGGTAATCGGCGTAGGTGTAGGTTTTGTCGAGATCCAGGTCTTTTAGCTTCATGATTGCGGTTTTGGGGTGGCGAATCGATTTTTTCAAAAATAGAAAAATTCCCGCTGAGAATCAATTCAGGCTGAAGATCCGCCGCACCCGCTCGAGTAAATAGGGGTCTGTTGCCATGATCTTGATTTTCATAGCATTTTTAGTGGCTCCGGCTTTTGCGTCTGGAAATCAGGATGCTGGTGGTAGTTTAGACAGGCTGAAGCCTTCCCCACTTTTCCACAATTAAATTTTACCTTTGCGCCAACAAATATCGAGGAAAATCCGAATGTCGAGAAGGCGCAAACCAGAATTGATACCAGAGATAACCTTTACCGGTATTGCCGATAAGGGCCGGAGCGTTGGGCGGGATGCCAAAGGCAGAGTCGTTTTTGCCGAAGGGCCGGCGCCGGGCGACGTGGCCGATGTGTTGATCACCAAAAAGAAAAAGGGCTTCCTGATGGGGGTCCCACAGCAGTATCACCAGTATTCCGAGGCCCGGGTTGAACCTTTCTGTCAGCACTATGAAGTATGCGGCGGATGCCAGTGGCAACACCTCAGCTATGAAGCTCAGGCCTATCATAAACAGAAAGTGGTGGAAGATGCCCTGCTGCGCATCGGCAAACTGGAAGTTGGCGAAATGCGGCCGATTATCGCCGCGGAAAGAACGCAGTACTACCGGAACAAACTGGAGTTTTCCTTTTCCAACCGCCGTTGGCTCACCCGCGAAGAGATAGACAGTGAGGTGTCGAACCTCGAGAATGTGCTGGGATTTCACCGCGCCGGCGCTTTTGACAAAGTGGTCGATATCAGCCATTGCTGGCTTCAGGAAGACCCTTCCAACGCCCTGCGCAACGGCATCAAGCGCATTGCACTGCAACAGGGGCTTTCCTTTCATGATAGCCGGGAGCATGAGGGCTTTCTTCGACAGGTGATGTTCCGCATTACTGCTATAGGCGAGATACTGGTGCTGATGAGTTTTCACCAAAATGACCCTAAACGCATCCGGCCCTTCCTGGATGCACTACTGGAGGAGTTTCCTCAGGCCACAACGCTCTTTTATTGTATCAATACCAAGCTCAACGACTACCTCTTCGACCTCGATATGGTGCTCTACCATGGTAAGGGATATGTGGAAGAAGCGCTCGGCCCGGTGCGATTCAAGGTAGGCCCCAAATCCTTTTTTCAGACCAATACCTATCAGGCCAAAACCCTCTACGATGTGGCGGTAGAATTTGCTGGCTTGCAAGGCACGGAGAATGTTTATGACCTGTACACCGGTATCGGCAGTATCGCGCTCTACATGGCGCATAATTGCCGGCAGGTGGTGGGGATCGAGGAAATTCCCGAAGCCATTACGGACGCCCGGGAAAACGCCGCCCTTAACGGCATTACCAATGCCACTTTCTATGCCGGTGATGTGAAAGACATTCTGACTACTGAATTTGCGGAACGCCACGGAAAACCGGATGTGTTGATCACCGACCCGCCCCGGGCTGGTATGCATCCAAAGGTAGTGGAATTACTGCTGCAACTGGAAGCTCCCCGTATCGTATATGTGAGCTGTAATCCAGCCACTCAGGCTCGCGACCTTCTGCTGCTGAGCGAGAAATACCAGGTGCTCAAATCCCAACCTGTGGATATGTTCCCCCATACCCACCACATTGAGAATGTGGCTTTGCTGGAACTGAAAGGGTAGATGTAGCGAATGTTTGAGAAGTGGGTGGTTGAGGGCCTTACGCAGTGCCCATACATTTGATCCCCTCAGCCCTTAAACGCCTCAGCCATCCCCAGGCGCCTTGCATCGTATCCGTCCGCTATCGCATTCGGGCAGGCATCGTACACCGTACATCCCATTTGCCTTTTTTCCAAAAGCCCCTTATCTTAAGCGGGATTTCAGAGTAGGGGGGTAAAAGCCAAAACAACAACTTTTCTCGGAATGCAAATCAGACAGTTACCTTTTACACAATCCCACTCCTGGCAACCAGCAAAAAAGAACTAACAACGAACAACATCCGCCAATGAATGAGCAATTCGTCCGCTCAAAATACGAACAATTGGAGGCAGAGATGGCCCCACACATTAAACTAATGGGAAAAGCCGCCGATGCGATTATCGACCAGGACATTTCCTCCTATCCCATCTTTGTAATCCATCAATTTGACCTGGAGATAGGCATCCTCATCCTGGAACGGAAGGAAAAAGGGCCCAACTGGTCGATCAATGTAACGACGCTGGAAGAGCTGGCAACTAAAAAGGTGGTGGAAATGGCCAAGGTGGATAGTTTCCGGCAAGTCTATAAGGACCCCCGCGCTTTCCTTTGCCTCTTTGTCCTTAGCGATCTGGGCGCCAACTTTATTTTTCTGCCCCGCGACGAGCAATAGCCCTCTTTTTCTGCCCTTTTTAATTGCAACGCCAATAAATGCGGGTTAAATGACCGAATCGAATCCCAATCTGAAACCGTCGCACAATGTCCTGCTCATTGAAGATGACCCTGCTTATGTCCGCCTGGCTACTATTCTGCTGGCGGAATCGGAATTGCTGAATTGCAGGATAACCCACCGCCCCACCCTTACGGCAGGGATTCAGGAACTTAGGCAGAACCCCAACTTTGAAGCAGTATTGCTGGACCTGACACTTCCCGACAGCCAGGGCTACGAAACCCTGGAACGCCTGCTTTCCCATTTCCCCCATCTCAATATCATCGTCCTGACCGGACTGGATGATAAGGATTGGGGCCTGCAGGCCGTCAAATCGGGCGCACAGGACTTTCTGGTTAAAGGTGCTTTCGACGGAGATCAACTGGCGAAATCCCTGCGCTATTCCATTGAGCGGAGTAATATTCTCAAGCGGTTGGAAGAAACCCAGCGCATCGCCCATATCGGCAATTGGGAGTGCAGCCCGGCGCAGCACTATTTCCAGGCCTCTGAAGAAACCTATCGCATTTTCGGGCTATCCCCTCAACACCCCTTTTCCTGTGAAGAGCTCATGAATCCGGATTGCCCTTTTAATATTTTCCTTCAGCTCCAGGATGAGGTTTGCCAGCAGAAAAAGGTGGAAAAAGATATATGGGTCAGCAGGAGGGATGGTGAAAAACGTTATGTCGCCATAGTGTGTTCGGGCCGCAAACTGGACAAAGGAGGTTTTCTTTTCAATGGCATCATTCAGGATATCACCGAGCGCAAACAGGCGCAGGAACTAAAAAAGGATAAGGAACTGGCAGAGCAGGCCGCGAAATTCCGCGAGCAGTTTATCGCTAGTGTGAGCCATGAGATGCGGACGCCAATGAACGCTATACTCGGGATGGCCAACCTGCTTCGGCAAACCGAACTGGATGAAGAGCAGAAGGGATACACGGATTCGATCCGGCAATCTTCCGATATTTTGCTGGGCATCATCAACGACATCCTGCAGATGTCAACAATCCAGAACGGAAAGCTGCAATTCGAGCAGAAAGATTTCCAGTTATCCGGCCTCCTTCAAAGCCTTTTCGGAGTACTGAAATATAAAGCCGAAGAGAAAAAAATTGATTTTCAATTGGTGATAAGACAGGATGTCCCCAAATTTCTGAAAGGAGATGTCCTTCGGCTTAATCAGATCTTGTTTAACCTGGTGGGCAATGCAATTAAATTTACCGATCATGGATTTGTACGCCTGGGCGTAGAAGTATTGGAAAAGCAAGTGGGCCGGTTCCACCTGGGGTTTGTGGTTGAGGACAGTGGCATCGGCATAGCCAAAGAATACCTGGAATCTATCTTTGAATCCTTCACCCAGTTATGGCAGAAAGGGCGCATCTACGAAGGCACCGGACTAGGCCTTCCTATTGCCAAGTTTTTGGTGGAAGCACAGGGCGGGCAGATTGGCGTCAGGAGTGAGCCCGGGAAAGGTTCCACCTTCTTTTTTGATCTTTGGTTGGATGAAGGAGCGCCCAATGTCCTCATAGAACCCACAACCATCGAACGAATTCCCCCGGAAGCGTCCTTTGACCTTCTATTGGTGGAAGACCATAAAATGAACCAGTTGGTGGCTAAAAAAACGCTGGAAAAAAAATGGAAAAACATCAATGTTTTTCTGGCGGAGAATGGAGAGGAGGCCATCCAACTGCTGAAAAAACAAAAGGTGGATATTATCCTGATGGATATCCAGATGCCCGTCCGGGATGGGCTCTCTGCTACCGAGTATATTCGCAAATATATGCCCCCGGGAATAGCCAGCATTCCGATCCTGGCCATGACCGCCCATACAGATAAAACGAGGGAGCACATCCTGAAAGAATACGGCCTGGATGATTATGTACTAAAGCCTTTTGAACCGGAACAACTTTTTCAAAAGATACAGCGTTACTTCAAGCCAGCCTGACCACACCCTTATATCCCATGCCCTACCAATATATTCATCTTGCTTACCTTGACCAAATGGCGGGGGATGACTCTGAAACCCGGGGCCAACTCCTACACATGCTGATCGAAGACCTGGAGCACAATTTGCCGGAGATGAAAGCGCTGCTTCAAAAGCAGGAATGGCAAGCTTTGCAAAACCTAAGCCACCATCTGAAATCAACCCTTGTCTTTGCCGGTAATGCGGAAATGGCCAGGGCCAATCGCAGTATAGAGAAACATTTAACGGAAGAGCCTGAGGCTTTCCCCGATTTCATAGCCCTCCAAATTGACGCCATGGAAACCTTGCTCCCAATGGTATTGACAGAGTTGAAGCGGGAATTTCAAAAAAAATGATCTAGGGAATATTTATTACCTTTAAGGCATTCATGAGCTACCCCCATACTTATGACGAAACTGAAGAAAATCCTTATCTGCGAGGACGAAGAAATATTGCTGACCGCTCTGAAATTTCGCCTTCAAAAGCAAGGTTACGAGCTGTTACTGGCAGAAGACGGTAAAAAAGCCAAAGCGATTATCGACCATGAGGGCCTGGATCTCATCGTAACCGAGATCGATGTCGCCAAAATGTCGGGGTTAGAGCTCATTCGATACGTGCGCCAGGAGCGCGGCCTCAGTACCCCCATTATCATTATCGCAGCATTAGAGAACGAGGACTCCATACTGGAGGCCATGTCTATCGGAGGCGATGATTTTGTGACCAAACCCTTTAAGCCAGTGGAACTAATGCTGCGCATTCGCCGTATTTTCCGCGACCTGGCCCGGGTGTAAGGAAAGGACTAAATACGGACTGAAATGAAGGGAATCATCCTGGCCGGCGGCCTCGGCACCCGCCTCTATCCGCTTACCCTGGCGGTGAGCAAGCAACTCATGCCGGTCTACGACAAGCCTATGATCTATTATCCTTTGTCTACCTTGCTCTCAGCGGGTATCCGGGATATTTTGATCATCTCCACACCCCAAGACCTGCCGCACTTCAGGAAACTACTTGGGGATGGCAGCCAGATCGGCTGTAATTTTTCCTATACGCCCCAGTACGAAGCCAACGGCCTGGCGCAGGCCTTTGTGCTCGGGGAGCATTTCATCGGCCAAGATCCGGTAGCACTCATCCTGGGAGACAATATCTTCTATGGCGCCGGCCTAGACGAAATGCTGCAGAACTGCATTAACCCCAATGGCGGTATCGTCTTCGCTTATTGGGTGGCTGACCCCCAGCGCTACGGTGTCGTAGCGTTTGACCAGGCTTTCAATGCGCTGTCCATTGAGGAAAAACCTGCCCGCCCAAAATCCAATTATGCAGTTCCCGGGCTCTATTTCTATGACAACGATGTAGTGGAAATCGCCAAAAACCTCAAACCAAGTGCCCGCGGGGAATATGAGATTACCGACGTGAACAAGCATTACCTGGCAGCCGGCAAACTCAAAGTTGCGATGCTGGGGCGCGGCGTGGCCTGGCTCGATACCGGCACACATAAATCCCTTATGCAGGCCGGCCAGTTCATTGAGGTTATCGAAGACCGGCAAGGCCTTAAAATTGGCTGCATCGAAGAGGTGGCCTACCAAAGAGGCTTTATTGATGCGGAACAACTGGAACGCCTGGCCCACCTGTATCTCAAAAGTGGCTACGGCGAATACCTCCTTCACGTATTGAAGCAGGATAGCTAAGTATAAATTTTTCTATACCCATTGAAGCAGTGCACCAATTGCTGCTTCCAGCCCTTCTCCGGTTCTCCCTGACTTCGGAAATCCGGTGTATTCTTCGGCGGCGGATAAGCCTTTGGCCAGATCGATAGTTGAATGTGTTTGGAATGGGAAAACACCCTGAACCTGTAAGTTCTTAGCGAGGTACTCCTGCTCCGGCTGGCCCGGTGTAGGAATGAGCAACGCTTTTTTGCCCATTGCAAAAAGATCCATCAAGGTGCTGTAGCCGGATCGGCATATTACGAACTCGGAGGAAGCCAATGCCCCATGGAGGCCTGCTGTTCCCAGGAAGGAAACAACCCGGATATTGGGGGCGGCATCAAATTCCTGATAGCTTTCCGTTTTCCCCTGTACCAGCAACACCTGTAAGTCCATGGCTTGAAGTTGCGTGGTCAAGGCATGTTCCAATCGGCTTCGCTGGGGTTCTGGGCCGGAAAGCAGGGCCAGCACATCATATTTCCAGGGCAACTGGAGGGGCGAAAAACGAGATAGGATTCCCAGGTAATGGTAACGCAAGCCTGGGAAGGGCCTGGAAAGAGCGCCAGAAAGGCCTTCCGGTTTATGATCGGGAATCCAGCACGCTCTAAATTTGCGGATGAAAAAATGATTGGCATGGTTGGCCGCCCATTGGGCGGGGCCAAGAGGGAGTGGAATATTGATCTGATGGGTCACAAATACACAGGGCGCCTGTTGGGAAAAACAGCCGAAGCGGTTGTCGGAAATTACTGCTTTGATGCCCAACCGCCGGATGATGGATTGCAATTGCCGGTGCTCCTGTTTCACTGCCCGCAGCAGTTTGCGCGACTGAATGCCTATGTTCCAGTACATACTGCCGGTAGGGTAACGAATATCGTAAGCCGGGAATTCAATCAGCTCCAGGCCGGGAAATTCAGCCTGCAGATAGGCAGCGGCTCGCCCGGCAGTGGCCAGCACCGGTTCGGCGCCCTGTCGTTGCAATTCCCGGATGACCGGTACACATCGGGTAGCGTGGCCCAGCCCCCAATCGAGCGGAGCGACTAGTATGCGCGGCCTTGCGGACATTGCCAGTTTTTCTTTATCTTCAACAAAACAAGGAAAAGATATGAAGAATGCTCGGAAAGCGGTAGTGGCTCTCTTGGCTATGTTCTGGCTGGCCGGTTGTAAAGCCTGGGACTGCGGCTGCCCCATGTCGGAGGCCCGCAGTATGCCAGTACGGCAGTATGCCAGTAGCCAATCATCAGCTGGCAGTCTTGAGAAAAAGAGGAAAGCATTGGAACAAGCTCTAAACCTTTCTCAACCCTCTCAACCCTCTCAACCGTCTCAACCCTTCACTATAGAAGAAGGCATTGCGAAACTATCTCCAGCTTGCCTTCGATAGTTTCGCAAGGCAGTCTTAATTCAATCTGATCTCGTCTTCGTTTTCGTCGAAGAAGCGATACTTAGTCAGGTGGAAATCCGAGTTGGGCTGGATGCGGATCCACTTGTAGTATTTTCGAAACCATTTCATCTGGATGCTGGGCCAGCCTCTTTTGAGATAGGCTTCGATGAAGGGGTGCACTAACAGTTTTACCTTCGACTTGGGGCGCGACTGCAGGATGAAGGTCAGGTCGCGTTCGATCTCGTCGGCGATGAGGATGGAAGCATTGATCTTGCCGGTTCCATTACAGGTGGGGCATACCTCCGCCGTATTGATATTCACCTCAGGACGCACCCGTTGGCGGGTAATTTGCATCAGGCCAAACTTGCTCAGCGGCAGTATCGTATGTTGCGCGCGGTCCTTTCTCATGGCCTGTCGCATCGCCTTCATCAATTCCCGTTTGTGGTCGGGCTTCTTCATATCGATGAAGTCCACGATAATGATTCCACCGATATCCCGCAAGCGCAGTTGTCGGCCGATCTCTTCGGCGGCTTCCATGTTAACTTTCATCACAGCCTCGTCCTGGTTGCTACTCGACATTTTGTGGCCGCTGTTGACATCGATGACGTGCATGGCCTCCGTATGCTCGATCACCAGGTAGGCTCCGCTGGGCATAGTAGCGGTTTTCCCGAAAGAAGCCTTGATCTGTTTGGTGATCCCAAAGGCGTCAAAAATGGGGCGGTTGGTGCGGTGCAGATGCAGGATTTTCACCTGATCCGGGGCAATAGATTCGAGGTAACTTTTTATGTTCTGGAAGAGCTGCTTGTCGTTAACGACGATCCGGTTGAAGGAATCACTCAGAACATCACGGAGAATACTGGACGTTTTATCCAGTTCGCTCAACAGTTTCAGCGGCGTCTTGGCTTTGTGAAGCTGGCTGTAGATATCCTCCCATTTTGTCAGGATCATCGACAGTTCTTCATGCAGGTCGGCCACTTTTTTGCCTTCAGCGGCGGTTCGGACAATCACACCGAAGTTTTTCGGCCGGATGCTTTCCACCAGGGTTTGCAACCGCTTGCGTTCTTCGGCATTAGCGATCTTTTTGGAAACAGCCACTACATTGGAGAAAGGGGTAAGCACCAGATGGCGGCCAGGCAGGGTCAACTCGCAGCTCAGGCGTGGGCCTTTGGTAGAGATAGGTTCTTTCAAAACCTGAACCAGAATGGGCTGCTTCTTGCTGAGTACCTGGTCAATCTTTCCGGTTTTGATAATATCCGGTTCCAGCTTGAAATTATCGAGCAGGTGCGTATTGATACTGCCCGTCATGGAGTTGTTGGTAAACTTCAGTAACGACCGCAGCTTAGGCCCCAGGTCAGTGTAGTGAAGGAAGGCATCTTTTTTATGCCCAATGTCAACGAAGGCAGCGTTCAGTCCCGGCATCAGCCGTTTGATCCTGCCCACAAAAATGTCCCCAACCGTGAAGTTGTTATTGGTCTTTTGGTAATGGAGTTCAACCAATTTGGAGTCTTCCAGCAATGCGACCTCAACTTCCGTGGGGGTGGAATTAATAATAAGTTCTTTTTCCACTGGACGGTGTTTAACTGCCCATTCTACTGTCGGGGGTTTGCCCGGCCCGGCTTAGGGAATACAGGGCAAGCCATTATCTGCTCAGCACAAAGGGCAGAGGATGATCAGCAAGGGGCATCGAGGAAAGATTATCCGCAGCGGAAAAGAACGGTTAAACTCCGGGTGAGCAGTGATAGCGCCTTGAGGGAAGCCCTATCAAAAAGGATGGAGGTAGGAGGCAAAGGTATTGGCCAATAAAGCCAGGATTTTCTTTCTTTGGGATCTAATTTCTGTTCAGGGGTTGCCTCTTCTTTGCACTTTTTGCAAAGCCCTCTTTATCACTTCTTTTGCCCCGGAGGGGCCAGATATCCGCCTGCTCGTTGAAGCTGGTTATTGTTGAACCTGTTCGGGGAGCAGGCGGGTATCTGAACGCTTGCAAATTCCTTAAAATGCTGCTACAGTGTGGAAAGGAAGCACTAGTTGAGCTTCCTTTGAACACTGAAATTATTTTTTCTCGGGCGAAAACGGTAACAGAGGGGGGCGTTTCGGCCCGCATCTCATTGCGTTGTTTTGGTCGTCCAACGCAGGACGAGTTGCGGAAAAGCCTTCCCCCCGACACCCGATGCCAAATATCATTTATCGGTTCTTCTTCTTGTGGCGGTTCTTACGAAGCCGCTTCTTGCGTTTGTGCGTTGCGATCTTATGTCTTTTTCTCTTTCTTCCACAAGGCATAATCTGTACCTTTTTTGATTAGTAAATGAATAAAAAACCTGAATATAGATCATCGGCCAGACTGCGAGCGGCATTTTTCGGTAAATTCCGCCGCTTTGGCAGTTTCACCGGCTCCTTCGTAGGCTTGCGCCAGCAGACAGATCGAATCGGTATTATCGGGCTCGATGCTCAGGGCATGTTCCAACCGTTCTACGGCGCGGCTGAATTGGCCGGTTTTTAGAGCAAGCCTGGCTAGGGTGTTCAAAATGAGAACGTTATCGGGGTTGCTTTGGTTCAGGCTGCGCAACATCAGTATACCTTTCATGGGGTTGTCCTGAGGCGGATTGGCCGTATAGGCCAGCGCGAGGTTTACCTGATGGGCCAAGTTGGCAGGGTTGATCGAAATGGCATTCTCGAAAGCCTGTACTGCCCGGCCGGTGCAAAAATCCCGGACTTTTGGTTCCTGGCTGTTTTGGATACAAATGGTATAAGTAGTGCCCGCAATCGACCAGGCTTCTTCCGTCCCGTTTGCTTCTGCAACTTGCTGAGCGTAGTAGCCGGCAAGTGCAGGAACGCCCAATTGGTACCATTGGCCCGAAAGCTGTTTGAGCACCTCCACGCGGGAAGAATCTTCCAACGCCTTATCGAGCTGAGCCTCCAGGGCTAGGACCGGGCTGGACTGGGCCGGGCTAAGAGAAGCTTTCGCCTCTGTCAACAAAGCAGTTACATCTGTACTTTCACCAGCTAAGGCTCTCGACTTTTCGAGCGCCTGAATATCTCTGGGCTTTGTGTCGCATGTAAAATAGAGGGTCAGAAAGAGAACGACTGCGGAAGCGATAACGGCCCACTGTAATTTTGTCATGGATGGATAGTTTCTTTAGGGCGCCAGGCCACCGAAGGGTTAATCCTCATCCTGTTCTTCCGGCAGCGCATTCACGTTGTCCTTCACCTGCTCTACGAAAACTTTGGCCGGCTTGAAAGAAGGGATATAGTGTTCCGGAATCTCAATAGCAACATTTTTCTTGATGTGCCGCCCGATTTTCTTTGCCCGCTTCTTGATGACGAAAGAGCCGAAACCACGGATGTAAACGTTTTCTCCCTCTGATAGAGAGCTCTTAACTTCTTTAAAGAAAGTCTCTAAGGTCACCAGCACATCCACTTTGGGAACACCCGTCTTCTCAGAAATTGCTGTAACCAGATCAGCTTTTCTCATCGTTAGTAATTGGTTTATAGTGAGTTATAAACGATTGTCGGTCCGACAAACGAGTGGCAAATTTCGGAATTTTATTCATTAATGGAAAATAAAAAGTCTTTTATTTCAATATTTTTTGGCTAGTACTCAGCATTTTATGAAATCCAGCCTGATTTTTTCCCCTCAAAAAACAAATATTATAAGCCGGCAATTGAAGGCAGGCTTCAATTATTCTATGCTACTACTGCCACCTAGCCAATTATTCGCTCCGGCGGGCTTATTTCTCCTTGTTTTTTTTCCCCGAGCTTTGGTTATATTTGCGGACGGCTAAAATCCATTAGATTAAATTTTTTCACATCAGCCATGGGCTGAGATAAAATCGGGGGCGTATCCATTCTGGTATGGCTCTCTCTAATGTCTTTCGAAACTATATTATATGCTATTATCAATGACTGGTTACGGTAGGGTGGCCCATTCTTTTGGTGAGAAGTCCATTAATGTGGAAATACGCTCCCTCAACAGTAAGTTCACCGATATCCGGCTCAAAATGCCGCAGAACTATAAAGAGAAGGAATCGGATTTGCGCCGGATTCTGGCCGAACGGGTAGAACGAGGTAAGATCGACCTGGCCCTCGACATCACCTCTCATCAGGGAGACGATGGCTACGCCCTCAACCAGGCGCTCTTTCGGAAGTATTACCGGGAATTGTCCAAACTATCCCAGGAACTGAATATTCCTAACGGAGATATGCTACAGGCCCTGCTGCGCCTGCCCAATGTAGTAAGCTCCGCCGCCGATATGATCGACGAAGAAGAGTGGGCTGCGGTATTGGAAGCGATTAATATGGCCATTGATAGCTTCGACAAGTTCAGAAGCGCCGAAGGGGCGGCCATGGAAGCCGATATGCGCCTCCGGGTTACTAATATCATGCAGTACCTTTCCGAACTCGACCCCCACGAAGAGGAACGTGTCGTCCGCCTGCGCCAACGCATGCACCAAAACCTGGAGGAATACCTCGGGAAAGATAAAGTGGATGAAAACCGTTTTGAACAGGAGATCCTCTTCTATCTGGAAAAAATTGATATCACCGAGGAGAAAGTCCGTCTCGAGCAGCATTGTAAGTACTTCCTCGAAGAAATGAATAAACCATACGCCGCCAAAGGGCGTAAGCTGAGCTTTATTACTCAGGAAATGGGCCGCGAGATCAATACAATGGGCGCCAAGGCCTACTCTTCTGAAATTCAACGCCTCGTCGTCGGTATGAAAGACGAGCTGGAGAAGATCAAAGAACAAGTAGCCAATTCTGTATGAGTAAATTATTATTGTTTGCTGCGCCGTCAGGGGCGGGAAAGACTACTATCGTCCATCACCTGCTGGAAAAATACGATGAACTGGCTTTTTCCATATCGGCAACTACCCGCCTCCGCCGGCCACATGAGGTGGAAGGTAAAGACTATTACTTTATCAGCCCGGAGCAGTTCCGCGAGCTGATCGCTCAGGATGCTTTCGTGGAGTGGGAAGAGGTTTACCAGGGCTTGTTTTATGGCACCCTGAAACGGGAGATTGAACGCTTGTGGGCCGAAGGCAAGCACATCCTCTTCGATATCGACGTCAAAGGGGCCCTCAACATCAAGCGGCAATATCCGGAGCAGGCACTGGCCATATTCGTGCAGCCGCCTTCCGTTGATGCACTCCGGGAGCGCCTCGTGGGCCGCAGCACCGAAAACGAAGCCACCCTGCGCAAACGCCTGGGCCGGGCCGAAGCCGAAATGGCTTACAAAAGCAAATTTGACCGCGTCCTGGTTAATGATATTCTGGAAGAAGCCCTGCAGCAGGCTGAACAGATCGTCGAGCAGTTTATATATCAAACATAATGGAAAACCTAATCACCAATGGCATAAGCATTAGCGTTCAACCTTCCTACCAGCCCGAATACTCCCGGCCGGCTATGAACCGCTTCGTTTTTGCCTATCACATCACCATTGAAAATCTGAGCTCGCATACCGTGCAATTGCTGCGCCGGCATTGGTACATATGGGACTCCAACGGCATTATCCGCGAAGTGGAGGGTGAAGGTGTGATCGGGCAGCAGCCTATCCTGGCGCCCGGTGAAAGCCATGAATACGCTTCCTGGTGTGATCTGTCCACCGGAATCGGCAAAATGCATGGCGCCTACCTCATGCGCCGCGATTCAGATGGAAAAGAGTTTCAGGTGGACATCCCCAAGTTTGAAATGATAGCTCCCGTGCGGATCAACTGAACCGGTACTACTGACTACTCCTCCAATACCGCTATACACTTTAACTCAATGCATATCGGCGTTGGCAAGGCATCGATGCCGACGGTGGTCCGGCAAGGCTGACTGTCCTGGAAATATTCCGCGTAGATGCGGTTGTAGGTGTGGAAATCACGCTTCATATTGGTCAGGAAAACGGTCACATCCACCAGATTTTCCCATCTGCCGCCACTGGCTTCCAATACCTTCCGGACGTTTCGAAATACTGAATGGCACTGCGCTTCGAAGTCGAATTCCAGATAATTGCCACTGGGGCTTTGCTTCAGGCCAGGTACTGCGTCGGTTTCCGGGTCACGTGGGCCGATGCCCGATAAAAAAAGAAGGTTCCCTACCCGCCGTGCATGCGGATAAAGGCCTACCGGTTTCGGAGCATTGGTTGCATTGATCTTCTCTGATGGCATGGCTGAATGGTTAATGGTGTAACCGCCTCTAATGAGCCGGTTAAAAATGGCTGAATGGTTATTGGGGTGGCTGAAGCGGAGCTGCTTCACGACACCTGCGCCGCTTTCCCCTGGCAATATAGCCATTCATCAATATAACCATTCCGCTCTTCCCTGGCTGATCACTTCCTACCCTTCATAGCTTCCTCCCGAAGGGCCCGGCGCAGGATCTTCCCTACGTTGGTCTTGGGCAGGTCGGTGCGGAATTCCAATTCCTTGGGCACTTTGTAGCCGGTCAGGTTTTCCCGGCAGAAAGCAATCATTTCTTTTTCGGTCAGCGAAGCGTCTTTCTTTACCACAAACAGCTTAACGATCTCACCGGATTTCTCATCAGGCAGGCCAATCGCGGCGCATTCCAACACTTTGGGGTGTGAAGCAACGACCTCCTCGATCTCATTGGGATAAACATTAAAACCGGACACGAGGATCATGTCTTTCTTGCGGTCGACGATCTGGAAGAAGCCATCTTCGGACATCTGGCCCATATCGCCGGTGGAGAGCCAGCCGTCGGTGATGGTTTTGGCCGTTTCTTCCGGACGGTTGTAGTACCCCTTCATCACCTGTGGCCCTTTGATCTGTATCTCTCCCACCTGATTGGGGCCCAGTACATTGCCCATATGATCTACGATCCGCAAATCGGTGGAGGAAACCGGCAGGCCGATAGTGCCTAGCCGCCCTTTACCGTCGAGGGGGTTTACGGCAGCCACCGGCGAAGATTCGGTCATGCCGTAGCCTTCCGCCAGGAAACAGCCGGTCAGTTTCTGCCACTGCTCCGCTACCGGACGCTGTACCGCCATGCCACCGCCGACGGTGACCTTGAGGTGGCTGAAATCCACTGTTGTAAAATCCTTGTGGTTAACCAGGGCGTTGAAGAGGGTGTTCACCCCGGTGATAAGGGTGATCTTGTAGTCCTTCATGGCCTGGATCACCGAGTTCAGGTCGCGGGCGTTGGTTACCAGCACCGAACGGGTGCCGAAGCTCATGAGGGCCAGGCAATTGACCGTGAAGGCAAAGATATGGTAAAGAGGGAGGGGGCAGAGGGCGATCTCCTCGGCTTCCTTCAAAAAAGGCATCATCCAGGCCCGGATCTGCAGCATGTTGGCCACCAGGTTGCGGTTGGTCAGCATAGCACCTTTGGATACGCCGGTGGTGCCGCCGGTATACTGCAACAGCACCACATCGTCGGCCCGGCCCTGGAATGCCTTTATGGTGAAGCGTTTTCCCTGTTTCAGCGCTTCGGTAAAAGTGGTTGTATTAGGAATGTTGTACTTCGGCACCATACGGCGGAGCCTCCGCACTACGAAATTGACGATCTGCTTTTTGGGGAAGCCCAGCATCTCGCCGATGCTGGTGGTAATGATGGTTTTTATACTGGTGTCTTTAAGTATCTGCTCCAGGTTGGCGGCAAAGTTCTCAGCGATGATGATAGCTTTGGCGTTGGAGTCCGTGAATTGGTGGCGCATTTCCCGCGGAGTGTACAATGGGTTGGTGTTTACGACCACCAGTCCGGCTCGCAGGGCCCCGAACAATGCGATCGGGTATTGCAGGGTGTTGGGCATCATGAGTGCGATCTTATCACCGGGTTCCAGCCCTCGGGAGTGGAGGTAGGCGCCAAACTGCTTTGACAATTTATCGACCTGTTCGAATGTCAACTCTTTGCCCATACAGGAAAAAGCTGGCTTCTTGCGGTACTTCCCGAAGGTTTCCTCCAGCAGTTCCACCAATGTCGCATAAGCATCCGGGTCTATATTGACGGGGATGCCGGTTGGGTAGTTCTTTAGCCACGGCCTATGCTCGCTCATGTTGTCTTCGTTTTGATCGTTATGATAATAGCCGGAGCAGAGGCTCGGCAATTCTGTCGGCCGGAACGCCCAATTTCGTTTCCGGTTAGCCGCTAATTTACAAAGCTATTTTTAATTTTTTTTTGCCATCATAAAGCTTTACCTTTGCCCCGCTAAAAATTATTCGTTAACTCAAAAGCATTCTTTCAATGCTCGATGACAACAAAGTAGAACAAGAAGGGCAGGAAACGCCTGAAGAGCAGTCCGAACAGGAAACTGCTGAAGCAACCACTACTCCGGTTGATAATACCGAAGATACGGTCCTTGATGATGAAGTGGAAGACACTGATGAATCAGAGGATATCGAAGAAGAAGAAGAAATAGCCACTACAGTCGAAGAAGAAGAAGTGGAAGAAGAAGAGGACGAGGACGAGGACGAAGACCTTCTGGACGAGCCCGTTATGGTGGGCACCGCTCATGATGACTTCGACTGGAATGCCGGCAAGCGCGCCGCATTGGCCTACTCCAAGGAAGATCTGGAAAAGTATACTGAACAGTACGAATCAACCCTTTCTTCTGTACTTGAGAACGAGATCGTCAAAGGCCGGGTAACCTCTATCAATGATGGTGACGTGGTGCTGGACATCAACTTCAAGTCAGATGGACTGGTGCCGCTGTCGGAATTCCGCGATACGCCTGACCTGGGGATTGGTGACTACGTAGAAGTATATGTTGAACAGCAAGAAGATGCCCGTGGCCAGTTGGTGCTTTCCCGCCGCAAAGCCAAGCTGTTGCTTGCCTGGGATAACATCGTCGATTCCTACGAGAACGGCACCGTTATCAAAGGCACCGTCATCAGCAAGACCAAAGGCGGCCTGATTGCCGACTGTGGAGGCCTGGAGACTTTCCTTCCCGGTTCTCAAATTGATATCAAGCCCATCATCGATTACGATTCATATGTGGGCAAAACCATGGAGTTCAAAGTCGTTAAGATCAACGAACAGATCAAGAACGCTGTGGTGTCGCACAAGGCCCTTATCGAAAGCGACCTGGCCGAGCAGCGCGAAGCCATTATCGCCAGCCTCGAAAAAGGTCAAGTGCTCGAAGGACTGGTCAAGAACATCACCGACTTCGGTGCGTTCCTCGACCTGGGCGGCGTAGACGGCTTGCTCTACATTACCGACATTTCCTGGGGCCGCATCAACCACCCCAGCGAAGTACTGGCGCTCAACCAAAAGATCAACGTGGTTGTGCTCGACTTCGATGAGAACAAGAAGCGCATCTCCCTTTATGAAGCAATTGCAACCCCACCCGTGGGAAGTACTCAGCGAGGATATCAAAGAGGGCTCCGTGGTTAAAGGCAAGATCGTCAATATCGAAGATTATGGCGCTTTCCTCGAAATCAACCGGGCGTAGAATACTGATTCACGTGTCGGAAGTGAGCTGGAGCAACCAGCCCATCAACGCCCGCGAATTCTTCAAACTGGATAGGAATACGAGGTAAAGTGGTGACCATCGACCGCGAAGACCGCAAGATGTCCCTCTCGGTCAAACAACTGTCGAAAGACCCTGGAGCGAGATCGAACAAAGCTTCCCCGTCGGCAGCCGCCATACCGGCGAGGTGAAAACCTCATGCCCTACGGCGTTTTGTGGAACTGGAAGCCGGTATCGGCGGCATGATCCACATCTCCGACCTGTCATGGACCAAGCGCTTCTCCACCCTCGGAAGTAACCAAGGTGGGCGAAAATATCGATATCGTCATCCTCGAGATCGACAAAGACAACCGCAAACTATCGCTCTACCATAAGCAACTGGAAGAAAACCCCTGGGATACCTTCGAAAATGTATTCCCCGTGGGCTCCTACCACGAAGCTACCATCATCCGCCGTGACGACAGAGGCGCTATCGTTCAACTGCCCTACGGCCTGGAAGCCTTCGCGCCGATCAAACACATCCGCAAGGAAGACGGCAACCTGGCAGAGGTTGAAGAAACGCTGACCGTAAAGGTTATCGAGTTCAACCGCGATGATAAGCGCATCCTTGTTTCCCATATGCGCTACCTCGACGATATCCGCCGCGAAGCGGAAGAAGAGGTCCGCAAAGAGAAACAAGCTGACCGCCAACAGACGCGCTCCGCTGTCAAAAAACAACAGTCTACCGTAGAGAAATCTACCCTCGGCGACCTCGATGTGTTCTCGCAGTTGAAGGAGCAGTTGCAGGAAACCGGCGAAAACAATAAGGTAGATAACGATAACGAAGAAGACGAAAACGAAGACCAGGCATAAACCAGGTAGTCTTGCTTTCTGAGTTATCAGAAAACATATGGTACCCTGCAGTTGTAGAAAACTGCAGGGTATTTTTATTTTTGGAAATTAAAAGCTATTTTATTTGGAAATTTGACAAAAATGAAAAATGCACTCCTGACAACAAGCCTGTTTTTTGTTTTTATTTTGCTTTTTGTTGGCTCTGCTGAAATTTATGGACAATCTGATTCAGAGAACCCTTGCATTTCGGATTCCTTATCCATCCTTGAAGGGCGTCTTGAATCAAGGTTAAAGAAAGGCGGCCTGAACGAGGAGAAAGAGAAAGCCGTTTGGGAAAATATATTCTCTGCCGCAAAGTGTTTATACAAAAACGGGCAGTATGAAGAGGCCCTAAATCAGCTTCATTTACTCGAAAAACACATTGATCCAACTTCAGTTTTCCCCGAACACCGGTTGGTAGAACTTTACGAATTATTTGGAAATGCCTATAGCAGGCTCGCCGAACACCGGAAATCCATCAGCTACTTTGAAAAGGCGCTAAAATTTTGTCCCGAAACGTCGGACAAAAAACAACTAAAACTTAGGGCTAACCTTCTTTATCAAATTGCATTAGGTTATTATAATGTTGAAGACTATTTGAATGCAACCGAATATATGCAATATGCGTTAGCAGTTATTAAAAATAACAACTTGAATTCACTAAAGTTAGAAATAAAAATATTGAAATTTTTAGGGGATGCTTACAAGTATCAAAAAAATTATGAAGAATCAAAAAGGTATTATGAAAGAGGCATCACCCTTTCAAATACACAAAAAAATAGTGTAGATAGAAAATCCTCCCTTGGCTTACTTTTCCAGAGGTTGGGTACTATGCAATATAACTTTGATCATTACGAAGATGCAATTTTAAGTTTACAAAAGAGCATATTATTTTATTCAGAAATATATGGTCAAGAAGATATTAAGGTTGCAGACGCAGTTAATTCTCTTGGCAATACTTATTATTATCTAAAAGATTATTCTAAAGCAAGTAAGCTCTATTTAGCAACTCTTGAACCTTTTAAAAAAAGATCAGCAAGAACAGTTGCCGACCAATACTCCAAAATCGGCGCCTGTCACACCAACATGGGGGAATTTGACAAAGCGGCTTATTACCTTGAGCAAAGCTTGGCTACCTTGCGGTTCGATGCCCGGAAGGCTCATCCATTTGCCGACTACAAATCGAATCGAGGCGATCTTTTGATCATTCTCTATTTCAATGCCAAGAACCATCAAAAGGCTTTTGAGGCGGGGCAGGGCAGGCAACACCTATATGAAGCGAGTCGCTATTTCGGCTTGTGCATGCGTTACCTGGAGGAAATCGGTAGCGATCTGGATGAGTCCGGTTCCAAGACGTATTTTTTGGACCGCTTCTACTATGTGATCGAGCGGGCGATCAACAACTGTTATTATTTATATCAGGAAACTGATAGCCTGCAATACCTGGACCTGGCGTTTGGATACGCCGAGCGCAGCAAGGCGCTCTTATTGAAGGAAGCGCTTCGAAAAGCGGATGTGGCCATACAATTGCACTTGCCGGAGCCGCTTTTAAAACGGGATCATAGCCTCAACCAGAAGATTGCGGCGCTGGAAAACCAACGATATGAAGCCCGGCAGGCCGGTGACGAAGCGCGTAGCCACCAACTAACCAGCCAGATATATCCTCTGAAACAATCTTATAACCAGTTGCTGGACTCTATCAAAGCGGCCTATCCGGCCTATGCTCAATTCAAAGAAATAAGGACCCCACTGTCTACTGACGCTGTCAGGGCCCGCTTGCTAAAGCCCGGGCAGGCCCTCCTTCAGTATTTTGCCGGCGAAGATGACCTCTTCCTTTTCACCTTCACGGCGGGTGCTTGCACCCTCACCAAGGTGAAGCGGGATTCGACGCTGTCAGAAGCTGTCGAAGGTTTTCGGGAAAGCATCTACGGCTGGGTGATGGAGCGTGAGGATTCCCTCATTGCGAGTTACGGCCGTTACGGCCGGCAATTGTACCGGCAACTCATAGAGCCCGTCGCCGATCAGCTGCCGGGCCACCTCATCATTGTACCCGATGGCGTCCTGGAATACCTGCCTTTTGAGGCCCTGCTTTATGGCCCGCCGCCGGCCAATCCCATGGCATTTACCGATTATCCATACCTGTTGAACCGCTATCAGATCAGTTATGCGCATTCCGTGAACCTGCTGGAAGAAATTCAAAGCAAAGCGGTGGCGCCATCCCGGCAGGAGGTGCTGGCCTTTGCCCCCTTCTTTGAAGATGATACAGAGGAGGAGAACTCTATTGCTGTACGCCGCAGCGGGCTGGGCCGTTTGTTTAACAATGAAGAAGAAGTGGCCAACATCCAACACTTTTTGAAGGCAAGCATCCGCAAGCGGGAAGAGGCAACCCGCGCCCGTTTCCTGGATGAGGCTCCACTTTACAGCATCATCCATCTGGCTACCCACGCAAAAGCGAACGATGCGGAGGGAGAATATTCCTATCTGGCTTTTACCGGCGCGGCCGACACCCTACGCGATGAACGCCTGTATGCCAAAGACCTGTTCAACCTGCGCCTGCAGGCCGAGATGGTGGTATTGAGCGCCTGTGAGACTGGGTTGGGCGAACTGCGGCGGGGCGAGGGCGTCATTAGCCTGGCGCGCGGCTTTTCTCAGGCTGGCGCCCGAAGCCTCATCACTACCCTTTGGAGGGTGAGCGACCGGGAGTCGTCGGAACTGATGCGCTTGTTCTACAAGGGCCTTGCCAAGGGGCTTCCAAAAGACGAAGCACTGCGGCAGGCTAAACAAACCTACCTCTCGGCTGCTTCTTCCGACCGGGCTCATCCTTTCTTCTGGGCTGCATTTGTGCCTACAGGGGATATGTCGGCAATTAAGGCCAAACGACAGGGCCCGGGATGGTGGAGATGGGGTTTACTGGTTTTAGGAGTTGCGGCTTTTGGCTGGGTACTACGCAGTAAACTAAGGTGAACGCGCTCAATAAATTATTTCAACGCCCCCACCGCTACCCAACCTACCATATCGTGGTAGCCCACCAGCCACCAATCAGGAGTGGTGCGCTCCAGTACTTCCACGGCTGCCCCGGCGCTGATGCGGGCCATTATCCGGGTGGTATCGCCCAGGTTGTAATAGAGACTGGCCGTTTCTTTTAGTTGGAAAGCCCTCTGTTTGAGATCAGGCGCCATCTTTTCCATTGGTTCTTCAGTCAAACGATCGCTTGTCATTGCTTCTGCAGGCGGGGGTATTTCCTCGTCCACCAGGATTATTGTCTGTATTGCAGGCAATAGTTCGCCGTCAGGAGCAGTTGCCGGGACTGGAGCAGGAGGGGCAATCGGCGCTGTTTTTTTCAACATCATCACCAGTTGCAGGGGGCCTTCCGCCTGTTGCAACTGAAGAGCGGTCACCTCCAATTCTGTACGGCCGTAGCCCCACAGGTCGATCTGGAGATAGTGGGTATGAGCGCGTTCCAGATATACCCGGAAGGTATTGCCCACCTGCCTTCCGGTGCGGGCCAGCTCGCGGCGCCCGTCGGGCAGTAGTTTGTAGACATCGAGGTAAAAAGAGCTTACCGGATCTCCCTCGTCTTCCGTTTGTACTGTTCCATGGACCACTGCATATTTTTCCGGGTTGGCGTTGTTGCTCAAAAGCACCTCAGGAGAGGATGGTTTTGAAAATAGCAAGGAGGGCGCCAAACTTGTTTGGGAAGAAATAGCAGGAATTTCCGCAATAGCCAAATGCCCCCCCTGTACTGGGTGCAGGGTGCGGCAGAAGGTGGATTTCGGCAGCGCAAAGGCCAAAACCGCCGCCAGTAATGTGGTTTTCGTGATCATTTCCCCGTGTATGTATACTCGCTTTTCGGATGTAAACCTGGGAGTTATACGGGCCTTCACACCAGGAGGTTCCAATAACGAACGTTATTTCAATTCAGCCGCTAGAAAGCTGCACCCGAAGCCGGCCTTATTTCACCAGTTGCACATCTCCTTTAAACAGCTCCACACTCCCATCCACAAACTCGATTTCCGCAAAATAACTGAACACCGCCGGGTTCATAGGTTCCCCCCGGAATATCCCATCCCATCCGTATCGGGGATCGTTGGGCGGGAAGCCGAAGGCCTGAAAAACCTGCTCCCCCCATCGGTTAAAGATGTAAAAGGACCGTACCTGGGCCACGCTGCCGCTCCGGGCAAAAATGAGGAATACATCGTTGGCGCCATCGCCATTGGGAGAAAATGCATTGGGAATGAATATATTAGGCCGTTTATCTACGTATACGCGCACCACGGCCACATCCTCACAACCATTGACACTGCGCACCCGCACCCGGTAGTCTGTACTTTCCCCCGGACTGGCTATTGGGTCGAGGCAGTCATCACAGCTCAGGTCCGAGCGCCCGCCCCAACTGACCCAGGCCAGTTCGCTGTAGGGAATGTTGACCAGCGTATTGATCTGATAGGTATCACCCAGCAGGACCGTCGCTTCGGGCTCTGCCGCCAACACGATCAGCGAATCGGGCTGCTCGATCAACTGTTGTTGCCGGTACTCACAGCCGTTGACATCCTGCACCACTACTTCATAGAGGCCGGAAGGGGCCTGCTGGAAAATCGGGTTGGACTGAAAGCTGTCGCCACCGTTCACCGAGAACAAATAGGGCGGCGACCCACCATTGACCGATTCTACCAGAATGATGCCCCGATCTCCGTAACATAGGGGCTGGACCGCGGAAACCATGGCTGACGGAAAGTCCTGGCCCACCACTACTTCATCATCCGACACACAGCCGTTGATCGTATTGGACACCAACAGCCGGTATACCCCCGGAGCGTCAATAAGGGGATTAAGGCTTGTATTGCCGCTTACCAAATTGCCGTTTATCGCCGTCCATTGATAGGAAAATGTTGCTCCCTGAGAAGAACCTGCTCCATTAAGCTGCCGTTGATCTTCAAAGCATGGCAGTATAAAATCCCCACCGGCATTGGCTACTGGTGGCTGAATATCCTGATTGAGGGTAATAGAAGCCTCCTGTTCACAGCCATTATCCGTATTGGTAATTCGGAGCACGTACAAGCCGGGGGCATTGGCAACAGGGGTCAAAGAATTGGCGCCGGCCGTGATATTTCCGCCTTGCGTCGTCCACTGGTACTGGAAAATATTTCCATTGCTGGAGATACTTCCATCCAACGTAACTTCCTGAACGGCACAGGTTAGTATTTCGGGCGGGGCAATATTGGCAACAGGGATCGCAATATCCTGTTGGACATTGGTGCTGGCCGTATCGGAACAGCCATTTTCCGTGTTGAGAATGATCAGAGTGTATTGGCCGGGTGCATCAGCCGTTGGTTGTGGCGTATTGCCACCTGCAACGATATGGCCATCCGTGCTTTGCCATTGGTATTGGAAAATGCCGCCTGCGCTGGAACTACTACCGTCCAGTATAATGGATTCGACCACACAGGTCAGGGTATCCGGCCCGGCAATGGCGGCGGTGGGGGGCGCGATATCCTGCTGTACCATCACTTCAGCGGTTTCAGAGCAGCCATTGTCCTGGTTAAGGATGGTCAGCAAATAAGTACCTGGCGCACTTACCATCGGCGCCGGGCTATCCGCTCCGCCGGACAGCATGCCGTCCGTGGTTTCCCATTGGTATTGAAAGCTGGGCCCGGCGCTGGAAGCGCTGGCATCCAGGGTTAATTCCTCCACCGAACAGGTCAGCACTGCCGGTGGCGTAATGTCCACTACTGGTGGGGTAATATCCTGTTGTACTTGTATCGACAAAGAATCGGAACAGCCGTTGTCCTGATTGAGAATGGAAAGGGTATAAATCCCGGGCGCGCTGGCTACGGCTTCTGAATTATTCACACTACCAAGAATGGCTCCATTGGCTGTGGACCACTGATAAAAGAAAACCGGCCCGCTGCTCGAAGCCGTCGCATCGAGGCCGATGGTTGTTTCGGCGCAAGTCAGTATATCCGGGGGAACAATAGCGACAGCCGGGAGCACGATATCCTGTACCACAGCCACCGCTGCCGAATCCTGGCAGCCGTTTTCCTCGTTCGTGACCGCCAGGATGTACTGGCCAGGAGCATCTACAGTGGGTAAGGCGCTGTCCGCCCCTCCCGTGATTGAGCCATCCTGCGTCGTCCATTGGTACAAATAGGCGCCACCGGCGCTTGAACCAGTACCATCCAACTGAATCGTTTCAACCGCACAAGTCAGACGTTCCGGCGATGCAATGGATACGGTTGGAAGGAGAATGTCCTGCAAAATTGTCACTGCCATAGTATCCGAACAGCCGTTATTCTGATTATAAATGGCCAGGCTATACGATCCCGGCGCCGCTGCGGTAGCGAGCAGGGAATTGCCGCCGCCTGTGATCTGCCCGTCCTGCGTAGCCCATTGGTAGGTGAAATAGGGGGCTGAATCGGAACTACTGGCATCGAGGGCTACACTTTCCCGCGTACAAGTCAACAGCTCAGGCGTAGCGATCTCAATTGCCGGGATGGCAAAATCTTCACTCACCTGAACACTGGCGGCTTGGGTACAACCATTTTCGGCATTAGTGGATAGTAAAGTATAGGTTCCCTGCGCATCAATCAGAGGCGACAACCCATCGGCGCCCGAAAGGATGTTGCCATCTGTTGTCATCCACTGATAGCTGTACTGGCTACCCTGGGCCGAGCCGCTGCCATTGAGGCTAAGTGAGGGCGTCAGGCAGGAAAGCACCTGGGCCGGCCCTGCATCCACCACCGGCGCTATTGTGTCGATCAGCACCTGCACACTGGCCATCCCCTCGCAACCGTTCGCCAGACTGATAGCCTGCAACAAGTACATGCCTGGCGCATCTACCCCGGGTGTCAGGCTTTGGCTGCCGGAAAGAATATTCCCATCGGTAGTCGACCATTGATAAGTGAAATCTGTCCCTGAGCCGGTGGCAGCCCCTTCGAGGCTCACTTCCGTCACCACACAGCTTAGTACATCGGGTGGTGCAATAGCAACTTCCGGGAGTACGATATCCTGCAACACGGCTACTGTTGCCGAATCCTGGCAGCCGTTTTCCTCGTTCGTGACAGCCAGGATGTACTGGCCAGGGGCATCTACAGTGGGTAAGACGCTGTCTGCCCCACCGGTAATTGAGCCATCCTGCGTCGTCCATTGATACAGATAATTGGCGCCCGTGCTTGAACTACTACCATCCAACTGGACGGTTTCCACGGCACAGGTCAGGAGCTCGGGTAAAGCGATAGAAGCAGTTGGCGAGGTGATATCCTGTAGAACATTCACGGCCATAGTATCCGAACAACCATTATTTTGATTGTATATGGCAAGGCTGTACGATCCCGGCGCCCCTGCGGTGGCGAGCAGGGAACTGCCGCCGCTCTGGATCTGCCCGTCCTGTGTAGCCCATTGGTAGCTGAGATAGGGAGCCGAATCAGAAGTACTGGCATCGAGGGCCACGCTTTCCCGGATACAAGTCAGCAGTTCGGGTGAAGCAATTTCAATATTTGGCGCTTCGAAATCTTCGCCTACCTGCACACTGGCGGATTGGCTACATCCATTCTCAGAATTAACCGTTAACAAAGTATAAGCCCCCGGCGCATCGATCAAAGGCGACAACCCATCGGCGCCGGAAAGGATGTTGCCGTCTGTTGTCATCCACTGATAGCTGTACTGGCTACCTTGGGCTGATCCACTTCCGTCCAGGCTGAGCGAGGGCGCCAGACAGGAGAGTACCTGGGCAGGGCCCGCATCCACAGCCGGTGCTACGGTATCGATCATTACCTGTACACTGGCCATTACCTCGCAATCATTCACCAGGCTCAAAACTTGCAGGATATAAGTGCCGGGCGCGTCCACTTCAGGCATCAGGCTTTGGCTGCCGGAAAGGATATTTCCATCGGATGTAGACCACTGTACTGAATAAGCGTTGCCCTGGCTGGAGCCACTGCCGTCGAGCGTAACAGTGAGCCGGCTACAGGTAATGGGCAGCGAGGGCGCCACCTGAACCATCGGCACGTTCACATCCTGATCCACTTGTACGCTATCGGTTGTAGCACAACCATTGTCGACATTGAGCACCTCTAAGATATAAGTACCTGCCTGCGAAACTGTGGCCTGAGGCGAAAGCGCCCCGGATAGGATGCTTCCATCCGGACTGCTCCAAAGGTATTGGAAATTGGGGCCTGCACTTGAGGATGCTCCATCGATGGTGACTGACGAGTTGGTACAGGTTAGGAAGCCTGGCGGAGCAATGTCTACGACGGGCTCTTCAAAATCCGAACTGACTATCACCATATCCATGTCCGTACAGCCATTGACGGTGTTTTCCACTACCAATTGATAGGTTCCGGGCTGATCCACAGTTGGCGTCAGCGTATTTGCCCCGGAAAGCGGTTGTCCGCCGGTTCCTGCCCATTGGTAAGAATATGCAGCGCCCTGGCTCGATAGTTCGCCGTCGAGTTGCAGGTTGGGTGCAGTACAATTCAGCACCTGGCCCGCACCGGCATCGGCCAGCGGGTGAAGGGTGTCCTGCTGCACCAATACGGAAGCTTCCTGCACACAAGCATTTTGGGTATTAGTGACCTGTAGGGTGTAAATACCGGGTGCATTGGCCGTGGGAGTCAGGCTAGTGGTATTTCCGGTGAAATTCCCTCCGTTTGTCGTCCAGAGAAGGCTATAAGGGGAGCCCTGGCTGGATCCGCCGGCGTCGAGGCTTATTTCCGCCGTCAGGCAGTTCAGGATATCGGGGGCAGCTATCTGAACATTCGGGGAAAGCGTGTCCTGATATACTATTACAGACGCGGTACTACTACAGGTATTTTGCAGATTGGTAACTTGTAATTGGTACAAGCCCGGCGCGTTGGCCTGCGGGCTAAGGCTCTGTCCACCAGATAGGATATTACCGTTGGTGGTTGTCCACTGATAAGCATACAAGGGGCCCTGAGAAGAAGCCGATCCGTCCAGTATTAAGGTGGTTATGCCACAATCCAGTGTGTCGGCAGGAGCTGCCACCGCTAAAGGCGCTTGGACATCCTGTATCACGGTGACGGTAGAGGTGGCCACGCAATTATTGCTCAGGTCAGTAATGGCCAGGCTGTATTGGCCAGGGGCATCCACGATCACCAGCAGAGAATCCTGGGTGGAAACAAAGTGGCCGTTGGCGGTCGTCCATTGATAATCGAAATTGGGGCCTAAAACAGAACCTCCGGCATTGATCCCTACCTCCTGGGTGCTGCAATCCAGGGTATCGTTGGCCAATAGGACCAGCAATGGAGCATTGGCGTCGCTGCTCACCAGCACCGAATCCACGGAAACGCAACCGTTGAGCGCGTTGGTAACCGCCAGGAAATAGGCGCCCGGGGCATTGATCAAAGGGGTAAGGCCAGTTGCTCCGGAAACAATATTCCCGGTCGCGCTAGACCACTGATAGGTTATGGCGTCGCCTTGTGCGGAGCCAGTCCCATCGAGGGTGAGGGAGGCATCGCCACAGGATAGTTCCTGCGGGCTTCCGGCTTCAGCCAGGGGATAATTAATATTCTGGACTACCGTTACGGAGTCTACGCCGGTACAACCATCTTCTGTATTAAGCACAGTGAGCGTGTAGACACCAGGCTCATCAACTGTAGGGCTAAGAGTATTCGCCCCGGAAACAATATTTCCATTGGCCGTCGACCAAAGGTATTCGTAATACTGGCCCTGGTCGGAGTTGGTCCCGTCCAGCGCCACTTGCGTAGTCGTGCAACTCAGCCCAAGCGGGGCCTGGGCGTCTACAATAAGGGAGGTAGCCCCTTCGTCAACCACCACTGTAGTGCTTTCCACACAGCCGTTGAGGAGGTTGGTAACGGTCAAGGTGTAGGATCCCGGCGTATCTACAACCGGGGTTAGAGTAGTCTCACCAGAAATGATATTGCCGTTCGGGGTCGACCAGGCATAAACAAATTCTGGGCCCTGAGAAGAAGCCAGCGCATCAATTGTAACCTGAGGGGTCTGACAACCTAACATCCCATCAACGGTAGCCCCGATATCAGGTTGGTCAAAACCACCATCCACCACTACACTGATCTCGTCAGTACAGCCGGTGTTGATATTGGTTACCGTCAAGGTATAAATGCCCGGTGCGCCAACAGTAGGGAAAAGGGTGGTGGATCCAAAAAGGATGGCGCCGGTAGGGCTCGTCCACTGATAAGCATAGGCAGCGCCGGTAGAAGAGCCGACCCCACTCAACTGCGTGACGGGAAAGTAACAATCGACCAACCCATCAGTTGCATTAGCTACCGGAACATTAGGATTCGGCATCACCTGTACGGTAGCTTGCTCGGTACAGATATTGCCGCCGTTGTTATAGGTCACGGTAAGCGTATAGGTGCCTTCCGATGCAATTTCCACAATAGGGCTGTTGGCGCCGGAAACGATCATGCCGTCTAGAGTCGTCCATTGGTAAGAAATGAACGGGCCGGAGGAGGACGCACTGCCATTTAGGAAAAAAGTGGGTTGATTGCAGGAAATAAAAGGCGGGGGAGCGATAATGGCCTGCAGCGGTGTCAGTGTTACGGTCACCTCGTCGGTCTCCTGGCAGCCATTGCTGATGTTGGACAAGGTGAGGATATAAGTACCCGGTGCATCTACAATGGGAGTAAGGGTATTACCGCCGGAAACAATATGCCCCCCTAAGGTCGACCAGCTGTAGACAAAATCCGGGCCGGTATCAGAGCCCGTTCCATCCAGCATTATCTGGGTGCCGACGCAGGGGATATCAGTCGTTGGCCCGGCGTCTACGACAATTTGCGGGGGTAAGCCCGGGCAAATCACCTGGGTGTTGGTAGCCGCGCCGGTTGAAGAGGTATATCCCCAGTAGGCCAGGTTGTTTCCACCAAAAATGAGGTTGATAATATCATAGGTTCCGGACAGTACCGGCGCGCCGTCGAAGGTCACCGAGTAGCTGTTGCCCACCGGGTTCCAGGAAAAGGAGATCGTGTGGTTGGCCCCGTCCTCGATATTGCCCAGGCTAACCGGCCCATTAATTGGGGCAGACATGTTACCGTTCAGGTTCACGGCGCAATGGTCAGGAGGGATATCTCCTGATGCCGCGCCATTATCCCAGGTATCGAATTCTACGATAAAGGAATTGGGAATGCCCTGCGCCCCGATACCCTGTCCGACGTCGCCACAGACATTGGGCCCGTTGGGCTGATAGACCAGGCAGATGCCATCCGCGCCGTTGGCGTCTAAGTTGCCGAAATTGGCCGTCATGCTGTGGGTAAATGGCTGGGAGAAATCAACTGGCGTGTTGAGCCACGCACATCCCTGTTGCCCGGTTGCATTAGGCGTAAGCTGTATGCAGGCGCCTTGATTGACAGCGCTGCCCGACGTCAGGAACTGGCCATTACAGGGTATCTGAGCGCCCAGCCAGGCGGATTCCAGTAAAAGCAAAAGGGTAAAAAGTCGTCTCATAGGGTGTTTATTAGTGCGGTCAATAGTTGCCTGTTGTTTTTTCGGACAGATAACTACATGACTGAAAACAGAAAGCCATCCCAGACAAAAGAGATAGCATTATTCATTTGGCGTTGGAAGTAAAAATGGGAGAAAAAATAGGCTATTGCAGCCCGCTACCGTAGCAACCGATTTCAAAAATAGAAAAAAAACGACTGCAAATTAGGGAAAAATGGTTGGCGGGATACAATAAAGCTAATAATACGAGCAGCATTTGAAATTTAATATGCTCGAGTTGAGGAAACGAGTAATTACATTTCGCGGCGGGGCTTTAACCCGGCACTATCGGCGCAGCAGCGAGAAAACTAAACCTTCCTAAACCTTCCTGAACCACCTTGGAGACATGCCCTGAAGGCCTAAACCATCCAAACCATTCCTGCAAAGGCTAAACAAATAATTGCTTCATATCCACTCGTTCCCGAATGATGCCCTCCAACTGGCTGATATGGACGCGTTCCTGCTGGAGCGTATCGCGATCGCGCAGGGTAACGGTGTTGTCTTCCAGGGAATCGAAATCGACGGTCACGCAGAAAGGGGTGCCGATGGCATCCTGCCGGCGATAGAGCTTACCGATGCTGCCGGTGTCGTCGTACTGCACATTGAAGGAAAGCTTCAGCTTATGGAAGATATCCTGAGCCACTTTGACGATGCGTTCTTCGTTGCGTTTCAAGGGCAGGATGGCGCATTTTACAGGCGCTAGCGCAGGGTGTAATTTCAACACCGCACGGCTGCCTTCGCCACCCGGCACTTCCTCTTCTACCAGCGCATTGCTCATCATAGCAAGGAACATGCGGTCGACACCGATGGAGGTTTCCACTACATAGGGGACGTAGCTTTCCTGCAACTCGGGGTCGAAGTACTGTAATTTTTTACCGGACAATTCCTGGTGATTGCCCAGGTCGAAATCCGTGCGGCTGTGAATGCCTTCTAATTCTTTGAAACCGAAGGGAAATTCGAACTGCACATCAACGGCGGCATCGGCGTAGTGAGCCAGGTTGTCATGGTCGTGAAAGCGCAGTTTCGATTGGGGGGTGCCCAGGGCCAGATGCCACTTCATGCGCGCCTGCTTCCAGTAATCATACCAATGCTTCTGGTCGCCGGGGCGAATGAAAAACTGCATTTCCATCTGCTCGAACTCCCGCATGCGGAAAATGAACTGCCGGGCTACAATTTCATTGCGGAAAGCTTTACCGATCTGGGCAATACCGAAGGGTATCTTCTGGCGAGTGGTTTTCTGGACATTGAGGAAGTTCACAAAGATACCCTGGGCGGTTTCCGGGCGCAGGTAGAGTTTGCCTTCCTCCCCGGCAATATTGCCAAGCTGGGTGGAGAACATCAGGTTGAACTGCCGCACATCCGTCCAGTTGCGGGAGCCACTCTCCGGGTCAGCGATTTCCAGGTCTTCTATAATCTGCTTGAGCTCGGCCATGTCCCCATTGGTCATAGCCGCGGCCAGGCGGGTGCGAATGGCCTCGAAGGCTTCGACATACCCCATCACACGAGGGTTGGTGGTGCGGTACATGGCTTCATCGAAGCCGTCGCCAAAACGCTTGCGGGCTTTCTCGATCTCTTTGTCGATCTTGGCTTCGATCTTTTCCATTTGCTCTTCGATGAGCACATCGGCGCGGTAGCGCTTCTTGCTGTCCTTATTATCGATGAGCGGGTCATTGAATGCGTCGACGTGGCCGGAGGCTTTCCAGGTTTTAGGATGCATGAAAATCGCCGCGTCAATGCCGACGATGTTGTCATGCATTTGCACCATGCTGCTCCACCAATAGCTCTTAATATTGTTCTTCAGCTCCACACCATAGGGGCCGTAATCATAGACTGCGCTCAGGCCGTCGTATACTTCGCTGGATTGAAAGATAAAACCGTATTCTTTGCAGTGTGCTATCAGGTTTTTGAACAGGTCGGTTTGCTGTGCCATAAGTCCGCTATGCTTTTGGTTGCCGGTATCAGTATTGTACGCACCAAAACTTGAATGGTTTTCTTGCGTATACCGAATGCCGGGCTTTTTTGTTATTCAGCGCGCAAAGATCGTAAAAATCTTGCCAACCAAATAACAATTTAGCCATATAACCATTGCCTAAAACGCTTTCGACCTGCTCAGCAGCCCTTGCGCGGCTTCCCAGTCCACATCCCGGCGGGCGGTAGCTTCCAGAAATTGCCGGTAGGTTGGTTTACTGTCATAGGACTTGGCCGTAGCAATGACAGGAGTGTTGCGGCTTTCCGCCAGCAGCGTATTGCGGATGCCTTCCACTTCGTTGGGCCATTGGGGCAGAGTGTAATCCACCAGGGCTTCCGGTGAGCTGATGATCGTCCACAACAACCAGGGCCCGGAACCGGCGTTAATGGCATTGTCTGCGAATTGTACCTGTACAGCCTGAAAATCGCCCTGCAGGGCCGTTACCTGAATGCGATCCGGGGCCGGATGCTGCCAATTAAAATCAAAGGTTGGGTTGGGGATAGCGACAGGTAAGCCGGGCGCCTGTTTTTCGTAGTGGATGGGGTAAAATGCCATGCCGTTGCGGAAGCTTAGCTGTCGGGCGGTAAGCTGAAAAGCGCGGAATAAATCAGCTGGTGGTAATGCAGCTCCAAACTCGAACTGGACCAAATCCGGCGTTGAGGAGTAGTCCAGCACGGCGCCGCCGAACTGCCCCAGCCCGCGGATGGAATACTGCCAGCTGCCGTCGTTGGGCAGGCTGACCGGGCCGTAGGGAATCAGCCGTTGTAAACCGGAATAAGTAAAGGTATAGTTGTACTCATCCACTGCATCCACCCATATAAACCGCGTTTCGGCTTCTCCATTAGCCCGAATGGTGAGGAAAGCCGGCTGGCCATCGGGCACCGGGATCTCAAAGCTTAGCAGATCGGCGTTGGAGTCTATATAGATGTTGCGGTCAAAAGCTTCCTTGCTCTCTGCCGGCCACAGTAGTTCTTCCACTGTTTGAATCCCTTCCACAGCAAAGGCCCGCAGCGGAGCAGCGGTAACCAGCGTATCGAATTGCAGCCCATCGGGGATGCCAACATAAGTCGTCAACTCATACACCTCTACCTGCACCAGTTGATTGCCCACCAGAGCCGGGCGGCGGTATTGCTGTAAAAAACTGAGGCTATACTGCTCCGCACAGGCTTCAGTGGACAAACGGTAGCGATCGCGGCTTTCTACTTCAGCCACCTCCAATACCTCTCCTTTTTCGTTGGAAAACCAGAGCCAGTTGTTGTCATCGGGAAGTGTGGGTGTGTAAAATACGACTTCGGCGCCGGAGCAGGAGCCTCCATCGTTCTTGTTGCAGTTGGAAACTAAAAGCAGAGCGGCCAAAGCCATAAAAAATAAGCGTGTCATGGTCTTATGTATTTTGGGATTAAAACGGAGTGCTTTTCACCCCATCATCGCAGTAAAGTTACATCCCCCCTCAATACTTTTGTTCCTTCCAACGAATTTACCCCCACTTCAATTATGAAAAAGTAGGTGTCCGACGGTTGGGGCTTCTCCTGGAAGTTTCCATCCCACCCCAGATCAGGTGTTTCATTGTTGTAAACGAGCTGCCCCCAACGGTTGAACACCTTAAAAGAAAGGGCATGCAGAACTGGGGTATTGGACAGGAAGTTGAAATAATCATTATCCCCGTCGCCATTGGGGGTGAAGGCATTAGGCGTATCGATATACAGGGTTCCTTCCGGCACTTCGTAAGTAAATACATATTCGCAACCAAGACTGTCGGTGAGCATTAAGGGATAAGCACCGGCATCCAATCCGGTTCGGAGGCTGTCGGTGCTATTGTCTTCCCAACTCAGGCTCAGCGGAACACCATCCAAAGATAACCGTATGGCGCCATTGCCAAACCCCAGGTCGGGCTCAATCTCCGCAGCCGGCGCATCAAAGTGGCTAAAGGCCAGGTTGAGATTGAGCGTGCTGTCACAATTCGCAATATTGGCCAGAAGCAGTTGGTACGTCCCGGCCTGAGCTATCAAGGTGTCGCCGACTAACAATTGCTCCCCCGGGCACAATACTGTATCCAGAAAGCCTTCGCTGGGGGACAGCAGTTGGAGTTGGAGTGTCAGCGTGCTATCACAACCGGCAATGGATTGCAGTTCACAAAGGTAAGTGCCGGGCGCATCCAAAAGATTACCACAGAACGCATAGCTTTCACCTTCACAAAAGCCTGCCGACAGGGTGGTTGCATAAACAGGGGCGACTTCCAGATTCAACACCAACAGGCTGTCACAACCCGAAGGGGCCGGGACGGCTGCCTCATAAAGCCCGGCGGCAGTAATGGCTTGCCCCTGGAATTCAAACACTTCTCCAGAGCAAATGGATACGCTAATCTGTCGGGTTGGCAGGGGTAGCAGGCCCAGCGATAGGTTGATGATGCTGTCACAACCATTGGCTGCCTGATAGGAAAAGGTATACTGGCCGGCCGCCATCACCGGGTTTTCTCCGATCCAAATGGTATCGCCAGTACAGATAGCTGTATCGATGGTAACCATAGAACGGGGTAAGAAATCCAGGCTGACCATTACCAGAGAATCGCAGCCATTGGCGCCTGCGGCGGGCAACGTGGCCTGGCCTGAAGGGTTTTGGAAATTAAAAACGGAACCGCCAAGCACCAGGGAATCTCCCTCACATAAGGTAGCTCCATAAGCGCCTTGAGGAAGCGGCAGAAAGCTGAGGTTGACAGACAGTATGGAATCGCAGCCGATTGCGCTGGCGTCTATCAGTACTTCCGTACCGGAAGGGTGGTTCACATCGTAGGTGGTACCGTTGATGAGCAGGGATTCATTGGCGCAGAGCGTCTGTTCGAGACTGCCGAAACTCTCCGGGCAAACCACCACAGCACAAGGTGCAAATTCGGAGGTTGTTGGGATACTGTTGGTAGCCGTCGCCGTGACCTGTTCATCACCGAATAGTTGTTGCTGGAAATTGTCCAGAAGCCAGTTGCCGGTGGCATCGGCGATCACCTCACCAAGGTAGGTAGTCCCCTGGCAGGCCTCACTGTCGGGGCAATTGGTATTGTCGCTGAGGTAAAGCTCAATAGTTTGCCCTGGCAGGGCTGTGCCGCTTATCTGGAAAATATCGGCAGTGGTAATAGCCGGAGGCAGGATACCCGCATTGGCAGCCTGATACAAGATGATACCACTTCCATTACAATAAAATTTGTTGTGATTGATCGCAACCTCCGTGGTGTATTGTTCCAGCACGATACCGGTATTGGCGTATGCAACGACGTTTCCCTTATCCAATGAACTTCCTCCGAAATGGACGCTCTTGAACTGGAAATTTTCCGCATACAACCGCAGTGCAGAACCATTGGGGAAAACGCCAGTCTCGTCCGGGTTGGTGCCAAAATAATTTCCCTCTATCCGGATATCATAGGCGGTATCAACAAAATTGGATAAATCCGGACTACTTAGTCCCGAAGAGAGGCCTCCAAAAACATTGCCCTCCCCAGCTATCCTGGAACCACCAATCTGAATGTCATGGATCTTCAGGTCCGTGTTAAACGCGGAATAAAAATCAACCCCTTGCGCCCCATTAGGCGCTACTATTCCTTCCGGCGTTACTCCAATGTAGTTCGATTGGATGGTATGGCCACTCCCGTGGAGCCTGATGTTTTCATATTGATTGTTCCACAGTACATTGCCCTTACCCGCTGCGCCTATTCGGGCTGCATTGGAAGAAACACTCAGTGAGATGCCGGCTTCTGAAAAGTTTCGGATATCCATGCCGTACACTTCGATGCCAGTTCCCTGGAAGGCCAGGCCGGAGAAAACTTGTGTGGGGAAAGTAGGAACCAGCTGGCTGCCATCCAGGCGGATGTCCCCCAGCGGAAAATCTGAGGCGTCGATCACGCTGCCTTCGTCGGTAAGAGCAGGCAAAGCATAAGTGGGATAAATAAGATGCGGCGCAATGCCCGGCAAAACAAAGCGGATCGTATCCGGCCCGGGATGAGCATTGGCGCAGATGATGGCGCCCGCCAGGCTGCGGGATGCGAAATTGCCATTTGTGTTGCGGACATCTGTTGGCCGGTATTGAGGCTCCAGGTCCAAAAACTCGTAAGCGCCCATGTCGACCACTCCATTGATGACCCGGCTGATGCCAGTGACGTCTTCCATCAAAAAAGCAGGAATGTTGGCATTAGCACCAGCATCAATGGCTGGTGAGCAAAGGCTGAGGCTAAAGTCCCCGTTGCGGGGGTCGACAAAATAGGGGTCTTTATTGTATATCATGGTAGCGTCCTCACAGGATGCTCCGTTCGGGCATTGCCCTTCTTTTAATAGGCAAGCGGATAGGGTGGCCACGCTTTCATATAAGGTAGTGCTGTTAATGTTTAACCAGAAGATAGAATTGAAAGCCTGATAATTGCCATTGGACAGCAGGCCGAAGTTGTCCTGATTACCCCCAAAAGAAGACTGGTAGATTGAAGCGTTGCTGGATGCAATTGCGGAACCAAAGGAGGCGCTGTTGTTGCTGAACACACAGTTGATAAAGGTGTTTTCCCCTCCACAGACCGCTCCACCTGCACCACCGACATATAACACCCGATTGCGTACGAATCGGCAATTCAAATAGGAACAATTCAGGAACTCATCCTCTGCCAGGATGGCTCCACCGCATCGGTCGTTGGAACCATTGGAGGTGTTTTGTTGAAAAAGGCAGTTTTCTGCCACCAGCTCGGAGTTGCTCCAAAGGCCGATGGCGCCGCCAAATCGCGCGGTGTTGCCGACAAACGTCATGTTGTAGAGGCTGCAACGGGCATTGGACAGGTGCATACCGGCGCCAGAACGGCCTGTAAGGCTGGGCACCGGATTGTTATTATAACCGGCAGTGACTGTAAAACCATCCAATGTTGTGTTATTGACATTGGCCAGACGGATCACCCGGTAGGAATTGTCTAGGCTATCCATCAGCGTACCGATATCTCCACTGAGTATCGTAGGGTTGGCCAGCCAGTCGCGGGAAGCCAGGCTGTTCTCCGTCCCGGCGAAACCGCCGTATAGGGCCACACCCGAGGGTATCTCGAAAGAGATATAGCGATCCGTGCTGCTGGTAGGCCGATATACCCCCTCTGCCACCCAGATAGTATCGCCGGATTGGGCGGTTCCCAGGGCATCCTGGAGATCGGTAAAAGCATCGGCCCAGGACGCGCCATCGTTGGCGCCTGTCGCATCGTGATTCACGAAAACCACAGTTGCTTGCAGGGAATGGGCAAAAGCCAGGAAAAAGAAGAGTGCGCAGTATTTCTGGTACATAGGAAAAAAGATACGGTTAAATAAAGCTTACTGGACGTGCTTCCGGCGAAAACTCATCTGATACAGGCTTTCCCAGGGGTAACTCCCCTCCCCAAAGAAGGGAAATACTTCGCTGTACCCGTTCAGCCCTTTAAAACTGTAAAGGGATACCCTGCTGAATCCCATTGGCAATGCTGCTACTGGGCCGAAAAACTGTAAGGACATCTTGGGCAACTGTGGCAAACTGTATGAAACCAGGCCTTAAGGCGCGCATTATTGGAAAAATATATAGTTTCCTTTTCGTAAAAATAATATTTGATTGCCTTTTTTTTTTAGAACAAACTGCCCTGCTGTTATTTTATACAAGTTACCTATAGGGTCAATCACGGGGTGACTCCTCTTAGCGTTCCTATAGATCAGCCGCTCCGTGATTCTGCCAAAACAAAATCGCTTCAATAAAAAAAATTACCTCCCAATAGGGGGATACCTCACTGCCGTGCATCATACTGGTGCATGGCCCAGCCCCAACGTAGCCGTGATTGTTCCTTTATCAAAAAGAAAAAATATCATGAAAACGATCTCAAAAGTATTATTGGCCGGTATTTTAATGTTATTCGCCCTGTCCGGCCGCGCCCAGCAGGATGAACGCAAACTAGACTATTTTGACGCAATCTCCGCCACCGGCGATATTGAGGTAACCCTCATTGCCGGCGAGGAGCCAAAAGCCGTTATTTTCGCTGAAGGCATCGATGTAGACGATGTGTCTGTCTTTGTCAAAGGCAAAACCCTGAAGCTGCAGTTGATCGATGGGCTGTTCAAAAGTGGCGAAAAGGCGCGGGTGGAAGTCACCTACCAGCAAATACGCGCCATCAAGGCCACTGCCGGCGCCAAAGTATACACTGAAGCTCCCCTCACCGGCGATATGCTCGACCTGCGCGCCGCCAGCGGCGGATATGTAGAATTAAAAGTAGCGATCAATACGCTCAACGCCTACGCTTCTGAAGGCGGTATCATCGACCTGGAAGGAAGTACGGAAACCCAGGACGTCACTGCCGCCACCGGCGGCCGGTACCAGGGGCTGGACCTCGAATGCGCCCGCACCTTTGTGAAAGCCAATACCGGCGGCGAAGCCGAAGTGGTGGCTACGCTGAAACTGGATGCCAACGCCAATACCGGCGGAACCATCCATTACAAAGGGGAACCGGAGGAAAAATATACCCGCACGGTCATCGCCGGGGATATTCACAAGCTCTAGAATAGCCGCTTGAAAAATTTGCAAAATGCGGCCTTTGGCTGTAACCAAACGCCCGGTTGAAACGACATAAGATTGAAACCTGAAACCTACCCGTCCTCCCCGACAACTGTCGGATCAGCCGGGTAAAAAACTCAGAAACCCTGAAACTCAAAAACCTGTAACCTGTAACCCGAAACCTACCCGTCCTCCCCGACAATTCGGGGCCAGGCGGGTAAAAAAAACGAAATCACCCGACTGTTTTTCTCCCGACGCAGTTTTTTTTCTGCATCAAATGAAACCGATCTATAAGACCCTTACAGGTTTTGTTTTAAACAAAAAGGGGGCAGCGCACGCGCTACCCCTTTTGTTTTTTGCCTTTGGACGGGCAACAAAAAGTGCCTTCATATTGCATGAAGGCACTTCCATAAATACAATTAGAATCCCATGATAAAAAAGTTACGCTGCTAAAATTATTTAGCTAGAGAATAATTGTCAAACCGGTGGAAATCAGGCGGTCTTTTACCACTCTTTCTCCACTAATAGGAACGGATGGAAGCAGCCCGTGATTGTACCGGAAGTTGATTTTCGCCCATTTCCCGGCACGAAAACTGACCCCGCCCATCAATCCGACGTCAAAGCGCAGGACCATATCTTCCAGGTAGCGCACCTGTACGAATTCCGTCAGGTAGATGTTGCCGCTGTTCGCTACTGCGCCGACGAATGCCCCCCCCTCGAGAAAACAATTGCGGCTGAGGCGGTAATCCAGGTGAAAGGGCAGGCTCAACTGATAAAATTCCATTACTTTTCGGGCCACCGCCCGGCTATAGGGCACGGTATTTTTGGCCACAACCACATCTGCGCCCAATGACCAATGCCGGGCCAGCTTCAGCGACTGGTTGCCATGAAAAAACAGCATCGGCTGCCGGGCCCTTTGGCCCGAAGCCAGGTTGGTCAGTTGTACGCCGGTGAAAAAGCTCCGGTTGACAGCCTGCGCCCTTATCCCATTTCCGGGAAAAGCGAACAGTACCAGCATTAAAACAATCAACCATCTCATGTGTGGGTGTACGATTTTCAGGATTGTAAAAAAAGCGCCGCAAGATACGGCCCGGTTTCCAAACCGGAAGCTTGTCTTTTGCACGAAGCGCTTTCCCGAGGAGTGTAGTATCCGATAAACTTATGGAATGCGCCGTTTAGTATGGCCAAACTCACTAATTAAACCATTGCATCGGTTTCCGGTTTCAATTTCAAGTCTTAATTTTGACCACTAAGTGTTACCTTGCGCGCCACCTCCCGTCCCAAGGTCAAGAGCAATTTATTTGATCACATAAAACTATAAGCATTATGTCTCTGCAAGACAAGTACCGCGCTGTACTCCAATTAGGTGAAAATTTCGGTGTGAAAGATGGCTACGTCAAGGAAGAAGATGGCGTCCTGAAAATTGGTGGAACTACTGCCACCCAGTACGAGAAAAACCAAATGTGGGACAAAATCAAAGAAATCGGCGGCGATACGCCTGCCGATCTGAAAGCGGACATCAAGGTGGCCGTTACGGATTATTACCACAAGCACACGGTAAAAAGTGGGGAAAGCCTTTCCAAAATTGCGAAGCACTACTATGATGACGCTTCCAAGTACATGGCTATCTTCAATGCGAATACAGACCAACTGAAAGACCCCAACCTCATTAAGCCGGGCCAGGAGTTGGTTATTCCTAATCTGTAGGTTTTTAGGTTAGTTGGCTGGTACGTCAGTAGCTTGGCGGGCATCTTGCCTACCGGCGACTGACCTACTGCCAACTGCCTTCCCGATCTCAATCCACCGGATCTCGTCGGGATGAAAAGCTGCGGTGCACCTTTTCATCTGCCGACTGACGTACTGATAGCTTACCCTCCCAGCACCTCCTCCAGCACCAGGTGAGCGTGTATTTCCGGCATATTTTCAATGTGGATATGATAATAATCCAACAGGTGAAGCAATATGGCCTTGCGTTGTTGCCGGGAAATAACCACCTCGTGGCAGTTTTCGAGCCTGCATTGCAGCAAGCCTGAAAGTAACTGGCTTTCTGATTCTTTCAGATAGTAGGCATGCGTGGGAGGTTCCTCTACGAATGTACCTTCCTGAAGGTCAAAAAATGGTGTTTCCGGCGCCCATTCTCCGTTGGGCAGGAAACCGAGAAAATAGCTCAACTCCAGCAGAAAGTGCAGATGGATATTGACAATGGATAGTGGGGTCTCATCCAGAAAGCGGAAAGTACGAAACAAAAAATCGAATAAAGGCCTGTTTTCTTCCGGTTCGCGAATCGCTTTGCGCGCCATTTCCGCCAGAAACAGCCCCACGGCGCCTCTGCGCACATCAAAAGGGATGGCCTGGAATACATGGGCTGCCTGTAATTCCCGAACCCGGTTGAGCCCTTTTTCGTGGCGTTCGTAGGCCACCATCTCCACCAATGACATGATCTGCAACAGGCTGGCCTTCACTTTGGCATTCTTGCTGCGCACGCCACTAATCAGATAGCTCCGCAGGCCGCGTTCTTCCGTATATATATCTGCGATGATACTCGTTTCCGAGTATTTCACCGTCCGAAGTACAATGCCCTTCGTCTTGATCAGCATAACTGTCCTCTCCCATTTTCTGAAAACCAGTGTAACAAAATAGGGCTTTATCCCGTCAAATGGACAAGAGCCAAATCAAATTACTAAACTTATCCGGAATTTGTCCAAATCCAATAGTATGCCCAAATGTTAAGGGGTAAACCAACAAACTTTCATTGATCGAATAATTCCGGATTGTCGTCCAATTTAGTGGACAGAAGCATCCTTTTGAGGATAAATTTGTCTTTGTAAAAGTAGATCACCTGAATTAAAAAGTTGTGTTCATGCTTTAGGGCTGAGCGCAATCATCGTTACCCGACTAAAAAAAAGAAGGATGAAAACCTTATTCTTGACTACCCTGCTGGTATGCTGGGGTGCGTTTTCCTTTTCTGCCCCAATATCCATTGAAGAAAACTGTTCTTTTGTAACTTCCGAAACGCTGACACTGGCCCAACAACTCCTATACACCCTGCCGGAGGGCATGTGGCGTGGAACAACGCGCGACGGAAAAGAGGCCGCCATTCAATTCACCGATTCCGGGGAGGCTTATTGGTTCACCTTTGGCAGAAGAGGAATAACAGATTTTCAGGATTACCAGTGGTTCGTTTACGCTCCTACAGCAGAAACTGCTGTTTTGGAACTGCAAAAAGAAAATGGACAAGCCACCTATGCTTTTGAAGTAAAGGCTGAGTGTCAAAGTATATCGTTGTATAACCTGCAAACCGGCGCCCAACTGGTGTTGGGGCACGACCCAGCTTCCTCTGAAGCAAGCCTGCTGGAAATGAAAGAGATGCTGGATGGTAAATGGGAAAACAACACTTATCCCTTTGATATCAAGGGTATCGACGGCGCCTATTTGAAATACCGGTTTTATGGAACCGGCAAAATGGAGCGCTTGTGCGGCACCCCCGAGCAAACCATTCGGGCTGTCGGCGAGTGGCATTTATCTAATGATGGGCAACTCCTTATCATGACTTTCGACGACGATGCCACTGTGATTGCCGAAATCAAACACCTCGATATGGACGAGCTGGTGTTGACGCATGTGTTAGCCTGCGAAGACGAACGCTTTGCTACCGGCCGGAAAGACTTCTTCTTCAACCGTCAATAATATTAGCCATAATATTTCCTGTTTGAAAATTGGCCGCCAGGCAATTGCCAGGTTGGCCGATTTTTTTTGCAGGAAGTCCAATATGGATGACCATATTGCCCAATCGTTGGGGGCTTATAGGCTCCCCACTAAGCTTGCCGGGGGAAGCCGCATCTTAGACAACCATATTACCCTGTAGTAATGTATTTCAGAAAAAAACAGGCGTAAGGAACACCTACTTCACCACCATCACCGGCACGCTGTCGTTGATATTCAACAACGTTTCCGTAGTGCTGCCAAGTAGCAGGCGTTCCAGCTTGGAGTGCCCTTTGGAACCAACGATGACCAGGTCGGCCTTGGCCTCCAGGCTTTGTTCCAGTACCTGATGGGCCACATCGGGGAGGTCGCTTTCCACCAGTAGCGGCCGGATCTCTTTTTCGAAGCCAGGCAATGCGTCAGCGATAAATTTCTCAAACCCCTTCTCGTGGTTTTCGTGGATGTTGCGTTCGAACTGCTCGGGCGTCATATCAATCTTGTAGGCCATAAGGTTCGGCCGTTGGTAAATGTTGAGCGCCAAAACTTTCGTCCCTTTTCCAGCTTGATGTTTAAAGGCGAGCGCTACTTTCAGGGCGCGGATGGAATTCTCCGAAAAGTCGATCGGAACCACGATGGTGCGCAGATGGCCGTGGGATTTTTCCGGTACGACCAGAAGGTTACACTTGCCCTGGCGGATCAGGTTTTTAGCCAACACGCCATCTTTATGATTGGACCGTTTGCCGATGATGATCAACTCAGCCTCTTTTTCCAGAGAAAGGGCGACGAACTCTTCCAGTACAGACCCTTCCCGCACTTCATACTTCACTTTTTCATCGCCTAAGTGCGGAGGGAGCTTCTTCGTCTCTGCCCGCATGGACTCGATAACTGCTGCTACGCTTTCGGTGCTCAGCCCGGCCGGCTTCTCCGGGTAAACAGCCCATAAGGGCCATACCGGTTTAGGCGAGGAGATAACGTGCAGTAAGGAAATACTCGGAAAAGGTACTATCTCACTGAAAAAACTCAGGTATTTTAACATAGGGGCGTCGGTTTTATCCAATGCCAGGCCCACCAGGGCTTCTTGGATCTCTACAGATGGTGGGGTTTGTCCTTTAACTGTTTTTTCTTTGGATGCGGTAGGCATAATGAATGGTATTTTCTGTTTAGGGAGAATGTTTCAGTAAGACAAATAGCAGGAAATAGGCCACTTTTCCAATGATAAAAATCAATGCGCCCTTTGCCTGAGAAGGTTCACGAAAAGTCATGAATTGACGGCATTTGGTCAAAACGCTATTCTGGAGGATAGTCTGCTGAATTTCGCCCCCCCTTTCACCAACAATGCCAACAAACGCCTGTTGAGCTTCCATATTCCCTCAATTAAAATTTCGAACTATATGAAGATCTTTTTGACATTGTTGAGCGCTTTGCTCCTTTCCTTTTCCCTACAGGCGCAAACTGTAGTGGACATCATCGTGAACAGCCCGGACCACAACGTCCTGGAAGCCGCGGTTATCGCTGCAGAATTGGATGACGACCTGAGCGGCGACGGCCCGTTCACGGTTTTTGCACCAACGGACGCTGCTTTTGCAGCACTTCCCGCAGGCCTGGTGGACCAACTGCTGATGGACCCCACCGGCGACCTGGCGCAGATCCTGCTTTACCACGTCCTGGGTGCTGAAGTATTGTCCACCGACCTGGTGGACGGCCAAATGGCGACTACCCTTGAGGGCAGCGACATTACCGTAACGATTAACGCCAATGGTGTTTTCATCAACGATGCTCAGGTGACTATGGCCGATATCCCGGCCGACAATGGTGTGGTGCACGTCATCAATGCCGTGCTACTCCCGCCGCCGCCCACCACGGTAGTGGACATCATCGTGAACAGCCCGGACCACAACGTCCTGGAAGCCGCGGTTATCGCTGCAGAATTGGATGACGACCTGAGCGGCGACGGCCCGTTCACGGTTTTTGCACCAACGGACGCTGCTTTTGCAGCACTTCCCGCAGGCCTGGTGGACCAACTGCTGATGGACCCCACCGGCGACCTGGCGCAGATCCTGCTTTACCACGTCCTGGGTGCTGAAGTATTGTCCACCGACCTGGTGGACGGCCAAACGGCCACCACCCTTGAGGGCAGCGACATTACCGTAACGATTAACGCCAATGGTGTTTTCATCAACGATGCTCAGGTGACTATGGCCGATATCCCGGCCGACAATGGTGTGGTGCACGTCATCAATGCCGTGCTGCTCCCGCCGCCGCCCACCACGGTAGTGGACATCATCGTGAACAGCCCGGACCACACGGTACTGGAAGCCGCGGTTATCGCTGCAGAATTGGATGACGACCTGAGCGGCGACGGCCCGTTCACGGTTTTTGCACCAACGGATGCTGCTTTTGCAGCACTTCCCGCAGGCCTGGTGGACCAGCTGCTGATGGACCCCACCGGCGACCTGGCGCAGATCCTGCTTTACCACGTACTGGGCGCTGAAGTATTGTCCACCGACCTGGTGGACGGCCAAACGGCCACCACCCTTGAGGGCAGCGACATTACCGTAACGATTAACGCCAATGGTGTTTTCATCAACGATGCTCAGGTGACTATGGCCGATATCCCGGCCGACAATGGCGTGGTGCACGTCATCAATGCCGTGCTACTCCCGCCGCCGCCCACCACGGTAGTGGACATCATCGTGAACAGCCCGGACCACACGGTACTGGAAGCCGCGGTTATCGCTGCAGAATTGGATGACGACCTGAGCGGCGACGGCCCGTTCACGGTTTTTGCCCCAACGGATGCTGCTTTTGCAGCACTTCCCGCAGGCCTGGTGGACCAGCTGCTGATGGACCCCACCGGCGACCTGGCGCAGATCCTGCTTTACCACGTACTGGGCGCTGAAGTATTGTCCACCGACCTGGTGGACGGCCAAACGGCCACCACCCTTGAGGGCAGCGACATTACCGTAACGATTAACGCCAATGGTGTTTTCATCAACGATGCTCAGGTGACTATGGCCGATATCCCGGCCGACAATGGTGTGGTGCACGTCATCAATGCCGTGCTGCTCCCGCCGCCGCCCACCACGGTAGTGGACATCATCGTGAACAGCCCGGACCACACGGTACTGGAAGCCGCGGTTATCGCTGCAGAATTGGATGACGACCTGAGCGGCGACGGCCCGTTCACGGTTTTTGCCCCAACGGATGCTGCTTTTGCAGCACTTCCCGCAGGCCTGGTGGACCAGCTGCTGATGGACCCCACCGGCGACCTGGCGCAGATCCTGCTTTACCACGTACTGGGCGCCGAAGTATTGTCCACCGACCTGGTAGACGGCCAGACGGCGACTACCCTTCAGGGCAGCGACATTACCGTAACGATTAACGCCAATGGTGTTTTCATCAACAATGCACAGGTGACTATGGCGGACCTACAGGCCGACAATGGCGTGGTGCATGTGATCGACGCGGTGTTAATACCAGAACTAGCACCCTGTGATGTGTTCATTGGCGGCCCTTATATTGACTTCAACCAGATTTTTGGCGGCGCCCCTGCACCTGACGCCAATGGCGACTGTCCGGTCAATCAAATTACAGACTTTGAAGTTTGGGCCAGCGAGGCCTATACCGTCGATAACTTTGTTGAGGGCGTAGCATACACTTTCTCGATCTGTGAAGGCCCCGGTGCTGGCGCCTGGCCCGCTGAGCTCTCCATCTTCGATCAGGATGGCAATCTGGTGGCTTTTGCGTCAGACACCTGCGAAATCACCTGGACTGCTGAGTACAATGGCACCTACCTCATCGGCATCAATGAAGTTGGCGCCTGCGGAGACGCCTCGATGAATACGCAAACCAACAATGGCTACCCTACGCTGACTTGCATGGGTACTGCGGTATCCACCGTTTGGGGGATCATCCAGGATAGCCCGGACCATACTACTCTAGAAGCCGCTGTTCTGGCTGCCGGCCTGGACGGTGCGCTTTCCGGCGATGGCCCGCTCACGGTATTTGCGCCGACGGACGCTGCTTTTGCAGCCCTGCCTGCCGGCCTGGTGGATGAGTTGCTGATGGACCCGTCGGGCGACCTGACGCAGATATTGCTGTACCACGTACTGGGTGCTGAGGTGTTGTCCACCGACCTGGTGGACGGCCAAACAGCCACCACGCTTCAGGGAGAAGATGTAACCGTAACGATCGATGCGAATGGTGTTTTCATCAATAACGCCCAGGTAACGGTTGCGGACCTTCAGGCGGATAATGGTGTCGTCCACGTGATCGATGCGGTATTGCTGCCGGCGATTGTCAGCACAGAAGAACCTTTCCTGGCTGAGCGGGTCCGTGTTTTCCCGAACCCGGCCTCCGGCCAGTTCCAATTGGAGTTGCCGGAATCTCTGGCGGGGAAAGCGGCGATATTCCTCTTTGGCATGGAAGGCAAACTGCTTCGCAATTGGAACAGCCAGGGGCAGGTAGATCGTTTTGATGTCGGAACGCTGCCCGCCGGAACATACCTGTTGCAAGTAAAGTCTGGGGACTTCTCGACTTACAAAAAACTGATTTTAACCAAATAACTGTAAGGAACGCATTTAGTATCTTATTGTAATCAAGATGCCCTCCGGTCAACCCGAGGGCATCTTTTTTTTTAGGGCCAACTTCTCGCAACTGATAACCGGCTGTACGGATCTAGTACAGCACTCTGAACCAGATCGTCGGTTCGATCTCCTTCAACTGGTTCAGCAACTCATCGCTGTACTCCTGGTCCACATCCGTGATCACGTAGCCGATATGCTCGTTGGTTTTCAGGTATTGTCCCAGGATATTGATATCGTGCTGTGCCAACACCCGGTCGATCTGAGCCAGCACCCGGGGTACGTTGTGGTGGATGTGCAGCAGTCGATGTGCATTCTGCACCATTGGCAATTGCACGTTGGGGAAATTGATGCTACCGGTGGTAGTGCCGGTATTGATATAATGGATGATCTTTCCAGGTACGAACTGGGCGATATCTTCCTGGGCTTCGGTTGTTCTACCGCCAATATGTGGAGTAAGGATGGTATTCGGTAGGCCGATGAGTTCGGATTGGAAAACGGCTTCATCGTTTTGAGGTTCATCGGGAAACACGTCCAGGCCGCAACCAGAGAGCTTCCCCGAAAGGACAGCCTGCCGCAGTGCATCTGTCTGCACCAATTTCCCATAAGAAAGGTTGAGGAAAACCGCCCCATCTTTCATTTTAGCAAACTGCGCCGGCCCGAATAGCCCGTCGTTCTCCGGCCGGCCATCGACGTGGAGGGTGAGAATATCGGCAGTGGACAGCAGTTCATCCAGGCTGTTGCACTTGCGGGCATTGCCCAGCGGCAGTTTATCCGCAACGTCATAAAAATAAACCTCCAGGCCCAATGCTTCGGCCAATACGGATAGTTGGGAACCGATGTTGCCGTATCCCAGGATACCCAGCTTCTTGCCGCGCACTTCTCGCCCATTCCGAGCAGCCCTCGCCCAGGCGCCATTTTGCATCGCCCAGGCTTTATCAGGCGCTTGCCGCACCAGCAGAATGATCTCCGCCAGGGCCAGTTCCACTACCGAACGTGTATTGCTGAACGGCGCGTTGAACACTGCCACGCCATGTTTGGTGCAGGCTTCCAGGTCGATGTGTTGGGAGCCAAAACAAAAGGCGCCGATGTTGATCAGCCGGCGGGCGCAGCGAATAACTTGTTCCGTCACCTGTGTTTTAGAACCTATTCCCAGTACATTGACATTGCGGATTTTCTCGCACAATTCTTCCTCGCTGAGTGGATGCGTAATATGTTCTACCTGATAGCCTTCCCGTTCAAACAGCTCTACTGCACTGGGATGGACCTCTTCGAGCAGCAGTACACGGATGCGGGTTTTTGGATAGGAGAGCGAACGGCTCATCTTGAGGTTGTACAGGATCTCGTCCACACTGGGAGCAATGTGATCCGCTTCCTCCTTCACCTTTTCCCGTTCCACATTTTCGGTGAACAGATAGAACTTGTTGGCAAAGCCTGCCTTGCGGATCTCCAGGTCGTTGGCGCCATCGCCGATGACAAATACATCGCCTTGCAGCTTGAGGTCCCGGATCACCTGCGATTTGCCGCCGCTGCGCGACAGGGGGCTGTCGGTATCGAAACCGGAAACGTAGCCTTTCTCGTCATAGCGGAATTCATTGGCGAACACATTTTCCGCCAGCAGGCCATAGTCCTCCACCACGGGCACAATGAAATCCTTGAACCCGTTGGAAACGACATAAACATTTTCCTTCAAGGCCGTCAGGTGCGGCTGGTTTCGCCGGAATGAGGGAGAGACTTCCTCCTTCAACCGCTCGGCCAGATGCTGGATATGGTCTTTATTGGCATGCAGCAATTCCAACCGGAGGGTCAGCGAGGTGCGGAAGTCCAGTTCGCCTTCCATGCCCCGGTTGGTGATCTCCTGTATCTTTTGGAGCACTTCCGCCTTTCGCGGAGAATGCGCCAGCACGATTTCCGCCAGCAGGTCGAGCGCTTCCAGGCGGGTGAAAGTGCTGTCAAAATCGATGATGAGGTATGGCTTCTTCATAGTGAGGGCAAAAGTAAGGTGCTTTGGGGGGAAAGTGGGTGGCGATTTTTACTTTTTTACAACCCATAAAACGCCCCCGCGTTGCCCCCCCAAATTCCTGCCTTTTCCCAGCCGGAAAGGGATTCCGTGTATTGTTCCAGAATGCTTTTTACCTGCCCATAATCCGCCGCCAGCAGGCATACCGGCCAGTCGGAGCCGAATAAAAGACGGTCGGGGCCGAAGGCTTCGAAGACGACATCGAGGTAAGGAAAAAAGTCCTCCGCTTTCCAGGCGCCCCAATCGGCTTCGGTAACCATCCCGGATATTTTACAAAAAACCTGAGGGTGGGCGGCAATGGCCTTTATATATTCCGCCCACTCCCCGACCTGGCCTGTTTTAATGTACGGCTTGGCAATGTGGTCAAGGACGAAGTGGTGATCGGGAAAGCGATCAACCAGCCTCAGGGCCGCTTCGAGTTGGGTAGGATAGACGAGGATATCGTAAGTGTAGCCATACTGGGGCAGCAGGCTAAGCCCTCGTTGGAAATCTGTCCGGAGCAGGAAGTTCGGGTCCGGCTCGTCCTGCACGATATGACGGAAACCCTTCAGCTTTTCAAACCGGCTGAAATGCTGCAGGCGCTCTTCAATATTATCCGCCCGAAAGTCTACCCAACCGACTACCCCTTTGATGAAATCGTTTTGCTCGGCCAGTCCCAGCAGGAAGTTCGTTTCGGCTTCCGACTGTTCCGCCTGTACGGCTACACAGCCTTGTATGCCGTGTTCACGGTAGATCGCTTTCAGGCCGGCGGGCAGAAAATCCCGCTTCAGTACGGCCATGGCATCGTTGATCCAGGCGTGCTTTGGGGGGTGGTAGATCCAGAAATGCTGATGGGCGTCGATGACCATTGACTCGAATTATCTTCAAAAATTAAAAAAAAATTAAAAGATTGAGCAGACTTCTGCCTGTTTTGATGATTTTTATGTCAGAGTAGTAGGTCGGGAGGTCGGGAGGTCGGTAGGCCATTAGGTCGGTAGGTCATTAGGTCGGGAGGTCATTAGGTCGGGAGGTCGGGAGGTCAGTAGGTCGGTTGAAAAGGTGCACCGCAGCTGCGGAGGGGCTTGCACCTTCGCATCCCGATGAGATCCAGTGGATCGAGATCGGGAAGGCCGGTAGGCCGAATCAGGATGGCCAGGGATAGGTAGCCCTCAAATTTATTTGAGAGGCTGTAATTGTAAAATACTGATTTCCAGTTGATTGAATTTTGACATCGCAAATAAATTTGCGCGTTACGGGTATTCCCGGCCACCCTTGCAGGCCGAAGGGGTGGAAAGGGGACAATGGAGGGAATCGCCGCTGAAGCAATGCCGGCGGACTCCGATAACAATATCGCATTACAACAATATCGCAACATGACGCCCAAACGGACACCCATTTTAGCCTTCGCACTGATCACCAGCTTGTTCCTAATGTGGGGGCTGGCCAATAACATGACGGATACATTGCTGGCGGCCTTTAAGAAGATCATGAGCATGACGGACTATCAGACGGCCTTCGTGCAGTATTCCTTTTATGGGGCGTACTTCTGCCTGGCCATTCCGGCGGCTATTCTAATTAAAAAATTCACTTACAAAACGGGTGTGCTGATCGGCCTGGGATTATTCATTGCGGGCGCCTTATTGTTTTACCCGGCCAGCCAGACCATGGTTTACGGCCATTTTCTGACAGCGCTTTTCATTCTGGCGGGCGGCCTATCCATCCTGGAAACTACGGCGAACCCTTACATCATTGCGATGGGCCCGGAGGAAACCGGCACGCAGCGCCTGAACCTTGCCCAATCGTTCAATCCAATCGGCTCCATCATCGGAGTGCTGTTGAGTAAGGTTTTTATCTTATCAAACCTCAATCAGGCGGATGCTACCCAACGCGCCGCCATGCAAGTAGAGGACCTGCAAGCCATACAGGCCGAAGAACTTGGCGCCGTGATGGGCCCTTATGTGGGGGTAGCGTTCTTCCTGCTGGCCCTCTGGCTGGCTATCGCTTTCACGAAAATGCCAAAGGCATCGGATGAAGACCACCTGATCGATTTCAGGGCGGCTTTTGGGCGGCTGATCCGACGGCCCCACTACGTATGGGCGGTGGCGGCCCAGTTTTTCTATGTTGGGGCGCAGATCGGAGTATGGTCCTTCACCATCCGCTACGTCATGCAGGAGCTGGGCCTCAACGAAGAGCAGGCTTCCTCCTACTACCTGGCGGCTTTGATCCTCTTTCTAGCTTCCCGCTTTGTTTGCACTTTCCTCATGCGATATATCGAGCCCCGGCGCCTGCTGATGGGCCTGGCGGTGCTGGCCATCGCCTTCACTGCCGTGGTGATCTTCGGCAGCGGAGCTATAGCCGTCTACGCCCTGGTGGCTATATCCGCCTGTATGTCGCTGATGTTCCCAACGATCTACGGCCTGGGGCTTCGGGGCCTGGGGCAGGATACCAAGATCGGCGGCTCCGGCCTCATTATGGCCATCCTGGGGGGTGCAGTGCTGACCGGGGTGCAGGGCAAAGTGTCGGACGCCACTGGCGACATTCACTATGCATTTTTTGTGCCGCTGCTTTGCTTTGCTATCGTGGCTTATTATGGCCTCGTTGCCCGGCGCCTGCGGACAGCTGCGGTATAGCCACTATATCGATTTGGGGGCCGACGCAGTAATTGTGGATGCCCGCAATCAGGAAAAGCGGGAACAAATAACTATATTTAGGAGATAGAAAGGATATGGCGAAACAGGACATTACTACCCGAAATGACATAGAAACCCTGGTGAACACTTTTTACGATAAGGTAAAAAGGAACCCCGTGCTCGGCTATATTTTTACGGATGTTGCCAAAGTGGACTGGGTGCACCACCTGCCCAGGATGTATTCCTTTTGGAGTAGCATCCTGTTAGGAGAACAATCCTATCAGGGGAATCCGATGATAAAACACATTGAGTTGAGCCGGTTGACGGCCCTGACAGATACGGAGTTTTCGGAATGGCTGCAGCTTTTCCATGAAACCCTGGATGAATTGTTTGAGGGCGAAAATGTAGCGGAAGCCAAAGTCCGCGCCGATAATATTGCAAGGCTGATGTTGTTTAAAATTCAGTCTGTAGGGTAAAACCCCGGCCTTCTCTTAAGCCTAAGACCATGCTGAAACACACCCAAACCCAATGGTTCGCTTCTGTGATTACTTGCCTTTTGGCGGCCGCCAATATTCTGGGGGCACAGGAATCCGTACAACATACGGTTTTTTTCTTCGGCAACCTCGATGAAGCCTTTACGCTATCTCTGTCCTTTGGTTTTTCTGATGAAGAATCGGTGTATCCAATGTTCAGCGTCGGTACACCTCTGAGATAAGGGCTGGCCTCCCAATGCATAAAACTCAATTGACTTCAATGAAACGCATCATCCTTGCAATTCTATGCTTCTTCTTGGTGCAGGGCGTAATGGCGCAGGTAAAGCCGGATTTTTTCCCGGAAGACGTTTCCCAGGAGGGCGTTGAGGTACGCTGTTTCTGCACGCCCGGCGTCCGGAATAAGTCGAGGGCCAAAGGCATCAATCTTTCCTATCAATTCATTGGCGGAGGGACCTTTACGGAAGAAGATAATACCCTGGCCGCTCCCTATACGGATTATGACCGCTGGGAGCAATGGGAATTCGACATCAAAGCTCCGGTATGGAATAAAGAGCACTTGAAGATATTGCTTGGATACAAATACGCCTTTGAGGTTTTTCACATCGGCCGGCTGGGAGCCGATTTTCCGGAAACTTTCGAGGCACTGGACCAGGCTTCACTAAAGAGCAGTAGCCTGAGCGCTATCGTCACCAAACCGCTGAACGAAGAACATTATCTGGCATTCCGCCTACGCTACACTGCTAACGGCAATTATTCCGGACTGATGGACTTCGACGGCCGTTTTGCTGTTTACAAAGGCCTGGCGGTCTTCGGCTTGAAGCCAACCGAAGACTTTGAATGGGGCTTTGGACTGAATGTTTCCAAGAGTTTTCGCCGCACGAGCATTTTGCCTTTCCTCTTGTACAACCGGAATTTCAATACCCATTGGGGCATCGAGTCGGCCTTCCCCGGTTATGTGTATGGGCGCTATAATGTTGGGCCTCGCAGCATCTTGCTGTTCGGAGCTGAATATGGCAGCGATAGCTACCGCCTGGGCGTGACGCTTCCCAACGATGAGCTACTTGACTACGCCCTCAACCACTCGGAAGTGCTCTGCATGGTCCGGTTTGAGCAACAGATCGCCCCTTGGTTCTGGGGAAATCTTAAATTGGGCTACCAAATGAATTTCAGCACCAACTTCGAATCCAAATCCCTCAACACCCCGGGCTTTAATGTAGAACCAACGAATGCTTTTTTCGTCCATGTTGGCCTCTTTCTTTCTCCCCCGGATAGCCTTATGGAATAGGTTGGATGAAGGTTGAGGGGGGTGAGAAAGTTGAGAAAGGGGTTGAGTGCATTCTACCTCACCAGGCTTACCGATCCGGCAATAATCCGTTCTTTGCCGTCATCAAAGCGGATAGTAGCCTGGTAGACATAGTGGCCAGGCGTGGCAGGTTTTCCCTTGATGTTTCCATCCCATCCATTTTTCGTTCCATTTGCGTCCTGTGTTGATGTTTCGAAGATGAGCCCACCCCATCGGTCGAACACCTGCAGTTGTAATATCTCCGTCAGGCCCGGCCCGGGAAAAATAGTGAAGGTGTCATTGCGGCCATCTCCATTAGGAGAAAAAGCATTGGGAATGAATAGCCGATAGGCATCCAGGATCAGATACACCAGGCTGTCGCAGCCGTATTGAGAAGGCAGCGTAACCGTGTATTCTCCCGGTTTGGAAAAATGTTTCGCCCCAACCTGCCAGCTTTCGCCTTCAAATATTTTGGCGTAAACGGTGTCCTTTTCTTCTCCCAAAAACTTCAGGTTCAGGCGTACGACACTGTCACAATTGTTGATCGTTTTAAGGGTATCATAGTAAATGCCACTTTCCCTCAGCGTCTGCTGGCCGAAGGCGTAGAGTTCCCCCGGGCAGGCCACTACGTCAATTTGATTGGTGATCACTGGTATTCTGTATTGGTAAACAGCCGTCAGGCGGCAGCTATTGGGCCCGAGCACCCGCACCTGGTAGTTGCCGGTTTGCCCGGCTACTTTTAGTTCGGAGCCGGTCTCTCCCACAAGGGCAATGCCATTTCTATACCATTGGTATTGCAGGCTGTCCTGCGCTGGTATGCGTAGGGCAAATGTTTCAGAACAAGGGTTCTCCACCGCGCTGATCCGGAAATCAAACGCTGTTTGTTCGGCCAGCACCAGGTTGTCGAAAAAATAATAATAGGCGACGTCGGAAGGTATTGAGGTACAGTTTGGGCCAATGACGATAGCGTGCATATCCTGAGCCGGGGTAAAACTGATTTCCTTTTTCTTCCATTGGTTGACGCCATTGATAGGGACAGACCCCAGTTGAACCCATCCCGGGCCGTTGGTCGGGCAACCGAAATTAGCAAGGCCGTCCCCGAATGGCAGATTGGCGCAGTCGGTAGACCCGAAAAACGCCAGGCTGGTAGGGGGGGAATTCATCAGGTAGGTGAAGCCAATATAAAATTCAAAGCGATAAGTTACACCGGCTCGCAGGGGGCCAGTCAGGCAGGCGCCGGCGTATTCTTTCCAGTTGGGTTCGGGCGCCTGGTTGACGCCGCCGCCGGGCCGGCCATCGCGAAATCCCATGCATCCTTCGCCGTCGGGCATCGGCAATGGCACGGGCAGATCTTCCCATCCCATCCAGCCGCAGGTGTGCAGGTAATCGGTAGTTGGCGTAGAAGCTTGTATCCAGCCACTGGCGCATTCCATTTGAGAGCGGCTGGAAGGACAACAGCCATAATCCTCGAACGAAGGATTGGGAATAAGCGAAACCGGTTCCAACACCGGGCAGTCGCAATCCGGGTCGTTCAGGTCGATCAGGCCGTCGCCATCATCGTCCAGGCCATTATCGCATATCTCAACGATGCAGGCGCTAGGAGTGGTGCTCCAGAAAGGCCAGGATGCTATCAGCAAGGATAGGTAAAGCAATGCACTCATAGGGCGATGGGCGTTAATTTCTAGCTTGCTAATAAAAATACGGGAGTTTGAACGAATTTCACAGGTATTTTTCCTGCTTGTCAGAAAGGAGCCATTTTAAACCACGTACGTCTGCTTTCCCATAAATATCGTCCCAATGTTGTTTTGTCATCTTTTATAAACCAAAGAGTTCGTTTGATTGAATACTTAATCGTTATGAATAAGCGCACCTTCAAAGACCAGGCTTACACCACCATTTTACCTGGGTATCGTATTGGCTCTGGCCACCAAGCATTTCTCTTTGGAGCAGATCGGCCTGATCGTTTCCATCTACCCCATCGTCTGGGGACTGGGGCAGTTGTCCACCGGTAAATTGGCCGACCATTTTAGCAAAAAGAAGATGCTCTTCTGGGGGATGCTCCTGCAAGGCCTGGCATTGCTCCTGTTCATTCCGGCCACCAATAACTGGCAATTCATCACCCTCTCCGCTTTGCTTGGCCTGGGTACGGCAATCGTGTATCCCACCTTCCTCGCCGCCATCGCTGATTTTACCCACCCCCAACAACGGGCAGAAAGTATTGGTGTTTTCCGCTTTTGGCGGGATATGGGCTACGCCATCGGCGCTCTGCTTACGGGAATCATCGCGGATCTCGCAGGCCTGGATTGGCCGGTGGCGGCCATTGGGAGATTGACGATATTGTCGGCGGTGGTGATTCTTGTTAGAATGAAGTAGCACTTCAATTCAGAAATAAATACGCTTAAAGGATGCCAGGTAGATGTTCATCCGGGCTTCGATACGAAGCCTGGATTGATACCACCCCCTAGAGGCGGTTGATACTGCAGATGGCGCCTTAATCATCAATAGTATCAAACGGCCCGATAGGGCCATAGCATCCTTTTCGACCGGTACAGGCCGAAAAGCAGTATCCAAAGCATCACATCGAGATTGGCCTCTACTCAAACCACTCATACATTTCCTGCAATTTGAGTTTACTTTTAGCTTCCGCATTCAAATCCCGCGCCACCCGCCCTTCTACCATATGAATGAGGCGGTTTCCATAGCGGTGCGCGTCCCGCAGGTTGTGGGTAATAAACAAGGTGGTCAGGCCGTAGTCCTGTATGATCTTTTGAGCGGCCTGCATGACGATCTCCGCCGAACGGGGGTCGAGGGCGGCGGTGGGCTCATCGAGCAGGAGGATATCGGTGTGGTCCATGGTGCTCATCAGGAGGGTGAGGGCCTGGCGCTGGCCGCCGGAGAGAGAACCCATGGGTTGGCTCAATTTGTTTTCCAGCCCCATATCCAGTCCGGCGATCTTTTCGCGGACGCTGGCCTTAAAGGCTTCATTGATGCCGATCACCAGTTTTTTCCGGCTGGTGCGTAGAGCCGCCAGGCGAAAGTTACTGAGAATGCTGAGTTCAGGGGCCGTGCCGCCCAATGGGTTCTGAAATACCCGCGCCATCCAGCGGCTGCGTTTGTGTTCGGGTACCCGCGTCACCTCCTCGCCGTGGATCTGTATGGCCCCTTCGCTGGGGAATTCCGCCCCGGCGATGATGTTCAGCAGGGTCGTTTTGCCAGAGCCATTCGCGCCAACCAGCACCACAAATTCGCCTTCCCCGATCTGTAGGTTCACATCTTGCAGCGCCGCCACTTCGTTGGCCTGTCCCCGGTTGAATACTTTGGTGATATGAGATAGTTCGATCATGTGTGTTGTACGTCTGGTGTGTCTGGTACGTCTGGTATGTCTCGTATGTCTCGTGTGTCTCGTGTGTCTCGTATGTCTCGTGTGTCTCGTGTGTCTCGTGTGTCTCGTGTGTCTCGTATGTCTGGTGTGCTTGCCCGGCTCGCAGAGATTTATCCGGCTGGCCAGATTTATCCGGCTGACTAGACGGACGGGTCTGGTGCGTCATGAAACTCCCCCAAGCTTCGTAGCCGTCTCCTGCCACAGCCGGGCAAGAATCGTAAATCGTACACCCCTTGCCATCCCCCAGCCCCCTACTCTCTTCTCGCCATCAAACGGGGAATACCCACGATGGCCAACACAAACACCGCCGTGATCAGTTTAAGCAGGCTGGGGTTGACGCCCAGCGAGAGCGCCACGGCCAGCATCATCTGAAAGAGAATACTGCCGCCCATGATGAATAATAGCTGAACCCAAATTATCTTAATGCCCAGCCAGTTGATGAGGGCGTCGCCGATGAGCACCGAGCCCAGGCCGACGAGTACGATGCCGATACCCATATTGATGTCGGTAAAATTTTGGTACTGGGCGACCAGAAAGCCGCTCAGCGCCGTCAGGACGTTGGCGATGGCCAGGCCGGTAATTTTCATGGCGTCCGGATTGATGCCCAGCGCCCGGGTCATGGATTCGCTGTTGCCGGTGGCCCGCATGGCGATGCCGAAGTCCGTGCGCAACATATAGGCCAGCAGCCCACTGATGAGGCCCAGGAACAGCAAGCCAACCCAGAGTTCATTGTGCAGTGGCTTTTCGAAAATGGATAGTGCGTTGAAAATCGTTTGCACCTCCAGCAGTGGAATGTTGGAACGCCCCAGCACGTTGAGGTTTACAGAATAAAGGCCCGTCATGACCAGGATGCCGGCCAGCAGGGCGTCGATCTTTAAACGGGTGTGTACCAGTCCGGTCAGGATACCAGCCAGGGCTCCGGCAATCATCGTTACCGGAATGATGGCGGCCAGCGGCCATTGGCGGGTGAGCAGCACCGCCGTCACCGCCGCGCCCAGGGTATAGCTGCCATCGGTGGTGATATCGGGGATGCGGAATATCTTCATGGTGATGAAGATACCCAGCGCCATGGACGATAGGCACAGGCCCAATACGAGGGCTGAGAGATAGAATTCCATGCTAAATTATATCGGCTCGTAACCGGCCGGAACGCTGATCCCGAAGCGTTTGGCGGCAGCCGGGTTATAAACTCTTTTGCGCAGCTTCACCATTTCCCAGTGCAGGCCTTCGGTTGAATTGGTTTTCAGGAACTGGGCGGCTTGTTCCCCTGCCTGGTACCCCCACTCGTAGAGGCCTGCGCCGTAGGCCGCCACTGCTCCGCGGGCAACGAGGCCTGCTTCGCTGGTGAACACGGGCACCCCCGCTTCGTTGCAGGCCTTGATGATGGTTTCAAAAGAACCGAAAACCGTGTTATCCGGGTTGGCGAAAAAGGCGTCAATATTTTCATTCAGCAGGGCGCCCGTCACCAGTTGTACATCGGCGGTGGAGTTGACCGGACGGGAAACCAATGTAATGCCCAGGCTGTCCGCCAACTCCTGCAAGCGCTGGTAAGCATCCACCGATTGGGGTTCCGATTGGTTGTAAAGCAATCCTACGCGTTGTCTTTCCCCTTTTGCCGGCGCCAGCCGGGGTATAAGGGCAAAGGAGGTGTCGATATACGCCAGGGTCTCAGCTACGCCAAACAGGTTGGCCGGAGCATTGCCCTGGGCGTCAGTTACGTTCATCAGTTCCGGCGTGGGCGACACCATCATGAAAATTGGAATATCTTTGGTGTTCTGCAAGGCCGTGATCGTCGACAGCGAAGGGCTGGAGGCGATGAGGCTTACTTTTTGGGAAATAAAATACCGAACGATCTGGGTAAGGGTCGGGATGTCGCCCTGGGCGTTGCGGTAGAGGACATTCAGTGTTTTGTCGGCTTCCGAGAAGCCATTGTCATTCAGGGCGGCCAGAAAGCCGTCTTTAGCCTGTTCGATCGTACTGTCTTCAAAAGCATCGACAAAGCCGATGGTGGGAGCGCCCTCATTGGCCGGCGCACAGGCAGTCGCCAGAGCCAGTAAGCTGAGGCCACACAGCCAGGATCTTATCCCTTGCAAGCTTCGCATTCGTTTCGTTTGATTTGATAGTATATAGGTTGAAACGGATGGGGGGAAAAGAAGTTTTGAAAATTAATGGACAGGAACATATTGAACCCAATCAACACGAAGGTGGGGATGAGCGTTATTTGTAAAGGAATGAAAAACAACCATGCAATACAAAGACTATTACGAAATACTAGGAGTAGATAAAAAAGCTTCCGTCAAGGAGATCAAGAAAGCCTACCGGAAGCTGGCTAATCAGTACCACCCGGACAAGAACCCCGACAACAAGGCGGCGGAAGAGAAATTCAAGGAAGCCACCGAGGCCTACGAAGTGCTGAGCGACTCCGAGAAGCGCAAGAAATACGATACCCTGGGCGCCAACTGGCAGGCCTATCAGCAAGGCGGAGGCAACTGGTCCCAATTCACCGGACAGGGTGGGCCGAACGGGGGGCGCACCTTCCATTTTGAAGGCGATCCATCCGAATTTTTCGGCCGGGGCGGCAACAGCGGTTTTTCCGATTTTTTCGATATGTTTTTCGGGGGTGGCGGAGGAGAAGACCCCTTCGGCCGTTTCCGCGGTGGAAGAGGCCAGGCCAGCGGGCGCAGCACCGTTCAACAGGGGCGCGACCTGCAGGCGGAATTACACATCGGCCTGATGGATGCCTATCAGGGCGGCAGCCGCACCTTTGAACTCAATGGGCAAAAGTTGCGCATTCAGATCAAACCGGGCGCCTACGACGGGCAGAAACTCCGCATAAAAGGCAAAGGCTCCCCCGGGCGCAGCGGCGGGCCGGCCGGTGACCTCTATCTCATCCTGCGCATTAGTTCGGATGCCCGCTTCCAAAGGGAAGGGGATAACCTGATCCATAATACCAACATTGACCTGTACACAGCGGTGCTGGGCGGCAGAGTGGAAGTGCCGACGCCTTCCGGTAATGTCAAAATAAGCATTCCTCAAGGCGCCGAACCGGGCCAAACGCTGCGCCTCAAAGGCAAAGGGATGCCCCGCCTCGAACACCCCGGCCAACACGGAGACCTGCTGGTGAAGTTGAATATTTCGATGCCGAAACACCTCACCGAAGCGGAAAAACGACTGTTCGAACAGCTCCGGGAAATGGCAGGGAAGAAACACGTGGGTTGAATGGCTGATAGCTGAATGGTTTCATGGCTGGCGGGGATTAGCTGTGCCGCCATTCCTCAAGCCAACCATATCCCGTCCTCACCCGACACTTGTCGGGCTCAGCCGGATAAAAACAATATAACCATATCCATATAACCATGAATAACATCATCCTCTACGAACCCGAATACGAATCCTTCGAATCCATTGACAATTTCCTGGATGGCTTTTTCAGCACACGTATGCCCCACCTGGCCAGCAGCCTACTGGAAAAAGGCCTGTCGCCGCGGGATATTGTAGTCGCTGTGCGCAAGGCCGTCAATGTCTGCCGCACGGCCGGCATTGACCCCAGGCGGCATTTTTACCCCGTCTATACCCAATACCGCGGCCAACTGGTGCGCGACTGCAAATTGTCCACCTTCGGCTACGGCCTGGTGCTGCTCAACGGGCCGGAAGGACAGCCGGTGGTGGCGGAGTTTCAGGCGCGGCTGGTGAAGGGGTTTATGGGAGGGTGAATGGCTCCTGGTTTTGCGAAATAGCTCCTATTAAAGCTAAAAGACATATTTCAGTTTCGTTATTGGGCGTATTGCTCTGTTTTATAGGTACATTTAGAGCTTGCTCAAATTTCTTTTTTGGATGGAAATACCTCAACTGAGGATTTTGAAACGAGCAATGCCAAGGAGTTTGAGCCCGGAAAAGAGATGGAACTGAAACTGGGCTATCACCCTCAGGAGGATACGATTTATAAAGGTTTGATTGTAGGACAGAAGCTGAAAGTGAGCACAGGGCGCCCTTCCTGCGGCGCGAATGGGAGATCTAACCGCACATGGCGGGACAATTTTATTGGGATCTCCCAACGTATTAATCGGCGGCTAGGGTTTGTGCAAACCCAGGGTGCGCCACAATAAACATCCAATCCAAATACTGTAAACCCTTGCTGCCGCTGAGGCGTACTGCCGGGCAATAAAGCCCTGTTTTAGCCCCTAATTCGTATTAAATGCTAGTCGATGGGTAGCCTTTTTGCAGCCTTTCTCACCGCGCTCCACTCGCTCCAGGCATATCTTCACTTAAAAAAATCACAAACTCCCTTAACTATTTGATTTTACCAATGTTAATGATTAAGTTTGTATTTACAAAAAATAAAAGTTAGCCTTTTCTAACAATTGAATCGTAAATGGAGCTGACCAAAACCGAAGAAGATTACCTGAAAGCCCTTTTTCACATCATCGTGGAAAAGGAAGCGGACAAAGCCGGCACGAACCAGCTGGCCGAATACCTGGGCCTTTCTCCGGCATCGGTCAACAACATGCTGAAAAAGCTGAGGAGTAAAGCTTTGGTCGCTTATGAAAAGTACGGAAAGCTGGAGCTGACAGACAAGGGCAAATCCATTGCCATGCGCCTGATCCGCAAGCACCGTTTGTGGGAAACTTTTTTGTATCAGCACATGAATTTCAGTTGGGACGAAGTACACGGTGTGGCCGAACAACTGGAGCACATCCAGTCGCCCAAACTGATCGCGGAACTGGATAAATTCCTGGGGTTTCCCGGCCGGGACCCGCATGGCGCTATCATTCCCAGCGCCGAGGGGGAATACAACACGCCTCCCAAAGTAACCCTATCCTCGCTACAGGCGGGTGATACCTGCCGCCTGGTGTCTGTCGATGATAGTTCGGAAGCATTCCTGCGGTATGTATCCCGGATCGGGCTGGCCCTCAACAGCGAAATACAGATCAGGGAAGTACAGGAATTTGATAGCTCCATGATGATCGTAGTGGAGGGCGCGTCTACGATGGTGTCCAAGCAATTTGCCGATGAAGTTTTTGTAGAAAAAATATAAGCTATGCTGATGGTGGTTAATCCTGGAATGGCATTATTGGTGGGAACTTTGGGCATGGTGGCTGCGGCGGGTGTCTTTTGGCCCAAAAAAGGGCTGCTGGCCTTGCTGTCCAAAGGACGGCTGAATACCCAGCGGGTGCTGCTGGAAGACGCCTTGAAGTTCCTTTTCGATTGTGAGTATAAAAATATCCCCTGCTACCTGAACAGCATTGCCGGCAGCCTGCATATTTCTGCCGACAACGCAACCCGTTTACTGGACCGCCTCCGTACGATGGGCCTGATCCACTTGCAGGAAGATACCTTCCGGCTGACCGACGCAGGGCGGTCTTATGCCCTCCGCATCATTCGCGTGCACCGAATATGGGAGCGCTACCTGGCGGATGAAACGGGGATCGGCGAAATGGACTGGCACGGGCAAGCCGATTTCAAAGAGCACCAGATGACATTGGAGGACGCCGACCAACTGGCAGCCCAAATGGGCAACCCGGTGTTCGACCCACACGGCGACCCTATCCCTTCCTCCCAGGGCGAATTGCCGGCTTATACCGGCCAGCCGCTGAGTGCGCTGGAAGAAGGCGCCATTGCCCGCATTGTGCACATCGAAGATGAACCCGCCACTATTTATGCCCAGATCGTCGCACTGGGCTTGTACCCTGGCATGCAGGTGTACGTGATGGACAAGACTGAAGATCGGATACAATTCGCCGCCAATGGGGAAGAATGTGTGCTTACCCCCTTTTTCGCCACCAATATTACCGTCAAGAAACTCCCCGCCCGGGAGCCGATACAGAAAAAGCCCGACCTGCTCTCTTCGCTGAAGATCGGGGAGAGTGCGGCGGTCAAAGGTATTTCGCCAACCTGCCGCGGCCAGCAGCGCCGGCGATTGATGGACCTCGGCATGGTGCCGGGTACGATTATCACGGCGGCCTTCCGAAGCGCTTCCGGTGACCCGGTCGCCTACCAGTTATTGGGTACGACCATTGCAATCCGGAAAAGCCAGGCCGATCACATTTTTATTGAACGCTCAGAAGAAAAGCTATGAAAGATCAGCACAATTGCGAAAACTGTCCGGTTCACCATACCGAAAACCTCATCCGCCTGGGCATCGCCATGGACCGGGTGGACTATGTGGTAGCGCTCGCCGGCAACCCCAACACGGGAAAAAGTACGGTTTTCAACAACCTGACCGGCCTGCGGCAACACACCGGCAACTGGCCGGGGAAAACGGTTGTCCGCGCCGAAGGCGGCTTTTCATACAACGAAAAGCGCTACAAGGTAGTCGACTTGCCCGGTACTTATTCCCTCCTCTCCACGAGTACGGATGAAGAGGTGGCCCGCGATTTCATCCTGTTTGGCCGGCCGGATGTAACGGTCATCGTTGCCGATGCTACCCGCCTGGAACGCAACCTCAACCTGGCGCTGCAAATCCTGGAGATCACCGACCGGGCGGTGTTGTGCCTCAACCTGATGGACGAAGCCCGGCGCCACCACATCGAAATCGATGAACGGTCTTTGTCCAGAGAATTGGGCATCCCCGTGGTGCTGGCCGAAGCGCGTCAGAAAGTTGGCATGGACCGGTTGATCGCCACGATCGAAGAAGTGGCTTCCGGGAAGTATGTCTGCAAACCCCACCGGGTGCGCACCCGATCGCCAAAGCTGAGCCACGCCATCGAACAGTTGACGAACAAGCTTTCGGAACAATTCCCAGGCCTGCCTAACCTTAACTGGGTCGCGTTGCGGCTGCTGGAAGGCGACCAAAGTATTATCGATGCGATGCAGTCCGGCGAATTGGGGAAGCTGGGGGCTGGCTTGATCACGGCGCAGCCTTAGGCTAAAGCCAAAATGTAAAATGCCTGCCCAACAGCGCTTTTGCGACTTTGGATAAAAGTAGGGTTACACAGATTTAAGAAAATCATGGAACAGCAACAAAATAACAATAGCGAAAACATCCTCTCCCTGGCGAATACATTGCGATGGGACCTGGGAGTTGACCTCCACGATGCGGTGATCGAATCCATTTATGAGGATGCCTCCCGTATTGCCCGGAAAACGGTGCAGTCCACTGGGGAAAAGGCGACCTATAACTTCGAGCGTAAAATAGATCAACTGGTGACAAGTAGGTGGCTGGGCTTCCCGATCATGTTCTTATTACTGGCGCTCGTTTTCTGGATAACGGTGGCCGGCGCCAATGTTCCCTCAGGCATGTTGGCGTCCTTGCTGCTGGACACGGTCCACCCGGCATTGAAGGGCTTCGCCGCGAATATAGGCCTACCCTGGTGGCTAAGCGGCGTGCTGATCGATGGCGCTTACCTGTCGATGGCCTGGGTGATTGCGGTGATGTTGCCGCCGATGGCTATATTTTTCCCACTCTTCACCCTGTTGGAAGACCTGGGCTACCTGCCCCGGGTAGCTTTCAACATGGACAGCCTGTTCCGCAAGGCAGGCGCGCATGGCAAGCAGGCGCTGAGCATGAGTATGGGCTTCGGATGTAATGCAGCCGGCGTGATCGCCACACGCGTAATCGATAGCCCGCGGGAACGCCTGATCGCCATCATCACCAATAATTTTTCACTGTGCAATGGCCGCTGGCCGACGCAGATCCTGATCGCAACTATCTTCATTGGTGGCGCGGTGCCGTCCTATTGGGCGGGGCTGGTGTCGGCTGGGGCCGTGGTGGGCATTGCGGTGCTGGGCATTGGGTTCAGCCTGGCGGTCTCCTGGGGCCTGAGCCGGTCGGTGCTCAAAGGGGAGGCCTCTACTTTTAGCCTGGAGCTGCCGCCGTACCGCCCTCCCCGCATCCTGCAGACGCTGTATACCTCCCTGATCGACCGAACCATTTTTGTACTGTGGCGCGCCATCGTTTTTGCCATCCCGGCCGGGGTGGTGATCTGGCTCGTAGCTAATATCCACATTGGCGGCGAGAGCCTGGCGGAACATTTCATCGACTGGACAAACCCCGTCGCCTTGTTGTTTGGCCTGAACGGGGTGATCATACTGGCCTATATCATCGCTATTCCCGCCAACGAGATCGTTATTCCCACCATTCTAATGCTGACCGTGGTCAGCGCCGGCATGGCGGGGGTAGGGCATGGCGCTGGTGTGATGTTCGAACTGGATTCCATCAGTGCGACGGAGAACATCCTCCGCGCCGGGGGGTGGACCTTATTGACTGGCGTCAACCTCATGCTGTTCAGCTTGCTGCACAACCCCTGCTCCACAACCATCTACACCATTTATAAGGAGACGAATAGTGTAAAATGGACGCTGGTGTCCACCTTCCTGCCGATCGTGCTTGGCCTGGTAATCTGCTTTTTTGTGACGCAATTGTGGATGTTACTGGCTTAGCAGCAGAGCTCTCGAAAAGCACAAGGGGCATCCCGGATTTCCCGGGATGCCCCTTGCTTGATTGCCTGGCTACCAGCTGAAAACTGCCGACTGTATTAATTCCGGCCACCGCTGCGCCCTGCACCACTGCCGGTGGAGCGGTGAATCTGTTTCTGGCCACGCAGCATCTGGCCGCTGCCCTGGCCTTGTCCGGGTGCATATCCTTTCTGCGAGCCTTGTCCATTCTTCAAACCTTGTCCCTGGCCTTTCGCCTTATTACCGGCGCCTTTTTCACCTTTGTAGGCCTTTTGGTTCTTATTCAGCTTGCGGTATTCATTCTTCGAGAGCACGCCGTCGCCGTTTCCATCAAATTGAGCGAAGTTGCCATTTCGGTATTCGTTCTGGGAGATGATACCGTCTCCGTTCAAATCGCATTGGGCAAAGCGGGGGCTTTTCCCGGATTGTTGGCCATTCTGGGCATTTGCAGCGCCTGCTGAGAAAAAGAGCGCAAATCCCAGAACCAGTAAGAAGCCGTTCCATTTTAAATTGATTGCCGATTTCATGATTCTGGTTTTTAATAGTTATGAATCTGTTGTCACCCTTTACTACGCAGGGCCTGCAATTTTCTTTCACCTTAAAAAAAATAAAATTCCATCTAATTGATAACCAATTGATTATTTAATAAAACACAAAAAAAAAGCAAAAAGTGAAAGAAATCCGGAATGGCCGCGTAGTAAGGGTGAAATGACCATCATTCTTTATTTAAAAAATACAGTCATGAAAAATCAAATGGTAAGATGGATTGGTAGCATAGCTTTACTGGCGGGTTTCACCCTCCTTTTTTCGCAATGTGAAAAAGCCGAGCAGCCGGGCGCCGTGGATGGCCTCAGTGGAACCGCAATTACAGAACGAGGCGTAGAAGCCGGCCCGGTGGATATGTGCAGCTGCCTGACGGCCAATTTCGGGCTCCAGGAACTGTCGGATGCCGAAGAAGAAGCCTTGTTGTTTATGCGGGAAGAAGAAAAAATGGCCCGGGATGTATATCTAGGCCTGAATGAACAGTGGCAGGCCCCGGTATTCGCCAACATTGCCCGCTCTGAACAACGACATATGGACGCGATCCTTTGCCTGATCAAAAAATATGAACTGGAAGACCCGGTAGGGGAAAACGCCCAGGGTGTATTCCAGAACGCCACTTTACAGGAAATGTACAACAACCTGATGGCGCAAGGAGCCGGGAGCCTGAAGGACGCCTTAACCGTAGGCGCCACCATCGAAGACGTTGATATCTTTGATCTGCTGCAGAACATCGATAACTCGGCCATCGACAATGGTGATATTCTGGCCGCATTTACCGAACTCACGAGAGGATCCCGCAACCACCTGAGGGGATTTATCCGTCAGCTTGACATCCTGGGTGAAACTTACCAGGTACAGTACATCAGCCAGGAAGAGTTTAACTACATTATCAGCTCCGAACGCGAAAAAGGCAGCGCTATCTGCGGCGCCTGCCCGAACGGCGGCGGACAAGGCAATAGCAACGGTAAAGGCGGCGGCAATGGCACAGGCGCCTGTGACGGCAGCGGCTCCAATGGCAATACGGGGCCGAATAATGGCAATAGTGGGGGCAACAACAACGGAAATGGCAATGGCGGTGGAAATACCGGAGGCAACGGGAATGGCAATTCCGGAGGTAATGGAGGTGGCAACAGCAGGGGCAACTAGGCTAGTTTTCAGCCGGCACGTTCTAAGACCGTATATCAGTAAGCTGATGAAGTTCTCTTGAAGTTTTTCGGCAAAAAACAGAACCGCGGAGACGAAAGGACAGGCAAATTAAAAAGTGCTGCGTCCTTAACACCTCCGCGGTTTAATAATTATATTCACATTTCTCGATGTAGAATATCCATGCATTTCACAAAAGACATATGCCGGCAGTTGAGCGACCTGGAGATCATCCACAAGTCGCTGGAGCAGGTGGATTACTTTTCGTGCCTTTACGAACGGTATGAAGCCAGCCTGCTGCGTTACGTCAAGCGCATGGGCGTCGTGGCCGAGGAGGAAGCGCAGGATGTGTTGCAGGAAGCCTTTATCAAGATATGGAAAAACCTGCATGCTTTCGACCCAAGCCTCAAATTGTCGAGCTGGCTGTACCGCATCGTACACAATCAGGCGATTTCCTGCCTGCGGAAAAAGCAATCTTTTGGAAAGGGCCGGGAAACAGACTTCGACGAAGGCCTCCTGGCCCATATCCCAGACGACGATTCAGGAGAAAACAGCCCCGAGGCGCTGGAGGAAAAGGATCAACGCACCCGCGAGTTAATCGATCAGCTTCCGCTCCCCTACAAGGAAGTAATAGTGCTGAAGTTCCTGGAAGACCTGAGTTACGAGGAAATATCCGATGTCCTGAAAATACCGGAAGGCACGGTAGCCACTCGCATCAACCGGGCCAAAAAGGCCTTGCGGAAGCTTTCCGCCCAGCCTACTTTTTAAATATCTGCGATTATGAAACCTTCGGAAAAACTAATACAAACGATCAGGGAACAAGGGGTCACGCCAGTACCTCGCTGGCGATTCACGCTCAAGAACGTGCTGCTCTGGAGCGCCTTCGCAGCCGCCTCCCTCCTGGGCGCCCTGGCCTTTTCGATCATCCTGTTTGCCGTCCAGCAAACGGATTTCCAGGTGATCAGCCACCTGTCTCACTCGCGGCTGGAGCTGTTTCTGGGCCTGTTGCCGTTTTTCTGGATCATCCTGCTCATTATTTTTTTGATCATTGCCATCTACAGCGTTCAATATGCCCCCAAAGGATACAAACTCACCCTCGCTCGCCTGGTAGGCTACAGTGCGGCCTTGAGCATCCTGCTCGGCACGCTTTTCTTCATTGGCGGCGGCGCGCAGCGCATTGAACAGGCCTTCGCGGTAAATGTCGGCCTGTACGAAAGCATACAGGAGAAGAAGATCAAACTCTGGTCAATGCCGGAGGAGGGGTACCTCTCAGGAGAAATCGAACAGACGAGTTTGGGCGCCTTTCAGTTGAAGGATTTCGAAGGGCAGTTGTGGACGGTTGAATACAAAAAAGCCTTTATTCCGCCGGTAGTTTTGCTGGAAAGAGGTGAAAAAGTGAAACTGATCGGAACAATAGCGGGCCCGGGCCGCTTCGTGGCCACTGAAGTCCGCCCTTGGGGAGGCCTGGAGCGAAATGGGCGAGAAAGGAGGAAATGAGTTTTTGTCTTAAATTCCGCGTGCACATCCGCGTGCTATCCCTCCAGCAACCGCTCCAGGTAATGATAATCAATCCCATAATCCTGCTTGATGGAATCTACTTTCGCCAGGGCATCCTCATCGGCTTTACCTTTTAGCCCAACGATCATCAGGTTTTTGGCGGTGTGCTCAGTAGAGATAAATTCGAAGACCTTGGTGCGATAGCCCCTGGATTCCATCAGCAGGGCGCGGATACCGTCGGTGAGGAGCTCGGCCTGCCGTTCTTCGAGAATGCCATGGCGCAGGATGGCTTGCAGGCCTGTCTGGCAGTGCATCTGCTGGCGGATCTGCTTGTGGCAGCAGGGAGCTACGATGATGATCTGCGCGCCGGCCTGGATGCCTTTGGCAATGGCGATATCGGTGGCGATGTCACAGGCATGCAAAGCGATAAGCATGTCGATCCGATCCGGGTGGTAGTCATGGATATCCTGAGCGCGGAAGGACAGCTTGTCGTAGCCGGCCTTTTGAGCCAAAGTGTTGCAGAAATCTACCAGGTTTTGCCGCAGCTCAATCCCCATGAGGGTCGGTTGCAGGCCGAGTTGGTTGGCCAGATGGTCGTAGAGGGCGAAGGTGAGGTAGCCTTTCCCGGAACCCATATCCACAATGTGAGGCTGCGCCGGCAGCGGGTGCTGCTGCAGCAGGCCATCGATAATTTCGATGTATTTGTTGATCTGCCGGAACTTGCGCTGCCCGCTGGCTACCACATTGCCACTGGCGTTGGTAATGCCCATAGCAGGCAGATAAGGGTTCCCCTCGGCTTCGATGAAGTATTGCTTCGGCTTGTTGTGCTCCTTCGGCGGTTGTTCGGCCTGGCTGGCGGCACGAAAGAAAAGCCTGGGCTTGCGCTTTTTGCTGTATTGAATGGAAACATCCTCGTCGAGCGTCAACAGGTCGCCGTTTAAAAAGTCTTGTCCCAGCCAAAGCCCTACCATAGCCACACCTTCTCCGGCCGGGTGGTTCTTCACGATATCACGGGTAGCATAACGAAGCGTAAAAGACAAAGCCTCCTCCCCTTTCAACTCGATCAGGCGGGCGTAGATATTTTTGAGATCCTTGTCCTGCCCGCCGGGTTTGCTCAGCGTCAGCTTCACAAAGCGGCCTTCCTCGATGCTTTGACGCAGGCGTTCCAGAAACTGTTCGATAATTTCATTTTTTTGTTCCATGCGCTTCTTTTATCTTGTGCTACCACACCTATTATCTTTCCCAACAAAGTTATACAAAGCCCACTCCTTTTATAGTATTCTTCCATTCAACAAACAGTTCAATTGACCGCATGAAAAAATTACTTGCTACTTTTTATCTGCTGGCAGGCCTGAGTTTCGCCCTTTCCGCTCAGGAAACCTTCCCGCTCAATGGGGTTCAAGACCAGCGGGAGCGATTCTACGCGTTCACCGGTGCCACCGTTTTTGTAACTTATGATCAGAAGGTGGACAACGCCACCCTCCTCATCCGGAATGGCAAAGTGCTATCGGTAATACCGGGCGGGCCCGTGCCGAAGGGCGCGGTAGAGGTCCGGCTAGAAGGCAAAACGGTGTATCCAGCCTTTATCGACCTGTATTCCGGCTACGGGGTGCCACAGCCCAAGCCGGAACGGGGCAGCAGCCGCCAAAGAGGCGAACAAATGACTTCCGACAAGCCGGGCGCTTACGCCTGGAATGAAGCGCTCAAGCCTGAATTTCGCGCCTATGAGTCTTTCAATACCGATGACAAAACCGCAGATGGCCTCCGACAGCAGGGATTCGCCGCCGTAGCCAGCCAACAAATGGACGGCATTTCCCGGGGCACGGCTACCCTCGTGGCTCTGGGCGATGAAAGCCCCCACGAGATGATCATCCGGGAACAAGTTGCGCATAATCTATCTTTCCGCAAGGGAACCTCTTCCCAGGATTATCCTAGTTCGCTGATGGGCGCCATCGCCCTGCTGCGCCAAACCTATTATGATGGACAGTGGTACGGAAAGCAGAAGGAAGAAACCAACCTGTCGCTGGAAGCCTGGAACGCCATTCAGGGCCTGCCCCAGGTGTTTGAAGCCGGCAACCGCCTGGAAGCCCTGCGCGCAGCCAGGCTCGGACAGGAATTCAATAAGCGCTACATCATCAAAGGCAGCGGCGATGAATACCAACGCATCGATGAACTGAAAGCCACCGGCTCCGCCTTTATCCTGCCGCTCGATTTTCCGGACGCCTATAACGTGGAAGACCCCTACAACGCCCAGCTCATCAACCTCGAACAAATGAAGCATTGGGAACTGGCGCCTACCAATCCCGGCCGCCTCGCCAATGCCGGCTTCGAGATCGCCCTCACGATGGATGGGTTGGAAAAACCACAGGAGTTCCTCTCTAAGCTGCGCAGGGCCATCCGTTCCGGCCTGACCGAAAAAGACGCCCTCAAGGCTTTGACCTATACACCATCCAGACTAATGGGGGTTGAAAAGGAAGTGGGCAGCCTGGAAGCCGGCAAATGGGCCAACTTCATCATCTGCGATGGCAATATTTTCGAAGACAAATCCCGCTTGCTCCACACCTGGATAAAGGGGAAAGCCTATGTGCACCAGCGCCTGGATTCGAATACGCTTTCTGGGCTGTATGATCTGAAAGTAGGGGAAACGGCCTATCAACTTGAGGTCGCCGGCGAAGCCGCTTCCCAAAAAATGACGGCCTACAGCGCCGATGGCCAGGATACGATCAAAGTGAAATACGATTACACGGATGCGCTGATCACGCTGTCTTTCAGCCCGAAAAAAGGCGAAGGCGCCGTCCGCTTGTCGGGCGCCGCCAAGGGCAAAAACTGGGCCGGCCGCGGCCAGGATGCACAGGGCAACTGGCTGGACTGGTCCGCTATCTATACCGGGCCGGTGGAAAGCCGCGATCGGAAGAGGGAGGATAAGCCGGAAATCGGGGAACTTGGCGCTGTCACTTACCCCTTCACTGCGTTTGGCTGGACCGAGCGCCCGAAAGCCCAAACCTACCTGATCCGGAACGCCACCGTTTGGACGAATGAAGCGGACGGCATCCTGGAAAATACCGACGTGTTGTTGCAAAACGGCAAAGTTGCCCAGATCGGCAAAGGGCTGAAGGCCAGCGGAGCCATAGAGATAGACGGAACCGGCAAGCACCTGACGCCGGGCATTATTGACGAACATTCCCACATTGCAATCAGCCGGGGGGTCAATGAAGGGACACAGGCGAGCTCGGCCGAAGTGCGTATCGGGGATGTGGTCAACTCGGAAGATATCAATATCTACCGGCAGTTGTCCGGTGGAGTGACTACCTCCCAATTGCTACACGGCTCTGCCAACCCTATCGGCGGGCAGTCGGCCCTCATCAAGATGCGCTGGGGTTTTGCGCCGGAGGATATGAAATTTAAAAATGCCGACGGCTTCATCAAATTCGCGCTGGGGGAGAACGTCAAACAATCCAACTGGGGCGATGATAAAACGACCCGCTTCCCGCAAACCCGAATGGGCGTCGAGCAGGTATATGTCGACCACTTCACCCGCGCCCGCGAATACGGCCAGTTGAAACGCTCCGGCAAACCCTACCGCAAAGACCTGGACCTGGAGGCCCTCCTGGAAGTGCTGGAAGGAAAACGCTTCATCACCTGCCACTCCTACCGGCAGAGCGAGATCAACATGTTGATGAAAGTAGCCGATCAATTCGGCTTCCGCGTCAATACCTTTACCCACATCCTGGAAGGCTATAAAGTGGCGGATAAAATGGCGCAACACGGCGCCGGGGGCTCCACCTTCTCCGACTGGTGGGCGTACAAATTCGAAGTGATGGAGGCTATTCCCTACAACGGCGCCCTCATGCACGAACAGGGCGTGACGGTGGCCTTCAACTCCGACGACGCCGAAATGGCGCGCCGCCTCAATCAGGAAGCCGCCAAAGCGGTCCTCTTTGGCGGCGTCTCCGAGCAGGACGCGCTCAAGTTCGTTACCCTCAACCCGGCAAAATTGCTGCATATCGACAATCGGGTTGGCAGTATCAAGGTTGGTAAAGACGCCGATGTGGTGCTCTGGTCCGCCCACCCGCTTTCCATGTACGCCAAAGCGGACAGAACCTTTGTGGATGGCATCCAATTCTTCAGCCGAGAGGAGGACCTGCAACGCCGCGCCGAGGTTCAGGCCGAGCGCAACCGCCTCATCCAGAAAATGCTGAAAGCCGGGCAGGGAGGCGAAAAAACGCAGGGCGCCCGCGGGCAGCGCCAATATGAGCAGTACCACTGTGATGATGAGGAGGACGAAGCGAGGTGACCCCCAGCCTTCGGCCCCCGAAGAGAACAGGCCTGAGCTGGTTGCCCGAGGTCGACAGCCGGCTATGGGATGTCCCGTTCGCGAGAGACTGTGTCTCGATGCGGGATAACGAGCAAGTCTCCGACTGGCGGGGATAGGTAGGCCAACAATTCGCAAGTCAGAGACTTGCAGGTTTAGCCGTTTCGGGACGCAGTCCCTCACGAACGTTTTTTTTATTAATTCTTGACCCGCAGCACTAGAGACTGGCAAATTTTCCCGCATCAAGACGGAGTCTTTTGCGAACGGATAAATCAAAACAATTAAAACAATTAAAACAATGACACGATACTTTTCCACCATACTCCTCCTGGCTGCCGCCCCGCTTTTCATTTTGGCGCAGCCCCCCGCCCCCGCTCCGGCGCAGCAACAGCCGGTATACATCTATGGCGCCACCGCGCATCTGGGCGACGGGCGGGTGATTGAAAACTGCGCTATTGCTTTTGACAAAGGGAAAATAACCCTGGTTGGCGAAGCTGACAAACAACCCGAACGGGACCTGAGAACCTACCGCCAGATCGACGCCACCGGCAAGCACGTTTACCCGGGCTTTATCGCGCCGGCCAACAACCTCGGTCTGGTGGAAATCGGTGCAGTGCGGGCCACGCGCGATTATCGGGAGGTCGGTAGCATGAACCCAAATATCCGTAGCCTCATTGCCTACAATACCGATTCCGAGGTCATTCCTACGGTACGTAGCCAAGGGGTGCTGCTATCGCAGGTGCGTCCGGAGGGCGGCCGTATTTCCGGCCTGTCGAGCGTGGTGCAGCTCGACGCCTGGAACTGGGAGGACGCCGCCTACCGCGCCGACGACGGCTTGTTCCTCAATTGGCCGCAGCTAGCCTCTTTTAGCCGGCGCGAGCAAGGCGTAGCCACGAACAAAGAATACGACAAGCAGGTCCAGGAGATCCGGGATTTTTTCACCGAGGCCAAAGCCTATCTGGAGAACCCAAAACCCGAGCAGGCCAACCTGAAGTTTGAGGCCCTGCGCCCGGTGTTTGAGGGCAAGGTTCGCCTGTACATCGAGGCGCAGGAAGCCCGGGAGATCATCCACGCTGTACAATTGGCCGGCGAATTCGGCCTGAAGCTCGCCATCGTCGATGGGCGCGAGGCCTGGATGGTCGCAAACATGCTGAAGGACAATGCCGTAGCAGTCGTCCTGCGCGAAACCCACAGCCTGCCCGCCCGGGTCGATTCTGATGTAGACCAGCCCTTTAAAACACCGGCCATTCTGGCCGATGCCGGGGTGTTGTTCTGCTTTAGCATCGACGGCTTCTGGCAGCAGCGCAACCTGGCTTTCCAGGCCGGACAGGCCGTCGGTTATGGGCTGAGTTATGAACAAGCCGTGGCGGCTCTGACTTCCAACACGGCCAAAATACTGGGCATCGACGATCGCACCGGCGCCCTCGATGTGGGCAAAGACGCCAACCTGTTTATTTCGGAAGGGGACGCGCTCGATGTGCGCAGCAGTAAAGTAGTGAACGCCTTCATTCAAGGGCGGGAGATCAATCTGGACAACAAACAGAAGGCCCTCTATCGAAAATTTAAGGCCAAATACGACGAGGGTCGTTAATATTTTCCTAATTCCCATACGAAAGGGGCGAAAGTGCAATGGCGCTTTCGCCCTTCGCGTTACAAAAGAGAGCTTGCCCCGTCTTATTATCAAGAAGGATGCGTAGGTGAGGTTGAGAAAGGTTGAGAAAGGTTGAGAAGGGTTGAGATGGTTGAGATGGTTGAGAAAGGTTGAGTTTTGGATGATCATATCTGCAAACGAGTGGCCTAAACCTTCTAAACTTTCAATTGGAGCCCAAAAGCTTATGCCATCCATGCAACCTTTAAAGCCCTGAACCTATTTTTATTGATAGACAAATTCCAAGACATGAAAAAACAGCTGTTGTTCCTGATACTATTGGCCGGTGTTTTCAGCGCCCTTTCCGCCCAGCAGGGCACCGTGAAAGTGGATGGGCAGGTATACCCCATCATCGTTGACGACTGTGGCGACACCCTCATCGTAGCCAACCTCAATGATGTCTCGGTTTCCACCATGCGCTCCTTTGAAAACCGCGAGGATTACCTGCGCTACCGACGCTACCGGGCCTACGCTGTCAAAGTATACCCCTACGCTGTGGAGGCTATTAAGCTTTTCCGGGAAGTGGAATACGCTACCCAGAATATGAAGGAACGCGAACGCAAGAAATACATCAAAAAACTGCATAAGGACCTGAAAGACCAGTTTACGGATCCCCTGAAAAGCCTGACCAAAACGCAGGGCATGATCCTCATCAAAATGGTGGAACGGGAACTGGATACGCCACTCTACTCCCTGATCAAGGAACTCCGCAACGGACTGACCGCTGCCTACTGGAATACCATGGGATCGTTCTTCGGCCACGACCTGAAGGAGGGCTACCACGAAGGCCTCGACCCCATCCTCGACGCAGTATTGCAGGATATGGATATTTCGTATGAAATGCCGGCCAGGACGGTGGGAAGCGGGGAGTAGGTCATTAGGTCATTAGGTCATTAGGTCAAAAGGTCATTAGGTCAAAAGGTCGGTAGGTCAGTTGAAAAGGTGCACCGCAGCTGCGGAGGGGCTTGCACCTTCGCATCCCGATGAGATCCAGTGGATCGAGATCGGGAAGGTCTGGAGGTCGAGAGGTCTAGAGGTCGGGAGGTCGGGAGGCCGGTGGGTAACTCGAACTTTACCCGGCCCTCAAGGACGGGACTCGATAATTTACCCGGCCTCTAGGGACGGGACACGAACTCCTGAACACTCCCTTGGCAAGGCGTGCAATGCTCTACGGCCGGAAAAAATAGCCCCACTCTATTACTGCTTCACCCAGGCTGTTCCCTCCTTACTATCCTTCAGCACGATATCCAGTTCTTTAAGGGCATCGCGGATCTTGTCGGAGGTGGCCCAGTCCTTATTGGCGCGGGCGCTTTGGCGGATGTCGATGATGAGCTGCATCAGGCCGTCCAGTATGCCGTTGGCTTCGCCGCCGGCCTCCAGTTCATCCTTCAGGCCGAAGATGTCGTAGAGGAAATCGTGGAAAATGGCTTTCAGCTTCGTCAACGTTTCTTCCGTGAGCTGATTGAAGGGCAGGTGGCCGTCTTTCAGGCTGTTGATCTTGGACACCAGTTCGAACAGCACAGCCAGTGCTTTGGGGGTGTTGAAGTCATCGCTCATTTCCTCGTGCACCAGGCCGATGAGCTGGTTGATCTCTTTATCGAGCGCACCGGGCTGCCCCTTGCCGGGGTGGGCCATGGCCTGCAGGGCCTTGTTGGCCTCCATAAGGCGACGGAAGCCCTTCTCGGCGGCCAGCAGGGCGTCGTCGGTCAGGTCGAGGGTGCTGCGGTAGTGGGACTGCAGCATGAAGAAGCGCACCACCATCGGCGAGTAGGCCTTGGAGAATATCTCGTTCTGCCCCGTAAACAGCTCCATCGGCCCGATGGAGTTGGACTTGCCGGTCAGCGGGTCCGGCGTTTTGGACATTTTCCGGCCGTTGAGCAGCAGCATATTTCCGTGCATCCAGAAGCGCACCGGCATGCAGCCGCAGGCGCCGTAGTTCTGGGCGATCTCGTTCTCGTGATGGGGGAATTGCAGGTCCATCCCACCGCCGTGAATGTCGAATTGTTTGCCCAGGTATTTGGTGCTCATGGCGGAGCACTCGAGGTGCCAGCCGGGGAAGCCCACCGACCAGGGCGAAGGCCAGCGCATCAGGTGGCGCTCATCGGCCTTGATCCAGATCGCGAAATCGGAGGGGTGGTTCTTTTCGTCCTGGTTTTTCAGGTCGTCGCGGGTTTCGGTAAAGAGGTCCTCCACCAGCTTGCCGGAGAGCTTACCGTATACGCCGCGCTCTTTGATAAATTTGGCCGTATCGAAGTAAACCGAACCGTTCTTGATATAAGCGTAGCCATTGTCCAGAATGTCCTGCACCATTTGGATCTGCTCGACAATGTGTCCGGTGGCCGTGGGCTCGATACTGGGCGACAAGGTATTGAGGATGCTCAGAATGTGGTGAAAGCCCAAGGTGTAGCGGTGCACCAATTCCATAGGCTCCAACTGTTCCAACCGGGCCTTTTTGGATATCTTGTCTTCCGCATCGGAATCCTGGTCTCCTTCCAGATGGCCCACATCCGTGATGTTGCGCACGTAACGCACCTTGTAACCCAGATAACTGAGGTAGCGGTACACGATATCGAATGACACGAAAGTGCGGCAGTTGCCCAGGTGCACATCGCTGTACACAGTAGGCCCGCAGACGTACATGCCTACATGGCCTTCGTGCAGGGGCGTGAAGGTTTCCTTCTCGCGGCTAAGGCTGTTGTATATTTTAAGGTCTTGCATTCCAGCTTCGGTTTTGACGGCGCAAAAATAAGGGCTTTGCCGGATAATCGCTGCGCCGGCCGTGGATTTTCTCCGGGCTTAGTGCTGTCGGCACTAAATAACAGGATATCAAATGGACTCTTTTACCGCCATACCGCGTTGTTCGTCGCTCACATAGTCCCGCTATGCTCGCTCCTTACGCCTTGTCTGGCGGCAAAATAGCCTCATTTTATATAACCCGCTACATAGCGCCGACAGCACTAGAGGAATATACGCGATTTTGGGGGTTTTAGTTCGGTTATTGTGGGGAACGGCGGGGAAAAACAGCTTTTACGGACAAGGCCCAGAAGAAGATTATAAATGATTAGGCAGGGGCTGCCCCATTATATTTTGACTATGCTTTGATTTTTATTGTAAAAATTCTTAATTAAGCATAACTTGCAAAAGTTTTTTTTCTAAAAACCAACCCCTTGTAAAATGAACTACCGCGCTTACCCCCCCCTCTTGCAATCATTGTTATTGCCGCCATTAGCCTAATCTCCTTTTCTATGCAAGCCCAGGTGCTGGTCAATGAAAGCTGGTCAACCCAATTCGCCACCCCCTCCGGGGCCGGCTGGAGCGCCCTGTCCTGGCGCCTGCCCGCCAACGGTTCAAGTTCCGGCATCGCTTACCGCTATGCTTTCCCCGATCTGGATTATCAAAAAGGCTTGTACTACCAAAAGGATAGCCAGGGTTATTATTACTTCTGCGGCAATATTGTGCGGCCATTCACTTACAAACGCAGTTTGTGTTGTTGAAATGCAGGGCCCGTATGTGGAATCAGAAACAGGTTTTGCGCTTGATACAGGGGACGAGCTTTATGAAACGGATATCATCCAATACACCTGGAATATCAACCTGGATATCTGCGCTTTAACCAATGACCCGAACGCTACCATTGTACATAGCTCAGAAAAACCAGGCTTTTGGGTACGCAACAGCGCCAGCACTTTGTGGGGCCAGCCCGAGATACAGGAACCACCTAATGTTCCTACAGAAGGAAGGTATGGAGTAAAGCCTTATGAATTAGTCCAATTTATAGATACACCGTATATCAATGGGTGCATATTTCAGGGAGAACTAATAGGCTATAGTTATAGAGTATACGACAATGGAACTGGTGAAAACTTAGAAGCCATCATGCCGGCCGGCCTGGCGCATTGCGAGAGCCCTCGCCTCGCCATTTCTCTGCTAGTTCAATCTGAAAACCCGGTAAGTACTAAAAAAACGGAGCGAAGCAACATGCGCTTGTTTCCCAACCCCACTTCAAGTGAGATTGCCCTGGATGGAATTGCGCCAGGTCATCTCGATGTCCGACTCTTCTCTATTAACGGCCAACAGTTGGTAGTTTTATATCAGGAGAACGACTACCAGGGAAATTTGCTGAACTTAAGCCTCCCAGAAATCCCCCCCGGCTTTTACATCTGCCGCGTCCAATCGGGGTCAGAAATCATTTCCTTCAAACTGATCAAGCAATAAAGCCATGAAACAGCATATATTTTCTCTTTTTATAGCCGCTATAGCACTGAGTTCCTGCACCAAAGACAAAGACGCCTTCTGCCCACCTCCTAGCAAACAATGCGACAGCACGCTTTACGCCAGCCTCTTGCCCGCCGATAGCTGTGTGGTGTTTCCGGAGATATCCTTCGGCATATTATATATTTATAATCGAGTCGGGCCAGGTTACGCTCTAATCGGAAAAAACCCTTCAAACTCAGATGAGTGGTTATTTATGATCCACCCTGAAGGCGCCTCCACTAATGTTGATTCAGAAATATGGAAGATTGATACCTGCTCCGGAAGGAAGGAGATATTAATAGATAGTGTCAGAAGCCAACCCAAGATCAATAAAGATGGCTGGTTGCTTTTCCGGCTCGGAAGCGACGGTTTTATGTACAAACTATCCCCCGATGGGGATAGCCTGGAAGCCGTATCCGATCTGGTGGCGCACGACCTGTTCGACTGGTGCCTGGACGGCGAGTCCTTCTTCTACCGGGCGCGCTTCAAAAAGATGGCCTATCTTGTTTCGATTAATGGTGAGGTACTGGATAGTTTTAACTTAGATTGCCATGCAATTACAGGCCGTGAAAACAGGATTGCAATGAATCTGAAAAGCAATATTACCGGTACATATACCAGGTTAGCTATTTTAAACGTCCATACGGGTGACTTGATTGACATGGGTGAAATAGAATTGGGGCTGGGAGGCCCTTTAGCTCTAGCGTGGGAAACCGATGAATCCTTGATCGGGGTATTTGTAAAAGGTGTTTATCGCATTGATGTCCTCACCGGCGATGTAGAACTCGTAAAAGAAACTTGTGACAACCTGTCTTACTACTATCCTTCTGTCGACAGTGATAACCCTGATTGGTTAGTGCTCGGGCGGCAGGATTTTATATATCCCCAATCGCTCCATGTCGATTTCACTACGAGCATGGTCATGCTCAACACTCAAACCGGCGAGGAGTGGAAGCTGGATCTGGATCAATAATCCGAATTAGGGGCTAAATGCCCGACAGCGGCCCAGCCCCCAGCCCCGGTAAGGGGGCCCTTGGGGGCGGGCCGTTATCTTTGGATATGGCAGGCTTTTATTGTCTGCGGCCCAGCGGGCCGCTATCTTCAGGGCAATGCATCTGAAACCCGGGATTAGATGCCGGCCCTCTAGCGCCGCGGGAAGAAAATTAATATTTTTTCGAGTGCCTATTAGCGACTGACTAAACACTGTAGCCCCGGACGCCGTCGGCCACAGCCTTTGGCGGCGGGCCGAGGGGCGCTAATGTTGGTAGAAAAACGAACCGCAATTTCCTCAGGCCCGGAGGGCCGCAATATTTCAACATTTCAATTGCGGAGGCATGGCAGCCAGGAATTACATTACGGCCCTCCGGGCCTGAGATGCAAGGCTTTGGGCTTCTTTTCTAACAACGTTTTCGACCCTCAGGGCCTTTGGCTTCCCGCCCTGGGTTGGTAGGCTTTGGATAGTCAGCGGCTGGCTTGCCATTGGCGATTCTGGCTTAGCCAGTCGCTGGCAGCCTCGCGCAGTACGTGGATTGTCAATTCTTTACCCGCGGCGCTACTGGGCCGGAACCCCAACCTTCGGCGCCTTTTCTACAAAGATATTGGCCTCCGGCATTTGCTGGAGCAGGCTCTACCGGGCCAAGCCTGGGGAATTCCCAACCTTTCAACAGAGGGCATCCCCTCCGGTTTTAGCCCCTAATTCGCATCAGTAAGCTCACTCTCTCAGCCGTACCGTACTATACACCGGATAATGATCCGAAAAACTGGAGCGGCCGATCCGATGGGAGAGCACCTCAAACTGCGGCCCGGCCATTACATAATCGATCCTCAGTGCGGGAATTTTTCCGCCGTAGGTGATGCCCAGGCCGCGGCCGCGGGCCTTGAAGGCGTCTTGCAGGCCCCGGGAGAGGGTATGGTAAGCATAAGATTGGGGGATCTCGTTGAAATCGCCGCAGAGTAACACGGGATAAGGGCTTTCTTTAATTTTTTCGGCTATTTCCTCTGCCTGGTTTGCTCTCATAATGGTGGTTCGCATATAGCGCCCCATGATCTTGCGGATGCTTAGCCATGTTTTTTTCTCCTCCAGGCTGCCGTCTTCCGCAACCTGGTCGGCGATCTTGGATACGGAGCTGGACTGGAGGTGGATGTTGAACAGGCGGATAGTATTACCATTGATCTTCAGGTCGGCGTATTGGTAGCCATTGGAGCGGTTGGGAAAGTAGTGGGTATCGTGTGCTTCAATGGGGTAACGGGAAAAAAGTGCTAAACCACCGCCGGTCTGATAAATGGCGGATTTCATGCTACCCTTTTCCTTGATATATTTGCCCACATATTGATTGCGGCCCCTGGTAGGGAATTCCTGGAAACAGATGATATCCCAGTCTCCTAGCGGGAATGCTTCCGGCAGGCTGCTTTCCGATACCCATTCTCTATTCTTGTCATGGTACCGAAAATCATAGCAATTGAAGGTCATCAGGTGGATGGTGGAATCTGCTGGCGCCGCTTGGGCAAAATGCAGGCCGATGTAGCTTTGGACGTGCCCCCAGCCCATTAGGAGACAGCCTGCGGAAAAAATGAAATAATACTTGCGCAGAGCCAGCCAGCCCAGGATGCAGAGAATGTTGCCCAGTAGCAACCAGGGATATAGCAGTCCGAAAAAGGAGAGGGGCCAGAATTGTGCCGGGCTCACCAACGGCGCCAGGTATGCCAGGAAAGTTGCCAGGACGAGCAGCAGGTTGAACCATCGAAGCAGACGGGTGAGGCGGCCCACAGCTTACTTTTTACTGGCGTTAAAGAGGAATTCCTTCTCCGATTCACTGAGGCTTTCATACCCTGATTCCTTGATCTTATCCAGTATAGCGTCGAGTTGTTCCTGATAGTTGCGGTATGCACTGTCGGAAGCGGCATTGCCACGCCGGCTTTCCCGTTCCCGCTGAAAGCGTTCCCGGCTGGGGTTGCGGTAAGCCACTTTGGGGCCCCGTCGTTGAAGTTCCCCGGAAAATAAACGCCGGAAAAAGTTGACGATCCCATCCAGGACACTGTTGACGGGTTGCGCCCAGTCGGCGCCGTTTCTCAACTGGAAGACAAACAGCCAGCCGAAAAAAGCCCCGCCCAGGTGAGCGAAATGGCCACCGGTATTGAGGTTATTGCCAATCCCGATCACATCGAGTAAGACCAGAACGCCGACTATGTATTTCAGCTTCACATCCCCCAGAAAAAGGAGCCGCATGATATAATCCGGAGAAATAGCCCCGGCGGCCACCACAATGGCCATCACGCCGGCGGAGGCGCCCAGTGCAAATACGCCACCCCCTCCGTATTGGCCGTAGTGGAGCAGATTAGCGGAAAGAAAAAAGAGAATGGCCCCGGCCAGCCCCCCCAGCAGGTAAATGGGCAACACCCGCTGATTGCCGATGAAATCACCTACTATTCTGCCAAACCAGTATAGGAATAACATATTCCAGAGGATATGCCAGAAGCCTTCATGCAGAAACATGCTGGTGAACAAAACCCAGGGATGCGTGAGCAGGTATCGCCAGTCGGAAGACATACAGAAAAAATGCAGGAACTTCTGAAAGACCGGATAGGACTTATCGGGCGCACCGCCGTAATACAGGAAAATACCGAAATTGACAAGGTGGACAACTACGAATACCGCTACATTGAGGATAATAATACGGGTCACCATATTACCATAGCCAAACTCCCGCTTAACGTCATCCCATATTGACTGAAACATCACTCCTTTCTGTTCAGATTATTGTGAAATATTGTGCGCCAAAACAGCAAGCTAAAGGTAGCGCCTTTTCCCCTCGCGTTCAAGAACTTTAGATCAAAAGCCGTCGTGCGATCATCCTGATCGCGAAAATTTAGGCCAATTGTGATCAAGATGGCCGCACGACATCCTTTGCGATCAGGATGATCGCACGACTATAGCCTTGACCCGAATTTGCGCCAGTACAAAATCAATAAGAACCCAAATAGCGCACCGCCCAGGTGGGCGAAGTGTGCTACGCCAGCGTTAAAATTCCCCAGCCCCAGGAACAGCTCGATACCGGCATAGATCAGGACAAAATACTTGGCCTTCAACGGAATCGGCGGGATCAGCAACTGTATGACATTGTTGGGGAAAGACATGCCGTAGCCCAGCAGCAGTCCGAAAATCGCGCCGGAAGCTCCCAGGGTAGGAATGTTGGCTAAATAGGGGGAAGCCCCGCCAGCCGACATATCCAGCCACTGTACGAACAGGTGCAACGCCAAAGCACCAAAGCCTGTGAAAAAGTAGAAATACAGAAACCGCTTGGGGCCCCACAGTATTTCCAAAGGGGGCCCGAACATAAACAAGGCGAACATATTAAAAAACAAATGCGACAGGTTGCCATGCATAAACATATGCGTGACGACCTGGAACGGCCGGAAGAATTCGGAAGTTGGGAAAAACAAAGCCAGGCGGTATCGGCCCCACATGCTAAAGTCTGCAAGTTGGCCATTGACCAGCGCGGACATCGTTTCCGGCGGAGGGTCGCCCAGGAACATCGTTCCGAAATACACCAGAATGTTGATGATAAGCAGGTGCTTGACGACGTCAGTAATTCTATACATATCTCTTAGGCTTCAAATCGTTTGGCCAGATCTTCCAAATCAAAGGTAATAAAACAATTTCGGCCGGTCGGGCTCTTGTAAGGCGCCTCACAGGCGAAGAGTTTATCGATTAGGGTCTGCATTTCCTGCGGTGTCAGTAGCTGCCCCCGTTTGGTGGCGGCGCTGCGCGCCATGGAGCGCGCGATATTCTCCTGCACGCCGAGTTTTAGTTCCAGGTTGCCCTTATACTGTTCGAGCAGCGATTCGATAATCGCAGTTTCGTCCTTTTTACCGGCCAGTTCTGCAGGAACACCATTGATCACAAAAGTGTTCGCGCCAAATTCCTGCAGATCGAAGCCCAGCAGGTTGATCGGTTCGATGATCTCCCGGAGCAGGGCCGCGTCCATCGGCGAAAGGGTAAGGGTGCGGGGAAAAAGCTGTTGCTGCGTAGATCCTTTTTGCTGGCGCAGCAAATCGAGGTATCGCTCGTAAAGGATGCGCTCGTGGGCCGCTTGCTGGTCGAGGAGCAACACGCCGGATTTGATCTGGCTGACGATATAAGAGCCGTGCACCTGATAGGGTTCTTTGCGCGGCGGCTCGCTGCCGGTATGCAATTCACCGGATAGCGCCTCTTCCTCGTTCCAGTTGCTTTCCAGGGTCAGCGGTTGTGTTTGAGGAGGCGCGGCCGGTGCTACTTCTTCCTTACCGTCGGCCTCATCGAGCCCTTCGTACAGGCTTTCCCAATGTTTCAGGTTCTCCGCCCGTTGTTGACGGGGAGTTGGGCCGCTGCCGGCCGCCGGGCCAGAGTTCTGAGAGGAAGCCGACCGGACCGTGTCTTTCTGTTTTACCGGGCTTACGGGGCGCGGAGTGCGGGCGAAATTGGTGTTCGAATCGAAGTCGAGGGCCGGCATGATGCTGTATTGCCCCAGTGAATGCCGTACAGCGACCTTCAGGTAGTTGTACACCAGGCGTTCGTCCTCGAATTTTATTTCTTGTTTAGTGGGATGTACGTTGATATCGATGCGAGCCGGGTCGATGTCGATAAAAATGACATAGAGCGGATAGGAATCTGCCGGAAGCAGGTCTTCGTAGGCCGAGCTAATGGCGTGGTTGAGATAAGAGCTTTTGATGAAGCGATTGTTGACGAAGAAGTACTGCTCGCCCCGCGTCTTTTTGGCGAACTCCGGTTTCCCGATGAATCCCCATAGCTTCATGATCTCCGTTTCCTCGGAAACCGGCACCAGTTTTTTATTGGCGGCGGTTCCGAACAGGCCGATGAGGCGCTGCCGCAGGTTGGAGGCAGGCAGGTGAAACACCTCGGCGTTGTTGTGGTGCAGAGAGAAAAAGATGTCCGGATTGGCAATGGCGATGCGCTGAAATTCATCCATGATATGGCGCATTTCCACCGTGTTGGACTTGAGGAAGTTGCGCCGCGCCGGAACATTATAGAACAGGTTTTTGACGGAAATAGCCGTGCCGTTGGAACACTGGCAGGCTTCCTGCGCCTTCACTTCGGAATCTTCGATGACAAGCCGGGCGCCGAGCTCGTCTGTTTGCCGGCGCGTCCGCATTTCCACCTGGGCCACGGCGGCGACAGAAGCCAGGGCCTCTCCACGGAAGCCCATGGTGCGGATGGCGAACAGGTCTTCAGCCTTGCGTATTTTGGAGGTGGCATGGCGTTCGAAGGACATTCGGGCATCCGTTTCGGACATCCCGCACCCGTTATCGATCACCTGGATGAGCGTCTTGCCGGCGTCTTTTACAACCAACTTGACACTTGTGCTGCCTGCATCGATCGAATTTTCCACCAATTCCTTTACCACTGATGCCGGACGCTGAATGACCTCCCCAGCAGCAATCTGGTTGGCAATAGCGTCGGGAAGCAGCTGAATAAGATCAGCCATAGCGAAACCTTCCTGTAATTTTTGTTTGATAATTCGGTTGTCCTTTCCTCTCTGAGAGGCGGGCCGGAAATATAACCATTTTCATACTGGCCATCGTCAATTCCCCTGAATTTCTCCGCCACCGCTTACCGATTCTGCAATCTCCGGCAAGTAAATAGTCAGGAACAGATAAGATAACAGGACGAGCAGGACGATAATACCAACCAGTATCAGGTTGGAACGCAGCACCTGCCGCTGCCGTTGCCCGGTATCGGCGGTATAGCCCCTGCGCATACCGCCGGATTCGAGGCGGGCTCTTACGGCGTCAAGGCTTTTGCCTTTCCTCTCCTCCACCTCTTTGAGGCGCTTGTGCAACTCCTCCTTCTGGGGATCCCAGTAGCGGGGTTTGTAGGAATACTGCTGGTGTTTCGGTACTTTAAAAATTTTAATCAATGCCATCTGTGACCAGGATTTTCAGGATTAGCAGATTACCGGGATTTTGATTGCCGGAATTGGATTTTCAGGATCTCCTCCTGGAAAAATTGCGCCTCCCTTTGGTTGACTAAATGTAAAATACGGTTTTTCCATAAATCGCCCAACTCCTGAGTTCGCCTATTAGAACACCATTGGTTGGAAAATGGTTATTGGTTATTGGTTATTCGTTGCTGGCGAAATCCACTCCTTCGAGTTTTCATCTCGTACACCTCAATTTCTATAACAAAAGATGCGCTTTTAGACGAAAAAGCAGGTATCTCTGGCGGAATTTTGTGAGAATACCCCAAAAATCCTGTTTTTTGCAGGCTACTTAAACCCAACAGCTATGAAATACCTGCTATCCTTTTGGATCACTATCCTCGCGCTCTTTTCCACCAATGCCCTCCATGCCGGCGGCATTTCCGGCCGGGTAACGGCCCCCAACGGCGCCCCTTTGGCTTACGCCACCATCTTTGTGCAACAGATGGGTAGCGGGACGACCACCAACGAAGAAGGCTATTATGAGATCCGCCTGGAACCAGGCAATTATACCCTTATTTTTCAATTTCTGGGGTACCGGTCGGAGGCCCGGGAAATAAGTATCGGGCAGCAATTTGAGCGGCTGGATATCAGCCTGCAGGAACAGGCGGTGCAATTGGATGAGGTGCTGGTATCGGGCGGAGATGAAGACCCGGCCTACTCCGTGATGCGCCGGGCCATCGCCAAGGCGAGCTACCACCGGCAGCAGATCGAACACTATGATGCCGAGGTCTACGTCAAAGGCTCGGGCCGGCTGAAGAATTCTCCGTTTTTCCTGCGAAAGACTATTGAAAAAGAAGGGATTGACTCCACGGTCGCTTTCACCACCGAGTCGGTGAGCCGCATCAGTTACCAACGGCCCAATACTTTCAAGGAAACGGTAATCTCCATCTACAGCCAGGGTGACGACAATGAAACCAGCCCGATGAGCTACATCAACGGCAGTTTTTACGAGCCCCAGATCGCCGAGGCCATCTCGCCGCTCTCCCCACAGGCCTTTGGGTATTATAAGTTCAAATACGAAGGCTTTTTCATGGACCGCGGCTATGGCGTCAACAAGATCCGGGTGATTCCCCGCAGCCGGGGAGAGAATGTCTTCGAAGGCGTTATCTATATTGTGGAAGACTGGTGGAGCATCTACAGCCTGAAGCTTAAAACCTACAAGCTGGGCATCGGCATTGAAGTGTATCAGATGTACGCCCCCATCGAGGACAAAGCCTGGCTGCCGGTAAGCCATAAGTTCCTGGTGGATGGCAAGATCCTGGGCTTTGCTTTCGAGTACAACTACCTGGCCACCGTGAGTAACTACAAGATCGAGCTCAACCCCGACCTGCCCTCGGATTTTACCGTCATCGACGAAAAGTTGAACAAGGAACTGGCCGCCCAACTGAAAAACCAGGCCAAGGATAAAAACGCCGGCATTGAGGAAAAGCTGGCTTCCGGACAGGAACTCACCCGCAAGGACCTGCGCCGCATCATGCGCGAATACGAAAAGGAAGAGCAACAGGCCCAGGAAGAACCCGAAGTGGTGATGAATACCACTTTCACCGTCGATTCACTGGCCCGCAAACGCGACTCCCTCTACTGGGCAGAGATCCGGCCGGTGCCGCTCACCCAAATGGAAGTGCGCGGCTATGTTCGGGCCGACAGCCTGGCCCGCGTGGAAGCGGAAGAAGCCAAGGCCGATTCACTGGAATCGGTGGGCCGCAAGAAAAAGAAATCCGGCTTCAGCCCGCTCGACATCATCGGCGGCAGCAGCTATAAGGTAGGGGAAAAACAAACCCTGGCCCACGGTTCCCTTTGGGACCGCTTCTTCTTCAACCCGGTGGAAGGCTTCAACATCCACACCGACCTGTCCTACTCCATCAATAAGGACAACCGTTTTGCCGTCACGCTCACCCCCCGATATGCGTTTGCCCGGGAAAAACTGACCGGCAAGGGCCGGATCGGCTATAACTTCGGCCGGCCGGAGCAGCGCGGCGCCGTCAACCTCGAAGGCGGGCGCTACATTTTCCAGTACAACCCACAGGAGCCCATCAGCAACCTGTTCAATACCTACCTCAACCTGGTGTATGAACGGAACTACATCCGCTTGTACGAAAAGGACTATTTCCGGATAAGCCACGAGCAGCAACTCCAGGAAAACCTGAAAGGCGGGCTGAGCGTGGAATGGGCCCGGCGCTACACCCTGGAGAATAACACGACCCAGGTATGGTTCAACAAAGACGACCGCATCTACGCGCCCAACCTGCCCGTCAATGAAGAAGTGGAATACCCCCTGCCGGAAGAAGAAACGGCCGTCGTGCTGAGCTTCAGCGCGGAGGCCCGTCCCTGGCAGAAATACCGGGTGTACAATGACAAAAAAGAACCCATCGACAACTCTTCGCCCACCCTGCGCCTGGCCTTTCGGCAGGGGCTCAAGGCCATTGGGGGTAGCGAAACGGACTACAGCTACCTGGAGCTGGGCGTGAAACACAAATTCCGTCCCGGCGCCCGTGGCACCGTCGATTTCAAGGTGGAAGCCGGCATGTTCCTCAACGATAACTACATCGGCTTCGCCGACTACCGCCACTTCATGGGCAACCGCATCTCCTTTGTGACGGCCGACCCGGTGGAGAGCTTCCGCCTCCTGCCGTATTATGACTACAGCACCAAAGACAAATTCGCGGCGGCTTACGTACACTACCAGTTCCGCAAACTGCTGTTCACCCAGATCCCGGAAGTATGGCTACTGGGCATCAAGGAGAATGTGTTCGTGAACTACCTGGCTACTCCTACTTCCAAGAACTACACGGAGGTAGGCTATTCTATCGACAACATCTTCCGATTTCTGCGGGTGGAGGCAGCAGTGTCCTTCCAGGATGGCAAATACCGGGACTGGGGCATCCTGTTGGGTATAGCCTCCAATCTGGGCGGAGGGAATTTTACGATACGGTAGGATCTGGAGCGGTAGCCTTTTCCTGGAAAGGGATCGGTATTCCCGGGATAGAGGCTTGCCCATGGCTTTCCGGGCGCTTCCCGGCATTGCGTATATTGACCAGGCGGCTAACTCTTTAAACCCTGATCCTGGTGTGCCTGGATAGCCAGTCCTTGAGATTATCATCAAAGACGTAGCCATAGGTTTGCACCATACTTGCTCTGACTTCTTCCAGCAACACCTGTCGGAAAGCCTTTATCCATTCATAAAAATCCGCATTGTCCTGGTTCGGGCTTCCCCAAAAAAGGCTTTTTACATCCTCGAATAATTGTGCTTCCCCTTTAAATACGCGGCTGTCGTTTTCGTCCTTGTAGAAAATCCGCCCGACTTCTTCGCGCATGATTTCTTCCGCAATCGCTAGCGTTGGCTGGATCTGTTCGATGAGCTGTTGGTCCGTTGGGAACACAAAACCCTTGATTTTTCTGAGATGCTGCTTTTGGCCATCTCCAAGGTTCTGAACATAGAGCTGAATATCGCTAAAAGGATAGGGCCCTACCACTGATTGTTTCAATTTTTCAAGTTCATTTTCAGGAATTTCCGGATCATCAAATATGGACTTCATGGAGAACAGGACTTTTTGCTGTTCTTGAACCAGGCGTTTCGTTTTTTCCTTAGGGCCTTGAGCCGTTTCATAGGTATAGTCCAAATGGAAGCGGTTATTTCCATCTTCCAGGCCGATGAACTCCTTGGCGAATTCTATTTCCATCTGCTCCCCTAAGACGAAAATAAAAGCCTCATCGTGAAAACAGAATTTGTAGGTTTCGGGGCTGTCAATGTAGGCAAAGCCACCAGTATCTGCCTTATTATCCAAGCCACGCGCCCTAACATTTTCTTTTTTCTTTTTTGTAAAGAGGCCCTTAATGAAACCAATAATACCTGCCATGATGATTGCTTTTATTTAAAAATATTTACTTATACCAAGAGTTGCTTTCCAGTTTTTTCAATGTCAACGGATTGGCCAGCACCCGGATGCATCCATCGTTGGAAAGCGTGAAAATGTGCCGGTCATCCGGGGAGAAGGCAACAAAGGTTACCCGCTCATCCTCAAAATCATTATAAGTCAGGACCTTGTTGGTTGAGCCCAATCGAAAATCATACAGATGCGCCAATCCCCCTTCCGAACCGGTGATGATATAGCGGTTATCAGCAGAAAAAGCGAGCGCATTGACCGCTCTGCCCTGAAGCGTATTGCTGTCGTTTTCATCGGCTTCAAATAGGATTTCACCATCCAGGCCCATCACGGCGAAACTTCCCAGGCTATTTTGTTCATTCCCTCCTCCGGCGGCCAGGTACTGGCCATTGGGCGCAAAAGCCACCGCAAAGATCATTTCCGCTTTGATCTTGAATTTTTTGTTCGTTTTGCTGTTCAGATCCCAGAGGTATACCCCTCCGTCGTGGCATCCGGCCAGTAAATATTGGCCATCGGGCGAGAAGGCCAGGGAAGAAACTGCCTGAGGGTGCAGGAAGGTAGCCAGGACATTTCCGGAAAGATCCCGGCATATCGCTTTACCATCTTCCCCACAACTTGCGAATTCGGTTCCGTCGGGAGAGCAAGCTAAGGCATTCACTTTCCCCTGATGGGCATCAAGTGTCCGAAGGAGCTGGCCTTGTCGGTTCCAAATAATCACTTTCCCATCTTCCCCACCCGTTAACAGCAAAGATTGCCCATCAAGGGTGGCCGCTACGGAACTGATCCATCCTTCATGCCCTTTTAGTGTCAAAGAGTCTTTATTATTCAAATTCCAGAGGAAAGCTGTTTCATAGCTTCCGGCCAGCACTTCTTTCCCGTCAAAACTTACGGAAAGTGAATTCACCACCCCACATTCGCCGATTATGCGGGCTACTTTAGACGCCCTTTTCCATTTTCTCAGGATATCATCCGCCCCACCACTTATAAAAAACAAACCGTCTGGTGAAAACGCAAGGGTTTGGACCCAGCTTTCATGGCCCTTATAGGATTTCAGGGAAACGCCATCTCTATTCCAAAGCCTAATGGTTTGGTCCGCACTCGCGGTGAGGATGTAGTTCCAGTCAGGAGAAAAAACAGCGGTATTGACCCGGCGGCTGTGGCCTCTAAAGATGGTAAAGGTTTTGTCGTCAATACGCCACAAGCGGGCCGTGCCATCGAGGTAACCAACGAGAATACCGTGTTTCAAAGAATCGTAAGTAAGTCCGACCGTTCCCCCTCCTTCCTCATAGATAAAGGAATCCAGGCGGGTTTGGGTGAAACGGTTCCACAAGTATACTTTACTGTCAAAGCCTCCGGTGATCATAAAAGTGTCATTGCTGCAAAATGCGATGTTTGTCACTCCCGCAAGGCCATTCTTTTCATGGAGTTCTTTAGCATGCGCCGGCCAGCTGATGCCGGAGGCTCCATCCAAAACCCATTGATAAATCCTTCCGTCGCTGCAGCCGCCATAAATGTATTGCTCATCCGGCGAAAAAACAGCAGTGTAAAATTTCCCGGCTCCACGAAATAAACGGGGGGCGCTTTTCTCTATTTCCCAGATCCGCACCACAGAGTCCTGACAGGACGTAAGCACCTTTTCTTCGTTCCTGGAAAACGTGGCGGCAGTTACCCAATCGGAATGGGGAAAGATTTTTATTGGCTCGGATTGATAGGCCAATGTCGTATCCCATATATAGGCATTATTGCCGCTGGCCATTAGAATGCGATCGCCCTTCGATGAAAAACGCAGGCTGGTAATATCGCGATCGATGGGTAACTGGAAAGCCTGATAAAACTCATTATCTCTGAATATATCATTAAGGGCTTGTAAAGCAGCCAGGTCCCTGGGCTTGCGGCTCAGGGCGAAATTCAATATATCCAAGGCTTTTGTGGGATCAGTTTTTTCTAAATACCGGGCTTCTGTCACCCAGGCATTCACCTGGCTCTGAATACTGGAATTCCGCCAGAGAAAGGTAGCTATAATAGCCAGCAAGAAAACAACTGCTACCCCTCCTATTTTAATGCGCCGATTCCGCCGCCGCTCCGCCACCAGTTTCCGCCGCCGCTCCCTGCTCTTCTCCACCAGTTCCTTTTCCTTACTTGTCCAGATCCGCATGCCCCCCGCTCCGGCTTCCACCAGCGCCAGGTCCTCCTCATCGATATAGGTGCGCTCCGGGCTGATCTCATAGTCGGCCATCTTGGCCGTTAGGATGCGCAGGGCGCGCTGCCCCGGCTTATCGGAATCCCGGATCTCCTTTTGTATGATTGGCGCCAGGGTATCGTGGGCCAGGGCGGTCTGCTCTTTGCCCAGTCCGGCCAACAGGTAGAGCGATTGCAATTGCCCAATGAGCTGATCCAGGATGTCCCCCTGATGCTGGTAGTGGGTGCGCAGTGTTTCCAGGCTACGGCTCTCGGCGGTGCCCAGGGCAGTGGTGTGGTAGTGCAACACATCCAGCGCCAGGCCGGAGCTTTCTACCTGATGTTGTATCTCCTCTTCCCAGGCCCGGATATACGCCATCTGCTGGTGGAAGAAATCGTCGAGCAGGATGCCCTTCTTTTTCAGTTGCTGGTAATCATCGGTTCGAAATGCCCGCTTGTCCTGGCCTTCCTGCTGCTGCCAAAGTTTGGTGAGGATAATCTGCAGCACAGGAGCGATAGGGGAATTTTTGTCTTCCAACAGGTCGTCGGCAATGATTACCGGCAGGCCTTTTTCTATTTCCAGGCGGTATTTGTTCTGTAATGGCTGGTTGGAACTCAGTCCGTTTACGATCTCGAGGACGCCCTTCCGGCCCAGGCGTTCCAAAAAGACCTTTTCTTTAGGCAGCCCGGCAGTACGGCAGGCTTTTTCGATCTCCGGGTCGTACTCCTTGCGGTAGCTGAGCACCAGCTTGCCGGTGGGCCGCTCATCAGGCTGGGCAAAAATAGTGCTGGCGGTTTGTAGGAAAGTATCCAGTTCGCCCGCTTGTCCTTCGGCAGGGCGGGTAAACACTTCTTCCACCTGATCGAGTACGATGATAAGGCCTTTTTTTCCGGACTGCGCCTCCAGTTGTTTCCATTGCCGGAGCAGTTGAGCTGCATCAGTTTCAAGTGGCAATTCCAGGGCCTAGGCCAGGTGCCCCAGCAAGCCCGTTTCCGGCCGACGGCGGGCCAAACGAATCTCGTATTCCGCTTCCAGTCGGGGGAAGAGCCCGGCTTCCAAAAGCGAAGACTTACCTACGCCCGATTGCCCGTACAGCAGAATGGCCGGAGCAGCCTGTGGGCTATGGATGCGGTGGTAAAGATCCCGGATATAGCTTCCCCGGCCGAAGAAAATGCGGGAAGCCTCTTTTTTATAGCGCTCCAGGAAATGAAAGGGGTCTTCCGGGTAACCATAAGCAAATGGAATTTCGGGCAGCCCGAAGTAAGGGTCGTTGGCGGCGTCGGGCAGGTTCCAGTCGCGGACGGCCTCGGCGCCGGGGCGGTAGTAGGCCTGCCAGGGGAACTGGCTCGGGGCAGCCCTGAGTTTGATGCTCCGGGTATCGTAGTACCGGTTCATATCCTGGCTACCCTCGCGGGCCTGGGCCTTATACCTGGCTTCCTGCCAGGCTTTATCCAGGGGGCTGCCTTCGCCCAGGGCTTTGTAGAAACTACCGGCCAATTCACAGGCAATGTCGTCATTGACCGCATTGGCCGTTCCGATGACGGCGGGGACGCCCTGCTGCACCAGCGCCTGGGCCTGTTGCGCGGAAAAACAGCCGTTCAAAAAAATGAGTTGCAGGCCCTTCTGGCTGGACAGGAAAGGGATCAGGCCTTCGCCGTGGGCCAGCTCGGTTTTGCCGCTGGCGGCTTCCAGCAACAACTCATAACTGCCGGCATGGCCCCCGTAGTGAAAGACGGCAATGCGCCCGCGATATTTTTCTCGTTGGAAGGTAGCAATCAGGCCGTCCAGCGTGGCGCCGGGCAGAATCACTACTTCGCACAACTGCTGGTCCTCGGCCTTTTCGAGGGCGCGACGGAGGCTGTTCAACTCCTGCGGTAGGTTCCGAAGGTATTGGCCGCCTTCTTCCCGGTCATTGGCAAATGCCAGCAGCAGTACGGGTTTGGACATGAGGGGTAAAGGGTTTTAAGATGATTTAACCTGGTGGTCTAATTTAAATCCACTCAAACATCAATTTTTGATTTTTTATACTTAATTAATTTAATTTCCAAATATATTATTTTGAATTTAATCCCACATGGACAAATTATTCAAATAGTAGCACTTATTTTCCATATTAAAAAAGCTTTGAGTGACGGGAAGGCTTAGTAGCGGGTATTTGTGTGTGTGTGCGTTTGAGCATCTTGGAACCGCTGTAATAGGAATTCGCTTGGGCCCACTGAAAATTGAATTACTGAAAACTATAGATACTCCTCCGCGTTTTTATGCACATATCGGCCCGGACATTGGGAATTGTTTCCAAAGCCGGAGGAAAGGGCCTACCTTTGCGGCTAAATATTTATCAGGAGCAAATTTTGCTATGAGTGACCAGATAAAACACGAGTGTGGCGTTGCATTGATCCGCCTGCTCAAGCCTCTTCAATTCTACCACGACAAATACGGCTCGGCCTTCTACGGCCTCAACCAATTGCAAGTGCTGCTGCAAAAACAGCGCAACCGGGGTCAGGACGGCGCCGGCATGGCCACCATCAAGCTGGATGCCCGGCCCGGTGAAAAATACATCAGCCGCAAACGCAGCATCGCCAATAACTACCTGGAGGATATGTTCCAACAGGTCCACCGCCACTTCAAGGACTTGCCCAAAGAGCAGCTTTCTGACCCAGTTTGGTTGAAGGACAACAAGCCCTACATGGGTGAATTGCTGCTGGGCCACCTCCGCTACGGCACCCATAGCGACAACAGCATCGAAACCTGCCACCCCTTCCTGCGGCAGAACAACTGGATCACCCGAAACCTCATCCTGGCCGGCAACTTCAACCTCACCAATGTAGATGAGCTCTTTGAAGAATTGCTGGAACTGGGGCAGTACCCCAAAGAAAAGTCGGACACCGTAACCGTGCTGGAAAAGATCGGCCACTTCCTCGACGACGAAGTGCAGCGGCTCCACACCTGGTATAAGCCTGAGGGCTACAGCAACCAGGAGATCAACGACCTCATCTACGACAACCTCGATGTACAGCGACTGCTGCGCCGCGCCAGTAAAAAATTCGACGGGGGCTATGTGATGGCAGGCCTCATCGGCCATGGCGACGCCTTCGTCATGCGAGACCCCGCCGGTATTCGGCCGGCATTTTATTATGCCGACGATGAGGTGGTGGTGGCCGCTTCCGAACGCCCGGCCATTCAAACCGTTTTCAACCTGCACATCAGCCAGGTAAAGGAACTCCAGCGCGGCCATGCGCTCATCGTCAAGAAAAATGGCGCCGTTTCAGAAGTGCCCTTTATCGACCAGCTCGAACGCCGGGCCTGCTCCTTTGAACGCATTTACTTCTCCCGGGGCAATGACCGCGATATCTACCTGGAGCGCAAAAAACTGGGGGAACAACTGGCCGACACCATTCTGGAAACGGTCCGCTACGATTTTAAGCATACGGTCTTCTCCTTTGTCCCCAATACAGCAGAATCCGCCTTTTATGGCCTGATGGAAGGCCTTGAGAGCCGGCTCAATGATATCAAAAAAGAGAAGATACTGAAACTGGGTAACGACCTCAAACCCAAAAAACTGGAAAAAATACTGGCCCTCAAGCCTAGGATGGAAAAACTGGTGGTGAAAGACGCCAAACAGCGCACTTTCATCGCCGATACGACTTCCCGTGAAGCGCTGGTCTCCCACGTCTATGACGTGACTTACGGCCTGGTAGAAAATGAAGTGGACACCCTCGTCCTTCTCGACGACTCCATCGTAAGGGGCACGACCATCCGCGATAGCATCATCCAGATTGTCTCCCGCCTCCGGCCGAAGAAGATCATCATTGTCTCCTCCGCCCCTCAGATCCGCTATCCGGACTGCTACGGCATCGACATGTCGCGCATGAAGGAATTCGTGGCCTTCCAGGCCTTGGTGGCCCTGCTTAAAGAACATGGCAAGGAACACCTGCTGGACGAAGCCTACCAGCGGTGCCTGGCTCAGCAATACCTGCCCAAAGAGCAGGTCAAAAATGAAGTAAAAGCACTGTACGATGAATTCCCCTACGAGAAGATCTCCAAAAAGATCGCCCAGATCGTGACGCCGAAGGGGATCAAACCCAAGATCGAGGTCATTTACCAAACCGTCGAAGGCCTGCGCAACGCCTGCCCCAACAACAACGGCGACTGGTACTTCTCGGGCGAATACCCCACCCCCGGCGGCAACCGCGTGGTGAACCGGGCCTTTATGAACTTTATGGAAGGGAGTAATGATAGGGCGTACTAATCAGTGCGCCGGTAAGTCCGTTTTCAATATGCCAGTTGACCATTTGGAGATTGGGGAAGAGGGGCCCCTTCTAAACCCCTCTCAACCCTCTCAACCTTGCCTTGCTCCCCACTTCCTGCGTCGGCACGGGCCTTCGCCCGCTTCCCACTTCCGCCCGCCCACTCGTTGCACTCGCGTTCGGGTAAAACTTCCGATTTCCCACTTCCGATTTCCCATCCCGACCTCCTGCGTCGGCACGGGACTCCCTTCGGTCGCTTCCGACTTCCCATCCCGACCTCCTGCGTCGGTACGGGACTCCCTTCGGTCGCTTCCGACTTCCCACTTCCCACTTCCCACTTCAACTAAATCTTCCTCAGTAAGGCCCCGGCCTGCTGCAGGGTTTCCTCCGTTTTGGCGAAGCACAGGCGGATGATCTGTTCGTCCCGGCCATCGGAGTAAAAAACCGATACTGGAATGGCGGCTACGCCAAATTCACGGGTCATCCGTTTGGCAAACTCCGTGTCCGGTTCCTGGCTGATAGCGCTGTAGTCAAAGGTGCAGAAGTAGGTGCCTTCGCAGGGGAGGGGCCTCAAGCGGGAGCCTTGCAGGGCGTCCAGGAAAAAATCCCGCTTTTGTTGGTAAAAACCTGGCAGGGAAAGGTAAGTGCCTGCATCGGCAAGGTAATCCGCCAGGGCATGCTGCATGGGGGTATTGACGGAGAATACATTGAATTGGTGCACCTTGCGGAACTCCGCCATCAGGTGGGCAGGCGCCAGGCAGTAGCCGATCTTCCAGCCCGTATTGTGAAAGGTTTTTCCAAAAGAATAAACCGCGAGGCTGCGCTGCCAGAGCTCCGGATAGCGCAACACGCTCTGATGTGCCTGCGCATCGTAAATCAGGTGCTCGTATACCTCATCGCTAAGCACCAGGATGTCTGTACCGCTGGTAAGCCGGGAAAGAGCCTGCAGGTCCTCTGCTTTTAGCGTCGTACCGGTAGGGTTGTGCGGGGTATTGAACACGATCATTCGGGTGCGGGGCGTAATTAGGGCAGCTATTTCCGTCCAGTCGGGCCGGTAGTGGGGGGCTTTTAAATCGTAAGGAACGGCAATTCCCCCGTTCACCTCCACCGAAGGCCGGTAGGAATCATAGGCCGGCTCCAGCAGAACTACTTCATCGCCGGGCCGCACAAAGGCGCTGATGGCGGTAAAGATAGCCTGAGTGGCGCCGGCGGTAATGGTGATTTCCGTATCCGGGTTGATGGTGGCGCCATAGAGCGTTTTCGCTTTGGCGGCTAACCGCTCCCGCAGCAATGGCACGCCGGCCATGGGGGCATACTGGTTGAAGCCCTTTTGCATATACTCGTACACCAGCCCGTTCAGCTTTTCCGAAGAAGGAAAATTCGGGAAGCCCTGTGACAGGTTGATCGCCCCGTGCTCATTGGCCAGGGCCGACATAACGGTAAAAATGGTGGTGCCGACGTGAGGAAGCTTGGATTGTATCTGCATGAGCTGATTTTGGTTAAGGTAGAACAAGCTCTAACTTACGAAGCCTCCGAAATATCAGCTTATAATTCTGGTCTGTTTTTCTATTTCAAGGCCTTGGACACAAGATAGAGGCTGTCTCAAAAAAGTATCCATAGCATTGCTAAACAGTTACTACGGGCTCGCGAACGGAATCAGCCTGCTATTTTGCAGTATCCACCGGTAATTCCACCGGCAACTCCTTCGGCGCCTCTGCCGGCGCTTCTTTTGGCTTTTCTTTGGCGGCGGCCTCCACGGTAAAGGGTAGCGCGTTCGTCTCGTTGCCGTTCAGCAGCAGGCTTGCCCACAGGCGGGGGCTGCCGTTGAGTTTACCCAGAAAGCTGGAGTCCAGGGAAAATATAACCATTTGATCGGTCCACAGCTCAATGTGGGCGTCTGCAGGCTGGTGGTTGATGGCGAGCTGGAATTTGTCTTTATCGCTCCGTTCGTTGGTTCCCCGCAGGGACTGTCCGAAGAGGGTGACGGTAATGCCTCCTTTGCCTTCGTTCTGGACGAGGTAGTGCAGCTGTGGCGGCTGTTTCAGGTTCTGGCCGTCGGCGTACACCTGGATGAGGTGCATCGTCCGTTCCATAGCATGGTCGATGCGTCCGATGGTCTGTCGGAGGTCGAAATCGGTGAGGATGCCCTCTGCCACGTACTGGCTTTGGATATAGGTGCCGTTGAGGTTCAGCTCCCAGACGAAGCTGGTGAAGGCGGTCTGCACCTGCACCAGGTCAGTATGGCGCGCTGGATGCGCTCCAGCGGGTCTTTGAGGAATTGGGTGAGGATGGCCGCCAGGCCGCCCAGCCTTTACCAGCACGCCGGTGACGCGCCCGCCCAGTTCCTGGCTGGTACGGAGAGATGATGACGCCGCCCATAATGAGGATAGCGCCCATGGCGAAGGTGGCGACGTTGAGCTGCTGCAACAGGCGCATGGTTTTCTTGGCGTTGTCCACGGCATCGTTGAGCAGGATGGAGGCTCTTCGCTGCGCGCCTTGGAGGGCTTCAGGTAATATTCGGACAATAGTTCCTGGCGGGCGGTACGCTCCCGCTCTTCGCCGGTCACGGTGCGCACCAGGGCGTCGATTACCACCCTACCGCCGATGTTGCCCAGGATTTTGACGAGGTTTTCTCCGAATATCGAGGTTCTCTTCCTGTGGCAGGCGTTTGCTGAGGGGGCTCGATGGTAAGGCGCTCGAGCTGGCTTCTGATCCGGGCGTAAACCTCCGTTTTGTCGTCGAAGAACCAGCGGTCGCTCATCTCGCCGAGCAGCTGGGTGATCCATTTCTGCACGGCGATCTCCTGTTCTTTCATCTGCTCTTCCATGAGCAACTTCAACATGGACTGCCCCATACTGAAGGTGGGCCTCCGGGATGAGGCTGCCGTCAGGTGGCGGACCGTTTCGTCCTGGCTTACCACGATGTCGGCGTAAGCTTTTGACCTTTCCCGCAGGGAGTAACACCAGCGGTAGATCTCGTTGATGGTGTGGTTGTCCAGCTCGTTTTTGTCCAGTTTTTATCCTCGAATACCCGCTTGACGGTGGGGTTCTGCTGGTCGTCCAGCACTTTATGGAAGACGTAGTCCCTCACTTCTGCTTCCTTGCTCATGTCCTGGCGGTTGTTCAGCAGGTTGGTCAGGGCGAGCACGGCGCCGGGCACGTAGTGGGCCTTGTGGGAGGCGCGGTCGACCAGGGTGCCATTCTTATCGCTACCACCCAGATGACGCATTTTTCGAGGATAGCCTTCAGGGCGGCCTCGCTGCCGTACTCGATGGCGCTGGCGATCAGCTCGCTACTTTGTCCTCCTGGTTGAGGTCTTTGATCAGCTCGTTGAGGCGTTCCTGGATGACGGCGGACTTCCGCTTGAGGAATGCGCTGGTATGGTACTGATACTTCCGGGTCTTCGTGGTTGACTGTAGCCAGGATGACCGGCAGGAGGTCGTCGTGGTTGGGGAAATCGGGAGCTTCCCAGCGAGCCTCGAGGATGCGGGGGTGTACCAGCAGCAGCTTCCTTTTTCCTGCTGGGTGAAAGAGATGTTTTCGAGTAGTTTTTAGCCGCATCCGCCCGGTATACCCTGGCGATCCTTTTAAAGGTTTCGCTGCCGTCTTCGTTGTCCTCCGGTACTTCCCGCCTTTCCATATACCGCAGGTATTTGAACAGCTCGGTTTCATGCGGTTGCAGGAATTGAATGGCTTCTTCCCGGACATTCTGCTCGTCGTGCTTCAGGGCCTCCATGAGAGCGGGCAGGATCTTGTGCTCCAGTTTTTTGTTGGCTTTCCAGCGGTCGTCCAGATCTTTGAAGCTGAGCCATGCCCTGCCGCGGTCCTGGAGGAGAAGGCTGTCGTGATGGGTCAGGAAGTCGAATACATCGTCATCGCCCAGGATCTTTCGGATGTCCTCCAGGTCTTTCTCCAGAGAATTCTCCTCTCCCGATTCCCGCAGGTATTTGAACAGGGCGAAGTAAATTTCCCGCCGGATCTTTTTTTCTAACGGTATTTCATCGCGTTTGTCGTTCAGGTAATCAAAGGCCTCGCGGGGCGTATTGGGGTGGGGCGCAACTTCCGTTTCGAAGTTCCGGAGGCGGTAGCAGCGCAGCCGGTAGGTGGTCAGTGTCTGGTTGGCGCGGTAGTCCCACGCCTGGAAATAGGGTTTTCGGCCGTCTTTGAACTTCCCCCATATCTCTTCCCAGAACACGACAAAAGCTTTCCAGTACTCGCTCATTTTGGAGTTGAAAAAGCGCTCTATGCGGCCTTCATCGTCTCCCGGCAGTTGAGAAAGAGTGGTTAGAACAGCATCTACGACGAACTTTTCCTCCTTCCATGCCCGTGGGCGGACATCCTTGCTGGCCTGCACAAAGGCTGACCACGATCCTTGCGCGAACGCTCCCAGTGCTTTCCACAGCACATCGATACCGTGCTCCCAGTCGTCCTCCGGCGTATAGCCCTTTGTCTGCAGGTGATGGAGCAGGGTGGCGCCCTCTTTCAGCACCGCCCAGGTATTGCCGTCGGTTTTTCCCTCTTTTGCGGCTTCTTCCAGCAATTCCAGCGCCCGGTTGGCGAGGGTGTCCATGTCATTGCTGTAATCTTCTATCAACCGGTCAAAAAGCCGGGGTTCGGGGTCTTCGTAGACGCTCCAGTTCTTGCCGATGGAGCCTTCGGCGGAGAGGAGGAGTTTTTTCCAGGTGGGGTTGTCGGGCAGGGGCAGGGTAGTGGTGCTCATGTTACTAGATGTTTAGGAAGAAAGCGATACAGTTTAAAATTAAGAAAACCTCGTCGGAATTTAGGCGGCAAATTTGTAACTTCAGTATCAATGGGAAAGCACATTTTCTACCTTTGTTTGCCCCGCCCCCGAAGGGAGCAAAGGCAGAAAATGCGCTGGCACCTTTCAGAGTTGGGGCAAAACAGGGCATTTTCTGCCGCCGACTTCGATGATACTGAAACAAATTTTTTTATCAGGCTCCGGTGCGGACAAACCGCACCTTTTGCACGCCTTCTACCATTGAAAGGGCGAATTGGGCGGAGGTCAGCTGGCCTTTGAATTTCAGGCGGCTTTTCTTATTGTTGATGTCCTTATACAAATGGCTGACATGCACTACGCGGCTTTGGGGGTCCCAGTCTGAGCTGTCCACGATCTCAGTAGCCCAGGGTTTGTTATTATTACTGGGGTCTTTATCCAACCCTTCTGCATCGCGGAGTGCCTTGGTGTACCTATCCGGGGTTTGGGGTTTAGGGATATCAAACCCCAGATGCAACATTTCCGGCTTCTGGTGGATGTCAACGGCAACGACATCCCCTTCAAACAAACAAAGCAGGACATTGGGAGACAGGCGCTCCATGCGGAGTATTTTCAATTTATTGCTATCCATTCCCGCCTCATCACTGGCCACTTGTTTGTAGCCATCCACCTGCAGTTTGGGCCATCCTTTGACCACATAAGAGCGCAGCAGGAAGCCGCTCACTACCGAAGGCTGTTTGCCGGCAACATGATCCTGATGCAGCTTTTGGTCGGCGGCAGCATCGGCAGCGGTCACCCTGCCTACGCTAAAGGCTCCGTCGATCAGACAGGAGATCCAATCGGGGTCGAGCTGAAAGAACCGGAAGGACTCTTTGGGCAGCATGCGTTCGTCGGGCGCCAGGTAGTTGAAGGGCAGGCCCTTGAGCAGCCCCAGGGCGCTGAACCATTTTTCCACTTCTTCGGGTAAAGCAGGGGCCTCGCTTACGGGTTGGTGGAAAGGAAGGTGGGGGTGCATTTCCTGTTGTTCCGCCAGCTTTAACTGGTTGCTGTGCAGGCGCTTCCAGCGGTAGAGGCTGGTAGACACGCCCTTGTTCTTCAGGGCCATCAGCCGGCCCAGCTCCCAGGCGGCGGCGTACGACACGTCGAACATGCCGTATTGCTCATCGTACATAAGCAGGGCATCGGCGCAGGAAGCCGGGAAGGTATCCGCCGGCAGAGCGGAAGCTGGTTTGTGCCCCGGTATCATCGGGCTGCGGTACCAGGAGATGCTCTTGCCACCCCGCCGGAAAAAGTGGGGAAGGGGCACATAGCCGCTTTCCAGGTATCGGTTGGCGGTTTTGATATTGGCATCGTTATTTGGATTAGGCTGCAGGGGAAGGCGCAGGGTGTTGAGCGTATCGCCCTTTCCATCCTTGATGAGCCGCGCCAGCATTTGGTCGAAGTTATGGGTTTCGGTGACACAGTTGAAGCTCCAGCTTTTCAGGCTGACAAGCGGAATGAGGTCATCGTCTTTACACTGTGCATCGAAATAGAAGCTGTACTGGCTTCCATCCCAATGATATCGCTCTTCCAGCGAAACCAGGTGCACGATTGACCGGGCGCCGGGTTTGGGCAGGCGGTTGGCCGGCACGATGGCGACCTTCTGCCCGAATTCATCGTTAGCGGTGATCTTTACGGTTTTGGGATTAATATCTATGGGCTTATCGTTAATCCATACTTTTACATCGTATTCGCCTGCCTTCAGCTTTCCGGGCTCCAGTCTGGAATGGAAGGTGTTGTCTTCAAGCTTTTCAACTGGCGCATAGGCTGCATGGGCGAGTTGGCCTTTGGCATCCCATAACTCGTAGTAGAGGCTGTCTGCATTGGTGTTGTCCAGGTTGATCCGCAGGGAAGACTCCCGGGCGTGGCAAAGCCGCGCCAGGTCTTCACCAGAGGGAAGCAGCTGCTGGAGCAGCGATTTTTTTACGTTGACAACGGTGAGCTTATCGTTGCCGTCTTCATCTGATTCCAGGACAGGCTTTCGATTGTCCGGAGGGAGCTGCAGGTTGGGCAATTTCAGAAAATCACTAATGGTCATGATCGTGCCATTCTCATTTCCTGCGCCCTTATCCTCAACCTTAGCCTCAACCTCAACCTTAGCCTCCAATTCCTCCTCATTGAACACCAGCAGGGCCATCCAGGGCATATCTTCCACCTTTTGCCTTTCGTTATCCGTTTTGTCTTTCGGCTCGGCAATCATGCGCTCCCAGGGCAGGGTGTTGCGGGACAGGACCACCTGAGGGAATACACTACTGTGCTCTCCAAGGCTATTTGCCGGCGGATATACGGAGGCAATATCTGAGGGCTTGAGCGTAAAGCGCTCTCCCCGGATGGAAAAATTCAGCTGCTGGCCGGAGAAGGTGTTCTTTTTAGAGACGCCCGCTGCGGTGATAGACTGGGAGACATCCAGGGTATAGTCACCGCTCTTCAGGCCAGGCCGTTGGTATTGTATGAAATCGATGTATGTTTCTATGGTATTGCCCATTGCTGTGTTTTTTGTAACTGTTTCTGGTTTTCTGGTATTGCGGGTAGGTGCTTCAGGAGGGCCTACACCAGGTAATCGAAATCTAAATAGGTACTTTTTTAAAGGTTAAGCGAAAGTGGCCGACAGCGGCTTTTCTACGACCAGCTGATCGAGGTCCGTGGGAGGCGCCAGTTTAAGGTTGTTCGTATCCAGTCCCAGTCCCTGCAAGAGGGCATTTCGCTTGCTGTCCAGTGTAGTAATATTATTGAGCTCCCCCGCTCCGGTTGGCGCTAATCCCTTGTAGGAGGCAACCGAAGGGCAATCGAAAGCACCGGATTGCTTATCGACTTCGTACTGCAGATTTTTTTTCAGTACCCATTGGGATTGACCCGGCTTTGGCGGCTTAGCCGGCCGGATCTCGAAACCAGCCAAAGCGTTTTCGATAAACTGCGGATCGTTGACTTCTGCCTGCAGTTTATCGCCCCACATGGCGCGCGGCATGCGCTTGAGCACCGGAGTGAAGGCGAAATCAGCATTAACATTCTCTCCATCCCGCTTAATGGTGACGGTCAGGCTACTGGTGTCCACCTTCGCGACGTCCATCGGGGCAAGGCCAAAATCGGTTGTAGGAGTGGCGTTCTGCGCCTTCGCTTCCTCGCTCAATGGCAAAATGATCTGATGCCCGGAATCCGCGAAGTACAGTTGGCCATTCTTAATCTCGGTATTCTTGAGCCCCAGCTCGTAGGTTTTTACCGGCACCTGCGTGTTGACCGTCAGGGTGGCGTTTTTAGGGTTGAGAATGTACCGTTTGCCTTTAGAGGCGCCCAGCGTCTCCTCCTTGACCAGCCCGTTTGTGACATTGGCCGTCAACACCTTGCTGTCATCCGGCAGGAAGGAGGATTTAAAGGCTTCCCATTGGAGCGGCTTGGGCTTACCCGGGCCATGGCCGAAGGAGATGGTGAAGGAAACGATGTAGTAATGGATGGTGGCCTTGCCCGAGAAGTCCGGCCCCCAGATGTGCACGTCGGCGCCGAGCCCGAAGGTGATGGTGCGCGTGCCGAACGCCCAAAAGGTGAAGGAAACGCCAATTTCCTCGTATATGCGAGCGTCGTAGAAATAGGGCTGCCAGGATACGATGAAGTTGGCTCCGACCCTAAACCATGCCCTGATCGGCCCCATGTGGAAGAGCGCCTCCAGGTTGCCGCCCGCCATAAGCGCATGTGCGGTCAGTGCGAAGTACAAGCCCCCTTTGATGGAGAATACATCGCTCACCATCCAGTTGAAGCCCAGGCGGGGCACTACTGGATAGTGTTTGGGCACGACAAACCGGGGGTGGTACCCGCCCAGGGTGACCACAAAGTCCCCCGCATGTTGCCCGCTGAACCAAACGTAGAAGGCAAAACCGCCGGTGAGGTGGCAGGCGCGGGCAAAGAGGTAGGAGTTGCTGGTCAGTTGGGCCTCGATGCTCAGAATGCCCTGGTCTGGGTTTAAGACGGCCCGAAGCGCCAGTTGTGCTTCCGCGATCGGAGGGACGACCTGGCCTGCCTCCGGTGTGGGAATAGCCAGCGTGGACAACCCCAGCACATCCACTTCGAAATGCTGCCCAAAGCTCACCGCTGCCAGCGCAAAGGAGTCGAGCATCTCAAAGGACGTAAAGCGGATGCCCGCCGCCAGGAAGTATTCTTTGGGTTTTGGATAAATGTAGGTGCGCAGCTTGGTTAGTTCTTTTTGCAGCGTCGCCCGCCGGGCGGCTGCAGGATCGAGCGGCGTTTGCGTAGCCGTGCCTGCTGAAGGGGTGGAACCCGCTCCGCCGACGGCTTCATTGACCAGGGGAAACTGGCTTACCTGGTCAATGGGCGGCACTTTGATGGCGCGGTTGTAGCCAAACCCGGCCGCCAGGCCGGTCACGAAGAAGAAGGCCGGCCCGCCCAGCGGGAAATCCAGCACAGCGTACAGGAACAGCGAATCATACCCGTTTACCTTGGCATAGGAGCCAATGGCCATGAGGCTGAACATTTCCATCTTCAGAATGGCCATGCCGTCATACTCGTCATAAGTGCCATTGCTGTCAGTCACCGTGGAGCGCAAAAACGACCCGCCGATCTCCACCGGCCCCTCGCTGTAGTCCAGCCCCAGGCCGTTGAGGCTGAATTTCGGGTCGAATGTATTGATCGGGTTGCCGACGCCCAGCCCATCCAGGGAAAGGGTGAGCCCGGCGAGGGTGAGGCTGGCGTCGAGGTAGCCCCAGATCATTTTATCCTTGTACTTGAAGCCGATGCGGTTGAACTGCACCGGGCCGACGGCCTGCTGGATGTCGATCCAGGTGGCGTCTCCGCCGCTGGGCGGGGGGGATGAAGTTCCTGGGGTTGATGAAGTTCCTGGGGTTGTTGGGGTTGATGGGGTTCCTGTATTTCCTGGGGTTGATGGAGTTCCTGTAGTTCCTGAGGTTGTTGAGGTTCCTGGGGTTTTTGAGGTGCTGCGGGGGCCGGCCGGCATATTCAGCTGCAGTGGGGTGAAATTTTAGCAGGATAGTGGTATTAAAGCCCAGCCCTTTATCCAGACCGATAGCCGCATTGGGAGGAGCGGCCGGGCTGCCGCCCGCAGCCGGGTCGGTGCTGATGCCATCCAGGGGTTGACTGGGAAAAGGGGCCGGCAGGAAGGAAGACTTGTTGAGTTCCTGAACTTCCCTTTCGTTTAGGTTGTCGCCGGCGTAGAGGAACTGGATGTCCTTGACCCGGAAATCGGCATCGCCTAGCAGCTTGCCTACCAGGGGCAGGCCTTTCAGGTCTACTTTGAGGTCGAGGTCCAGCCCGATCAGCGATTTAGAAACGGGGGTGGAGCTACCGGGAGGGGTGTCTTTTACCCTCGCGATCAGGGCGTATTTGGGGCTGATGATGATGGAGGGAATGAATGCTTCCACCGCATCGTTATCGATGATGCTGCCCGCCAGGTCTTTCAGGCCTATATCGACATTATTGGCTTTGGCGATCAGCAGGTCGGTTGTGATGTTGTTCTCCTCCAGCATGTCGAGGTCCAGGTCGAATTCCTTGCCGGAGATGAGCATCTTTCCGGTAATGACGACGTGGTAGGTCTCCGTACTCTTTTTGGGCAGGACCTTACCTTTTTCGTCTTTGGCTGGTGCTGATTTAGTCAGCTTGATATCCAGTGTCAGGTCCAGTTTCTGGCCGTTTTTGGGGTACTTAAACTCAATAGAGAACTCGAAATCCGTTTCCGTTCCATTGCTAAAGGAAAGCTCCATATAGTTGATGTAGAGCTCCTTGATCTGCTCGGGCAGAGATACGGTTGTATTCAGCTCTTTGGAGATGGAAGTGATGAGCTGCCCGATCGGGATATTCGATGCCCGCCCCAGGAAGTTCCAGCTCGATGTTTTGCTTGCTCCGGCGCTTGAGGAGCCATAGCTGGCGCTCAACTCCAGCGGGATGGTATCCAGTTCCATGCTGGCCGACAGGCCGAGATTCAGATTGCCCGCACCACCCGCTACGTGGAACTGAAAATCCTCCAGGGTGAACCGGTGAATTGTCCAGGGGCCTGCCAGGTCGATACCCGCGTAAAACTGGCTGGTGCGGATATTGTATTCCACCCGCAAGTCTTCTATGGTGAGGTCGGGAATATCGTTGGTGGAAATGTTCATCCCCAGGTCAGGGAGGACTGTGACTGTTCGCAGGGAAGGCCCCTGTGAATTAAGGGACAGGTACAGTTGGCCGCTGGGGTAGGCGCCGCCGCAGGACAGCTCGATGTCTTTGCCCAGCAGGGCGGAAGCGCTGATAGCCGCCATGACCGCCTTCATGCCCGTGGGCGTGGGGTCATAGATCTGGAAGTCAAACCGCAGGTCTTTGAGGGTTAGTTTGTTGTCAAACAGCTCCCAGTTCTCCAGTTCGAGATCGAATTCGATGCTTTTGAGTTGTTTGGATGCTTTGGAAAACTGCAGAATGAGGTCCAGCTCTGCACTTTGTTCCTTGGCTGCTGGCAATTGGACACCGGAAGGCAGGGCATTACTGGCAAAGGGGATTTTTTTACTGTCTTTCAATTTGCCTATGGCCCTGATGATATCCCCATCCAGCGGATAGTCCACTTCCAGGGAGAGCTCCAGCTGGTTGCCATCGCCGATGTCCATTTTAACGTCCCCCTTCAGGCCGATGAAGGAATTGCCGGGTTGGAAATAGAGGGGGGAAGAAAGGACTAAATCGAGCTCCCCGCTGGCTGTAGTGCCGAATAAGTTACTGGTTGTTGCCAGGGGCAGTTCGAGGCGCAGTACCGGAAAGCCCGGTACGAAGGTTTGTGCCTGGCCGTAGCCTTTTGTTGTTCAGCCAGGCTTTTGGTGGGATGGTAAACTTCTGCCCGGATGATGGTTTGCTGAAGCTTTTGGTTGAGCTTTTAATAGCATTATCAATCGCATCCGGCATTTTCGGGAAATTTCCCCAGAGATAAAGGCTGGATTGCTTCCGAGATCGTCCAGTTCCCCAAGTAGATTGGCTTCTCCGGTTCCTGCCAGTTGCTCCAGAAAGAAAGCTGGGTAAGCGCAGCGGTGATCGCAGCCTTGTCTGCCGGCGTGTTAGCACCGATATACACCCATAGGGGTTGCTCAGGCTAACATTACAAAGCAGAAAATTACTGGCGCTGTTGGTAGTTGGGCTCGCTGGCTTGTCCGTCCTTCCTGGCAGCGGCATGCCCTGCATACCGGGAAAACACTGGTAAAGTTCCAGCTCCCTGGGGCTGAAAACAGGCGATGAACCAGTTGGCGTCTTTTGGGAGGTAGAGTTGAGCCTTGCAAGCTAAGTGGTCAAACAAGGTTCACTGCCCTCCACCGTCCGGCTACCATCGGCTGCAGTAGCCTCTGGCTGGCTGGCGCTCAATTTCAGATCCCGACCCTCAAAAAGGCTTCGAGCTCGTCAACGATCTGCTTGCTGCGGCGGGCAACTAGTGACGGCGGGGTCCTGAACAAAGAATAGGATTTTGCATTTCCCGGTTTTATGGATGATACAGTTCGGTGAAGCCACCTGAAAAGTTTTATGGATTTGCCGGCGCGGGCTGGTTTTGCATCAGGGTTTCAAATTGCTTTTTCCAATATAATAGGAGGGACTTATTTCCGAAGGAATATTCTCCTTCGCCAGGGCGAGGAACTTAGCTTTCAGGGCATTGAAAACCAACTCATTATCCTGGCTCTGCTTAGCGTCAGCGGTATTCTTTTCTGCTGTATTTGCTTTAGTTTTTCTACTTGAAAGTTTATATCCCGTGTCAGGATTTGTCGTAACAATCGACCTCTGGCTCATTGGCACAAAAGATCCTTCAGGGATTGGATGATCTTTGCCTGGTCTTGCTGCGGTAGTTTTTCATTGAGTTCCTTTAGGCGGTCTTCCAGATACTTTTTGCATTTTTTGATTCTCGGTAGTCAGGGGGCAATGGTATACTGCAGTTCTGTAGCGGTATGCGCCATCATAAATAGATGGATGAACCAGCCCCAGTTGAGCGGAATGTAATACCAGCCTTTAAGGAAGTTGATCAGTGCCAGGAATTGGGCATGGCTTTGAATGAGCAGGGCAGTATTCAGTCACACCAGTCGGCAAATGCCTTTGGTAGGAAAAAGGCTACCGGATACTCGATGTCATTGACGCCGGTAGCCCACCTTCATCGCTGTGAAAGGCAACAAGTAGTTGGTCTTAGGGTATTTCGTGTCGACAAAGGTGTTCAGGGAACCTACGGCAAGTGTAACCGCTTCATTGACATTACCCTTTAAGCTGCTTTCCAGGTTGCCAATAGATTCAAAACCAGGAATGAATTCCATGTAAACGTTTCTGGACGCTCTGATTTCCAGTGAAAATTTCTTCCGCACTGGCAACAGGTAGTACCGCTCGTTAAGGGCAGTTCCTCATAATTTATATATTCTACATTGCGGGCGATCCGGGGTCATTCACCAAGCCCTCTTCTGATATTCTGACCAGTTCCTGAAACCCTCCTGCCGGAATATCGGTATACGGCAAAAGGTCGTAATCGCCAGATACTGCATTCTTATAATGATCGGGAGAGGTAGCCTCATAAGGAGGATTGGGGTTCATAATGCCATCGATCGTACGCCATTCGTTGAATCCTGCGGGGCGGTTGATTTGAAACTCGCTTGATAGTTTTTGGCTGAGTTGAGCCAGCGCGCCCGTGTCTAATTGTACCGTGTTGTCTGGTTCGGGTTCGGCAACCAATTTTGAAAAGCCAATGCCTACCGCAGGTTTGATCACTGCTCCAGTGGTTTTGTCTTTCTTTAGCCCTGCATTGGCATAGTCTGTTGGCAGGTACTCTTTTTCCGTATAATTTGGCGGTTTTGCGTCGTCTGGAATCCGGGTGTACACTTTACCGTAGTAGAGGCTCCAAAGTTGGGTTGTTTTATCCTGTTTCATGAGGAACTCCATGACCACAGTGGCTTTGGAGTGGTCCCTTACCCCGGTTGCTTTATCGGGCGCCGCATTGGTATCCAGGCCATAAACCGTATCCGCTCCAATTGCATTGGCCAGCAATGGTTTTTTCAGAAAGGCCGTCTTTTTTCGAGCCGCTGTGATCTTTAATGGAACGAAGGCCCGGGCTACAAAATCCGTATCCGTATCATTCATGCCGAACTTGGCAACCAGGTATTTTTTCTTGTAATCATAGTGGCTGGTCAAGTTGGATTCAATACCGAAAGTACCATTTTTATTGAAAGCCGGGTGGCGGCACAGAAAGCCCGACATAGGTACAGTTGCACGACTTGGCTTTGATGAAGTAGCCCTTCAGGTCGTGGCGCTCCTCGATCAGTTGAGTCGTTGCACCTCCGGGCACCCGGGTAGATACCACACCATTTAAGTTATCCGCCACGCCTTTAAAGCAAGCCCGCATTTTATCGGGAAACCCTTGTGCCAAAAAATCCTTTTGCTGGATGGATTCAGCGTACACTTTTTAAAGTGGCTATTATTGGGATCAGAAGGATAGCTTCGATTCAGAATACTTTCGGCAGTATTAATCTTTTTCAGGATCAGACCCCACCTGGAAATAATATCATCATTATCATTATAAATATCAGACAGGTATTTAATCTCAGTATTTTTAACATTGCTGCCCCAGGGGCGTCCGGTGGGCGGGGTGAAATTTACAACTCTCACAGGTGGTAATGGCATAACAAAAAGAATTAAAAGTTAAAAAAAAGCCTATATCTGCCGGGGCGGCTTTTTGTTTTGGGCCGCCCCGGGCTTATTTTCTCCCTTACCTGGCCTCCACCATTTCCTTCCGGAAGAAAATGGCGTTGACCGCAACACTATTGACGTCCTGATCCGCATAGATCATGACCTCGAGCTGGAGATTAGTATTACCGTTATCTATGATCCTCATAGTGAATCGGCCCTTATTATCATCGCGTGCATCGTACTCGGAAATATCGTATCCGGCCACAATCCCGATGTAGTCATTCTTTGGAATGCCGGTATCCACCAGGCAATACTTACTATTCCAGTTGTTGCTTTGGGGTTTTGGGTTACCGTAAATGGTTTTGGAGATGATCGGCGCCGCGTTCTTGACCGTCATCCGGCCGTTCACATTCAGGTTGCCGTTGGTTTGGGAATTGCCACTTACAGTGAGGCTTTGACGCACCTCTGTATTGCCATTGATGGTGGCGCCGCCGCCGATAGTCGCCCCACCTCCGATGGTGGCGGCTCCTCTTGTAGCAATATTTCCGGTGTTGCTTTCTATCGTCAGGTTATTGGCAGAGCCATTGGTGAAGGCGACAGAAGTACCGCTTTCTGCGTTTATGGCCAGAGCATTGGGGGTTTCGCTGATCTGGTATTTTTCATCGGAACCCAGCTTGATGAGGCTGGCATCATTTTTTCCGCTTTTACTTGGTTCGATAAATAAGAATTTTTGATTCGGCTGGTTATTCTTTTCTTGTAGGGTCATTTCTATCGTGCTACCATAAGTTGTATTAGCTATTGTTAATACTTTGCCTGGCTCTTGTTTACTCTCTATGTAATAGCTGCCATTTTCAGCGGCAATAAGTTTGAATTGTTGTGAGGCAAGTCCGTTTTGTTGGTTCTGCTGATCCATGATATTATTGGAAAAGCGAGCTACTAAACCACTATTTACATTTTGGATCCAATAATAGCCATTGTCACCGGGAAGAAGTTTCCACTGTTGCTGCTTATTATTCCCGAAGGCATTATTGACTAAGTTGATTCTACCTCCCGGGTCCTTAGAAAAATTGTAGACGTCCCATACCATTCCGTTTCCAGCCTGTACGTAATAGATCTGGTTGGAAGTGGGCGGAAAGAATCGCTCTTTGACCCAGAGATCGCCATTGACCGCCAAAGAGGGACTGCCATTTTCACTTGTGAAGGAGGCTACCTCCATCCCATTAGCATACACTCCCACCTGCCCATCCTTCCGGCTGGAGATACCTGTGCTGCCGTCACCGTTGTTGAAGGAATAGCCGGTGTTGTTGTCTTTTCCGGGTTGCAGGGCGCCGCCCTCTGCCCGCATGCCGCCTTTGATGTTAAGTGTAGCGGCGTTGGTTTGGTTGGTGCCGATGCCGACTTTGTTATCTCGTATAGATAATGGGGATTTCTGAATATTACCAAAGGAGGAATTCAATTCATTATATTCACCGGGGATGTTGAGTTGGGTTGTAGAAAACAAAGACTGTGCCGGTAATCCGGCAGTTTGGTAAGCAAACCAGATATGGCAACTTAACGAATTAGTGGTTTTATTAAAATATCTTCTTTTGCCTCGATAGTGTATGACCTGTAAGTAGCGTCGATTAATTGATCATCGTTGCTGCAATCCCATCTGCTGTCAACCTTTTATCTTCATCAAAATAAGTATGAACCGTTACCTGGCTGTACCAGTCAGAAGTAGTAAGCGCCAGGTAGTTTGGGTTCCTCATTGTTCTTACCAGGATCAATGATAAACCGGATCAGGATAGATTCTCCTTTCTTGATGGTATAACTGTTATCATTGGCTCTCAAGTACTATTATTGTTGTAGTTGTAAATGCCGATATTGATGGTGTTCGGAGTTTTTCCGTCATTGACTAGTGGCGCCATCTAAAACATGGTCGTTAAAGGAGGTAGAAAGTGATTGCTGGCTCCAAATGGAAACGGAGGTTAGCAGGGTAAAGACGGTGGCAATGGTGTATTTGAACATGGCATCAGGTTTTACTAATTTATTAATCATTGACTGTTTTGGTTTAGTGCTTGGTTGGTTTTTAGCCAACCTCCCGGATCTCCGGGCTGCCGGAGAAGGCGGCGGTGGCATCGAATGGGCTGATGGGTGCGTTCCAGCAGGGCTTCAATGGCGGGCTGGAGCGGCTGAAAATTTCACTCAGCTGGGGAGGTACGCTGATCTGTCTGTACCACCTGGTAGTATCATTAGTCGTTTTGGTGACCCAGCCTTTATTGATAAGTTCTTTCAAAGTGCTTCTGTATTAAGGTCTTTTCTTCGCTCAGGAAATCTTTCAGCCTCGCTTTAGTAAGAATGCCATTGGTGCCTATGGTTTCCAGCCTTTCTCCTCTTTTTCTACCCACGTCCAGCCGTAGCCTGGTTCATTGGGCACCGAGAGGTGGATCCGCCCGGGTAAAGTGAGGATGGGCGCCGTGAGGAAGGTGATCTCGATATGAGACAGTGCCTGCTGGTACTGTTCAGGCGGCAGGTTGATATTTTCACGGGCAGCAATCCGCAGGTGGCATGTACTGCGCCACGCGGGTCGATAAGCATACTCACCTCAACGGGTTCTTCCTGTAATGGGGACAGGTTGAACTGGAAAGGCTTACCATCCTGGCTGTGCGTGACAATTGTAGGATGGTGGTTGCCGGGTTGAAACTCTGAGGGCGTAAAAGATGTCATCGAAGTAAATCCGCCGGCAGGGGCTGGGTAATGAACCGGGCGGTAATTATCGATCCAATACCCCAGCAGCCCATCGTTCAGTTGCCGGAATTCTCTAAGCGCAGGGGATCTGTACCTGCTCCAGGGCATTGGTGGTGCGGTGATAAGCATCGGCAGCTACCGGCTTATTCCGGTTTGGCTTTTGGCGGTTCCATACCTGCCGAGGTCTCCCGAATGCGCCCTGGTTTACGGCGGTACGCCTTTCTGTTCGAGCTGGATCGCCGCCCGCACCAGGTACCGGTTTACCCATCAGCAGCGCGAGGGCATCGTGCTGCGGGCTGTTATCCGGAGCGCAATTGTCCAACCCCATATCGATTACTGTGATGAAATTGGGAATAAGTTTTGCTGGTTGTCCACGTGCTGCTCTGGTAGAAGTCGGCAAAGGCGTTGTATGGTATTCGACAAGTGCGGGTCGGCGATATATCCGGGCTGTTCCGTAAAGCCTGCCCTGGAAACACCCTCCATTGGTAGTTTTATCGATATAACCGAGTGGCTACGTCCAGGCATATACCATCAGGCTGTTGTCGAGGTTGTTGGCTTCAATAACCAGCCGCAAACCGGGCTGGTGGCGGGATGGCTGTTGGTTTCCACCAGGCTTTGCCTTTTCCCGGCGGGCGGGCTGCTGATATTGGCGGACAGCCAGCGGAAGTTGAGCCGTGTGGGCTGTGCCAGCCGGGGCGCCAGGGCAATATCTTTGGGCGCCCAGTAGTACCAGCTTTAGGACGGTCAGGGGTACTTCATTGTACAGGTTGGCGCTTGTGGCTGGTAGTATCGGTAGAAAGTGTCGATCAGGTTTAAATTCATGATGCTCAGCTTCCTGCCCGAAAAGGAGAAAGGCGCCATCAGATCCGGAGAATAGAGATTTTGCCCCTGAACGGCAGCGCGGACTTTAGCGGCAAGACCTGCCCTTGTTTATTGCTTTTTGAGGATCGGCAATGTTGAGCTGGTAGGTTTGATACAGGCTAAGCATTGCCTTATTGAAGCCTCCCAATACCTGAGACAGGTAGGCACACTGCAGAGGTTTTTGTAGGCGTAATAGTCCATCACCTTATGGAGGATGCCTACCTTACTTGGTGCCAAATGATAAGGTTATTGAAGTTATCATACAGGTACTGTACCTTGTGCTTTAATATCCGTGATTTTCTGGCGGCAAAAACAGGCTCAGGTTCGACGGTACTGATCTCCTTTTTCAACCATGGAATGAAATTGACGTCGTTCTGTAAGTCAAAATCAGTTTGTTTTTCTTCAGCGATATTATTTTGTTGGAAGTATTGTGCTTTTAGCTGTAGGTGTTCCATAGCCCATGGGACGAAAGCATCTATGTCGTCCTTAGGGCTGGGGCCTGTGTCAGTACCGCCATTTCCCGGAGTGCCTGCGCCCAGTACCAGGATACAATCCGGGCAATTTTCCATCCGGGTTTTAGTAAGGCAGGTGCTTATCCAGCCGGTGATCACTTGTGCATCGCTGTCTTTATCTGATACCGGTGTGATGGCGGCGGCAAAAATGGGGTCCTTGTCTTTTACCCAGCTAGCGATTGGTTTTTGTCCAGAGGGACAGCTCTTTTTCACGGCATTCAAAATATCCGGAGCCAGCTTATCGATGATCTTTTTTTCTGGCTCAAACCGGCGGCAGGCGTTAAGATGCTGCGCCCGGTAAAGGGTACGGCGCCGCTCAGCTCATTGCTGTCTTTTATTTTTGAGAATTCCACCTGGTTGGTGGCCAGGCCGTAGTTTTCGGTGACGTAAGAAGTGGCGTAGCTGTAGTCATAAGGGTCGTCTTTTGGGGCGCCAGGGTTTTTCACCTGGGAAAAGGCTACTCTCCAATCCAGTATCAGAGGATGCCAGCCGGTACTTTTCGGATGAAGCGCGAAATTGTCGGGTTCTTCCGTTTTGATCGTATTTAATTTGGTGTTGATGCCGGTAAAAGTGCCGGATGCAGCAGGAGGCCCGTTAACTGCCATGGAGCAGCAGGCCAGCAGGTTGTCATCCCGGAGGCGGCCGTCCTGTCCGTGCCGGGGGCTTGGCGGTAAGCCAGTCAGCAGGAGTGCCGGCTCATTAGGTTGCCAGTAACGGGGCGCAGCAGTAGGTTGCAGGATAAACTTTGGCTGGTGTTTAATAAGCCCGGGCAGCATGGCCTCCAGAAGGAGGCGGTTGTATCTCAAATAGGCCTCCGGCTTCCACCCACCTGTGCCTTTAAGCGCCTGAAGTTGGGCAGCTTCCGGCGGGACAGTGCCGGGGAAGGACAGGGGCAGAGCCGGGTCATCCAGGAGCTTTTGGTTCAGGCTTTTCAGGACGCTTGCGCTGTCCGCTGAGGCAAAGTTTATACTTTGAATAGCAGGCGCCTGTAATTTAGCAACCGCGGCGACAAAGTTTTCCCAATCTGTGATATCGCCGGCCTGCAGGTATTGAAGCTGCTTCTGGAATTGTAAAAGGCTGCTGCTTATGGCCTGGTGCTTGGTTTGCAATTTTTGCTGCAGGTCAGTTTTTTGTTGCTGTAAGCCTGATAAAACGACGCCTATTTCCCACTCTTCGATGAAGGCCCGCATATTATCCAGGTCTTTTTTCGCCTGGGCCGGGTCAAATACTGGCCCCATCTGTTGCGGTTTGTTCGAAGGGGGCGGAGGAGGTGCTGCTCCCATATTTCCAGGTGGCGGCGGTGGAGCTCCCATATTTCCAGGTGGCGGAGGCGGTGCTGCTCCGAGTGATCCCGGTGGTGGCGGTGGGGGAGGTGCTCCGTTTCCGGGCGGCGGCGGCGGTATGTTACTCGTGGTTTCAGGTGGCGGTGGTGGCGGCTGGTGCAATACTTCGTTTTCCTGAAGGGTATAGCTGCACCAATCAACAAAAATTTGTTGTTGCAGGGATTCGATCTGGAAGTTGGTTTGGCTGAGTTGCTGTTGTAGGTTATTGAGTTCGTTGAGCATATCGGCCAGGTTCTCCGGCAGAGTGGCCTCTTCTCCGGCCCGGGTAGCACCTGCCCTGTTATTAGTGGAACTTTGGTTACGTACGGTCCAGATGGCGCCGCCGGGTACTGCCTGAAACCCTTTGGCATGACGGGCTTCCTCAAATTTCGGCCCCAGGTCCTGCTGCTGATGCTGCAGGCTTGATTCCAGTTGCAATGCCTCCAGGTAGTCTTCCACCAGCGCTTTTTCTTTAGTGGCCATCTTCTCCGCCAGGAAGGCCGACATGGCCTCGGTTCCGGTATTGCCGATCGCCAGGCTTACTTTGGAGGTATCGGGCAGGGTATTGGGCTTAGGGCCCACGGTGCCGCGGGCGTAGTACAGTGTTTGGGTGGGCAGTTGTTGATCGATCAGGCTGTCCAGTTTCGTCCGGATGGTTTTTTCAGCAGTTTCGTTGGCCGGCCCCAGGGTGTTGCCCAGCTTCAGGGGTACGGTGCTCAGGGTACCGGAAGTGGCCGTTGGGCTATCGAGGGTGAGCCAGCCGTTGGCGGCCATCAATTTCCAGTTATCAGCACCGACATCGGCCTGTTGGAGGGTTATGGGTAAGAACCACTGAAATTCTTCCGTTATAGCTTCCAGTAATTGGATATTGGGGTATGGGGTAGGGTTCTTGCCCAGGAAATCCTTTCGGAACAGGGCGTAATAGTCCAGGCCGGGATCGCTGAAGAAGCCAAGCAACCCGTAGGTTCGGGCGGCACTCATCGCCTGCATCTCGGCATCGTAAAACCCAAATACGCTGCGGCAATTCGGGTAGAAAGCCGCGAAGGAGGGTTCGCCGTAGCCCACTGCAGTCAGGGGTGTGGGAAGATAGTCATCAGGTGTGGCCGGCGGCGGCGTAGTGCCTGCTTCGTAATACCTGCCGAGGAAGCCATACTGCAGCGCGCCGGTAGCGCCGCCTTTGGTATGCTGAGGGTAGGAAGTATAATAATCCACCAGTTCGCGGGCCGGCTGGCTGTTGTCTTTGCCATCCACATTGCCCGGCCACATATAATCGCTTTCCACTACCCAGCTTTTTTCTATCGTCTTGTCGTCGGCAGCGTAGCGGGAAACCAGCCATCGGTCAGGGACAGCGGGAAAGCCGGGGCTGTCCAGCAGAGCGTTGACGGCCTCTAGTTGTTCGGGGGCTATGCCGGCAGGGGGAGTCCGGCGGCCTTCCGGGTTTACGGTTACTTTGGCCAGTTTCGAAGGTATGACCTCTGTAAGCCAATTGGCTTTGGTAAGGCTTCTCCAAAGAGCATTGCCCGGCGTGTATCCAAATACATTGTGGAAGGTATGGCACTGCACCAGCGGCAGGCTCATGGTCTTGGTCAGCGCATCCGGCAGGGCCCAGTGCAGGTGAACACCCTGCTGCAAGATATGGGCGTCTTCCAGAGGCTTTGCCGTCAGTTCCTCGCCCAGGTAGGGCACACTGTCCTTCCTGAGTTTGGAAAAATCCACCATGGGCCCGGCCACGTTCGTATCCTGAGCGAGGTACAAGCCGTCCAGGTGAATGGGGATCAGGGCAGAAAGGGAATTATTGGGCATTTTATATAAGATTTCGATCGGTCAATCAGGAGAAAACACAGGCTGCACAGGCTAACCTGATCATGCCGGTTATCAACTTAGAGAAATAAGCAGTTCTATCTCCCTCAACAGTTCTGCTATCTTACCTTCATGGTCAGCATCCCCATCCAGCGCTCGCAGGGCGGAGCCCTTTTTGATGTTTGTGGAGTCAAAGGAGTTATCTTCCAGTAAGGTTTCAATCTCCAAGTTGATCAGTTCCAAATCTTCATCGTCGTTGACCAGGTCCAGCTTATTGCAGAAAACGGCCAGGTCGTTCACCTTTTTTTGTTTTGCTTTCTGTACCGCTTCATGGGCATAATTCATGATGCCGTCAACGGCGCCAATGACTACGATGGCAACCAGAGGAGCGGCGTCAAGCAAGGCCAAACGCTCTGCCTGGGTAGCCTTGTCCACAAACTCCAAGTATCGCTTGCTGGCATCACTTTGTTGCTTTTCCAGCGCCCGGGCCAGGGTCGTTTTACCCTGTTGCAGGTCGCCTAGGATGGGAATTTGAAGGGGTGAGAAGATGGCTTTCCCTAGGTTTGCCCCATCAAAAATGGTGTTGTATAAGATGGCGTTGCTAAAGTCGGTATAGTCCAGCTTCGCATTTGTAAAATCGGCATCGGTCAGGTTGGCCCCGCTCAAATTAACAGTACTGAGGTCGGCTCGACTTAGATCCAGGCGTGTTCTTTGATTGAGCGATCGCCAGTAACTGATAGCTTCTGCTCCCTGTCTTGCAATTTCTAGATGCTTAGGATCTGCCATGAACTCTTTTTTTGGTTGTTACTGATATTTAGTTAAGCCAGGCTTTTCATAGTTGGCAAAGCACTATTCCTCCGCTTCTGTTACCTCTACCCATCTTACGCTAAATTCCAAACTCGTCCCCCGCACCTCAAAAACCGCCGTCCTCCCATTGCGGGCAAACCGCAGTTTTTCGGCCGCCTCCAGGGCTTCACCCATGGCCGCCTTCACTCGCAGCACGACCTCCGTTCCTTCCGGAAAGCCCCCTTCCAAGAGGTCGAGCCGGCCCTCCCGTTGGATGGGCAGGTCATTGCTGCGGAGCGAATGGCCGTCGTTGCCCGCCACTTCGAAGGACAGTACAAACCAGGCGCGGTTGATGCATTTGATTTTTTGGACGGCCTCCATTTTGGGGTGGTGTTTTAGGTGTTTTCCCCTTTTGGAAAAATCAGTCGGAATAATACGGTGTGCTCTTTCCTATTATTTGAATTCCCGACCCAAGTTAGGAAGATGCGTTGTGCCATTTCGGGACAATATCAACTCATTGTTTCAAAAAAAAATCAAAAAATCATAGTGTATTTTGTGTAAAAATTTGATTTATAAATTTTTAATTTGCTGCATCTGTTTCAAGAAAGCAATTGCTTGTGATACATACCCCCGGCTGCAGATAAGCCACAGGATGACTCAACGGCCGCAAGATCAAGGCCGTTCAGCCACCCCCTGACACCTGGAGTTGAGGCGGGCGCCCCTCCTAAACAGTTACAAAAAATAGCCGTATGCAGGACGCTAAGCTGATTGTCTTACTAAAAACGGTACAGCCGGAAGAGCTGCGCTGGCTGGCCAAATGGGTGCGCTCGCCTTATTACAATTCCAATGAAGGGGTGGTGGCCTTGTTTGACTATCTGCGCCGGTATGCTCCGGCATTCGATTCGCCCAAACTCGACAAGGAGGCCGTTTTCAGGCAGCTGTTCCCGAAACAGCCCTACGACGATCAGCGCCTGCGCCTGCTGATGTTCCGCTTGTCTGAGTTGGTAGAGGAATTCCTGGTGGCCCAACGACTGAAGGGCGATCGGCTCACGCATCAGCAACTGTTGCAGCAGGAGTTGGGAGAACGCAGCCAGTACGACTTGTTCGTTAAGAAAAATCAGGCCCTGGCCGAACAACTGGCCCTTAGCGCCTACCGCGATGAGCACTATTACCTCGCTCTGTGGCGCCAGCAACACGACTATTTTTTTCACCCCCAAACCGCCCGCTACGGCTTTTCTGCCGATCAAGTCCGGGAAATCATGCAGAACCTGGATGCTTTCTACATCCTGTCGAAAATGCGCTACAGCACCGAGCTGCGCAACCGGCAGAATATCCTGCCCGAAGAATACGACATCCTCTTGTTACGGGAATCCCTCCAACTGGCGGAGGAGCATCCGGCATTCGGGGCGGACAAGGTATTTCAGGCCTACCGGGATATGCTGGGCCTAATGGAGCAGCCGGATAATGAAAACACCTATCAACGCCTGGAAACCATCGCTTTCAGCCACCTGCACTTGTTCCGGCCAACCGATCAATCCTCCCTGCTTCGATACCTGATCAACACGACTATTCAACTCTATAACAAAGGCAAACAGGAATACCTGAAGCGCCAATTCCGGCTTTATCAACTGGGACTGGAAAAGGAGCTGTTTCTCAACGAAGGGAAACTTTCCGATGCGACCTTCCTCAATATCATCGTAACGGCTACCGTCCTGGGGGAAATGGGCTGGGTGGAAGGTTTTATCGCACAGTACGCCCCCAGCCTACCCGACGCACTGCAGGTGGATGCCGTGAGCCTGGGCACCGCCTACTGGTACTTTGCCAAAGGGGATTTTCACGCATCCAACGCCTTGCTGCGACAGGTGGAAAGCACGGGCCTGCAGTACCAGCTGCGCGTCAAATCCTTATCTCTGCGCAATACTTTCGAGCTCTTCCTGCAGGATGAGACCTACTACGAGCTATTTACTTATGAATCTAAAGCTTTCCGGAAGTTTCTGCGCCGCAATGAAAAAATATCAGAAAGCCGGGCCCGGGCCTACCTGAACCTGGCCTCTTTCCTCCGCAAACTGGCGAAGCTGAAAGCCAACGGGCAACTCACCCGAAACAGCCTGGCGAAGCTGCGTGAAAAGCTGGATAAAGAAAACTCGGTCGTCGCCAGGCCATGGCTGCAGGAAAAGCTGGCGGAAGGCTAGCCATAGGCCATCAGCCATCCATGATATCCTCTGTGATAATAATGGTGTACCTGGTGGGATAGCCAGAAACATTTTCGCCTTTAATCTTCGACAAGCTCGCCCTGGCGATCCCCGATTGCCGGAATGGGTTCCAATGGTTTTTCATGATTAGGCAGGTGTTTGGACACTCTACTGGACATTTGGGGCGCAGTATAGAAGTTGAGGAGTTTAGAAGGCCGGATTTAGCACTCCTCAACTGCTACACTACCTTGGATCAAAATGGCCAGTAGGAATAATAATTTTTGCATTTTCATGGCAATAAAATAACTTGAACTTAACCCCAATCAAGCCTCGCTGGCTTGTGGGATAAAGATGCAGGCAGGAGCGCCAAAACGATTAGTCAAATGGGTTCAGGATTTTGCCAATCCGTTGCACTGGGGAGAAAAAATTAGTCAATTCGTTGCATGCAAGCAATTGACCAATTTCATAAGTTACTAAAAATCAAATACTTGCTGGTTGCATGTTGGTGGGAAGAACTGAAGATGAGGTTGAGAAGGGTGAGAAGGGTGAGGAGGGTGAGAAGGGTGAGGAGGTTGAGGAAGTTCCTCACTCCTCAACTTATAAACTCCTCAACCTCCTCAACCCTCTAAACCTTTCCCTAAGGCCGCCGCCCAGCCAGAATAGCTTCGGCCTGTTCGGGTTCGAAAGGTGGAGACAAAAGATCGGTCGTTTCCTGGTAGCATCGGAAGAGGTCGGCGATAAAATGCAGGCGGTCGGGCAGGTCGGCCCAATCAATGGCGCCGGTTTCCTGCAAACTGTCGGGGGTGGGGTCAATCTGTTTCAACAAGGCAATCAGTTCTGTATTGGCCAGGTGCTGTAAGGAGGCAGGAAAACGGGCCTGCAGGTCATGGCCGAGCCGCAGGTGCAGGCCTTTCGGAAAAGCTAGTTCCATTAGATGATCGGTGAGGAACAAGCGAATGTGATGGCGAGCAAGCTCCGAAAATTGCTGAATAGCATCATCCAAAGGGGTGGGCCGGCCGATAAAAGCCATGAATAAAGCCCACAATTCCATGATCCAGCTTCTGGTAGGAAAAAGCGTGTTGAGCAGGCGGCGCTTAAATATCTGTGGGTCCTCCACCGAGGCTTCCAGCGCTTCTGCAATTTCCGGTTGCAGCCGGGTCTGTTCATGAAACCCAATCTCGAGATTGGCTAGTAGGATATGTTCGGCCTTTTTCTTTTGGTCCGGCTCAAAAAAGGCCTGGTAATAGCGGGAAAAAGCCAGGCGCAGATACCGCTGCCCATCGGGCGGATCGCCAGGCCTAAGCGCGACGCAGAACCGGCCGATGTTGTCGGCATCGTAGGCCTCGTCGTTCAGGCAGGCCTCCACGAAACGGGCGAACTCCCGGGCAATTTCTGCATACACCTTCTGATTGCCCCGGGCCACCGAAGTACTGGCGCGATCCATTGCTGCTTTGGGGTCGATGGTGTCCCACACCAGTTTTGCAATTCCCTCTTTACCCATCGCGGCCCCCTTGAGCAGGGCTGCATTGACAATCTCGGCCATGGCCTGGCTGATGGCCGGGGCGGCATTAAAGGCATTTTCAATGGCCTCGGTGAGGTCCTCCGCTCGGATCGTCTGGCCCGCCTGCCTGGAAGCCCAGGTGGCGAAAGTACACCAATTGGCGCAGGGCCCGGTACGCCCGGCTATCACCAGTGACAGCTCGTGGTAGCTTTGGGTGATCTGTAGATTGCGGAGAACCGGATCGCTGAGGCCCGCGATGCGTTCAACCTCGGAAATGGACGTGAATGGGGCCATTTCATGATGATTTAGCCTTTAAAATTAGCTAAATTAGGCTTGCCGGGAAATACGCTTGTGGAAAATGTACCAACAAGTGCTTATAGCGGTT